>NZ_JABFHI010000009.1 GCF_013112225.1 Vreelandella azerica | reverse complement strand
CGGCATGCTTCGCCGACGCTTACTTGTTGAGCGCCCGGCGCAGTTGTTTGCGGCGCCGCCAGTACCAAATCATCCACGTTATTGTTGAGTCGTCTTAGCAAACTGCCAATTTCACGCACATCAGCCGTCATACGCTGCGCCTGGCGCTGCTGGCTGTCTAATAGCGCAGAAGTATCACATTGTGATTGAAGGGATAATGCCAACTCATCAATCCGCTGCTCAAACGCTTCTGTACTCAGCGGCTTGGGCGTGTCGTCCTGAGATTGCTCAGGTATAAAAGCGGAACACCCGGTTAGCAGGGCCGCTAGCAGAGTTCCCAGCAAGAGACGGGGGCACGTCTGTAGCTGGAGGTAGGTAAAACGGCCATCCATGAACAACCTTTGCGCATAGTAGACGATATCCTTGATCAACGAATAAGGAATGATAAGGAGTCGATAGCAAGCTTGTCCAACGACATCATGATTATATTATGAACAAATAGTAGATCACACTATACTATTTAACATAATATACATTATGCGAACTAATGAGTGATCCATTTATAAACATCACTCAGGTAAAGCATTGCTCGACAACTCCTGTACAGTGTATGGTTTTGAAACATTTCCTCTCGGCTGTCATCAGGAGAATCCCATGGCCCAGTTAAACCGTTTTTGGCGTTGGAGCGTGTTGGCGCTGGCAATCGCGCTGTTAACCGGTTGCACCAGTGTTGATATCAAACAATATGCAGAAAACACGCCCACCCTGGATATCGCCGACTACTTTGAAGGCGACACCCGCGCCTGGGGAATCGTGCAGGACTACAGCGGTGAAATTCAGCGCCAATTTACCGTTGATATCCAAGGGACTTACGATGGCGATACCCTGGTGTTGGATGAAGCCTTTGTGTTTGCCAACGGTGAAACCGATCGACGGGTATGGACATTCGAACGAATTGACGAGCACAACTGGAATGGCTCAGCCAATGATGTAGAAGGCAACGTAGAAGCTAAGCAATACGGTAATGCCTTTCACATGCGCTACCCATTGGATCTTGAAGTCAGTGGTCGGACCTTGACCTTTACTATGGACGACTGGATGTACCTGCAACCCGATGGAAAACTGATCAATCGTACCGCTATGCGTAAATTTGGTCTGACGCTGGGTGAAATCACTCTGGTATTTGAAAAGCGCTAAGCAAAAGACCCGCCAAAAGCTAATTTTGGCGGGCTTTTATCGGTCAGCTATGCATGATCACTCATCGGCGGGTGCATAGGAGCCATCTTCACGGTGTACTTCAGTGCCGGTAATCGGCGGCGTGAAAACGCAGGCCAGATGCATGGTCTTGTGGGCCCGCAACAGATGCTCGTCATGCTGATCAAGGACGTAGATATCGCCCGGCTTGATTGGCCAGATCTTGCCGTCTGCCAGCGTTTCGACTTCCCCTTCTCCTTCAATGCAATACACGGATTCGAAATGATGTTTGTAGTGGATATGTGTTTCAGTGCCTTCGTAGATACGCGTGATGTGGAAGGAAAAATCACCACCATCAGCGGCTAACACCAGGCGCGTGCTATCCCAGTTGCCATTTTCAGCTTTGACAAGACGATCTGTCTGGCGCGCTTCTTCAATATTGCGAACGATCATAATAGTTTCCTTATCAGTACAGCCATTGATAGCGTCAATAAAATAGTATGTTAACAGGCCCTAACCCGTAATAGTTTCTGTCTGGAAAGGACCAATCCTGACCAGATTCTCAGGGTCATGCTCGCCCCCGAGCTGTTCGGTAGAAAAATACTCACGGCTGTTCAACGGTGCATGCCAGCGTGCTGCAAGCCGCCGAAATAGCCCCCATGAAGCCTGATTGTCTGGTGTGATGGTAGTCTCAAGGTGATGAACGCCCTGAAGCTCAGGGCGTGTCATAATGGCTTCAACCAGACGACGGGCCAAGCCCGTGCCGCGCGCCTTCTCCCCCACAGCCACCTGCCAGAGGAAATACGTATCCGGGGCATTATCCTTGACGTACCCAGAGACAAAACCAACCACTTCGCGTTCCTCATTGATGGCCACGGCACAGGTATCACGGAACTGCGTAGCCAATAGCAGATAGGCATAGGCAGAATTGACATCGAGGGGCGGACAGGACTTGATTAACTCGTATACTCCCCAGCCGTCGTCAGCATTTGGCTTGCGAATAAACAAGGGCGTCTCTGCATGCCCCACCACAGCATCCGCAACAGTGGGACGAATCAGGTCAGCAGAGGGTGTAAAAGGCGGTATCGGCGTTGTCATGGTTATGCTTCGCTTCTGCGATTTTGTTAAGGCTACGCTGTTTGTTTAGTAGCTTGAATGATAATTACCCTAGTTGATCAGGGTCTATTAATCACTATATTAAAAACTATGTATAAATACTATAACGGTTAATTATGACCACATCAAACAATCAGGCAGTTGATGCGGCCAAACCATAACGGAAAATTATAAAAAGCGCCTAAAACCTCTATCAGTAGCTAACTAGCAACCGTTAGCGACGGGTTACGCTGCGCATAGTGACAAATTCTTCAGCGCCTGTCGGGTGAATGCCAACGGTGCGATCAAAGTCAGCCTTGGTAAGGCCAGCCCTGACCGCAATCGCTATGCCTTGGATAATTTCTCCCGCATCGTCTCCTACCATATGCGCGCCGAGCACTACGTCTGTTGCATCATCAACAATCAGCTTCATCAAGGTGCGTTCCTGACTACCTGACAGGGTGTGCTTCATGGCACGAAAATCAGCCTGGTAGACGCGGATATTGCCTTTTTCTCTGGCCTCTTCTTCTGATAGGCCCACCGTTCCTATATTAGGATGGCAGAACACAGCAGTGGGAATATTGGCGTAATCCATCGGTTTCGCATCAGCGTTACGGAAATGGACATCCACCAACTGCATGGCTTCAGCCAATGCAACCGGCGTCAGTTCTGGGCCAGCAATCAGGTCGCCCAGAGCGAGTATCGAGGGCACGCTGGTTTCAAAGCGCTCATTGACAGGCACCTTGCCTTGCGCATCCAGGCGAATGCCCAGCGTATCCAGCCCTAACCCTTCAATATTGGCGTGGCGCCCGGTGGCCGCCAATACGGCATCCACGTGCATTACCTGGCCGTCAGTCAGTGTCACCCGATATTCATCCTTGCCAGTATCTCCGGTCACTTTGTCGATTTGGGCAATATTGACATTAAAATGTAGGTTAACACCCTTGCGAGACATTTCATCGCGGGTAAATTCACGCACTTCCTGATCAAAGCCGCGCAGAAACAGGTCGCCCCGATAGATAAGATGGGTATCACTGCCAAGACCATTGAAGATGCTGGCAAATTCAACCGAAATATACCCACCGCCCAGGGTCAAAAAACGCTTGGGGAAGTGTTCCAAATCAAAAATCTGGTTGGAGCTGAGCATATGCTCGCTACCCGGGAAATCCGGCAGCCACGGCCAGCCACCGGTAGCTACCAGAATCCGCTGTGCGGTGATCTGATGCTCGCCTTCATCGTTATGCAGAATGACAGTATGGGCATCTCTGCAACTGGCATGGGCATTGTAGAGCGATACATTAGCGCCTTCGAGCAAGCGATGGTAGATACCGTTCAGGCGCTTGATCTCGCCTTTCTTGTTTTCCCTCAGGGTTGCCCAGTCAAAGATGGCTGGGCCGGGTAATTGCCAGCCAAAACCAGCTGCATCATCAAAGCTGTCGTGAAAGTGCGCAGCGTAGGAATACAGCTTTTTAGGTACACAGCCCACATTGACGCAGGTGCCACCCAGATAACGGTTTTCCGCTATCCCGACCTTGGCGCCTTCTGCCGCTGCCATTCTGGCGGCACGTACACCGCCAGACCCAGCGCCAATAACAAAGAGATCGTATTCATAAGCGGCGTTTTTCGTCATGCTGTGCTCCTTTCATTCAATATCAGTACGTTAAGGAAGTTGTCTCCCCACTTTTCATCAAGGCAATGGTTGACCTCGTGATAAGCTAGGGTTAAAGATAAAAAGGTTAAAACGCTAATCATTTTCTGTATATGACTGCTTCTTCGCCAACGAGAACCTAGATGTCAGATTCCATTAATAAACTGTTAGCCAATAATCGCGCCTGGGCTGAGCGAATGTGCAAGGAAGATCCGGACTACTTTGCCCGCCTGTCGCGGCAGCAAAATCCCGATTATCTGTGGATTGGCTGCTCCGACAGCCGGGTTCCGGCGAACCAGATTATTGCCCTTCCCCCTGGCGAAGTCTTTGTCCACCGTAATGTTGCCAACCTGCTTCATCATACTGATATGAACGCCCTGTCTGTGGTTCAGTTTGCCGTTGATGTGCTTAAGGTGAAGCACATCATGATTGTTGGCCATTATGGCTGCGGCGGCATCAAGGCCGCAGTCACCGGTGGTGAATGCGGCATGGTCGATTTCTGGTTGCACTCGGTACGCGAACTTTATAATCAGCACTGTGACTCAATGCAGCATTTGTCTCTAAGTCAACAGATCGACACCATGTGCGAACTGAATGTCAAAGCCCAGGTTAACAGCCTTTGCCGCACCAAAATCCTGCAACGTGCCTGGCAGCGGGGTGAGCAGATATCCGTGCACGGTTGGGTATATGGGCTTGAGGATGGGCTGGTGAAGGATCTTCACTGCACAGTATCTGACTTATCCCAGGTCGAGACCCTTTATCGGATTGACCGCCTTGAAGCAGGCGACTAATCAAGATGGCGCCCTAGCCTCCAAGCATCAATCAGTAGCGATAGCCACGGTGGCAGCTTTTGCAACTTGCTCCAACTTCGGACAGTCTCTTGGCGGCCGCCCTTAAATCGTCATTTTTGACAGCCTCCATCAGGGTGGCGATTTCGCCATCCAGGCGGTCAAAGCCTTCGCGGTAGCGATCCCACTCTTTCCAGATTTCCGGCCTGGCATCAGACCCGGGACCGTGACTGCCTTCAATAAATGCGGGCAGCATATTATCAGCGTTAACTATTTGCCTAAGGGTTTCAATGCGTGGCCCAGCGGCAGATAGATCACGCTGATTGACGATATCAAATCGCAGTTGGCGTACCAGGGTTTCGGTTTCCTTGAAGGTATCCTGACGCCAGATCACTGCCTCACGTTGATCAGCGAAAGGAGTATCGTCAGCGCTGGCGGGCGGCGATGACCAGCGCTCATCTGCGCTGGCCTGAGACGAGACAGCACCCAGTGAGAAAGCCATTATGACAGCTGTGCAGGCAAGTAGGGTGATATGCCCTGGTGATAAGCATAAGCTTCTCATGTTAATCGTATGTCCTCGTCGAAAATAACGTCTTTAAACCAGCGGGCAACTGACACCGGTGCCTTTCAGGCCACAGTAGCCACCCGGGTTCTTGTGCAGATATTGCTGGTGGTAAGCTTCGGCGTAGTAGAACGTATCCAGCGGTTTTATTTCCGTGGTGATCTGCCCTCGTCCGGCTTTATCCAGCTGCTGCTGAAAAAGGTCGGCGCTGTGCCGGGCTGCTTCAAGTTGTTCGTCATTGGTTGTGTAGAGTGCTGAGCGGTACTGGGAACCAATATCGTTCCCCTGGCGGTTCAGCTGGGTGGGGTCATGATTTTCCCAGAATATGGTTAACAGCAAGGTCAGGTTAACCTCGGCCGGGTCATAAATGATCAGTACCACTTCCGCGTGTTCAGTCTGCCCAGTGCAGACTTCTTCATAACTTGGGTTAGGCGTTTTACCGCCTGCATAGCCTGCCGCAGTGACTAGAACCCCCGACACTGGCCAGAACAGGCGCTCCACGCCCCAGAAACATCCCATGCCGACGACCAGAGTGGCATAGCCTTCGCGATATACTGGCTTCAGGGCTTCACCGCTGATGGCATGATGCTCACTGGTTTTAATAGGCGTATCCCGCCCGGTCGGTATACGATCAAAAAAGCTCATGTCTTACCTCGCTTGAAACGTTGAAGGGTTACCACTGCGACTGAATTGGTAGATCAGGTCAACCGCCTGATTGGCACCCGAAACAGCCTGCAGATACAGGTCACGCCATAAGGTGTAGCGCAGGGTAAGTTCTGCTATTGGGGTAAAGATACCAACGCCATAGCTGATGCTGATGTCATCGGTTAGCTGGCCACTTAACGCTACCTGACTATTGTCGCCGGCGCCTGCGGTATCCAGACGCAGGTCATCAATGCCAAAGGCCTGACCGATAGAACCGACAGCACCTCCTGTGCGGCCTAACGACATACTGATCAGCGCAGTGGTCATTGCACTGCTAAAACCACTGCCAGATTCGTCCGGCGCCCTACCGCGCAACAGGTAGGAAAGCGCACGGGTTTCATTCATAGCCGGATTGGAAAAAATGGCAAGGTTGGGTGATTCCGCCAGTCCGGTTACCCTAACCCCGACAATGACATCGTCCTGAGTGACGTCGGGATTACGGATTGCTTCAAAATCAAGTGATGGCGCCCCCGGCGGGCCACTGAAAAGAATGGCGCCACGCCGGATAAGCAGATCCTGACCAAAGGATTTAAAACGGCCATCCGCCAGATTGACATCGCCAAACAGCTGTAAACCGCCGCTATTCTGGTCGACTTCAAGGGTACCCTGAAGGCGTGAATTCAGCCCATAAGCGGAGAGTTGCATGTCTTCGCCAAGGTTGATATTGATCTGTACATCCATAGCCATTCCGCCCTGCTCAAGGCTTTCTGCAGCGCTTGGCCCACCATTTTCAGACCGTTGCGCGGCCAACTGTTCGGCTTCTTGATCGTCGCGCTCGGTTATAATGATCTCGTCGCTACTGGGCCCCATCACCGAAGCAGGCAGCTCGCCTGCCTCCAGACGCGCCCAGGGCACGTTGACATCGCCCCGCACCTGCAAGCGATCGGGGGCAACGCGAATGCGAATATCCGGTGCGGCTTCCAGGCGGCCAAACTGTGGCAAGGACACCAATAATGGGTTCTCTGTTGCCTTCAGGTCAATGCCAATGCCCCAGTCATCATCTCCGGGCCAGACGGCCTCGCCCTGAATATTCAGACGTCCACGTTCGGCATCCACAAAACCGTCAATCCGGCCTGAGTCACCGTCGAAATCGACGTTGATCTCCCCATCGGGAATGACAATGGGCAGGTCGGCGCCGGCGACCTGTAGCTGATTGAGGCTTAACTGGCCTTGAAGATCCGGTTGTGCCACAGAACCGCTGATGCTGACATTACCGTCTAACTGCCCTTCCATGGTGTCAAGCCCAACCACCATCTCGCGGTATGGGTTCAGGCGAACGCCTACGACCCTTAGATCACCGTCGAGACCTGCGGCGCCGAGTGGATCTGTAATGGCCAGATCGAGGTTGATATCACCGGTATTGCCCAGCGCCAGAGTGGCATTGGCATCCACCTGCTGTGGATTAGCTTCTATGCGGGTTTCAAGGCTCAGGCGCGGTAGGGTTACTGGCTGGCCAAAGTCATTCAGCGCGGTGATCTCCAAGCTGCTGTCCAGCCCCAGATTGGCCTGCCAGCGGGCACCGCCCTGTCGCCAGGAAGCCGCCATATCAGCGGTGGTATCACCTTGTAGCGACCAGCCCTCAGGTAGGAAAGGAGCCAACATCTGCATAGGCACTTCGCTGACAGACAAGACAGCGTTACCCGCATCGGCAGAGGCATTAATAGCCTCCTCGGAACAGATAACGCCGCCTTCCTCGCGGCGCAAGCAAAACCTTGATAGACGGGCTTCACCACTATCCAGGCGATAACCAAGATCCAGAGGGGCTTCAAGACTTATCGTGCCGAACGCTGAAACCACCTCAAGCGGTAACAGCGTAGCCTGGTAGCGCTGCCCCGGCTGATCAAACTGGCCATCAAGCGCCAGAGTGACACTTTCAAGCAGTTCATTATCTGCGCCCCCTGCCACCTCCAGCGAAAGATTATGTTCAGAAAGCCTGCCATCCAGTGAAAGCGCGATATTTTCAAATGCTTGCCCACCAGCAATAGCATTAGCTATTGCCAGGCGGATATCCAGCTGCGGATCTTCAATACCACTGACATCCGCATCCAGCTGTAGGGCATCCAGACGATTTTCGCCAAACTGCAGCCCTTGGCCCTCAAGATTGGCGGCAAGTTGCGGCTGCTCCAGGCTTCCCCGTGCCTGAATCTGCCCGGTTAGCGCGCCTTGTAACCCGGGGGCCAGGGTTTGCAGGCCACGCATATCAATAGTGGCGTCCAGATTCATGTTTTCCGGGCTGATCTGGCCGCTGGCATTGAGCCGGTTTTCACCCTGAGCAAAGTCCAGCTGCTGAAGATCTACGTTAAGCGTACTGTCTGCGTTGAGGGCTGCCTTCAGATTGAGTGGATAGCCCTGCAACTCACCGTTGATATCGAGCACAGGCAGTGCCACTGTCCATAGCTCGCCCTGCTGGCGCACAGAGACATCCAAAAGCCCATTCAGCTGCCCTTCAACCGATGGCGCAAGGTCATTGGGGTTGAGATTGGACAGCTCAACAATCGCATCAACGCCCAAACCATCCTGCCAGGAGACATTGCCCCTGCTGGATATCTGGCTGCCATTTACGTTTAGGGTCAGTGGCGCCCAATTAAACGTGCTCAGGTTCCCCTGGCCGTTCAATGCCAATCGGCTGGGCGGTACCTGGGGGCCTTGAGCGTCAACCTGAAGATCAAGCTGGTAGTCTTCAAGATCACCTTCGGCGGTCAAGGTCAGCCCTTCAAGCACATAAGGCTCATCCGCTGACTCACTGTCCTGTGTAGCAGCCGGTGAGGTTAACGGCCAACGCAGCTGATTGCTGTCCAGCGTTATCTGGAAAGGCAGGGTCGGCGCCAGGGCATCCAGATTGGCGGTCAGGTTCGCCGCAATTGGCCCTTGGGCGTTGAGCGTTGCGTTCAGATCATTCAGGTTGCCGTCCAGCCGTAGGGAAATCTCCTCACCGGCCAGTTCGGGCATTATCTCCGGCAGTAAGAGTTGAGCATCCAGCTGGGCATTCAGCGGGTAGTTTTCCTGCAGCTCCACCTCGGCACTCAGCTGCGCTGAGGCATCAGGCGTCGTGACATCAAATTGGGTTAAGTTAATTTGGCTACCCTTGGCTGTCAGTCCCAGTTGCAGGCTGTTCACTGTGTATTCGGTAACTCCTGAAAGCGTGAATTCATTCACGCTGAACGCAGGTAGCTCCAGGCTGATTGGCAGGCTGATAGCAGGTAACTCAAGCGGCTCGCGGTTGGCGATGTCCTCTGCGGGCGAAACCTCGCTGACAGGTTCAAGCGGATCTTGCAATTCAATGGCGGCATCAATGGCCGCACTGGAAAGCGGCGAGTCCTGTGAGCCTGCCAGCAAAACACCCGGACTTGGGGGCAAATAGACCTGAGGGCGCTCCAGGTGGGTGGGCGCAATACTGATAAGGGTCTCTTCTGCGCTGATGGCAGAGGTAAAGCTTTCCCAGCGGATTCGGGTGCCATCGCCAAGGCGTACATCTATGTTTTCCAACACCAGCTCGCGCAGCTCAACTGGGAAAGGCAGGCGAATTTCTTCCAGCGGCGCCGAGTCCTGCCGCTCCTCTTCAGGTTTGTCGCTGCTAGCCGGCAGGCGAACTGTAGCATCGACCAATCTCAGTGTATCAATGCACAGACGGCCGGAAAGCACGCAATCCTCTGCCCAAGCCAGTTCAAATTCGCCCAATGAGAGAGAAACTCCCGCCACATCCAGGCCAAAGCCTTCCAGTTTGAGGTGTTCAAGCAGGCTACCCTGATGGCCTTCCAGCTGAACCCAGTTGCGCTGTTCTGCCTGATCCAGAAGCACACTGGTTCCCCAAGGGGACAGTACCCAGCCAAGGACTACCAACACCAGTGACATCAGCCAGATAGGCAGTACAATCACCAGGCGTATAAGGCTCCAGACCAGCAGCCACAGGCGTTTTCGGGCTGAAAAATAATGCCGTTTGATCACGGTCTGTTTATCTTGAGACACAGGCAACTCCTAGAACTCAGGCCCGATAGAGAAATGCAATCGCCAATCGTCTTCGTGATCAAAGGGATGGGCGACATCAAGACGAATGGGCCCAACCGGCGAGACCCAGCGTACGCCGAGTCCGGCGCCGGTCTTCAGGCTGTCAGGGCCCCAATTGTCGAAGGCATCGCCGGTATCAGCAAACGCCGCCCCCACCAGTTGCCTGTCACTCTGCGTTGATATTCAAGGCTGGCTGTCAGCAGCTGTTGTCCGCCGCGCAGCCGCCCTTCGGCATTGCGCGGTGAAAGGCTTTCATAGGAGTAACCCCGTACGCTGCGGTCTCCGCCCGCAAAAAAGCGCAAGGATGGGGGATACGATCAAAGTCATCCGTTTCAATAGCGCCGATACCCAGGCCACCGACAAAACGGTTGTCGTTACCGATCATGCGGATCCACTGGGTATCGCCGTTGACCCGCAGGAATTGGGCATCAGACCCCCAGAACGTATCTGAGTACTCGATCGACAGTTTCTGGCGATCACCCCAGACGGGAAAGCGCTGTTCACGGGTGCGGATACGCGTCCATTGCACACCGGGATAAAGTAACCAGACCTTGTCTGATTCCCCACCTTGGGTGAAATCTTCGTAAGTGGTGCGTACATAGACAGATTGCTCCCAGTCGTTATCGAATTTCCAGCGTCTGGCAATCTGCAGGGAACCTTCCAGGGTACGGGTGTCATTATCGTCTTGATGCTTGATACCGTATTGCAGCTGATAGCTATCTTTGAGGGGGTCATCCAGTGGAATAGTGTATTCACCGGAGAATCGCTGTTCAGGTGCCGAAATATACAGGTCGTTGTCAAGGCTATGGCCAAAGCGGTTGACCCAGGGCTGCTGCCAGGAAAAGCTCATCCGCGGCCCGACATCCGTAGCAAATCCGACACCCACCTCGAACTGGTGGCGATCAGCGGGTTCAACGCTGATATCAATGGGCATTGAGACATTGTCCGAAGGACTGACGTTCAGGGCGCTGCGCATGGCATCCAGGCTGATATTTTCAATTAACGGTGAGCTATCGGCTATTTCACGCCCAGTCGCTTCCTGCCACCACATGGAAGCGGATTGTTCCGTCGGTGTCACTGTCATCAGTTCTGCCGGATCAGCTAAGCGTGGGCGTACAGTAACGGCTTTGAACCAGCCAGTTTCTGACAGGCGCTGATTGTATTCGGCGATTGATTCGGCAAGGTATGGCTCGTTCAACTCAAAGGGCCGCATTTTTTCAAGGCGCTCAGGCTCTATGTGGCTTCCCCTTGTATGGATATCACCAAAGCGGTAGCGCCGCCCGCTATCGAAATCCATATAAAGGCGCGCACTGTTCAAGTAGGGCCTTACTTCCATGCGTCTATCCGCAAACTGCCAGTTGAAGTAGCCACGCTCCAGAGCCAGAGTCGATAGCCGGTCGCGTAGGCTATCCCAAGGGCTATGGCGCAGCACATCTCCCTGCTCTAGCGGGAAATCCTCGACAGCCCTGACAAAGGGAGCATCCTCACTGGCGTCGCCATTAAGCTCGAGAGATAAGACTTCAATCGTCACCGGCTGACCGGGATCAATCTGTATGTTAACGCCGCTTTTGCCATCTTCCAGCGTCAAGTTGATATCAGGCTCGTAATACCCGAAAGGCCGCATGGCTTCAGCAACGCGTCTGCGAATTTCGCCTTCCAGGCGCACTTCGGAAAACTCATTCACCTTGAGCGCCTTGATATAAGCATTGATGTTGTCGCTGACCTCCTCCTCAACCCCTTCGACGTTAACCTCAAACGCCCATAGTGAAGATGAGACGCATACCAGCGATAACACACTGCCCGTCAGTAATCGCTTGATTGCCTTTCCTCGGCAAGAATTATCCATGGATTCGTTTCCTAGCTAAATGGCTCAGCCGGTTGTCATCTGAGCATTTCCAACTGAGCGCTGAAGGCCAATTGCGCTTGCCTGATCTGACGTAGATCACTTTCCAGAGCATTCAGTTCCTCCTGCCAGGTTTGTTGTGCCGCGGCAATTTGATTTGTCACCTCTGAAGAACTGACGATATTAGCCTCTTCCAGATCCTGTACACGATTCTGCAGGACTTGTTGCTCTGCTCTCAGCGCTTCTATGTTTGCCAACAGGCCAGATTCCTGACGTTCAAGTTGTGTTATCAGGCTGGCTATTTCATCTACCAGTTCTTGCCGAGCCTGGGTGCTGGCCTGTTCAAGTGCTTCAAGGGAAGTGTCAAGTTCCGACAACTGGCGATCACGTTCAGCGGCTGCTTCCTGCTGGGAGCTGATTTGTTCCATCAGCTTATCCAGGGTCTCTGCCGATACGGTATCCTCGCTGGCAGGTATCAAACTGAAAAGCTCGCTACGTGTATCGTTCAATGCCATCCCCAACTGATCCTGCTCCTGAAACAGGGTGCTCATCTGAGCTTGCAGTAGCGTAATGGTCTCCTCTACCTGAGTATCACCAGAATCCAGCCGAGCATGCATATTGGAGACCTCGCCGCTAAGCCCATTTACCTCATCAAGCAGGCGTTCGCGTTCATACCAGAGCCCTGCGGCGGCAGCGGCGAGCAGTGCTGATATGGCCACCAGGGCCAGCCAGATCGGCCAGATGGCAGGGCCCTTCCGGTAGCGCAGATGTTGTGCACTGACGCTTTGCTCAACATCAGGGACAATACGTCTTGACGCAGCGGATTCAGACATGGGTTCTCCTCAATGGGCGATGACGTCGGCGCGGCGGCCGATACCTCGATAGTCTAGGCCACAGCTTGCCACAAATGCTGGATCATAGATGTTTCGTCCGTCCAGTATCAGTTTGGCGTTGAGCAGTTGGTGCAGTTTCTGCCAGTCAGGATTCCAGTAGGCTTTCCACTCGGTTACCAGCATCAGGGCATCAGCCTGCTCGCAAGCCAGGTAGGGGTCATCCTCAAAGGTGGTCAGGTCGGCACGTTCACCAACGGCGTCCAGCAGAGCAGGAATGGCCGCCGGGTCATGCAGTTGCACCTTGACGCCCTGTGCCCAGAGTGACTCCAGTAGCGTCAATACCGGCGCCTGGTCAATGCGTGCTGTGCCCGGCTTGAATGCCGCGCCCCAGATAGCGATGGTCTTACCCTGGAGGTTGCCATCGAAATGCGCCCACAGCTTGCGAAACAGGGTTTCTTTCTTGTTTTCGTTGATATCCATGACCTGTTCAAGCAATGCCGATGCCCGGCCGCTGGAAAACTGGACATCCGCCAAGCGCATCAGATCGCGTGAAAAGTTGGGGCCACCAAAACCGCACCCCGGATACAGGTATTCAAAGCCGATACGGGTATCGGCGCCCATCCCTTGACGAACGTACTCAACATCTACCCCGAGTGTATCTGCCAGCCCGGCAATTTCATTCATGAAACTGATCCGTGTCGCCAGCATGCCGTTAATCGCCAGTTTGGTAAGTTCGGCAGCTCGACGGGGCATACTCTGAAAAATTTCACTGCGACGGTTAAAAGCCCGCAGTAATTCCCTGACCAAGCGTTCACTTTCCGCATCGTCGCAGCCGAGTAGCCAACGGGTTGGCCGTGTAAACGTCAGCCATGCGCGGCCTTCTTCCAGCATATCTGGCAGGGCAACTCCCAGCTGGCTTTCTTGCAAAAGCCCTTGCAGGCGCTCGGTTTCCCCAACGGGAAAGGTCGAATTGTTGATCAGCAGCAGGCTGGCGGGTGCCTTGGCGGAAGCGCGGGTGATCAGACTAGCCGCATCGCTGCGCTGTTCAGGAGATAACGCCAGCCAAATGACATCCGCTTGAGAAATAGCGTCTGCCTGTTGCTCGATGGTCAGGGTGCCTTCTGCCCTGCTCTCCTCAAGCTGTTTCAGCAGGTGGGGTTCACGGTGCATCCAGCCAGCCAGCTCAAGCTTTTCCCAGGGCTCAGATTCATGCGCAAGCCAATGCACATGATGCCCCACCCAGGAAAGCGCGGCGGCAGCCGTTGCCGCACTTAGCTCACTACCGTAGATAAATATCCGCATCGCTCAAGGCTCCCGGGTATAACAAGTCATCTCTTTCGGGATTGACATGGAAGCCGGTAAACAGCGATTGCCAAAGCCTGCTACGGAAAGTACAACCTTACGAATCATACAAAGGTCCTTTTATGCGTTACGACCCAGGAATGGTTAGATAGAATGGTTATCATACACGACACACCTATACACACCCACACACGGGTTCATGCTCGTTTAACGACGCAGGAAGCTAAAAATGCAAGCAATACCTCAGGATAGTACCGCACCGGGTTCTCAGAACAACGTTGACCCTGCCGAAGTGGCAAAATTTGAAGCCCTGGCCAGCCGCTGGTGGGACAAGACCGGTGAATTCAAGCCGTTGCATGATATCAACCCACTGCGCCTGGACTTTATTGACGCGCGCGCCGGGCTGGCTGGAAAACGTGTGCTTGATGTTGGTTGTGGTGGCGGAATCCTCAGCCAGTCCATGGCTCACCGCGGCGCCGAGGTCACCGGCATTGATATGGGAGAAGCCCCTCTTAATGTAGCTCGTCTGCATGCAGAGGAAAGCGGCGTTGAGATCCACTATGAGCTGTGTGCCGTCGAAGACTTTGCCAGCCATCACCCTGGAGAGTTCGATGTGGTGACCTGCATGGAAATGCTCGAACACGTGCCAGACCCCGCTTCAGTAGTAGCCGCGTGCAGCCAGCTGGTACGCCCGGGCGGGCACGTCTTCTTCTCTACCCTGAACCGTACGCCCAAGTCCTATGCCTTTGCCATTGTAGGCGCCGAGTACCTGCTCCACTTGCTACCGCGTGGCACCCATCAACATGCCAAGTTTATTCGCCCTTCGGAAATGGCGACCTGGTGCCGAACCAGCCAGCTTGAGGTCAGCGAGCAAACCGGCCTGACCTATAACCCACTACTGAAACGCTATCGGCTCGACCCGCATGATGTATCGGTCAACTACATGATGCATTGTCGTCGAGGTGATGACGCATGACGCCCAAGGCTATTCTGTTTGATTTGGACGGCACCCTGGTTGACACCGCCCCTGACCTGGCTAATGCAACCAATCGGCTGCGCGGGCATCACGGCTTGCCGCCGCTGCCGTTTGCGACTATTCGCAGAGAAGTGTCCAACGGTGGTAGCGCCTTGGTCACTCTGGCACTGGGGCTGGAGGCCAGTGCACCAGAACATGGTGCGGCAAGGCAGTGGTTGCTGGATGCCTACGAGCAGGCGGTTGCTACTCATAGCCGAGTTTTTCGCCGCTGGACGAGTGGCTGCATCAATGGGAAACGCTGAAAAGGCCCTGGGGCATTGTGACCAACAAGCCACGTCGCTATACAGAACCTTTACTGCAGGCCTTGACGCTCTCTCCGGGTGCCCTGTTGTGTGCAGATGACCTGGCGGTCAAGAAACCTGCCCCTGAGCCCTTATGGGAAGCTGCTCGCCGCTTGGGCGTCGCACCTGCAGACTGCTGGTATGTTGGCGACCATCTGCGCGATATGGAAGCCGCCAAAGCGGCCAATATGCATGCTGTGGCGGTGGGTTACGGTTATATCGCTGAACAGGACGACTACCGGAAATGGCCGTCAGATGTGTGGTTTGCCGACTGCGCTGAATTGGTCAACGCCTTGCCGAAGCCATCTTGATATTTCTCATTAACCTATATTGTAACCCCTATATTTTAAGCCCCAGCTTTTCATATCTTAGCTGTTCATATCTTAACTACGCGGCGGCTGGGCATCCCATTTTTCACCGCTGATACCCGTGCTGTCAGGGCCCATCAGCCACAGATAGGTGGGCATGATATCTTCCGGCGTACGCAAGGTCTCCGGGTCTTCGCCTGGGTAGGCGGTGCGCCGCATCTGGGTCAGCGTCGCCCCTGGGTTGAGGGTGTTTACCCGCACGTTAGGCTGGTTATCAAGCTCATCTGCGAGCACTTCCATAAAGCCTTCAGTGGCAAACTTGGAAACAGAATAAGCGCCCCAATAGGCACGGCCTTTACGACCAACACTTGATGAGGTAAAGATGATAGAAGCATCCTCAGATGCTTCCGTCAAAGGCAAGAGTGCCTGGGTCATCCAGATGGGGCCATTGATATTGACCTGCATGACCTGCGCCCATAGCTCAGGGTTATATTGCTCAAACGGGGTGATGCGCCCCAGTAAGCCTGCGTTGTGTAAGATGCCATCCAGGCGCCCGAACTCTGTGTTCAGCGTCTGCGCCATATCCTGATAGTCCTTGAGCGTGGCGCCCTCAAAATTAAGCGGAAAGATAGCCGGCTGCGGGCCACCTGCCGCTTCAATTTCATCGTAAACCTTTTCCAGTTTAGCGATGGTTCTGCCCAGCAAGATGACGGTGGCACCATGACGAGCATAAGCAAGAGCGGCTGCTCGGCCGATACCGTCACCGGCGCCGGTAACCAGAATAATACGATTTGCCAGAAGATCAGCAGGCGCTTGGTAGTCAATCTTGCAGCTCATGGCATTTCCTTTAAATGAATAGATAGACGATGTTATTGAAATGAGCTTATCGGAACGGCTTTACTCGGGCATCTGGCGCAGAAAATCACCCGCAAGCCCGGCGGCGCTACTTTCCGGAAAGTCTTCACGTACCCGGTTCAGCAGTTCGCGGCTATGCTCGGCTTCTCCCTGGCGGGCTTTCACAAGGCCAAGCTTGTAGAGCGCATCTGCCACCTTGTTGTTACCGTCAAAATCATTGATAACCTTTTCAAATGATACTTCAGCGTCACCCAGATCGTCATTGGCAGCGTGCAACTCACCTAACCAATAATAACCGTTGGGCGTCAGGCGGGTATCCGGGTAATCAGCAACAAACGCATTAAAAGCACTAATTGCGTCATCGAATTCACGCGCTTGGACAAAAGCAAAGGCTGCCTGATAGGCTTCCTGTACTTCTGGAGATGTTGTGCTGGCGCTAGGCCTGTCAGACACAGGAGTATCGTTTTCTTCGGTGGAAACCTCCGCTGCCTCGTCGCTAGCTTCAGATGCGTTATTCAACTCAGAAGTATTGACAGGTATAACGTCGCCATCCAAAGATTGTTCGACATTATCGGTAGAAACGCTACTTTCCAACGCTGTCAGACGGTCATCGGTATCCAGATAGCGCTGTTGGCCCTGATTGCGCAACTGCTCGAGCTCGTAGCGTAATTTCTCAATCTGGCCGCGCAACTCCTGAATTTCCCGTTGATGCTCCTGAACCTGATTAAACATCACCAGCGCACCATCAGTCGCTGTCTGGGTATCCGCCTGCTGATAAAAACTGCTTGTCGATGACGCCGATAGGTCCTGCACGATGGGCTGCTGGGCAAGCGCTACCGGAGCAGTCATCAGGCTCAGCGAAAACGTCAGCCCCATTGCACAAGCGGGCAGTCCAAAAAGCGTTTTACCATGATGAGCTGCAGGCCTTTTCGGCTCTGACAGGCTGTGGCGCCATATTGCGAGACTGCGATTCATAAAACCACCTTAATTCAAACACAAAAGGCAGTGACTGATCTGTGGATCCAACGCGTATCCAAGACAGCACTGCCCTTTGCTCAACATTAGTTCACTGGCCGGTTAACAGCACTGGCCGCTTAATAATCAAAGACAACCCGACGATTCTGGGAGTAGGCACTTTCATCGCTGCCACGGGCTGCCGGGCGCTCTTCGCCGTAGCTCACCACGCTCATCTGACTGTTGGAAACGCCCTGAATATTCAGGAAACGCTGAACAGCATTTGCACGACGTTCACCCAGTGCCAGGTTGTACTCACGGGTGCCGCGTTCATCAGTATGACCATGAAGAGTGACCTGGGCACTTGGATTGGCGCGCAGGTAACGGGCGTGAGCCATGACAACAGATTCAAATTCACTTTTGATCGTGTCGCGGTCGAAATCAAAGTAGATGGTACGTGCAGAAGGAATTCTGGAATCTGCCTGTTGCCCAGCTGATGACCTGCTGCCAGATGTCGAACCGTACTGCCCAGTACCGCTGATACCTGTGGTCGAAGCACCGGCCGAGCTGCTACCGGAAGAGCTACCTGAACCTTGCTGGGTGCCGTAGGCATCACTCCCCTGAGTGCCCCCGTACTGGAGCAGCCCGCGATGATGGTGATTGAGAACGCCACAGCAAATAAACGAACCAGTGATTTGACTTGCATTATCAGACCCCTTGTCTGAACAGTAAAAGAAATGAAACCTGAGTTAGCTGAAAACATTTATGGATTAATCCATAAACGGTGACCAGGCAGGTTCCCGTACATCACCTTGAGGTGACGGTAGCCGGAAAGACGATCGACCATCTGCGGAAACCGCACTCAATACTCCATTGCCTCCTCGCTTGGTGGCGAAAATGACCATAGTACCGTTAGGCGCTACGCTGGGAGATTCATCCTGAGAGGAGTCGCTCAGCACCACGAGTCGATTGCTGGACAGATCCTGTCGCGCTACCTGATAGCCGCGACTGGAACGATGAATCAGAAAGATATCCTCGCCATCAGGTGAAAAGCGACCTCTAGCGTTGTAATTGCCGGTAAAGGTAAGCCGCTGTGTTTCTTGGCTCGCAAGCGAATAGCGGTAGATCTGCGGGCCACCGCTACGATCCGAAGTGAACAACAGGCTGCGCCCATCCGGCGCCCATGAAGGTTCAGTATCAATGCTGCTGTTGTTGGTGATACGCGTTAGTGAGCGATCCGCCAGGTTCATGATGTAGATTTCAGGCTGGCCATCCTTGGAGAGCGACATAGCCAGGCGTCTGCCTTCAGGCGACCAGGCCGGAGCACTGTTGATTCCTTCAAAGTCGGTCAGTTTGACACGTTGGCCTGAGGCCACCTGCTGCACATAAATGGCTGGACGCCCGGACTCAAAGGAGACGTAAGCAAGCTTCTCGCCATCTGGCGACCATGCGGGCGACAGGATGGGCTGATCCGAACTGAGAACTTCCTGGTTATTGCGTCCGTCGCTATCAGCCACATAAAGCGTAAACTGCATATTATCACCCACGCCACTGGCGGAGACATAGGCAATCCGTGTCGAGAAGGCGCCGCGAATATCGGTAATCGCTTCAAAGATCTGGTCACTTAGGTAGTGAGCGGCACTACGTAGGCCATTACGTTGGGTGGTAACGCTTTCAGTAAGCATCTGGCGCTGACCGCTGATATCCATCAAGGCAGCACTAACCCGGTATCCATCAGCCGTTTCTTCGACATTCCCGACCACCAGATAGCGAACATCCAGGGATCGCCAAGGGCCAAATTCCACCTCGTCGGCACGGGTTGGCTGTTCGAACATGGCGCTACGTTCCAGAGGATCAAAATAGCCACTGCGCTGCAGGTCATCCTGAATAATCTGCGCTACATCCTCAGACAGTTCGCTGGCCTGTTCAAAAGGCACAACACCAAGCGGCAAGGCACGCTCACTGCCCCGCGTAATCTCAATGGTGAGGTTAGCATACGCTGTGCTGCTCAACAGACACAAAGCCAGCAACATCCCTATTCGTCTTAACATTGACATCAGCGAACATCCCCGGAGTAAAGCGCAGATTAAACTGGCGCAGATTGCGTTGAAATTCAGCAGGTACATCGCGGAGCTCACTGAAGGGCGCCGCCTGTTCGACAGCCTGCTGGGCAGAACGGTCAAAACTTCCATCGCCACTGGATGAAACCACTGACGTCGCCAGGACTTCTCCTGATGGACCCAGACGAATGTTGAGTGTCACCGCAGCATTATTGCTGGCTCCAGGCGGAATGATCCATGCCTGTTCCACCAGATTTTTTACTATGTTGGTAAAGCTGTTTTGCGCCTGTTCAGCTTGACGTGCCCTTTCAGCCAGTTCAGCAGCGCGACGCGCTTCTTCGGCCTCTCGCAGGCGCTGGGCTTCAGCTTCCCGCTGGCGCTGGGCTTCGGCCTCTGCTTCCCGCTGGCGCTGAGCTTCGGCTTCTCGTTGGCGCTGGGCCTCGGCTTCTGCCTCTCGCTGGCGCTGGCGCTGAGCTTCGGATTCTCGTTGGCGCTGGGCCTCGGCTTCTGCCTCTCGCTGGCGCTGGGCCTCGGCTTCTGCCTCTCGCTGGCGCTGGGCCTCGGCTTCTGCCTCTCGCTGGCGCTGAGCTTCGGCTTCGGCTTCTCGCTGGCGCTGGGCCTCGGCTTCGGCTTCTCGCTGGCGTTGAGCTTCGGCTTCGGCTTCTCGCTGGCGTTGAGCTTCGGCTTCTCGCTGGCGTTGAGCTTCGGCTTCTCGCTGGCGCTGGGCCTCGGCTTCTGCCTCTCGCTGGCGCTGGGCCTCGGCTTCGGCTTCTCGCTGGCGCTGGGCCTCGGCTTCTGCCTCTCGCTGGCGTTGGGCTTCGGCTTCTCGCTGGCGTTGAGCTTCGGCTTCTGCCTCTCGCTGGCGTTGGGCTTCAGCTTGCTCAGTGGCTATATCCTGTGCCGTAGGGCCAGGGTCTGGCAGCGTTGTTTTCTGGCTTTCTTCTGGCACATCTGCCGTAGGCTGCTCAAATGGCTGCTGGGCCTGATCGGTAAAGGTTTCGGTGCTCACCAAAGTCGCCTGCACAATGGATGACGATTCCGGTGTGTCATCCTGGGAAGGCAAGCTGATAACACTTAGCCCCACGACAAGGGCATGTAGCGTGACCGCAAGAATCAATGGCAACCCATAGCCAACGTCGGACTTGTGACGCTTGCGGCCCAAAAAAGCGATGGTTTTCTTACCTTTAGTCATTATTCGGTGGCTCGGATATCAGACCGACATTCTCAACCCCTGCACCTTGCAGCGTACTCATCAGAGTAACAATTTGCCCATAGGCCACATTACGGTCGCCGCGTACCAGAACAGCAGAATCAGGACTGCGCTCGAGTATTGTCACGACCCGTTGTGCAAGCTCATCAGGGGTTACCTGTGTACTACTTTCCCCCAGGGTGATGTGGTACTGTTCTTCCTGATCCACCGCAACGATCACTGGTTCAGTGTTTTCAGGGGTATCAATCGGTTGGGAGGATACCTGCGGCAATTCAACCTGCACCCCTTGTGTCAGCATGGGAGCCGTAATCATAAAAATTACCAATAGCACCAGCATGACATCGATAAAGGGCACAACGTTAATTTCTGCCATCGGTCGACGCTGGCTGTTGCGATTAAAAGGACCTTGCATACCACGTCTCCCTTACTGGGTATTTGGCTCACGCCCTTGAAGATTGCGGTGCAAAATGGCGTAGAACTCCTCGGCAAAGTCTTCGTACTTACCCAGCAAGCGCGCTGAACTGTTGGATAAACGATTATAGAAGATAACCGCTGGAATCGCGGCAAATAGCCCCATGGCGGTGGCAATAAGCGCTTCAGCAATCCAGGGCGCCACGGTGGCAAGGGTGGCCTGCTGCGTCATGGAAAGCGATTGAAAGGAGCCCATGATGCCCCATACCGTTCCAAACAGGCCGATGTAAGGGCTGGCAGAGGCAACGGTTGCAAGAAAGACCAGATGCTTGGTCAGGCGCTCTTCTTCCCGCGACCAGGCGACGCGCATACTGCGTTGAACCCCTTCAAGCACCTGGTCAGGCTGAGAGTTGCGCGGCATCAGACGATGAAATTCCCGAAACCCTGCCTGAAATAGATGCTCTGCCCCCTGGCGCTGATCATCCGCTGGAATTTCCCGATACAGATCGTTCAGATCAACACCTGACCAGAAGGTCTCTTCAAATTTCTGGTAAGCCGATTTGGCCCGTGAAAGCGCAAAGCTGCGTTGAAAGATCACCACCCATGACAATAGGGATCCGATCACCAGGAGCACCATGACCAGCTGGACAACGGTACTGGCACTCATGACCAAATGGGGTATAGACATACTGTTTTCGTTCACGGTTATCCTCGTCGTCTCTAAAGGCATCATGGGCATTAGCTGACATCAGTCATTACTCACTGATATTAAACACCTTAAGTACCTGAGCTGGCCATCTCTTGGGTTTCATGGTTCTGGCATTCAAACACGCTATCTCGACCGTGGCACGGCAAAGTAGTTCCTCTTCACGTTCAACTACTTGCTCGAAAGTAGCCTTGCAGCGCCCAACGTCTGTCACCAAGGCCGTCACTGTCAAGGCATCATCAAGCAGTGCGGGCTTTGCATAGTGGCAGGTTAGACGATAGACCACTAACTGAGTATTTTCGACCAGCAACGCCTGCTGATTAATGCAGTGACGACGCAACCATTCGCTGCGCGCCCGCTCCATGAACTTGAGATAATTGACGTAATAGACAATTCCGCCGACATCGGTATCTTCCATGTATACCCTGACGGGCATGCTAAAAGAGGGTGTTGTTGTCATGGTCGGATTTCTCCACCTGCGTCTGCAGCCTGTTCATGGGGAACGCGACTGAAATGCGACCAGGCCTGGCGAGTGACCACACGCCCACGTGGGGTGCGCATCATCAGGCCCTGCTGGATAAGATAGGGTTCAATGACATCTTCGATAGTGTCGCGCTCTTCACCGATCGCCGCGGAGAGGGAATCTACCCCGACCGGGCCGCCGTCAAATTTATCCATCATGGCCAATAGCAGGCGCCGGTCCATATGGTCGAGGCCGTGATGATCAACGTTAAGCATATTGAGTGCCGCATCGGCAATCGGCGTGTCGATTTCACCACGTCCTTTGATATCGGCGTAATCCCTTACCCGTCTTAACAGGCGGTTGGCAATTCGCGGTGTTCCCCGGGAACGTTTGGCGATCTCTTCGCAGCCATCCGGGGTGGAAGGCACTTCCAGCAGGCGCGCGGAACGGGTAACAATCTCGGTTAGCTCGGCAAGGTTATAGAATTCCAGCCGCTGGACAATGCCAAAACGATCACGCAGGGGCGATGTCAAAAGCCCAGCACGGGTAGTGGCACCCACCAGGGTAAAACGCGGCAGATCAAGCTTGATCGAGCGCGCTGCAGGCCCTTCACCAATCATGATATCAAGCTGAAAGTCTTCCATGGCTGGATAAAGCACTTCCTCCACTACGGGCGACAACCGATGTATTTCATCAATGAACAGTACATCGCCTTCTTCCAGGTTAGTTAACATCGCTGCCAGGTCGCCCGCCCGCTCCAGGACCGGTCCTGAGGTTGACTTGAGCCCGACCCCCATTTCTGCGGCAATGATATTGGCCAGAGTGGTTTTCCCTAGCCCTGGAGGTCCGAATACCAGTGTATGGTCAAGACTTTCTTCCCGCAGTCTGGCCGCACCAATAAAGATTTCCATCTGTTCACGTACACGCGGCTGGCCAATGTAGTCAGCCAAGCGTTTGGGACGGATAGCGTGATCCAGACGGACTTCACCCTGTTCAGGTGCTGCGGCAATCAGACGATCATGTTCAAGCATGCTGCTCCTCACCCATGGTTAACTGTTCATGCGCTGGGTCAACGCCGCTTTAATCAAGGCTTCCGTTGGCTGATCTGCCTCCAGGCCTGACAGCATTTTTGCTGCTTCGGTAGGCTTATAGCCAAGACTGACCAGGGCTGACTCCGCATCTGCCAAAGCATTGCGGTGCTGGGGATTGGCTTGCGGGTCAAGCAGTGAGGGTTCGCTGGAAGTTTGTTCCCATTCTGTAAAGCGGTCGCGCATTTCGATAATCAGACGTTCTGCGGTTTTCTTGCCAACGCCGGGCAAACGGGTCAGCGCCTTGCTGTCGTCATCGCGGATGCAGCGCATGAAGGCATCCTCATCCATTCCGGACAGAATTGCCAAGGCTAGCTTGGGCCCCACACCGTTGACTTTTATCAAGGCACGGAACAGCGCGCGTTCCTGTTCCCGCACGAAACCATACAGCAGATGGGCGTCATCACGTACGGTCAAATGAGTAAAAAGAGAAACCTGCTCACCCACGGAAGGTAGCGCCACCAGTGCGGTCATTGACGCTTCGAGTTCATACCCGACGCCATGCACATCAATGACAATCCACGGTGGCTGCTTATGCAGCAACTGCCCTGTCAGGCGTCCAATCATAGGGTTACCCACTCCTTAGCAAGGCAAAGATCACGTATTTTAGATGACTGCTAATATAAAGTTTATCTGTACAGATAGCCAGTGGATTGCCGAACGGGCATATTCAAGGCCGCTCTTCTATAACCGCCAGCGTCCACTGCTTCGGCGGGTACGACGCTGTGGAGCAGGCACCCAAAGCCCGCTGCGGGAATAAGCATCTGTCACGGCAATCGCCAGGGCATCGGCGGCGTCTGCCTGGGGCGTACTCGGTAGCTTCAGCAGCGCCGTAACCATATGCTGTACCTGTAGCTTGTCAGCACCACCCTGGCCGGTCACCGTCTGCTTGATCTGACGAGCGGCATATTCATTGATCGCCAGGCCATGGTTAGCCATACACACCAGCGCCGCTCCCCTGGCCTGCCCTAGCTTGAGTGCTGAATCGGCATTCTTGGCCAAAAACACTCGCTCGACGGCTACCGCATTGGGCCGATGCTGGCCAATGACTTCGCTCAGGCCTGCATAGATCTGTGCCAGGCGCTGCTCCAGGGCGCTATCGGTAGTGCGAATACAGCCGCTCGCCACATAAACAGGCTGACCGTGGTGGACATCAATAACGCCATAACCGGTGATTCGCGAGCCTGGATCAATGCCCAGAATACGCACGGTTAACTCTTTGGTTAACACGGTGTTGATTGCTGCTTCATGACGGTTTATCCAAAATGACTATCGCGATACACAATAAATGGCTGAAAAAACACCGACGCCATTTGACGTCGGTGGAATTCAGAAACTCAGGACAGCGTCCAAGACATAGCTTATTCGCTGGCGTCAGCCTTGGCTTTCTGACGCAGACGAATATTGAGCTCTTTAAGCTGCTCGGCGCTGACATCTCCCGGTGCATCTGTCATCAAGCAAGCCGCGCTCTGGGTTTTCGGGAAGGCAATGACTTCACGAATGGTGGTCGCTCCGGTCATCAACATCACCAGGCGATCCAGGCCAAAGGCCAGGCCACCATGGGGCGGCGCGCCATAATGCAAGGCATCCAGCAGGAAGCCGAACTTCTCACGGGCTTCCTTTTCACCGATGCCAAGGATGTCAAAGACAGTGCTTTGCATGGTCTGGTCATGGATACGCAGTGAGCCGCCACCCAGTTCAGTGCCGTTAAGCACCATATCGTAGGCGCGTGACAGTGCCGCTGCCGGGTCTGCCTTGAGCGCTTCCGGTGAACAGGCCGGTGCAGTGAAGGGGTGATGCAATGGGCTTAAACGGCCGTTGCCGTCAGCTTCGAACATCGGGAAATCAACCACCCACAGTGGTGCCCATTCATGGGTGTAAAGGTCTAGATCAGCGCCGATTCTGACGCGCAACGCCCCCATCGCCTCATTGACGATAGACGCCTTGTCAGCACCAAAGAAGATGATATCACCGTCTTTGGCATCCACGCGGTCAAGCAGCTCTTCCACCACGTTTTCCATGAACTTGACGATAGGCGACTGCAGCCCTTCGATGCCTTTGGCACGCTCGTTGACCTTGATCCAGGCGAGACCCTTGGCGCCATAGATGCCGACAAACTTGGTATATTCGTCGATTACCTTGCGCGACAGGCTGGCACCGCCAGCCACTTTAAGGGCAGCCACTCGGCCATCCTCAGCGTTGGCAGGGCCTGAGAAAACCTTGAAGTCGACCTGCTTCATCAGATCGTCAATATCGGTCAATTCCAGCGGAATACGCAGATCAGGTTTGTCAGAGCCAAAACGCTGCATGGCATCATGCCAGGTCATCCGCGGGAAAGCCGGCAATTCGACATCCAGCACGTCATTAAACAGCTGACGGATCATGTCTTCGGTAATCGACATGATGTCATCTTCGCTGACAAAAGATGCCTCGATATCAATCTGAGTGAATTCTGGTTGACGGTCGGCGCGCAGATCTTCATCGCGGAAGCACTTGGCAATCTGGTAGTAGCGATCAAAACCGGCCACCATCAGCAGCTGCTTGAAAAGCTGCGGGGACTGGGGAAGTGCAAAAAAACTGCCCGCATGGGTACGGCTGGGTACCAGATAATCCCTGGCGCCTTCCGGTGTGGCCCGAGTCAATACTGGGGTTTCGATATCCAGAAAACCCTGATTTTCGAGGTAGGCGCGCACATTGTGGGAGATACGCGAACGTAGACGCAGCTTTTCAATCATCTCTGGACGACGCAGGTCAATATAGCGGTGCTTGAGACGCACTTCTTCGCCAACTTTACCATGCTCATCAAGCTGGAAAGGCGGCGTGGCAGCGGCATTAAGCACTTCGACTTCCTTGGCCAGAACCTCAATCATGCCGGTGGGCATGTTGGGATTCTGGGTGCCTTCAGGACGCAGACGTACGCGGCCTGTCACGCGCAGCACATACTCACTACGGGCACGGTCGGCATTAGCGAACGCTTCGGCAGTATCAGGGTCCACAACAAATTGCGCAATACCATCACGGTCACGCATATCGAGGAAAATCACCCCACCGTGGTCACGGCGGCGGTGCACCCAGCCGCAAACGGTAACCGTTTGATCCACCAATGTTTCATTCAGCTGGCCGCAATAATGGCTGCGCATGTCAAATCCTGTTCTGTTTCGTGGCTAATAAAATTACGTTTGGGCAGGCTTTACAGCCAATGATGCGCTATCAGGCGGCAGCATCACTGTTCTTGGCTGAGCCTTTGTCTGTGCTCGTCTTCTGGGTAGAGGTGCCGTCGGACTTGTCAGCCACCAGGTTCTTCTTGCTACCCGTTTTGAAATCGGTCTCGTACCATCCGCCTCCGGCCAGGCGAAAGCCTGCTGCCGATACCAGACGCGACAGGGTATCCTGTTTACACTCTGGACATTGGGTCAGCGGGTCTGCGCTCATTTTCTGCAGCTTTTCCAAACGCTGGCCGCAAGCCTTGCACTCGTATTCATAGATGGGCATGTTATAAACTCCTGTTATCAACGCATGAAAATCGAAGCAAAGACAAAGTGATGGCATTTATAAGATTTGCCATAGTGTATATGCGGCCAGCCGGAGAAATTCCAAGATGGCAAATAATCAAGCGAACGTATTATACCCTTTTGTTGCCCCTGGCGAGCAAGGTTAAGCACTACATAAAACATACCTGAATAACCTGAAAGGACATGTAAATGGCTAATGCCGTCATTCTCGATGCCGAAAGCCTGGGACCAGATATTGATCTTACTGCCATTGAAAGCCAAGTGAATCAGCTTGACGTTTATCAGCAAAGCACCCCACAGCAGGCCATAGAACGCTTACAGGATGCCGATATTGCAATCGTCAATAAGGTGATCATCGATGCTGACACCTTACAGGCGCTGCCTCGCTTACGCCTGATCTGTGTATTGGCCACCGGCCTCAATAATATTGATCTTGATGCTGCCAAGGCGCATAACATAGAGATAATGAACGTGAACGCTTACGGCACGGCCAGTGTCTCCCAGCACACCTTGATGCTGATGCTTACCCTGGCTAACCGCCTGCCGCTATACCAGGCCGATATTGCTAAGGGTAAGTGGCAGCAAAGCGCGTTTTTCTGCCTCCAGAATCATCCCACCATTCAGCTTGCTGGCAAACAGCTTGTCATGGTGGGAAAAGGTGAATTGGGTAGTGAAGTGGCGCGTCTGGCAGAAGCCTTTGGCATGAAGGTCAGTTTTGCCGCCCGCCCCGGCAATGAGGCAAATGACGCACGCCCATCTCTGGATGACCTGCTTCCAGAAGCCGATATTATCAGCCTGCATTGCCCGCTGAATGCAAATACCCGCCACTTGATTAACCGTGAGCGCTTGGCAAAGGCCAAATCATCGCTGTTGCTGGTCAATTGTGCTCGCGGAGGCATTGTTGATGAAGTGGCCGCACTTGAGGCACTTAAGGTGGGGCAGCTAGGCGGCCTGGCCGTGGATGTACTCCCTGAAGAGCCGCCCCGAAACGGTCACTCGCTACTCGATGCTTTGCACGCTGGCGCTACAGGCCAGGCAATCCCCTTAAACCTTATCGTCACGCCACATAACGCCTGGATCACACCGGAAGCAAGGCAAAATATTGTCAGACTGACAGCTGAGAATATTCAGGCCTGGAAAGAGTCTGCCTGAGGCCTCTTATTGACTGCTAATAGGTTGAAAAGTGATCGGGCACTGCAACCTGATCAAGCACCTCCAGCTCGACGTGGGTGACCTGAGCGTTTTCAGAGCCTTTCCATAACCATTGGGATAATACGTTTACATTATCACTGGAACCGCACATCAGAACCTCTACCCGCCCATCGGGGAGGTTCTTGGCGTAGCCGGTGAGGCCCAGCTTGAGCGCCTGTTCCTGGGTGGCTCGACGAAACCACACCCCTTGAACCTTACCGGTGATCCATGCCCGTACACTGGACTGTTTCATGGAAGCTCCTTTGTATAGATCATTTCAAAACCGTGTCAAACGGCTGTTTCTAGGCAGTTTCTGCGCTATTGATGCATGGCGCTGTCTTTATCAACAAACTCGCGTTGTACAATGACAGCGCTATTGCGCGGTATCAAAGGCCTTTTGCGCCTTAACAATAGCGAGCGTGTAAACGCTGCGCCAAACAGAAGTATCAAGGACGAATAATAGACCCACAGCAGAATCATCACCACTGAGCCGGCAGCGCCGTAGGTAGAGGCTGTAGCGGTATGAGAAAGGTAGATGGCAATCACGCTGCGCCCAATGGTAAACAATACCGCCGTGACCACTGCACCGATCAGGACGTCCTGCCAGCGCAGTACCACATCCGGTAATACCTTAAAAATAGTCGCGAACAGCAGAATGACCACGCCCAGCGATATTAAGGATTCAGCGCTGGAAGCCAGTAAGCTCGTATACGGTAGCAAATTATCTGCTGCCTGGAGCATGGCACGAACGACTACCCCGGCGGCAAGTGACACCAGCAGGATAAAGCCTATTGATAACACTACGGTTAGGGATAAAAAGCGATTTTTTAAGAAAACCAATGCACTATTGGCAGTTGGACGAGCAGTGACCCCCAGATGGTGTTGAGTGAAAACTGCATCTGACCAAACACAGTGGTAGCGCCTACTAATAAGGCACCTACCCCTAATAAAGTAGGTAAAATACCGGCTTCTTTTATCCGTGATTGTGCGACAGCCTGCTCAATGGCACTGGCAGCTTCGACACCCATAGTCTCCTGCAATTGAGCGACAATCTGCCCATGAGCGGCATCTTCACCCATCACAACACCAATCACGGTGACTGCGATAATGACCGTTGGGGCTAGTGAAAATAGGGTATAAAAAGCCAGTGAGCCGGCATAACTGAAGGCATTTCGCTCCAACCAGAGTTGGACGGCATCTTTAATAACCTGGCTCCAAAAAATCACTGAGCGCTTGAGCATTTTATCTTCCTTGTAGCATTTAACTGACTATTTTTCGACTTGGCGAAGGTTAACGCCCGATCTACCAAACAGTCATGGTTTTATCAAGAATTGTTGTTAACATACCTGAATAAAATTCGCTTATCAGGCTGTTAGCCAATTGCGTTAGCCCGGTTCACTGCCATAATGGCAACTCAGCTAAACAGCGTAATGTCAGCCAAACTCTTTACCTTTTGGAGCCATCAATGCCCAGCGTTCAAACACTTGAACACCCTGCTGCAAATAAAGGCTATGAGTTCGACTGCCTGGTATTTATTGGCCGTTTTCAGCCACCTCACCTAGGGCATGTGGCCGTCATTCGCGAGGCATTAAAACAGGCGCGTCAGGTCATCGTACTGGTGGGGTCGGCTTGGCAGGCACGCTCATTGCGAAACCCCTGGCAGTTCAACGACCGCCAGAAGATGCTGACCTCTAGTTTTGACGATGAAGAGAATCAGCGCCTTGAGATTACTCCTTTGCTGGATGCACTCTATAACGATGATGTCTGGGTACGCGACGTACAAAGGCGTGTACGTGATCTTACCGTTCCTGAAAATGGCAAGCTAGCAAAAATCGGCCTGATTGGTGCCAGTCGTGGCCAGTCCAGTTATTATCTTTCACTGTTTCCGCAGTGGGAGTCTGTCAGTGTACCCGTGGTGGAAGGCATTTCAGCCAGCCAGATCCGTGAGCGCCTGTTTCGCTCTCAAGGCTCAAGTAATGATTATCTCAGCACCGGTGCCTTTCATGACTTGCCACCTGGGGTGATTGAATACGTTCAGCAGTTTTGTCAGGAAGAAGCCTATCTGCGCCTGATTGAGGAACAGCAACTGCTTGATCAATACCGGAAAGCTTGGGCGGAAGCGCCCTATCCGCCTATTTTTGTGACGGTGAACGCAGTGGTCGTTCAATCCGGGCACGTATTACTTGTTCGCCGTAAAGCAGCACCGGGCAAAGGGCTTTATGCGCTGCCTGGTGGTTTTATCAATTCTCATGAGCGTTTACTGGATGCCTGCCTGCGCGAGTTGCGCGAACGCATTCGTCTAAAAGTGCCTGAGCCGGTATTGAAAGGTTCGCTGCGTGGTCAGCGCCTGTTTGACGAACCACACCGCAGCTGGCGAGGAAGAACACTGGCAGAAGCGTTTTATTTTGCCTTGCGCCCAGATCAGCAGTTGCCGCGGCTCAAACCTGTCAAAGGCGGAGACCATGCACGTTGGATAGCGCTGGCCGATCTTGAGCCGGACAGCTTGTTTGAAGATCATTTTTTTATCATTCAGAACTTTCTGGGGCTGCCGGCTAATTTTGGCACCAGTGGATAGTATCAGCTTTACGAGTTGTCCTTTGCGTTTAGGCTTCAAGAAAGTCACGGGGAGTTTCATCATTTGCCGCCATAGGCGTTCAACCCCCGGCTTGTGCACCAATGAGCACCGGTAAAGGCGTATTTCCAGCGGGATATCCCAGCTTTCATCGCCTGCACGCACCAGAGTGCCTTTCTTTAATTCTTCGCGAATGCAGAAGTCAGGTATCCAGGCCACTCCTACGCCCTGGAGCACCATCCCTTTCAGGCCTTCTGCCATAGCGGTTTCATAAACGGTGCGTAATTTCAGACGTAGCGGATCATTTTTCAGCAGCATCCGCACACTGCGACCCAGAAAGGCGCCCTGGGTATAAGCCAGATAGGGTATGGACGTATCCGTTTGCAGTGAGAATAGCGGGTTACCTTGCCTATCTGCCATGGAAACGGGCAACATTTTGACTTTGCCAATCGAGAAAGATGGAAACACTTCAGCATCTAATTGCATGGTGGCAAAAGGGTCGTAGTAGGCCAACATCAGATCGCAGTTGCCCTCTCGCAGTACGTGTATCGCTTCACCTACGTTCATGGCTACCAAGCGGGTTGGCAACTCACCAAGGCCTTTCTGCAACCTGGAAATCCAGGGCGGGAAAAAACTCAGCGCTAGTGAATGAGCAGCCACTATATCCAGCGCTTCATTGGCAATGGACAATCCGCGCAGATGGCTCAGTGATTCATTCAGCTGCTCAACAAGGTTGCGCGCTGTGATCAGGAACAGCTGCCCTTCTGAGGTCAATCCAACCGGTGTCGTTGAACGGTCTACCAGAGTAACGTCCACAGCCTGCTCGAGTGCTCGAATCCGGCGGCTAAAGGCAGGCTGGGTGACATGGCGTTGACGTGCTGATGCGGAAAAGCTGCGAGTATTGGCCAGGGCGACAAAATCTTCCAACCACTTGGTTTCCAAATTCACCCTAGACTCCTTATAAAAATGACGGGTGTTGCGATAATAATGAATAACGCTAAAGCTGACAGGCCACCATGCTTAACAGATGCTTTCCATGTAAATGACCCACGCTATTAAGCATTTATTGTATAGGTGACATTAAATAGGCCGCTCGTGAAATGACTTTTTTCCATAAAGGCCGCTGCTGAATTTCGTCCAGTGACACACGACGGCATTGGGCAAAATCCTCTTCAAGCATTAATCTCACCTGAGTCGCAAACTCGGTGCTAGGAATAAAAGCCGTTATTTCAAAGTTGAGTCTGAACGATCGATTATCCAGATTGATGGTTCCGATGGTAGCTGCGCTCTTGTCGATGAGTATTGTTTTTGGTGTAGAAAACCAGGAAGATAACGGTATATTTTAACACCCGCTCTTAACATATCCGGCAGAAATGAAAATGCGGATAGAAATACCAGCAAGTGGTCTGGGCGCTCAGGGATCATTACCCGTACGTCTACACCGCGCATTGCGGCCAACCGTAAAGCGTCCTGGACACCTTGATCAGGTACAAAATAGGGGCTTGTCACCCATAATTTCTCGTTGGCGCTATGGATCAGACTCTGAACAAGCAGGCTTGCTGTATCTAACCGATCTGCGGGACCAGAAGGCACAATAACGACATCATGACTGGGGGCAGGCATGGCAATGGGCTGCCACTGTAGATTGATCACCTCCCCTGTCGCCCAGTGCCAATCCTCCCAGAAGGCTTCCTGAAGCCCCAGCACACTCGGGCCTTCCAGCATTAGATGAGTATCGCGCCAAGGCCCATGACGGCTGGATTCTCCAAGATATTCCACCCCTACGTTGAAGCCACCCAGCCAGCCCTGCTCACCATCCACCACTAACACCTTGCGATGATTACGAAAGTTTAGTTGGAAAGGATGCTTGAAACCGCGTGATGAGCGGAAAGCACTGACCTTGACACCAACATTGGACAGATCCTTAAGATACCCTTCATCCAACTTTCGGCTGCCCACTTCATCATATAGAAAATACACCCGAACACCGCGCTTGGCCGCCAGTTCCAGATGGTGTTGCAGCCGCCGCCCTAGCACATCATTGCGAACAATAAAGAACTGGATCAGCACGTAGTGCTTTGCCCGATCAATTCCGGCAAACAGGCTTTCAAAGGTTTCTTTGCCATCAATCAGCAATTCCGCGTGATTCTGCTGCGTCAGCGGCATCATGGCCAACTGCTCTACTGCCTGAATATCCGCCGTCAGCGAGGGCGAACAGTAAGGCAGCATATTGGACCGATAGCGGTTAAGCATCTGGCGCAAGACGCTATCACGCTCTCCCCTGGCCGATACATAGCCATAAAAACGTGGTCGACCGAAAAACCAGTAAGCAGGCACGGCAACATAGGGAAAGGTTAATAAGGAAATGATCCAGGCAATGGCCCCCTGGGACGTTCGACTGGACATAAGCGCCATAACCGCCGACACAATACCTAAAAGGTGTATCAACAGCAGGCCCGTTCCCCATAACCAGGAGGTCATAACAACTCCATTGACGTGCGATTGGCAAAAAATCAAACGCTATTATAACAGCTCAAGGCAAGGTTTTACTTGTCAATCGGAGCTGGCTATTTAATTTATATATAAAAACGGGCCCCGACATTCGGAGCCCGATAGTAGCGCGTTTAATGAGCAAAGTGCTTGCCATGGATATCAAATCAACGATATCAGGCTTTTTCAGCAATAATCTCTTTCCACTTGGCAGGCCCCGTCTGGTGTACCGAGGTACCCTGGGAATCAACTGCCACTGTGACCGGCATATCTTCCACTTCAAACTCGTAAATGGCTTCCATCCCCAGATCCTTGAAACCGACCACGCGGGATTTCTTGATGGCCTGGGCCACCAGATAAGCCGAGCCGCCCACCGCCATCAGATACACCGCTTCATTGTCACGGATGGCCTCAATGGCCGCCAGGCCGCGTTCTGCTTTACCCACCATGCCTAGCAACCCGGTTTCTTCCAGCATGGTACGGGTGAATTTATCCATACGCGTTGCAGTTGTCGGGCCGGCCGGACCAACCACTTCATCACCGATCGGGTCGACGGGGCCAACGTAGTAAATAAAGCGCCCTTTCATATCCACCGGCAGCGGCTCGCCCTTGGCAATCATGTCCACCATCCGCTTATGGGCGGCATCCCGGCCTGTCAGCAGCTTGCCATTAAGCAATAGCGTATCACCTGGCTGCCAGGTTTTGACTTCTTCACGGGTGATGGTGTCGAGGTTGACCCGCTTGACGTTATCGCCCATTTCACGGGTGATTTCCGGCCAGTCTTCAAGCTTAGGCGGCGCCAGTGCCACCGGACCAGAACCATCAAGGGTAAAATGCGCATGCCGGGTAGCAGCACAATTAGGAATAATGGCTACCGGCTTGTTGGCTGCATGGGTGGGATAATCCTTGACCTTGATATCCAGCACCGTCGTCAAACCACCAAGCCCCTGCGCACCAATTCCGGACTGGTTGACCTTTTCAAACAGCTCAAGACGCAGCTCTTCGGCGCGGTTCGAGGCACCCCGAGCCTGTAGCTCCTGAATGTCAATCGGGTCCAGCAAGGCTTCCTTGGCAATTTCCATGGCCTTTTCAGCAGTCCCTCCAATACCGATACCGAGCATACCCGGCGGGCACCAGCCGGCCCCCATCTTGGGCAACTGCTCAAGCACCCAGTCCACCACGCTGTCTGAAGGGTTCAACATGGCAAACTTGGACTTTGCCTCGCTGCCGCCGCCCTTGGCCGCTACATGAATTTCCACTTTATCACCAGGCACAAGCTTGTGATGAATAATCGCTGGCGTATTGTCCTTGGTGTTTTCGCGCTTACCATCAGGATCGGCTAATACAGAAGCGCGTAGAATGTTATCCGGCAGCAAGTAGGCGCGCCTAACCCCTTCATTGACCATATCGTCAAGGCTCATGTCGGCATCCCACTGAACCTTCATACCAACGTGAACAAAAACGGTCACAATGCCGGTGTCCTGGCAGATAGGCCGATGACCTGTGGCACACATCCGGGAATTGATCAGTATCTGGGCGATGGCATCCTTGGCAGCCGGGTTTTCTTCACGCTCATAGGCCTGCGCCATAGCATCAATGAAGTCTTTCGGATGATAGTAGGAAATATATTGAAGAGCGTCGGCAACGCTTTGAATTACATCGTCCTGGCGAATCACGGTCATTTAAGTTACTCCCCGGTATCTGGTTATCACATGCAGGCATAGATACGTCGTTCAGACGGCGATCACGCCACGCTTTTGATAATCGTTTTAATAAGCCACACGGTCATTTTGTGGTGGCAAGTATACCCCATCTATCGGTGACGGGCAGTCTGCTTAATTTACCTGCTGTTGGTGCTTTAGTTTGATTGATATTTTGTTTTGTAAAAAAGATAACGGTATAAAATTATTACACAGATAAGGATTGGCAATGTGAGCAGAAATATAGCCTGCGGGAAGCAATGTTGACTTTTTCTATCGATGTAGCGCAACGATGACAAGGCAGGCCTTCGCGTTCAAAAACACTGAAGCGCCACTGACGACGCGACTCGCCCCTGCTTTTTGCCTTGTCTACCCACTCAGGGCAGTTGGTAACACCTGCCGTGCGATAAGCCTGCCGGGTAAGTGCCAGTATGTAATGCGCCAGGCGCCGCCGCTCTTCTTCACTCAGATCACAGGGTCGCTGACGAGGCGACAAGCCGGCAAAGAACAACACCTCACTGCGTAGATAGTTGCCCAAACCAGCCACAAACCCTTGATCCAGCAATAAGCCACCCAGCCCACGCCGATAAAATGGCGGCTCCTTCAGGCGCTGGGCGATGTGCTCTTCACCCACCGATTGTGACAGCAAATCAGGGCCGAGTCTGGCCAGAAAAGGATGTTCCTCCAGGCGGTCTGCGGGCCACATGCTGATATCCGAAGCGCTATACAGACTGGCCGCGCGCCCATTAACCACAAGACGGGCGCGCAGTGAACGACGCGTAGCCGGCTCTTTATCTGCCATATGGCACTTCCATACGCCATAAAGCTGGTTATGGGAATAAAGAACATGCTGATCCGAAAAACGCACCAGCATGGCCTTGCCACGGGTCTCGACCCGTTCGACCTGTTGGCCAATCAGTTTAGGCGGGTACTCTTTAAGCTCATCAAAGGCAAACCAGGCATCATCAATGATGCCCTTAGTCAGCTGCTTTTCGATACGATCAGCAGCTCGGCGAATTTCAGGACCTTCCGGCATGTTTACCCCAGCGCCAGCTGTTTTTCTTTAAGCTCATGAAGACGGTCACGCAGACGGGCCGCTTCTTCGAAATCCAGATTCTGGGCGGCTTCAAACATGCCGTCTTCCAGCTTGCTGATCGCTGATGCGACATCGTTCGGGTGCATACTGGCGGGTTCATAGACGGCCTCAGGCTCTGCCACCTTGCGCTCATTACCCCGCCGACGGCTGGATTTCTTGCCGGGCGCCTGAGCGGCTTCCATGATGTCCGCCACCGAACGGGTCACCGTGGTTGGCGTAATGCTGTGCTTTTCATTATGCGCCTGCTGTTTTTCCCGACGGCGTGCTGTTTCATCCATGGCCTTGCGCATGGAATCGGTGATCCGGTCACCATAGAGAATCGCCTTGCCGTGGGCGTTACGCGCCGCACGGCCGATGGTCTGAATCAGTGAACGTTCAGCGCGCAGAAACCCTTCCTTGTCAGCGTCGAGAATCGCCACCAGGGAAACTTCAGGTATATCCAGCCCTTCGCGCAACAGGTTGATCCCCACCAGAACATCAAATTTCCCCAGGCGCAGGTCGCGGATAATCTCGACCCGCTCAACGGTATCAATATCCGAATGCAGGTAACGCACGCGAATACCATGCTCATCAAAGTAGTCAGTCAAGTCCTCAGCCATGCGTTTGGTAAGCACGGTAACCAGGACACGCTCCCCCACCGCCGTACGCAGGCGGATTTCCGAGAGCAGATCATCTACCTGGGTTGACGCGGGGCGAACCTCAATCTCAGGATCCAGCAGCCCCGTCGGGCGTACCACCTGTTCAACCACCTGACCGGCATGTTCGGCTTCATAGGGTCCGGGGTGGCGGATACAAAGATCGTCTGCGGGCTGATGGCTTCCCATTCCTCAAACTTCATGGGGCGGTTATCCAACGCCGACGGCAGACGGAAACCATATTCCACCAGGGTTTCCTTGCGTGAGCGGTCTCCCTTGAACATGCCGCCCACCTGGGGAACGCTGACGTGGGATTCGTCGATAAACAGCAGGGCATCGTCAGGCAGGTAATCAAAGAAGGTCGGCGGCGCCTGACCCGGGTCTCGCCCGGAGAGATAACGCGAGTAGTTTTCGATACCGTTGCAGTACCCCAGTTCCAGCATCATCTCGATATCGTAAAGGGTACGCTGTTCAAGACGCTGAGCCTCTACCAGGCGGTCGTGCTTACGTAACCACTCAAGACGCTCTTTCAATTCAGCTTTAATGGCGTCAATCGCCCCCAGTATGGTTTCCCGAGGGGTGACATAGTGGGATTTGGGGTAAATCGTCATACGCGGCACCTGGCCACTTACATCGCCAGTCAATGGGTCAAACAGACGAATGGAATCAATTTCATCGTCAAACAGTTCAACCCGTACGGCTTCCTCTTCAGCATCCGCCGGGAAGATATCGATCACATCGCCGCGCACCCGGTAGGTACCACGGCGGAAATCCATATCGTTACGGGTGTATTGCAGTTCAGCGAGACGGCGCAGAAAGGCACGCTGGTCGATCAGTTCACCGCGAGTGAAGTGCAGACGCATCTTGAGATACTGATCCGGGTCGCCCAGGCCATAAATGGCCGAAACCGACACCACAATCAGGGCATCGCGGCGTTCCAGTAGCGCCTTGGTCGCGGAAAGGCGCATCTGTTCAATATGATCATTGATAGAGGCATCCTTTTCGATGAAGGTATCTGAAGACGGCACATAGGCTTCAGGCTGATAGTAATCGTAGTAGGAGACAAAGTATTCGACGGCGTTATCGGGGAAGAACGCCTTGAACTCGCCGTAAAGCTGGGCTGCCAGGGTCTTGTTGGGCGCCATGACAATCGTTGGCCGCTGCAGGGTTTCTACCACATTGGCCATGGTGAAGGTTTTGCCAGAACCGGTCACCCCCAGGAGGGTTTGATGAGCAAGACCGGCTTCCAGCCCGCCTACCAGCGCCTTGATTGCCGTAGGTTGGTCACCGGCAGGGGAAAATTTGGACTGCAGTCTGAATGCTTTGCTCATCAAGGCTCCTAAAGCGGGTTTACGCGATGTCTTAGCGGTCAGGCAATATCTGAACGCGTGGTCACTTCAACACTGGCCTGGGTGATCAGACGATGAATCGGGCAGCGTTCACTGATTTCTTCGAGCCGCGCCTGTTGCTCAGGGTCACTGATACCATGAAAGACCAGCGTGACTTCAAGCTTGTACAAACCTTTACGCTCCTGTGAGTCATCACGCTTGACTCTTGTTGTGATGCCTTCCAGCGGCCAACCCTTGCGGTCGGCATACATCTTGGCGGTAATCGCCTTACAGGCACCTAGCGACAGGTCGAAATAATCGTGTGGGTCTGGCGCCGTTTCTTCACCGCCGTAGGCTTTGGGAACATCCACATAGAGATCCTCGAAGCCGTTCAGTTCAACCCGGTGGCGTAGCAGATGATCGCGCTCTGTAATCACTGTTATAGTCTTTTCCATGGTGTTTTCCTTCTCTGTAAGCCAATGTCCTTTCAATACGCTTTTGCTTTCAAGACGCTTTTGCTGTTCACGATACCTTGATCCCTAGCTTCAAGGCATTGACGGCGGCGATAAGCTTGTCGCGCTTTACGCGCCCTTCAACTTCAGCGCCATGCTGGCCGACTTCAGCACTTTCAACCCCGTCTACCATCATCAAGGCCGTTGTTATCTGATTCACCTGTTCAACGGATTCTACGCCTTTAAACCCTAATGATACCTGCTGAGCCATGTGTCCTCCCCCTACGCATACCTATCATTCAACAAGCTTATGCAAGCTTGATACAGCACCAGAGTCTAGCACGCTGATAATGGCTTGCAATCGGGTCTCAAGGCCCATACGTGGTAATGTTGGGGTATCCACGGTCAGGATCAAGGCCTGCTATTTCATCACAGTAAGGAGATGCTCACGCTATGCATGCATCCACAGCTTCAAGCTCAACACCGGGTACGCAGCCTCAGCCGCAAGCCACAGGCGCCAGTATCAGGTTATCTCATCTAGCTATTCTGGATATTCGTGGTGACGGTGCCGAACAATTCCTGCAAGGCCAGACCAGCGCCCAGGTTAACCTGGCGGACAGCCACTTTGCTCCCCTCACCTGCTTTTGTACTCCCAAGGGACGGATGATTTCTAATGGTCAGCTGATCCGCTTGGCTAGCGACCATGTGCGTATGCTGCTATCCGCCAGCCTGGTGGAACCATTGATGAAGCATCTGCAGAAATTTGCCCCCTTCTATAAGGTGACCTTATCAGCCAGTGAAGACGTCACTGTATTGGGAGCTGCGCTAGGTGATGCTGAAAATATGGCTCAAGCGCTCAAGATGCCCTTGCCCTCCGTACCCTGGCAACAGGTTAGTGACGCTGAGCAACGCAGTATATTGGCTTTTCCCCCGGAAATGATGAGGCTGGCTATCGATGGCTGTTTATCCTCCCTGAGGCAGATAGCGCAAACTGGCCAACAAAGGGCCAGCTTGCCGATTGGCAATTGGCCGATATTCGCCGGGGTCTGGTCTGGCTTGACGCCGAACATCAGGATAAGTACCTGCCCCAGATGATCAACTGGGAAGCCCTGGGTGGCATCAGCTTCAAGAAAGGCTGTTATACCGGCCAGGAAGTGGTGGCACGCGCCCACTTTCGCGGTCAGGTGAAAAAGCGCCTCTGGCGTGGCAGTGTCAATAGCACTGAAACGTTATCCAGCGGCACTGGGGTTAAGGATGACAACGACCGTAGCGTCGGCGAGATTGTGACCAGCTGCGTTAATGAAAATGGCGCTAGCGAATTTCTGGCAGTGATCAACACAAAAGCAATCAACAATCAACTGCCTCTGAGTATCAATGGCCATAGTGTTGAGCTGGCAAGTTTGCCTTATGAGGTTGAACGGCTTGACCCTGAGCAGCTGGCCCTGACGATCAGTGGTCAATAGACCATCAGTCATCAATAACACTATTAGGCAGGTGGAATAATCGCTTGGCTGTCTGGCCGCTCAGCCTAGCGACGTCAGCTTCTGATTGATGGCGTAGCTGGGCTAGCTGGCGGCAGACTTCAGCGACATTGACCGGTTCATTACGTTGGCCTTGCTGACCGTGAAGCGGCATATCCGGGCTGTCGGTCTCCAGCACAAAACCATCATCTGCCAATGCCTTGACCGCCCGCTGAACTCGGCGGGCGCGTGGATAGGTCAATATCCCCCCAGCCCGACAGCAAACCCCAGCGCATTAAAGGCGTGGGCCTGCTCTGGTGAACCGGCAAAACCGTGCACCATGCCGCCTCTGGGCAGCTGCAGCTGACGCAAACGCTTGGCCACCTTATCGTTGGCCTGCACGCAGTGAATTATCACTGGCAGGTCATAGCGTTTGGCCAGACGCAACTGGGCATCAAACAGCGTCCATTGCTGCTCAAGCGTGTCACTCAAGCGAGCATCAATGCCGCACTCACCCACGGCAACTAACTGAGGGTATGCTTGCAAGGCGTCTTCCAGCGCCTGCATATCCTCGTCGCTATGTTCTTCAATGAAGTAGGGATGCAGCCCCAAGGCAATACTGACGTCTTCACGCTCACCAAGCGCCAGCACTTTTGGCCAGCGCGCTCGGGTAGTGCCAGGCACCACAAAGTGTCTTACACCGACTTGTCTGGCGCGCTGAAAAACGTCATCACGGTCGCTATCAAAATCAGCAAGATCAAGATGACAATGGGCGTCAATCAGCATCTAGCCTCCCTAAGGCAACCTATATCAGTCAAACCGTATCCGCTCAGTGCTCGCGGGTTGGCTGGAAGCGAATCTCAGGCCAGCGTTCTTGGGTCATCTGTAAGTTCACTCGTGTTGGCGCAATGTAGGTGAGATAACCACCGCCATCAATCGCCAGGTTGGCGCTTGCCTTGCGCTTGAATTCTTCAAGCTTCTTGGCATCCTCACTGTACACCCAGCGGGCGGTGTTGACGTTGATGCCTTCATACAGGCAATCCACCTTGTACTCTTCCTTGAGGCGATGGGCGACCACGTCAAACTGCAGCGTACCTACCGCGCCCAAAATCAGGTCGTTGTTATCCAGCGGCATAAAGACCTGGGTAGCCCCTTCTTCGGAAAGCTGCTGAAGCCCTTTCTGCAGCGCCTTCATTTTCAGCGGGTCTTTCAGGCGCACACGCTTGAACAGTTCCGGAGCAAAGTGAGGAATCCCGGTAAAGCGCATGTCTTCATTCAGGGTAAAGGTGTCACCAATCTGGATGGTGCCATGATTATGCAGACCGATAATATCACCCGGCCAGGCTTCCTCAACCTGGGAGCGATCCGACGCCATAAACGTCAGGGCATCAGCAATCTTTACATCCTTGTTGATTCTGACATGGCGCATTTTCATGTTCTTTTCGTATTTACCCGAGCACACCCGTAAAAAAGCAATACGGTCACGGTGATTCGGGTCCATGTTTGCCTGAATCTTGAATACAAAACCACTGAAGCGCTCATCATCCGCAGTGACGATACGGGTATCCGTTTCACGAGGTTGGGGCGGCGGTGCATATTCAACAAAGCCATCGAGCATTTCCCGCACCCCAAAATTGCCCATGGCGGTACCGAAATACACCGGCGTCAGTTCACCGTTACGATAGGCATCAAGGTCAAACGCATGGGAGGCGCCGCGTACCAGCTCCACTTCCATGCGCAACTCTTCTGCCTCCTCTTCTCCCAGTACGGCTTCCACTTCAGGGTTATCCAGCCCTTCGATGCGTTTGTCATCAGGAATTCGGCTACCCTGGCCCTGGGTATAAAGATGCAACACATCGTTATACAGGTGATAGACCCCCTTGAAATGGCGCCCCATACCAATCGGCCAGGTCATCGGTGCGCACTGGATATTGAGTACGGTCTCCACTTCATCCATCACTTCAATGGGGTCACGGATATCACGATCCATCTTGTTGACAAAGGTCAGGATCGGCGTGGTACGCAGCCGGCAGACTTCCATCAACTTGATGGTACGGTCTTCCACGCCCTTTGCCCCGTCAATCACCATCAGCGCTGAGTCGACAGCCGTCAGGGTACGATAAGTGTCTTCAGAGAAGTCTTCGTGGCCAGGCGTATCCAACAGGTTGACGATACGCCCACCATAGGGAAACTGCATAACGGAGGTGGTCACCGAGATACCCCGCTCCTGTTCCATTTTCATCCAGTCCGAGGTCGCATGGCGATCATTACGCTTGCTTTTGACCGAGCCCGCCATCTGGATGGCGTTCCCGAACAGCAGCATTTTTTCAGTAATGGTGGTTTTACCCGCGTCCGGGTGAGAAATAATAGCGAAGGTGCGGCGAAGTTCCGCTTCGCGGGATAGTTGAGCGTCAGACATTGGTTTCTCTGGCAGGACTGCATAAATTAAGTAACTGATAGCGCCATGGTAACGCAAAACGAAGGCATCAGCACAAGCAGAGCCTTGCATCAGCAAAGGTCAGCATGCAAAAAGGCCATATCAACATATGTTGGTATGGCCTTGGCTTTTTTAAAGCTAAACGTATCTATATGAAAACAGATCAGGCAAACGTATTGATTTGAGTTCCCAAATTACCTTCTGAAGCAAGATTTTGCTGTGAACCTGAACCGGCCGTTGCCGATTCCATCAAAGCAGATACCTGCTGTTCCTGGTTATCCAGTGACTCTCTGAATACCTGCATTTGTGCCTGCTGAGCAGTCTGCGCCTGATTCATATAAAGCGACGCAGAGACAGCATTACTAACAGATGCATCCATAGTGGCACCTCGCTTGCTATTAAATATTATTTAACAATAGCAGAGGCATTATTGAGGTGCAAAGTTTCCCACCATTACGACGGCCGAAAATTTCAGAAACGGTCAGCACGGAAAGGCGCCATATCAATAGCCGTTGGTTTACCTTCCATCATATTCGCCAGCAGCATGCCCGTTGCTGGCCCTAGTGTGAACCCCTGATGACCGTGACCAAAAGCCAGCCACAGGCCTTTATGGCGCGGCGCCGGGCCAATGACCGGTTTCATATCTGGCAAGCAGGGCCGCGCGCCCTTCCAGGCGTCTGCATCTTTTCGCTCACCAAGCGGAAACAGCTTGCGGGCGGCTTTTTCGGCACTCGCCAGTTGATTATCGTGAGCAGGTGATTCCAGGTTATCCAGCTCGGCCCCAGTTGTTAGACGAATACCCGCGCGCATGGGCGCTAACAGATAGCCTACTTCGGCATCCATTACCCAGTGATTGAGCTTGGCACCTTCGCCAGACGCATAGTGCATGTGGTAACCACGCTTGACGAAAGTCGGGAAATGATAACCCAAGGGTTTGAGCCACTTTCCCGCCCATGGCCCCAGCGCCATAACTAGGTTATCAGCTTGCAGGGTTTCATCAGGCGTGGTCACTTCCCAGCCCCCTGCCTTCTGCTGGATATCAGTGACTTCACTCTGCAACAGCCGGCCACCCTGCTGCTTGCAGGCATCGGCATAGGCAGCAACCAGGCTTCCAGGATCATTAACCACCCAGGAATCCACCCAGTGGATAGCACCAATGATATCCGCCGAGAGGTGCGGTTCCATGACAGACAACTGCTGACGGTCAAGGTGCTTGAACTGAACACCAAAACGCTCCCGATTCTCTTCCGCTTCTTTCAAGCGAATTGCCTGCTTGCTTTCAGAACGGAACAGTTCCAGAAAGCCATCTTTGGCGATCAACCGCTCAGCGCCAGCCGCTTTGATCATAGGCGCGTGAGTATCAAGGCATAACTGAATAAGAGAAGCATATTCCGGCACGATACGTGAGTAGGCCTTAGGGCCGGAGTTATGCCAATAACGCAGCAGCGGTGACGCCGCATTAATCATCCCGCCCGGCCGATAACGAATATCCACTCGGCGATTAGGCAAGACACTCAGCAGTGTTTTCATATCACGAGGAAAGGCATAGGGGCGCACGGCCTCACGCTGGATGATGCCAGCATTGCCAAAGGATGTTTCCTGGCCTGGATCACGGCGGTCAATCAGGGTGACATCATGCCCGCGCTGAAGAAGATGCCAGGCAACGCTGACACCAATCATTCCAGCACCCAGAACAATACTATGCGCCATTCTATGCTCCTTGTTTTTTTATGCCTTTCAACATCAACGCTGCCACCAGCCAATATACTGATGACAGCAAACTATAAAATAAACTCGTGCTGGCCTTGTCACAAGGTTGCTGAGCAGTACGCTACAAGCAACTGAGGATCAACCCTAGCCAAAAACCATTTTTAGAAAATAACACCAAATCAATAGCATTAAAATAGCCACAAACACTGTATATTTTTTAAAAAACAGCAATTAATTTCAAAAAATTAATCAAAAAAGAATAAAAACCTAAACCCCACAGCGAGGGGTGGAGCAACTGCAAAAAAGCCGTCAATCTATCAAAATCTATCAGCACGCAGGAAACTATCACACAGCAGATAGGCTATTTGAAAAACACGGGCAACATAAGTGAACCCTAATAGTAGAGGCAATACTTATATGCCGATTAGCGCATTTGAATGCAGATAACTGGGGAGGAAATGTAGAAAGTAGATAACTAGACAGGAATATGAAAATAACACTGGGAGAATAAGAGATGACAAGGGTTAATGGGGTGGATGATGGGGATCGAACCCACGACCACCGGAGCCACAATCCGGGGCTCTACCACTGAGCTACATCCACCATAACCTGGAATAATCTGCTTACTGATGTGTTTTACAAATAGTTAATGGGGTGGATGATGGGGATCGAACCCACGACCACCGGAGCCACAATCCGGGGCTCTACCACTGAGCTACATCCACCATAATTAACTTGTAAAGCAGATAGATACAAACAATGATGCTCATATCTTTCAACATGCTGACGCTTCAGATTGGCACGCCCAGCAGGACTTGAACCCGCAACCTACGGCTTAGAAGGCCGTTGCTCTATCCGGTTGAGCTATGGGCGCACTTTGGAGTTAGCTATTCAATTGATAATGTTACTCAATTGAATCAAGTGCTGAACCACAACCAACGCTTGGATATGCAAGTACCAACATCCACGTTAGGAAGTGGTCGGGGTGGAGGGATTCGAACCCCCGACATCCTGCTCCCAAAGCAGGCGCGCTACCAGACTGCGCTACACCCCGAAGTAACTACCTAGACGCTACCGTATGTCTCGTCTCAAGCGAGGCACATATTACAACTTTTAATTTTAAAGTCAACCACTAATGCACATAAATCCTTCAATCGCTTTGCCTGAACGTGCTGGCATGCGAAAATCAGACGCATTCCACTTGTTCAAGTATCTTTCTCGACGGGGATTACATTGATGACCGCCCAATTGATCGATGGCAAAGCCATCGCCGCTGATGTTCGCCAGGATGTTGCCAACAAGGTTGCCGCTCGCCTCAAGATCGGTGCTCGCGCTCCTGGCCTTGCGGTTGTGTTAGTGGGCAATGACCCTGCCTCGCATGTTTATGTCAGCAACAAGCATCGCGCCTGTGAGAACGCAGGCATTCACTCCATTCAGCATGAACTGCCGGCCGAGACGACCCAGCAGGCGCTCGAAGCCTTGATTGATCAGCTGAATGCCGATGACACCATTGACGGCATCCTGGTGCAGCTGCCCTTACCTCCTCACCTGGATGCCGAACCGCTGCTGGAACGCATTCTTCCTAACAAGGATGTCGATGGCTTCCACCCCTATAACCTGGGCCGTCTTGCACAACGTCTGCCTGCCCTGCGCCCCTGTACGCCCAAGGGAGTGATGACGTTGCTTGAAAAAAGCGGCTTGGCCGTACGCGGCCTGGATGCCACCGTGGTCGGCGCCTCCAATATTGTTGGCCGCCCCATGGCGCTAGAACTGATGCTGGCCGGTTGTACCACCACGGTATGCCATCGTTTCACCCGTAACCTTGAAGAACATGTCAGACGTGCCGATCTTCTGGTGGTCGCCGTCGGCAAGCCCGGTATCGTTAAAGGGGAATGGATCAAGCCCGGCGCCGTCGTGATTGATGTGGGTATCAACCGACAAGAAGATGGCCGTCTGATTGGGGATATCGATTTCGAGCAAGCCCAGCAAAGAGCCAGCCATATTACGCCTGTACCCGGTGGCGTTGGCCCCATGACGGTTGCCAGCCTGCTGCAGAACACCCTGGAATCAGCCGAACAGCATGCCCCTGCTCATACCTGATTCACGTTGAGCATTATCAGACCTAATAAGGAATCTTTCGTGAAACATATCGGGATTATTGGTGCCATGGCGCAGGAAGTCGAGATTCTTGCCGGGCAGCTGGACAACGCCCAGCGCCATGAACACGCAGGGTGTACGTTTTATCGCGGCCAGCGCCATGGCCTGGATATCACCATCCTGCAGTCAGGCATTGGGAAGGTTAACGCCGCAGTGGGCACCGCGGTCTTGCTTGAACGTTTCCAGCCCCAGGCCATTATCAATACCGGCTCTGCTGGGGGCTTTGCCACGGATATGAAAATCGGCGATGTGGTGATTTCCAGTGAAGTTCGCCACCACGATGTAGACGTGACCGCCTTTGGCTATGAACTTGGCCAGGTGCCAGGTATGCCCGCCGCGTTTGAGGCTGATTCAGGCCTTAAAGCCCATGCCCAGGGCGCCATTACAGTGCTTAATGAGGTCAACGTGCGTGAAGGCATGATTGCCACCGGAGATAGCTTCATGGCCGACCCTCAGCGGGTAGCACAGCTGCGTCAGCAGTTCCCTGCCATGCTGGCCGTCGATATGGAAGCGGCAGCGATTGCTCAGAGTTGCCATCTGTTTGGCGTGCCCTTTGTGGTTATCCGCGCCCTCTCGGATATTCCGGGGGACACGGATAATCACCTGTCATTCGAGCAGTTTCTGGAGGTGGCTGCCCAGCACTCATCGCGCATGGTTGACCAGATGCTCAAGCAGATCGGAGCTGTAACAGCGGCTTAAATGCTCTTTCTCTTAAATACTAGCTTTCTGGAGTTTCCAGGGTAGCGTTTCTCCCGCCAGCAAGGGAATGATGCGCTGCCCGTCCGCATAAGGGTAACTGTCTGGAAGTGCCCAGCTATTACGCTCCAGCACCACCTTGTCAGGGTTAACCGGCAAACCATAAAAGCGCGGGCCATTCAGGCTGGCAAAGGCTTCCAGCTGATCGAGCGCATCCATCTGTTCAAACGCCATGGCATACAGTTCAATCGCCGCCGGTGCCGTGTAGGCACCCGCACAGCCACAGCTGGATTCTTTATCGCCTTGGGCATGGGGCGCACTGTCAGTCCCCAAGAAAAACTTCCGGCTGCCTGAGGTCGCCGCCTTGAGCAACGCCTGACGGTGACGCTCGCGTTTGAGAATCGGCAGGCAGTAATAGTGCGGGCGAATCCCGCCTACCAGCATATGGTTACGGTTAAACAGGAGGTGGTGGGCCGTGATGGTCGCCGCAACGTTATCCGGCGCTTCAGCCACAAAGGTGGCCGCCTGCTCAGTGGTGATGTGTTCGCAAACCACCTTGAGCGAAGGATGACGCGCCAGCAAAGGCTTGAGCACCTGCTCGATGAAAACAGCTTCACGATCAAAAATATCGATGTCAGCATCGGTCACTTCACCGTGCATCAAAAGCGGTAAACCTGCCTCGGCCATGGCAGCAATCGTCTCATCACAGTAGCGCAGATCGGTCACCCCTGACGCTGAGTTGGTCGTTGCTCCGGCAGGGTAAAGCTTGACCGCCTTGATAATACCGCTATCAATGGCTCGCTGAATTTCTTCTGGTGGCGTGGTATCGGTCAGGTACAGCGTCATCAGCGGTTCAAAGCTTGACCCTTGCGGCAATGCCTGCAGAATGCGTTGGCGATAGGCTTGTGCCTGGGCCGTTGTCGTCACCGGTGGCTTGAGATTCGGCATGATGATGGCACGCCCCATCTGGGCAGCACTATGATTGACAACCGCCTCCATGGCAGCGTCGTCGCGCAGGTGCAGATGCCAATCATCGGGGCGCGTTAGGCTAAGTGTTTTCACGGCGATTCCTATCGAGCAAATTTTGATACGTAACGGATCAGGATACGTTATGGTGTGGGCAATTGAATGTCAGCATCGATTATACCGGATATTTAGCTTGCTTAAATTGCTCGCCGGATAATCGCGCTGGAATCCATACCCACAAAGTGGACGAATTGACGTATCATTCTTACTGATATCAGCTTCAGGACGTATTTTTTGTATGCATAACGTAAGGCGCTATGCGGATATTGTTGCCAGCACTGAAGGATTGCTATGGCTGGCACTTGGCTGGTCGGTAACGCTTTCCGCTTACCGTGGCAGCACCGAACCAACGGTCGGCATGATGCTGCTTATTGCCACCGTCATCTTTGTTAGCTGGTTCCACCGCCCGCTGCGTTTGTTGCTGCGCCGCTATCATGTGCGCAAACGCCGCACTGACATGTGGATTCACCTGCTGGCATTGCCTCTGCTGCTAGGCATGGCCGCTTATATCCTGCTTGAGTTCCTGCTTGGCCCTGCATGGCTTCCACCCAAGATGTTGGCCGTCAACGTGCTGGCAACGGCTGGCTGGCTGACCTTTGTCTTTACACTGGTGATCAAGGTGATTCACCGCCTGATAACGTCCGGCAAATAACGCCATGCCTACGGAATTACCCCTGCCACTTTCAACGCCCAACCGTAATCTGGTCCGCCTGACCATCGTACGCGGCATTACCTGGACGGGCTTTCTGCTCGCCATCATTATCGGCGTTGAATTGCTTGGCTTTGAGCTAAAGGTGCCTGCCGTCGTCGGTGTGGTTATCGCCATGGGAACCCTCAATATCGCCACCTGGTGGCGGCTGGGACGCCCCCGTGCAGTTAACCACACTGAATATCTATTACATTTGCTAGCCGATATCGCGGGCCTGACGCTGTTGTTCTACTTCACAGGTGGAGCGACCAACCCTTTTATCACCTACTACCTGGTGCCAGTTACCATTGCAGCTGCCACGCTGCCCTGGACACACCTGGATTATCGCCGCCTTCGCCATGGCAGGTTACAGCTTTTTGATGTTCAATTATTATGCTGTTCCGCAAATGAGCCATATCCATAGTGACTCCCCCTCAGCCTGCATACCCTCGGCATGTGGCTGAATTTTGGCCTTTCCGCTGGCTTGATCACCTTCTTTATCTACAAGATGGCCCACGCCCTGCGTCGCCGCGACAAAGCCCTCTCGCGCACCCGAGAAGCCGCACTCAGAAACGAGCAGGTGCTGGCGGTTGCTACGCAAGCGGCGGGCACCGCCCACGAGCTGGGCACGCCGCTTTCCACCATGGCGGTGCTGCTCAATGAAATGGCCGATGAAGCACCCAAGGGGTCAACGCTTAGCGATGACATTCATCTGCTCAGGCAACAGGTCGATACCTGCAAATCACGCCTGCAGCATCTGGTGGCCCATGCCGATCGCCGACGTATGGCAGAACCTGAGGTGCAGGATGCAGAAGTATGGCTGGCTGGTGTGGTGCAACGCTGGCTGGTGCTCCGCCCGGATGTCAGCCATCAGCTGATTGTCTCAGAGCGCCGCGGTCGCCCCTGGCTAGCGGTTGATGCCACGCTTGACCAGGCCTTGACCAATCTTTTGAATAATGCCGCAGACGCCAATCCGGAAAATATTGCTATCCGCCTGGACTGGCAAAATGACAGCGTGATTATTGATATCCGCGACCATGGGCCTGGGGTTTCCATGTCGATTGCTGACCAGCTGGGTGACACCTTTGTTTCGACCAAAAGCAAAGGCATGGGTATTGGCTTATTTCTGACCCATGCTACGATCAATCGCTTTGGTGGCGGCGTCAGCCTCTACAACCATCCGGAGGGCGGCACGCTGACAGAGGTCATCCTCCCATTGAGTTCCTCGCCACCGTCATGATCTGACCCTGGCATCATCATTTGCTGAATTGCTGTGCGGATTAACAGAGGAAGCCATGTCTACCCCCAAGCCGTTTAATAACAAGTCATCAACCCAAGATCAGCGCCTGCTCATCATTGATGACGACGAGATGTTTTGTCATGTACTCAGTCGCGCGCTTACCAGACGTGGCTATCAGGTTAGCGTTGCCCACGATGCCGACCAGGCGCTGAGCCTTGCTGCCAGCGAATCGCCGAGCATGGCAACACTTGATCTCAAACTGGAAAACAGCTCCGGCCTCAAGCTGTTGCCCGAACTACTCGCTGTGATACCCGAGTGTCGTGTGGTTGTGCTGACCGGTTACTCCAGTATTGCCACCGCCGTTGAGGCCATCAAGCTAGGGGCCGTCAATTATCTGTGCAAACCCGCTGATGCTGATGATGTATTGACGGCCTTCAACCGCCAGGAAGGCAACCCAGACACAGAAGTTGCTGAAAACCCGCCTTCAGTGAACCGCATTACCTGGGAACATATCCAGAAAGTGCTTCAGGAACACGATGGCAACATTTCAGCCACAGCCCGCGCCTTGGGCATGCATCGGCGTACCCTGCAACGCAAGCTGCAAAAGCGCCCGGTCAGACGCTAGCGCCAAATGCAAAAAACCCGCCTGGCGGCGGGTTGTCATCTTTGCAGACTATTGGCCTGGGAAACTACTGGGCCGTCCAGCCAAGATCAATGTTCCAGCTTGAACCGGTCACCGCCCCGGCAGTGTCAGCACACAGGAAGGCCACCATTTCAGCCACTTCTGACGGCTCGATCAGGCGCTTGACGGCCGCATTCTTGAGCATGATTTTCTCGATCACCTCTTGCTCTTCCATACCATGAAGCTTGGCTTGATCAGCAATCTGATTATCCACCAGCGGCGTTTTCACATAGGCCGGACAGATGGCGTTGGCGGTAATGCCCTGCTCACCGCCTTCCAGAGCGGCGGTCTTGGTCAAACCAATCATGCCGTGCTTGGCACTGATATACGCTGACTTACCCGGAGAAGCCACCTGAGCATGCACGGAAGCGATATTGACGATACGCCCCCAGCCACCTTCACGCATATGCGGCCAGGCCGCCTGTGAAAGCAGGAAGGGGGCGGTCAACATCAGATCAATAATCTGCCGCCACTTCTGCTCTGGAAAGCTTTCAATCGGAGAAACGTGCTGGATGCCGGCATTATTGACCAGAATATCGACGCTGCCAAAGCGTTTGACCGCATCGTCGATCGCCGCACGGCAGGCATCTGCATCGGTCAGGTCTGCTTCAAAGAAGGCAGCACCTGCGGCTTCTGCCACCGCTTTGCCCGCCGGGTTAAAGTCTACCGCCAGCACCTGATGCCCCAGATCACAGAGCTTTTTGACGACAGCTTCGCCAATGCCACTGCTGGTACCCGTGACGACCGCAACACGGGGATTATTCGTTGTCGAAGCACTTGTTGTCATATAGATTCCTGTTAAAAGTTCTTGTTAACGTGACTTGTGAAAGATTACACCCTGGAAAGCCACCAACCCACAGATCCAGGTAACCAGAATGACACGGTAAAACCACTATGTGGCCGGTGCCATAATCCGTTCCATCAGGCGCTGCGCCAATTGGGCCGCCTCCTGCATGGTCTGAAGATCGCTCAGGTCATCCAATATCCGGCACATATAGCAGCCTTGGCCATCCTGCAATGGTTGCAGAAAAAAACGATACGCCCCCGATGGTAGTGAAATCAGCAAGCTGTCCTGGCATACATGTGAGCTGGCATTTTCCGGAATGGCCACCAGCCACAGCGCACAGGGGTGATCAAGGCGCCGATCAGGCCGGTGCCTTCCAACGCTTCAAACTGGCCACGTTGAAAACATAAGCCATCGACACCCAGGCGTGGGTTGAAGACAGGCTCGCGTTTGAGCAAGCGTATCTGACTGTCTCGATAGTTGCGGGCCAGTTCAGTAATCTGCTCGTACTCTTCAAGCGTGGGTAACTGCATTAAAAAGTTCTCTATCTGGAATCGCCATAATCAGGATCAATGGGTGATGTAGCATCCTGCTATTAGCCAAACGGTCTTGGCTACGTCAGACTAATGTATTAAAAATTCATTCAAAGGAGTCAAGCTATATGTTTGTTGTCATCTATGGGCGTCTGTCATGCCCTTTCTGCGTCATGGCCAAGCGCCTGGCCGAACAACTTGAGAGTGCAGGTAAGATTGATGGCCTGCGCTATATCGATATGCCCAGTGAAGGCATCACCAAGGAAGATATCGCTAAAACCGCGGGCAAACCTGTGTACACCGTCCCCCAGGTGTTTGTCGATCAAGAGCACATTGGTGGCTTCACAGAATTTGATCAGTATGTGCGCCAACATCCTTCTCTGAGTCACTGAAATTTCAAAGTGCCAAGTCAAGCAGATTATCAGCTATGCCGTTAACCTGCGTTGAACGCTGCACGGCTCTCCTTGCCTATACTGCGCGTGTAGAAAACGTCTACTCTCAACGGATCTTGCAGGCGAGGATATCATTATGCAGCGCAAGGAGTTCATACAACAATTATGGCTGGATTATATTCATGCCCACCCTGATGTTGGGGCCTTGACCCTGTGGCCCAAAGCCGAACAAGCTGAATACATGACCTTGCTGACCCTCAATGTCGGCGAGTTCAGCGCCAAGGCGATATCCCCTTTTCTTGCCCAAATGGGCTATCAACTTGTGTCCCGCTATGCCATGGCTGACAAGGGCTTGCTGGTACATCTTTGGTCACCTCAGGACAGCGGCAGTTGGCTGATTGTAGCGGAGCTACAAATAGGTACGCTGCCCAAAAGCCAAAGAGAAGAGCTTACCCGGCTTATCCATCAACCGGGGCCTGCTGATGACGCGGCAAAAGGCGTTGAACTGTTCTGCCATGGTCGCCCTTGGCCAATGCCCACATGGTCGCTGCATGAAGCGTTGCTGGAGACTCACCCCATGGCTGCCTGGCTTGCTGCCATGGGGCCTCGCCTTCACCACGCGGGATTCAACTGCCACACGCTTGGCCAACCACTGCGGAAAATTGATCAACTGCTCAGCGACTCCGGTATGGCACGGGCCTGCGCCGAACAAAACGGCATCTTCCCCGTCTCTTCATTGCTGGAGCATCGCTTTTACCCGACCAATGCCCAGAAAATGGTGTTTGCAGAAGGTGATGAGCACCGCGTCTCTTTTGGTGGGCTAGCGCTGGTTCAAAAGCGCGTGGAAGATGACCACGAGCCGATTGCCTGCCAGCTATTACCTCACCATACCCGCTGCGAGATCATGTAACGGCACCCAACAGCACTGCTTCCATGACATAAACTGCGCAGCGCCAGCCACGAGCTGACTCTGCACAGCCCTTCTATTTAGCCCAGAGCGTTGAGTCAGGTTGATGTCATTTAACCTTCAGCAAAGGTCATTTCAGGAACGTTATCTGGCACCACCAGCTTACCAGCGGTTTTCTCGATGATTTCTTCAACGCTCACTCCAGGCGCCCGTTCCTTGAGTATGAAAGTACCGTCCTTGATTTCCATATAGGCCAGATCCGTCAACACACGGTTGATACAGCCCGCGCCGGTTAGCGGCAAGGTGCATGCTTCAAGCAGCTTGGATTCACCGTGCTTGGACGCATGGGTCATGGTGCAGATGATATTTTCCGCGCCAGCCACCAGATCCATGGCACCGCCCATGCCCTTGATCAGCTTGCCCGGCACCATCCAGGAAGCAATGTTGCCGTTCTGGTCGACTTCAAAGGCCCCCAGTACAGTCAAATCAACATGGCCCCCGCGAATCATCGCAAACGACTCCGCCGATGAAAAAATAGCGGCTCCCGGGCGTGCCGTCACCGTTTGCTTACCGGCATTGATCATATCGGCATCAAGTTCTTCTTCGGTTGGAAAACGCCCCATCCCCAGCAGGCCATTTTCTGACTGCAGCATGACGTCCATGCCGTCAGGAATATAGTTGGCCACCAGCGTTGGAATACCGATACCCAGGTTAACGTAGAAGCCATCTTCTAGCTCACGCGCAACGCGCATTGCCATCTGTTCACGTGTTAGTGCCATGATTATCTATCCTGTTATTTTAAAAAGATTCTTGGGCAAATTAGGCTATTTAAAAGCACTGCCTTAGCTGCGAACGGTGCGTTTTTCGATACGCTTCTCGAATGTGCCCTGAATCAGGCGATCCACATAAATGCCCGGCGTATGAATCTGAGCGGGGTCTAATTCACCCGGTTCAACAATTTCTTCCACCTCAACAACGGTGATTCTGCCCGCGGTGGCGGCCATGGGGTTAAAGTTTTGAGCCGTATGACGGTAAACCACATTGCCATACCAGTCGGCCTTCCAGCCCTTGACGATAGCAAAGTCGCCGGTGACGGATTCTTCCAGAATGTGCGGGCGACCATTGAACTCGCGGACTTCCTTGCCTTCACCAATCGGGGTGCCGTAGCCTGTAGCGGTATAAAAGGCTGGAATACCAGCACCACCAGCACGCATTTTTTCCGCCAGGGTGCCCTGGGGCGTCAACACCACCTCAATTTCATCATTAAGCATCTGCTGCTCGAACATGGCATTCTCGCCTACATAGGACGCCAGAATCTTGCGAATCTGGCGGTCTTCCAGCAGAAGGCCTAGACCAAAACCATCAACGCCGCAGTTATTGGAAACCACGGTCAGATCCTTGACACCAAGACGCTTGATCTCGGCAATCAGGTTTTCAGGTATACCACACAGGCCAAACCCGCCGGCAATCACCGTCATACCGCTTTCGATTCCCTGCATTGCTTCTTCATAGGAAGCCACTCGCTTGTCAAAACCTGCCATGATGAATCCTCGCTTGTTATTAATGGATGCTATTGACGGCTAACACGCCTTCTTTCGGCAACAGTGTATCTTTAAATGCCACTGCCAGCTCCGGCTACCGAATAGGATCAGTGTTGTACCAGATGATATATTTGTTAAGTTTGTTTTATTTATCAATTTATTTATATAATTGATTAATAATTTTTCGCCGCGTTATTTTTGGAACCAGACGATGACCGTCAAACAACTGCGCGCTTTTCTGGCCGTCGCCCAGACTTTAAGCTTTACCCAGGCCTGTGAACGCTTGCACCTTTCACAGCCGGCACTGAGCTTGGCGATCAAGGGGCTGGAAGATACTCTGGGCGGTAAATTGCTGATTCGTAGTACACGCAGTGTTCGTTTAACGCCCGAAGGAGAATCCCTGGTACCGCTGGCAAAACATCTACTGGCACAGTGGGACAACACCGAGGAGCGTTTGCGCCAGCGTTTCACCCTGCAGCTTGGCCGCCTGGGCGTTGCGGCCATGCCGGCGTTTGCCAGTAATCTGCTGCCCGCCGCATTGGTCAAGTTTCGTCAGCAATATCCGAAAATCAATATTACTGTCCATGATGTCATCAATGAGGAAGTGATTGACATGGTGCGCTCCAGGCAAGTTGAGATGGGCATTGCTTTTGCCCCTGAAGGGCTTGGTAGCCTGCATTTCACACCTTTGTTTGATGACCGTTTTGTGGCGGTAGTGCCACGTAACAGCCTGCTTGCCAGGCTTGAACAACTGACCTGGACAGAAATGATTTGCCAGGACTTCATCACTCTTCAACGTCCTTCAATGGTACGACGCCTGCTGGAGCAGGCGCTCGAAAAGCGCTCCACAGTGCTGCCAGTGGCGTTTGAAAGCCACCAGCTGGCCACCGTCGGGCGTATGGTCGCAGACGGCCTTGGGGTTAGCGCCGTGCCTTCCATGTGCATTCAGCAGATGACCGAGCTAGGCGCCCTCTGTATTCCACTCACCCGGCCGGATATTTCCTGTCAAGTCGGAATTCTTACTCATCAGGAGCTATCCGTCGCCGCTCAGGCATTACGGGATGTGCTCAAAGAGACCGTTCAGGCGCCCTGCCTACATCCAACGTAACAAGTGGCCTTTATTAACACCTCATCGCTGGGAACCGGGTGCGATATCTATTAGCATTTGTCAGCGTATCTTCGTTACCGCTCAATATAATGTCATTGATATAACAACGCTGAAGAATTGGGAAACCGCCGAATGCCGATAATAAAAGGAGTTACCAGCTTACTGTTGATCTGTGTGATTACTCTGATATTGGGTATCCCACTGCTTATACTGACGCTTCTGAAGCTGCTGGCGCCCACCCAAAAAATGCGTAATCTGCTACTGCAAACCATGAATGAAATTACCTTGCACTGGATTGGTGCTAATCTGTGGTGGATGCGCCAGTGGCTAAAAACACCATTAACGGTAGAGATTCCTGATGACTTGAGCGACAACCAGTGGTGGCTGATCATTTCCAATCACCGCAGCTGGACAGATATTTTCATGCTGTTTATGGCCCTGCACCGGCGCATTCCCATGCCACGCTTTTTTATCAAAAGAGCATTGTTATGGATACCGATTATTGGACAAGCATTCTGGGCACTGGAATTCCCCGTAATGCGCCGCTACAGTCGGCAGCAGTTGGCCAAAAATCCCAAGCTGGCTGAAATAGACCGACGCGCCACCCAGCGGATGTGTGAACGAGCCAAAGATTACCCTATCAGCATTGTCATTTATGTCGAGGGCACCCGTTTCACTCCGGTAAAGCGTGAGCATCAACAAAGTCCGTATCAGCATTTGCTACGTCCCAAGGCAGGTGGCATCGCGCAAGTACTGAATCTGATGGGTGATCAGCTCAGCGGTATTCTTGATGTCACTATCAGCTATACCAACCCGTCACCGACTTTCTGGGGATTTCTGTGTGGCACTGAACAGCCAGTAACATTGACTGCTCGACGGCTGGCCGTGCCAAAATGGATGTTAGATACTCAGTATCATGCGCAATCTCAGGATAAGGAACGCTTTCATCAATGGATCAATGCACTGTGGCAAGAAAAAGACGCCCTGCTGGACAAACGCACTCACCACGACTGATCAGCGCCCTTATCTGCTGCTGCCTTCTGACTACGTTGGCAGGCTGCGCCAGTACACCTGACAGCAGCCCGAGTGAAGAAACCCAAGTAAGGGCGGAGGGTAGTCCCTGGATAACCGTGCAGACTGGCGACACCCTGGGAGCAATTGCTCGGCGGTATAGCATCCCGGTAGAACGGCTACAGCGCTTTAATCCTGATGTTAACCCCCAACGTTTATTAGTTGGCCAACAGCTGCTCATTCCCCTGCAACAGGAACGCGCGCCTTCGGCTGGCCCCTATCGCTACCAGATTCGCGCAGGTGACACCTTCGCTGGCATCGCGCGCCATTTTGGTGCCCGCACCCAGGATTTGATCAACGCCAACCCTGGTGTCACCCCCACCGCCCTGCGAATTGGCCAACTGGTCAATGTGCCGCTTTCCGGCGCTGCCAATCGCCCGCAACCAACCTCCAACAACACAACAGCTAGCCGACCGCCGCCTACTGGCAACCTGCCCACATCCGCACGCCGCTGGCCCTGGCCATTGGACGACTACCGGATTGTGCGGCGTTTCGGGCCAGATGAGCGTGGCACTCTGCAGCCCATGTTACTGGCCACCCAGGCAGGCGCTCAGGCAACTGCCGTTGCCTCAGGGATGTACGTTTTGCGGGCAGCATGCGACAGCTTGGTCAGGTCGTTATCGTTCACCATCCGGACAACCTGCAAAGCGTCTACGCCCTGTGCTCGGAATTACTGGTCGAAGAAGACACCCAGGTGGCCCGTGGCGATGCTTTATGTGAGGTAGGGCTAAACCGTAACGGGCGCCATGACTTGCTGTTTGACCTGCGCCAGGGCGGCAACCCTATCGACCCTCGCCGGGTACTGAAGTAAGCGTAAGCGTTGCCTCAGCCGCGATAATAACCGGGGGTGATAAACGGCATTTTTGTCACGACCATCGGCTGGTGTTTGCCACGTACCAGGGCAAATACCCGGGAACCTGGGCTTTCCCACTCGCGCTCCACATAGCCCATGGCGATCGGCTTGCCGACGCTGGGTCCAAACCCGCCGGATGTCACTACACCCAACTCGTTACCATCTGCATCGACCAATAAGGCACCTTCCCGCACCGGTGCTTTACCTTCTGCCACTAGGCCAACCCGCTTGCGCGTATGGTCTTTAGCGTCTACCTGATGCAGCACCAGATCAGCCCCTGGAAAACCAGCAGCACGATCACCGCCAAAACGGCGCGGCTTGCTGATAGCCCAAATTAGGCTTGCTTCAACCGGCGTTGTCTGGGTATCCATATCATGGCCATAAAGGCATAGGCCCGCTTCAAGGCGCAGTGAATCCCGCGCGCCCAGGCCAATGGCCTCTACTTCCGGTTCGGCCAGAAGGCGCCGTGCAAAGGCTTCTGCGGCATGCCCTGCTACCGAGATTTCAAAGCCATCCTCACCGGTATAACCACTGCGGCTCACCCAGATCTCCTCGCCTGCCAGCCCGTCACCTTCTTTCAGAGTGAAACGTTGATGCTGCATGAACACCAACGCACAGGCTTCAGGACAAAGACGCGCCATCACATCCTTCGCCTGCGGCCCTTGTAGCGCCAGCAAGGCACGCTCTTCCAGATAGACAATCTCCTGCTGGTCGCCAAGA
>NZ_JABFHI010000008.1 GCF_013112225.1 Vreelandella azerica | reverse complement strand
TGCCCAGATATCCAGCCGCATCGGCCAGGTAATGGGGCTGAAAAAGGGCGACGTACTGCCTGTGGACATCCCTAACGTCGTTAACGCTCACGTAGATGGCGTGCCGGTGATGGAATGCCACTTCGGCAGCCAGAACAAGCAGCGTGCGCTCAGAGTACTGCGCATGATTGACCACGCGGCAATGAATAACAGCTCGTCCAATGACTTTTTAACCCAGTCCGTACGACAGAAAGCCAAGGAATCCAAAGCATGACTGATCCCAACAAGCCTGACGATCAGAACGTTTCTGACGATGATTGGGCGGCTGCCATGTCCGAGCAGGCGGCAGACAACGACAGCGCAGACGCTGATGATGCATTTGACCAGGCGCAGTCGGGCAAGGATGACCAAGGCAGCAGTGAAACCGGCATGGATGAAAGCGACGACCCTTGGGCAGCGGCCATGGCCGAACAGCAGGCGGTAGAAGAGGCTTCATCTGCAACTGAACAAGCCGCCCCCGAACCGGTTGAGGCCAAGCAGGCCAGCAGTGATGTTTTTCCGCCGCTGAGCCAGTCAAATGGCCATGGCCGCGCCCGTGATCTTGAAATGATCATGGATATCCCAGTCAAGCTGACCGTTGAGCTAGGGCGTACCAAGCTGACGATCAAACAGCTTCTGGAGCTGGCACAAGGCTCGGTGATTGAGCTTGATGGCCTGGCCGGAGAGCCCATGGATATCCTGATCAATGGCTACCTGATCGCTCAAGGTGAAGTGGTCGTGATTGAAGACAAGTACGGCATTCGAATTACCGAAATCATCACGCCGTCTGAGCGGATTCAAAAGCTGAACCGATGAGCGACGATGCTAACACGGCTGCCGCGGCAGGCTCAGGTGACGCAGCTTCCAGCGCCCTGCAAAGCGCTGGAAGCAGTAGTGATGCCTTAATAGGCATGGCAGCGCTAGGCAAAACGGCGGCTGCTCTGGCGTTAGTCGTCGCTATTATCCTGATATGTGCTGCCCTTCTGAAACGCTGGGGTAATCGCCACGTTCGTCAGGGCGCCCGCCTACAGGTGGTTGGTAGCACAGCGGTGGGCAATCGTGAACGGGTCGTGGTTGTTGAGATAGAAGGCACCTGGCTGGTCTTGGGCGTCGGCAATGGCCAGGTCAGCAAGCTGCATGAACTGCCCGCGCCGCCAGACATGCATCGCGATGATAGCGAAGAACCCTTCGCCCAGCGCTTTGCCCACGCCATCAAACGACAAGGTGGCACCACCATGTTTTCTGATTCCGACAAGTCCGATTCAAGTTCATGAGCCAGCGGATACCGACGATTTTTCTGCGACGCACTGCGCCTCTCACAGTCTCTAGTACCCAGCCAATGCTCGGGTTATGGGCCTGCTTGGCCATTATGCTGCTGTGCTTGCCGGATATCAGCGTTGCTCAACAGCTGCCGGGGATTATCAGCGAACCCATGGAAGACGGTGGCCAGCAGTGGTCAATATCGCTGCAAACCCTGCTGTTTCTCAGTTCGCTGGCCTTTCTGCCAGCCATGCTGCTAATGATGACCAGCTTTACGCGCATCATCATTGTGCTGAGCCTGCTGCGCACCGCCATGGGCACCCAAGCAACACCGCCCAATCAGGTATTGCTCGGAATAGCGCTTTTTTAACCTTCTTTATTATGTCACCCGTCCTTGACCAGGTGTATCAGACCGCTTGGGTGCCGCTTTCCGAAGAGCAGATCAACTTTGAAGAGTTTTTGGTCGTGGCTCAACAGCCTTTTCGTGAGTTCATGCTGGCACAAACCCGTGAGCCTGATATTGCCCTCTTTGCACGCCTGGCGGATATAGGCCCCATGGAAGGCCCAGAAGATCTGCCGATGCGCGTCTTGTTGCCCTCTTTTGTCACCAGCGAGCTGAAAACTGCTTTCCAGATCGGTTTCACGATTTTCATTCCCTTCCTGATTATCGACCTGGTGGTGGCCAGCACCTTGATGGCATTGGGCATGATGATGGTGCCCCCTATCACCATCTCACTGCCGTTCAAATTGATGCTGTTTGTATTGGTGGACGGCTGGCAGCTGATTGTCGGTTCGCTGGCAGAAAGTTTTTATATGCTTTAGCGCGCCGCGCGTCGGTGCTGGAGTTGTCTCATGACACCCGAAATGGTGATGGGCATTGCCTACCAAGGTATGAGGGTCACCCTACTGCTGGGCGGCCCCTTGCTGCTAGTGGCGCTGTTAACGGGCTTGATCATCAGCCTTTTTCAGGCAGCCACTCAGGTCAACGAAATGACTCTGACGTTCATTCCCAAAATTCTGGCCGTGTTTGCCACCCTGGTACTGGCCGGCCCCTGGATGCTGCAAGTAATCATGGACTACACACAACGGCTGTTTGCTGAACTACCCGCCATGGTGATGTAGGCCATGGTTGAAGTCACCTTCGCCCAGTTGCAGGCCTGGCTTGTGGCTTTTTCTGGCCGTTTGTGCGCATCACCGCTTTTATGGCGGCCTCCCCGTCTGGGGGCACTCAAGCATTCCCAATCAGGCCAAAGTGGCCTTGGCAGCCGTTATTGCCGTGGTCATTGCCCCTGTACTGCCACCCATGCCGGAAACACCGCTGATGTCTTGGGCAAGCGTGGGCATCATTGCCGAACAGATTGTGATTGGCGTGGCGATTGGGCTGGTCATGCGGATTGTCTTTGCCGTTGTTCAGGCCGCCGGGGAATTTATTGGCCTGAATATGGGACTGGCTTTTGCCAGCTTTTTTGATACTGCCAGCGGTACCAACATCATGGTACTGTCGCGTATTTTTTATATGATTACGCTACTGATGTTTGTCGCCCTGAATGGTCACTTGATGGTGCTTGAAACCCTGGTGATGAGCTTTCAAAGCTTGCCCATTGGTATCAACACGCTCAACGCTAATGCCTTCGAGATTGTTGCCCGCTACGGCGGCACCATTTTTGCCTCTGGCATGCTAATGGCGCTGCCTATTATGGCGCCCCTGCTGATCATCAGCTTGGGCCTAGGGATTCTGAATCGCTCAGCGCCACAGCTCACCGTCTTTAATATCGGTTTTCCCACATCCCTGATCGTCGGCATCATTCTATTGATGGTTGTCATGACCGACCTGCAACGCTTCCTGGAACGACTTTTCAGCGACGGCCTGATGTTTCTGCATGAACTGATCGAACTGATGGCGCAAGCGGGGTTAACCATAAAAAAGCCCCAGACTGGGGCTTTTTTATGTCAATACTTAGATCAGATTTCATAGATTGGTTAACGCAGATAGTCAAACAGCGTTGAACCCTTGATATCCACAAAGGCCTGCTGTGAGGCCTGCAGGCCTACTTGACGGAGGCTGTATTCTGAAATGGCTTCCACGTAATCCAGGTCTACCAGATCTGACAGTGTCTGTTCATAGTTGAGCATCCGGTTGCTGCCTACTGAATCCACGACATCCAGTTCGTTGAGGCGTGCACCTGCAGAGGCGCGTACGGTCAGGACGTTATCCAGGGAATTATCCAGATCGCGCATGGAGGTATTCAGGGTATTACGCAGATCTGCTTTCTCGGCATCGGTTTCGGCGGGGGTTTCCAACACCCGGATCGCTTCTTCCATGGTTCTGAACAGGTTCGGCTCTCGCTGCTCACTGCCTGCTTGGGATATCAGAATCTGATCGCCGCTTTCCGGCCTACCGCTCAGGGTGACTTCCACTCCCCCAAAGGACAGACTTTCACCCTCTGTGTAGGCTGCCTCCGTCAGACTCCCATCCCCAGCAGGGTCGTAGGCTGCCCAAGTGCCACTTTCAAAGCGCTGAACGCTTACCGTAGGCTCTCCTGACGCAGCATCTTCAGCGAAATTCAATCTGAAGCTGTCGCCATAATCGGCATTATTCACATCAACCACTTGCGGGCCGTTAAACGTCACACTGCCATCATTACGTGCTGCCGGGCCTGTCAATGGGCTACCGCTGGCATCCGTTTTGACTGCTTCCGCTACATAGCCTGCGCCACTGGGCACTGATTGAAAAATTGTCTCTCCATTCTCTGCGGCAGGCATGCGACGTGACGCGTCGATACGCTGTTCACGGATATTACTGTCGCCTTTATATTCCACATTGCCATCGGTGTTTTTGACAAAAGGGGGTGCGCTTTCCGCATAGCCGCCGAACAGATAACGGCCATTGCCGTCGGTCGCGTTAGCCTGACCAATCATGGTTTCGTAAACGCCGCGCAGTTCACTGGCCACAGATTGACGGTCAGCATCGCTTAAGGTGTCGCTGGATGCCTGCACCAGCAGCGTCTTGGCGCTGGTCACCGCATCACTGACGCTATTGAGGATGCTCTCGGTCTGGGAAAGCGAGTTACGCACGCTGACACGCGCCTCTGCATATTGCTCTGCCACCGCCTTGGATTGGTCTACCCGAACGGCACGCGAAGCCGCCTGAGGGTCATCAGAGGGGTTAACCACACGACGACCACTGGCGATCTGCTGGCTAACCTCAAGAAAATCGGTTTGCTGACGGTTAATCGATGCCGAACTCTGCTCAAACATGGTGACCGAACTGATACGCATCATAGCTTAGCTCCTGGGTTAACTGCGCAGACCGAGAATGGTATCCATGATCGTCGTTGCCGAATCAATCACTCGCGCATTCGCCTGATAGTACTGTTGGTAGCGAATCAGGTTAGCCGCTTCTTCATCAAGGTTAACCCCGGATTCGGATTGCTGAACGGCACGCAATTGATCCGTCAGCCCTTGGCGGGCATCAAGGTTCACCTGGGTAATATTGGTACGGTTGCCCACATCGCTGACAATCCCACCGTAGGCGCTGCTGACTGATGCATTTCCGCCGACAATCGGCTTACTCTGCAAGTCCTGTAACTCCAGCACGTTGCGGTTATCGCCAGGCGACGCTTCCAAGCCCGCCGCTATTTTATCAACATCATCGATATTGAGGTTCATGCCTGCACCACCACGGCGTACCGGCTGGGCTTCAAACTTGTCACCGTCGGCCAGGGGGCCATTGAATTCAATGCTGACGCCACCAAACGTCAGTGAGGTGCCATCCCAGTTAAAGTTTTCTGCAGGCTTGCCGTTGTCGTTACGCACTACCCTAAATTCATTGTCATCCGCGTTGTAAGTGGCGGTGTAATCCGTCGCCTGCAGGTCATCAATACGGGCTGGATCCAGCGCTATACTGCCGACCGTTGCCGAGTTTTGTTGATAGCTGTAGGCTTGCGGTGACTGCACAGTGAAAAAGTCTTCACCGGCATCACCGTTCAGATCGATGCCTGATTTATGCTGTTCATTAAACGCTGTAAAGTGATATGGCTAACTGGCCAATCTGGTTCTGGGTTTTATCCAAAGTCTCTTGGCGAAAACTCATCAGGCCGCCTAGTTGTCCGCCCTGAATAAGATTTTCATCCAGCTCAGTCACCTTGCCATTGGCATCTCGATAGCCAACTACCGTCCGCTGAGGATCCAGCCCTGACGCTACCGGTTCAAGCTTCAGCGCATTAGTACCTACCACCAACGGCTGACCATTCGGCAGGCTGACGTTATAGGATTTACCATCCTGGATATTCAGACGAATATCCATCGACTCGTTCAGTTCGGATATCAGATGGTCACGCTGGTTTAACATGCTGTTGGGCGCTTCACCGCTTTGAGCGCGTGCCAGGGCAATTTCACGGTTCAACCCAGCAATCTGATCAGTGGTGTTATTGATCTGGATGATTTCATCCTTGATCTCACTGTTAACGTTGCTTTGCATGTCCTGCAAATAGCCGTCAAACGAACGGAACTGGGCCGTCATCGTCTGAGCCGCGCCCACCACGCCTTGACGTGCTGCTGGGTCTGAGGGGGCACTGGAAAGGTCTTCAAGTGAGGAAAAGAAGTTCTGCATTAGCGGGGCGAGGCCCGCATCGCGATCTGCCAGCAGATTATCAATCTGGTTTATTTGCCCTTCGTAAGCCTGCAAGGCGCTGGACTGCGTTTTGGCATCGTTAAGCTGATCCGCCACAAAGCGATTGAACTGGCGCTCGATATCATTGATCTGCACGCCCTTTGAGCCTGCCGAGCCTTCACCCAACTGGGCAATTTCCCGGTTATAGCCAGGAGTATAGACATTGCTGATATTATTACTGGTGGTATTGAGGGCACTTTGTGCGGTATTCAGGCCGCTTAACCCTATCGAAAACATGCTCATGGTCATTTTCCTTAAGCCAATGGGCTAGTTATCGGCCTGATGCCGCAATACTTGAGGGTCAAGTTTGATTAGTGTGATTGGGCCAGCAAGGTACCCGCTTCCAGTTGGCCAAGGGTCTGCATGACCGCCACCAATTTGTCAGCGTAGCGCGGGTCGGTTGCGTAGCCGCCGGCCTGCAGGGCTTGCGCGGCCTGTTGCGGGCTATCTGCGTTGACCACCGCACCATAGCGCGGGTTGTTGCCAATCAGCGAAGCATAGTCGGTAAAAGCATCAGCGTAGGAATCATAAACGCGGAAGGTATCAACCACCTGAGTTCGTTTCCCACCGATATATTCATGAGTCACAATGTCCGTAGTCTTGCCTTCCCAGCGGCTGCCTGCCTTGATACCAAACAAATTGTGGCTGTTCTGACCGTCCTGGGTTGAGATGGCATGCTGTCCCCAGCCGGTTTCCAGCGCAGCCTGGGCCAGAATCAGCTCAGCTGGCACACCGGTAGCTTGGCTGGCCTGCTGGGCAGGTTCAGCCAGAGTCGCCTTGAACTGCTGCACATGATCAGACTGGGTGGCCCTTGGTTCAGCACCTGGCGCTTCTGGCGCCACTGATGGCGGGGGCGCTGTGCGGCTGGTTTCAATCTGATTCAGAAAATCGCTAGCATCAGCCGCGCCCTGCGGTGTCTCAACTGCCTGGGAATCTTTACCACTCAGCGGCTGAGGAGTGCCACGAGGGATACCGGCAATCAACGCCTGAGTATCGCTATCTTTCCCGGTAACGCTTTCACTGCGCTGAAAAGCGCCCTGACGCTCAAGCTGGTTGACAAGGGCATCGGCCAGCCCCATCCCCTTGGAGGCAATCACCTGGGACCACTGCTGATCAAGCATCGACTGATACGAATCCGTGGCCTGACTGTTCATCAAACCGGAGGTTGGCACTGCCTCACGCATGCTTTTGATCATCATCTGCACGAAGATCGCCTCAAACTGCTGGGCAGCGCTTTCAACGCCCTGCTCAGGATTGGTGCGTGCGGTGTGCTGAAGGCGTTGAAAACCTTGCATATCCAGCGCGAACTGGCCGGTCATATCCTGATTGATGCTCACTAGATCACCTCCAGTTCAGCGCGCAAAGCGCCAGCGACTCTTAGGGCTTCCAGAATCGACATCAGATCTTGCGGCGTGGCACCAAGGGCATTCAGTGCATTAACCACTTCGTTAAGAGCAGCACCTTCAACAATCTGTAGGTAGGCTTCCTGCTGCTCGATATCCACATCCGCATCAGGCACGACCACGGTCTCGCCTTGCCCTAGGGGTTGGGCTGGCTGACCCCAAAACGGGCATCAATCATGATCGACAGGCTACCGTGAGCTACTGCGGCCTGCTGCAAGGTGACCGCCTGATTCATTACTACCGAACCTGTGCGTGAGTTGACAACCACCTTGGCGCGCGCGCGGTTAGGCGTCATATTGATGTTTTCTACCCGCGCCATGAAGTTGACTCGGGCGTTATCATCCGCAGGGCCATCCAGTGCAATCACGCCGCCGCTGCGGGCATAGGCTACCGGGCTACCAAATTCCTCATTGATCGCCGTGACCATGCGCTGCGCTGTGCCGAAATCCGCTTCATTAAGCTGTAGCTCCAGGGTACCGCCGTTAGCGCCCAAGTTAAGCGGCACTTCTCGCTCAACCATGGCGCCATTGGGAATCCGGCCCGATGCCTGCTGATTGATCTGCACACTGCTGCCCCCAGCTTCGGCACCGGCACCCCCTACCAGCATATTGCCCTGGGCGATAGCGTAGGTATCGCCGTCAGCGCCCTTCAAAGGCGTCATCAACAGGGTACCGCCGCGCAAGCTTCGTGCATTGGCAATCGAGGAAACCACAATATCCAGATCCTGACCGGGGCGGGCAAAGGGGGGAGGTCCGCTGTGACCATGACGGCGGCCACGTTGCGCAATTGCAGATTGGTACCACTGGGCACGGTGACGCCGAGCTGGGAGAGCATATTGGTCAGGCTCTGGCTGGTAAAAGGCGCCTGAGTTGTCTGGTCACCGGTGCCATCCAGGCCCACGACCAGACCGTAGCCCACCAGCTGGTTGTCGCGCACACCGGCAAAGGTGGCCAGTTCGCGTACCTGCTCAGCCTGTACGGGTAACGCCATCAGGCAGACCAAGACAAAAGCAGCCAGAAGCTGCCAACGTTTTCGCCTGCTAGTGGCTTGCTTGATGTCATCGAAGTGCTGACTGTGCATCAGAATGCCTGCTTGCCGTTCAGTTAGCCTAGAAAGGCGATACGTTCAGGAAGAAACGCTGTAGCCACCCCATGGTCTGGGCTTCGTTGATATAGCCATCACCCACGTACTCAATCCGTGCATCCGCTACCTGAGTGGAAGGTACCGTGTTCTGAGCCGTGATAGTGCGAGGGTTCACCACTCCGGCAAAACGGATGAACTCGGTGCCCTGATTAATCGCGATCTGCTTTTCACCACGCACCCTAAGGTTGCCGTTATTCATCACTTCCAATACCGAGACCGTAATCGTACCGGTAAATGAGTTGGAGGCTTGAGAGCCACCGCTGCCGGAAAAGTCACTGTTCCCAGAGACGTTAAACCCGTACTCCGCCAAAGCATCCAAGACATCCGGGAGCTGCTCCAGCTCTAACCCGGCACTGCCTTCACGGCTGGCATTGGACTGCGAGTTTTTACTAGCACTGACTTCTTCATCCAGCACGATAGTCAGAATATCGCCAATCGAGCGCGGCCGCCGATCCTCAAACAGCGGCTGATAACCCCGACGCGCCTGATAGATGGAACCATTAGCCACAGGCGGCGGGCGATCGACAATCGATATCTGCTCCTGCTCCCCAACCACAGAGGCGCGAGGAACCTGGGCGCAGCCAGACATAACGATTAACAGCAGCCCTAACCCGCACAGCGCTAAACATCTAACGTAATGGATCAACCGTTGGCTCATGCTGGAAGCCTCGCCATTAAAGCTGACTCAGACGTGCCAGCATTTCATCACTGGTGGAGATGGATTTGCTGTTGATCTCATAGGCGCGCTGGGTCTGGATCATGGTGACCATTTCTTCCACCACGCTGACATTAGAGGTTTCGACATAGCCTTGGAAAAGACTTCCGGTACCGTTCTGGCCGGGGACGTTCTGATTGGGCGCACCGGATGCCCCAGTTTCTAGATAAAGATTACCGCCAACGCTTTCAAGCCCAGTCGGGTTAATAAAGGATGCCAGGTTCACCTGACCCACTTCATTAGCCAAAGGGTTGCCTGGTTCCTTGACGCTTACCGTGCCATCTTCACCAATGGTGATCGTCAAAGCATTAGGCGGAATAAAAATGGCCGGCTCCAGCGGGTAACCATTCGCTGTGACCATCTGACCATTTTCATTCAGCTGAAAACTGCCATCACGGGTATAGGCTGTGGTGCCATCCGGCATGAGTACTTGAAAGAAACCTTTGCCGTTGATAGCCAAATCACGCGAGTTTTCGGTCTGTTCCAACCCGCCTTGGGTGTGTAGGCGCTCGGTGGCCACAGAACGCACCCCTGTACCTACCTGCATACCTGACGGCAAGCGATCCTGTATATTATTCTGCGCGCCTGGTTGGCGCATATTCTGATAGAGCAGATCTTCAAACACTGGTCGCGAGCGCTTGAAGCCGTTAGTGCTGACGTTTGCCAGATTATTGGAAATCACATCCAGCTTGGTCTGCTGTGCTTCCAGGCCAGTTTTACCTGTCCATAATGATGAAATCATAGGTTTTTTCCTTTGGCCGCTTGGCCTTATCAGCCTTGTATCGAAAGGATGCCGTTAGCACGCTGGGCATTTTCATCGGCGGTGCTGATCACCTTCATTTGCAGATCGTAACGGCGGGCCACGTCAATCATTGAGACCATGGCGTCCACCGCGCTGACATTACTGCCTTCCAGAAAACCACTGACCAAACGGGCATTGTCATCAGCTGCCAACACTCCCGGCTCACCTTCTTCATTTTCCGGCGCGCGAAACAGGCCATCTTCACCGCGGGTCAATTCGCCTTCTTGCGGCGTAACCAGCTTGAGGCGGCCAACATCCACCAGGGCTTCCGGACCTTCGCCTTCAGGAATCGCACTTAAGGTGCCATCAGCACCGACAAAGATTTCCGCTCCCTGGGGCACATTGATCGGCCCGCCATCGCCGACCACCGGGCGGCCTAGATTAAGCACAATGCCATCGGCATCAATCTGCAGGTCGCCACGGCGTGTATAGGTTTCACTGCCATCTTCAGCTTGTACGGCGAGCCAAGCATCGCCCTGCATGGCCACATCCAAGGCACGTCCTGTCTGTTCCAACGGTCCCTGGGAGAAGTCGCTGCCTGGTGTTGTGGTCACCGCATGCGTGCGCGAATCCAAACGCGCTTCGCCCTGGATGGGCACTGAGCGCACGGCATCAAACTGAGCACGAAACCCTGTGGTCGTGACGTTGGCCAGGTTGTTGCTCACCACGGATTGCTGATCCATGCTGTGCTTAGCACCGCTCATGGCGGTATAGAGCATTCTGTCCATGCCGATCTCCTCAACTCAGTGCCTCAGCCCTACGTTACAGATTAATGATGGTCTGCAGCAGTTCATCCTGGGTACTGATGGTATTGGAGTTCGCCTGATAGGCGCGCTGGGCAACAATGGTATCAACCAGCTCACTGGCCAGATCCACGTTGGAGGCTTCGATGGCTTCTGCTTGAATCTGACCAAAACTGCCTGCACCCGGCGCACCCAGGTTTTCAAGGCCCGACGCATTGGTGGCGGACCACAAGTTATTACCAATCGGATTCAGGCCTTCTTCATTACGAAAGCTGGCCAAGGCGATTTGCCCCGCAGCGCGAGTCTCGCCGTTGGTAAAATTACGCTGGATCTGACCATCTTCGGTGACGGTAATACCTGCCAGGGCACCTGAAGTGAAGCCATCCTGATTCAGCTCTTTCTGAAGGGAGTCAGCGGCGTACTGGGTGGTACCATCAAAAAGAAACTCAACGGGGAAGTCAGGGCCAGCGTCAGTACCACCGGGGATGTCAACTAGAGCACTGGCGCCGTCAGGTTCAGCGTCCGCACCTCCAACACCGGTAACCACGCCATCGGCATCTACTTGCAATCTACCGTTTGTATCAAAGGTTAAATTAAACGTTCCTCTTACCCCTGTATCGCCATCTTCATCAGGGGAAACAACGGTGACATCCCACTGATTGCCCGCACCCACCCTTTCGAAATAGGTAGCAACGTTGATGGCATTACCTAAAGAATCATAAGCGGTAAAGTTATTGGAGAAGTGATAATCTACTTCTGTGCCATCATCTAATTCTGTCGTACTAAGATCTGTCCCGGCTGTCACCGCTGCATCCAGGTTCAGCAAAGCATTGACTTCTGCCGTCGCTTGAGCAGGGATATCATCGGCAGGCACGTTTAGCGGCTGCGGTGCGCCGCCTACGACGACATTTGAAAATGGAAAGGCTAGCTCGTCACCAGAATCTTCAGTGACACCCTCGTCCATACCATAACCCATCAGCTTATCGCCCTGGGCATTGACGATATCGCCAGTGGCCGTAATGCTGAACTCGCCGTTACGCGAATAGCCAACTTCACCTGTGGGACGTTCCAAGCGATAGAAGCCGTCACCGGCAATCGCCAAGTCCAGGTTACGCCCGGTATTTTCGATACTTCCTTGAGTAAAGTCCTGGCGTACATCCGAAACCCGCACACCAATCCCTCTGGACGCCGCAAACACATCGGCAAACAGCACGTCAGAGCTTTTATAGCCTCGCGTCTGCGAGTTGGCGATATTATTACCCGCTGAATTCAGCTTATCTGATTGGGCGTTAAGGCCTGCCACTGCGGTTGTAAATGACATCGTTGTTTCCTCACCAAAGCCTGATTGTCTAAAACGTCTTTATTGTTAAAAACGTCTTTGACTTAATGTTTATAGATAACTAAAAATTCAAAGAATCTGCTTGATCTGTTCCAGGCCTACCTGACCGTAGACGGCACCGAGATCAAGACGCACTTCGCCATTACTTTCAGCGGGTGAAACACCTTGCACCAGCGCATAGTTAAGAGCCTGTGAATCCATCTCCTCGCCTTCGCTATCAATCGCATTCAGACTGACCCGATAATCCCCTGGCGGTAGTGGTTCACCATCGCTATTCAAGCCATCCCAGCTGAACGACTGGACACCCGCATTAACGTTCTCAACCTGCTCGGTATAAACCACTTCACCGCCCTGGCTGCGTACCGTAATCTCAAGGCGCTGGGCAGGCTGATCCAATTCAACGCCAAAAGGCGTGGCATTGGCGGAACCATCCTCGTTATTGCTGACCTTGACGCTGTTACCCGGCACCAACACCGCATTGCCGATCAGGCCAGAGGCCTGAAGCATCTTACCGGCATCCATCTGCTGGGTGATGCCTTGCAATGTCTCGTTAAGCTGTTCGATACCGCTGACGGTATTGATCTGAGCCAGCTGAGAGGTCATTTCCGCATTTTCCAACGGGTTCAGTGGGTCCTGATTCTCTAGTTGGGTAATCAACAGGGTCAGGAAACTCTGACGCAGCTCGTCAGATTCGCTTTCACTTAACTTGGCTCCACCGCCATTGATATTGCTGAGCGTGGCTGGATTAATACCGTCTATCATGGTTTACCCCTGACCCAGCGTCAGCGTCTGCATCAGTAACTGTTTGCTGGTATTGAAAACTTCTACATTGGCTTGATAAGAGCGCGAGGCTGAAATCATATTGACCATTTCATGGGCCGGCTCAACGTTGGGTTTGGTCACATAACCTTCTTCGTCAGCCGCCGGGTGGTTAGGCAAATACTCGCGACGCAGGGGAGAGTCGTCTTCCACCACTTCAGTGACCCGCACGCCGCCAACCCCATAGCGGCTATTTTGTGCCTGGGTTTCAAACATCACCTGCTTGGCGCGATAGGTTTCACCCTCCGGCCCAGCAATACTGTCGGCGTTAGCAAGGTTACTCGCTGTCACGTTCATGCGCTGGGATTGTGCTTGCATGGCCGAGCCTGAAATGTCGAAGGCAGAAAACATGGTGATAGGTGCTCCTGATTATTCTGGCTGCATGGCGTTTTTCAGCCCCTGAATGCGGCTATTCATCATGGAAAGCGCAACTCGATAGCGGACGGCGTTATCGGCAAACTGAGTGCGCTCTTCATCCATATCAACCGTGTTACCGTCCAGACTGGGTTGATCAGGCACACGGTAGAGAAGATCAAGATTATTTGCGCCGCTCATCGCAGGCCCTTGGCCCGGCAAATGACGCTGTGAGGTCAATGCCAATGCTAGACCACCTTGCCCCTGGGATGCCTGCACACCGCTGTCCACAGCACGCTTTAGCTCACTGCTAAAATCAATATCACGCGCCTTGTAATTAGGCGTATCGGCATTAGCAATATTCGCTGCCAAGACTTCATGACGGGCGTGACGCAAGCCTAGTGCCTGCTGATGATAATTAAAGGCAGATTCAAGCTGATCAATCATGCCTAACCTCGCACTGTGCGAAATGTTAAAAAAGAAAAAATTTATCAGCATGAAGAATACCCGTGCGGTCGTCAGCCTAAAGCAGAGAACAGCCGTTTTTTCGCCCTGTATTTCTGCTGATGCCGCTGAGTTCATTGCGTAAACTCTAAAGCCTCTGACCGCTTCACTCACTTTGCAGGCTTCTATGCTCAACGCTCTTTTGATGGGCTGCATTCCATCCGGCGGTACAGCCGTATGCTGCTTACAGCCGGGCTGGCTCTGACACTGGCCCCCATGGCGGTACAGGCTGACGACCAGACGCTCACCCAACGTGTGCAGCAATTTTTATATGAGCAGACTCAGGCGCTAGGTGAAGAGGTGGTCATCGAATTACGCCCCTCTTCGCCGCACTTATCCGTTTGTATTGATCCCGAACCGTTTTTGCCAAATGCTGATCAGTCACCGCTGGGGCGCGTCAACGTGGGTGTGCGTTGTGGTGAAAATCAGCGTCAGGTGCGCTATCTGCAGGCAACCGTTGATGTTATCGGCGAATATGCCGTGGCTGCCCAAGATATTCCCCGTGGCGCGACGATCAATGCAGCTATGCTTGGTCAGCAACAGGGCAATCTTGGAGATCTTGCATCCCGCACCATAACGGACCCCCAAGAGATTATTGGCAAGATCGCCCGTCGGCCTATCCGTCGTGGCAGTACACTTCAACCTCATGATATTCAAGCACCTTTACTGATAAAGCGTGGCCAACGGGTGAACGTTATTGCTCAAGGTAATGCGTTTCAGGTTTCCCGCGAAGGTGAAGCCATGGACAATGGTGCTGAAGGCGAGCGCATACGCGTTCGTTTTGGCTCCCGGAATATTCTTGAAGCGCGTGTCGTGGGGGATGGACTTTTGATGATTGATTTCTAACCTGAGTGCTAAAGTTTTTTTGATGTGTGCCGATAGTTGTATCATTGGCGCATCACCGCCTACCCATGTTGATGGAGGCAAGCAACGTGAAAATTGACACATTAAATTCGCTTTTGCGCCCTAACCAGGCCCAGCAGCGCGATGATGCGCAGCGAGCGCAAATGCAGAAAACGACCGATTCCAGCGCTGCGGCAACGTCTGAAACCCGGCTGAGCCAGCAAAGCATGGATGAATCCCAGGATATTGACAGTGCCAAAGTGGATGAAATTCGCACAGCTATTCGCGAGGGTCGCATGGAAATTAACCCAGAACGTATTGCTGATGGCTTACTGTCAAAGCTTGATGTCTGAGAACTATCTGTGAGGGTAATGCCTGTGAGGAAATATTGATGAGCCTTTCACGCCTTCTCGCGACACAGCAAACACGTATGGATCACCTGATCAGCTTGATGGAACAGGAGCAGCAACTCCTTACTCAAGGTGATATCGATGGTGAGGCGTTGGCACACCTAGCGGAAGAGAAACAGTTACTGCTCGCTGAATTGGATAAGATGGAAGCACTACGCCGCGATGTACAAAAGCGTCTGGGTTATCCTAATGGTCACGCTGGCGCCAAACAGGCATCTCAGGATGCCAACTGCCAGGATGACTGGCAAAGCCTTCTGATCAAAAGTGAACGCGTAGCGCGTATGAATGACCTGACCGGGCAGATGCTCTCTTTACGTATGAAACACAACCAGCAAATGCTTGACTATATTCGCCAAATTGCTGAAAAGACACTCTATAAACCCGATGGCCGCAATAGTGCTCAGCCTGGTCGTATCAATGCTTCAGCTTGATGCTCCGACATCACACCTGCCTCACAAATATCTCTATTAAACATAGACAATCATTATACAAAAGGCTTCAATAGGGGATCATCCTCTGTTCTGGAGTCCCTCATGTTATTGCCCCATTTACCTGATGCGTTTACGGCTGTAGTGGTTGGCGCTGGTGGCGGTATTGGTCAGGCAGTGGTCAAGGCTTTATCTGCTTCACAGCGACCTTCACGTATTATTGCGGTCAGTCGTTCATCACTTGAATTTGCTGATCCGCGTATCGAAACATTGACGGCGGATGTTAGTCAGGAAAGCGGGCGTATCGCTCTTCAACAGCACCTCGATAAACAACCCGTTCACTTGGTGTTTAACGCCATCGGCATTCTTCACGATGACGCTAATAGTATCGCGCCTGAAAAGCGTATGAACGACATCGACGCCGATCATTTTGCCAAGGTCATGCATATCAATGCGGCCACCCCCGCCTTGTTGTTGGCCGCTATCAAGCGTTCCTTGCAAGGCAAGCATCCTGTTGTGATTGGCAGCCTGTCAGCGCGCGTGGGGTCTATTGGCGATAATGGCTTTGGAGGTTGGTACAGCTATCGTGCCAGCAAGTCAGCCCACAACATGTTAATGAAGACATTGTCGATTGAGCTTAAACGGCTAAACAAGCAGTCTATTGTCCTTAGCTTGCATCCAGGCACCACGGATACTGGGCTTTCCAAGCCCTTTCAAGGGCGTGTTCCAGAAAATAAGCTGTTTACGCCTGATTTTGTGGCAGAAAGCCTACTGAACGTCATGTCTCAACGCACACCTGATGATACTGGTAGCTTCTGGGATTGGGCTGGCGAGTCCATCGAGTGGTGAATCTACAGCAAAACGCCCCATGAACAGTGTGCATGGGGCGTTTCTATATAAGTGCCTGACGAGGACGGCGCCGGGCTGCCGAGCCTCTCCATGGAGAGACCCCTATTTTCCTTTCGCTATTCGCCACACAAACAAAAAACCCAGCCGATTGGCTGGGTTTTTTGCGGTATAAGTGCCTGACGATGACCTACTCTCGCATGGGGAGACCCCACACTACCATCGGCGCTAAGCGGTTTCACTGCTGAGTTCGGCAAGGGATCAGGTGGTTCCCACTCGCTATAGTCGTCAGGCGTAACAGGTAATACATCAAGCTGATGCGCAGGCAGTTAATTGATAGCCTGCGCTGTACGTGTTTGTAAACTGTCCGCGCTCCTGCTTTCGCTTTTGCGCGTGTGATGCGTCTCTGCGTATCCGGCTGGCTTATTCAGCCATCGTTATCACTGCTACCAGACCCCTTGGGTGTTATAGGGTCAAGCCTCACGGGCCATTAGTACACGTTAGCTCAACGCCTTGCAGCGCTTCCACACCGTGCCTATCAACCAGCTGGTCTCGCTGGGCCCTTCAGGAGGCTCTAGGCCTCAGGGATGTCTCATCTTGAAGGGGGCTTCCCGCTTAGATGCTTTCAGCGGTTATCCCGTCCGCACTTAGCTACCCGGCAATGCCACTGGCGTGACAACCGGAACACCAGAGGTGCGTCCACTCCGGTCCTCTCGTACTAGGAGCAGCCCTTCTCAAACATCCTACGCCCACGGCAGATAGGGACCGAACTGTCTCACGACGTTCTAAACCCAGCTCGCGTACCACTTTAAATGGCGAACAGCCATACCCTTGGGACCGACTTCAGCCCCAGGATGTGATGAGCCGACATCGAGGTGCCAAACACCGCCGTCGATGTGAACTCTTGGGCGGTATCAGCCTGTTATCCCCGGAGTACCTTTTATCCGTTGAGCGATGGCCCTTCCATACAGAACCACCGGATCACTAGAACCTGCTTTCGCACCTGCTCGACGTGTCTGTCTCGCAGTCAAGCACCCTTATGCTCTTGCACTCATTGCACGATGTCCGACCGTGCTGAGGGTACCTTCGTGCTCCTCCGTTACGCTTTGGGAGGAGACCGCCCCAGTCAAACTACCCACCACACACTGTCCTCGATCCGGATAACGGACCTGAGTGAGAACGCCAATGATGCCAGGCTGGTATTTCAAGGGTGGCTCCACTCGAACTGGCGTCCGAGGTTCAAAGCCTCCCAGCTATCCTACACAGGCAACATCAGCGTCCAGTGTGAAGCTATAGTAAAGGTTCACGGGGTCTTTCCGTCTAGCCGCGGGTACACCGCATCTTCACGGCGATTTCAATTTCACTGAGTCTCGGGTGGAGACAGCGTGGCCATCATTACGCCATTCGTGCAGGTCGGAACTTACCCGACAAGGAATTTCGCTACCTTAGGACCGTTATAGTTACGGCCGCCGTTTACCGGGGCTTCGATCAAGAGCTTCTCCGAGGATAACACCATCACTTAACCTTCCGGCACCGGGCAGGCGTCACACCCTATACGTCGTCTTACGACTTGGCAGAGTGCTGTGTTTTTACTAAACAGTTGCAGCCACCTGGTATCTTCGACCGGTTCGGGCTTGGAGAGCAAGTCTCGTCACCCTACGCCGGCGTGCCTTCTCCCGAAGTTACGGCACCATTTTGCCTAGTTCCTTCACCCGAGTTCTCTCAAGCGCCTTGGGATTCTCACCCTGACCACCTGTGTCGGTTTGGGGTACGGTCGCACATGATCTGAAGCTTAGAGGCTTTTCCTGGAAGCGTGGCATCGATGACTTCCTGACCGTGGTCAGTTCGTTTCGCATCTCGGCTTTAAGCGCCCGGATTTACCTGAGCGCTCGGCCTACTTGCTTTCACCAGGACAACCAACGCCTGGCTCACCTAGCCTTCTCCGTCCCCCATCGCAATCATGTCCGGTACGGGAATATTGACCCGTTTCCCATCGACTACGCCTTTCGGCCTCGCCTTAGGGGCCGACTCACTCTGCTCCGATTAGCGTCGAACAGAAACCCTTGGTCTTCCGGCGAGGGCGTTTTTCACGCCCTTTATCGTTACTCATGTCAGCATTCGCACTCGTGATACCTCCAGCGAACTTCTCAATTCACCTTCATTGGCTTACACGACGCTCCTCTACCGCTCACACCTAAGTGTGAACCCGTAGCTTCGGTACCTGATTTAGCCCCGTTACATCTTCCGCGCAGGCCGACTCGACTAGTGAGCTATTACGCTTTCTTTAAAGGATGGCTGCTTCTAAGCCAACCTCCTAGCTGTCTGAGCCTTCCCACATCGTTTCCCACTTAATCAGGATTTCGGGACCTTAGCTGACGGTCTGGGTTGTTTCCCTTTTCACAACGGACGTTAGCACCCGCTGTGTGTCTCCCACGCGTCACTCACCGGTATTCGGAGTTTGCCTCGGGTTGGTAAGTCGGGATGACCCCCTAGCCGAAACAGTGCTCTACCCCCGGTGGTGCTGCATGAGGCGCTACCTAAATAGCTTTCGAGGAGAACCAGCTATCTCCGAGCTTGATTAGCCTTTCACTCCGATCCACAAGTCATCCAAATCTTTTTCAACAGATCCTGGTTCGGGCCTCCAATTGATGTTACTCAATCTTCACCCTGCTCATGGATAGATCGCTCGGTTTCGGGTCTATATCCTGCGACTGGTGCGCCCAGTTAAGACTCGCTTTCGCTACGGCTCCCCTAATCGGTTAACCTCGCCACAGAATATAAGTCGCTGACCCATTATACAAAAGGTACGCCGTCACGGAACAAGTCCGCTCCGACTGCTTGTACGCACACGGTTTCAGGGTCTATTTCACTCCCCTCTCCGGGGTTCTTTTCGCCTTTCCCTCACGGTACTGGTTCACTATCGGTCAGCCAGGAGTATTTAGCCTTGGAGGATGGTCCCCCCGTCTTCAGTCAAGGTTTCTCGTGCCCCGACCTACTCGATTTCACAGGATCAGATTTTCGACTACGGGGCTATCACCCGCTATGGCCGCGCTTCCCAGCGCATTCGTCTAATCAGTCACCTGCTTAAGGGCTGGTCCCCGTTCGCTCGCCGCTACTAGGGGAATCTCGGTTGATTTCTTTTCCTCAGGGTACTTAGATGTTTCAGTTCCCCTGGTTCGCTTCCTGTCACCTATGTATTCAGTGCAGGATACTCATCTTGTGATGAGTGGGTTTCCCCATTCAGAGATGCCCGGGTCACAGGTTGTTTGCCACCTCGCCGAGCCTTATCGCAGGCTTCCACGTCTTTCATCGCCTCTGGCTGCCTAGGCATCCACCGTGTGCGCTTCATTGCTTGACCCTATAACCCGAAGGAGTCTGGGGTTCGCAATGATAACGATTGCCGGATACGCTTGAGACGTATCACATAACAATTTACTACGTACAAACCTCTCAGAGTGTTGTTAGTCACACAGAATGTGATTAACCACCCTCTTAAGAAGGTTTTTATCAGCTTGATATATTATTAAAGAGCGACTGTTCGATGAACAGTGATAAGACAACGCATTAATAACGTTTTGACTTATCAATGGTCACAAAACATAAACAAACGGTTGTTAACATAATAAATAATGGTGGAGCCAAGCGGGCGATGCGACGTTTCGCTCGAACCGCTGACCCTAACAAGGTCAGTTCCACATCCATAATAATGGTGGAGCCAAGCGGGATCGAACCGCTGACCTCCTGCGTGCAAGGCAGGCGCTCTCCCAGCTGAGCTATGGCCCCATTATTTTGCTAACTTAGCCTCTTGCCATCAATTTCTGTGAAACAAGGCAAAATGCGACGACGTATAGCCTGCTATACGAGGGGCATTTTAACGCAGTATCGCAGGAATTTGGTGGGTCTGGGCAGACTTGAACTGCCGACCTCACCCTTATCAGGGGTGCGCTCTAACCAACTGAGCTACAGACCCAAGAGGAAATCATGCTTAAACCGTTTGCTCTATTATCTGATCAGGTAATTCATTGTGAGCGCTTACCGCGAGGGATGATGCATCGTTTAAGGAGGTGATCCAGCCGCAGGTTCCCCTACGGCTACCTTGTTACGACTTCACCCCAGTCATGAACCACACCGTGGTGATCGCCCTCTTGCGTTAGGCTAACCACTTCTGGTGCAGTCCACTCCCATGGTGTGACGGGCGGTGTGTACAAGGCCCGGGAACGTATTCACCGTGACATTCTGATTCACGATTACTAGCGATTCCGACTTCACGGAGTCGAGTTGCAGACTCCGATCCGGACTGAGACCGGCTTTAAGGGATTCGCTGACTCTCGCGAGTTCGCAGCCCTTTGTACCGGCCATTGTAGCACGTGTGTAGCCCTACTCGTAAGGGCCATGATGACTTGACGTCGTCCCCACCTTCCTCCGGTTTGTCACCGGCAGTCTCGTTAGAGTTCCCACCATTACGTGCTGGCAAATAAGGACAAGGGTTGCGCTCGTTACGGGACTTAACCCAACATTTCACAACACGAGCTGACGACAGCCATGCAGCACCTGTCTCTGCGTTCCCGAAGGCACCCAGTGATCTCTCACCGATTCGCAGGATGTCAAGAGTAGGTAAGGTTCTTCGCGTTGCATCGAATTAAACCACATGCTCCACCGCTTGTGCGGGCCCCCGTCAATTCATTTGAGTTTTAACCTTGCGGCCGTACTCCCCAGGCGGTCGACTTATCGCGTTAACTTCGCCACAAAGTGCGCTAGGCACCCAACGGCTGGTCGACATCGTTTACGGCGTGGACTACCAGGGTATCTAATCCTGTTTGCTACCCACGCTTTCGCACCTCAGTGTCAGTGTCAGTCCAGAAGGCCGCCTTCGCCACTGGTATTCCTCCCGATCTCTACGCATTTCACCGCTACACCGGGAATTCTACCTTCCTCTCCTGCACTCTAGCCTGACAGTTCCGGATGCCGTTCCCAGGTTGAGCCCGGGGCTTTCACAACCGGCTTATCAAGCCACCTACGCGCGCTTTACGCCCAGTAATTCCGATTAACGCTTGCACCCTCCGTATTACCGCGGCTGCTGGCACGGAGTTAGCCGGTGCTTCTTCTGCGAGTGATGTCTTTCCTGGCGGGTATTAACCGCCAGGCGTTCTTCCTCGCTGAAAGTGCTTTACAACCCGAGGGCCTTCTTCACACACGCGGCATGGCTGGATCAGGCTTGCGCCCATTGTCCAATATTCCCCACTGCTGCCTCCCGTAGGAGTTCGGGCCGTGTCTCAGTCCCGATGTGGCTGATCATCCTCTCAGACCAGCTACGGATCGTCGCCTTGGTGAGCCATTACCTCACCAACCAGCTAATCCGGCATAGGCTCATCCGATAGCGGGAGCCAAAGCCCCCTTTCTCCCGTAGGACGTATGCGGTATTAGCCTGAGTTTCCCCAGGTTATCCCCCACTATCGGGTAAATTCCTATGCGTTACTCACCCGTCCGCCGCTCGTCAGCATCTAGCAAGCTAGATCTGTTACCGCTCGACTTGCATGTGTTAGGCCTGCCGCCAGCGTTCAATCTGAGCCATGATCAAACTCTTCAGTTTAAAATCATTGTGATGCTTACTTGTCACCCGAAGGTAACAAAAACGCATCAAACTTGGCTCAAGGTTCAAACGAATTCATTCAATACACAATCGAAGGCCGAGGCTTAAGATTGTCTTGCTGAGTCGCTTGCCTTGATATTTGGTGATTTATCACCCTCATCGGCAAGCGCCCACATGAATTACCTGATCAAATTTTTAAAGAGCTTTTCGCGAGGCGGTTATCAAACCTTGTCATTCGTTGACCTGAATGACTTGCCTCAGCGAGGAAGGCGTATTCTACGCATTCCTGTGTGTTTGTCAACCGCTGATTTCAGCGAAGAAGTTAGACGTTTTAAAAACTAGCTAACTGACTGACAAGCTGAAGGTTTTTGCCTTCACTCACCGCTGGTAACGCTGTGCGTCCTCGGCAGCGGATGCGTACTTTACGGCCTCACCGCTGAGGATGCAAGAGGCTTTGTAAAAAAGTTCAAATACCTGGTTTTTCAGATTAAAGCACAGCGGATGAAAAGCGCTTCGGCGATGACTTGGTTGGCAGTTACACTACTACCTACGTGTTTAATGTCTCTGTTTATTCGCCCTAACCAGCCTGAGGTCCGTGATGAGCCAGCACCTGTTAACCGTCGATTCTTTAAGCCGTGAAAGCGTTGATCATCTATTACGCGTCGCTGCGCGTATGGAGCCAATCGCCAATCGCCGTCAGGTGACGCGGGTACTGGAAGGCGCAGTACTCGGCAACCTGTTCTTTGAAGCTAGCACCCGCACACGAGTGAGCTTCAACGCAGCCTTTGCCGCTTGGGCGGCAGCGTCTGCGATACCACGGGCTTTACATTCTCTTCCATGGCCAAAGGTGAGTCGCTTTACGACACCAGCCGGGTAATGAGTGGCTACTGTGATGCGATTGTCATGCGCCACCCGGACCAGGGCTCGGTAGCGGAATTTGCAGCAGCAACCAATGTGCCGGTCATCAACGGTGGTGATGGCCCAGGCGAACACCCAAGCCAGGCGCTGCTGGATCTCTATACGATTGATAAAGAATTCCAGCGGCTGGGGAAATCACTCAAGGGTGCGCATATCTTGCTTACTGGGGATTTGAAGTACGGGCGTACCGTGCATTCCTTGATCAAACTTCTTTCCCTTTATGACCCGCTCCGCTTTACCCTGGTGTCTCCGCCAGGCCTTGAAATGCCAACCGCGTTGATTGACCTAGTCACCTCACGCGGGCATCAGGTTGAACAGCGCGAGTCGCTGGCCAGTAATTTTGCGGATCTGGACGTGGTGTACACCACAAGAATTCAGAAGGAGCGTTTTACCAACGAAATGAATGAAAGCTTTCAGGGGCTTTCACATGACTTTATGGTCAATCGTGACTTTCTTGACCAGCGCTGCAGCCAGAGCACCATAGTCATGCACCCACTTCCGCGCGACAGCCGTCCGGGCGCAAACGATTTAAATGTGGATCTGAACGGTGACCCACGTCTGGCGATTTTCCGCCAGACAGACAACGGTATCCCAATGCGTATGGCGATTTTCGCTACGCTATTACAGGTCGATGAATTAATCGAAAAGGATATGCGCCCTGTGCGCTGGTTTGTTCCTGACCAGACGGGCACGCTGGATCGCTAAGGTAGGCAGCCTGCAGCAGGCTTTTGGTTGTAGTAATTTGGTTACAAAGAGACGCGCCCATCTGGCAAGCCTTCTAGATGGGCGAACCAACCTTCCAATATAAGCACAGCGGCAATGCCATCCACACTCTCTTCGCGATAATTTCCGCGATGTCCGGCCGCATGAGCAATCTGCTTGGCTTCTCGGGTGGTGCCACGTTCATCGATCATCTGGCAGGGTTTACCGTAGCGGCCATGCAAGCGGTTACCAAACTTGCGTGCCCGCGTGCTCATGACTGATTCACTACCGTCCATGTTAAGCGGCAGACCCACCACGAAAAGATCCGGCTGCCACTCTTCCACCAATCGTGTTACCTGGTTCCAGTCAGGAATGCCATCACGAGCAGGAAGCGGGGTAAGCTCCCTGGCGCTTTTCAAAAGTTCATTACCTACGGCGACACCGATACGCCGCGTACCAAAATCGAAAGCAAGCACCAGACGCTGGCCCATCATTGCCATTATGCGTGCCCCGCGTCCCGGGTCATCAGGTTAAGATCAACCCCTAAAAGGCCTGCAGCGCTAGAAAGCCGCTCAGCAGGTGGCGTTTCAAACAGAACGCTCAGAGCAGCATCAACCGTCAGCCAGGCGTTATCCTTCAGTTCGTCTTCTAACTGACCCACATCCCAACCGGCGCACCCCAGGCAGATGAGAAAATGCGCTGGCCCGGTGTTATTGGCCAGCGCCTGAAGTATATCGATGGAGGTCGTCAGGGCGATGTCGTCGGTCACCTGAATGCTGGAATCCCACTCCTGGCTATTACCCCGATGGAGGATAAAACCACGATCCTTGTGCATGGGGCCGCCATAATAAACAGGCGCACTGCGATGCAGGCTGCGCTCTCCACCCAGAGAAAGCTGATCAAACAGCGCATCCAGAGTGACTTCCAGCGGTTTGTTAACAATAACGCCCATGCAACCATTGTCATCGTGGTCGCATAGATACACCAGGCTGGAAGCAAAATTGGCATCTTCCATATGCGGCATGGCCAACAGGAAATGATGTTTCAGACTTTGCATGCGGCTCCTAACATTTACCCTCTACGGGCAAATTTTTCAGTCTCAGGCTGACGGTATGAGGCGGCGCTCGATGGCATCGAGCAGCAGACCGGCAATATGGGTACCGCGCTGATCGTCAATTTCACGTACGCAGGTAGGGCTGGTGACATTGATTTCAGTAATGTAGTCACCGATCACATCCAGGCCCACAAACAGAAGGCCTTTTTCACGGATCATCGGCTGTACCTGCTGAATCAACCAGTGATCGCGCTCGGTTAATTCTCGGGTAACACCGCGCCCACCAGCTGCCAGATTACCACGGGTTTCACCCGCCGACGGTATGCGTGCCAGACCAAAGGACACCGGCTCGCCATCCACCAGAAGAATACGCGTATCGCCGTCCTTGATTTCCGGCAGATAGCGCTGAGCCATGATCTGGCGCTGGCCACGCAGGGTCAGCTGTTCAATCACGGCGCCAATATTGCGACCGTCCGGGCCAATATGGAAGATGCCCGTGCCGCCCATACCATCAAGCGGTTTAAAAATCACGTTACCGTGTTCTGCGTGGAAAGCGCGCAGTACCTCATCACGGCTGGAGACAAGGGTGGGAGCACAGCACTGCGGAAACTGTTGGGCAAACAGCTTTTCATTACACTGCAGCAGCGCAGCAGTGGGATTGACAACCTGAACCCCCTCTCGCTCGGCAAACCCCAACAGATGCACCGCATTGATGAAGTCTGCGTCTACCGGCGGATCCTTGCGCATCAGGATAGTATCCAGCTCGGTCAGCGGTCGCGCTTCGGCATCCCCAAGATCAAACCAGTGCCCGGCGTCACGATGAACACTCAGCGGGCGCATCAGCGCAAACGCCTCACCCGCCTGCAGGAACAGGTCTTCCTGCTCCATGTAATAAAGCTGGTAGCCGCGATCCTGGGCTGCCCAGAGCAAGGCCAGGGTAGTATCTTTCTTATAGGCGATATCAGCGATGGGATCCATCACCACGCCCAGACGAAGATTCGATTGACTCATTGATCAGCGCTTCCGGAAATAGACAGGTTAGTAATTGCCCTAGATGAACAGGCGCTTCTTCCATGACGGGCAGTATGCCGCAGGGTGTGTCAGACGCCAAACCTGACGTGTTTCAGGTGGCATTCTGCACCAGGCTAGCGGCCACGCCTGGCTGCAGGCGAATGGCCAAAGGCTCAATGCTAATCAGCTCACGCTTGTAAAGGCGCCCAATCGCCTGTTTGTAGGCGCTTTTGCTGACGCCCAGCCGCGCTTTGATCTCCTGGGCACTGCTTTTGTCGCCCAGGGGCAGATAGCCACCACTTTCACGCAGTGCCTGAAGCACTTTGTCGCCCACCACATCCAGGCGCGCCTCACCGGGAGGTAACAACGAAATATCCAGACGTCCATCTTCACGACGCCTTTTGACAAATCCTGTCAGGCCTTGCCCACGGCGCAGTGGCTGAGTGAGGTCATCCTGATAGACCAGCCCCCAATAGGCGTGGTTGACCACTACCTTCATGCCCAGATCCGTTCGCTCGGCAACCACCAGGGTCACTTGATCACCCTGGGAAAGCTCCCAGGCTTCATCCTGTAAAAAGTGTTCAAGGCGCATCGAAGCCACCGGACGCTGCTGATCATCTGCATACAGCTTGACCAGAACACGTTTACCCACATCCGGACGGAATGACTGCTCACTGTAAGGCAGCAGGACATCCTTCGGTGGCCCCCAGCGCAGAAAGGCGCCCACACTGGTGACAGCCGTCACGGTCAGGTAAGCGACCTCTCCGATGGACGCGCTGACGGCCGTGGCAGGAGGAGGAGAGGAGCGTGAATCACGAGCCATGGCAAAGGTGTCCTGAGAATAAAGAGAAGAAAAGCGGCGCCTGTCTGCCCGATATCAGGGCTGAAAATCACCGAAATGATATTGAAGCAGCGACAAAGCAACAACAGGGGCGGTTTCAGTGCGCAAAACGCGTGGTCCCAGCGTCAATGGGGTGAAGTCGGCATTTTCAGCTGCCTTGAGGTCATCCTCCGCCAAGCCACCTTCCGGACCAATCAACAAGGCGACACTGGCAGGCGCTTCAGCACACTGAAAAGGATTCCCGGTGGCCAGATGCAGCATCAGCCGCAGGGTTTCATCACGCTGTTCAAGCCAGGTCGCAAGCGCTTGGGGAGGATGCACACTAGGGACTACGGCGCGCCCGCACTGCTCACTGGCGCTGGCCGCAACGGCCTGCCAATGAGCATGCTTGCGTGCTTCCCGTTCGCCTTTCAGACGCACCTCGGTGCGTTGCGTATAGATCGGCGTGATACAACTCACGCCTAACTCAACAGCCTTCTGAATAGCGTAGTCCATACGGTCGCCCTTGGAGACCGCCTGGCCAAGATGAATCATCAGCGGCGACTCACCTTGCCCGGGCCATAAGGCTTCTACGCTTACCGTAACCTGCTTGCGTGTCACTTCTGCCAGACGCACACCGGCCTCCTGGCCGTTACCGTCAAAGATCACCAGCGGCGCCCCCGGCAGCATACGCAACACACGGGTGAGGTGGCGCGCCGGACCTTCCGGCAGAGTCAGCGTTGCCCCTTCAACCAGAGGCGTCGGCACATGGATGCGTGGCACCCTGGCATATTCTGCAGACCATTCAACGCTGTTCATGCTGATCAGGCTTGGGTGCCTTCTGCCTGCTGGGCTTCACGCTGCTTGCGCTGGGCATACATGGCCTCGAAGTTGACCGGCGCCAGCATCAGCGGCGGGAAACCACCACGGTTAACCAGGCTGTCGACACATTCGCGCGCATAGGGGAACAGCAGATTCGGGCAGAACGCGCCCAGGGTCTGATCCAGCTGAGCACCTTCAATACCAGAAATACGAAACAGGCCAGCCTGCTCGACTTCTACCAGAAAAGAGGTTGTGCCGCTTTCGTTATCATCGACCCGTGCAGTGACCTTGACGACCACTTCAAACTGATCTTCAGCCACCTGATTGCTGGTAGTGTTCAGATCAAGATTGACCTTGGGCTTGAACGGCTGCTTGAACACCTCGGGCGAATTAGGCGCTTCAAACGAGATATCCTTGACATAAATGCGCTGCAGCGAAAATTTCAGCTGCGGCTTGTCTTCAGCCTGCGCGCCGGCTGCCGGATTGGTGTTGTTGTCTTCTGCCATTGGAGACTCCTTGGATTCAATTTAGATCAAATGGTTATTTTTTCACCATGGGTAGGCTATCAGCCTGCCATTGCATCATGCCGCCCTTGAGTTTTACCGCACGCTCAAACCCGGCTTTGGCCAGTTTCGCCTGAACAGCGCCTGAGCTCTGGCCATGTTTGCATACTATGATTACCGGTTTGCTTTTATGCTTTTCCAGTTCGTTCATGCGGTTATCAAGGTTGCTTTGCGGAATATTAAGCGCACCTGCGATATGGCCGGCCTTGTAATCCTTGCTTTCGCGCAGATCAAGCACCACCGCATCTTCACGGTTGATAAGCTGGGTCGCCTGGGTAGACGTCACACCGCTGGTAGCAGCGTTACGCGTTTCATAGATAAGCCAGGCGGTCAGCACGAGCAGAAAGGCGCCCACCAGCAATGGATGGTTTTGTACGAATTCGAACAGCTGATCGATCATCGCGTGCAAAATCTCTTGGTCAATGCGGAAATAAAGCGGCACTGCCGCCGTTTAAACGCCACAGTATACACGCCACATACGGTTGCGCGCAGGCCGATATCATGACGAACCCACACGGCCTGCGCTATGATGCCCGAAGAGTCGGTGAGTCGCGACCCCGAACCGATCTGCATTCGGCAATAAAGAGGCTTTAATGGACACAACAAGTACACCGCGCCCAGTTGCGCTGATTATCCTGGATGGCTACGGCCACAATCCTGATGCCCAACATAACGCTGTCGCCAGCGCCAATACACCTGTCATGGATGCGCTATGGTCTCAGCGCCCCCACGCTTTCGTACATACTGATGGTCGCCATGTCGGGTTGCCTGACGGCCAGATGGGCAACTCGGAAGTCGGCCATATGAACCTGGGTGCCGGACGCATTGTTTATCAGGACTTCACTCGCATTACCAAAGCTATTGAAGACGGTGATCTGGATAACAACCCGGTGCTTACTCAGCCGATTGACGCCGCCGTGGCCAACCAGCGCCCCGTTCACCTGATCGGGCTGCTGTCACCGGGCGGTGTCCACAGCCACGAAGACCACTTTCTGGCCCTGGCCGAACTCGCCGCACGACGTGGAGCCAAACAGATTTATATCCATGCTTTTCTGGATGGCCGCGATATGCCACCGGAAAGTGCACGCCCCTCCATTGAACGCGCGAATACGCGTCTGGCAGAACTGGTTGGCGCAGATAATGGCTTTGTAGCCTCTGTGATTGGGCGTTTTTATGCCATGGATCGTGACAATCGCTGGGAGCGCGTCAGCCAGGCCTATGAACTGCTGACCGAAGGGCGTGCCGACTTTACGGCAGCGAGTGCCGAAGAGGCTCTGCAGGAGGCTTATGCGCGTGGAGAAACTGACGAATTTGTATCAGCGACGCGCATTGTCAATAACCATCAGGCGGTAACGCTGCAAAACGGTGATGCGGCCATTTTTGCCAACTTCCGTGCCGACCGTGCACGTGAGCTGACCCGCGCCTTCGCCGAGCCGGACTTTAGCGGTTTTGAGCGCCGCAACTGCCCACGACTGGCAGGCGACGGCCTGGTAATGATGACGCGCTACGCCGCTGATATTCCCGCCCCTACGGCGTTCCCGCCAACGGACCTCAGCGATACGCTGGGCGAAGTGGTCGCCAAACGTGGGCTGACCCAGCTGCGTATTGCTGAAACAGAAAAATACCCACACGTTACCTTCTTTTTCTCCGGCGGCCGGGAAGATGAATTCAATGGTGAAACGCGCATTTTGCTGCCCTCCCCGCAGGATGTTCGCACCTACGACGAAAAGCCCGAAATGAGCGCCCGGGAAATTACCGACAAGCTGGTCGATGCCATTGATAACAACCGTTTTGACCTGATTGTCTGCAACTATGCCAATGGCGATATGGTGGGTCATACCGGTGATTTTGAGGCTGCCGTCAAGGCCATTGAAACGGTGGATGAATGTGTTGGCCGAGTGGTTGAGGCGATTGAGCGCGCCCATGGCGCCTGCCTGATCACCGCTGATCACGGCAATGCCGAACAGATGGTTCACCCGCAAACCGGCGAGCCGCAAACGGCCCATACCACCTTTGTTGTGCCGCTTGTCTATGTGGGTGAGCGCCCAGGAACACTGAGCGACGGACGGCTTTGTGACCTCGCCCCTACCCTGCTTACGCTGATGGATCAGCCTGTACCCGACGCCATGACGGGAACCCCGCTGATCTCCCTAGACTGAGAGATCGCCATGAAGTGTTTTATCGCACTGGGTTTTATATGCTGCATAGGGCTGGTAACACCAGCCCTGGGGCAGGAAGAAAGCGAATCCGGTGCTCAACGGCTGCTGGAAAGTATTGGTCAGAAAATTGAAGCCGTTGCTAATCGCTTGATCGCCACAGGCTCGGAGCGCGACAAGGCCAGCCGCGAGCTTCAGGCAATTGAAACCGAGCTTGCCGACACTCACCAGCGCCTGGATACGCTGCAAAGCGAGCGAAAGGCGCTTGACGACAAGGCCGACCAGCTACGTCAACAGCGTGAGCAGCTACAGCAGGAACGCCATCAGCAGACGGAAGCGCTGAGTGAACAGCTCATCGCGCTTCATCGGCTGGGGCCAACGCTGCAGATCAAACTGCTACTTAACCAGGAAGACCCGGCACAGCTGGATCGCATGCAGGCTTACCTGAACCGTCTTGGCCAGGCACGACAGCGGCGTATGGCGGCTATTGCCGAACTGGATGCTAGTCTGGCCAGTTCTGCCACCCAGTTGCAGAGCCACCAGACCCGTCTGGACGAATTGACCAGCCAACTCGAAGAACAGCGCAAACAGCTTGCCGACCGTACCGCTCAGCGACAGCAGCTGGTCAGCCGACTGGATGCCCGTCATCAAACGGAAGAACAGCGACTTGCGGCACTTGAAGCCGACCAGAAAGAGGCGCGTAAAACGCTGCAACGCATTCGCGAGGAAATGGTGCGTCTTTCCAAGCCTTCACCCAGCACACGCTTCAGCCAGACTCAGGGCACACTGCCCTGGCCAGTGAAAGGCAGCCTGCAACACGGCTTTCATCAGGATACCGGCGTTCACCGTGAGGGCATCATGATTCAGGCCAGTGCTGGCACCCCGGTCACTGCCGTGCATCAAGGGCGAGTGGTCTTTGCTGACTGGATGCGTGGGTTTGGCAATCTGCTGATCATTGATCACGGTGACCATATGATGACGCTCTATGCCCACCTGCAGCGCTTTAGCATCAGTCCTGGCCAATCTGTACAACGTGGTGATGAGATAGGCCGAGTGGGTGACACTGGCGGGCAATCTCGGGCAGGGCTTTATTTTGAAGTTCGCCGACGCGGCGAACCCACCAACCCAGAGCAATGGATTGCGCGGCGCTGACGGGATAAGCTGGGACAGCTAATGTGTTGTCTGCTGCACTGACGCCATGGTTAGCCAACATTCATCCGGCAGCAAAACTGCCTAACGCTTTGCGGAGTCATCATGACGCTATCAGTTGAGGTGCTAAGAGCCCCCGTCAAGCGGGCACTGGCTGTACTTATACCCGTTGCTCTGCTGACGACTCCTGTCATAGCGGCAGCACAGTCGCCTGATGTCGTTAGCCCTGATGCAGAAAGTCAGTTTGACGACCTTCCCCTTGAAGAAATCAAGACTTTTGCTGAAGTGTTTGAACGCATCAAGCGCGCTTATGTGGAAGACGTTGATGATCGCACCCTGTTACGCAATGCCATGCGCGGTATGCTCAGCGAACTGGATCCGCACTCGGCCTACCTGGATGAGGACGAGTTCACCAGCCTGAGAGAGTCAACACAGGGTGAATTTGGCGGTATCGGCATTGAGGTCGGCATGGAGAACGGCCAGTTGACCATTATCACCCCGGTGGATGACACCCCTGCATCGCGGGCAGAACTGATGTCACGGGATCTGATCATCAGCATCGACAGCGCCCCGACAGACAGTATGTCGCTGCAGGAAGCCGTCAGCCTGATGCGCGGCGAGCCGGGCAGCGAACTGACCCTTGGTATTCTGCGCCCCGGCGAGGAGACCCCAAGGGATGTCACTCTGACCCGGGAAGTCATTCGCAGCGAAAGCGTCAAACATGAGCTGCTTGAACCCGGTTACGGCTACCTGCGAATCAGCCAGTTCCAGTCGCGTACTGCCCAGCAGGCACGTCGGGCACTAGAGCGCATGGCTGATGATCAAGCCCTTGAAGGCCTGGTGCTGGATTTACGTAATAATCCAGGCGGCATCCTGCAAAGCGCCGTTGATATTGCCGACATTTTTCTGGAAGACGGCCTGATCGTCTATACCGAAGGGCGCCTGTCCAATACGCAGATGTCCTTTTCAGCGACTGCCAATACTCCAGCTGCAGAGATGCCGCTGGTGGTACTGATCAACAGCGGCAGCGCCTCAGCGGCAGAAATCGTTGCGGGTGCCGTGCAGGACCAGCGTCGCGGCATCATCATGGGCACCGACAGCTTTGGTAAAGGCTCGGTGCAGCAGATTATGCCATTGGGTAATGGCGAAGGCCTGAAGCTGACCACGGCACTTTACTACACGCCTAATGGCCGTTCGATTCAAGCCCAGGGGATCAGCCCAGATGTGTGGAGGTAGTGCGCGGCCGACTGGAAGTCGCCGAAAGCCGCCGTCAGATTCGCGAAGCTGATCTTGACGGGCACCTGCAATCACAAAATGAAGCTCCTGAACGCCAAGCTGTATCGCAGCGTCTGCGCGATGACTACCAGTTAAGCGAAGCGCTTAATCTGCTTAAAGCCCTGAATGTGGTGGATCGCCGCCGACGTTGATAAAAGCGTCAGCGGCAGCTGGCGGGCAGGCGACCCCGCTCGCCTGTTGCCTGATGCATGACGGCGCGCTTCAGAGGGGCCAGGCGATTCACACCGCTCATCCCCATATTACGTGCCAGCATCAGAGCCGGATGGCGCGAACCAAACAATGTCTTGAAGCCTTTCATCAGCGCCAACATGGCCGTGTTGTCTGCACGGCGGCGGCGCTCATAACGGCTCAGGATGCGCTCATCTCCCCAAGCGGCGCCGCGCTGCCAGGCGTTGATGACCTCTTCTGCCAATACCGCGGCATCCATCAGGCCAAGGTTAACCCCCTGCCCGGCTAACGGGTGAATGCTGTGCGCCGCATCACCGACCAATGCAAAGTTCGCTAAAACGTAATGGCGGGCATGACGTTGGATCAACGGAAAACCATGCGCCTGATCACACACCTCGACCTGGCCCAGGCGATGCTCAAGGGCAGCCGCCAGCGCCTTCCCCAATGCATCACGGGATAAACCACACAGCTGTTCGGCTCTGGATGGCTCAACGGACCAGACAATCGAGCAATAATGATCATCACCCTTTACCGTCAAGGGTAGAAAAGCCAGCGGCTGGCCATCCACAAAGACCTGCCGGGCGGTATTACCGTGGGGCTTTTCACAGCGCACCGTGGTCACCACTGAGGTGTGCCCCATATCTTCTTCGCGTACCTCGATTTCTGCCATCTCTCTTAACAGTGAACGCGCCCCGTCGGCTGCCACCACCAGAGGCGCTTGTAACTGACGTCCATCATTAAGCGCCAGATAGCGCTGCCTGGCCCCAGTCTGCAAGGCCTCAACCGTGACGCCATTAAAGCGCGTCACCTTGGGGTGGTTGACCAACTGCTGATTCAGTGCTGCCAGGGTGACATCGTTTTCAACAATATGCCCAAGCACTGCCACTCCGGCTTCATCGGCTGAAAAATGAATATCACCACTGCCCTCGCCGTCCCAGACATGCATGAATGAATAAGGCGTCACACGATCAGCCTGCATGCCAGGCCACGCCTGAAGGTGGGTCAGCAGACGCTGAGAGACAGGCGTCAATGCACTGACCCGAGGCGTTGGCGGTGTATCAGCACCTCGCTCTGATGGCATCAGCGGCGCTGGCCTGGTTTCTATCAGCCCGACCCGCATGCCGGCGTTACCCAGCAGAGCGCTCAAACTGGTGCCCACCATGCCTGCACCGACTACCACCACATCAAACGCCGCTGTCTGTTGATTTGCTGATTGCATTGACTCGACACCCTCTGGCTGTAGATTTCTGGCCGCTATTTCTGAAAACCGCTTGTCCTGACCACTACTCGCTCAACGCTCCACGCCCATTGCCCGGCGAGCCAGACTGCGACGCAGTGGGCCCGCTAGGTTCAGGCCGATCAACCCCGCCGCGCGGGCATGGCCCAATAGCGGCCAATCGAGCCCAAACAGCCTTACCAAGCCATCGCTGAAACGGATAACGTTAGCACGGTCACGCTCGCGGCGCTGTTCGAATCGGGCCAGCGTCTCCATCGCCCCCAGGGTAGCCGCTGCGTTCAAGTGATTATCGCCTTTCTCAACATTGCCCTGCGCCAGCGCTTGAGCCAGCGTATCAACAAGATCCATCACGCCTCGCAATGCCAGATTAAAGCCCTGACCTGCCACCGGGTGCAGCGCATGGGCCGCATTACCTAACACCACCAGGCCGGGCCGCACCGGCTCATCTGCGGTAGTCAGTTTGAGCGGATAGACATGGCGGTTGCCCACCCGGGTGAAACGCCCAGCGCGGTCACCAAAGGCCTTTTGCAGCTGGGCGAGAAAATTACTGTCGCTCAGCGCTAACCTGGCCTTTTCATCCCCGCTGGGGTGTGTCCACACCAGTTCCATGGCATTGCCCGGTAAAGGCAGTAATGCAATGGGGCCATCCGTTGTGAAACGCTCATAGGCAATGCCTTGATGAGGCTGGCTGACGCCCACATGGGTAATCAGGGCCGTCTGTTGATAGGACGTCTGCGCACTGGGAATACCCAGTTGTTCCTTGAGCCCTGAACGCCCCCATCGGCCAGCACCGTCAGCCCCGCCACCAGCTCACTGCCATCCGATAGGGTCAGGTGGTGCCCCTCGGCCACCGGTGCCAATTGTTCAACGCGCGCTGGGCAATGCCATTCAAGCGGCAAGCCGCTTAGTTCGTGGTGTAAAACACGCCCCATCCAGGCATTCGGGATGACATGCCCCAGCGCCTCAACGCCAACGTCTTGCGCATTCAGGCGTGTTGCCCCCATTCGCCCCCGCTCACTGATATGAATCCGCCGGATGGGCGAGGCTTCCTGTTGCATCGCCTCCCACACGCCCAGGCGACGAAAGCGCTGTGCGGAACCCTCAGCAATCGCGCTGGCTCGGGCATCAAAACTGGGCTGCCAGACAGGCGGTTCAGCAGCCTCCGGCAAGGCGGTGGCTTCAATCACCGCCACGCGTAACCCATATTGCGTGATCAGCGGTGCCAGCGCACAGCCCAGGCTGGCGCCCACCAGGCCTCCTCCTATGATCACAATATCGTGAGTGACTGCTTGCTCGGACATCGCCATCGTTGCGCCCTCTTAGTATAAAAGCCTCAATATAAAGCCTCAGCACATAACCTAAGTTGAAAGGCTCAGAAACAGACATAAAATAATAAAAATCAGTTATTTATTTCGTAATGTAAATTACATAATAAATAAAACAACTAACCAAAAGCGGTTATTTATCAGCCATAAGGGCCTCAATATCTGCAATCTCTTTGGGTACATCAGAGGTAATTACCTCGTGGCCTTCGGCGGTCACCACGACATCATCTTCGATACGGATACCGATGCTACGGTAGTCAGCCGGAATATCTTCGTCATCCGGTATATAAAGCCCTGGTTCAACGGTAATCACCATGCCCGGCTCTAAAGGGCAAGAGGTTTCAGGATCCAGGCGGTAAGCGCCCACATCATGAACATCCAGACCCAGCCAGTGGGAGGTGGAATGCAGGTAAAAACGCCGATAGCTTTCATTCTTGATGCACTCATCAAGCTCACCTTTCAGCAGCCCAAGCGCTATTAACCCTTGTGTCAGGTCGCGCACCACACCTTGATGGATCTCATGAAGCGTTGCACCGGGGCAAACAGCCGCAACGGCATTCTTCTGGGCTTCGAGAACAAGGCTGTAAAGCGCCCGCTGGGGTGCGCTAAACACACCTGAGACGGGGAAGGTTCGGGTGATATCACCAGCATAGAGGGCATATTCAGCGCCAGCGTCTATCAGCACCAGCTCACCTGCCTTGAGCAGGGCAGAATTTTCAATGTAGTGCAGAACACAGGCGTTTGCACCGCTGCCCACAATGGTGCTGTAGGCAGGGCCGCTGCCGCCCTGCCAGACAAACTCATGCTCCAGCTCAGCCTGCAGGTGGTATTCATGTAGCCCAGGTGCGGCTGTCCGCATGACACGGCAATGAGCCCGCGCCGAGATGGCGGCCGCATGGCGTAACAAGGCGAGCTCTTCATCTCCCTTGATCAGCCGCATATCATGAATCAAGGGCGCAATATCCAGCCAACCCTGCAGCGTCGGGTGACCACGCCGCTGAGCGGCCTGCGCCTGCTGATAGGCGTCGTCAGCCAAGCCTCGGGCTTCTGGATGCGAGAGGGGGATATAGAGCATCTCACAGCCACTGAGCAAGGTCTTGAGCTGCTCCTCGCGCTCGGCATTTTCAAACGCCAGCTCAACAGCATGCTCTCGCATAACGCCTTCAGCCCCCAGGCGACGCCCCGTCCAGGCTTCCATGGTGGGGTCACGATCCTGACAGAACACCACGCACTGCCCGCCCTGATCGCTGCCATCAGGCAGTAACACCAGGAGGGCGTCGGGCTCAGTGATCCCGGTCAGGTAATAGAAATCACTATCCTGGCGGAACGGGTATTCACTGTCGCGGGAGCGGGTTACCAGGGAGGCCCCCGGGATCAGGGCTGCCGAATGGCTTGGCAGCTTGTGCATCAATCGAGCACGGCGCGCCTGATAAACCTGTGGCGCAATCGGGGCGGGCGATAACATCAAATCGGGCTGCATAGCGTCTCCAGTCACGTCAGCTTTTCAATACCTTGCATATTTCCAGCAACCTGAAACCCCAGTCTAATGGGTGGGCGCATCGGCCTGTTCAACCTGCGGCTGGCCGGGGTGCTGTTCGGTATACAACAACATTGCCGTCATACGCACGTGCTCGGTCAGCGCAAACAGATCGTTTTCATTTTCGGGGCTATCATCAATATCGGCCTCGATCCCCGCAATGGCTGGCATATCATCAAGGGCCTCGCACAAGGCCTGGGACCAGCGCTTACGTGTTTCATCATCTACCACGTCGTCAATGACTTCGTTAAAACCTTGCACCCAGTCCTTGAGGCCTTGCGCCTGCTCAGCCAGTGAAAAAGCTCATCCGGCAGCAAGGGGGTGTAGTTGAGATCGCTGGCGCTCAAAGCCTCCAGCGTCTGCTTGCGCCAACCCAGCAGGCGTTCACCGCTGCTGGTGTCAGCCGGCTGTTCAACGCCCAGACTCAGGCATACCTCTTCCAACCATGCCGACGCTGAAATATCCCGAAGCGCCAATAGCCCACACAAGCGCCCGTCTAGAAAAGCGGGCGACTGCATGCTGCCATGCAGCAGAAACACATCGGCAATATCAGAAAATTCGTGGCGTTCATCGATCAGGGACATAACAGAATCCATCAGGTGTTGGGGTGTGTGAAAATTGAGCGTGACACTACTGCAACAATCGCGTCGGCGAATCTTACTGGCGGCGTCGATTGACCCTGCAACAGTGGCTCCTTATAGTTGAGGCTGTACGCATGTTTCCATGCGGTGATATTAACGCATCGGGCCCACGCAGGCCCGCGCCGGAGCTTTCAATGAGTGACGCCAAGCGTCCAACCACGGATATCACCCTGCTAGGGCGACACTACACCATTGCCTGTGATCCGGGTGAAGAGCAGAAACTTGAGCGGGTCGCCCGCTACCTTGACCGTGCCATGCAGGGCATTCAGGCGCAAAGCAGCGTGCTGGGTACCGAACGCGTTGCCATCATGGCTGCGCTCAACATTACCAATGAGCTGTTGGAAACCAAGGACGCCCAGCGCCATTACGAGGCTGATATCACTCGCCTGAGTGAGCGCCTGGAAACTGCGCTAACAAAAAGTCGTGAGCCAGCCAATGGCACCAACAAGCCATCATGACAGCAACAGCGGGTCGCTCCCAAGCGTTTGAGCCAGCAAATTATTGCTTAAAGGTTTCGCAAAATTCACAGCGCATCTTTGGTATCCGAAGCGGCTCTGTTAGGATGGTTGCGTTCCCTGGGGTGTTCGCCAGTCGTTTACGTCCCTTGAGCCTATGCGCAATACCTAGGGGGCCAAATGCTAGCCAGTCCTGTGTGCATGTCCGCGTGACGGAAAGCCTGATGGGCTGGCTGCGGCCACCCACCTGAACCTTTGGGTTCAGGGCCAGAACGACAGCGGCACTCTGGGGAACCTTAAGATGACGTATGATGTAACCCTTGCCTCGCCAACGCTTGCTCAAGAGCCCAATGGCACCCTCCTGGCAGCAGGTAAAGATAAAACCTCCCTGCGCCGCGAACTCAAGCGCCGCCGGCGAAACCTTTCCATGCAGGCTCAACAGCTCGCCGCCCGAAAACTGTGCGCGCAGCTAAAAAAGCTGCCGGAAATCCAGCGCGCTCGGCGTATCAGCCTGTATTTACCGCTCAACGGTGAAATCGACCCCACTCCCTTGCTGCCCTGGCTATATCGGCGTGGGGTTAAGGTCTACCTGCCTGTCTTGCGCCCATTGGCAGACAATACGCTGTGGTTTGTTGCTTACCGGCCAGACACCCCTATGGTGAAGAACCGTTATCGCATTTGGGAACCCGCAGCCCAATTCAGTGCTCACAGGCGCAATCGCTTACCCCCTTGGGCGCTGGATACCATGCTGGTGCCGTTAGTCGGCTTTGATGCTAAGGCCAACCGGATGGGAATGGGCGGAGGTTATTATGATCGCACCCTGGCATTTGTTCGCCACCGTCGACCTGCGCCACGCTTGATGGGAGTTGCCCATGCCTGCCAGGAAGTTAACTCACTCCCCGTTGAACCCTGGGATATTCCGCTCAGTGCGATTGTGACAGATCAAGGTGTTATACGCCCAACCCCTCTTCGCACCAATGACATTTATGCCAATGAACGTATCCGTATCAGCCAATAGCCAACACGGGCGCCAGTGAAGTTTCCAAAAGAGGGAGCATCCCTACAAGAATGCGGCCTTTATCAAGCCTGCTAGCTGCCGGAAAGCGCCTGCGCGTACCCGGTAACCAAGACTCCCAGCACAAAGATCACAAATAATGCCATGATCGTATCTGGTTTTTTACGGCGCATGTTGTCCTTCTCCAAGAATGTTGGTAATAGCAAAATTAACTATTCAAGAGCGCCCAAAGGATCCAAGCCTGGAAATATTGGCTGATTTATCTCCAATGGTGACGACCAATGAATAATGGATAACATCGTCCATTGACTATATGGCCAATGGGCACCCCCAATCAATGGCCAATTGAATCTCTGGATGCCAGCAAACGTAGATTTAACTTCAATTAACTTTACTCGCACGGTGAGAAAGGCTATCCCACAATCAGCCAACTCAAACTAGGACGACGTGCTAGGCCATAAACAGGCGATAAGCCGGATTGTCGCTTTCCTTCCAATAGCGGTAACCAATCGCATCAAGGTGCATTTCAACATTTTTGCGGTGGCCATTAGGCACTTGCATACCCACCAGCACGCGACCATATGCCGCACCGTGATTGCGGTAATGAAACAGTGAAATGTTCCAGTCATGGGGCAGCTTGGTCAGGAAGTTCATCAACGCCCCCGGACGCTCAGGAAACTCAAAGCGATAAAGTTCTTCTTCAAAATGCTCGCTGGGGCGCCCGCCTGCCAGATGACGGGTATGCAGTTTGGCCAGTTCGTTGTCGGTCAGGTCTTCCACCTGATAACCAGCCTCTTCCAGTTTTTCGATAACCGCTAGACGGTCTTCTCCTCCCGGTTTGACCTGCACGCCCACAAAGATATGCGCTTCACTAGCATTCGAATAGCGATAACCAAATTCCGTCACCATCCGCTTGCCAAGGGTGCGGCAGAACTTCTTGAAACTGCCGGGCTGCTCATCAATGGTCACCGCCAGAATGGCTTCGCGCTGCTCACCCAATGAAGCCCGTTCGGCAATATGCTGGAGACGATCAAAATTGATGTTGGCCCCGCAGTTGATACACATCAGGGTCTGGCCTTCCACCCCGGTCTGTTGCACGTATTTTTTCAACCCTGCCAAGGAAAGCGCTCCGGATGTCTCGGGAACCGCACGGGTATCCTCAAAAATATCCTTCACGGCGGCACACATTTCATCGGCATTGACAGTGATCACATCATCCACCAGCCCCTGGATGATGCTGAAGGGCACTTCACCGATCTGAGCAACCGCCACCCCTTCCGCAAAGACCCCCACCTGATCCAGTACCACCCGCTCACCGGCGTCCATGGCAGCCTTGAGGCAGGCGCTGTCCTCTGACTCCACGCCAATCACCTTGATCTCGGGGCGCAGATACTTGACATAGGCCAGCACTCCGGCCAGCAGGCCACCGCCGCCCACCGCAACAAAAATGGTATCAATCGGTTCAGGATATTGGCGCAGCATTTCTACCGCTATGGTGCCCTGACCCGCAATCACATCAATATCGTCAAAGGGTGGAATATAGGTATACCCATGCTCGGCGATCAGCGTCTGGGCATGCTCGGCGGCAGCGGCAAAGGCATCGCCTTTCAGCACCACCTTGGCGCCCCAGCCGCGCACGGCCTGTACTTTGATCTCGGGGGTAATGCGCGGCATGACAATCACCGCCTTGACGCCCATCTGCTTGGCTGCCATGGCCAGCCCCTGGGCGTGATTACCCGCTGACGCCGCAATCACGCCCTTGGCCTTCTGTTCTTCCGTCAGTTGGGTCATCTTGTTATAGGCGCCGCGAATCTTGAAAGAATTCACCGGCTGCAAATCTTCGCGTTTTATCAGAATCTTGTTGTTGAAGCGACGTGATAGAAGAGGCGCAGAAGAAATAGGCGTTTCACGCGCAGCGCCGTAAACGCGAGCGTTAAGGATCTTTTTCACTGTAGCTTCAAGCATGGAAGTATCTCGTTGGCGGCTTTTCGGACTGATTTAAGATAAAGCCGATATTGTTAGCAGATTCTGGCCAGTGTCGTCTAGGACTGTTTGAGCCATTATACTGCTGACTCAACAGGCCCTAACCATTTTCAGTTTTTATTGCATCAAAAGGCTCACCATGACCCAGGATGAACTCAAAGCAGCAGTGGCAGATGCCGCTATCAAGGAAATCGAACCGTGGCTTGAAAAGGATACCGTGCTGGGCATTGGCACTGGTTCCACGGCCAACCTGTTTATCGACCGCCTGGGACGACTGGGGGACCGCTTCCAGGGCGCTGTTGCCAGTTCTGATGCCAGTGCCAGCCGTCTGAAAGCGCAGGGAATTGATGTACTCGAACTTAACTCTGTGGGCACGCTACCTTTTTACATCGATGGCGCAGACGAAGTAAATGCTCACTTACATATGATCAAGGGCGGCGGTGCTGCCTTGACTCGGGAGAAGATCGTCGCTGCCTGCGCTGAACGCTTTATCTGCATTGCGGATGGCTCAAAATCTGTAGCTCGATTGGGCGAATTCCCCCTGCCCATTGAAGTGATTCCCATGGCGCGTTCCTATGTGGCCCGCGAGCTTGTCAAACTCGGCGCCGAGCCGGTTTATCGTGAAGGGGTGGTGACGGATAACGGCAACCAGATCATCGACTGCTATGAGTTCATGATTGATGACCCTGAAGCCATGGAAGCTCGCCTGAACAATATTGTTGGCGTGGTGACCAATGGCCTGTTTGCCGCCCGCGGCGCCGATATCCTGTTGCTGGGTACGCCAAAAGGCGTCGAACGCACTGCGCGGCGCTAATCCGGATCTTGCCCCGCCTTCGCTGGCAGTAGTTGAACCAGACCTGCCAGCGTACGCTCAAGCGCGCCGCGCTGCTGTTCGACAACCTGCAGCCCCAGGGCACCTTTGCGCGCCGTCTCATCGAGGTCATCAAAGGCAGCCACCAGTGCTGCCACAAGCGCCTGCTCATCGGCCACGCTTTCCAGCGCTCCGGCAGCTTGCAGGGGCTTGGCCACATCCTCGAAATTCTCCAGTGACGGGCCACACAGGGTAAAGCGCCCAAGGCTTGCCGGTTCCACCACGTTATGGCCGCCCAGAGGCACCAGACTACCGCCCACAAAGGCCACATCCCCTACAGTGTAGAGCTGCTCCAGTTCACCCAGGGTATCTGCCAGGTACACCTGGGTCTGCGCTGTCACCGGCTGCTGCAGGCTTCGACGCGCCGTTGTACATTGCGTTTTCTCACACAGTTTTGCCACCTCGTCAAAGCGCTGCGGATGACGCGGCGCGAGTATCAACAGCGCCTCAGGATGATAGCAAGCAAGCTTGCGATGGGCCGCAAGCAGCACGGCTTCTTCTCCTTCCCGGGTTGAGCCAGCTACCCAGACAGGGCGTTTACAGGTCTCCAGACCCAGCTCACGACGTAAGCACTTACTATCGTTACCATCGCCTTTATTGTGGCTAATTTCAAACTTGAGCGAGCCGACAACCTGCGTTCGATTAGCTGACATGCCGAGTGCCGCAAAACGTTCAGCATCGGCTTGAGACTTGGCTGCCAACCAACTGATACGGCGTAAGGTATTGGTCATCAGCGGGCGAATTCGCAGGTAACGCCTGAATGCCCGCGGCGACAGACGACCATTGACCACAGCAACAGGTAGGTGATGTTGATGGCAGCAGGCAATCAGATTGGGCCATAGCTCGGTTTCAAACAGGATGGCCAGCGCAGGCTGCCAGTGGCGTACAAAGCGTTTGGCGCTGCCGGGGAAGTCCAGGGGTATAAAGCGGTGGATTAATCGCGATGACAGGTGAGTGAGCACTTGCACCTGCTGTGCGCCACTAGCGGTCATGGTAGTTAGCAACAGGTGATGGCGCGGATAATGCGCCAGTAGCGCCTTGATAAGCGGCTGGGCGGCGCGTACTTCACCCACTGAAGCGCAGTGCAGCCAGATATAGGCTTGCCCTGAACGCGCTGACGGCTCGATGCCAAGCCGTTGCCAACGCTGGTAAGTGGGTACTTGCTCACGCCATACCCGCTGCCAGATCAGCGGAGACAGCGCATACAGAGCGACTGAATAACCGAAACGCGGCCAGTCCATCCTCACCCTTCACGATCCAGTATGGTGGCAATCATTGCCGTGGTGGAAACACCGTCTTCAAAGCCCAATACTTTGACCTTTCCGCCTCTGGCGCGCACGGCAGCTCCCCGGCAATCTCATCCGGCTGGTAATCGCCACCCTTGACCAATACATCCGGCAGAATGGTTTCAATCAGGGCCGCTGGCGTATCGTCACTAAAGGGTACCACCCAATCGACGGCACCCAGCCCTGCCAACACCTGCATACGGCGTTCCAGCGGGTTGATTGGCCGCAGCGGCCCTTTTAAACGGCTAATGGAAGCATCGTCGTTCACCGCTACGATCAAGCGATCACCCAGACGCTTGGCCTGCTCAAGATAGGCAACATGCCCAGCGTGCAGGATATCAAAGCAGCCATTGGTCATCACCACGCGCTCCCCTCGCGCCTGCGCCGCTTTCACGGCATCTGCCAGGGTGAGGGTGTTGGTCACTCCGAACTCAGCCAGCTTATCGCCATGCAGGGCCGTGTACAGCTCGGCTATCGACAGTGTTGCAGTTCCCGGCTTGGCCACCACCAAACCAGCACCCAGGTTGGCGAGCATCATGGCCTCGGGGAAGCCGTAACCCGCCGCAATGGCCAGCCCCATCAGCCCAATCACGGTATCTCCCGCACCGGTAACGTCGAACACTTCCTGAGCGCGCGTGGCCAGATGCAGGGGTGCATGGCCTTCACGAATCAGGGTCATGCCTTTCTCGCTGCGGGTGATCAGTAAGGCTTCCAGTTCGAGTTCAGCGCGCAAGGCTTCTCCGCGCTCAGCCAGCTGCTCATCGTTATCACAGCGGCCCACAACGGCCTCGAATTCGCCCAGATTAGGGGTGATCAGACTGGCGCCGCGATACTTGCGAAAATCCTGGCCCTTGGGGTCAATCAGCACGCGTTTACCCGCCTGCCTGGACAGCTGGATCAACTTTTCAACCTGATTGAGGGTGCCTTTGCCGTAATCAGACAGAATCAGTACGTCACACTCCGCAAGCTCTGCCCGAGTGCTCTCCAGCAGTGGTTGAGTATCCACTTGGCCCAGCGGCTGTTCGAAATCCAAGCGCAGCAGCTGCTGATTCCGGCTCATCACCCGCAGCTTGGTGATCGTTGGCACCTGGCCACTGTACTGAAAGTGAGTACTTACATTAGACGCTTCCAGGCGTGCCTTCAAAAGCGCAGCATTATCATCCTGCCCCACCACCCCGGCGAGCGCTGCATGCGCTCCCAAGGCAGCAATGTTCAGCGCCACGTTGGCTGCCCCACCTGGCCGGTCGTCGGCGTCTTCCACGCGCACCACAGGCACTGGCGCCTCGGGCGAGATACGCGAGGTGCCGCCATGCCAGTAGCGATCCAGCATGACATCCCCCACGACAAGAACTCGGGCACGCTCAAGGGCGGTTAAGTCAACTTTCATCAGACATTCCTTTTACACTGGATGAGCGGGTGCTGGCGTTGCGGTATTCGGTATGCGCCAGCAAGGCATCAAGCTTGGCGATGACGGTATCTGCCTTGATCAGGTTCATGGCATCCTGATGGCGTACCCGCTGTCCCCAGCTGACCTCGCTGATATCTTTGTGCAGATAAGTACGCACCGCTTCTGGGTAGGCATTCACCGCAAAGTCGCGCCATAGATAAGGCGCTGCCCGCTGAGGGTTGGTGGTGGCGTAGAGCCCGAGTGTCGGTGTGCCCAGCGCATTGGCCATATGAGCCGGGCCAGTATCTGGGGCAATGGCTGCCCGTGCGCCCTCGATCAGCGCCAGCAAGCCCTTTAGCGAGGTAGCGCCAATCCCGTTGATCACGCTTTCAGGCTGGCAAAGGGCTTCAATCCGTGCGCCCATGGCCTTTTCTCCAGCGCTGCCACCACCGGTCAGTACGCTGACCAGGCCATGCTGCACCCAGACATGCTCGATCACACTGGCATAGCCTTCCGCCGACCAGTTACGGAAATTACGCAGGCGTGGGTTACTACATGGGTTGATGACCAGATACGGCTTTTCAGCGCTGATTCTGCGCGCTTCTTCATAGGCCTGTGGCGGCACAGGCAGTTGCCATTCCAGGCGGTCATCTTCTACGCCTAGCCGCCGGGCAAAGTCCATAAAGGATTCCAGCACGTGGGGCGATTGCCTGGGCGCCAGCTGTACCTGGGTGAACCAGTGCTGAAAATCCTTGGCCCGCGCCTTGTCGTACCCTATTCTCACTCCTGCCTTTAACCCTAGAGACAGCACACTGGCACGAATCGCCTGCTGCATATGCAAGAGTACATCAAAGCGGGTATCTGACAGTTCACGCCACAAGGCGCGCATACCGGCAAGGCCGGTAGATTTGTCATAGACGACAAACTCGACCCCTGTCATCCCAGCCAGTAAACTGTGCTCCGCCTTGCCAATAATCCAGGTAATGCGCGCCTGAGGCCACTGACGCTGAAGAGCACGGACGGTCGGAACAAGATTGCAGATATCGCCTAGTGCCGATAAACGCAGAATAGCAATATGATTGGGTTGAGCAGGCAAAGAGGGCTTCATGCGCTTAGCGACACTCCAGCAGGAAAAAATCTGATTTTATACGATGCGGACAGTTTATGTGACGTAGCAGGGTCACACCAAGTTCAGTCAGCATTGTTTACCGCTGCTTACTGGCAGCGGCTTGGCCAGATAACCGGCGAGGCTCCCGGGCGTGGCAACAGTCTATTCATTCAGCCGAACCCCGGCGGGCATCAGGAGTGGGTGCTACGCCGCTATCTGCGTGGCGGCTTGATGGCTAAACTAAACCGTGACCAGTATCTGTGGACAGGCCGGGAGCGTACCCGTGCCTTTACTGAAATGCGCCTGAATGCGCATTTTTTGAACTCAGTCTGCCCGTACCGCGCCCGATAGCCGCCTGTGTGACTCGCCACGGGCTGACCTATCGCGCAGCCCTGATCACCCAGCGTATCAAAGGCGCCTGCGCCCTGGCAGAGTGGCTATGTCATCCCGCCATTAGCTGGGCGCAACGCCAAGAGGGGCTGGGAGACGTGGGCCGGATGATTCGCCGTTTCCACGATCACGGCCTGGATCATGTCGACCTGAACGCGCGCAATATCCTGATGGATACGGACCACCAGCCCTGGCTGATCGACCTGGACCGCTGCCGTCTGCGCGCGGCAGGTTCTTGGCAAGACGCTAACCTGAACCGGCTGGAGAGATCCCTTACCAAGCTGTTACCCGATCAGGCTAATCTCTGTATGGCAGAAATTCGCAACGCTTATTGACGGATAGCTACGCTTGCCTATTGGTATTGGGTCCCATCGGGTGTTGTGTCTCCGAATCATTCGGCAAGATGCCAACCATTTTTACGTTCGCACTGGCTGAACAACCCCTTGATATAGCGAATAGCACGATCCCGCGTTTCTGAACGAGGAAAGAGCGAGCCTAATCGAGAAGCCAGATTTTCCATCAATGCTGAAATGAGGAGATCCAATTCCTGCATCTGCATCTCGTGATTATCTGTATATCAATCACATGCAGAGTAGTTTACTCATTTACGGCTGTAGTACTAAATGTTGTCCAAGAATTAATAGGCGTTTTTATTAATAAAGCCTTTGAATACAGTTAAAACGATGATCTTTAAATCCAACCAAAGCGACCAATTGTCGATGTACCAAAGGTCATACTCTACCCGCCGCTGCATTTTTTGCAGTGTATCCGTTTCTCCTCGCAGGCCATTGACCTGCGCCCAGCCAGTGATACCTGGCTTAACTTTATGGCGGCGCATGTAGGACGCGACTAGCTCTTTGTAATGCTCATTATGCGCAAGAGCATGGGGGCGCGGGCCGACAATAGACATGCGACCTTGGAGTACGTTGTAGAATTGCGGCAGCTCATCTAACGAAGTCCGCCTCAAAAATGACCCTACGCGAGTAATCCTGGGATCATGCTTGCTTGCCTGGGTGACGCTACCTGTCTTCTTGGTGAACATGCATTGAACGAAATTTATAGACCCTAAACCGCTGACCATTCGACCCTTCTCGGTACTGCTTGAATAGAATAGGTCCTGGCGAGGTGACCTTTATGGTCAGCGCAATCGCTAAGCATACCGGTAGGATCATGATGGAAATATGAGGTGGACCCAATCAGTTGGACAACCTGATGGTATCCCTAAGCTATAATCCGGTTGTTTCCCTGACTCAGGCTGCCAGAGATATGGGTTGCCCGTAGTACACCTCATCGGGCGTTTGGTAATCAAGGGTTTGGTGGTACCGGGTCTGATTGTAATGCCAGAAGTACCGGTGGAGCGCCTGCTTCAAGTGTTGTCCATCCTCGAAAGCGGCAAGGTAAACACACTCGTATTTGACGCTGCGCCAGAGCCGTTCCACGAATATATTGTCATGGTAGCAGCCCTTGCCGTCCATGCTGATCCGGATGCCATGATCTTTGAGAACGTTTGTGAAGGCCTCACTGGTGAACTGGACACCCTGATCGGTATTGAAGATCTCCGGCGCTCCATGGCGCTGTAGAGCCTCCTCCAGGACATCGACACAAAAGTCTGTGTCCATGGTGTTGGAGACCCGCCAGGACAGCACCTTGCGGCTGTACCAGTCGATGATGGCGACCAGATACATGAAGCCCCGGGCCAGCGGAATATAGCTGATATCTGTTGCCCACACCTGGTTGGGGCGGTCGATTTTCAGCCCTTTGAGCAGGTACGGATAAACCTTGTGCCCGTCGCCCGGAATGCTGGTTCTGGGGCGTGGATACACCGCCTGAATGCCCATGGTGCGCATCAGCCTCTGCACCCGCTTCCGATTGACCCGATAGCCCTGGTGCTGCAAATGGGCACGCATCTTGCGAGAGCCATAGTACGGCGTTTCCAGGTGTTGCTGATCAATCAGATACATCAGGTCCAGATCCTCCTGACATGGCTCACGAGGGACGTAGTACACCGATGAGCGGCTCAGCTTGAGCAGCTCGCACTGGCGTGAAAGACTGATTTGGGGATGACCACGCTCGATCATTGCCAACCGCTGTTGGCGGCTTACTGATCGAGCTTGCGCGACAAAAATCGCGTTCCACCGTCAGTCGACCAATCTCACGGTACAGCTCGTCTGTGCTGGGCTCATCGGATTGCTTGCCGACCTTCTTCTTGCCTTCGAAGAGGTCGGTAGCGTTCTCCAGCAAGTCGCGCTTCCAGGTGCTGACCATGGTGGGGTGGATCTGAAAACGAGCAGCAATTTCGGATGTGGTCTGGTCGCCCTTGATGGCGGCCAGAGCGACTTTGGACTTGAATGATGCGCTGTATTGTTTGCGTTTCTTGCTCATGATTCTCCTCCTTGTGGAGATGATGAATCATAGCTTAGGCACCTGTCCAAATTTTGGGGTCCACTTCAATAAGTGAGCCAATAATGATATCTTCGCTACGCTTCACAAAGCGAGACATACCGCTCATAGGTGACACACTTAGGTCTATAGCATAGTGTCCAGCCACCTCACTCATGCGGTGGTTAAGTAAATGCATATCTTCAAACGCGGGAATAAAGCGTACTTCTGCCGTGTGGTTGCGGAGTGCATAAAACAGAGCACGAACCGTTTGACCCATTTCAAAGGGTACGCAGATCCAAACTTCGCGTGCCTTAGAGCGGCTAATTCGCTGGACAATACGCTCGATACACTCATCGCTAACTTTACCTTTAATACGTTCGACACCCGCGATGGTGTGCCCTTCCCAGGCGACACTGCGAATACCTTCTGCAACGCTGAGTACGTTGGTGGCCGGGCCAATCAAGAAAACAGGCCGCCTTGCTCCACCCCGTAAACGCACGTGCTTTAAGCCAAGCTGCACCAGTATGCGTGCACCTCCTGCGAATAAAAACGATATCACCAGAGTTAAGCCAATCCATAACCGTGAATAGCGGTCAGCGGAATGCGAGAAAAGATCAACGATGCAGCAGCGACCCCTACTGCAGCCCAAACTAACAGTAGCTTGCCCAACATTTGCTCTACCGGCGTAATTCGCCAACGGCGGTAACTACCGGACATGCTATTAATCACTAGCACCAGAAGGCCAATACAAATAAGGGCGAGCACATAGCGCTCGTGGGGATGAAGCGAACTGAACCGCACCCAGTTCGCTAACCAACCGCCAGCAAAAATGGCAAGTACATCAAAAAAGGGAAATACCACCTGTGGTGGGAAACGCTCCGAAAACGTCATAGTTTTTGGCTTACCCATTGCGGCCTTCCTTTATGCATCGAATCATCAACATGTTCAATCGCTTTGCTGCTTTCTCAAAATAGTATTCACCCCCTGGGAGAATACTTGCTGGTCACTAAATTGTTGGCGCACCTTGCTCGCCTGCTCACTGAGAAAAGCGCGTATATCTTCAGGCTGGGCATAAAACGCTTCGATTGCTGCGACTAAGCCCTCTACGCCATCCTCATAAAAGAAGCCGTTCTTGCCCTCTTGAATATACTCCTTCGATGCATGCAGCTTTGCGTTCGCAATTACGGGAATCCCGCAGGCCAGGGCCTCTACAGCGACCAAACCGAAGCTCTCGCTTACCGATGGAAATACAAACACGGAGAAATCCGTCAAAACGGTTGGCAACTGTTCTCTAGGAAGCGCCCCAGTGAATGTAGTTGAGGATGCAATACCTAATTGTTCTGCTGCCCTTTCCAGCGCAGTTCGCTGAGAACCCTCTCCAACCAAAATTAAGCGCTTATTCGGGATAGCGAGCTTAGCAAATGCTTCCAGCAGCGATTGGCAGTTTTTACCCGGCTCAAGGCGTGACACGCAGCCTACGGTAAACATGTTCGACTGCGTCACTGATGAAGCATTCGATTGTGCCACGAAGTGTTCCCCTACGCTATCAGGGTACACTTTAACAATGCGTGATAAGGAAAAGTCCAAATGTGTGCTGATCTGGTGGCGAAAATGTTCTGAGGGTGCCACACACAGATCTATATTATACTTTAACCGATGAAAACAAGAACGAAATAGCCGAGAACTCGTGATTTGTACGAGATCGGTACCATGAAAGCGAAGCACCAAATAAAAATGTTTGGGCTTAACGAGTGATAGCAAATACAGCAATGGCAAAAAATATACCGGGTAGTGAACTTCCAACAGAGTTCCTGCGGGTTTATTGCGTAACGAACGGGCGCACCGGGTAAGCAAACCCACATATAGCCTAATCTTGCTGAATTTGCCGGTAGGCTTTTCACGAATCGCGACAAGCTGAACGTTTTCGTTGCCCAGCGCCTGACGCCAGGCTTGCTCAGTCGATTTTACAAAGGTGCCGTAGTGGGGAGCTTTCTTTGTAGGGTAAAGGTTGGTCCATAAAAGCAGCTGTTTCATGGCTTGCGGCCCTTAATACCAAGATGCTCAGCAATATGACGCCCCAGTTCATTATCTTGGCTTTCCTGGCCTGGAAGCTGGTAGGCCGCATTAGGGTTTATCAGTTCATCAAGCGCGGTAAAAAATGCCTGCTTATCTGAGCAAAACGAGAGTATTGGGAACCGGCCCGTAAAGGCCTTGGCGGTATCCAGCTGATGATCATTACGGTGTTCGGCTAACGCGTATTGGCGCGGTAAAAACACGCCTCGCTTACCATGATCTAGGCACGATAAAATACTGCCCATTCCTGCATGCGAAAAAATACCTTGGGCTTGGCAAAACCATTTGTAATATTCGTCACTGGAGAGCGTTTTGAATACGTTCATATCTGGGTGGGTAAACTCACTACTTTCACCTACCTGTGCGACTACCTCTCCTTCGTAGCCACGGCTATCGTGCCATTCTGCAAAGGTTTCCAACAAGCGGTCAAACGGCAACTGGGTGCCCACAGTGATAAAAATCATAGGACTTTCCCCCAGTAGCTGACGCGCTTGTCATTAGCAGCTAAATGCTCCCACTGGGTGAGACAGATATCGCAAAAAAGCCGCGCTATCTTTCCAGAAAAGGAGAGCTGCTGGTAGTTGGCCATGCTATCGACCCAGATCACTTGTTTGCCCATAAGCTTAGCGATAAAGCAGAGTAGCAAGCCAGGCAGCGCGCCTGTAGAAATGACGGCATCTGGCTTAGCAATTTTCAACACGGCATACGTCTTACGGACAGCAGAGATCAGGTCCTTTATGCGACTTCCACGGTGTACATTGGGGCAAAAAGGGCAGGGGTTCCGTTTACTATTAAGCCCTGCTCAGTGCTAGCAAAGGTAAACGAGACGTTGTCGTGATCGACACTCTCTGCTATTTGCCCATAAAGCCGCTGTAGCTGTATGAAGTGACCTCCGAAAGATCCCACTAACAGAATTTTCATACTTCCTCCCTGAATGTCAGCTGATCATATTTTAGTTTATAGAGGTACCCCACCAACAATGCGGTAGCGCTCGAAGCGATACCTGAATTCACCACATGCCCTGCTGCCACGCTCACTCCTAAGACGGTAAAAATCAGCAGCAAAAAACTAATCCCGTATCGTGGCTGATGCTGTAACAGTTGAACTGCCCAAATGGCTCTTAGCAGCCAGGGCAAATAAAAGAACACGCCGCCCAGCACGCCAAAAGTGATAAACACATCGACAATATCTATTTCGACCAGAGACCCTCGAATACTGAGCAGCTGATCTACCCCCACTCCAAACAACACATCCATGAATCCAAAAGGCACGATCACAAGATCAATCGCTTCATTGAGAAAAGAGAGACGACCACTGAGTAGTGCCCCCAAAAACCACCGTGTAGTTGCTGTAGGAAAAGCATCCGGTCAAGTAACCCAGTCGCCTGTATGAACTGATAGCCAAGTACGATGACCGCCGCCATGCCTATCAAACCCAACGTATATACAGCAGGGATGCGCCTGATTTTAAAGTAACCGTTATGTATAAGAGAAAATACGAATATTAGACAGATACCTAACATTGCCACTTTAGTGGCTTTCATTAGGAAAAACAGCAGAAACACACCAAACACACCAGCTAGTAACCAAGCGCTTTTTGTCTCCGCAAACCGAAGTAACACAATGCTGGCGGAAGCAAGCATGAGGTAGCTCATTTCATTACCTGCGATAATGAAGCCTTTACCGCCAATTCCCCGGCATATTGAGACTCTCCCACACCAAACACACCTAGCGTAACGTTCATCGACATGATGAAAAAGTAAAAAAACATCAGCCACGCAATTTTTCGATTATTCCAAAAATCGCTTGGATGTTTAGCTTCGCCTATCAAATAAAACAACAGCGCTAGAGTCAGCAGCCCCCTCACAGCCCATGTGATGCTCTCGACGGCATGTCCATAAATAAACACCTGGTAGAAAAGACACAAGGTGATCAATAGAGCGCATAAAAGCGCGTATATAAACAGCCTTACATGATAAATCAACAACGCGACCATCAGCCCAATAAAGCCTAGTGCTTTGTAGGGTGCGGAAATGCTCGGTATTGTCACGTTATGGTAGTAAAAATAACCATTCACCGTATCAACAACAGGCCATACTATGAGAAAACACAGCAGCAAGATATTGATGCACTGTTTAAGCTTGAGATCCATGGAAGCCTCCGGCATGCACTAAGCGCTTCAAATGCCTTTGATTACTTGGCACGCCGATAAGCGATAGCTACTTGTTTTACAAAAATACTAAACACCGCCACTAATGGTGCCACTAGCAAAGCTACTATTACGCCAATCGCTAAGATAAACGTCTTACCAATACCGTTTGGCTTAAGCGATTGTAATGCTAACTGGGTAGGGCCTCCGGGGTTAATACTCTCAATACGACGATCAAGCTGAAGCATATCCTCAAAAAAAGAAACCTGTAGCTCACCTGCGGCTTCACTGTTTGACTTACGTGCTGCTTCTAATGCTTGAGAGTAAGCTTCGTACTGAGCATTCAGTCTCTCTGTTACGCCTTCAACCAGCTGATGCTGATCTTCCTGAATGGAGGCAATTAGGCCCTCGTGGAACTGCTCAACAACAGGCTGATATGCTGTATCCGCATCGCTACTTATTAGAAGCGACAGGGTGTTTCGAGGGTTAGATACTTCGACTTCAAAAGTAATATCAGCGATTTCATCATCTTGCAATAACCGCCTATGCTGCTTGTCAATAAAGGTATTATCTAGTTTTGCGATGACCTCTTCGGGTTCTTCAAGCCCCACACGATTTCCTTCCAGTGTCTCATAAGAAGCAATCGTATACGTCGTGACAAACCCATATTTTACTGGCTTCAGCCATAACGCAGCCAGTGTTAAGAGTATAATGCAAACCACACTTGTAAGCATGATTTTCCACTGTTTTAGTAGCAACACCACGAAGTCAACCAGCAACATATCATCCGGATTTGAATTCTCTTTAACTCGTAAATCCATTCTATCCCCCGTCATTACTGCTCTCCACTTACCGCATAGCGGTCACACTTTATTCCTGCCTTATTCACGGCACAGGCCTGAAAATAAAGATGGCGAATGGTGTTCTCTATAAAAATCAGCACGTTCCAGCAAGAACCTGATCCAAGAGAACCATTCGCCATGGGTGAAAGACTACCTCCCTGGAAACCGACCTGCAACGGCTCTGTTCATGTGAACCGTCCTGAAAATATCGACACGGTGCATGAAGGGCTATTACGATTAGCGATCTGGCAATTGAACAGCTTGTCCATCGTCACGTCTTACACAAACGATGCACCCTTGACGCTTGATATTGATGGTTGGCCCATTGAGGTCTTTGGGCACCAGGGCGGCAGCGGCTACTCGGGTACCCGCATCTATTCCCCGCTGATCACCTCTATTGCCGAAACTGGCGACATAGTGGGCGGCTTGCTACGGGAAGGGAATGCGGGCCCTATGTTCGGGGGGCGGGAAACGGCACCCTGTTCGTAGGAACACGTTCCCTACCCTATCACTCTCGAAAATAACGATTCATCAACTGCCGATACCAAATCATTCTACAAATGTTAACTATCCCTAGAATGGCTGGCAAAAGGTAAATAGTAAAAAATGCATCTTGCATAGTCGGCAAAATATTAAGCGCCACAAACACTCCCATGATCCCCAAAAAAACAATGACGTTAAAATAAAATGCTTGTCGCTCATACCCACATAAATTAATCATAACGGACTCAACAACACCCAACTGGGCGGTTGCAATATAAAACCCCAAAGCGGCTACGAAAACAGCCGATGCAAAAAAATCATTAATATTGACAAAAAAATACAAATAAATAAAAATAAATAGCGTTAAAGATGGGAATAGCGTAGCGATGATTATTTTCACTTTTCGGCGCAGACTTAATACAAACTTATCATCAAAATGATTCGCCAAAATCATTTTAGATAAAGCAGCAGTGCCATTATTGATCACTCCCCTCGGAACCGCTGAGATAGAACTAAAAACTAAGGCCGCAATGGAAGCAACAACTGCGATCTCACCGCCACCTAAAGCAGCAAAAAAGAGGGGAGAATAAAACTTACACCTCCGCTTGCTGCATTAGACATCCCTACTACCAAGCTTGAGACTGTTTCATCCTTAGATATCAGAGTTAAACTACCCTTACTGAGAAAATCGCTAACATGATTAAAATGCCAGAAAAAAACAATGCATAGCGATATTAAATATGAAAAAGACAAGATAACAAAAACAGCAGAGCTATTAATTTTATTATAAATAATATAAAAGCTCAGGATAAAAGAAACAAACAACAGACCTATAACAACATCGTTCACTAACAAGCGATAAAAATCTCTTTTAAAAATAAGATAATTTCTAAATACCTGATATACCGATGTAGAAATAACTAGCAAAAGCAATGAGAAAAAATTCGGAACAATTAAAAAAATGAAACTAAATAAAGACCAATAAAAGCAACCGCACCACCAATAAAAATGGCTGACAAAGAGTAGTTTAAAAAATTAGCACCGCTATCTTCCGCCATTCTTTTAACGAGCATCGTAGAAAAACCGATGCCACAAACCATAACAAAAAATGCAGCTAGCGTGTATTGCGAAGAAAAAGCCACCACCTCTTCTTTAGCAATAAAATATGTAGAAAATATAATAACAAATATTCTAAAAGCACCAGGCGTAGCTGCTGTAATAAGTGCCTATGCAATAATTATAGGGTATAAAGATGTAACTCAACGAGGAGATACATCATGTCCAAGCCGTTACGCTTCATCTCTTTGACACCAGACCAACAGCGCATTGTAAATAACGCTTATCAGTACGGTGAAAAGCGAGCCTTACGCCGTCGCGCTCATGCCATCTTATTGAGCCATAAAGGGCACACGATCAATCAAATTCGTGACATTCTCGGGGTCAAGCGCGATACGGTATCGACATGGCTATCCCAGTGGGAAGCAGACGGTATTGACGGTCTGCAAGACAAACCCCGCGACGGGCGGCCAAACCTTCTCAATGATGGCGAGATAGCGTTATTGCAGCAGCTTGTTGAAGATCATCCTCATCAGTTGCCGGTGCTGCATGCCAAGTTTCAAGAAAAAACCGGGAAAGTGGTCAGTCGAGATACCCTACGTCGTGCTCTAAAAAAAACGGTAACAGTTGTAAACGTGTTCGCTACTCGCTGAAGGCACGGCGTGACGAGACAGATTTCCGCAATACGCAAGGCCTGATCAACGCATTGAAAGAATGGGAAGACAGCGGCACCTGTGATCTTTACTTCTTTGATGAAACTGGATTTTCGCAGTCTTCATCACTGCCTTATGCATGGAGCCCAATAGGGCAACCCTGGGAAGTCACTGCTTACTCTCATAGCAAGAGATTGAATGTATTAGGTTTTTATCCAGAAAAGGGATGTTCTTTCATCATATGACAATGGACACGGTGAATAGTGAAACGGTTATAGAGGCGTTTGACCAATTTGCAGCACAGAAAGATCCTGATGCCTTCGCTGTTGTTGTGCTAGACAATGCCAAAATGCATCACTCCAAGGCATTTCGACGGAAAATCATTGATTGGATGACCCACCGTATTCACCTGATTTATCTGTCGCCATACTCGCCTGAGTTGAATCTGATCGAAATTCTTTGGCGTGAAATCAAATATCGCTGGTTACCACTGACGGCCTATAGCTCTTTCGATAGGCTCTGTCAGGCGGTGAAAGGCGTCTGTAACGGTTATGGCGTAGATAACACGATAACTTTTGCATAACTACTTAACAGATAAAGATTTTTTTAATTTTAATGAATAGCGAAACATTACCACCACCATGAAATTTAAAAATAGCGATATAAAGGCGCTTGACACCTCCGTCCACCCTTAAACCGAAAGGTGTCCATACCGATCAAGCCTGACTCTATTCCCATAGCCCCAACCCGAGGGGCGCCACTTGTCCGGTTTTCTCAAAATACTTCTGCATGACCAGGAGCCCGATAAGGTGCTCTCTGGGCGCATCCAGAAAAGGTTTAACATAGTTGTTAGCGTTGCGAATAATCGCGTTGGCCTGACCCGGGTGATCAATGTAGTACTGTACTTTTTCATCCAGATCGCTGTAGTCGTCGGCCAACAACACATAGTGATAGCCCGGCACCAGAGCACCTTCCATGAACCAGGTTTCAAATTTTGGCTTCGTCATGAAACATAGCGAATTAGAGGCCATCACCCATTTCAGGTTAGTGGCAACATCATTGCCTTCGATGCTGAGAATAAATTTATAATCAAGCTGCTGGGAAATACTCAGAAAACCTTTGTGCCAGGCTTCGTGGCTGAATTTTTCATGGCTATCGCCCACATCGCACAAAGGGTGGCAATAAAAGCGTTTGACGAAGTCCTGGCGATGTTCACGGTGGCAGGCCCCCGCCAGACCAGCCGATTTTTTTTGTGTTCAAACGGCTGGTGATCTTGAACAAAGAAATAGTGCCTTATCCTGTTCAGCTTGAGTAACACCGAGGTTTGGTTGTCATCGCTGATCGGGCGGCTTTTCAGAAAGGTTGGCTCAACTGGCACGGTTCTGATATCACCTGGTTGATAAAAAAACCGCATGGCCGGATCAAAAGCAAGCAGATATTTTTTCATATCAATGTAATAGGCCCAGCTTTTGCCTTTGCTGAAATCACTTGCCCTTTGTGCCCCTGAGGTTAAAGGGGCTGTCTTCTGCCACTGATTGTAATAGTTAACCCGCCGCTGAATATCGTCGATGTCACTTTGTGAGCGCTCTATTTCAAATTGCTTAAACCAACGTATTTTCTGGTCGATATAATAACGCCTAGGCAGGCCAGTTTCGCCAAAACCCTTAAGATAGAAAGCCAGTTTATGACGATTCTTTTTCCATTTGTCTTTTAACAAAGCAACTCTCTCAGTCCTGACGTTAAGTACACAGACGTTGATAAATAGCCAGATAGGCCTGCGCCATTGCCTGGGGCGTATAACGCTCCAGATCCGCATAGGCATTCTGCGCCAGGCGGCGGCGTTTTTCAGGCTGCTCAACCAGATCAACAATCGCTGCCGCCAGTGCCAAACCATCTTCCGGGGCAATCAGCACGCCGGTTTCATTGGGCTTGATCAAGTCGGGAATGCCTCCAACATTAGTGGCGATAATCGGCACCTGGGCATGCATGACATCCAATAACACCGACCCTAACCCCTCGTTGCGCGACGGGAAAACGAACAGATCAAACGCTGGCAGATAGTTACCTATATCTTTTTTGAAGCCTTCCCAGATCACATTATCAAGCGTGGCGCTTTCTTCTCGCAGCCTCGCCTCGTCAGCTCCACGGCCAAAAAACACAAAGCGCAGATCGGGGTGGCTATAATGCAGCGCTTTTGCCGCCTCTAATACAATTCGCTGACCTTTATGGCGGTCTACCAAAGCACCCACATGGCCAATAATAAGATGACCGGAATAACGCTCACGATAAGCCTGAGCCACACTTTTATCCGGGGCGAAACCTGACATTGCACTGGGGATAACAGGCACAGCACGCTCGCTCCAGCGATCCAGCAAATGGCGAATCGCCTGGGAAATCGCCACGCAGCAATCCGCATCGGCATAAAAGCGGCGATTGCTCCATTTATCGCGAATCGGTGTATCCACACGACGCGTAATGATATAGGGCGTGCGATAAAGGCGCTTGTGCAACCAGGCCCAATGCACCGCTTTTGCCTCATGGGCATGCACCACAGCCCCACTGCCGACGCTCATATGCCCTGCCAGCTGGTGGTTGGCAGTCGCAAAGCGTAGCCCCTTCACAGCACTCAGGGCTTCACGCAGTGGCGAATCGCGCCGACACACCAGCGTCTGAGAAGCGACCAGGTTTTCCAGCGCCTGAATCAATAGCACTGTCTGGCGCTCACCGCCTCGAAACCCTTTCGCCAGGTTGACATGGATAATATGCAAAAGACGCTCATCCTAATATCGTGAGTTTATGCAAGGGTATGATAATGTATTTGCACGTTGCTAGCGTAGAGAGCTTTTCACCATGCCGACTGGTATCAGTGTTGTCATTATTACCCGCAATGCCCAGGCAACCCTGCGGCGGACGCTGGACGCTGTTAGAAATTTCGATGATATCGTCATCTATGACAATGGCTCTACCGATGGTACCTGTGAGCTCGCCAGCGAATTCCCCAATGTCACCCTCCATCAAGGGGAGTTTCTAGGATTCGGGCCCACCAAACATCACGCGGTAACACTGGCAAAACATGACTGGATTCTGTCTCTTGATGCCGATGAAGCTCCTGACAGCGCGCTTATTGACGCCATATACAAGTGGGTATCTGACGCCAAGCCCAATCAGGTCGCCAAATTATTGCGAGAGAACTGGATGCTTGGGCGCCCGGTGCGCCATTCCGGTTGGGGTAACGACTGGTTGATACGGCTCTTCAACCGCCGTACCTATAACTTTAATGATGCCATGGTGCATGAGTCAGTAGCGCTAGATGCACAGGCAGATATGACGGCCCTGCCGGGCAAGATCCTGCATCTGGCAGTCACTGACCTTGGCCAGTTTCTCGAAAAGATTAACCGCTACTCTTCCATCAGGGCAGCTTCTGGCAAGATGAAAGCCTACTCTTTCCCCTTGATCATCTTGAAAGCCCTGTTTGCCTTTATCAGAACTTACCTGTTCAAACGTGGCTTTCTTGATGGCTGGCGCGGCATGGTCATTGCCACAGCCAATGCCAACGGCGTGTTCTGGAAATACGCCAAGTGTTATGCCTTGAAACACACGGCGAGCAAAGACACTGACACTCCCTCAAAAGAGCACGGTTAGACATTTATTGAATAACCCTCAACGGTTGCTGATGGCGATAGCTTCCCCATAGCACAGCAAGCAGGAAGGCATACATCATGATGCCGCTATTATGAGTCAGAAATGCCTGGGTCAGACCGAAATCCATATAGGTCACAGGCAATAATACCCCGGCCACTGCAACCGCCCTTTGCCCTATAGGTGCTTCAAACCCCTGATAAAAAAGCCGCATAGGTATCAGGTATAACGCCAACAATACTACAATACCGGCTAGCCCGCGTTTGGCCTGGGCATCAATAAATTCATTATGGGCGTGCTCAAATTGCGCCGCATAAGGATCAATCACTCCATTTTCACCCAGTGCATGCATAGCTTCAGCGTAGCCTTGGCTGCCCCACCCCGTCAGCGGCTTCTCAGCAATCAACATGATGGCACCGCGCCACATTTCAAAGCGCGCGCCCACCGATGTGGATCGGCTCTCACCGCTGATATATTGGTGTACATCACTGACCGCTTCATTAACCCGCGACTGTACTCCTAGATGGGGAGCCGCATAGACGGTGGCGGCGCCTGCCAGCAACAGCGCTAATAGTGCCACTTTCAAGCGCATGCCAAGATGGCGCCCATAACCGCGATAGAACACCCATAGCACCAGTGGCAACCCCACCCATCCTCCTCGGCTACCGGATAACAGCGACCCCAGCACACCGCCAAGAGCACCCGCCAACAGGATAACTAACCAGACACTTCGGTAACGCGGTTGGGCAGCAGCCCACCCCACCCCGGCCAGACACAGGACGCCCATCAGCATACTCAGATTGCCGAACTGAATGGGATGGGTATAGCCTTGCGCCCTTTCCATATTTTCAAACACCCTTTGCCATAGGGCAACACTGGCGGCCAGGACGCCTCCTGTTGCCATGCCGCTCCACAAGAAGCCCACTTTCGGCGGGTATTTTATTAACCAGATGAGTGCTGGTATTGCAAAAACAAACCTTAATGGCTTGTCTATACCGCTAATACCTTGATTATCTAGAATCGCTTCAATAACTCCCACTGCTGAAAACGCTAATAGAACTAAAACAATCAAGCTGTCCTGCCGCGATAACGTGGGTAGCGAGCGACTTACTATCAAACTGCTACCTGCCACCAGCAAGATCAAGGCTCCTAGTGAGTAACCGCTAGGTACTATTAACGCTAATGCCGGTAACAGAAAGATAGCCAGGTTAGTGGTGCGAGTGACAAGTTTTTTTTTCTGCACGCTATTCACTGTGGGATTCAATACATTCAAGGCAAACGTCCTTTTAGTGATAACCAGATCTTTTGGTTGCTTTGGGTGCTATCCAGCGCCTTGTTGGCGACTGGATCGTCAAGGCTGCAAGCACCCGCCATCGCCCACCTGACTCTTTCTCATGATAAGCTTTAACTGTATTCAACAACAGCGCCGTGAGAAAGCATTGCCTGGCGCTGGGCAGACCTCTAAATCTCTGTTGTGTAGGAGCCCCATGCCCCGATTCAAGCTTCCACCGCCTGGTACCTGGTTACCACTCGTCATTATCGGTGTCGGGCTGGGCTATGCGATTGCCATATTGACCCGGCTTCCCTGGTGGTCGTTTGCGTTTGTAGCCATCGCCTTTGTCTGGCTGGGCCGCCACCTAGGTAGCGGGCAGCCACGCTATCGCCGCTATCGCAAGCTAACCCCCTGGTCCTTGCTACCACTGTGCTTTTGGGGCTTGTACATTTACCTGGCTGACAGTTTCGGTAATGTTGATATCGGAGCGGTTTTTACCACCTTCAGGCAGGCATGGAAGACCACGGCGGTTCCGGGCGGCTAGTGGCGGCGGTTCTTTACACCCTGACCATGCTGGCAATGCTGATCTCTATCACCTGGCTGACACGCAATGACTGGCGCTGGCGACGCTCGGAGCCTTTCCTCGCCGTATTATTGGTGGCCACTAACCCCCTGCTTTACAGCCTGGGGCAGCGCAGCGCGGTAGTGGTCGCGGATGATCATGGCTGGTTGGACAGGCGTTATATCGCACCTGATATTTCACCCCAACCCTCGCCTCCCAACCTGCTGGTGCTGTATCTGGAAAGCATTGAGCGCACCTACAGTCATCCTGACTTTGGTGATGCCTACGCAGATCTCGACCATCTTGGCGAACAAGGCCTGGTATTTGAAGGTGTTAAGCAGCTTGATAATACCGGCTGGACTATGGCCGGTATGATTGCCAGCCAGTGCGGCGCTCCCTTGATGCCTGCTGGGCTTGCATGACCGCCAGTTTGAGCCTCTTTCATCCGTGGTACCAGGCGTAGAATGCCTGGGTGACCTGCTCAGTGCGCAGGGCTATCGGCTGAGCTTTCTGGGCGGCGCCAGTACCGAGTTCGCCGGTAAAGGACGCTTTTATCGCGATCATGGGTTCAAACATGTCTACGGCCTACAGACCCTTCAGAAGCACCTGGAAGACCCCGAATACGTCAACGACTGGGGGCTTTATGATGACACTCTCTACGACTTGACACTGGATGAAATCGAGCGCCTGGACAGCCAATCGGATAGCCCCTGGGGGTCGTTAACCTGAGTATTACCGGTCATGCGCCCAACGGGTATCCAGCCCAGCGCTGCGTTGAGCGGCAAGGCGAATGGGATGAGATCGATATTCTGTATTCAGTGGAGTGCTCAGCCTGGCTGGCGCGCGACCTTATCGAACGACTGGAAGAGCGTGGCCTGCTTGAGAATACCGTGGTGGCGATTCTCAGTGACCACCTCACCATGCGCGTTTCTGTATGGGATGAGCTGACAACTCTGGATCGAGACAATACCTTTATTCTGCTGGGTAGCGATCAAGCGCCACAGCGCATCACGCGCAGCGCTTCGACCATGGATGTTTTTCCAACCCTGCTAGACGCGCTTGGCTATACGCCACACAACTCACGGTCAGGCCTGGGGGTTTCTCTGCTCAGCGATGCGGACACCTTGGTAGAGCGCCATGGTGTTGCAGCTATTAATGAGCGTTTACATGCGGAAAGCAAGTTGCAGCAACGCCTTTGGGAGGGGTTGGCTCCTCAGCGAACTTCAAAACCCGAGAACCTCCCGAATACAGAGTCACAAATACTCGAGACCCCGCAGGACACTCCAGAAGAACACCCTATTGCGCATTGAGTTTCAGTGGACGTGGCGTTGACCTGATCGCCGCATAGACACCCTCGACATCCAGTTTATTCAGGCAATTCATGTGGCCCAGCGGGCATTCACGCTGAAAGCAGGGAGAGCATTCCAGCGCTAGATAGTGAATCTGTGCGTTGGCGGTCAAGGGTGGCGTGTAGGCAGGTGATGAAGAACCGTAGACAGCATGTACCCGAGTACCTACTGCAGCGGCAACGTGCATTAACCCCGAATCGTTGGTCACCACCTGGCCACAATCCGCCAACAGATCAACGGCATCCGCCAGGCCCGTCTTGCCACACAGATTATGGGTATGCAGCAACCCTTGGGCAATCACATCACCGTCATCCTGATCCTTGGGGCCACCGAAGATACGTACCTCATAGCCGTCACTTACTAGGCGCTCAGCCAGCTGATGAAAATAGGCTAGCGGCCACTGCTTGGCGGGGCCGTACTCGGCGCCTGGCATCAGGCCGATTGCTGGCCGGGAAGACAGCTGGTGGGCAATGCGTAGATTGACCAGATTATCGCGATCAATCATCAGGCGGGGGCGTGGAATGGCAAACTGCCCCGTACTGGCTTCGTCTTCTGACAAGCCTAGCGATACAAAACGCTTCACCGTCTGGTCAAGCACCTGTTTATCGAGTTTGCGGCGCTCTTTCAGCAAACCATAGCGCTGCTCGCCAAGAAAGCCGACACGCTCAGGAATACGCGCCAGAAATGGCACCAGAGCTGCTTTCCATGAGCGCGGCAGCACAATGGCGCGGTCGTAACGTCCTTTAAGCTTCCCGGCCAGCTCCCGACGCGTTTTGATACCGAACTCGCCATGACCAACGCCCAATGGCAACACCTCATCCACTTCCGGCATGCGCGCCAGAATCGGCTGGGACCAGGCCGGTGCCACCACGCCCAGCATGGCTTCAGGGTTACGCTGTTTCAGGGTGATAAACAGGCTCTGGGCCATGACCATGTCCCCCACCCAGGAAGGGCCAATCACCAGTAGCCGCTTGGCGGACTCATTCATTCAGCCACTCCAGATAGGCCGCCACTCCTTCGGCAACCGTTTTGAACTCAACATCACAGCCCGATTCACGCAGTTGGCTGATATCTGCCTGGGTATAGCTCTGGTAGCGCCCTTTCAGTTCTTCGGGGAAGTCGATATAGCGTATCTCGCCCTTACCATAATAGTCGATCACCGCTTCGCCAATCGCCTTGAAGGGTTCGGCACGCCCGGTACCCAGGTTGAAAATGCCGGACTTTTCCGGGTGATCAAGGAACCACAGATTGACGTCGACCACATCACCCACATAGACAAAGTCACGGCTTTGCATACCGGCTTCGTAACCGTCGTAGGCACCGAACAGCTTAAGGGTTTCACCGTGACGCACTTGCAGGTGATTGTGGTAAGCCACACTGGCCATCTTGCCTTTGTGCTGCTCCCGGGGGCCATACACATTAAAGTAGCGGAACCCGACTACCTGGGTGGTCAGAGAATTCCAGCGCAAGCGTACGTGCTGGTCAAAAAGTAGTTTTGAGTACCCATACACATTCAGCGGTTTTTCATACTCAGGCATTTCCCTGAAAACGCTACTGCCCCCATAGGTCGCGGCAGAAGACGCATAAAGCAAGGGAATGCCGTGCTGTTCGCAATAATCCAACAGCACTTTGGAGTACTGATAGTTATTTTCCAACATAAAGCGACCATCCCATTCGGTGGTGTCCGAACAGGCGCCTTCGTGGAAGATGGCTTCAATATGCGGAAGCCGAGTAACCTCGCCGCGCAGACCCGCCTTGATGCGCCGGATAAAATCCTCCTTATCCAGATAATCCGCCAGGGTGCAATCGGCCAGGTTGACAAATTTGGTACCGTCGCGTAAGTCGTCCACCACCATGACATCTGTGTGCCCACGCGCATTCAGTGCTTTTACGATATTGGCGCCAATAAAACCGGCACCGCCTGTCACGACGATCATCACTCTCTCCTTAACCTATAGGGTGTGCGCATTTTATCTGGGCATTGTCTCGGGATAGCCGATGCGCCTATAACCTGCCTGCTTGTGATTGTATACTTGACGCTCTGTGAATTCATGGCCAATGGTGCTTTTCCCGATGAGTGATTCAACCCCAAGCGCGGCACCTGATGTGTCGACCTTTCAAGGATTAATCCTTGCCCTGCAGCAATATTGGGCAGAGCAAGGTTGTGTTGTGCTACAGCCACTGGATATGGAAGTTGGCGCGGGTACCTTTCATCCGGCCACTTTTCTGCGCTCCATTGGTCCTGAAACCTGGAATGCAGCCTATGTTCAGCCATCACGCCGCCCCACCGATGGCCGCTATGGCGAAAACCCGAACCGCCTGCAGCATTACTACCAGTTTCAGGTGGTAATGAAGCCTTCACCGGCCAATTTCCAGGAGCTTTACCTGGGCTCGTTGAAGCGCCTGGGGCTTGACCCCTGGTGCATGATATCCGCTTTGTCGAAGACAACTGGGAATCCCCTACTCTCGGCGCCTGGGGTCTGGGCTGGGAAATCTGGCTGAATGGTATGGAAGTCACACAGTTTACCTATTTCCAGCAGGCAGGTGGCATTGAGTGTTTCCCGGTCACCGGTGAGCTGACCTACGGTATCGAGCGGATTGCCATGTACTTGCAGGACGTGGACAGCGTCTATGACCTGGTGTGGACCGTCGCACCGGATGGCACCAAGGTCACCTATGGCGACGTTTACCTTCAAAACGAGCGCGAGCAATCCACCTACAATTTCGAACATGCCGACGTTGAGCAACTGTTCAAGGCATTTGACCATCAGGAGCAGGAGTGCGGCAAGCTGCTTGATGCCAAGCTACCGCTGCCCGCTTACGAACAGGTGCTGAAAGCGTCTCATACTTTCAACCTGCTGGACGCCCGTCACGCCATCTCAGTGACCGAGCGTCAACGCTTTATCCTGCGAGTACGTACCATGGCTCGCAATGTTGCCCATTCTTATTATGACTCACGCAAAGCCGAAGGTTTCCCAATGGCGCCAGAGGCCTTACGGCGTGAACTCTTGGCCGATCAGGGAGACGCATAATGGCTGTTAATACGCTTCTATTGGAACTCGGCGCAGAAGAGCTTCCGCCCTCGGCGCTGGATACGCTGTCAGATGCCTTTGCCAATGGCATTCAGCGCGGCCTGGAAGACGCCGGTGTCACCTTTGATAACGTCACCGCCTATGCCACCCCGCGCCGCCTGGCCGTCCAGGTGCGCGAGCTGGCCGATAAACAGCCGGACCGTAACGTGGAACGTCGCGGGCCAGCCCTGGCCGCTGCCTTCAAGGATGGTCAACCTACCAAGGCCGCTGAGGGCTTTGCCCGTTCCTGCGGTGTTACGGTTGATCAACTGATCCACTTGGAAACCGATAAAGGTACCTGGCTGGGTTATCACGAACAGCAAGCCGGTGAGACCATTCAGGCCTTGCTGCCCGAGATTGTGCGCAAGGCCATTGGCGGGCTACCCGTGCCCAAAAACATGCGCTGGGGCGCCTCACGGGTTGAGTTCTCCCGCCCGGTTCACTGGCTGGTCGCCCTGTATGGCAGCGATGTCATTGCCGCTGAAGCCTTGGGCCTAGAAGCTAGCCGCACCACCTTCGGCCACCGCTTCCACGCCCCGGATGCCATCCAGTTGGCTCATGCAGATGACTACCTGGTAGCGCTTGAAGACGCTTATGTACTGGCCGACCGTGACAAGCGCCGCGAGCGTATTCGTGAGCAGGTGCTGTCTGAGGCGGAAGTTCAGGAAGCAACCGCCGTGATTGACGAGTCACTGCTGGCAGAGGTCAGTGGCCTGGTAGAGTGGCCTGTCGCCCTGACAGGCAGCTTCGATGAGCGTTTCCTGGAAGTGCCTGCCGAATGCCTGATTTCTTCGATGAAAGCCAACCAGAAATACTTCCATCTGGTAGATGACAGCGGCCAGCTAAAGCCGCTGTTTATCACCATTTCCAACATCGAAAGCCAGGATCCGGATCAGGTCATCCAGGGCAACGAAAAGGTCATTCGGCCCCGCCTGGCCGATGCTGCCTTCTTCTACGAAACAGACCGTAAGCGCACCCTGGCCAGCCGCATTCCCATGCTGGAAAGCGTTGTGTTCCAGCAGAAACTGGGCACCCTGGCGGATAAGGCACGCCGTACAAGCGCCATTGCCCAACTGATTGCCAATCAGATTGGCGGTGATCCGGCTTTGGCCCAACGCGCCGCCGAACTTGCCAAGTGTGACCTGGTCACTGAAATGGTGCTGGAATTCCCTGAACTGCAGGGCATCATGGGCCACTATTATGCCAAACAGGATGGCGAACCCCATGAAGTCGCAACGGCGCTGGAAGAACAGTATCTGCCCCGCTTTGCCGCCGATGATATTCCACATACCGCGACCGGCAAGGCGCTGGCGCTTGCTGACCGTCTGGATACCCTGGTAGGCATTTTTGGGATTGGCCAACGCCCGACCGGCGCCAAAGACCCCTTCGCTCTGCGCCGCGCCTCCATAGGTGTGCTCAACATCCTGATCAAGGGAGAGCTGAATCTGGATTTGCGTGAGCTGTTGGCTTGTGCCACTGAGCAACATCGTGACCTACCTAAAACAGATGGCTTGGTAGAGAATGTGCTGACCTATGTAATGGATCGCTTCCGCGCCTGGGGTCAGGAAGAAGGCATCAGCGCTGAAATGTACCTTGCTGTTCGTGCCCGTCCGATTACCAAGCCCCTGGATTTTGCCCGCCGCCTGCGTGCGGTAAAAGCCTTTGCCCAGCGTGAAGAAGCAGCCGCCCTCGCCGCTGCCAACAAGCGTGTTTCCAATATCTTAACCAAGCAGTCCCATGATGGTGGCGCCCAGGTAGATGCCAGCCTGTTGAGTGAAGAGGCTGAAAAGAATCTTTACCATGAAATTACCAATCGGCGGGAAAGTGTTGCTCCGCTGTTTGCAGGTGGTCATTACATGGAAGCTCTCGACACCTTGGCAACACTACGCCAGCCGATTGATGACTTCTTTGATCAAGTAATGGTGATGGCAGATGACACTGACGTGCGTAACAATCGCCTGGCATTGTTGGCCAGCCTGCAGGCGTTATTCCTTGAAGTTGCCGATATTTCTGAACTTCCTCAGTAATACGCGGACGCATGAAGTTTATATATGCTAATCGAAAACCCGGCTATGCCGGGTTTTTTATGTCTTACTCACTGACGATGTTTCACGTGAAACACTGAGCTACGCCATGTCGATTTCTGCGCAAAAACTGATCATTCTCGACCGGGATGGTGTCATTAACCAGGATTCCGATCAGTACATAAAAACTCTGGATGAATGGATACCCTACCCTTCAGCCATTAAGGCCATTGCACGTCTTTATCAGAACGGCTTCACGCTAGCCGTAGCCACTAACCAGTCAGGTCTTGCCCGGGGTTATTTCGAGGAAGATACCCTTACTGCCATGCACCAGCAGCTGAATCACCTGGTGGAAAGTGCCGGCGGAAAAATTGCTCATATCGCTTACTGCCCTCACGGGCCTGACGACCACTGCCAATGCCGCAAGCCCTTGCCAGGTTTGCTGCTTGAAATTCAGCAACAGCTTGGTCTGGCATCATTGAAAGGCAGCTGGATGGTCGGAGACAGTTTGCGCGATTTACAGGCAGGCGAGTCCCAAGGTTGCCTGCCTGTATTGGTTAGAACAGGCAAAGGCAGACCCACGGAAGAAAAAGCACAAGGCTTGGAGCAAGCAAAAATCTTTGATGATCTGGCGGCCTTTGCTGACTGGTTACTTACCCCTCATGGATAAACGCAAAACGCCGCTGAACTCAATGGTTCAGCGGCGTTTTAATAGCTTAATCTCTTTTAGATTAAAAAATTTAGATTAGAGAGGCAGGCGATGTTTCACGTGAAACATCGTCTGCTTTATCAGTTTCATTACCGATTATATATCAAGGTTAGCAACAAGCGCGTTGGTTTCAATAAAGTCGCGCCGTGGCTCAACGTCATCGCCCATCAGAGTATTGAACATCATATCGGCGGCAACAGCATCCTCAATAGTCACCCTGAGCATGCGGCGGCTGTCTGGGTCCATCGTGGTTTCCCACAGCTGATCCGGGTTCATTTCGCCCAACCCTTTATAACGTTGCACAGAAAGCCCCCGCTGCCCTTCCTGCATCAGCCAACCCAATACATCAGCAAACTGCTTGACGGGCTTCTGACGCTCGCCGCGAGCAATGTAGGCGCCTTCTTCCAGCAAACCCTTAAGGGTCTCACCTAACGCTACCATAGCGCGATAATCAGCGCTTTCGAAGAAATCCAACCCCCACATATAATCCGTGGTTACACCATGAGCAAGCAAAGACACGGTCGGCAGATAGAGACCGCGCTCAGTATCTTCCTTCAGGTGAAAGTGGTAGCGGGGCCCACCTTCATAAGCAACCTGATCGTCCATGGCTTTCTGCAATTCTGCAATCCAGTTTTGCATGGTCAGGTTATCTTTCAGGCTTTCTTCACCCATAAGCCCAGATGCATGCACCACCTGCTTAAGCACCTCAATGGGGTAAACCCGTGACAGGCGATCAATACGTTTCATCACACCACGATATTGGGTGACCAGAGCTTCTAGCTGAGAACCGGCAATGCCAGGCGCATCCGCATTAACATACAGGCGAGCGCCATCTAACGCAGTAGATGTCAGGTAGTCCACCATGGCCTGTTCATCTTTAAGGTAAAGCTCCTGCTTGCCACGCTTGATTTTATACAGCGGCGGCTGGGCAATAAACACATGGCCACGTTCAATCAGCTCTGGCATTTGCCGGAAGAAAAACGTCAGCAACAGGGTACGGATATGTGAGCCGTCTACGTCCGCGTCGGTCATGATAATAATGGAGTGGTAGCGCAGCTTGTCCGGATTAAATTCCTCCCGTCCAATGCCACAGCCTAACGCCGTAATCAGTGTTCCCACTTCAGCTGAAGACAGCATCTTATCAAAACGTGCCTTTTCGACGTTGAGGATTTTACCCTTCAGCGGCAATATTGCCTGTGTCCGGCGGTCACGTCCCTGCTTGGCACTCCCTCCAGCAGAATCACCCTCTACCAGATAGAGTTCAGAAAAACTGGGATCCTTTTCTTGACAGTCAGCCAACTTGCCCGGCAAACCTGCGATATCCAGGGCGCCTTTTCTACGCGTCATATCGCGCGCTTTACGCGCGGCTTCACGAGCGCGGGCTGCATCCAACATCTTGTTAACGATGGACTTGGCTTCGTTAGGCTTTTCAATCAGGTACTCAGAAAACAACCGACCCATTTCCTGCTCGACAGCTGTTTTAACTTCACTGGATACCAGTTTTTCTTTGGTCTGTGATGAGAACTTGGGGTCAGGCACCTTGACGGAAATAATCGCCGTCAAGCCTTCACGCGCATCATCACCAGAGGTGTTCACCTTGGATTTCTTGAGCAGACCTTCTGCTTCAATATAGTGGTTCAGCGTGCGCGTTAATGCAGCACGAAAACCTGCCAAGTGGGTTCCCCCATCGCGCTGAGGAATATTATTGGTGTAGCAGAAAATATTCTCGGTAAAGGTATCGCTCCACTGCATAGCAACCTCCACCTCAACACCATCTTCGCGCACGGCATTGAAATGGAACACTGGGTTGAGCACAGTCTTTTTACTATTAAGGTGGTCAACAAAAGCTTTAAGGCCGCCTTCATAGTGGAAAAGCTCTTCTTTACCACTACGCTCATCCGTCAACCGAATGGCAACACCTGAATTCAGGAATGACAGTTCACGCAAACGCTTGGCGAGTATGTCGTAGTGAAACTCGATATTGGCAAACGTATCCGGTGAAGGCCGGAAATGCACCTTGGTACCACCTTGCTCCGTTTTACCCACAACGGAAAGCGGCGCCTGAGGCACACCGTGCTGATAGATCTGTTCGAAAACTTCTCCCTGACGCCAGATCGTCAGGCGTAATTCAGATGAGAGTGCGTTGACAACCGACACCCCAACGCCGTGCAGACCACCCGAGACCTTGTAGGAGTTATCATCAAATTTACCACCGGCGTGAAGCACCGTCATAATGACTTCTGCGGCTGACACACCCTCTTTCTTCATGCAGCTCGGTGGGTATGCCACGCCCATTATCGCTAACGCTGATAGATTCATCGGGGTGGATAATAACGCGAATTTCGCTGCAGTGACCCGCCAAGGCTTCATCGATGGAGTTATCCACCAACTCGAACACCATATGGTGCAGCCCTGTTCCGTCATCTGTGTCGCCGATATACATCCCTGGACGTTTGCGAACTGCGTCCAGCCCCTTGAGCACTTTGATACTTGATGAATCGTAAGCCTGCTCGCTCATTGACCACTCCATCGTGAAGTCTGTCTTGTCCGTATCGCCTACCCGCCTGGTACCACTTTTTGCTTAGTGTTGCACGACTCTTGCAAAGCTCACTGCCCAGTTTCTTTTAACTGACTTAACAGTGGCTGCACTCCCCATCCTGCTCAACATGTTTCACGTGAAACATCTTCACTTCAGTACCGGAAAGCCATCGACTCTGTAAGGCGGTTGGTTCGACGCTCGTTATAAAAGCCTGACATTGAATAGATTCAAGAAGGTGACAAAACCGCTGGCGATGCTGTTCATCCAGCTCAGCTGGCAAGTCATCAATCAGATACACGCAATGTCTGTTAGCTGTGCTTTCTAGAAATCGGCCTTGTGCCAGTTTTAAGGCACTTACTACCAGTTTTTGCTGACCTCTGGAAAGCACCTCAACAGCTGGCTGCTTGTTGACCTTAATTCTCAGGTCAGCGCGCTGCGGGCCTTGTTGAGTAAACCCCATCTGCTCATCCGTTGCACGGCTTGCTGCCAAGACGTCCGCCAAGGGGCGATTCTTATCCCAGCCTCGCGCATAGTGAAGCGTCAGCCCTTGTAGCGATAATAATGATTGCAACGTTTCTTCAAACACTGGTAAGAAGTTACTAAACCATTCTCGGCGTTGCTGGTCGATTCTTTCACCGCTATTTGCCAGTTCCTGTTCCCATACCTCAATCTCAGCAGGGGATATTCTACCACGCCTGAGAAGAGCATTCCGATGTTTCAGCGCCCGCCTTGCCCGCTTCCAGACGCTGAAAAACTCATGTTTCACGTGAAACACTCCCCAGTCCAGAAACTCCCTACGCCCCGAAGGTGGGCCTTCAAGCAGACGAAAAGCATCCGGATTAATTAATTGCAGCGGCATCATTTCAGCAAGCTCGACCAGACGAACCTGCTTTTGGCTTTTAATACGCAGCTCCAATTCGCGCTGTTCACGTAGACGACGGACACCCAGAGTGGTGGCTTGCTCATCATCAAGCCTTGCGAACAGCGTCATCTCGGAGGCACCCTGCTGAATAACATTCTTTAATTGACGGGTACGAAATGAACGCCCCAATCCAAGAATATGAATGCCTTCAAGCAAGCTGGTTTTACCGCTTCCATTGGCACCGCTAATAATATTGATGCGGCTTGAGGGAGAGACCTGAGTTGGTTGGAGGTTTCGTATCCCATGAAAATTGAGCTGTTGGATGCTCATTGGAGACGCAACCCTGTCGAGGTGCTATTCACGGATATAAAAACATGGACGGCAGCCACCGGGAAAGAGTGGCGCCACCTGATCAGACATACAATACTGGCAGAAAAAGCCGTCACACCAGCCACTACAACCGCATTGGCATAACAACATACAAGGCATCACCACCACCAGGCTCTTCCATTAAAGCACTGCTATTGGAATTTGCCAGCGTCATTTGCATGCGATCTTCATTCAACACCGAGAGCACGTCGACGAGATAACCGACATTAAAACCGATTTCCATCGCGGCGCCATTGTATTCAACCGCAATATTTTCCTCAGCTTCTTCCTGCTCAGGGTTATTTGCCATGACCTTGAGGTTGCCGGGTTCCAGATAGAGCCGCACGCCCCGATATTTCTCGTTGGACAGAATGGCTGTACGCGACAGCATCTGGCGCAGATCAGCGCGCTCAGCAAGCAATACCTTGTCGCCGTTACGCGGCACAACCCGTTCATAATCAGGAAACTTGCCATCAATCAACTTGGACGTAAAGGTGAAGTCACCGGTATGTACACGCACATGGGTTGAGCCTAACGTCAAGCTGACTGGTTCGTCGCTGTCATCCAGCAGGCGAGATAACTCGAGAATACCTTTACGCGGCACAATCAACTTTTGTGATTGCTCAACAACAACCTCTACTGAACGTGAACACATTGCCAGACGGTGCCCGTCAGTGGCGACAGCGCGCAGCAGGTTGGTCTGAATTTCCAGTAACAGGCCGTTCAGATAGTAGCGTACATCCTGCTGGGCCATGGCAAACGCCGTCGAGTCGATCAGGTGCTTGAGCGTTCCCCTAGGGACGCTTAAGTCCTGCCCCCTTCAGCTTCTTCGATACTCGGAAATTCAGCGGCGGGAAGTGTAGAAAGTGTAAAGCGCGAACGACCACTACGTAATACCGCACGACCCTCTTCAACGGCCAGCTGAATCTCTGCCTGTTCGGGCAGCGATTTACAGATATCCATCAACTTACGGGCAGGGACAGTAGCGGCTCCTTCCTGCTCTACAGCGCAGGCAACCGTGCGTCCTATCAGTTCAACCTCAAGGTCTGTGCCGGTCAAGGCGACCTGGTCGCCTTCAATTTCAATCAGTACATTCGAGAGCACAGGTAGCGTTTGCCGACGTTCGACCACGCCGGCTACCAGTGTCAGTGGACGCAGCAACGCCTCTCGGGAAATGGAAAATTTCATCAACGCTCCAGATTAGTCGGTAATTAGCTGGTCAGCAGACGCAACAGATTCTTGTAGTCCTCACGAATATCCGCATTTTCTTCCTGCAGGGCTTTTACCTTGCGGCAGGCGTGCAACACAGTGGTGTGGTCACGTCCACCAAAGGCGTCGCCAATCTCTGGCAAGCTGTGATTGGTAAGCTCTTTGGCAAGTGCCATTGCCACCTGACGCGGCCTTGCAACAGAACGTGAACGCCTTTTGGAAAGCAGATCAGCGACCTTGATCTTGTAATATTCTGCCACTGTACGCTGAATATTATCCACACCCACCTGCTTATCCTGCAGGGCCAAGAGGTCTTTCAGCGACTCACGAATGAAATCCTGAGTGATGGGTTTGCCCATGAAGTGGGAGTCGGCAATCACTTTTTCAGGGCGCCTTCCAACTCGCGGACGTTGGAGCGAATTTTCTGGGCAATAAAGAACGCCGCATCATGGGGAAGATCCACTTTGGATTGATCGGCTTTCTTCATCAGAATAGCCACGCGGGTTTCAAGTTCAGGTGGTTCAATCGCCACCGTCAGCCCCCAACCAAAACGTGATTTCAAACGCTCTTCAACGCCACTGATCTCTTTCGGATAGCGGTCAGAGGTAAGGATCATCTGCTGCCCACCTTCTAGCAGGGCATTAAACGTATGGAAAAACTCTTCCTGAGAACGCTCCTTACCAGCAAAGAATTGAATATCATCAATCAACAGGGCATCAACACTACGGTAAAAACGCTTGAAATCATTGATGGCATTCAATTGCAGGGCTTTTACCATATCCGCTACAAAACGCTCTGAGTGCAAATACACCACGCGCGCATTTTCCCGTCGCTCTGCCAGCGCATTGCCCACCGCATGCATCAAGTGGGTCTTACCCAACCCCACACCACCATATAAAAACAACGGGTTATAAGCCCCACCGGGGTTTTCTGATACCTGACGTGATGCAGCCCGCGCCAATTGGTTGGATTTACCTTCAACGAAGGTTTCAAAAGTGAAGTTAGGATTAAGTCCGCTGGTGTGTTTCAGACTGCCTTCGACCTGCACCTGACGCTCACCGGAGCGTTTAGACGCAGATTCCTCACGCAGTTGATCAATTTCACGATCATCGTTCATATGAGTGCGTGAAGGTGTACTGACAGCCGGTGACGGCGACCTGTTGGCTGAGGCTGAAACGGGGTTCCCAGCTGACGTGGCTGCGGTGCAGGAGCAGCCACGCGGCGGCTACCGACTGTCAGGCTTACCTTGGGAGGCTTTGCCGGTGAGAGCTCTCTGACCAACTCACTGATTCGTTTGGCATATTTATCATTTACCCAATCACGTACAAAACGGTTAGGCGCTAAAAGACACAGCTCATTGGACTCGCCTTCTTCGGCCTGAAGAGGACGTATCCAAGTATTGAACTGCTGCGAATTCAGCTCGTCCTGCAGATAATCGAGGCATTGCTGCCAAAGCGCGAGAGACACTCAACTCACCATCGGTTGAAAACGGCCGGATATTGTAGCGCCCCAGAACCAAGTTATCCACACAAGTATCATCTCCGACACTTCTGTGGATAACCTTCTACTGCTATGGCTTGAGCCCTTTGGATGAGCTGGGGAAAAAACCTGAAATAATGCTAAACCTTCATTTATCCACGCTTTCGTCACAGCTAAACTACCGCTTAAGCACTGCTTATCCACAGTTTTTTTATCATTTCAAATATCTGAATATAATAACTTATATGGTGTTATCCACAATTTCTATCCCCACTATTAATAACAATATTTAAAAAGATATAGA
>NZ_JABFHI010000007.1 GCF_013112225.1 Vreelandella azerica | reverse complement strand
AGACTGTTTCAGCTCAGTCCGGGTCGCTTACTCCGTCCTCGTGTTGAAACATAGTCGCCGAACAGAAAAACTCAAACAACCGTATTCCTCTAGTTGAGATAGCACGCGCCTATCGTTGTCGATTTTGAGCGATGCAGAGGCTGTAATACGCGCCGAAGTCACCAAGGAAACATTTCTGGGAATAAACAATTCGAATAATATTACGTGCTCTCAACTGCCTTTGACGTAGTTACCCGTCTGGTGGGTGGCTTGGGTAGCGACACCTTCCGTATTGGTGGGGATGTTACAGGTCGTGTAGTGGCCTCAGATGTAGAAGGTCGCAGCGGCTTAATTACTCATGGTGTCACTAGTGCGGATGGCGCGTATGACAACTTGCTTATTGATGGCATTCCTGTCTCTATTGCCGACGAATCCCGTGGGTCTGTCACTATTGATCAGGACGGTGGTACCCGAATATTAGAGGGTGGCCATGTTGCCAGCTATTCCTTAGGGCTGTCGTTGCCTAACGATATGTCGATTGCCGATGGGACTATGGTAACGCTGACGGTTTCAGCGGCTATGTCGTCGACGAAGGACCGAACTCGTGCTCAGGAGGGCAAGAAGCCTCAGACCGTGATGCTGTCTAAAGAGGAATGTGACGAGTTCACCAATGCATTAACGGTTGACTTCGTGTTTGACAGCCAAAATGGCTGGGGAAGCGATCAGGAAATCTTCATCAAAGCACCTAAAGATGGTGTTATTGAAGGCACGCGCAACATTGCTGTCAGCCACCTTGCCTCAGTGACAATGCCTGATGATGAACCTATTCCTGAGGCGTTGTCACAGATTAATGACCAAGCAATCGCGAATGCCATGATCACGGTGTTTGACAGCGATCAGGGGGATCTTTTCATTGAGCAAACGGGGCGTCGCTTAACCGTTATTGAAGGGGAAAATGGGACAGAGCAGTCGGACTCTTTCTTCTTTAGCTTGACCACACCGCCTGCGGCCGACGAAACCGTGACAGTATCGCTTGCGTTTGATGATCGTTTAGCGGTCGATGAGGATACTTTTACATTTACCGCTGACAATTGGCAGGAACGCCAGGAAGTCACCGTGTCTGTCGTAAATAGCGATACTGTCTCAAACCGGCTTGATACGCGTATCAATTTTGATATCACATCTAATCAGAGTGACTCGCTCTATCAAAATATCCAGCCTGGGTCGGTGCTCGTTAGTGCTTACGATAACAACAGTGCTGATGTTGTTGTGCAGGAGGTCGGAGACGGTACGCGGATTAACGCCAGTGGTGGCACTGATGCCTACACTCTACGACTAACGAAGGCGCCAACTGATAATGTGTTGGTCCGTCTCAATAGCGATGGTTTCAGCAATTTTGACGTAGACAACGAGCGGGTTGTACTAGACACGATCGTTGAAGAGTCTATACAGGTTGATGTATTGGATCCAGTGGAGTCCGGCCCGCGGTTGGTGCTTCAAGACGGGCGCACGTGGTCATCACTGGATGTATCGGTAGGCATGATACTGACGACTGAAGATGACCAGCAGTTTAAAGTTAACAATCTATCCAGCGATGGCACTGCATTAAACCTTACGACAAGTGCGAATGGCATAACACAAGACACATTGACGATTAACCGTATCTCTACCCCCGCTGTTGTGTTTACCGCTGACGACTGGTTTGAGCAGTTTACGGTTGAGATAAGCTTGGATGAAAACTATATCGCTGCTGCGGGTAGTGAAAATGACCGCCAGTTCCAGCCTCAAGATAACGTATTAGACCGTATTCAGGGTCCGCTGATTTTAGAAGGCGGTACTGGCGATACGGATCGCTCTATTGCGGAAGCAGTGATGCTGCCTTATGAAGATGACGGCGAGCGCGACGAGTTTGTCATTATTACCCCGCAAGAAGCGGCTAAACAGGATACGAATACGCTTATCATGTCGGCCGATGCCAGCAGTGCCGACCTTGAAGGCACGCTTACCAACAACCATGTTGCTGGGTTGGGGATGAGCCCAGCTGATGCTGACCCAGAATGACGGTGTGCTAATCACCACGCGCCGAAAGCCTCGCCACGAATATTGGCGGCGATGATGACGTGTTCGTCAATGCGGGCAACGTCACCTGGATCGGCGGTGTGGGTTGACAGCTTAACCATCACCGACGCTGACCAAGACAGTCAGCATGTTCTGATGGGCGACAACACCAGCTGGGCTGGACGGATGGCGGCGTGCTAGCGCTAAGTTTTCGTGGTTGAAGAAGGCGGTGATGACACCGTTCGGTGCGACGCCGGCAATACCTGGCTCGGCGGCGCGGGTAACGACACCCTCGAGATCGACGATGCAGCCCAAGGTAGTGAGCATGTCTTATGGGCGACAACGCTCTTCTAGGCTGGACGAATGACGGTGTGCTAATCAGCGCCGAAAGTCTCGCCACGGATACCGGCAGTGACGACACCGTCACAGTGAATGCAGGCAACGTCACCTGGATCGGCGGTGTGGGTAACGACACCCTCGAGATCGACGATGCAGCCCAAGGTAGTGAGCATGTCTTAATGGGCGACAACGCCCAGCTAGGCTGGACGGATGACGGCGTGCTAGTCAGCGCCGAGAGTCTCGCGTTTGATGAGGGCGGTAATGACACTGTCACAGTGAATGCAGGCAACGTCACCTGGATCGGCGGTGTGGGTAACGACACCCTCGAGATCGACGATGCAGCCCAAGGTAGTGAGCATGTCTTAATGGGCGACAACGCCCAGCTAGGCTGGAAGGATGACGGCGTGCTAGTCAGCGCTGAGAGTCTCGTGTTTGATGAGGGCGGTAATGACACCGTCACAATGAATGCAGGCAACGTCACCTGGGTCGGCGGTGTGGGTGATGACAGCTTAACCATCACCGCCGCTGACCAAGACAGTCAGCATGTGCTGATGGTGACAACGCCCAGCTGGGCTGGACGGATGACGGCGTGCTAATCAGCGCCGAAAGCCTCGCCACGAATATTGGCGGCGATGATGACGTGTTCGTCAATGCGGGCAACGTCACCTGGATCGGCGGTGTGGGTGATGACAGCTTAACCATCACCGACGCTGACCAAGACAGTCAGCATGTGCTGATGGGTGACAACGCCCAGCTGGGCTGGACGGATGGCGGCGTGCTAGTCAGCGCTGAGAGTCTCGTGTTTGAAGAAGGCGGTGATGACACCGTGTCGGTTAACGCCGGCAATGTCACCTGGCTCGGCGGCGCGGGTAACGACACCCTCGAGATCGACGATGCAGCCCAAGGTAGTGAGCATGTCTTAATGGGCGACAACGCTCTTCTAGGCTGGACGAATGACGGTGTGCTAATCAGCGCCGAAAGTCTCGCCACGGATACCGGCAGTGACGACACCGTCACAGTGAATGCAGGCAACGTCACCTGGATCGGCGGTGTGGGTAACGACACCCTCGAGATCGACGATGCAGCCCAAGGTAGTGAGCATGTCTTAATGGGCGACAACGCCCAGCTGGACTGGACGGATGACGGCGTGCTAGTGAGCGCTGAGAGTCTCGCGTTTGATGAGGGCGGTAATGACACCGTCACAGTGAATGCAGGCAACGTCACCTGGATCGGCGGTGTGGGTAGCGACACCCTCGAGATCGACGATGCAGCCCAAGGTAGTGAGCATGTCTTAATGGGCGACAACGCCCAGCTAGGCTGGACGGATGACGGCGTGCTAGTCAGCGCTGAGAGTCTCGCGTTTGATGAGGGCGGTAATGACACCGTCACAGTGAATGCAGGCAACGTCACTTGGGTCGGTGGTGTGGGTGATGACCGCTTAACCATTACTGATGCGGATCAAGGCAGCAACCATGTACTGATGGGCGATAATGCCCAGCTGGCTTGGACTAACGATAGTGTCCTAACCAGCGCTGTAAGCCTTGCTTTTGAAGAAGGCGGCGATGACGCCGTGTCGGTTAACGCCGGCAATGTCACCTGGATAGGCGGTGTGGGTAACGACACCCTCGAGATCGACGATGCAGCCCAAGGTAGTGAGCATGTCTTAATGGGCGACAACGCCCAGCTAGGCTGGACGGATGACGGCGTGCTAATCAGCGCCGAAAGCCTCGCCACGAATATTGGCGGCGATGATGACGTGTTCGTCAATGCGGGCAACGTCACCTGGATCGGCGGTGTGGGTGATGACAGCTTAACCATCACCGACGCTGACCAAGACAGTCAGCATGTGCTGATGGGTGACAACGCCCAGCTGGGCTGGACGGATGGCGGCGTGCTAGTCAGCGCTGAGAGTCTTGCGTTTGAAGAAGGCGGTGATGACACCGTGTCGGTTAATGCCGGCAATGTCACCTGGCTCGGCGGCGCGGGTACCGACACCCTCGAGATCGACGATGCAGCCCAAGGTAGTGGGCATGTCTTAATGGGCGACAACGCTCAGCTAGGCTGGACGAATGACGGCGTGCTCATCAGTGCCGAGAGCTTCGCGTTCGATGAAGGTGGTGATGACGACGTGTTCGTCAATGCGGGCAACGTTACCTGGATGGGCGGTGTGGGCAGCGACACGCTAGCCATCACCGATGCGGACCAAGACAGCCAGCACGTGCTGATGGGCGACAACGCCCAGCTGAACTGGACGGACGACGGCGTGCTGGTCAGTGCTGAGAGTTTGGCGATGGAGACTGGTGGCGATGACGACGTGTTTGTCAATGAGGGCAACGTCACCTGGATGGGCGGTGTGGGTGATGACAGCTTAACCATCACCGACGCTGACCAAGACAGTCAGCATGTGCTGATGGGTGACAACGCCCAGCTAGGCTGGACGGATGGCGGCGTGCTAGTCAGCGCGGAAAGCCTTGCCACGAATATTGGCGGCGATGATGACGTGTTCGTCAATGCGGGCAACGTCACCTGGCTCGGCGGTGTGGGTGATGACAGCTTAACCATCACCGACGCTGATCAAGACAGTCTGCATGTGCTGATGGGTGACAACGCCCAGCTAGGCTGGACGGATGACGGCGTGCTAGTCAGCGCTGAGAGTCTCGCGTTTGATGAGGGCGGTAATGACATCGTCACAGTGAATGCAGGCAACGTCACTTGGGTCGGTGGTGTGGGTGATGACCGCTTAACCATTACTGATGCGGATCAAGGCAGCAGCCATGTACTGATGGGCGATAATGCCCAGCTGGCTTGGACTAACGATAGTGTCCTAACCAGCGCTGTAAGCCTTGCTTTTGAAGAAGGCGGCGATGACGCCGTGTCGGTTAACGCCAGCAATGTCACCTGGATAGGCGGTGTGGGTAACGACACCCTCGAGATCGACGATGCAGCCCAAGGTAGTGAGCATGTCTTAATGGGCGACAACGCCCAGCTAGGCTGGACGGATGACGGCGTGCTAGTCAGCGCCGAAAGCCTCGCCACGAATATTGGCGGCGATGATGACGTGTTCGTCAATGCGGGCAACGTCACCTGGCTCGGCGGTGTGGGTGATGACAGCTTAACCATCACCGACGCTGATCAAGACAGTCTGCATGTGCTGATGGGTGACAACGCCCAACTAGGCTGGACGGATGACGGCGTGCTAGTCAGCGCCGAGAGTCTCGCGTTTGATGAGGGCGGTAATGACACCGTCACAGTGAATGCAGGCAACGTCACTTGGGTCGGTGGTGTGGGTGATGACCGCTTAACCATTACTGATGCGGATCAAGGCAGCAGCCATGTACTGATGGGCGATAATGCCCAGCTGGCTTGGACTAACGATAGTGTCCTAACCAGCGCTGTAAGCCTTGCTTTTGAAGAAGGCGGCGATGACGCCGTGTCGGTTAACGCCGGCAATGTCACCTGGATAGGCGGTGTGGGTAACGACACCCTCGAGATCGACGATGCAGCCCAAGGTAGTGAGCATGTCTTAATGGGCGACAACGCCCAGCTAGGCTGGACGGATGACGGCGTGCTAATCAGCGCCGAAAGCCTCGCCACGAATATTGGCGGCGATGATGACGTGTTCGTCAATGCGGGCAACGTCACCTGGGTCGGTGGTGTGGGTGATGACAGCTTAACCATTACCGATGCGGATCAAGGCAGCAACCATGTACTGATGGGTGACAACGCCCAGCTGAGCTGGACGGATGACGGCGTGCTAGTCAGCGCCGAGAGTCTCGCGTTTGATGAGGGCGGTAATGACACCGTCACAGTGAATGCAGGCAACGTCACTTGGGTCGGTGGTGTGGGTGATGACCGCTTAACCATTACTGATGCGGATCAAGGCAGCAACCATGTACTGATGGGCGATAATGCCCAGCTGGCTTGGACTAACGATAGTGTCCTAACCAGCGCTGTAAGCCTTGCTTTTGAAGAAGGCGGCGATGACGCCGTGTCGGTTAACGCCAGCAATGTCACCTGGATAGGCGGTGTGGGTAACGACACCCTCGAGATCGACGATGCAGCCCAAGGTAGTGAGCATGTCTTAATGGGCGACAACGCCCAGCTAGGCTGGACGGATGACGGCGTGCTAATCAGCGCCGAAAGCCTCGTCACGAATATTGGCGGCGATGATGACGTGTTCGTCAATGCGGGCAACGTCACTTGGTTCGGTGGTGTGGGTGATGACCGCTTAACCATTACCGATGCGAATCAAGGCAGCAACCATGTACTGATGGTGACAACGCCCAGCTGAGCTGGACGGATGACGGCGTGCTAATCAGCGCCGAAAGCCTCGCCACGAATATTGGCGGCGATGATGACGTGTTCGTCAATGCGGGCAACGTCACCTGGATCGGCGGTGTGGGTGATGACAGCTTAACCATCACCGACGCTGACCAAGACAGTCAGCATGTGCTGATGGGTGACAACGCCCAGCTGGGCTGGACGGATGGCGGCGTGCTAGTCAGCGCTGAGAGTCTCGCGTTTGATGAGGGCGGTAATGACACCGTCACAATGAATGCAGGCAACGTCACCTGGATCGGCGGTGTGGGTGATGACAGCTTAACCATCACCGCCGCTGACCAAGACAGTCAGCATGTGCTGATGGTGACAACGCCCAGCTGGGCTGGACGGATGACGGCGTGCTAATCAGCGCCGAAAGCCTCGCCACGAATATCGGCGGCGATGATGACGTGTTTGTCAATGCGGGCAACGTTACCTGGATCGGCGGTGCAGGTAACGACACCCTTGAAATCACCGATGCGCATCAAGGCAGCAACCATGTACTGATGGGCGATAATGCCCAGCTGGCTTGGATTAACGATAGTGTCCTAACCAGCGCTGAAAGCCTTGCATTTGAAGAAGGCGGCGATGACGCCGTGTCGGTTAACGCCGGCAATGTCACCTGGCTCGGCGGTGCGGGTAACGACACCCTTGAAATCACCGATGTAGCTCAAGGTAGTGAGCATATCCTAATGGGCGATAACGGTCGTATTAATTGGAGTGATAAGGGACTGCCTCACCTCGTTGAAAGCATTGCGCCTGAGTCAGGCGGAAACGACAAAATCATTGTTAATGCAGGCACTGTTCTTGCAGTAGGCGGCAGTGGCGAAAATACAATTACAACAGGTTTGGGACGCGACCGTATTATTGGCGATAGCGGTAAAATGATGTTCGATAGTCTGGGTGTAGTTACTAGACTTCTCAGCACTGATTTTGCGTTCGGTGCAGGCGATACGATCGAAAGTACTGGAGGCGATAACTGGGTTATTGGCGGTACAGGTGATAACACCATTGAACTAGAAGGAGGCGATAATAGCGTCATAGGTAACAACGGTCTTATCAAAGGTGACAACAGTATTCGACGTTTATTGCAAAGCCTTGATGTCGACGCTCCAACCGCTGGAAATAACACGATTGAAACAGGTACAGGCCGTGATTACGTCATCGCAGGGATTGGGGTAAATAAAACTATCAATGCCGCAGGTGAATCGATTGTTATTGGTGATGACGGCTTGATCGTAGCTGATAATAACGGCCGTTACATTCGAGTAGAGACCGGCAACCCTGCCCTTGGTGCCAATAATGAGCTCATCGGCGGATCTGGTCGTGACATATTAATGGGTGGAGTCGGTGATGACATTATTCGAGGTGACGACGGAAATGACATCTTATTTGGTGACTTCGGGCGCGTAATTCGCACAGCGGATCGACTCTTTATCGACTCCAAAAGTCTTTTTGAGGGCGGCAACGACCAAATCTTTGCGGGCGGTGGTAACAACATCGCAATAGGGGAGCCGGCCAAGATGAGTTTGATGCTAATTTTTCTACAGATATCTTTGTTGGCGACTATGGTTTCTTTGAAGTTGGAGTAAGCGACCCGAACGAACAAGAGCGAATCTTGCATTTCGAAACTATTTCCTATGGCCGTAGCGACTTGATTAGGGCTACTCTTGAAAAGCTGTATAGTGCTAATAGGACTGAGGCACCAACGCCTGAGCCAGTGGTTATAGATCGTGTGTTTGGTTCTTTGAATGTCACAGATAGCGCGCTCTCAATGGAGAGGGACGTGAGGTATAGCGCTAATCATATTGCTCACTTGGTTGATGCATGGATGGAGCGCCAGTCGGGAAGTTTACGTTCCAGTATTGCTAGCGCAACGGCAGTCGCTGCGACGGAAAGCCTGCGCAATGTGCAGGATACTGAAATGATAGAGACATCAAGTGAGTCGTTAGCGGATGCCGCTAGTGCTGAAGAGACTCTAGAGGCAGAGCTAAATAGCCCCGCGCTTGAAGAAGAAATTATAGAAGCATCAGAGGGTGATGAAGCATTGACGGAGCCGGTGGACGCAATAGAAGAAGAGGTCTCGGTAGGCGAGGAAGCTCCAGAAAGTAATGCTGTCATTAGTGACGATCTCGAGGGACTTCCCCCGGCTGGCTTGCCACTGTAAGCGGTGCTTCTGCATTAGCAGTTGCACATCAGCGTAGTAAGGCGAATGTTACGGATAGGTTTGAAAAGCTACGTCGTGAGTCCGCTGCGCGACACTGGAAAAAATGACATCTCCGCAAAAAAATCAAGGTGGCTAATGAGCTTGTCATGGCATAGCAGCGAAAGAAAGATATCTCAAGCGACAGAGGCGAGCGACATACAGCAATGGCTAGATCTTCAAGCTGATAGATTGGTTAGTGCACATACGCATTTGCACCTTATTGAAGGCATCGCGTTATGGGAACAAGAGGGGCAGTACCTGCCCATAGCTCTGTGGCCATCACAGGCGGACGGTGTTGGGTTACTTGATGTTGCAAACCAATCATTAGAGGCTGCCCAAGGTGTAGCGGTCGCTATAGGGAATGATATTGGTGTTGGCTATCCTATTGTTGATCGCTCCCCGGGGAGTGAGGGGCACGTATTAGGTGCGGTCGCTTTTTATATCGCATACCGATCTACTCAAGCGTCCAATCAGCGTTATCTCACTACGTTTCTATATCATTTAGAAGACAGTGTCTCGGGGCTAGAACTGGAATGTCTCTCCAGTGAAGCGCTAAAAGCTCATATATCTACGCAGCAGCAAAGCGACTTTTTTCGCTTTTAGCTGCTGTGTTGGAGCAACCTACCTATGTGTCTGCTGCCCTACAGCTGACGACTAAATTAGCGTCATTAATGCGCGCTGAACGGGTGAGTTTAGGTTGGCGCTCAGGTGCACGAACCAAAGTTACTAGCATCTCGCATAGTGCTAATTTTAACCGGAAGATGAACCGCATCCGCGCAACGGAAACGTCAATGGATGAAGCGCTTGATCAACAAAGACCTGTTGTGTGGCCAAGTAGCAGCGAATTTGGCAGTGATGTGGCTGCCGTCAATCGAGCCCACTTTTCTCTATCACAATTGACGGATATTAGTCACGTGTTGACGATTCCGTCTGCCGATCAAACAGGTGTTAAAGCAGCGCTGACAATTGAAAGAGAAAGCCCCTTTACCTTAACTGAAATTGAAGCATTAAGTAGTGTGATGGCGTTAAGTGTGCGTGCGCTAGAAGAAAAACGACGCAACGACCGTCCTTTACTGCTAAAAATGTTAGTTGCTATACGCGGTCAGTTTGCTGCATTGTTAGGTGCAGGGCATCTTGGTTATAAACTTGCTGCTATTAGCGTAGCTGGCGTAGTGGGGTACGCTTATTTTGCCACAGGCACGGCTCATGAAGCTGCAAATGCCACCTTGCTTAGTGAGTCTCAGCACGTTATTTCAGCTCCGTTTCAGGGATATATAGATACAGCACAAGCACGTGCTGGTGATCGGGTCAGTGCTGGAGAGGCGTTGGTGTTTATGGATACGCGCGACCTTCGTCTTCAACAATTGCAACATCAGAGTCGGCTGGCTCAGTTAGAAAGCGAAGCACAAAGTTTAAGGGCGCAGGGAGATCGAGCTTCTTTAAATATTTTGGATGCACAGCGCGCTCAAACACAAGCAGATTTAGAGCTTGTTGAGTCACGTTTGCAGCGGTCGACGTTAGAAGCTCCGTTCGATGGGGTGATAGTGGAGGGCGATCTAACACAACAGCTGGGGAGTGCTGTTAGTCCAGGAGAGGAGCTGTTTCGTATAGCGCCAGAAGGACGCTATCGTCTAGAACTGGCGGTAAACGAGTCCAGAGTAGTCGATATAGAGGAGGGGCAGCGAGGGCAATTACTGTTAGCTGCCTTAACAGACAGGAAATTTGAGTTTGAAATACAACGCGTTACACATGAAACGCGTCAACGCGAGGGTAATAATTATTTTATTGTCGAAGCTGTTTTATTGGATGACGATCCTTCTTTTCGGTCGGGTATGGAGGGGATTGGACGTGTGCCTCTTGGTGAGCAGCGGCAAATTAGTATTTGGACGCGTGAACTAAGAGAGTGGCTATTGATGCTTAAATGGCGCATTTGGTGATTCATGAGTGCTTCACTTTATAGCGATCAATGGCATCGTGTTGCTCACCTTGCACCACGACTACGCAAACATACCAGCATACATCGCCATGATTATCGTGGTGCACCTTGGTATGTATTATTTGACTCTCTCACGGGGCAAGCTCACCGTTTTACACCCGAGGCTTATCAAGTGATTGGTCGGCTTGATGGCTCGTCTACGTTGCAGAACATTTGGGATGAGGTGAGTCATGAAATTGGCGATGATGTGCCTACACAAGATGAGCTAATAGGGCTCATAGCGAAATTACATCATGCTAATATTCTTGCAGGGTATCACGATATTGATATCGACGAACTTTCACATCGCAATCGACAAGGGCGGTTGAAAAAGATTAAGCAGATAATGCGTTCTCCTCTAGGCGTGAAAATTCCTCTAGTTGATCCAGATGCTTTTATTAATGTCACTTACCCTTATGTAAGACTATTGTTAAGCGTCTGGGGAGCTCTGATTTGGTTAACTGTTGTTGGCTTTGCAGTTGTATTGGCGGCCATTCACTGGGAAGCGTTAACGGATAATCTTGCGGATAGAGTACTAGGCTTGAACAACTTGCTGCTCATGGCATTGGTGTATCCCGCTGTTAAGGTGATTCATGAGTTGGGACACGCTTGGACAACGAAAGACACAGGAGGAGAAGTACATGAAATCGGCATCATGTTTTTAGTTTTCTTTCCAGTGCCTTACGTTGACGCATCAGCAGTGGCAGTATGCCCGGATAAACACCAAAGAATGTTAGTGGGTGCGGCGGGTATTTTAGTAGAACTGTTTATAGCAGCATTAGCCATGTTAGTATGGGTATTAGCAGAGCCAGGTTTGCTGCGTTCAATAATGTTTAACATTATGATTATTTCAGGGATTTCTACACTGCTTTTCAACGGTAATCCTCTTTTGCGCTTTGATGCCTATTATGTATTATCAGACTGGTTAGAAATTCCTAATTTTGGACAGCGTGCAAATCAACAGCTCGGATATCTCATTAAGCGCTTTTTACTAAAAAAACGTGATGTAACAAGCTTGGCAGACTCTAAGAAAGAGTCCTGTTGGCTTGTTATATATGCAATCACTTCTTTTATTTATCGCATGTTTCTGATGGTGTTTATCGCTATTTTTGTAGCGACTAGCTACTTCTTTATAGGGGTGGTACTTGCTATTTGGTCTCTGTATATGGCTCTCATATTACCGAGCTTTAAAATATTAAAGGAGATGGTGGTGGGCACGCAATTGGAAGGCTTAAAAAGGCGAGCGTGGATTTTGCTTGTAAGCGTTTTGCTCATATTGTTGGTAGGGTTTTTTCTTGTGCCGATTCCCCATTCTTCGGTAATTCACGGTGTGGTAGATAGTCGGGAGCCAACGAGTATACGTGCCGGTGCTTCCGGTGAGCTCCGTCAATGGTGGGTTGAGGATGGAGACTACGTCGAAGAAGGGCAGTTGATGGCTGACCTTTATGCGCCTGAGTTGGCTAGTGAAGTTTCTCGTCTTGAAAGTCAGAGACGAGAGGCGGAGTTTCGTATGCAGGCAATGGTGCGCGACCCTCAATTAATTGCTATTGAGCAAGAAAATTTAAGTTTGGTTGAAAGCCGACTTGTTGACGCTAAATTACGTGCTGCCGGCACAAGCATAGTGAGTCCTCGAAGCGGTCAAGTAAGACTGAGCCAAGAACGCATCGATCTTGGTCAACATATTGCACAGGGCCAAACTATTGGAGCTGTTGTGCAAGACAGTGATCTACGTATTAGGTCACTATTGCCTAGTTACTTACAGCCTCAGGTCGTGAGCGATTTACAAGCAGTTAGGCTGAGGTTGCCAGGAAGTGATCGCGAATTTAAAAGCGAGCTATTGGCAATATCTCCAGGCGCTACACGTGAAATACCCAGCATTACCCTTACGAGACAAGGTGGGGGGCAAGTAGCGTTAGATCCTGAGCAGACTCAAGAAGCTATGGCATATCGACAGCACTACACATTGGATATTGATGCAACTCCTTTGATCCGCTCTGAAATACCTCTAGCGCTTGAAGGTCGTGTGTTTATCAAGCTGGTTTATACGCCTTCTCCTTTAGGTTTCCGGCTTTGGGACAATATTAGGCGAAACTTTTTGTCACTTTTTGACCGATAACATTAGGCTAATACCATGTTTTTGGAATTAATCGCTATCCTATTAATGGTGTTGACCGGCCTGAAAAAACGGTACCACCGCCTGGCTGGTTAGAACAGCTGTGGTCATGGGTGACAGCGTATATTCGTTTTCCTTCTGCGCTGTCACTTTTTGCTTTGAAAACACTTCTTCCCTTTATCCATCGCTCTGGGAAGAAGCTGGAACCGCTATGCGATGCAGCGCTAGATCAGCTTATTCTGAATCAACGACGACACTTGCTTAAAACGGGTATCAACGTTACCAACGTGATCAATAACTTTGCGTTAATACGAGAAGTTGCTCGAAGAGAGCTACAAATGCCTCATAGGGATATTCAACTACTAGGCGGCATGTCACTAATGCGTGGCTGCATGACTGAAATACAAACAGGTGAAGGAAAGACGTTAACGGCAACCTTAGCCGCTGCCACTGCTGCAATGGCAGGTATACCTGTGCATGTTGTCACCGTTAATGATTACTTATCTCAACGTGATGCAGAGTTGATGATGCCAATTTATGATCGTCTTGGGTTAAATGTCCATGCAGTTGTACACGCTATGCCTAATGCTGAGCGTCGAAAGGCATACGGTGCTGATATTACGTATTGCACCAGTAAAGAACTTGTTTTTGATTATCTGCGTGATATAAAACGTTTCGATCATGTCCGCTCACCTTTGCAGGCGCACGCTGCGAATTTACAAAGCCGTCTTGCAATACGCTCACTACTGCTACGAGGGCTGCATTTTGCTATCGTTGATGAAGCCGACAGCGTGTTACTTGATGAAGCGAGGACTCCGTTAATTTTATCGGCTGAGGATAATGAAAATCACGATATTGACATTTCATTGATTCTTGCAGCTCTTGAAATTACAGAAAATTTTAAGAAAGGAGAGCACTTTGATATTGAAAAAAGCGTGCTTTTTTAACTGTTAAAGGAAAAAACGTACTCTTAGATGAAATAGCTTGTAAAAATAAGATAAAGCAGCATAATTCAATACAAAAAGCAAAACTGGAGTGGCTCGCTCATCAGGCGCTTGTCGCTAGGCATCAAATCATCAAAGACCGCCACTATTTGGTGAAGGATAAGAGGATACTCATTATTGATGAGCACAATGGTAGGGTACTTTCAGATAGGCGCTGGGCTAAAGGGTTACAGCAGTTGCTAGAAGTGCTTGAGGGCTGTGAACGTACGCCACCTAACGAGACCATTGCGCAAATCACCTTCCAACGTTTTTTTCGTCGCTATCATCACCTTTCGGGAATGACCGGCACAGCAAAAGAAGTGAAAAAGGAACTTTGGCAAACCTATGGGCGCCCCTTTTTAGCTATTCCTCCTCACCAAAAAAATCGTCGCCAGAAAGGAAGTGTTCATAATTTTGATAACAATGGCTCTCGGTGGAAGTGGGTAGCTCAGCAAGCTTTAGAAAAGTCACGTGAGGGTAGGCCGGTTTTAATTACTACTGTTAATGTCAATGACTCTGAAGAGCTATCTAAGCTATTAGCAGACTATATATCTCACCATGACGTATTGAACGCCCGTCAAGATAGTAATGAAGCAGATGTTATAGGCCGGGCTGGATACTCAGGTTCAGTAACCATTGTTACTAGCATAGCTGGACGTGGCACCGATATAAAGCTTGACGATGCTGCTAAAGCTTTAGGTGGCTTGCATATTATAGCGGCAGGTTTCCACGATGCGGCAAGAATTGATCGTCAAATCGAAGGACGATGTGCAAGGCAAGGAGATCCTGGCTCAATTGAATGGGCTATCAGCGAAGAAGATACTATTTTGGACGAACTGCAAGGATGGCACAAACACGTGGGTAGACTTTATCAGCGGCAAAAAAAAGCACAGCGTTTGCGTGAGAAGCGACATGCTCAACAGCGTGCCCGTATGCTGCGAGCTGATTGGAAAAGTAGCGAGCGACTAGGGTTTAGCGGTCGTCTAGAGTAAGCATGTGTAATTTTTATAAGAGTAGGTTGAATTAATATGTTGAAAATATATACACGTACATCATCTTGTTTGTCAGTAATTGCCTTGCTTGTTGCGCCATTAGCAGCACAAGCAAGCACTGAGGCAGTTAGTTGTTTGGTAGGGCCTAGTCGATTCGCTGTACTGTCTAGTGGAGTACCAGGGTTATTAAGCACGATAGACGTGCAACGTGGAGAAGAAGTCGAAAGAGGTCAGTTACTGTTTAGCCTTACAACTGACGTTGAGGAAGCAAGTCTCGCGCTTGAGTCTGCCCGTGTCGCTTTTGCGCAACGTACACTGCAGAGAAATCAAAGACTAATTGAGAGAGGTATCTTAAGTGAAAGCGAGCGTGATGAAATAGATACCGAGCTTAGCGTGGCGAGGCTACAAGCGAATTTAGCAGAAGCAAGGATAGCAAATCGATTAATTCAGGCCCCGTTCTCAGGAATTGTTGCTTCTTTAGATAGTGAAGAAGGTGAGTACATAGATAACACTCCCGTAATGCAGCTTATGCAAATTAACCCACTTGAGATTGAACTTGTGCTTCCTCTGAGTGCATTTGGCCAGCTTTCAGTAGGTGAAACAGTAGATGTTGACTTAACTGAGCCTGTGTCTAGAACAATGTCTGCTGAAGTCACAAATGTTGATCGTTTCGATCCTTCAAGTGGCACATTTGTGGTTTATTTGGATTTGGATAATTCTGATTACATCATTCCTCCGGGTATTAATTGCTATTTTTGACCAGAATGCGCGGCTTTTCTTATCCAGAAGCGCGTAAAACCACTTCCTGAGTCGCGAAGTGCGAAGGGAGTATAGGGACTCCTCCCCGGTTGCAAGCGCCGATGTCTGAAAAACGTAAGCCGATGCGTGCGTATAGTCGGTCTCTTAGTGGGGTAGCTAACCCCTGACCCTAATGAATGACGCGCGCCTTCTCTCCTCAGAGGGGAGGTGGCTTCTAAGAGCCCAACCCTTCGACAGGTTTTGAGAAGGCCGGTCTGACCTGTTTTTCATCTTTCGGTAAACGATCCACTAACCACATCTTCTCATAGTGCGTTTTGCTGACCACACTGAGGTTCGTAAACGATCCACTAACCACATCTTCTCATAGTGCGTTTTGCTGACCACACTGAGGTTCTCTTAAATTCAGGAGAGCTCATGATCCAAGAACTCAATGCCATGCAGGCGTTTTGGCTCGGGCATCTGTATCACGCCTCAGTGCGGGAGATGTCTCTCAGCGAATACGCGACGCAACAGGGACTCACCTTAGCCGATCTGCTGCTCTGGGAAAAACGCTTGAACGTACGCGGCTTACCGGTGCCACCCCGTCATCGGCCTGCCCGGTTTGTGCAAGTGACGGTGACGCCATGATCCGCCCCAGTACCGACCTGATCGTCTACCTGTGCCGCGAACCGGTGGACATGCGCAAGCAGATTGATGGCCTGGCGTTGCTGGTCCAGGAGGCTATGGAGCTGAACCCGTTTGATAAGGCGCTGTTTGTTTTTGGCAATCGCCAGCGAAACAAGATTAAGCTGCTGTTCTGGGAGCGTAACGGCTTTGTGGTCTGGTATAAACGCCTGGAGCGTGAGCGATTCAAGTGGCCAACGCACCTGGACGGTGACGCCGTGACGTTAACCGGCCAGGAACTTAACTGGTTGCTGGACGGCTATGACTTGAACGCCATGAAGCCTCATAAAGCATTGGATTTTCAGTGTGTTGGATGATTTTTTACTCCTCTTTCAAGGTGTTTTTTGATATGCTCTGACGCATGAAAAACACGGCTTCCCCCACCAAAGATATCTCTCAGCTGCAGCGCCAGATCAAAGCGCAGCAGGAAGAGATCGCGCAACTTCATCGCCTGATGGAAAAAAAGAAGCGCAGTGGGAAGCCACCAAACAGTCGCTTTATGAGCAGTTCCGCCTGGCACTGGAACGCCAATTTGGCCCTTCAACGGAGAAGTACGGCATCCAACAGGGTGACCTACTGATCAATGAGGCCGAGCTCATCGTCGACGAAGACGAGCGTGCAGCGGATGAAGTGCACGCTGACGTCGACGATGACGACGCGTCTGAAGCATCGTCTGATAATGCCGCACCTCCGGCCAAAAAGCGTACCCGTGGCGGGCGCGTCGCCTTGCCACCTGAACTGCCCCGCGTCGAGGTGGTGCATGAGTTGGACGATACTGAACGTTGCTGCGCTGAAGACGGCACCGAGCTTAAGGTCATTGGTGAAGAGGTCAGCGAAGAGCTTCACGTGATACCTGCACGGGTGGAAGTGATCCGTCATGTGCGACGCAAATACGCCTGCCCCACCTGCGAAGAAAACGTCAAGACAGCCCCGGTGCCTGCCAAGCTGCTGCCCAAGAGCAATGCTAGCGCCACCTTGCTGGCCTATGTCGCTACGGCGAAATACCAGGATGCCTTGCCGCTTTACCGGCAGAGCCAGATCTTTGCTCGCCACGGCGCTGACATCCCCCGCAACACCCTGGCCCGCTGGATGGTGCAGGCGGGCCAACGCCTCTTGCCGCTGATCGAAACGCTACGTACGCAGCTGCTGAAGGCGCCGCTGATCCACATGGATGAGACCACCCTACAGGTGAGTCAGGAAGAAGGCCGTAAGGCCAGCACCCAATCTTATATGTGGGTGCAACGCGGTGGACCGCCTGGGCAACAGGTGGTGTTGTTCGACTATGACCCCAGCCGTGCCGGCCGTGTTCCCCTACGCTTGTTGGGCGATTACAACGGCTGCCTGGTCACCGATGGCTATGAAGGTTATGCCGAGGTTGTGCGGCGTAATGGCATCACCCACGCGGGTTGCTGGGCTCACGCCCGTCGCAAGTTCATCGAGGCGCAGAAGGTGCAACTCAAAGGTAAAACCGGCAAGGCCGACTGGGGACTCAACCAGATGGGCAAACTCTACGCCGTGGAAAAACAGGCCAAAGCGCTTGCACCCCAGGCGCGTCACGCGCTGCGCGAGCAGAAAAGTCGGCCAATCATCGAGCAGTTACGCACCTGGCTGGATAAATCACTGCCTGCGGTGCTCCCGAAAAGCGCCCTGGGCAAGGCACTGCACTACCTGGATGGTCAGTGGGATCGACTCACCCGCTTTCTCGACGATGGGCGCATCCCGCTGGATAACAATCCGGCCGAAAATGCCATCCGTCCCTTCGTGGTCGGCCGCAAGAACTGGCTGTTCAGCCATACGTCAAGCGGTGCTCAGGCGAGTGCAGCGATCTACAGTTTGATCGAAACGGCCAAAGCCAACGGCCTCTCACCTTACGACTATCTGCAATACGTCTTCGACATGCTGCCCACACTTGACGAAGACGACGACCTCACGGCGCTGCTACCCTGGTACTGGAAGGACACATTACCCGCCTAAGCGATACCTGCCCAGATGCGGTTAGTGGATCGTTTACATCTTTCGGTGCTCGGCAACGTAAACGATCCATTAACCACATCTTCTCATAGTGCGTTTTACTGACCACACTGAGGTTCTCTTAAATCCAGGAGAGCCTCATGATCCAAGAACTCAATGCCATGCAGGCGTTTTGGCTCGGGCATCTGTATCACGCCTCAGTGCGGGAGATGTCTCTCAACGAATACGCGACGCAACAGGGACTCACCTTAGCCGATCTGCTGCTCTGGGAAAAACGCTTGAACGTACGCGGCTTACCGGTGCCACCCTGTTGGTTACGTGTGTCGATGATGCACACTTGAAAAACTCGCTTTGCCAAATCAATGCCAATCGCCGTATTCTGATTCATGACTCTTCCCCTTTTCCCATTGATTTATGTGTTCACTATCAATATAGCTCCTCGAAGCTTCAGGAGGGGAGGAGTCCCTTTCATTGGGGAGGATGTCAAACTTTTCGAGGATATAAGGAAACTGGGCGGTAGCTGTTGATGCAGGCGTTTCTGTAACAGATTATCAATGGCGGCGGGCGGATCAGCCGTGAATATGGTTTAGGGCGCAAGCGCACGGATCTGTTTATCGAGTGGCCGCTGGATGAAGCGCAGGGCTTTACCGGCCCGGTGCAGCGTGTGGTGATTGAACTTAAGCTTCAGCATCAAAGCCGCGAGGCAGTGCTGGCCAAGGGGCTGGAACAGACCGCCGACTACGCCGATCGTGTAGGGGCAGATGAAGCGCATCTGGTAATCTTCAACCGCGATGAACAGGTGCCGTGGGACGATAAAATCTGGCAGAGCGAGGCGCACTGCAATGGTTGGCGAGTTGGTACCTGGGGAGCGTAGCCGTTCTCAAGAGCATGCGGGAATGACGGGGTTGTGCAATGTGCGTGAATGGGTGGACTGCGCCGTTCATCCGCCGGTGAATGTATTGCCTGGTTGACGCTATCTGCCAGGCGGATGACGCCGAAAACCCACCCTACGGGGATCATGACCTGTGGATATTGCGTAAGGTGGGTCAAAATAGATGGCTGTTGACAGTGGCTTCGCGAAGCAAGCCACCAACCCGCCGCAGGCGGGCAGCGGTGCCCTTGATGTTTCGCGCAGGCCCGAAAATCGGGGTCAACACAACTTCTGAGGCTTTCGCGTTCCCATATCAACGAACCTGCTGTGTTAATCTGAAAACAACACCAAGGCTGCGCTAAGTAGGAGAGTACCATGGAGCGCTTTTTCAATAACGCCGGCCCCACCAAACCAAATAAGCACTACCATATTGACCCGCTTAGCCGCGTGGACTGGGATGATATTAAGCATCTGATTGATCAGGAGCGCTATTTTGTGCTCCACGCCCCGCGCCAAACGGGCAAGACCACCACGCTGCTGGCGATGATGAAGGCGCTTAACGAACAGGGTGATTACGCCTGCGCTTACGCCAACATTGAAGGGGCGCAGGCAGCGCGAGGGGATGAGACACAAGGGATTCCCGCTGTGTGTAGTGCCATTGTGCGTTCTATTCGGCTTTACCTTGGTGAGGCGTCCTTGGAGGCGTGGCTTACCACCCAACGGGGAAGCAGTCCGCAGGATCTTCTCACCCGTTTGTTGGAGGCGTGGGTGGCACTGACGGATAGACCCACGGTGCTGTTTCTGGATGAAGTCGATGCATTGGTGGGCGATACGCTCATCTCTCTGCTGCGCCAGATCCGTGCTGGCTATGCACAGCGCCCGGCGGCGTTTCCGCAGTCGATTATCCTGTGTGGCGTCCGCGATGTGCGCGATTACCGCCTTCATCAGGAAGGTGCCGAGGTGATCACCGGCGGCAGTGCCTTCAACATCAAAGCCAAGTCGCTGCGTATGGGCAGCTTTACATACGAAGAATGCGAGCAGTTATGGTGTCAGCATACCGAGGCCACCGGGCAGCCTTTCGATTCCCGTATCTTTCCTGAACTGTGGGAGGATACCCGTGGCCAACCGTGGCTGGTCAATGGGCTTGGGCATGAATTGACCTGGGAGTTTAGGCCCGCCCGGGAACGCTCTCGTCTACTGACGCTGGAAGATTACCGCAGCGCGCGGGAAAAGCTGATTCAATCCCGCGCCACCCACCTGGATCAACTGACCGATAAACTGCGCGAGCCGCGGGTACAACGGGTGATGAGCGCGCTGCTCTCCAGCGAGGAGAGCCTGGAGATTCAGAATATCGCGCCGGACGATCAGCAGTATGTGGAAGACTTGGGCTTGATCGAGACCACACCGTCGCTACGTATCAGCAACCGGATCTATCGTGAAGTGATTCCGCGAGATCTCACCTGGATTATGCAGACGCGCATCCCCAACCAGGAGCAGGTGTGGTATCTGACCCCTGAGCACCGGTTGGACATGCCAAAACTGCTGGCGGGGTTCCAGCAGTTTTTCCGTGAACACGCCGAAAGCTGGCTGGAGCGCTTTCAGTATAAGGAGGCCGGGCCACAGCTGTTGATGCAGGCGTTTCTGCAGCGAATCATTAATGGCGGCGGGCGGATCAGCCGTGAATATGGTTTAGGGCGCAAGCGCACGGATCTGTTCATCGAGTGGCCGCTGGATGAGACGCAGGGCTTTACCGGCCCGGTGCAGCGTGTGGTGATTGAGCTTAAGCTTCAGCACCAAAGCCGCGAGGCAGTGCTGGCCAAGGGGCTGGAACAGACCGCCGACTACGCTGACCGTGTGGGGGCAGATGAAGCGCATCTGGTGATCTTCAACCGCGATGGACAGGTGCCGTGGGACGATAAGATCTGGCAGAGCGAAGCGCATTGCCATGGGTGGCGAATTGGTATTTGGGGGCGTAGCAATCCTCAAGAGCATGTGGGAATGACGGGGTTGTGCAATGTGCGTGAATCGGTGAATTGCGTCGTTATCCGCCGGTGAGTTTATTAGTTCGTTCAGGCTGTTTGCCAGGCGGATGACGCCGGGAATCCATCCTACGGGTGATCATGATCCGTGGGTACTCGTAGGGTGGATTCGCGAAGCAAGCCACCAACCCGCCGCAGGCGGGCAGCGGTGCCCGTGATATTTCGCGCAGGCATCGGCATTGGTGGATTGCGTCGATCATCATCCGTGGGTACTCGTAGGGTGGATTCGCGAAGCAATCCACCAACCCGCCGCAGGCGGGCAGCGGTGTCCGTGATGTTACGCGCAGGCCCGAAAATCGGGATCAACACAACTTCTGAGGCTTTCGCGTTTCCATAACAACGAACCTGCTGTGTTAATCTGAAAGCGACACCAAGGCTGCGCCAAGCAGGGAATTATCATATGGAACGCTTCTTTAATAACGCTGGCCCCACCGTTCCGGCGGACCATTACCACATTGACCCGCTTAGTCGCGTGGATTGGGGAGATATTGAGCACCTGATCGCGCAAAAACGCTATTTTGTGCTTCATGCCCCGCGCCAGACGGGCAAAACCACCACCCTATTGACGATGATGCAGGCGCTTAACGAACAGGGTGATTACGCCTGTGCTTACGCCAACATCGAAGGGGCGCAGGCCGCGCGAGGAGATGAAAGCAAAGGCATTCCCACAGTCTGTAGTGCCTTGGCACGCAGCATTGAGGATTATCTGGGCACGCAAGCGGTGAATGTCTGGTGGCATGAAACCGGCCGCTATGAACAGCCTCAGGATCAAATGACGCAATTGTTGCGTTATTGGGCTAAGCAGTCCGCATTACCTACCGTGTTGTTTTTGGACGAAGTGGATGCACTGGTAGGCGATACGCTCATTCTCTGCTGCGCCAGATCCGTGCTGGCTATGCCCAGCGCCCGGCGGCGTTTCCTCAGTCGATTATCCTGTGCGGCGTCCGCGATGTACGCGACTACCGCCTGCACCAGGAAGGCGCCGAGGTGATTACCGGTGGTAGCGCTTTCAATATTAAGGCTGAATCCCTGCGTATGGGCAGTTTTACGTATGAAGAGTGCGAGCAGCTTTGGTGCCAGCATACCGAAGCCACCGGGCAGCCTTTCGATTCACGAATTTTTCCTGAACTATGGGAGGATACCCGTGGCCAGCCGTGGCTGGTCAATGCCTTGGGCTACGAGCTGACGTGGCGTTTCAAGCCCGCTCGGGAGCGCTCTCGTCTACTGACGCTGGAAGATTACCGCAGCGCGCGTGAAAAGCTGATTCAATCCCGCGCCACCCACCTGGATCAACTGACCGATAAACTGCGCGAGCCGCGGGTACAGCGGGTGATGAGCGCGCTGCTCTCCAGCGAGGAGAGCCTGGAGATTCAGAACATCGCGCCGGACGATCAGCAGTATGTGGAAGACCTGGGTTTGATCGAGACTTATCCTCGCTACGCATCAGCAACCGGATTTATCGTGAAGTGATTCCGCGAGATCTCACTTGGATCATGCAAACGCGCATCCCAAACCAGGAGCAGGCGTGGTATTTAACGCCGGAGCGCCGGTTGGATATGCCAACACTGCTGGCAGGGTTCCAGCAGTTTTTCCGTGAACACGCCGAAAGCTGGTTGGAGCGCTTTCAGTATAAAGAGGCTGGGCCGCAGCTGTTGATGCAGGCGTTTTTGCAGCGGATCATCAATGGCGGCGGGCGTATCAGCCGTGAATATGGCCTAGGACGTAAGCGCACGGACCTGTTCATCGAGTGGCCGCTGGATGAAACACAATGTTTTACCGGCTTGGTGCAGCGCGTGGTGATTGAGCTTAAACTCCAGCATCAAAGCCGCGAGGCAGTGCTGGCCAAGGGGCTGGAGCAGACCGCCGACTATGCTGACCGTGTGGGGGCAGATGAAGCGCATCTGGTAATCTTCAACCGCAATGAACAGGTGCCGTGGGACGATAAGATCTGGCAGAGCGAGGCGCACTGCCATGGCTGGCATATCGGTACCTGGGGAGCGTAGTCATCGTTGGCCTAGCGCTGGGGCAGAGACCCAATCACAGGTTGCCAAAACAAAGTGACTTCTTTCCAATAACAGTCTTGTTTGCTGACTCTACGAGGTTGCTGTGTCTGATCGCACTCACGTAAATAATGCCATGGCGTTGTTTATCGCTTTTCAACAATATAATTGGCAACATTTTTTCGACTCTAATTCGTTGCAGCGCGGTAAACGTTATGCCCGTGAGGGTCGTGTGCTGGGTGAGATTAGCTTATATCGTGATGAAGAGTGGCTGATATTGTCGGGAGCAGTAGAAGGCACTGAGAGGCGACCCTATCAGACTGAGATTACTCTTAATGTCTTGGATATGGGGGAGGAGTTCATCACCGAGTGTAGTTGTCCTGTAAGTATGAAGTGCAAGCATGCTGTCGCCCTGATCCAGACTTTCCTTAACCAGATGAGTAATACGCCTAATACTTCTGTAGAAACACCGTCACCCTCTGACGCCATGGAGACCTCAAGTGATCAAGCATGGCTTAAACAGCGCTGGGAAAACTGGATCAAGGAACTGTCGCAGCCCACGGCCCCTGTGGGTAATGGGCATCGCGTTGAGGCGATGTACCGACTCGCGCTGTTTTTAGATAGTCATAAGCGAGCGAGCCAAACACCTGTTCTCTCAGTATTACCCGTGTGGTTGCGCCCCTCTAAACAGAAGAGCCGCGGGACTGGCTGGGTTTCACCCCGCGCCATCGAGATAAGCTCATCGGGCACTCTGTTACCAGCACCTGAAGCGGGCTGGTTATCTGAGCAAGAGGAGTGCCTCGACCAGTTGATGCATGGTGAGCATGTGGTGAGCTGGTCAAGTACGCAACACAAGTGGGTACTGGTGTCTCATGCGTTTCAGGCCCGAGCCTTATGGGCGCTGATAGAGAGTGAAACACCGCCTTTGCTCTTTCATCGCAAGCAGACAGGCAAAAAGCTTGACGTTGGTGACGTCTGTCAGCTGGCACCTCGTTGGCAGACGGATAGTGAAGGAATGCAGCGGCTGCAACCGGCCACGGTGCCAGAGGATTTTCTCTCTTCTGAAGCGATGATTATCCGGGTTGGTCGGGGTCTTTGCTACCTTGATCTCGAACATGAGCAATTCGGCCGAATGGACGGTGCGCCCGAGCTCTTGGACAGGCTGCAGCGGTCGCCCCCGTTGCCACCGGAGATCAGTGAATGGCTGGGTGAGCGACTTCATCAGACATCAGCTTTGGCAGAGCAGCTGCCAACCCCTATGAGGATAGAAGAGCAAACGCTCAAGGATATTACTCCCCAACTCAAAGTAACGATGTGTGTGGCGGAAGGTCAGCTTGGCTTTCGTCACGGTGCGCCACTGCCGCGCTGGGTTCAGGTGGGGGCCGCCGTAGTGAGTTTTAACTACGATGGCATTGAAGTACCACCGGAAGAAAGTCATCAAGCGACAGGATACCGTCAGGGCAAACGGCTAACGATTCAGCGCGATACGGAAATGGAGCGATCTCTGGTGCGCGATCTACCCTCAGGCATGGTGACGCTGGAGCATTTAAGTCAAGAGGCTACCGTACCCGAACATTTGGAACTACCGCCTTGGACACTGCTGTTACCTCTGGAAGGTACACCGCCTTCAAGTGCCATTGAGTGGTCGACGCATCTCGCCGGTCCTGATGAATGGTGGGAGATGATCGAGGCTTTGCGCCAAGCTGGTTGCTTGATCGCATTCAGTGATGAGTTTCCTGAAGCGCCCACCTTTCTAGAGCCCGAGGCTTGGCGCGGCGAGCTAGAATCGGCCAGCAACGGTTGGTTCGACTTGGCCTTGGATATCGAAGTGGAAGGCGAGCGGCTCAATCTTTTGCCTATTCTGCGTCAACTGCTCAAGCGCGCTGATTTTCCATTGGCACCCACCGATAACGAAGCTAGCGATGCAAGTTGGACGCTGGAGCTAGGAGAACGTCGCTACTTGACGCTTCCCCTTGCTCGGCTGCGGGCGTTGATGATGCCGATCCTAGATTGGCTGGGGGATGAGAGTGACCCTGAATCAGGGGTGAGGCTACCGCTGACGGCGGCTGAAGCAGTGGCACCCTTGGCTGAGCACGAGCGTTGGTCTGGGCGTGAGGAAGTAACGGCCTTGGCGCAGCGCCTACGTGAACTGCCGACACGTATTCCAATGCCTCCGGGTTTTAAAGGTGAGTTGCGCGACTACCAAGCGCATGGCGTGGCCTGGCTGCGTTTTCTTTCCGAACTGGGCACCGGAGGCATCCTCGCCGATGACATGGGGCTTGGCAAGACTGTGCAAATATTGGCCCATGTACTCAACGAGCGTGCCCGTGGTGGGCTGGAAGGCCCGACCCTGGTCATTGCCCCCACGAGCTTGGTGGGTAATTGGTGCACTGAAGCCGCGCGATTTGCGCCGAGCCTCAAGGTAGTAGCGTTGCAGGGTGGCAAAGCACAGCGCGAACGCCAGTTTGAAGAGGCGCTACCTCATGCTGACCTAGTAATCACTACCTATGCACTTCTGATCCGCGATGTTAAGCGTTTAGGTGAAACGGCCTTTGGCTTGCTGGTGCTCGATGAAGCCCAGGCGATCAAAAACGCTGCTAGCCAGACTGCCCACGCCGTTCGCGCGATTGACGCCAAGCGTGCCCTGGCAATGACTGGCACGCCATTAGAGAATCATTTGGGCGAGCTGTGGGCTCAGCTGGATGCTGTGGCGCCAGGGGCGCTGGGTAACCAGCGGTGGTTCGGCCAGCATTTTCGCACGCCGATCGAGAAAGAGAGTGATAAAGCGGTGAGCGAGCAATTATCGCGTCGCATAGCGCCTTTGATGCTTCGCCGAACCAAGCAACAAGTGCTCGCTGAGTTGCCTGAGATCACCGAGACCCGTCGTGAGGTTACACTTGGTGGTGCTCAGCGGGAACTCTATGAGAGCCTACGCTTGGCGCAACATCAGCGGGTACAGCAAGCTGTGGCTGAACGAGGGCTGGCTGCCTCAGGTATCGTGATGTTGGATGCGTTGCTGAAATTGCGCCAGGTTTGTTGCGATCCACGGCTCGTAAAGCTCGATAGCGCTAAAAAGGTGAAACACTCGGCCAAGCTTGAACAACTCCGTGAGCTGCTGCCTCCCCTGGTTGCTGAGGGACGGCGTATTCTTATATTTTCACAGTTTACTGAGATGCTAGGGTTGATCAGTAAAATGTTGGAAAAAGCAGATATTCCCTTCACTCAGCTAACAGGTGACACTCCTGGAAAGACTCGCACGCAGCGAGTGGCGTTTTTTCAGAAGGGTGAGATTCCCGTGTTTTTGATCAGCCTCAAGGCCGGTGGCACCGGGCTCAATCTTACTGCAGCCGATACAGTGATTCACTATGACCCTTGGTGGAATCCTGCCGTAGAAGCGCAAGCGACAGGCCGTGCTCACCGCATGGGTCAACAAAATCCCGTGTTTGTTTACAAACTGATGTGTGCTGGCACCGTTGAAGAACGCATCCATGAGCTGCAAGAACGCAAGGCGGATCTGGCTGCTTCCATCCTTGAAGGTGGTGCTGAGCGCCAGAGTGATGGTCCGCTGTTCGATGAGGAAGACCTGGCATTGCTGTTCGCACCAGTTTCATAGTGACTGCTCCCCGTCCTAGGCGCTGACGCGCCACGGGCGGGGCTTCCAACTTCTTAGGCAGCAACCGACGCGTGGCCGGATTTACGCATGCCTCCGTTGGCAGGAACCGACAGTCCTTCGGCTCGTAGTTTGATAATGCCCTGCTGGCGAATGTTGATCGCGGCGTTAATGTCACGGTCAATGCCTTTTGTGCCGCAACCTGGGCAATCCCAGGTGCGAATGCTGAGCGGCATCTTATCGACCTTGTGACCGCAGCCAGCACAGGTCTTGGTACTGGCAAACCACTGGTCGATTTTGACCAGGTGCTTGCCCTGGGCTTCTGCCTTGTATGCCAGCTTTTGGATCAGGCCGTACCAACTGGCATCGGCAATGTGCTTGGCCAGCTTGCGGTTTTTCAGCATGTTTTTGACTTTCAAGGTCTCGACCACCACCGCTTGGTTATCGTCAATGAGTTGTCGAGACAGCTTGTGCTGGAAGTCAGCACGGGTATTCGCCAGACGCTCGTGCGCCTTGGCGGTATGCGACCGGTGAACACACCTTCCGCTGGACCGCGATTTCCTTGACGGTAGATGTCCACCTATTTCTTAGTGGACACTCCCATGACCGAATTAAGCGTGTTGGAAGCGCCTCGCAAGCGCCTCGCAAGCGCCGCCGTTACAGTCCAGAATTCAAAACCCGTATTATCAACGCCTGCCAACAGACCGGCGCATCGGTGGCCGGTATCGCGTTAGAGAATGCGTTGAACGCGAATCTGGTACACAAGTGGATTCGTGAAGCACGTCGGCAGACGTCCAGAAATGATCCACCTGCGTTCGTTCCAGTGCCAATATCAGGCACATCTGCACCGGGGAGCACTCGACATAATAGTGAGGTGGACTATATTCGCCTGTCGATACCGAGGGCTAAAGGCGTCGTGATTGTCGAATGGCCGTCAACCGGCCCTGGCAAAGCACGCCCGAGCGCTGTTAACCCCAATCGACGATCCGTCAGCAAGGCACCCACCGTATCCAGAAGCGCTTGAAGGCGTTTGGCATGTATTGAGGGGAGTGCTGATGTGAGCCAATTGTGTAAGAATCGTGGGGCCTGCATGGGTCTCCTTAGGCATATTGTTTGTTTGGCGATTAACAACATGCCGACTCATGCAGGCTCCTTCAACATTACCTGCTGATTTTATTGAAATATTCGTGGAGATCCCTCAGGTTTTACGCGCTTTTGAATAAGGAACAATAATGTACCCTTTGCTGAAAACTCTGGGGCGCAGCTGATCATGCCGTTACCGATTACCTTTGCGCTATTGGCGCTGGGTGGCCTCTTGTTTTGGGGGCGGTATCGGCAGGCAGGTGCAGCGGCTTTTGGGTTGGGAGTGGCTGTGTTGTTTCTGGCCAGTTGGGGGCCAGTCGCCGAGCGTTTGCTGGCCCCTTTGGAAACACGTTACCAGCCGGTTCAGTCATTGGCGGATGATTCCTTGCTAGCGGACGAAGCGCCGATTGAGGCCATCGTGGTGCTGGGTGGCGGTTGGCAGCCCCATGCTCCCTATGCCAACACGTCGAAGTTGAATGATAGTTCCACCATGCGTTTGGTGGAAGGCATCCGACTGTGGAGGCAGGTGCCGGAATTACCCTTGATTTTGACTGGTGCTAGCCGGCGTGCCGGTGAAGCGCCAATCGCTGAAGGCTATGCTGAGGCTGCCCAAGCGCTGGGTGTGCACGAAGAGGCACTTCAGGCACTGGATTGGCCCACGGACACAGGTCAGGAAGCCAGTGCAGTTCGTGAACGTCTGGGCGCCGGCGCCCGAATCTTGCTGGTGACGTCTGCTTCTCATATGCCACGGGCCATGCGTCATTTTGAAACCGTGGGGTTGTCGCCGGTTGCCGCACCAACGCATTACCTGGGCGAATACCATGAGCCTAACGGTTTGAGCTACTGGGTGCCCTCTGCTCGCCATCTGCGTAAAACCGAGCGGGGTATCTATGAAGCCCTTGGACTTTTGATGGTAGGGCGCGAGCATTAGTCGACCCGGGCAGTCATTAACGACAACCGCGCATCGATATGCGTGATGGTCATGGGCGTGTCCACAACGCCCTTACCAGCTCGAACCTTGGCACCTTGCCCAAAGTGCGAAGCGTGGGGCGTATCAGAATTCGGGCTTGTCATAGATATTTTGTTGCAGCAGGATATGTTTGAGCTCTGGGCATCGTTCTCTTGCAAGTATCTGTCGTGGAATAGCAGCTCTGCCGTTTGTTGGCGTGAGAGTTTCTATTCTTAGAGCTTGCCCTAGCCTTCCAAGTACTGTTCGACCAACAGGCTTTCGCTAAATTTTTTGACCTACTGGTGCAAGAGCTTCATGACCCTATTGCCATTTCAAAACACACAGACCCCCGATGATCATGAGGAAAAGAGTGCCGACCAGAACCCTCTACACGTTGCTATAATTATGGATGGCAATAACCGTTGGGCAAAGGCGCGTGGTCAGACAAGTATGCGTGGCCATCATGTTGGTGCTGAAGCTGTACGCAAAACTATTAAACGTGCTGTTGAACAAGGTATTGGAACTTTGAGCCTATTCGCCTTTTCCAGTGAAAATTGGAAAAGGCCTGCATCAGAAGTTAACGTATTAATGGAACTTTTTTGAGCGCATTGAAGCGTGAAGTTAAAAAGCTTCACTCTCACGATATTCGTCTCACGATTATTGGTAATCGACAGGGTTTGTCACAAGCTATACAAAAACATATACGCCGGGCTGAGGAAATGACTGCCCATAACAAGGGAATGCATCTTGTTGTTGCGGTCAATTATGGTGGTCAACAGGACATCACTAACGCGGTACGCAAGCTGGCTCAGCAGGTTGCTGAAGGTAAACTTTTGCCTGACGATATTGACGAGGAGCGTATGTGTGAGGCGATGAGAATGCATGATGTGCCGCCAATTGATCTTTGTATCCGTACCAGTGGCGAGCAACGGCTTTCCAACTTCATGCTGTGGCAGCTGGCCTACGCCGAGCTGTATTTTTCGCCTGTACTATGGCCAGATTTTGATGCTGATACTTTAGATGAGGCTCTGATAAATTTTGCCCGGCGCCAGCGGCGTTTCGGCATGACAGGTCAGCAAATCGAGACTCAGGGTGTTTAGTAAAAATCCGCGTAAACTTCAGCTGAATGCAAGCGGAATTGGCAGAAACGGGTTCATGGCTTTCAGGCCGGCGACATGGTGAAAGTTGTGATGCCGAACGGCAAAAAAGCCGGCATCCATACCGGCCGTGCGTCCGTTCGCAAGACCGGCAGCTTCTTCAACGTCCAGACCAAAGACGGTGCCATACGAGGTTTCTCGCACAAGCACTGCACCGTGATACAACTCGGCGATGGCTACGGCTATCACCTCAGACCATCCAGTAACCAAAAAGGAGACGCGGAGCAGGCGATGGCGTAATACAAGTCGCCTTACGAGCGACGCGCTATCCCTCCCGGCACTAGAAGTACCGGGTATCTCGCGCAAAATCTGATGATGTCGATAGCAGCACTGTTAAAAACGTTGACCCGGCCTGCTACTTTGGGTGGCCATTGGTTGCCAGGTGTGCGTGTAGGTAACTTGGATAAAAGACTCGAACATTCAGATATGTCCGGTGCTCGGCGTATCGATATTCCACTGGACCCCGGCGACCGCATTGCCTTTGTGCGTCGCTGGGTCAAGAACAATCAACGTGCAATCAAGCGTGGCGGTATAGGCAGTACCCTGGTGATGCCGCTGCTGGCACAGTCGGCGTTAGCCAATGAGCTGAAGGTCTTGGCTAATGATGTTATTGGCGTATCTGACGTGGTTCGCCAGTCTGACGGCGGGGTGACTCTTGAGATGCAAAGTGGCATGGCAGTTGAAATTGCTCCTCGCCATGTAGCACTTGAAGACGGAGAAGTTGTTGTCGAGCTTGATGCCTTGCTGGAGGCGCTGGGGCAGAGCAGGGTACTACAGACCTCGTTAGTCTCGTTGCCGGACGTGGCCAGTTGGCAGGTGCTGCCCAGTGGGGCCGTCGAGGTGACCCGAGAGGACGGTGCGCGCCTGTTGCTGAGCAGCAGTGATGTTGATGTGACCGGTGATGTTGCCTGGATTGGTGCTGACGATGCGCTTCGTTATGGTATTGCCAGTAGTGAGGATGTGTCGTCATTGCTGGTGGGGCAAGTGGTGTCGAACGGTGCACTGAGCACAGGCTCATCGACGAGTAGCAATATCCGCAGCGGTTCATCAGCGGATGCCGATGGGGGTGGTATTTCCCCTTGGGTATATGTAGGTGGCGGTACGTTGGCATTAGGCGCGGGCGCTGCTGCTGGCGGTGGGGGCGGTGGAGGCGGAGGCGGCAGCACCGGTGAGAGTGCGCCTTCAACGATCAGCGGTTTTGTCATTGATGGCTATATTGCTGGCGCTAAAGTGACACGAGAGTTTGATAGCAACGAAGTCATCACTAACGAGGATGGCTTCTTTGAAGGCTTGCAGGGCAGTGGCTATATACAGGTAGACCCGGTAGCCGCTGCTGACGGCACGCAGGGAAGCGTTGATATTGCGACCAATCAGCCGTTTAACTTGACCCTGCGCGCGCCGGAAGGCTCTTCAGTGGTCACACCGCTAACTACCCTGATGGTTGCAAGCAACAGTACTAATGCGGAATCCGTAGTATTAAGAGCGCTGGGGTTGCAGGGTCAGGACACGCCCATTGATCTACGTAACACTGACCCCCTGGCCGAAGGCAGCGCAAATCTGGAGCTGCTGGTGGCCGGTATCAAGGTAGCAAGCGTGTTATCCGCCGCCCAGGCTGCCGGTAAAAGTGCTGATGCCGCCCTGTCAAACCTTTATCAGATGATGGTTGAGGCGGTGAATAACGGCAGCACCCTGAGCAATGAGCAAATGGCGTCGGCCATTGGCTTGCCAGGGGCTGAGTTACCTGTGGTCAGCGTGCTGGATAGCCTTGATGCCGCAGCTGATACGCCGGATGAAAGCCTGTTGGCGACCTATCGGGAAGGCAACGCTAACCCGCTAAGCGAGGCGCAGATAAAAGCGCAGGGCGCTGAGGGCAGTATTCTTCCTGAAGTCAGTGAGCGGGCCAGGCTGGATGATTATTCGCTGGAAGAAGCGCTTGCGTTACCTTTGCCGCCGGCATCAGGTGAGTACGTTATTATTCCGTCAGAGTCGCCGTTGAATGCAGGCGTGCTGGATCTGACCCGAGCAGGGGAGCAGCTGCAACGGGTCAATAGCCTGTTGGATAACGCGGCCTATAGCCAACAAACTGGTAGCGAGCGCATTCCTACCGGTGAAGAGTATCGCTGGTCGGTGGAGTCCACTGCAGATCTGATTCTGGCCGCTGATACGCTTTCAAGGCCTGAGATTCAAGGGGCTGACTCGGTCACTCTGCGCGATGCCACTATTACGATCGGCCAGTATCGCGAGCTGGACACTTTAGCGCAGTTCGATCTGGGCGATACGGTGGTGCCCATGACCATGATGCGGGCGATCATGGATAGTCTGGATAATGACCTGGAGCTGCCTGCCAACTACACCATTGACCTTGATGCCGTCTATGTAGAGCGGGACGTTAGCCTGGAGAGAGGGGCGGCGTTGATTGATACAGCGGCACGGATTCTGGATAACGCCCAAAATTCACCAGAGGGCGATGATGCCTGGCGCGAGTTACTGGACTGGAGTATCGAGGACACCCTCGACAACATTCTGGACGTGTCGCCTGAACGGCCAGAGCTGGCCTTGGCTGATTCCTTTCAGGTTGCAGAAAGCGAACTGACACCTGAGCAGTTTGTTGAACTGAATAGCCTTGGGCCTTTCGAGCTGGCAGATACGCTGGTGGTCTATACGCTTCAACAGGCGCTGGATGCCGAGCCTCTGGCCAGTAACTACCGCCTGGAAGCGGAACCTACCATTGACGCAGGCACGTTGACGGTTGATCAGGCTGAGGCCGAATACGCGCGTGTCAATCCGTTTATACAGGGAGCGAGCAACCGTGATGCGTTGCCGGATGGCCTGTTCACCTGGGGCATCGAGGACACCGCCAGTGCAGTCGTGGCGGATATTGGCCAAGCACATATTACTCAAGCTCAAAGTATTCAGGTCGCCAGTAACTATGTGCCAGTTCGCGACTATGAACAGCTGATTGAGCTGGCTAACTTTTCAAGCGAAGGGGTAATTCCTCAGTACACTCTTGAACAGGCGGTGGCAGAAGAGTTGTCGCCAGATAGCTCCTATGCGATTGATCCTGACGCCTTGTGGGTGCCACCCAATGCGCTGAGGGTTGATCAGGCGGAAAGCGTCTACTCCCAGGTGTTGGCGTTGGTCGAGAAGGCGGATAATACCGATGATCTGGCGCTTGGCGAAATTTTCAACTGGCGCATCGAGGATATGGCCGCTGCGATTACCGCAGAGGCGACGATCGACCAGCCCTATATTCAGAATGCTGGCGAGGTGACTGTCACCAACGCGCGTATTTCTCTGCGCGAAAATGAGCTGCTTCAAGGGCTGGACAACTATGTAGTGGGCGATGAAATCATCTCTTACACCATGCAGGAAGCCTTGAGTGCGGTAGATGCTGACAACCTGCCTGCCAGCTACGAGCTTGATGTTCGTCAGCCTCTGGGGGAAATCGGGGTCGCGCGTGCCCAGACGGCGCTGGAGATTCTGGATAACGCCCAGAACACAGTGGCATTGGACGCATTGGAGTGGCAAGTGCTTGATGGGTTGGCCATGGTCCTGCCCATCCTGGAAAGTGCTGACAATCGTGCCATTACCGCCGCTGATCGGGTCACCCTGAGCGATGACATCATCAACTACCTGGATTATCAGCAGCTGATTGATGCCCTTGGACGTGCCGAAGATGGCGGGCGTTTTGTGCTGGATGACACTCTGGTGCGCTATACCCTGCAGCAGGCAGTGGAAAGTGGTGGCCCCGTTGATGCCTATGAAATTGTGCCGGACGAGGCCTATCCCTTGAACGGGTTGAGCATCAATGAGACCAGGGAGTTCTTGGCGCAAATCAAAACTATTCTTGAAGGTGCGCTGGCGCCTGATGACGCCAACGTCTATGCACTGTTCAATTGGACAATACGTGACGCGGCCGAAACAATTCTGGCGGCCGGCGATATAGTCCCTCTTACCCGGGCTGACGTCATTAATGTCGCCGATGACCAGATCACCCTGGCGCAGTTTGACGAGCTAAGTACTCTGGATAACTATGCCCGCGACGCCGAAGCCGTGGCTTACACCCTTGATCAGGCATTCAGCACGACAGGTGGCTTTGATCCGGCGGCGGTCGGTGAACTGTTGGATAATTACGCGATTGCCGCTGACAGTACTCTCTCCGAAATTATTTCGGTCGCTCAGGCCGACACCCTGGTCAACGTGGTGGAGGGCGCGGCTAATAATCCTTTGGCAACACTGAGCTGGGAGCTTGATGACAGCACTCAGAGGCTGCTCGATAATCTGGAAACATCCGCAGTCGCCCAGGCGCAAACCGTTACCATCAGCGACGATGTCATCTCATATGACGACTATCAGACGTTGTTGAAAACGCTGGGGGCCGCAGATGACGCGGGTAGTTTGTCACTTGTGGATACGCGAGTGCTTTATACCCTGGAGCAGGCGGTGGATAACGATGGGCCTGTCGATGATTATGACATTGTGCCGGACGCAACCTATGACCGGGACGATCTCAGTATCACTGACGCCAGCGCTACCCTGACGCGTGTCGAAAATATCCTTGCTGGTGCCCGTTCACCTGAAAATCCTGATGTTGATGAGCTGTTCAATTGGACGGTGCGTGATTCAGCCGCGGCGATTCTGGATGCCGGTGATGTGGATCCTCTCACCCGGGCCACACAATTGAGGGTGACGGATAATCAGATCTCTCTTGACCAGTTCACCTTGCTGGACGCTCTGGAAAACTATGAACGCGGTCCAGTCGCTGTGGCCTATACCCTGGAGGAGGCGTCTGGCGCGACTAATGGCTTTGATCCCGCGGCCGTCGGTGATCTGTTGGATAATTACGCCATCACGCCAGACAGTACCCTTGCTGACAGTATCTCGGTGGCTCGGGCCAATACGCTGGTCGATGTAGTGGAGGCCGCCGTCAATGATCCTCTGGAAACCCTGAACTGGCGGCTTGAGGACACTGTCCAGGCGCTGCTTGATAGCCTTGAAACGCCCGAAGTGGCCCAGGCGCAAACCGTTATCATCAGCGACAGAACCATTGATTATGATAACTATCAGACGCTGCTGAAAGCGCTGGGGGCCGCAGATGACGCGGGTAGTTTGTCACTTGTGGGTACGCGGGTGCTTTATACCCTGGAGCAGGCGGTAGAAAACGATGGGCCAGTCGGTGTTTATGAAATTATTACGGATGTCCCCCTACGCACTGGATAATCTGAGTCTCAGAGACGCCAGCAGTACCCTGATGCGGGTTGAAAGTATCCTTGCTGACGCTTTTCGGCCCGAAGGCCTTGATGCCGATACGTTATTCAACTGGACGGTACGCGATTCGGCTGAGGCGATTCTGGCAGCCGGTGATGTCGGTCATCTCACCCGGGCGGACGAAGTTAACGTTACCAATAACCAGATTAGTCTGGATCAGTTCAAAGATTTGAATGAACTCGCCAACTTCGAGCGCGATGCAGAAGCCGTGGGTTACACCTTGAATGAGGCGTTTGGGGCAACCGCCGGGTTTGAGACGGTCGCCGAGGATAGCTTGCTGGATAACTATGCCATCGTGTCTGGCAGTACGCTGAGTAATGCTATTACGGTGGCACAGGCCAACACCATGCTTGATGTGGTTGATGGTGCCATCAATAACCCGCTGGAGACCCTTGAGTGGGATATAGACGACAGCCCTCAAACCCTGGTGGATAACCTGACCACGCCAGAAGTGTCTCAAGCGCAAACCGTTACCCTGAACGAGACGGAGACGTTCATTGTTTTTGAAAACTACCAGGATCTGCTGGATGTGCTGGGAGCTGTGGAAGAAGGAGGAAGTTTTGCGCTGGGCGGAACCCGAGTACGCTATACCATGAAAGAGGCTGTGGAAAGCGACGGCCTCGTCGACAACTATGAAATTGTGCCTGATGTCCCTTACCAACCGGGTAGCATCGACATCGCGACGGCCAGTGATACGCTGGAACAGGCGGAAGAGATCCTTGAAGGGGCTTATACGCCAACCATAGAGAGATTGGATAGTCTGTTTGACTGGACGGTGCTTGATTCAGCCGAGGCAATCCTGGCAGCCGGCGATGTGGCACATCTGACCCGGGCTGATGAATTGAATGTCACCAATGATCAGATCACTCTGGATCAGTTTACTGAGCTGGAAGCACTGGCTAACTATGTGCGTTCAGGTGAGGCGGTTGAATACAGCCTGGACGGGAATCCCGCGATCGGGAGCGCCCCTGAAAGCTTTACAGATTTCACGACGGGTACGCCGCCGGAAGGAAGGGATCAGCTGTTTATAGAACTGGCCGATACCGAGCTGCCCCAGCTGCGTGGCTACGATACCACTGATTGGGAAAACACTAATTTCGCGCAATACACCGATGAAAGTGAGGCCTTGGGAGTAGACGTGGCTTTTGCGGTCTTCACCACCGCTGAGTTCACTGGTGCAGATACTGGCTGGCTGAATGATCTTGGCCTTGAGGATGGCGAGGTGACCTATCTGCTGGCGGGTAACGGTGAAACGCTGACGATTGATGACGATGCCCAGCTATACCGGGTGGAAGGGGGGCGGAGTCCTCTCCCAATGCGCAGTTATTGGCAAATTTCGAGAATGTCACGCTGGATAACTTCAATGAGGAGAACTGGTTGACCAGTTACGACAATCAGTCAGGCAGCTAGCACCTGAATGTGGCTGGGCCGATGATTTTCGGCCCAGCCACTCTTGCTGCTACCAACCACCATCGTCGAGCAGGCTACGGGTATTATTATCCAGCGGCAGACGAAAATCGGCCGTTCCCAGCACCATGGCATTCCCTGTGCTTACTACTCGCGCGCTGACGTAGATATAATCCTGCCCCTGGGCGTAAGTGCCCATCAATATCGAACGGGCGTCGTGCTGAGCACTCAGGCGCTGTACCTGGCGGGAGAGGATCAGCTCGCCCACGCTTTCTTCAATGAACATGCTGTCGCGCATCTTGATTTCACGTACCTGCATACCGTAACGCGCCAGGGCGGATGCCATGATTTCTGAGCTGATGCGTCCAAAGGTTGAGGACTGGCTCAGGTTATCGATATCCACAAAGGTGGAGGCGATCATCGGGCTGTAATGGGTAATGTCAGGGTTGCCTGCCACGATCTTTTCGGCCGCTTGATGGGCGAGTTCGGAGAGGTCGGGCTGTGGAGGTGGTGCTGAGCTACTGGTATCCAGCAGTGAGCAGGCGCTTAATACAACCGTCATGAACGTCAATAGAAGGCCGCGCAAAACAGACAGGTTCAGAGGTGAAAACGGGATCAGGTGCATAGGCTTACCAGGCGTCCGAAATGGAGATAGTGGGTATGGCAGGTGGTTTAACTACTTGGTTGGGCGCGTAATGGCGACGGTCTTCCTGGTTGGTGTAGTAAATGTTGGAAGATGAATAGAGAATCTGATTGTCATCAACAATCTGGGTGGTAACAATGATTTCCTCATTACTCTCGCTCGTCCAACTGCCGCTGGAGACATCCGCGGCCGCCGCTAAGGGAAGCAGGGCCAGGGCAGGCTCCTTCCAATGGTTGATGGGGTAGGTGGCCACCGCAATGCCGCTTGCCAGGGCCGTCAGTACCCCGTTGGGTGGGCGAACAAATCGGTTCGCCCGGTGTTCGACAAGCTCCACATTAACCTGGACGGACGCACTGTTTTCATGTGGCGCCTGCACGACGCGTACACCGCGCGATACCAGCTGGCTGGTCAGTAAGTCACGAAAACCACGATCAAATTCGCCACCCTGCAGCGACGACATGTCATCCGCGGCGGGCAGGATATATAAATCGCGAAAACGGGTGTCGGCCTGGCTGACAATGCTTTCTGCCTGGTGGTTGGCCAGCACATCCCAGTGGTGCGCGGCCTGCATGCGCTGCTGCTTGCTGTAGGGGTAGGTCGTCGCAATGGGTGCTTGCGAGGTGTTCGTACTAAAACAGCCACTTAGCGCCACTGCCGCTACGCTGATAGCGAGAGGGCGTAGCCAGGGTAATGCGCCGGGCTGAGTGTATGGCGTATCAAATGAGTAGGATGACACTGGCAGTTCCTTCCCGCGATAAAACAGTATTGAGTGACGAATTTGTCACATTCTACAAGAATCGGCCAAAGCGTTTGAAACTTTAGGCATGTTTTTCGAGGATCGGCATGAGGCAAAGCCAATCGAGGGCTGGAGCTAATGGCCTGTGCAGAGTAGACTGATGCAATATTTAATCTTTGACTACACTTTGCATGGTTGAACGCTTGCCGTGATCAGTGCGTGTTGCTTCTATTGAGCTGAGCTATGAATCGGAAAATTCTTTTTTACCCGCTATGGCGGCTTTTTTTGGGGTTGTACTGAGTGGCTGTGCATTAGCACCCGGTGGCAATATCGAGTATCGCACTGAAAGTGCTCCTCTGGATGACCTGGTAGATATCGAACCCATAACGCCGGGTCTTGTGTCCACTTATCGCTCGGTTGTTTCCAGAGCGCAACCGCTCAGCGCAGAACAGCGCCAGGCATTTGATGACTACGAATATCTGGTGGGACCCGGCGATGTGTTAAGCATTATTGTTATAACCATCCGGAGCTGACTAACCCTTTTGGCGCCGGGTCAGATCGTTCGCTCAATGAATCAGGGAATTTGATACAGGCTGACGGTACCATTAGTTATCCCTTCATCGGTACATTGGAGGCAGAGGGGCGCACGGTTAAGGATATCCAGCAGGAACTGTCCCGCCGCTTGAGCGAGTATCTCACCGACCCTCAAGTGGTAATACGAGTGGCCGCATTCGAATCGCAAAAAGTCTTCTTGAGTGGTGCTGTAAGCTCTGCCAGGGCGCTGCCGATTACCAATACGCCGCTGACCATTATTGATGCCATCAGCCAGGCAGGGGGTTGGCGGACAATGCCAACTGGCATGATGCGGTGCTGAACCGCGACGGACAAGAGCGGGAAATTTCCTTGTATGCCTTGTTGAAAGAAGGCGACTTGAGTCAGAACCTGCTGCTTGAAGATGGCGATGTGTTACATGTGCCTACCTCGGATAACCAGGCGGTGGCAGTGATGGGGCAGGTGCGCTCACCGGGCAGCCTGCGTATGGGCGCTGATCGCTTCTCGTTGACAGATGCTATCTCGCGGGCAGGTGGACTGGATGAAACCAAGGCCGCGCCTTCAGGCATTTTTGTGTTGCGCCGCCAGCCTGAAGAAAGCGACAAGCTGGCCACCGTTTTTCAGCTGGATATCCGTAACGCGACTGCCTTTATGGTGGGCAGCCAGTTCACGCTTGAGCCACGTGATGTTATCTACGTCACGACAGCGCCGATTGCGCGCTGGAACCGCGTTATTGATCTGCTGCTGCCATCAATGGACTTCCCGGGCGACGGCGTCAATATGCGTGATAGCGTAGAAGAGCTGCTTTAATAGATAGTTTTGAGAGGAGCCAGGATGTTAAGTGATGCGTCATTAGTGCCTCTTTCATGGTCAGCACACGGCGGCCTGATGTGGCAGCGTTTTACGTCCTATGATTTTGCTGCCGAGGTTCATTGGGTACCTCTGGCCGAGCAGGAGCTTGCCCAGGCGGCACTGGCATTTCCCATTGCTTTCCGATTTGAGGAAGGCACCTGGTCGGTGGTGGCTCTGCTTGGCCTAGTGCCTGGGCGGAATGTTTGGGTAGATGGTAATGATGGACGTTGGTGCCAGCGCTATGTGCCGGCCGCGTTGCGCAGCCAGCCGTTTGGTGTTCACCGCGAAGACCCCGATACACTCTGTGTCGATGAGAGCTCTGAGTGGCTGGTACAAAGCTATGAGGGAGAGCCGTTGTTTGATGATGAGCGCGGCTTGGCAAGCTTTGTGCAGAAAACGCATGAATTTCTGAAAGCATGGGCAAACGGTTCCGAGAAACTGAGTCAACTGGCGAGCGTGCTGGATGATTATGGTGTGTTAACCTCGTGGGAATCGCCGGTTCTGAAGGAGCTGCCTGAGCTTTATCACATTGATGAAGCACGCTGGAATGCCCTTGATGACGAAGCGGCTGCCAGGGTCCGCCGTCAGGGGGCTCTGCCGCTTATCTACGCGCGCACCTGCTGGCCAGAGCCAACCTCACCCTTCTTCAGGCGCGTAACCAGCAGTCGCGTGAATCTTCCTTGCCTTTTTCCTCCTCGCCCCCACGTGAGCAGCGTCAGCAAGCCGTTCTGGAAAGCTGGCGCGATGCGTTGGCCGAAGAACCCGCACCTGATGAATGGACATTTCCAAGCCGCTAAATGCACTATCTGTCGATCTGATGATTTCAACCGCAAGGAGTGAGTGTGAAGAAGCTGAAAAACGGTCGCGCCGAATGCCGGGCCTTGTTGGCTGCCTCGCTACTGACAGTGTCGGCATACTCAGGTGTGGTGTTTGCTCAGTCGTCTGAAGCCCAGGACAAGCTGTCGCCCGAGAATGACAACTTAGGCGTTTCGACCGATCAACCTGCTTTTTCAGCGCTGACTGAAGAGGCGTTGGCACCTTTCTATTGGCAGGCCACTCACTCTGAGGCTAACAGCACGGGCCAGGTGCTGCGGCAACGCCTGGTCGAGGCGCTTGACCGACAGCCGCGACTGCAGGCGCAGTGGGCGCAGGAGCAGGAAAGCAGGCTACGTATCGATGAAGTACGCGCTGAGCGACTACCTCAGGTGAGCATGGGGCTTGAGCAACGCAATAGCCTCCAGGAAGTGAATCGTAACGCCTTTGATAGCGGTAACCGGCTGGATGCCTACGTTAGCGTTTCGCAGCTGCTGTATGATTTTGGTGCCAGCGGGGAGCGGGTCGATAGCGCTGAATTCAGTGCCAGGGCGCAGGAGTGGGAAAGCCGTGTGAGGGCTGAAGAGCTGGTGCTTGATGCACTGACCGCTCACCTTGATGTTGTTCGCTACAAGGCTCAGGTCGCGATTGCACAGGATAATCTTGAGCAGCATCAGCAGATTCTGGACGATGTTAACGCCCGACGTCAGGGAGGCGCCGGTTCCAGCGCCGACGTGTTGCGTGCGGAAAGTCGCCTGGCGGAGGCCAGCGCCCGTCAGACCAGCCTGCAGGGGCAGCTGCACAGGCCCGCAACCGCTATCAGGAGCTTTTCTTTCAGGCTCCTGCCGGGCTGACGCTCCCCATGTTTGAACTCCCGGACGTGCCCGTTATTGAAGCTGCTCTGGATGACGCCATCGCTGCCAATGCGGAACTGCAGCGCAGCCTGTTCGATACGGATGCTGCCCAGGCAGAGGCACGTGCCACTCAGGCCAGCCAATTACCCAAACTGTCAGCGGTAGTGGAAGGTCGTCAGTTCAGCGTGGATGAGCCCTCAGAGTCTGAAAGCGATCTGGCCCTGCGTTTTCAGGTCGATTACCAGCCCTATACTGGCGGTGCCGCCTCCTCGCGAAGCGCTCAGGCCGAGCAGCGCGCCGAGCGAGCCTACCAGGAGCGTAAGGCGTTGCGGCGTGACCTGGAGACTCGCCTGCGCACGGCATTCACGGATGTTGAAGCACAGCGCGAACTGTGGAGGGCGCAGTCATTGAATCTGGAAGCAAATGTCGAGACGCTAAGCGCCTACCGTGCTCAGTTTGGTATCGGGCGGCGTAATCTCAATGACTTGCTTGATGCCCAGCGGGATCTGTTCCAGAGTGCCACCGCGCTGGTGGATAGTCGCACAGACTGGGAGCTGGCCCGTTACCGACAGCTCCTGTTGATGGGTGAGCTGTTACCAGCGCTTGATATTGACGTTTTGCCCGAATTCAGAAATCAGGATTATGAATGACCATATCGAGTGATGCCCAGGACGAGCATAACAGCGCCCAGGATGCTGAGCAGGACGAACGTCAGGACAGTCAACCTGCAGACAGCAGTGATAGCGACGCCTATCAGGGAGACCCCCTTGAGCAGTGTCTTATCTTTCTGGCGCGTCATCTGGAAATGCCCGTTTCTGACAGTGCCATTCGCGCTGGTCGGGTAGGTCTGGATGGCACTCTCAATCCCAAGAGTTTTATCGAGACGGCTGAACGCCATGGCCTGGTGGCTGCACTTGGTGAGTATTCTCTTGATCAGTTGCCCAATAGCCTGCTGCCTGCCGTTGCACTCTTGCGCGGTAACCGCGCGGTGGTGATTACCCAGAAACTGCCTGATGGCGGGCTTGCGGTGTATGACCCGGCCCTGGGTGATACGACCGTTGAGTACGCTCAGGCGGCATTTGCCCAGGATTACCTGGGACACATTATTGCGGTGCGGGCAAAGCATCGTCCGGCGGCCACCCAGTCGGGGCCGGCGTTGAGCCAGGGTCACTGGTTCTGGAGCGCGCTCTCATCCAATCGCTGGATCTACGCTCAGGTGATCATGGCAGCGGCGCTGACTAACTTCCTGGGGCTTTCCACATCGCTGTTTATCATGGTGGTTTATGACCGCGTGTTGCCCAATGAGGCCATCGAGTCGCTGATTGCCCTGACGATTGGCGTCAGCGTGGCGTTGCTGTTTGATTTCCTGGTCAAGACGCTGCGTTCAGTATTTATTGACCGTGCTGGTCAGCAGGCGGATTTGCGCATGGGGCGACGCATTTTTGACCACGTGCTGAATCTGCAGATGAGCGCCAAGCGCGGCTCGGCGGGCGGCTTTGCCAATACTTTGCGTGAATTTGAAACCCTACGTGAGTTTTTTGCCTCGGCCTCCCTGGTGGCAATTGTCGATCTGCCTTTCATCTTCTTGTTTATCTGGGTGATTTATCTGATCGGTGGCCCACTAGCCATTGTGCCTCTGGTCGCCGTGCCTCTGGTATTGCTGGTAGGGGTAGCCGTGCAGCCCTTTCTGCGCCGCTTGTCCAATACCGCTTTTGAAGAAGGCCGCAACAAGCAGGGCGTGCTGGTTGAGGCTATTTCAGGGCTGGAAACTATCAAGGCCAGCGGGGCCGCGCCCCTGATCCGCGAGCGCTGGGAGGAAAGCGTGCGTCAGCAGTCGGATATTGGTCGGCGTGGGCGTGCGATACAGCAATTTGCGCTCAATGCCACGGCCTTTACTCAGCAAGCCGCCCAGATCTGCATTGTGGTGTATGGCGTCTTTCTGGTGGGGGACGGTGTGATTTCCATGGGGGCGATGATTGCCTGTGTGATTCTGACCGGGCGTACCCTGGGACCCCTGGCGCAGCTCGCCCAGACAATGACCCGCATCAATCAGGCACGCACCTCGTTTCGCGCCATTGACCAGCTGATGGCGATGCCGTCGGAGCGTCCGGAAGGACGGCGTTATCTCAGCCGTCCGGCGCTGGAAGGCAAGCTGGCGCTGCAGGATGTCAGCTTTCGCTACCCGGATCAGACCGTTGAAGCCCTGGCCGATATCAACATCACGATCCAGCCAGGTGAAAAAGTAGCCCTGCTGGGGCGGGTGGGTTCGGGTAAGAGCACTCTGGCGCGCCTGCTGCTGGGTATCTACCCACCTGAGCGCGGTGCCGTGCTGGTGGATGATACCGATATCCGCCAGCTGGACCCCGCTGATCTGCGCGCCAGTATTGGCAGCGTGCTGCAGGAGTCCTGGCTGTTCAGTGGCACGGTACGCCAGAATATCGCGATCGGCGGTAATCACCCGACTGACAAGGATATTCTGGAGGCTGCAAAACTGGCGGGAGCCCATGACTTTATTGCCCGCCATCCACATGGCTACGACATGGTGGTTGGCGAGCGGGGGAAGGGCTTTCCGGCGGCCAGCGTCAGTTGATCTGCCTGGCGCGTGCCCTGCTGGGTAGCCCGCCCATCATGCTGATGGATGAGCCGACCAGTGCCATGGATATTCAGACCGAAAAAGACGTGATTACGCGCTTGAAAGTCGCTGCCAAGGAGAAAACGCTCGTGGTGGTGACCCACCGGACAAGCCTGCTGGAGCTGGTGGATCGTGTGATTGTTCTGGACCAGGGTAAGGTCGTGGCCGATGGTCCTAAAGCCGAGGTGATGCGCCCGGTCGAAACGCGTAAACGTCAGCCCGGCTCGAGCACACCTGCCATGGAGACTAAGCCATGAGTGCCGCGTCTCAACGTGAAGATGAATTTGAACACTTTCTGCGCCACGGCAAAGCGCGGCGCCCCATCGCCGGAAGCCTGTTGCTTGGCCTGATACTGGCGTTTTTGCAGTCGCCTTTACCTGGGCCAGTGTGACTGAAATTGATGAAGTGACCCGAGGGCAGGGCAAGGTGGTGCCTTCCCGGAACCTGCAGATCGTGCAAAGTCTGGAAGGTGGTGTGGTTGAAGAGATTCGCGTTAGGCGCGGCGATCGTGTTGAAAAAGGCGACGTCCTGATGGTGCTTGGTGCAGGCCTGTTTGAAGGGGAGTATAACGAATTGCAGCAGCGTTACTTTGCGCTGGAAGCCAAGATTCAGCGCCTTGAAGCGGCCCTTAATAACGAGGAACTGGTGTTCTCCGAAGCGGTAAGCGATGCTGCCCCCAGCGTTGTGGCCACCGAGACCCGACTTTTTCACGGGCGCCGTATCGAGCTTGAATCGGAAATTCAGGTACTGGAGCGTCAGCGTTTCCAACGTGAGCAGGAGCTGGTCGAAGCTCGTGCCACCCTGGATGCGGCCCAATCTGGCGTTGAGCTGGTTAGAAGTGAGCTGCAGCTGATTGAGCCGCTGGTATCACGTGGGCTGGAGCCTGAAACCTCGCTGTTACAATTACGCCGTACGCTGAATGACTTAAGTGGTGAGGTAGCGCGCCAGCGCAGTGCGGTGCCGCGCCTGGAAGCCGCGATTGCAGAAATCGAGGAGCGCAAACAGTCGCAGCGCAATGCCTACCGGGCTGAAGCCTTGGCGGAGCTTTCTGATGCAACAGCGCGTGCAGCGGAGCTGGAGAAAAGTCTGCCTGCCAGAGCACGGCAGTTGGCTCGCACGACATTACGCGCCCCCGTGGACGGCATTGTTAATCAGGTGCACGTGCATACGATCGGCGGTGTCGCACCGCCTGGAGAGCCGCTGGTAGAAGTGGTGCCGATAGGTGATGACCTAGTGATAGAGGCCCATGTACGCCCTGCGGATATTGCGTTCCTTTATCCGGGCCAAAGCGTCAAGGTAAAGCTGACGGCTTATGATTTCGCTCGTTATGGAGGTCTAGATGGCGAGCTGACTATGATCGGCGCGGATGCCGTTGAAGTGCCCAGCGGGGAGTCTTCTGAATTGATGTACCCTGTGCAGGTGCGCACAAGCGGGAATTTATACGATATAGATGAACAGCCTCTTGATGTGATTCCCGGTATGGTCGCCCAGGTGGATATTCTAAATGGCAAACGTAGCGTGCTTGATTATCTGTTAGAGCCGGTCGTGAAAGTACGTGATCGTGCACTAAGGGACTGATCAAGTGGTGAGATACCACAAACCGACAGAAAATTAGATAATTCGTAACTTTGCTTGAGTTATGCATAATGTTACGACGGAGCATTGCAGCATGTACCATTAATCTTCTATATTGATCTTTGATTCAACTCATGGATATATGAAGTGAGCTAACAATTTATGCAAAAACAATGAATAGTTGGCTCATAATATGGATTTTGTTGGAAGTAATCATAGAAATAGATAAATCTATCGACTTGCTGTCCATATTCCACAAGTGATTGCTAACATAGCTTCAAAGGACCCATCATGCAAAACATTTCATCTGAAAGTCTACGCACCAAATTAGGCCAACTTTTGTCAGCAACTCGACAAGGTTTTCTTGCTGGCCACCCACTGGACCACGTACGCGTCACCGATGCTCGTAAAGGTCATGATCTTGCAACACTTGCTGATCAGCCAGGCAGCGGCGTAACCCGCGTTAGCGTGCCCGTTGACCCGACTGAGCGTGTGCGTTTTGTACGTAAGTGGATGGCTAAGCATCAGCGTAAACTGGCCGGCGGTGCATTGGCCAGCACCTTGGTACTGCCAATGTTGGCGCAGGCAGCTGAAGGTGAAATGGTTGCGGTGGGAGACCTGAACGGCGTTGCAGCCACTGAAGAGTTAGCTGATGGCGGTCTGCAGATTATTTTTGAAGATGGCCGAGTTGTTCAACTTGGCGCTGACCATGTGCAGATGATGGGTGAGCAGGTTGCCGTGGACGCCCAGGCACTTCAAAGTGCTTTGGAAGCTGCTGCGATACCGGTAGAGCAACTTGAAGGTGTTGAAGGTGTGGTCTTGAATGAAGACGGGACCGCTACGATCACCATGGAAGATGGTCAGCGGATGCTGATAGAGCCGGGCGCCATGCAGGTGCAAAGCGGCCAGGTTGTCATGACCGAAGCTCAAGTATCTGGCGCTGGCTTGGGCGGCAATTACAGCTTTAGTACTCCGTTAGAGGGTGCGGCAATGAGCAGCGGTGCTTCGGCTAGCACTAGCTCTTCAAGTGCGTCCGGTGACACTGTGCTGGGTGGGTTAACAGGTGCCCAACTTGCGATGGGGGCTGCAGGTGTGGGTGTCGTGGCTGCGCTGGCCTCTTCCGATAGTAGTTCATCGTCTGCTCCAGAAACACCGACTGAAGCCCCAACTGAAGAGCCTGGGGAGCCTAACACTGTTGATGCATTTGTTATTGATGGTTACTTGGATGGTGCTACTGTCACTTGGGATGGTGGTGAGGCCACTTCAATTAACGGTTTGTTGCAGTTGCCTGAGGGCTTAGATAAAGAGCTTACGGTAGTTGGTGATGAAAATACAATTGACATCAGCACAGGACTGCCATTTGACGGTACGTTAAAAGCACCTGCCGGCGCGACTGTTATAACCCCCTCACAACTCTGATTGCTGAAGGTGCCTCTGAGGAGGCCATCAAGTCGGCTTTTGGCATTGATTCAAGCGTGGATCTGCTCAAAACTAACCCTTTGGAAGAGGGTGGCGAAAATGCGGCGTTATTAACGGCAGGTATAAAAGTAGCCGTGGCCATGGCATTGGGTGAAACCCTAGGTGTGGAAAATGTGGGTAAAACCCTGGCCGATATATTATCCAGCGGCGGTACACTTGGAAATGCTGATATTGTCGAAGCATTAGGTGCCACAGGGCAAGTAGCTTCTGTTTTGCTAGAACAGTTGAATAACATCGATGATGCTAGTGCTGATCTTAGCGCAGCCGATATAACTGCATATGCCGATGCCGGAGCTGGAAACAGCCTGCTGGCCTCTGCTCAAGCTGCGGCACAAGGAGATAGTGCTACCAAGGCTATTAAGGCAGCCCGAGCAGAACAGGAATTTATTGATGGGCTGAGTAATACGACCGTTTTGACCCGCGACAGCAGTTTGGATGACATCCAGGCAGCCTTGGAAGGGGAAGATAATACTGTCACAGTCATTGCTGGCGGTATGACCACTGAGCAGCTTGAGGCTCTTTTTGACGGTAGTGCCATCGCCTCGTCTGTCGATAAGATTGTCGGTGCGCTTGAAATTGATGTTTCAGCTCTAGGTCAACAACTTGGTTCTTTGCTTGAGGCTTACGATGCATCTGCAGTTGGCGCTAATATCTCTTTGGTTAATGGTGGTGATCCCATCAGCAGCGCTCTTGTTCCAGTTATTGTCAACAACGCCGGTAAGCTTGCGGAAGGTGCCATTAGCGCTGATGACGGTATCGAGTTGTCAACTGACCAGCTGCTGACTTTACTCGATGGTGCTTCTGCAGCCTTAGAAGACGGTAGTGCGATTGTCTCGGATATTACTACCTTGGCAGAAATAGATGCTGAAACGGTGCTGGCTAACGTCGACAAGCTTGCGCCGGAAAGCGTTGATACTGCTGGTACTCTGACTGCTGCAGAGTTCCATTCCCTTGCTTCTGCGTTGGCTCCAGGTGCTGTTGCAGGTGTCAATGCGGAAGGCGCAACCGCTGATCAGCTCGGCGTGCTTGCTGAAAACATTGACAGATTATCAGCCGATGCAACTATCTCCGATTTGGCTGTGACGAACGAGTTGAGTACAGCTGATCTAAGTGCGCTGATTGAGCGTGCTCCTGGTACCCAGGTTGATGCAACCGGCATGAGTGCAGCACAGCTGAATGTTTTGGCGGGTGCTTTAGAGAGCGGTAATGTTGCATCTGTCGAAGGTACTTTGAGCATCGGTTCTGGCGTTAGTGCAGACAGCATAACGGCTCTTCTAGATACTTCTCCTTTGGCGTCAGAGTCTGAAGTCAATGTTCTTACCAAAGGAATGACAGACAATCAGCTAGTCGCTGTCACGAACAATCTGGATTCAATAACAACCCTTAATATTGCGTCTGGAGTTACGATCACCGCAGAGGACCCTGATACGATTCCTGACAATGTCGTTGGCAATGGTACGTTAGCGCCAGTTGGTGATATTGACAGTGGGCCAGTGCCAGATAGCTTTAGCGTTGCGACATTGGACTTGACTGGTGCTACATTCACAGATGGTACTTTCAGTTTAGGTGACAGCACGATTGGTAAACTGCGTATCACTGGTGAGCAAGCAGATGGACTTGAACTGACAGGTACTTCTGGTGCTGATCGTATTGAAATCGACGTTAGTGGCGCCTTTACAGATGGCGTTGATTCTGCTGATGTTGCACTAAATCTTTCCACGTTGGCAGGCAATGACCATGTGGTCTTTGATTTTGGTAGTGAAGCAGATAATACAGTCAACCTTACCGGTACGCTGAACTTTGGCAATGGTAACAATATTTTAGAAGCCAGTAATGGCACTGTAAATATTGCTAATCTTTCTATATCAGAGGGTTATGAACAGATCGGGTTGATTGTGAATTCGACTGTCGTAATGAGCTCGAGTCAGTTCCAAGCGTTTGGTGAACAACTAGATGCATTGAGTGGTTCTGGTCAGCTGGATATAACCGATGTCGATGCTGACGGCGTTGATCTTGGCGTAATCTCTTTCGCACCTGGCGGTGCCAACTTGCCGGTTATCCGTCTGAGCTTTGCTGATCAAAGCATCTTAGATGATATTGAAATCGATACAGACGGCAGCGTCACAGTTGATTGGCTTGAAAGCCAAAACATTGGCCTTCCACAAAATACTGATGTTATTTTACAAGTCGAAAACTCCGGTGAGTTTATAGATGTTGCCAATTACGAAAGCGGCCGTCTGCTGTTCCTTGAAACCGCGACAGTCTATAACAGTGACCAACTTGATAGTCTTCTAGCAGCTATTCAGGAAGGTGCAGAAGGTATCCGTGGTACCCAGTCCAGCGATGTAGAAACTGTTGCCCTGGGTAACAATATTGCACTAACTGGCCCGCGTGAATTGGATACCACGCAGTTGGATATCGTCCTTGGCACAGGTGCACGTACCCTGACCCTGGGTGAAGGCGTTACCATTACGGCCAATGCAGAACAAATCGATGGTGCCAGTATTGTGGGCATTGGCTCATTACTGGTTAATGTTAATAGCAGTACACTAACGAGTACCGACTTTAGCAACTTGGGCAGTATCGCAACCCTGCAGTTAAACGGTACTACCACCTTGGGCGAAGAAGATAATCTACCTGAATTTGCGCTTGTTCTCTTCGATGGAGCAGAGCTGAATGCGTCAGCTAGTCAGGTGAGCAATCAGAGCATCAATGCTTCTGAAGGCACCTTGAATATTACTGATTTGGGTGCTGTCGGTGTAGATTTTACAGACATCACTGGTAATGCGCAGGCTTCCCTAGTCGATGATGCTGTTACCCTTGATGCTGATACAGAGCTTGGTAACGTTACCGTTGCATTGGCGGAAGGCCAAACACTTACATTGCGTGCAGCGCAAGCTGACAACGTTACTATCATCGGTGACGGAAGTGTCGTGTTAACTGGCTTCAGTGCGCTGTTGCAAGGTGATATTGATCTTTCCAGTATTCAGGTACCTGTTGCTGCTGAGATCAGTCGTAACCTCGATATTACTGATGCAAATCTGCCTGATAACCTAGCGCTGGATGTTTCTGAAGGCCGTACTCTTACTCTTACCCTTGATCAAGCAGGCAGCATAGATGTGAGCGGAGAAGGGGGTAACACTCGACGGTATTAGCGGTACACAGCTGGAAGATACCAGCTTGACCGGCATTGCGGTAAGCGGCTCTAAAGAACTCAATATTACCGATGATGCAAGCATTAATACTGGTACTGTCTTAGGTGGCTTCACACTGAATGTCGCTGATGGAGCAACGCTGGATATCAACGCTCTAGGAGCACGTAGTGTCGCTCAGATCAGCAACTTCACTAATCTGCGCGATGTAGAGCTTGACCAGCTTGACTTCACGCTCCAAGACTCTTTGGCCAATTTACAAGCTGCTGAAGAGGTACGTGAAGCTGCTGATGAGTACGCTCTGACAAATGCTTTGCTTGATGCAGGCACAGTCACAGTGGCACAAGCACAAGCAGCTTACACTGCTGTACAGGGATTGATAAACGGCGCCACTAATAGCGATGAACTTGAGGTCGGTGATCTACTGACATGGTCCATTAACAGTGGTGCTGGGAGTATTATTGCGGCACAAGATCAACCATGGATCACTGGTGCAGACACCATCTCGCTAACTAACGCACAGATTACTCAGGTTCAGGCTGATGTATTGAATGCGCTTGGTAATGTTGATATTGGCGACACTGATGTGGTCAGTAATGACACTGTCATTACAGTAACGCTGGAAGAGGCGGTCGATGGTCAAGATATTGAAGGTGCATTGCCGGAAAGCTATGCAGTTGATGCGACTGTCTTCGCAGCAGGCGCTGTAAGTGTTGCTGCTGCTGGTGAGACATTTGCGCAGGTCGAAACAGCCATTGAGAATGCCGTCAATTCAGAAGATCTTGTAGTTGCAGATCTATTTACCTGGTCAATCGAAGATTCGGCAAGCGCTGTACTTGATGATGTCAGTTCTCCTGTCATTGTCGGTGCTTCACGCGTCAATGTAACTGATGACACTATCACGCTAGAACAGTATCAGAGCCTGGATGCGCTAGATAACTATCAGCGGAGTGGGGAAACAGTTGAATATAGCTTTACGCAGGCCTTGGGTGATGCTGAAGCAGGGCAACTTGTACCGAACTATGCGATTAATACTGACTCTGCATCTGTTGATGCTGGTACAGTGACAGTCAGTGCTGCAAAGGCTGCACTGGCATCTGTTTTTTTTTAACAGGTAGTGCTAGCAACGCGAGTTCATTGGATATTAATGCGTTATTCAACTGGACTGTCGAGGACACTCTCGAAAACTTGGCAAATGCTAGTGATAACCAAGCCATTCTTGGTGCTGAATCCTGGACGCTGAGCAATACCGCATTTACGGCGGATGTGATTGACACCGCCGTAGCCGATCTGGACGCCGGTGTCACGGCAGTTCAGGATGGTTTCTTTAATGCCGACGAGCAGGCGGTGATTGACGGGGCTACCAATACGGCGGACGTTGCGGTCACTGTGCCATACACGTTGACCGATACGCTGGCGAATCTGGTGGCAGCAGATGCAGCCGTCATCAGCGGTGCCGAGTCCTGGACGCTGAGCAATACCGCATTTACGGCGGATGCGATTGACACCGCCGTAGCCGATCTGAACGCCGGTGTCACGGCAGTTCAGGATGGTTTCTTTAATGCCGACGAGCAGGCGGTGATTGACGGGGCTACCAATACGGCGGACGTTGCGGTCACTGTGCCATACACGTTGACCGATACGCTGGCGAATCTGGTGGCAGCAGATGCAGCCGTCATCAGCGGTGCCGAGTCCTGGACGCTGAGCAATACCGCATTTACGGCGGATGCGATTGACACCGCCGTAGCCGATCTGGACGCCGGTGTCACGGCAGTTCAGGATGGTTTCTTTAATGCCGACGAGCAGGCGGTGATTGACGGGGCTACCAATACTGCGGACGTTGCGGTCACTGTGCCATACACGTTGACCGATACGCTGGCGAATCTGGTGGCAGCAGATGCAGCCGTCATCAGCGGTGCCGAGTCCTGGACGCTGAGCAATACCGCATTTACGGCGGATGCGATTGACACCGCCGTAGCCGATCTGGACGCCGGTGTCACGGCAGCCCAGGACGGTTTCTTTAATGCCGACGAGCAGGCGGTGATTGACGGGGCTACCAATACGGCGGATGTTGCGGTCACTGTGCCATACACGTTGACCGATACGCTGGCGAATCTGGTGGCAGCAGATGCAGCCGTCATCAGCGGTGCCGAGTCCTGGACGCTGAGCAATACCGCATTTACGGCGGATGCGATTGACACCGCCGTAGCCGATCTGGACGCCGGTGTCACGGCAGTTCAGGATGGTTTCTTTAATGCCGACGAGCAGGCGGTGATTGACGGGGCTACCAATACGGCGGACGTTGCGGTCACTGTGCCATACACGTTGACCGATACGCTGGCGAATCTGGTGGCAGCAGATGCAGCCGTCATCAGCGGTGCCGAGTCCTGGACGCTGAGCAATACCGCATTTACGGCGGATGCGATTGACACCGCCGTAGCCGATCTGGACGCCGGTGTCACGGCAGCCCAGGACGGTTTCTTTAATGCCGACGAGCAGGCGGTGATTGACGGGGCTACCAATACGGCGGACGTTGCGGTCACTGTGCCATACACGTTGACCGATACAGCTTCCAGTCTTGCTGATGCTCCAGCAGATGTTTTTGACGAGGCGGTTTCAACAACTATACGTGATACTGCATCTGGCTTGTTCACTGCGCAGGCGGCTGAATTGTCTAGCGGTTCAGATATTGCCAACACGGTAGACGCTTGGGAAATTACCGGAGTTGGTGAAGGCTTTTCTGCAGCTCTTGCAGCCATAGATATTGCTGTTGAAAGTAGCAGCCTTGTGGAGCGGTTGTCAGATGATATTATTAACAATACTGAAAGTGAGGCAACGTTAAGCAAATCGCAGCTGAATGCGCTAATTGATTATCGTGAAGCCATTCAGCGAGCTGTCGAGTTGGCTGAAACAGGCGAGGCGCAGGTGTTCTTTAACGGTGCTGATGCTCCTGATCTGACTGCCGTTCTTAATAATCTCGTTAGTCTGAGTGTTGATGGAGCCGTGTTTACTCAGGCTAATGCAGACACTGCCATTGCACTGGTCAGCGATGTGGCCGCTCTGGCCGCTGCTAATCCGGAACAGCTTAATGCCTTAGCTGAAGTTGCCTTCACCACTTTGACAGGTGGCGTGGATGCTACGCAGTTCAGCGAAATGCTGGGTGAGCTGGCGACTCAGCTCAACGATGAAAGCATTTCAATCGGTGGCCTTTCGCTTGATGCACAAAGCGTGACGCAGCTACAAACCTTGTTTGATGGTCTAGGAGCTGAAGCTCAGGCAGTGGCTCTTGCATCGGCACAGGACCTGCAGATCAATGAGCTGCTTGACCCGCAGGCTTTCTTCACTGAAGCATTTGCTGAAGCGCTCAAGCTGGAAGTTGAAAGCAACGAGACCCTCGGTAGTCTTGCTTTTCAACCGTCTTTGGTATCGTTCATTGAGAAAGTTGGGCAGTTAGAAGGAGAGCAGTTTGAAGCTGCTGACTTCGGAAGTGACGGCCTGATGGCGACTTTGGCAAGCCAGGTGGACACACTGTTGAGTCAAGCTAACCCAGCTCAGGTACCTGCTGGTGTTGAAATCGATGGAGATACCGTTAGCTTCAATGGTCTTTCATTGAGTGTCAGCCAGCTGGAATCTGCTGTTACCGGTTACGGTAACCTGAACCCAGAGAGCCAGGCCACTTATCTGGAGAACCTCAACAATCCGAATGATCTTTCCTTGTTGACTGATCTGGGGTCGGCGCTCCAAACACAGGTAGTGCAGAGCATCGCCAGCGAAACAGAAGATCAGGCCATTGTGTTAGGTGAAGGCGACTATGAAGGCGTGGCTGGCGTTGTTAGTGGTAGCGGTGATGACAACATCACAGGCAGCTCTTTGGACAACACCATCGATATCAGTGCGGGTGGCAGTGACACCCTTACCTTTGCTGCCAGCCTGGCTGACAATGGTACGGATACGATTACCGGTTTCAGCGTTGGCGCAACGGCTGATGGTGGTGACGTGATTGACTTTGAGGGTCTGCCGGCCGAGCTAGGCACTAACTATGAAGTGAACCCTACAGGTGAGTTGGGTGCTGATATAGGGCTGCTGGTATTTACAACAACAGCAGGTTCAGAGCTCTCCGAGCTTGGTTTGACGGAAGGTGACACGATCATGGTATTGGAAGTCGCCGATAATGGTTCGGACGCCCAGCTCCTCAAGGTTGAGGTTGGTGCAAGTGACTCAACGACTCATGAGCAACTGGCGACCTTTGAAGGCCTGGGTGGTAATCTTGGTAACATTGTTGATGATAATCTGCAGGACTTTAACCTGACCAATACCTGACCAGGTCGTTCTGAAGCGTTCGCCTGCGGCTCGCCGCAGGCGTGATAAACACACCAACACCTTGTTGGTGTGTTTTTTTGTTTACTATTGGGGTATCTACCCGTGCAAACTATGGCCATACCATGACTGTTCTTTTACCTGCCTCTCGCAAACATATACCTTTCAAGCATACTTTGACGCCACACAAGCAAGGTAAACGCCTTAAGCAGCTTGCTTTGGGTAGTTCGCTGTTGCCTCTTTTGGCATTGAACGCTGTCAATGCACAAGAGCGTATAGCGCTTGACCAGATAGAAGGGATTGAGGAAGTGTTGCTTCAGCCCGATGGAAGTGTGATTGTGGTGCGCAGCGATGGCATTCGCCTGCAACTTGCCGCAGAAGCCGTTGAGATCAACGAAGGTGTGGTCACCATTACCCAGAGCCAAATAGAGGATCTGGGCCTGATTATCCCCGCGGGTTCTGGTGCCGTGGATGGGGGCGCTGGATTGAGTGCCATGGCATCGCCAATGAACCTGGCAATAGGTTCTGGTGCGATAGGTGTCGGCGCGGCAGCCGCTTCTAGCAGCGCCTCTTCAGATACCTCTGAGCCACGTAATCTGACCTTGCTTGAGCAGGTGAATAGCGCAGACTCAAGTGATCGTATTCTGCGTATTCTGGATGGTTATTCAAATGAGCTTGACCCACAGGTTCAGCAGCTTCTTGTCGGTGACCGGTTGCTTGACCAGGCAGCGCAAGCGCTATTGGATCGTAGGCCAGAAGGTGGTTTTGCCGATCAGGCTGCACTGGAAGATGCCGTACGGCAAATAGCAGGCCCTTCTCCAACAGAAGAACCCGCAGAAGAACCCACAGAAGAACCTGCTGAGACCCTTGTTGAACAGATAAATTCTGCTGCATCAGCACAGGAAATTCTGGTCATACTGGATGCTAATGCCGGTGATTTGGAGAGGAATGTTCAGCAGGCGTTAGAAAATTTACGAGCATTAGGGCCGCAAGGTGACGTTCTGTTGAATCAATTTGCACAGCAGTTGCTTAACAGTCGCCCTGATAATGGATTTTCGGATCAAGGAGAGCTTGAAGCGACTGTAAGGAAAATTGTGCTGGGAGAAGCACCCACAGAAGCACCCACAGAAGCACCCACAGAAGCACCCACAGAAGCACCCACAGAAGCACCCACAGAAGAGCCAACAGAAGAGCCAACAGAAGAGCCAACAGAAGAGCCAACAGAAGAGCCAACAGAAGAACCAACAGAAGAACCAACAGAAGAACCAACAGAAGAACCAACAGAAGAACCAACAGAAGAACCAACAGAAGAACCAACAGAAGAACCAACAGAAGAACCTAGTGGTGAGACGTTTACCAGTTCGGCAGAAAATGAGTCGTTTGATCTGACCGGTGGTGGAAGTGACACTCTGTTGCTAGGCGCTACGCAGGCAACCAACGGTGTGGATACCATCACGGGATTTAGCACAGGGGCATTAGCTGCGGGCGGCGATATTATTGAATTCTCATCACTCGATCAAAGTGCATTAAGAGGTTCCGGTGTCGATGCAGAAGCATTTGACTCTGCCAGCTTTGCTCTGGGCGATAGCACTGGCATGGTGGTATTTACGACCAGCGTGAGCTTGACCCCGACAGATCAGGATCCGGCATTGATAAACCTGGTGCTGGAAATGGACGAAGGAGATGCGCTATATGTACTTGCGGCCGAATCAGGCAACGGTGACGCGCAACTGGCCAGGGTGGAACGCACGGGAACAGGCTTTACTGAAAGCGACCTGGACGCTCAGCGCCTAGCCATATTTGAAGGGCTTGGCAGTGAGGGGTTAGGCAAGATGATTGATGACAATATAAGTGATTTCCAGCTGACCTAGTGCTATTGCCCCGCCTGCTATTGCTAATCCTTTGGTGGGGCTAGCTTGTCATGTTGTCTATTCGGTCAAATCGGCTCAGGTACTTTCACCAGGCTGGTAATCGGTGCCTTTACTATATGCTGGCGGTAGTCGATGCCGCTGCGCAAAATAAAATCATCCAGCGAGCGTTCATTGCCCAGTGAATAGCGAGGGGCAAGTTGGTTATCGATCAGTTTGCTTAAGCGTTGGCGCGCGCTGGCACGCCGTTGCGTCCACTTGATGGGCCTTTGGACATCGAGGTCTTGGCGCCAGTGCAGGTTAGCTGAGGTGCTGTTGGGTTGCTTGTAGAGGTGAAACAGAGGGACTTCATTGAAAGGAGGGTGAAAGATTTCCCAACCGTGGGTAAAGGCACGCACGGCAAGGTGCTGTTCCTCACCATGAAAGTAAAAATGTGGGTCGTAAGGCACCTCACGCACAAAATCCCCTAGTGTGAATAAAAACCGCCAGCTACATGGAAGCCACAGGCATAATAGGTGTGTCTGTCCTGGGGGGCGGGCTGGTAGGTCACCCTGAAGGTCAGTACCGGGTTGTCAGGTGTCAGGTGCTGGTCTGGCTTGACTTCAAATATGGCCAGACTCTTGCTGATATTGATCTTTTGTGATGGTTGTCCGTTGGCATTGAACTCAAATCCTGGTGGATAAATGCTCAAGACAGGGCGTGGATGTATTGTCTGCAGGTTCTCCATATGTTGACGCAACACGCCATCCCAGTTGGGCGTGAACCATGTATGCGAATCAATCTGTAAAAATACTTTTCATCATCATAGAGCGTCTGGGCCAGGTGGCGCGCCCAACTAACGCCCTTTGAATGCAGTGGGTCGATATGCAGATAGCGGATCTGATTGGCATGCGTCAGTGTAGAGATCCATGCCTGCTGTGATTCATGGCTTTGGTCAACAATGCCCAAAAACAGCTTTTCAGGTTCACTGGCCTGAGCAAACAGCGACTCAATGGTAAAGCGCAGAAACGGATCACAAAATGCCGCTATGCTGACGAAAAGATGACGGTTTCCAGCTGCTTTAGAGGTGCTAGTCAGGCTTGAATCCTGTGTCATCGGGTCTCCACAAACGTTCAGGTCATATTTGTGCGCTACGGTTACCACAACCCTTGAACGCGGCGCTCCTGTGTCAGCTCAAAAAGGCACTCGCGGCGTTGTAAAACGCTGCCGCTGTCATTGTCGAGTGCTTGCCAGCGCAATGTTGGTGCTGTTGATGCCTGGCCTAATGACAATGGTATGCTTAACGTCAGGGTAGGGGTAATGTTGTGTTCCCGGGCATTACTAAAGGTGCTGGAAAGGCTGACGTTAACTCCTGAGGGTGTCTGATGCGTGGCAGCCAGGCGTACGCCGGTATCGCCGCCGAGATAGCGATGCAGCCCTGCTTCAAGCAGGAAGGCGTCATCATTACCAGGGTAGAGATAGGCGGTGGCATCGCCGGTCCAGCGGTTGTCATCACGCAAGCCAAAGGGTTCGTCGAATTCACGTTGGTGGACATGAGCGGCATTCAGGCTCCAGGCCAGCGGGCTGGCAAAGGGGCGATACAGCAGCTCGGCACCAATACCCGCATATTGGGTTTCAAGCAGCCCTGCATAGGCCAGGCCAAACCAGTGACTGCCCAGAGGGGTTGCCTGGCTGTATTGCAGATGAGACAGGGTAAGCGGCTCTTCGGCGTAATAACCGCGCAGGCTGCGGGTCGGTTCAGCATCGTTCAAGGGGTCAATAGTGGCGGGACGCGTCAGGTTGTGCGCCAGGGTATAATCCAGGCCTGCACTCAACCAGCCGTTTAACGGCGCCTTGTCAGCTAGCTGGTAGCGCGCTTCAGCCAAGGCCGCCAGGCGATAACGATAGCCATGGGCCTGGCTGCCGGCATTCTGCTCCAGCAGCGGGCGCAGTGACCATTCAAAGTTTTCGCGACTGGCCTGATAGTCAGGCATGCCTTTTTGGGTGTCAGGGCAGCACGGGCATAGAGGCTGTGTCGTTGTTGAGTGTCTGCAGTGCTGCTGGCCTGCGCAGCGCCGATGGCGCTACGCTGATAGACGTCTTCACGCAGTGGCATTCCGGCTTGTTCCCAGCGGTAGATAAACTGGCGCGGGGGTGTCTTGTCGTCAGCGGTGTGCGTGTAAAGCAGGTTGTTGGCAGCGCTGTAGGCGGCAGAGGCCGTTTCTTCCTGGCCGGTATAGGTTGCATTCAGTTGCAGGCTGTCTCCACTGCGATAGACCTCGTGCACCTGGATCTGGCCATGATGTGCCAGAGCGCGGGCAGTGTCGTCCCAGCCAAGTGAGCCACTAGGCAAAGGCGGTACCGTAGATGTGCTCGCGGAAGGCTGGCTGAGGTCAAAACGATACTGAACGCCTGCGCTGAGCGTGTCGCCGCGCTCCCAGCCAAGGCTAACGGATAATGGTTTGCTTAACGCAAAGCGCATACCTCCTTGCCAGCGGCTGCTTTGTTCGCGTGTATCGCCGGCGGGCCATTGTGTTGTATCACCGCCGCTATATTCCATAGCCAGGCTCAGGGGTTGCCAGGGTGTCTGGTAGCTAACGCCGCCAAACAGGCTGGCAGAGCCCTTGAACCAGTCGCTTTCTTCGTAGGGTTGCAAATTTTCGGGCGCGCTGCGGGTATCCCAGCGCTCACTCAAGTCGTTGAAAGGAGCTTCAGCATCGCCCGCGCTGCCCAGTGCTCCCCAGCCGACGCCGAGACTGACATCCCAGGCGTTCCATCGCTTGCTGGCCACCAGGTATTCGGCATTGAAAGGCGTGTTGTGGCCGATATCACGCGCCCCCAGGGCAATAGCAGGCAGGTAGCGGGTTTCCTCCTGCCAGCGCCATTTAATATCCAACTGAGGGTCGTAGTTGTGTCGCTGTTGGCCATCTCGGGGCTGACGCTGGCTATAACGAAAGCCAAGCTCCAGATGTTCAGTGGGCTGATAGAACAGCGGTATGTGCACATCCGGGGATGTGTAGTGGCCACCAAGCGTCAGGCTGCCTGCCGGGGCCATTCGTGCATTAGGCATTGTCCAGAGACCGCCGCCGCCCAGGGTGCTGTAGATCGTCGTGTCAGCGTATACCATGCCAGGCAACAAAAGGGCGACGAAAGCTAAGATGTTAGGTGGCGTCACTGGGGCTTCTCCTGAGGCCATGTCTGGCAATCTTCGCCGGGTAGTTGCGCTGCAAGCCATCGGGGAAGGCGCTCGTTGACCCAGCTGCGTTCGACATTAACACCCATGGTAGGGTACTGTGCTGGCCATTCGACCATCACGCGACTGCCAGGGGCAAGCGATAGCGTCTCTTTATTCCAGTCGGCAATGCCGTGGCGCTCAAGTTGGCCTTGCGGTGAGATATGCCAGGCATGACTTGACTGATGCGATCGGCTTCCTGTCACATCCTCCAGTGTCAGGGATGACTGCCAGGGGTGGCGGGTAACGCCATTAATGCTCCACACCTCAACCCAGCTTGGTGGCAGACAGTAACCCCAATGTGCCAGTTCATTGAGTGGCAGGCGCTCGCTTGCAGGTAAATCGCGGCTACGCAGAGGTTCATCCAGCTGGGCCCGGATAACGCCTCGCCACTGGGCTATGGCGCTGCGGGAAATGTCATTACCGCTAACAAGCGCTGCCCGTTGTAAAGTGATTAGTTCATGCATCAGACGAACTCCGCTTCGCGAGTGTCACGCTGGTCATAAGGCAGTAGGGCAAAGGGGATAGTCTGCGAAGGCCAGGTAGACTGGAGCTCACCAAAGGTATTCTGGTTGGCAAGGCGCTCAAAAGTTGGCGCCTCTTGCATGAGGCCAGCCGCAGGCAAATAGGACACCTGAGCATCATGAGTGCTATGGTAGCCGGAGGCACAGCCGGCGAGTAAACTGGCCACAGCTAATAGCAGGTAAGCCCGATTTTTGATTAGGTGCTGCTTAAAGCAAAGGAGCAGACTAGAGTAAAGTCTTGTTCGCAGCTTCAACGGTTGTTTGACGAAACTTGGCGTCAACAATGGGATCTCCTGACGATTTGGCAAAGCAGCGCCGCGCCGCAAATGAAACAATATATTACCTATATAATAACTAGACTCAATGTTTAGATAACTTGGAGCTGGCCCGACGTTGGTAAATTATCTATCGGACAAACGCATATCTGCAATCTATACGTCATTAGGCGTTTTTCTACTTGGTTTTCTGATGCTGATCATGCCAAGTGGTTATTCGGTGGGAGCTGGCTGGTTACTGCTAGGCAGTTTTTTTTTGTTGGTTAGGCGGCCTGCCCTTGAGCTGACGTTCAGGGATATCTGGTTTGTCAGTGCTTTTATCTTCTATGCCTTAATACATATTAGTGAAGCCTGGTGGGATGGCCAGGGCATCAGCGGCGTGGATACGCCGTTGCGTTTTTTACTCGCCATTCCTTCATGCTGCTCGTTAAGGCCTACCCGCCACGCTTATCCTGGCTGTGGAGTGGGATTGCAGTAGGGGCCTTAGGTGCGGGTAGCCTGGCTATCTGGCAAAAGTTCGGGTTGGAAATGCCACGTGCCAGTGGGTTTCAGAATGCCATACAGTTTGGCAACTTGAGCATGTTGCTGGGAGCCTTTTGCCTAGCTGGGCTGGGTTGGGGGCTTGATCAGCCGGATAGGAAAAGCTGGGCGATGGCACTGGTTACATGCGCGCTGTTTGGTATTATCGGTTCACTGCTTTCAGGCAGCCGAGGCGGCTGGATAGGCGTGCCCTTTATTGCGTTTGTCTTGTATCGTGCCTATGGGCGTCTACTAACACGCTCGCTTAAGGTTGCTGTGGCGCTGATTTTACTGTTGGTAGTCACTCTGGCTTATGCGATACCATCTTTGGGCGTGCAATCGCGTGTCAACCTTGCCATTGATCAGGTACACCATTATGTTGAAGGTGATAGAAGCCTTTCGTCAGTGGGCGCACGGTTTGAGATGTGGCGCGGGGCTAGCCATCTGATCGCTGCAAAACCCTTATTTGGCTGGGGTAAGAATGGTTATGCAAGCCAGATGCAGCGATTGGCGGATCAGGGCGTTATCGCCCATCAGGTGGCCCGTTATGATCACGCTCACAACCAGTTTATCGATGCTTGGGCAAAACGTGGTCTGCTTGGTCTGTTGGCTCTAATCGCGCTTTATCTCGTTCCCATGCGCCTGTTTATCAGTTTGCTGTCAAGTCAGAATATGACCAGGGTGTCAGTGGCTGCTGCAGGGGTGCTCCTGCCTGTTACTTACATTGATTTCAGTCTGACGCAAGGTTTTCTGAACCATAACAGCGGCACCATGGTTTATGCATTCTGGTGCGCTGTTTTTTACGGTTTGCTACCCCCATCTTCCTCAGCAAGCAGATGAAGTCAGCTTCCAGCGTGGTTCCACAAAAGCGCTAGCGCAAAGTGCCTGCTCGTTGCCTAATGCCCGTAATCCTAGGCGCTTGAGCATTTCGCTAGAGAGGCCGCGTTCACTGCTGAACTGAAAGGAAACGTCAACAGCCTGCCATTGGCTGTTTGCATCAGAACGCGTCGCCAGTTGATAGGTGAACGGGTAAAAGCCGAGAAAGCCCAAGTGTACATCAGTTACCTGCAGCGTTTCCTAATCACCTGATTCATGGCTGTCATAGCGCAGGAAATCACCGGTAAACCATTTTAGACGCTGAATGCGGGGGCCCTGTTGAAAGTCTTCTGACAGCTGAGGTTGTCGCGTCATTGCTTCAAGCTGCGGCGGGTAACCACTTTTCAAGAAAATGGTCGCCAGCAGTCGATCCGGCTGACCAAGGCGGCGTTTTGCTATCATAATGGCGAAATCACCATTGCCAAGGCAAAGACACCGTTACCCATCCGGTGGAGCGGGCTACTCCCCTCTGCACCTTCTAGCATCACGATTTCACGCGATCGTGCTGGACGCTACTTCATCAGCTGCTTGTGTGATTTTGCGCCAGTAGCACGCTCGGTCACGCCGACGCCGACGCCGACGCCGACGCCGACGCCGACGCCGACGCCGACGCCCAAGACAATGGGTGTTGATCTCGGATTGACCGACCTGTTCATCACCAGCGACGGCGTAAAATCCGGCAATCCGCGCCACCTGAAACGCTACAAGGCGAAGCTGGCCTAATTGCAATGCCGGTTGGCGAAGAACCAGAACCAGCCTGTGGAGCGACCGGAGCGGGGACAGCGGCTTAGCCGCTATCTAGTGAAGGTGTGTGGAAGCAGGAAGATTCTGGGAGTGACCTTGGAACCCTCGCTCAAAGCGCGAAGCGCGGTGGGCGCATAGGGACTCCTCCCCGGTTGCAAGCCCCGATGTCTGAAAAACGTAAGCCGATGTGTGCGTATGGTCGGTCTCTTAGTGGGGTAGCTAACCCCTGACCCTAATGAATGTCGCGCTCCTTTCTCCTCAACGGGGAGGCGGCTTCTATTAATCCGGCAATCAAATAGGTTTCTGTCAATGCATTTGAAATCAGATTGTTGCATGCATTTTTTCACACCTGAAAGGTTGCTGGGTTAATAAAAGTTCACGCCCTCAACAGGTTTTGAGAAGGTCGGTCTGACCTGCTTTTCATCTTCAGTGCTTGGCAACAAGGTGGCAATTCAGGCTGCCTGACTCACCTTGATAGTGCTGGTTTATCCAGCTGCGCGTAAAACCGCTTCCTGAGTCGCGAAGCGCGAAGGGAGCGGATACAAGCGCGGCATCCACCGGATGCCCTTGCTGTCGATTTGCACAGTGCCTATACTGAAAATGTCGACACAGCCTACCGAGGGGCACTCGGGAAGATACGCCTGTGGAGACGATGTGAGACCTAGGGGATAGGCGTTGGTTCGTCACCGTAAAAATCCCCACTGGGACTTTGCGGCGATAAACAAGCCATTCCCTCGGGCAGTCGTCTTGGAAGCAGAAACCAGGAAGGTAACGACCTTGGATTCCTCATCCTGAAGCGCGTCAGCACTAAAAGGTGGGGAGGATGTCAAACCACTGTCTCCTGGATCGCATGAAAATCGTGACGGTAAGGAGCTTTCCTGCTAAGGACTCCCAAGCAATACGGACGTTCTTGTTGGTGAGCGCAACAGCGGCTCTATTTTTGCCAACGCGACTGACTCATTTGCACAACCACTGAACCAATCACCGTATGCTGATGCATGACTCTTCCCTTTTCCCATTGATGTATGTGTTCACTATTAATGTAGCTCGTTGAGGCTTCAGGAGGGAAGGAGTCCCTTTCATTGGGGAGTGTCAGCTCAACACGTCGCTGTGTTGGGGGCGGCTTCGACGGATTGCCACGCTAGATCACCGGCGTAACGCCATGCCATATGGCCCTTCTCATCTAAGGCAAACAAGTGCAACCAGCGGTTATCGAAGAGGGCGCGCACGTTTGCATGTTTTTCCAAAATCTGCGTTATGGCGTCTTTAGGGGCCTCAATGCACACTGAGAGCCGAAGCGGTTCGTGTGCCAGATGCTCGCCATCATGAACAGATTGCCAGGGCAGACCAGGACGTAATACACCACCATTACCCTCTACGACGCCCATGCCACCCACCACGTTGTGCAGGAGCTTGTTGCCGCCGCCAAATGCTTTGGGAGCCACGGTCGAGCCGAAGTACTGCAGGCTAATCCAACTTGCGACCACGACGGGTGCGGTCATGATCAGTTCTAACACTCCAAAGCCTTCATCCTGCTGCCAATCGTAGTCGTGCAAAAGGCCCGACCTTCCAGGTTTTTACCTTGGGTTCGCTGACGCGGCGCGGCGATAAAGGCTTTACAGCCGGCAAGCGCCCATTCAGGGCGTACCTCGGACCAATCGCGGCTACGTTTGATGACGTGTTGCGCGTTGCTGGCGCCAGGTAAGCGCAATGCGCGCTCCGTGCGAGCCAGAGAACCGGCTCGGGTTAGGAGTGTCCGTGCCCGTTCGATATCTGCGGCATGTTCCGCGGAGGGATGATCGGTATCGTAAATGATGACAGCATCGGTGGTGGTGTCGTGCAAGGCACCAAGAAACAGGGTGTCTTCTGGAATCACGATGTTACGGGTTGCAAGGGCTTGCCTTACGCCTTGGTCGTTGAGCAACTGAGCCAGAAGTCGAGCATTAACTTCACCCGAGTAACCGCCACAGGCACCGCAGTGAAGGGCGCTGGCGTGGGCATTGTTAACCACCTGCGCGCCATGACCGGTCATCAGCACAAGACGAGCGAAGCCTTGGGTCAATGACATGGCGCGTAAGATTTTCTCCGCGGTATCAGCCTGTGCTTTGTCATCCAGCGGTGGCTCAAAACGCGGTACGGGGTCCTTAGGCTCGCTTGCGTGTGTTCGATGTAGCGCGCTGCTCAACAGCTTGGTGACGTAGAGCGGGCCGGCCGCTTCAACGAACGCGAAGGAGGACACAGCCGCAAGTTTGAATCGGTTCCAGGCTCTCACTGCCCGAGCTGTGTAGCGGCTCTTTAGGTCAGCTTCGATATCTTCTTCGCCGGTGGCGCAAGACGACACGGCGGGTGTTAATAGCACCGGGAGACGTAGCTCCGACAGGTCAGAAGCAAAGCGACGATGCGCAACCGGAATGCCGAAGAAGCCAGCAAAGCCATGCGTGCGAACGCCGGAATCGATTGACTCTAGCGCCCGACGAAAGACTTCCGAGCGTACATCAATGCAAAACGCTGCCTGCATCGTTGGGCGTGCGTCCGGCGTTTTAGTAGATGGTGCCTTCAGGGTATCGGCCAAGGCGCGCTGCGATGAGCGTTCAGCGGCTTCTTGCAAAATGGCGTCAATCACCGTTTCGGTATCCGGTTCGGGAGGAACAGAATGGGATGCCACCACGGCCTGCCACTGGTGCTTGAGCGGCGTCTGATACTGTATGAAAAGCGCTTCCTCCCAAAGTAAACGAATGGCAAGAAATTCTTGGGTAGAGTTATCAATAGAGCCGCTTTGTTCTGCCTTCCAGAGTCGATAGCGGGCACACTGTGACCAGCCACCAAGTGTCATCAATAGCTGGTGAAAGTAGGTGTCAAGCGCTTCCGGCGGTAGACCAAGTCTTTCAACCACCCGAATCATGACGTCTTCAGCCTTCTCGGGGGCATGGGTGACGTGTGTGGCAAATCCTTTGAGGCCGCCGATTTCTGGGGTTAGATCGCGGCTTGCGAAGGCCCGCCAAGCCGCATAGGCACTGGTGTCTTGCGGTGCCGCCCAAAGCGCCTGGCCCTGGTCAAAATAGGCCGCTGCCCAAGCGCCAAAGCGCTCCGCCAGGAATGCTGGCCAGTCGATGCCAGAGGTGTCCGCGGCCAAATCTGCCACCGTGGGCAAGGCTTTTGAGCGGATAGATGCCTTGGCTGCTGCCGTCTTCAATGCTTCCAGGTTAGAAGGCCTAAGCTCAGCGGGCGCCCGCGACAGTGCAGCCGAAAGGTCTTGGTCTGTTATTTCACCGCTAACAATGCGCTCGTGATACCAGCGACGCGGCATGGTAACCGAGATACCCGCGACGCGTTCCAGCCTTGCACCGGTACTCGCCAAGTCGAGTTGAGCCTGACCCAGGAAAGGATTGACTGCGACACTAGAATCCAGAGGCCAGAGTGGCGGTATGTTCAACACCGCTGCGGCAGCAGCATCAAGAACGCCGGGTTGCTGATCGGTAGGATTGACATGCGTCATTGGGAAGCCCCTTTTTTAGATTGACGCGGGCGGGCCCAGCCGCCAACAAGTCGGTCAAAGACTGCGTTGATGTACAGACCATTTGAAAGATGGACGCGTAAGCCAGCAGCGGCGGGGTGGTAAGCCCATAGGGGAAACATGGCCTGGGCAATAGCGACGAGACCGAAGCTCAGTACCACTAGAGTGAGCAGTGCCCATTCCAGCGGGCGCGGTTCTGGCGCAGGCGGCAGAGTGCCTTGGGTTAGCCACTCGGCAATAGTTTGAAGCGCAAAATAAGCAATACCGGCCAGTAGGGAATAGAGGGCTGTGCGCTGAGTCAGAATCTTGGGGGCGGTATCGGCCAACCCCTGGGCCAGCAAGTAGGCGACGCCCAGTATCAGCACGGCACCCAATGCAATCGCTTGGGGCGATTTGCTATCGAATCCAAAAAATGTGCCGACCAATCCATATAACAGCAGGGCCACCAAGAATGAGCGCGCCACCGCAGCACCGCTGGGAATCGCTATGGGGCCTGGGCGGCGCACCTTGGCGACTTGTTCGACAGCGCTACCAGCGCTGAGGAAAGCATGAGCTTTGTAGAGGGAATGGGCCACGATATGAAGCAGCGCTATGGGAAATAGTCCCAAGCCGCACTGCAACATCATAAAGCCCATTTGAGCAATCGTTGACCACGCAAGCGACGTTTTGACTGCCGATTGTGTCAGCATCGTCAGGCCACCTAACAGAGCTGTAAAACCACCGACCATGACGAGCACTGCCATGATGGCGGGCGAAAGCAGAATCACATCCGCCAGGCGAATCAGCAGAAAACCGCCAGCGTTGATGACGCCAGCGTGGAGCAGCGCTGATACGGGTGTCGGTGTTTCCATTACCTCAGTCAACCAGCTATGTAAGGGAAATTGAGCGGATTGAACCAGTGCTGCCAGCACAAGCATTGCCGCCGCCCAAGGGGCTATAGCTGGGCTTGCCCCATCACGAATGGCTTCACTGATAGCGGCTATATCGGTGGTACCATAACCGAAAGCCAGTAGCAGGACGGCAATCAGCAGTGCCAGGTTACCAAGCCGACTGGTCAAAGCTTTCTTACGGGCTGCCCGCTGAGCTGGCGCACGACCTGGATAGAACAGCAACAATTGGTGCAAGAACCCCCGATCATCAACCAGCTGATAATCAATTGGACGAGGTTTCCTGCCTGTACCAGTAGCAGGACGGTCACCAAAGTGGCGCACAGCCAGCCCGTGAAAATTCCCTGACGTGCTTCGCCTTTCATATAGTTGGAGGAATAGCGCAATACGACCCAGCCTACGAAAGACACCAGCAGCAGCATAATGGCACTGACGGAATCAAGGCGTGCCGAGAGACCTATTCCGCCTATACCCAGTAAAGGGCTGGTGCCTGGGCCATGAGTGATGAGCGTCACGCACGCTAAGATGGACAAAAGAAACGCCGTAAATGCAGAAGCTTCGGCTAACCTTGTCGTTAAGCGTAAATGTTGTTTGGAAAGAGAAAAGGCAGCGATAGATGCCATCAAAAGTAGTGCAGGTGGTAAATACGCAACAAGATAGGTAGACAAGCGCTATTCCTTCTTCGTCATCAGTTTCAAGCCAAGATACACACAAAAAAAAGATAATTTAAATATATTTATCATGATATTTTGTTCTTTTAAAAAGAACGTTAAGTGTGTACTTAGAAACTAATCGCGTGACAAATTCCATCGTGCCGAGTGGGCGAATAACCTTACCCAAACCGCCATCACCCCAAGCGGCGTTGGCTGATGGCAATGCCGAGTAGAATCATTACCAGGGCCACATAGCGGTCAGCGGAGGCGGCTTCGCCCAGAAAGGTGACGCCAGCGGCGAACGCAATCACTGGTATGATGTAGTTGATCATGGACAGAAAGCTCGGGCCCTGGCGCTTAACGATCGTAAAGTAGACCCAGTTGGCCAGCCCCGACGAGAACATCCCGAGTATCAGCACTGCCCCCAGGGGCACCCAGTGGATCTCCAGCGTCCAAGGGCGATCTACCACCAGCGCCACTGGCCATAGCATCAGGCTGCCTGCCACTAGGGTTCCGGTACCGGCCACCAGCACGGACAGCGTCGGCAGTCGTTTGGTGTAGATGCTATTGATCGAATAGCAGACGGTGGCTGCAATAATCGCCATTTGCGCCCAGAAGGCATCCCCGCCGAGGTTGGCAAGCGCCTCAGCGCCGACCAGTATCAGCACACCCAGAAAGCCAAGAACAAACCCGATTGCCTTGCGCACCGACATGGGTTCGTTGGCAATAAAGAAATGTGCCAGAATCATCACATTGATCGGCATCAAGGCCATCAAGATACCGGCCAGGCTGCTGGAGACATACAGTTCGCCCCAGGAAATCAGCGAGAACGGCATTACATTGCCAAGCACTGCCAAGGCGGCGAATCGCTGCCACCAGCCTTTATCCGTCGGTAGCCGCAAGCCTGCAGTGCGCATGATGATATACAGTGTTAGAGCGCCAAGGCTCAGCCGCACTGCCACCAGCGTCAGCGGCGGAAAAGACGGCAGCGCCAGGGCAATTAGCATGAATGCCATCCCCCAGGCCAGCGAGAGGTACAACAACAGAATCCAATCCAGCGGTGTGCGTGTCGGCATCTTGGGCAAAAGAGTGTTCGTCAGTTATTTTGGAGGAAGCGCCGAGTGTAGTGCATCCGCCACTGGCCAACCAGTGGTGGCCCTGGAGTTTAACGTCATGCGCGAAATTCCACGTCCAAGCTACGCATTGGGCGTGGATGGATAGCGCGCCGTCCGTTAGGGCGGCCTGATTGAGTTGTCGTGCGTTGTGTTTTGATATTGATACGCACCTTTTTCCTGATATATTTACAGTAGGTGTTACTCAAAAGGCGACTCATGTTTGTTAATCGCGTTGAACGCATCATCATTCGCCCCGGCCATGCCAATCATGCGGCATGCCGTCAGCTGTGTGTGGCAACGCGAAAAGTGGCCAACGCCACGTTGTATCACATTCGACAGGCACTCTTTGCCGAGGCGCCGATCAGTGCTAGTCAAGCTGACAAAATCCTCAAACGTGAGCATAAGGACGTGTATAGCCTACTGCCTTCAGCGGGTGCTCAGCGCACCACACAGCTGGTTGGCGATAGCTGGAAAAGCTGGGTCAAGGCCAAGGCAGATTATGCCCGCCATCCTGAAAAATACCGCGCGCCGCCCAAAATCCCCGGCTATGGCAAAGGCGCTCGAACCTATGTCGTCAACCGTAATGGCTATAAAATCGTCAACGGTATGATCTATTTTAGCGGTGCCAAGGCGTTCGGTTTTCAGCCCGTTAAGACCACGGTGTGCCAACACCAAGCCTTCAATGCCAAGGCCGATGAAACGGTGGTGACGGATATCCGCATCGTGCCGCTAGGCACCTCTTTTTGCATTGAGATCGGCTATACCAAGGAGACCTCTTCACCCCCACTGCTCGACATGAGCCGTGTACTTTCGCTCGATATCGGTATTGATAACCTTGTCGCCATCACCTCCAATCAGCCGGATTACTGTTCTGGTCAAGGGCAAGGTCATCAAGTCGATCAACGCGAAGTACAACAAGGACAAGGCGGCATTAGCCAAGAAAGATAAAAAGCGGCACATCCGCTCGAAAGTCGGAAAACGTCATGCGCGCATCCACGACTATTTTCACAAGGTCAGTCATTGGATCGTGAGCGAGTGCGTGCGCACCTGCACGGGCAAGCTGGTCATTGGTAAAAACCTAGGGTGGAAACAGGGCGTGAATATTGGCCGTGTCAACAACCAGAAGTTCACCGCGATCCCGCACGCCAAGCTGATTGACATGATCCAGTACAAGGCAGAAGAGCAGGGCATCGAGGTGGTACTGATGAACGAAGCCTACACCAGCAAAGCCAGCGCCCTGGATCTTGACCCCATCCCCGACTATGACGAAGCACGAAAGCAAAAACCGACCTTTAGCGGCCGGCGCGTCAAGCGCGGTCTCTACCGTATCGCGTCACGTCAGCGGATCAATGCAGACGTCAACGGTAGCGCGAATATCATGCGAAAAGAAATCGGCGACGAGTGGATCAGCGATCACCTTCGAGCCGGTAAGGGCGTTGTGGACACGCCCATGACCATCACGCATATCGATGCGCGGTTGTCATTAGAAGCTTGCCAACGCGCAAGCGAAACCACCTCTAACGGCGTAGCCGCTTAGGCGTGGTAGTTCATAGCTTTTGTACAACTAATGGTAAGTTTTGTAAAAGTTATGAACGGCAAACAAAGGTGTCCAAAAAATGACTTCGACAACATCCACCGCTGATATGAAAAAATCAGCAGCGGCCGAGCTCTTTCCGCGTACCGTCATGCTCGCAGGTCAAGACCCCGAGGCGACGCGTAAAGAGATCGAGGCCTGCTTTACCGCGACCTTCGACCGCTATGAATCGCTGTTTACCACCCTGGTCAGTGAAGAGTCCTACATTCGTAAGTCAATCCCCCTCAGACACCCGCTGATTTTCTACCTGGGCCATCCCGCCACCTTTTACGTCAACAAACTGGTGCTTGCCAAGCTGCTGCCGTCGCGTATTGACCCCAGGATGGAATCCACCTTTGCCGTTGGCGTGGATGAAATGAGCTGGGATGATCTCAACGAAGACCATTACGAATGGCCGACGGTAGATGAGGTAATGGCCTACCGTGGTAAGGTTCGCGCTGCCGTACTGCAGCTGATTCGTGAGTTGCCGTTGACCCTGCCGATCGGCTGGGATAGCCCCTTCTGGCCGATTGTGATGGGCATCGAGCACGAGCGGATTCACCTGGAGACGTCGTCGGTATTAATCCGCCAGCAGCTGCTCCACCTGGTCACTCCCCAGAAAGAGTGGGAGCCGCTGCGCATCAGTGGTGAGCCGCCGGAAAACAGCCTGATTACCGTGCCGGGAGGAGAGGTCACCCTGGGCAAGGATTTTGATGATGCCTTTTACGGCTGGGATAACGAGTACGGCCATCACAAGGGTGAAGTCGACGAATTCAAGGCCAGCCAGTTCCTGGTCAGTAACAGTGAATTCCTCGAATTTGTCGAAGCCGGTGGTTACCTGAGCGATGAATTCTGGTCAGAAGAGGGATTGGGCTGGCGCAACTTTGCCGAGGCCAAGCACCCGACCTTCTGGGTGTGGAAAAACGAGTGGCATCTGCGCCTGATGACCGAAGAAGTGGAAATGCCCTGGGATTGGCCGGTAGAAGTCAACTTCCACGAAGCCAAGGCGTTCTGTAACTGGAAGAGTGCACAGCTCGGCCAGCCGGTGCGCATGCCCACCGAAGATGAGTGGCACCGTCTGGCAGAGGAGGCCGGGGTGTCTGAGCTGGAAAATGATACCCCTGCCAATGCCAACCTGCACCTGGATCACGGCGCTTCTTCCTGCCCAGTAACCCGCTTCCAGCACGGCCAGTGGTTTGATGTCGTGGGCAACGTCTGGCAATGGATTGAGACGCCGACCTATCCGTTCCCGGGCTTTGATGTTCATCCGCTGTACGATGATTTCACCACGCCGACCTTTGATAACCAGCATAACCTGATCAAGGGTGGTTCCTGGATTTCCTGTGGCAACGAAACGCGCCTCAGCGCTCGCTATGCGTTCCGCCGTCACTTCTTCCAGCATGCCGGTTTCCGCTACGTGGTGTCGGATGCCGAAGTCAAGATGCCCAGCGCCTACTATGAAAGCGATGCCCGCATGGCCGAGTACGCTGAATTCCATTATGGCGATGAGTGGTTCGGGGTTGCCAACTTCCCACAGGCGCTAGCCAATAAGGCGTTGGCCAGCATGGCCGGTCGCCAGAAAGCTCGCGCCCTAGATCTGGGCTGCGCCAGCGGGCGCTCCAGCTTTGAGCTGGCCCGCGAGTTTGAACACGTGGATGGGGTGGATTTCTCGGCTAACTTTATCCGCCAAGGGGTGGAAATGGCTGAGCAGAAAGTGCTGCGCTATACCCGTGTTGAGGAAGGCGAGCTGGTCAGCTATCAGGAACGCACCCTGGCGAGCCTGGAGCTGGAAGATTCAGCCGAGCGCGTCAACTTCCACCAGGGCGATGCCTGCAACCTTAAGCCGCAGTTCAATCATTATGACCTGGTGCTGGCCGCCAACCTGATTGATCGCTTGTATAAGCCGTCACAGTTTTTGCAGAGCATCCATGAGCGCATCAATGCCGGGGGCATTCTGATGATTGCCTCGCCCTATACCTGGCTTGAAGAGTACACGCCCAAGGAAGAGTGGATTGGCGGCTTCAAGCGCGACGGGGAGAATGTCACCACCCTGGAAGGCCTGAAGGAACTGCTTGAACCGCACTTCCGGATGATCAGCGAGCCTGAGAAGGTGCCCTTTGTGATCAGAGAGACCATGCATAAATATCAGCATAGCCTCTCGGAAGTGACCCTCTGGGAGCGTCGCTCCTGAAGCCTCTGATGGGCGGCTAGCCAACCAGAGACTCAATCGCCCGGTTAATCGACGCCTGTTCGGTTAATCGGGCATATAAAACCTCATCAGCCGCTTCAGCGTTGATAAGCCCCAACAAGACCCCCAGCACGGCGCCTCTGTGAACGTTGTCACCGCCCACTTCAGCATTGATCTGCATGGCTTTTAGCGGGTTATCGCGGTGTTTGCATGCCAGATAGAGTACGGCTGGCCAGGCATCGGTGATGTAGCAGGCCGTTGATAGCACCCCACCAATCACTTCCCGCTCGCTATGCTGGCTTTTTACCAGAGTCGTCAGTTCACGCTTTGCCAGGCTGCGGGTGGCGCTAAGCAGCGCTTCCTCTATGTGGTCGTCCGTATCTCTGAACAGCAGGGTGTCGATCAGCTCGACATAGGCATCACACACGTCCGCCAGGAAGGTATCCGGGTGGGTCAGGGCGAGATGCTGACGGCAACGTTTACGGGTATCTGCCAAAGAGGTGCCTTTCAGGCGTTCACCTATGGCCAGCGGTGCTATGGTTACCAGTCCACCAATCGACGGGGTGTCGTGGGTGACGGCGCCACACTGCTTGGGCGGCAAGCCTTTTTCCAGGTTGGCAAAAAAACCGCGATGGTAGGATTCCGCGTAGGTATCCGGGTGGGCGGGCGTTTCGGCGGTCATCAGCTGGATGTAAGCTTCCAGAAAGGCGTCGCTGTCATAATGCTGATCAGTGTCTGCCATGCTGTGCATCAGGGTTAACGCACAGTGGGCATTCAAGGTGTTGTCACCGGGCTGCATGCCCTGGTGGTAGTGAACATTCGGGCGATTCCAGTAACCTTGCTTGCCCTTGAGTATAACGTCACCGACGATCTCGGGCTGCGGGCTGCCGGAACGCTTGCGACCGCCGCTGCTGGTGGAGTGCATCGACATGATCGACGATGGGTGATACTCAGGCGGCGCTTCAAAGGTAGTGATGCCGTCAGGGAAGGCACGGTCAATGTCATGAACGTTGTAGAACCAGTGGACAGGCATGGCTAATGCATCGCCAATAAACAGGTTCTTGAGTGCAGCGCTTGCTCGGTCGGTTACCTTGGGGGTCATCTAACGCATCCTCTGGCAGTATGTTGGAAGCAGTGCAGCTATTTACGCCCAACCCTTGGCCTCTTTGGCATAATTGTCGTCCGTGTTTATTTCCTCCAGCTTATCAATTTAAGGGGCGGTATGAGTGACTTTTTGATTGTAGGCGGTGGCGTTATTGGCATGATGACGGCACTGCAACTGGCCGATAGTGGCTTTGACGTAACCCTGGTGGAGCGCGGTGAGACCGGGCGTGAATCGTCCTGGGCAGGCGGCGGCATCGTCTCGCCGCTTTACCCCTGGCGTTACAGTACAGCGGTGTCCAATCTGTCACGCTGGTCAGAAGGTTTCTACCCTGAGCTTGCCCTGCGTCTGCTGGAAGAAACCGGCATTGACCCGGAATATCGCCAGAAAGGGCTTGTCTACCTGCGCGTGGATGATGAACAGCAAGCTCTGGACTGGGCGCGACAGGTGGGTAAGCCGCTGGAGCGAGTAGCGGGGGACTTTCTTTACGCCAAAGAACCGAATGCTGCACCGGGCTTTGAAACGGCGCTGTGGATGCCGACCCTGGGCAGTATTCGCAACCCGCGCCTGGTTCGCGCCCTGAAGGCCCGGCTGATGGCTATGCCAAAGGTAACGCTGCGTGAAGGCGTCAGCGTTACTGGTTTTGCCCGTCAGGGGAGCGGGTTTTAGGCGTTGAGACATCGGCTGGGCGAATCGAGGCCGACCAGATTATCGTGTGTGGAGGTGCCTGGACGGCAGAGCTGTTGGCGAGCCTTGATGTGCATCTGCCGGTGCGTCCCGTCAAAGGTCAGATGATTGTCTTCAAGGCTCCGCCGACCCTGGTTAACCGTGTGGTGCTGATGGACGGGCGCTATGTGATTCCACGTGCCGATGGGCGGGTGCTGGCAGGCTCAACTCTGGAAGAAGCTGGTTTCGATAAAACCCTGAGTGGCGAAGCGCGGGAATCCCTCTGGCACAGCGCCACGCGGATTATTCCTGGGTTGGCTGAGTGTGAGGTGGAACACCACTGGGCCGGATTGCGCCCCGGCTCGCCAGATGGCGTACCCTTTATCGGCTGTTTGCCGGGGTTGGAGAATCTGCACGTCAATGCCGGGCACTACCGCAACGGCCTGGTGCTGGCGCCTGCCTCCACCCGCCTGCTGGTCGATCAGCTGCTCGGGCGCACGCCTATTGTTGATCCGTCGCCGTATTTGCCATCCGCCAGCCTTACGGTAACTCCTGAATAACACCGGCCTGGCGCAGCTTGTCACGGGTCTCGTGATCGATACCCAACTCGTCAAGCACTTCCTCGGTATGCTGGCCAAGGGCTGGGCCACCGTTACCCAATCGTCCCGGTGTGGCGCTGAGCTTGGGCAACACGCCGGGTACCTTGAGCGGCTTGCCATTGGGGCGGGTAAACGCTTGGATCATCTCGCGGGCCAGGTAATGTGGGTCGCTGGCAATATCTGCTGCCGTATACGGGTAACCAACCGGCACTCGGGCGTTATCCAGCGCTGCCAGGATGTCTTCGCGGGGATGCTGTTCACTCCATGCCTGAATGGCGGCATCGATCTTGTCTGCCTGCTGGCTGCGGCCATCGTTATGGGCCAGCGCTGGATCATTGGCCAGGTCATCACGGCCAATCACGCCCATCAAGCGTTTAAAGATGCTGTCGCCGTTACCGGCAATCAACACATAGTCGCCACCCAGGCAAGGGTAGGCATTAGACGGCGTAATGCCGGGAAGAGCGCTGCCGCTGGGTTGGCGAATCTCTCCGCTGGCGTCATATTCCGGTAACAGGCTTTCCATCATGGCAAACACGGATTCGTACAGGGCGACGTCAATTTCCTGTCCGAGACCGCTGCGTTGACGTTCCTGCAGGGCCAGCAGGGTGCCAATCACAGCATACAGCGCCGAGAGCGAATCACCAATGCTGACCCCGACACGTACAGAAGGCTCATTGGGTTGGCCGGTCAGGTAGCGCAGCCCGCCCATGGCTTCGCCTATCACGCCAAAGCCCGGTTTATCGCGATAGGGGCCTGTCTGACCATAGCCTGAAATGTGCACCATGATCAGCCGTGGATTAAGCGCTGACAGATCCGACCATCCCAACCCCCAGTTATCCAGGGTGCCGGGGCGGAAGTTTTCCACGACGACATCAGCTTCACAGGCCAGCTGGCGCACCAGTGCCTGGCCTTCTTCGCTACGCAGGTCCAGCGCGACCGAGCGCTTGTTACGGGTTTGAACGTGCCACCACAGCGAGGTGCCGTCTTCTATTAGTCGCCATTTACGCAGTGGGTCGCCGGTGCCGGGTGGCTCAATCTTGATCACATCAGCGCCAAACTCGCCGAGCATCTTGGTGGCGAACGGCCCGGCAATCAGTTGGCCAAGTTCCAGAACCTTCAGCCCTTCAAGCGGCAGCTGGCGTGCTTCTGATGGTCGCATGGAAAGCTCCTTTTTTGTTGGTCTCTTGTTGGTGTCGCGCATCAGTATACAACGCAAAAAACCAGGGATTGGCAGGTGTGCCCTTGTATTTGCCTTATACATCTCCATTTAGGAGGTAAGCGTTAAGTTAACAAAGTTGAATAGCACTGTTTTCAAGCAGTCAACCTGCAGGAGCATTTATGAGTAAGCAGATTCTGGTCGTCCTGACATCACACGATCAACTGGGCGATACCGGTAACAAAACCGGCTTCTGGCTGGAAGAGCTGGCCGCCCCCTATTACGTGCTTAAGGATGCGGGCGCGACCCTGACGCTGGCATCACCGAAAGGAGGTCAGCCACCCTTGGACCCGGCTAGTGACGCTGAAGAGAGCCATACAGACGCCACTCGGCGTTTCGAAAAGGATGCTGAGGCCCAGGCGGCGCTGGCGTCTACTCATCGCTTAAGTGAGATGAAGGCCGAAGATTTTGACGGGGTCTTCTATCCTGGTGGCCATGGCCCGCTGTGGGATCTGGCGCAGGATACTGACTCGATCCGCCTGATCGAAGATTTTATTGCCCAAGGCAAGCCCGTCGCCAGCGTCTGCCACGCACCCATTGTGCTGGTCAATGCCAAGACCAGCGACGGCGAGCCGCTGGTCAAGGGCCGTGAGGTAACTGGCTTTACCAATGGTGAGGAAGAAGCAGTTGGCCTTACCCAGGTAGTGCCGCACTTGGTGGAAGAAGCACTGCAAGCCTGCGGCGGTGTCTATTCCAAGGCGGATGATTTCACTCCCTATGTGCGCGTGGATGGCCAGCTGATTACTGGCCAGAACCCACCGTCTTCAGCGCCCACGGCGGATGCTTTGCTGGAATGGTTTGAAAAGCAGTGAGTGGTTAAGCGTGAATGGTGAATAGTAAGTCGCCTTAACCCCGTCATTTCCGAGTGCTTTTAGCCGGAATGACAAATTAAAGCCCGCCCTGTTTGAACAGGGCGGGCTTTTTTGTCGCTGGTGTTTCGTCAGCGCGGGTTACTTGCCTTTCTTGGTCTTTTTGGCCTTGGTGTCTTTGGCCGTTGGGGTCTCTTTCTTAGCGCCTTTCTGAGGTTCTTCCTTGGCCTCGTCAGGCTTGGCGCTGCCCTGGTGGGCAAGCGGGCTGGCCATGTCCAGGCGTGGGTGGTTATCCAGAAATTCGCGCTTGAGATCCTTGATACCATCCAATGATTTGATGGTGTGGGTCAGGGCATGAATGGCGGCCAGCACGTCCTGGGTGTTACCCGTTTCGGAAATGGTGTGCATGTTGCGAATCGGGAAGCCAATTGAGGTGGCGGCGCTGTCTACGGAGGCCAGCACACCGGCCATGCCGTCAGTGCCGGTATCCACGCCGACAATATCGCGCTGCATGGGAATCTCGTTGTCGCTGGCGGCCTTGGCAATCACTCGGTTGAGCTGCTCGCTGGCGATGGAGCCCACGGCCATGGTGAAGCCTTTGCCCATTTCCAGCGGCTGCATGCGCTTGTCACCAATGCCCGGTGCGGCGACATAGTCATGGTTAACGTCAACGCCAATCAGCGCATCCGGCTTGAGCTCACCGGCAAACACGCGGCTGCCAAAGCGGCCGATTTCCTCGTAGCTGGCAATTGCAAACATGACGCGTACCTGCTGGGTGCCACCCGCTTCGGCAATCAGGCGTGCCACTTCAGCGGTGACAAAGCAGCCCAGGCCGTTATCCAGGTAGGCACCGTAGAAGGTGTCAGGGCTGAAGCCGGGGCGGATAGGGCGGTCAAAAATGATCGAATCGCCCGGGCGTACCCCCAGATTGAGCACCTGCTGCTTTTTATTCTCACCGTGAATCTGCAGGTCAAGATAGATCTGCTCTTTCTTGATGCCTTTATCACCGGTGCGCACCGCCGGGTCAGAGAAGTGGATGGCGCCAAGGGCTTCCACGGTGCCGCCTTCAATGCTGCGGTAGCTGCCTGGGGCTTCCGGGTCTTCGCTGAACAGCTTGACCTCATGACCAATCAGCACGGTGGGCAGGAAGGAATCGGTGTTGATCCAGATTTTGCCGTCTTCACCAATTGAGCGCACCTGCATGCGGATCTTATCGGCGTGACCAATGATCATCAGCTTGAACATGTCATCCTGGCCCGGATGCGTATCCAGCACGACACCGGCGTTGCCGCGAAACTGATGCAGCTGCCAGCTTTTTGGCGCAAAGCTCTCGAAATGCGGTTTCAGTACGCCGTAGGTCATCGCACCTTCAAGCCCCACGGGGCTGGGGGCGGCGAGAATGTCGCGCATCAGCTCGAACTGCTTTTCCGGCATGGGCTGTGCCCAGGGCTGGGTATTTGCGCTGCGTTCGCTCATTACAACCTTCTCCTTGATCGTGTGCCGATAGTGAAAAACGGCAAGGTGATTTAACCTGTCCAGTGTGCCAGACAACGACGTTGCTTGCCTTGTCTATCTTGTGCTGAGCGGGCGACACCGTTAAACGCTGGGTTGACGTTGGCAGGGGCAAACCGTCGATTTAACGCGCCAGCCAGATGCCGACCACGACGGCACTGATGACAGTGATGAAAAAAATCCAGTTGCGGCTGCGGGTATCACGGCGTTGGTTCATAAAAGCCTCTTGCAGTTAAAAAATGAGCCACCGTCGAGTTTGCTGATGAAGGCTGGCTGAGCTGAAATGGTAGCGATTCGATATCACAACGTCACCTGAAGATGGGCATAAACATGGGAGATACCAGACTTTTGGAAACAACCGTATCCGCTGATTCAGCTCAAGCGTTCACCCTGGCCGGAGGGCGCCTGGCGGCGCTGAGCTGGGGTAGCCCGTCAGCGCCGACCTGGCTGGCGCTACATGGATGGCTGGATAACGCGGCCAGCTTCAGCCGTCTGGCGCCGCGCCTTGCCAGTACCTTGGGGGTGCGTATTGTCGCGCTGGATTTTCGCGGTCACGGGCACTCAGCCAGCCTTGCGCCATCGGAATCTCAGGATATTGCGCTGTGGGACTACTGCCATGATGTGCTGGATGCCATGCAAGCTCTTGAGCTTGAACAGGTAAGCTTACTGGCTCATTCCATGGGGGCCGCGGTCAGTTGCCTGCTGGCCTCAGCACTGCCTGAGCGCGTTGATCAACTGATGTTATTAGATGGGTTAGGGGCCTTGAGCACTCCGCCTGAAGAAACGCCTGACCAGTTGCGCAAGGGGTTACTGGCCCATCGTCGGCCTGCATCAAAGCCGCCGCGTTATTCAGGGCTTGAAAGTGCCGTTGCCGCCAGGGTCGCTGGGGGCGTGACGCCCATTGATGCCGACACCGCACGGCCGTTAATGGCGCGTAATAGCTATACCGGTAACGACGGTGGCTGTTACCTGCGTACCGATAGGCGCCTGATGAAGCCTTCATTGGTGCGGTTTACGCCTGACCAGGTGTTGGCGCTTTTAACTGCAATACGCTGCCCGGTACTCCTGATTGAAGGCGATAAGGGCATTCTGGGGAACCGGCCCTGGGCAGAGCGTTGTCGTCGTGCTGTCGCCGACCTCAGCCGTCATGTGCTGGTAGGCGGCCATCATCTGCACCTGGAAAAACACACGGTTAACCAAGTCGCTGACGTTATTGTCCAACATCAGAATCTTCGAAAGGAAGCGATGAATCATGCAATCTCATGAACTATCCACTCAGCAGGACTCACCGGCAGCGCAGCGCGAGAAACTGTCTCAGGCGGGCAACAAGGTTGCCCTGATATTGGGCAGTGGTGGGGCGCGTGGTTATGCGCATATTGGCGTGATCGATGCCCTGGAAGCCCGCGGCTACGAGGTGATCGCGATTGCTGGTTGCTCCATGGGGGCCCTGGTCGGTGGCGTGTATGCCGCAGGCAAGCTGGAGGAATATCGCGACTGGGTATCTCAGCTCGACTACCTGGACGTGCTCAAGCTAGTGGATGTCACCTGGAACCCGATGGGCGCCATGCGCGCCAACAAGGTCATGCAGAAGCTCGAAAGCCTGCTCGGCGATACCCTGATTGAGGATCTGGCTATTCCGCTGACCACCGTCGCCACTGATCTGGTGCGTCAGCGCGAAGTCTGGTTTCAGGATGGTCCGCTATTGCAGGCCATTCGCGCTTCTATTGCGGTACCCGGGGTGATTACCCCAGTGCATCTAGGGGATCAGGTGCTGGTGGATGGCGGCCTGCTCAACCCCCTGCCGATTATGCCGGTGATTGCCGCTCATGAGGCGGATATGGTGCTGGCGGTGAATGTTACCGCCCACACGCCACGGCCGGTGACGCTGGAATCCTTGTTACCTGCAAACGCCGATGTTGCCAAGGCTGGCGCCGCTTCATCAGATGGCACAGATGATGACGCTGAAAACGACGATACCTGCAGCTGGGTTGACAACGTGCGCGAGACAACCCAGCGGCTCTGGAAAGGGCTGGGTAATCTGGGCGGTGAGGATGACGAAGGCGCGGAAGAACGTGGCAAGCGAGACTGGGGCAAGCTGGATATGGTGATGGAGTCCTTTGATATTACCCAGGCAGCGCTGGCCAAATATAAAGTGGCAGGTTACCCACCGGATATCCTGATTGAAGTGCCCAAAACCGTGTGCAGCGCCTATGAATTTCATCGCGCCAAGGAGCTGATCCAGCTGGGTCGAATGCTGACGGATGAAGCCCTCAACAAGCATCACCCGGTCAAAGCGGGAGACTAGTGCCCTTTGCGGCGTAACAGCACATAAAGAGCACCGGTGCCGCCATCAATGTCAGTGGCCGAGCAGAAGGCCAGTACGCCCGGCCATTCGCGCAGCCAGGTGTTGGTGTGGCTTTTAAGCACCGGATAGTCGGCATCGGTACCCCAGGCCTTGCCATGCACAATCAGGACGCTGCGCATCCGCTGGTTGATGGCATCACGCAGAAAGCCTTCCAGCTGATGGCGGGCTTCTTCCAGCGTATAGCCATGCAGATCAAGGCCTGCCTGCCAGGCCAGCTGGCCGCGTTTTAACTGGCTGAAGGTGCGCCAGGGCAGATCCGGAACGCTGAACTCCAGGTATTCAGAAGGGCGAACCGCTTCAACACGACCATCAGAGGTACGGCCGTTGGTTTGCAGCACCTGGTTTTCAACCGCCGCCCGGCGGCGCGCCTCATGGGCTGGCTGATGCTGCCTGGGGCGGCCAGGGTCAGCGCGGTTAGTGGTGATACGCCGAACGCCCGCAGCTTCCAGCGCATGGCGAAAGACATTGATCTCTTCCTCTTGGGGCGTATGGCGACGAGTCATGGCATGCTCTGATGGAAACGGGCGTAAAAATTGGACGTTAAGGGAAAAACGCTGCTTTAACACTGATGGCAAAGCGCTATTTTAAAGCTTCACTATAAAACTCTGTTAAAAAACGCAGCAGCGCACAGTATAGCGAGATTAACGCTGCTGTGAACCGGCTGGAGTGAAAGGTACAATCATTGTCATACCGCTTACTCAAGTGTGATGTCACCATTAATCAGGAGCCATTGTGGCCACGTTATCTTCCACTGAATTAGCTGACCATGCTGCTATCGGCACCTCAACGCTGTGTTTGAGCGATGTCGAACTGGCACAGGAACTCTTTACTCTACGCGACTATCTGCGCTGGACGGCCAGCGAATTTCATCTCGCTGGGCTGTATTATGGCCATGGTACCCAATCCGCCTGGGACGAGGCGGTCGCGCTTTGCCTGGGGGCCTTGCACCTGCCCTGGAACGTTGACCCAGCGGTGCTGGAAGCTCGCCTGCTGCCCATGGAGCGCAGCCGTATCGTGGCGTTGACCCGGGCGCGCGTCAAGACGCGCCGCCCGCTGCCCTATCTGCTGGGCGAGGCGTTTTTTGCTGGCTACCCCTTCAATGTGGATGAGCGCGTGCTGATTCCACGCTCGCCGATGGGCGAGTTGATTGAAGATGGTTTTGCCGCCTGGTTCACGGAGGAGCCGCCAGAGCGGGTGCTTGATCTGTGTACCGGGTCAGGATGTATCGGGATTGCCACGGCGCTGCATCTGCCGACCTGTGACGTCATTCTGACGGATATCAGCCAGGAAGCGTTGGGTGTCGCCCGTGAGAATATCACCCGCCACGCCGTGGGTGACCGGGTGCGCGCGGTTGAATCCGATGTGTTTCAGAACCTTGAAGGGCAGCGCTTTGACCTGATCGTCTCCAACCCGCCTTATGTGGATGCCCGCGATCTGGCCACCATGCCGGCTGAGTTTCGCCATGAGCCTGACCTGGCGCTGGGAGCGGGTAGCGATGGTCTGGATATCGTCCGCCAGATTCTGCGCGATGCCCGAGCGCATTTGAGCGATGACGGCTGGCTGATAGTTGAGGTGGGCAATTCTGACCGCCATCTTGAACAAGCATTTCCCCAAGTGCCATTTATGTGGCTTGAATTCGAGCGCGGTGGCCAGGGCGTATTTGCCCTGAGCGCCGCTGAACTCGACGCCCATGCGGCGTCTTTTGCGTAAAGGAAATAACGCCCATGTCCGGCAATACAATTGGCAAACTGTTTACCGTTACGACCTTTGGTGAGAGCCATGGCGTCGCGCTTGGCGCCATTGTGGATGGCTGCCCACCGGGGGTCATGCTTAGCGAGGCGGATCTGCAGCGTGATCTGGATCGCCGCCGCCCCGGCAGCTCCCGCCATACCACCCAGCGCAAGGAACCCGATCAGGTACGGATTCTTTCCGGTGTGTTTGAAGGCATGACGACCGGCGCCTCAATTGGGCTGCTGATTGAAAATACCGATCAGCGCTCCAAGGACTACTCAAAGATCAAGGATCAGTTTCGTCCGGCCCACGCGGATTACACCTACCACCATAAATACGGTCACCGGGACTATCGCGGTGGAGGGCGTTCCAGTGCTCGCGAAACCGCCATGCGCGTGGCCGCCGGTGCGATTGCTAAACAGTTTCTGGCCAGCCGGGGAGTTCAGATACGCGGCTACATGAGCCAGTTAGGGCCGATCAAGATCGACTTCAAGACCTGGAACAGCGTTGACGACAACGCTTTTTTCAGCCCTGACCCGGCCAAGGTGCCGGAGCTTGAAGCCTATATGGATCAACTGCGCCGCGACCAGGATTCTGTGGGCGCCGAGGTGACCGTTGTGGCCGAAGGGGTGCCCGTAGGGCTAGGCGAGCCGGTGTTTGATCGCCTGGATGCTGAACTGGCCCATAGCCTGATGAGCATCAATGCGGTCAAAGGCATCGAAATCGGCGATGGCTTTGCCAGCATTGACCAGCGCGGCAGCACCCACCGCGATGAAATGACCCCGGAAGGCTTTCTTTCCAACCATGCGGGTGGGGTGCTCGGCGGTATCTCCAGCGGCCAACCGATTGTTGCTCGCCTTGCTCTCAAGCCAACCTCCAGCATTACCACGCCGGGGCGCTCTATCGATATCCATGGTGAGCCTGTTGAGGTGGTGACCAAGGGGCGTCACGATCCCTGTGTCGGTATACGCGCAACCCCGATTGCGGAAGCCATGATGGCTATTACACTAATGGATCACTGGCTGCGCCAGCGCGGCCAGAATGCCCATGTCAAGGTAGATACGCCACGCCTTGGCCAGTGCTGAAAAGCACCAAAGGCATAGCGTTGATAGCCGGGTGTCATAGCAGTGTCATCCGCAGCGGTGAAACTGACTTTTGACTGCTACACTCAGGGGAGAGCGATAAGGAGCCGCCGATGAAGATTAATGTTGAATTTGATCTGACCCCTGATGAATTTCGCCGTGCGCTGGGTCTGCCGGATGTAGAAGCCTTTCAGAAAAACCTGCTGGATAATATCCAGCGTCAGATGGAGTCCGGCGTTGAGGGTTATGACCCGATGAGCCTGATGAGCCCTTTCATGCAGCAGCCAATGATGCAGCAGGGGCTATCCCAAGGGCTTTCAAACTTTGGCACCTATCAACAGATGATGCTGGATATGCTGCGTCAGGCCGGTAATGCCAGTTACTCCTCGAGCGGCAATGATAGCGACAGTTCCGCCGCCAGTAACAAAGGTTCATCAAGTGGTGATAGCAGCAGTCAGCAGGGCAGTGCCAGTAAAAACAAAACCGGTACGGCGTCAGCCAGTTCACGCGCCAAGCGGTCTAAAAGTGATTAGCCTTAAGCCTGACGCAACGGCGTAATAGCCATGTTTTCTGCATGAGACGTGGCTAAAGATTAACCCGTTACAGTGTTAACGGTTGCAACGCTGAGTATTACGGGCTAGTCTTTGTGCAGTGCAACATAGACGACAGGGCAGCTCAGTCGGCAGCCCGAATATTTTTAAAAAAAGGGTGATAACGATGCAAGATAAAATGATGGATGCTTTCAACACGCAAACTCGCCAGATGTTTGAACCGATGCGCAAGGTTAACTCGCTGATGCTTAACAACATGGAAAAGATGACCCAGTACCAGCTGGAAGCCATGAAGCGTTACAGCCAGATGGGTACTGACCGGATGCGTAGCGCCAGCGAAATTGACGATGCTGATGACCTGCGCGAATTTGCTGCCAAACAGGCAGAAATGCTCAACGAGCTCTCCCAGCAGATGCAGGAAGATGCCAAGACCATGGGCGAGATGAGCATGGAATTTAAAGCTGAAATGGAAAAACTGTTCAGCGAAGCCACTCAGCAGATGAACGATCAGGTTAACACCGCTGCGGCCAAGAAAGACGAGACGCCTGCCAAGGCTACCAGCCAGGCATCTCGCGGTAGTAGCAAAAGCTGAATAAATGATTGCACGGCGCCAGATTAACGGCGCCGTGTTTGTTTTGTCTGCTAAAAAACACTCGCCTTTTCAAGGCTAGTGTTTTTTAGCGTGACGAAGAGAATAACGGTCAATGGCCTATGCGCAAAGCTGTCATGCGCTTGCCATAAGAGTGGGAGAGTAAGTATGCAATCAGGATGGGAAATGCCATCTCAGGTCGATATGGATGCCTGGAATACCCAGTTGAAAGAACTTGGGGAACAGTATCAGGGATTGATGCAGGATCTGATGGCGCGCATGGCGCCCAGCGACGCTGCAGATTCTGTCCATAAGGACATGCGCGAAAGTTTCGAGGCCGGTGCACAGGCGCTGATGCAGAACCCCACGCTCTTATGGCAAACCCAGGCGCGTCTATTACAGGATCAATGGCTCCTGTGGCAGCAGAATGCCAGAGCCATGGCCGGCGAAAACGTTGACCCCTTGATCAAGCCTGCCAAGGGTGATCGTCGTTTCAAGGACGAAGCCTGGACCAAGGAACCTCAATATCTGGCGATCATGCAGCAATATCTGCTGTTTGCCCAACTGGTCGAGGAGCTGATCGATAATCTGGATGGGCTGGATGAGACCCATAAGCATCATCTGCAGTTCTATGCCCGTCAGTTAGTCAATGCCATGGCGCCCACCAACTTTGTGGCCACCAACCCTGAAGTGATGCGGCGCACCCTGGAAACTCGTGGCCAGAACCTGGTCGATGGCTTGGCGCTTCTACGTGAAGACCTTTCCAATTCGGCTGAAGGGATCAACGTGCGCATGACCGACCGCACCGCTTTTGCGGTAGGTGAGAATATTGCCGTCACGCCCGGTTCAGTTGTGTATGAAAATGAGCTGATCCAGCTGATTCAGTATACGCCCACCACCGAACAGACTTTCAAGACGCCGCTGCTGGTTGTGCCGCCCTGGATCAACAAGTACTACATTCTTGACCTGCGCCAGGATAATTCCATGGTCAAGTGGCTAGTGGATCAGGGTCATACGGTGTTTCTGATTTCCTGGCGTAACCCTGGGCCAGCTCAGCGCGATGTTACCTGGGCAGACTACATGCAAATGGGCCCGATCAGCGCAATTGATGCCATTGAACAGGCCTGCGGTGAAAAGTCAGTTAACCTGTTGAGCTACTGCATCGGCGGTACGCTAACGGCGTCTACCCTGGCTTACCTGACCAGTACCCGACGCGGGCGCAAGGTAAAATCGGTTACCTATATGGCGACCCTGCAGGATTTCCGTGATCCGGGCGACATCGGCGTTTTCCTCAATGAAGGCGTTATTGAAGGTATTGAAAAAACGCTGGAAACCAAAGGCTATCTGGATGGCCGCTCCATGGCGTACACCTTCAACCTGCTGAAGGAAAATGACCTGTTCTGGTCTTTCTACGTCAATAACTACCTGAAGGGCGAGCCGCCGGCTGCCTTTGACCTGCTTTACTGGAACACTGACGGCACCAACCTGGCGGCCGGTACCCATGCCTGGTACCTGCGCCATATGTATCTGGAAAACCGTCTGGTTGAACCGGGTGGTATTGAGCTGGATGGCGTCAAGATTGATCTGCGCAAGATTTCCACGCCCTGCTATTACGTTTCCACCAAGGAAGACCATATCGCCAAATGGAACAGCACCTACTATGGCGCCTTGTTGCCTAAAGGCCCGGTGACCTTCGTGCTGGGCGGTTCAGGCCATATTGCCGGTATTGTGAACCCGCCGCACAAGAACAAGTACGGCTACTGGACCAACAGCGAGCTGCCTGACAACCACGAAGACTGGATGGCCGGTGCGCAAGCCAATGAAGGCTCCTGGTGGCCTCACTGGCAGGCATGGATGGTGGAAAACGGCTTTGTTGACCAGGAGAAAATGGTGGCTGCGCGCCAGCCGGGTGAAGGTGAGTTGCCGACTATCGAAGCTGCACCGGGGCGTTACGTGCGTCAGACAATTCCTGAAATCATCAACGCAGATGAAGAAGCCACCAAGGCTGCCAGCGCTAACAGCAGCCGTTAAAGCATCAGTTCTGTAGCTCATCATGTTGATGTAGAAAGTACGTACACCACAAGGCGCCCCCAGGGGCGCCTTGTTGGTTTCAGGGTTTGTTGAAGAGCTTGCTTTGGGGTCTGGCGTGGAGGTGCTTACGCCTGATCCTTTCTGCCCAGCCGCAGGGAAGGTAGCACCAGCAGACCCGCCAGCAGCCAGACCGGCCAGCTACCCATCTGGGTGAAAGGAGTCAGGCCTTGCATGGCATAGAACTCACCGGTCAAGGTGGTGGTTTCAAACTGCGGCGCACGTTGGGTTATCTGGCCCTGCGGGTCGATGATGACGGTAATCCCATTGCTGGTAGCGCGCAGCACGTAGCGGCCGTTTTCCAGCGCACGAAGGCGTGCCATCTGCAGATGCTGGTGGGGGCCAATTGAGCGGCCGAACCAGGTGTCGTTGGAAATGGTAATGATGGCCTGGCTGTTGCGTGCCCGGCTGGCCACCAATTGAGGGTAGATAATCTCGTAGCAGATGGCATTGCCCAGAGAAATGCCTGCCGCCTGCATCGATGGCTGTTGGTCTGGCCCTGGCGTGATGAAGGAAGTGGGCAAGTCAAAGAAATTGATCAAACCCCGCAGCAGGCTTTCCAGTGGCAGGTACTCTCCAAAGGGTACCAGATGTTCTTTCTGATAATCGCCTTCGACGTTACCAACCCCTATCACGCCGTTGAAAAATTGCTGGGCCTGTTCATCCTGTTGCAGGATGCCGGTAATCAGCGCTGTGTCAGCGGGAAGGCTGGACTGCACCTGTTCGAGTACAGGGCGCGCCTGATTTTCCAGCATGGGCAGCGCGGTTTCCGGCCAGATAATCAGCTCAACGTCATCGCTGATCGCCTGGGTTTGGCGGGTATAGGTGGCAACGGCTTCGCGCTGACCGTCAGCGGTCCATTTGATCAGTTGGGGCAGGTTGCCTTGCACCATGGCGACCTTGGTGGGCTGCTCGCTGGGCGTTGTCCATTGGGTGGGCAGGATGAAGGGTGTCAACCAGATAGCCGCAAGGGGCGCGATGGCCCACAGGCGACGCTTGATCAGCAGCGTTATCAATAAGCTGCCACTGAAGGCGACCAGTAACGACAAGAGGTAAACGCCACCGATAGGTGCCCAGGCCGCCAAGGGTGAATCGACAAAACCGCTGCCAAGCAGCAGCCAGGGAAAGCCAGTAAACAGATAAGTGCGTAGCACCTCGGCCAGCACCCAGATGCCCGCAAAGCCTAGCAGTGAGTAGCGCGGTGAGGTAAAGCGTCGGTAGACCCATAGCATGGCGGCAAAAAACAACGCCAGCGCAAACACGAACAGCGCCGTGAGCAAGCCGGCAAGCAGGGGGCCGGTATGGCCATAATCGTGAATGGAAACGTAAACCCATGAAGCCCCGCTGGCAAATAGTGCCAGCCCATAGACAAGGCCCTTGAACGCGGCGTGGGCGGGCGTTAATGCATGGCTGCCCCAATAGACCAGTGCTGCGGCCAAAGGCCCCAGCCACCAGAATTCAAACGGTGAGGCGGTCAGCGTAGTGAAGCCCCCAGCAATAACGGCAGCCAGAAGCTGCCAGCCCAGGGAAGGAGAGAATCCTGTATGCATTAATGACTATCCTTATTGATAGACGCGGGTAATCTGAAGGGTGTCATCTATCAGCCTGATTAGCACACTCCGCGTAAACCTTCGCCCAATCGGGCGGAGATATAAGCGGGCAGCGCGACAGCGCTGCAAGGGGTTGACCTTTGCCCTTCGTCATTTATGATGGATAGATATACAGCTTTAATAGCCCATGCCATGCTGAAAGCCACAAAAGTACGCCTCTACCCGACCCCTGAACAGGCAGCGTTCTTGAACGCCCAGTTCGGTGCGGTACGGTTTGTGTATAACAAGGCACTGCATATCATCAGCACGCAGTATAAACGGCATGGCACCAAGTTTCGCGCCAAAAAGACCTCAAGCCGCTACTGGCGGTGGCAAAGAAGTCCCGCAAGTATTACTGGCTCAAAGATTTTGACTCGATTGCCTTGCAACAAGCCTGCATTAACCTCGATCAGGCTTTCCAGAACTTCTTTAACCCTAAGTTGCCTGCTCGCTATCCGAGGTTCAAGCGCAAGCACGGCAAGCAATCAAGCTATCACTGTACCGGCATCAAGCTTGGTCAGGGTAATATCAAATTACCAAAGCTCACGCCGATTAAAGCGCGTATCCACCGTGACATCACCGGCACGCTGAAAAGCATCACCTTAACCCGCACCACCACCGGCAAATACTATGCCTCAGTGCTGGTCGATGATGGAGAAGAGGCCCCGGTACCGCTGCAAACCGTCGATTCGGTGCTGGGGGTCGATATGGGGCTGACATACCTCTCGCCACCGACTCGGAGGGGCACAAAACCTCTAATCCCCGCTTCCTCAAGCGGGCGCGCGCCAACCTACGTCGCAAGCAGAAAGTCCTCTCCCGCTGCCAGAAAGGCAGCAAGGGCCGTGCGAAAGCACGGCTCAAACTCGCCAAGGCGCACGAGCGTCTGGCGAATACCCGTGCTGACTTCCAACACAAGCTGTCTCGACAACTCATTGACGACAACCAAGCGGTGGTGGTCGAGACCTTGAAAGTCAAAAACATGCTGAAAAACCGCAAGCTGGCCAAGCACATTGCCGATGCCAGTTGGCACAGCCTGATCCAAAAGCTGGCGTACAAGGCAGAAGCCCAAGGCAAGCACCTGGTCAAAATCGACCAGTGGTTTGCCAGCTCCAAGACCTGCGCGGGCTGCGGCCACAAGGTTGCGGACATGCCGCTGAAGGTTCGCACCTGGGATTGCCCCGTCTGTGGCACCCAAGGCATCGACCGTGACATTAACGCTGCGATCAACATTCGCCAGCAGGGCATCATCAAACTACGAGCCGAAGGACTGTCGGTTCCTGCCAGCCGAGGCATGCGTAAATCCGGCCACGTGTCGGTTGCTGCCTAAGAAGTTGGAAGCCTCGCCCGTGGCGCGTCAGCGCTTAGGGTGAGGAGCGGTCAGTGTGCCGGGCATGGCGCACATCTATAGGGTGAAAGTCCCGAGCAGTGACGTTGGGAGTAGCTGTTAGCCAACACGGCAAGGGTGTCCATCGCAAGGTGGAATCTGAAGGAAGCCTGCGGCAAATCGCTGAGCCGAGGAACACGAACCTCATACGAGGCGGGCTGCGTGGAGTAAGTGTGCTGAAGAACACAAAGCTCATCCCAACACGGCAGCGCAGTACGTATATGAGGCGGCTACCTGGCGAGAAAGATGTGCGTCTTACCCCGGGAGGTCCCTCGCAACCGCTAGAGCCAAGCCAACCGCACAGCGGGAGGGGCGGCAAGGCTGTGAGGGAAGTCAGCAGCGGCCATAGTAGGTGGCCACATTCCACCCAAGGGCCAAAGGCAAGTGAAAGGGTTTCTCTGTGATCTCTGACCAACGCGATGACAACCGACCGCAGTTTAGTAGCAGCGGCAGACCGGTCACGGGCTGGAACCCTTGCGAACCCTGCTACCCGGTTTCCATGGATGATGTGCTAGATAGCGCCAACATGGCGGATGCATGGAACCGGGTGCAGCGCAATAAAGGGGCCCCAGGCCCCGATGCACGCACCATTGAAGACACCGAATCTTACCTGAAGACATCCTGGCCTGAAATCAAGGAAGCTCTTCAGTCAGGCGCTTATCAGCCAGGTTCGGTGAGAACGGTCTATATCCCGAAGGGCAATGGCACGCACCGCATGCTGGGCATCCCTAACGTGATAGACCGCTTAATCCAGCAAGCCATCCATCAAGTGCTCAGCCCGTACTATGAAAAGGATTTCTCTGCCTCAAGCTACGGCTTCAGACCGGGCCGTAATGCCTGGCAAGCGATTGAGCAGGCTCATGACTACGCCAAACAGGGCTACACGATTGTGGTCGATATTGATCTGGAGAGATTCTTTGATCAGGTCAACCACGATATCCTGATGGCCAGACTAGCGAAACGTATTCACGATAAGCGCCTGCTTGGCGTGATTCGTCGCTATTTACAGGCCGGGATGATGATGGGGGTGTCGTCAGTCAGCGTGAGAAAGGCACACCGCAAGGATCGCCCTTGAGTCCTCTACTCAGCAATATCCTGCTTGACGATCTCGACAAGCAACTGGAAGCCAGAGGCCATCGGTTTTGCCGGTACGCCGATGACTGCCAGATCTACGTCCAAAGCCGTCGAGCGGGCCACCGAGTCAAGGACAGTGTGACCGCCTTTCTTGAGACGCGACTCAAACTCCCGGTTAACCGGGCGAAGAGCCGCGTCGTCTCTACCTCACGCAGCAACTTTCTCGGCTACAGCTTTGTAGGAAAGGCTAACCCGCGTATCCGTTGCAGTACGGAGACGGTCAATCGCTTCAAGAGACGGATCAGGCAACTGACCCGTGGGCACGACCGTGAAGCCATTGAAGTGAAGCTAGCCCGTCTCGATCGATATATTCGAGGCTGGACAAGCTACTTTCGACTGACAGAGACGCGGCGCTTGTTTGTTGATATCGACAGCTGGATACGAAGCCGCTTACGTATGTGTCTGATGAAACAGTGGTTCAAACCGCGAACCCGAGTGAGAAAGATGATCGAACTCGGGCTACCGATGGAGGAGGCGAAAGGGTACTGTCAGCACAAACGCTGGTGGTTCCTGGCGCAACTCCACCACACGCGGTTTGCGATGAACAACCGCTGGTGGCATAAGCAAGGCTTCCGTGGTGTAAGCTTCTACATGAAGCGGTTTGCTAACACTTGACCAACCGCCGTGGTACGGAACCGTATGCCCGGTGGTGTGGGCGGACGGGGACTAGCTCCCCTCCGACCCGATCCTGGTGAGGTCTTCTTCACTGCTGCTGTCGTCGAAGTGCACGTCGAGCAGGCGAATACGCCGATTGTCTGCGTTCATCACCACAAAGTGCCAGCCGCCGAGTGAGGTCTGTTCGCCCCGCCGGGGCAGGTGGCCAAACTGCTGCATGACCAGGCCGCCTACGGTGTCAAACTCATCGTCAGAAAACTGGGTGTTGAAGCGTTCGTTGAAATCTTCAATAGGGGTCAGGGCGCGAACAGCAAAATGACCGTCTTCCAGGGCACGGATATCATCTTCTTCATCTGTGTCGTGCTCATCTTCAATATCGCCGACAATCTGCTCAAGAATATCTTCGATGGTAATAATCCCAGCCGTGCCGCCGTACTCGTCCACCACAATCGCCATATGGTTGTGGGTATCACGAAACTCTTTTAGCAGGCTGTTGAGACGTTTGGATTCAGGGATAAACATCGCTGGGCGGGTGATGTCCTCCAGCTGGAAGGCATCCCGCTGGGCCTGGGTCTGGGAGAGCAGGGGCAGCAGATCCTTGACCAGCACAATACCTTTGACATCATCAAGATTCTCACCGATGACCGGATAGCGCGAGTGGCCGGTTTCCTGAATGAGCGGCAGATAGTCATCGCTGGTCTGATCAATTGGAATGGCGGCGACCTGAGAGCGAGGAATAAGGATCTCGCGTACCTGCTGGTCGCTGATCTGCAGCGCGCCTTCAATGATCATCATGGCATCCTGGTCGAGCTTCAGGCGGCCGGCCGTGTGGCGCAGAAAAGCCATCAGCTCTTCTCTTGAGCTGGGCTCATCGTTATCCCCGTCAGGGCACCAAACAGCTTCTCAAGCCAGGATTTTTGAGGGGGCGGTGCTCGATCGGTCTTCGCTCATACAGTTGATCTCTTGTTTTGATAGCGTTACTGCGTTTCACTCAGATACGGATCAGGAATATCAAACCTGGCCAGAAGCAGACGCTCAAGCTGCTCCATAGCCTCGGCTTCGTCGTCCTCAATATGATCATAACCCAATAAATGCAGGGTGCCATGTATGACCATATGCGCATAATGCTGCATCAGTGGTTTTTGCTGTTGCTGTGCTTCCTGTGCAACGACATTCTGGCAGATGACCAGGTCGCCAAGTAACGGTAGCTCAATACCCGAGGGGGCTTCAAAGGGAAAGGACAGTACATTGGTCGGTTTGTCCTTGCCACGGTAGTCAGCGTTGAGCGCCTGGCTTTCATCCGCATCAACGATGCGGATGGTCACTTCATGGCGACTTTCCTGCGGGTGCTGCTCCAGCACTGCAGCGACCCAGCGTTCAAGCTGAGCCGCATCGGGCACCTGGGTGGATTGTGTCGCCAATTGATAGTCAATCAATACCGTCACTGAAGGGAGTCCTCACGCTTTTGCAGACGCTCTTCGCGGGCTTGCTGACGTTCCTCGCGAACAGCGCGCTCCTTGGCTTCCTGCTCGGATTCAAAGCTGTCGTAGGCTTCGATAATACGCTGTACCAGCGGGTGACGGACAACGTCCTTGGCGGCAAAGTGGGTCACGCCTATCCCGGGGGTGTCCTTGAGAACTTCAAGCACCTGAATCAAGCCGGAGCGCTGGCCGCGGGGCAGATCCACCTGGGTCACATCGCCGGTAATCACCGCCGTGGAGCCAAAACCTATCCGGGTCAGGAACATCTTCATCTGCTCAGGGGTGGTGTTCTGGCTTTCATCCAGGATGATATAGGCGTTGTTCAGGGTGCGTCCGCGCATATAGGCCAGCGGCGCTATTTCAATTACCTGACGCTCGATCAGTTTGGCGACCTGTTCGAAACCGATCATTTCATACAGGGCGTCGTAGAGCGGGCGCAGGTAGGGGTCGATTTTCTGGGCCAGATCACCAGGTAGAAAGCCCAGCTTCTCACCGGCTTCAACGGCCGGACGAACTAGCAGGATGCGACGGACTTCCTGCTGGTTCAGTGCTTCAACCGCTGCCGCAACGGCCAGGTACGTCTTGCCGGTACCCGCTGGGCCAATACCGAAGTTGATATCGTGCTCACGGATGCTGGAAACGTAGCGCTGCTGATTCATCCCGCGGGGTTTGATCATGGTGCGTGGCGTGCGCATGATCACTTCGCCGTCTTCCGGTTCCTCTTCCTCGGCAAGCGCTTCAAGCCCGGATTCCTGCAGGAACAGGTGAACAGTGTCGGGGTCAAGCTCGTTGGCAGCAGTTTCCCGGTAAAGGTGTTCCAGTACGTTGGCAGCGGCCTTGATGCGGTTGGCCGCGCCCGCCAGCTGGAAGATGTTGCCGCGGTTACGCAGGGTAACGTCCAGACGGCTTTCAATCAGTTTCAGATGCTCATCCTGCTGCCCACACAGGCTAGCGAGCCGCTGCGGGTCATTGGGTTCAAGGCTGAGCGTGATAATGCGATTGGCCTGAGATGATGGCTGGCTCAAGAGTAAGAAACCCGTTAGTTAATGAGTGTGAGGTTCAGCTTACTGCCCCGAGTGGCCTCGGGGCAATTGCCTGGGCGATGAGAGTTGTTAATAACGCTCTGCCGAGGCGAGTTCACCGCGCAGGGAGTTGGGTAGCGCCTCGGTGATATCGACATCCACAAAGTAGCCGATCAGCTCGGTCGGGTTGGCTGCACGGAAATTCACAACGCGATTGTTTTCCGTACGCCCGGACAGCTGCCCCGGATCCTTGGGTGAAAATCCGCTGACCAGAATGCGCTGGCGAGAGCCCACCATACGGCGACTGATCTGCTGGGTGTGCTGGATAATCCGCTCCTGCAGAATCGCCAGGCGCTGTTTTTTGACCTCAGCGGGAGTGTCGTCTTCAAGCGAAGCCGCCGGCGTGCCGGGGCGAGCGGAATAGACAAAGCTGAAAGAGTGATCAAAGCCAATCTTGTGGATCAGATCCATAGTGGCTTCAAAATCATCCTCAGTTTCACCGGGGAAGCCGATAATGAAATCCGAAGAGAAGCTGATGTCCGGCCGGTTGGCGCGAATGCGCTCCATCTTGTCGATATATTCCTGCGCGGTATGGCCGCGCTTCATGGCGCTGAGAATGCGGTCAGAGCCGGACTGAACGGGCAGGTGCAGATGGCTGACCAGTTCAGGGATGTCAGCATAGGCATCGACCAGGCTATCGGTGAATTCAACCGGATGTGAGGTCGTGAAGCGAATCCGGTCAATGCCATCAACGGCGGCAATACAGGCAATCAGTTCCGCCAGGTCGATCTCGTCACCGTAGTCGTTCTCGCCCCGATAGGCATTAACGTTCTGGCCAAGCAGATTGACTTCGCGCACCCCTTGATCCGCCAGATGGAGAATTTCATCCATGACTGCTTCAAACGGACGCGAGACTTCTTCACCACGGGTGTAGGGCACCACGCAGAAGGTGCAGTACTTGGAGCAGCCTTCCATAATTGAAACAAACGCCGTTGCACCATCTGAAGAGGGCTGCGGCAGGTGATCGAACTTCTCGATTTCCGGAAAGGTGACATCAACAGCGGCAATCTGGTTATTGCGCTTGGCATCCAGCATCCCAGGAACGCGGTGAAGTGTTTGCGGGCCAAAGACCATGTCGACGTGAGGCGCGCGCTTGCGTAGTGCTTCACCTTCCTGACTGGCCACACAGCCACCGACACCAATTACCAGGTCGGGGTTGGCGTCCTTGAGTTTTTTCCAGCGGCCAAGCTGATGAAAGACCTTTTCCTGCGCTTTCTCACGAATAGAGCAGGTGTTGAGCAAAATGACATCCGCTTCAAGCTCGTTATCAGTGAGCTCCATCTGGTGTGATTCGCCGAGCAGGTCTGCCATGCGTGACGAGTCATACTCGTTCATTTGGCAGCCGTGTGTTTTGATGAAGAGTTTCTTCGTCATCGGTACCTGTCATCTATGGGTCGTCGGGTGACGAGGATGAATGGTGGTGCGGCGGTGCCGCGACGTTGAGTGAGCATTATACGGGCACAGTAAAGCAGGGGCTAGCATTGGAATAAATCCACACTTGACCACAGCGTTTGTATGAGTATACTACGCACCGTGTTTAGGTAGTTCCCTGATAGCTCAGTTGGTAGAGCAAATGACTGTTAATCATTGGGTCGCAGGTTCGAGTCCTGCTCAGGGAGCCAATCACCACCCAAGCACTTACACTATCAGCCCTAGCATCAACTAACTGGCAGATACTGTTAAAGATGCTGAATGTTCCTCGATAGCTCAGTTGGTAGAGCAAATGACTGTTAATCATTGGGTCGCAGGTTCGAGTCCTGCTCGAGGAGCCAACGTTCACATCGTCCTTTCGGTTATTCCCCGATAGCTCAGTTGGTAGAGCAAATGACTGTTAATCATTGGGTCACAGGTTCGAGTCCTGTTCGGGGAGCCAACCAACTTTACACTAGTTAATCCTGTGCTTTTTCCTCTCTTTTTGATCCTTCCTACCCTTTGCAAGTACCTAATTCGCTATACTAGTCGCCAGCTTCCGTTTGTGAAAGGTTGGATGATTCTGTGAATCCCACGACTGCATTACCGTTAATGCCGCTACAAGTCTTTAAATGTCTGAGCGACGACACGCGTCTGTCACTGGTGCTGCTGATTGCCCAGGAAGGCGAGCTTTGTGTGTGTGAAATGACCTACGCTCTCGAGCTCTCGCAACCCAAGGTGTCTCGCCATCTGGCTCAGCTGCGCCAATGTGGCCTGCTGAGTGATCAACGCGATGGCCAATGGGTGTACTACCGCCTTGCCTCTGGCCTGCCCGGTTGGGGGCAGGCGATTATTGAAGCAGGTCGAGAGGGTGAGCGTCAGCGTCTGGAAACCCTTACCCGGCGGCTGCAGGCCATGGGTGAGCGTCCGGGGCGTCGGGCGGCGTACTGTTAGAGCCTGATGGTGTGCCTTCACTGCTTGCCAATAAAAAACCGAGGCCATGAGGCCTCGGTCAGTATTCAGGGTGAAGAAATCAGGAAAAACGCATAGCCCGTTTTGATCACTCCCGGTTGGCTAAACGCTGTGCTGTCTGCAGCTGAGCATAATCAAGAAGAATTTCAGCAGCTTCCAGCACCTGGGCGCGTTCAGCCGGCATGACGTCTTCCTCCTCTTCTTTTGCCTGTTCGCTGCCATTTTCTTCCTCGCTGTCTACCTGGGCGCTGGTCCATTCTTCCAATGGCTGGGCGCCAAGCGCAATGCGCCGCTGGTTTTCCAGAGCAAGCTGTTCGGCTTCCTGGGCCTGCATCTCTCTTTCACGCTGTTCGCGGTTCAGGCTGACGCTGGTGTGCTGCTCACGCAGCTGGCGAGACAGTTCTGTCTGGCGCTCAAGGTAGAGGAAGTTGGGGTTATCTTCAGCGCGCGCTTGGTAGCGATTGATCAACGTATCAAGGTAGTTCTCCGGTTCCCCGTAACGGCGATACTGCACGTTTTGAACGGAATCCCAGGCCAGTGCATGGTCAAGGCTGCTTTCGCCGATTCTTTCCGGGTCAATATCCATCGGGAAGCGAATATCCGGTTCAACGCCGCGATTCTGGGTGCTGTCACCTGAAATGCGGTAGAACTTGGCGCGCGTGATCTTGATTTCACCATGGCTAAGGTCGCTCAGCGTCTGCACGGTGCCTTTGCCAAAGGTGGGGGAGCCCACCACAATACCGCGGCCATAATCCTGAATGGCGCCGGCAAAGATTTCTGACGCAGAGGCCGACAAGCGGTTGGTAAGCACTGTTAATGGACCATCGTAATGGGTGCCCGCGTTACTGTCGCCGTATAGCTGGATGCGCCCTCTGGCGTCGCGTACCTGGACGGTCGGGCCGCGATCAATAAACAGGCCAAGCAGGCTGTTGGCTTCCTGTAATGCGCCGCCGCCGTTGTCACGTAGATCCAGCACAATGCCTTCTACGCCGGCTTCCTTGAGGGCAGTGATTTCCTTGGCGACATCGCGAGTGGTACTGCGATAGTCGTCCTCGCCTGCCTGCCAGGCTTCAAAGTCAACGTAGAAGGTGGGAACGGTAATCACACCAACTTTGTGCTGCCCATCGTCACGTTCAATCTCAATCACTTCACTTTGTGCGGCCTGATCTTCGAGCTTAACCGTATCGCGGGTGATTTCCACCGTGCGGGTGCGAGTGATATCCACCGCTTTGGCAGGGATGACTTCCAGACGCACCACGCTGCCCTTGGGGCCGCGAATCAGGTCGACAACGTTATCCAGGCGCATGCCGATAACATTCACCAGATCTTCTTCGTCTTCCTGGCCAACCGCGACAATACGGTCGGCTGGATCCAGTACACCGGCCTGGTCAGCAGGGCCGCCTGGCACAAGGCTGGCAACCTTGACGTATTCACCGTCGGCCTGAAGCATGGCGCCAATACCTTCCAGTGACAGGCTCATCTGGATATCAAAGGATTCCCCCTGGCGCGGTGAAAGGTAGCTGGTGTGGGGGTCTACGGTGCCGGTGACCGCTGCCATCAGCAGGCCGAACACATCTTCAGCTTCGGTTTGTTCAACCCGCGAAAGCTGGCCTTCATAGCGTTGGCGCAGCGTGGTCTCAATCTGTTCGTTGTCCTGGTCTGCGAGTACCAGCGTCAGGGCAGCATTCTGCAGACGTTTTTCCCACAGGGCGTCAAGCTCACTAATATCAGTGGCCCAGTTGGCCTCTTCACGGTCAATTTCGAGGCGCTCATCACTGTCAAACTGATAGTCCAGGCCCTCGTCGATACGCTCAAGCAGCCAGTTCAGGCGAGCTTCACGGCGTTCGTTGGAACGTTCGTGCAAGGCAAAGGCGTCATCGATATCGCCTTCGAAGATCAAATCAGCCATCTGTGTTTCGAGGTGCCGATAAGGCGCGATATCACTTTCCAACAGATACAGACGTTGGCCGTCGAGGTTATCCAGATAGCGCTGAAAGGCTTCTGAAGACCAGTCATCGTCGAAGGTAATGTCAGCGTAGTGGCCATAGCGCAAGGAGTCCGCAATTTCAACGGCGACTTCACGCTGCTCATCGGTAGGTTCCAGTGCCCATAGCGCTGGACTTATAAAGGTCAGCGCGGTCGCCAAGGTCACCGAGCGCGTAAGAGTTGCAAACCAGCTCATTAATCAAGCTCTCCTGGATTTGTGTAAACTCGTACAGACTGCATGCTTTATATGACTGACAATCTGCCGCTGAGTTGCGAAATGCAGCCAATCACGGCCGTTAACCAACCACGTCGTTTATCTGCTGCAATAACAGTTACATGAATACTTGCATGAAACAGACAAGTATTGTAACAGCTCTTGTGCGTTGCTGAGACTACTTCATCGTTGTTAAGAGGATTTTCATGTCACACATTTTAAAGTCTGGCCTGCTGGATCGGCTGTGTGCGTTTTTACAAGCATCGCCAACCCCTGGCATGCTACCCGCAATATGGCGCTGCGCCTGGAGGCGGCGGGTTACCAGCGGCTGCAGGAAACCGCCAGCTGGCAGCTGGAAGCAGGCAAGCGTTACTACGTGACCCGTAATGATTCATCCATCATTGCCTTCCAGTTGCCTGAAGGTGGAGCGCTGAAAGACTTGCGTATGGTCGGCGCTCATACCGATAGCCCCGGCCTACGCCTGAAGCCCAACGCGACTCAGCGCAGTGCTGGCTGGTTACAGTTAGGCATTGAGGTCTATGGTGGCGCCTTGCTGGCGCCCTGGTTCGATCGTGACTTGGGCATTGCCGGCCGGGTTCATCTGCGTCAGCCGGATGGGCGCCTGACCAGTGTCTTACTGGATGTTGCTGAGCCGGTGGCTATCCTGCCGAGCCTTGCCATCCACCTTGATCGCGAAGCCAACAACGGTCGCGCGATCAACCCTCAGACCCAGATGGCGCCGGTCTTGATGCAGGACGATCAACAGGACCTTAACAGCCTGCTGCAGGCCTGGATTCAGGCACAGCATGCGATTGAAAACGCCGATATCGTCGATTTTGAATTGAGTTTTTATGATCTGCAGGCGCCGTCGCTGATCGGCGTTGAGCAATCGCTGCTTGCCAGTGCTCGGCTGGATAATCTGCTGTCGTGCTTTATCGGCCTGGAGGCGTTGCTTGCCAATGATGGCCAGCAAGGTGCGCTCCTGGTGGCCAACGATCATGAAGAAGTGGGGAGTGCCAGTGCCTGTGGTGCCCAGGGGCCGTTTCTGGGCGATGTGTTAAGCCGCCTGAATGCCCAGCTGGGCGGCGGTAGCGAGGAGTCTCTGATTCAGCTGGTTCAGTCGTCCTGTATGGTGTCTTGTGACAACGCCCACGCTCTGCACCCCAATTTTCGCGACAAGCATGACGAACAGCACGGCCCCTTGATCAATGCAGGCCCGGTCATCAAGGTGAATGCCAATCAGCGCTATGCCACCAACAGTGCCACCAGCGCGCTGTTCCGCGATCTCTGCCGTGAAGCCGACGTGCCGGTGCAAGTGTTTGTGACCCGTGCGGATATGGGCTGCGGGAGCACTATCGGGCCAATTACGGCTACTCAGGTGGGGGTGCCAACGGTGGATGTGGGCGTACCGCAGTGGGCGATGCATTCGATTCGTGAAACCGCAGGAAGCCAGGATGTAGAGTATCTGGTGCGGGCGCTGACGGCCTTCTATAACCGCGCCAACCTGGGGCTGGTCGACAGCTGATAACGCTTTCTGCCGACACAAAAAACCCGCTTGCGTTTCAGTAAACTGAAATTTCAGCGGGCTTTCTGGAATATGGTGGCTACGCCCTGATTTGAACAGGGGACCCCATCATTATGAGTGATGTGCTCTAACCAGCTGAGCTACGTAGCCATTCAACGGAGGCGGATATTACTCAGCATTTCTATCGGCGTCAAGTCTTTTCCGTCTTGTGCCAGGCAGGATGGCCGTCTAAACGTTGAAGCGGAAGTGGATCACATCACCATCCTTGACGATATATTCCTTGCCTTCCAGGCGCCATTTGCCTGCATCCTTGGCGCCCTGTTCGCCACCCAGGGTGACAAAATCGTCATAGGCGATTACTTCAGCACGGATAAAGCCTTTCTGGAAATCGGTGTGAATGACGCCCGCCGCTTCGGGTGCGCTGGCACCTTCCTTGACTGTCCAGGCGCGTACTTCTTTCACGCCGGCGGTAAAGTAGGTCTGCAGGCCCAAGAGGGCGTAACCGGCGCGAATGACTCGGTCAAGGCCAGGCTCGGACATGCCGATCTCGTCCAGGAACATGGCGCGTTCATCGTCGTCGAGTTCGGCGATTTCCGCTTCGATCTGGTTGCATACCGGCACAACGACGGCGCCTTCTTCAGCGGCAATGTCATTGACCACATCAAGATAGGGGTTGTTATCAAAGCCGTCTTCATTGACGTTGGCAATGTACATGGTGGGCTTGAGGGTCAGAAAGCCAAAACTTTTGACCTGTTGCTTTTCATCATCGCTGAGCCCGAAGCTACGCAGTGGCATGCCTTCGGCCAGATGCGGCTGAATCTTGTCCAGCACGGCTTTGGTGGCGATGGCATCCTTGTCGCCGCCTTTTACCACGCGCACCAGCCGCTGGCTGGCCTTTTCGACCGTATCCAGATCGGCCAGGGCGAGCTCAAGGTTGATGGTTTCAATATCGGCCCGAGGGTCAATCTGGTTGGCAACGTGAATGACGTTATCGTTATCAAAGCAGCGCACCACATGGGCAATGGCCTGAGTTTCACGGATGTTGGCGAGAAACTTGTTGCCCAGGCCTTCGCCTTTGGAGGCGCCTGCCACCAGCCCTGCTATATCGACAAACTCCATGGTCGTCGGAATGACTTTCTGGGGTTTGACAATCTCTGCGAGCTTGTCGAGCCGTGGGTCCGGCATGGGGACGATACCGACGTTGGGCTCAATGGTGCAGAACGGGAAGTTTTCTGCATCAATGCCAGATTTGGTAAGCGCATTGAACAAGGTGGATTTGCCGACGTTCGGCAGGCCGACGATACCGCAGTTAAAGCCCATGAGTGTTTCCTGAAAGTGTTCGATGAAGTAAGTTGAAAAGCAGTCAATAAGACGGTTTGCCAGGCATTCTACGCGACATCGCTGAATACGCTAAGCAGCGCCTGCCATCAAGGCGTCATTCGGGTACCGCCGAAAAACGATGCTGGCGATTCATGGCATTGGCCCAATCACCGCCAAGCGCCAGCGGCAGGGTGGCCAGGCATTCATCAAGCGCTTGTTCAATGGCTAATTGCTCGCTTTTACCCGGGCGCCCCAGCACGTAGTTGACGACCTGGTTGGCGCTACCCGGATGGCCAACGCCAATACGTAAACGGTGAAACTGCTTTTGATTGCCCAGGGCACTGATAATATCGCGCAAGCCGTTGTGGCCGCCGTGGCCACCGCCGGTCTTGTAGCGCGCCTGCCCGGCAGGCAGGTCGAGTTCGTCATGGGCAATCAGAAGCTGTTCAGGTGAAAGCTTGAAAAACTGACAGAGAGCGGCTACTGAAGCGCCACTGCGGTTCATAAAGGTCGTTGGATTAAGCAGGTGTAGCGTATGGCCAGAAAAGTTGACCTTGGCATAAAGGCCGAGAAACTTCTTATCCGGGCGCAGTTGGGCGTTGGCCGCACGGGCCACTGCTTCGACTGCCCAGGCGCCTGCATTGTGGCGCGTGGCAGCATACTCGGGGCCAGGGTTGCCCAGGCCGATCAAGGCCGATACGTGGCTCATCCTTAGTACCTCATAGCGTTAGGTGGGGGCTGTCCAGACGGCAAAAAAAATCAAGCGCCAGAGGCGCTTGATCATGATACTGAAAAGGGGCCATGGTGGGCATGGCCCCAGCAAGCGCTTATTCAGCGTTATCGCCTTCAGTGCTTTCACCTTCGCTGTCGCTTTCTTCATCATCATCATCGCTACCACGGACTTTCATCTTGGTAACGCTAAGGATGGCGTTATCGTGATCTTCGCCGTGGGACAGATCAACAGAAGTAACGCCCGCTGGCAGGGTCAGGTCAGACAGGTGCAGCGTCGTGCCAACCTCAACCGCGGAAATGTCAATTTCCAGGTAGTCAGGCAGGTCCTTCGGCAGGCAGCTGATGGCCACTTCGTTGGCCAGGACGTGGAGTTCGCCGTCCTGATCCTTGATGCCTACACAAGTGTCTTCGCCAGCCACGTGCAGCGGCACGTTCATGGTGATTTCATGGGTAGCATCAACGCGCAGGAAGTCAGCGTGAGTCAGCAGGGGCTTGAACGGATGGCGCTGCAGGTCACGCACAACGACCTGCTGCTTCTTGCCTTCAATCACTAGCGTGATGACTGAAGAGAAGAAGGACTCATCTTCGATAGCTTTGTAAAAAGCGGTTTTTTCAACCGAAATCGACTGCGGCTCCTGAGTGCCACCGTATACAACGGCAGGAACCTGCTGATTCGCACGACGCAGGCGGCGGCTCGCACCTTTCCCCAGGTCGTGGCGAATATCGGCGTTAAGGATAAAATCGGACATGTTTGTTGCCTCTTGGTTAAAGTAAGGAAACGCTGCCGCCCGCGACCAGACGACAGCGTTCCCAGAAGCTCTGCAATAGAGCCGTGTATGTCAGGCGCTGATGCTCACATCAGTGGAACATGGCGCTGACAGATTCTTCGTTACTCACCCGACGAATGGCTTCCGCAATCAGGCCGGCAACGCTGAGCTGGCGGATGCGACCGCTGCGGCGTGCGGTATCTGAAAGCGGGATAGTGTCGGTCACTACCACTTCATCCAGCACGGAATTGACGATGTTGTCGACCGCCGGTCCGGAAAGAATGGGGTGAGTCGCGTAGGCGACCACGCGCTTGGCGCCGTGGTCTTTAAGGGCCTCACCAGCTTTGCACAACGTTCCCGCTGTATCAATCATGTCGTCAACGACGACACAGGTGCGACCTTCAATTTCGCCAATGATGTGCATGACCTGGGCCTGATTGGCCTGGGGACGACGCTTGTCAATAATCGCCAGATCAGCATTCAGCTGCTTGGCGATGGCACGGGCGCGTACAACGCCGCCCACATCCGGTGAGACAACTACGAGATCGCTGTAATTCTGGCGTTCGATGTCATCAAGCAGGATGGGTGAGCCGTAGACGTTGTCGACTGGCACGTCGAAGAACCCCTGAATCTGGTCGGCGTGTAGATCCATGGTCATGACGCGATCCACGCCCGCTTTGACCATCATGTCAGCCACGACCTTGGCCGAGATGGGAACCCGAGCGGAGCGTACCCGGCGATCCTGACGGGCGTAGCCAAAGTAGGGCATTACCGCCGTGATACGCGTTGCCGAAGCGCGGCGCAGGGCATCCACCATCAGGATCATTTCCATCAGGTTGTCATTGGTCGGTGCACAGGTAGACTGCAGGATGAAAGCATCCTTACCGCGCACGTTTTCGTTGATTTCAACCGCGATTTCACCGTCGCTGAACTGTCCTACTGTCGCATTCCCCATGCGGCTGTCAAGGCTGTCAGCAACCTTACGAGCGAGCTCGGGATTGGCGTTCCCGGCGAAAACCATCAATTTTGACACGCGCAGCCACCTTTGCAGTGTTGAGATTCGTGGGAGAGAACGCCATTTAATGCTGAGTTGGCTGGGGTACCAGGATTCGAACCTGGGAATGCCGATACCAAAAACCGGTGCCTTACCACTTGGCGATACCCCAGCAGGATGAACTGCTTGACTGGCCAGAAATCATTCGACCGGTATCAGCAATATCAGTGCCAGATTCAGCACAGGGTGCGTTCAGTCACCCAGAGCAACATGGAGAGGAGAGCGATTCAGCCCTTTAGCTACCCAAGCGGGCCAATGCTCAAGTGCCTTGTTGGCAACATCAGCCGCCTCTGCCTGGTGCGTAAAACCGGCAAAAATACAGGCGCCCGTGCCGGTCAAACGTGTCTGCGAAGCCTCCAAGCCACTCGATGGCTGCCGCAATTGGCGGATAAGCCCGAGTAACCACGGCTTCACAGTCATTGCGCCATGACGACGCTCCCCCTGCAATGCGCGCGCCATGGTAATAGGCGGCGTGTTGCGTGTCAATTGTGGATCCTTGAACACCTCAGGCGTTGAAACGCTGACCCCGGGGTGAATGACCACAAACCAGGGCGTATCCAGAGTGACCGGGGTGAGCCGTTCGCCAACCCCTTCTGCCCAGGCGCTGGTGCCATGTATGAAGACTGGCACATCGGCGCCCAGCCTCAAACCCAGCTCGGCAAGCTGATCAGGAGAAAGGCCGAGTTGCCACAGCTGGTTAAGGCCGACCAGGGTGGTGGCGGCGTTTGAGCTACCGCCTCCCAGGCCACCTCCCATGGGCAGTGTTTTTCTTCAATGGCCAGGGTAGCGCCAAGGGGGCAGCCCGTGGTGTCTTGTAACAGACGGGCGGCGCGCATCACCAGATTGTCCTCGCTGGCGATGTCATCAAGATCATCGCGCAGTACCAGCTGGCCATCCTGGCGCAGCGTGAAAGTCAGCGTATCGCACAGGTCAATCAGCTGGAACAGGGTCTGTAACTCGTGATAGCCATCCGCACGCTGGCCAACAATATTCAATAGCCGATTAAGCTTGGCCGGGGCGGGGAGCCTCAGAGTGTGTGCGGCAGCTGCTGGGGAGATACTTGCATGCTGGGGCCCTTATTGGCTATCCGGTTGCCATTGATTGATCACCAGGGTAATTCTCACCTCGTCATACTCCATGACCAGACGGCGGGGCAGCCAGAGGTTATCGACGCGTTCCCAGTCGCGATAGTCAATCGTCCAGCCGTCCTGGGTCAGGTGGCTGGGGAAGCCAAGTTCGTCGGTTTCGAGCTGATAACTACGCTCTTCATCCGGCAGGCCACGCACCCAGAAGGGCATGGCACTGACGGGCAGCGACCAGCCCAGCTGCTTTTCCATCAAGGCTTCGGGGGATTCAGCTTCAAAGCGTCCTTCGTTGTTGGTCAGGTTGAAGCGTCCTTCGCGGCCTTCAAGTACGGTGCGCCCACCACCAAAGGGGCCGCTGACCAGCAGGCGAAAGTAATGCGGGTACTGGTTCCAGTCGAGGTTGGCGCTGGTGTTTTCTTCAGGGGAGCGCAAGCCTGCCTTGCCGGCCAGCTTCCAGGTTTCCAGGGCCTCCAGTGATGCTTGCTGGGATTCCCACTGGCCGGACTGGCGGCTGCCATCATCGACAGGTGTTGATGTGGCGCAACCAGTGAGCAGGGCAAGCGACAGCATGATGGTGGTGAAGCCGCTGGGTGAAAAGCGGCGCAGGATGTGCGGGATGGCGAGGGTAGGCATCTTGACTCCATTCAAAAAAGTAGCGTGTGGGCAGAGAGCGTGTGGACAAATCAGCGAGGTAAGCCCAGTAGTGTAAGCCCTATGGTGTAAATATCAGGGTGCCAGGCTGGGCAGCCGCTCCAACAGTTCATCAATAGCAGGGTGCTCGCTGGTCTGACGCATCAGGGCGTCGATTAGTTCACGGGCTTCTTCGCTGCGGCCTAGTGCATGCAGTACTTCAGCCAGATGAGCGGCTATTTCCTGATCTGGCATGGCCGCAAAAGCGCGCTCTAGCCAGTCAAGTGCGCGTTGAGGTTGGCCCTGGCGGTAATAGACCCAGCCCATGCTATCCAGTACGGCAGGGTCATTGGGCGCCAGTTCGTAGGCACGTTCAATCAGACGCTGGGCTTCGTCAAGGCGTCCATCAAGGTTTTTATCTGCCAGCGTATAGCCTAGGGCGTTCAATGCATTGGCATTGTCCGGCTCATTGGCCAGCAGACGCTTGAGGTCTGCTTCCATCTGCTCCAGGTCACCGGCTTCCCAGGCTCGCATGGCGCGTTGATATAACAAGGTGCTGTCATCCGGCGTGCGGGCCAGTTCGCGGTCAAGCAGCTGGTCGGCTTCCTGGCTCTGGCCATATTCATCAAGCAGCTGTATTTCCAGCGTCAACAGGCTGTTGTAATACTCATCATGCGCCATGCGCTCAATGCGCAGAAACGCCCGGGCATCCAGAAGGCGCTGGTTGTCGATCAACATGCCAGCCGCTCGGGCACGGGCAGGGATGAAGTCATCACCTTCGCCAACCTGGCGGAAATAAAGCAGGGCGTTATCAATTTCCTGCTCGGCCAGGGCGATTTCGCCCAGCAGAATATAGACACGATCCGGGTTTTGCGGTTGGCCTATAAAAGGTTGCAGCAATTGTTGAGCGGGTTCGGGATAGCCTTCATCCAGATAAAGCTGGGAGAGCGCCAGGCGCAGTTCATCACCGCCTTGATGATTTTCAAGCAGCTGATCGGTTTGTTGCTGTGCAGCGTCGATATTTCCCAGGCGAATTTCCGCTTGAGCCAGCAACAGAATGAAGCGGACATCTTCCGGGTTATCGGCAAGCCCCTGACGGGCGGCCTGACGTGCCTTTGTGTAGTTTTGGGTTTCCAGCCCCAGGCGCGCAACGGCCAACCACAGTGTGCGGCCATTGCCACCCTGTGCCCTGGCGGCCTGCAGATTGGCTTCAGCCGCATGGGTATCGCCCAAGGCGATTTCTAGCAGGGCGGTCGCAATCAGAGGATCGCTTTGCAGGCTTGCGGCGTCCTGTGTGGATACATAGGCGCGCAGGCGCTCAAGCAGGTCAGGAAGAGGGCCGTTTTCAGCGATGGCAAATTCCGCAAGAGCGGTCAGGTCGGTGTCTTCTCCCGCCTGGGTAATGGCCAGGCGCTGTTCAAGGCTTTCAACCCACTGCCCTTGCTGCAGGGCAATAGCGGCCAGCAAACGGTTCGGCGCAGTGGTATCTGGGGCCAGTGCCTGCCAGCGGCGGGTAGCGGTGAGCAGAAGCTCGGGGGCATCACTGTAACGCGCAGTAAAGGTGGCGCGTTCGGCCAGAGCAGCGACAGGATAGCGCTGGGTGGCATCCAGGTAGCCCTGGCTTGCCCGCTGGTAGTCGCCACGCTGAGCAGCCAGTTCGGCGCCAAGCAACAGGCTTAGGCCTTCAGCATCAAGGCCTTGGGTGATAGGCGGCGCGTTTTGCAATGGGTCGTCATCGGTCACGGTAAAGAAGACGAGCTGGACGGGGTGGCGACCAGCTGACAACCTCCCAGCATCAGCATTGTTATAAGAACAATGGCCATGGCGGGAAATGGGGTGTGTTGAACAGCACTTAAGCGTGGCATGCATCCCTCGATTCGTTGGCCGGATGTCCAGCATAGCGGCTTGCAGGAAGATGGCAAAGTGGTATGGGCCTGTTGAGGGTGGATTGTGCTAGAATCATTGCCTCAATATTTTGCATCAGCAAGCATCCATCTCACGTTTCAGACCGACACACTAGCGAAGACGCACAACGCATGACGCTTCTTGCCTTGGGAATTAATCATCGTACCGCCACGGTTGCCGTGCGCGAGCAGGTCGCTTTCACGCCGGCGCAGCTTGAACGTGCGCTGGAGGAATTGCGTAGTCTGCCACAAATTAGTGAGGCGGCGGTGTTATCGACGTGCAATCGCACCGAGCTCTACTGTGTGACAGACGCTGCTGGCGAGCAAACCGTACTTAAATGGCTAGGACGCTTTCACAACCTGCATGTCGATGAACTGGCGCGCTGCGCCTATCATTATCTGGATGGTGATGCAGCGCGTCATTTGATGCGCGTGGCCGTGGGGCTGGATTCCATGGTGCTGGGTGAACCGCAGATTCTGGGCCAGCTCAAAGATGCCTACCAGCAGGCGCGCGATGCGCGTGGGTTGGGGGCGAACTTGAGCGCCTGTTTCAACACACTTTTGCCGTCGCCAAACAGGTGCGCACCGAAACCGGGATCGGTAAGAACCCGGTTTCGGTGGCCTATGCAGCGGTGAGCATGGCCAGCCGCATCTTTGATGATTTCAGCCGTTCACGGGCGCTGCTCATTGGTGCGGGCGAAACCATTGAGCTGGTGGCCCGCCACTTGAGTGAAGCCGGGGTGCGCCAGCTGACCGTCGCCAACCGCACCCGCGAGCGGGCTGAGGGGGTTCGGCTGCGCTTGGAGGCAGTGCCATCACGCTGTCGGAAATTCCCGATGCGCTGGAACACGCTGATATTGTGATTTCCTCCACCGCCGCGCCCTTGCCGATTGTGGGTAAGGGCATGATGGAGCGCGCCCTGAAGAAACGTCGTCACCGCCCTGTCTTCATGGTGGATATAGCCGTACCACGGGATATCGAGCCAGAAGTGGGCGAACTCGCGGATGTATTTCTGTATACCGTGGACGATCTGGAAGAAGTGATTGAGGAAAATCGTCGCCATCGTCAGGTGGCGGCAGATCAGGCCGAATCGTTGATCGAACACGGTGTCAGTAGCTGGCAGCATGAACGCCGGGTGCGTCTTGGCGGCCACCTGATTCGTGAATATCGCCAGCACGGTGAATCACTGCGTGATATGACACGGGATCAGGCGCTGGAACGCCTGGCCCGCGGTGAAGACCCTGCTGCTGTGGTTGAGCGTCTGGCCCATCAGCTGGCCAATCGCTTGATGCACCAGCCGACCCAGTCGATCCGTGATGCTGCCTCTGTCGAGGAGCATGCCCTGCTGGCCGCTGCACCGCGTTTATTGCTGCCGGCCAAAGCCGCTTTTGAAACCCCACCTGCCGCCAAGCGCCGCCAGAAGGATAATTCACCCGCATGAAAGAATCGCTGCGCCAACGTCTGGATAGTTTTGTAGAACGTTTTGAAGAGCTGTCGCTGCTGTTATCAGAGCCTGATGTGATTCACGATCAGCAGCGCTTCCGCGATTATTCGCGTGAGTATTCTGAGCTGGAAGCCCTGGTGTCCCATTGGCAGCGCTACCGTGATATCGAAGGTGATATCGACGCTGCCGAACAGCTGATGCGCGACAGCGACGCTGACATGCGTGAGCTGGCGGAAATGGAGCTGTATGAAGGGCGTGACAAGCTGGAGGCGCTTGAAATTGAGCTCAAGCGTCTGCTGGTGCCCAAAGATCCGGACGACGGCCGCGGCGTGTTTCTGGAAATTCGTGCAGGCACAGGGGGCGATGAAGCCGCACTGTTTGCGGGCGATCTGTTTCGGATGTACGCCCGCTATGCTGAAAAACGCGGCTGGAAGGTTGAGGTGATCAGCGCCAGTCACGGTGAAATGGGCGGCTACAAGGAAATCATTTCGCGTATCAAGGGGGATAGCGTCTACGCTAACCTGAAGTTTGAATCCGGCGCACACCGAGTTCAACGTGTGCCTGCAACGGAATCCCAGGGGCGCATCCACACGTCTGCCTGTACCGTGGCGGTCATGCCGGAAGTGGATGATGTCGGCGATATCAATATCAATTCGGCCGATTTGCGTGTGGATACCTTCCGCTCCAGTGGGGCAGGTGGGCAGCACGTCAACACCACGGATTCTGCCATTCGTATTACCCACCTGCCCACTGGCGTTGTGGTGGAGTGTCAGGAAGAGCGCAGCCAGCACAAAAACCGCGCCAAGGCCATGTCGCTGCTAGCGGCGCGGCTCAAGCAGAGCGCCGAGGACGCCCAGCGTCAGTCCCAGGCCGATGAGCGCCGTTCACTGGTTGGCTCCGGTGATCGCAGTGAACGTATCCGTACCTATAACTATCCTCAGGGGCGGATTACTGACCACCGTATTAACCTGACGCTTTACAAGTTGAATGAAGTGATCAGCGGCGAGCAGCTCGACGATGTGATTGACCCCTTGATTCATGAATACCAGGCTGAACAGCTCTCGGCCCTACAGGGTGGCGAATGACCCTGGATGCGCTGCTGATTGAGGCAAGCCTGCGCCTGAGCGCCGCAGGGTCGGTTTCGCCCCGCCTGGATGCCGAAGTGCTATTGGCCCATTGCCTGGGGCGTGAACGCACCTGGCTGTACACCTGGGGAGATCAGACGTGTGATACCTGGAACCAGGCGCGTTTTGCGGCCTTGGTCGCTGCCCGTGCACAAGGGCAGCCTATCGCTTATCTGACCGGAGAACGTGAGTTCTGGGGGCTTGCGTTGGCAACTTCCCGCCAGACATTGATTCCTCGCCCGGATACCGAGACCCTGGTGGAAGCCGCCCTGCTGCGCGCGCCTCATGGGTTAGGCGCGTTGCTTGATATGGGCACTGGCACCGGCGCCATTGCGCTGGCCTTTGCCAGTGAGCGCCCCGGCTGGCAGGTGGTGGGCGTGGATATCCGCCATGAGGCGGTTGAACTGGCCGAAGGCAATGCCCGACGGCTGGGTATCGCCAACGCCACCTTTGTGTGCAGCCACTGGTTTACTGCACTGGCCAGCACAGCCGCACCTGCCCGCTTTGATCTGATTGTGGCTAACCCTCCCTATATTGCCGAAAACGACCCTCACCTTGAGCAGGGCGATGTGCGTTTCGAGCCGCGTTCAGCGCTGGTGGCGGCTGAGCAGGGCATGGCCGACCTTCACCATCTGATCAAATCTGCGCAAGGGTTTCTGCACCCGGAAGGCTATCTGCTGCTGGAGCATGGCTATACCCAGGCAGCTGCCGTGCGTCAGGCATTCATAAGTGCCGGTTATGAAAACGTTGAAAGCCTGTGTGACCTGGCAGGCCAGGAACGGGTTACGCTTGGCTGCTTTATGACATCGCCGTGATGCCTTTATTGGACCTTGCCATGAAATCAAAAAACAGAACGCTGGACCGTATTGATCTCAAGATTTTGCGCTGCCTACAGGAAAACGCGCGCATTTCCTATGTTGATCTGGCCGCTGAAGTTGGCCTTTCTACCACGCCCTGCCTGGAACGGGTCAAGCGCCTGGAACGCTCGGGGATTATTCGTGGCTATCAGGCCCTGCTCGACCCTCAGGCGTTGAAGGCCAATCTTCTGGTGTTTGTTGAAATCAGCCTGGAAACCCAGTCACCGGCAGTGTTTGACGAATTTCGACGCGCTGTTGAGCAGTTGCCGCAAATTCAGGAATGCCATCTGGTGTCCGGTCAGTTTGACTACATCCTGAAATGTCGCATTCCGGAAATGTCCGCTTATCGTCAGCTGCTGGGCGATGTGGTGCTGACCTTGCCGGGCGTGAAGGAATCCAAGAGCTATGTGGTGATGGAAGAAGTCAAAGAAAGCTTCAGCCTGCATATACCCGAGCTTGAGGAGCTTGATGATAAGCACTAAAGCCCTGTGGAGAGGAGTTCGCCAGGATGATGGATGACCAGGCCCTATTACGTTACAGCCGCCAGATCATGCTGCCGGAAGTGGAGGTCGACGGTCAGCAACGGCTGAATGACGCCCATGCGCTGATTATCGGCGCCGGTGGCCTGGGCTCGCCCGTGGCGCTCTACCTCGCCGCGGCTGGCGTCGGCAGGTTAACGATTGTCGATGCGGATGTGGTTGAGCTTTCCAACCTGCAGCGTCAGATTGCCCATCAACAGGCGGATCTGGGGCGCAACAAGGCGGCTTCAGCGGCGCAAAGTGCCCAGGCGGTCAACCCCGGCTGCCAGATCGTGGCGCTGGAAGAACATGCTGATAGGCAGCGGTTGGCGGCGCTGGCCGCCTCAGCCGATGTGGTGCTGGACTGCACCGACCGCTTTTCCAGCCGCTACGCAATCAACACTGCCTGCCTGGCCGCCGGTGTGCCGCTTGTTTCCGGGGCGGCTATCCGTTTTTCCGGTCAGCTGGCGGTATTTGACCCACGTTTGCCCGATAGCCCCTGCTACGCCTGTCTTTATCCGGACGACGGCAGCGGCGACGAAGCACTTTCCTGTGCCGAAAGCGGCGTGATGGCGCCCTTGGTCGGGCTGATCGGCTGCTTTCAGGCGGTGGAGGCGTTCAAGTTGTTGAGTGGCGCGGGCCGTGCCCACCAGGGCCTGGCCACCTTTGATGGCCTGAGCGGCCAATGGCGCCATTTCCAGGTGCCGCGCGATCCGGCCTGCCCGGCGTGTGGCAATCGTTGAGCATGTCTGCCTGACGTATCCAACATGAGAATTTTTGGCCATAAACTTGCGATAGGGATAAGAGCATCGCAGAATCTGGCGGTCATCACGGAACACAAGAGACACAAGAGGAGATGTCTTGATGGGTAATCTACAAAAACTTTCCGCAGCCGTTGTGGCCGCCACCTTGGCCACAGCGGCAGCCACCGCCCAGGCTAATGAAGTACGGGTGTACAACTGGTCAGACTACATTGCCCCGGAAACATTGGATAAATTTACCGAGCAGACCGGTATCGACGTTGTCTACGACGTGTTTGACAGCAACGAAGTGCTGGATGCTGCCCTGCTGTCAGGGCGCTCAGGTTATGACGTCGTGGTTCCCTCTACCTACTTCCTGACCCGTCAGATCAAGGCAGGTGTCTATCAGGAACTGGATCACGACAAACTGCCCAATCTGGATAACCTTGATAGCCAGCTGTTGCAGAACCTTGATGTGGTCGATGAAGGCAGCCGTTACTCAGTGCCGTATATGTGGGGCACCAACGGGATTGGCTATAACCGGGATCGGGTGACCGAGATTCTTGGCGACGATGCGCCGCTGGATAGCTGGGCGCTGTTGTTCGATGCCGATATTACCACCCAGTTGGCCGAGGCGGGCTGCGGGCTTTCAATGCTGGATTCCGGCTCTGAAATGCTGACACCGGCGCTGGCCTACCTGGGTCTTGACCCGCACAGCAATGACATGGACGACCTGCAGGCAGCAGGAGATCTGATTGCTTCCGTGCGTGACAACATGACCTACTTCCACTCCTCCCGCTATGTATCTGACCTGGCAAACGGCAATATCTGTGTGGCTGCTGGTTATTCCGGTGATGTCTTCCAGGCGGCGGATCGCGCCGAAGAAGCCGGTCGTGACTTTACCATTGCCTACTCCATCCCCAAGGAAGGCGCCGAGCTGTGGTTCGACATGATGGCGGTGCCGGCGGATGCGCCTAATCCTGGCAATGCCCACGCCTTTATCAACTTTATTCTCGAACCCGAGATTGCCGCAGAAATTACCGAGTATGTCCGCTACGCCAACCCCAATGCGGCAGCGGATGAATTCCTGCCGGAAGACATTCTTAACGACCGTGCGATTTACCCCAGCGACGAGGTGATGGAAAACCTGTATGTCATTGCTGAAAAACCGCAGGACGTTCAGCGTGCGCGTACGCGTATCTGGAACCGGGTGAAATCCGGGCGTTAATCTGTCATGCGTCACCTCGGATATTTGTTTCCTGGGTGCTGTTATCTCTGATGTCGATCGCGGCGGGCTGAAAAGCCCGCTTTCAGTTTGAGTGCCATGCTGGCTTGGCCTGGATGGCACGATTGGGGAGTAGGCATGGCCACAACACCCTTGCCGGACGAAAGTGCGGGATTAACGAACACGTCTCCAGCCGCCCAGCGTGCGCCGGGCAAAGCGCCGCGCTTTCGTGAAGATATCGTCCTTAAGGTCAACCGGCTCAGCAAGCGTTTTGATGATGCCGTGGCGGTGGATGATGTCAATCTGCAGGTCAAACGGGGGAGATCTTTGCCTTGCTGGGGGCTCCGGGTCTGGAAAATCGACCCTGCTGCGCATGCTGGCCGGGTTTGAAGCACCCAGTGAAGGGCGCATCGTGCTGGATGGCACGGACATTACCCAGATGCCGCCGCACAAGCGCCCGATCAACATGATGTTCCAGTCCTATGCACTATTCCCGCATCTCAGCGTTGCCCAGAATATTGCCTTCGGCCTGAAGCAGGATCGCTTGCCCAAGCAGGAGGTGGATGAACGCGTAGCGCACATGCTCAAGCTGGTTCATATGCAGCGCTTTGCCAAGCGCAAACCCCACCAGCTTTCCGGCGGCCAGCGCCAGCGGGTGGCGCTGGCGCGTTCGTTAGCCAAGCGCCCCAAGCTGTTGCTGCTGGATGAACCCATGGGGGCGCTGGATAAAAAGCTGCGCACTGAAATGCAGCTGGAAGTGGTGGAAATCATTGAGCAGGTCGGGGTGACCTGCATCATGGTTACCCACGATCAGGAAGAAGCCATGACCATGGCGGATCGCGTGGCGATTATGAGCGATGGCTGGATTGAACAGGTGGGATCGCCGGTGGATATCTACGAAAGCCCAGCAAGCCGTATGGTTGCTGAGTTTGTCGGCACGGTAAATATGTTCGAAGGTGAGATTGCCATGGATGCGGCTGACCATTGCCGGATTGATTCACCCGTGCTTGAGCGGCCCGTGTTTATAGATCATGGGATTACCACCCAGGCAGACAACCTGCGGGTGTGGGCAGCGCTGCGACCGGAAAAGATCTGGCTGACCCGCGATAAGCCCGAAGGTGACTACAACTGGGAGCAGGGCGTGGTAGAAGACATTGCCTACCTGGGCGGTTTTTCGCTGTATTACATCCGCACTCATCTGGGCCAGCTGATCAAGGTCAGCATGGCCAATACCAAGCGTCGCGGTGACCGTCCTACCTGGGAAGACGCTGTCTACGTCTATTGGGAAGACCACAGCCCGATTGTGTTGAACCGCTAGGGAGGAGCAACGGCATGCAGCCAATCAAAACCTGGCTCAAGCGGTTAAAACTGGGGCGTCGTGCGGTCATTGCGCTGCCGCTTGTGTGGCTGACGCTGTTTTTTCTGATGCCCTTCGCGCTGGTGTTGAAAATCAGCCTATCCGAAGCGGCGATCAGTATTCCTCCTTATGGCCCGCTGGTCGAATATGCTGATCAGACGCTGCAGGTTTTCCTCAATCTGGGCAATTATCTTTTTCTGCTCAGTGACTCACTTTATATCGCGGCCTACTGGGGCTCGATCAAGACAGCCTTTGTGGCCACCCTGGCGTGTCTGTTGCTGGGTTACCCCATGGCCTACGCCATGGCACGTGCTTCCGCGCGCTGGCAGCTGATTCTGCTGCTGCTGGTCATGCTGCCGTCCTGGACGTCTTTTCTGATCCGTGTGTATGCCTGGATGGGGATCTTGAGTAACTCAGGCCTGATCAATAACACCTTGCTGTGGTTGGGCGTGATTGAAACCCCGCTGCAAATGATGAATACCCAGCTGGCGGTGATTATCGGCATCGTTTACGCCTATCTGCCGTTTATGGTGTTGCCGCTCTATGCCCACCTTGCCCGGCTGGACAATGCGTTACTGGAAGCCGCTTCTGACCTAGGGTCGCGTAAATTTAACACCTTCATCAAGATTACGCTGCCGCTTTCAACTGGCGGCATTATTGCCGGCTCCATGCTGGTATTCATTCCTGCGGTAGGGGAGTTTGTGATTCCTGAGCTGTTGGGCGGCCCGGATACGCTAATGATCGGCAAGGTGCTGTGGGAAGAGTTCTTCCTCAACCGTGATTGGCCTGTTGCCTCCGCCCTGGCGATGGTGATGCTGTTGCTGCTGCTGATTCCGATTGTCATGTTTCATCGCTACCAGTCGCGGGAGTTGGAAAAATGAGGCTGCTATATAGACGCCCGGACTTTACGACCGTCATGCTGGTGTTGGGGTTGCTTTTTCTGTACCTGCCCATGGGGGTGCTGGTGGTGTATTCATTCAATGAATCCCAACTGGTGACCGTCTGGGCCGGGTTTTCGCCCAAGTGGTATGGCGAGCTGTTTGCTGACAGGCAGATTCTCTCGGCAGTGTGGACGAGCCTGCGGATTGCTTTCCTGGCGGCCAGCATGGCGGTATGTCTGGGAACAGTCGCAGCCTTTGTAATGACGCGCTTTGGCAAGTTTCGCGGCAAAACAGCGCTTTCCAGTATGGTCACGGCGCCTCTGGTGATGCCGGAAGTGATTACCGGGCTTTCGCTGTTGCTGCTGTTTGTGCAGATGGCCCAGCTGATTGGTTGGCCGACGGATCGCGGGATGGCCACCATTTGGATCGCTCACACTACCTTCTGTAGCGCCTATGTGGCGGTGGTAGTCGCAGCCCGTCTGCGTGAAATTGACCGTTCGATTGAAGAGGCGGCGATGGATCTGGGCTCGCCGCCGCTGAAAACCTTCTTTACCGTTACTCTGCCGGTCATCTCACCTGCCCTGGCGGCAGGCTGGCTGCTGGCGTTTACCCTGTCGCTGGATGACCTGGTGATTGCAAGCTTCGTGTCCGGCCCGGGTGCCAATACGCTGCCCATGGTGGTGTTTTCATCGGTACGCATGGGGGTATCCCCGAAAATTAACGCCCTGGCTACCTTAATTATCCTGGCAGTATCGGTGGCGACCCTGATTGCCTGGTGGTTGATGCATCGCAAGGAGAAAAAACGTCGTCTGGCGCTGCAGGAAGCTGAAAGCCAATAACTCCGTGCGATTAAAGCACGTCGTCATCGCGCCCGTAGCGTATCTGTTCAAGTTCGCCGGAAACCGGGGATACGGTTACCTCCAGCTGGATGGGAGCGCAGCATCGCTGGCAATCTTCCCAGGTGGTGTGGCTACCTTGAGAGGCATCAATCAAAAGTGTCATGGGTGTGGCGCAGTAAGGGCAGTCAATCTCATACGAGATTAGCGCATCATCGACCATAAGGCCTCCTTGGATAGTTGGGACAGGCTTGGATAGAAGTATAGCCAACGATGATGGCGGGGGCGCATCTTGACGCCGAATCGGTTACGATGACTTACTAACATCATTTAACACAGTGAGGATAACATGTCTTTTCGTATCTTTTTGGCCGCAGCGGCTTTGACGCTCCCTTTGGCGGCCCAGGCGGAATCGCCTAATGTGACGCCAGGTGAATGGGAGTTTGTCAGCGTGACTGAAGTGATCGCAGACGTTGATATTCCTGACCAGACCAATACCGAGCGCCAATGCATCAGCCAGGAAGAACTTGATAGCGCTGATTTTGGGTTTATTGAAGAAGAGCAAGATTGCGAGCTGCTTGATCAGACCATGAACGCCGACGGTTTGACCTACAGTATGATTTGCCGCGCTGATGGTGGAGAAGCCACCATCGAGGGTGAAAATGCGCTTTATGGGCGAACAGATCGAGGGCGACGTGGATATCGTGGCTGAATCGCCCATGGGCGCCATGACCATGAAAACGCGCATCGAAGGTGAGCGCCTCGGCGACTGCTAGTCTGACTGAACCTTGTTACGCCCCTCTGAAAACACCGCCCCACTGAAAAGTGGGGCGGTGTTTTGCTTATGGCATGTTAGTGGTTCCCTTCCTGGGAGCTGGCCAGTTCGCGCTCCAGCTGATGGCTGATGGCCTTGGGTGAACTGGTGCGGCGTGCCAGCAGGTCATAGGCAACCGGCACCACAAAGAGAGTAAATAGTGTCGCCGCGCCAACCCCCGCCATAATGACAGTACCGATCACCAGGCGCGATTCAGCCCCTGGGCCGGTAGAAATAATCAGCGGTATGGCGCCCGCCATGGTGGTGATGGCAGTCATCAGTATCGGCCGCAGGCGCGTGGTGGAAGCGTCAATCAGCGCGTCTCTGAATTCAAAGCCCTGGTCGCGCAACTGATTGGTGAATTCCACAATCAGGATGCCGTTCTTGGCCGCAAGACCAATCAACATGACCAACCCCACCTGGCTATAGATGTTCAGCGACTGCCCGGTGAGGTATAGGGCAAACAGCGCCCCGCTAATCGCCAGTGGAACTGTCAGCATGATCACGAAAGGGTGGACGAAGCTTTCAAACTGCCCGGCGAGTACTAGGAAGACCACCAGTACGCCCAGGGCCAGCAGGAAGGTTGTCGCGCCACTGGCTTCCTGATAATCCCGGGAAGCCCCTTTGACATCTGTCTGAGCCTCGGCAGGCAGTACTCGCTGACGGCATTATTAAGGTATTCCAGCGCTTCACCCAGCGGGTAGCCATCCACCAGATCAGCTCGCTATGGTGACGGCACGCAAGCGATTGAAGCGGTTGAGGTTACTGGGGCCGGCAAAGTCGGTCAGGGTAACCAGGTCACGTGGCAAATGCGGAATCAGCTCGCCTGAACGCGCCGAGCGTAGGACTTGGATTGGCACCACTTTCAGCTTCAAGAATCACATCATATTCCTGGCCGTCATCTACATAGCGGGTAAACGCTGCGCCCGCCGAGCAGAGTTTCTAGGGTGCGACCAATTTCGGTGATAGTGACGCCCAGCGCAGCTGCCCGTGTATAGTCGATATCTACCCTGAGCTGAGGCTGACTTTCCCTCGAAATCGCTGTCAATTCTGGTCAGTTTTGGGTTGTCGTCTTCAATATGCGCAATCAGGGTGTCGCGCCACTCGGCAAGCTGCTCATAGGTACCCCCGCCAGTACAAACTGGACCGGCTTTTCCGTTCTGCCGCCAAAGCCCTGTCGCATTACCGGGAAAGCTCTGATGCCGGGTAAGTCACTCAGCAACTCACGGACCTCCTGCATGATGGGCCAGGCGCTACGCCGCTCATCCCAATCGGCGAGGTTGACGATGACGAAACCGCCATTGAAATTTTCAATATTGCCCCAGCCGCGGGTGCCCGCACCAGCACCCGCTCGACCTCGCCATCGTCCAACATGGGTAGCATGCGCGCTTCGATTTCATCCATGTAATCGAGCATATAGGAATAGGTCGCGCCAGGTGGACCATTAACGATGACAAAAAAGTTACCACGATCCTCCTGAGGGTATATTCATTGGGCAGCTGTTCGTTGAGCCATAGCATGGCGCCCACCAGCGCAAAAAGCCACGACCACCAGCCAGCGCAGGGTTAATACGCCCCTGTCAACATACGCCGATAGGTGCGGCGTGCTGCATCCAGAGTCGCGTGAATGGCTCTGGCAATAGGGCTTTCGTGCATATCGGCGCTGAGGATTTTCGACGCCATCATCGGCGTCAGGGTCAGCGCCAGCACGCTGGATATGCGCCACGGCGGCGGCCAGGGTGAGGGGCGAATCCGAGAACAGGCGGCCAATGTCCCCTGCAGGAAGCTTAAAGGTACAAAGACGGCAATCAGTACCAGAGTCGTCGCCACAACCGCAAAGGCAATCTGGCGCGAACCACGAAAGGCAGCGACTAGAGGGTCTCACCGTATTCCTGCATGTCGATGGATATTTTCCAGTACTACAATCGCATCATCAACGATCAGGCCGATGGCTAATACCAGTGCGAGTAGGGTTAGCAGATTGATCGTGAACCCCATGACTGCCAGAGGGCGGCAAAGGTGCCAATCAAGGCAATGGGAACCGTGATCGCCGGGATAAAAGTGGTACGGATGTTACCCAGAAAGGCAAAGATCACGATCACCACCAGGCCCATGGACACAAATAGGGTGATCATTACCTCCTTGATGGCACCGGATACAAACACCGATGCATCAAAGTTCAGGCTAAGTGACATATCATCCGGCAGGGTGGCCTGAAGGCGTTCCATCTCAGCCTGCCCTGCCGGATGATATGCGGGCACTGATGCATCATCGAAACGCTAATGTCATAGGCCTGGTGTGCCAGGCAACATCCCGGCCCGCCGCACGCTCCGGCGATCACGGTTGTGCCTTGATTACTGCCTGGCTGTCTGCAACCTACTTTGTGTCAGCCATCGACTGATGTTGATATTATAGCTGGAAAATCCATCGTCTGCTGACGAGAGATTAATCGCGCCTTTGTTCGCCCGCGGCGGCGACTCTATTTGCTGACCGATGTTTTCCTGCCAGCTGCGCGGGGTCTGTTCTCGGGGCCTGGCCTGCTGATAGCCCGTTTGCCGGCGACGGCGTCATCCTCGGCGCCGGTAGCGCCTCCGCCGGAGCCGCGACTCTGAATTACTGCACGCCGCCTATCGGCGGTGAAGCTGGTGTCGTGTGCGATAAATGCTGGCACGACTGTTCCTGCCATGTACATGGATAGCTTCGCGATAACGGCGTCAGCCGCAGCACGCCCGACTGGCAATGTGGCGACGATCATCGTCCGCCTCGCCGGCGTAGCACTGGCCCATCTGCAGGTAGCGAGACCCGGCATCGGAAACTTTCCCGGCCTGTCACGACGGGGCTGAAGCTGAAAAGCCGGTGTTGTACGGTACAGAGCAGCGGCCTGGCCTGTTGCATGTGAGCGACAACCAAAACTGACAGGGTAACGGCGATTTCGAGGAAAGTCAGCTGCTCAACTCAGGGGCAGATATCGATATGCCTGACGGCCAAGCGGCAATACCATGCTAAAGTACAGCCACCCCGCGTCAGATGACGACGCGAGAGACCTTTGATGTGTTCTTGGCTGAGTGTGCGGGAAATCCCGGTACGCTCTTCGGCGGCAATTCCGCACGCCCGGCCTGGCCGATGACTGCCGCCTTGCTGCCGATTGGCTTTACTATCTGCCAACTGAATCGGCTTGCCTGCCGGCTCAGACATGTGACCAATGGCGACGACCTGAGCGCGCGCGGTGTTCTCTGCTGCCGGGCGGTGCCCAACAAGATGCCCGCCTGCTGATATGCTGGTCCACTGACACCGAGAATACGCCCGCAGTCTCTGGGTGATCTTTGACTTAGGCTGTGTCCCCTGATGAGTCGCAATCATGCGCGACCGAAGCCAATCAGAGACGCGCTGTTCGACGCTCCACTGCACGCCTGACGCCGGCTAAACCAACTGCCATCACCCGCCATACCGCTGTTCTACCGGCCCAGGGGTATGGCAGGTGGCATTACTCTCTTTGTGGTTGCCGGTGCCTGCCTGGCACACTGGTTCGCAGGCCATCTGTCCTTTGAACAACCAGCTTCCCAGGAAGGAGCCACTAACATGCTGCATCACTCATGCAATATTTCTGCCACTGCATTTCGATGGTGGCTTCTCTAACTTTATCTTCTAAATTTTCAAGCTTTAAATCGACGTTAGCTTTTGGCTGCTAACAATATCAACAAGCAAAATCGCATATCAATTCTTTCGGCTTTGATGCATTGACTTTCATTATTGGTCGGGATGGCATAAATCGCTGTTCAAACTGTTCACCGGCGTCGCCAAGCGATTCAGAAACGTCCAGCGCCTCGCCGAAGGCATGTTATCACTGTGT
>NZ_JABFHI010000006.1 GCF_013112225.1 Vreelandella azerica | reverse complement strand
TATGCGCGGCGGGCTGTCGATTGTCTCGGTGATGGCGGGGATGTTCTTCGCCGCTATTTCAGGCTCTGGCGCCGCTACCACAGCAGCGGTTGGCTCAAGCCTGGTACCGGAGCTCAGGCGCAAGGGTTATGACCCTGCCTCAGCGGCCAGCCTGATTGCCGCCAGCGGCACGATTGGTGTCGTCATTCCGCCTTCAGTGCCAATGATCATCTACGCCGTGATTGCCCAGCAGTCAGTATCCAAGCTGTTTCTGAACGGTTTTATTCCCGGTGTAGCCATGGGCCTGGGGCTGATGGCAATTGCCATTGTGCAGGCTTACAAACGCCAATACCCCCATGGCACGGCGCTGTCATTGGCAACGATCTGGTACACCTTCAAGGATGCCAGTTGGGGGCTGATGACGCCGGTGATTATCCTCGGGGGTATCTTCTCGGGGATTTTTACGCCGTCAGAGGCGGCCGTTGTGGCGGTCAACTATGCCCTGCTGGTCTCGCTGTTTGTCTACCGCGACCTGACCCCGAAGGCGATCTACTATGTGCTGATCCGCTCGGCGATCACTACGTCGGTCATCATGCTGGTGATTGCCATGTCGGCGGTGCTGAGCTGGACGCTTTCCAGCTGGCAGGTGCCCGGTGCGATTGCTCAGGCGGTGCTGTCACTGTCGGAGAACCCTTACGTCATCATGCTGCTGATTGTTGGTGTGATCCTGCTGACAGGGGTGTTTATCGAGACCGCCAGTGCCCTGATTATTCTCACCCCGGTACTGCTGCCGCTGATCCTGCAACTGGGTATCGACCCGATTCATTTCGGGCTGATTATCGTCATGGGGCTGGCCATCGGCATGATTACCCCGCCGGTGGCGATCAATCTGTATGTCGCCTCATCGGTTACCCGGCTGCCGCTGGAGCAGATCACCCGCGCCATCATTCCCTATCTTCTCGGGCTGATCGGCGTGCTGTTGCTGGTGTTGTACGTGCCCATGCTGATGGGCTGGTCAGGCAGCTAATGCTGAGCGCCTATTCGCCAGTCATTTCGGCCAGGTGGCCTGTCTTGTCCAGGCGGTATTCCGCCAGATCTCGGGCCAGATGCAGCGCCCCTGAATAGACGCTGGCGGCTTCCTGGCGGAGATCCTCGATAGAAGGTGACCCCTGGCTGCCCGGCTGGTAGCGTGGGCTGAAATGGGTCAGCACCAGATGTGGCAGCTGCACGGATTCAGCAAAAGCCGCCACGCGTTGGGCATCGCTGTGCCCTACGTCACTGGCTTTCTGGGCCAGGGCCTGGCTGTAGGTGGCTTCATGCACCAGCACCTGGGCCCCCTGGCAGGCTTCACGCAGTAATACCGGTTGATCATTGTCTCCCGCAATCACGATTTTCCTTGGCGGATGACTAAACGTCAGAAACGCATCGCTTGTCAGGCGTTCACCGGCCACCTCAATATCCATCCCCTGCTTTAGCTGGCCCCATAAAGGGCCTCTTGGCACCCCCTTCTGGCGCAGTTTTTCGATATTCAACACCGCATCAGGGTGTTTTTCCGTGAAAGTGTAGGCGTAGCAAGGCACCCGGTGTGACAGCCGGGTGGTGGTCACGGCGATGTTTTCGAATTCAACGGCGGGCAACTGATCAGAACAGATGAATTCCAGCGCAAAGGGTAGCCCTAGCTGTGTGTGTTCAAAGGTGGCTTCCAGCCACGCCCTGACACCCGCAGGGGCCACAATTGTCAGCGGCGCCTGCCGACTGTGCATAGCGGCACTAGCCAGCAGGCCGGGCAGCCCATAGCAGTGGTCGCCGTGTATATGGCTGATAAAAATGGCTTTTAATGAGGTGAGCGACAGTCTGGTACGCAGGATCTGATGTTGGGTGCCCTCACCACAGTCCACCAAGTACCATCCCTTGCCCTTGCTTTCCCGCAGGGCAAGCCCGGACACGTTTCTTACCTTAGTGGGTACCCCTGCCGAGGTACCCAGAAATACCAGATTCATTGTCTGCTCCCCTGACGTTGCGGCTGTATGGCTCGACTTACGTCTAACAGCTTGTTATCATTATGCCCGAAATCCGCGCCATTCAATGAATGGCGCTTTTTTTTACACGTCTTTTCTGCCGACGTTTTTTAACGGTTGAATCGCGCCAGCAAGACCGTTATCCGCTCTTTGGTCTTTTTCAAGACCCGCCTGAAGCCTTGTTGCTTACAAATCCCCTGCTTTAAACAAACCAACCTAAAGGGTGGCCTTGATGCCTCATTCCCCAAACGAACCTCCTCAACCTGGTGGCCTACGCGCCTTGGGTGATCCTGTTGTCCTGATACTCAGCGTTGGCTTTATTGTCGCCTTTCTGCTGATGTCGCTGTTTGATATCGACCTGGTGGCCGACAGCATCAGTTCAGGCTTTGCCTGGACAGCGCTGACCCTGGGCACCTATTTCCAGCTATTGCTGATCGCGACCTTCTTTATTGCCATCGGTCTGGCGCTCACGCCCGCTGCCAAGGCCAAGATCGGCAATCTTGATACGCCAGAAATGAGCACTTTCAAGTGGCTCTCTATCATCCTGTGTACCCTGCTGGCCGGCGGCGGCGTCTTTTTTTGCTGCGGGTGAGCCGGTGTATCATTTCGTCGTCACGCCGCCCGCCTTTGATACCGAAGCCGGTACGGCGGAAGCGGTCAGCGGTGCTCTGGCTCAATCCTTCATGCACTGGGGCTTTCTGGCCTGGGCGGTGCTGGGCTCGCTGACCGCCGTGGTCCTGGCTCATGCCCACTATGTAAAGGGCCAGCCGCTGCAGCCGCGCACCCTGTTATACCCGGTTCTGGGCAAGCGTTTGATGCAGGGCCCGCTGGGCGGTGTTGTTGATGCCTGCTGTGTAATTGCCCTGGTGGCCGGCACCGTCGGGCCGATTGGCTTTCTGGCCACCCAGGTCAGCTTCGGCCTGCATGAGCTGTTTGGGCTTCCGGAAGGCTATATCGGCCAGCTGATTATCCTTGCACTTCTAGCCAGCGTCTATGTGGCGTCGTCACTGAGTGGCGTACACAAAGGCATTCAGATGCTTAGCCGCTTTAATGTGTTTCTGGCCCTGGCGATTGGCGCGGTGATTTTCATCTTTGGCCCGACGCTGTTCCTGGTCAATACCTACGCCGCCAGCATGGGCGCTTACATCAGTGAATTTTTCAGCATGGCCACCATGACGGCAGATACTGCGCCCGCCTGGTGGATGCAGTGGTGGACGGTATTCTTCTTTGCCTGGTTTATCGGCTATGCGCCCTTGATGGCTATCTTTGTGGCACGCATTTCCCGTGGCCGCTCAGTGCGCGAAATGATTCTGGCGGTAGCAATCATGGCGCCAATTGCGACCACGGTTTGGTTCACACTACTGGGCGGCTCAGGTATCTATTATCAGCTGACCGGAGTGATTGACCTGACGGAAGCGCTCAACAACTTCCAGTTTGATGTCGCGACCCTGACCGTCGCCCAAGCGCTACCCGGTGGTACCCTAATGGCACTGGCAATTCTGCTGTTGACCACCATCTTCGTGGCCACCACCGGGGATTCCATGAGCTATGCGATTGCCATGGTCAGCGCTGGCCACGACCAGCCCAACTCGGTTCTGCGGGCTTTCTGGGGAATTGCCATGGCGCTGATGGCAGCCATCCTGCTCTACATGGGCGCGGGCCAGATTGGCGTGCTGCAGCAGTTTATCGTGATCACCGCCATTCCGGTGTCGCTGATCATTCTGCCGTCGCTGTGGAAAGGCCCTCAGGCGGCCTACGCCATGGCGCGTGAACAGGGCATTATCGACTGATCAGCGTACTACCCGCCCATCCTGCAGGCGCTGTGGGGTGGGCAACCCTTCCTTCATGAATCAAGCACTTCACGGCCTGTTTGTGCCAGCAGATCATCCACGGGCTCGCGCACGTAGTCATGCTGATGGTAGCCGTCATCCACTACCTTGCCGTCCCAGGCCACAATATCCAGATCCATGGTCCGCGGGCCGGATTTGATCGGGCCACGCACCCTCCCCAAGCGATCTTCAACTTCTTTCAGATACGCCTTGAAGTCGGGCCGCTCAAGCGAGGTCGCGACAAGCACGGCGCTGTTGAGGAAGTCAGGCTGGGCCTGGAACCCTACCGGTGTGGTGCGAATCGGCTGTGTCCGCGCCAGCAGGTCGCATTCCGTCTCCAGAATCTCGATCACCTGTGCAAAATGGTAGTCGGGGTCAATATTCGACCCGATCGAGATGACGCATTCGTGCCGTTCCGGGTGGGCCTGTGCGGGCGCTTGCGACATGATCAACATCCTCGAAGATTGAAAAGAATATTAGCCTAACGATTCCTGCTTTTTGTGCAAGTGCTGTACAACTTATTGACAAACGCTTGCCTCACGCTGAAAGTATGGCTCACTTTTGAATGCACCTTCTTACCCGATGAGGAAACCGTCATGAGCGCTCAGGCAGCACTAATTACCGGCGGCGCCACCCGCCTTGGTCGCCACTTTGCAGAGGCATTGGCATCGGCTGGCTACGATATCGCCCTGCACGTCAACAGCTCTCGCCAGGAGGCAGACGAGGTGGCAGAGGGCATCCGCGCATCCGGCCGCGATTGCGAGGTGTTTAGCTGCAACTTTCTCAGTAACGCCGCTGAAGACGATCTGGGCGGGCTTGTTCAGCGCGTCAAAGCACGTTTCCCGCACTTGAACGTGCTGGTCAACAGCGCGTCCGCCTATGAACCAGCCCCCATCGCCGAGACAGAGCTGGCCATGCTGGAAACCCAGTTTCGCGTCAATATGTTTACCCCACTGCTATTGACCCGCCACTTTGCTGACGCGGTTAATGAGGGCCGTGTGGTCAACATCATCGATAACAAGGTGGCCTATCACCAGTATCCGTACGCGGCCTATCTGCTGTCAAAGAAGAGCCTGGCCGACATGACCCGCATGGCCGCGCTGGAGTTTTCCCCACGCCTGCGCGTCAATGGCATCGCCCCTGGCGTGGTGTTGCCAGCCTCCCAGCGCACTAGCGATTATATCCAGTGGCGCATCGAGGGGATTCCCGCTGACCGCCAGGGTCACCCGGATCATCTGGTGCAAGCCCTGCATTACCTGCTGGATAACGCCTTTGTAGTCGGCCAAATCCTGTTTGTGGATGGTGGCGAATCCATCAACCTCGAAGGCCGCCACTCGGAAAATTACCCAGGCTGATGAAACTCACCAACCAACAAGGCCGCCCAATCGGGCGGCCTTGTTGGTTCAGCAGGTAGATAACCGCTAAAAACTAGAGCTCATCTCCTGTGGGGTTGGCGTTTGATGAGTCGGAGTAGCTTTGCAGACTCTGTTTCGGATCATCGTGACGCACTTCAACTTTCTTATCCGGCATGGCGTCCAGCACGCGGATATTGGCGGCTGGAGACTTGCCAGCCTTATCCTCTCCAAAATACATGGTGGTATGCGGGAAGGGAATCTCAATGCCAGCCTGATCAAAGCGCAGCTTGACCAGACGGTTATAGGCCCGCCCTACCGACCATTGATCGCCGGGTGTGGTCTTGATAACAACGCGGATATTGACCGAGCTGTCGGCCAGAGCCACCACGCCGGGTACATCCAGAGGCGCCAGCAGTTTAAAGCCATGCTCCTCGCTAGCTTTAAGGTCTTCAAAGGCCAGATGCAACTGCTCAACCGCTTCATCAATGCTTTCACGGTAGGCAATGCCGTACTCGCCGATATGGTTGCCGTATTCGCGCATGTAGTTGGAGACGGTATCCACGCTGGAAAACGGCACAATATGATAGGTGCCGGAAAGGTCACGGATACCCACCGAGCGAATGCTGAGTTTTTCTGCCGTTCCTGTCACGCCACCAACGGTGACCACATCGCCGGCATTCATGGCATTTTCCACCTGGATGAAGATGCCGGTAATCACATCCTGCACAAGCTTTTGAGCACCAAAACCAATCGCCAGGCCCAGAACCCCGGCACCAGCGATCAGGGGGCCAATATTAATGCCGATTTCCGACAGCACTATCATGCTGGTCATGGTGACTACGGCAATTGCCAGGGCGTTACGGAACAGGCTAAGCAGTGTCTTGGCCCGCGCCGATGGCTCACCGCTGCCGGTATCCGGGTTCAGCTTATGCTCGATCAGGCTGGCAAGCCCTAACCAGGTACCAATCGACAGGATCAGGATAAAGGCAACATTAATCAGCTTGTTGATCAGTTGAGTACCACCTTCTGATGCATACCAGGTAGGTAGATCAAAGGCGCCCCAGGCGTCCAGCACCACCATGATTACCAGAATTGCGATTATGGTGCGCAATATGCGCAGCGCATTGGGCACATAGCTGTTCAGGCGCTTTTCCAGCAGCGGCAGTTTCTGGCGCAGCTCGCTGGAAAGGGTGATACGCCGCCCGATGGTCTGGGTCAGGAAAGACGACACCAGAATGCCTGCGACTACGGCTGCCAGGGTTTGCAGGGTGGCAAAGAGCACGTAGGGCAAGGCATCGGCTGGGCGTGTCAGGGTCAATACAAAAACCATCAGGAAATAAAGCAAGGCAAAGAGGTGCCAAGTACGGGCAAACAGCTGCAGCGTGACACGGCTGGCGGTAAAACTGGACTTGCGCGCAAGGACATTGATGTTGTCACGCAGACGTGTACGATTTTTGAGTATCACTACCACGGCATAAATAAAAGCAAACACCATGATGAGCGTACCCAGCGCCTGCCCCAGTGCGGGTGCCAGGTAAAAATTGACCAGTGGCACCGCGACCATCAGTCCGTAGCCGACCATCCCCACTAGGCGTGCCAGCCAGCGGTTCCAGTAGGAGGCTTCATTGGCTGAAATGGGTAGCAAACGCAGCCCTTCATAGCGGGAGGAGAACAGCATCCGTACAGCGGCCTTGATCAGTTCAATCACCAGAAAGGCATTCAGAAAGAGTGATGCCCGAGTGGAAAGATCCCCCGTTTCGCCAATCGCAAAGGTGGCAAGCAGGTTGCCGCCCACATAAGCAAAGGCCACGATCAACACATCAATCAAGGCGGCTACGGCCACGCAGAGAATCAGACGCAGCACCGGTGTCAGCCCATAGCCATCCCGTGACCATAGGCTGAGTTTGGTGAAGAGTGGACGACTCACCTGACGAAAAACGACAAACAGGATAAAGGTCGCCAGCACCACCAGTCCCAGATTGATACTGGCGCTAATAAAAGCAGACGAATCAAAGGCCCCAGCGCCCTCTCCTGTAAACAGGTCGGTGACGATATAAAGCGTCTGCTCCAGCTGTTCGCCGACATCACCGACAACCCCACTGGTCATTTCAGCAATCTGGCGCGGAATGGACACATCCTCGGCATCCATATTGCTGCCTTGCGCAGCCGATGCCTGCACATCTTCCGACACGGCCGATGCCTGATTACGCAGTAAGTTAATCAACTCCTGACGGGACTGTTCATTTTCGAGCATATCCGCCAGCGTAGTGTAAGAAGCTTGGCCGTTCTCAGCGGCATTGCCTGCCGTTTGCGCCAGCACGGGTGTTGCTATAAAAACGAGCGTCATCAACAGCCAGATGCCTAGCCAGGGCAAAAGTCTTAGTGGCATCACTGAGCTACCTCATGAGTGGTGAAATGGGTGATTGAATTTTACTATTCAGCCTAACACGCTCTTATGTTGCGTTTGCATACTATACGGGCAAAACGCTCAACAAAGCGGGGCTAGCCAATGATGTGCCAATAGCAGCACCAGGGCATAGCGGCCCCCCTTGGCGACCAGTATCCACAAGACCGCTCGCCACCAGGGCAGGCGAAAAACACCGGCCAGTACCGTCAAAGGGTCACCGACGACTGGCAGCCAGGAAAGCAGCAGACTGACCTCACCCAGCCGATGATACCAGCGCTCTGCCCTGGCAAGGCCCTGGGGAGTGGCAGGAAACCAGCGCCGATGCTGAAAGCGTCTTGCATAGCGGCCCAGCCAGACATTCGTCAGGCTGCCCAGGGTATTCCCCAGTGTCGCCACACCCCACAGCCAGACAACCGGCTCTCCCAGACACCACAACCGCGCCAGCCAGATTTCCGACCCACCCGGCAGCAGGGTGGCACTTGCCAGGGCCACCAGAAACAGGCTTAGCACGCCAGCGTTCTCAGTGTGGAGGTATCATCATGCATATTGTTTCTACCAGGACGCAGGAAGCTGGCCGCCCAGCTGAGCCGTCACCTCAGCAGCCGTTGAGCGTACCAGTTGGCCAAGCTCAGCCAGGCGGGTATCCGGAATCCGCGCCACTGGCCCGGACACCGAAATGGCCGCCAGCGGATGGCCATGCTCATTGTGAATGCATGCCGCCACACAGTGCAGGCCAATGGCATGTTCTTCACGGTCACAGGCAAACCCTTCACGCCGGATGAGTGCCATTTCCTGCTCCAGAGCCCTGGGGGTAGCCAAGGTATTGGCAGTGACGGGGGTCAGTTCATGGCGCTCCAGTAGCTGATTGCGCTCATCATCAGCCATCCAGGCCAGCAAGGCCTTGCCCACCCCAGAGGCATGTAAAGGTGCCCGCGAGCCGAGGCGGGTAATCATGCGCATCATCTGCGGGGATTCATGCTGGGCGAGAAACACGGCCGCAGTACCATCACGAATGCCGAGGTTAGCAGTTTCTCCGCTGTCGCGGGTCAGGCGGCGCAGATAAGGGCGACTGGTGGCAACAAAGTCGCGTGCTTCCAGAAAACTGTTGCCGATACGGAATGTCTTGACGTCGATCCGCCATAGGCCCTGTTCGTTTTCCTGGCTGACAAACCCCTGACTTTGCAACGCCTGCAGCAGCCGGTGGGTAGTGGAAGGCGCCAGCTCAGCCATTTCTGCCAGCTCAGAAAGCGCCAGCCCACGCGGGCTTAACGACAGGTATTCAAGCAGGGTCAGGCCACGCACCAATGACTGACTATGGCCACCGCTGACCTTGCTGCTGCCAGAAGGTCGCCCGGCGGTTCTGCGCTTTACCTCATTCACTCCGCTGTCTCCTTTATGATGTTCCCTTGACGTTGCTGTTTATTGGGGTATCAACCCCTGTGCAGGCAACGAAATGAACACAGGATAACGCGACAACCCTCAGGCTGTCGCGTTTGCGGAAATGTTTTCCATTCGAGGCAGCCCAACCGCCGAATGCCTAACGGTGCTTCCACTCGGGGTGACGTTTGGCAATAAAGGCATCAATGCCTTCTGCTACGTCTTCTGCCAGCATGTTGCAGGCCATGGTCTCACCTGCAAAGGCATAGGCTTCTTCCAGCGGCATGGCCAGCTGACGACTAAACATGGCTTTGCCGGTACGTACCGCCACCGCACTCTTGGCGCAGATCTTGTCGGTCAGTGCCGCCACGGCTACATCAAGCTCAGCATCCTCAGCCACTCGGTTGACCAGGCCCCAGTCAAGAGCTGTTTCAGCACTGATGAAGTCGCCGGTCAGCAGCATTTCCATGGCGCGTTTGCGTGCCACATTGCGGAGAGCGCCACCGCCGGGGTGGAACAGAACAGGCCAACGTTAATGCCCGAAACAGCAAAGCGCGTGCTTTTTGCTGCCACCGCCAGATCGCAGCTGGCCACCAGCTGGCAACCTGCCGCCGTGGCAATGCCCTGCACCCGGGCAATCACCGGCACTGGCAGGTTGACGATTGCCTGCATCACCTCGCTGCAACGCGCAAACAGCGTCTGATAATAGGCTTTTTCCGGGTTCGCGCGCATCTGCTTAAGATCGTGGCCAGCGCAAAAGGCCTTACCTTCGGCGGCCAGCACCACGCAGCGCACGCTATCATCTTCGGCAATATCACTCAGCGCTGCGTGCAGGGCTGCCAACATATCTTCAGACAGCGCATTGAAGCTTTTCGGCGCGTTCATGGTCAGCGTGGTCACGCCGTTGCTGTCTTCACGCAGCAGCAATGCAGCCGAGGCTTCATCGCTGGCCGCAGTAGTCGAGGATGTCATTGTCGTTGTTGTCATCAGGCGTTACTCCATCAACGGATAGCGGATTGAGCTGCTAGTCTAGCCCTTTGAGCCAGCTCTGCGGGCCACCTACGACGAAAGGCGAACAGGTGCCTTAAAACGTTAAGTGGATGCCTTTGGCAGCGGCTTTCAAGACGTGCGGCGGACGCTCTTGCTCAGATCCCGCCCAATCGGGTGCGGCTCGCCCCGCGCCTTGGCTAGATCAATCTGGCGCTGGCGGGCACGCGCCGCTGCGCGAGTCTTTTCGGGCAGCGTATCAATGCAGTGGGGGCAGCTGATGCCCAGCTCAAACGCCGCGCTGGCACGGTCATCCGCCGACAGCGGCTGGCGGCAGGCATGACACAGGGTGTGATCCCCTTCACTGAGGTCATGGCGCACGCTGACCCGGTTATCAAACACAAAGCAGTCGCCGCGCCACAGTGATTGTTCTTCCGGCACTTTCTCCAGATAGCTGAGCACGCCTCCCTTGAGATGGTAGACGTTTTCAAAGCCTTCCTTGAGCATAAAGCTCGACGCTTTTTCACAGCGAATGCCGCCGGTGCAGAACATAGCGACTTTCTTGTGCTTCTCAGGATCGTAGTGTTCCCGCACGTAGTCGGGAAACTCGCGGAAAGACGCTGTTTGTGGGTCAATGGCCCCTTCAAAGCTACCGATGCCGACTTCGTAATCGTTGCGGGTATCAATCACCAGCACTTCAGGGTCGCTGATCACTGCGTTCCAGTCTTCTGGCTCAACGTAGGTGCCCACGGTGTCGTTGGGGTCGATGCCCGGCACGCCCAGCGTGACGATCTCTTTTTCAGCTTGACCTTGGTGCGATAGAACGGCGGCTCATCGCAGAAGGACTCTTTATAGAAGGCCGGATTGTGAGCAATATCCGCCAGGCGCGGGTCCCGGCTCAGCCAGTCTATCAGAGCGTCAATATTCTCACGGTGGCCCGCTACCGTGCCGTTGATACCTTCCTTGGCCAGTAGCAAGGTGCCTTTTATGTGATTATCCAGCATCACCTGATAGAGCGGCTCGCGCAGCTCAGCGGTGTTGTCCAGGGTGACGAATTTATACAGAGCCGCCACCACAATCGGCGGCGTTGGCGTCTTAGGGGTCATCAAAAGCTCCAGGTGGTCGCCCGCGTAAAGGGCGGACCGGATAAAAACGCGCATTCTACGCGCAACAGACTGCTCTCGCACCCCCAGAAAACAGCAAGGCCCCAGCTGCCGTGTAACCGCAGATGGGGCCTTGTAAACGAGTAGATACTCGCTGGTTTTGTATCTTAGATCACGTATTGAGTATCAGCTATTCTGCGAGGAATACAGCGCACGCAGTTTCAGGGTGTGATCCACCTGCTTGAGGGCTTCCAGCGCTGGCGGGCCATAGGCCTTGTCAACGTCAATCACCACATAGCCAACCTTGTCGTTGGTCTGCAGGTACTGGCCGGAGATATTGATGTCATTTTCTGACAGCACGCGGTTGATCTGCGACAGCACGCCCGGCACGTTGTCGTGAATATGCAGCAGGCGATGCTTGTCGGGGTGGGCTGGCAAGGCGACTTCCGGGAAGTTGACCGACGTCACGGTGGTGCCGTTATCCGAGTAGGTAATCAGCTTCTCGGAGACTTCGATACCGATGTTTTCCTGGGCTTCCAGGGTGGAGCCACCGATATGCGGCGTCAGAATGACGTTTTCCAGGCCACGCAGCGGGCTTTCGAACTCTTCGTCGTTACCTTTGGGTTCCACCGGGAACACATCGATAGCCGCACCGTTAAGCTTGCCCGCCTTGATGGCTTCCGCCAGGGCGTCGATCACTACCACGCTGCCACGCGAGGCGTTGATAAAGACAGCGCCAGGTTTCATGGCGGCGATCTCTTTCTCGCCGATCAGCCAGCGGGTGGACGACAGATCCGGCACGTGCAGACTGATCACATCGGAGCGCCCGAGCAGTTCTTCCAGCGAACCGACCTGATTGGCGTTACCCATACCCAGCTTGGTCACCACATCATAGTAGATGACGTTGAAGCCCATGGATTCTGCCAGCACCGAAAGCTGGGCACCGATGTTGCCATAACCAACAATACCCAGGGTCTTGCCGCGGGCTTCATGGGAATTCTTGGCCGATTTCAGCCAGCCACCCTGGTGAGCGCGGGCGCTTTTCTCGGGGATGCCACGCAGCAGCATGATAGCCTCAGCCAGTACCAGTTCAGCCACCGAGCGGGTATTCGAGTACGGGGCGTTAAACACCGCTATACCGCGCTTGAGCGCTGCCTGAAGATCAACCTGGTTCGTGCCGATACAAAAGCAACCCACCCCGACCAGCTTTTCCGCTGCCGCAAACACCCGCTCGTTGAGTTGGGTGCGGGAACGGATACCGATAAAGTGCACATCACGGATTTTCTCGATCAACGCCTCTTCATCCAGCGATGTCGGCAGATGTTCGATGTTGTGATAACCCGCGTTATGAAAATTGTCCACCGCAGTCTGGTGGACGCCCTCAAGCAGCAGGATCTTGATCTTGCCTTTTTCCAGGGACGTTTTGGCCATGGCTGAATCAACCTCTTGGTCAGCGGCTCGCGCCGTGGTTAGGTTCACGAAGGGCCAATATATTAGCACACCCACAGCGGGCAAATAGCGGCCAAGGGATGAAAAGTCTGCGCTGCAGGTATGAAAACCGCGCATATTGATGCCAAGGTGGGCAGACGCGACATGGGTTCCTCGGTGTATACTGTGGCCAACGTAAGTTGGTACTTTCTCAGGTACTCACTCAAGTACTAACTCAAGTACTAACTCAAGTACTCGCTCAAGTACCCACTCAGGTGCTAACAGGATTCAGGCAGACACGGTAGGCTGGCCATGAATGACCACAACACTTCTTCCCCACAAGATTTTGCCGCCACGGTCGAGCAGCTGGAAAGCCTCGTTGAGCGGCTGGAATCCGGCGCCCTGTCGCTGGAGGATTCCCTGACCGCCTTTGAGCAAGGCATTCGCCTGACCCGCGAAGCCCAGCAGCGCCTGGATGAAGCTGAACTCAAGGTGCGCGCACTCAGCGAGGACAGCCAGGGCCGCCCGGCAATGGAACCCTTTGACCCTCTCGAACGCTCTGATCAGGCCAGCGACAGCGCATCTTCGCCTGACAGCGACACCGGCCACAAGGATCACCCCCATGGTAGCCGCTACCTCCCCCTTGCTGCTCTGCGCCTGAATGCCCAGACGCGCGTTGACGCCACCCTGAACGGGCTGTTTAAGGCGCGTAACCCTGCCGCGCCGCGCCTGGATGCGGCCATGCGTCACGGCCTGCTGGTGGGCGGCAAACGCCTGCGCCCGCTGCTCGTCTACCTTTCAGGCCGGGCGCTGGGCGCTGACGACTCAGCATTGGATGCCCCAGCGGCCGCCATCGAGTTGATTCATGCCTACTCGCTGATTCATGATGACCTGCCGGACATGGATGACGACGATTTACGCCGTGGCCAACCCACGGTACACAAAGCCTATGACAACGCGACGGCCATTCTGGCCGGTGACGCCTTACAGGCCCTGGCGTTTGAAGTGCTCGCCCGCCAGTCGCATCCTCGGCTAGGCCCTATGGTTTATACCCTGGCCCAGGCATCTGGGCGGGATGGCATGGTGGCTGGCCAGGCGTTGGATCTTGAAGCCGTGGGTGGCCACCCGGATGTGGAGGCGCTTGCCTATATGCATGCCCACAAGACCGGCGCGCTGATTGAAGCGGCAGTGCGCCTGGGTGGGTTGGTGGCCGTTGAGGCAGACGACCCGCGCCTTAACGCCCTGAACCTGTATGCTCAGCGTATTGGTCTTGCATTCCAGATCCACGATGACATTCTGGACGTCACCGGTGACACAGCGACTCTCGGCAAGGTATCCGGCGCTGATGCCGCCCGTGCCAAGCCCACCTATCCGGGGCTACTCGGGCTTGACGGCGCGCAGCAAAAGGCCCGCCTGCTGACTGAAGAAGCGCTGGCTGCACTGGCACCCCTCGGCGAGACCGCCGCTCCGCTGGCCGAACTGGCCCATTACATGATCGAGCGCGACCATTGAAAATGACCACCGTTAGCAACACGACATCGTTACCAAAGGTCTTTGAAAGCGGTTCCTAAAAACGGTCCTTACAAAAGAGTGCCCATGAAGCTGTTCGATGAGATTCCCCGCGAGCGCCCGGCCACGCCGCTGCTCGACTCCTTTGATCATCCCGCTGCCTTGCGGGCCATGAACCTTCACCAGCTGGATCAGCTGGCCGATGAGCTACGCGCCTATCTGCTTTATAGCGTAGGTGTTTCCGGCGGCCATTTTGGTGCTGGCCTGGGCGTGGTAGAACTGAGTGTTGCCCTGCATCACGCCTACCATACCCCTGAAGACCGTCTGGTGTGGGACGTCGGCCATCAGGCCTATCCCCACAAGATCCTGACCGGGCGCCGCGAAGCCATGACCAGCATTCGCCAGCACGGCGGGCTGGCAGCTTTCCCACGCCGCGCCGAATCCGAATACGATACCTTTGGCGTCGGGCATTCCAGCACCTCAATTTCTGCTGCTTTGGGTATGGCGCTGGCTGCCAAGGCCCAGCAACAGCCTCGGCGGGTGTGCGCGATTATCGGTGATGGCGCCCTGACCGCTGGTATGGCCTTTGAAGCCCTGGCCCACGCCGGCCATGTGGACGCCAACCTGCTGGTGATTCTCAACGATAACGAGATGTCGATCTCCGAGAATGTCGGCGGTATCGCTACCTATCTCGCCCGGATGCTGGCGAGTAAGCCTTACCTGAAGATGCGCGAAGAAAGCAAGAAGGTACTCTCGCATCTGCCCGGCGCGCTGGAGCTGGCAAAGCGCACCGAAGAACACATGAAAGGTATGGTCAGCCCCGCGACCCTGTTTGAAGAAATGGGCTTTAATTATGTTGGCCCGATTGACGGCCACGACCTCGATACCCTGACCCAGGTGATTGAGAACCTGCGTGACCTGGACGGCCCCCAGTTCCTGCATATCAAGACCTGCAAGGGCAAAGGGTTTCTACCGGCCGAGGCCGACCCCATTGGCTATCACGCCATTACCAAGCTGGAACGCCCGGATGCTAGCAAAGCCAAGCGTCAGGCCTCCAAGCCCTCGCCTGCCCAGCCAGTGCCACGCAAATACTGCAACGTTTTTGGTGACTGGCTGTGCGATATGGCGGCAAAAGATAGCCGCCTGATGGGCATTACCCCGGCCATGCGCGAAGGCTCCGACCTGATACGCTTTTCCCAGGAATACCCGCAGCGCTATTTTGATGTAGCAATTGCTGAACAGCATGCGGTCACCCTGGCAGCAGGCATGGCCTGCGAAGACATGAAACCGGTGGTGGCCATCTACTCCACCTTTCTGCAGCGCGGCTATGATCAGCTGATTCATGACGTCGCCGTACAGAATCTGGATGTCACCTTTGCCATCGACCGTGCCGGCCTGGTCGGCGAGGATGGCCCCACTCACCACGGCAGCCTGGACATTTCCTACCTGCGCTGCATCCCCGGCATGGTGGTGCTGACCCCGGCGGATGAAGCCGAATGCCGCGCCATGCTCAGCGCCGCCTACTACCACCCTGGGCCTGCCGCCGTGCGTTACCCACGGGGAACAGGGCCTGGCAGTGAGATCCCAGCGCACCTCGACCCCATCCCCCTGGGGGAAGCCCAGCTGCAACGCACCAGCCAGGCAGACGGCATGCGTATTGCCTTACTGGCATTCGGCAGCCTCAACACCGCTGCTGCCGAAGTCGCCGAGCGTATGGATGCCACCCATCTGAATATGCGCTCGGTCAAGCCGCTGGACCGCAAGGCTGTGCTGCACGCCGCGGATGAACACGAGCTCCTGGTGACGCTGGAAGAAAACGTGGTTGCCGGAGGGGCTGGCAGCGCCGTCAATGAACTGCTTGCCGCTGAAGGTGTCCAGGTGGAAGTTCTCAATCTGGGCCTGCCGGATGCCTTTGTAGAACACGGCACACCTGCTGAACTGCTCCACGATTGCGGCCTGGATGCTGACGGCATTGAGCGCGCCATTCGCGCGCGACTGGCCTAAGCATTCAACTTTTAACTTTTTAGATAGCTGAGAATGTCATGGTATTTCTGATCATTGTGTTTGGCCTGATCGGCCTGGCCTTTGGGGGTTTTATTGGCCTGCTGATCGGCGCGGGGCTTGGCTGGGGCCTGGGCCGATATATTGGCCGCCGTCTGAACGCCGCTCGCCGCCAGATCCAGGAGGGCTTTCTGGAATCGATCTTCTCGGTGATGGGCTGTCTATGCCAGGCCGATGGCAAGGTCACCGACGATGAGCTGAGCGTTGCGGAAAAGCTGTTCGACCAGATGCACCTGCAGGGAGAAGCCCGAGCTAAAGCCAAGGCGGCGTTTGAACGCGGCCGCGCTGACAGCTTCGACCTGGAGGCGGAATTAGCCAAGGTTAACCGCCTTACCCAACGCCAGCCGACTTTACGTCAGGTATTCCTGCAGGTGCAGCTCACCGCCATTGCGGCAGATGGCGAACTTCACCCCGCCGAGCATGAGATGATTTTGCGGGTCGCGCGAGGGATTGGCTGCAGCGAAGCCGAAGTGCAGCAGATTGAAGCCATGCTCCACGGCGCAGCCGCCAATTCAAAGGGTACCAGTAAGGAAGCCCTTGAGGATGCCTACCGGGTACTGGGCGTTTCTGAACAGGCCAGCGACGCCGAGATCAAAAAAGCCTATCGCCGCCTGATGAGCCAGAACCACCCGGACAAACTGGCCGGCAAAGGCCTACCCGAAAGCATGCGCGAAGTAGCCCAGGCTCGCACCAGCGAAATCGGCAACGCCTATGAGCGGATTCGCGAGGCAAGAGGCACGTGACCACCGTCAAGCACCTCTTGAAGCGGAGCTTCTTCTGTGACTCGAACGGCTAACCCTTGCGTTCGATATCCACATCGCTGGCGTGTTTGAAATCTTCCAGCGCCATCATATGGCCAAGCTTGCCCGCCTTGGTGGTCAGGTAGTGCTCGTTGTGGGGGTTCAGGCCGGTAGTGATCGGCAACCGCTCAACTACGTTCACCCCGTCACGGGTCAGCGCATCCACCTTGCGGGGATTATTGGTCATCAGCTTGAGCGCCGTGATGCCCAGATGATCGAGCATCGGCACGCACAGATCATAGCGGCGCATATCGGCACCAAAGCCCAACCGCTCGTTAGCTTCTACGGTATCCGCCCCTTCATCCTGCAGATGATAAGCGCGGATCTTGTTGAGCAAGCCAATCCCTCGGCCTTCCTGGCGCAGATAGAACAGCACTCCTCGCCCCTCCTCAGCAATGCGCTTGAGCGCTTCCTGCAACTGATAGCCGCAGTCACAGCGCATCGAAAACAGCGCATCGCCGGTCAGGCATTCAGAGTGAACACGCCCCAGCACCGGGGGTCGCCGGTTACATCGCCCAACGTCAGCGCAATGTGATCCTTGCCGGTTGCTTCATCTTCGAAGCCATGCATGGTAAATGTGGCCCAGGGAGTGGGCAGCCGGGAAGCAGCAATAAAACGAATCGTCACAGGTTACCTCGGTGTCAGCACACCCGTTTCAGGTCTGGCGGTGTCTAAAGTTGCCATGCATGTTATCAGGAAGTTGACGTCTTTGCCGCGCATTCCCCTGCGCCTGGCCATATCATCCGGCGCCCCTGCTGCCCTATAATTGCGCCACTGTTTACTTTCCAAACGCCTTACTTACTTTTTCAAGGGCCTTACTTATGACGTCAGTGTTAAAAAATGACCGTTTCCTGCGCGCCCTGGCCCGCCAGCCAGTCGACCGCACCCCCGTCTGGATGATGCGCCAGGCCGGGCGTTACCTGCCGGAATACCGCGCCAGCCGCGCCGATGCCGGCAGCTTCATGGATCTGTGTCGCAATCAGGATCTGGCCTGCGAGGTCACCATGCAGCCGCTGGAGCGTTACCCGTTAGACGCTGCCATCCTGTTTTCCGATATTCTGACCATACCGGATGCCATGGATCTGGGCCTGTATTTCGTCACTGGCGAAGGCCCTAAATTCAAGAAAACCGTGCGCACCCCTGCCGAGGTAGAGGCACTGAAAGTACCTGACGCCGAGCGCGACCTTGATTACGTGATGAATGCCGTCTCCACCATTCGCCGTGAGCTTAACGGCAGCGTGCCACTGATAGGTTTCTCCGGCAGCCCCTGGACGCTAGCCACTTACATGGTAGAAGGCAGCTCCAGCAAGGATTTCCGCCACGTCAAAACCATGCTGTACGATACGCCGGATGCCATGCACCAGCTGCTCGACAAGCTGGCTCATGCGGTGACGGACTACCTCAACGCCCAGATTCGCGCCGGCGCTCAGGCGGTACAGATTTTTGATACCTGGGGCGGCACCCTGTCGACCCCGGCCTACCGTGAGTTTTCACTGCGCTATATGGAGCAGATTGTTTCCGGCCTGATTCGCGATCACGATGGCCGCCGCGTGCCGGTGATCCTGTTCACCAAGAACGGCGGCCAATGGCTGGAAGATATCGCCTGCGCTGGCGCCGATGCCCTGGGGCTGGACTGGTCAACCGAGCTGTCTGATGCCCGCGCTCGGGTCGGGCATAAGGTGGCCTTGCAGGGCAATCTTGATCCCAACGTCCTGTTTGCCCGCCCGTCAGCCATTCGTGCTGAAGTCGCGCGGGTACTGGAAAGCTATGGCCACGGCCCGGGGCATGTGTTCAACCTGGGCCACGGCATCAGCCAGTTCACCAACCCGGACAACGTGACCGCCTTCATGGAAGCGCTCCACGAACTCAGCCCTCAATATCACAGGGAGATCAGCGTTCAATGAGCCCGCTTGCTGACAACCAGTGGTTTACCGAAGTTTTTGATCGCCACGGCAGTGCCTTTTCGTTAAAAGTCAGCGAAAAGCTGCTGGATGTACAAAGCGCCTATCAGCACCTGGAAGTCTACGCCACTGAGACATTTGGTAACCTGATGGTGCTGGATGGCTGTGTGATGCTGACCGATCGCGACAACTTTCTTTACCACGAGATGATTGCCCATCCGGCCCTGTTCACCCATCAGCAGCCTGAGCGGGTGGTGATTATTGGTGGCGGCGACTGCGGCACGCTGAAAGAAGTGTTGCGCCATCCGAGTGTTCAGCACGTCACTCAGATCGACATTGATGAAGAAGTCACCAAGGCAGCCGAGCGCTTCTTCCCAGCCTTGGTGGACGCCAATGACGACCCCCGCGCTGAGCTGCTGTTTGCTGACGGCGTCAAGTGGGTCGATGAGGCGGAGGATGAGAGCATTGATGTGCTGATTATTGACTCCACCGACCCGGTTGGTCCTGCTGAAGGGCTGTTCAAGACCGAGTTCCTGACCCGTTGCCACCGCATCCTCAAGCCGGGCGGCGTGATGGTGCAGCAGAGTGAATCACCGCTTTACCACAGCGGTTCCATCATTCGGGAACTACGCCGGGATATGCGTGAAGCCGGTTTTTCCAGCGTCGCCACCCTGCCGTTCCCCCAGCCGGTTTATCCCTCTGGCTGGTGGAGCGTCACCCTGGCAGGCAAGCAATGTTCGGTTGAGAGCTTTCGTGAAGAGGCAGTTGCCGAACACACAATGCCGCTTCAGTACTATACGCTGGCGGCCCACCGCGGCGCCCTGACACTCCCGCCTTTCATGCGCCAGGCATTGGATGAAACACCTGTCAGCTGAACCTTGCCTAGCTAAACCTTGCACCTTTTTGGTGACGACAAACGTCTAAATGGCACACTTGTGAGCAGCAATGTTTCGCAGGTGTGTCTTTAGCAGAGAATAATTTGCGTTGAAAAGCGCTGAATTCAGAACCATACCCTTGATGGCACTTTCCTTGCTAGGTTTCAGTGACATGCCTTGGCATGCGTTTATCAAAAGACGTAACGACACTTAACCACGTAAGGTGAATTCCCATGCTAAACAAGAAGAACCTGGTTCTCGCAGTGTCCACGAGTGCACTGGCCCTGGCCAGTATTTCCAGTGCCCATGCTTCTACTCTAGAAGATACAATGGAGCGTGGCGCCGTGCGCTGCGGCGTCAGCGATGGTCTGCCCGGCTTTTCAGCACCCGACGACGATGGCAACTGGCAAGGCCTGGACGTGGATGTCTGCCGTGCGGTCGCCGCTGCTGTGCTGGGTGATGCCGATGCCGTTGACTATGTATCCCTCAATGCCGTCGAGCGCTTCACTGCGCTGCAATCCGGCGAAGTGGATGTGCTGTCGCGTAACACCACCTGGACAACCACCCGCGATACCACCCTGGGAATCAACTTTGCAGGTGTCAGCTTCTACGATGGCCAGGGCTTTATGATCAGCCGTGACCTGGGTATCTCTAGCGCCTCTGAGCTCGGCGGTGCCGCCATCTGTATTCAGGCAGGTACGACTACCGAGCTTAACCTGGCAGACTATTTCCGTGCCAACGACATGGAATTTGACCCCATCGTGTTTGATACTTCGGAGCAGACCGTTGGCGGCTACCAGGCCGGCCGCTGTGATGTCCTGACCTCTGATACTTCCCAGCTGGCGGCACTGCGTATCCAGTTGGATGACCCGGATGCTTCCGTGATCCTCAGCGACGTTATCTCCAAAGAACCGCTTGGGCCTTCCGTACGCCAGGGCGATGACGAATGGTTCAATATCGTCAAATGGTCGCTGTTTGCCCTGCTGAATGCAGAAGAACTTGGCATCAGCAGTGAAAACGTTGACGAGATGCTTGAATCCGAGAATCCCAATATCGTGCGTCTGCTTGGCCAGGATGGCAACTACGGTGAAGGCATGGGGCTGGAAGCTGACTGGGCTTACAACATCATCAGCCAAGTCGGCAACTACTCAGAAATCTATGACCGCAACGTTGGCATGGAGTCACCGCTGCAGATTGAGCGCGGTGTCAACGCACTCTGGACCGATGGCGGCCTGCAGTACGCACCGCCCATCCGTTAAGCGTCCCGTGTAATCCAGGCCCGCCGCAAGGCGGGCTTCTTGATCGTGTTTTTGTGCCACGGAGACGCCACCCATGTCTGTAAAATCCACTCCTCGCCCGGCAGGCCAAAAGCCCCCGTTCTGGCGAGACAGGGCCAAGCGAGCGCTTATCTTTCAGCTGTTGCTGATTACCGCCGTTGCTGCCTTTCTTCTCTATATTGTCGGTAATACTCAGGACAACTTATCCGAACGTGGCATCACCACCGGGTTTGGTTTCCTGAGTAATACTGCCGGCTTTGGCATAGTTCAAAGCCTGATCGATTACTCGTCGCAAAGCACTTACGGACGCACCTTTGTTGTTGGCCTGCTCAATACCCTGCTGGTCGGCGGCCTGGGCGTGTTGGCAGCGACGATTATTGGTTTTACCGTTGGCATCGCTCGGCTGTCACCTAATTGGCTGATTGCGCGTCTTGCCAATGTCTATATCGAAACCTTCCGTAATATCCCTTTGTTACTACAGATTTTTTTCTGGTACTTCGCCGTCTTACGCACCCTGCCTAGCGCTCGGGAAAGCATGGCCTTTGGAGAAGCCATTTTTCTAAATGTGCGCGGGCTGTACCTGCCTCAGCCGCTGTTCGAATCCGGCTTTGGGTTGATTCCCGCCACCTTCCTGGTGGCCATTGCCGCCAGTATTGCGCTGATGATCTGGAACAAACGCCGTCATGAAGCGACCGGTAAACGCATCCCCGCTGGCTGGTTATCATTGGTGCTGATCTTTGGTCTGCCGCTTGTGGTGCTGATCGCTACCGGTGTGCCGGTAACCTGGGAAATGCCTGAACTGCGCGGCTTCAACTTCCGCGGCGGCATTACCGTGATCCCTGAATTTCTCGCCCTGTGGCTGGCCCTCTCAATCTACACGGCGTCGTTTATCGCCGAAATTGTCCGCTCAGGTATCCAGGCGATTTCCCACGGCCAGACGGAAGCGGCCCAGGCATTGAGCCTGCCGCGCAATCTGATTCTTAAGCTGATTGTCATTCCTCAGGCCATGCGGGTGATTATTCCGCCGTTGACCAGTCAGTATCTCAACCTGATCAAGAACTCATCGCTGGCCACGGCGATTGGCTATCCCGATCTGGTCTCGGTGTTTGCTGGCACAACGCTCAACCAGACGGGGCAAGCGATAGAGGTAATTGCCATGACCATGGCGGTATATCTCACTATCAGCCTGTTGGTGTCGATGTTCATGAACTGGTTCAACGCCCGCGTGGCACTGGTTGAACGCTAGGCCTGATGAGGATAACAAGATGATTCATAATCGTGACATGATCCCTGAAAGGCCAGCCCCCAAGAGTGTGATTGGCCCGTTGGCCTGGCTACGCGCCAACCTGTTCAACGGCCCGATCAATTCGCTGTTTACCTTGATCGGGCTTTATCTGGTTTACCTGTTATTTGTGCCCGCCATACAGTGGGCTTTTATCAACGCTGACTGGATCGGCACCAGCCGCGACGATTGCTCCCGCGAAGGCGCCTGCTGGGTGTTTGTGAACGCCCGTTTCAGTCAGTTTATCTACGGGCTCTACCCCAGTGAGGAAACCTGGCGGCCCAATATTATATTTGCCGGCTTCTTTACGCTGATTGCCTGGCTAGCGATTCCCCGCTTGCCCTTAAAACGTTGGGTTGCCGCCTTTGCCCTGCTGGCATTTCCCGTTATCGCGTTCGTATTGCTGCATGGTGGCTATTTCAACCTGACCGTTGTACCCACCAGCCAGTGGGGCGGCCTGATGCTGACCCTGCTGCTGGCCACGGTCGGTATGATAGCGGCATTGCCAATTGGCATCATGCTGGCGCTTGGGCGGCGCTCGGAAATGCCGATTGTAAAAAGCTTTTGCGTGGTATTTATCGAGTTCTGGCGCGGCGTGCCTCTGATTACCATTCTGTTCATGGCCTCGGTCATGCTGCCGTTGTTTTTGCCCGGGGATATAAACATTGATCGCCTGGTACGGGCGCTGATCGGCATTACCCTGTTCCAGAGTGCCTATATGGCGGAGGTTATTCGCGGGGGGCTTCAGGCCATCCCCAAGGGCCAGGAAGAGGCTGCCGCCGCCTTGGGGATGACCTACTGGAAACGCATGGGCCTGATTGTACTGCCCCAGGCGCTGAAGATGATGATTCCCGGTATCGTCAATACCTTTATCTCGCTGTTCAAGGACACCACCCTGGTGATGATCATCGGGCTGTTTGATCTACTGGGTATCGTCCAGGCAGCCCTGTCGGATTCACGCTGGCTGGGCTTCTCGCTGGAAGGCTATGTGTTTGCCGCCTTCATGTTCTGGATTTTCTGTTTCAGCATGTCGCGCTACAGCCAATACCTTGAGCGCAAACTGCATACCGGCCACCGGAACTAGCAGCCGTTACTGAACAACGATCTATTAAAGACTGGCTTATTTAATAACAGTTTATAAAACAGGGTGAATATCGCTATGGCACAAACAGCGATCGACAACGCAGACCTGATGGTCGAAATGCATAACGTCAACAAGTGGTATGGCGATTTCCATGTTCTGCGCGATATCAATCTGCAGGTAAGACGCGGTGAGCGCATCGTGATCTGTGGGCCATCCGGCTCCGGCAAATCCACCATGATCCGCTGTATCAATCACCTTGAAGAGCACCAGCAAGGGGATATCACGGTAGGCGGCGTGCCCTTGACTCAGGACGTGAAGCGCATTGAGCAGATACGCCGCAGCGTGGGCATGGTGTTTCAGCACTTTAACCTGTTCCCGCATCTGAGCGTGCTGGAGAACTGCTGTATTGCGCCCATGTGGGTGCAAAAGAAACCGCGCAAGGAAGCCGAAGAACTGGCCATGCAATACCTGGAACGGGTACGTATTGCTGAGCAAGCGCTCAAGTACCCGGGTCAGCTGTCTGGCGGCCAGCAGCAGCGCGTGGCGATTGCCCGCTCGCTGTGCATGCATCCGGAGGTCATGCTGTTTGACGAACCAACGTCAGCCCTGGACCCAGAGATGATCAAGGAAGTGTTGGATGTCATGGTTGAGCTGGCTGAAGAAGGCATGACCATGCTGTGTGTCACCCACGAAATGGGCTTTGCCAAAACCGTGGCCGACAGGGTGATTTTTATGGATCAGGGCCAGATCATCGAGGAAAACGCGCCAGAACCTTTCTTCAACGACCCGCAATCCGAGCGTACCCAGCTGTTTCTCAGTCAGATTCTGGGGCACTAGGGCCATGGCGTTATGCTGGCCGGTGCCAGGGCTGTCTGATCGCGGTGCTGGGTCAGCGGCTTCTTGGACAATGCCGTCAGCAGGATTTGCAGCGGGTCGCCATGGCTGACCAGCAGGATGGTTTCATCCTGCGCGCGCGCTTCCCAACCATCAATCACCGTGCACATCCGCGCAGCCACCTGGCTGACGGCTTCTACGCCCTGCCAGCGGTGCTCAGCAGATACGGCATCCTGCGCCCACACCTTGGCGTAGCAAGTATCTGGCTGGGTATCAAAAGCGCCGAAAAATCGCTCGCGCAGACCCTGCTCGGCTATCAGCGGCAGGCCAAAGTGTGTGGCCACACGCGCCGCCGTCTGGGTAGTACGTAAAAAGTCCGAATGCACGATGCGTGTGGGCACTGGCCACGCCCACCCACTCACTACCTCAGCCAGCTGCTGCTCGCCGTTGGGTGATAAGCCATAGCCGTTAAGCCCCTGCTCAGGTGAGCTGATGATAATGCCGGCCTGATTGGCCTGGCTATGGCCGTGGCGCATCAGCAGGTAGCGGTTACGCCAATGACTGGCCGTAATGAAAGTATTTGGCATAGGTTCAGTAAAATTCATCTGTCATCCATAAATTCGTATTGTGCCCAGCACTCGCGCCTCTGCAACTGTAGTTTTTCATATGAGTTTGACCAAACGGCGAACACTTGCCATGGTGAAAGAGCAACTAATGGCAAGGAGGACGTACAACGATGACCACCTATATCGTGGTAGCTGACGCCGCCCGTGCACGTATCTTTACCCGTGATGCGTTGGATCTCACTGAGCACGACAGCCTGGCACATGCAGAGGGCAGGCTGCATGAAGGGGATCTGATCACCGACCGCCGTGGTGCTGATGTCCATGAATCAGCATCAACGTCAGCACGCTCATCTGGTGAAGAAGGGGCAGCCTCGCAGCATGAAAACGAACTATTTGCCAAGGAAGTCGCTCAGCGTCTGTATAGCGCCCGCGTCGATAATAGTATGGAAAAGCTCATCATGGTTGCGCCACCTAAATTTCTTGGTTTGCTGCGTGAAAAGTTAGATAACACGACTCAAAAGCTGGTCATTCATACGCTTTCAAAAGACCTTAGCAAGGCGTCGCTGGCCGATATCCAAAACGCCGTCAGCGATTTACGTTAACACTTTCATCAATGTCGTTTTCATAGAACCGGCGGTAACTCAATCTCATCGCTGCGCTGAGCATCAGCGGTCATTTCCCGGCAAACGCGTAGAAATTCGCGCACGCCGGGAGTCAGGTACTTGTGCCGGTGCCAGATAAAGGTGAACTGGCGCTTAAGATCAAGTTCAGGGGTCGGCAGTGGCACCAGGCTGCCGCGACGAAACGCATCGCGTAGCGCCAGCCGGGAAACGCAGCCAATGCCCAACCCCGACTCCACCGCCCGCTTGATACCTTCCGTATGCTCAAGCTCCAACAAAGTGTTAAAACGGCTGCGGCGATGGCGGGCGGCCTGCTCAAGCGTCAGCCGCGTGCCTGAGCCTTCTTCACGCATGATCCAGTCCTCGCGCAGCAGTTCTTCTAGCTCCAGCCGCTCACGCCCTGCCAGAGGGTGACGCGGTGAGCAGAATACGCACAGCTCATCATCCACCCAGGGCTGGCTGATAATGCTTTCATCATCGCAATGCCCCTCAATCAGGCCGATATCGAGAGTGTGCTGACGCACGCCTTCAACAATGTGTCGGGTATTGCGCACCGCCAGGCGTGCCCGGCTACCGGGGAAACGCTGCATGAAATCACTGATCAGCAGCGTTGCTAGGTAATTGCCGATCGTCAGCGTGGCACCCACATGCAGGGTGCCGACGCCCTTCTGGCCGCGCAGCAAGCCTTCAATTTCTTCACCGCGATCAAGCAGCGCCACCGCCTTGGGCAATAGCTGAAACCCTAATGCATTGAGTTTCAGGCGCTTGCCCTGTCGATCCAGTAGCTGGCAGTCAAACTGGCGCTCCAACTCGGCCAGCGCGGTGCTGGTCGCCGATTGCGACATAGCCAGCGTCCGGGCAGCATACGAGACGCTCTCGTGCTGGGCTACGGCGACAAAGACCTCTAACTGGCGCAAGGTGAAATGCATAAACATTGACCTATATCTATATGCTGGATAAGCGTTATCAATATTATTGACTTAACAGATATATGGCATTTTTTTAGACTAAGATGCAACAGTAAACTGATCTTTTATTCACTTTATGAATAAAAACGCTTTTTTTTAACGCCTTATCGGAGACACCATGAGCAAGTTTGCCCACGAAGAAGTTCTCAGCGTTCACCACTGGAACGACACCTTATTCAGCTTTCGCACCACAAGAGAGCGCAGCCTGCGCTTCAAAAACGGCCAGTTTGTGATGATTGGCCTGGAAGTGGACGGCAAACCTCTGATGCGTGCTTACTCGATTGCCAGCCCCAACTATGAGGATCACTTGGAGTTTTTCAGCATTAAGGTGCCGGATGGCCCGCTGACCTCGCGTCTGCAGCATCTGGAAGTTGGTGACAAGATCATGGTTAGCCGTAAGCCCACCGGCACCCTGGTCACTGATGATTTGCTACCTGGACGCAACCTTTACCTGCTTTCAACCGGAACGGGCCTTGCGCCCTTTATGAGCCTGATTCTTGACCCGGAAGTCTATGAGCGTTTTGAAAAGGTCGTACTGGTACACGGCGTGCGCGAGACGTCTGAGCTGGCCTACGCTGACTTTATCACCCAGGACATGCCCGCCCACGAATATCTGGGCGAAGAAATTGCTGAAAAACTGGTGTATTACCCAACAGTTACCCGTGAAGAGTTCCACACCATGGGGCGCCTGACCGATCATATCCGCACTGGAAAATTGTTCGACGACACTGGCTTGCCGGCGATTGACCCGCGCCAGGACCGCGCCATGATCTGCGGCAGCCCCGCCATGCTGGATGACACCAGCGCTCTGCTGGATGAGCTGGGCCTGAATATCTCACCGCGTATGGGTGAGCCGGGCGACTATGTAATTGAACGGGCGTTTGTTGAGAAGTGAGTCGTGAGTAGAAAATTCTGGTCGCTATAATCACTGCATCACTAATACAAAGCCCCTGCTGGAGATAATCCACAGGGGCTTTTTGCTGGTTACTGGCCACAGTTCAACAACTTACTGCTTTTTACTTACCATTCACCATTCACCATTCACAGTTAACAAACCTAAACCGCGTCTTTGCCGGTTTCGCCGGTGCGAATGCGGATCACCTGCTCAAGCGGCATGACAAAAATCTTGCCATCGCCAATCTTGCCGGTATTGGCCACCTGGGTAATGGCATCAATCACCTGCTCGGCCATATCGTCATCCACGGCCACCTCAAGTTTTACCTTGGGTAGAAAATCCACCACATACTCGGCACCCCGGTACAGCTCGGTGTGCCCCTTCTGGCGGCCAAAACCTTTCACTTCTGTCACGGTAATGCCTTGCACACCGATATCGGAGAGCGATTCGCGCACGTCATCAAGCTTGAACGGCTTGATAATGGCAGAAATCAGTTTCATGGCGTCGTCCTCTGAATAAAATAGGGTTTGAAAACGTTTAGCGCCGTCTGCTCATGGTGTGTGCGTACGCCATGGTCAGCAGAGACGATCTCAATCGATGCCCTTTAGCATACACCGCCACCCCCGATAATGAAAAGCTGATTGGAACCAGATGCGTTTATTGGAACAAAAAAGCCTCCCGTAATGGGAGGCCAAGAGGAGTACGTCACTTTTTACATGGCATCGCTTATTTGTTGGAAGCACTGAACTCCGGATAGGCTTCCATACCACATTCAGCAATATCGACGCCTTCGTATTCTTCCTCTTCGGTGACACGAATACCCATCACCGCCTTGAGAATCAGCCAGACAATCAGGCTGGCAATGAAGACCCAGGCAAAGATACCGGCCATACCGATGATCTGCGCACCGAAGGTGGCATCGGCATTGGTCAGTGGCACTGCCAAGCAGCCCCAGATACCGACCACACCGTGTACTGAGATCGCACCAACGGGATCATCCAGCTTCAGCTTGTCGAGCATCACGATAGAGACGACTACCAGCAGGCCACCGACAACACCGATCAGCATGGCGCCCAGCGCAGTAGGGGCAGAAGGCCCTGCGGTAATCGCTACCAGACCCGCCAGGCCACCGTTAAGTGCCATGGTCAAATCCGCCTTGCGGAACCACAGCTTGGCCAGGATCAGGGCTGCAATCACACCACCAGCCGCCGCTGCATTGGTATTCACCATGACCTGTGCGACCGCATTGGCAGAGCCGACGTCTGACATTTTCAATTCAGAACCGCCGTTGAAACCAAACCAGCCCATCCACAGGATAAAGGTACCCAGCGTGGCCAGCGGCAGGTTGGCGCCTGGAATCGCACGGATGGAGCCATCCTTGCCGTACTTACCCTTACGTGGGCCAAGTACCAGAACACCCGCCAGTGCCGCTGCTGCACCAGCCATGTGAACAATGCCGGAACCCGCGTAATCAGAGAAGCCGATAGCGCTGATCCAGCCACCGCCCCAGGTCCAGTAACCGGAAACCGGGTAGATCACTGCAGTCATCACAACGGCAAAGGCCAGGAAAGCCCACAGTTTCATACGCTCTGCCACGGCGCCCGAAACAATCGACATGGCCGTCGCCACAAAGACCACCTGGAAGAAGAAGTCGGAGCGCATGGAATAATAGGGTGCATCATCGCCGCCAGCCGTCACGGCCGCTGCGCTGTTTTCATCACCAATCAGGAAACCCAGATTAGGGATGAAACCGCCTTCGGCACTTGAATACATCAGGTAGTAGCCCACCAGCAGGTACATGGTGCAGGCAATCGCAAACAGGGCAATGTTTTTGGTCAGGATTTCAGCGGTGTTCTTGGAACGGACAAGACCGGCTTCCAGCATTGAGAACCCGGCGGCCATCCACATGACCAGGATACCGCATATCAGAAAGTAGAAAGTATCGAGCGCGTAACTCAGCTCTGCGAACTCGTTCATCGGACAGTCTCCATCAGGCTAGAATCAAGGGGTGAAAGCGGGGTTATACTGCGTCGCCACCACGCTCACCGGTACGGATACGGATTACATCGTCCAGCGGTGTTACGAACACCTTGCCGTCACCGATCTTGCCGCTGTTCGCGGCACTGCAAATGGCGTCCAGCACACTTTCCAGACGCGAATCATCGACGGCGACTTCCACTTTTACCTTGGGTAGAAAATCGACGACATACTCAGCGCCACGGTAAAGCTCTGTATGTCCCTTCTGACGGCCAAAGCCTTTGACTTCAGTCACGGTAATGCCTTGAACACCGTTATCAGCCAACGCTTCACGCACGTCGTCGAGCTTGAACGGTTTGATGATGGCGGTGATGAGCTTCATCCCGGATCTCCCTTGCGTCGTTAACAGAGGTTGGCGCAAGCAGCAGCCGCTGCCCGAACCAGGTGCTTGCCCTCTACAATGCGTATAACGTGCCAACTTGATATTTTTATTTTTAAATACAGAAAGTTATTACGGTGATTCAAATTTTCATGTGCTATCAGGGCGCACTCTGCCAGCCGTCAATACTGAACATGCACCAAAAAAGAGCGCCCAATTTACGGCACTGCATCATTTCAATTCATACAGCGGGCCAGGATTTTTTTAATCAAAAGGGCTATGACACATGCGCGTTGGCGCTGTGTTGCGTATCCTTGGGATAGTCCACTCGAAAGGAGAAAAATCATGATGCCCCATGACCGTATCGGCCAACTGGCACAACAGATCGGCGAGCGCCTGCAGAATGCCTCGCAAGCCCCGGAAGATATTCAGAAAGGTGTCCAGCAGGTGGTACGCGGCGCCTTTGACCGCCTGGAGCTGGTGTCACGGGAAGATTTCGATATCCTGATGGATGTGCTGCAACGCACCCGTGCCCGCGTCGAAGCCCTGGAAAGCCAGGTCGCCGCGCTTGAAGCCGCACTGGATAATGATGAGCAAGCCACATCGTCGGAAGATACAACGGCTTCATCAGCCTCGGTTGAAACTGATGAAGCGCTTTCCGATGCAGCACCTGAAACCAACGCTCGTCGTGAAGGTGATGATCAGTGATATAGGCTGCATGAACTAACATAGAGCGAGGGAACGCCATGACACTAGCGATTGTCGCCACTCGGGCCGGGCTGGGGCTGGAAGCCCCACCGGTGCACGTTGAGGTTCATCTTGCCAATGGCCTGCCGGGGCTGACATTGGTGGGATTGCCGGAAGCCGCCGTCAAGGAAAGCCGCGAACGGGTACGTAGTGCCCTGGTCAACGCAGGCTTTGATTTTCCCAACACCCGGCGGATCACCCTGAACCTCGCGCCCGCCGACCTGCCCAAGGAAGGTGGCCGCTTTGACCTGCCTATTGCTCTGGGCATTCTCGCGGCCTCCGGCCAGATTCCGGTTGAAGCGCTGGAAGGCATGGAATGCACCGGGGAGCTGGCGCTGGATGGCAAACTGCGCGCCGTACCCGGCGTACTGCCTTTGCCCTGGCCACCAAGGCTGCTGGCAACATTCTGATTGTGCCGCGCACCTGCGCCGATGAAGCGGCCCTGGCCGGCGAATCGCTCAAGGTACTGCCCGCCGACTCACTCTGGGAAGTGGTCGCTCACTTACTCGGCCAAACCCCCATCCAGCCACACCGCCTGGCAAAGCCGCCCATGGCCAAGGCGCCCATCGCCGATCTGGCGGATGTACGTGGCCAGCAGCAGGCCCGTCGCGCCCTGGAAGTCGCTGCTGCTGGGGGCCACAACCTATTGCTATCATGGTTTTGGAGACCTATTAATAAAACATATTTATATCATAGAGTTAATTAAAGCTCTCCTAGCCAAACAGCATTACTAAGATGCCGTAGACACCGACAAGGCTCATACCAATAGTTCCAAAAATGTTCACTAATGGAATGCCAGTCATTACAACTGCTGCGATGCCCGCTTTCCACCACTCCCAATCAAACATGAACATGAAGCCATAAATTGATAATGGTAGTTGAAAGATCAGCAGTGCCATAAACACACCACCAGCCATTGAATCCAAGATGTTCTTGATTGAGCTATTATTTAAAGACATTTATCTTCTTCCACTTATGTAGATGAACGTTATGGCGCGATGCTTTGTACAATAAACAAGGGGCTGTGTCGACCTAGCTTCCTCACTCAAGGTGGCTCACAAGGTGTACCTTGCGAGCCATGCAACTAGCTGGCGCTCAGAGTGGATCATTACTGTTGGCTTATTTTGAGCCACTCCTTATATTATGAGCCATGTCTATCGAGCCACCTAGGAGAAAGAAATCATGGCTAGCATTGCTTATGTCAGGGTTAGCACAGAAGAACAATCAACTGGAACCCAGCGTGTCTGTATCGAGGAACGTCATAAGGTAGACCGTTGGTTCTGCGATGAAGCCACCTCAGGGGCCATCAAGGCCAAGGATAGAAAGGGACTTAGTGAGCTACTGGGCTATGTCAGAGAGGGAGATACCGTCATCGTGTACGCCATCGACCGACTAGGCCGTAACACCATTGACGTTCTGGAGACCGTCGAGGCTCTTGGTTCTAAGGGAGTGGCTGTCCTGTCTCTCCGTGAAGGCTTCGACATGAGTACACCAATGGGCAAGGCTATGCTAACTATGCTGTCTGCTATGGCAGAGCTAGAGCGTTCCAACATCAAGGAGCGTCAGATGCAGGGCATCAAGAGAGCCAAGGCGGAGGGGAAGGCTCTCGGTAGAGAGAAGATCATCAATGACAGCGAGGTAGCTCTGTGGCGTCAGGAGAACAGCGCCAGCATCAAGGCGACAGCTATGCACTTCGGTATCTCTTCGGCATCGGTCAAGCGAGCCTGTCAGGCAATCAAGCAGGCCAGCTAGGGGGTATACAAGGGCTTGCAGCACTAGGGCAAGGGATAGCCCTAGTTCCTCTCAAACAGCCCTGTGCTGGAGATCTAGGCGATGCAGGTTTACGCCAAGGGAACCCCAGACTCTTTAGCACCTTTTTACCTTTTCTTTATTAGAAAAGGCAATTCCCAGGTTCCTAGTGCATAACTGACACTAAAAGAGAGGAAGCCCAGGAAGTCCAGAAAACCCAAGGCTGCCCAGTGAATGCGAAGCATCCATTTCGATAAAATCGAAAAGGTAAAAGGTGCTAAAGCTACTAGGATGCCCAGGATGCCCAGGATGCCCAGGGGTCTTTTAGCAAGAACCGTGCCAACAATAGGCATTACTTAAAGCATTGATTAGAATATACCAGAAGTATCTGCCCTACTTTCGCAGCCAAGCCTATAGGCCCTGCATCTGTAGGGCTATTTTTCGCCTAGATGAGAATAACTCCCATCATGCTGAAATGTCCTGTACATGCTGTATGCGTCCGTCTAAGGCGTTCTGAGCGTCAGCAGTACGGTACGTCAGGTAAAGTCAAAATCGCTCAGCAGTGAGCCTGTACGGCCTTCTATAGCCCTGCCTGGGATCAGGTGCCCTGTCTGGTGCCCCAGGAAGGCGGCTCCCCTTGAAAAGTACAGGACTCGCAGGGGCATAGCCCTGTGGATTTCACGTACAGGCGGGCTTGCTGGCGCTATCCTAGGCTTTGCTGGCGCATAAGTGCGAGCTGTTCTCAACAACTCCCTTTCGGCCCTATGCCTCTCAGATGGCCCTGTCTGGCTCTATCAGACGATGCAGGGCATAGCAGTACGGTACGGGTCAAGGGCTGGTCGCCAAGCAGAGGGCAGCACAGGAGGTAGACGGGCAGGCTATCAGCGCCAGCAGGGCAGGAACAGATGCAGGCGAACAGATGCAAGGTGCAAAATCCTGTAAGAAATCCTGTGTAGGTATCTTCGCTTTCTGAATGTACTCTCTTCCCCGTTGCCCTAGGCTCAATGAAAGCAAAGGGGGGCATTGCTAGTCGGTCTTGCTAGTTGGCCTGCATCCCTTGGCATCTATCCTAGCCAGCCCACCCTTGCTGTCACTTACTAGCCTTGTACCTCAAGGAAGTCCAGCCTCCTTGCTTCCAGTGGAATACCAACTTAGTAGACTCGAAATCAACTACCACCCTGGAGAAGCATTCTCGCATCTTGGTATTGATAAGCGTCTTGTCCTCTGGGGTATTTAGCACAACAGTTCTTAGGCTCTCTGCACGATGTCTTGCTAGCTCAGTGCCTAGCATGCTCCGCTGCTGGTACAAGTCAGCAATGCTCGCCTTGAGTTCATCTAGCTCCGATCTACGCTTAGCAAGCCTATCCTGCAAGAAGGGTATACCCTTGGCATTAGGTGGCATCTCTCCTTGCTCTATCACTTCCAGCATCCTATCAATGCTTTTCTCTTTCAGCTTTAGCTCCAGCTTTGCATCTTCTATCTGTGCATCAAGCGAGTCATCACCAGAAGGACAGGCATCAATTAGCCTGTTTATCTTGCTGTAAATCATTGGCTCAACACGGTCATAGCGAACAGCATTGTACTTACAGCCTGCTCCCTGCTTTGCTCTCTGGCAGACAAGGTAAACCCAACCTTTCGCCTTATTCTTAGTCACCCTAGCCATGGTGCTGGCACATAGTGGGCAGACGGACAGGCCGCCCAGTACATTCTCTACTTGGCTCTTGGAGTGCCTACCTCTCCTTGGTGCCTTGCTGGATTGCAGGGCTTGGAAATCCTCATAGGTCTCCTTGTCGATGACAGCAGGGTAATAGCCCTCAATAGGATCACAGGCTTCCCTGTCAGTCTTCCTCTCTGGCCTGCTGGTGAAGGGTGTTAAGGTGCCATAAGTCGCTGGGTTATTCAGAATCTTGTTTATGTAGCTAGTGTGCCAGTATTGGCCTCGCCCAAATACTTGGACTCCCTCTGTGTTCAGGGTCTCAGAGATTGATTTCTTGCCTACTCCATCTAGCGCCATCTTATAGATCCGGCGGACTACCTCTCCCCTTTCTGGAATGATCTCAAAGGAAACTCCATCTCCAGCAGGCCGGAGCCATTGAGGGCCGCGAGATGTCAGCCGGACAGGCTCTCCAGATGCTATTTTCTTTCGCTTCTCTTGCCAGACAGAACGAAGGCGGTAAGCCTTGGTTGCCGACTCTTCATGCGCACGCTGAAAGATCAGGATAGCCATGATGAAGGCCACAGGGTCACTGTCTAGGCTGTTGGCATCGTAAGCCTTGCCATCGAACAGGGTGACTACCGTTATTCCCATGTCGCAGATGTCGCCTAGCAGGCTAGATGCCTTCCTAGCAGACTGCCGGGAAATCCTGTCCAGAGACTCAACCAATAGGTAAGAGCCAGATGGGATTGCTCCATCTTCTACAGCCCTCATAAACAAGCGTAGAGATCCGGTCTCTTGGTTTCGTCCTTGGTAAGCAGAGATGCCGAAGTCCTCAAAACTGTGTTCATCCAGCTCCAGCCCGTGCCGCTCTGCGTACTCTTGGGCTAGATGTGACTGCCTTCGGTTGCTATCGCCCCGCATCTGTTCAGGGGTAGAGAAACGAAGGTAGCTGTACGCCTTTGGCCTTTGCTGCTGGTTCTCCATGTCTCTGGCTCTCACTGTCTGTATCCGTTTAGAAGCGCCAGCATAGCTTGTGGGTCTTTAATAACACAACCTGTTGTTTGCTGGCCCACCCGGCACTGGCAAGACCATGCTGGCCAGCCGCCTGCCCGGCATTCTGCCCCCGCTTTCCGACGACGATGCCCTGGCCGTGGCGGCGGTACGCTCCGTCTGCGGCATGGCGCTGGATGAACATTGGGGGCAACGCCCGTTCCGCCAACCGCATCATAGCGCCAGCGCGGCGGCCCTGGTCGGCGGTGGCTCAAAACCCAAGCCCGGCGAAATTTCCCTCGCCCACAAGGGCGTGCTGTTTCTTGATGAGCTGCCGGAGTTTTCCCGCCATGTGCTGGAGGTACTTCGTCAGCCACTGGAAACTGGGGAAATACATCTGTCCCGCGCCAACCATGAACGCCGATATCCTGCCCAGTTTCAATTGGTTGCCGCCATGAACCCTTGCCCCTGCGGGCATTTGGGTGACCCGCGCCAGCGCTGCCAGTGCACCGCCTCACAGATCCAGCGCTATCAGGCGCGGCTTTCAGGCCCGCTTTTGGATCGTATCGACCTTCAGGTAGAAGTCCCCGCCCTTCCGCCGGAGCAGCTCACTGCCCAGACCGAAGGGGAACCCTCCGCCGCGGTGCGCCAACGGGTAATGGCCGCCCGTGAACGCCAGATGGCAAGAGGCGCGCTCAACAGCCAGCTCAGCGGTAAGGCTTTGGAAGCCGCCTGCGACCTCAACGATGAAGAACGCGCCTGGCTGGCTGGTGTGCTGGAGAAGCTCAAGCTCTCCGCCCGCGCCTACCATCGGGTACTGCGAGTCGCACTAACCCTGGCGGATCTGCAAGGAGAACCCAAACCCACCCAACCGCACCTGATCGAAGCCATCGGCTACCGCCAGTTGGATAGGTTGTTGAAGGGAGGATGAAATGGAAAATAGCATGATATAACGCCAAGCGTTATACTTATCAAAGTGATGCCATCAGGGAAAAGGCATGATTAAAAGCTTCAAGGATCGTCAAACAGCATTGATCGCTGAAGGGAATGTATCGCGCAAGCTGCCACATACTATGCAACGCAATGCGCTGAAAAAATTACGCCAGCTTGATGATCTGCGTATTCCGCCCGGCAATCGCTTGGAGTCATTGTCTGGCGATCGCGAAGGTCAATATAGCATCCGCATCAATGACCAATGGCGTTTGTGCTTTTGTTTCAGTAACGGCGATGCTTATGATGTCGAAATTATTGATTATCACTGAACAGGAGACCGACCATGGCCAAACTGCCTAACATCCATCCTGGCGAAATTTTATATGAAGATTTTATGCAGCCCATGGGGCTGAGTAAAAATGCATTAGCCAGCAAAATGGGCGTGCCCGCCACGCGTATCGGTGAGGTCACACTGGGTCGTCGCGCGATTACCGCTGACACTGATTTACGCTTGGCGCGTGTTCTTGGCACTAGCGAAGGCTATTGGCTACGCTTGCAAAATGCCTACGATCTGGAAGAAGCTCGTCGCCATCTAGTGGCCTAAACCCACCCAGCTACACTTGACTGAAGCCATTGGCGACCGCTAGCTGGATGGTTTGTTGTCGATAGGTTATTGAAGGGGAGGGTAAAGGTTTAGCGCAGCGCGTTGACCGCCTCGATCACCCGCTGGCAAAGGGCATCAAGCTGTTCGGCCTGTGCCGACTCCTTGAACGCGCCGTTATCGTCGAAGGCATTGCCTGCGCCGGGCAGCGTCATGGCTGGTGGAATAACTACCAAATTGAGGTTATGCATCAGTTGCTGAACACCGGCCATGGCGCGAATGCCGCCCAGGCCACCCGGTGAGGCACCCAGCAGACCGGCTGGTTTGCCAGCAAACAGGGCAAGCCCCGGCGTGTTGTCATCAGGGCGCGACAGCCAATCCAGAGTGTTTTTCAGCAGTGGCGTGATAAAGCCATTGTACTCAGGGGAAGAAATGACCAAACCATCGTGTTCAGCCAGCATCTCACGCAGTTTGACCACGTTTTCCGGCATACCCTGCGCTTCAATATCTTCATCAAACAAAGGGCAAGGGTAATCCTTCAGATCGATAAAGGTTGCTTCACCGCCCAATGCCTCAATGCGCTTGGCCGCCAGTTGAGCAAAGCACTTGTTAAGCGAACCTGTGCGTGCGCTGCCTGCAAATACCAGTATTTTTTTAGCCATGTGCATCTCCTTTTGATGTTCAGCGTTCAGAGGAAAGTAAAAAAGTTATACATGGAAACGATACCCAAGGTAGCAAATATAACTTCTGTTAACATCCTTTCAGCTTAACTGATCGATAAAGCGATCCAGCCGCTCAAACAGTTCATGGCGAATCGGCTCTGCCTCATTGACCAAATGGTGGCGCGCCTCCGGGTGGCGATGAATCTCCGCCTGGGGAAATTTTTCCGCCAGTACCGTCAAATTCCACTCCCAGTCGACCGTGAGATCCTGTTCGCCCTGCAGAATCAGCGTAGGCACCGAGACCGGCGGATAGGCCAACAGCTGTGGCATCCAGCGGCGCATGGCGCTGACCCAGCCAACGTTGATCTTGTCAGGTTGCAGCGGGTCTTGTTCACGCAGGAAAAGCGCAAAGGCCTCATCGGTTGAGTTGGCACGATATTTACGCGGGATCTCCTTGATAAAGGGGCTGACCACACGATGCACCCAGCTGGACTGCGTCCATCCCCAGGGCCTTACCAACGGCGCCAACAGCACCAGGCCAGCCCAAGGCGACGAGTTGCCGTGGGTGAGCGCATCGGTGGCCAGAATCGCCGCACCTGTGCTTTGGCCGATACCTAGCCAGGGCACTGGCGCCAAGGATTCTGCCTGCAGCCGAGCTTGTAAGGCGCTCAGACAATACTGATACTCCTTGAAGTCATCAATCGCTGCCCTGGGGCCGCTGGAAAGCCCATGACCCGGCAGATCCCACAGCACTACTCGCCAGTTTTTTGCCAGCAGGCGTTCAAGCAGATGGCGATAAAGCCCTAGATGGTCAAAATAACCGTGAACCACAAAGGCCGTACCCGAAGGTTCGGGCGGGCTCCACACCTGGCACCAGAGAGAAAAGTGCCCAGCATCGATAAAACCGGCGTGAACCAGGCTGGTATCGGCCAGCAAGGTTTCCAGCCCGTAGTGGGCGAAGTAGTCCTCAAGCGCCTGGGCCAAGGCACTGCCCGGATGCAAGGGCTTGAGCGAGGCTTCATCCGGTGAGCCGGAGAAAATCCCTGCAAGATGTTGAAAATCCTCTAAGTGCATGCTCACTCTCCTTGCCGAGCCGCTGCGGGTCTAACATGAAAATATAATCTTTTGGTCGAGCATGACAGGGCTTTAACGGCTATGCTGTTTACACGACAGCGCATTTATGGAATTATTTTCCAAAATTGTAGTATGTTACTCAAAATCCTATTGACCTGCGTGGCCAGCGTTTGCTTTCTGCTCGCCGCGCTTACCTGACAGACAGGAGAATTTCCATGAGCGAGCGTATCACGCATCACCGTTTACAGGTGGCCGCTGACCTGGACCGTTTCATCAATGAGCAGGCCCTGCCGGGCACGGGCGTCGATGCCGATGCCTTCTGGGCAGGCGTGGATGCCCTCTTCCATGATCTGACCCCCAAAAACCGTGCATTGCTCGAAAAGCGCGATGCACTTCAGGAAAAACTCGATGCCTGGCACCGTGAAAACCCAGGCCCGGTGAGCGATATGCCCGCTTACCGCAGCTTCCTGAAGAAAATCGGTTACCTGGCCCAGGCGCCAGCCAATGTCAAAACCACGACCGCCAATGTTGACTGTGAAATTGCCGTTCAGGCAGGCCCGCAGCTGGTCGTGCCGGTCAGCAACGCCCGCTATGCCCTGAATGCCGCCAACGCTCGCTGGGGCAGCCTTTATGATGCTCTTTACGGCACCGACGTCATTTCTGAAGACGATGGCGCCGAAAAAGGCACCAGCTTCAATCCCAAGCGTGGCGCCAAGGTAATTGCCTACGCGCGCGGCGTGCTTGACCGTGCCGCTCCCCTGGCCACCGGTTCACACCGCGATGCCGTCAAGTATGCCATCCGTGATGAGCATCTGGTGGTCACCCTTGAAGGCGGTCGCGAAACCGGCCTCAAGGATGCAGGCAAGCTGATCGGCTTCACCGGCGATGCTGCCAAGCCTGATGCCATCCTGCTGGCCAACAACGGCCTGCATGTAGAAATCCAGATCGACGCTGAGCACCCCATCGGCAAGACCGACCCCGCCCATGTCAAGGATGTCGTGGTTGAAGCTGCCCTGACCACCATCATGGATTGCGAAGACTCGGTCGCCGCCGTGGATTCTGAAGACAAGGTCGGTGTTTACACCAACTGGCTTGGCCTGATGAAGGGTGACCTGCAGGAAAAGATCGAGAAAGGTGGCAAGACCTTTACCCGCGATCTGCATGCCGACCGCAGCTGGCAGACCACCGATGGCAACACCGTCACGCTGCCCGGCCGTTCGCTGATGTTTGTGCGTAACGTGGGCCATTTGATGACCACACCGGCGATTCTGGATGCCGACGGCAATGAGCTGCCGGAAGGTATTCTGGATGCAGTAATGACCTCGCTGCTGGCCCTGCATGACCTGAAAAAGGCGCTGACCAGCCGCGCAACTCGCGCAGCGGCTCGGTCTACATCGTCAAGCCCAAGATGCACGGCCCGGAAGAAGTGGCCTTTGCCAATGAACTGTTTGGCCGCGTAGAAGACATCCTCGGCATGAGCCGTGACACCCTCAAGATGGGTATCATGGATGAAGAGCGGCGTACCACGGTTAACCTGAAAGCCTGTATTGCACAGGCGGCGTCTCGGGTGGTGTTTATCAACACCGGCTTCCTCGATCGTACCGGTGACGAAATGCACACCGCCATGCAGGCTGGCCCCATGGTGCGCAAGGGTGATATGAAAGGTGCCGCCTGGATTCAGGCCTACGAGAAGAACAACGTTCAGGTCGGCTTGGCCTGCGGCCTACGTGGCCGCGCCCAGATCGGCAAGGGCATGTGGGCCATGCCGGATCTGATGCACAACATGCTGGAGCAGAAAATCGGCCACCCCAAGGCCGGTGCCAACACCGCCTGGGTTCCCTCCCCCACAGCGGCCACCCTGCATGCCCTGCATTATCATCAGGTTAACGTCACTGATATCCAGCGCGAGCTGGAAGCCCAGGGCGAGCCGGATTACCTGGACGACCTGCTGACCGTACCGGTGGCCGAAAACCCCAACTGGTCAGACGAGGAAATCCAGCAGGAACTGGACAACAACTGCCAGGGTATCCTGGGCTATGTAGTGCGCTGGGTAGAACATGGCGTTGGCTGCTCAAAAGTGCCGGATATCCACAACGTTGGCCTGATGGAAGACCGCGCGACTCTGCGTATTTCCAGCCAGCACATCGCCAACTGGCTGCACCATGGTATTGTCGATGGGCCGCGGGTTGAAGAAACCCTGAAGCGCATGGCCAAGGTGGTGGATGAGCAGAATGCCGGTGACCCGACCTACACCGCCATGAGCGCTGACTTTGCGGAATCCACCGCATTCAAGGCCGCCTCAGACCTGATCTTCAAGGGTCTGGTCCAGCCGTCTGGCTACACGGAGCCGTTGCTGCATGAATGGCGCCAGGTACACAAAGCCAAGTAAGCCCTGACAGCCTGGCCAAAACGCCACTGATCTCAACGCCCCAGGCTCGCACCTTGGGGCGTTTTTATTTATGCTTGGATGACGTTGACGTTAACTGCTTTTAAAGATTCAACACCTTCCCATGATGATTGATCACCCAAGGAAAACAATAATGACCGTGATGACTGCCGAGCAGATAGAAGCGTTTCTGGATGAGGTGTTTCCACAGCGCATGGGGCGCACTGAAAGCGTCGGTGACATGTGCGCGACCCTGCGCCTGGCCATTGATGATCAGCATCTGCGCCCTGGCCCACGGGTATCCGGGCCGACCATGATGGGGTTTGCCGATGTGGCGCTCTACGTAGCCATCCTCGCCCAGATCGGCCCTGAGCCCATGGCAGTGACCAGTGATTTGAACTGCCACTTCCTGCGCGCAGCCTCCGGCGAACATGACATTGTGGCCCACGCCCGTCTGATCAAGCTTGGCCGCCGCCTGGCCGTCGGTGAAGTGCAGATTTTCTCGGTCAGCGATGACACTCGGCCCGTCGCCCACATTACAGCGAGCTATGCGCTGCCAGACAAACCTTCACGGGAACAAGCTGTCTGACTGACCACAGCATCCAACCGGGAGTGACGACATGGCCAAGCTGACGCGACGACAACTTCTAGGGGGCGGTGCCGCCCTGCTGGCCTTGCCCTGGCTGAATAATCAAGGGTGGGCGCAGGATAACACCCTGGGCAAGGTCGCTGATCAGGCCCGGCGCCTGGAACAGCTTCATGCCCTGGTGATTCGCCGCCAGGGAGAGCCCGTGTTGGCTGAGGCGTTTCGCGGCCCAGCCGTGACGCAGCCAGCCAATATCAAATCGGTTTCCAAGACGCTACTTGCGCTACTGATCGGTATCGCCATCGACAAAGGGGTTCTGCAAAGCCCCGACCAGCGGATCATGCCGCTGCTCGACCGCCCCTGGTCGGGGATGCCCGCGACACCCTGACCATCGGCCATCTGCTCAGCATGCAGACCGGCCTTGAAAGCACCTCGGGCGCTAATTATGGCGCCTGGATAGCCAGTTCAGACTGGATTGACTATGCGCTGACCCGGCCGCTGGTGGATGAGCCCGGCGGACGTTTCATTTACTCTACCGGCAGCTGGCACCTGTTAGGCGCTATCCTCACCCGAGCCAGCGACAAAAGCCTGCACCAGCTGGCCAACGACTGGCTTGGCAGCCCGCTGGATATTTCCATTCCACCTTGGGTGGCCGACCCTCAGGGCTACTACATGGGCGGCAATGAAATGGCTCTCAGCCCGCTGGGGTTAGCCAATATCGGTGATATGGTGCTGGATCATGGCCGCGTCGAGGGGCGCCAAATTGTCAGCAAGACCTGGATTGAGACTTCCTGGCAGCCTCGGGGTCGCTCACGTTTTTCAGGTGATCAATACGGTTACGGGTGGTTTCTCACCCGCTTGCTGGCCAGCAGGCCGCCTACGCCCGCGGCTATGGCGGCCAGATGCTGGTAGTGGTTCCCGACAAGCAGCTCTCCATCGCCATCACCTCAGACCCGACACGACCCGCCCGCAGCGGCGGCTTTTTCGATGATTTACGCACGCTGGTGACGCGGATCGTCAGCCTCGCGTAAGCGCCACCACGCCCAGCGTCAGCCAACCGCTGATCAGGAGCACACCGCCTATCGGCGTGACGATGCCAAGGCTCAACCCTGCCAGTGCCATCAGGTACAGCGAGCCGGAGAAGCACAGCATGCCCAGCGCCCACAGCGCCATCACCCAACGCTGGCCGGCCATCGGCTGCACATGGCGCCATACCAGCACAACCATGATAGCCAGGGTGTGCCAGGCCTGGTAGCGTACCCCGGTTTCCACGGCGCTGACCAGCTCAGCGCTGACCCTGGCACTCAGGCCGTGGGCGGCGTAGGCGCCGAGTGCGACCATCAGCGCACCAGAAAGCGCCACACCGCACCAGGCCCAGCGATTAATTGGCTGCATACTGCGTTCTCCTGTTTTCTGATGTGAGGGGTTGGCGGTTTTATACCCGCTTTTAAGGCTGCCTGACATCGGCTAAACCGTTACAATGAGCCCTCTTAGGCTTTCCCTTGATACTCACTAGCTGGCAAGCAGGCTCTCCATGACAATGATCCATATCCGCCTGAATGGCGACCCTCATCCTCTGGAAGCAGGCACGCACCTCGTCCAATTGATTGAACAGCTTGGCCTGACGGGGCGACGCATTGCCGTCGAAATCAACGAAGAAATTGTCCCTAAAAGCCAGCATGCCCAGACGCCATTGGCCGAGGGCGATCAGGTAGAGGTTGTTCACGCCATCGGCGGCGGCTAGCACATCCGCCTTACGTTTTTGCTTTCACAAGGAACCGCTATGACGCCATTGACTGACACCCCTTGACCGTTGCCGGGCGCGAATTCAGCTCCCGCCTGCTGGTGGGCACCGGCAAATACAAGGATTTTGATGAAACCGGCGCCGCCATTGCCGAAAGCGGCGCGGACGTGGTGACCTTTGCCGTGCGCCGCACCAACCTGGGGCAGGATGCAGAGGCGCCCAACCTGCTGGATGCCGTGTCACCCCAGCGCTACACCCTGTTGCCCAACACCGCCGGCTGCTATACCGCCAAGGATGCCGTGCGCACCTGCCGCCTGGCGCGCGAACTGCTGGATGGCCATAACCTGGTCAAACTTGAGGTGCTGGGTGACGATCATACGCTCTACCCCAATGTGGTTGAGACACTGAAAGCCGCAGAGACACTGTTGGCCGATGGTTTTGATGTCATGGTGTACACCAGCGATGATCCTATTGTGGCACGCGAGCTGGAAGCCATGGGCTGCTGCGCCATCATGCCGCTGGGCTCGCTGATTGGCTCAGGCCATGGCATCCAGAACCCCCATAACGTGCGCCTGATTGTCGAGCAAAGCAGCGTTCCCGTCCTGGTGGATGCCGGTATCGGCACGGCGTCGGATGCGGCCATGGCCATGGAGCTTGGCTGCGATGGCGTGCTGCTGAATACCGCCATTGCCCATGCCCGTGACCCTTTACGCATGGCCCGGGCCATGAAGCTGGCCGTTGAAGCAGGCCGCGATGCCTTTTTGGCAGGGCGTATGCCACGTCGCCAAAACGCCGACCCTTCTTCCCCCTTTGCTGGGCGTATCAATAGCTGAACGCTTGACTCAAGAGACACTGATGACTGACTCCCAACACCCCACTAATACCACGACAGGCCCAGAAGATGCCGATGCGCCGCTGCATCGTCGTGGCATCAAAAGCTATGTGATTCGCGCTGGCCGCATGACACCGGCACAGACCCGTGGTCTCGAGGTTGTCTGGCCGCGCCTGGGGCTGACGATTGCTGATGGACGCCAAGATCTGGATGCCCTCTTCGGGCGCCAGGCTCCCAGAGTGGTTGAAATTGGCTTTGGCATGGGCAATTCACTGATTGAGCAGGCCGAACGCCATCCTGATACCGATTTTATTGGCATAGAAGTCCACGCGCCCGGGGTGGGCAAACTGCTGGATGAAGCTGATAAACGCGGGCTGACCAACCTGTGCGTTTATCGGGAAGATGCCCTGGCGGTGCTGGAGCAGTGTATTCCCGAGGCCAGCCTGACCACGGTGCAGCTGTTCTTCCCCGACCCCTGGCCAAAGAAAAAGCACCACAAACGGCGGATTGTGCAGCCTGCCTTTGTTGAGCTGATTCGCACCCGCCTGAAGCCCGGCGGCACCTTTCATATGGCCACCGACTGGGAAGCCTACGCCGAATGGATGGCCGAGGTGATGCAGGCCGCGCCCGGCTATGCCAGTACCGCCAGCCAGGAGACAGCGCCTTATGTGCCGCGCCCAACGTTTCGCCCGCTCACCAAGTTTGAAGCCCGCGGTGAAAAGCTCGGCCACGGCGTCTGGGATCTGATTTATCGCCGGGAAGATGAAACCTGCTGAATCAGTTCAAACGCCAGCATCAGGATTGATCAATCACCCTCCTGTGCAGCTCGCTGCTATCGTTTTCAAAGGCGTCAATAGTGTATAAAAAAAAAGCCGCCCCAATAGGAGCGGCAAAAAGACCGTGACTAGCAATGAGAGGGAGAAACCACGACAGGTAATAAGGTGATGGTACGTTACCTAGTGGATGTCATGGTGTCAGCGACTCATCAAACGCTGACAGCCATAATATAATCATTCTCATTTACTGCGTCAACATTAATACGAATCTTTTTTATTTACTTTTTGCAGAGCACCTTTAACCCATTAACAGCTGAAGCCATAGTGGCAACGTCAGCATTGCCAGTAACGTCTGCCCGGTAATGATGGCTGCCATTAGTTCAGCATCTCCCCAGCTGGCGCGCCAGAATATAAGCAGACGTGGCCGTGGGCAGTGCCGCGAAAAGTAAGGCAACATCACGGGTAACGTGATCTAGCCCAAGCAGCCAGGCCATAGCAAGCACCAGTGCCGGTAGCAGCAACAGCTTGACGCTAGTACTGACCACTACCCCTCTATCCAGGCGCAACAATGCTGCTGGACGCAGCGCCACCCCGACAGCCACCAGGCCCAGGGGCAGGGCCGCGCGCCCCAAGAGCGTCACCGTATCCTGGCTCCAGCCAGGCAGGCCGATACCGCTAAGGTTCAACCCGATTCCTACCAGACAAGCCAGGATCAAAGGGTTTTGTGCCAGGGCAGCAATACTCTTGCGCATGCTGGCCTTGCCCAGCGTGCCTGCCGCTACAAAGCTGGCTACGCACATGACGTTGATCACCGGCACCATCAAGGCGACTGCCACCGCTGCTGTGGTCGCACCGGCACTGCCATGTAGGGCCGCAGCCCCCGCCACCCCCACATAGGTGTTGAAGCGCAAGGCACCTTGAAATACCGAGGTAAATGCCGCTGCATCCAAGTGTAACCAACCGCGCATGGCCCACAGCAGAAGCGCCAACACGCTCAAGGTGCCGCAGGGTAAGAGCCAGGCGGCCAATCGGTACAGAGGCCACATCGGCGGTGGCCAGGGTGCTGACCAGCATGGCAGGAAACAGGACGAAGTAGATCAACTTTTCCAGCTGTGGCCAGAAGTCAACGCTTGGCCAGCGCCGGTAGCCAAACAAGGCACCCAGCAAGATGAGAAGAAACAAAGGGCCCAGTGCCCCGACAATACTTCCACCCTCTGCCATGACTCTCTCCTAACCTGCGACATCCCAGCACAGTGATATCGTGCCAATTGCTGTTACTATCTTTATTCAAGACAACCTTTTTCGTGATGGCTGTGCATTGTGTGCCATTTATGCAGGCCAACCACTTGTTTCCGGCTTACGTCACCATGGTTCTGTCATGAACACTTCCACCCAAACGGCGCGTGCTGGACGTTTTCCAGTGCTTCAAGTGCTTATCCTGGTCACCGGTATCGCCTTGGCAGCCCTCAGCTGGTACGGTTTTTCTTACTGGTTACGCAGCGATGGCGACGTTACCTGGTATCCGCCCTCCGATACCTGCGATCTGCATACCGAGACCTGCTCAGCCAAACTGGGAGACAAGGGCTCGCTCACGCTTGCGGTAGATGCCGACGGTCGCATCGAGTCACTGGAAATTCTTCCCTTGACCGTTACTACTCAGGGGATGGACGTCAGCGCTGCTGAAGTTGATTTTATTGGCCGTAACATGGACATGGGTATTAACCGCTTTCCATTATCTGTCACTCGGACTGGCCACTTTCACGGCCAGGGGCAATTGAGTGTGTGTACATTATCTGTCATGCCGTGGCGCGCCCGAGTGATTGTCGATACCCCTGATGGCCGCCTGGGCACCTGGTTCGATTTTGATGTTATCCGGAGCTGATCCTATGTCATCCCTTGTTTCTCGCCGCTTCCCCCTTCTGGTCAGTCTTGGCCTGCTTGCACTTCTTGTCACGGCTGCCGGTGCCTTCGCACTCAACCACTATTTTTCCAGCCAGAATCAGCAGCCGACCAGCGGGCTACCCGGCGGCCCCATTGAACTGGCGTCTACCCGTGGCGATTTTTCTCTGACCCAGCTGGACGATAATCAGGTTGCCATTGTTACCTTTGGCTACACCTATTGTCCGGATGTGTGCCCGATGAACCAGGCCGTCAAAAAGCAGGCTCTGGCTGAACTGACCCCACAGCAGCGCGAACGTATTGTACCGCTGATGATCTCTGTCGACCCAGAGCGCGACAGCCTGGAGCGGCTGGCGGAGTACACTGGCTTTTTCGGTGAACGTTTTATCGGCGCCACCGGCACACAGCAACAGCTTGAAGAACTGGCCAGCCGCTATGGTGTGATCTGGCGGCGGGTTGAAGCAGAAAATTCGGCGATGGGCTACACCATCGACCACAGCTCATCGCTTTATGTGGTCGACCGTGAAGGCAACATCCTTGAGCGCGTACTGTATTCATCCAGCCCGGAAGGGCTGGTAACCGCGTTAAGAACCGCGCTCGATAGTTAAGTCATTCATTGTCATCAGCATCACTGGATGACTGCAGACGGGTCAGCATTGCCATCAAAGCGCTGACCTGAGTCCCCTGTCGGGTATCATGCAGAGGGTTAAGCTGCCAGCTGCTTTCTGCAAAGCCCCACCAGTCCCAGCAGCCCTGCGGATTCGCCAGGGTGCTTTCGGCCTGCGGGTAGAGAACAATCCGGCGGTGCTGGTCAGCCCATTCATTCAGGCCGGTTCCCTGCACAAAGGTCTCGCCAATCTGCTCGGCATTCATCTGGCAGCCATGCAGGGCAAGGGTGACCTCACAGCTCCCGTCGTCACAGCCTTCCGGCTGGTAGACATAGCCGTTATCTGCCAGCCCTTTGGCATCGAAATCGCTCTGGTCAAAGCGGATCAACTCACCCTCGGCAGCAGACGTTGCAGCGGGTGCCGAGTCGGGATGCAGCCAGTCAAGCATATCGGCGGCAATATCTTCATCACAGGCCAGCAAGTGGCTACCACCACCTGTTTGGCAATCACCCAGCGGTTGAGATAGCTGCGTGTTGCCCGCCAAGGATACCGGCCAGCCGTGCCCAGCCTGGGCGCTACGCGCCACCTTCAGCTGATCATCGCTGGCCAACCACTGTTGCAGCTGCTCAGCCAGCAGATCGCCCAGCATCGGTTCCACCACCGCATCATTTTCACCATGCCAGACGTAAGCCCGTAGAGTACTGCGGGCGGTTTCGCTACCCACCTGATCCTGTTCGCGGTAATTGGCCCAACGGGTATTTAGCGCCTCAAGGGATGGCGCCCCCGGCGCGTCATCATGCACTGGTTAAGCGCCAGGCTGAGCGAACCCTGGGAACAGCTCCAGGGCCCTGCTGCCAATATGCCTACCCCGGCAAACCGCTCGGGCCAGGCCACCGCCAGCTGCAGTGCCATATAACCACCAGACGACACACCGACCACGCTAGCGCCCGTTTCAGCAGCACTCAGCGACGGCAATGTGCCCGGTGGAGCCTCTTCTTCCTGAGCAGCGGCAGGCAAGACGTAGACAAGTACAGCCCCCAACAGCAACCGTGCTGCTGCAGAGTGACGATGACCAGTGGTTTTCAACATGCAGGGTTACTCGACATCCAGAAGTTCAACACGGAAAGTCAGCACGGCATTCGGGCCGATTGGGCCCTGGCCACGTTCACCATAGGCAAGGTCAGCAGGAATGTAGAGCATCCAGGTATCACCTACGCTCATCAACTGCAGCGCTTCCTGCCAGCCCTCAATCACCTGGGTAACACCGAAGCTGACCGGCTCACCACGCTCAAAGGAGCTGTCGAACACAGTGCCATCCAGCAACATGCCTTCGTAGTGCACCTCAACCGTATCTTCTGCGCTTGGTGACACGCCATCACCAGACTCCAGTACTTCATACTGCAGGCCGGAGTCTGTCACCATCACTTCCTCGCGTTCGGCATTCTCGGCCAAAAGGCTTCGCCTTCCGCCAGGTTTTCAGCGGCCATGGCGCCGGCCTGCGCTTCGCGTTCGGCCATTGCCTGTTCCTGGAAACTGGCCAGCGCCTGAGCCATTTCCTCTTCGCTCAACGCCAGCTCATTACCTTCAAACACATCACGAATGCCGTCCGTCAGGCTATCCACATTCAATTCAGCAATATCGGCCTGCATGCTTTCGCCCAAGGTAACCCCCAGACTGTAGGCCAGGCGCTCTTCATCGGTTTCCGGTGCGGCAGCAGCAAAGGGGGCCACCAGCAAGGTGCTCAGCAGGGCAGTCGAAAAAAACGTTTTCATGGTGTTCCTTACATCAGTGGTAAAAGATCGTCGATCAAATATCTTTACAGAAAACCGTTAAAGCAAGTCTTTGAAGACGGCCTTTGAGGTGGCCTTTGAGATAGTTTTTAAGGTGGTCTTTAAGACAGCTTTTAAAAACAGTTATTAAAGCGTAACACCCGCCGCCTCAGGGTGCATCTTCCTGAAACGACGGGTGCTCACTACGACAATAATCAATGCTGAAAGTTGGGGCCTCTAGACGACCAGAGTCGGGCAATGTGCCGCACCGGCAACCCGCTGTGAAACGCTCCCTAACAGCAGATTCTTCTCACCATTGGTACCTTGGGCGCCAATCACGATCAGATCACATTCCCGCTTGCGGGCAAAGCGCACAATCGTCCGCGAAGGGCGCCCGCCCTTGACAAAGGCCCGTACCAGACTGCTATCCACGCCCAGCTCTATGGCATGAGATTTAGCATGTACAGCAATTTCTGTGGCGTATTCTTTCAAGGCATCATCCGGAATATCCAGCTTGTTGGGGCGCACCATGGAAAGCGACGCCTCCAACAGACTGTGATGCTTGAAAACACACAGAAAATACAGTTCGGCACCGGTCAGCCTGTGCAGACCCACCGCTTTTTCCAACGCCTTCAGGGCGCCCTTGGAGCCGTCTACCGGGATGAGTATACGGTTGAACATCAACCTGTCTCCTTGTGGCGGTTTAACAACTTAGCGGAAAGCAACATCACGCAGGAACAGTGCAATCTGAGGGAACATGATCAACAGCACCGCTGCCAGGATCAGCATGAAAATAAACGGAGGTGTGCCCTTTATGACTTCAAGGTATGGCCGTTTGAAAATCGCAATCGCAGTAAAGATGTCACACCCGAAGGGCGGTGTCGCCGAGCCTATCGCCACCTGTAAGGTAATCAATATACCCACCAGCACCGGATCAAGGCCGGTCGCTTCAATGGCCGGTGTGAAAATAGGCGTCAGCACCAGAATAACCACGATAGGGTCAACGAACATGCAGGCCACAAAGAAGGCAATACAGATGGCAATCAATACGCCAGTGGGCCCTGCTTCATTCACCCCGACAGCTTCAAGAATTGCCTGCGGTATCTGGGCAAAGGAAATAATCCAGGAGAAGCCGTTACCGACCGCCACCAGAATGAAGACGACCGCCGTAATCAGGCCAGTCGATTTAGCGATCGCATAGATGTCGTTCATCTTGAGCGAACGGAACACCACGAATTCCAGCAAGACGGCATAAAGCACGCAGGCCGCGGCCGCTTCTGTCGGGCTGAAAATACCGCCGTAGATACCCCCCACAATGATGACGGGGAAACCCAAAGGCCAAAGCGCCATCTGAACTGCCTTGGCGCGGTCACGCCAGGTGCATTTGGGCTCGGTGGGCACTTTCTTGATGATGGCATAGGTCACACAATAGGCAGAGAACATCAACAGAATCAACAGGCCCGGCCCGATACCTGCGATAAACAGCTCACCAATAGAGGTGCCGGAAATAACCCCATAAATGATCATGCCGATACTCGGCGGAATCAAAAAGGCAATATCACTGGAATTGATGATCAAGGCCAGAGTAAAGGGGTCTGAATAACCGGCTTTCAGCATCTTGGGCCGCAGCGGTGAGCCCACCGCCACCACCGTCGCCTGGGTAGAACCGGACACGGCCCCAAACAGGGTACAGGAAGCCGCTGTACTGACGGCCAGGCCACCTTTGATGGCCAATAAACGACATCACCATTTCAATCAAGCGATTAGCTGACTGGCCTCGGGTCATGATATCTGCCGCCAGGATAAACATCGGCACCGCAATCAGCGATGCCGGGCGAATGCCCGCCATCATCTGCTGAATCAGAGTTTCCATCTGACCGAAGCCATTAAACATCATGTAAAAACCGATGACTGCTGCGGTAACCAGTGGGATCATCATGGGAAAGCCGAGCAATAGCAGGCTTATCATGGTGACGACCATTATCGTTGTCATAGTAGTTCCCCTTAGGCGCTAAGGCAGGTGCTCAGACATATGATCTAAGCATCAAACCTCAGTTTCCGTGTCTTTATAACCATCCACCACACCGGTCGAAAGATAGACATCCCGCGTAGTGAAGTTCTTGATAGCCGTCAACAAATACTGAATACCGGTAATTAGGAAACCCATTGGCACCCAAATATAGATAATCCAGATTGGCAACTGTAAAGAGGGCAGCACACGTCCCTTGCTATATAAGTCGATGATGTAAACCAGCGAATAATAAAATAGGAAAAACATCACCACAGAAGTAAACAACGCAATAAAGATCATCAGCACCTTACGCCCACCAACGGGTAACGCATCGTAAATTGCCGACATGCGGATATGACGCCCATGGCGTGCGGCATAACCAATGCCCGCAAAGGTGATCATGATAATCAGAATGCGGTTCAGCTCGCCTGAAAACATAATACTGTTGCCAAACACGAAGCGGGCAATAACATTGGTCACCGTGTTCAGTGCCATCAAAAGCACACCTACTGCCAGAATGGCGGCTTCCAGCTTACTGATTAACGTATCAATTACCCCAAGGAACCCCGGCAGCCCGGAGCGATAATTTTTTTCAGCTTCTTCTTCAGTCATCGCCAGACTCCTTATCATCACGCTATTTTCAATACGTTTGCGTGAACTAAAAGGGGCAGCCAGTGCTGCCCCTTTTATTACTGTAGTAGCGAAATCACTCCAGTCACACGGGAGATCAGTCGTTAGAAACAGCCTCAAGGTCAGCCTTGAACTGTTCCAACAACTCTTTGCCGCTTTCGCCAGTCATTTCAATAAAAGCTTCTTCTACTTGAGGGGCACGTTCACGGAAAGCCTGAATCTGCTCTTCAGACAGACGTGTTACCGTGACTTCGTCAGAGGCTTCCTGGATCTTGGCAAGCGCTTCATCGGCCAGGCCCGAAATATGATCAATGATGTGATCATAGGCTGCTTCAGAGGCATCCTGCACCAGCTGCTTATCTTCCTCGGAAAGTCCTTCATAGAAGTCTTGGTTGGCCATCATGGCAGTTGTGAACCAGCCATGGCCGGTGAAGGTCAGGTGCGGCGATACTTCGTACAGGCCGCCAGACTCGATCCAGAAAATCGGGTTTTCCTGGCCATCGATAATACCTGTCTGCAGACCACCATAAACTTCACCCCAAGGTAGCGGTGTCGGCGTAGCGCCAAAGGCGTCGTAGGTTTCCGACAGCAAGGGGTTGGTCATGGTGCGAATTTTCTTGTTGTTCATGTCTTCCGGCGAACTGATAGGTTCGTCGGTAGTAACAACCATCTCGCCTTCCGGATACATTTTGAGCAGCTCAAGGCCCTGCTCAGCATAAAGCTCCGGGAACATCTCATGGATGGCTTCACTTTCATTGAAGAACTGGATGACCGTTTCTTCATCGGTGGGCAGCAGATAGGGCACAAAGAAGATCTGCGCTTCCGGAATCAAGGAACCAGTGAAACCGGGTGATTGGTTCACAAACTGAAGAATACCGTTCTGGGTTTGCTCCATAATGTCATCAGACTCGCCCAGCTCACCGAAACGATAAACCTGAACGCTATGCTCGGAGTTTTCCTCAATATACTCTTTGAAGGCATAGGCAAATACGTCTTGCACGTCGCCTTCATATTCTTCATGGGCATAACGCCAGTTGTCAGCCGATGCAGCGGCTGAAAGGCCTAACAATAAAGCGCTTACGCTTGCCGTGGTAAGTAGCTTGGTAGTAACAGACTTGTTCGACTTCATGCATTATTCCCCGTTCCAATGGTGTGCAGTGATTAGTTGCAGTAATGATTCGCAATGACTCACTTCACATTAATCTGTTTTGATCCTGAAGCAAATGGCAACAGTGTTAAATGTCATAAAGCAATACTACTAATATTCAACAATATACGCTGAATTGCGCCAGCTCACTCTCAACATCAAACAAAACTAACTAACTTTCAGGCTAGCGCGCCCTTATCAAGGGGTCAAGCCGCGACGCTATGATTGACCAGGCATTATCGGCAACAGATGAAGAATTAATTGATGAATTACTAATATTATATAAATGTGACGAAAACGCATGCAATTTCAGCCATTCTGCAAGCTCTTGCGTCGATCGTGGATGACTAAACAGACTCTTTATTGCCTGTTCATGGCATTGCCCCCATTCCTGCCAGCGTTGAAGGTTTTCACGCTCAGCCAACAACTCTGCTTTTTTATGGTGTTGCGCAGTTCCGCCATGCCCGAATCCGCGCCAGCCCTTACCGCGTCCTGCTTTAACGCCTGACGAAGCTGACGCAACACGGCGGTGATATCTGTTTGCCAGCGGCGTCTTTCACGCCGTTCAATGGCTAATGCTTGAGGATTCGCTTCCAGACCATAAATAAATAGCCAGCTATGAAATAACACCTCACAAACGTCTACACTCTCTTCATCCTGCAGACGCAGAAGGGCTGGCTCGACATCCGGCAAGGCATAAAAACGCAGAGCAAAGGCCCACAGGGAATCCTGCTGAAGTGCTTTCAATCGGGTAGAATTGTCCATCAATCGCTAACCTCTTTTCGGGAGAACGCATGATCGCACTGCGCCAGGTCGCGCTGCAACGCGGCACACAACGGCTACTCGATAACGCTGACCTTACTCTCAACGATGGCGTTAAAGCCGGCATTATCGGCGCCAATGGCGCGGGCAAATCCAGCCTGTTCAAGCTCTTGCTGGGCGAACTGGGCGTGGATCAGGGTGAGATTGAAATGAGCGGCAATCAGCGCATTGCTCATATGGCCCAGGAAGTCGATGCCCTTGACCGCGCCATTATCGATTATGTCCTCGATGGTGACTTTGCCTTACGCCAAGCGGAAACTGATCTGGCAGCCGCACAAGCTTCAGGTGCCGCCCACCGGGAAGCAGAGCTGCATGGCCTGATCGAAACGCTCGATGGCTACAGTGCAGAATCCCGTGCCGCACAGTTATTGGTTGGCCTAGGCTTTGTGCAGGCCGACCTGAAACGCCCGCTATCGGATTTTTCCGGCGGCTGGCGCATGCGCGTCAACCTTGCCCGCACCCTCTTCATGCCATCTGACCTACTATTACTCGATGAGCCCACCAACCACCTGGATCTGGATGCCTTGCTTTGGCTGGAACAGTGGCTGACCCGCTACCCCGGTACTCTGCTACTGATTTCTCACGACCGTGACTTCCTGGATGCCGTCTGTGACCATATTGTGCATATGCACCAGCAAAGCGTAGAACTCTACCGAGGCAACTACTCGCGCTTTGAACGCACCCGGGCTGAAAAGCTCGCCTTGCAGCGCGCAGAAGCAGCCAAGCAGCAGGCGCGGCGCGAAGAGATCGAGCGGTTTATCAACCGCTTCAAGGCCCAGGCCAACAAGGCCCGCCAGGCCCAAAGCCGGGTCAAGATGCTTGAGCGCATGGGTGATATTGCCATTGCCCATGTGGATTCGCCTTTCCACTTTCGCCTGCCTGCCGCCGATAAAACCTCGCACCCCTTACTGGTGCTGGATCAGGCCCAGCTTGGTTACCAAAGTAAAGAGGGTGATATCATCCAGCTGGATAAGGTCAACGTCACGCTATTACCTGGTAGCCGAATCGGCCTGCTGGGCCCAAATGGGGCGGGTAAATCCACCCTGATCAAGAGCCTGATTGGCCAACTGCCCCTGCTGGCAGGCAAACGCGTCCCCGGCGAGCACCTGAAGATTGGGTACTTTGCTCAGCATCAGCTGGAAAGCCTGGATATCACCGCAACCCCTTTTATGCACGTTCAGCGCCTGTCGCCCACCGCAAGCGACCAGGACATCCGTAACTTCCTCGGCGGTTTCGGTTTTGCCGGAGATGATGCCTTTGGTGAGGTAGCCACTTTTTCCGGCGGCGAAAAGGCCCGCCTGGCACTCGCTCTGGTGGCCTGGCAGAAACCCAATCTTCTGCTGCTTGACGAGCCTACCAACCACCTTGACCTGGAAATGCGCGAAGCGCTGACCGAGGCGCTGGCCAGCTTCGAGGGCACCGTTATTCTGGTCTCCCACGACCGCCATCTGCTGCGCGCCAGCGTGGATGAATTCTGGCGCGTGGCCGACCACAGGGTTGAGCCCTTTGATGGCGACCTGGACGACTACCGCCAATGGCTGAAAGAGCGCCTTGAATCACAACGCCGCGATGCCCGCAGTGACAAGAGTGAGCGTCAGGATCAACAAGCCAGTGGAGACAGCCGCGAAGCGCGCAAGGCGGCGCGTAAAGCCGCTGCCGAGATGCGCGAAAAGCTCAGGCCGATCAAAAAGGTGCGCGATCAGGCCGAAAAAGCCATGGAAAAGGAACAGAATGCTCTGACGGCACTGGAAGAGCAGCTGGCTGACCCGGCGCTCTACACCGATACTAACCGCAAAGTAGAGCTGACTAACGCGCTGGCCAAGCAGGCAGACATCAAAGCTCGCCTGGATGACGCCGAACAGCGCTGGCTAGCCGCCGAGGAAGAACTTGAAGCCGCTGAGGCGGACTTACTGGAAGCCGAAAAGAATTAAGGCAGTACTCAGCTTTCCAGCATAAAGGTAACGGGGCCATCGTTAACCAGGGCGACCTGCATATTGGCGCCGAACTCTCCGGTGGCCACCGGCACATCTCCTGATTGCGCCTGGGCCACCAGATAATTGAACAGCCGCTCGCCTTCCTCCGGCGGGGCGGCGCTGGAAAAACTCGGCCGCAGGCCTTTGCGAGTGCTGGCGGCCAGGGTGAATTGGGAAACCAGTAGCAAGCTACCGCCTGCCTGCTGAACATTGAGATTCATCTTACCTTGTGCATCGCTGAACACGCGGTAGTTCAAAAGCTTATGCAGCAAGCTGTCAGCGCGGGCTTGGTCATCGCCTTTTTCCACGCCCACCAGCACCAGCAACCCTTGGTCAATCTGGCCGACCGTTCTTTCATCTACTTCGACACTGGCCCGCGTCACTCGCTGTATCAATGCTTTCATACTACCCCTAAGAGTTCCTCTAGATAGCCAAACTATTGGCGTGCCAGCAGTTCATCACGAAAATCTTCGCCAAGTGGCGTTTCACCCAACCAGATACCGAACATGGCGCTGGCCGCATCCGCATCGCCGCCTTCAAATAACACCTCACCGTTCAAGGCCAGCCGCAGCTGCTCACCATCCCAGCTGAGTACATAGCGGTCGCCCTCTTCCACACTGCGATAGCGGGCGTTCAGGGCTTCGATATCGTCTTTGACCTGATTGAATTCATACAGCGTCAGGTTTTTTTGGATAGTTTCTAGCGTGGCTTCGGCAAAATCTTCGGCGTCAATATCATGAAAATACGCCAGCTCCAGGCGCCTTGGCACCTCGCTCAGCGGCTGAGGGTCTGTAACACCTTCCCCTGATAGTAGGCCCCAGCATAGGCCGTCCAGATCATATACTTGAACACACCGCTGCCTAACAGCTCATAGCGCTGGCCATTTTCTTCTACCGTATGGCTGAAAGACTCGCCGTTCTCGGTGACGCTTTCCGCCTGTGCCATTGCGGTTGTGGCCAGAAGCAGCCCAGCTATCAACCAAGCTGTAAGACGTTTATGAATCCACATAAAAGCTACCCCGACGGTAATTAAAGTCTCTTATACTTACCATCATTCAGCGTATAAGTTCCGCATAAGCACGATTCACTATTCACGACTCACTATTCACCCCAACTACCACCATTCATGAAAATGATGCACGGGGCCGCGGCCCTTGCCCACGTTAAGCCGTGTGCTGGCTTCCAGTGCGGCATGTAGCCATTGCTTGGCAGCGCGAATGGCATCTTCCACCGGCGCTTCGCTGGGCTGTCTGGCCAGGCAGGCGGTAATGGCGGACGACAGCGAACATCCCGTACCGTGAAGATTATCGGTTGCCAGACGGGGCGCCGGTAGCCAGGTAGTGCCCTGCGGGGTCGCTAACAGGTCTGAGCAGTCAGCCCCTTGTAGATGGCCACCTTTGAGCATCACATAAGGCGCCCCCAGACGACGCAGCGCGGGCATGACAGTCTCCATCTCAGCGTTTGACGTGGGTGTGCTGCTTCCTAGCAATACCGCGGCTTCTGGCAGGTTGGGGGTGATCACATCAGCCAGCGGTATCAGGATGTCGCGCACCGCCTGGATGCCCGCATCATCCACCAGCACATCGCCGCTTTTCGCTACCATGACCGGGTCCAGTACCACCCAGCGCGGGCGCCGACGCCCAATACAGTCGGCAATCACTTCCGCCACCTCACGGCTGGCGACCATACCGATTTTCACCGCATCCAGCGTCACGTCATCCAGCAGGGTCTCCAACTGTTCAGCGATAAACGATGCAGGCACAGGAAAGACACCGCGCACGCCCTGGGTATTTTGCGCCGTCAGCGCGGTAATCACACTGGTACCGTAGGTGCCCAGGGCCGAAAAGGTTTTCAGATCCGCCTGGATGCCGGCCCCACCGGAAGGGTCAGAGCCTGCAATGGTCAAGACATTGTTAATTGATGACGCACCTGAAGATGCCGGTTGAGTTGCCATAAAGAGATCCTTGTTCACCTTCCATTTGACAGGCCCGCCTACACAAGCCGACGGCAGGTTATACACTGATATAAAAAGTAGCCATATAAAAGCGCCAGATAAAAAAACGGCCACCCTCAGGCAGCCGTCCTCATTATCGCCGAAAAATTTACTCGGTAGTATCGCCTTCCGGGTTGCGGGCGTTGTAATACGCCTGCTCGGAAATAGCATGGTAGTTGACAACCTTATCCTGGAAGGTGCTGTAGGACTCGTAGATGCGTGTAGCCAGATCGCTGGATTCTGCCAGCTCAGCAATCACATCGTCTGAATACTCTCGTGCTTGAGCCAGTACATCATCAGGAATACGCCGCAATTCAACCTCATGCTCGTTGACCAGGGTTTCCAACGCATCGTTGTTACGTGCGGTGTACTCATCCAGCACGTTGGCGTTGATATCACGCACCGCCGTGGTCAGGATCGCCTGCAGGTCGCTGGGCAGTTCGGCCAGCGCCTCTTCGTTGACGATGGTTTCAAACATCACGGTCGGCTCGTGCCAACCCGGATAGTAGTAATAATCAGCCGCCTGATGGAGGCCAAACGCCAGGTCGTTGTAGGGGCCAATCCACTCAGTAGCATCAATGGCACCGGATTGCAGCGAGGTGAAAATCTCACCGCCCGGCATGTTAACGATTGCCACGCCCATACGGCTCATGACTTCGCCGCCCAAGCCTGGCATACGCATTTTCAGGCCATCAAGGTCGTCAATGGAATTGATTTCCTTGTTGTACCAGCCGCCCATCTGCACGCCGGAGGCACCCGCCACCATGACATCAACACCGAAGGGCTCATAGACTTCGTTCCACAGCTCCATACCGCCGCCGAAGTGCAGCCAGGCGTTCATTTCCTGGGCGTTCATGCCAAACGGCACTGCGGCAAAGAACTGGGCTTCAGGGGCCTTGCCTTTCCAGTAGTAGGACGCGGAATGGCCCAGCTCTGCAGTGCCATCGGAGACGGCATCAAACACTTCAAAGCCCGGCACCAGCTGGCCAGCCCCAAAGACTTCGATGGTCAGACGGCCATCTGACATTTCATCAACCAATTCTGCCAGGCGCTCTGGCCCTTGGCCTACACCCGGAAAGTTTTTCGGCCACGAGGTCACCATCTTCCAGCTGAAGGTTTCCTGGGCCTGAGCCTGATTATCCAGGCTGGAGACTACCAACATGCCTGCGGACATGGCGGTGGTCATGGCCACGGCGGCGGTCAGTGTTTTAACTTGCATATAAACCCCTTGTTATGACTGTTATGGGTAACATGTATGCGGCCAGACAGCCGCCTACATCTGGCGTGTGATCATTGCCACCTGCTGCATACAGGCGCAGCCGATGTGTGAACAATAAAAAAATGCACCACACTGTAACTTACCAAGCTTGCCACGGGGCAGCGTTGATAGCAGCCTACACTTTCAACTTAATCAAATAAGCTCTCTGCTGAGCGCTTTAACATTCAACCCAAGGCGTTACTTTAGCTAAACTGGCTGGGCAACCAGGTCGCTAGCCCAGGGTAAAGCGCCAGCATCAACAGCATGCCTAACTGAATCAGAATGAAAGGAATCACGCCACGATAGATCGCCGATGTGGGCACTGATGGCGGCGCAACGCCACGCAGATAAAACAGCGCAAAGCCAAACGGCGGTGTCAGAAATGAGGTTTGAATTAATTGCAATCATGATGCCCAGCCAGATCGGATCAAGCCCCATGGCTAGCAGAATGGGCCCAACAATCGGCACCACTACGAAAGTGATCTCAATGAAGTCAAGGATAAAGCCCAGCAAGAAGATCACCAACATCACGATTATAGTTGCGCCGACGACACCGCCCGGCATGCCTTCAAACAGCTCGGTAACCATGTGCTCGCCGCCATAGGCACGAAAGACCAGCGAAAACAGCGCGGCTCCAATCAGGATCATGAACACCATGGTGGTGACATGGGTCGTGGAGCGCAGAACATCTTTCAACGTAGCAAGATCAAGCTGGCGATAGGCCAAGGCCAGCACCAGGGCACCAAAGGCGCCCACCGCAGAAGCTTCTGTGGGGGTGGCAAAACCGCTCAGGATGGAACCCAACACGGCAACAATCAGTACCACAGGCGGCACCAACCCCTTGAGCAGCAGCCAGCCAATGCCGGAGGTATGGCCAAGCTCATCCATCAGTTCCTGACGATCCGCAGGCGGTGCCGTATGCGGGCGCAGCCAGGCAGTCGCCGCGATATACAGCATATACAGCACCACCAGAATCATGCCAGGCACCAGGGCGCCCATAAACAGATCGCCTACTGAAACAGTCTTGGGACTGAAGATCCCCATATCCAGCTGGGCTTGTTGATAGGCGGAGGATAGGACGTCACCCAGCAGTACCAGGGCAATAGATGGCGGAATAATCTGGCCAAGGGTTCCTGTGGCACAAATGGTGCCCGTGGCCAGCGACATGGAGTAGTTGCGCTTTAGCATGGTCGGCAGCGACATCAGCCCCATGGTCACCACAGTGGCACCGACAATGCCGGTTGATGCGGCCATCAGCATGCCAACCAGGGTAACCGAGATACCCAGGCCGCCGCGCAGGGAACCAAACAGTAACGCCATGGCATCCAGCAGGGTTTCCGCCACCTTGGATTTTTCCAGCAGTACGCCCATCAGCACAAACAGCGGAACAGCCAACAGGGTGGTATTGGTCATGATGCCGTATAGCCGATTTGGCAGGGCAGCCAGATAGCCTGCGTCAAAGTTGGCGTCTACACCCATGGCTTCAAGCCCCAGCCCCAGGCCTGCAAACACGAGGGCAGTACCCGACAGCGAAAAGGCAACCGGAAAGCCAAACATCAGGACAATGCAGATGACAGCAAACAGAATAAGCGGCATGAATTCCAACATCAGACGCGCTCCTCTAGATGCTCAGTATCTGCTGATGGCGGCACAATCCGGCCCGTCAGGATATAGGCATTGCGCACCAGTTCAATGGCGCCCTGTATGATCATGAAAAGTGCAAATAGTGGAATCAGGGTCTTAAGCAAAAACACCGCAGGAATGCCCCCGTAATCTGGTGAGCTTTCAAGTATTCGCCATGAATTGCTGACGTAGCCCAAACTCGAGGCAATGATGAATATCATGACCGGCATCAGCAGGAAAACGATACCGCACAGGTTGATCAGCGCCTGTCGACGGGGCGCCATCTTGCGATAGAAGATGTCAACACGCACATGCCCGTCATGGCGAAGCGTGTATGCAGCACCGAGCATAAAAACAGCCGCGTGCATGTACATGACCAGTTCTTGCATGAAGACACTATTGACTGAAAATACATAGCGTAGCAGCACAATGGCGAACTGAATCAGCATCATCAGAATGATCAGCCAGGCCAGGGTGCGGCCAAACCACTCTGAAGCGCTATCCAACGCGCGCACCAAAGGAGGGAGTTGTGAAGTCTGGGACATGGGAAGCGTCTCGTATCCAGCGTCTGGGAAAATCAGCGCCTGAGACAATACCTCATCTGTATCCAGAATGCAGTGTTAACAATTCACGCAGCGTTCGTATGGTCAACGCAGCGGCGTCTCTCGTTACCTTATACCCTGGCAGGGCAGCTTGTTTTCAGAGTTTCCAGGCATTCTCTTGGCAGAGGAAGATCCACCGCCAACGGCAGATGGTCAGAAAACAGATGATCCAGCACCTGCACCTCCGCCGCTTCCAGGCTACGCGAAAGCAGGATGTGATCCAGTGCGCGGCGCGGCTGCCATGAAGGGTAGCTAAGCAGCGGTTTTACTGGATGCAGCGGCAGAGATTCGCTGAAACGTGAGTGGGCATGAATCTGTTCCGGCGTGCAGTTCAGATCGCCCATGACGACCACATGGCGCAGCGGGGTAATCAGATCGCTCAGGTAATTGAGCTGGCGAGTACGCCCCCGATGACTAAGGGCAAGGTGGGCAACAAAGATATGTAACGCATCAGGCCCTTCTCCAAAGCGGGCATGAATGGCGCCACGCCCCGGCAGGGTACCGGATAGACGATGTTCTTCAATACGCGTCGGTTTGAGGCGCGACAGCAGGCCGTTGCTGTGCTGGGCGATCTTCCCGAGATTGCGATTGAGCTGCTGAAAGTGGTTAGGGAAGCCCGCCCGTTCTGCCAGGTAGCGCACCTGATTGACACGACCAGAGCGAAAGCTGCCGCCATCCACTTCCTGCAGGCCCACGATATCAAAGCGCCCCAGCACTTCGCTGATCAACTCAAGGCGTTGATTGCGCTCGCGCTGGGGAAGTAGATGCTGCCAGCTACGGGTCAGATAATGATGATAGGCAGACGTCTGAATGCCCACCTGCAGATTGAACGTCAGTAGACGCAGGTGGCCATCAGCAAGCGATGGTAACCGGGCATCCAGTTGGCTCATGTGGGCAGGTACTCCGTTAAGAACGTCTTACTTGCTCGGTCATAGAGACTCAATCACTCGGCGCGCTCTTCACGAATACGGGCAATCAAAGTATAAGCAATCTGGGGCATGTTATCCAGGCTACCCGCACTGCCCGGCGATACCAGGTACTGGCCATCAATAATCAGCGCTGGCACTCCCATCAGCTGCATATCACGCATACGGCTATGAGCGCGGCTGACGTCACTGCGTACACCAAAGGAGGTCAGGGCGTCACGCGCTTCCTCTTCACTGACGCCATAGTTGGCAAAAAGGCCGCCAGATCATCAGTATCGTTCAGGGACTGGCCGTCCTCGTGGATGGCTGTGAAGAAATCAGCATGCAGGTCATCTTCAATGCCAAGCTGTTCAGCCGCATAAAACGCGGTGGCATGCGTGTTCCAGTCGCCCCCATGGTGGCCGGCATCTTGACCACGCTTACGTCATCTTCAAGGGTTTCATACCACTCGGTGACGGATGACTGCAGGCGATAGCAATGCGGGCAGCCGAACCAGAAGGCTTCGGTGACCTCGATCTGCCCCTCTTCCACGACGGTTTCCACCGGCGTTTCCAGGCGCTCATAGTGCTGGCCTTCCACCAGTTCCTGAGCACCTGCCACCGTTGAAAAGACCAGCCCCGTCGCCGCTACCATCAGCGCTTTTAGCATCATCAATTTTCTCCACTCAGCAAATGACCGATAAACCTACAAACACAACGAACCATAAGACCGCTTCGGCAGTCTTATGGTTCACTTCTGATCGCCCGTATTCTTGAAGAGCGCGCTGGCTAATCCGTTATTGCGTAGAATCGTTAGTGTAGACCCAGCACATAGTTAGCCACGGCTTCCATGTCGCGGTCGCTCATCTTGGAGGCGATATCACGCATGATGGCATTCGGGTCATTGTGGCGGATGCCAGCCGCAAAATCCTGCAGAGTCGAGACCGTGTATTCGGCATGCTGGCCGGAAAGCGCCGGATAAACGGCTGTACCAAGACCTTGGCCCGTTGGCGAGTGACACGCCGTACATGCTGGGATGCCTTTGCCTATATCGCCTGCACGATAAAGATTCTCGCCACGCTCCAGCAGCTCGGCGTCATCTACAGCCTGGCCAACGTTGGGATCCATATTGGCGAAGTAGGCGGCGACATCCCAGGCATCCTGATCAGAAAAGTCATCGACCTGACCTGCCATCTGGGCGACTTCACGACGACCATCGCGAATATCCATAATCTGCTTGGCCAGATAAGACATTTGTTGGCCCGCCTGGTTAGGGAAGGCACCTACCATACTGATACCTTGCTGGCCGTGACATGCCGCACAGCTTGCGGCCATTTCACGGCCGGCGTTCGGGTCAGCGTTAACCTGTAAATCCTGTGATTGGGCTTGGACGGTGCCAACGGCACCCATGGTAATTGCTAGGCCTGCCAGTAACTTTCTCATTGCTATTCCACTATGCCGTTAGTTGGTGACTGGTACGCACCCCGGGCGCTGCCCGGGTTCAGCACACTACCAGGGTCAGCTCTGTCTGCCGCGACAATCAGGCGATAAGACACTGGCTGAATTGTCGCTGGCGGTTAGAGCGCAATGGTACACTAGCGCCCTAGGTCGCAGATATAAACAAACCGTATTATAACGAATCACCCCAGCGGCGGGAATGCAAGTCCTGACCTGCTTTAGGGGTAATTTTCGTGCTCATGTTATGCTTCATGGCGCTTTTTAGCGCTTTGTTTTCGCCAGGATGTCACCGATGACTGAATCACCCGCTTCTTTTCCGGCTCTTAACTATACCACTGCGCGCTTTTTAACCAGTGCCCCGACCCTGGCCCAATGCCCTGAAGACAGTGGCACTGAAGTTGCTTTTGCAGGCCGGTCGAATGCCGGAAAATCAAGTGCAATCAACGCACTTACCCAGCAAAAAGCACTGGCCAGAACCTCTCGGACGCCCGGCCGTACCCAGCTGATCAACTACTTCGGCCTAATGAACGGGACTTCCCAGCGGCTGGTCGACCTACCCGGTTATGGATACGCCAAGGTACCTGAGGCCGTCAAGCTGGAATGGCAGCACCACCTGGCTGATTATTTACGCGGGCGTAACACCCTGCGCGGACTGGTTCTCTTGATGGATGTCCGTCATCCATTAACCGAGTTCGACCAGATGATGCTGGGGTTTGCCGACAAACGTGACATGCCGGTACATATTCTACTGACAAAAGCCGATAAGCTGAAGAAAGGCCCCGCCAATGCGTCACTGCAAAAAGTTCGCTCGCAGCTGCGTGAATGGGAAGACCTGGTATCTGTGCAGCTTTTTTCAGCGCTGAAAAAGACGGCATAACAACGCTTTCTCAGCGCCTGGATCAGTGGCTGGCTCTCCCCAAAGACGTATGAACCCTGTTGTCAGCGACGTTTTTCAAGCCAGGCCAAAAGCTCCGCCAACTCTCTTACGTGAGCAATCCGCTCGACCCGCTCTGGCAGCGCCTGATCGCCACTTTCACTGACCCAGACGGCATGCATCCCCAGCCGCTGGGCGGGCAGCACATCCTCCTCCCAGGAATCGCCAACATGCAGCGCCTGCTCGGGGGCTACGCCAAGCCGCTCAAGCGCGGTCAAAAAAGGCTTGGGGTCAGGCTTGGGAGCCAGCAACTCACCGGCAGCAATGGCGACGGGGAAGTACTCCGCCAGCGGCTGACGTTGTAAATGAATATTACCATTAGTGATGGCGGCCAGCCGATAACGCTGACGCAGAGTGCTTAGCAAGGGGGCGACTTCCGGGTGCGGGGACACCTGAACCCGCAAACGGTGGAATTCGTTCATTGCCGCTGCCGCCCACATCAGGGCAGTACTGCGTGCAAGCCCACTGGCCTCCAGCTGGGCTTCCAGAGCACGCAGGCGCAGCCAGGTAAAATCACCGCGCCGCTCTGGCACCTCAGTTACCAGCTGCTGGCGACGGGCCAGATAATCCGCCAACCCTTCTGCGTAGTTTAACCCCAATGGTGCTGCTTGGCGCGCGGCCAGCCAGTTTTCCAGGGTCTCCAGCAGCCAGCGGTAGTGCCCTTCTTCAGTGCGCGCCATGACGCCGTGGTTGTCCCACAGAGTGTCATCCAGATCAAAGGTGATTGCTTGCAACATGCTTATGCCTCAGAAGGAGTATCAGGGGGCGTGGTGTGACGACGGGCACGCGGATGCGCGGCATCATAGCTGGCGGCCAGGTGCTGCCAATCCAGCCGGGTGTACACCTGGGTGGTGGACAGGTTGGCGTGGCCGAGCAGTTCCTGCACAGCGCGCAGATCCTGACTGGATTCGAGCAGATGGCTGGCGAAGGAATGGCGCAACCGGTGCGGATGCAGGTGCTCAGGCAAGCCACGCGTGACGGCCAACTGCGCCAGTCGTTTCTGAATCGCCCTGTGCCCCAACCGCTGCCCGCGCTGACCGACAAAAAGAGCCGTTTCATCGGCGTTGGCCAGCAAGGAGCGGTGCGGCTGCCAAGCGGCCAGTGCCGCCTGGGCGCGCCGCCCTACCGGCACTTGGCGCGGCTTGGCCCCTTTACCCATCACCCGTACGCGTTGAGTTTCCAGATCATCCAGATCAAGTGCGGCCAGCTCCGCCAGGCGCAAGCCGCTGGAATACAGTAACTCCAGCATTGCCTGATCACGATAGGCCAGCGGCGATTGATCATGGGGCGTATCCAGAAAGCGAGCCAGCACATCAACATCCAGCGGGCGCGGCAGGTGGCTGGGCGCCTTGGGAGTGCGCAGCAAGGTCACCGGGTTATCGGCCAGAATACCCTGCGTCACACAATCCTCAGCAAAACGTGATAGCGCTGCGCGTCGCCGAGCCAGGCTGCGCGCAGCCAAGCCGCGGCTGCGCTCGCTGGACAGAAAGGCGCGCAGGTTGGCCATAGTCAATTGCGCGGCGTCATCAATGCCCTGCGCTTGGGCAAACGCCTCTAGCGCTGCCAGATCACGACGGTAGGCATCCAGCGTCGCCGGGCTGGCATGCTGGGCCAGTGATGCCAGAAAGGCGGCCACCTGGGCGTTCAATGCCGTCACATCATCTCCTGTGAGTAAGCGCTTCAGTTGCCAGGCCCCAGGCGCACCAGTAAGCGGGCGGTGATATCCCCAAGATACTCGGTGAACAGAGTGTCCATACTGGCGCGATACTGTTCCGGGTCGGGGCTTGCCAGCAGCAGATAGCCAAGCGGCTCGCCCGCACTCAGCCGAGTAACCGCGCAGGAGCCGGCCTTTTTAGGCGCGGCCACATGCGGCAGCAGGCACTTCCAGTCGCTGACGCCCAGCTTGGCGCAACGGCTGGTGCGGCCATCAAGCAACGCCGCTAACCGCGTACTAGCATGTTGATCCAGTACGTGGCGAGGTGGCTGCGGCGGGGTGGGCTCCGCATCGCTGAGCGTCGCTGGGCACCACAGCGCCAGCGCCGGTGTCGCAAAGCGCTCGCTCATCTGGGTCGCCAGCGCTTGGGCGAGCATGTCGCGATCCTGGGCATCCACCAGCGCCAGCAGGGTTTCACGCAGGCGGCGGTACTGGGTTTCTGTATGCCGAGCAGTGTCCAGCAGCTGCTCCAGCCGCCCTTCGGCGGATTCGGCGCGATGACGCAGATCCACTACCAGACGCTCCAACAGCGACACCGCCGCCCCGTTGATATTGGGGTGAGGCACCTTGAGCTGCTGCAACAGGCCTTCTCGGCCCACAAAAAATCGGGATGGCGGGCCAACCAGAACGCTACCTGTTCAGGGTCAAACGTCTTGCGCGGTTCAGGGGCTTGAGACATCACCGTTCTCCATTCCTATCCATTGCAATTATAGAGCAGCAGCGCTGGGCTCAATTAAGCACAACACGCCCATCAAATACCCGAGTCGCTGGCCCGACCATGATCAAGGCAGCCTCGGGGTCGGGCCATTCAATCGACAGTTCGCCGCCGGGTAGCTCAACCGTCACTGGGCTTTTCAATAACCCCTGGCGAATACCACTGGCAACCGCCGCGCAGGCGCCCGTACCGCAGGCCAGGGTCTCACCGCTGCCACGTTCGAACACCCGCAGGCGAATCCGGCTGGGTGAGACCACCTGCATAAAACCAGCATTCACCTTACGGGGAAAACGTGGATGCGCCTCAATTGCCGGGCCAAGGCGCTCAACCGGCGCTGACTCCACATCGTCGACCTGCAGCACCGCATGGGGGTTGCCCATGGACACCACGCTGATCGACAGGGTTTCCTCGCCAACTTGCAAGGTGTGTAGCGGCTGGTCTCCTGCTGCCTCAAAGGGCACGCCTGCGGGCGAGAAGCGTGGACGCCCCATATCAACGCGCACCATGCCGTCATGCTGTACCTTGAGAACCAGCGGCCCACCAGCGGTTTCGACGTGAATATCGCGCTTGTGGGTCAGGCGCTGATCACGTACGAAGCGCGCAAAGCAGCGTGCACCGTTCCCACAGTTTTCCACTTCGCTGCCATCGGCATTAAAAATACGATAGCGGAAATCCATTGTTGGATCCCGTGGGGGTTCAACGATCAGTAACTGATCGAAGCCGATACCAAAGCGCCGGTCTGCCAGCTGGCAGATATGGGCAGGCGTGATGCGTGCCCGCTGGGTCACCAGATCCACCATGACAAAGTCATTGCCCAGGCCGTGCATTTTCGTAAAGTGTAACAGCATCAGGCTTCTCCAATACCGCCTGGCAGCAGCGACTCGCCCTCCCACAGGCTTTCCAGCCGCTCGCGGGCACGCACCACGTGGCAAGCGTCGCCATCCACCATCAGTTCGGCAGGGCGCGGGCGGCTGTTATAGTTGGAGGCCATCACAAAGCCGTAGGCACCGGCGGAACGCACCGCCAGCAGGTCGCCCTCAGCAATTGCCAGCTCACGCTCCTTGCCCAGAAAATCACTGGTTTCACAGACTGGACCCACTACATCATAAAGCGCGCTTTCGCGGGCTTCCCGGGTATCCACCGGGATAATCGCCTGCCAGGCCTGGTAGAGCGCCGGGCGAATCAGATCATTCATCGCCGCATCGACAATAGCAAAGTTCTTGGTTTCACCCGGTTTAAGGAATTCAACCCGGGTCAGCATGACACCGGCGTTGGCCGCAATCGAACGGCCTGGCTCAAACAGCAGGGTGAGTTTTTCGCCACCTTCCCAGCGGGAAAGACGTGACAGAAGCTGGCTGGCGTAATCAAACGGCTGAGGCGGTTTTTCATCCCGATAGGGAACGCCCAGGCCACCGCCCAGATCCAGGTGGTCAAGCTCGATACCACGCTCACGCAGTCTGTCCATCAGCACCAGCAGCCGCTCCAGGGCATCCATAAAGGGGGCGGTTTCGGTCAGCTGCGATCCGATATGACAATCCATGCCCACCACATCAAGGTGTGGCAGGCTGGCTGCCAGCTCATAGACCTCCAGCGCCTCATCAACCGGAATGCCAAACTTGTTGTCTTTCAGGCCGGTGGAAATATACGGGTGCGTGCCCGCGTCCACATCCGGGTTGACCCGAAGGGATACCGGCGCTCGCTTGCCCAGCTCGCCCGCCACAGCATTCAGGCGCTCAAGCTCGGGGCGGGATTCAACATTGAAGCACTTGATACCCACTTCCAAGGCACGCGCCATCTCGTCGGCCTGCTTGGCAACACCTGAGAACACCACCTTGGCAGGGTCACCACCGGCTTTCAGCACGCGTTCCAGCTCGCCGATCGAGACAATATCAAACCCCGCCCCCAAGCGCGCCAGCAGCCCCAGCACGGCCAGGTTGGAGTTGGCCTTGACGGCATAACAGATCAGATGAGAGTGGCCGCCCAAGGCCTCGGTATAGGCGCGAAAATGACGCGCCAGCGTCGCCTTGGAGTAGACATAACACGGTGTGCCGTGTTCAGCGGCAATCCGCGATAACGGTACGTCTTCGGCGTAGAGTACGCCATCGCGATAGTTAAAATGATCCATTATTCCTCCTGCTCGGCGGCGGGCGCTTCGGTTGAATCCGCTTCAGGCAAATGCAGTGGCCCTTTCTGGCCACATCCGGCAATTAACAGGCTGGCCAAAAGCCCAGCCAAGGCGACGCCGATGAAGCGCGGTGCTATGCGACGTTTTTCACAGCTGATCCTTAAGCGTATGCAGCACTTCCCGCGCCCGCTGCGCGGCGGCGCGAACCTGATCCGGTGCGGTACCGCCAATATGGTTACGCGCCGCCACCGAGCCCTCTAGGGTCAGCACCTCAAAGACATCAGCGTTAATGCTGCCAGAAAACTGTTGCAGCTCTTCCAGGCTCATTTCCGACAAGTCTTTTTCCTCTTTGAGGCCATAAGCGACCGACTGCCCAACAATTTCATGGGCATCGCGGAAGGCCACGCCATTGCGCACCAGATAATCGGCCAGATCCGTTGCCGTTGAGAAGCCCTTGCGTGCCGCCTCAAACATGTTGGCCTTTTTGGGCTCAATGGCCGGGATCATGTCAGCAAAGGCTTTAAGGCAGTCGCGCACCGTATCCACCGCATCAAACAGCGGCTCCTTGTCTTCCTGGTTATCCTTGTTGTAGGCCAGCGGCTGAGACTTCATCAGGGTCAACAGGCTGATAAGGTGGCCGTAGACCCGCCCAGTCTTTCCACGCACCAGCTCCGGTACATCCGGATTTTTCTTCTGCGGCATGATGGAAGAACCGGTGCAGAAGCGATCTGGCAGGTCGATAAAATCAAACTGAGCGCTGGTCCATAGCACCAGCTCTTCGCTCATCCGCGACAGGTGCATCAGCAGCAGGCTGGCAACGCTGGTGAACTCAATTGCAAAATCGCGATCCGACACCGCATCCAGGGAATTTTCAGCAGGCCGCGTGAAACCCAACAGCTCAGCGGTCATATGGCGATCAATCGGGTAGGTGGTACCGGCCAGGGCGGCAGCTCCCAGCGGCAACACATTGATGCGTTTGCGACAATCCAGCAGGCGCTCATGATCACGTGCCAGCATTTCCTGCCAGGCCAGCAGGTGATGACCAAAAGTAACCGGCTGCGCAGTTTGCAAATGGGTAAAGCCGGGCATAATGGTGTCGGCTTCGCGATCGGCCAGTTCTACCAGCCCTTCGCGCAGGCGGATCAGTTCGCCTTCAATTACATCAACAGCATCGCGCATGAACAGGCGAATATCCGTCGCCACCTGATCATTGCGTGAACGGCCGGTATGCAGCTTTTTGCCGATAATGCCGATTTTCTGGGTCAGCCGCGCTTCAATGTTCATATGCACATCTTCAAGCGGCACCGACCATTCAAACTCACCGTTATCGATTTCGCTGCGAATCTCAGTCAGCCCCTGAACAATCGCCTCGCGCTCGTCGCCGGTTAATACCCCGATGCGGGCCAGCATGGTGGCATGCGCGATAGACCCTTGAATATCCTGATGGGCCAGGCGTTGATCAAAGATTACCGAAGCGGTGAAGCGCTCAACAAAGGCATCGGTAGGTTCACTGAAGCGACCGCCCCAGGATTGATTGGTGGTTTGACTCATGACAACAGTATCCTGCTTGAACATTGAAATAATCGTTGACGGAAAGTGTACCAGAGTCGCCCTGATCAGCGGCATGTCTGCAAGCGGGATTTTTCCTTGGCTGTCGAGTGCTTTATGATTAGGGCTATTATCGTTTTTATACGCCGTCATGGCGACAAGGGAGAATAACGTGCAATCCATCACCAAGCTGCGTATCGCCACGCGTAAGAGCCAGTTGGCCATGTGGCAGGCTGAGCATGTACGTGACCGCCTGATAGCGTTCCACCCCGGCCTTGAAGTCGAGCTGGTCGCACTCTCCACCAAGGGCGATAAGATAATCGACACGCCACTTTCCAAGATTGGCGGCAAGGGCCTGTTCGTCAAAGAACTCGAAGAAGCCATGCTGGATGGGCGCGCCGATATTGCCGTGCATTCCATGAAAGATGTGCCGATGCATTTCCCCGAAGGCCTGGGGCTGTCGGTGATTCTGGAAGGCGCTGACCCTACCGATGCCTTTGTCTCCAATCACTATCACACCGTCGATGAGCTACCAGAAGGCGCGCGTATCGGCACCGCCAGCCTGCGCCGTGGCCTGCAGCTGCGTGAACGCCGCCCGGATCTTGAAATCCTTAACCTGCGCGGCAACGTTCAGACCCGTCTGGGCAAGCTGGATGACGGTGAGTTTGATGCCATTATCCTCGCCACTTCAGGGCTCAAGCGCCTGGGCCTGGAAGCACGGATTGCCCAGGCATTGCCGCCGGAAATCTGCCTGCCTGCCTGTGGCCAAGGCGCCCTGGGTATCGAATGCCGATTGCACGACCCTGAGTTGATTGCGCTGCTGGCCCCGCTGGATGACCCGGACACCGCTACCCGGGTGCGCGCTGAACGCGCCATGAACACCCGCCTGGAAGGGGTTGCCAGGTGCCTATCGGCGGCCACGCCGTGCTCGACAAAAACGCCGAAACCCTGTGGCTGCGCGGCCTGGTCGGCAACCCGGAAGGTACGGAAGTGCTGCGCGCTGACAGTAAAGGCTCCATGCACGAACCTGAGGCACTCGGCATCAGGGTCGCCGAGGAGTTGTTGGAACAGGGTGCGGGCGATATTCTTGCCGAGGTCTACGGCGCTCAGTGATGGCTCCCGTGCTGATCTTACGCCCCGGCGAACGTGGCAAGCTACTGGCTGGAACTCTGCGGCGGCGGGGGTTCAGCGTGCAGCGCCTGGATACGCTGAGGTTGGAGCCGCTGCCTGAAGAGGCTAAATTACGCTCACTCTGGCTGGACTTTGATCAGTTCTGTAAAGTTATCGTGATCAGCCCGTTTGCGGCCCACTGCCTGGAGCAGGCATTGGATCGTTACTGGCCGCAGCTGCCGGTAGGCATTGATTATTATTGCGTTGGGCGGGGCACCGCTGACATATTGCATCAACAGCTGGGCGTACGGGTACGCGTACCCGAAGCAGATCGTAATGAGGATACCAGTGAAGCCTTACTCGCGTTACCATCATTGCAGCGTGTTGAACAGCAGAAGGTACTAATCGTCGCAGGTGAGGGCGGTCGTGATCTATTGGCTGATACATTACGTGCGCGCGGTGCCCGTGTGACCCGCGCCAGCGTATATCAGCGACGTTACCAGCCGCCGGACCCCAGCGGCATTGCACGGCTTGAATCAGGAAATTTTCAGGCGTTGATTGTTACCAGCGGCGAACAGCTGCAACATCTGGCAAAATGGTGCGATCAGGCAGCCTTGAACCAACCGCTAATCGTTTCCAGTCGCCGTTTAGCTACACTAGCGGCAGAATTGGGGTTTCGTGCCCCAACGGTGGCAACGGGAGCAACTCCGGCTGCACTGACGGCTGCGTTGACTCGCACCTGCAACCCACCGGGTGCCGATGTCGATCAAGGAACTTAACAAGGGCTAGCGACAGATGAGCAAACAAACAAACGATCAGGACGACGCACAGAAGACGTCTGCCGAGGCTTCGCGTAACGACGCAGCATCGTCAACGTCTGCGTCTTCAGCAAAAGCGACTAATCAGCAGCAGCGCCGTGGTAAAGGCAACGCTAACGCTTCTACCAAGGCAGGCGGCCAGCAGGATTCGGGCAAGAGCAGCCAAAGCACTACGCAATCGGCCAATACCGAGCCAACCAAGACGAATGGCGCTGCCAAAGATAGCGCCACCGCCAAGGATAACGCCCCTGCCAGCCCGGCAGCTGCGGCCTCCGGCGCTGGCACCCCACCCACCGCAGCCCCCAGCAAGGCAGTGGCGGCGGCGGCAGAAGCGGCATTTTTGCCATCTTGCTGGTGGTTGTCCTGGCGGTTGCCCTGGCCTTTCTTGCCTGGGAAGGTTGGCAGCGCCTGGAGAACCAGCAGCAACGTCTTGATGAGCTTGCTCAAAAAGCCGATAACAGCGCCACACAGGCAGACCTTGCCGATCTGAATGAGCGTCTGGAAAGTGGCGAAGCCGAGCGTAACCAGGCGCTGGAAAGCACCACCAATGCGATGCAGCAAGCCTTCTCCGAGTATCGTTCTGAGGTCAACAACACGCTTGACCGTGTGCTGGCCCAACTGTCTCAGGATCAGGATGCCGATGAGCGCGAATGGCTGCATGCCGAAGCCGCCTACCTGCTACGCCTGGCCAATCAGCGCCTGCAGCTGGAACGTGACGTGGAAGGCGCTGCTGCTCTGCTGCGCACGGCTGACAGCGTGCTCAACAGCGCGGACAACCCGGCGCTGACACCTGTCCGGCGCGAGATTGCCAGTGAACTGGCCGCCCTGGATGCTGTTCCACGGGTCGATCGCACCGGTATCTACCTGGCGCTCAATGCTCAGCAGGAACGCATTGCCACCCTGCGACTTGCTCAGGAAGTTGAAGAACAGCCCGTATCTTCCAGCATTGAAGAACCGCCCACTGGTACTTTCCAGCGTCAACTGGCACGCTTTGGTGAAGAGCTGAAGGATCTGGTAGTTGTCCGTGGTCATGACGAAGCCATGGAAGTGCTGATCACGCCCGAACAGGAGTCCTACCTGCGTCAGAGCCTGCGCCTGATTCTTGAGCAATCCCAGCTGGCGGTACTCAAGGAAGAGCAGGCGCTGTTTGAAGCCAGCATCGACAAGGCGCTTGACCTGCTCAATCGTTACTACGACACCTCGCGCAGTGAAACCCAGGGCGTCATCTCCCGTCTGGAAGAAATCAAGCAGACCAATGTGACGCCTGAGCTGCCCGACATCAGCCGTTCACAGCAGGCCCTGGCCGAGTTCATCGAGAACCGCTATGAATCGCGCGGAGGTGAGTCATGAGAAAACTCGTTCTCCTCATCATCGCCGGCCTGGCCGTTGGTGCCTTTTTCGGTCACCTGATGATGTCGGTTCCCGGCTATTGGCTGGTACGCGTCGGTGACACCTCGGTGCAAACCTCCTTCTGGTTTGGCCTGGTGCTGCTGCTTGGCGCCTTCATTGCCTTGCACTTTGCGCTGCGCCTGCTGACCGGCATTATTCGCCCGATGGGGCGGTTTCGAAGCTGGAACAGCCGGGCCCGCAATCGTCGTGCCATGAAACGTACCGTACGTGGCCTGGTAGCGTTGACCGATGGGCGGTGGAAAAAGGCTGAAAAAACCCTGGTAGGTGCTGCGAATGACTCAAGCACGCCGCTGGTTAACTACCTGTCCGCCGCGCTTGCTGCCCACTACCAGGGCAACTACGACAAGTCACAGCAACACCTGAATCAGGCTCAGCTCACCACCGATGGCGCCGATACGGCCATTGGCCTGATGCAGGCCCAACTGCTGATTGACCGTCAGCAGCCTGAAGATGCCCTGGCGATTCTGAATCGTCTTGACAGCAAGATGGCCAACCACCCGCAGGTGCTCAAGCTGCTCAAGCAGGTTCACCTCAGCGTCAATGACTGGGACGGTCTGCGTCGCCTGATTCCCCGTCTGGCAGCCCAGAAGCTGATTTCCCAGACGGAGCGCGAGCAACTGGAATATCGCGCCTATCGCGAGATGATTCTCTTTGAGGCCAAGAATCCTGATGATATCGAACGGATTCGCAGCCTGTGGGCGGATATGCCGGATTATCTGCGTGGCAACACCGAGCTGATCGTTCTGTACGCCGAAGCTCTCATACAGGCTGATGAAGATGCCATTGCCGAGCGGCTGCTCAACCATTCGCTGGACCACCACTGGGATGCGCGCCTGGTAACCCGCTATGGCTTGCTGAACGTGGATGCTGATCGTCAGCTGGTCAAGGCTGAAAAATGGCTGCAGGAAAGGCCCAATGACCCTGAACTGCTATTGACCTGTGGTCGCCTGTCGCTGCGTACCGGCAAGTGGGAAAAGGCTCAGGAATACTTTGAGGCCAGCCAGCGCCAGCGCCCCAGCGGTGTGGTATGTGCTGAACTGGCACGCCTGTATGCAAGCCTTGGCGAACATAACAAGAGCCAGCTTTACTACCGCCAGAGCGTAGAAATGCTGGCCAAGTCGCTACCATCCCTGCCACAACCCAAGCAACCGGAAGGAACGACCTCATCCGCTGGCGAGGTTGTGGAAGCCGAGGACAGCGCCAAATCAGCCTGAAAGTAACTTTCTCTGCAAAACTCTGTCGTTTTTATGTTTCGGGTGCCTTTATCGGCACCCGTTTTTTTCATCATGCGATGCTGCACCCAGCCAGCCGCCATTAACCAGCCTGCCACGCTGACAGCAAGATAAACCGCTGCCAACCAGGGTTGCTCCCTTTGCCAGAGTTCCCATACTTCCAGACTGAACAGCGAAAACGTTGTAAAGCCGCCACAAAACCCGGTTACCCAGAAGGCCTGCCAGCGCGCCTGAGAAAACCCGACAATCAGCGCTGACCCCAGCACGTTCACTGCCAGGGTCGACCATGGAAAGCCAGGCCCGAAAAATCCCAAGGCAGTCATTGAAATCCAGTAGCGCAAACCTGCCCCCAGTGCGCTTCCCGCCCCGACGGCAAGATACGTTGTCACCCTGTTGATCATGCCATCACCATCGCAATCGACAGGTGACCACTGGCGACCATAGCCAAGCCCCCACCAAGGCTGGCCACGAGATAGGCCACTGCCACCACAGGACGGTGCTGCCAGAGTGTCAGCACCTGTAGGCTCAGCGTGGACACGGTGGAATAACCACCCAACAGGCCCGCCGCAATCACGGCCCAGCCAAGCGTTCCCGGCTCTTCTCCCGATACTTGCCAGACCGCAAAAGCAGCACCCATCATCAAGGCTGCCGTCAGATTGACGGTTAGGGTGCCCCATGGAAAATAGCCACTTGTATAGCGGCTAACATAGCGGCTAACGCTGTTGCCGACCCATAAGCGCAGCATGCCACCCAGGGCGCCGCCCAGCATGACGCCTATCATTGTTATCATACTCACAGATGATTCTCCGTCTTTATGCATCCTTAATCGGCGTTTAACACACCATGACACTACCTTTGTATCTGGGTTTACCCATGTGGGCCAACCAGGACTGGTGCGGCAGCCTTTATCCTCAGCATGCCAAATCCAACCTGCTCGGCGACTATGCGGCTGTTTTTTCCAGCGTTGAGGGCAACACGACGTTTTATAGCGGAGCACCTTCAGCTGCAACGCTGAACGCCTGGGCGAGCCAGGCACCCAAAGGTTTTCGCTTCTGCTTCAAGTTGCCTGCGGCGGTTACCCACGAACAGCGTCTGGCTGACCCTCAGGCTGCGCTGGATTTTCTGGATGCATTGTCACCGCTGCATCGTCAGCTTGGGCCCACCATGATCCAACTGCCGGGTGATTTTGGCCCCCGGGAGATGCCTCGCCTGGAAGCGTTATTGAACGTCTGGCCACACCATTTACCCTGTGCGGTGGAAGTGCGTCACCCTGAGTTTTTCCACAAAGGGGCTTCCGAGCAAGCGTTGAACCGACTGTTGATAACTTTTTCAGCTAACCGCGTCATGCTTGATGTCCGCCCGGTTTTTTCCACCTCAGCCGAAGGTAGCCCAGGCCTTGCCCATGCCCAGCAGGAAAAACCCAAACTCCCGTTACACGTGCTTTCCACGGCTAATCAGCCGGTCATACGCTTTATTGGCCATCTTGACAAGCAAATAAACTCAGATTATTTCAGCGCCTGGAAAAAACAGCTCTCCCTGTGGATAAGTCAGGGAAAACCCCTTTCTTATTTGTGCATACTGCTGATAACCGCCATGCGCCCGCCATGGCGCGCCTGCTCTATCAACAACTCGCAGCCCACGCCGGGTTAGCCCCTTTAGGTGATTTCCCGGGTGAAAAGCAGGCTGCCCTTTTCTAGCCACCTTTTTCAGATGAGATCACTGGCAAGCCTGCCTTTGATCGGATAAATTGTCCGCCATGCTTGGAAAGTAGTGATTATTCGACGGCTACTGTCGACTTTTTCCGGCCTGCTGTTCAGCATGAGCAATGTTAAGCATCCATGATGCAACACATCTGCCGCTGCTTTAATCCAAGCAACACATCAAAACGAACACAACTATTAAACAGGTGATGTATGGCGAAACATTCACATGCACAGTGGTCATCGCGGATGACCTTTGTGCTGGCGGCCGCAGGTTCTGCGGTGGGTCTTGGCAATATCTGGCGCTTTTCCTACCTGGTAGGTGAAAGCGGTGGAGCTGCCTTTGTACTGGTCTATCTGGCGTGTGTCGCCCTGGTCGGCGTGCCCATTCTGCTCTCCGAGTGGATGATCGGGCGGCGCGGCCAGCAAAACCCTATCGACAGCATGGTGACACTAGCCAAGCAAAGTGGCGTCAGTAAGTCCTGGGCGCTGGTCGGGTTCAGCGGCGTGCTGGCGGGCTTTCTGATCCTGTCCTTCTACAGCGTGATTGGCGGCTGGTCGCTGAACTACACTCTGAATGCGGTAACCGGAACCTTCACGGGTCAGGATGCTGACAGCATCGGCGCCCATTTTCAGTGGCATGCTGGCCAGCCCAGGCACGCTGCTGCTGTGGCATACCGCCTTCATGCTGCTGGTAGTGGGCATTGTCGCCCGTGGTGTTACCCAGGGTATCGAAAGCGCTGTGCGCTCCATGATGCCGGCACTGGTGATTTTGATGCTGATTCTGGTGGGTTATGGCATGACCACCGGCCACTTCGGTGAAGCTCTAAGCTTTATGTTCAGCCCGGATTGGGCCGCGCTGGATGGCGGCGTCGTACTGGCGGCCATGGGGCAGGCGTTTTTCACCCTGTCGCTGGGCATGGGCATCATGATGGCCTACGGCTCCTATCTGGGTGAAGACGTTAACCTGTTGAGCACAGCACGCACGGTGATCATTATTGATACGTCGATTGCCCTGCTGGCGGGCCTGGCCATCTTCCCGATCGTGTTTGCTAACGGCATGAGCGCTGGTGAAGGCCCCGGGCTGATCTTTGTCACCCTGCCGATTGCCTTTGGCAATATGACCGGCGGCGTTGTGCTGGGGCTGATGTTCTTCCTGCTATTGACCTTTGCAGCCCTGACCTCAGCGATTTCACTGCTGGAACCCACCGTTGAAATGCTTGAAGAACGCACTCGGCTGCCGCGTTTGACGGCCACCATCATCAGTGGTCTTGCCGTCTGGTTACTGGGGGTTGCGGCGCTGCTGTCGTTTAACCTGTGGTCCGAGGTGCTCTTCATGGGATTGAATATCTTTGACCTGCTCGACACCTTTACTGCCAAGATACTCTTGCCGTTAACCGGCCTGGGTGCCATTGTCTTTGTCGCCTGGTGCCTCAAGCGCCAAAGCGTGGAAGAAGAGCTGGGTCTGTCGTCAACAGGCCTCAAGGTGTGGAATGTTATCGGTCGCTATGTTGCGCCGATTGGAGTGGTTGCCGTCTTCATAGCTGGCTTTATCTAAAGCCAGAAAGCGTGAAAACGTCTCGGCGCCCTGTCATGGTTCACCTATGGCAGGGCGTTTTTCATACGTACGGGCCACCAGCGGAAACGGGCAGATGGCCTTGGAAAAGACGGAAAATTAATGCAGCTCAGGTTCAGGCAAGTCCGCAATCTCCTGGGTAAGCTTCTGAAACTCGCGGTGCAGTTCGATACCACGTCGAGCGCGCAGGCTGCGTTGGGCAGAAACACGCTGACGTTCAGCATGCTCATTGACCTGCATGCTCATGAAGATATCGAGCAGCTCGCTTTTGACTGAGGTGACTCGTTCGATGTTACGCATAATCGACGTTCCTCCAGGTGAATATGCCTTCGTCCACCTGCACCTGCCACGCCTTTTCAATCCATGACGCCTACAGCATGATGCAGTGCGGCACTTCAATTATTACTATACCCTAGTTGACAAAATGATGAACCTTTAGGAAAAAAACGCCTAACGCTTGTTTAGACAGCAACATTCTAACGAATACATTAGCAGATGTTAACACTGCCATTTTTGTAAAAGAATCAGGCATACTAGGCTTGGTGACACCCTTATGGTTCTTATACTCCAAAGATGAAACTGACAGGGTCGAAGACAAAATTGTTAATCATGAAAGGAGCTGAATGTGAGCCGCGCCCTGTTCGATGAAATGAGACGCCGTATGGAGCACTTCCGTCGCTCCGAACAGAAAGTGGCGCGCTTTGTGCTACGCAATCCTGACGAAGTCATCCACATGCGCATTGTTGATCTGGCCACTGAAGCCAAGGTCAGCGAGCCGACGGTCGTGCGCTTTTGCCGGGCCTTGGGCTGCAACGGCTTCCAGGATTTCAAGCTGCAGCTGGCCCAGATGCTGGCTACCGGCAGTCAGTTTGCCCAGTTTTCGATGAATGATAGCGATTCGGTGGCAGAGTTTTCCTACAGCATTTTTGATTCAACGGTGGGCACCCTGCTGTCAGTTCGTGACCGTCTGGATAATGATTCGCTAGGGCGTGCGGTGAATGCGCTGGCCATGGCGAACCGGGTTGAGTTCTACGGTTTTGGAGCTTCCGGGGCAGTCGCCTTTGATGCCCAGCACAAGTTCTTTCGTCTGCAGATCTCCACCTCCGCCTACGCCGATCCCCATATGCAAAACATGTCGGCCGTCACGCTCAACGAAGGCGATGTGGTGGTGGCGATCTCCCAGACGGGGCGTACCAAGGCGCTGGTGGCCAGCGTGCGCCTAGCCCGCGAGGCCGGGGCTACGGTGATCGGCCTGTGCCCAAGCGATTCCCCCTTTCTCAGGAAGTCACCCTGCCGCTGTATATCGATGTGCATGAAGACACTGAAATCTACACGCCGATGAGTTCACGTATTGCCCATCTGGTGCTGATTGATGTGCTGGCGGTCGGGGTTGCCAAGACCCGAGGCCCCAAGCTTGCCGAACAGCTTAAGGCAGTTAAAAGAGCCTGAACCCGTTGCGCTTTCCGGAAGACAACTGATCCTGTGGTAGAATCTTCGTTCATTTTTCGACCTGTGCAATGGCTTCTATGGATGACGTGACGGCGATTCTCGATCAGCTTAATGCCGATCAACGCGAGGCAGTCAGCGCCCCGCAAGGTAATTCACTGGTACTGGCGGGCGCTGGCTCCGGCAAGACCCGAGTGCTGGTGCATCGCATCGCCTGGCTGATGCAGGCAGAAGGCCTTTCGCCCTATGCGCTGCTGGCGGTCACCTTCACCAACAAGGCCGCCCGTGAAATGCGTACCCGCCTGGAGGCGCTGCTGGGCATTTCCCTACGCCACGTCTGGGTGGGCACCTTTCACTCCATCGCCCATCGCCTGCTGCGCACCCACTGGCAGGATGCGCGCCTGCCCCAACACTTCCAGATCATTGATTCCGACGACCAACTGCGCTTGGTTAAACGTCTGCTGAAAGATTACTCGATTGACGACGAACGTTTTCCGCCTCGCCAGGTGCAGGGCTTTATTTCAGGCTGCAAGGAAGAGGGGTTGCGCGCCTATCAAGTCGATGTGGCAGGTGATGCCTACATGGGCCAGATGGTCGAACTCTACGAGCGCTACCAGCTGACCTGTGAACGCGGTGGCCTGGTCGATTTTGGCGAACTGCTGCTCAGAAGCCTGGAGCTTCTGCGCGATAACCCCGCCCTGCTGGCCCATTACCGCGAGCGTTTCGGCCATGTGCTGGTCGATGAGTTCCAGGATACCAACACCCTGCAGTATGCCTGGCTCAAGCTGATTACCGGCATGCAGGTCCCGATGACCATCGTTGGCGATGATGACCAGTCAATCTACGGCTGGCGCGGCGCCAAGGTCGAAAATATCCGCCGTTTCGAGCAGGAATTCCCCCAGGTTAAAACCGTACGCCTGGAGCAGAACTACCGCTCAACCAGCGCTATTCTGGAAGCCGCCAACTTCCTGATCAGCCATAACAGCGACCGCCTGGGCAAGAACCTGTGGACAGAAGGCGCTGAAGGCGAGCCAATTTCAATTTACGCGGGCTTCAACGATCTGGAAGAAGCGCGTTTTATTGTTGATACCCTCAAGGAGCAGGTCGATAAGGGCATCAAGCGCAGTGATGTGGCGATTCTTTATCGCTCCAATGCCCAGTCACGCTTGCTGGAAGAAACTCTGATCCGTCAGGGCGTGCCCTATCGCATCTACGGGGGCCACCGCTTCTACGAGCGGCTGGAAATCAAGAATGCGTTAGCTTACCTGCGCCTGCTGCTGAACCGCGATGACGATGCCTCTCTGGAGCGGGTCATCAACGTGCCCACCCGAGGTATTGGTACTCGCACGGTAGAAATTATTCGCCAACGCGCCCGGGAACAGGGCATCTCGCTGTGGCAGGCGCTTCACGATAGTCTGCAGGACGCCACTCTCAGGGGCCGTGCTGGTAACGCCGTACAAGCCTTTACTAACCTGATCGAACAGCTCGACAACGATGCCTCAGGACTGGTTCTGCATGAAATCATGGATCACGTGATTGCCCATACCGGCCTGATCGAGCATCACAAGAGCGAGCGCGGTGAAAAGGGCCAGGCGCGGGTGGAAAACCTCGAAGAGCTGGTCACCGCTGCACGGGCCTTCACCCATGGCGATGCCTTTGAAACCCCCGAAGCTGGTGAAGGCATGGCCGCACTGGAAGCGTTTCTGTCCGAAGCGGCGCTGAATGCCGGTGACCACGAAGCGGAAGAGTTTGAAGACAGCGTCCAGCTGATGACCTTGCATTCCGCCAAGGGGCTGGAGTTTCCGGTGGTATTCATTGCCGGAGTGGAAGAAGGCCTCTTCCCCCACAAGATGTCGCTGGAAGAGCCTGGACGGCTGGAAGAAGAGCGCAGGCTTTGCTATGTCGGGGTCACCCGCGCCATGCACAAGCTCTACCTGACCCATGCCGAAACCCGCCGCCTGCACGGCAAGGAAGTCTTCCCGCGGCCATCGCGATTTCTCCGCGAGCTGCCACCCCACCTGCTGGAAGAGGTACGCATGCGCGGCCAGGTATCGCGCCCGGTGACCGCTACGCGTAGCTCTCTCAGCCAACAAAGCATTGAAAGCAGTGGCGATATCCCTAGCCTGCACGTTGGGCAAGGGGTTGAGCACCCGGTGTTTGGCGAAGGCATTATCCTCAATGCCGAAGGCGAAGGCCCCCGCGCCCGGGTGCAGGTCAGCTTTGAAGGCGAAGGGGTGAAATGGCTGGTACTCGGATTTGCCAAGCTGACACCGCTATAAAGCCTTATCGATATCCATGCGTAAAAACGGGGCCTGCATAGCAGGCCCCGTTGTCTGATTCAGATTACTTGGCGGTAATACGTTAAACGTTTACACCAAAAGAGCTGGCCAGCGGATGCAGACCGCCGCCAAAACCTTGGCCAATCGCCTTGAATTTCCACTCATCACCGTGGCGATAGACTTCGCCAAAGATCATCGCGGTTTCTACGCTATAGTCTTCGCTAAGGTCATAGCGGGCCAGCTCCTTGCCGTCCTCGCCGTTGACAACGCGCATAAACGCATTGGACACCATGCCAAAGTTCTGCTTGCGGCTTTCGGCTTCATGGATAGTCACCGCAAAAGCCAGCTTCTTGACATCAGCGGGAACGCTTGAAAGATCAATTTTGACCTGTTCATCATCGCCGTCACCTTCGCCGGTCCGGTTATCGCCCTGATGCTCGACCGAGCCATCGCCACCGACCTTGTTGTTGTAGAACACAAAGTCCGTGTCGCTACGCACCTTGCCGTCCTCGCCACACAAAAAGACTGAGGCGTCCAGGTCGAACTCCTGACCGTCGGTGACCCGCGGATCCCAGCCCAGGCCAACGACCACGTGCTTAAGCCCAGGGGCTTCCTTGCTAAGGGATACGTTACCGCCTTTGGAAAGAGAAACTGCCATATCTGGCTCCTTTGTTCATATTGGATCGTTCACGTTGAATCGTAAACGCCTGGCTGCTTCAGCCGCCAAGCGTTGGGTTACGCTGTGGCATTAACACCATAACGCTGGCACATGGCCAGCAAGCCGCCTGCATAGCCTTGGCCAACGGCGCGGAATTTCCACTCGCCGTTGTGTCGATAGACCTCGCCGAACTCCAGGGCGGTTTCAGTAGAGTAATCCTCGCTCAGATCGTAGCGCACCACCTCATTACCGGTATCGTTATTGACGACCCGTATAAAGGCGTTCTGCACCATGCCAAAATTCTGCTTACGGTTGTCTGCTTCATGGATGGTCACCGTCACCACCAGACGCTGGATATCGGCGGGCACCCCATCAAGATTGACTTCAATAGCCTCGTCGTCGCCTTCGCCTTCGCCGGTGCGGTTATCCCCCGTATGCACGACGGAACCATCGGCCGACTTAAGCTGGCCATAGAAGATGAAATCTGCGTCGCTGCGCACTTTGCCTTCGCTGTTGATCATAAAGACCGAAGCGTCCAGATCGAAATCATTGCCAGAAGTGGCACGCTCGTCCCAGCCAAGCCCGATCAGGATATTCTTGAGCCCTGGGTCGGTCTTTGACAGCGAGATGTTGCCACCCTTGGAAAGCGATAGTGCCATATGCGTGTCTCCTTTCGTTTGCTGTGACGTTTGCGTGCGAACTATTCAGATGCCGCCCCTAACAATGACCCATGGATTAGGGAGTAACAACCACAAGACTGTCTGCCACCGTGTATTGCGCCACGATAAAGGCAACATAGCACACCGCCATAACCGCGCCTGCGACGCGCCCGATTTTGCCCACAAAGAGCAGAAAGGCGGCGAAGACCAGGGTCACTGCAACGACGGCGACCAGATCCAGAGACGCAAAGCGTGGATCAATCAACAGTGGCCGTGCGATGGCAGAAATGGCCATGACCGAAAAGATATTGAATATATTACTGCCGATGATGCCACCGACAATCATATCGTTCTGGCCTTTGCGCGCCGCCGCAACACAGGCGGTCAATTCAGGCAGCGAAGTGCCGAAGGCAATCATTGTCATGCCAATAACCGCTTCAGGAACATTAAGGGCCAGCCCACCTGCCACCGCCCCCTGAACCAGAACCTCAGAGCCCACCAGCAGAGTCAGGATACCCACCAGCAGCATCAGCCCCGGAAAGCGACCGCCGGCGTCATGTTCCTCAACTTCATCCACATCGAGCTTACTGGCCTTGTACTGGTAGAACACGTAACCCACCAGCGCTGCCAGCATCACCAGGCCACCCCAGAGAGGCAGGATGCCGGCGAGTATCGCGGCCACCATACCGGCAGTTGCCACCAGCATCACAATCGTATCCAGCCTTACATCGGAACGACTGAAGACGACCGGTGCAATCATCGCCGCCACGGCAATCACCATAAAGACGTTGGCAATGTTAGAGCCGATGACATTACCTACCGAGATGCCGGGAAACCCCGACAGGTTGGCGTTAATCGAGGTAAAAAGCTCCGGCGCCGAAGTGCCAAAGGCTACCACAGTAGCAGCAATAAACAGCTTGGATAGCCCCAGGCGCCCTGCCACTGTTACTGCATTATCAACCGTCCAGTCCCCTCCCTTGATTAGCAGCCAGACGCCAAATGCTATAGCGCCAAGTGCAATGAGGGAAAGCTGGTAGGTACTGAGTTCGTGCATGTTGATTCCTGAAAAAATGCAGCAATAAGAAGAGAGTCAGTCAGGGTAAACAAAGCGCTTAAAGATCGAACTCTTCAGGTTTGAGGCCAAGCTCCTGGGCAATTTCGCGTACGACGGCCTTCTCGTCATCATCAAAATCACCGTCGGCGGCACCAATGGCACACACGACGCGAACCACCATTCTGGCCTGATCGTCCTTGTCACGAACCTTAGCAATGGTTTTCAGGGCGTTAGCTTTGCCAATCGCTTGATCAAACTCGAAATCGCCGACGGTTTTGTTGAAGACTTCGATCACCTGACGGATATCGAAATGCTTCATTTCATCAGAGCGCTCAAGAAAAGCGGTCATCTTCTGCTTCTCGGAAGCATCTACCGTACCGTCAGCGGTGGCGACCAGGGCACAGCCTGCGACCACGGCTTCCATAAAGGAGCGGTTTTTAAATTTCGCAACCTCAGCGGTGAGATTTTCGCGCGCCTTGGTGATGTTTTCTTTCAACCAGTTCATAGCCATCTTGTTTCTCCTTTCAAGTGATGCGTTATATAGCCTCAGAGCCTGTGATCAGACAACGGATACAGCATCCTGGGCAAGATCATTGACGGTGCGTCCTGACCCAGGCTTGCCGTGAGCCGTCATCGTCCAGCCCTCAGCGGTTCTGGACATGGAAGCCATGATAACGCCGGTATGGCCCCCTGATCGGTCAGGGTGTAACGGCATAGTTCTTCATTTTTCGCTTCATCGACGAGGCGGCAAAAGGCGTTTTCAACCTCATTGAACGTCTGGCCACGGAAGCTGTTGACGGTAAAAACAAGGTGCATGACGTTCGAGGGCAGATCGGTCAGGTTGACATAGATAACTTCATCGTCGCCTTCACCTGCACCTGTCAGGTTATCGCCGCCATGACGAATCGCGCCATCCTTGGATACCAGTTGACCAAAGCTGACGGTATCGACAGGCTTCTTGGCCGAATCCAGCAGAATCACGCTGGCATCCAGGTCAATGTCACCCCCGCCACCGCCGCCGAACAGGGAGGACAGAAAGCCGCCGCTTTTTTCTGAACCGGATCCCACCCCAAGCCCATAAAGACCTTACTCAAGCCTGAATCGTTGTTCTTGGCCAGGGAAATGGTCTGGCCCTTGCTGAGTGAAATTGCCATGCTGATGGCGCTCCTGATGATGGTTCAATGGATTCAATGACAAGGTGATGCGCATTGAATTTATAATCACTTAGTACTGATAGTGGGGGTAGAGTTCCGCTTTTTAAAGCCACTTTCGCGACTCATTGGACGCCTATCGGTTGAGTGTGTGGTTCAAAGAGACAATGGCTTGACTCAGTGACTCAACTAATGGGCGTGTGGGAGGCCGCCGCTAACGGGTGATATTGCCCGGACGGTGCTGCTTCAGTTGCATGGACGCCGGTAGTTGTATCAACCTCACCAATAACTCCGAACACTTTCTGGCGCGCCAGTGTGCGTCTTGCCCAAGCGCGATGGGTCGCAGGTTCACACATCATTCCGCCCACCTTGAAGACTGCCTGTGCCTCACTATCCAAAGCGGCCCGGGCATGTTCAACGTCTGCTCTCAACACTTGAAAGGCGCGGTTGATAACCGGCGTTTGGGCCGGATGAATCACGGTTTTCGAGATAAAGCCGGCCGCCACGTCGCGAAGCGTTTCGCGTCGCAATGTTTCAAGGTCATCAATCACATCATAGACCGGAGCCGCCACCGGGTAGCCCGCTGCAATCAGAATACTGCTGGCCATGGAGAGAACCCAGCCAAGCGGGCCTTCCCAGGAGGTGATTCCCCGCTCACGCCGCAGGGCCAGGGTTGAGAGCAGATCATTGCCGCCCAAGCGGATGGCCGCGAGACGAGAGGCATCCTCCGGGTGATCATCCAGGATGTCACGCAAGGCGCATATCTTGCCGGGATCAAAGAAGCAGGCGCTTTCAAGCGTGGGCATGACGGCAAGCCCGGCGTCTCGCGTCAGCGCGAGCCAATCAGGCAACGTTTCTGGAACAACCTTGGGCGCAACCAGCCCCTCAATCGCCGTTCCCGCTGTCCGAGCGCTCAGCGCATACGCCATTTCCCTGTTTCGAGGGCGCAAGAAGGTACGCACCGGCAGGCGCTGGGGCAGGTCACTCATTAGCTGATCAAGGCAGCGGAGGCCATCGTCAACATCCTGGGCGGCCAGCGCATCCTCAAGGCACAGAACAATTGATGCGGCAGGCGGTGGCAGGCGACCGTGGAGAATATCAGCAACCCGAGGATGTAAAACCGGCATGTAAAGGGTGGCCCCCAGCGAGTAAGCGTCAAAACGGTGCATGTCAGGACACCTTCTCGATCAGGGTAATCGCCCGGAAGGGACCGGTAAGGTCAGGATTCACTTCTGTTTCAATGCCATCCTGCTGGCACAGGTGAACCAGCGCCGCCAGATCCGGGTCATCGGCGTCGCGCAGGTAAACCTTACGCGGCCGGCGGCGCAAGACCGCCCGCGTGGCTTCAGCGATACCCGGCTTGATGCGGTTGAGGTTATCAACGTCGTGACGCGCGGCAATGGCCTGCACACACGCAGCCGCTTGCTTCTGATGACGCCCGCGCAGCGCCGAGTCGCGCTCAGCGGGGGTTGCCTGGGTCAGCGCAGCGTCAAATACCGCCATGACCCTATCCACAAACCCACGCGAATAGTCGATATCGGCAAGGTGATCTACCGTCATGGCAGCGTGAAAATCGCCTGGGGCGACTAGATCAGGGCGCAGGATTGAACGGCTAATCAGGCCGGACACATTAGCCCCCAGGATGCCACTAGGAATCAGCCAGTCGTCGTGGGAACCTGACAGCCAGGCGTGGCCCGAAGGGTCCGCCAGCACCACAAGACGCGGCGGTTGGCCAGAGAGCGCCCGCCAGGCGCGGGTCAGCTCGCCAGAAATCGCGCCCTTGCCGGTCCAGCCATCCACAAACAGGATATCGGCATCGGGGCGCTCGGCGCGTACGTGGCCCATCGCCGCTGCATCCAGCCCACGGTCACGGATGATCGAGACGGCATAATGCACAACATCAACGCCCAAATGAGCCAGGGCGCGTCTTAGTAGCACCCCATAGGGGATGCCCGCGCGCACCAAGGAACACAACGACAGCGCTGGGGATAACTCACTGTCGGCAATATCCTGGCGGATGCGCAGGGCAATTCGGGCAATATCGGCGGCAATCCGCTCCAGATGGCGTTCCAGCGCCTGTTCGTAGATCGCCAGGTAACGGGCGTCCGGGCGGCGCTCTTCAGAGATCATTTCAGAATAGTGTGCTTGCCCGGCCTGGATCAGGCGCTCCTTTTCGGCAATATCCGTCGGCGCTATGCGGATCGGGGTAAGCAATAAGGTAACATCTTCAGGCGCATAGCTGTGCTGAAGAGGCTTGCGGGATTCGGGCATGCTTACTCCTTGCCAATCGCGCTGGCAACCTGGGACGCTGGCGGTATCATCATCATATTGGCCAACTGCATAAACGGCAGATCCGTCAGGCTATCACCCATGGCCAGAATGATACCGTGCCGAATTTCCGAGCGTATGTCGATAAGGTGAGCCACAGCGGCGCGCTTTGAAATGCCTTGGGGCGTAAAGCTCAGATTATTACCATTGCGATGGTAGACAAACTGCTCACCCGCCAGGGTGCGTAGAAACCCTTCAAGGTCATCAAGCCAGGCTTCCTCGCCATTGGACTTGACGCAGAAATAGATCGGGCGCCCTTCTTCACGCACAATCCAGTGACGAAAACGCTCGACGGCATTGTGCTTGGCCGTCTCGGCGTTCAGTGCCTCAAGGCCCGCTTCAGCCTCGCCTGAAAGGCGGCTGATGTGGTGCGACCAGTCCCGTTCAATCTTGCCATCAGGCGAGAGAATCACCGCACCGTTAGACGCAATCTTCCAGCTATCAAACGGGATGCGACAGCGCGAGAGCGCTTCTGTCGAGCGTGCCGTTACCGGCACCAGGCAGGTGGCCTTGAGTAACCAGGCCGTCATTGCGGCCTGAGAAACCGTCATGTAGGAATGATGGCCATTGGTGGCCTCTGCCGCGAGGCGCGATGCGCAGACGGGTTCAGTCATCTTGCGCGCCGTCTGGAAGAGGGTATCGTCAAGGTCAGTAAACAGCACAGGGCGCTGGGCACTTTCGGGCAGCCCGGGTGGCGAAGCATCGGTGGGTGTCATGAAATAGCGCCTTCCCTGACCAAGTGTACCTGCTGATTTCCACCCACCACCCAAAATCGGCCCAGGGCCGACGTCAGCGCGTCGGGAATACCGGAGAGCCCGGTTTCGGTGAACACTATCACCTCGTCCCACTCCTCGGGGTCGACGTTATTGAGATACATGGTGATGCCGATGCCGTAATGGTCGGGAAACGTGATCTGCTGCTGGATCACCGGGCCTGGCAGCACGGGTGAACGGGTGGTGGAAATAAAACTTGCCGCATGGCCGTGGCGCTCCAGCTGTTCAGCCGCCAGAAACGGGTGCCAGACGTGTTCGCCGGTGCCAATCACCAGCACCCGCGACTGCGGGGCGAGCAAGGGGCACAGGTGGCGGTCGATATAGTCGGCCCAGGCGAGCCTGTCGGCCGCCATGGCAGCTGCACTCAGCCCACTTCGCGGCACTCCGAAGGCAGCGCTGGGGTCCGGTGCCCAGGGCGGGCAACCCGCCGCGCATGCTGGCGGAAGGCTGCGCACCTGGCTACCAGGAGCAGGAGACCAGGCATAGCGCCCCGAGAGCAGCGCTAACGCACTGACGGAAACGCCAGGCAGTGCTTGCTTGATGGTTTCTATACAGCCGCCATCCGACCAGTCCGTCAATGTGACCAGAACGATTTTCGACACAGCAACCCCAGCTTGATGAAGCGCTTCGACAAGCCCTTTAAAGGTGTTGCCAGTGGTCGTCTCATCATCCACCAGCACCAGGGTGACGTCTTCCGTGTCGGGAAGCACACCAGCCTGGGGCGGCAACACCATATGCTCAGCCGCGTGTGAGTGCTCTTCACGGGTATTCAGCCAGGGGCTGACGCCTTCCGGGCACAGCCGTGTAGTGGGCAGATAGCCCACTGCAAGGGTCGGGCGTTTGCGACACAGGCCATCAAAGACGCCCAGCCCGAGGCCAACGGCTGTTTCCGCATAGCTCATCACCAGCACCGGCCCGCTTCCCAGCGGTTCCAGCAGCTTTTCGGCCAGCTGATCCAGGGCGGCGCGATGGCGGGCAGCGCTGACCGGTATATGGCGGCCCAGCACGGTCGAGACAAACAGAAAGGCACGCTTGGGGTTCTGGCGCTCGGCGATCCGAAAAAGGGCCTCGCCCGTGCCGTCTCCCTCATGAGCGTCGATTTCAAGAGTCAGGGTGCCGGTACCCAACAGGTACTCAGTCATGATGAAGAATTATCATCAGACAGAAACTCATCCCGGGCGCGCTGGCTTTCGTCGTTATCGCGGCGCGCCATGCGCTCACGTTCCGCCTGGGCTTCGCGCTCAACCCGAGCGGCCTCGTTCGCCTCACGGCGGGCAGACAGAACACGACGAACCCGCCATGCCAGATAGCCAACGCCTGCCGCCAGTAGGGTCAGAAAGACGATGTTGAACAGCGGCAAGTGGCGATAGCCCGGTTCAACCTGCCAGATCTTGACCGCATTAGGGAACATCGAAAAGATTGGCAGGCGCCAGCCGTAATGGCGCACGGCGACCAGATTATCTTCGTCCTGAGCAATCGACCGGGCGCGGGTATGCAGGTTGGAGCTATCAAACTTGCCGTAAATAATGGCATCTTCATTGCGGTAGTTACGCGGCTCCCCTTGCTCTGTTTCCGTCAGCACGAAGTAGACGTCTGTGGTGCTGACGGAGTTGCCAGATTCGTTATCCGTACCGCTTTCCTGGGTATCTACCCGCTTGACGTCAGTGCCGATCAGGCGCACCACGTCCACCTGTGGCAAGGCATAATGCAGGGCAGCGCCGATGGCGATGACAATCACTCCAATCAGAGCGTATCCAAAGCGTTTCATCTATGATCTCCTGTTAACTCAGTGCTGAAAGTAGCGGCATGTTAAGGTTTGAATATTACTCGCCATGATGCCAGTTTTCGCATCAACGTTCTTCTCTATCAGATATCAATCGACGAACTAAGGGATAACGCCATGGTTACTACGCTGATCGCAGGGCAAAACGCTAAACTTGCTAATGAGCAATTCACCTTTCGCCTGATTGTCGGTAATGTGCAGAACGTGAGCCTCGACGCCTCAGCCATTCTGCTGGCCAACACGGGGAAGGTATCCAGTGATGATGATTTCATTTTCTTTAACCAGCCCACCCACCCCTCGGGTGCACTGATTCAACAGGAAGGCGCTACTTTTGCGGTTGATCTCAGCAAAGTCCCTGGCCACCTTGAACGTATCGCCTTTGTGCTGACCGCTGACCCTGGGCTGTCAGCGCTATCAGACGGTTACCGCTTTGAACTGACCGGGAGTACTGATCAGTTTGACTTTAGTGGCCAGGGTGCGGGGCGCCCCGAGAAATCCCTGATTGTCTGCGAGCTGTATCGTCGCAATGGTGACTGGAAGGTAAAAGCCGTTGATCAGGGCTTTGCAGGCGGCATGGCGCCTCTGGCTGAGCACTTTGGCGTTGAAGTCGAAGGGTCGCCCAATCAGTCACCACCCACTCCAGCAGCGGCCCCTACTCCACCCCCAAACCTCAGGAAAAATCCTCCGTTAATCTCAGCAAAATCACCCTGGACAAGAAAGGCGATACCATTTCGCTGGAGAAAAAGTCCGCTTCCTTTGGCAAAATCCATATCAATCTCAACTGGAACCAGACCGCAGGCACGGCCAAAAAAGGGTTGCTGGGCTCGTTGATGGGTAAACAGGGCGGTATCGATCTTGATCTTGGCTGCATGTTTGAATTCAAGGATGGGTCCAAGGGGATTGTTCAGGCCTTGGGCAAACACTTTGGCAACCTGGAACAGCCACCCTACATTTTCCTGGATGGCGATGACCGCACGGGGTCGATCAACCAGGGTGAGAACCTCTACATCAATGGCAAACAGTGGAGTGATATCAAACGCATCATGGTGTTTGCGTTCATTTATGAGGGCGTCGCCAACTGGGCTGAAACCAACGGCCGCGTGTCAATCCAGGCGCCTGATCAACCGGAAATTGAAATCCAGATGGATGCCAGCGGACGGAACGAGAATTTCTGTGTGATCGCCATGCTGGAAAACAAAAATGGCGATTTGAGCATCTCCAAGGAAGTCAATTACTTCAGCAGCCATAAGCCAGCCGACGAGCATTACGGGTTTGGCTTCCAGTGGAAAGCAGGCAGCAAGTAACCAGCCAGATACCACTGCCTCTGGGAAGCGCTTGAAAGACGTTGTGAACCAGTACCACGCCATTATGGTCCTGCTTTAGACGCTTTGTTTGCCTTTCCGGCCCCAGCCATAACAGGGTTCTGGGAAAGCGATGCCAGGTCCTCCGCTTGCCCTGCAAAACCTGCTTGGCGCATACTCATCTGTGGACACTGCGCTTATGGCGCTTGATAAAAAAACCTAGATGTGGAGTTCTGCTCATTATGCAACGCCGTCACTTTCTTAAAACCGCTGGCTTTGGCGCTGCGGGTATTGCCGCTGCGCCTTTTGTTTCAACTGCCAATGCCCAGGAAACAATCACCTGGGACATGGTGACCTCATGGCCGAAAAATTTCCCTGCCCTGGGGACTGGCGCCAATGAGTTTGCCGCACGCGTTGAGGCACTTTCCGGCGGGCGGATGCGTATCCGCGTTCACGGGGCGGGTGAGCTGGTGCCAGCGCTGGAAGTGTTTGATGCGGTGTCTGCGGGCACGGCTGAAATGGGCCATTCCGCTTCTTACTATTGGCGTGGCAAAGTCGCTGCTTCCCAGTTCTTTACAGCGGTGCCGTTTGGCATGAACACTCAGGAGACCAACGCCTGGCTGTATTACGGCGGTGGTCAGGAACTTTGGGACGAAATCTACGCCAAGCATAACCTTAAGCCGTTTGCGGTTGGTAACACCACGACGCAACCGGGCGGCTGGTTCAAGAAAGAAATTAACTCACTGGAAGATTTGCAGGGCGTTAAGCTGCGCCTGCCAGGGCTTGCCGGTGAAGCCATGAATCGCATTGGCGTGACGACAGTAACAATTGCCGGCGGTGAGATTTTTACTGCCATGCAGACCGGCGCCCTGGATGCCGCCGACTGGGTAAGCCCTTACAATGATCTGGCATTTGGCCTGCATCAGGTGGCCGATTACTACTACACCTCCGCCTGGAACGAGCCCAGTGCGGTGTTGGAAGGCACGGTTAATCTGGACGCCTGGAACGCCTTGCCGGATGACCTCAAAGCCGTGGTTGAGGAGGCTGCCCGCGCGTCTAACCTGTCAATGATCAGCGAATTCACCTACCGTAACGCTGAAGCTCTGGACACGCTGGTCAACGAGCATGACGTCAAGCTGCGCTCCTTCCCAGAAGACGTGATGCAGGCACTTTATGATGCCTCTCAGGAAGTAATTCGCGAACAGACCGAAAACGACGCAGACTCCAAGAAAGTCTATGATTCATACAGCGCCTTCCAGAAACTGGTGCGCCCTGTCACCGATAGCGGAGAATTTACCTACCTGAAAAACCGTGAACGTGTCAGCGGCTAATAGCGTCTTGGCGCTACCGCTATCCACGCCACCGCAAAGTGCGGTGGCGTTTTATTTATAGCAGTGAAAACAGTCAGATCGTATCGTGTACCGAGCGGATTCGGCCGTTGTCGTCCAGCGCTACCATCACAAAACGCGCTTCAGTGACTTTCTGGCGTTCATCCAGCCGCTGGCCATAAGGTGGACGTACCCACACCTCAACGTCTATTTTGAGAGAACTGTGGCCAATTTCTCGCACTTGAGTAAAGACACTCACCATTGAGCCCACCCGGACCGGGCTTAGAAAGTCCATGGCCTCGATCGCCACAGTGGCTGTACGGCCACCCGCCTCTCGGCCCGCTGCAAGCTCGGCGGCCTGATCCATCTGATTGACCAGCCAGCCTCCCGGAATATCACCATAGAAGTTGGTATCCTGGCGAGAAGCCAGTAGTTTCAGGGTAAGCTGGCCGGTGGGGGCCGGTGCATCATCCACGTCGTTATTTACCTGGTTATCCAAAAGAGTCATATAAACGTCGCTTTTTAGGGTTATTGTTTTCGCGCAGGGTATAAGGGGTCATGTTACTTTTACTACTCAAATCAATATTCAGATCAGCAGGCAAACAGCCAACTATTTGTTGCATCGCAATAATATAGCAGCAGTTAACCATATGAGGGCCTTTGTTTGAACAGCTGCGCGACATCTTTCGTATTTCTCCGCCGCTCAGGGTACGCCGGCTTACTGTGGGTGCTATTGCTATCAGCCTCAGCCAATACACTGGCATCGCCAGTCAGCGGCACCTTGAGCGCCGTTGGTTCAAATACCATGGCGGGCCTTATTCTGCGCTGGGGCGAGGCCTTGAGCCAACGTCACCCAGACATCAACCTCCAGTTTCAGGCCAGCGGCTCGGCCAATGCCCCTTCGGCACTGATAACGGGCACCACGCGGCTAGGACCGATGTCGCGCCAGATGACAGACACCGAGCGCCGAGCCTTTACGCAGCGTTATGGTTACCCACCATTGGAACTCAAGGTTGCCCGCGATGCCCTGGTGGTCATTGTGCACCGTCATAACCCGCTTGCCGAGCTGACACGCCAGCAGGTGGATGCCCTGTTTTCAACCACCCGCGAATGCGGTGCCAACGCCGCTATTAACCGCTGGCAGGAACTGCCCGCCACCCAGGATTGGCCGTTTGGCGCCATTGCCTTGCACGGGCGCAACAGCGCCTCCGGTACTTACGGCCTGTTTCAGCAAAGAGCCCTGTGCGGCGGCGAGTTTCGCCCCACGCTTAGCCAGCATCCTGGAGCTTCCGCCGTGGTCGCCGCGGTGGGTGAATCGCCAGGCAGCATCGGTTATGCAGGCTACCATCACCTGACGCCCAACGTTAAAGCCGTCAGCTTGATCAATGCCGAAGGCCAAGCCATCGCACTCAGTGAAAACAGCGTGCAAAGCGGTGACTATCCCCTCTCGCGCTACCTTTATCTGTATGTCAATGCGCCGCCTGAACAGCCCTTGCCTACGGCGGAAAAAGCCCTGCTAGACTTGATTTTTTCACCCGAAGGTCAGCAGATTGCCCGTTCAGCAGGCTTTGTACCGCTAAGCGAAACTGTCCGTCAACAGCAAGCCCACTGGTAACAGCTCTTGATTGACAGCCCGGCAAAATGTCATCTAAATGTCATAAAAAGTCTTACGCTATGTGCTAAGCCATGACAAGCGTCTAATCAACCACCTTCTGCGACCTCTGTCTGCACCATGCTATCACCATGACCCAGCCACCACGGCTTTCATCGTCAGCCCTCCGGACACTGCCTCAAGGTCCGCGCTGCCAGCGTCCTCATCGTCAACGCATGGATCGCCTTGCGACGACGGTGATTACTGCGGGTGCCTTTGCCGTACTGGCTGCCATCCTGGCCATTGGAGTCTTCTTGCTATGGGAAAGCCTCCCCATGCTGGTAATGGACGATATGGCGCTGTTCAACTCGCTTTCGCCACTGGTATGGGGAACATTAAAGGCCGCGTTGGCCGCCATGCTGTTTGCCCTGCCGATTGCGCTGGGTGCAGCTGTTTACACCGCCATGTATATGCCCGCTCGCCAGCGCACCCGCATCAAGCCGCTGTTGGAAATGATGGAAGCCATTCCTGGCGTGGTGATCGGTTTTATTGCCGGGCTGATACTCGCTCCCTGGGTGGAGCGGCACCTGACGTCCACACTGGTACTTCTAATCTGGTTGCCTGCTAGCGCCCTGTTGGCGGGCATTCTGTGGCATGCCTTACATAAGCGCTGGCGCCAGCGCCTGCCTTTCAGCAGCGCCGCCATCTGGCTGATCCCCTGGTTTGCGCTAATGGTCATTCTCGCGCTCTGGGCAGCGCCGCTGGTTGAGCAGTACCTGCTAGGCGAAGATTTACGCCGCTTTCTTGATTTGCAGCTGGGCATTAATTATGCCACACGCAACGCCATGATAGTCGGCGCAGCGATGGGCTTTGCCGTGATTCCCAGCGTCTATGCCCTGGCGGAAGACGCCCTTTCGGATGTTCCGCCTGCCCTGCTGGAAGGCGCCCAGGCGCTGGGGGCTGACCGCTGGCAGGCACTCTGGAAAGTCGCCCTGCCAGCTGCCGGGCCTGGGATATTTTCTGCGGTGATGATCGGCGCCGGGCGTGCCGTAGGTGAAACCATGATTGTATTGATGGCCAGCGGCAACACTGCTTTATTGAGCGCCAGTCCCTTTGAAGGCATGCGCTCCATGGCCGCCGCCATCGCCATAGAGATGCCGGAAGCAGCGCCTGGCAGCAGCACTTACCATATGCTGATCTTTGCCGCCTTGCTGCTGTTTGGCTTCACCTTTCTGGTCAATACCCTGGCTGAAACGGTTCGACTGCGCTTGCGTACCCGCCTGAAACGCATGGGAGGTAACGCATGAAACGCGTCTGGCCATGGCTGTGCGCTGCCAGTGTGGCGCTCTCACTATGTATGTTGGGGCTCTTGTTGGCCCTGTTACTGACCCGTGGTTTAGGCCACTTCTGGCCATCCACCCTGGAGGTGGTCACCCTGGATGCCGGCGAGGTGATTGCCGGAGAAGCCGTGCGTGAAACAGCGCTGCCCCAGGGTGACGGCAAAGAGCGGCTCTACTTTACCGCCAATCGGGATATCGACGGCGCCCGCTGGCGCTGGGTCGCAATAGGCAGCATAGCCTCACGCCAAACACCCTCGACGCTATTGCGCCTGCAGCGCAGCCCCTGGGGGATTTTATCGGCTACCTTTCTGCCTACGAAAACGGCCAGCAACGCCTGGACGGCGAAGCCGCCTGGCAGGCATTGGAGACTGCCCTGGCAGCCCCTGCCAATGCCCGCCCCCAGGCCACCCTGGTACTGGAAACGGCAGACGGTCAGGTCATTCGCCAGGCGCTGGCGGATATTCACCGCGCCCAGCGGCCCAACGCCATGCACCTTGGTGAAAAGCTGCGCTACTGGGCGCACGGGGTCTGGCAGTTTCTGAGTGAAGGGCCGCGAGCCGCTAATACCGGCGGGGGCGTCTGGCCAGCGATTTTTGGCACCGTGCTGATGGTGATTGTGATGTCAGTGATTGTCATGCCCTTTGGTGTACTGGCCGCGATTTATCTTAACGAGATTGCCCATCAGGGCCGCCTGACCCGGCTGGTAAGGATTGGCGTCCGCAACCTGGCGGGTGTGCCCTCGATTGTTTACGGCGTGTTCGGCCTGGGGGTGTTTGTTTACGGTATCGGCAGCTCGGTGGACCAATGGTTTTTTGAGGACACCCTGCCGTCTCCCACCTTTGGCACCGGCGGTTTGTTATGGGCATCCCTGACCCTGGCATTACTCACCTTGCCCGTGGTGATTGTCGCCACCGAAGAAGGTCTGGCACGCATTCCCGATAGCCAGCGCGAAGGCGCCGTTGCCCTGGGCGCGACCCGGCTGGAAACCTTGACCCGCATCGTACTGCCCATGGCTATGCCCGCCATGCTGACAGCGGTCATTCTGGCGGTAGCCCGCGCAGCAGGTGAAGTCGCCCCCTGATGCTGGTCGGCGTTGCCAAACTGGCCCCGCAGATGCCGCTGGATGGTGACTTCCCCTATCTGCACCTGGAACGCAAGTTCATGCATCTGGGCTATCATCTGTTTGATACTGCCTTTCACGGCGACGATGTTCAGGCGGCCATTCCGTTGGTCTACGCAACGGCGCTGTTACTGGTTACGATTGTGCTGGTGCTTAACCTAACTGCCATATTCTTGCGTCATTATCTAAGACGTCAGCGAGGTCAGTCATGTTAGCGTCCAATGAAAGCCTCAATGGCATGTCTCGCCAAGGCCAAAGCTGTTTGAGCATTGATGCCTTCAGCCTGGCCTACGCGGGCAAGCAGGCGCTGCACGAGCTGACGCTGGAGATACCGCGCCACCGAGTGACCGCCTTTATCGGCCCTTCAGGGTGTGGCAAATCAACATTGCTCAGGGCCATCAACCGTCTGCATGACCTCAACGATGAAGCCTCGCATAAAGGTCATATCATGGTGGAGGGCATTGACATTCATTCACCCGATATCGACGTGTCCGAATTGCGGCGGCGAATTGGCATGGTCTTTCAGACCCCGAACCCTTTTCCCATGTCGATTTATGAAAACGTGGCCTTCGGATTGCGTTTACAGGGCCGCATGACCAAACGCAAACGGGATGCATTATTGAATGGGCGCTCACCTCGGCAGCACTGTGGGACGAAGTCAAAGGTCGTCTGCATCAGTCGGCCTGGCAGCTGTCCGGCGGGCAGCAGCAACGCCTGGTCATTGCCCGTACCTTGGCCGTGCAGCCCGAGATCCTGCTGCTTGATGAACCCGCGTCAGCGCTTGACCCGGTGTCAACGCTGAAAATCGAGGAGCTGATCTGCAACTTGAAATCACAGCTGACCCTGGTATTGGTCACCCATAACATGCAGCAGGCCGCTCGGGTGTCCGATTTCACCGCGTTTTTAAGTCATGGTGAACTCATCGAATACGGCCCGACAGACCAGTTATTTACCAACCCACGCTTGCGCCATACTGAAAACTACATCACCGGGCGCATCAACTGACAGGAAGGTCGGTGACCCGATCCGGCACCTACTAACAATGTATTTCATCACCCCGCAACCGCCATCAGGAGCGCATTATGGAAATCAACAGCGAAAGCCATAGCCAACATATCTCACGTCAGTTCAACCAGGAGCTGGAGGAGCTGAAAACCCACTTGATGGCCATGGGTGGCCTGGTGGAAAAACAGGTCCAGGATGCCATTACGGCCCTGCTGGAAAATGACAGCAAGCTAGCCGGCAAGGTACGCGACAATGACCGTGAAGTGAACGATCTGCACCTGCAGATTGACGAAGAATGTACCCGCATACTGGCACGCCGCCAGCCTGCGGCCTCGGATCTGCGTCTGGTGCTTGCCGTCATTCGCGCCTCCTCTGACCTGGAGCGTATCGGCGATGAGGCCAGCAAGATTGCCCGCAACGCCATCTCGCTAAGCGAAAGCAACAATGTTATACGCGGGCTGGTGGAAGTGCGTCATATCAGTGAGCACGTGCGCAAGATGCTGCGCGATGCGCTAACGTCCTTTGCCCGCTTCGACCTTGAACTGGCCATTGAGGTGGTGCGCGAAGACGAACTGGTTGACGACGAGTACGGCAGCGCCATGCGCTCGCTGATTACCTTTATGGCCGAGGATGCCCGTTCGATTTCCTCAGTGCTGAGTGTCATGTGGATTCTGCGCGCACTCGAGCGGGTTGGCGACCATGCTGACAACCTGGCTGAACACGTCGTTTATCTGGTCAAGGGTCTGGATATCCGTCACAGCGACCCGGACACCCTGGAAGCGACCGTGCTTGATCGCAATTCCTGAGCCTTTAAGGCTAGACGGCTAGCACTTGCTGGCCAGTAAAGGTTGGCGACATAGAAATTGACAAAGTACAGGCTGACATAGAACCCTACGGGCTGCATCCAGATGCGGCCCGTTTTTGTATCGTTACCCTTGATAAGGAAACTATGAATGATCAATGCGTTAACCGCCATCACCCGGGGAACCCGCTGGGTCTATCAACCCGGCCTGCGGCGTTATATCTTCTTTCCGATTGTGGTCAACTTCATTGTTTACGCTGGGCTGATCAGCTTTGTATGGCAGCGCTTTAACGGCTGGCTAGCCTACTGGATGAGCCTGGTGCCCGGCTGGCTGGAATGGCTCTCCTGGTTGATCTGGCCGCTGTTTCTGATCAGCCTGATCGCGGTGGTGTTCTTTTCCTTTACCGTGGTCACCCACCTGATTGCCGCGCCTTTTTATGGCTTTCTGGCCGCCAAGGTTGAAACCCGAGCCACCGGCAAGGCGCCAATTGACGATCGTGGCCTGGCCCGCACGGCAATCGATACGCTCAAGCGTGAAATGCTCAAACTGGGGTATATTCTGCCTCGCATGCTGGTGTTGTTCGTCATCAGCTGGATACCCGTGGTCAATCTGCTGGCCCCGTTTTTATGGGCGCTGTTTTCAGCCTGGGTGCTAGCGATTACCTACCTGGATTACCCGATGGACAACAACAAGGTAAGTTTTGCTGATATGCGCTCGCGGCTCTCGGCCCGCTGGTGGCACAGCCTGAGCTATGGGGGGCTGGTGATGCTGCTGACCCTTGTGCCGCTGGCCAACCTGTTTTTGCTACCCGGCGCCGTCGCCGGCGCGGTGTTGATGTGGGATGGCCATTACCGCCAACCAACACCCTCTCGCTAAAAACTCACCACTCACCACTCACCACTCACCACTCACGATTCACCACTCACCAGCCTCGTCACAGGGAAGTGACAGCAAAAACGTGCCCCTTCCCCGGGTGTGAATCAATCTCCAGCTGAGCATCATGGCGCAGCAGCACGTGCTTGACGATTGCCAGACCCAGCCCCGTTCCCCCAGTGGCGGTGCTGCGGCCCTTATCAACGCGATAGAAGCGCTCAGTCAAACGCGGAATGTGTACCGGATCAATGCCGTCGCCATCGTCTTCCACCACAATATAAGCACCCTGGGCGTCGCAGACCCAGTGCAGGGTGATCTGGCTATCTTCTGGCGTGTAGCGCACGGCGTTGAAGGCCAGGTTGGAAATCGCGCTGCGCAGCTCCTGCTCGCTGCCCATCAGCTGCGCATTACTGCCAAGAACCAGATGGATATCATGCTGCTCTTTGGCCAGCGCCCGCGCATCATCAGCGACTTTATGCAGCAGGGCATCAATATCAATCGGTGCGTGATCGTCGCCGCCCTGATCAATTTCCAGGCGCGACAGCAGCAGAAGGTCATCGACCAGATTCTGCATCCGAGTGGTCTGGGCCTGCATCTGGCCAATACTGCGGCCCAGGCGTGGCGGCAGCTGCTCGGCCAGGTCGGAATAGGTTTCCAGATACCCGGCCAATACGGTGAGCGGCGTGCGCAGCTCGTGGGAGACGTTGGCAACAAAGTCGCGGCGCATCTGCTCAAGGCGATGCAAACGGGTAATATCGCGGGCCATTACCAGGCGTTCATCGTCACCGTAGAGGGTAATCTGGTATTGCAGGATGCGCCGCTCATCGATGGGCGAGGCCAGGGTCAGCGGTTCGCCATAGTCACGGGCGTTAAAGTAGCCCACAAAGCGCGGATCACGCAGCAGGTTGGTAATATGCTGGCCACGGTCCTGGGCGGTCTTCAAGCCCAGCATCTTGGCCGCGGCGCTGTTCCACCACTCAAGGTCGCCATGGCTATCGAGCATCACCACGCTGTCGCGCATGGCTTCTGAGGACTCCTGAATGCGCCCCAGGGTGGCGCGCAAGCGGTTCTGGGTGATCCGCTGGCCTTTCTGGTAGCGATACAGCCGATCAAACAGCTCGCCCCAAAGGCCTACGGCAGCGGGCGGTTCATCATGGGGGTGCAGCGTCAGCCATCGGTACAGGGCACGCAACTGGTAAAGATGGTAGCCAAGGCAAGCCGCCAAGCCCAGCGCCAGCCCGAAGCCTGCGCTGCCGACAATCGCCCCCAGCACACAACCCAGGGCACTTAACCAGAGTACACGCCATATTTCACGGCTCCACAGACGCACCCTCACCCCCGTGCAGAGAAACGATAGCCGGTTCCACGCACCGTCTGAATCAGGTGATGGTGATCAATTAACGCCTTGCGCAAGCGGCGAATGTGTACATCCACGGTGCGCTCTTCTACGTACACATTGCCTCCCCAGACCTGATCCAGCAGCTGGCTACGGGTGTAGGCACGCTCCTGATGAGTCATGAAGAACTGTAGCAGACGATACTCGGTAGGACCCATATCCACGGCTTTTCCATAGGCGCTGACGCGATGGCTGACCGGGTCAAGCAGCAAGCCTTCAATTTCGATCGGGTCTTCCACGCCACGCGGTGTGGTACGCCGCAAAACGGCCTTTAGCCGGGCGACCAGTTCACGCGGTGAGAAAGGCTTGGTGATGTAATCGTCAGCACCGGCTTCCAAGCCCTGGATCTTGTTATCTTCCTCGCCTTTGGCCGTCAGCATGATGATCGGCATTTCAGCGGTGGTTTCCTCACGCTTGAGCCGTCGTGCCAGCTCGATCCCGCTGGTGCCCGGCATCATCCAGTCAAGCAAGAGCAGATCAGGCTGATGGTCGACGACCATGGCGTGAGCATCCTGGGCGTTGTCCGCTTCAAGCACACGATAGTCAGCCATTTCCAGCGCCACCGCGATCATTTCACGGATGGGCGCTTCATCATCGACAATCAAAACGGTCTTGGCGGTCATTCCAAAGCCTCAAGGTGTTAAACAAGACATTTCCATGACGATCACACCATGACTTGATGACATTTAGATGACAAAGGGGCTATTCCCGCGGGTTTAAGCCGCCATTGGCCATAAACTTAGCGCGATACCGGCAAATACCAGCAGCCCCGACCAGTGGTTATTGAGAAAGGCCTGAAAGCAGCGTTCACGCTCGCGCCCACGAATCAATACCTGTTGGTGTGCAAAGGTCGCCGCCATGGCAGCCAGCCCCAGCCAGAAAAACCCACCCAGCCCCAGCCGCCAGCCAACCGTTGCCAGAAGGCCCAGTGTTGCCAGCTGCAGAAGGCCAATAATCAAGCGGTCAGCCTGACCAAATAGCACCGCTGTGGATTTGATACCGATTTTAAGATCATCGTCACGATCTACCATGGCGTATTCGGTGTCGTAGGCCACCGTCCACAGCAGGTTGGCGCAAAACAGCAGCCAGCCTTCCAGGGGAACATAGCCCAGCACAGCGCCGCAGGCCATGGGGATCGCCCAGGAAAACGCCGCTCCCAGCACCACCTGCGGAAAATGGGTATAACGCTTCATGAAGGGGTAGATAAACGCCAGCACTACACCGCCAATCGATAGCAGAATTGTAAACAGATTGGTAAACAGCACCAGCACAAAGGCTACTGCCAGCAGCCCTGCAAACAGCAGTTGAGCTTCGCGCTCGCTGATGCGCCCATTCGCCAGCGGGCGATTTCGGGTTCGTTTGACATGGCCGTCGAAGTGTCGGTCAGCGTAGTCATTCACCACACAGCCCGCTGCGCGCATGGCATAGACACCGCCAATAAAAATCAGCAGTAACCCGCGTTCAGGCACGCCCTCAGCCGCCAGCCACAGAGCCCATAGGGTTGGCCACATCAACAGCCAGGTGCCAATCGGACGCAAGCCGGGTAAGCTGCAGAAAATCCGGTAGGCGGGCAAGCCCACTAGGGCGCAGAAGCGAACGATCCATGCTGACTCCATTAATAAAGTGTGCGTGCGGAACCCAGGTACTCAAACGCCAGGGCAGCCAACACTGATAGCTTAGCGTGAAGGGCCTTCCAGTGCATCAGCCATGGAGGTCAGAAAATACTCTTGTACCAGCAGGGACATACCGGCGTGGTAAAAACATGACCGCCGCCCCCACAGGCCGCTGGCCACCACAAAGCGCGGCGCATGACGGCTAACTTCGATCGGCCCGCGTCGCAGATCCGCCTGCTGAAACAGCCAGCTGCCCAGCGAGCGCTCTCCCAGCCTTTCCAGGCGCTGGCCATGAAGTTGGGTAAGCGGGGCCACCGAGCGCGCCACCACCCAAGGCGTGTTATCCAGGCACAGGGCCACTTCGCGCAGCCAGGCATAGCGCCTGAGAGGCAGCCCCAGCGCTGTGGCTTCATCCACACTGGGATAACCCACCCCCTGGCGCAGTACCCGAACACGAAAGCGCCGCCCCTGGCCTGCACTCACCAGGCGCGCCGTCAAGGAATCCGTCGACGCCACCCAATGCCACCAGAAGGCCGACATGGCCGGACGCGCAGCCGCTGCAGGCACCCAGCGAACGGGCAGTGGCAGCGCGGGTGATGGCAATGTCATGGCATGTCTTGGAAGCGTTGCGTTCAAAATCTGGCTCTTTAAGATCAATGGTTAGCGGTGTCGGTTATACAACACGATCAATCGCCTTGATAGACCCCGCCATAAAGGCGCTAGTGTACCATGATGAGACGTTCTGCCATGGGGCGCGATGACGCTCTGACAACGCCACTTTAACAGGGAACAGCATGTCTACTGACGCCGATTTAGTGATTGTGGGTACGGGCATGGCAGGTATTGGCCTGGCCCGAGCATTACGCCGTGCAGGGGATACCCGCTCGATTACCCTGATCAGCAGTGACAGCGGTGATGATTACAGCAAACCACTGCTGTCAACCGGCTTTGCCAAAAGCCTGCCGCCTGCCCGGCTTGCCCAGCGTAATGCCGAGGCACTGGCCGAAGAACTCAACGCCAGAGTACTGGCAACCACCCAGGTCACGGCTATTGACCCCGAGGCTCACCAGTTAACAATCCAGCCAGGCCATGACACCACAAGCGGCCAGCCAGCGCCGCGGAGTTACACGTATCGTACTCTGGTGCTGGCCACGGGTGCCGCGCCGCGTGTGCCGTTTCAGCTGCCGGACGCCTGTGCGTCACGCTGCTTCACCATTAATGATCTTGACGATTACCGCCGCTTCCACGCGGCCCTTGGCGACGCCCCTGCCCGGGTAGCGATTATCGGCGCCGGGCTTGTCGGCTGCGAGTTTGCCAACGACCTTTACGCCGGTGGGCATCAGGTTACTCTGATTGCGCCAGAGCGCGCGCCCTTGCCACGCCTGCTGCCGGAACGCCTGGGTGACGCACTGGCCGAGGCCTTCAGCACAGCAGGAATCAGTTTGGCGCTTGAGCATACCCTGCGCGACATTACCTGCCGCGACGCCGGTACGCTTCACCTTACGCTGGCGCCCGCCACCTCTAGCAGCAATAACGACAATACCCACGTCGAGACTGATATTGTGTTGATGGCCACCGGCCTTGCGCCACGTAGCGCCTTGGCCGAGGCCGCTGGGCTGGACGTTTCAGCACGGGGCATTACGGTTGACCGCACCCTGCAAACCAGCCACCCAGATATCTATGCCCTGGGCGATGTGGCCTGCATTGACGGGGTCAACGCCATGTATGTACAACCGCTTCAGGCCAGCGCTCAAGCGCTTGCCACCACGCTGGGCGGCACGCCCACGCCGGTTCATTTCGGCGCCTGGCCGGTACTGGTCAAAACCCCGCTACTGCCAGTGGTTGCCTACCCGCCCCAGACGACGCCCGTGCACTGGAAAATCGACGCCGACGGTCACAACATGACCGCACTGGCGGAAGATAACAGCGGCAATCTGGTGGGTTTTGCGTTGACAGGCCACTGCGTACGTCAGAAGGTGGCCCTTTCCAGAGCGGCTCCCGCACTGCTAGGCTAACCCTGATCAGGTATAGGATTTTAGCGAAACACTATATGACACTTGACCGCTGTTTTTTACGGTCAAATTCAACTACCGTTTGAACTGTCTATTTTGACCACTTTAATGGAGATTGATAATGCGCAAACCTGAACTCGCGGCCGCGATTGCCCAAAATGCTGATATGTCTAAGGAAAAGGCTGGCCAGGTGCTGAATGTGGTACTTGATGAGATTACCAACAGCGTTGCCAAGGGTGAGGACGTTGCCCTGATCGGCTTTGGTACCTTTACGGTACGCGAGCGCGCTGCACGCACTGGTAAAAACCCCCAAACAGGCGCCCCACTGCAGATTCCGGCCAGCAAGAATGTTGCCTTCAAGCCGGGCAAGGCCCTTAAGGATGCTGTTTCCTGATGAAACTCAAGCTGGTGCTATGGCTATTAAGCCTACTGCTTAAACGTGCCTTGCGTCGCAAGCCGCGTTTTCGCGAAAAGCTTGAGCGCATGCGCCGGTTAGACTGGGGAGTGGCCACCGAGGATCTCAGTATCTGCCGTTACTACCGGATGTCGCCGGAAGGCATCACCTCCGCCAAAGGCCTGCCAGTTGATCTTGATCTGGAGCTGCGCTTTGCAGACGCTGACACCGCGCTTAAGATTTTAAAGAAGCCAACCCAGCAGGCCTTCCTCGATGGCATGATGGCAGACAAGGTCAGGGTAGTCGGTGATTCCGCCGATATGACCAAGTTACAGTCCTTGCTTAAGCACCTTTAACCTCGCGCATTGGCAGTCACAGGCGATGACCGGTAATCGTGAGTGCCCGACTACGCTGCTTATCGACCGCGCCGCTTACCGATGGCGGCGTGGCGATTAGCCAGCCTTCTCCCCTATACTGTACTCTCTGGTTGATGGCAATCAGCTCTTATCACGACACGCCATCACTCTGACCCTGGAGTTCAGCTGACCGCCTCATGCCTATTACCCTGTCGCTACGTCGCCTTTGGACACTGGATAAATTTGCCTACAGCCTGCGGGTATTTGTGGCCTTCAGCGGTGCCCTGGCGCTGATCTCGGTATGGGGCGATATCGGTTTTGTTATCCCGCTGTTTCTGGGCATTATTGCCAGCGCCCTGGCCGAAACCGATGACAGCTGGCAAGGGCGGCTACAGGCACTGATCGTTACGCTTGCCTGCTTTGCGCTGGTTTCCTGGATCATCCGCTGGATCTTCCCCTGGCCGTGGCTGATGGCATTATGGTTGGCGGGTGCCACCTTTGGCCTGATCATGCTCGGCGCCATTGGCCAGCGCTACGCCACCATCGCTTCCGCCACCCTAATTCTCTCGATCTACTCCATGATCAATATCGAACAGCATGGCGGCGTGGATGATGATGTTACCCTGCGCCAGTTATTACTGTGGCTGGGTGCTGCCTGGTATGGGCTGATTTCAGTGATCTGGTGCGCGCTGTTTTCCCGTCAGCCGGTCAAGCTCAGCATGGCGCGCCTGTACAAAGCCTTGGGCAAATACCTGATGCTCAAGGCAGAACTGTTTGAGCCGGTGCGCGGCGTGGATATCGAAGCGCGCCGGATGGCGCTGGCGCGCCAGAATGGCGTGGTCGTGGAAGCCTTGAATCAGGCCAAGGAAATGCTGCTACGACGCATGGAAGGCCAGCGCGGCAGCCGCAAGCTGAACCGTTATCTGCAGGTTTACTTCATCGCCCAGGATATTCACGAACGGGCCAGCTCCACCCATTACCCCTACAGCGCCCTAACCGAGACCTTTTTCACCATGATGTGCTGTTTCGCTGCCAGCGGCTGCTGGATCAGCAAGGGCTTGCCTGCCGTCGCCTGGCCAAGTCGCTGTTACTCAACCGCACCTTTGACCACCGCCAGAGCGAAGAGGCGCTAGCCGATCTGCGCGCTTCAATTGCCAACCTGCGCGACCAGGACAAGCCCGAATGGCGCCCCTTGATGCAGCCGCTGAATGCTCTGGCGGATAACCTGACCACACTGGAAAAACAGATTGCTAGCGCCCACAACCCGGCCGCCAGCCAGCCGCGTCAGGACACCGCCCTGTTCGACCGCTCGCCGAGCAACCTGAAGGAAGCCTGGCAGCGTGTCCGCCTTAATCTGACTTTGGGTTCACCTACTTTTCGACATGCCATACGGCTATCGATTGCCCTGATCGCGGGCTATTTACTGCTGCAGTGGCTGAACCCGGAACAGGGCTTCTGGATACTGCTGACCATACTGTTTGTCTGCCGACCTAATTTCGCGACCACCAAGCGCTTCTTGTTCAAACGCATTATTGGCACTGTGCTCGGGCTGATTGTCGGCTGGGCGCTGATCAGCCTGTTTCCCCAACCGGCTATCCAAAGCATGGTGGCGGTTGCCGCCGGGGTGGCGTTTTTTGCCACCCGCGAAAAACACTATCTGGTAGCCACGGCGTCCATCACTCTCTTGGTGCTGTGCGGGTTCAACCAGGTAGGCGACGGTTTTGATCTGATCTGGCCGCGGCTGTTCGATACTCTGATTGGCGCTTTTATTGCCGCATTAGCGATCTTCTTTATCTTCCCCGACTGGCAGGGGCGCAAACTCTACCGCACCGCTGCCCGGGTGATGACCAGCCATCGCCACTATCTGGATGAAATCATTCAGCAATATGCCACCGGCAAGCAGGATGATCTCAACTACCGGCTGGCGCGGCGCAATGCCCACAACAGCGACGCGGCTTTTTCCAGCCAGGTAAACAACATGCTCCACGAACCGGGCCACTACCGCCGCCAGGATGCGGACAGCGGGCTGCGCTTTCTGCTGCTGTCGAACATACTGCTCAGTCATCTCTCCGCTCTCGGCGCGCACCGCCACCGCATGGCGGACGATGAGGATGACGCCCAGTCAATTCCTGTAGCCAAACGCATCAGCGCCCTGATGGATTATATTGCCGGGCAGCTGGCATCTGGCGAACCATGCGGCGCCATTGATAACGATGTGGACCGCCTGCTTGAACATCTCGAAGACCATCCAGCCGCGAATGGCGAGGAAGCCGGTATTTATCGCCCAGTGCAAAGCCAGCTGCGCCTGATTGCCACCCAGCTGCCGCCTATTGTGAATGCGGCCAACCGGCTGACGGGCAGCGCCTCCCCCAGCCATCGCCACTGAAAACCTTCATACCTGGCCGTAGCGCCCGGCGGCTTCGCCCAGCCAGCGGCGCACCAACACAGCACTCACATGCGGTTCGCCCTGCAGCTCTCGGGCCAGGGCACTCACTCTGTCAAGCAGGTCGCCGTCGCGCTCCAGGTCAGCGATTTTCATCTGGGCCAGGCCAGTCTGGCGGGTGCCCAACACTTCACCTGGCCCGCGAATCTGCAAATCCTTTTCAGCAATCTGAAAGCCGTCATTGGTGTCGCGCATTACGCCCAGCCGTTCGCGGGCGCTTTTGGATAGCGGTGAATGATAAAGCAGGACGCAGAAACTCTCGGTACTGCCTCGCCCCACTCGGCCGCGCAGCTGGTGCAGCTGGGAAAGCCCCAGCCGTTCAGGGTTTTCAATGATCATCAGGCTGGCGTTGGGGACATCCACCCCCACTTCAATGACGGTGGTGGCCACCAGCAGATCCAGCTCGCCCGCCTTGAAGGCCGCCATCACCTCGGCTTTTTCAGCGGCCTTCATGCGCCCATGCACCAGGCCAATCGCCAACTCCGGCAAGGCTTCCGTCAGCTCGTCACGGGTGACTTCAGCCGCCTGGCATTGCAGCGCCTCAGACTCCTCAATCAGGGTACATACCCAGTAGGCCTGACGGCCATCGCCGCAGGCGGTGCGAATGCGGGTAACCACTTCCGGGCGACGTTCGTCCGAAACGACCACCGTCTTGACCGGCGTGCGCCCTGGCGGCAGCTCGTCAATGATTGAAACATCCAGATCCGCATAGGCGCTCATCGCCAGGGTGCGTGGAATCGGCGTGGCAGTCATGATCAGCTGATGAGGCGTCAGGCCACCGTCGGCGCCTTTTTCACGTAGCGCCAGGCGCTGATGAACCCCAAAGCGGTGCTGTTCGTCAATAATCGCCAGCCCCAGGCGCTGAAAGATCACGTCCTCCTGAAACAGGGCGTGGGTTCCCACTACCATCCGCGTGCGTCCATCAGCAATGGCGGCCTTAGTATCCAGCCGCGCCTTGCCCTTGAGCTTGCCAGCCAACCAGGCGACGTCAATTCCCAGCGGTTCAAACCAGCTTTTGAAAGCCTGGTAATGCTGCTCTGCAAGCAGTTCAGTGGGTGCCATCATCGCCGCCTGACAGCCACCGGAAAGTGCTGACAGAGCCGCCATGGCGGCCACCACCGTCTTGCCGGAACCCACATCGCCCTGTACCAGGCGCAACATGGGGCCGACCGTGCCAGGTCCAGGCCAATTTCTTCAATCACCCGCCCTTGGGCGCCGGTCAAGGCAAAGGGCAGCTGGGCCAGAAAGCGCATCTGCAGATTGCGCCCTGTAGGCAGCGCGGGGGCGCCGTCTGACTGGATGCGCAGACGCACCTCACGCAGGCTCAACTGGTGGGCCAGCAGTTCCTCAAGCGCCAGCCGCCGGGTGGCAGGATGTTGACCTTGAGCCAGCTGCTCCAGATCCATCTCCGGCGGTGGCTGGTGCAAAGATGCAAGCTGGCATGCAGGCCAGGCAGGTTGAGGCGCGCCAATAACGCTGCGGGAATCACATCCGGCAGGGCTTCAGGGTGAGCATCCAGCTGGGCGAGCGCCTGTTGGGTCAGCGCCCGCAGGCGGGCCTGATTGAGCCCTTCGGTCGTCGGGTAGATAGGGGTAAAGTACTCTTCTACCGGAGCGGCTCCGGCACCGATCAAACGGTATTCAGGATGATAGATCTCCAACCCCGTTGCACCCGCCCGGGCTTCTCCAAAGGCACGTACTCGCACGCCAGGGCGCAATTGCTGCTGTTGGGCTGGCGCAAAATGAAAGAACCGCAGGCTCAAAATGCCACTGCCATCACTCAGCCGGATAAGCAGGCTGCGCCGCCGCCCTTTCACCACATCGCTGGCCGTTACCTCGCCTTCGATCACCGCTTCCTGACCGGCATGCAGGCTGCCCATCGGCGCCAGCCGGGTGCGATCCTGATAGCGTAGCGGAAGATGAAACAGCAGGTCGCTGATCTTCTCTATGCCCAACCGCCCAAGCTTCAGCGCCAGGGCTTCACCGACGCCTTTGAGTGCCGTGACGGGCGCCTCCAGGCCACTCATGACGGCAGGCCAGTCTCGCAAAGGGGTTTACGGCATTGAGCAATGGCCTGAATCAAGGCATCAATCGCCTTGGGCCGTGGAAAGCTGGCCCGCCAGGCAATCGCGACCGTTCGGGTGGGGACCGGCGGCGCAAAAGGGCGACTGACCAAAAGCGTATTCTCGTAGCTCTCCGTACCGAGTGCCGACTGGGGCAAGACGGTAATGCCTAGCCGTGACGCCACCATATGACGAATGGTTTCCAGTGAGCCCCCTTCGGCGATCAGGGTGTTGTTGGGGCTGTTGAGCTTATGAGTAATCGCTGGACAAGCTTCAAGAATCTGGTCGCGAAAACAGTGGCCCTCGCCAAGGAGTAGCAGCCGCTCTTTGAGCAGGTCTTCCTTGTAAATCGTGGCCCGCTCCACCCAGGGGTGATTAGAAGGGATCAGGACTTCAAAATGCTCTTCGTAGATAGGCCGAGTGACGACATCGGTTTCATTGAACGGCAAGGCAACAATAATCACATCCAGCTCACCGCTACGCAGTTTGGCGCGCAGGGCGCCGGTCAGACCTTCTTCGATGTACAGCGGCATTTGCGGCGCGGCATCAGCCAAAGCGGGCACCAGATGGGGGAAAAGATAAGGCCCGATCGTATAGATGGCACCAATACGCAAGGGGTTGGCAAGCTGGTCTTTACCGGCGCTGGCCATCGAAAAGATCTGGCTGCTTTGCTCCAGCACCCGCTGCGCCTGAGCAATGATCTTTTCCCCCAGCGGGGTCACCTGAACATTCGACTTGGAACGCTCAAAGAGCGCCACATCGAGCTCTTCTTCCAGTTTTTTGACCGCCACCGACAGCGTCGGCTGAGAGACGTGGCAACGCTCTGCGGCACGTCCGAAATGGCGTTCCTGAGCAAGGGTTACGATATAACGCAGTTCTGTTAAAGTCATAAAGCGCAGTGGCATCCTCTCATGGCAGTCACTGGTGTCGTCGTCACCCGCGCGACAACATCCATTACTGGCCGACCGGCCAACGCCCGCCAACCTTTGTAGCATTCTAATGGAGGGAAGCGGACGCTAATAGGGATACTTTATCGCAGGAGTGAAACCAGATGGGATTCAGCGTATTGATCATTGGCTGTGGCGACATCGGCACAGCCCTTGGGCGCGAGCTGATTGATGAAGGCCATAGTGTCATCGGCGTTCGCCGCCATGCTGAGGCGCTGGAAGGCAGTGGCATCAAGCCTTTGGCGCTTGACCTTGAGCACCTTGATGAAGGCGATAACAAGGCATTGCCCCAGGCTGATTACGTTATCTATACCGTCAGTGCAGACCGCTTCGAGGAAAGCGCTTATCAAAGTGCCTACCCTCAGGGCCTGAAGCGTGTACTGAGCGTCCTTGAACGACAGGAAACACCGCCCAAGCGGGTCTTTTTTGTATCATCAACCAGCGTTTATGGTCAGCAGGAAGGCGAAACCGTCAACGAGCAGAGTCCGACCGACGCGTCGGGCTTTTCGGGTGTATTGATGTGTCAGGCCGAACAGGCATTGATCAACCATCAGATACCCGGCAGCGTGGTACGCTTTTCCGGCATTTACGGACCGGGGCGCGACCGCCTTATTCGCCAGGTGGCTGAAGGGCGCGTCGCGGCGGTTACGCCGGTGATGTATTCCAACCGTATTCATCGTGATGATTGCGCAGGGATTCTCAAGCACCTGATGTACTGCGACCAGCAGGGCCAGGCCCTGGAAGACATCTATCTGGGCAGCGATTGTGAACCTGCCGCCCTGCATGACGTGATGACCTGGATTGCGCAACAGCTCAAGGTAGAAGCGACAGAAACCATGCAATCGCCGCTGCGTCGTCGAGCCAGCAAGCGCTGCGATAATTCCCGTGTGCTTAACAGTGGCTATACCTTTCGCTATCCGAGCTTCCGGGAAGGCTATCAGCAGGTATTGAAGGAAGGCGGCTTTCTCAACACCTCCCCATCAACACCCTGAGTGGCCTGATCAGTCGCCGACGATCATCACTGCTTCGGCTTCTACCTGGGCATCCTTGGGCAGCGCCTTGACACCCACCGCTGCCCGCGCTGGGTAAGGTGCGGTGAAGAACTCTTCCATCACCTTGTTGACGATAGCAAAGTTACCCAGATCGACTAGGTAGAGGTTCAGCTTGACGATATCCTGCAGTGAGCCTGCTGCTTCTTCACAGACGGCCTGCAGGTTGCTGAATACCTGACGGGCCTGGGCTTCAAAGTCGTCTGAGACAATTTCCATGGTTGCCGGGTCCAGCGGAATCTGGCCCGACATATAGACAGTATTACCTGCCTTGATCGCCTGTGAATAAGGGCCAATCGCGGCAGGTGCCTTTTCAGTATTGATAACAGCTTTATTGCTCATATTGAGCACTCCTTGAGAGATCTGGAAAATAGAAGAAGACTTACTTACCCAAGCGGGTAATTTTACCTACGTCGGGGAGATTGCGCAGACGCTTGATAATCCGGGCCAAATGGACTCGCCCTTTGACGGCCAGCGTCAGGTTGACGGTGGAAAGGCGTTCATCGCGCTCTTCAATACCGATACGTTCGATATTGGCGCCAGCATCGGTGACCAACCCGGCAAGTTCTGCAACCAGGCCACGACGGCTTTCAATTTCCAGACGCAGTGCGACCGGGAAGTCATCATCGATACTCGCCGACCATTCCAGGGTATATAGCTTTTCCGGGTCGTGCTTATCGATAATATTTCTGCATTCGGCACGATGCACCACCAAACCCTTGCCCACGGACAGATAGCCGACAATGGCATCCCCAGGCAAGGGGTGACAGCAGCGGGCAAAGCTTGTCACCATGCCCTCACTTCCGCTGATCACCACAGGTTCACCGTTATTGACCTGATGAGCGTAAGCGCCTTCGCCTTGCGCCATGTCCACACAACGCCGCGCAACGGCATGGGCTACCCGTTCACCCAAACCGATGGATTCAAGCAACGTATCCAGATCATCTACGCCAAGCTCTTTCAGTACGCGCTTGATGACGCCTTCCTCTAACTCTTCCAGGCTGAGTTCAAACGCCGCCAGCGATTTGTTCAGCAAACGCCGCCCCAGCTGAAGGGCTTCCGCCTGCTGTTGGTGCTTGAGGGCATGGCGAATGGCAGAGCGTGCTTTGGCGGTGCTGACAAAATTAAGCCAAGCAACGTTAGGGCGCGCCGCCGGCGCCGTAATGATTTCAAGCGTCTGACCGCTTTCCAGCCGGGTTGAAAGAGGCGCCAGCTTGCGGTCAATCCGGCAGGCAATACATTTGTTGCCGATATCAGTGTGCACAAAGTAGGCAAAATCAATCACGGTAGCGCCTTGGGGCAGCTCCATGATGTCGCCTTTTGGGGTGAAAACGTAAATATCGTCGGGGAAAAGATCGTTTTTGACGTGTTCGATAAATTCCAGCGAATCACCTGCATGGCGCTGCATTTCCAGCAGACCCTTGACCCAGGCCCGAGCACGGGCGCGGCTGCCTTCAGCAATGGGATGTGCTGTTTGCCCCGCCTTATAGAGCCAGTGGGCCGCGATGCCGTTATTCGCCATGGCTTCCATTTCACGAGTACGGATCTGCACTTCAATCGGCATGCCCCGAGAGCCAAACAGTGTGGTGTGCAGGCTTTGGTAACCGTTAGCCTTGGGAATCGCAATGTAATCTTTAAAGCGCCCTGGCACAGGTTTGAAAAGATTATGCACAACCCCCAGAATGCGATAGCAGTTGGCCACATCATCCGTCACGATGCGAAAGCCAAACACATCCATGATTTCCGCAAAAGGTTTTCGCTGGTCGCGCATCTTGCGGTAAATCGACAGCAGATGCTTCTGCCGCCCCATAACGGTACTGTTCAATCCTTCATTATCCAGGCTTTGTTGCAGGGCTGCCTGGATCTCACGCATGGCGCTGCGCCGATGGCCACGCGCACTGGAGACCGCCCGCTTGATACGTTCAGCACGCATCGGATAAATCGCCTGGAAGGACAGGTCTTCCAACTCAACGCGGATGGTATTGATCCCTAGACGACCAGCAATGCGGGCGTAGATTTCCAGGGTTTCGCGGGCGATACGACGCTTTTTATCCGGGCGCAGCGCACCCAGCGTGCGCATGTTATGCAGACGGTCTGCCAGTTTGACGATAATCACGCGAATATCCCGCGACATCGCCAGTACCATTTTCTGGAAGTTTTCCGCCTGGGCAACCGCCTTGTCTTCGAAGGTGATCTGGGTCAGCTTGGAAACCCCATCAACCAGTTCGGCGACCGGTGTGCCGAACTGCGCTTCCAGGGCGGGCTTGTCGACACCGGTATCTTCAATCACATCATGCAGCATGGCGGCCATCAAGCTTTGATGATCCATGTGCATGTTAGCCAGGATATTGGCGACTGCCAGCGGATGCGTCACATAAGCTTCACCCGAGCGGCGACGCTGACCGTCATGAGCCTGTTCTGCATAGTAAAAGGCGCGCTTAACCTGCTGAATCTCATCTGCGGGCAAGTAACCCCCAAGACGGTCGGCCAGGTCATCAATCGTAAACATGCATCGCGCCTCACATAGCTATCAGTCGTCAGTGGAAACAGTCGTATCAGCTGCCGGACGTCGTGGCGCCGCTTCGATAGGCTCATCCAGTACGCTATGATTAACCAGACCGGCGGCAATTTCGCGCAGCGCCATCACGGTGGGCTTGTCGTTTTCCCAGGGCAGCTGGGCTTCGCGCGAGCCGCGCGCCAACTGGCGGGCTCGCTGGGTGGAAATCATCACCAACTTGAAACGGTTTTCAACATGATCCAGGCAATCTTCAACGGTAACTCGTGCCATAAATAAAGCGCCTTCCTGTAATAACGGCGGCAAGCCAGCCAGCGCAATCACCTGAAGGTATCAGCGCAGGCCAACTCGATAGACTAAAAAGATATCCACAGCCTGATAGATTACTCGACGCTGGCCTGCTGTGACAAGAGTGCAGCCAATAATGGTGCATGCCGATCACGCATTGAGGCCAAGGTCAGACGCTGACTGATTACCAGCGACCTGAGCTCTTCCAGCGCCGTGGTGAAATCATCATTGACGACCAGGTAATCATACTCATCGTAATGAGACATTTCACTGACGGCATCGCGCATTCGCCGAGCGATAACGGCATGCTCATCGGTGCCGCGGCTGGCCAGACGATTCTCGAGCTCATGCAGCGATGGTGGCATGATAAAAATCGAGACAGCATTCTTGACCTGCTCACGCACCTGACGCGCACCCTGCCAGTCAATTTCCAGGATCACGTCCTGGCCTGCATCCAGGAGTACCTGAACCGCCTGACGGGAGGTGCCATAATAGTGGTCAAACACCTGGGCATATTCAAAAAAATCGCCCTGTTGAATCATGGCTTCAAAACCGGCCACATCGGTAAAGTGATAGTTAACGCCGTTGACTTCACCTTCGCGCCGCGCACGGGTGGTATGCGAGACTGACACCTGAAGGCCATCAAGGCTTTCAATCAACTCACGCACCAGGCTAGTTTTACCGGCACCCGATGGGGCAGAAACAACAAAAAGCGTACCTTGGGACATGAAGCGCTTCCCTATTGGCTAAGGAACTTAAAGGTAACCAGTGCCATCAGCCCTGGCGACACCTCCAAATCAAGTAGGTTGTATTGCACTATAAAGCAGCATTATCGCACAACCATGCGCCCGACTGTAGCACAGGGCAAGGAGAGACTGCGTGACACCCACCATAATCCACCAAGGCATGCAGGCGCTCGCCAAAGCAGACCCAGACATTGCCAAAGCAGCTTCCCAGGTAGGCCCACCGCCAGCGCGTGAACGGGAAAAAGGCTTTGAGGCGTTTTTCGCCACCATTGTCAGTCAACAGATATCCACGGCGGCAGCCAGCGCTATCCTCCAGCGCCTTCGTGATCAGTTACCTGAACTGAACGCTGAGACCGTCACGGCCATTGATGCCCAGCGCTTGCGCGATGCAGGACTTTCCTGGCGCAAGGTGGATTATGCCAAAGCGCTGGCGGCGGCAACGCTGGACGGCGATTTTGACGCCCAGACCCTGGAAAGTATGGATGACGCCACCGCGATTCAGGCCATCACGGCACTGCGCGGATTTGGCCGCTGGAGCGCTGAAATTTACCTGATGTTTTCCCTCAAGCGCGCTGATATCTTTCCTGCCGATGACCTGGCCCTGCGCGTCGCTCTGGGGCGACTCAAGGGGCTGGAGAAACGCCCAACGCCCGGCCAGGCACGGGCACTGGTGGAACATTGGACCCCGTGGCGCAGCGTTGGCGCGCTGTTTTTATGGCATTATTATCGCGGCGCGCCAGCATAGCATTAGCGCACACCTGTAAGCCGCCCGATCACCGTGAGTTCACTATTTTTAGGCTGCACCACCACCATATCCCCAGAAGCGACACCGCCGCCCACCAGGGCGGTTATATTCACCTGATGAGTGATCAACAATAGGTTGCCGGGGCCCTGCCAGTTCATTAATAACGGCTGAAAACTCCCGCCTCTCCACCTGGCACTCCGCCTAGATAAGGGGAACAAAGGGCACATTGATACAACCGGACAACGCGAGAGAGGCGGCCAGAATGAGTAAGAATCGCATAATGTTGCTTATCCTGTTAGTCATGTAATGAAAACGTCAGCTTTAAGCCGGATTCGGTTCAGTTATCATAAACTGCGTTCGCGTACACGGCCATACTCATCATCAAAGCGCACTATGTCGTCTTCCCCCAGATAAGAGCCTGTTTGCACCTCAATGAGATGAAGAGGAATCACGCCGGGATTTTCAAGACGGTGGGGAGTACCTAAAGGAATATAGGTCGATTCATCTTCAGAGAGCAGAAAGCTTTTCAGATTATTGGAATCCTGATGCATATCGCCCTGAGTGACTTTTGCCGTCCCTTTCACCACCACCCAGTGTTCGGCACGATGATGATGCATCTGGAGTGACAGCTTAGCCCCCGGATTTACAATAATTTCCTTGACCTGAAAACTGTTGGTGAATTCGAGGGTTCTATAAGAGCCCCATGGGCGAAAAACAGTCTGGTGGAGCTGGGCTTCTTTACGCCCTTCCTCTTTCAGCCGATGAACAATATGCTTTGTCGCCTGGACATCGTTACGATCGGCAACCAGCACAGCATCCGCCGTTTCGACAATTACCAGATGATCAACACCTACGGCCGCAACCAACCTGGATTCACTACGTATCAAACTGTTCCGGACATTGTCTGTGATCACATCGCCATGAACAGCATTGCCATCTTCGCCTTCAGCTGTCAGATCATATAGCGCATCCCAGGCGCCAATATCGCTCCAACCTGGATCCATGGGCACGACCACAGCCTCTTTTGTATGCTCCATTACTGCATAGTCGATTGATTCACTACGACAACGTGCAAACATTTCAGATTTGATACGCAAAAAATCAAGATCTTGCTGACGCGACGCAAAAGCGTGTTCGCAAGCTTCCAGGATATCAGGCGCATACTGGCGCAGGGCATCGATGTATGCATTGGCCCCGAAAAGGAAGATACCGCTGTTCCATAAATAGTTTCCGTTTTCTACATAGGTTCTGGCTTGTTCGGGATCTGGCTTTTCTACAAAAGTCGAAACAGTAAACCCCTCTCCATCGGCTTGACCACGCTTTATATAACCATAGCCGGTATGCGCTGAACTCGGCGTAATGCCAAAGGTGACCAGTTTACCTTGCTGCGCCAGTCCAAGACCCTGCTTGATGGCGGTTGCAAAACGTTGTTCATCCTTGATGACATGATCAGCAGGCATCGACAGCAGCTCAGCATCTGGATCAATCTGCACGGCCAACAAAGCAGCTAGCGCTAATGCAGGCGCCGTGTTGCGAGCACATGGCTCGAGGAGTATTTGCGCCGATACCCCTGATTGGTGCATCTGCTCAGCCACCATGAATCGATGCTGTTCATTGCAGACAATCAGCGGTGTGCCTGTTTCTTCCAGATTGGAGAGTCGCTGCGCCGTTTCCTGTAGCAGGCTGACACCAGGCCGATGAAGGCTCAGAAACTGTTTAGGGTGCTGCTCTCTGGAGACAGGCCATAAACGTGAACCAGAACCGCCTGACAGGATAACCGGATAGATCATGCTGACTCCTCAACGCCTTCTGCTGGTTTTTTAAACATTAGCTTCGTTAGCATATTTCTTGTTCATGCGAGTATACGAAAAATCTTGCTCTATATTTCACACCCAAGGATTAGGATATTGATATCATTGATTTTCTGAAGAAATTATGGACTTAGGAACCTACCTGCACAGTACCTACTCAATATTCTGAATCTGCTCGCGCATCTGCTCGATCAAAACCTTGAGTTCCACGGCGCAGCGGGTGGTTTCCGCAACCACGGATTTGGATGATAGCGTGTTAGCCTCGCGGTTGAGTTCCTGCATCAGGAAATCCAGGCGGCGGCCCTTGGGGCCTTTCTGGCCGAGCTGACGGCTAACTTCATCGACATGGGCGCTCAAGCGGTCCAGCTCTTCATCCACATCGGCTTTCTGAGCAACCAGTACCAGTTCTGCTTCCAGACGCTGGGGGTCTAGTTCCGTCCTGGCAGTATGCAGACGCTCTAACAGCTGGGCACGCTGGCGTTCCAGAATATGCGGTAGCAGGCTACGCACCTTGGCTACCTGCTCATTCACTGCTTCCAAACGAGTGGTGATCATCTCAGCCAGCTTGGCGCCTTCGCGGGCGCGAGTATCAACCAACTCATCCAGCGCCTGTTCGAAAAGCTGTGTGGCAACCGCATGAATGGTTTCAGGATCCAGGTGTTGAGTGGCCATGACGCCTGGCTGATTGAGCAGTTCAAGCGTGGTCGGAGGCACGGCATCAGGCACTTGCTTTTGAACAGCCGCCAGGGCGTCCGCTATTTCTGTCAGGCGCTGCATATTAACGGCGGGGGCCTGGCTCGCTTCAGCCGCTTCAAAACGCAAGCTGCATTCCACCTTGCCCCGAGTCAGCCGTTGGCGCAATGATTCGCGAAATACTGGCTCCAGAGCGCGCAGGGTATCTGGCAGGCGAAAGTGAGGTTCCAGATAACGCTGGTTAACGGAGCGGATTTCCACTTGCAGGCTGCCAAAGGTGGCGACCTGCTCAACACGGGCGAAGGCCGTCATGCTATGAACCTGGGCAATAACCATAAGGGTTCCTTTGTTGATAATGTTTTCGTCTAGTCTACCTGATATCCCGCGCCTTACGCTGACAGACGTGTAGAATACGGCCAACTGAGTTTGGCTATTTTTTTATTGATGACGATGAGAGGTGTTATGCGTCCTGATGTTGTTCGCCCCAGTGGCCGTGCCGCCGACCAACTGCGTGAAATCCGCCTGACCCGTGACTACACGCGCCATGCGGAAGGTTCGGTGCTGGTTGAATTTGGCGATACCAAGGTGCTGTGTAATGCCAGCGTGGAAGCTGGCGTGCCGCGCTGGCTGCGCGGTAAGAACCAGGGCTGGATCACCGCTGAATACGGCATGCTGCCGCGGGCTACTCATTCACGCAGTGGCCGCGAAGCCACCCGTGGCAAGCAGGGCGGCCGCACCCTGGAAATTCAGCGCCTGATTGGCCGCAGCCTGCGGGCTGCTGTGAACCTGAAGAAGCTGGGCGAGTTCACCATTACCGTGGATTGCGATGTGATCCAGGCCGATGGCGGCACCCGTACCGCCTCCATTACCGGTGGCTGTGTCGCCCTGGTAGATGCCATTCGCCACCTGCAACGCGAAAAAAGATCAAAGGTGATCCTTTCAAGCAGATGGTCAGTGCCATTTCTGTGGGTATCTACAAAGGCGTCCCGGTACTCGATCTGGATTATCCGGAAGACAGCAAGGCCGACACCGACCTGAACGTGGTCATGACTGAAAACGGCGAGATGATTGAAGTACAGGGCACCGCAGAAGCTGGCGCTTTCAATCGCGCTGAGCTGAACGCCATGCTCGACCTGGCAGAAAAAGCAGGCGATGAGCTGCGTATGCATCAGCGTGAAGCACTGGGAGTTTGTGAATAGGCGTGAGGCGTGAGGCGTGAGGCGTGAGGCGTGAGGCGTGAACAGAGTAAGATAGATAAAACAAAAGGCCAGCATTCGCTGGCCTTTTGAATATTACACGCATACATGGCGATGCAGGGAAGTGAGTGCTTACAGCGCCAGGTCGTATTCGACAATCAGCGGTGCGAACTCTGAGAACCTTGCCTCATAGTCAATCCAGGCATCCACCACATGGCGGCGGAAATTGGGCCCGACCAACTGGTAGTCAATCCGCCAGCCTTCCTGGCGCCCACGCGGCACCTCCTGGTCAAGCTTCGGCCACCAGGTATATTCACCCGCGTCGCGATTGATCTCGCGGAAGGTGTCGATAAACCCAGTGGGACCAAGCACATGATCCATCCAGGCGCGCTCTTCCGGGCGGAAACCGGATGTCAGCTGGTTATCCGACCAGTTGGCCAGGTCAATCGTCTTGTGGGCGATATGCCAGGTGCCACAGATGATATATTCCCGGCGCTTACGGGCCATTTTACTCAGGTATTCCTGATATTGCTCCATGAACGCCTGTTTGGCTTTCTGGTCGTTACCATCCGGCATCAGAAAGGTGGCAATACTGAAGCGGTCGTAATCCGCCTGCAGAAAACGCCCTTCATGGTCACACTGCGGAAACCCGAGGCCATACATGATCGCCTTGGGAATTTTGCGGCAATACAGTGCCACACCAGCAAAACCATCCTCCTCCGCATCCAGGAAGTAGCCTTCATAACCTTCCGGATAGAGAATATGGTCGCTTAATTCGAAACTTTTCGCCTTGATGTTCTGCACGCAGACCACGTCGGCATCCTGCTGAGCCAGCCAGTCCAGGAAGCCACGATCGACGGCATCACGAATACCATTGACATTGATGCTGGCAATTTTCATAGATCGTCCCTTTAGCGTCGCTGCTGTATGATACCCGACGTTTCGACGTTTGAGTAAATCCCCACAAAAAATCGCGAGGATTATCGTGTCTGCCTCTCTACAATCGTATCAACGCGACTTCATTGCTTTCGCTATTGAGCAGGGCGTGCTCAAATTTGGCGAATTTACCCTGAAATCCGGTCGCGTAAGCCCATATTTTTTCAATGCTGGCCTGTTTCAGACCGGCGGCGCCCTGGCCAAGCTCGGGCGCTTTTACGCCCAGGCGATTGTCGATAGCGGCCTCAAGGCCGATGTACTGTTTGGCCCCGCCTATAAAGGTATTCCGCTTGCCGCCGTTACCGCTGCTGCGCTGGCTGATCACCATGACCTTGATATGCCTTACGCCTTTAATCGTAAGGAAGCCAAGACCCACGGCGAAGGCGGCAATACTGTCGGCGCACCACTGGCGGGTGATGTACTGATTATCGACGATGTGATCACCGCCGGCACGGCCATTCGTGAAGTCATGACCCTCATCGAACACAGCGGTGCCCGGGCGGGCGGCGTCATTATCGCGCTGGACCGTCAGGAACGTGGCCAGGGCGAGCAAAGCGCCATTCAGGAAGTTGAAGCCACTTTTGGCATGCCGGTCGTCAGTATCGTTACTCTGGCACAGGTATTGGCCTATCTGGAAGAGCAGGCGGACCCCGAGATGCAGGTGCATGCCGACGCCATTCGGGCGTATCGCGCTGAGTACGGTAGTGAGTGATTACCTAGCTGGAGGTTGCGGCGCCAGCAAAGCCTTGCTGTCGCCACGCCTCGTAGCTAACCAGCGCCACGGCATTGGACAGGTTAAGGCTGCGATTATTAGGCTGCATGGGGATCAGTAACTTGTTTTCATCGGCTATCAAGGCATGTGCCTGCTCCGATAAGCCGCCTGTTTCAGAGCCAAACAGCAACACATCACCCGCGCCAAAAGAAGCCTCGCTATAATAGCGAGTGCCGCGGGTTGTCAGCGCCCACAGGGTTCGCCCCTGCATTGCTTCCAGAAAGGCCATGAAATTGGCATGACAGCGCACATTGGCCAGGTCGCGGTAATCAAGCCCGGCGCGACGCAGCTTTTTCTCTTCCAGATCAAACCCTAGCGGCTCAATCAGGTGGAGACGACAGCCATTGTTGGCCACCAGCCGCATGATATTGCCCGCATTCGGCGCCATCTTTGGCTCAAACAGCGCGATGTCAAACATTGGTTCTTCCAGACATTGGTTCGCCTTCCACATGTAAAGGATGCATTCTGCCATGAACCCCGCCATTGCCCAACGCTTGCGAAACCTCAACCCGCGCCAGCAGGAAGCGGTGCGCTATATTGATGGCCCCTGCCTGGTACTGGCGGGAGCGGGGTCTGGCAAAACCAGCGTAATCACCACCAAGATTGCCTATCTGGTACAGGAATGCGGCATGAGCGCGCGCCGAATTGCCGCCGTGACCTTTACCAATAAAGCCGCCCGGGAAATGAAAGAGCGGGTCGGAAAAATGCTCCAGGGCAAGGAAGGCCACGGGCTGACGGTCTCGACCTTTCACACTCTGGGGCTGAATATCATTCGCTCTGAGCTGAAAACCCTGGGCTACAAACCGGGCTTTTCACTGTTTGACCCGGAAGATGCCAAGGCGCTGCTACGCGATTTGATGAACAAGGACGCTCAGGTAGACGCCGAACAGATCAACGCGGTGCAGGGCAAGATTTCACAGTGGAAAAATGATCTGGTGCTGCCCAGCGACGCGCTCTCCTTGGCTGGCGATGACGACGAGCATTTTGCCGCCCGGGTTTATGAAGCCTATGTGCGCCACCTGAAAGCCTACAATGCGGTGGATTTTGATGACCTGATTCTGCTGCCGGTAGTACTGTTACAGCGCGACTCGGAAGCGCTGGCCCGCTGGCGGCGCAAGATTCATTACATGCTGGTGGATGAGTATCAGGACACCAACGTTTCCCAGTACCTGCTGGTAAAACTGCTGATGGCTGAACGAGCGACCTTTACCGTGGTGGGCGATGATGATCAGTCTATTTATGCCTGGCGCGGCGCACGTCCGGAAAACCTGATCACCCTGGGCGAAGATTTTCCGCGTTTAAACGTCATCAAGCTGGAGCAGAACTACCGTTCCACAGGCACGATTCTGCGCGCCGCCAATACGCTGATCGCCAACAACCCCCACGTCTATGAAAAAACCCTGTGGTCAGATATGGGCGACGGTGCGGCTATCCGCGTTGTCGTCAATCGCCATGAGGAAGCCGAAGCCGAACGGGTGGCCAGCGAAATACTCACCCGGCGCATCAAGGAAAAGTCCGAATGGCGAGACTTTGCAGTGCTCTATCGGGGTAATTTTCAGGCACGCCTGTTGGAACTCAAACTTCAGCACTACCAGATTCCCTACAAGCTGTCCGGCGGAACCTCGTTTTTCTCGCGCAATGAAATCAAGGACGCCATGGCCTATCTGCGGCTATTGATCAACCCTGCCGATGATAATGCCTTTCTGCGTATTGTGAACGTGCCCCGCCGGGAAATTGGCCCGGGGACCCTGGAAAAACTCGCCAACTACGCCACTGAACGCTCCATTTCGCTGTTTGCCGCCTGCCATGAACTGGGGCTGGAACAAACCCTGCCTACCCGCGCTGTAGAACGGCTATCACGCTTTACCCACTTTATCGACGGTGTTCGTCAGCGCATGGATAAGGGCGATGCTATTGCCGCCATTCGCGACATGTTGCGCGATATGGACTACGAAGCCTGGCTCTACCAGAACGCCAGCGCCCCGACCATTGCCGAACGGCGCATGGCAAACGTGTGGACTCTGATCGACCAGCTGGAAAAATCGCTCAACCGCGACCCGGAAGAGGCCGATGATTCCACCGCCACGGAAACTGACAGCGTAGAAGCCGCCATTTCCCGTCTGGTGCTGCGCGACATTCTTGAACAACAGGCGGAAGAGGATGATTCGGACCGCGTACAGCTTTTGACCATGCACGCGTCAAAAGGGCTGGAGTTTCCCCACGTCTACCTGATGGGCCTGGAAGAAGATTTGCTGCCCCACCGCAACGCCATTGAAATGGGGACGGTAGAAGAAGAGCGCCGCCTGGCTTATGTGGGCATTACCCGCGCGCGTCGCACTCTGACGCTTACCCTGGCGCGCCAGCGCAAGGCCTATGGCGAGCTGATGGATTGCCAACCCAGCCGTTTTCTGGACGAACTGCCCGCCGAAGACCTGGAATGGGAAGGACGTGCGGATAAAGAAGACCCGGAGAAAAAACAGGCACGCGGCAAGGACGCCTTGGCAGGCATTCGCTCGCTGTTAGGCTGAAGTAACAAAGCCAAAGGCAAAAAAATATCCACAGGAGGTTTTAGCAACCCGCCTGTGGATATATCGTTTAACAGCGGCAACGATTACTGTACCTGGGATACCATGTAATCAACGACTGCCATGATTTCTTCATCAGAACCCTGGCTGGCACCGCGAGGCGGCATGGCTCCCTTGCCATTGAAAACGCTCTGATACAACGTATCTTTACCCTGATCAATACGTGGCCCCCAAGCCTCTGCATCACCAATCAGGGGCGCACCGGCAACGCCGTTGGCGTGGCAGGCCACACAGCCCAGGCTGCTGTAGAGTGCTTCACCGTTCAAGCTGCTACCGCTGTCAGCGGCTGGCTGTTCGCCAGAGGCAGCAGCCATGTCTTCTTCTGCATTTGTCGCAGGCGCTTCTTCAGCAACGGCTTCCTCATCGTTGGACGTACTGCCGATATCAGAAACGTCCATCACTGGCTCAACCATATATTTGGTAGCCGCTTCCATTTCCTCATCAGACAGGTTGGGGTTGCCGCCACGTGCAGGCATAGCACCAATACCGTTGATCGAATGATCCAGCAGGGTTGCAAATCCTTGTTCAACGCGTGCGGCCCAGGCCTCTTCATCACCACGAATAGGGGCACCTGCGGCACCGGTTTCATGGCAGGCCGAACAGACATTGCTATAGATGTCACCACCATCGATATCACCGCCACCACTCGAAGCGGCTGCAGGCGGAGCTGAAGCGGTACCACAGTCCTGGCCTTGCAAACATAGTTGGCCAACCGGTGCCAGACGTTCTGCAATAGCATTGCGTGCGGCTTCTTCCTGGGCGAAAGCACTGGATGTGCCTGCCATGACGCCAAAGGCCGCCAGCCCGCTCATGATCAGCTTAAGTTTCACTCTCACCACCTCTTGAGTTTTTCATCGAATGATTTCGTTACCTCTGTGTGCGGCGGTGCTGTCAGAACCCCTGCACTGCCGAGACGCCAGGATGTATAGGTAGACGTTCCAATAGAACTAGTATACCGACATCCTGGGGTGCAGGAAAATGCCGCCTATGACTCTTATGTCGTATATAGGGTTAAATTCAGACGCTAATCACGATTTTCTCTCCGGCCTTGGCCAATCCGGTTTCTCCAGCTGACGGCTGCGGGTCACCGCCAGGGCATGATCCGCGACGTCTTTGGCAATGGTGGAACCTGCGCCTACTGTGGCGCCTTTACCGACCGTTACTGGCGCCACCAGGGCAGTGTTGGAACCGATGAAAGCATTGTCATCAATCGTCGTCAGGTGCTTGTTGGCACCATCATAATTGCAGGTAATCGTACCTGCGCCTACGTTGACCTCACGCCCCAGACGCGCATCGCCCACATAGCTGAGATGGTTGATCTTGCTGCCTTCGCCCACATCGGCATTCTTGGTTTCCACAAAATTGCCAACCTTGGCGTTTACCGCCAGACGTGTGCCGGGGCGCAGCCGTGCAAAGGGGCCGACCTGGTTCAGGCCTGCTGCGACGACCTTGTCGATCACGCTATGACTGTCAATCACGCTTTCAGCGCCGATCGTGCTGTTTTTGATCACGCAGTAGGGGCCGATATGCACGCCTTCCCCCAGTTCAACATCGCCTTCAAACACACAGCCGATATCAATAAACACATCATGGCCGCATGTCAGGGTGCCGCGGATATCGATTCTCGCCGGGTCGGCCAGCGCCACGCCCTGCTCCATCAGCTGCTCGGCCAGCTGGCTTTGGTAGGCGCGTTCCAGCCGGGCCATCTGGGCGCGGTTGTTGACGCCTTCCACTTCTACCGGGGTGGCGGGCTGTGCGGTAGTAACACTGACCCCTTCGTTAGCGGCCATGGCAATCACATCCGTCAGGTAATACTCGCCCTGGGCGTTTTCTGCCGACAGCTGAGGCAGCCAGCGCTTTAACTGGGCGCGTCATTGCCATTATACCGGTATTGCATTCATTAATGGTCAGCTGTTCAGCATTGGCGTCTTTCTGCTCTACGATGGCAACGGCTTCACCGGCATCATTACGCACGATGCGCCCGTAACCATGAGGGTTTGTCAGCGTCACCGTGAGTAACCCAAGATGTTGCTCATCCACGTTAGCCAACAGGGCTGCCAGAGTCTCACGACGAATCAGCGGCACGTCGCCATACAGCACCAGTACCTTGCCCTGGCCGAGCTGCTCCAGCGTTTGCGCCACTGCGTGGCCGGTGCCTTTCTGCTCAGCCTGTAGAGCGAAATGCACATCGGTGCCTTCCAGGGCAGCCTGCAGCTGGTCTGCGCCATGGCCAATCACCACATGCGTACGGCTGGGGTTGAGCGCCTGAGCTGTTTCCAGCACGTGGCTGACCATGGGTTTGCCCGCCAGGGTGTGCAAAACCTTGGGGGTTTGTGAGCGCATGCGGGTGCCTTTACCGGCAGCAAGAATCACAACATCAAGCTCGTCGAGCATCTTATTCCTCCGTTGGGGTGTCGGGTGTCGCCTGCACGACCTCGATAGTCAGTTCATCCAGCAGCGTTTCACCAAAGGTGGCGGCAAAGCCAGGGCTGGCGAGGCTTTTCCATTGTTCGCCATCGCGTACCAGCATCAGGACATCAAGGTCATTGGCCTGCGCGATGGCCATCCCTTCCTGTTCACCGGCCACCAGTAGCGCCGTCGCCCAGGCATCTGCCCTGGCGTTGGAATCATCAAACACGGAAACAGAGGCTAGCCCATGGGTGATGGGGCGGCCAGTGCGAGGGTCAATGGTATGCGAAAAACGCTGGCCGTCCTGCTCGAAATAATTGCGGTAATCGCCTGAGGTGGCGACTGTCTTATTGCTAAGTGGCAGGACAAGCTGGGCGGTTTGCGGGCCGTCTTCGGGGACTTCAATGCCAATACGCCAGGGTGTTTCTTCTTCGCGATCGCGATACCCCTGCGCCACCAGGTCGCCGCCAAGGTTCACCAGATAATGCTCAAAGCCCTGTTGATTGAGATAGTCGGCCACCTGATCCGCCGCATAGCCCTTGGCGACGGCGGAAAGATCAACAAACACATCCCGAGTACGCTGCGCCTGGTTGGCATCAGCATCAAACTCCAGGGCATCAAAGCCAACCGTTTCCAGGCGCGCTTCCAGCGTCTGGTCATCGGGGATTTCTTCAGGCTGTGCTTCAGGGCCAAAGCTCCACAGATTGACCAACCCGCCCACTGTCACATCAAAAGCACCCTGGCTGGCCTCTGAGACTGACTGGCTGATGGCCATCACCTCAATGATCTCGGGCGAGAGTAATTGCCATTCTCCCACCGGCGCCTGATTGAAAGCGACCAGCTCAGAATCATCCCGATAGGTTGACATCGCCTTATCGACGCTTTGCAGTTCAGCCAGAAAGCCTTCTTCAATATCGCTGAGTTCTCCCTGGGTCAGCGGGTCGGCAATACTGATCTGATAAAAGCTGCCAAAGATAGCGCCTTCAAAACGTACCGGCGACTCAAGCGGTCGCTCCTCTTCCGAGGAGCAGCCTGCCATCCCCAGCAAACCGGTTAACACCAGGCTGATCCACCCTATCTTTTTTGACTATTCATCATGCCATTCACCCTTTTCACTGTTGACTGCCAGACAGTGACCGTCACAGGTTTTAAAGTACCAACTCTCAAAAATAAAAGATCCACAGCAACCAGGCGCCCAGCAATACTCGATAGATAACAAAGGGCTGCATGCCGATTTTGCGAATAAAGGCCAGAAAGAAGTGGATACACAGATAGGCGCTGATACCGGAAAGCAAGGTGCCCATGATCATGGCGTTCCAGTCCATGGCGTCCGGCTGGCCTGCCAGCTTGATGGTTTCAAGCCCGCCGGCCAGCACGATCACCGGGATGGACAACAGAAAAGAAAAGCGTGCCGCTGCTTCGCGGTTCATGCCCACCATTAGCGCGGCGGTGATCGTAATACCGGAACGGGAAGTGCCGGGAATCAACGCCAGCGCCTGGGCAAGGCCAATGATGATGGCGTCCTTCAGACCTAACTGGTACTCACTGCGCGACCCGCGCTGCTTCCAGTCGGCGTAACCCAGCAGCAGGCCAAAGACGATCAGACTCAGGCTGATAATCAGGGTCGAACGCATGTAACCTTCGATCACATCGTGGAGCACGAAACCAATCGCACACACCGGCAGGGTTGCCAGGGTGACCCACAGCGCAAGCCAGGCATCGCGGTCAACGCCTTTACCACTCAGGGCGTTGAGGCTGCTGTTGATCATCGAAAATATTTCGCGCCGAAAGTAAATCATCACGGCACTCAGGCTGCCAAGATGCAGGGCGACATCAAAGGCCAGCCCCTGATCCTGCCAGGCGGTCAACACTGGCACCAGGATAAGATGCGCAGAGCTTGAAATAGGGAGAAATTCGGTGAAACCCTGGACGATTGCCAGGACGGTAATCTGTAGCCAATCCATTGAAGCCTTGCCTGTTATCAAAACCCGCGATTATCGTTTAGTTGGAAGCGCCGGATACTGCATCATGACGACGTTTGATTTACCTCATCAGCATCTAACAGTCAGCATAGCACCCAAGGATACACGGCCTTACCAAGATTGTCCGTTTCCACTTTCAAGGGCCTGAGCATTTCAAACATAAGTATTTCAAACATGAGTATTTAGAAGTGGTGAGTTACAATGTTGGCTCCATCGCCGAACAGCCCACAAGGTGGCGTATGCTTTCCAACCCTGATATCACACCGCAAGAGCATGATCACCAGAGTCGTGAAGCCAAGCGCGTCACGACCATTGGTGCCTGGCTCGATGCCGTCCTTAGCGCGGTCAAGGTAATGGTGGGCCTGTTAGTCGGTTCGGCAGCCCTGGTGGCCGATGGCATTCACTCTCTTTCTGACCTGATTACTGATGGCTTTGTGTTTGCCGCCATTCACTATGGCCGTCAGGGGCCAGACAAAGACCATCACTATGGCCATGGCCGAATAGAAACCCTGACCACTCTGCTGCTGGGCAGCGTACTGATTTTTGTGGCAGGAGGTATCGCTTGGTCGAGCATCGAACGCTTGTTCAGTGGCACCCAGATCAATGCGCCAGGCTTAGCTGCTATTGCCATCACCCTTGCCGCCTTGATCAGCAAAGAGTGGATTTTCCGCTACACCATGAAGGTGGCGAAAAGGGTGCAGTCCAAGCTACTTGAGGCCAACGCCTGGCACTCGCGCAGCGATGCGCTTTCTACCGCGGTTGTACTGGTCGCGCTGATCGGTGCCCAGTTCGGGTTGGGCTGGCTGGATGCAGTAGCCGCCATCATCGTCGGCTTGCTGGTCGGCAAGGTCGGCTGGGATCTGTTGTGGGAGTCTGCCCGTGAACTGGTGGATACCGCTCTGCCCACCGATGCCCAGCAACAGATGCATGAAGTGGCTTGCAACGTGCCCGGCGTTGATAGCGTTCACGATTTGCGCACTCGCCAGTCCGCTGGTTGGGCGATGGTCGACCTACACGTTGTGGTTGGCCCAAAAGTCAGCGTGTCTGAAGCTCATGAGATCGGCAACGAAGTCAGCCGCCGCCTGCGTCACCAGTTCCCGGCACTCACCGATGTGATCTTCCATATTGACCCGGAAGACGACGCTGGCCAGGGCGACCCCAGCCGTTTGCCAGGACTGCCTCTGCGCCCTGAAGTGGAAGCTGCGCTCAATGAGCGCTGGTATAAGCACCCGGTCTGGCGCACCTTGACCGACCTGCAGCTGCACTATCTGAACGGTAAGATATCCGTCTCTCTAGTGGTGGGCGGTACTGTTCAGCAGCCGCCACAATGCCTTGCCAGCCAGCTGAAGGCCATGGCCAGCGATATCGAATGGCTGGGCAATGTGGAAATCCTATTTATCACTCGCGCGGCCAGTAATGCCCCAGCCAATCGTTCAGGCTAGCTCGCTGCAACCGATGTCAGAATGGCTGAGGCAATACTGAAATAGATCAGCACGCCAGACGCATCAATCAGGGTGGTGACCAAAGGGGCCGATGCAGTAGCCGGGTCTACCTTGAAGCGCTCAAGCACAAAGGGCAGACACATCCCCATCAAGCTGCCAAACAGCACGATGGTGACCATGCTCAGAGCCACCACTATGGCCACCGCTTCACCTCCGCGCATCACCCGATCGGCGCAACCGCCAGGGCCATGGTCAACCCCAGCGCCCCGGCCACCAGTAGTTCACGGCCCAGCATTTTGCCCCAATCTTTTACGCCAACATCACCGGTTGCCATACCGCGCACCATCAAAGTAGCCGCCTGAGCACCCGCGTTACCCCTGAACCAATCAGCAGCGGCAGGAAAAACACCAGGGCCACCTGAGCGGCAATAATATCCTCGAAATAGGCAATCCCTGCCCCGGAGAAAAGATTGGCAAACACCAGCAGTACCAGCCAGAACACCCGTTTGCGATACAGGCTCCATAAGGGCACGCGGCTGACGCCGTCTTCAAGCGCCCGATCGACATCCCCTTATGAAAATCCTCTGTGGCTTCTGACTCTGCCACATCCATGGCATCATCATGGGTAACGATACCGACCATGCGGTTGTCTGCATCAATAACCGGCAGCGCCAGAAGGTCGTAGCGTGCCACGATGCGGGCTACGTCTTCCTGTTCTTCATCCACCCGGGTGCTGATGACTTCCTTGATCATGATATCGTCCACAATCGCCCCAGGGCGAGCCACCATCAGCTGGCGAAGCGACATCGTGCCCATCAGCTGACCATCCCTGGAAAGGATATAAAGCTGATAGACGGTTTCTGCATCCGGGGCCGTCTGGCGTACCCGCATCAAGGCTTGCGACACCGTCATGCCACTGGCTATGGCCACATAGTCAGAGGTCATGATGGCGCCTGCTGTACCTTCCTCATAGCTTGCCAGGCGTTTAAGGTCTTCCCGTTCACGGTGAGCCATCCGCCGAAGTAGCGCCTCACGGCGATCTTCACCCAACAGGTTAAACAGATCAGCACGCTCGTCCGAGCTCATTTCCTCAAGCAGAGTGAGCACCTGGCTATCCGGCAGCTCAGCGACAATGGCCAACTGATTATCACCTGCCAGATAACCCAGCACATTGGCAGCACGTTCACTGGAAAGGGTGTCAAGCACGGCAATGGCCGCTGGCAAGGCGTCATCATCTTCAATCATGACGTCAAGCATTTCACCAATATCCGCTGAGCGTATTTCACTCAAGCGTTCGGCAATAACGGCTTTATCAAAGGTGTCTTGGTTGAACGCTTCGACAAGCTCATTTTTAAACAACATCAGGGTTTCATCATCCAACGACATGCTAACGCTCCCTCGCAATTGCGTTTTTATGATGATAACAGAGAAACAAAAACGCCCCTTAAACCCTGTAAAGGGATTAAGGGGCGTTAACTAACACCGCAAAGCGTGACTAGCCTTTGCCTGCCTTTTTACGCAGTTGCTGGATAGTACGCAATTGGGCAACCGCTTCAGCCAGTTCGGCGGCAGCACGCGTATAGTCAAGATCAGCAGACTGTTCGTTCATAGCGCGCAGAGCATTCTGGCGCGCCTCCTCTGCTGCTGCTTCACTAAGATCCGAAGCGCGGGCAGCAGAATCTGCCAGGATAGTGACAACATTTGGCTGCACTTCCATGAAGCCACCGGTCACGAAGAAGTTATCTTCTTTCCCGTCGTCAAAAATGACGCGAATCGGGCCGGGCTGAAGCTCAGTCAGCAGTGGCGCGTGCCCCGGCAAAATGCCGAGGTCACCCATCACACCAGAAGCAATCACCTGCTCAACGGAACCTGAGAAGATGGATGCTTCGGCGCTGACGATATTGCAAGTGAAGCTATTCGCCATAGCGAATCCCCCTAGTCGACGGGATTACTTCTGCATCTCGTTGGCTTTCTCGACGGCTTCATCGATGGTGCCGACCATGTAGAAGGCCTGCTCCGGCAGCTCGTCGTAATCACCGTTCAAGATACCCTGGAAGCCACGAATCGTATCCTTCAGCGACACGTATTTGCCGGGCGAGCCAGTGAATACTTCTGCCACGAAGAACGGCTGCGACAAGAAGCGCTGGATTTTACGCGCACGAGAAACGGCCAGCTTGTCTTCGTCAGACAGCTCGTCCATACCCAGAATCGCGATGATATCCTTGAGTTCCTTGTAACGCTGCAGAACGCCCTGGACACCACGTGCCACGTCGTAGTGCTCTTCACCAACCACCAGCGGATCAAGCTGACGTGAGGTGGAATCCAACGGATCGATAGCCGGATAGATACCCAGCTCAGCGATGGAACGCGCCAGTACCACGGTCGCATCCAAGTGCGAGAAGGTGGTGGCCGGAGACGGGTCAGTCAAGTCATCCGCAGGGACGTAAACGGCCTGAACAGACGTGATAGAGCCTGTCTTGGTCGAGGTGATACGTTCCTGCAGAACACCCATCTCTTCTGCCAGGGTCGGCTGATAACCACCGCTGACGGCATACGACCCAGCAGTGCCGATACCTCGGTACCTGCCAGTGTGTAACGATAGATGTTATCGACGAACAACAGTACGTCGCGACCTTCATCACGGAATTTCTCCGCAATGGTCAGGCCAGTCAGTGCAACGCGCAGACGGTTACCCGGCGGCTCGTTCATCTGGCCGTATACCAGCGCCACCTTGTCGATAACGTTGGATTCAGTCATCTCATGATAGAAGTCGTTACCCTCACGGGTACGCTCACCCACACCGGCGAATACTGAGAAACCACTGTGCTCAGTCGCGATGTTACGGATAAGCTCCATCATGTTAACGGTTTTGCCCACACCGGCACCGCCAAATAGGCCAACCTTACCACCCTTGGCGAAGGGGCAAACCAGATCGATAACCTTGATACCGGTTTCCAGCAGCTCTTCAGACGCTGCCTGATCCGCATAGCCCGGCGCTTTGCGGTGAATCGGCATACGCTCATCTTCACCGATCTCACCGGCTTCATCAATCGGCTCACCGAGCACGTTCATGATGCGGCCCAGGGTTGCCTGACCAACAGGTACGGAAATTGCCGCACCCGTGTTGGTGACGTCGATACCACGCTTGAGCCCTTCAGTAGAGCCCATCGCAATGGTACGAACCACACCATCGCCCAGCTGCTGCTGGACTTCCAAAACCGTCTCGGATCCCGAAACGTTCAGCGCGTCGTAGACCTTGGGCACTGAGTCCCGCGGAAACTCTACGTCAATCACCGCGCCGATGATTTGTACGATACGTCCGCTCATCTTGGTTCCTCTCAAAAACCTGCAAATGAAACCTTTTGCTGAAAGCGCCCATGCCAGGCTGCCTCCAAGGCGTTATACGGCAGCGGCGCCGCCGACGATTTCAGAAATTTCCTGGGTAATGGCGGCCTGACGGGCCTTGTTGTAAACCATTTCCAGATCGTCGATCAGGTCGCCCGCGTTGTCAGTGGCGCTCTTCATGGCAATCATACGTGCCGCCTGCTCACAGGCACCATTTTCCACAACCGCCTGATAAACCTGTGATTCAATAAAACGAACCAACAGGCTGTCGAGTAACGCCTTTGCATCTGGTTCATACAGGTAGTCCCAGCTTCCGGGACGGGCGTTTTCGTCGTCCTGCTCATCAGCACCGATGTCGGTGGAAAGCGGAAGAAGCTGACGCGTTACCGGCTTTTGCGTCATGGTGTTAACAAACTCGTTATACACCACATACAAGCGGTCAAGGCGCCCTTCATCGTATGCTTCGAGCATGACCGTGACGCTACCAATCAGATCCTCGACCGTGGGCGATTCACCCAGGCCACTCTTGGCGGCCACCAGCTTACCGCCGTACTTGTTAAAGAAACTGCCGGCCTTGCTGCCCAGCGCGCAGAATTCGATTTCTGCCCCCTGGTTGCGCCATTTTGCAGCATCTTTCAGTACGGATTTGAACAGGTTAACGTTCAAACCACCGCAGAGGCCGCGGTCCGTGGAGACCACGATGTAACCAACGCGCTTCACTTCGTCACGCTCGACCATGTAGTCGTGCTTGTACTCAGGATTGGCATCGGCAATGTGGGCTACCACGTTGCGGATCTGCTTGGCGTAAGGCTGGCTAGCCTTCATCAGATCTTGTGCTTTACGCATTTTAGACGCAGCTACCATTTCCATGGCACTGGTGATCTTTTGCGTATTTTTAATGCTCCCGATCTGGGTGCGTATCTCTTTGCAGCTGCCATAGCGATCTACCCTTCGTTCGTGGCTCTCAGAAAAGGAGGCTGGCTCACCCAAGGGATGAGCCAAACGCTTTACCAGGTCTGAGTCGCCTTGAACTGTTCGAGACCCGACTTCAAGCCGCTTTTGATCTCGTCGTTGTAGTCGCCCGACTGGTTGATCTTATCAAGCAGATCAGCATGCTCTGACTTCATGTAGTCATGCAAGGCACGCTCAAAATCGAGCACTTTGCTGACGTCCACGTCGTCCAGATACCCTTCGTTAGCGGCATACAGTGACAATGCCATCTCGGCGACAGACATCGGTGAGTACTGTTTCTGCTTCATCAGCTCGGTAACCCGCTGACCATGTTCAAGCTGCTTGCGCGTGGCTTCGTCAAGGTCAGAAGCGAACTGAGAGAATGCTGCCAGCTCACGGTACTGAGCCAGTGCCAGACGCACACCACCACCCAACTTCTTGATGACTTTGGTTTGAGCTGAGCCACCTACGCGAGATACCGAAAGACCTGCGTTAATCGCCGGACGAATACCGGAGTTGAACAGGTTGGTCTCAAGGAAGATCTGACCGTCAGTGATCGAGATCACGTTGGTCGGAACGAAGGCAGAAACGTCGCCACCCTGGGTTTCGATGATCGGCAGCGCGGTCAAGGAACCGGTCTTGCCTTTCACTTCACCGTTGGTGAACTTCTCGACGTAGTCAGCATTAACACGAGCTGCACGCTCAAGCAGACGCGAGTGCAGGTAGAAAACATCACCCGGATAGGCTTCACGGCCCGGCGGACGACGCAACAGCAGAGATACCTGACGGTAAGCAACAGCCTGCTTGGACAGGTCATCGTAGACGATCAGGGAGTTTTCACCACGATCACGGAAGTACTCGCCCATGGTGCAGCCAGAGTAGGCGGCCAGGAACTGCATCGGAGCCGGGTCAGCGGCGCCCGCTGCCACGATGATGGTGTGCTCCATGGCGCCATGCTCTTCCAGCTTGCGCACCACGTTGGCAATGGTCGATTGTTTCTGACCGATGGCAACGTAAACACAGGTCACGCCTTTGCCTTTCTGGTTGATGATGGCATCAATGGCAATGGCGGACTTACCGATCTGGCGGTCACCGATGATCAGCTCACGCTGACCACGGCCAATCGGCACCATGGCGTCGATTGACTTGAGACCGGTCTGGATGGGCTCATCAACGGATTGACGGGTGATAACGCCTGGCGCGACTTTTTCAACGGCATCTGTCATCTTAGCGTTGATGTCGCCCTTGCCGTCAATCGGGTTACCCAGCGCGTCGACGACGCGACCAATCAGTTCAGGACCTACCGGCACTTCAAGGATACGACCGGTACACTGGGCGGTCATACCTTCTTCAAGCTGCAGGTAGTCACCCAGCACAACGGCACCTACGGAGTCACGCTCCAGGTTAAGTACCATGCCGAAAATACTGCCGGGGAATTCAATCATTTCACCAAACATGGCGTCTTCGAGGCCGTGAACTTTCACGATACCGTCGGAAACGCCAACAATGGTGCCCTGATTACGGGCTTCAGATGCGACGTCAAGCTTATCAATCCGCTGCTTGATGATGTCGCTGATCTCGGAAGGATTCAGTTGCTGCATGCCATGTCCCTCAGACTCAAGTGGTCAACGCTTCAGAAAGGCGGTTAAGTCGGCCACGTACCGAACCGTCGATAACGGTATCGCCGGCACGCAGAATGACACCACCAATCAGTGATTTATCCACTTGAGTAGTAATGGAGATTTCGCGATTGAGACGTTTTTTAAGCGCGTTTGTCAGCTTGGTTTCTTGCTTGCTGTCGAGCTTAAAGGCTGACGTCACGGTTACGTCGATGCGCTGTTCATGCTCTGCACGCAGTTTTTCGAACTGCTCGGCAATAGCCTTCAGCGCAACGAGCCGATGCTGGCGAGCCAGATTGGTCAGAAAACGCTCAAAGGTTTCGTCTGGCTTATTGGGCAACATGCCCACCAGCAACGATACCTTCTGTTCGTTTTCAAGCTTCGGGCTGCTTAGGAAATAGCGAACCTCTTCGTTCACCACGACCTGGCCCAGAAAGCTCAGGGCTTCTGACCATGTATCCAGCGCGCTGTTATCACGTGCATATTCAAACGCCGCCTTAGCGTAAGGACGAGCGACGGTAAGTAATTCCGCCATGGGTCACCTCCTTACAGTTCAGCAGCAAGCTCATCAAGCAGCTTGCGGTGCGCTTTTTCATCGACGGAGTTTTCCAGCACTCGCTCAGCACCTGCTACCGCGAGATGAGAAACCTGAGCACGCAGTTCATCTTTAGCGCGTTGAATTTCTTGGTCGATCTCAGCACGGGCACCGGCTATCAAACGTTCGCCTTCAGCACGTGCTTGCTCACGGGCTTCTTCAACAATCTGGGCAGAGCGTTTGTTCGCCTGATCCAGAATCTGTGAAGCCTGTTCCTTGCTCTCGCGCAGGGTCTGAGCTGCCTGCTCTTGCGCGAGTTCGAGGTCGCGAGAAGCACGGCTTGCCGCGTCCAGTCCATCAGCAATTTTCTTCTGGCGCTCATGAAGCGCAGAACTGATGGGCGGCCACACGTACTTTATGCAAAACCAGACAAAGATCGCGAAGGCGATCGTCTGCCCGATAAGCGTCATGTTGATATTCACAGGGATGTACCTCTGACAGTTTCGTGGCGACCGGAATCATACAAAACCGAGCGGCTGACCGCTCGGTGATAGTATCGATTAACCGGCAACAACGAAGATCAGGTACATGGCAATACCAACACCAATCATCGGAACGGCATCAAGCAGACCGGCCATGATGAAGGTTTTGGTTTGCAGCTGGTCGCCCATTTCAGGCTGACGCGCGGTAGATTCAAGCAGTTTGCCGCCTAGCAGGGCAAAGCCAATGCCAGTTGCCAGAGCGCCCAGACCGATGATGATAGCAGCGGAGAGATAAACCATTTCCATGATGATGCTCCTGATTTTAAGGTTTAGTTAAGGTTAGGGGTTAATGAAAGCGTTGCGTTGCTCGTTTTTAATGATGCTCGTGTGCGGCGCTCAGATAAACAACCGACAAGGTAGTAAAGATGAAGGCCTGAAGTGTTACCACTAGAATATGGAAAATAGCCCAAGGCACATCCAACAGCCAGATAGCCCAGAATGGCAACAGGGCAATCAGGATGAAGATAACTTCACCGGCAAACATGTTACCAAACAAACGAAGTCCGAGACCCAGAGGCTTGACCAGTAAGCCGATGATCTCCAGAACAAGGTTAAACGGTATTAATGCCCAGTGATTGAAAGGTGTCAACGAAAGCTCTTTAGCAAAGCCTCCCGCTCCCTTAACCTTGATGCTGTAGTAGATAATCAGGCAGAACACGCCTAATGCCATACCCAGAGTAGCGTTAGGATCGGTGGTCGGCACGATCTTCATGTAATCGACCCCAAGGCGGATAAACAGCTCTGGGAAATAATCAACCGGAATAATTTTAAGAGTGTTCATCAGCAGGATCCAGACGAACAGCGTCAATGCCAAGGGGGCAATCACCGGGTTTCTGCCATGAAAGGTTGCGCGGGTCAGGTTTTCAATGAATTCGACAACCATTTCGACAGCATTCTGCAAACCACTAGGTACACCCGTCGTGGCCATTTTTCCGGCTTTACGAAACACCCAGATAAACAGCAATCCCATGGCAATAGACCAACCCATGGTATCAAGGTGGATTGCCCAGAACCCCATCTCACGGGCTTCTTCTGCAGAATGGGCCAGCGACCAGCCGTTTTCCGGATGCTTGCCAAACGTCAGGTTCTGCAAGTGGTGCTGGATATAGTAAGTCGGTGAGACTTCGTTTCCTGCTGCCATAGAACGGTTACCTCAATCAATTGAGCGGTGCTTGGGCATCAGCCAAGGGGCTAACCAATGCGTCAGGACGACCGCTACATAAGCACTAAAGAATAAAGCGGGGTTTGAGGGGGCACTACGATAAACACTGTAATGAACAGAACCACCGTCAAACCGAACTTACCCATTTCTGCACCCAGCAGACGTTTGGCGCTTTGTGAAGCGCGTAGCCGATGACTGAGTACGCCAGCGCGGGCAACAAATGTAGCATGCGGTATCAGCGCTACCATGACGCCAAGCAGGGATGACATAACCCCTGATTTACCTGAAGACATCATCGCCAGCAACACGAGAAGCAAGGTGATACCTGACTGTGCCATTGCTAATCGGCGGATGTAGACCTGACGTCGCTGTACTTCTTTGCGTAGCCGCTGCTGCATAATGATTGTGATCCATGATTCAGGGCGCTGATGCTGCACATACGCTTTGGTCACAATCTGCACAAATCTTGCGCGATTATAGGGAAGCGCTAACGCCCCTTCAACCAAAGCAAGCGCTTTTTATCCGCTTGGTGGACAACTTGCGACCAAAGGGGAAGAATTGTCAACATTCTTGGTTTCTCCCACGAAAATCTTAATTTTACTGAATATGCTCCAGAATACCGTCAAGCTCTTCCAGGCTGGTGTAGCGAATGGTCAGCTTGCCCTTGCCTTTCTGGCCGTGCTGGATCGAGACCGGTGCGCCCAGACGCTCACTTAAACGAGTTTCCAAACTCGCCACATCAGGAGACTGGGCCTGACGGCTTTTTGCCCGGGCAGGCTCGTCCTGCGTTTGATATTTTTTAACCAGCGCTTCAGTGGCACGCACTGTCAGGTCATTGTTAACCACTTCGTGGGCCAGCTGACGCTGCTGGGCTGCACCCAGGGAAAGCAGGGCCCGGGCGTGACCCATATCCAGGTCACCGCGCTCGAGCAGCGTCTGGACTTCTGGGTCCAGCGCTAGCAAGCGCAGCAGGTTAGCCACCTGAGTACGGGATTTACCGACCGCATCCGCAATCTGTTGCTGGGTCAGCTCAAACTCTTCACCCAGACGCTTGAGCGCCATGGCTTCTTCCACGACGTTGAGATTTTCGCGCTGGATATTTTCGATCAGCGCCAGTGCCAGAGCAGTGTCATCACTGACATCACGGATAACGGCAGGGATTACATCCAGCTCTGCCAGCTGCGCAGCACGCCAACGCCGTTCCCCGGCAATGATTTCATAACGAGCGTCGCCCATCGGGCGGACAACGATGGGTTGCATAACCCCTTGGGCGCGAATCGAGTCGGCCAGTTCTTCCAGCGCTTCTGGCTGAATATCCCGACGCGGCTGATATTTACCACGTACCAGCTGGCCAAGGGGCAAACGCTCCAGACGCTCCCCGTCAACACCGAAGGCATGATCAGCGCCCGCCAGCTCCTGACTTTCCTGCTCAACCAGGGGAACATTGTCACTGGGGAGTTCGAGACTGCTACGACGCCGAGCACCAGCGCCAATCAGGGCATCCAGGCCGCGTCCTAACGCACGTTTTTGCGTCATTGCTTTCCCTCGTTAATCAACGAATTAAGTCTATGCGCCACACCCCTGCTACCAACCAGGCTCGCGTTATAATGACAGCCGCTTGATCAGCTCTTTAGCCAATACCCGATACGCTTGGCTACCGCGTGACAGACGTGCATATTTGGTCACCGGCATGCCATGACTGGGGGCTTCTGCTACCTTGATGTTACGCGGAATCGTGGCTTTAAGCAGCGCATCACCAAAGTAATCGCGCAGTTGTTTGTCCACTTCGCGGGTCAGGCTGGTACGCTTATCGTACATGGTGCGCAGAATACCGGAAACAGCCAGCTGCGGGTTAACACTTTCCTTGATCTGTTCAACCGTATCAAGCAGCGCCGATAAGCCCTCAAGAGCATAGAACTCGCACTGCAGCGGAATCAGTACCCCGTCAGCGGCGGTCAGGGCGTTGACAGTCAGCATGTTCAGCGACGGTGGGCAGTCAATCAGGACAACATCATAATTAGCCGCGACGCCCTTGAGGGCAAAAGATAACCGGCTCTGGGGATGCTCAGCGTCCAGCAGTTCCACTTCAGCGGCGGTCAGGTCGCCGTTACCCGGCAGTACATCAAACCCTGCGGGAAGCTTGCTAACAATGATGTCTTTTGCCTGAGCATCACCGACCAGCACATCCAGCACGCTGGCTTCCAAAGCGTGTTTATCAATGCCGCTACCCATACTGGCATGGCCCTGTGGGTCGAGATCAACAAGTAGTACACGGCGATCCAGGGCGGCAAGGCTGGCGGCCAGATTAACGGCTGAGGTGGTTTTACCTACGCCGCCTTTCTGGTTGGTCAGGGCAATGATCTGGCTCACTTACACAACTCCTTTTGGGTCAGGATCAATAGCTGCCGCTCAGCGGCATCATAGGGCACCTGCAATAAATGACGGGCCTGCAGAGTAATGTCTTCAGGCAGGGCGTCAAGCTCATCATCCACTCCTGGCCCTTTCATTGCCAGCCATTGCCCTTCACTAGTCGGCAGTGTGCGGGTTAAGGCAATAAAATCTCCCAGGCTGGCAAAGGCACGGGAAATCACTTGATCAAAAGTGCCCGCTGCAAACTGCTCTATTCGGGTTTGTACAGGGGTGACATTATTGATACCCAACTCCATGACCGCCTGACGCTGGAAGCGTACCTTTTTGCCATTGCTATCGACCAGCGTCACCGCAAGGTCAGGATTAAGAATGGCCAGCACCAGCCCAGGAAAACCCGGCCCGGCCCCCACGTCAAGGAGACGGGGGCCGCTCACAAAAGGCGCGACCGAGGCGCTGTCCAGCAGGTGGCGAGAAATCATGTCATGGATATCCCGCACAGCCGTGAGGTTATAAGCGGTTCCACTTGTTTAACAGGGCTAAAAGCCCTAGCAGCTGGTCGCGCTGTTGTGCCGTGGTAGTCAGACTAAGCCCCCAAGCCCTTTATCCAACTTTCCTGCCACGTCATCCGGAAGTGAGTGTATCAGGGTGTTCAAACCACTCATCCCGCTGCAACCTCACTGTTTTCGATCAGCCGACGTTTTTTCAGGTGGATCAACAGAATCGAGACCGCTGCAGGGGTGACACCAGAAATTCGTGCGGCTTGCCCCAAGGTTTGAGGACGCGTTTCCGCCAGTTTCTGACGAATTTCATTGGAGAGCCCTTCTACCCGCTGATAGTCGATTTCTGCTGGAAGCAGCGTGGCTTCATGACGTTTGAGTTTATCAATTTCGTCCTGCTGACGGTCGATATACCCTTGATATTTGGCCTGGATCTGCACCTGTTCAGTAACATCGGCCTCGTTGACTGCCTGACCGTCAATACCTGGCAGTTCGGCGACATCGGAATAGACCAGCTCCGGACGTTTAAGCAAATCGCTCAGGCGATATTCACGGCTCAGGGGTTACCGATCTTGGCCACCAGCTGTTCGGCAGCCGCTGATCCGGGTTGAACCCATGTAGATTCCAGGCGCTGGGTTTCGCGCTCAATGGCTTCACGCTTGCGGCTGAACGTCTGCCAGCGGTGTTCATCCACCAGACCCAACTGGTGGCCGATTTCCGTCAGGCGCAGGTCAGCGTTGTCTTCACGCAGCAGCAAACGGTATTCAGCCCGTGAGGTAAACATACGGTAAGGCTCTTTGGTGCCCAAGGTGATGAGGTCATCGATCAGTACGCCCAGGTAAGCTTCATCGCGGCGCGGCCACCAGGCATCGAGCCTCTTGGCACGGCGAGCAGCGTTGAGTCCGGCCAGTAGCCCTTGTGCACCGGCTTCTTCATAGCCGGTGGTACCGTTGATCTGCCCGGCAAAAACAGGCTGTGGATAAATTTGGTTTCCAATGAGTGTTTCAGATCACGGGGATCAAAGAAATCATACTCAATGGCGTAGCCAGGCCGGGTGATATGGGCATTCTCCAACCCCTTGATGGAGCGTACTACCCGCAGCTGGATATCGAAGGGCAGTGAGGTGGAAATGCCGTTGGGATACAGCTCATGGGTGTCCAGCCCCTCTGGCTCGATAAAGATCTGGTGGCTGGATTTGTCGGCAAAACGATGCACCTTGTCTTCAATCGAAGGGCAGTAACGCGGCCCGATGCCTTCAATCGTGCCGGAGTACATCGGCGAGCGATCAAGATTAGCCAGAATCAGCTCATGAGTCTGAGGGTTGGTGTGGGCAATATGACAACTCACCTGACGTGGATGCATGGCCTGATTTCCCAGATAGGACATCACCGGCGTGGGCGTGTCACCAGGCTGTTCTTCAAGCTGGGTAAAATCGACGGTTTTGGCATCCAGGCGTGGCGGTGTACCGGTTTTCAGGCGGTCGACCCGTAACGGTAAGGCTCTCAGGCGTTCTGCCAGCGCGTTGGACGGTGGGTCACCTGCGCGGCCACCACGGCTTTGATCCATCCCAATATGCATGACGCCACCGAGAAAAGTGCCTGTGCATAACACCACGGATTCGGCATGAAAACGTATCCCGGTTTCGGTGACCACGCCTCTGACCGTGTCATTTTCAACCATCAGATCGCCTGCAGCCTGCTGAAAAATCGTCAGGTTGGGCTGGTTTTCCAGCAGGCCACGGATAGCTGCCTTGTAGCGAACCCGATCTGCCTGGGCACGGGTGGCTCTCACCGCTGGCCCCTTGCGGGCATTGAGAACCCGGAACTGGATGCCACCCAGATCTGTTGCCAGCCCCATTGCTCCGCCAAGTGCGTCAATTTCCTTGACCAGATGGCTTTTGCCAATCCCGCCAATGGCGGGGTTGCAGGACATTTGTCCCAGGGTTTCAACGTTGTGGGTTAGTAACAGGGTTTGACAGCCCATACGGGCAGAGGCCAGTGCGGCTTCGGTTCCCGCATGGCCCCCACCGATGACAATAACGTCAAAGCGGTCGGGATAGTTCATGACATCTCATCCTGAATTTTGGGCGGCATTGAATTGAATAACCTATTGCCGCTGTGATCTGGCCGGACAGTATAAACCTCCTGTGGGTAACCGTCAGGTTTTTCCACATGGGAAATGACAGAGCTGACTGCTTTTAGTAATAATATAAAGATTAAATAAAAGAACTTCTGTAAATGCTGTTACTACTGGTGTGGATAAAAACTGTGGTTAAGTGATATTTATCTATTACTTTCAGATGTTTATAATGTTTATAAAGATGTTTATGAGTTGCGTAGGGAGCGGGTATAAACCGTCATGAACCTGTGGATGAAATAGCGACTTACCCACAGGGCAAGTTGACCCCTGCTTATCCACCGACCCGTACATGGGTTGTGAGCCTAGCTGTGAACAAGTGGCTATTCTAGCGGCGGTACTCTGCAGGGACTGGCATAGAGGCGTATAAGCAGGTTGCCCAGCAGCTATAAAAATTAATTATCCACAGGCAAAAAAGCCTGTCACAGGGACAGGCAATAAATTAGCGGGTTTTGACGTGCCTTTTTGGTGCTTAAAACACCTCTCTGACAGCTTGTTCATCTATAGGAACGTCAATGTTTCAGTACCCTGGCCAGGAAGGATTGGGTACGTTCGTGCTGAGGTTTATCAAACAATTGTTGCGGTGGCCCCTGCTCGGTAATTTCACCCTGATGGATGTAGATAACCCGGTCAGCGACTTCACGGGCAAAGCCCATTTCATGGGTGACAATCACCATGGTCATGCCTTCCTTGGCCAGTTCACGCATGGCATCCAGTACTTCACCGATCATTTCCGGGTCAAGAGCTGAGGTTGGCTCATCAAACAGCATCAGACGCGGTTCCATGGCCAGTGCACGGGCCAGGGCCACACGCTGCTGCTGGCCGCCTGAGAGCTGGGTAGGCGATTTCTTGGCCTGGTCGGCAATACCTACCCGTTCAAGCAGGCGCATGGCCGTTTCCTCGGCGTCTTCACGGTTCCAGCCGCGTACTTTCATGGGTGCCAAGGTGATGTTGTCGAGAACGCTAAGGTGCGGAAAGAGGTTGAATTGCTGGAATACCATGCCGACTTCAGTGCGGATCTTTTGTAGCGCCTTGGTGCTTTTACCAAAGGGCATGAGGTCATGACCGTCAACGGTGAGGTTACCGGACTGAAACTCTTCCAGGCCATTGATACAGCGGATCAGGGTGGACTTACCCGAACCGCTGGCGCCGATCACAACGACGACTTCACCTGGCACGATTTCCAGGTTGATATCTTTGAGAACATGCAGGCTGCCAAAGTGCTTATTCAACTTCTGCATGGTGACGATAGGCTGCGTCGAATCATTCATGTCTGCGTCCTTATTGTCCTGCCAGGCCTCTGCGCTCCAGTTGGCGCAGCAGGATTGAAAGCGACCAGGTGATTATCAGGTAAAGCATGGCCACCATCAGATAGACCTCCATGGCGGTGAAGGTGGTGGCGATGTAGATTTGCCCCTGGCGGACCAGTTCGCCTACCCCAATCACCGAAAACAGTGAGGTGTCCTTGATACTGATGATCCCCTGATTGCCTAGAGAGGGAATCATGCGCCGAAAGGCCTGCGGCCAGATGACATAACGAAACGCCTGGGTTCTAGACAGTCCAAGGGAGAGCGATGCCTCGCGCTGGCCGCGTTCCATAGATTGAACACCGCCACGCACGATCTCTGAGATATAGGCACCCGAGTTGACCGCAATCGCCGCTATGCCTGCTGTCAGGGCGTTGATGGGGCTACCCAGCAGTTGTGGTAGGCCGTAAAAGATAAACAGCACCTGAACCAGAATCGGGGTGCCGCGAAATACTTCGATATACAGGATGGCCGGCCAGCGCAGCCAGCGGATGGGGCTGATACGCAGGAGACCAAAAAAGATACCGATAAAGAAACCGAATGCCAGGCCACCGAAAGAAATCAGTAGTGTCCATGGAATCCCTGGCAACAAATGGGGAATTGAGCCGAAGGCAGCTCCCCAATCAAACTGAAATGTACTATCCACGCGCGATCTCCTGAAAAGTAACCCTGTAAAAAGAGATCCTGAAATGACGCAGGGCCGAGTCAATGAACCCGGCCCTGATCAGCATTTTCTGACATAATCCTGTGATCAGGATAGCCAGTAAGCTGCAGGCTTTATACCACCTACAGACATTGCTTATTCACTGTCAGGAGATTCGCCAAACCACTTGGTGTAAATCTCATCGTAGGTGCCATCTTCACGCATGGCCGCCAGTGCTTCATTGGCAGGTTCTACCCATTCGCTGCCTTTGTTAAAGACAATGCCGTATTGTTGGCCTTCATAAAGTGGGCCAACGACCTTGGTGCGATCTTTGCCCCGGGTCTGCGAGAAGTAAGCAACATTGGGCGCATCGTAGAAGGCGGCGTCCACGTTGCGTCCTAGCAGTGCCATATACATATCCGAGGTGCCTGGATAAGGGGTGATATCAGCATCATCGCCGAATTTATCCTGGAGGAAGTCGTAGCTGGTGGAGCCGATTTTGGTACCAATCGTCATGCCTTCGAGATCATCGATAGTGGCCACATCTTCGTTATTGGCGCGTACGATAATGCGCAGACCGGAATCGTAGTAGGGATCAGAAAAGTTGACGATTTCAGCACGTTCTTCAGTGATGGTGACACCGGCAATGGCGATTTCCTGACTGCCCGTCTGAACGGCAGGAATAATGCCGGAAAACTCCATGGTCGTCAGGTTGACTTCAAACCCGGCACGCTCGGCGATCTCATTGATCATATCCATATCAAAACCGATCATTTCACCGGTTTCGGTATCCATCATCTCAAAAGGCACAAAACTTGGATCGGTGGCCACGTTAACAACAGGCATATCCTGTGCCATCGCTAATGTTGAGCCTCCAAGCCCAAGGGCAATGGCGCTAGCCATCAGAGTTTTCGATAGATTGACGGTCATCATATTATTCATGTGTTTTCCCCGTGCTAGGCATCTGAACCCATTAGTCTACTTCTATGAGCGTAAATGCCTGAAAAATTGATGCAATAAACGGTTGTTGACCTATTTACCTTGGCGAGAAACCGCCATGGCGTCAAGTCACGGGGAAGGAAACACATAAACGCTGGTTTGACGCACAAGCTGAGCCAGCAGATCTACCTGACTGAAAAAGATGCCGATAGTGTTCAATTGGCGTTAAACCATAAAGGAGGCACCGCAGCCACAAGTAGTCGTGGCATTTGGGTTCTGAATACGGAAACGAGCACCTGCCAGGCCTTCTTCAAAATCCACGGTTGAACCTACCAGATACTGATAGGAGAGTGGATCGACCACCAGGGTTGCATCACCGAATTCGATGACGGTGTCGTCTTCTGCGATATTTTCCGCAAAATCAAACCCATACTGGAATCCTGAGCAGCCGCCGCCGGTCACGTAGACGCGCAGCTTGAGGTCAGGTTTGCCTTCTTCTGCCATCAGCGCCTTGATACGTGTGCGGGCACTGCCGGATAGAAGTAAAGGGGTTGGGACAAAGGATTCTGCACTGCTCATGGATACCTCCCGTGAGCGAACGTTCGAGAGTTGAACCTGATTATGAGTAATTCCCAGTAAAAGGGTCAACTTTTACTGGGAAAGATTTTGCCGACCTATGATCAGGGCATCAACGCCGGTGCTTCAAGGCCACGGGTTTCAGGCAGGCCAAACATCAGGTTAAGGTTCTGGATAGCTTGCCCTGAGGCGCCCTTGACTAGATTATCAATGACCGATAGCACGACGACAGTGTTGGCGTTACCTGGACGATGTACCGCCAGGCGGCAGGTATTGATGCCTTTGACACTGCGGGTTTCCGGGTGGCTACCCGCAGGCATGACATCCACAAAGGGTTCGTTGGCATAGCGTGCTTCAAACAGCGCCTGAAGGTCTTGTGGGTCAGCGTTCAGCTGGCCGTAGAGCGTTGCGTGGATACCGCGAATCATTGGTGTCAGGTGGGGCACAAAAGTCAGCTTAACCGCCTGGCCATGGATATCGCTCAGCCCCTGACGGATTTCCGGCAGATGGCGGTGGCCACCTGCACCATAAGCTTTCATGGACTCACTGGCCTCAGCCAGCAGCGAGGGTACCTTGGCACCTCGGCCTGCCCCAGTTACCCCAGACTTGCAATCGGCAATCAGCTGTTCAGGGTCAATCAGGCCTGCTTCCAAAAGTGGCAAATAGCCCAGTTGTACAGCGGTGGGGTAGCAGCCGGGCACTGCAATCAGGCGTGCCTGGCGAATGGTATCGCGATGCATTTCAGGCAGCCCATAAACCGCCTCGTTAAGCAGCTCTGGGGCGCCATGGGGTTGGCCATACCATTGGCTCCATTCTTTTGCATCCCGCAGCCGAAAGTCTGCAGAAAGGTCAATTACCCGGGTACCTTTATCCAGGAGCTCGCCTGCTAGCGCGTGGGCCACGCCATGAGGGGTGGCAAAAATACCGCATCCATGGCGCCGAGCTGTTCAGCATCGGGTTCGCTAAAGGTCAACTGGTCGTAGTATCCGCGCAGGTTTGGGTACATATCCGCGACTTTCACGCCGGCTTCAGAACGTGACGTAATGGCGTCGACACTAACGTCAGGGTGTTGCGACAACAGCCTTAAAAGCTCAACGCCGGTATAGCCGGTTCCACCTACAATGCCTACTTTAATCACAATCTGCTCCTTGCTGCTCTGAATCTGGGACGTTAAGGATTGGTGTCTTCATCATAAAGACTATGATACACAAGAGCATGGAGGAGAGAGAGGATAGGCCTGAAGAATAGGCTCAAGGCGTTTGATCTTATCTTTATGATCTGATGGATAACCTTATTAACCACAAGGAAAAGACGCGTGGCACGTTTTTCTCGGTCCAGTTTCAGCCTTGAAAATTTTCGCCAACAGTTGGCCAATGTTGACGCCTTGCCCCAACTTTGCGTGCTGGGCCTGGTATCGGGCGTGATTACCGGTGCCTTGATGGTGGGCTTTCGGTTACTGCTGGAAACGGGGGCCGCGCTGTATATGCCGGAAAACAATCCGGAAGCCTTTGAAGCCTTGTCGCCCTGGTTACGCGCTCTTCTACCCATGCTGGCGGTGTCGCTGGTGGGTGTCTTCCTGTATCGCCAGAAAGCCACGGCCCGTAAGCTTGGGGTTGGTCATGTTATTGAGCGCCTGACGTATCATCAGGGGCGTTTTCCCTTGCGTAACTGGTTGAACCAATGGTGGGTCGGAGTGGTATCGGTGCTGGGTGGCCTGTCTGCCGGGCGAGAAGGCCCAGCCATTCATCTGGGGGCGGCGGCTTCCAGCGGGCTTGGGCTCAAGCTGCGTCTACCCAATAACAGCCTGCGGGTGCTGGTCGCCTGTGGCACTGCCGCCGGGATTTCAGCATCGTTCAACACGCCCATTGCCGGGGTTATCTTTGCCATGGAAGTGGTGATGATGGAATACACCCTGATGAGTTTCATGCCGGTTATTCTGGCATCGACCATGGGGGCTCTGGTGGCACAGCTGGTATATGGCAATGCGCCAGCATTTAGTATTCCCGAGGTGGCTCTGGGCTCCTTTTTCAATCTGCCCTGGATAGTCGTGATGGGATTGATGATCGGCATTCTGGCGGGACTCTTCATTCATATTTCACGCAGCCAGTGGATCCAGCAGCAACCACTGTGGCTGCGCCTGGGGGCGGTGGGGCTTCTGACCGGACTATCGGCGTGGTTCTTTCCACAAGTACAGGGTATTGGCTATGACAGCGTTGCCGCTGCCCTAAATAACCAGTTAACGGTATCGGTGCTGCTTGCCCTAGTGGCTATCAAGTTAGTTCTTACTTCGCTGACCGTTGCCGGTGGTATACCGATTGGCATCATTGGCCCGGTGCTGGTTATTGGTGCGGCCATGGGCACTTTATGTGGTCTTGTCGGTGTCTGGTTATGGCCGGATAAAGCTGCTGACCCAAGCATTTTTGCGATGTTGGGTATGGCGGCGATGATGGGAGCTGTGCTGCAGGCGCCGCTGGCGGCTTTGATGGCTTTATTGGAGCTGACCCATACGCCGAATATCATGTTGCCAGGCATGCTAGCGGTAGTAGTGGCCTGTTTGACATCACGCCATTTGACGGGCTGCGAAGGTTTTTTTATCAGTAGCTTGCGTTATGGTTTACACCCTCTGCAGCAGCCATTGATGCAGGCGCTGTCGCGAGTGTCAGTTCCTGCCGTGATGGAGCGCAGTTTCGTGCGCACTGAACGGATGATCACCGCTGAAGAGGCCCGCAAGCTGCTGGAAACTAACCCTGTCTGGTTAATAATTGAACGTTCGACCCAGGAAAAACCCGTGCTGGCGCTGAGAGCGGCTGAACTGGCGCGTTGGCTGATGGAGCGCGACGCTAGTGAAGGTGCTGCTAATGATCCGCAGGAAATAATAGATCTTGTAGAAATTCCGGGGCAACGTTTGGAAATGGCGCCCATCGCGTTGCAGGCAACCCTTTCCGAAGCGTTTATAAGGCTTCAGAATAACGCCCTAGGTGCCTTGTACGTTGTCCATGGTTATCGCCCCAAGCAGCGGCGAATTTCAGGTATCATCACTCGAGGGGCTATTGAACGGTATTATCATTATACTGATCCGCGATCAACGGACGGCCAAGACGCAAAAAGCCTTGATCATGTTCCCTTGCTGCGAATGACAGCCGCTAACGCACTGCCATAAACGCTATCCCACTGCTAGACGACTTTTAAGGAGCCACCATGTACTTATGGGCGAAAGCAATTCATCTAATAGCGATGGTTACCTGGTTTGCTGCCTTGTTCTATCTGCCACGACTATATGTTTATCACGCCATGGCGCGGGATAAAGGCGAAACCACCAGCATGGAAACTTTCAAGGTCATGGAGCGCAAGCTTTACCGTGGCATTATGACGCCTTCCATGATTGTCGTGCTGATCTTCGGTATCTTGATGCTTTACATCAACCCAGGCTGGTTGAGCCAGGGCTGGATGCATACCAAGTTGCTCCTGGTGGTGCTCTTGATTGCCTATCACCATGTCTGCCTTATCTACCTGAAACAGTTTGCTCAGGATCGCTGCAAAAAAGCCATGTGTTTTTCCGCTGGTTTAATGAAGCGCCAGTGATTGCGCTGATCATTATCATTATTCTTGCTGTGCTCAAGCCATACTGATGCCACGCTCCCTTCCCCCTGTAGTGTTAGTACTGGCAGGCCATGACCCTAGCGGCGGCGCTGGCATTATTGCTGACAGTGAAGCGATTAATGCCAGCGGCGGCTGGGCGATAACGGTGCCGACGGCATTGACCGTTCAGAATTATCACGATGTTCAACAGGTCTTGTCGGTAAGCGCCAGTTCCGTTCTCGATATGGTGACGGCTCTGGATACTCTTCCGATAGCGGCCATCAAGCTTGGACTGATTGCGGATATACAAGTGCTGGAGGCCGTTGAACAGGTTTTGCGCCGCTTTCCCGGTATCCCGGTCGTGGCTGATCCTGTCTTGAAAGCGGGTGGTGGAACCGAGTTATCCACAGCCGGTTTGAGTCAGGTCTATGTGGACAAATTGATGCCGCTGGTCGATGTGCTGACCCCCAATCGAGAAGAATTGGCTCGCCTGGCTCCGGGCGTAACGGCATCTGCCAATGACACTGAGCGTGTAGTGACCTTGATGGAGCGAGGCTGTGGCGCTGTACTGGTAACCGCAACGGATTCGCCTCTGCCAGAAAGCGACCGGCAAAAGGTGGTGCATACCCTACATATGCCTGACACAACGCGCCAATGGCAGTGGCCGCGCCTGGCAGGGCAATTTCATGGGTCGGGCTGCACTTTGGCTTCCTCATTGGCCGCGCGTTTGGCCGTAGGTGAGCGTTTACTTACCGCCTGCGAGCAGGCGCAGCACTTTACCTGGCAAAGCTTGTCTCACGGTTATCACCTTAAAGAAGGCCAAGCGCTGCCAGATCGTTTTTTTAACCCTATGTTTTTTTAACCCTGTTTTTTTAAACCTGTTTTTTTAAACCTGTTTTTTGACGCGACATCGCTGGATTAGCGTTCTTGTACCATTCAGATTTGATTTGATCTCAGAGATAAAAGGAAGAAGACGCCATGACCACGTCTGCAGAATTGTTTGAACGAGCCAGCCGTCATATTCCCGGCGGTGTTAACTCACCGGTAAGAGCGTTCAAGGGCATGCACCGCCCGCCGGTCTTCATGGAGCGTGCCCAGGGCGCCTATCTGTTTGATGTCGAAGGTAACCGCTACGTTGACTATATCGGCTCCTGGGGCCCGATGATTACCGGCCATGCAGACCCGGATGTGCTGGCCGCGGTGCGCTCGCGCCTGGATAGCGGTCTGTCTTTTGGTACCCCTACCGAAGCGGAAACCACCATGGCTGACCTGATCTGCGAGATCATTCCCAGCATGGAAATGGTGCGCATGACCAGCTCCGGCACCGAAGCCACCATGTCGGCGATTCGCCTGGCACGCGGTTATACCGGGCGTGACAAGATCGTCAAGTTCGAAGGCAATTACCACGGCCACTCCGATTCACTGCTGGTCAAGGCCGGTTCCGGAGCGCTCACCCACGGTGAGCCGAGTTCCCCTGGCGTTCCCGCCGCACTGGCGGAGCATACCGTCACGCTTTCCTACAATGACCCGGATGGCGTGGAAGCCTGTTTTGAAGAAATCGGCGACCGCATTGCCTGCATTATCGTCGAGCCGGTGTCCGGCAACATGAACTGCATTCCACCTCAGCCAGGTTTCCTTGAAACCCTGCGCCGGGTTTGCAATGAGCACGGCAGCGTGCTGATTTTTGATGAAGTCATGACCGGTTTCCGTATTGCGCTGGGTGGCGCTCAGGCACGCTATGGCGTCACTCCGGATCTGACGTGCCTGGGCAAGATCGTCGGTGGCGGCATGCCGGTAGGGGCTTTTGGCGGCAAGCGGGAAATCATGGAAAACATTTCACCGCTTGGGCCCATCTACCACGCAGGCACACTTTCTGGAAACCCGCTGGCCATGGCCGCTGGGGTGACCTTGCTCAATAAGCTTCAGGTACCTGGCTTCCATGATGCCTTGACCCAGCGCGTTGATACGCTCTGCCATGGCCTTAAGGAACGGGCAGACGCGGCGGGCGTGCCGATGATCACCCAATCATCCGGTGGCATGTTCGGGATCTTCTTTACCTCACAATCCAGGGTGGACAACTTCGCCCAGGCAACCGCCTGTAATCCAGAAGCCTTCAGAAGCTTCTTCACTGCCATGCTCGATCACGGTGTTTATCTGGCGCCTTCCGCCTATGAGGCCAGTTTCATGTCCAGCGCCCACACGGCAGAAGATATCCAGCTGACTCTGGACGCCGCCGAGAAAGCTTTTGCTACCATGTGATGCTGGCCGAAATACACTCATAAAACTGACTCGTATCAAGCCGTTCCAAAGAGCGGCTTTTTCAGTTTTTTACGGAGAATCGCCATGACAGCACCTGCATCAACGCTGGTACTTGCTAGCGGCAACGCTGGTAAGCTTCGAGAATTCAATCAGCTATTGTCTCCTCTGGGGATGAATGTGCGCCCTCAGGCGGATTTTGGCGTGGACGATGTGCCGGAAACCGGCCTGACCTTTGTAGAAAATGCCTTGATCAAGGCGCGTGCTGCCAGTCAGGCCAGCGGTTTGCCAGCTCTGGCAGATGATTCCGGGCTGGAAGTTGATGCGCTTGACGGCGCTCCAGGTATTTATTCCGCCCGCTATGGCGGTGAACCAAAAAGCGACGCACGTAACAATGCCAAGCTGCTTGAAGCGTTAAGTCGCTGTGAAGAAGGGCAGCGTAGCGGGCGTTACTGGTGCGTGTTGGTTTACTTGCGTCACCCTGAAGACCCTGTTCCGATCATTGTTCAACGCAGCTGGGAAGGCGAGATACTGACGGTTCCACGTGGAGAAGGTGGGTTTGGCTATGATCCACTTTTCTGGCTGCCTGACCAGGGAATGTCAGCCGCCGAACTGTCGACGGAAAGCAAAAACCGCTTGAGCCATCGTGGGCGTGCCTTGCAGGCGTTGGTAGAGACATTGCAGGTGGCGCATGGCTGAACAAGCACGTGAGCTTCCGCCACTGTCGCTCTATATCCACACCCCTTGGTGTGTGCGTAAGTGCCCCTACTGTGATTTCAATTCTCATGAGCCTCACCTTGATGAGCTGCCAGAAGCGGCCTATCTGGAAGCGCTGTTGGAAGATTTCAGGCAGGATCTGCCGCTCGCTGCCGGGCGCCCGTTGGCAGCAATTTTTATTGGTGGTGGCACGCCAAGCCTGCTATCGCCTGATTTTTACCAAAAGTTGTTAACAGCAATAGCAAGTCAGCTGGCGTTTGCCGCCGATATTGAAATCACTCTGGAGGCCAACCCTGGAACGACCGAGCAAAGTCGCTTCTACGGTTACCGTAAAGCAGGTATCAATCGGCTTTCGCTGGGCGTACAGAGTTTTCAGCCCGAGCAGTTGGCTGCCCTTGGGCGTATCCATAGCGGAGACGAGGCCATCAAGGCTGTTGCTCAGGCACGGGCAGCCGGGTTTGATAATATCAATCTTGACCTGATGCATGGGCTGCCCGGGCAGACAGCTGACAGTGCCATGGCAGATATCAACCAGGCGTTAGCTTTGGCGCCCGAACATCTTTCCTGGTACCAGCTTACCCTGGAACCTAATACAGCTTTTCACTCTGCGCCGCCTGTACTGCCCCACGAAGAAATTCTCTGGGATATTCAGGATGCTGGCCATGATGCCTTGGAAAAAGCAGGGCTCAAGCGTTATGAAATATCGGCCTATTCAAGGCCTGACAAGGCAAGCCGCCATAACCTGAATTACTGGCAATTCGGCGATTATATGGGCATAGGGGCGGGAGCCCATGGCAAGTTCAGCCATATTGCCCATGATGGCCAATGGACAATCGAGCGACGCTGGAAGACCCGTCAGCCAGATGCCTATCTGCAACGTAGGGGAGATATGCGCGGTTTTCTTGCTGGTAAGCGTGAAATAGCACGCCAGGAGCTTCCACTGGAATTTGCTATGAATGCCCTGCGCCTTAGCGAGGGAGTCCCCATGGCGACGTGGCAGGCACACACAGGGCAACCTCTTGATGCGCTAACACAGCCCCTGGAAAGTGCCACCAAAAAAGGACTTTTAGAGGAAACGTCGGAAAGGCTTAGAGCATCGCCTCAAGGTCTACTATTCTTGAATGAGTTGCTGGCGGAGATCAGTGACGCATAATTTGCCCCTAATCGGGTAGACTCATGAATATCAGGAGTATTGAATGCGACTCTATCGATTACTGACACCTCTAGCGGCCGTCGTTCTTGTTGCCGGTTGTGCGACCGACCCTTACGGCGGCAATACCCAGCGCTCCACTACCGCGACCGGTACAGGAATAGGTGCGGTGATTGGCGCGGCAGCCGGCGCGCTTTCCGGAGATGGCAGCACTAGCCGCCGCGACCGTGCCTTGATTGGTGCTGCCGTTGGCGCTGCGGCTGGGGCAGGCATTGGTGCTTATATGGATCGTCAGGAACAGCAGCTGCGCCAGAACCTGCAAGGCTCACGGATTGAGATTGACCGTCGCGGTGATGACATTGTGCTCAATATGCCCAGCAGCGTGACCTTTGGTTTTGATTCAAGCGACCTGACCCCACAGGCGCGTTCTTCTCTTAATGAAGTATCCAACGTACTGCGTAACTATACGGATACCCGTGTCAATGTGGCGGGGCATACTGATAGCACTGGAGACGCGGGCTATAATCAGCGCCTTTCTGAACGCCGAGCGCAGTCGGTCAGTAATTACCTGAACCAGAATGGTGTATCAGGTAGCCGATTGAATATCCGCGGTTACGGGGAAACCCAGCCAGTGGCCAGCAATGATAACGAACAGGGCCGCGCCCAGAATCGCCGAGTTGAAATCACACTGACACCGACAGAAGGTGCACGTAACTACCAACAGCCCTGATCTTTCTTCAAGATTATTTTTTTAAGGCTTCAACCCGCTATCCATCAGGTTTAGCGGGTTTTTTTATTGAGATAACCCAGCTGATGCCGTATACGCTGCATCCACCACTATTTTACTAAAGGATATGTCATGCTTTCCTACCAACATGCTTACCACGCCGGCAACTTTGCCGATGTGCATAAGCACCTGACCCTGTTTGCCGTGGTGGATTATTTATTACGTAAAAATTCAGCTATTACATATATAGACACTCATGCGGGAAGAGGCCTATATCCGCTTGACCGGCAAGAGACTCAACGCCTGCAAGAGTACCGTCAAGGCATCTGGCCACTTTGGCAAGCTCGCCAAGGGCTTAAAGACTCCCTGTTAGGTGCCTGGCTTGACAAGCTGGAAAGCGCCCAGCCTCATGCGGCTGAGCTAAGCCACTACCCTGGCTCTCCCTGGTGGTTATCCCAGGCGTTACGCGAGCAGGATGCACTTACCCTGTTTGAATTTCATCCCAGTGAGCATGAGCACCTGAACACACAGACACTTCCTGAGCAGGCCCGGCGAATTTTTGCCGATGGGTTAGCCGGTCTGAGCAAGCGTGTGCCGGTCGCCACGCCCAGATTATGTGTGCTGATCGACCCCAGCTATGAGCGCAAACAGGAGTACCAGGAAGTGGCTGAAACAGTAGTTCAGACCCTGGCAAAAGTGCGCCATGGTGTCCTGCTTATCTGGTACCCGTTGCTTCCTTCCGGTGCTCACCAAATCCTGCTGAATAGCTTGAAGGCCAGCGGTGTACGCAAGATATGGCGTAGCGAGCTTAAGCAGCGTGCTCAAGGGGTGGATCAACATGGTATGTACGGTAGCGGCATGTTGATAGTGAACCCGCCCTGGGGGCTGGATGAGCGTCTTGCCAGTGCCATGGCAGACATCACGCCGCTGTTAGGTGAGCAAAGCCAGTATCACAGCGACTGGCTGGTAGGGGAGTGACTATTATTTCCCGATACAGAAGCTGCCGAAAATTTCCCCCAGCAGATCATCTGCGCTGAAATCACCGGTAATTTCCCCAAGCGCCTGCTGGGCGTCGCGCAGGTCTTCAGCAAGGAGTTCTCCTGCGCCGTAGCCCTGAAGCTGGGAGTTGCCTGCCTGTAGAGCATCACGGGCGCGATCAAGGGCATCCAGATGGCGGCGGCGGGCTGAAAAGCGGCCTTCCGTTGTCGCTGCGTAGCCCATGATGTCTTTCAGGTGCTGTTTCAAGTTATCCACACCTATGCCGGTTTTTGCCGAAAGGCGTAGCGTCGGATGGGTTGTGGATAAGTCAATTCCAGGGGTTTCCTGGCTGGTATCGATCTTGTTGCGTATCAAGGTCAAGCGCGAGCGATCCGGTAGGCGCTCAACAAACTCTGGCCAGATATCGAAGGGGTCAGTTGCCTGGGTGGTTGAGGCATCGACCAGCAGCAGCACGCGATCGGCTTTCTCTATTTCTGCCCAGGCACGGGCCACACCAATCTTTTCCACTGCATCCGGCGTGTCGCGGAGGCCTGCGGTATCAATAATATGCAAGGGCATACCATCAAGGTGGATATGTTCCCGTAATACGTCCCGGGTGGTACCGGCAATATCGGTCACGATGGCGGTGTCCTGCTCGGTCAGGGCATTGAGCAGGCTTGATTTGCCCGCATTGGGACGCCCGGCAATCACCACATTCATGCCTTCCCGCATCAAGGCGCCCTGGCCAGCGGCTGCACGTACTTTTTCCAGTTCGCTCATCACCCCTTGCAGATGACGGGCAACATGGCCATCGGCGAGAAAATCTATTTCTTCTTCAGGAAAGTCGATAGCCGCCTCAACGTAAACACGCAGTTCAATCAGGCGCTGAACCAAGGCATGGACGAGGTTGGAAAACTCACCCTGTAGCGAACGCACGGCATTTTCGGCAGCATGCCGTGAAGTGGCGTCAATCAGATCGGCGATGGCTTCTGCCTGAGCCAGATCCAGCTTGTCGTTAAAGAAGGCACGCTCTGAGAATTCGCCGGGACGGGCCAGCCTGGCGCCCAGCTGCAGGCAGCGCTCCAGTAACATGTCCATGATGACGGGGCCGCCGTGACCCTGTAACTCCAGTACGTCTTCACCGGTGAAGGAATTCGGCCCAGCAAAATACAAGGCAATACCTTGATCGATAATGCCTGCCTCGCCGTGAAAGGGGCCGTAGTGGGCCTGCCTGGGAGTGGGTGAATAGCCGAGTATTTTTACGGCGATAGCGGCGCTATGCGGGCCGGAAAGACGGATGATACCGACGCCACCGCGTCCGGGTGGGGTGGCCAGGGCGGCAATGGTATCGGGAGTATAAAGTGGTGCTGGCATGGCGCCCTCGTTGGTTGATAGGCGTATTGTGAATTTATCCTGCTATAAACGCCAGACCCCCGCACAGGGCGGGGGTCTGGAGGGTGTTGACCCTATTCATAAGAAACAAGGCTTAGCGGGTTTTCTTGCCCTTGCCATGGTTGGGTCATTCTCGACCTTGCGCGTAATATAATACTGCTGCGCAACTGAAATGATGTTGTTGACGACCCAGTAGATGACCAGACCTGCCGGGAACCACAGGAAGAAGAAGGTGAAGATGATAGGCAGCATCTTCATTATCTTGGCCTGCATCGGGTCTGGCGGTGTCGGGTTGAGCATCTGCTGAACAAACATTGACGCCCCCATCAGGATCGGCAGGATGAAGAAGGGATCTTTCACCGAGAGATCCTGGATCCAGAACATGAAGGGCGCGTGACGCAGTTCCACCGACTCCAGCAACATCCAGTAAAGCGCGATGAACACCGGCATCTGAATCAGAATGGGAAGACAGCCACCAAGCGGGTTGATCTTCTCTTTCTGATAGAACTTCATCATTTCCTGAGACATTTTCTGGCGATCATCGCCATACATCTCTTTAAGCCGCTGCATTTCCGGGCCGAGCTTACGCATCCGGGCCATTGACTTATAAGCCTTGGCGGAGAGCGGGAACAGCACCAGCTTGACGAGTACCGTCAGTAGAACAATGGACCAGCCCCAGTTACCAACGATGTCATGGATGGTGTCCAGCACCACGAAAAGAGGGTTGGCAATAAACCATAGCCAGCCATAATCCACCGTCAGCTTCAGGTTAGGCGCTACCTGCTCCATATAGTCCTGAATCTTAGGGCCCATATAAAGAGTGGCACTCAGGTTAGCTTCGTTTTCAGGAGCGACCTGCAGGGTAGGGCCAGCAAAAGCTGCGACATTGCGGCCACGGGAATCTGTGGTGGCGTAATAAAGATTCTGCTGATCCTGGGGCGGTGCCCAGGCGGAAACGAAATAATGCTGGATAATGGCTACCCAGCCGCCTTCGGCTTCCTGATTGGAAAACTTGTTTTCCTGGATATCACTGAAATCCACTTTCTCGTAACGTGTTTCCGGTGTTGAGAAAGCGGCCCCCAGATAGGAGTTCATACCCATCGCTACGCCACTGGAGGGGTCTTCACTGTTATCGCGAGCCAGCTGGCCAATAAAGCGTGCACTGACCGGAGACTCGGTGTTGTTGGCGACATAGTAGTCAACGTCAACCGCGTAGTTACCGCGTTCGAAGGTTAAACGTTTGGTGACTTCAATGCCGTCAATGTCAGCTTGCAGATTCACGATGACCTGATCGTCGTCATCACCCAGCAGGTATTCGGTGCTTTCTGGGGTGAAAACGATCCGGTTGGCCTGATCATTGAGCTGCAGGCCGGAGCGTGCCACATAGCTGCGTGTTTCGTTATCTGAGAGCAGTACATAGTTGCGCTCGGAATCCAGGCGCAGCTTATGTTGAGGCAAGGCTGCATAGAGGATATCACCACCGTGCGGGTCGATGCGCACATCAAGCACATCGGTGGTCACCGCTATGAAGTCTCGGCTATCGGTTGTGCTCTCATCTGCGGACATCCCTTCATCGATGTCCGCATTCTGAGAAGTACTCGAAGGTACAGCCAAACCGCCGTCGCCGTCCTGTGTGTCAGCAGAAGTCGTATCATTGGCACTTCGCTGCACAACGTCACTGGAGGACGGACTGTCAATCGGTTGACCGTAGTCCTGATTCCATTGCACAACCAGTAAATAAGCCAGTACGGCTAATGGAATCACGAGGATAAGTCGTTTTACGTCCATGAGGGGTCTGCCCGCTGGGTGGTGAACCTGCTAATGGTGCAGTGATTTTTTACTCGACCTATGACACACAAAAGCCTGCCAAACGGCAGGCCGAGGTCGAGCGGCGCTATATAATCGTCAAGCGTCATGCTGAGTGCTTGCTGGTGATGCCAATTTTGTGCACTCATGCTGTCTCGCTTCACGCTGCAGCCGTTTCCACATGCCATGTAGCTGACGATGTAACGTATCGTTGTCAAGATCATGTACACCGCGCCTAGCCAGAACAACAATGTCAAGCATTGGTAACTGATGTTGGCGTAATCGTACGGATTCTCTAACGAGACGTTTGAAACGATTGCGCTGTACGGCAAGTTTCACATTTTTTTTACTGACCACTAGCCCGATTCGTGGATGACCGAGCATGTTCCAACGTGCAAGTGCCATCATACCTTTACCGTGGACTTTCAGGTCAGCTTGTTCGAAAACGTGACTGAAATCCCCAGCATTAAGCAAACGTAAACACCGGGGATAGCCTTGACGGAGCACACGCAATCCGGATTCAGGCGCTCAGACGCTTACGGCCTTTGGCACGACGGCGCGTGATAATGGCGCGGCCACTTTTGGTTGCCATGCGTGCGCGGAAGCCATGCGTACGCTTGCGCTTAAGAACGCTAGGTTGAAAGGTGCGTTTCATAACTCGTTATTCCCACGTGGTTTTAGGACGGAACGTCGATTTCAGGAACCCGATTTAGTCAATAACCATCTCGGGTACTGCTAATTCAAGACCGGAAATTGTAGAGCTTTAGCTCGCCAGGTGCAATTTTTTTGTCTGAAGAACCCAGTGATGTCGCATTGGGCAGTCCAGTGATGGGTCGTTCAATGCCACTCAGGGTTATTGCCAGGCCTTATCTACCATTATCTATATCTTTTTAAATATTGTTATTAATAGTGGGGATAGAAATTGTGGATAACACCATATAAGTTATTATATTCAGATATTTGAAATGATAAAAAAACTGTGGATAAGCAGTGCTTAAGCGGTAGTTTAGCTGTGACGAAAGCGTGGATAAATGAAGGTTTAGCATTATTTCAGGTTTTTTCCCCAGCTCATCCAAAGGGCTCAAGCCATAGCAGTAAGAAGGTTATCCACAGAAGTGTCGGAGATGATACTTGTGTGGATAACTTGGTTCTGGGGCGCTACAATATCCGGCCGTTTTCAACCGATGGTGAGTTGAGTGTCTCTCGCGCTTTGGCAGCAATGCCTCGATTATCTGCAGGACGAGCTGAATTCGCAGCAGTTCAATACTTGGATACGTCCTCTTCAGGCCGAAGAAGGCGAGTCCAATGAGCTGTGTCTTTTAGCGCCTAACCGTTTTGTACGTGATTGGGTAAATGATAAATATGCCAAACGAATCAGTGAGTTGGTCAGAGAGCTCTCACCGGCAAAGCCTCCCAAGGTAAGCCTGACAGTCGGTAGCCGCCGCGTGGCTGCTCCTGCACCGCAGCCACGTCAGCTGGGAACCCCGTTTCAGCCTCAGCCAACAGGTCGCCGTCACCGGCTGTCAGTACACCTTCACGCACTCATATGAACGATGATCGTGAAATTGATCAACTGCGTGAGGAATCTGCGTCTAAACGCTCCGGTGAGCGTCAGGTGCAGGTCGAAGGCAGTCTGAAACACACCAGCGGACTTAATCCTAACTTCACTTTTGAAACCTTCGTTGAAGGTAAATCCAACCAATTGGCGCGGGCTGCATCACGTCAGGTATCAGAAAACCCCGGTGGGGCTTATAACCCGTTGTTTTTATATGGTGGTGTGGGGTTGGGTAAGACCCACTTGATGCATGCGGTGGGCAATGCGCTGGCAGAGCGACGGGAAAATGCGCGCGTGGTGTATTTGCACTCAGAGCGTTTTGTAGCGGATATGGTAAAAGCCCTGCAATTGAATGCCATCAATGATTTCAAGCGTTTTTACCGTAGTGTTGATGCCCTGTTGATTGATGATATTCAATTCTTTGCTGGTAAGGAGCGTTCTCAGGAAGAGTTTTTCCATACGTTTAATGCCCTGCTAGAAGGTGGGCAGCAGATGATCCTTACCTCTGACCGCTATCCGAAAGAGATCAGTGGCGTTGAAGAGCGTTTGAAATCACGTTTTGGTTGGGGGCTGACGGTGGCGATTGAACCACCTGAACTTGAAACCCGCGTGGCTATTCTGATGAAGAAAGCCGATCAATCCAAAGTGGATCTTCCCCATGATGCGGCGTTCTTTATTGCCCAGAAAATTCGCTCCAACGTCCGCGAGTTGGAAGGCGCCCTGAAAAAGTGATTGCCGACTCCCACTTCATGGGCAAACCCATCACTCAGGATTTCATTCGTGAGTCGCTGAAAGACCTCTTGGCCCTGCAGGATAAGCAGGTGGGTGTGGATAATATTCAGCGTACAGTGGCAGAATATTACAAGATCAAGGTCGCTGATCTGCTTTCCAAAAGGCGTTCACGTTCTGTTGCAAGGCCGCGTCAGGTGGCAATGGCACTTGCCAAAGAGCTTACCAATCACAGCTTGCCAGAGATTGGCGACGCCTTTGGTGGACGTGACCACACCACTGTGTTGCACGCCTGCCGCAAGGTAAAAGCCCTGCAGGAAGAAAATGCGGATATTCGTGAGGACTACAAGAATCTGTTGCGTCTGCTGACCAGCTAATTACCGACTAATCTGGAGCGTTGATGAAATTTTCCATTTCCCGAGAGGCGTTGCTGCGTCCACTGACACTGGTAGCCGGCGTGGTCGAACGTCGGCAAACGCTACCTGTGCTCTCGAATGTACTGATTGAAATTGAAGGCGACCAGGTCGC
>NZ_JABFHI010000005.1 GCF_013112225.1 Vreelandella azerica | reverse complement strand
GACAGCCGTAAGCCCATCTCACGTAGTGCATGCATCTGGTCCAAGAGGGACGTCGTATGTCGCTGAAGACGCTGGTGAGCTCCAACACAAGCTGAGGCCCCCGTCTCATCCAGAATACGCTTGACTTGATGAGGCAAGCTTCCTGTCTGAAACGAATTGTATTATATTCCGGAACATCGTGAGCGGATGATGCAGAAATTCACCGCATGTGCTGAACAAGGGATACCGTATGACGAAGAGCTGCAAATAGTGGCGGCAGATGGTCAACGGCGGTGGGTACGTTCGGTTGGCCAACCCCTGTACGACAACCGTAAACGCATTATCGGTGTCAGTGGCGCTTGTCAGGATGTTACTCAGCGTCGCGAACGCGAACGCGAGTTACGAAAGCTGGCTTATATCACTGAACAAAGCCCAGCTCCCATTACCGTCACCGACCTTAAGGGTAAAATGGAGTATGTGAACGCTGCGTTTGAGAAGCTTTCTGGATATTCACGTGATGAGCTTCTTGGAAAAACGTCGGCTTACATCCAAAGCGGAAATACGCCAGACGCCACCTATAAAAGTTTATGGCAGGCGATCAGTACCGGTCAGGTATGGACAGGCGAAATTCAAAACCGCCGTAAAGACGGTTCTTTATACTGGGAGCACGAATTAATTTCGCCACTCAAGGATGACCTTGGGCAAGTCGCCAATTTTGTGGCTATCAAGCAAGACATAACCGCTGTAAAAGAAGCACAACAAGAACTCAGGCGTCTCGCCTTCGAGGATGCATTAACAGGGCTCTACTCACGCGGCGGCTTTACGCAAGTGTTAGAAACGCGTCTCGAAAAGGAAGGTTGGCTGGCAGATGGCATTGTGGCTACGATAGATATCGTGGGGTTGCGAGACATTAATGATGCTTATGGACATAACGCCGGTGACCAGCTTTTAAAGGAGTTCGGGCGTCGATTAACTCAGCGAGCTGACGAGACCAGGCTTACTGGCCGAATCGGGGGAGATGAATTTATCGTGTTTCTCTCGCCTGACTGCACGAGGACAGAAGAAGAGCGCCTTGAACAATTGCTAAATGAGTTAACACAGCCGATGGCCCTGGAGGGCACCCAAATTGAGATATCTATTCGTTTGGGTTATACGCCGCTTAACCAGCCTGAGCGTTCCATCCAGAGTCTCTTACGTGAGGCAGAGCGAGCCCTATCGCACCACCGTACCAAATTGTCGGAACCTTGGGTGGCGTACGACGGCAAGCTACAAGAAGATAGCCGACTACGTATCCAGTTGACACGCGAGCTGCACCAGGCGCTTAAAGACGATCAATTTGAGCTGCATTATCAGCCTAAAGTCGACTTGGAGACAGGGCATCTAATCGCCTGCGAAGCACTACTAAGATGGCATCACCCCGAGCTTGGCTTAATATCGCCAGGCGTTTTCATTCCCATTGCGGAACAGAGTCAGCTAATTGCCCCTATCGGTGCCTGGGTATTGCGTAATGCATGTCAGCAATTACAGGCTTGGCGGGCGTCAGGCCTGCAGCCAGTGAGTGTTGCCGTTAATATCTCGTTAATTCAGTTTCAGACAGGAAGCTTACCTCATCAAGTCAAGCGTATTCTGGATGAGACGGGGGCCTCACCGAATGAGCTTGTGTTGGAGCTCACCGAAAGCGTCTTCAGCGACGCCACGACGTCCCTCTTGGACCAGATGCATGCACTACGTGAGATGGGCTTACGGCTGTCGCTGGACGATTTTGGTACGGGGTATTCATCACTTCTCTACCTTCAACAATACCCGGTGGACGAAATTAAGATCGACCAGGGGTTCGTCTTTCAGCTACGCCAAGATTCATTCAGCCGTCAGCTGGTGAAAGCGGTACTGATGATTGCAGAGTCTCTTCAAGCAGACGTATTGGCAGAGGGCATTGAAACGGCTGACATTGGCGAAACCTTGCGAGCAATGGGATGCCGTTTTGGCCAAGGGTATTAAGTGCCTATGCAATAATTATAGGGTATAAAGATGTAACTCAACGAGGAGATACATCATGTCCAAGCCGTTACGCTTCATCTCTTTGACACCAGACCAACAGCGCATTGTAAATAACGCTTATCAGTACGGTGAAAAGCGAGCCTTACGCCGTCGCGCTCATGCCATCTTATTGAGCCATAAAGGGCACACGATCAATCAAATTCGTGACATTCTCGGGGTCAAGCGCGATACGGTATCGACATGGCTATCCCAGTGGGAAGCAGACGGTATTGACGGTCTGCAAGACAAACCCCGCGACGGGCGGCCAAACCTTCTCAATGATGGCGAGATAGCGTTATTGCAGCAGCTTGTTGAAGATCATCCTCATCAGTTGCCGGTGCTGCATGCCAAGTTTCAAGAAAAAACCGGGAAAGTGGTCAGTCGAGATACCCTACGTCGTGCTCTAAAAAAACGGTAACAGTTGTAAACGTGTTCGCTACTCGCTGAAGGCACGGCGTGACGAGACAGATTTCCGCAATACGCAAGGCCTGATCAACGCATTGAAAGAATGGGAAGACAGCGGCACCTGTGATCTTTACTTCTTTGATGAAACTGGATTTTCGCAGTCTTCATCACTGCCTTATGCATGGAGCCCAATAGGGCAACCCTGGGAAGTCACTGCTTACTCTCATAGCAAGAGATTGAATGTATTAGGTTTTTTATCCAGAAAAGGGATGTTCTTTCATCATATGACAATGGACACGGTGAATAGTGAAACGGTTATAGAGGCGTTTGACCAATTTGCAGCACAGAAAGATCCTGATGCCTTCGCTGTTGTTGTGCTAGACAATGCCAAAATGCATCACTCCAAGGCATTTCGACGGAAAATCATTGATTGGATGACCCACCGTATTCACCTGATTTATCTGTCGCCATACTCGCCTGAGTTGAATCTGATCGAAATTCTTTGGCGTGAAATCAAATATCGCTGGTTACCACTGACGGCCTATAGCTCTTTCGATAGGCTCTGTCAGGCGGTGAAAGGCGTCTGTAACGGTTATGGCGTAGATAACACGATAACTTTTGCATAACTACTTACTACAGCCGACCTTTAAACGCTGCACAGTTTCGCCGCTTACTTGAGCAGCGATGCCAACTACCCACTGATGCAAATCAATAATCACGAGTGACGCGATGCTCGTCCTTACCCTCGCACCTACCAGAACGCTGAGTTATTCAGGGCTGATACGCAATGGCACTGGCCGTTTAACGGTAGTAGATTGTCATTTGTTAAAGACATCCCCGTGAGGTGGACCCAATCAGTTGGACAACCTGATGGTATCCCTAAGCTATAATCCGGTTGTTTCCCTGACTCAGGCTGCCAGAGATATGGGTTGCCCGTAGTACACCTCATCGGGCGTTTGGTAATCAAGGGTTTGGTGGTACCGGGTCTGATTGTAATGCCAGAAGTACCGGTGGAGCGCCTGCTTCAAGTGTTGTCCATCCTCGAAAGCGGCAAGGTAAACACACTCGTATTTGACGCTGCGCCAGAGCCGTTCCACGAATATATTGTCATGGTAGCAGCCCTTGCCGTCCATGCTGATCCGGATGCCATGATCTTTGAGAACGTTTGTGAAGGCCTCACTGGTGAACTGGACACCCTGATCGGTATTGAAGATCTCCGGCGCTCCATGGCGCTGTAGAGCCTCCTCCAGGACATCGACACAAAAGTCTGTGTCCATGGTGTTGGAGACCCGCCAGGACAGCACCTTGCGGCTGTACCAGTCGATGATGGCGACCAGATACATGAAGCCCCGGGCCAGCGGAATATAGCTGATATCTGTTGCCCACACCTGGTTGGGGCGGTCGATTTTCAGCCCTTTGAGCAGGTACGGATAAACCTTGTGCCCGTCGCCCGGAATGCTGGTTCTGGGGCGTGGATACACCGCCTGAATGCCCATGGTGCGCATCAGCCTCTGCACCCGCTTCCGATTGACCCGATAGCCCTGGTGCTGCAAATGGGCACGCATCTTGCGAGAGCCATAGTACGGCGTTTCCAGGTGTTGCTGATCAATCAGATACATCAGGTCCAGATCCTCCTGACATGGCTCACGAGGGACGTAGTACACCGATGAGCGGCTCAGCTTGAGCAGCTCGCACTGGCGTGAAAGACTGATTTGGGGATGACCACGCTCGATCATTGCCAACCGCTGTTGGCGGCTTACTGATCGAGCTTGCGCGACAAAAAATCGCGTTCCACCGTCAGTCGACCAATCTCACGGTACAGCTCGTCTGTGCTGGGCTCATCGGATTGCTTGCCGACCTTCTTCTTGCCTTCGAAGAGGTCGGTAGCGTTCTCCAGCAAGTCGCGCTTCCAGGTGCTGACCATGGTGGGGTGGATCTGAAAACGAGCAGCAATTTCGGATGTGGTCTGGTCGCCCTTGATGGCGGCCAGAGCGACTTTGGACTTGAATGATGCGCTGTATTGTTTGCGTTTCTTGCTCATGATTCTCCTCCTTGTGGAGATGATGAATCATAGCTTAGGCACCTGTCCAAATTTTGGGGTCCACTTCACCGTTCAACCATGAGGCACTTGTAATGCAAACGGTGCGGTGATTTTATGCTCGAGAATTGGCTCAAACCCTACTTTGGTATAATAACGAGAATCGCCATACGTCAGCACAGCATCTACTTGGTATTCGCGCAGCATTGCTAAACCATAGCGTAAAACAGCTGCTGCCCAGTTCCTTTACCGTGTTGTTCTGGCGTAACAGCCATGAACCAATAAAAACCTTTCGAGAATCGTTATCATACGTCAAACGAGTAAAGAAGCATCCACCACCGAATAATGTGCTGCCCTCCTCAGCAAGAGCGACATACACACCGGTTGCTGATGTGTATGATAAGATTTGGCGTACCAGTTTCCTCCTCAGAACGCCCTCTTCTTTCGCATCCTCAGAAGCAGTAAACGTCACTTTAAAAAGTTGAATTAGATCGCTTGCACACTTTGGCATATCCATTGAGAACTGCAACTTTCAAGCTCTCCTTGTGATGGTTAGGTTTGCTTGCCACTCTTTCACCTTGCATTTAGCTTGCTCGACAATAGCGCGCGAGTTGAGTTGATAGCTTTTAAACATGCAGGGGCATGCCAGCATGTGCGAGTTTCAAGCATTATGTATATAACGCCCAGAATCTTTGCGAAAGTTTGACATGCGAGTAAATTTTTTTGTTTTTGCGGGTTGTTATGGGCTCATTTTCAAACCTCTAGCAATTGATTTATATAACTTTTTACTATTTCTTGCGAATTGCTCGCAATTGACAAGAAACGATGGGGATGAACTTGGTTGCAGGTTGTCCCATCGGTCTACCGCCGCCATGCAGCCCGGCAGCGCAATTCGGAACTACGCAGTGATAGGGCCAAGCGCGACGAAGTGTTGATACCGCACATCAAGCGTGTCTAGGACGGCAATCTCAACGTCTATGGTGCCGATAAAGTCTGGAAGCAGATGAACCAGGATGTCTAGCGTCAACTATCTTGTCCGGTCCGCGACAACTATGATGGCCGGTTGGGTGGTCTTACTTTTTACTCTTTTCAGCCTGCTTAAGCTGTTGCTGTCGTCGGTAGCTTTCCCCCTCTAATTCGATAATGGTGGCGTGGTGTATCAACCGGTCTACGGCGGCTACGGTCATCATGCTGTCCGGGAAGATCTGATCCCACTCACTAAAGGGCTGGTTGGCTGTGACGATCAAGCTGCCACTCTCATAACGGTGGGCGATAAACTCGAACAGCACCTGAGTTTCTGCATCCGTCTTTTTCACATAGCCTATGTCGTCGATGATGATGACTCGATATTTATCCAGCCGTGTCATGGCCAGTGATCAAGTCGAGGTCGCGCTTGGCCTGTTGTAAGTCCTGAACCAAGGCTATCGCTGGGAACAGTTTGCAGCGCACTCCCTGCTCGGTGAGTTGATGGCCCAGTGCATTGGCAATATGGGTTTTCCCAGTGCTGCTAGGGCCGATCAAGAGCACATTGTCGGCATGGTGCGCCCAGTCACTGTCTTGTTGCAGCTTGGCCAGTGCGGTGTTACAGCGGTGGCTGAACTCACTTTGGTCCAATGCCGAGAAGGTCTTGTTGGCGGCAAGCTTTGCCTCGCGCAACCACTTCTGAGTACGGCGCTGGTAGCGGTCTGAGAGCTCGTATTCACACAGTGCTGCCAGGTAGTCGACGTGTGACCAGTTCTTCTCAACGGCGATTTCCCAGAGCGATTGATGGTGACGATGGAAGGCCGGCAGACGGAGCTCTTTAAGCAGTAAGGCGACGGAGTCGGTCATATCGGTGCCTGCTGGCTGTGGATCGAAGACAATAAATCGTCATAACTGACCAGGGTGTGTTGATGTGAAGCTGAGAATTCGAGATCAGGATGGCTACGAAGGTAGCGTGACTGGATCTCGGTAATTGACGCGAACCGGCCGGCCCGGGCTTCTATCAACAGGTCTTCCCACAGCGATTGCTCGTCATCGTATTCGAAGGCCAGGCGCAGGGTTGTCACGATCCACTTGCAGGCTTCATGGGGCTCAAGGTGCGTATCGGCGAGTTGCCACAGTTGGCGGTAGATGTCGTCCGAGAGTAGATCGTCACGCAACTGAGAGTAACGGAACGCCTGCGGCTTCGAGGCCAGTGAACGGATAATGTGCTGGTAATTGACGCTGCGGGCGCGGTTCTCGCCAGGCTTGGGGTAAACACGCACCAGGGTCAGTGCCGGCTGCTGACCGACGAACAGCACCAGCTTGTCGTGATGCAGTCGGACTTGTATCGATTCGCCAATCAGGCGCGATGGCACCGTGTAAACAACACGTCTGACTTCAATGGTCGAACTGCGGGTCACCTTGAGGTGGAGGGTCTGATACTCGGCAGCTGTAAACTCAGGGAGTGGCTGCAAGGCCGCTTGCTCTTCACGCACACGCGACCGGGTGCGTTGGTTGAGTTTGTCGACAACGCCATCGATAAAAGCCTGATAGGTAGCAATACTCTCGAAGTTACTGTGGCCGCGCAGTAACAACTGTTGTGGCAGCCTCTTCTTGAGCGAGCCGTTGGCGCACTCCACGACACCGTTCTCATGGGACTGCCCCAGATTATTCTGGGTGGGTATCATCTGGTAATGCTGGCAAAGCTCACTGTAAGCCTCGGTCCACACATTCTGGCGGTTATTGCGTGCCGCACTCAGGCTATCCGTGCGGTGCTCAACCGGGCTGCCACCAGCTTGCTGTAGGGCTCGCTGCAATCCCGTCGCCAGAGCCGCATAACTCTCACCGCCCTGAACCACGGTAACCGAACGCCAGCCACTGTAGGCCAGCCGAAATTGGTAGAGCAGGTGTGGAAAGGGCTTGGACTGAAGCGTAACTGGGTTATCCGGGTGGGTAAAATCCGAGAATCCCTGCTGCGCTACAACGGCCTGCTGGCGAAAAATGACTTCGCGCTCCGGCCCATGCAACGCTCGCCATTGCTTCACGCGGCGTTGCAATGTGCGCTGGATGGTCTGGTCGTAATGCTCGGGGTACTGTTCTTGTAGGTAATCAAGCAGGGTCGTGCCGGTCAGCTTAGGCTCGTTTTCCAGCAAGGGGAGCAGCTCTGTTTCCCAGACCGCTTCCAGTGGATCTTCCCGAGTTCGCCAGTCCCGTTCGGTGTTAACGCGGGGCTTTTGCGTGGATGTCTCGATACGCCGCCCGGATCGAACGGAGACACCAGCCTTGGCGGCAGCCATTTCCTGGCTTGCGCCATTTTGTCGGTGCTGCATATACAGCTCCTCTTGTCGGTTGGTTATGTATTGGCCTGGCACCCTTTGCTCCATGCTGGAAAACAAGGGGCCAATTGTTACACCCAACCGGCCAAGATAATTGTCGTTAACCGGTCACCCTAATTGTCGCCGAACACCAGGAAGCCATTCCCGTGGCCCGCTGTACCGTAGAGCGACTTATGAGACATCTGGGCCTTCAGGGGGCTCGCCGAGGCAAGGCGTTGCGTACCACCGCCCCAGGTCGATCAGTGCCGTGTCCGCTAGATCGAGTCAATCGTCAGTTTGTTGCGGATCGTCCGGATCAGCTTTGGGTATCAGATTTCACGTACGTTTCCACTTGGCAAGGCTGGTTGTATGTAGCCTTTATCGTTGATGTCTTTGCGCGCCGTATCGTGGGTTGGCGCGTCAGCCGCACGATGACCACGGATTTCGTTCTTGATGCTCTGGAGCAGGCACTTTACGCCCGTCAACCTGACAAAGCGGAGGACTTAATCCACCACTCCGATAGAGATTCACACCACCTAAAACATTGAATATCTAAAAATACTATAACTACCTTTAACGAGTATTAAATGAAGTTATAGGTAGGCGACTCCCTGTCACTAACCTTTCAACCAGCAAAATGGCTGTTCGTCACTTAATGTAGATTTGACCTGATTAAGGCCTGTGGAAGTCGCAATTAATCGACATCAGGCAGGCAGCGTCTGATGTCGTTGAGCAATAGGAATAGGCCGCTCCTCAGGCGCACTAAGACATCTCACCGTCCGTAATAACGGCCACCACTTTAAGCCTGAGGGATCCCCACGAACACTTCAATAAAATCAGTAGGTAATGTTGAAGAAGCCTGCATGAGTCGGCATGTTGTTAATCGCCAAACAAACAATATGCCTAAGGAGACCCATGCAGGTCCCACGATTCTTACACAATTGGCTCACATCAGCACTCCCCTCAATACATGCCGAACGTCTTCAAGCACTTCTGGATACGGTGGGTGCCTTGCTGACGGATCGTCGATTGGGGTTAACAGCGCTCGGGCGTGCTTTGCCAGGGCCGGTAGCCCCTCGGCATACCATCAAGCGCGTCGACCGGCTATTGGGCAACCCCCATTTGCACGAGGAGCGCCCCTTGTTTTATTGGCTGGTGGCTAATGTGTTGATCGGTCATATGACACGCCCCCTGATTCTGGTCGATTGGTCGCCTATCGATCATTATGGGCAGCAATTTTTGCTGCGTGCTGCTATCCCCTTTGCCGGGCGCTCATTGCCGATCTTTGAAAAGGTTCATCACAAAAATGGATGTGCGTATTGCGAAGCGTATCTATTAGAAGCCATTGCCCGCCTGTTGCCTGAAGGGGCAACGCCTGTGCTGGTGACCGATGCCGGTTTTCGTAACCCGTGGTTTCGCGCTGTAGAGAAGCGTCGCTGGTATTACGTCGGGCGTGTACGTAGCCCCACCCATTATCAGGCATCCGATGCAGCGTGTCAGGCGGTCAGTTCCTTGTTTCAGCAAGCCACCTCGGTACCCAGTGCCTTTGGAGAAGTTCAGATAGCGCGCAGCAACCCATGGACGACTCAGATGGTGCTCTATCACCAATCGCCCAAGGGGCGTAAAGATCGTAACAAGCGTGGACAAGTCTCTCAGGACAGTGCGAGTCGAGCCATCGCCCGCCGTCAGGAAGAACCCTGGGTATTGGTCACTAATCTGCCGAAGCGCTCGACACAGGCGAAAAAAGTGGTCGCCATCTACCGGCAACGAATGCAGATCGAAGAAGGTTTTCGCGACATCAAAAGCCCCCTTTTTGGGGCTGGGCTTTGGTATGCATCAATCGCGTCAGGGCAGGCGTATCGAGATCCTGCTGCTGATCGCGATGTTGGCCAATATGGCGATGATGGTCGCTGGCCTGGGAGTGAAAACCAGAGGGCAACAGAAACACTACCAGAGCAACAGTATTGACCATCGAAATGTTTTATCGGTATGGCGCCTTGGGCTGGAATGGCTGCGTCGACAACCTTCCGGCGCTGTGACCTGGCCTTGCTGGACATCGCTGAAGGCCAGCCTGAGAGAAGAAGCCCATGATCAGGCATTATGCGACGCATAGCGCTAAATTCGTGGGGATTCGTCAGGCTTTAATGGCGTTGACCCTCATGCGACAGGTCGACCCGCCTACCATCCTGCTGTTCTTTTAAAAATCTATCTCTACGGCTATCTTAATCGCATTCAGTCTAGCCGCCGTCTGGAACGTGAGGCGCAGCGTAATGTTGAGCTTATGTGGCTAACAGAGCGTCTGGCACCGGATTTCAAAACAATCGCAGATTTCCGTAAAAACAATGGCAATGAAGTGGACCCCAAAATTTGGACAGGTGCCTAAGCTATGATTCATCATCTCCACAAGGAGGAGAATCATGAGCAAGAAACGCAAACAATACAGCGCATCATTCAAGTCCAAAGTCGCTCTGGCCGCCATCAAGGGCGACCAGACCACATCCGAAATTGCTGCTCGTTTTCAGATCCACCCCACCATGGTCAGCACCTGGAAGCGCGACTTGCTGGAGAACGCTACCGACCTCTTCGAAGGCAAGAAGAAGGTCGGCAAGCAATCCGATGAGCCCAGCACAGACGAGCTGTACCGTGAGATTGGTCGACTGACGGTGGAACGCGATTTTTTGTCGCGCAAGCTCGATCAGTAAGCCGCCAACAGCGGTTGGCAATGATCGAGCGTGGTCATCCCCAAATCAGTCTTTCACGCCAGTGCGAGCTGCTCAAGCTGAGCCGCTCATCGGTGTACTACGTCCCTCGTGAGCCATGTCAGGAGGATCTGGACCTGATGTATCTGATTGATCAGCAACACCTGGAAACGCCGTACTATGGCTCTCGCAAGATGCGTGCCCATTTGCAGCACCAGGGCTATCGGGTCAATCGGAAGCGGGTGCAGAGGCTGATGCGCACCATGGGCATTCAGGCGGTGTATCCACGCCCCAGAACCAGCATTCCGGGCGACGGGCACAAGGTTTATCCGTACCTGCTCAAAGGGCTGAAAATCGACCGCCCCAACCAGGTGTGGGCAACAGATATCAGCTATATTCCGCTGGCCCGGGGCTTCATGTATCTGGTCGCCATCATCGACTGGTACAGCCGCAAGGTGCTGTCCTGGCGGGTCTCCAACACCATGGACACAGACTTTTGTGTCGATGTCCTGGAGGAGGCTCTACAGCGCCATGGAGCGCCGGAGATCTTCAATACCGATCAGGGTGTCCAGTTCACCAGTGAGGCCTTCACAAACGTTCTCAAAGATCATGGCATCCGGATCAGCATGGACGGCAAGGGCTGCTACCATGACAATATATTCATGGAACGGCTCTGGCGCAGCGTCAAATACGAGTGTGTTTACCTTGCCGCTTTCGAGGATGGACAACACTTGAAGCAGGCGCTCCACCGGTACTTCTGGCATTACAATCAGACCCGGTACCACCAAACCCTTGATTACCAAACGCCCGATGAGGTGTACTACGGGCAACCCATATCTCTGGCAGCCTGAGTCAGGGAAACAACCGGATTATAGCTTAGGGATACCATCAGGTTGTCCAACTGATTGGGTCCACCTCACAAAGCAATTCAAGCTACTTGCCGGGACTTCATCGTAATATGTCGGCGCTTGGAGCTCTTTACTCATTCGGTAATGGCCATTGATGGCAGCAAATTCAAGGCAGTCAACAATAGGGACCGTAACTTCACCTCGTCCAAGATGAAGCGGCGGTTAGAAGAAATTGACAAAAGCATTGAGCGTTATTTACGCCAGATTGACGCGATGGATCAAGGCTTCGCCGCTGTCACAGAAGACCAGGCAACAGATTTGAAGAAGAAAATTGCTTCTCTCACAGAAGAGGTTCAACAACTGCAATCTATCGAAATTCAAAGAACCGAGACCCCAGAGCAACAGGTCTCTTTGACAGACTCTGACGCTCGCTCCATGACAGCACGAGGCACTGGAATCGTTGGCTATAACGTGCAGACAGCTGTCGATACCCAGCATCACCTGATTGTTGCTCATGAGGTTACTAATGTTGGCAGTGATCGGCGTCAACTTTATCGGATGGCCAAACAAGCACGCGATGCTAGCGGCGTCAGTGACCTTCACGTCGTAGCTGATCGTGGTTATTTTACAGGGAGTGAAATTCTTGCGTGTCACGAGGCCAACATTACGACGTATTTACCCAAGTCTAAGACTTCGCCGAACCAGGCTAAAGGTATGTTTCCTAGAGAAGCATTCCGCTACGTGCCTAAAAGTAATGAATACCGCTGCCCCGCAAGAGAGCGCTTAATTTGGCGCTTCAAGAACGTTGAAAAGGGCCAGACGCTTCATTGTTATTGGAGTTCGGCTTGTCCGAATTGCTCAATGAAGTCGCAATGCACCACGGGCACCTATAGGCGTATCAAACGCTGGGAACACGAGGATGTACTGGAGGCGGTAAAATCTCGACTGGACCGGACGCCGAACATGATGCGCATCCGTCGTCAGACGGTCGAGCACCCCTTTGGCACATTGAAAGCTTGGATGGGGGCGACACACTTCCTAACGAAGGGACTTAAGAACGTAAGCACGGAAATGAGCCTCCATGTGCTTGCTTACAATATGAAGCGCGTCATGAATATCCTCGGTCCACAGGGTTTGATCCAGGCGATGCGAGCATAGGGTGCCACGGCCTGGACGACCCGCCTATAGAAGCCGATAACGCTCTTTAGCGGGTATTTCTTGGGCATTATTTCGAACAGCTTGAGATGCGGAAATAATAACTGAAGGCGTTATGAAGCTTACTGCTGGTCGATAGGCGTGCCGATGCGGCTGAATATTGTCATCGCCTTCCGCGTTTTGTGCTTTCACACAGCCTCGGCCAAAAGCAGATGTTTAGGAGACTCTGATTAAGACGGCTCAGCACGTAGTAGTCTTGTGAGCACCCATGAGCCTTCCAAAAAGTGGCACCAAGATTCGCTGATTGTTTAGACTGAGTCATACCATTAAAAGTAATTGCGATGAATAAGAAGGGATGAACAGTGCCATTCAAAAAAAGGTCAGGCCCACCTGAAATAGTCGCTCGACATCGCGAATACGGCGTTTATCAATCACAAACAGAATCACGTGGTCACCGGATTCAACCACCACATCATCGTGGGCAATCAATACTTGTTTTCCGCGCACAATCGCGCCAATTGTGGTTCCTTCCGGGAGATCAATCCCACCTATCGGGCGACCTACCACCCTGGATGACTGCTTGTCACCATGGGCAATAGCTTCAATGGCTTCCGCAGCGCCACGACGCAAGGAATGGACGTTGACAATATCGCCCCGCCTGACATGGGTCAGCAGGCTACCAATGGTGGCCTGCTGCGGTGAGATGGCAATATCAATATCACCGCCCTGCACCAGATCCACATAGGCCGCATTGTTGATCAGAGTCAGCACCTTTTTAGCCCCCAACCGCTTGGCCAGCAGGGACGACATGATATTGACTTCATCATCATTGGTGAGCGCACAGAAAATATCGCATTCCTGGACATTTTCTTCTTCCAGCAGGCTTTTGCTGGTAGCACTGCCATGCAGCACAACGGTGCGATCAAGGCGCTCACTAAGGTGCGTACAGCGTTCAAGGCTGTACTCGATGATTTTGACTTGGTGGGTATGTTCCAGATAATCAGCTAGGCGTTCGCCGATATTGCCCCCACCGGCTATCACGACATGGCGAAAATTGCGCTCTACCCGATTAAGCTCGCTCATGACAGTGCGGATATCACGCCGAGCAGCGATAAAGAAGACTTCATCCTCGGCTTCGATCACTGTATCTCCCTGGGGAATAATCGGCCTGTCCCGCCGATAGATAGCGGCCACACGGGTATCGACATTGGGCATATGGCGGCGAAGGAATGCCAGATTCTGACCCACCATAGGGCCGCCGTAAACGGCTTTCACTGCCACTAACTGCACCGCTCCATCGGCAAATTCCATCACCTGAAGTGCTCCAGGGTGTTCGATCAGACGTCTGATGTGTTCTGTAACCACCTGTTCAGGGCTGATCAACACATCAATGGGAATGGCTTCGTGAGCAAACAGCCCCTTGCGGGTCAGATAGGCGGTCGCGCGCACCCGGGCAATCTTGGTCGGCGTGCGAAACAGGGTGTGGGCAATCTGGCAGGCGATCATGTTGATCTCGTCTGCACTGGTCACGGCGATTAGCAGATCAGCATCTTCACAGCCCGCCTGGCGCAACACCATAGGGTAAGAGGCAGCACCAGTTACAGTACGAATATCAAGCTTGGTATGCAGTTCACGCAACTTATTAGCATTAGTATCGACGACGGTAATGTCGTTCTCTTCTCGCGCCAGGTGTTCAGCCAAGGTTCCGCCTACTTGCCCGGCCCCCAGAATAATAATTTTCATAAGGCTCGTTTCCTTGAATAAGTCCTTGCGGTGCCTTGTTCAGTGGCGCCAGAACATGGGCGTCAGCAATACCAGAACAGTGAGAATCTCAAGCCGCCCCATCAGCATTCCCACGCATAACAGCCACTTGGCGGCCTCTGGAAGAGTGGCAAAGTTGCCAGACGGGCCGATAATATCGCCCAGCCCCGGGCCAACATTGGCCACCGCTGTGGCGGCTCCTGACAGGGCGGTCACCATGTCCAGCCCCATCAGCGACAGGCTGAGCGCCAATCCGGCAATGGTCAGGAAGAAGAAAAACGAGAAAGCCACAACGCCACGCGCCACATCGTCGGACATCGGGTGGCCGTTGTAGCGATTAGGGAAGACACCATTGGCATGAATGAGATAGCGAAGCTGATTGCGTAGCAGCAACGCCGCTATCTGAAAGCGGAAAATCTTCATGCCACCGCTGGTCGAACCACTACAACCGCCGACAAACGTCAGATAGAAAAATGCGACAACGGCAAACGCCCCCAGGTAGAGTAATCGTCAGATGCATACCCCGTGGTGGTGACCACTGAAATAACGTTAAAGGTAGTATGGGTCAGTGCCTCAAAGGCATCGGTTCCTGACGCTATGCGCCACAGAGTCAAACCAGCAATAACGCAGAACAACAGCATCAACAGGCCCCTTACCTGCTGATCCCGCCACAGCGCTGACCGTGAGCCACGCAGGAAACGTATATAAAGCACAAATGGCAAGGCTCCTCCGAGCATGAAGAAACTGGCCATCCATAAAAGGTGCGGGCTGTCGGCATAGGCACCAAAAGAGGCATCCGAGTTGGCAAAACCGCCGGTGGCCACCGAGGTCATGGCATGCACCACAGCATCCAGAATCGCCATGCCGCCCCACCAGTAGGCCAGTATCGCGGTCACAGTAAAAAAGCAGTAGATACTGAGCGTTGCCTTGGCGATACCGCCGGTGCGTGGCATCACCTTATCAGACCAGTCGGAAGATTCGGTATGAAAGAGCCGCATCCCGCCGACTTTGAGTAACGGCAGAATCGCGATGCCCATAACGATAATGCCCACACCACCTAACCACTGCATCAGGCCGCGCCAAAGCTTGAGCCCGTCTGACAGGTTTTCAATGCCCACCAGAATAGTGGAACCCGTAGTGGTAATCGCCGACACCGACTCAAATACCGCATTAGTAAAACTCAGTTGAGGCGCACCAAGAATCAGCGGCAAGCTGGCAAAGCCACTGATGGTGACCCAGCTCAAGGTCGTCACCAGAAACATTTGCCAGGGCTTCAAGGCCAAAGGTATTCGTCTTGTACTCCCCACACCACGGCCACCGCCAGCAGTACAATGGCAATCGACAGGGCGAATGCCAGTGCATCGGACTCCCTCTCAATGACCAGGACAATCAGTGGAATGGCCATAAAGGCGGCCAGTACCAGCCATAGCATGGCTAACACCTTGAAAATTGGCGCCCAATGCTGCCAGCGCTCTCTCAGGCTATTCCAATTCATCACAACACTTCCTCTGCATGCTACCGACACAATCCATGAAATAAGCCTCAGAGCCCACATAAGACTGTTTATCAACACAACCCATTTACCGCTTTTTTTGTTATGGTCTTAGCAAATGCAGTGCCTAAGGCGGCGCCAGACAATTGAGCGTATGTTTTCATACCTGCATAAAAGACGTCTGTCGAAGAGTGGTAGAACATATTGCCCGCAACAGCTACCAATGTCCCAAGACCTGCGAACACAAGCCCCCATCGCACACCATGTATCCAGGCCAGATATATAACAGGCACCAAGTAAGGAAACACTGAAACAATTGGCTGCGATGCCAAACTATTTACTAACGCGAGAAAAGCCAACCAAGATAGAGCCATTGCAACATGACTTATCCACTCCTGATGGGCTCGCAAAAATCGCATGTCCGATGTACATCCTCATTTAACGCACTGGCAATTTGCAGTTAGCAAGCAAACCACATTCAGACGGTACTGAGGATAGTGATAAGTGTTTTTTTACGTTATTTTTACGCGACTGAATGGGAAGGGGTTCTTTCAGTGTGCGACGATAAATAAAAGCTTAGTTGCGTGACTACCAAGACATGAGAGAGTGCCCACGCCATGATAGAAAAACAGCAATTTATCGTTATTGGCCTTGGTGTTTTTGGAGCGACCATCGCACAAGAGCTGACACGTCTTGGTCATGAGGTGCTGGGGATCGATGCAGATGAACAGCGCGTGGACCGTCTTGCCGATAGTATTACCCATGCCGTCATTGCTGACGTCACGGACAAGAACGCCCTGATTGAGTTAAACGCCGCAAGCTACGATGCGGCTGTCGTCGCTATTGGCCGGAATGTTGAAGCGACCATGTTGGCTACCCTGCAGCTCCGAGAACTGGGGTTGGAGAAGGTCTGGGCCAAAGCACTTACCCCACAGCATCATCTGATTCTTGAACGACTCGGGGCGACACGGATTATCGCCCCCGAGTACGAGATGGGCATCCGAATTGCGCAAGAACTCAACTACCCCATGGTGCATGATTATCTTGGGCTGGGAGACGACTACTTTGTGGTCGAGTTGCACACCACAGAAGCCCTGATAGGCAAGACAATTGGTGACATTATCAATGATGTCCATGTTGAGGCCCTGGTAATAAAGCGCCTGAAAGAAGCGCACCACCACCCGGATAGCCAATGGGAAATACGCAACGGCGACCGGATAGTGTTGGGTGGCCAACTTGAAGCATTGCGCAAGATGGCTAACCGCCTATGAAGGTACATTTCCTGGACCTGATACCTGATCGGCGAAAAAACCGCTCAGACAGTGGCCGAAAACAGGGCATGAACCCTCCCAGGCTTTTACTTGAAGCCTTTTTGATTTTGATTTTTATCGGGGCATGCCTGCTGAAGTTGCCGTTCGCCAGCGTGGAAGCACTCACCTGGATGGAGGCCGCCTTTACCGCCACTTCAGCTGTGACCGTAACCGGCTTGGTGGTGGTCGATACGAGCAGCCAGTTTAGCGTATTCGGACAGTTGGTGATTCTCTGTCTGATTCAACTTGGCGGGCTGGGTTTAATGACCTTTGCTGTTTTGACGGCCTTGGCGCTTGGCTTCAAACTGCGCCTTAAGCACCAGCTGGCCGCCCAGGAAGCGTTCAATGAAATTTCCCTGCAAACCGCCAGGCGTGCGGGCGGGTTTATTGCCCTGTTTGCCCTGACCGCAGAAGCGTTCGGCATTATCATGCTGGCGATATTTTTCGTTCCCGAGCTGGGCTGGGAAAGAGGGCTTTATGAAGCTCTTTTCTATACCGTGTCAGCCTTCAACAATGCCGGATTTGCCTTATCCTCTGATAGTCTTTCTGCCTACGTTTCACATCCAGGTATCAGCCTATCGGTCACCGCCTTGTTTATTACCGGTGGGCTGGGTTATATCGTGATTATGGAGGTCATCAACCAACGCCGTTGGTCACGGTTTTCGGTATATGTGAAGGTCATACTGTTGGCCACCCTCTTGCTGAACCTGACGGCGACCCTGGCCATTCTGCTGTTGGAATTTGATAACCCCGCCACCCTGGGTGGGTTAGACAGCTTGTGGGATAAACTTCTGGCCGCCTGGTTTCAAGGCGTAACGCCACGCACTGCTGGCTTTAATACGCTCGATATTGGCGCTCTGACAGCTGGCACCAGTGTATTGATGCTGATGTTGATGTTCATTGGCGGCGCTCCCAACTCCACAGCGAGCGGCATCAAGATCTCCACCTTTGTCATCCTGCTGTCAGCCACTCGCTCCTTTTTACGTGGCAATAAAAATGTCAGTTTTTATCGGCGCTCGCTGAGCAGCGACACCGTACTGAAAGCCCTGGCAACCGCCACTATCGGTATGGCCGTCATCTTTATCGCTGTGTTGACCTTGAGCATCCTGGTCAAGGATGACTTCCTCAACATTGCCTTTGAAGCGGTGTCTGCCTTCGGCACGGTAGGCTTATCCCGCGGCACCACCGGAGAACTGGGGACAGCAGGCCAACTGGTCATCATGGCCGTGATGCTGATAGGCCGCCTTGGACCTCTAACGCTCGGCTACACCTTGACGGTGAGACGCCGTTCCCATGTTCGCTACGCCAACACCGAGTTTCCTGTCGGTTAGGAAAGGCGGTCTCTAACCCTACTCAGCGATATTTTTTAACATTATTTTTACGCTCAGCACCTTATTTGGTCATCGAATTTTTACACCCCTACCCAGCACTATAAAGACACACTCACTGAAGGAGTATGAGCGGTGTCTTTCTTCCTTTATCTATCTCTATCGCGATTGGCGTCTACCTGGTAGTCGCCTTGCTTAAGCCTGAGAGGTTCTAACCATGGCACTGATCGGGGTTGGCATTATGGTGAGCCTTTTTGGCCTGTGTTTCTTGTTCATTGACCTGGAGGAGCGGCTATGAACGAGGTCATTATTATCTACGCAGTCACGCTGCTACTGGCGTGGCCCTTGGGTAAATATATCGCAGGTGTGTTTGAGAGCGGCCCTGGTACGGGCGGCGGTGTTTTTTTACCGCTTGAAAATGGACTTTATTGCCTTTTCGGTATCAATCCACAGCAGACCATGAGCTGGCAAGGCTACGGCAGAGCTCTGCTGAAACTGCATCTGGTGCTTGGACTGGCGGTCTTTGGACTCCTGATGGCACAGGGGGCTTTGTTTCTGAATCCTGATGGCATTGAGGGAATGAGCTGGGATCTTGCCTTGCATACGGCCATCTCCTTTCTGACCAATACCAACCAACAGCATTACTCTGGGCAAGCACAGCTCAGTTATCTCGCCCATACCTTTGGCATCGTCACGCTTCAGGTGGTCACGCCTGCGGCGGGCATGGCCGCTCTGATCGCCATTGTACGCACTCTGTTCGGTCACCAGGAAAAAGCACCCTCCTCTGGCAGCACTGTGGACGTTGGTAATTTTTATCAGGATATTATCCGCGCCATTGTGCGCATCATGTTACCTGTAGCCACGATAGTGGCACTGATACTGGCCTCCCAGGGTGTACCCAACAGCTATGAGGGCGCACAGACAGCCACACCGCTGGACCAAACCTCTGGCATCACCGAACAGACCATACCGATTGGCCCCGTTGCACCTATGGTGGCCATCAAGCAGGTTGGCACTAATGGCGGCGGCTGGTATGGCCCCAATTCCAGCGTTCCACTGGAAAACCCAACGCCGGTGAGCAATTTTGTGGAAACTGTATCGATTGTACTGATTCCGGCGGCACTGGTGTTTGCCCTTGGTTTCATAACGGGCAGGCGCCGCCTGGCGGTGATGATCATGGGCGTGATGGTCGCCATGTCAGTGGGTTTGACATCCGTCACCATCTGGTCAGAAAACCAGCCCAATGCAGCCTTTACCGAACTGGCCGCTGAAGGGCCGAACCTTGAAGGTAAGGAAGTCCGTTTCGGGGCCACGGCCACTGCCCTATGGGGAAGCTGGACAACACAGACCTCCAATGGTTCTGTCAACGGCATGCACGACAGCTTCAATCCATTGGGTGGCATGATTCCCATGATCGACATGTTCATCAATGTCACCTTCGGCGGCGTGGGAGTCGGATTGATTGGCTACCTGCTGTTTCTTCTTCTGGCGGCTTTTCTCGGCTCGCTGATGATCGGGCGCGCCCCGGAGATGGCCGGTAAGGCCCTGGAAACACGGGAAATCAAACTGGTCTGTATTGCCCTGCTGATCCAACCTCTGCTGATTCTTGGTTTCAGCGCTATCACGGTGGCTTTCCCGACACTGACAGGGCACTCCAACCCCGGCTTCCATGGCCTCAGCCAGGTCATCTATGAGTATACCTCGGCATTTGCCAACAACGGCTCCGGCTTTGAAGGGCTGGGCGATAACTCCGTCTGGTGGAATGTCACCTGTGCAATCAACCTGGCTATCGGGCGCTTTATTCCCATTCTCGCCCCACTTGCCATCGCCGCTTCATTGGCTGCCAAACGGGCAGCGCCGGAAGGACGCGGCAGTCTCAGTATTGATACGCCCACCTTTGGCCTGATGACCCTGGCCGTCATTGTGATGTTTACGCTGCTGAGCTTCATGCCGGTACTGATTCTGGGTCCGATAGCGGAAACGCTGGCTCTGATGTCCTGAAGGGAGAGTAACGATGTCTGATCAAACCTTTAATAAACTCGATCCGTTGAAAGCAACCAGGGTTCTGGGCCAGTCTTTCAAGCGTTTATCGCCGGCCCATCTGGCCCGTAACCCCGTCATGCTGGTGGTCGGTATCGGCACGCTGGTTACCGGACTGCTCGGCATCCATCAGCTGATTCAGGGGCAGTCTGCCATCCTTGATTTTGCTATTTGCGCTATTTTGCTGTTTACCGTTCTGTTTGCCAATGGCGCAGAATCCGTTGCTGAAGCACGCGGCAAAGCCCAGGCAGGGGCACTTAGAGCCACTCGACAGGATCTGAAGGCGCGCAAGCTCGATGGCGACCAGACCCAGATAATCCCTGCCACCCAATTGCGCCGTGGTGACCAGGTCATCGTCAAGCCCAACGAGTTGGTACCCGCTGATGGTGAAATAGTCAGCGGTGCCGCAACCATTAACGAGTCAGCGGTCACCGGTGAATCCGCACCGGTATTACGTGAGGCGGGCACTGACAATAGCGGTGTCAGCGCAGGTACCCGGGTACTTTCCGATGACATTGTGATTGAAGTGACGGCTGATCCAGGCCAGTCATTGTTGGATCGTATGATTGCTCTGGTGGAAGGCGCGTCCCGTCAGAAGACGCCGAGTGAACTGGCCTTGTCAGTTCTGCTGGCCGCCATGACACTGGTCTTTCTGATCGTGGTTGTCACCCTGGTTCCCTTTGCCAGCTTTGTGGGCGCCTCTCCATCCTTCTCGGTGCTGGTGGCTCTGCTGGTCTGTCTGATTCCCACTACGATTGGCGGTTTGTTACCCGCCATAGGCATCGCCGGGATGGACCGCGCCATGCGCGCCAATGTGATTGCCAAGTCTGGTAAGGCCGTTGAAGTTGCCGGCTCCATCGACACGCTTTTGCTCGACAAGACCGGCACCATTACCCTGGGAGACCGTAAAGCCACGGCCTTTGAAAGTGTACAGGGAGTGTCATCTGAAGCATTAAGAGATGCGGCCTTGCTGACGTCACTGGCCGACCCCACGCCGGAAGGAAAGTCCGTGGTGTCTCTGGCGAAAGAACAGGGATCTGAGGCACAAGCTGCAGACGGCACTGAGTTTATCGAGTTTTCGGCCAACACCCGGATGTCAGGCGTCAACCTTCCTGATGGGCGCATTTTGCGCAAGGGAGCCACGGATGCCATTCGTCGTTTTGTCACTGACAATGGTGGTCACTATCCAGATGAAACAGACCGATTGGTCGACAGAGTCGCCAAAAATGGCGCAACACCACTGGTGGTAGCTGAAGGCTCACAGGTGCTGGGGGTTATTGCCCTGTCAGATGTTATTAAGTCCGGCATCAAGGAACGTTTCGCCAAGCTTCGGGAAATGGGCGTGAAGACGGTGATGATCACGGGCGACAACCCAGTGACCGCCGCAGCCATTGCTGCCGAGGCCGGTGTCGATGACTTTGTGGCCGAAGCCACACCTGAGCAGAAGCTGGATATCATTCGTAGGGAACAGGCCGAAGGCCGACTGGTGGCCATGATGGGAGATGGTACCAACGATGCCCCGGCGCTGGCCCAAGCAGATCTCGGGCTGGCCATGAACTCCGGTACCCAGGCAGCCCGTGAAGCAGGAAACATGGTGGATCTTGACTCAGACCCTGGCAAGTTACTGGACGTGGTCGAAATCGGTAAGCAGTTACTGATCACCCGAGGCTCCTTGACCACCTTTTCGCTCGCCAACGATGTGGCCAAATACTTTGCCATTCTTCCCGCCTTGTTTGTGGGTAGTCTTCCCGCGCTTGAAGTGCTCAATATTCTTAATCTTTCGAATCCGATGAACGCTGTGCTGGCGGCCACCATTTTCAATGCACTGGTTATCCCGGCACTGATTCCCTTCGCCCTTAAAGGCGTTGGGTATCAACCTGCCAGTGCCACAGCTCTGCTGCGCCGTAACCTGCTGATATTCGGGCTGGGAGGCTTGCTATTACCCTTCCCTGCGATCAAGGCCCTGGATCTTGTGCTCGTGACTTTGTTGTAAACTTCACGCCTTCGGAGAAACGAAAATGACTGACTCTACGCCTGATATCACCCGTTCGGCCTCCTGGCTGGCCTCCCTAAGAGCAGGCATCGTCCTGATAATACTGTGTGGCGGGATTTATCCTTTCGCAGTGACCAGTCTGGGCGGCCTATTATTCCCGCATCAGGCCACCGGCAGCCTGATAACAATAGACGGTAACGTGGTAGGCTCTGAGCTGGTCGGACAGCGCTTCGACGCGCCGGGATATTTCCATGGTCGCCCATCGGCAGCAAACCATGATCCTTTTGTGGTGAGCGGTTCCAACTATGCAGCCAGCAACCCGGAACTACGTGAGCGCGTACGGCAAACCTCTCAACTTATCGCTGATCGCGATAATATTGCCCCCGAGGCGATTCCGGTTGATTTGCTGGCGGCCTCTGGCTCGGGCATTGATCCCCACATTTCACCAGATGCCGCTCGAATTCAGGCCGCACGCATTGCCAGCGCCAGAGGCATCCCGGCAGAACAGGTGAACGAATTGATCCAGCGTTATACCCAAGCCCCCACACTGGGGGTTCTGGGACAACCTCGGGTGAATGTCCTGCGCCTTAACCTGGCCCTGGATGGCAAGGAGCGTTCAGATTGAATCAAGACAGCCATAATCATGCCCGCCCCAACCCCGATGCGCTGCTGAAAGCCCAGGCACGGGAAACCGGTGGCGGGCTGAAAATCTTCCTGGGTGCTGCCCCGGGTGTCGGTAAGACTTACCAGATGCTGCAAGCCGCCCACGAGTTGCGCAAGCAAGGTATTGATGTGGTGATTGGTGTGGCCGAAACCCATGGTCGCGAGGAAACCCGTGCGCTGTGTGAAGGTCTTGAACAGCTGCCCTACAAGCAGGTCAGCTATCGGGGGCATACCTTTGATGAATTTGACCTTGATGCCGCTCTACAGCGCCAGCCTCAGGTGCTGCTGGTTGACGAACTTGCCCACCGCAACATTCCCGGCACTCGCCATCTGCGCCGCTTTCAGGATATCGAAGAGCTGCTGGATCAGGGAATCACCGTGTGGACGGCGATCAATATCCAGCATCTGGAAAGCCTCTCGGATGTCGTTGCCAGCATCACCGGGATACGTATGCGCGAGACGGTTCCAGACTCCATACTCGAACGTGCCCGGGATATTGTGCTGGTTGATCTGACTCCCTCAGAGCTGTTGGAGCGCCTGAACCAGGGCAAGGTCTACGTGCCCGAGCAGGCCCGCGCGGCTATGGAAGGCTACTTTTCCCCCTCGAACCTGTCGGCACTGCGTGAACTGGCGGTGCAGTCTATCGCCGAGCGGCTGGATGCCGATGTGCGTGACACCATGCAATCCCGGGGAATCGAGGGGCCCTGGCATATCCGCTCTCGTATGCTGGTTGCGGTGGACGGCGCCAGCCAGGGAGAGGCACTGGTTCGCGCTGGCCGGCGGATTGCCGATCGGCGCAAGGCGCCCTGGACCGTTGTCAGCGTCGATAATGGCCGGGCCGGGCCCGAACAACGCCAACGCATTGAAAAAGTCTTTGCACTGGCCGCAAGGCTGGGGGCAGAAGTGCGCACCTTAAGGGGCTATGATGTCGCAGATGAAATTCTGGCGTTTGCCAAGGAACATAATGTCACCACCTTGATACTGGGCCGCTCTGACAAGCCTTGGTGGCACTGGCGCCCTTCCACCACCCGTCGTCTGATGAAACGCGCCACGGCCTTTGAGGTGACCTTTATTCCGGTGCCTCGCCGGCAGCACATGAAGCGCATCGAGACGAACAAAAGCCGCACCCACTGGAGTGACTATGTGTGGGCACTGGCCAGTGTGGTAGCAGCCACGACCGTCTCTATGGGGCTTCAGGATGTGTTGCCGCTGGGCAATCTGTCGCTTATCTTTCTGACCTCGGTGCTCTGGGTCGCGGCCAGAACCGGTATCCGCCCGGCACTGGCCACGGCGGTGTTAAGCTTTCTGACCTATAACTTTTTCTTCACCGAGCCGCGCCTGACCTTCAGCATGACAGACAGCGATGAAATCCTGACGGTCATTTTCTTTCTGGTCATTGCTGTTATTGGGGGCAACCTGGCAGGCAGACTCAGGGATCAGATTCAGATGCTACGCGCCTCCAACGACCTTGCCGATGCCCATCTCCAGTTCACCCGGCGCCTGGCAGCGGCGCCTGACATCAACTCGGTGCAGAGAGAAGCTACTGATGCCCTGTTCGGCCAACTCAAGCGACCGCTGATGCTGGTTCAACGTAGCCCAGATAATGGCGAGCTTGAGGTGGTCACTCAGGCGGGTTCGACGCCCTCACTCAGCGATGCGGTCTTTTCCGCAATTGACTGGACATTGCGTAACAGCAAACCTAGCGGTGCTTTTTCGGATACGCTCAGCAGTCTGCCGTGGCGCTTTGAGCCGGTGGAAGCCAATGACGAGGTGTACGCCGTGCTAGGGCTATGGGTCAGTGACATGACGCCGGAGTATTACCGCGGCCTGACCATTGGCGTTTATGTCCATCAACTGGGGCTGGCCTGGTTTCGCACCCATCTGGCGGCCAACCTCTCAGCCTCACGGGTTGCCGAAGAAACCGAACGTCTACGCTCTGCCCTGCTGTCATCAATTTCTCATGATCTGCGGACGCCACTGGCGTCGATGATCGGCTCAGCCAGCACGCTGAAATCGATGTCAGAACGTCTGTCAGAGGAAGACAGACACAGCCTGCTAGATTCGGTGCTGGGTGAAGGTGAGCGCCTGGATCGTTATATCCGCAACCTGCTCGACATGACAAAACTTGGCCATGGAACCCTGAAAATCGAACGCGACTGGATCGCCTTGACCGATATTCTGTCGTCTGCCCTGCGGCGTACCCGCAACCTGATGGACAAGGTAAGATTACAGAAATATCTCGCCGAGGATTTGCCCTTGCTATACGTCCACCCGGCGCTGATTGAACAGGCATTGGTCAATGTGCTTGAGAATGCCGCCAAATTTGCGCCCAGCGGCTCAACGCTGAGTATTCATGCCTATCAGACTGAGGATGAGCTTATTATTAGTGTATCAGATGAAGGCCCAGGCATTCCTGAAGAGCAACGCAGCCGGGTGTTCGACATGTTCTTTACCGGAGGTGACGGTGACCGCGGCCCTCATGGCAGCGGCCTGGGGCTAGCTATCTGCCATGGTATGGTAGCTGCCCATGGGGGCGCATACGAGCATTGAGCGGCCCAAACAAGCGTGGAGCGACCATTGAAATAGCGCTGCCGCTGAATGAACCGCCCGAACTCACCGCTGAGGAAGCCAGTGCATGACGGTTTCAACTCACCAACGCGACACACCCTGTATTCTGATCATTGATGACGAGCCGCAAATCAGGCACTTTCTGGTCATCAGCCTGAAAACTGAAGGGTATGAGCTGCTTGAGGCTGATAACGGCGAAACCGGCCTTGGCCTATGTGCCCGTTATTCACCTGACCTGGTGATTCTGGACCTGGGGTTGCCGGATATGGAGGGCACCGATGTACTTGCAGGCATACGCGAATGGTCGTCAATACCGGTGATCATTCTGTCGGTTCGTGACAGAGAGCAGGAAAAAGTCAAGGCGCTGGACCTCGGCGCCAATGACTATGTCACCAAACCTTTTGGCGTGGATGAGCTACTGGCCCGGGTCAGAACACAGTTACGTCTCCAGGCAAAAAACCCTGAAGCTGCCACCCCGGCATCCGCCATTTTTGATGATGGTGTCTTACATATTGACCTTGCCATGCGCAAGGTGGTCGTGAATGCTGTGCCGGTCAGGTTGACCCCCAAGGAATTCGCCGTCTTGAAGGTCCTGATGCTGGCTTCAGGAAAAATAGTTACCCAGTCACAGCTTTTGAAAGATATCTGGGGGCCAACTCACACTCAGGACACCCATTACCTACGCATTCTTATTGGCAGGTTAAGACAAAAGCTGGGCGATGACCCGACAGAACAGCGCTACATTCAGACTGAGCCGGGGGTGGGGTACCGTTTTTAGAGGTTTAGCGTTTCATGCTTATTATCAGAAAATCATAAACTGAAAATTTAAAGTCCGCTTTGGGTCCTGGCCGTGTGAAAACTGCACAAACCTGATCTGACTCACGAATCTACCCCTTCAGCTGTCCTCTGGCCCCACCTGAGCCATTGCTACGATAATTGCCGACCGCTGCTGTTATGACATATGGAAATTATGAAGTCATCAGAAACCAGCTACAGCGGCTATGACGGCCCTGAAATACGGAGAAAAGGGCTATTACGCCCTTGCGGCCTTCATCAATTCATTGACTCCCAAGATCTTTATGACGCGCGTCAGGTTGTACGCCAACACATGAAGACTCATTTCCGTGCTCACATTTTTGAGCCGCTTTGTCGTGAAGTGTGTCGCCCCCATCCAGGCTTTCAGCGTGCCAAATGGATGCTCAACCGTTTGCCGCCTCAGGCGCATCATCTCTGGATTCCAATCGAGACGTGACTGTACAGCTTCAAGTACTCCTTCATGCTCCCAACGCCTGATCCGTCGTTGCTTGCCCGTTGTGCATTTTTCTTTCATAGCGCAGCTTCCACATGCCGAGCTCCAGTAAGTATGCAGCTTCATGCCTTTTTCTACTGTTTCATATCGCCATATGAGTCGCTGATCAGCAGGACAAGAATATTCATTATTTTCAGGTAAGTACCGGAATGAGTCTCTTGAGAAAAAGCCCTTTGCCTGGTTTGGAGATGTTATCGGCTTAGGCAGATAGGTCGTTATCCCCTCCTTATGGCAGGCGAGGATTTCTTCGCCCTTGAAGTAGCCTCTGTCAGCGACGACCTTCAGCTCCTTGATTCCAGTGGCTTCACGAGCTTGCTTCGCCATATTGAAAAGCTGCCCACGGTCATGCCCGACGTTGGTCACCTCATGCGCCACAATCAAATGATGCTGGCTATCAACCGCTGTCTGCACGTTATAACCGACTGTCCCGGTGCCTTTGCCACTGGTGGCCATCGCCCTGGCATCTGGATCCGTCAAAGATACTTGCTGGTCAGGGGATTGCAGTCGTTGCTCCTCAACTGATTGTAATCGCGCCGTTTCTTCCCTGAGCTTTATAATTTTCTCCTTCAGGTGTTCCGTCTTGGCCTCGGCCAAAGCAGGCTCAGCGTGGTCGGCTGTATCTAGTTGACCAAGGTACCTATTGAAGCTTTCTTCGATCTGCTCAAGGCGACGCTTCACCTTGATGGCTGTGAAATTGCGATTGCGGTTGTTGACGGCTTTGAACTTGCTGCCATCGATGGCCACGATGGCTTGGGAGAACAGCTCCAGTCGCCGGCAAAGCACGATGAATTCACGACAAACACGGCAGATGGCATCGCCATAGTTCTTGCGGAAGTCGGCAATTGTCTTGAAGTCTGGTGTCAGGCGCTCTGTTAGCCACATCAGCTCGACATTGCGCTGCGTTTCGCGCTCTAAGCGGCGACTCGACTGGATGCGATTAAGGTAGCCGTAGATGTAGAGCTTTAGAAGTACCGAAGGATGATAGGCGGGCCTACCTGTCGCATGCGGATCAACACCCTTGAAACCAAGCTCTCTGAGGTCGAGACCTTCAACGAATGCCTCGATGGCACGGACAGGGTTATCGTCTGCGACGAAGTCATCCAGTAGCGCAGGAAACAGGGTGCTTTGATCTCGGGCCTCGCCTACAACGAATCGCTTCATCGCCATTTCCTCAATAAACCTTGGAAAAGTATAGCGGCCAATACGTTTTCACACAGCCTCGGTCGTTATCTGACCTTCATTCAACCACCCCTGTTACAGTATGTATACCTCCACCTTTGACACAGGTCAGACAGGGGCCATCATTATTGGACAGTACCCCCACCAGCCGCCCTTCCAGCGGGATGGGCCGATATGCCGGATTGCTGGCCCTCAGGTAGGCCCGCTGCCCCACCAGTTCCAGCCGTTTGACGGTCAGGTCTCCGTCGACGGCAATCACGATCACCCGCCCGGGCATGGCCTCCAGGCTGCGGTCCACCACCAGCAGATCACCATGATGGATGCCGTCACCGGTCATGGAGTCGCCTTCTGCACGCACAAAATAGGTGGCAGCAGGGTGCCTGACCACGTGCTGGTGCAGTTCAAGGTCATTATCCAGGTGATCATCGGCCGGGCTGGGAAACCCGGCCCGAACCGCGCTGGACAACGCGGCAACAGGCAAGGTGTAGGGGCCGATTCGGCACGGCCAATCAAGAAGACAGGTAATGACATGGGATAGCCCGCTCAAATACTGATAATATATACAGAATAGACGGACAATGTCTAAGTACAAGTCACTTTCCACTTCCTGATTAGGGAATATAGATATATCGACGCGTTTTCAATTAACGACCATCCATAAACCCGTCAGCATAATGACAAGGCCTAATGCCTTGAAAGTGGATAATCTTTCCTTTAACCACAGGATGCCGATCAAGGTGCCCAAAGGAATGGAGAGTTGACGCAGCGCTACCACATGGCTGACTTCATCGCTTAACGCCAGTGCCACCAGCACAAACCCGAAGGTGGTCGTAATCATCAACCCTGTCCACAGCATGAGCCGTCGCTTGGTATGACATGGGGATTCCTTGCGGACAAAACAGTTAATCATCACCAGGTACGCTTGTCGCCCGGCTTCTGATCCATAGCCTCATCGGCTAGCAGGCAAAGTACTTTTGGAAGTAGAGTGCCACAGAACGCAAAACAGACTCATCAAGAGCAGCATAGATTTTCTCGACTTGGCAAAATCAGAGAGGGTGGGTGTCATGGAAAACTCCAAGAGTCAGCAATCATAATGCGTATCAGAACTAAAGCATGTTGCAAATGTGGTGAATCAAAAGACGCTCTCTATCGGTGTCGGTATGGGAAGTTAACCGATTGGGTATTTCTTTGCGGTAAATGTCTGGTTGCAGTCAAAACAGTTTACGAGCATTCATATCAATATGGTGGGACCTGGAAGAGTAAGAAAAAGTAAGTTTAGACGGACATAGGGCTTTTTTTGGTATCTGACATTGGGATGCCAGAGCAGTATGGGTCATGGCTCTGACTGTGTGTAAGCCTGTCGAGAATAGCGTTTATCGGCAAGGGCAAGGTGATTACGGCGATACGTGTGCCCATAGAGTTTTCAGTGGGCCGCCTACCGGATCGTTTTCGGGTATTGCCACGCTGGCTACACGCGCCAGCGCTGCTTCCAAATCTTTTGGGTCACCGCGCTCTATAATGGGCTGTTAGCCAGACGGGTAGGCACCTACCATGCAAAAATCATCGTCCGCCTCCAGGCTTGCATGCCCAACCCCTGCGAGTAGTAGCAGCGCATCGCCTGCGTACAGCATCACTTCCTAACCGTCAGGGTCGCCCAGCCGCGCGAGAGCTTTACCGCGAAAGATGCCTAACGCTTTGTGGGCGGTGGAGTGAAAGTGGTCAAAGTCATACAGGTGGTAGCGCCAGGATGACGACCAGCCGTGGCGTTTGAACGCATCGGCGCGAGCCGCCGGGTCAGGGGTGTTGACGACACCTCGGTAGACTAGCACCGGTAACGGGGAGTTGGGGTAGCCGGTCGCGTCATCGCTGTCCAGATGGAACGTTTCAGGCTGCGGAGTGGTCATCATGGCCTCCAGTGTCGTAATGGCTGTCTAATAGCATAGACGTCTGTATCCGTCGCGATAAATCAGCCCATTGCCACCGCTCAATCGCCTGTTACTCCACGGATGACGTCGAGAAGCTCATCAAAGTAGGGGTTCCAGGTTAGGCGGGCATGGTACTTTTCCGCATCCCGGTGGCCCCATGCGCTGAACCAGAGGGAGTCTGGATTATCGGGCCGGATAAGATCTTTCTGCCCGTTTTCCAGCATGGTGTAGCTGCCCGCTTCACCGTAATAGGGGTTCTCGGGTGCAAACAGCACATTCATGTGGGAAAAGGTGCTGATCCGCCGGTCGGAAAGATAGCTGGTGAGTGGCGTGACGCGTGAATCGTCAAGGTGCGCTGGGGTGTCGCCGTACCATATGAAGCGCGATGCCGGGTGAGGAAAGCGGGTTTGAAAGGCTTCGAGCGTCGCGTTGGGGTCGAGTACGCTGTCATGCTGGCTAATGGTCATCAGCACGGGTTTATCGAACAGCTCGGCGTCGAGATTTTTTTTGTACGGCGCTAACCGAATGGTTATACAGCGCGGCGCCTCGTGATGGCAGAGACTGATACGCTGCGATATTGTCCTCGTCGTCGATGTCGAGCCAGTCCCAGAAATGAGCAATCGCCGGGGCGAGAAACAGATAGCGGCTATCTGGGTAAAAACCGGGTGAAAACAACAACAGCCCGTCGATATTGTCGTTGTCATACGCATGGGAAGTGACCAGGTTGCCTCCGGTCGAGAAACCACCCAGCCAGAGCTCATCGACGTCGTCTGCCAGCCGTTGGGCGTGAGTGGTGAGGATGTTTTCACAGTCATCATTGCTTGGCAGCATCAGGTCGGCGGGGCGGCTGCCGTGCCCGGGCAACAGAAGGGAGCGAACCTGCCAGCCATCGTTCACCATGGCACTGGCGATATCTGTAAAATACCACGGGCTCGAGCCCAGTCCGTGCACGAACAGGATACCGCGTTCAAACGGTGCGTTGAGCGCTATCTCGCGCTGGTGGTCGTCGCTGATGAAGCGCCTATTATCGGCGAGCCAAGCGCGGGTATCGCGGACGTACGCATCGAAGCCTGGTTGATCATAGCGCGGCAGACTGCCCGAGGGCTGAAATCGCGGGGAATCCGGCGGTATCGCGCAGGAAGGCAGCAACACAACAGCGGCAAGCACAACGCTAAAGCGGCGGAACATGAACGTCTCCATCGTGAAGGCTTGCCCATGGCAGGCCCTACCCGTTGATAATCAGGCGATTGAAACCATCAGTCGTCAGCATCCAGACGCAGAAAGCTTAATCGTCGCAGGTTAGTGGTGTTGCCTGATTCTCAGCAATCACGACCAGTTCCCGGTCATTTTCCAGCGTTGCCAGGGCAATCTGGTAGCAGTCCTCGATATGACGATTGCCCATCATCTTCATGGCAGTGTAGCTGATGCCGCCAGCCACGGCGCTGCCGACGAAGGGCACGAACCGGGAGACGGCAACCCTGACTCCCATCTTCTGTAGCAGCATCACGATCAGTTTTCTGGTGATGTATTTCCCCGCCAACCTACTGCCCGTATTGGAAATGGCCGTCATCACAAACAGCTTGGCTTCGGTATCCAGACTTTCGATCTGTTCAGGCGTTAGCCCGAACTGGTGGTTGATCCGGGGAATCAGCCGCATCAGAATAGCGACGTCCGACCCGACATCCATCCCCGGCAAAGGAATGATCGCCGCGCCGGCTGAAAGGCGCGAACTACTGGTGACCATCGCTTGGCACGACTGCTTGATGGCGTCGAGATCTTCTCGTGACGTAATCATCATGCGTTTCTCCTTTAAACAACGTCTCGTGAGCCAGCGCTTGCATGTCGATATGGCCACGAAACACCCACACTTCCACTACTTTGGCCCAGTACGGCTGTACTAATCCCACCATGAAACGTCTGTCGGCAGATGGTACTTGTGACATGAGCCAAGCGTAGGATACATTTGCTTAGCGACACGGGGTGCCCTGATAAGACACAAGGGCTGAGATAACACCCGCTGAACCTGATCCAGTTCATACCGGCGAAGGGATGTCATACACGCGGCCATTCATGTGTACGGTAGGCATCCTTGCCATTTATAAGGAACCTGCCCTGATGCTTATATCTCCTGCATTACCGCTTTCCCAACAAGTTGTGCTGATTACCGGCGCTAGCCGCGGCTTGGGTGCATGCTTGACGCGTACCTTTCTAGCCGAGGGCGCATGCGTTGCCGTGAACTACCTGAAAAGTCGCGAAGCAGCACAGACCGTGGTGGCTCAGGCGCCGGAGCGCGCCCTGGCCATTCAGACGGATGTGCGCGACCCTGACGCAGTGAGAGCCATGTTCAACGCTGTGCAGGCCCATTTCGGAAGGCCGGTAACTACTCTAATCAATAATGCACTCTCGGACTTTTCGTTTAACGGCGATGCACGCCCCACCGCCGACACCCTGAACTGGGAAAACCTTGATCAACAGCTGCAGGGTACGGCGCGTAGTGCACTCAACACCATACAGGCAGCGCTGCCAGGCATGCGTCAGCAGGGCACCGGGCGGATTATCAATATTGGCACCAACCTTTTCCAGAACCCGGTGGTCCCCTACCACGACTATACGGCGGCCAAGGCCGCGCTGCTCTCGCTTACGCGTACGCTGTCCAACGACCTGGGGCCTGACGGCATCACGGTCAACATGCTGTCGGGAGGGCTGCTGCGCACCACGGATGCATCTGCCGCGACGCCTGAGGCTGTTTTTGACCTCATCGCTGCCAATACGCCCTTGCGCCGGGTCACCACCCCGGAAGAGTTTGCCGATGCGGCCCTGTTTTTTGCATCGCCCTGGAGCCGAGCGGTCACTGGCCAGAATCTGGTGGTGGATGGCGGACTGGTCAAGAACTGATATTGCCAGGGTGATGGCCGCGTGAATGATGGCTCAGCGCTACACATCACCCATGGCCTGGGCACGAATAGCATCTGCCGCATGGGTTCCGGATAGCAGCGAACACTCACAGCTGCCCATTCGCGCGCCTGTACTGATGTAGTCCCCACAGAAAGCCACTCGGGAGGTGGGACAAAGCGATAGTGCCCTTGGCAAAGGCTGCCCCTCGGGAAAGGCATTACCCCAACGGTGCAGCAATGGGCCCAACACGTACCGCGATTTTTCAATTGCCGGCATCCCAGGGATATCGCCTAGCGCGGTTAACATTTCATCGACGATGGCCTCTTCTCGAGCGCTATCCGATGAGGCATCACCCACCCTTGCCGCACTGGATGAAGCCCCATATACCCCGGCATTGCCACGGGCGTAATCGATCGTGGAGTGCAAAACCACCGAGCAACTCTCCGGGCCACACGGCTGGATTGAAATCTTGGCCAGGACACTGTGGTGCTCGACCCGGCCATCATTGAAAGCCAGACGCTGCCATTGCTCAGCCTCATCACCGGTGCAGTGCATCAAGACCGTGAGCACCGGCGCTGCCGTTTGCCCGGCAATGACCCCAAGGGCTTCGTTTAACTGCCCGTCTGCAAGCTGCGAAGCCACTGCGACAAGGGGCGGCTCACCCCCAAAGGTGTCCGACCAGCGTGGATGGGCGACACCACTACCGGCCACCACCAGCCAGTCGGCACGCCCGACCTCTTCGGCGTTTTTATCCCGGAGTATCCAGGGAGCTTCCTCGCCGTCTGATCGCGATAGCCCCGTGATCATGGTTGAATACGCTGAATTGATGCGCGGCAGGCGTGCGTTGTGATCATCCAGCATCAGAGCCCCGGCGATGGCGGCCATCTCGCCATTGATACCGGTAATCAGCGCTTCACCGGCCAGCTGCTCGCGGCGCTGACACGCACCGGTGCTGCCATCGAGTACACAGCGAACACCCGTATAGGGCGTGATGGCATCACCCAGTGATGACAACAGCTCAAGCCCCTCTGGGGTCGTGATATCCGCATAGGGCGCTCCGTGGTTGATGCCCAACGCCGGGATCGCTCGTGTCTTTCGGGTTGAAGCCCGGCCACCGGGACCACGGCCGATCTCGTAGAGCGTGATGCGGTCAAGTTGCTCTGGCATCGTCAGTGAAAGCTGTCTTGCCGCGGCAGCGCCGGCGATGCCATTGCCGATGATGGCAACGCTGAGACCAGGCTTCGAAACAGAATCAGAAGAGGAAGAGACCATTGATATAGACACCTTGTATATCAGATATTTAAAGAATGCCTTTCGCGCTTAACCGGGCACAAGGATGGCACAGATTTGACACTACCAAAAACAAGGGCCTACGCATTTTGTATATATACTGACACTAAGACATTGACATCTTTGCAGGTTTGACTCAACCGACCCGGATGCCATACCCGCAGGAGATAGGACATGACAGAGGTTGCACACCCCGGTTTTGAGACTGTCATCATTACCGGCGCCAGCAGCAGTATTGGCAGTGCCACTGCTGAGAAACTCGCTGAGCAGGGCAAGGCCCTGATACTGCTGGCGCGCCGCAAGGCCCCACTGGAGGCCATGATGACCCGGTTGCGCCAGCAACACCCGCAAGGCACCTTTATCGCCATTGCCGGGGACTTGGCCCATCGCCAGAAATGCGAAGCAGTGATCAACGGCCTGCAACACACATTACACAGCCACTCATTCAGGCTGGAGGGCTTTATCCATTGCGCGGGAATAGGGACACCCACCGATGATTTGCAACATTGGAAGCCGGATGAACTTGAGGCAGCGCTGGCGCTGAATGTGATGGCCCCGCTAAGATTGATTCAGGCATTGCTACCCTATCTTGACGGCAACGCCCGATCTCATGCCCACTTCTGCCGGATGGTGCTTGTCGGTGCAGGCATTGACCGCCAAGCGCAACCGGGTACTGGTACCTATGGCATCAGCAAGATGGCTTTACGTCGTTTGTTCGAACAGCTTATTCTAGATCTGGCACCTTATTCCGCCACTGTTGCCCTCTTTCAGCCTGGGATGGTCGATACTCCCGGGCTACGCCAGCACATCCGTGCCGCCAGTTCACTCGCCCTGCCTCACGCCGAATATCTCCATCAGCGCCTGGTGCAAGGTAACTGTTTAATGCCAGAGAGGGTGGGAGATGCCCTTTCTGACTTACTTAATCAGGTTCCCATCGAGGAATTTAGCGGCAAGGAGTGGCATGCGCGACAGTTACTGTGAGCGTCGGACGTTAAAGGTTGAACCGTTCACACAGAAAACGGGCGATGCCATCATCGTTATGGTGCCCTATGGTGGCGGTGGCCAGCCGCTTTATTTCATCCGTGGCGTTGGACGGGGCGTAACTTTCATCTGCCAGAGAGAACATGCTGATGTCATTGTCGCCGTCACCAAAGCAGATGATCCGCTCGAACCCCAGTTCTTCTTTCAAGATAGACAACGCACTGCCCTTGCTGGCGGCACTGTGGTGGATATCAAGCCAGAAACGGCCCGGCGCATTCTTGACGTCACCCAGGTAGGCCACCAGATGATCTTCTTCGTCCAGCGCTTCGGAAATCCGTCGTATAGCCTTCTCCGGACCGAGCGCACTGATATTGGTAATACTTGACCTTGGGTTCAGCTTATCCAGTGGGTAAACAGGCAGTTGCCGAGTTTCGGCCAATGATTTCACCAGTGTGGCGCCATGCTCATCCAGAATGGCCGAGTGATACACCGCATGCTGGTTGTCGGGTTCAAGCGTGAATACAAAGGGGGTCAGGTGTACCTTGGCGAAGGCCTCAAGGACGGCTTGGATCTCTGAGGCCGTGAGAAAATTGGGGTGCCGGTAGACACTGGTGCCTGGGTCCCAGATGATCACACCATTCTTGTACACATGCGGCAGTCGGAAAGAATGGCCGGACAGACAGGGTTTGGCAGCATGCAGTGTTCGACCGGTCGCCACAGTATAAGCGATGTGGCGTTCACCAAGTTTGTGCAGCGTCTCCAGAGTGTACTTGGAGATCTGCTGATTATGGTTGAGCAGCGTACCGTCCAAATCAAAAACTACTAATTCCATGCTGATCCATCCGATCTGTACATTCCCTATACAATAACTGAATAGCGCACGGATTGTGAGAGTTAGCCTACAGAAAAGATGACCTGGCGGTTAGTGAAAACACAATGAACATCGGCTATCTACTTTTTACCCATTTTTCCATCCAGTGCTCGACACAGGAGGGCCGATCATAGAAGTAGCCTTGCAAGAGAACATCAGAAAATGGAGCAAAATATTTGGCTTGTTCAGCCGTCTCGACTCCTTCGACCACTGTGCGAGGATGTAAATGGTGAGCAGCTGACAAGGTGTTGGTCACCAACGCTGCATCTGCTTCATCATCAGGCAGACCGCCGACAAACGACTGATCAACTTTCAACTCAGAAACCGGGAGATATTTCAGGTAGGTCAGGGATGAGTAGCCGGTGCCGAAATCATCGATTGAAATGCCAACACCCAACGTCCGTAATACCTCTAACTATTAACGAGCAAGCTCCGGGTCGTCCGGAAACACACGCTCGGTAATCGGCGCGCTAGCCTAACATCTTAAGCATTTGACGGTCAGATCTCCGTCCACGGTAATTACGCCCCCGAGCAAGGCCTCTAAGCTGCGATCTACCACCAACAGATCACCTCGATATGTGGCGAAAATCTGGACAGCACTTCCGTCACCCGATGCGACATATCCCCATATAGCGCGTAGTTGCTCGACAGCAGGATCACCTGACGGCGCAAGCCCGGCGACAGCAGGTGCCAGGTAGTACCCATCGCAACGCCCAGCGCCTTCAGCTCATTGGAGCGGGCGACAATACAACCTTCATTATTGGACAGCCCCCCACCGGGCGCCCCTCCAGCGCCGGGTTGAAAACCCGCTCACAGGAGACATAGAAGTTGTTGCAATCCACCAATGCCACCATAGCGATATAGCACTTGTAGCACATATGTCGCCACGCCCCAGACGTGGGACTCACACTCTTCAAGCGGGATGGGCCGATACGCCGGGTTGCTGGCCCTCAGGTAGGCGCGCAGCCCAACCAGCTCCAGCCGCTTGACGGTCAGATCACCATCCACGGCAATCACTATCACACGCCCAGGCAAGACCCCCAGGCTGCGGTTCGCTAATAGCTTTGTCTCGTTTAAAAGCACATCAGCAATATTAGCATTATAATACATAAAGATTTATTATTTTACATTCTTAAAGGGCAAATGACTTTAACACCCACCTTATTCCTCCTGTTAGCCAATTTTTTTATATCAGGCAAGAGGATGATGGTGATGGAAACGAATGAAAATCAACGTGCACAACTTCTAGAAATACGGTTTTAGAGCGCTGCGGCATGAGCACATCAACGCTTTATCGGCTCATGGATCAAAAGCGGTTTCCGCCACCTGTTCGAATTGGAGGACGCGCGGTTGCATGGGTAGAGAGCGAGATAAATGAATGGATTGCAGCCCGGATCGAGGAGCGAGATAACGCCGCGTAAAACCATAAAACCAGGCACACCTTTTCATTGATGGGTGTGCCTCAGTCTTTATTAGCTACCTGGGTTCAAAGTGAAAACTGCGATTTGAGCTCGGAGGACACCTGCTGCGTATTGATTAGGCAGCCGGCATCTATCTACTCGACACGCGCACCCAAAAGTCAACAGTCATTGACTTGGGTACTCCCAGGGCAGTGGCATCGTGCCACCCGTAACTGGACACCACGCCAGGCGATCTAACTGAACCCTGATCAGGAAGATCCGCTTGCTTAACAGGAAAAACAGTTAGAAGCTGTATGGCCGCAGGTGCCAACAGGCCTGATCGGCATCGATTTTATCCAACTCAAAGCGGCGATGAGTGGTATCAAGGCAGTCACCTTGAGCACGAATACTATCCGATCAATCATCAATAAAGAATCTGCTGATCGTAACATTCTTGAGAGTCAAATAACTTCATGTGGTGTTGGGAAATCCACCATCACAGGCGACTGATGCGCCGAGAAAAAGCCCCTGACTAGACGCCAGTAGGCCATTCCAGTGCTTGCAAAACTAGGGGAACCCGAGGGAAAATCTAATATTTTGAAAATAAGAAGAGAAACTAACACATTGATTTTACTGGCGTCCCTGGCAGGATTCGAACCTGCGACCTGCCGCTTAGGAGTGGGATGAGCCGATAAGCCGGATTGTTGGCTTTCAGATAGGCGCGCTAGCCTAACAGCTTAAGCCGTTTGACGGTCAGATCTCCGTCCACGGCAATTACGCCCCCCGAGCAAGGCCTCTAAGCTGCGATCTACCACCAACAGATCACCATGGTGGATGCCATTACCGGTCATGGAGACCCTTCTGCACACACGTATGTTGGCCCTGCAAGCACCGCGTTGGATAGCAGGGGCAAGGTGAAGGTGTTTACTCGTCACGGCTAATAAAGAGACAGACAACTGCATCGAGAAGTTCACTCGAAAGACCGTTTATTTATCCAAAATAAGCAAGTGATAGTTGAGTACAAGCACTAACATGACGCACCAAACTTAAAAACACATAAAATCGCATAATTTTACATTTCAAAAGGGCAAACAGTTAAACAGCTCACCTTATTCCTCCTGTTAGGTAATTTTCATACCAGACAATAGGAAGGACAGATGACAGACACGAATGAAACCCAGTACCAACAGCTGCTGCGCCGGAACACTGTTTTAGAACGTTGCGGCATGAGCACGTCGACGCTGTATAGGTTGATGGATCAACAACAATTCCCGCAGCCGGTAAGGATTGGAGGACGTGCGGTCGCGTGGGTTGAGAGCGAGATCAACGAATGGATCGAAAAACGGATCGAGGAGCGAAATAGCGCCGCATAAGACTACAACTTGGCACGTCTCATTGATAGGCGTGCCTATATTTTTATCATCTACCTGGGATTAAAGCGCAAGCTGCGCTTGAACTCGGAGAGTAACCCGTGCATATACAGTTAGAAGTATAATTCACCTCACGATGAAAAGGCTTATACCTCACCATCAATGATTCTCACAGGAGGCAACATGTCCGTCATATTGCAGGTTCATTTCCCTTTTAATGGCCCTTTCGGTGAAGAGATGACCAATGCCATGACAACCCTGGCAGAAAGTATCAATCATGAGCCCGGCTTAATTTGGAAAATCTGGACAGAGGATGCTGATCAGCAGCTGGCAGGAGGAATCTATCTATTCGACACCCGTATCAATGCCGAGGCCTATTGCGAGATGCATACCGCACGATTAGGAGCAATGGGAGTGACCGGCATCAAAGCAGTCATTTTAGATGCGAATACCGCTCTCTCGACCATCAACAAAGGGCCTACTGATCCTAGTTATGAGCAAGAAAGTGCACCTGAGTTCAAAGCACAAAACCTGCTTTGAACTCATACCTATCTGCTTGCACTTCTGCAAACGCGACCTCGATACATCATTTATTTCTAATTAAAATGATTGACGCACACAGGCGATTGGATTCCGTTATAGAGCACACAAGCGGAACGTGGCGTTAACGTTGTTGATATGCAAGCTTGTTAAGTTCAAAAAATATTAGTTATTTCTAGAATATAGTGCATGGGCAAAAAATTAATTGGGTGAAAACAGCACCGAAACAAAAAAATTACGCTGTAGGCCGCATGGTCAAAAAGCCAGCAAAAAAGGGGGCATATATGGGGGCATATACTAAAAATACAACTCAATTATATTTTTATAAAACAATACCTTAATACAATTTTTAACGGGACGCCGCCTCCACCACCTTATTAAGCAAATCAAGCACCTACGGGTGCTTTTTTTTGTTTCTGCCGTCTGAAATAGACTTGTTTAGGCATAGCTTGGTCAGCTTTTTGGTATGCGACCGATGAACACACCTTCCGCTGAACAACGATTTCCTTGACGGTAGATGTCCACCTATTTCTTAGTGGACACTCCCATGACCGAATTAAGCGTGTTGGAAGCGCCTTGCAAGCGCCGCCGTTACAGTCCAGAATTCAAATCCTCGTCGCTGGGCGTACTGGACGGCGACGAAGTAATTTATATTGCCCGCTCTTCAGCTCCCCACCGGCTGGTGGCCATTACCTTATCAACAGGGACTCAGCTGCCGGCGGCCTATACTTCCATGGGGCGCATACTGCTAGCCCAGTTATCTGATGGTGAACTCGATGATTATCTGGAAGGTGTGAAACTGACGCCGTATACCGACAAGACCCTTAACCGCCGTGGCGACCTGAAAGCGGCCATTTTAACCGCACGGCAACAGGGCTATGCCATTGTCGATCAGGAATTCGATTCCGGGCTGCGCTCAATTGCCATTCCCGCCTTCGATACTGAGGGCAAGTTGCTGGGTGCTCTGAACATCAGTACCGATGCCGCCCGAGTCGATATGGATACCCTGCTGGACAGCTATTTACCGCTTCTGAAAGAAAAAGCCCGGCAGATACAGTTATCTGTCAGTTCCTGATGTGGCTTCGTAGCTACAATTTCCTTCACTACTTCGGCGCAAATTATTCGCTCTTTTCTGCGGGTAGCGGCTTTACAACCTTTGGACATTGATCTGCTACAATCATGCAATGACTTTTATTGCGTTTTCTACCAGTGACTTCGCTGTAAGTGAGCGTCTGGAGGCTGCACAGGAGGTTTACAGTGCAATCTCACAGGTATCGTTATTGACGCGTCGCAACCAAGTACCGCATGTTGAGACACGCATCAGGCTTTTACCTGGGGTATCAATTGCTAATGTGACGTCCTCCTCCTTGCGGGCAGCACGCGAGTCACCCCAGGTGGTTGATGGCAATGATGATATTACCTTTCTGATTCACCCTGGCGGTGAAGGCGGCTGGCTATCTCATCTGAAGTCCCACGATTCGTTGGCGCTGAAACCAGGCGGTGCACGGCTTGTTTTCAATCATCAGTCTGGCAGCGTTGATTTCTTCGGCGAAAGAACCAACTTTCTCAGCATTGCCTTTCCGCGAGCGCAGCTCGGCCCACTGATCAAGCAGATGGATCACCTGCCTAAAAACCTGCTGCCACCTAGCGAACCCTTACATCACCTGACCCGCCTTGCGCTCTCGCTGACCGCTTGCTCGGATGCGCTGGAAGTGTCGTCAACGCTATCTTATAGCCGTCAAATGCTGGACCTGGCCTGCCTGGCACTGATGGCCAAGCGTGATGCTGCCATGCATGCCCGGCGTGGCAGTTTAAGAGACGCACGCCTGAGAGCCATCAAATCAGATATCAAGCTACATGCACGGTCATCGCTGTCATTGGATCAACTGGCATCCCGGCATGGTGTCTCTCCCAGCTATATTCGCGCCCTGTTTAGCAGCCAGGGCACGTCCTTTACGGATTACCTACTTGAACAGCGGCTACAGCTTGCCTTTGCCATGCTGACCAACCCTAACGCCAGACGCCGCTCAATCAGCGAGATTGCTTTTCAATCTGGCTTCAATCACCTCTCCTGGTTTTACCGTGCGTTCAGAAACCGCTTTGGCTGCGCGCCCGGTGAAGCACGCGCAGCCGCTGATGGCTGTTCCTGAATTCAGGCAATCAATAAACCTTGCCAATGTAGCGCTGAGTGGAAGTCCTGTTTCAAAACCTGAAGCACACTGGCTATTCATTACGGTTAATGATCTAGGTGGTTAGTGTGGATACTGACTATAGCAGTTCGGATGAAGGCTTCCTGATGGGCATCGAGCAGGCATTTGCCGTACTTGAGGCGCTGCCTGACCCCGCTTTTGTGCTGACACGTCAGGGAAAATACGTGGCTGTCTTTGGCGGTAGAGATGCCCGTTACTATCATGATGGCAGTGGCCTGGTGGGGCTAACGATTGCCGATATCATCAAACCTGAAAAGGCCGACTGGTTTCTGGCACAGATTGAGCAGGCGCTGGCATCGAGACAGCTACTGATCACCGAATACGAACTTGATGGTTATGACGTAAAAGGCTTGCCTGATAAGGGGCCAGCGCAGCCGATATGGTTTGAGGCGCGTATCCAGGCGCTGGATTTTCGCGTGGATGGTGAACCGGTTGTTTTATGGGTTGCCAGCAATATCTCAGAGCGGCGCCGCTATGAGCTAAAGTTAAAGGAACTGGGCGAAACCGATCAGCTCACCGGACTTTATAATCGTCGCAAAATGGAGCGTGAACTGACCTTCCAGTTTGAGATTTTCAAACGTCACTCAGTGCCCACTTCGATTCTTATAATGGATCTGGATAACCTTAAACACGTCAATGATACCCAAGGGCATCATCTGGGCGACGGATGTTATTGAGTGTCGCTGACATATGCGCGTCAGAATCACGCAAGACAGATACGGTCTGCCGTTTTGGCGGCGATGAGTTTGTTTTTGTGCTTGCCAATACGGAGCATGATTATGCCCTCCAGTTTGCAAGGCGACTTCAGCGCTGTCTGAGGCAGAAACTGAAACGTTTTCAGCTGGATGACGTGGCAGTGACGGCCAGCATGGGCGTTACCGCCATGGCATCAAGCGATGAGAGCCATGAAGAGACACTCAAGCGCGCCGACAGCGCCTTATACAGGGCAAAGTTCTTGGGCAAAGACAGGACTATTCCCGCTTGAAGCAATCTAGGCCAAAGCTACTACACGGTTTCTACCCGTCTGCTTGGCTTGGTAGAGGGCGTCATCTGCTTTTTGACCAGCTCAAAAGCACTGTTGAAACCTTCGCTTGGCTTGCCCGCCGCGACGCCGAAACTGGCCGTTACTTTTTTGATTGGGGAGCCTTCATGAGCGATATCAAGCGCCTCCAGGCTATAGCGGATACGTTCAGCAATCGCTGCGCCTGACGCCTGGTCGCTATCCTGAAGAATGATGATGAACTCTTCTCCGCCATACCGCGCGGCTATATCGTTACCTCGCCGAGCATGCTGTTTTAACACCAGCGCCACTTCTCGCAGGCCTTGATCACCGACCTGGTGCCCATAGCGATCATTAAACGCCTTGAAGTAATCAACATCCAGCATGATAACGGTCAGGCTGAGGTCATTGCGTTGTGCGGTTAACCATTCTCGTGCCAGAATTTCCTCAAAGTAGCGCCGATTGGCAAGGCCCGTCAGGCCATCAGTGCGGGAAAGCTCCTGCAGCTGCTGGTTGGCTTCTTCAAGTGCCTGAGTGCGTTCCTTGACCTTTTCTTCCAGCTCCTCACTAATTTCGCGGTACCTTTCCAGTAGTTGCTGGGTTTCGGCATTTTCTCGCGAAAAACCTCGGAGGCTCTGGATAACTCCTGAAGCTCGTAGCCTGCTTCATGGCCAGGCTTGATGGGCGCCGTTTCTCCTCGGGCAAGACGCCGGAAAACGCCAGCCAAGTTTTCAATCGGCGTGGCAATACTGCGACCTAACGCATAAGAGAGTCCCACGATAAGCAGCAGCATTGTAACGCTGCCAATGAGCGCCAGCACAAACACCTGCTGCTTTTTATAGTCAACGCTTTCCTCAATCGCGAGCATTTCCTGGCGCAGCTCTTCGGCCAGTCGCTCCGATTGATAGAGAATTTCATAGGTTTCCGCCGCCATAACCACATTGACCAGGAAAAGATAACCCCGCGTGCGCTGCACCGCTTCAAGAATCGCCTCCTGATAAGCGAGTATCGACGCATCCATTCTGGGCAAAAGCCCCGCAAAAGCGTCCTCCTGATGCAACGCCTGAAGCTGTCGAATCAACGCCTGGGACTGGCGTACATTGCCTCTGATTTGGCGAATCAGGGCATTGTCAAGTGAATCAAAATAGTCGCGGGCAAAGCCTTCTATCTGCAATAGCGAGGTGCGTAGCCGCTCGACCAGGGCAGCGGATTCTGCGCCCAGCGCCCTGTCAGCAAAGTTATCGATCAGATTGCCATGCAGCTCGGCCTGGGCATGAATTGCCTCATTGGTCAGCTGGTTCTGGCGCTCGCGCTGCCGTTTGACCTCGGCAAACGCCTCCTGAAAGTTATTCAGATGAACGGCCATGATGCCTGCACGCTGGCTGATCGGCGCGCTGGCATCGTCTTCCAGCATAGCAAGCACAGTGTTAGCCTTTTCCAGGGCCAGATCGATCTGATCGGCGGAAAAACGGTCACCTTCCTGTATAAACTTCTCGGACAAACGTTGCAGAATCACCATTTGGGTAGACAGGTCATACCCCAGTTCAACCCGTTCGCTCACCAGATTAAAGCGGCGAAAGTCTGCATAGATATTGCTGATGGCCAGTCCCATGAAAAGCGCCAAGCCTCCACCTACCAGCCCTATCACCATAAAGCCGGCAAAAAGTCTGTTTTTCAGACGCCAATGGGAAAACCGCTTTATGCCAGCAATAGGTCTCTCTATTTGGTTAAGGAGTATTCATAGGTATCCATGACCGTATTCCAGACCGATACCCTTTCGAACCGGGTCTGATAACTTCCTCCCCGGCGCACTTCGCCGGGCACTGCGACTTCTAACCCATCGGTTCCCGGTATCGAATTTTCAGCAGGTTTGCCTTCATACCAGAAGTTCCACTCATCCGCATTGAGGTACTGCCTGGCCTGCTGAGGATTAGCAATATAGTAGCCCTGCCGGGCAATGAAGGCACCCGGCCACCCGGAAAGCCACCAGTTCATAAAGGCGTAAGCAAGCTCCTTGCGTTCTGAATTGACAGCAGATGACAGGCACATAACCCCATACCAGGCTCGGTAACCTTCTTTAGGCGCTGCGTAGGCACAAGGAATCCCCATACCGCGCAAGCGGAAGGCCGCTGGCGAAAACATACTGGAAATATCCACTTCGTTTCTTGCCATAAGATCAACAGAGTGGGGCACCGATGACCAGAAACCGCGAAACTGTCCTTGGCGCTTGTAATCAATCAGGATCTCAAACAGCTGATCGACTTCCTGTCGGCTCATGTTACCGATATCGCCAAACTGCATCAGGCCTTTGCTCTGGGCGGCTAGCGCCAGATCGAACAAACCAATGCTCGGTTCATTGATAATCGCCACCCGGCCACGCTGTTGCTTGTCCAGTAACCACCCCCAGCTTTCGGTTTCATAGGGAATGCCCTCTTCAATAACATCGGTGCGGTAACCGAAGGAATCTACATTATGGGCATAGGGCAGAAAGCTGATTCTGTCCGTGGGCGTGTGCCCCAGGGTGCCATCCGGCTGGGCATACAGCAGCCGGTGAGGTGCATCGCCCTGGCCCACCCGCGCCGCCGGTGAAATCTTGCCGGTTTTGGGCAGATTATTGATGTCTTTCCAGTAGGTCAGGCGCCGAGTGTCTATCGGTCGGATGGTATTGGCCTGCCAAAGTACGCGAATGCTGTTTGTCCATTGCTCATAGAGATCAAAGGCACCTGGGTCTGTCGCTGCCTTCAGCAGCACTTCGGCACTGCCACCGGGATGAAACTCGATGTTGATCCCCAGATCCTGCTCCGCGCGGCGCCTTATGGGTTCCTGAAGCGTGACATGGGTGCCCACAACGCGCAGGGTCGGCGGGCGATTGAGTGCTTTCACAATGGCAGGAAAGCCTGCTGTTCCCAACAGCAAACCGGCTCCCCCTGCTTTAAGCACATCGCGACGTTTCAACAGGATGCTCCCTGATTGTTGTTGTACTGCATCATGCCGGGTTTGAGTTCCTGAATACAAGACATCAATGCAATATCCAGGCACCTACCGCCAAGGCGCCTGCCTTTCAGGAGGAGAAACCACTGCCAGGCAGGTAGAATGCCGGTAACACCCGCTGATGTGGAGCTTATTGCCTGATGCCTTTTCGTTCGCTTGCCTTCAAGCTACCGGCCTATGTGACGGTCATTGTCATTATGGCACTTGCCATCAGCGGCTACCTGATTGACCGTAACCTGCTGGCCTATCATCGCGATGCCGCAGAAAGCACCCTGGCGACCAGCATTCAGCAGATCAACACCACTCTAAATGACATCAGTCATGAAATACACGAAGAAGCCCAGTGGCTGGAGAGCCAAGCCAGAGTTCTCGCGGCCCTCAGCCTGATCCGCGACTTTGAAGACCCGGAAAACTATCAAGCGATTATCTTCAACCCCGAAAAACAGCGTATCGCCGACGATCTGCAAGCCTTAATTCAGAACGGGCGGGCCAACAGCGCCTATGTATTCAGCCATGATAACCAGCTGGTCAGCTATGCCCGCCAGGGGAGCCAGGGGCTTGAGCAGGGCATTGTCAGCTTTGAGCAGGCCACGGCCAAACTGCAGCAGCATACTCGCCACACAGACAGTGACGATCTGCTGTTATTGGCCGAAATTAACGACGGCTGGCAGGCCGTCCAACATCAAGACGGCGACTACCATTTGATTCACGGTGCTCCTTACTATATTCATGTCCATCCGTTAACCCAGCAGAATCAAGCATTGGGCACCCTGGTTCTGGCCTATGCGTTAAGCGAAACGGTTTTCCAGCAGGTGTTGCCCAGCGGCGTTCAGGCTCACCTGATCAATAAGGCCGATGCTCTGAATCAATATAGTGACCAACCTCAACAAATGCTTGAGACGACGTCTTTACTGCATAACGACAGTGGTTTCTGGCAATACCAAGGGTTCGCCAGCCAGTCCGCTATTCCCGGTGCGCTGCTCCACTATCCAGCCAGCCAGTATCATGAGGAACAGCGTATCACCCGAGAAGGGTTGATCATTGCCATGCTGGTGACGGCTTTGCTGATGGTGCCTTTGTCGCTGTGGCGTATCCGGCAGCTTATCCTGACACCCCTGAATCAACTGATGCGTGGCATTGCCACTATTGGAGCCGGCCAGCATCAGCCTATCCGTAGCACCTTTTCTGTGCGGGAGCTGGATCACCTGGCCCAGACCCTGAACCAGATGGCCAGCAACTGCAGCACCGTGAGCAACGCCTGACAGATTATGCCCAGGAAATGGAGCGCTTAACTCAGGTCATGACCCATCACTTTCAGGAACCTTCTCGGCGTCTGATGGTGTTCTCCAGCCAGCTTGAACATGCCCGCCTGGACGACCCGCAGGATCGCCAGGCCGTTGCGTTTATCAACGCTCAGGCAGCCAGGTTAAGCACGCTTGTCGAGGGGGCCAGACACTATTTGGAGATGACCCAAATGCCACCTGAGCTTGCCGCCGTCGACCTCAATGATCTGGTCAACCAACTGCTGAGCGCACCAGCGCTGGCAGACCGCCTCCAAAAGCTGGGTGCGAAGGTGTCCTTCAGCCCTTTACCGATTGTGATCGGGGATCAGCGGCGGCTGTACCAACTTTTCGAGATACTTTTGGATAATGCCTGCCGCTATCATCATGCCGAAAAGTATCTTTGTGTTAAGCTATGGGCAGAAGAACGCCCCGACCACTGGCAGGTGTTCATCCAGGATAACGGAGTAGGCATCGCCCCGAAGCATCACGATCAGGCATTTTCCCTGTTCACCCGCTTGGTGACCGATAGTGAGCAGCCTGGCATTGGCCTGGGGCTTGCCATGGCCCGCCTGATCATGCGCCAACTGGATGGCGAACTCAGTATTAATGACAGCAGCCCGGAAGGCACTACCTTCAGGCTTTTATTTGTAAAAGGTTTAAGCCATGCACGAGGCGCGTAGACAAGGGGAGCACCGAATTCTCCTGGTTGAGGATGATCAGGCCGATGCCTATATCACCCAGCGGGTTTTCAGGGATATCACCCAGCACCTGCATCAAGGCATATCCCTTGAGCACAGCGAAACCGGTGAAAGCGCCCTGGCGCTGCTGGAAGCGCGTCTGGATGATAGCCAGCCTCTACCTGATCTGATTCTGCTTGACCTTAACATGCCCCGCATGGATGGCTTTACGTTTCTGGAACATATCAAGGCTGATCCGCGACTATGTCTGATTCCTGTTGTTGTGCTCACCACCTCCAGTGCGCAGAGCGACATTCGCCAATCCTATGCCCAGGGTGCCGCTGGTTATGTGGTGAAATCGACCAGCATGGATGAATTCACTCACCATATGCAGCGCCTGGCGATCTATTGGTTCGAACTGGTCCAACGGGCAGCCCCTTGAGTTTCAGGACATTATTATGCAAGCACTTGACATTATTTTGATTGAGGATGAAGACGGCGATGCTGGCCTGATCCGCTATAGCCTCAAATTCAGCGGTGGCGAGCACCAGATTACCTGGCTCAAAAGCCTGGAGGCATTGAACCGGCATCTTGAGACGCTTGATGCCGCCGCAGATGTCATCCTGCTTGACCTTAACCTGCCAGATTCCACCGGGCTTGAAACCGTCTCCCGCTGCAAGTCCATGGCGCGCGGCACACCGATCGTGGTACTGACCGGCCATGATGACATGGATTTTTCCCTGAAAGCCCTGGAAGCCGGCGCCCAGGACTATCTGATCAAGAACCAGCTGAAAGCTGAAAACCTGCTGCGCGCCATACGCTATGCCATGGAGCGCCACCAGTTGGAATACCGCCTGCAGCAGTCAGAAGAATTAATGATGGCCGCGATAGAAGGCGGCAACCTGGGGGTCTGGGAATGGAGCCTCAAAGACGATAGCTATTACAACAGTGAACGTCTGCTGGAAAATATCGGGTTTTATTCGGATGACCCTGAACTGCCCGCCTCGGCTTCGCAATGGATGGAACGGATTCACCCGGACGACCAGAGCGCGTTTCATCAAGCCCTCAACGAACACTTTGAGAACCAGGCTAAACGTTACCAGTGCGAATTCCGTTTACAGCATAAAAAGGGCCATTGGGTCTGGCAGTTTGCCTCCGGCCATGTGGTCAGCTGGGATAGCCACGGCAAGCCGGAGCGTATGGTGGGCATTCAACAGGATATTTCCGAACGCAAGGCCATGGAAGAACAGCTGCGCGACCTGGCCATGCATGACTCCTTGACTGGCTTGCTCAACCGGCGCAGCTTCATGAATGCCATGAACAGTGAATATGGCCGAGTCAAACGCCATAAAAACTACTCGGCCAGCATATTGATGCTGGATATTGACCATTTCAAGAAAGTCAACGATACCTATGGCCATGCGATTGGCGACGAACTTCTCAAAGCCTTTGCCACCACGATTGCCGATGAACTGCGCGAAAATGATATCTTTGGTCGTTTGGGAGGTGAAGAATTTGCCATCCTGCTGCCGGATACGCCAGCAGAAGGAGCCATGCAGGTGGCTGAAAAAGTCCGCGCCAGCATTGAGGCCATGCAGGTGGACACCGACGGCCAAGCCCTTGGCATTACCACCAGTATCGGGGTGGATAAATTACGCGCCGCTGATAATCGCCCGGACGGGGCTCTGGCCCGCGCGGATACCGCGCTTTATACCGCAAAGCAGAAAGGTCGCAACCGGGTATGTCAGCAGGCAGATAATGTTAATGAAAACGCTGTAGCCTCTGAGTAAGCCTGGGTTAACCGAGAATATTTATGCGTCCACCGTCTCATCCACCGCCCCTGTTGATCTGGTTCGTTCTGCTTGTTCTGCTCATATTGCCAGCCGTTACCCAGGCGATGCCAACCACCACCTTGGGCGTTTTTGCCTACCGTAACCCCGCGACCGTAGAGGCGCGCTTTACCCCTGTGATCGAAGCCATGCAGTGGGCCTTGCCCGGCCAGGACGTCCGCATGGAGATTCTCTCGCTTGAGGCCTTTGATATCGCTATTGCCGAAGGACGCGTTGATTTCATTCTGACTAACCCGCGCCATTTTCTGGCGGTGCGTCAGGACTATGCGGTCAGCGGTGCGTTGGCGACCCTTAAGCATATTCAGGGTGGACGTTATGTCAGCTCCCTGGCAGGTGTCATCCTGGTACCTGAAGGCTCAACGTTTAAGGGGCTGGAAGATCTGCAAGGGGCGGACATCGGGGTGCCCGGCAAACGCTTTTCTGGGCGGCTTTCTGACTCAGGTCTATGAGCTCGAGCAGAAAGGGTTTGACTCAAAAACCTTTGCCGATTACCGCGAACTGGGTGGCCACGATGCGGTGATCAGCGCCCTGCTTAGTGGCGACGTTGAGGCAGGGTTTGTGCGCAGTGGCATTGTCGAAGACTGGCTTGCCCAAGGGCGCCTGCAGCCGGGCCAGCTATCCGTAATTGAAGCGCACCCAGCAGACCCTTATTTCCCGCTGGTTCACTCCACCCGCCTTTACCCGGAATGGGCCCTGGCGGCCATGCCTCATGTACCCATGGAAGACATTCGCCGGGTCAGTAATGCCCTGCTTCAACTAAACGGCGTACTGGCAAAGAGGAGCAGTCTGTCGCCTTTGACCCGCCCCAGGATTATCTGCCAGTGGAACTGGCCGCCCGCGCTCTGGGCGTTGCTCCCTTTGCGCCCGAAGACTTGACCCTTTGGCAGCAATTAAAACAGCGCTACGGCAAGGGTCTCTGGCTGATGATTGGGCTGACAGTTGGCATCGTGTTGGCAACCCTGCTGCTGTTGATACTCTATTTGCGGACTTCACGCCTTTTCCAGCGCTTCAACGCCCTCTTTTATCATTCGCCCAGTGCCAAGTTGCTATTGCACGTCAACGAAGACGGGTCAACCCTCGTATCGGATAGCAACCTGGCGGCAATTGAGCTTTTTCAGGCTGATAGCAAACGGGATCTGATCGGTAAAGGCATTTTTGATCTTTCCCCTACTTGCCAGGCGGATGGCAGCCTATCCACAAAAACTTGCCGAGGAACTGATGGAGCGCGCCAACGACCAGCCTCAATCATTTATCTGGCAGCTTATTGACTTTAAAGGACAGAAAGTTACCGCCGAAGCCAAGCTGATCAAATTCAACCAGGATGCCTTGGTTGATAGGCTCGACCACGCACCCACTTATCTGGTCGCCCTGCATAACATCACTCAGCAGGAAAAGGATCACGCTGAACTTGAGGCCGAGCGCAACGCCTTGAAAAACATTCTGTGGGGCACCGCTGCTGGCACCTGGGAATGGAACGTCCAGACCGGTGAAACTCGCTTTAATGAGCGCTGGGCCGATATGGTGGGCTATCAGCTGAAGGAGATTTCACCGACCTCTATCGACACCTGGATGGCGTTATGCCACCCGGATGACCTGCCCTATTCCAAAGCCATGCTGGACGAGCACTTTGCCGGCAAACGCGATGCCTATGATGTGGAAGTCCGCATGCGTCACCGCGATGGCACCTGGATCTGGGTGCAAGACAGAGGTCGTGTGGTTGACTGGGACGACGACGGCAAGCCCCTGTGGATGGCCGGCACCCACAGCGATATCACCCCCGCAAAGAGGCCGAAGCCCGCGCCCAGGCGGCCATGGAGCAGACGAGACAGCACGCCGCCCTACTGCCCGGCATGCTTTACCAGTTCTGGCAACACCCGGATGGACGCTGCGCCTTCCCTTATGCCAGCCAGGGCATTGAAGAAATTTATGGATTCACACCAGAAGCGGTACGCGACGATGCGCGCCAGGTTTTCGCGGTCATCGACAAAGATGACATTCAAAGGATTGCCGATTCCATCCAGCGTTCTGCTGAACAGCTGACGACCTGGCGGGTTCATTATCGCATCAATCACCCGCGCGGCCATCAGCTCTGGGTAGAAGGTATTGCCACCCCGGAACGCCTCGACGACGGTAGCACCCTGTGGCACGGTTATATTCGGGATATCACGGAAGAATATGCCACTCAGCAAGAACTGGAACAGTATCGTGCATCGCTGGAGCGTTCCAATAAAGAGCTTGAGCATTTTGCCTATGCCGCCTCCCACGACCTGCGCCAGCCGCTGCGTATGGTCACCAGCTATGCCCAGCTGTTGGAACGCCAGCTGGGTGATGATCTGGACGAAGACACCAGTACCATGCTGCATTATATGCGTGATGGCGCTCAGCGTATGGACAGCATGCTGCTCTCCCTGCTGGATTACTCCCGGGTCGGCCGCAAGGGCCAGCCCATGCAGGTGATGGCGCTCAAGGAGGCCATTGATGAAGCCCTGCATTTTCTGACGCCTGCCATCCAGGAAGCCGGTGCTCATTTCAACATTGACGATGACTGGCCACAGGTTTACGCCAGCCCCGATGAAATGACCCGGCTTTTCCAGAACCTGATTGGTAATGCGTTAAAATACCGTATGCCTGGGCAGGGCGTTGTCATTGGCCTGCACGTCGCGCTCCGACGCCGATGCTCACACCTGGAAGGTGACCGTCAGCGATAACGGCATTGGCATTTCTCCGAAACAGCAAGACCGCCTGTTCAAGGTCTTTCAACGTCTGCATACCCGCGAGCAGTATGAAGGCACCGGGGTTGGCCTGGCGATCTGCCGCAAGATTGTGGAACGCCACGGCGGTGAGATCTGGGTGGAATCCGAGGGTGAAAACCAGGGCAGCCGGTTTATGTTGACGCTGCCAAAACGACATCAAACCGGGATGATTGGTAATGCGCGTATATAGGCGGTTTTGTCAATCACTCACCTTGGTACTGACCATGCTGGCGGCCGGTAGCAGTTGGGCCATGCCCGATTTCGACGCGTTTTTTAACCAGCACTCCACCCCCATGTGGATGATTGATGTCGAGACCGGCATTATCGAGCGTGCCAACCCGGCGGCTAAAACCTTCTACGGGTTTGAGCAACTGGAAGGCATGCATATCAATAAGATCAACATGTTGAACTCTGCACAGATTAATAGTGAGATTCGCCGCGCTGCCGAAGCCGAACGCAACCATCTGTATTTTCGTCATCGCCTGGCGGATGGCAGCATCAAGGTCATGGGCATCTATACCGACCCCTTCGAGATCGATGGGCGAGAGGTACTGATTTCATCCCTTTATGACACCAGCGACTTTGAGGCTTCCGCCGAGCGTCACTATATTCAGCGCGTGGAGGAGCAGATTGACCTGCAAACCGCAGAGCTGCAGGCCGCTCGCCAACGTACTTTCTGGATAGCGGTCATAGGTACTACGGTTCAGTTAGGTATCATTGCGCTCCTGGTGGCTCTCCTCTTACGCTTGCGTCGTGCGCAACGAGAAAATAAACGTCTGATCAAAGAGCTATCGTTTCGTAACCGGGAGCTGGAAAGGTTGAGCCAGGTAATGGCCCATCACTTCCAGGAACCCAGCCGTCGGCTGGTCAGTTTTGCCCAGCAGCTATCTCCAGCAGCTCTCTGAGCAACACCCAACAATCTTCATCAACAGTCTCAACAACAGTCTCACCATCTCAACAACACCAGAACACCGTCACCCTGGAGGCGGAAAGCACCCGGACAGCCGTTGGCTTTATTGATCATCAGGCCCGTCAGCTCAGGGCGCTGGTGAATGATATACAGCGTTATCTCAGCCTGGAAATGACGCTTAAACCCGAAACCATTGATATTGCAGGCTTGATTGAAGACGTCTGCGCCGAGCCCACCTTGGCGCCGCTGAAACACAGCGGCACTCTAAATATCATGACACCAATGCCTGACATCAAGGCCGATGCGCGCCAACTCAGGATGATTTTCCATGTGCTGTTGCACAATGCCTGGCAGTATCGCCGCCCAGACAAGCCGCTTCAGGTGCGCCTCTCAGCGGTCACCATTGGCGACAACGTCAGGTTCAGGATAGACGATAACGGCATGGGGATCAGCCCGGAATACCGCCCCCAGGTACTTGAGATGTTTACGCGCCTGGTCCCTCATAATGAGCGCTACCCGGGCACCGGCATGGGCCTGGCGCTGGTGGTGAAAGCGTTACGCAATCTGGACAGCCAACTCGACATACAAGATGGCATCGATGGCGGCACGGCCGTCTTGTTTGATTTACCCCTCGCGAGGTGACCCTTGAATACGCCCTGTAACCCATCCATCTCCCCACAACCGGAAGACACTGTGAATGACTTTGTGGTGCTGTTGGTGGAAGACGAACCTGCTGACGTCCATTTGACCCGCATGGCCTTCAAGAAGAGTCGGCTGCTGGTCCAACTGTGCGATGTCGGCGATGGTGTTGAGGCCCTGGCGTTTCTGCGGCAACAGGCCCCCTACCAGGATGCGCCTCGTCCGGATATCATCCTGCTGGATCTTAATATGCCACGCATGGATGGCAAGACCCTGCTGCAGCACCTTAAACAGGACGAAGACCTCAAGCGGATTCCGGCGATTGTTCTCACCACCTCGGAAGCAGAATCCGATATTGTCGATACCTATAATCTTGGCTGTGCCGGCTTTGTGACCAAACCCGTCGACCTTGTGCAGTTTCTGCAGGCGATACAGAACGTTGAAGACTACTGGCTGACCCTGGTCAAACGTCCCCAATGAACCACACCGGGCAAGACACTATGATCCCAGACACCCAGCAGGTGGACTATCAGGCACTCGCTGAGCACCACCCCTTTATGCTCAACCGTTTTCTGCCGGATACCACTCTGGTGTTTGCCAACCGCCCGATGGCGACCTTTTTTGGCACCACCACCTGAGGCCATGGTCGGCCAACGCTGGCTGGATGCCTGCCCGTGCGATGAGCATCATAAATGGATCGAGCTATACCCGAAGTTCACGCCGGACGCCCCTTGCCACCGTATTTGCAATCAGGCAACAAGCGCCGACGGCCAACCGCGTTGGGTCGAGTGGATCAATACTGCTTTTTTAATGATGCCGGTGATCTCCTTTACTTTCAGGGGTAGGGATTGATGTGACGCGGAGAGTCACGGCCCAGAAGGAACTCGAAGAAAACGAGGCACGCTACTCCCTGGCTCAGCAAGCCTCCGGCTTTGGCATCTGGGACTGGTACCCGCAGCGTGACGAGATCATATGGGATGCACATTGCTACCGGATGCTGGGGCTGACACCGTCTGATACTCCATTGACCTTTGCTGACTGGCAGGCGCGCCTGCATCCGGATGACCTTGAGCGCTGCAGCCACGCAGTACATAGCCAGCTTGAGGCGGGTGATGAGTTTATTATCGAATTTCGTTATCAGACGATCCAGGGCTACCGATGGGTTCAGGGGCGTGGTCAAATCGTAGAGCGTGATGCTCAGGATAGCCCTACTCGACTGATTGGCGTGCATCTGGATATTCACACGCTCAAGGAAACCCAGCTGGAGCTGACCCGCTCCAATGAAGAACTTGAGCACTTTGCCTATGCGGTTTCCCACGACCTGCGCCAGCCGCTGCGCATGGTCAACAGCTACCTGCAACTGCTGACTCAGGAGCTGGGCAACGACCTGAGCCGTGATGCCAAAGAAATGATTGGCTTTGCCCGCGAAGGTGCCGAACGCATGGATGCGATGATTCTCGGCATTCTCAACTATTCACGGGTAGGCCGTAAAACATCCCCCATGGCCTGGGTGGATAGCCGTGACGTGGTCGATGAAGTGCTCGCCTACCTTGGCCCACTACTAAAAGAGACGGGGGACACATTGAGGTCCGCGGTGACTGGCCCGAGGTGTATGTCAGCCGCGATGATGAACTGGTGCGCCTGCTGCAGAACCTGTACAATGCCCTTAAATACGTGGACGAAAACACAACGCCCAGGGTGATTATGTCGGGTCATCAGTCATACGATTGCTGGCATGTCACGATCAAGGACAACGGCATAGGCATTGCCCCTGACCAGCAGAACCGCCTGTTTCGAGTATTTTCACGCCTACAGCCACGCAGCCGGTTTGATGGCACAGGCATTGGCCTGGCTGTGTGCAAACGCATTGTTGAACATCACAGTGGCCATATAGACGTCGATTCTCAAGGCGACGGCCACGGCAGCTGTTTCCGGTTTTCCCTGCCGATCTACACTGAACCCTTAACGACCCAGAAATAGACAACCCGCTGATAAATATCAGCGGGTTGTCTAACGTTACTGCAAATCAGTCTTCTGCGGGTGCGTAAGAACCGTCTTCGCGGTGAACTTCGGTTCCCGTGATCGGCGGCGTAAACACGCAGGCTAGATGCATGGTTTTGGAAGCGCGCAGCAGATGGTCGTCGTGTTTATCCAGAATATAGATATCACCTGGCTTGATAGGCCAGACCTTGCCATCCGCCAGTGTTTCCACTTCGCTCCTTCAATGCAGTACACAGATTCGAAGTGGTGCTTATAGTGGATATGGGTTTCGGTTCCTGCATAAATGCGCGTTATGTGGAAGGAGAAATTTCCACCATCAGCAGCCAGTACCAGACGTGTACTGTCCCAGTTACCGTCTTCGGCCTTTACCAGACGCTCTGTTTGACGCGCTTCTTCAATATTACGAACGATCATGATGTTGTCCTTTATATAGTTGTAATGGTGGCGCTCACTCAACGCCACCTGTCCTGATGCAAAAGCGTTAAACGTAAAAGTCCAGGTCTTCCTGAGTCTTCAGTAGATCGCGCATCTTGATGGGGTCATCACCAAAGAAAAATACCAGCCCCCAATGGGTGCCAAATGCTGAGCGATCGGGCACTGTTTCTTCGGCAGGCGCGGTTAATTCGTGCGACTCGAAATACGGATGCTCAATACACTCTTTAGGCATTTCCAGCTTGCTGACCACACGGCGTTTCGGATATACGCCAAAGCAGCCTGCGTAACCTTTGGCATCCACCACTTCGCGTGGGAAAAAGGCAGCCACTTCCTCTTTTGTGCTCTTCGGATCAAATACCAGCATAGACGCCTGATAAGCATTGAACCCGTAAGCACGCTCAATCAGTTCAAACGCCTTGAAGCCCGGCGGACGATAAGCCACCTCACCAAAGTACATTTCACCATCGGCGGTAACAAAGTATTCAGGGTGAATCAGCCCGAACTGAATATCAAAAGTCTTGATCAACAGCTCAATCTGCTTGGTAATCAGGTGGCGCCAGCTTTCAAGCTCTTCGGTGGCAGGCACAAATACCGAATAGCCAAGCGTGACGTATTCGGAAATATTCAGAAACTGGATCTTGCCATCGTGGATCCATGCCTCCACGGCGAACTCCCAACCGTCGAGGTGGCTCTCCATCAGCAAGGGGTATTCTTCTTCGGGGATATTATCAATTTCTTCTACCGTACGGATCATACGGTGGCCAAGACAGCCTGCCTTATCAAAGGCTTTGACATGAATCGGATCATCCACGTCGCCATCAAGCTTCAGCAGCGTCTGGTTGACGCGCTTCATAAAGCGAATGATATCTTCTTTTTCGTGAGCTTCTTCGAAAATCCCGACGCGGATGCCGCCCAGCTGGGCACGGCGCTTCATCAATGCCTTATCGCGAAACAGGATCGATTGCCCAAACATGCGCGGGTTATCCAGCAACACGGAGTTAATCGCACCGGACCATTCCACGGTTTCTTCAAATAATGGAATGGCAACATCCACGCCCTCTGCCTTCAGTCTTTCGGCAATCTCCATTGAGCGGTCGTTAATACGCACAAAGTCCCAGGCAATAAACGGTATCTTGTTAGCCGCACAAAAATCGGTCGCCCATTCTGGCGCAACCACAACATAGCGGCGATCAAATTTCTGAGCCGCCTTGATCGCATTGATGCTCCAGCCCAGCAGGGCGATATAGCCTTTATTGGGATCTTTAGGTGTTTCGGTACCTTTGACGGAATCCATTTCCGGATCGCGCCAGGACAGAACTTCTTGAGACATTTTGTCTTGAGACATTTTGGATTCAGACATAGTCGACATTGATTATTCTCCAGAAATTTATACTTATAAAATCGTCGTCAGCTCATAAAAGGGCTTTAATTAACGCCCTTGAGCACCACGACGCAGCCAGTCATGAACAAAGGCCAGCTTGCGGTGAGCCGCCTCGGAGAGCACAAAGGGATAGATATCCGACAGCCCCATGGAGCGGTTGACGTGGTTGACCCGCATCACCAGGTTAGCAGCGACATTAACCAGCACCTGGGTATCAGGCTCTGCATAAGGGTCCCAGCGGTGGCTCGGCATTTCGGGCGTTAAAAGCCCAGTGGCAATAAAGCTGTCGGTGATATCGGTCAAGTGCAAAGGTGTGCGGCGGTTTCCGCCCAGTCTTCATGGGGGTGCAGACGCGTAGGATGTCAGGTAGAAAAGCTCCCAGTCTTGAGGTGGTCCTTGCTCATAATGCTTTTCAAGCGCAGCGCCATAGTCAGCGCGCTCATCACCAAACATCTCACGGAAAGCTACCAGGAAATCCTCACGCAGGCTGAGACGCCACCACAGCATGTGGGCAATCTCATGGCGCATGTGCCCTATCATGGTTCTGTAAGGCTCATTCAGTGCTTCCTTACGCGTCACGCGTACCACAGGGTCAGCTTCAGATACGCTAATGGTGACCACACCCTCACCGTGCCCCATCGGCGCAAGCGTATAACCATCGGCAAGCATGTGAAAAACAGGGCGTGTACCCGGATCTTCTGGCCTGAACCAGTGCCAGCGGCCCAGGTTATCAATCACCCAGCGCTTGGCCGCTTCGGTTTCGGCCCAATTGGGAATAACATCGGGAATTTCCAGGTCAGGGGCCAATGCGGTCATCGCACATGAGCGACAGAAAGCGCCCTGTTCAGGCGCAATCCAATTACAGCCAATCACATCCCGGTTGGCACAAAATGGAGGTGTCGGCAGAAAAGCCCGAGCCTGGGGATCATACGCAACTGGCGTACCTTCAGCGGTCAAGAGGTTGTGGAACCATAGCGTTCCGTAGCCTACCGGGTTTGAAAATGCCTGCATTAACATGCCCCTCGATAATTGAAAAATACAAAACCTTTAAAGTCACACATAAAAGCCGATAGCCGACACTATAGTTATTTTTTTAATAGAAAGTACCCATAAATTTTTAGCTAAAAACATAATTAAGTGCAAGCACTACTAGACAACAACTTAAAAAATAAGTTTAATTTTGTGAGTTAGACAGATCGCATCATGCTTTAACAATGCTCATTGTTTTACATGAAAACATCCATTCTAGATAACTTACAACACCATGTTTTCATGTCGTCATTGGAAGATGCCTGATCATTCGCTTGAGCCTGAATGCACTTATAAACACACCAAACAAAATACACAAGTATTAAATTAACAGTAATGAAGCTTGCCTGTACAGCGCAGCAAAATCACCACAGATGCGAAAAAGCCAGCACAGGCATAAACATTATTTTTTTAACTTTTTGCAGCAAATTTATAACCGAAACCGTTATTTTTAGTGGAATTCACTGGAAAACAGGGATTTTTTTGAACAACTTACCTTAAAAATGTCTGAGGCATCATGTGCGGCAATTTATGTTAAACGGTAATTAAACTATTTATCCTGCCTTCAGACAGACGAAATCTGAATTTCAAGACCATCTTCAGTCGCCTCCTTGGCATCAGTCAGGGTGCTCTGAAAGCCCAGCCTCTCAACTTTATTGGCATTTGAGGGGGATGACATCATGAGCTATGTCGCTAGCTCATGATAGGCATCAGATTTAGACGAGGAAGTGCCGTTAGATGATGGCGTGGCGAACCTTGGCTGAGATCCATTCCGAAACTAGCACAGTGGCAAAAATCATCACAAAGATGACGCTCACCTGATCCCAGGCCAGGCTGTTGATGGAGGCATTTAGCTGCAGACCAATACCCCCGCTCCCACCAGGCCTAGCACCGTCGATTCACGAATGTTGATATCCCAGCGGTAGACGCTAATACCGGCAAAGGCAGGCAACACCTGGGGCAGCACGCCATAGCTCATCACCTGCATGCGGCTGGCGCCGGTAGCCGCAATGGCTTCCACCGGCGTCGGGTGGATCTCCTCAATCGCCTCATAGAGCAGTTTGCCTACAAAACCAATCGAGCGCAGCGCTATGGCAATAATCCCTGCCAGCACCCCTGGCCCCAGAATCGTCACCAGCAGCATGGCCCAGATCAGGGAATTGATGGAGCGCGACGAAACAATAATTGTCAGTGCCAGGCTGCGAATCAGAGGATGCGGCGTGGTGTTGCGGGCAGCGAGAAACGCCACGGGAAAGGCCATCATGATTCCCAGCGCCGTCCCCAGAGTGGCAATATTGAGGGTATCCCACATGGGCAGCCAGAGTTGATGGGCATAAGTCCATTCAGGCGGCAGCATACGGCTGATCAGGTCTGTACCCTGGCGTCCGGCATCTTCGACAAATACCCACATGGTGTTGTCGGAGATGACTTTCCAGCACAATAGAAACAGGCTGATGCCCGCCAGCCAGGCCAGGTAGCCAAGCCATTGTGCTTTGGTGGTTCGCAGGCGCCACTGCGGCTGCCCCTGGGGAGAAGTGGAAACAGGCATGGTGAGTTCCTTGACTTAAATGGCTGAAGGCAGGCTACTGCGTCCAGCGCCGCACAAAGCTTGAGCTGTATTCAGACAGCAATACGATGGCAATAATGATCAGCAGCACCGCGGCGGAAGTATCGTATTCGTAGCGGTTGATCGAGGTGTTCAGGGTCGCGCCAATGCCGCCCGCACCGACAATCCCGATGACGGCCGATTCGCGGAAGTTGATATCCAAACGATACATAGAAAGCCCGATCAGACGCGGCATGACCTGAGGCTGTACGGCGTGGTTCAGGGTTTGCCACCAGCCAGCGCCTGTGGCCCGTACGGCTTCCACCTGGCGCTCGTCGAGGTCTTCAATATCTTCTGCCAACAGCTTGGCCATGAAACCAATGGTGGCAAACGCCAGGGTAATCATCCCTGCAAAGGGGCCAAAGCCAAACATCACCACAAACAGGATGGCAATAATCACTTCCTGAAAAGTGCGCGAGACGGCGATAATCCCACGGCATACCCAGTAGACCGGCATTGGGGCAATATTGCGTGCCGCCCCCAGCCCGACAGGCACGGCAAGCGCCACACCAATCACGGTGGATGTCACCGTCATGGTCAGGCTTTCCAGCAGGCCTGCCCAGATATCGTCCCAGCGGCTGATAAAGTCGGGTCGGGTAAAGGCAGCTAGAAACTCCAGCCCGCGCCCGGCCCCTTCGGCAACTCTGGCCCAGTTAACCTCGACGCTGCTCAGCGCCAGGATAAGATAGGTCACCAGTCCGACCAACAGAGTCAGGCGCAGGAGAGGGGACTGAATCAAAGGCAGCCGGCGCCACCGCCCTGCTAGAGCGTCTTGCTGGCGCTGCTCGCTGAGTGCTTCTTCGGTTAGCTTCACCGCGCACCTCCTGCGGCAACCCTGGCCATTGGCGTCGGCGGTGTTGGGTCATCCCGTTCATCAACCGAATTATCTTCTGGCTCGGGCGTTGTATCCCAGTCTTCCTCACCGTAGATGGTGGTCAGAATGTCGCTGGTAAGCTCACCGGGCGGGCCATCAAAGACAATCTCACCGGCGCGCAGGCCAACAATGCGGTCAGCAAACTGCTGTGCCAGGGCCACATCATGGATATTGATAATGGCGGCAAGCTCGCGCTCTGCACATAACTCGCGAATCAAGCGCATGATCTGGCGGGAGGTTTTCGGATCCAGGCTGGCGGTCGGCTCATCCACCAGCAGCAGCTTAGGGCTTTGTAGCAATGCTCGGGCAATACCCACCCGCTGGCGCTGCCCGCCGGAAAGCGCATCCGCGCGTTTATCCAGCGCATGTGGAAGGCCAACCCGCTCGAGCAGGCGAAAAGCTTCCACGACAGCCGATTGCGGATAACGGCGTAGAAAGCTGCGCCAGAAGCCCACATAGCCCAACTGACCGGAAAGCACGTTTTCCATCACCGTCAAGCGGTCAACCAACGCATACTCCTGAAATATCATGCCCATAGAACGCCGCGCCTGGCGCAGCTTTTGGCCGGAAAGCCGGGTCAGTTCGACGCCCTCCAGCGTCACACTGCCTTCGGTTGGCTCTACCAGACGATTCACGCAGCGAATCAGTGTACTTTTACCCGCGCCAGAAGGGCCAATCAGGGCCATCACCTGGCCTTTGGGCAGGGTCAGTTCAATATTGGTCAGGGCGCGGTCCCCGGTCGGGTAGCGCTTACCCAGGCCGCTTAACTTCAGCATGTTCTCAATCCCGTTTTTAGCTTGCCTGATACAGCAACACGGCCAGAAGGCAAGCCTCCTGGCCGTTAACATCTTGTTGAATCAGCGATTTAATCGCAGTCGTAGGTCACGCCGTTGGCATCGGCGATGGTGCGAATCACATTCCAGTGTTGCTGGTAAGTGATCGGGATGAACTGGGCTTCACCGGAGTTGGCGAACTCGGCTTTCAGGGCCGTGCCTTCCCAGTCATAGCTGAAGAAGGCTTCCTGAATCTGCTCCTGAAGCTCGGGCGTCAGATTGTGCGCCGTGCCGTAAGCGGTGGTCGGGAAGGTTTCGGAAGTAAAGATAGAAACGTAATCACTTTCCTCGATCACGTCTCGCGCCAGCATACGGTTGAGCACGGAGTTGGCAACAGCAGCAGCTTCATAGTCTTTGTTGACAACGCCCAGAATGGAGTTGTCGTGAGAGCCGGAAAACGCCGTTTCAAAGTCTTCGTCAGCTTCCATACCATACTCGGAACGCAACAGCGCCGAAGGCGCGCGGAAACCGGAGTTGGAAGTAGGCGACGTAAACGCTAGCTGGCTGCCCTGGATGTCTTCAACGCTTTCAATATCGCTGCCCGGGTAGGTAATGATTTCCATCTCATACCCGAAGCTGCCATCTTCTGCTGCCATAATGGTGAACGGACGGAAGCCGCCACAGTTGACCGCCACAGGCACGCCGCCGGTGTTGAAACCTGCCACATGCAGTCGGCCTGCGCGCAGCGCTTCCTGCTGAGCCGCGTTAGACTGCACTGGGAAGAACTGCACCCGCTTGCCAGTTGCATCCGCCAGATGGTCAAGGAAATCGGCCCACACATCGGCATATATGGCTGGGTCTTCCACAGGAGTGTAAGCAAAAATCAACGTATCAGGATCGACCCACTGGGATTCGTCGGCGGGAATATCTGCCACCAGATCGCCGTCACTATCTATGTAACGTGACGACATATCAGCACTTGCCTGAAGGGCAACAACGCTGAAAGCACCGGTAATGGCAACGCTGAGCAGCGAACGCAGAAAGAAGGGCTGCTTAAACGAAAGAGTATGAACGCGCATGGATCACCTATAGGGGATAGGGGGTGAAAAATCATTAACAGTTCAATCCTTACAGAACCGGATGACGTTTCCACGACAACTCCATGACACTTAAATGACACCTGAGGCGGACTGAACGCAATCACTGCCAACCCGCCTGATGGAAAATAACAACGACGATTTAAACCTTCGACACTTTCACCGCGGTGCCTGTGGCGACGAGGAACAGCATTGATTTACCGCCGCCAGAAATTTCGCTGTAGTCGAGGTCGATCCCAATGACCGCATTGGCCCCCATCTGCGCGGCTTCTTCTTTCAACTCATCAAGACAGGCAATGCGTGCATCGCGCAGAGCGTTCTGAGATGACTTGTTGCGACCACCAAAGAAATCACGCACCCCTGCAAACATGTCCTTGAAGACATTCATACCAAATACGCATTCAGCGGAGACGATATCGATGTGCTCTGTCACACGATAACCTTCCAGGTGTGATGATGTGGTAAGCATAACTCTCTGCGACGACATGGATACCTCACGTTTTAATGGATAAAAAAAAAGTAAGTCAAGCCTAAAATATAAGATAATACTTAAAAATACAAAAATACAGTAGCTACGGTTAAAGTATATAAGGCTAAAAAAGACTTTTCAGAAAGCAGAAATCAAATAATAAGTTATCATTTTTCACTTTTAAATGTATTAGCCATCATCACGCTTTTCAACTCTTTTCCAGTTTGTTCAGAAAATAACTAGAAATAGCTATCTGCTGCTTAAATTAGCCAACATCTGAGGTGGACCCAATCAGTTGGACAACCTGATGGTATCCCTAAGCTATAATCCGGTTGTTTCCCTGACTCAGGCTGCCAGAGATATGGGTTGCCCGTAGTACACCTCATCGGGCGTTTGGTAATCAAGGGTTTGGTGGTACCGGGTCTGATTGTAATGCCAGAAGTACCGGTGGAGCGCCTGCTTCAAGTGTTGTCCATCCTCGAAAGCGGCAAGGTAAACACACTCGTATTTGACGCTGCGCCAGAGCCGTTCCACGAATATATTGTCATGGTAGCAGCCCTTGCCGTCCATGCTGATCCGGATGCCATGATCTTTGAGAACGTTTGTGAAGGCCTCACTGGTGAACTGGACACCCTGATCGGTATTGAAGATCTCCGGCGCTCCATGGCGCTGTAGAGCCTCCTCCAGGACATCGACACAAAAGTCTGTGTCCATGGTGTTGGAGACCCGCCAGGACAGCACCTTGCGGCTGTACCAGTCGATGATGGCGACCAGATACATGAAGCCCCGGGCCAGCGGAATATAGCTGATATCTGTTGCCCACACCTGGTTGGGGCGGTCGATTTTCAGCCCTTTGAGCAGGTACGGATAAACCTTGTGCCCGTCGCCCGGAATGCTGGTTCTGGGGCGTGGATACACCGCCTGAATGCCCATGGTGCGCATCAGCCTCTGCACCCGCTTCCGATTGACCCGATAGCCCTGGTGCTGCAAATGGGCACGCATCTTGCGAGAGCCATAGTACGGCGTTTCCAGGTGTTGCTGATCAATCAGATACATCAGGTCCAGATCCTCCTGACATGGCTCACGAGGGACGTAGTACACCGATGAGCGGCTCAGCTTGAGCAGCTCGCACTGGCGTGAAAGACTGATTTGGGGATGACCACGCTCGATCATTGCCAACCGCTGTTGGCGGCTTACTGATCGAGCTTGCGCGACAAAAAATCGCGTTCCACCGTCAGTCGACCAATCTCACGGTACAGCTCGTCTGTGCTGGGCTCATCGGATTACTTGCCGACCTTCTTCTTGCCTTCGAAGAGGTCGGTAGCGTTCTCCAGCAAGTCGCGCTTCCAGGTGCTGACCATGGTGGGGTGGATCTGAAAACGAGCAGCAATTTCGGATGTGGTCTGGTCGCCCTTGATGGCGGCCAGAGCGACTTTGGACTTGAATGATGCGCTGTATTGTTTGCGTTTCTTGCTCATGATTCTCCTCCTTGTGGAGATGATGAATCATAGCTTAGGCACCTGTCCAAATTTTGGGGTCCACTTCAATCAACATCCTTGGAAAATCTGAAAAATTAAAGACAGCAAGCCTTCTTACAAAAAGTTCAGCTTGTTTAAACTTCACATAAATCATCCCCTATGGCATGCTGCAATGCGTTTTTCGATATTTCTCGCGGAGAAAACAATGAGCCTTGGGGCCCGGCTTATCCTGATTGCGGTTGGTCTGGTGTTAGTAGCAGCCCTGGCTACCTGGCAAGTCTTTGATCGAATGATCAATGGCGTTATTGAGCAATGGGGAACACAGGTCGCCGAAGTCCAGGTTCGCTACGATAGCGCCCGCCTGCTGCGACCTCTGGAACGCGAAATAGCCCTGGCGCGGCAAATGGCTGACTCTCCAATCATCCAGGACCTGGCGCATACCCCGGATAATGACAACCTTTTTCAGAATGCCCTGGCTGAAATGGAGCGCTTTCGCGGCAACTTTGGCGCCAATAACTACTTTATTGCCTACGCCCACAATGGCGCCTATTACTACAATAATGCCGATAATGAGTTTGCTGACCAGCGCTTGCGTTACTACCTGTCAGAAGACGACCCTGATGATGCCTGGTTCTACCGTTTGATCGAACAGGGCCGCGATATTCACCTCAACGTTAACCCTGATACCGAACTGAACGTCACCAAACTCTGGATTGATGTGCTGATGCGTGACCGGGTAACCAATGACATCCTGGGTATCGTGGGTACCGGCATAGACCTTGAAACCATCCTGGCTGAAACCGTCGCGATTGATCAGCCCGGCATTACCACTATTTTTGTTGACCATGGCGGTGCCATCCAGCTGTATCGCGACCGTAACTTTATTGAATATGCCAGCCTGGTCAAACCGGAGGGGCAAAAAGCCATCTGACGCAGTTGATCAGCGGGAGTGAAAGCCGCCAGCACACCCTCAGCCTGCTGGAGACGGCCAAGACAACACCGGGTGATATTCACACTGCATTTGTGTCAGTGGAGAACAAACGCCACCTGATGGGCGTTGTCTGGCTGCCCAGTGTTGGTTGGTATGAAGTCACCCTGATGGACCTGGATGTGATCATGCCCTCCTCGCATTTCATGCCTTTACTGCTGACGGGCATCAGCATTCTTATAGTCAGCATCGTGTTGCTGCATGTTGCCGTGCGGCGCTTTGTGTTGAAACCGATCAGCCAGCTCGAAGCCGCCATGCAGGCCCTCAAGGGCGGCTACTATGATAGCCGTGAGCTGCCCAAGGGAAACGGCGAGATGGCTCGGCTGATCTGGCATTTCCGCGACATGGCCAACACCATACAGACACACACCAACGAGTTGGAAAGCCGAGTAGAGGCACGCACGGCTGAACTCGACAAACTGGCCCGCTTTGACTTGTTGACAGACCTGCTGAATCGCCGTGGTACTGAAGAGGCCCTGAAACAGACCCGCCTTAGAGCCGATCGGGAAGAGCAGCCGCTTTGCCTGTTATGGCTCGACATTGACCGCTTCAAGCTGATCAACGATAACCACGGCCATGAAGCCGGTGATCTGGCTCTCCAGCAGGTCGCGGACTGCCTGCGCGAACAGCTACGCCCCTATGATGTAGCAGGGCGCTGGGGAGGCGACGAATTCCTGATCATGCTCTACCCCTCAACCCATCAGGATATGCAGCAGATTGCTGAGCGGCTGCGTCATCGGATAGCGGATCAGGTAAGCCTCAATGGCGAGCCGATTACCGTCAGTATCGGCGGATATTGCACTAACGAAGTCGAACCTCTCGCGGACATCCTCGCCTACGCCGACCGAGCGCTATACAAGGCCAAGTCAGAAGGGCGCAACCGGATCTGCACCGTCAAGGTGCCCCTGGCCATCCATACGCCGGGACGTCCAACCACCGCGAATAAACTCCATCAGATCATCGGCCAGCAGCAGCTCGCCATCCTGAGGGTGAATGCCAATGCGCAATGGGCGCCCCTGACGCCTGGCCTTGTGAGCCTGAACAGCATTCCAGCCGCGCAAAAAGTGGCGCGCAAGCGGGTATCCGCTTCAAACCCCACCAATGGCAGAGGCTCAAGCTGGCCGGAGCGGGTATCCAGCAGGCCACGGGTGACCTCGATACGCCGATAGGGCAGCATCGGCCAGCGTGCCTTGGGCAAGGCCCCCAGCGCCCAGGCAGGGGGCACGTAGCTGCTTGGCGCTGGCAGGCCATGGCGCTCAAACCAGGCAGCACTACGGCGCATCAAGGCTTCTATGCCTTCTGCGTCCAAGGCCAGATGTTCAGCCACATCGCGGGAGATCAGGGTGGAATGCAAGCGGTGCCAAAGCCCTTTTACATGCCGCACTTTATGGTGCCAGCCGTGGGCGGCAAGCTCGATGCCCTGGGCCGACCAGTCGGCCAGTTGGCGAATATCCTCCGCCTGCCAATCCCGCCCCGGCACCACCAGCAGGGTAATAGCGTCATGGCCATTATCCTGAAGCTGCCCGATCAACCCGCGTACCCGCTCCAGGGTTTCAGGCATCACATCATGAATACTGATCAGGGCCTTCATGACCGCCCTCCCCGTGCATGGCCGGCAAGCACGTCCAACCATTGCGCCACGGTTTGCTGGTTCAGTGTGATAGCCGCCTGGCGAGCCTTCTGCGCCATTTCCTGCCAGCGTTCAGCGGGCCACTCGGCCAAGGTATCGAGAATGCTGGCAACGCTCTCCCCCTGGCGCAGCGGAATCAGTACACCTGCCAGTTGCTGCCAGTCGTGAATACCGGCATTCTCGGAAACCAACGCTGGCCGACCGCGAGACAGGGCTTCCAGGGCAATCGAGCCAAACGTTTCCATATGCGAAGGCAGCACCAGCAGGCTCGACTGGTCGATCAAGGCGCGCAAATCATCGCGGCTCAGCCAGCCTCGGTAGTCAAGGTTATCAAGCTCCCTGGCGGCCTGCTCGACGACCTTGCGCAGCGGCCCGTCGCCGCCCATCACAAAATTCAATTCAGGATGGCATCGGGCAGCCTCAATAAAGGCATCAATATTCTTTTCCGCCGCCAGCCTTCCCGCATAGCAGACCTGGGCCAGGGTTCCCGGTGGGGGCACCGCTGGTGCTTCCAGAAACCCCGGTTCGAGAGGTGTTCCCATGATGTCCACCTGGGTGGCGCCAAGTTTTTTCACCTGCTGCACCAGATCGCTATTATTGACCAGCACGGTGCCACTGCGGCGGCTGATAAAGCGGTTAACTCCTTGCAGAAAGCCATTGATCACACGCTTTTTGACAGGCCCCCAGTACAGATCGGCCAGCCCCTCAAAATCCGTGTGATAGGCAGAAATAAAACCGCAGCCATGACGCCGCGCCATCCACAACCCCAGCATGCCAAAAGGCCCGGGCGTGACGCTGACAATGATATTGGGGCGCAACTCGGCCAGCTGGCGGTTAACCCGCCACAGGTTGGGCACCACCAGCCGCTGGGTGGCATCCCCGGGTAACGGGACAGAAAGAATATCCACCCGCCCACGGGGCTTGGGCTGGAGGGTTTCCACAGTAGCCACCTGCTGGTGTAAATGAGCCAGCAAGTCATGGTAGTAAGCGCCTGTGCCATTACGCTCGGCCAGTGAGTCCGAGAAGATCGCAACGCGTAGCTGTTTGGCCGCCAGCCGGGGCGCTTCGGGGGAATACTCGGCAGTCTCGTTCACGTCTTTGTCCGGGTTCGATGAGGAAGAGCTATCAGCTGATAGTAGAGAGGCAACAGGCGTTGCTCAAGCGGTGATTGAGCTAACACCAGGGCAGCGCCGCTATTGGCGCGCGGGCGATGGGGGCGCTTCGGCAGCGCAAGCAGATGGGTTTCCAGCCTCTCGCTCACTTTAACCTCTAACTGCTCAAGGGCTGCGGGAATCACCTCACCGGGGGCAGCGCCCAGGTCGGCCATATCCACCACGACCGCTCGCCCGGTTGGCCAGCGGGTCAGCGTCTCGTTCATATACTCCAAGGTATCCGCGAACTGCTCGGCAAACAGCTGCTGAAAAGCGTCAGCGTTCACGGCGCTGCCAAACAGCGCACGGGCGCTGTCGATGGAGCTGATCTGAGAGTTCAGGGCCGCCAGCGGCTCGCGCACGCAGATAATAAAGCGCCCATCCGGACACAACGCATAAAGCCCCTCAAGCCAGCTGCCGAAGGCGGCATTCTTGGACAGCAGACGCCGCTGGCCACCGTCCACATACATATGGCGCTGCAGACAGCTGTAATAGAATGCCAACAGCCGCTGTCGCCGCTCTCGCGGCATCTGCCGATCCAGATGGCCCAGCTGCTGCAGACCAACAGCAGCGGGAAAGGCCAGCAGCATGATAAAGCAGCCGGCCACCGGCAGCAGCGCCAGGTAATCTTCTTCGGCCGCCTCCAGCCCCACTTCGTGAATATCATCCAGCCCACCCGCAAGGCGTCGCGTCAAGGCATTCACGCCGCGCTGCCCCAGCCCGCCCAGGCGCTGATCCAGCCAGGCCAGAGCATGGATGATTTTGCGCTGAACAATGGACGGCGCCAGCAGCGCCTCCCAGGTGGTCAAGGTGGTATAGCGCTCGTGGTCGATGGCCAGGGTACGGTGCAGAAAAGTGGTGCCGCTGCGCGGAATACCGGTCACAAACAGCGGCTGTTTGATAACCACCTTCCGGTAGCCGGGAAACAGCAGCTCATCCAGCAGCAGGCAGACCGCATGGATCAGCTGCACCAGCAAGAACAGCGGCATCCCCAACAGCAGAACGGCGGCGCGCCTGAGTGTCATGGGTGCCAGCGGGTCGCGCCAGCGCACCAGCGCGCTCAGCCACCAGCCCAGATAGCGGCCAAGCCCTTCGGCCAGGGGGCGTAGATGCTTCATGGTTCCTTGAATACCAGCTTGTGAGAAAAGACGTAATTAAAGCTCATGCCCACCAGGCCTCCCAGCCAGACCCCCAACAGAGGCAGCCAGAAAGTTGCCTCTGGCATAACGCCCATTCGCCCACCCAGCGCCACCGTTAGCGCAAAAACGCCGTAGTTAAGCAGGCCACCCAGCGCAAAGACCGAATAGAACCGCCATAAATCCGCCAGCAGATGACGAAAGCGCCGCTGATGATGGAAGGTAAAATGGCGGTTCAGAAAATAACCGGCGGTCATGGCCATAAAATACGAGAATACCCGGGCCAGATAGACATTGGCATCAAGACCTTCATGCAGCCCGTACAGCGCGCCGATATCGATCAGAGCAATGCTGCAGGCCACCATCGCAAAACGCCCGAAGGTGGCCAGAGAACTGCTGGATGTTAGAAGACGCTTGATCATGCTTTGAGTTTATCTGGCCTGCAGCAGGATACCAGCGGGTAACCTTCATCCGCCAGGCGCAGGGCCAGGGCAGCGATATGGGCAGGGCCAACTTCGCAGCAACCGCCCACCAGGGTAGCGCCTTGCTTAATCCAGCCCAGGGCAATCTCGGCATAGGCGGCTGGGCCCAGATCCTTGCGCGAGGTCAGCTTGTCCACGGTGCCCCCGGTTGCAGCGGTGCCACTGAGGTAAAGCCATTGGCGTAGCCACCAAAGGGTACGCCCAACCCGGAAAGCTCCCCCATGGCAGCCGTCACCGCTTCAGGTACCGAACAGTTGACCAGCACCGTCTCGGCGCCTGCGGCAACCACCGCCTTGGCCGCAGCGGCCAGAGGCTCACCGGAACGCAGCCGGGTGCCATCGCCGTCATCAACGGAGAACGCCACCCACACCGGGAAGCGTCTTTCCACCGCTGCCTGGGTTGCGGCAAGCGCCTCGCGGGCCAGCGACATGGTTTCACACAAAAAGACATCCACTCCCGCGGCCTGCTGCTCAACCAGGCGACGATAATCACGCTGGCAGGTCGCCTCATCCGGCACGCTGTCAGGATGATAACTGGCCACCAGCGGCGGCAGGCAGCCTGCTATGCGCACCTCTTTCTGGCCGCTTTCGTCCCGCGCCTGATGGGCCGCTTTTAGCGCCGCAGTGTGCAGCGTCTCAAACATTGCAGGGTCGCCATCACGGGCCAGGCGCTGGGGCGTGGCGCTGTAGTTATTCAGCTTAATCACCCGAGCGCCCGCCGCGATGTAATCCCGGTGGGCCGCGACGACCAGATCAGGCTCATCCAGCATCACCTGGGCAGACCACAGCGGCGTGACCGGGCGCTGACTGCGCTTTCTCAGTTCCTGGCCCATGCCACCATCAAGCAATACGATATTTTCTTTCACTTGGCTATTCCCCTACCTGGAGGCCGTCGAGTTGCTATCTTCTTGCCCATCGCCAGTGTAACGTTTCAGGCCGATGGTAAGCGCCGAGGTTACAAGATTAACCTTACAATCGCGATGACTTTTCAGAAGGATTCAGCATGCAGTCTGACCCGCATTATTACCCCTGCTCCTCACGCCGCATGGTCACCTTTGGCCAGCACGGCATGGTCGCCACCTCGCAATCACTGGCGGCTCAGGTAGGCAGCGATATCCTCAGGCAGGGCGGCAATGCCGTGGATGCCGCGATTGCCACAGCCGCGGCGCTGACCGTGGTGGAACCCACCTCCAACGGGCTTGGCAGCGATGCCTTTGCGATTGTGTGGATGAAGGGCGAACTCTATGGCCTGAATGCCAGCGGCCCGGCGCCGCAAGGCATTTCCTGCGACGCCGTCACCGCCCTCGGCCATAGTGAGATGCCAGCCAACGGCTTGCTGCCAGTGACCGTACCCGGCGCTCCAGCGGCCTGGGCCGCGCTCTCCGAGCGTTTTGGCAAGCTCGACTTTGCACAACTGCTGACTCCAGCCATTCAACTGGCGGAACGCGGCTTTGCGGTCTCCCCGTGGTCAGCCAGCTTTGGCAGCAGGCGGAACATCGCTACCGCCAGTGCGAGCAGCCCGAGTTTGCCCCCTGGTTTGCTCATTTTGCACCCACAGGCCATGCGCCGCAGCCAGGGGAAAGCTGGCGCTCTCCTGATATGGCCAAGAGCCTGCAGCGTATCGCTGATACCCGAGGCGAGGCCTTTTATCGCGGCGAGCTGGCAGATGAAATCGACGCCTTCTCACTCCAGCACGGCGGTTTTCTGCGCAAACAGGATCTGGCGGACTTTACGCCGGAGTGGGTCACGCCCATCAGCGTGCGTTATCGCGGCCACGACATCTGGGAAATTCCGCCCAACGGCAGCGGCATGATTGCCCTGCAGGCGCTAGGCATGCTGGAAGCCCTTGGCAACGAACCACGCAACCCTGTGGATGCCCTGCATCGGCGTATTGAGGCCACCAAACTGGCCTATGTAGATGGCCTGCATTACATCACTGAGCCCGACGAGATGACCGCAAACCCTGAGCAAATGCTGTCTTCGGATTATCTGACCGCCCGCGCCCGCCTGATTGGCGAAAACGCCCTCCTCCCTAAGCACGGCAACCCCATCAAGGGCGGCACCGTCTACCTGGCCACGGCCGATGCGGAAGGCAATATGGTGTCGTTTATCCAGAGCAACTTTGATGGCTTCGGTTCCGGCATGGTGGTGCCGGGTACCGGTATCAGCCTGCAAAACCGTGGCTGGTCGTTTTCACTCAGCCCAAACGATGCCAACGTGCTGGCGCCGGGCAAGCGCCCTTACCATACGATTATTCCGGGCTTTATTACCCGCGGCGAACAGGCGGTGGGGCCCTTTGGCGTCATGGGTGGTTTCATGCAGCCCCAGGGGCATGTGCAGGTCGTCATCGCCTTACTGGAAGAATTGCTTAACCCCCAAGCGGCGCTTGATAAGCCGCGCTGGAAATGGACCCACGGCAAGACGGTTGAGGTCGAACCGGATTTCCCCGACCACCTGGCTCAGGCGCTGGCCCGGCGCGGCCACACTATTGTCAGAGCCAACGATGGCCTGACTTTCGGGCGCGGCCAGATCATTCTACGCTCAGCCAACACAGGCGGGTTGCAGGGCGGCACTGAACCCCGCGCTGACGGCGCGGTATTGCCTGTGTAGCGCTCATTGAGTGTCACGCTAGGCCTTCCACCAACCGGGCAATAACGCCTGCAGCTTTGGCGCAGTAAAGCGGTCATCCAGCAGTTCAATCAGGCCGTTATCATCCGGGCTGCGGATGACCCGTCCCGCTGCCTGCACCACTTTCTGCAGGCCGGGGTAAAGATAGGTATCGTCATCGCCCTGCCCAAAACGCGCCTGAAGCCGAGCCGCCTGGGCCTGCTTAAAGTGGCCAAAGGGCGGCAGACCCAGAGTGGCAATATAGACGCCGACCAGAGCATCGCCTGGCAGGTCGATCCCCTCGGCAAAGACTCCGCCCAGCATGGCCAGCCCGACCACCCCGCGCTGGCGGCGGAACACCTCGATAAAAGCCTCACGCTCCGCTTCACGCATACCGGCCTGCTGGGCATGCAGCGGCAGCGACGGGGCAACGGCAGCCAGGTGGTGCTGCAGGCGCTGCAGATAGGCAAAGCTGCTGAGGTAGATCAGATAGTTCCCCGGTTGCGCCGCATACTGGCGGCTGACCCGCTGGGCAATTGGCGCCAGCGAGCGGTCCCGGTCACGATAGCGGGTGCTGATCCGCGGATAACGCACCTCGACCTGGGCCGCACGGAACGGGCTGGCAATCGTCTGCGCCACCGTGCGGGGTGGCAGGCTCAACAGGTCACGGTAAAAGCGCGTCGGCGTCAGGGTAGCCGAAAACAGCACGCAGGCATGGGCGGCCTTGAAGCGCTCGGCAATCAGATCCCCCGGCACCACATTGTCAATCGCCAGGGTAGCCAAGCGCCCTCGTCGAGCGCGACCACCCTGGCGGCTCTGACGGCTGACCAGCGTTACCGAGCACAGCGAATGCTCGCCAAAGTCGTCCGCCAAGCGCATAAAGCCTAAGGCATCAAACAACAGCGTCTGCAGCTCGGGCACCACCGCATGCTCGGTCATATAGGCGGTCAGGTCATTCACCAGCCGCTGCAAGGCGCGATTCAGCTCGCCAGGCACCTCTTCCAGATAACGGGTCAGCGGTTCACCATTGGCCTGCTCGCTATCATAGGTCTTGATCAGGCGCCGCCAGGTCCGCTGAAGCGCCTCAAAGGTAGGCGCCAGGCTTTTCGGGGCGGCGCGCTTGGCAATACTGACATCCGCTTGGCGCAAACGGGCGGAATACATACCGCGGGCGCGGTCGACCAGATTGTGCGCTTCATCCACCAGCGGCATCACCCGCCAGCGGTTCTGACGGGTCAACCCATACAGCAGCGCCTGGCGGTCGAAGTAATGGTTCACATCGCCGACCACCACATCGCTCCAGCGGGCCATTTCCTGGCCGAGGTAATACGGGCAGATGGCATGCTCGGCCGCCAGCTGCTGAAGGCGCTGCCGGGTGAGCCAGCGTGCCTGGGCGGCCGCTTCCCTGGCCGCAGGCAAGCGGTCGAAGAAGCCGCTGGCCAGCGGGCAGCTATCGCCATGGCAGGCGCGGTCAGGGTATTCGCAGGCTTTTTCCTTGGCGGTCAGCTCGACGATTCTGAGCGGCAACGGCGAGGCAGAGGATGAGCTATCGACCAGCTGCTGCAGGCTGGCCAGCACGGGTTCGCGCCCTGTGGTGCGGGCGGTGAGTACAAACAGGCGATCAAGCTGCTGCGCTGGCATGGCCATCAAGGCAGGAAACAGCACGCCCAGGGTTTTGCCCAGGCCGGTGGGTGCTTCCAGCAGCAGGGTGCGTCGGGTGCTGGCAGCTTTATAAACCGTCTCGCTCAGGCTGCGCTGGTGGGGGCGAAAACCGGCAAACGGAAAGCGCAGCTGCTGCAGCGCCTGATCCCGCTCGCCGCGGTGTTGCTGCTCCTGACGGTGCCAGGCCTTGAACCGACGGCACAGGGCTTCCAGCTCGGCCATCAGCTCTGCCCGCGTCATGCACGCCTGCTCAACGGTTTCCTGGTGGCTGCTGATATCCACGTACACCAGACGCAGCTTCACCTCTTCCAGGCCATCGCGCTGGCATAGCAGGGCGCCGTAGACCTTGAGCTGCGCCCAGTGCAGACGATGCTGGCCCGCGCCGATGCGCGACAGGTCACCTCGGTGGGTCTTGATTTCTTCCAGATAAACCGGCATGGCTTCCGCGTGGTAGCCGTCTGCGCGACCGCGTAACTGAACGCCCAGGCACGCCCCTTCCAGCAGGTACTCCGCCTGATACCCAGCCGGGCGCTGCGACTGCGCCCATTGATGCCCGGCAATCCCCTCTTCCGCACTGGGCGAGGGCGTATAGCGATACTCCAGGCTACCGGTGCGGGCGGCAAACTCACACAGCGACCTGACCGCGACTTTCATAACGGGTCATCAGACGTCTGGGCGGTTTCGGCCTGCCAGCGCACATGGCAGACGCTAACGTTAACCCCCTGTGCTTGCAGGGCGTTCAGCCACAGCCGCTGGTGATCCTGCAGGCGGTCTCCCGGCCCTTTGACTTCAATCAGCTGATACGCCTCCGCCTGTTGATTAAAGGCAATCAGATCCGGCAGCCCACGGCTGTGATGGCGCAGGTCCAGCAATAGGTGTTCAAAGATAAAGCGCCAATCCGCGGCGGGAATACACGCCAGGGCCGCCTCCACGCGTTCGGGCGTCAGCGTTGGCCAATACACCAAGGAGCAGCGAATACCCTGCTTGCTGGCCAGCCGCTCGCGGATGATCTGGCGATAGCGACCGTCATCCAGCGCCTTGAAGGCCTGATCCACCAACGCCTGGCGCGCTTCAACAAACCCTGGCCGGAATAGATCCACAGGGCCCGCCTGGAAGGGGTGGAAAAAAGCACCGCGCACCGGCGCAAACAGCACCGGCCAGAACAGCAGCGCAAAAATACCGGTAAACAGATTGTTTTCAACGTGATAAAGCTGCCAGTCCGTATTGCTGAGCGCTTCAATCACCGCCTGTTCAACGCGCCCTGCCCCAGGCGGCAGGCTAAGTTCTTGCAACTTCAACGGCTCAACGCCCGGCTGCTCAACTACCAGCCCCGCCTTGCGGGCACTGCGTTGCAGAATGCGCTGGAGTTGAACGCGGGTTTCCGGCTGGGGAATCTGCGCCAGCGCCTCCACGGCCTCGGCGTATACCTGCTCAGGTGGCGCCAATTTTTCCTTCAGGCGCAGGGCGCGAACCCGGGCATCGCGGTGCTGGCTATGGGCATAAAGGGCCAGGGCAAGCTCACGCTCGCCCCGGCGTTCAGCTTCACGGCCAAGGCGAAACAGCACCCGTTGGCGGCGATAGTCCAGCCATTCGGTGCCCACGGCGTCAGGCAGCTGCTGGCTAAGCACCGCCAGCGCTTCACCTTGGGCGGCGCGCGCTTCCAGATCCGCCAGATGCAGGTACAGGTCTACTGCGTCACGCTGATGAAAAGGCCGCGATGCTGAGGTAAGGGGAACCTCTTCAAAGCGCTGCTGCTGCAGTTCGGTGACCACAAACTCTGACCACTGCTGGCGCAGGTTGCCAAAAAACATCAGCCGCAGGCGATCAAACAGTGCCGCCCGGCACAGCTCCACCACCTGCACCGGCGCTTGCGGCCACCAAGCGGTTAACGGCTGAGCACTACCGTCATCGGCCTCCAGCAGTTTCTCCACCAGCTGCGCCTTGCTGTGCGAGGCCAGCCAGCGTTCATTCGGCCTTAGGTGGCGCGCCAGCGCCAGGCACTCCGAGCGTTTCAGTGATTGGCAAAGCTGTTCCAGCGTCAACAAAGGGGCCACACTGACCCAGCCCGCGGTAGACAGAATTACCAGCGCCTGGTCAAGCTCCGGCACCTCCGCATACGTCAGGCCATCACGACGAAACAGCTCGCCTTTACGCATCACCATGCGCATCAACAGCGCCTGGGCAGGCTCAGGCAGCTGCAACAGCTCAGCCAGCGCGTCCGCTTCCTGCTGGGTCAGTAAATCCGCATAGTGGTTAAGGCAAAGGGAGATCACCTGCTCGGCATTGCGCAGGTAATAAAGCGGGTCATCCAGTGAGGTGGCCTTGATATCAGCGCTGGTCATGGTGGATTGAATGGTAATCTGGTTTCCTATGTGCATGATGGCATTATTAACCACAGTCAATCATGCCATCATAAACGTTCATCTTATGAGGACACCATGCGAACCTTGCAACTCAATGCCGATATGGGTGAAAGCTTCGGGCCCTGGGTGATGGGCCTGGATCATGAGGTGATAGCAATCTGTACTGGCTCACTGCCTTTACCCATGACCGTGAAGCCGACGCTTGTTGATCTGGTGCCTTCTGAGACTACCCTGCTGGCCCCAGCAAGAACACGTAATACAACACCATTTCCACCTTCATCATCCCAATACATGGAGAGGATTCTAGACGCTGAATCTTTGAATCCGTCGGGCGTATATGATTGCGTCAAAATCCTTTCTGGCCAGAATAACGCAAAGCTCTAAGGCCAGCTGGTGACTGCCATCTAAAGAAGCTGCGCCATTGTCATCGACATGGCGCAGTTGAATAGCAGTGCCGCTTCAGGGAACCTGACGGCGCGCTTTACGGTGATGGAAGTAAAGATATACCAGGCCAACTGGTGCAAGGAAAACTGCCCACCCCCAACACATAGTCATTGTGAATAGCTTCACTGGCAGCATGATAATGAGCGGGAGGTAAAACACGTTATTTCCCATAACGAAACCAATGATCTGTTCATAAACGAAGCGGGAGTAAGGATACAGCAGGGCATTGAGGACTAGCAGGGGAAACACTCCAAAGGGTACAGAGTCTGGTATGCCTTGGGTTACAGCGAAGTAGGTCAAGGCCGAAAGGCCAATACCGAATATTAGCTGGCGAAAGTAGTAGTTGCGGGACAGGCCGCCGAGGGTATCTTCGATAATAGGGAGCATATTCATCCTTCCATGGGGTTATTTTTTATAACGCAAATCGCTAATGAATAAGATTATATAATGGTATCTCTCAAAGTTCTAGAAGATGTGTAGCGTCTAAAAGTCTGTGCCGCGCAGATCCAGTCAAGGGCTGATGTTTTTATCCAGGTGCTTTTTGTCCAGTCAGAGGAGCTTTCTTATGCCCCAGAAAAAATTACAACTCAACGCCGATATGGGCGAAAGCTTTGGGCCCTGGGTGATGGGCCTGGATCATGAGGTGATGCCGTATATTGATCTGGCCAATATTGCCTGTGGCTTTCATGCCTCCGACCCGGATGTGATGCGCAGCACGGTGCGCATGGCCGTCGAGCATGGCGTGAAAGTGGGCGCTCACCCCGCCTACCCGGATCTGGTCGGTTTCGGGCGGCGCAGCCTGGCCTGTTCCGCGGCGGAAATCGAGAACCTGGTGCTATATCAGATCGGCGCGCTGGCAGCGATCTGCCGGGCGGAAGGCACCGAACTCAGCTACGTCAAACCCCACGGCGCCCTGTACAACGACAAGGCACGCAGTGAAGAGATCTTTACCGCCGTGGCCAAGGCAGTGGTCGCCTTTGACCCCAAGCTGCCCTTGATGACGCTGGCCATCCGCGACACCTCCCGCCTTAGACAGCTGGCCGAGGCGCAGGGCATTACCCTGCTGCTGGAAGCCTTTGCCGACCGTGGCTACGATGAAAATGGGCATCTGCTGTCGCGCCGCCTGCCGGGGGCCGTTCATCACGACCCGGATACCATCATCGAGCAGGCGCGGCGAATTGCTCAGGGCGAGGCGCTGACCGCCAGCGATGGCAGCGATCTGATACTCGAAGCGGATGCCCTGTGTGTGCACGGTGATAACGCCGAATCGGTGGCCTCGGTGCGCCGGATTCGCGAGATGCTGGAGACGCTATGACCATGGCTCAGCCCTTGCCCCGATTGGAGCGCGCTGGTCTGGATGGCTGGATGGTGCGCCTGTTTGAGCACATCGACGATAGCAATCTGCCCTGGCTGACGGCCCTGGCCCATGACTGTGAAGTCGCCTTTGGCTCAGCGCTGGTTGATCTGGTGCCCTCCTACACCACCCTGCTGGTGGTGTTTGACCCAGCCCAGCTGACGGTGGGGGCCGCGCGCCAGACGCTGACTCAACTGCTTACTAACTTAAGCCCGCAGGAAAACGCCACTGAAGGCAAGCTTCACGATATTCCCACCTGGTATGACGAAAGCGTAGGGCCGGATGCTAAACGGGTGGCAGCGCTCTCCGGGCTGTCGACTGAACAGGTGATCGAACGCCATGTTCAGCAGGAGTACCGCGTGTTCGCGCTGGGTTTTGCACCCGGGTTTGCCTTTATGGGGCTGCTTGACCCGGCGCTTCATTGCCCGCGCCTGGACACACCGCGTCAGCGGGTGCCGGCGGGCAGCGTGGCAATTGCCGGTCAGCAGACAGCAGCCTACCCCAGCGTCACCCCCGGCGGCTGGAACCTGATTGGGCGCACCGCCGTCAGGCTGTTTGACCGCCAGCGCGAAGGCTTCAGCCTGCTCAGAGTGAGCGACCGGGTACGTTTTGTCAGTATCGACCGCGCCCGCTTTGAAGCTGACGGTGGCGACACCACGCCGCTTAAGGCAGCACCCAGCCAACAGGAGGCACGCCGCTGATGAGTACGCTGATTGAAAAAGGCCTGGATGGCCTGCGTGTGACCCGCGCCGGGCCGCTGGCGCTGTTGCAGGATGCCGGGCGTTTTGGCGTTCGCCACCTGGGCGTGACCCAGGGCGGCCCTGTCGACCTGCATGCCTGGGCCTGGGCCAACCATCTGGCCGCTAACCCCTGGGGCACCACGGCGCTGGAAGTGACGTTTGGCGGGCTGGAACTGGTGGCGGAACGGGCCATGACCCTGGCCATCACCGGCGCCGACCTGGGCGCCCAGCATAACCGGCAGCCGGCCCCCTACTGGCAAGCATTCCAGGTCAAACCAGGCGACACCTTGACCTTTGCCACCCCAACAAACGGGCTGCGCAGCTACCTGGCCGTGGCGGGCGGCTTGCATGGTGAAGCGGTGATGGGCAGCACGGCCTGCGTGGTACGCGAACAGCTGGGGGAATCGACGGCCTGGGCCAACCCTTACGTGAGGGTGACCGCCTGATGGTGCAAAAAGCCACCCGCCAGACCCGTAAGTCATCGGCTACTGCGCCGCCAAGCCTCCCCGACTACAACGCCGACGCCACCCTCGATTGCCTGCCAGGCGCCCAGATCGACGCATTCAGCGGTAAAAGCATCTTCGATGCGTTCAATAGCCAGTGGCAGGTAGACCAACGCACCGACCGTATGGGCGTACGCCTCACCGGGCCAAGGCTGCGCTGTCACATCGACTCCATGATCTCGGAAGGTATTTCACTGGGTGCCATTCAGGTACCGCCAGATGGCCAACCGATTGCGCTGCTTAACGACAGACAGACAATTGGCGGCTACCCCAGGCTTGGTAACCTCACACTACTTGCTGCGTCACGCCTGGCGCAATGCCAGCCGGGGCAGAAGGTCCGGCTGCAGGCGGTATCTGTTGAGGTTGCGCAGCGCAAGCATCAGGTGTTTTTGGCGGGGTTTAGGGGCTGAGGTAGTGGGGGTTGGTAAGCGATCCACTGACCTCCTACTTGAAAACTCAATGGCTCTGACCCCATTGAGTTTTGAGAGATTTTGTTGGTATCGGCCAAAAACTGTCTTTAGAACTCGTGCATACTTGACCACAACCAATGCTCCTCCATGAAACCGTCCTTCCATTCTTCCTCAATCGTTGCTTGATTGCGATTGGCCAGGAATAAAACGCTGCAAGTTCAGCTTTCTTAAGCCACTTGCATGAATTTGGCTATCGGCGCGTGTGGCTACTTCTTCATCTTCCGATACCCTAAAACGAATCAGCCCTAAGCGCTGTCCGCCTGCCGTCATTATATCAACTCGCCACCGGCCCGTTGGATCCTCGGGGAATTGCAATTTGTGGCTCCAGGCGCGATATCCCTCCTCGCGTCCGCCATTAATATCGAGTTCGATGGAGTCGAGCAGCTCGCCGTTTTGGTGCCAATCGTGAGTAATGGTTTCGCTCAAGCCACGTGGTGCGCGAATCGCGGTATACACATAAAGGCCGCGCGATTTAAGTGCGCCGGGGGTTAATATCATCGCCCCTTCGGGTTCACGCTGCTCTTCATTAAGCGCAGGAGCGAGAGCACTCCCAGTCATCCAGAGCGTTGCCGGCGGTACCCATATCCGCCCAAGCCATCCTGCGCTTGCGAGTAAGAGCGCCAAACATCCGAATATCATCCAGTCTTGCCAGGTACGGCGTCTGAGTAAGTGAAAAAAGCTAGGAAGGCCGGTTAACACCATCACGCCGAGGGCGAGCAGCAAACTTTGCGCCGTGGTGAGCTTCAGCATGATGGGGAGCGTGACAAGGGTGACTAAGAAAACGCAGTGGGCGTGAAACACAAAGTAAGCGCTACGCCATTTCTCAGCGATTTTGTAATACAGCGGGTCGGTGATAGAAAAAATGGCCATCGCCACGACCATAAGGGCGAAAAGCGCTTGGCCGCTATGCCATACCGTGGTTGCGAGAATAAACGGAAGAGTGAAAAAGAGAGTCTCTTGGTGAACCATTTGCGTGATGAAGGTGATGACACTGCGCGGAAACGTCGGGTAGCCGCGCCGACCTAACCAGCGGCTCATCACGCCCTCAGTAAGCAAGAGCACCCAAGCGCAAAGCAGCCCTAAGGCTAGGGCAGCGCCTAGCCACTGTTGGCGGTCAATCAAAAACAAACTGCCAAGCCCCGTAGCAAAGGCTACCGGTGGCCACATCCATGTCCAGGGTTTAGCGAGTGCGACAAGACGTTCGATATGTTGTTGTAGTAGAGCAACGCGGACAGTAGAGAGCTTATGCATGGTGATTCATCATCGAAAAACATCCGTTATATTATCAGTCGCGGGGGTGAGCTCTCTTCGCCCAAAGTCAGGGCTTTACCCCGCCTTATTCATGTCGCAGGTCTGAAAATGAAGATGATCGGGTAGACCGGGCGATTGCTCGACCCGCCCTCCACAGATCCGAGCATGCGCGATTAACGCACTAGGCTCCTCAACCATCAGCTTCGCTGAAGGATTAACATGGGTGCACAATCCTCGCCTTGGGATGTAGTGGTCACCCCAACCCTCACCCACAAAAACACCAGCCTGGTCATGCTGAACCGGGCCGACTAGGTGTTGTTTAGGTGATTGGCATTTTTGCGTCATGTGGCCTCTTCCTTGGCGTCTTTTAACTCACAATATCAGCTAATGTAGTGGGTTTCTATAAGTTACATTTATTGGTTTGTGGCTCTGGGCGTCATTCACTGAGGTGGACCCAATCAGTTGGACAACCTGATGGTATCCCTAAGCTATAATCCGGTTGTTTCCCTGACTCAGGCTGCCAGAGATATGGGTTGCCCGTAGTACACCTCATCGGGCGTTTGGTAATCAAGGGTTTGGTGGTACCGGGTCTGATTGTAATGCCAGAAGTACCGGTGGAGCGCCTGCTTCAAGTGTTGTCCATCCTCGAAAGCGGCAAGGTAAACACACTCGTATTTGACGCTGCGCCAGAGCCGTTCCACGAATATATTGTCATGGTAGCAGCCCTTGCCGTCCATGCTGATCCGGATGCCATGATCTTTGAGAACGTTTGTGAAGGCCTCACTGGTGAACTGGACACCCTGATCGGTATTGAAGATCTCCGGCGCTCCATGGCGCTGTAGAGCCTCCTCCAGGACATCGACACAAAAGTCTGTGTCCATGGTGTTGGAGACCCGCCAGGACAGCACCTTGCGGCTGTACCAGTCGATGATGGCGACCAGATACATGAAGCCCCGGGCCAGCGGAATATAGCTGATATCTGTTGCCCACACCTGGTTGGGGCGGTCGATTTTCAGCCCTTTGAGCAGGTACGGATAAACCTTGTGCCCGTCGCCCGGAATGCTGGTTCTGGGGCGTGGATACACCGCCTGAATGCCCATGGTGCGCATCAGCCTCTGCACCCGCTTCCGATTGACCCGATAGCCCTGGTGCTGCAAATGGGCACGCATCTTGCGAGAGCCATAGTACGGCGTTTCCAGGTGTTGCTGATCAATCAGATACATCAGGTCCAGATCCTCCTGACATGGCTCACGAGGGACGTAGTACACCGATGAGCGGCTCAGCTTGAGCAGCTCGCACTGGCGTGAAAGACTGATTTGGGGATGACCACGCTCGATCATTGCCAACCGCTGTTGGCGGCTTACTGATCGAGCTTGCGCGACAAAAAATCGCGTTCCACCGTCAGTCGACCAATCTCACGGTACAGCTCGTCTGTGCTGGGCTCATCGGATTGCTTGCCGACCTTCTTCTTGCCTTCGAAGAGGTCGGTAGCGTTCTCCAGCAAGTCGCGCTTCCAGGTGCTGACCATGGTGGGGTGGATCTGAAAACGAGCAGCAATTTCGGATGTGGTCTGGTCGCCCTTGATGGCGGCCAGAGCGACTTTGGACTTGAATGATGCGCTGTATTGTTTGCGTTTCTTGCTCATGATTCTCCTCCTTGTGGAGATGATGAATCATAGCTTAGGCACCTGTCCAAATTTTGGGGTCCACTTCACACCTCCTCGCTGCCCCAAAGGCGTTGGACTGGGCTTAACGCCTGCTAACCCCTCTCGCCTGTAGCAAGTTGGCGGATTGCTTTGCGAAGCCATCCTAAAGAGTTTTGACTTTTTGTGTTAGTTGGCAGGGGCTTGGTCTTTAACGCTTTGCTAGCTGATTTTCAGGTCCAGCTTGAAATTACGAATGATTTTTTCATCCAAACAGCTGCGTAAAAACTGATTCATGGCGGTCATATCATTAGAGGAATAGAAGTCGAGCATCAGGGTGTTAAATTCTTGCTGACGCTTTGCTTGTACATTAATGATGGGAAAACCGTTAGCCAAAAGGATCCCATTCATCAGAAAACGACCTGTCCGTTTGTTGACGTCCCAAAAAAACTGCGCACGTGCCATTTGTAAAAATGCTGTGACTGCCTGATCGTAAACATCAGCTTCAGCATTCACTTGATACTCAACGTCAAGCCATTTTGCGTCCAACTCATCTGGTGCGGGCGGCTCATAATCTGCACCCGTAATGGAAACGTAACCAGAGCGGAATTTACCCGACTCTAATGCTTCTTCTTTCCCAGCGATATTGTGAATTTGCAAGGCGGTTGCTTTATTGAACTTAAGGAACCGCTGATCAATTCGTCTCTGAGCGGCTGAAGCGCTCAGGGCGGCATATTCACCGCGTCAGCAGTCACTTTCTGGCCACTGAAGGTGGCTTTTTTACCCTGGCAGCCGAGTTATCCTGCTGCCAGGCCAGATTCAAGACACACTGGCCCCGTCAGCATGGCTCTGGCATCGTCCAGCCAGCACCAAATTGCCGAGGGCGAACAGGGTGAACAGCTGCGCCTGGTTCTTGGCCAGCCCCTTGTAGCGAACCTTTCGGTAGCTGAAGAGGTTCTTGATGACATGAAACGGGTGCTCGACCTTGGCGCGGATGCTGGCCTTGGCCTTCTCGAATTCCAGCAGCAGCACTTTCATGGGACTGTCTTCCATCTTCTTGATGGTGCCGCGTTTGGCGGCGACACAGCACCGGGAATCCGGGTCATCCTTCTCTTCGTCCAGATGCTTCCACATACCGGTGTAACCCGCGTCGCCGTATATCCGCTTGTCATCCTCCCGGACCAGGTGGCCGGCCATGGTGACATCGGCGACGTTGGCCGAGGTGGCGGCGACACTGTGGGTCAGCCCGGTGACCGCATCGACACCGATATGGGCCTTCATGCCAAAGTAGTACTGCTTGCCCTTCCGGGTCTGCTTCATCTCCGGATCGCGTTGCTTGGCCTTGTTCTTGGTGGAAGGGGCGGCGGCCACAATGGTGGCGTCGACGATGGTGCCCTCGCGCATGAACAGGCCCTGCTCGGCCAAGTGGGCGTTGATTTCCTCAAAGATTCGCTGGGTCAGGGCATGCTTCTCCAGCAAATGGCGGAAGCGCAGCAGCGTGGTCGCATCCGGCACGCTCTCGACGGCCAGATCGATGCCGATGAAGTCGCGCATGGCTTGGCTGTCGTAGATGGCATCTTCCAATGCCTCATCGGCGAGCGCATACCACTGCTGAAGGAAGTAGATCCGCAGCATGCGCTCCAGGCCAATCGGCGGCCGGCCTCGTTTGCCTACCGAGTTCGGAAAGTAGGACGGCGCCAGTGCCTCGATCAGCCGCTGCCATGGCACCAAGGTATCCATCTGTGCCAGGAATCGCTCTCGGCGGGTGACCTTCTTCTTGTTCTGGTGCTCAGCCTGGGCGAAAGAGATCTGCTTCATCGGATGGCTCTGTCAGACGGTGGCGGAATGGTTAGATTCTACCCTATCGGTGGCGATCAGGCAGTTACAGTGGGATTTGTGCAGCGTTTCCTTAAAGTCACCTTGGCCGACCCGGTCAAAAATGAACGCCCATGCTTTAGCCTGATTAATGGCCATATTTTGATCACTGATGCGATGCCCCCTACGGTGATCCCATCAAGAATGGTCTGCACCTCAGGTAAGGTCATGGCAACACCTTCGAGATTAACAGCGTCATAAACCAAAGCTGGCAGATCCCTTTTGGCAAGTTGTTTAGCCAAAGGGATATTGGGCTTCATATTCCACCTAGTATCTGTCAATGCTGGCATGGTGATCTTCTTTAATTTCAGTAAAACTGCCCAAATCTACGCGTACAGTTGATGATGATAGTAGACGCTGGCAAACAGTGGCTACACAAAAAACCGGCCTGGCAGAGAAGTCTCTGCCAAGCCGGTGTGGTTAGCCTACCCTGCGTCTAGCTGAAGATCAGCGTTCCACGCCGATGGCGAACTCGTCGCCAGCGTCGAGCAGCCAGCGGTAGGTGTAGTCGGCGAAGCTGCGGCGGACGACCAGCTCCCAGCGGGTTTCGCTGGGGCGGCGCAGGATCACGGTGGCCTTGGCGAATACCGTGGTCACGCCCTTGCCGACCTTGAAGTGCGATGGGTGAACGTCGTAGATGACGCTTTTCATCAGTACCTCGGTGGCGCCCTCACCTTCCAGCTCAAGTAGGGTCTGGCCGCCGCTGACATCGCTGATGGCGTAGTGGGCATCGGCGAGCTCGTGGCGCAGAGCGGTTTCAAGCTCGAAGGCTTCGCCGTCGGGCACGATGACCAGCCATTCATCCGGGGATAACCACTGCACCGAGCGCTGGCCGGACTCATCCAGGGTGAGGGCTTGGGGCTCGCCGGGCAGGTTGATGCCCAGCACCTTGCGCACGGCTTCATCGAGCACGATGGCGCCGCCGCGCAGGATCAGATGCCCCTGCAGCGGGCGTTCGCGCAGCACCACGCGGCTTTGCGGGGTGACGGCAGGCGCACCGCTGTGCGCAAAGCTGTAGGCCATGGGGGTGGCGACCGGCAGGTCGGCCTCGGCACGGGTATCGAAAGTCGCGACCTTAGACATGCTGGCGCTCTCCCTTGGGGTCATAGAAAATCGGGCTGACAATTTCAGCTTCGTGAACCGTGCCATCGACGCAGGGCAGGAAGACGCTCTCGCCCATCCGCTGATGGCCGTCCTTGACGACGGCCAGCGCAAAGCCGCTCTTAAGAGTCGGGCTGTAGTAGCTTGAGGTCACGTGGCCGACCATTGGCATTGGGATATGGCGTGTTGAGGATCGCGAACGATCTGAGCGCCCTCTTCCAATACCACGCTGGGATCCTTGGGCTTCAGGCCGACAAACTGTTTGCGGTCACGGCGTGCCGTATCCGAGCGGGTCAGCGCACGCTTGCCGATCCAGGAAAATGGCTTGTCGTAGCCCACACACCACTGCATACCCAGATCTTCCGGGGTCACCGAGGCATCGGTGTCCTGGCCGACAATAATGAAGCCCTTTTCGGCGCGCAGCACGTGCATGGTTTCGGTGCCGTAGGGGTCAGGCCGTACTTCTCACCGTGCTCAAACAAGGTTTTCCAGACGTGTTCGGCGTAGTTGGCTTGAACGTTGATTTCAAAGCTCAGCTCGCCGGTGAACGAGATCCGAAAAATACGCGCCGGAACGCCCGCCACCTTGCCCGCGCGCCATTCCATAAACTTGAAGGCATCGCGGTTGAGGTCGATATCGGTCAGTTCGCTGACCAGCTTGCGGGCTTCAGGCCCGGTCACCGTCATGGTCGCCCAGTGGTCGGTGACCGAGGTGAAGTAGACATCTAGCTCTGGCCATTCGGTCTGGTGCCACAATTCCAGCCACTCCAGTACCGCCGCGGCACCGCCGGTGGTGGTGGTCATCAGGAAGTGGTTTTCACCCAGGCAGCTGGTAACACCGTCATCGGTAACCATGCCGTCGTCTTTACACATCAGGCCGTAGCGGCATTTGCCGACCGGCAGCTTGGCCCACTTGTTGGTGTAGACCCGGCCGATAAACTCACGGGCATCGGGGCCCTGGATATCGATCTTGCCCAGAGTCGAAGCGTCAAGAATACCGACCTTTTCACGCACCGCCAGGCATTCACGCTGAACGGCCTCGTGCATGCTTTCCAGCTTGCCATTCACTTTCTGTGGATAGTACCAGGGGCGCATCCACTGGCCGACTTCCTCGAATTCAGCGCCGCGTGCCACGTGCCAGTCGTGCATGGCGGTGTAACGCTCAGGGTCAAACAGGCTGCCGCAATGGCGGCCGACAATGGCGCCAAAGGTGACCGGGGTGTAGTTGGGCCGGAAAACGGTGGTGCCGACCTCGGGAATCGGCCGCTTCAAGCAGCGTGCAGCAATCGCCATGCCGTTGATATTACCCAGCTTGCCCTGATCGGTCCCAAAACCCAACGCGGTGTAGCGCTTGACGTGCTCAATCGACTCGAAACCTTCGCGTGTGGCAATCTCAATGGCAGAAGCGGTGACGTCATTTTGCAGGTCAACGAACTGCTTGGGTGCCTTGAGGGTGTCCTTTTCATGGGGCACCTGGAAAAGTGCCACCGCCTTGCCAATGCGCGGCTCATCCGTTGTCGGCAGGGTGATAGGCTCAGGGCTCATGCCCAGGGCAGCCACAGCGCGGGCGGCCACGTCAACGGCCTCAGAGAACAGCGAGCCAAGCGCATAGTTGGCATTGGCGCCGCCGCAGGCATGCACGCCTTCCACCAGGCCGGGCACAAAGCAGATCAGATCGTCGCGCCAGGTCGGGCGGGCGCCGGTGTGTGAGGCCAGGTGAATGACCGGGCTGAAACCGCCGCTGGTGGCGATGGTGTCACAGGCCAGCTCTTCCACCGCGCCGCTGACACAGAAACGCTGCAGGTCAACCTTGGCAATCCGCGCGCCGCTGACCCGGTTACTGCCCTTGGCTTCGATCACGGCACTGCCGGTGATGATGCGGATACCCAGTTCGCGGGCTTTTTCAACCAGGTCGCCGTCCGGGTTGTCGCGCACGTCGGCAATGGCGGCGACTGCATGGCCGGCCTGCTTCCAGGCAATAGCGGCACGGTAGCCGTCGTCGTTGGCGGTGGAAACCACCAGCGTTTTGCCCGGCACCACGGCATAGCGATGAATATAGGCGGTTACGGCGCTGGCCACCATATTGCCGGGAACATCGTTATTGGCGTACACCAGCGGCCGTTCATGGGCGCCAGTGGCAAGCACCACCTGACCGGCCCGCACGCGGTGCATGCGCGAGCGCACCTGGCGGCGACCGTCAACCTGCGGCGCGGTATCGGCCAGATGCTCGGTCCGACGCTCGTGCAAGGTCACAAAGTGGTGATCGTGGTAGCCGTTGGCGGTGGTGCGCGGCAGCAGGGTCACGTGCGGCATACTGGCTAGCTCTTCGACCACGCGTGCCACCCACTGCTCGGCAGGTTCGCCATCCAGAGTATAGGGCGCATCGAGCAATGAGCCGCCAAGCGCTTCCTGCTCGTCAGCGACAATGACCCGAGCACCACTGCGGGCCGCCAGCAGCGCAGTCGCCAGGCCCGCTGGGCCAGCGCCCACTACGAGGATGTCGCAATGCTGGTGAAGGTGATCGTAGATGTCGGCATCCGGCTCCATCGGGCTGCGGCCCAGGCCAGCGGCCTTACGGATGTACTTTTCATAGGTCATCCACATCGAGGCCGGGGCCATGAAGGTCTTGTAGTAGAACCCTGGCGGCATGAACTTGCCGCCAAGCTTACCAATCATGCCCATCATATCGAGCTGAACGTTCGGCCAGCCGTTGGTGCTGGCCGCGCTCAGGCCTGCATAAAGGGCCTGCTGAGTGGCGCGCACGTTGGGTACCTGAGCCGCTTCGCTCGCGCCCAGCTGAACCACCGCGTTGGGCTCGGCGGCCCCAGTGGTGACAATGCCGCGCGGACGCGAGTACTTGAAGCTGCGGTTGACGATATCAACGCCATTGGCCAGTAGCGCCGAGGCCAGGGTATCACCGGCATAGCCCTGGTAAGTCTTGCCATTAAAGGTGAAGTTCAGAGGACGGGAGCGGTCGATCTGCCCGCCTGCCTTGAGCCGGCGACCGGCAGTATCCTGATGCTGGCTCATGCGCGGACTCCTTCTTTCTGAACGCTTTCCGGGGTGGCGGTGGTGGCTGCAACGCTCTCGGCGGTCACCGAGGGCTTTTCGCCCATCTTGTAGGTTTCCAGAATCTTGTAGCTCACCGTGTGGCGGGTCACGTTGAAGAACTTGCGGCAGCCAGCAGCATGCACCCACATTTCATGGTGAACACCGCGCGGATTATCGCGGAAGAATAGGTAATCGCCCCACTCTTCGTCGCTGCAGGCCTCAGGGTCCTTGGGGCGTTCAATGTGCGCCTGGCCCTTGGGGTGAAACTCTTCTTCTTCGCGATATTCGCAGCAATATGGGCAATAAATAATGAACATGACGAAATCTCCTCAGTGCGCGACGCCGGCCGCGCCGTGTTCATCGATGAGCGCACCGCTGTGGAAGCGGTCGATGGAGAAAGGCGCTGCAATCGGATGCATCTCGCCCTTGGCAAGGCTGGCGGCAAACACATGGCCCGAACCGGGCGTGGCCTTGAAGCCGCCGGTGCCCCAGCCGCAGTTGAAGTAGAGGCCTTTGACCGGCGTCTTCGACAGGATCGGGCAGGCATCCGGGCAGGTATCTACCACACCGCCCCACTGGCGGTTCATGCGCACCCGCGAGAAGATCGGGAACATTTCCACAATGGCTTGCAGGGTGTGCTCCACCGTCGGGTAGCTACCGCGCTGGCCGTAGCCGTTGTAGCCGTCGATACCGGCACCGATAACCAGATCCCCCTTGTCCGACTGGCTGACATAGCCGTGCACATGGTTGGACATGACCACGGTATCCAGCACCGGCTTGATGGGTTCGGAGACCAGCGCCTGCAGCGGATGGGATTCCAGCGGCAGCCTGAAGCCAGCCATTCCTGCCAGCACGCCGGAGTTGCCGGCCGCTACACAGCCCACCGTTTTGGCTTCGATATCGCCGCGGTTGGTGTGCACGCCATAGATCTGGCCGTCACGGATCTTGAACCCGGTGACTTCTGTCTGCTGCAAAATATCCACGCCTAATGCATCAGCGCCGCGGGCATAGCCCCAGGCCACCGCATCATGCCGGGCTACCCCGGCGCGCGGCTGCCAGGACGCCCCCAGCACCGGGTAACGGGCATTCTTGGAGCAATCCATGATGGGGACGATTTTCTGCACGCCAGCGGTATCGAGTACTTCACTGTCGATGCCGTTGAGGCGGTTGGCGTTGACCCGGCGCTGAATGTCGCGCATGTCCTGCAGGGTATGCCCCAGGTTCATGACCCCGCGCTGGGAGAACATGACGTTATAGTTCAAATCCTGGGACAGCCCTTCCCAGAGTTTCATGGCATGTTCATAAAGGAAGGCCGATTCGTCCCACAGGTAGTTGGAACGTACGATGGTGGTGTTGCGCGCGGTATTGCCGCCGCCTAACCAGCCTTTCTCGATCACCGCGACATTGGTGATCCCGAATTCCTTGGCCAGATAGTAGGCGGTAGCCAGCCCATGGCCGCCGCCGCCGACAATAATGACGTCGTAAGCCGGTTTGGGAGTAGGGTTGCGCCACTGGCGCTGCCAGTTTTCGTGATGGCTGAGCGCATGCTTGACCAGCCCGAAGCCAGAATAGCGTTGCATGGAAGGCTCCTGAATGCGTCAGGCTTTCTGCAGGCGATTCATTCCACCCCGACAGCCCTACGTCATTATTGTTGGTGAGTAATAGGGATTTCTATAGGGCCTGTTGACGTTTCATCGCGAACCGCGTTGCTGCGCCAAAGAGCGTCAGGCAAGGCGCGACACGACGGCAATGGTGGTGCCCTTACCGAGTGGCGCAACGCCGCATGGCGTTCTTTGGCACGCAACCCGAAGGGACAGGGCCCTTTGGCGCAGCCCTTGCGTTGTTTGTCGCTGATTGGGAGCCACCCAACCACGCTCCTCACGCCTTGTTCTGCACCAAAAGGGCCTCTGTCGCGGTCGTGATGAAACGTCAACAGGCCCTAGGGTTTGATTAAAGGCGATTACGCGCGCCACGAATTGAACAAATGCGACAAAACGCATGAACATTTCAAATATTAACGACCCTGGAGCAAAACAGCTCCCAGCCGGAAGCGGCCGCTAAAGCGCTGGCTGGCCGTCCACATGCAAAAAGAAAGGGTCGACCTGATGGCCATTGGGCAGCGTTGCGTTTTTGCGCAGCTCTGAAGGGGAAGCGCCAAAACAGGCGCGAAACTGGCGGGAAAAGTGTGCGGTATCGGCAAACCCACAGCGGGCGCCAATATCAGTGACGCTCTTGCCGGTATAGTTCAACAGCCACAGGCCATAGCGCAGGCGCAGTTCACGGGCAAACTGCTGTGGGCTGACGCCCAGGGTGGCCTTGAAGCGGCGTTCCAGATTGCGCCGCGAGGTACCTACCCGCTCGGCCAGGGCATCCATGCTGATCACCTGGCCAAGATGCTGCTCAAGCACCAGTATGGCGCGCCTGACGATGCGGTCTTCCACCCGCCCAAATACCACCGGCTGGGGCTGAGGTGACGCGCCCTCACGAGCTTCATCCAGCAGCATGATATGCAGGCTTTTCATCGCCCAGGCCTTGCCGATATGCCGCTCGATCAGAAACGCCGCCAGATCCGCAGCGGCGGCCCCCCGGCGCAGGTGATGCGGTCGCCGTCATCAATGAACAGCTTATCCGCCACTGGCTCAGCGGTGGGAAAGCGTTTGGCCATTTCATGATAGTGATACCAGCTGACGCAGCAGCGTCGCCCTTTCATCAGCCCGGCCTGAATCAGCGCAAACACGCCGGTGCATAACCCTACCAGCGGGATGCCTGCATGATCGGCTTCACGCAGGTAGGCGCTGGTCGCGGCTTCAAGGGCAGCTTTGTCTTCCTGAACGCCGCCAATCACCACCAAGTAATCAAAGCGGGCAGGCGGTTGGAATGGCTGACACGCCGAGATTACCGCGCCGCAGCTGGACGCTACCGGTTCGCCGTGGGGCGTCATAAACACCCATTGAGCGCGCAGCGGGCGGCTACGATCACCCTCATCGGCCGCCAGGCGCAGGCAATCCACAAAGGCCGCAAACGGTAAGAGAGTAAAACGATGCAGCAACACAATACCTACCGACAAGGAAGGTGCATTATTGACTGCGACGCTCATTGAATCACCATGCTTGGCTCACTCCTAAAAACGCGATGCCCTGAATGGGGTCAGGTCAACATCCGTAGCCTTGCCCGCCAGCAGGTCAGCCACCAGCTTCCCGGTGGTGGCTCCCACCGTCAAGCCTAACTGGCCGTGGCCAAAGGCCATCGCCACGTTTTCCAGGGCGGGGGAACGGTCAATCACCGGTTTGGTATCCGGCAGAAAAGGCCGCCAACCGGCGCCAAACTCCATTCCGTTGGTGTTAAGCCCAGGCAATATGCCCTTGGCTTTTTCAAGTATCATCTCGGCGCGCTTGAAATTGGGCTCAGCGTGTTCACTGGCAAATTCTATCGTGCCGCCAATCTGCAGGCCACGCTCCAGAGGAATGATGCCGAAGCCGCCATCGGCATAAAAGCTAGCATGGGTCAGTTCCACACCCGGCGTGGGTAGTACCACCTGATACCCGCCCACCTTGATCAGCGGCACCTTGACACCCAGGGTGTCAAAAAATGCCTTGCTACCATTTCCGGCGGCCACCACAAGCTGTTCCGCGGGATGCCGATCACCGTTTTCCAGGGCCACCCCCACTGCGCGGCTGCCCTGGGTGTCAATCCGCGAGACGCTGCCCTGTACAAGGGTTCCGCCCTGCTCAACGAAGCTGTTGGCCAGCTCGGCAATAAAGGTTTCGGTATCACACACGGTGCGCCAGTCTTCCAGCAGCAAGCCGTGTGAAAAGCGCCCGGCCAGTGCGGGTTCTTTTTCGGCAATCTGCTCGGCATTGAGGACCTCGGAGGCAAACCCCAGCGAGCGGCGCAGCTCAACATACGTCTGCTCATGGGCAAGGCCGGCGGCGCTATCAAAAAGCTCCAGGGTTGGATGCTGGCCAATCAGGTCATCGCGGCGGCAGTTTTCCAGCAGCGGGGCGTAATCCTGAAAGGCGCGTTGAGTCAGGCTGGCCAACTCATGAGCAATGGTATTGATTCTGGACGGGCGGGCATGGGTGACAAAACGCAGCATCCAGGGCAGCAGGCCGGGCAACGCAGCAGGCCGCAAGGCCAGAGGACCTTTCTGGTCGAGCAACCAGCCAGGCACTTTCTTGATGATATCCGGCTTGGACTGGGGAATGATTTCACTGACCGCAATTTGCCCACAGCTCCACTTGGCCGTGCTGTCACCCAGTTTGGCAGGCTCTATCAGGGTCACGGCATGGCCGTCTTTTTGCAGATAAAGGGCACAACATATGCCAACAATCCCACCCCCAATGACAACCGTTTGACGGCTCAGGGTCATGACGTCTCTCCCACCGTTATTAATCTAAAAAACGTTCATCTCAAAAACGAACACCCCGCCTGCAAAAAGGGCGGGGTGTTTGCGGTTAGGTCTAACGCTAGTTCAGATGTTGGCTATTAGCCGTCTCACTAGGTATTGGAACCGGACGCTGGGCTGCTAACAGCCGCATCGGCAGCAGCACCTAACGCATCAGAGGAGGCAATGTGCTCACCCTGCTTTTCCCAGGTGGCGCGTTCTGCATCCGTTGCCTTGGGCGAGAATAGCCCTGTCTGCGCGTAGAAGATACCAATCAGCGGCGACAACCAGCAGGCAAAGGCCAGCGGGATGTATAGCAGGTTTTCGACGTTGCCTTCACCGATCCCCAGACCCAACACACTGATCACGAAGGCACCGCCCGCGTTCCAGGGAATCAGCGGCGACATCAGGGTTCCACCTTCCTCAATACCACGCGACAGGTTCAGGGTCGAGTAGCCCAGACCACGGTAGGTCGGAGCATACATACGGCCCGGCAGCGCAACAGAGAGGTAGGGGTCGCCTGCGACCAGGTTAGTCGCGAAAGAAGTAGCAATCGCAGAGGTCTGAACGCCTTTGAACGAGCGTACTTTGGCCATGATCGCTTTGATGATGGTTTCCAGGCAGCCGGTTTTTTCCAGCGCACCACCAAAACCCAGTGCAATCAGGATCAATGAAATGGTCCACATCATTGACTGGATACCGCCACGGTTAAGCAGGCTATCCATCTCTTCAACGCCGGTTTCAATCGAGTAACCGTAGTTGGCATAGGTCACAATGTCGTGCAAGCCAACGCCCTGGGTTACCATCGCCGTGAACGCACCGGCAAGCACACCGGCAAACAGGGAAGGAATCGGCGGCATTTTCATGACTGCCAGAATGATAACCAGCAATGCTGGCAGCAACAGCCAAGGCGAGATAGTGAAGTTTGCGTTCAACGACGTGGTAATGGCTTCAATGCGCTCAAAAGAAGCAGCCTGATCATCAATCATGGTGAAGCCCACCACCAGATAGATCACCAGTGCAATCAGCATGGCTGGGATAGTGGTTGGCATCATGTTTTTGATGTGCGAAAAGACGTCATTACCGGTGACGGCTGATGCCAGGTTGGTGGTGTCGGAGAGCGGGGAGATCTTGTCGCCGAAGAAAGCACCGGAAACCACTGCACCGGCTGTCCAGTAGATCGGGATATCAAAGCCAGCACCAATACCCACCAGCGCCAGGCCAACAGTACCGACTGTACCCCAAGAGGTACCCAGAGACACCGATACGACCGAACAGATCAGCATGGCGGCAGCCAGGAAGAAGGCCGGAGACAGCATCAGGAGGCCATAATAGATCAGGCTGGGAACGGTACCACTGGCGATCCAGACACCAATGATCATGCCGACCAGAATCAACACCGATACCGAGGGTAGCGAGACGTTGATAACGTGGAAGGCGCCATCTTCAATCCGCTTCCAGCGGAAGCCAAGTTTGATACCTACCAAAGAAGTGATGGCCAAGCCGATAGCCAATGGGATATGCGGAGTGAAGTCGCCAAAATAGAAAATCTGGGTACCGATAGCGATCAGCGTCAGTATGACAGGCGTCAGGGCAAGCCCGAGACCGGGTTTTTGACGAACCTTTTCTGGTTTCTCTTCCATCTTGTAAACCTCATTATTATTGAACGTGTGATGGTTTTGTATTAACGCAATCTATTAGCTGATGTATTCAGACTGGCCACAGAAACGCTTTTTAGGGGGCAAGCTGTTTCAATCTGAGGCCCGTCCCAGCTAATGATTAACGACGCCTGCAGTAACAACATTACTCTTGGCGCTGATTTTTTACATCCCCATTTCTAAAGAATACGAGGGTCGGACAGCATTCACGTGTCTATTCCGCGGGTTTTTATGTTGAATTCAGGGAAATGAAATAGAGCACTCATATAAAACCATTTAGACCTTGGTCTTGATTCGACCTTGGTATTAACTTCGTGATGCTTTATAATGCGCTGCAACAAGCCCTTTTTAGGCTTCTTGCAGGAGACCTTTATGACTCCCAACACATCAACCGCCGCGCATCTACAACGCAGCCTGCGTCAGTGCCTTGCGACAGCGGCTGAACTGCTTTATCACCACGGTCATGTGCTTGAAAGCATTACCTTGCACCATCGCGGCATTGGGCGCCGTGAACTGGCAGCCATCAGCAAGCAGGCGCCTGAATGGGCCACCTGCCAGAAAGTGCTGATCAACAGCGAAGCCGCCATTTATAATGAATACGGTTGCTTTGTGCTCACTTCCATGGGCCGTGAGCTGATGTTTGATATGTTTGGCGAAGGCGCTGCTGACTGCGCCTGACGAGGCTAGACCGATAGCGCGGAATTGAAGACCAGAACGCCACCGTTTCACAACGGTGGCGTTTTTTATTGTTCAGAAGACATTGATCGCCACCAGTACAAAGGTTGCCAGAGTCAGCAGGATACCGGCCAATACCAGACGACCATCGCGGGCGACCAATCCTAGCCCAAGTAACGTCAACGCCAGCCCGGCGCCGTTGGCCGAAAAAGGAATAAACTCCATGGGCGGCATCGCCAGGGCAATGATTAGCGCCGTCACAGCGGTGAGGCGGCTGCCCTGCTTGCCGGTCAGCCATGGCCAACGTACGCGCAGCCAGCGATCCACCCAGCGTGACGGTTTTCGGGCATGTTGTAAGCCTTTCATAAAGGTCGGTCGCGCCAACTGCCGGCGCAGTAGCCAGGCGGGAAGCCAGAACCGTCGGCGTCCGGCCAGCAGTTGCCCACCGATTAACAGGACGATGGTGGCCATCAGGGTCGGTACGCCGGGAATATCGCCAATCAGGGGCGCCAGTGTGATCAGCCCAGCCGCCAGCAGCAAGGGGCCAAAGCCGCGAAAACCGATGGCATCCACCACATCCGATACGCTGATATGCTCACTCTCCGGCGCCACCTGCTCCAGCATGTCAATCAAGCCGATAAGGCTTGAAACGCGAGGGGTATCCTGATCGTTCACTTAGTCATGCCCCTTGAGCTGTTCTTTAAGCTGCTTGGGTACCTGTTTGATAATCAGCCGATCAGCGGCCTCATCGTATTCAATACTGTTGCCGAGCAGGTGCGAGTCAAAACTGATCGACACCCCACCCGCACGACCGGTAAAACGACGAAACTGATTCAGAGTGCGCTTGTCAGGCGGTATCTCTTCTGCCAGGCCATAGTCAGCGTGGCGAATATGCTCATAGAACGCCTTGGGCTGGCGTTCATCCACCAGCGCAGATAACTCATCCAGGGTCATGGTCTCCCCGCGGCTCAGCTGGTCGGTGGCATAATCGACCAAGGCATCGGTCTTTTCGCGGCTGGCCTCTTCATCAAAGGCCTCCTTTTCGACGTAGTCGCTGAATGCCTTGAGCAGGGTACGGGTTTCCTGAGGCGCATCAAGGCCCTCGCCTACGCCCAGCCACTGGGCTACCACCTCGGCCACTTTCTGGCCACCGCGCTCTTTCAGAAAGGACACATACTGGGATTGGGCATCGCCCTGCTGCCACTGGGTCAGGTTGATGCGCGCGGCCAGGGTCAGCTGGCGGGTATTCAGCTGCACGGCAGGTATTGCATGGTGTTCAGCGTTGATACCAATGCCTTCGCGTTGATGCACCAGCGCCACCAGAAGGGTATCGGTATCCCCCTGGCGCTGGTGGGCAAACAGCAGGTAGCCCGCCACCGAAAGGTGCTCGGCCAGCGCCCTGGCCAGCTGCTCGGTCAGGTGCTGGGCCAGGGTAGTAAAGTCGCTGCCATCGGCCAGGTAGCGACGCAGCCCGCCAGCGAAGCTGGTGTCTACCTCTTCAAGGTCAGCGCTGAAACGCCCCCAGCCTTTGGGTTTGGTGTTGTAGGTATCATTCAGGGTAGTCACCAGGGCTTCCATGACATCACTGCCCTGGGGATGCACGTCACCTGCCGATACAATGTCCAGCCGCGCGCCATCCAGGGCAGGTTCCAGGCGATGAACAATACTTTGCAATAATGGCATAGGCGTTCGGGTTTCCTTAACAGCGGTATTAGGGCTTCAGCCGATAGCCGGTGCGGAATATCCAGGCAATCATCGCCAGACAGCCGACCAGAAAGAGCGAAATCACCACGACACTGGCCACGACGCTCACATCGCTGATGCCATAAAAACTCCAGCGAAACCCACTGACCAGATAGACCACAGGGTTCAACAGGGTTACCCCCTGCCAGAAAGGTGGCAGCATATCGATGGAATAGAAGCTGCCGCCCAGAAAGGTCAGGGGCGTAATCACCAGAAGCGGCACCAGCTGCAGTTTGTCAAAACCGTCCGCCCAGATGCCAATAATGAATCCCAGCATACTGAAGGTCAGCGCCGTCAGTACCAGAAACAGCAGCATCCACACAGGGTGAGCCACCTCTAGCGGTACAAAGAAATTTGAAGTCAGCAGAATGAGCAAACCTAATAGCACTGACTTTGACGCTGCCGCTCCCACATAACCAATCACGATTTCAAGATAGGAAATCGGCGCTGACAGCAGTTCATAGATACTGCCGGAGAACTTGGGAAAGAAAATCCCGAACGAGGCGTTGGAGACACTCTGGGTCAGCAGCATCAACATGATCAGACCCGGCACGATAAAGGCGCCGTAACTGATGCCGCCAATTTCTTCAATCCGCGAGCCAATGGCGGCGCCGAACACAACAAAATACAGCGACGTGGAAATAACCGGGGATACAATGCTTTGCAACAGCGTACGCCGGGTTCGTGCCATTTCCGACATATAGATGGCACGGACAGGGTAGAGATTCATGCGCGCTCCTTGACCAGATCAACGAAAATATCTTCCAGCGAGCTTTGTCGGGTGTGCAGATCCTTGACGCCAATGCCAGCGGCTTCCAGGGCGCGCAGCAGGGTCGAAATACCGCTGCTGTCGCGCTGTTTGGAGGAGCTTTCATAGCTGTAGATCAGTTCTTCCCCCGTGTCGCTAAGCGCCAGCTCAAATGTCGCCAGGGAGTCAGGAATGCTGTCCAGGGGGTCGAAAAGCTGCAGCGTCAACTGCTTACGGCCCAGTTTTTCGATCAGGGCATTGGTTTCTTCCACCAGTATCACTTCACCGTTATTGATGACGCCGATCCGGTCGGCCATCTCTTCGGCTTCCTCGATGTAGTGGGTGGTGAGAATAATCGTCACGCCCTGATCGCGCAGCTCGCGCACCACCTCCCACATCTCACGGCGCAGCTCGACGTCAACACCGGCGGTCGGTTCGTCCAGAAACAGGATGCGCGGTTCGTGGGAAAGCGCCTTGGCAATCAGCACCCGGCGCTTCATTCCACCTGACAGGGTCATCAGGCGGTTATGGCGCTTGTCCCATAAGGTCAGTGACTTGAGCACCCGTTCGATATGCTTGGGGTTGGGCGGTTTGCCAAACAGGCCGCGGCTAAAGCTCACCGTATTCCATACGGTTTCAAACGCCTCGTTGGTCAGCTCCTGGGGCACCAGCCCGATTCGCTCACGAGCATCCCGGTACTGTTTGACGTTATCAAACCCATCCACCCAGACAGTGCCCCGCGTGGGCGATGCCAGCCCACAGACCACGCTGATCAGGGTAGTTTTACCGGCGCCATTAGGCCCGAGCAGCGCAAAGATCTCGCCCCGCTCGATGCTCAAATCCACCTGCCGCAATGCCTGAAAGCTACCCACGTCTTCCTTACCTGAACCGCTTTTACCAGCATAGATCTTGTCGAGGCCTTCAATGCGAATGATCGGGTCGCTCACTGCCTACTCCTTGCTGTGTAAAAAAGACAGGCTTGCTGGCATGTGCTAACTGCAAATAGGCCAGCAAGTCAGTTGCTGGCCTATTGTACTGGACACAGACAGGTTTCCCTAAACGCGATAGCACTCTCTGCGCTGGCAGAGCAAAGGGCAATGCTGTTTATATCCCCCGGCCAGCCACAGGCAGGTCACAGTATCGCCTTTTTCAACCTGGGTCTGTGGGGGTATGACGGCCAGCGCATCGGCATCAATGCAGGAAGACAGCACCCCGGAATTCTGATCATCGAAGGCCTCGGCGCTCACCCCGGAAGACGAGAACAACAGCCTGACGCGCATATAATGCTGGCGTGGCCCGGTCGAGGTAGCAAAACCGGCCTTGGCAGTGATTTCCGGCAGCGACTGCAGGACCGGGCAGGCCAGCAAGGCACCGACCAACGGGCGCAGAAACAGCCAGGCGCCCACATAGCCTGACACCGGATTGCCCGGCAGGCCGACAAAATGTGCCTGGCCTTTACGACTGGGCAGCTGCCCCAGCGCCAGCGGTTTGCCCGGGCGAATCGCCAGCCGCCATAGCGTCAGCTTGCCCAGTTCCTCCAGAGCAGTCTTGACATGATCCTCCTCGCCAACGCTTACTCCGCCGGTGCTGACCACCAGATCCGCCTGTTCGGCGGCTTTTTGCAGCTGTTCACGGGTGCCTTGCGGGTCATCCGGCACGCTGACCAGGCTGACCACCTCAGCGCCGAAAGTTTCCAGCAGGCGTTTGAGCATGGGGCGGTTGGAGTTATACAGCTGTCCGGCCTTGAGCGGCGTTCCCGGGTCGATGATTTCATCGCCGGTGGATAAAAGCGCTACCCGCGGGCGGCGAACGACCTGCACCTCGGTCACTCCTTGCCCGGCCAGGTGCCCAAGCGCAGCCGCCTCCAGCCGCGTTCCGGCACGTAGTAGCGTCTGCCCGGCGCGTACGTCGCGGCCGCGTCGGCGGATATTATCACCCATGGGGATATCGGCAGGCAGCAAGGCGTGTTCGCCCTGGCGCTCCACACGCTCCTGCATCACCACGCAATCCGCCCCCGGTGGAATCTCGCTGCCTGTAAAGATCCGCGCACAGGTGCCAGGCATTAGCGGTTTCACGGCAGAACCCGCCGCAATCCGCTGGCTAATCAGCAGCTGCTGGCCCGCCTCAGCGGCGCGCAGGGCATAGCCGTCCATGGCGCTGTTATCAAAGGGCGGCACGTCCAGCTGCGCCTTCACATCTTCCGCCAGCACCCGCCCGGCGGCGTCAGTCAAGGCTACCTGCTCAGTGTCCAGCGCACGGGCATCCTGCAGTAATGCCTTCAGGGCCGTTTCTATCGGTGCCAACTCAGCCATGCTGGCCTCGCTCGGGGATGACCAGATTGGCGAAGTTACACGGCTTGTGACGGCTATCCAGCTGCTCGGCGAGAATACCGTCCCAGCCGGTGCGGCAGGCGCCGGTAGAGCCAGGCAGGCAGAAGATGACGGTGGCATTGGCCAACCCAGCCAGGCAGCGACTCTGGATCGTTGAGCTGCCGATTTCCTCGCCGCTGAGCAGGCGGAAACGCTCGCCAAAGCCTTCTATGCGCTTGTCAAACAGCACGGACATTGCTTCCGGGGTGGAGTCACGGCCAGTAAAGCCGGTGCCGCCGGTGGAGATAATCACCTGCACTTCAGGATCAGCGATCCAGGCGGAGACCACGGCACGGATCTGATAGATATCATCCACTACGATACGTTTGTCGACCAACCGGTGGCCAGCGCTGGTGGCGCGCTCTACCAGCGCCTGACCGCTGCGGTCGGTGTCTTCAGTGCGGGTATCCGAAACGGTCAATACCGCCACTCCCAGGGGAATCATTGGCTCACTCATGGTCGCTATGCCTCCTGGCTGCCGCTGGCTTTCTTGTTTGCCTGACGTGCTTCAAAGGCGGCCAGCTGTTCGGGGGTAGCAGGTGCCTGGTAATGTTCCTTCCATTCGCTATAGGGCATGCCGTAAACGTAGTCACGGGCGGCGTCATAATCCAGCTCGGCGCCCTTTTCCTCAGCGGCTGCCACCAGCCATTTGGACAGGCAGTTACGGCAGAAATCGGCCAGAATCATCAGGTCGATATTCTGCACGTCCTTGTTGTCGTCCAGGTGGGTTAACAGGCGGCGAAAGGCGGCGGCTTCAAGCTCTGTGCGTGTTGCCGGGTCGAGTTCATCAAAGGCTGGCATGATCTTTCCTCTCATTCAATGGGCTTGTCGCAACTGCCGACAGCATAACAAAAGACACCGCCCGAAGGCGGTGTCTTTTGTTATCAGAGCAGTTAAAAATCAGTTAGAGAGCGGTGACGTATCACCGCTTTCACATCGCTAGCCGGAGCTTGATGGCGCGCTGTCTGTACCTGCGCTACCGGCACTTTTCTGCGCAGCGATTTCGTCTTCCGTCAGCGCCTGATCCTTGACTTCTTCATACCAGAGATTGTGGTGCTCTTTCGCCCAGGTTTCGTCCACGTAGCCGGTTGTCATACCTTCCAGTGCCCCTTCAGTACCCAAGGTGCCGATATAGATATGGCCTAATGAGACGGCTGTCAGCCCCAGGGCACCCACCGCATGAATCAGGTTTGCCCACTGCATGGTATCGCGGCCCTGATTGAAGTTGGGGAAGTCGAGTACAAAGCCACTGGCCACGACCAGCAAACCCACTGACGCCAGCAGCCAGTACCAGGCTTTTTCACCGCCGTTGCAGAACCCGGCGTCGACATGTTCCTTACCGAACAGGCCACCGCCTTTCTTGAACCATTCAAGATCATGCTTTTTGGGCATGTTTTCCTTGATCATGCTGATCAACAGAATAACGAGCAGCACACCAAAGATTGGCCCGAGGTAGTTGTGCAGCACCTTAGAGGTGGACACCATCCACGCCCAGGCTCCATCACCCAACAGGCTGCGAAATACAAACTTGCCAAACAGCAGGTTAAGGCCAGTGAGCGCCAGGACGATAAACAACGAAGCAACCGTCCAATGCAACGAGCGCATCAACAGCGACCAGCGAAACAGCTTGCGACCTGTGCGCGGCTCCTCCAGATATTTGCGCCCAATGATGATGTAAAACAGCGCAATGGCTGCTGCCATACCCCCGATGGCGATCAAGCCGAACGGTGAGACCCAGCGGTTACGCCACTGGCGCCAGGTTTCACCGCTTGAGTTGACGAGGTTGTAGTTGCTGTCAAAGCGCGTATCACGGTAGTTGGGGCCAGTTTCGCCGCTGCGCACCTGGCGCCATTGATCAGCATCAATGCCCGGCGCCGCCGTGACCATTTCACTTTCCGAGGTGGACTGTGCACTGGCCAGCGACGCCATGCCCAGGCTTGCCAGCAGCATCAGCGTGACACACAGCCAGCGCCACAGGCCCGTTTTGTTATGAGTCATGACAAGCCTCCTTACCCTTTGCGGGCGGCGTCATAGGCGAGGTCATCAGCACTGGCCTGAGGGTTGCCTGACCAGGCACCGTCCGGATGGCCACGCTGAACCACACGCTGGCGGAAGATATCGGCCACTTCCTGAGCATCACCGGCCAGCAGCGCCTTGGTGGAACACATTTCTGCACATAGCGGCAGCTTGCCTTCGGCAATGCGGTTGGCGCCGTATTTCTCGTACTCTTCTTCCTTGGTTTCCGCCGGGCCACCGGCACAGAAGGTGCACTTGTCCATCTTGCCGCGCTCGCCAAAGGCGTTCTGCTGCGGGAACTGGGGCGCGCCAAAGGGGCAGGCATACAGGCAGTAACCACAGCCGATACACAGGTCTTTATCGTGCAGGACAATGCCGTCATCGGTCTTATAGAAGCAGTCGGTCGGGCAGACGGCCATACACGGCGCGTCGTCACAATGCATACAGGCTACCGAGATCGACATCTCGTCGGCTTCACCATCATTCAGGGTAACCACGCGGCGGCGCTGAATGCCCCACTCGACGTCGTTGGCATTCTTACAGGCGGTGACACAGCCGTTGCACTCGATGCAGCGTTCGGCGTCACACATGAATTTCATTTGTGCCATGATGTTTCTCCTCGCACGGCGCGGGGTTTACCCGCGCCGCTTGGCTGTCAGTCAGGGTGTCAGGCGCGCTCAAGGCGGCACAGTGTGCATTTGGTTTCTTGCATCTGCGTCACGGTGTCGTAGCCGTAGGTGGTCGCCGTATTGGCCGCTTCACCCAATACATAGGGGGCGGTTCCATCCGGGTAGCGGTCATGCAGGCTTTCACCCTGGAACATGCCACCGAAGTGGAACGGCATGAACACCACCTCACGCGCCACGCGGGGGTCACCAGGGCTTTCACCTTGACGCGCCCGCCTTCGGCACCCTCCACCCAGACCATGTCGCCATCACGGATACCGTGATCATTGGCCAGTGCCGGGTTGATCTCGACAAACATTTCCTGCTGCAGCTCAGCAAGCCACGACATGGAACGGGTTTCTTCCCCACCGCCTTCGTATTCCACCAGGCGTCCCGAGGTCAGGATGATCGGGTAACGGTCGCTGTTGTCGTTTTCCTGAATGCTCTTGTAAAGAGTAGGCAGGCGATAATGCGAGGCCACGTCGTCCCAGGTCGGGTAATCCTCAACCAGATCGCGGCGGCTGGTATAAAGCGGCTCGCGGTGCTTGGGAATCGGATCCGGGAAAGTCCACACATTACAGCGCGCCTTGGCATTACCAAAGGGCGCACAGCCATGGGCAATGGCAACCCGTTGAATACCACCGGACAGGTCAGTTTTCCAGTTCTTGCCGTCGGCGGCGGTTTTTTCTGCTTCGGTCAGGTCATCCCACCAGCCCAGATCCTTGAGCATCTGGGCGGTAAACTCAGGGTAGCCATCTTCGATATCAGAACCGGCACTGAAGGAGCCGTCCGCGAGGAGATTGTCACCGTCACGTTCAACCCCGAAGCGGGCACGGAAGGTCAGCCCGCCTTCAGCTACCGGCTTGCTGGTGTCGTACAGAATCGGCGTACCGGGATGGCCCATTTCAGCGGTGCCCCAGCAGGGCCACGGCAGGCCGTAGTAATCGCCATCCGCTGGGCCACCTTCCGCCTTGAGGTCGCGGAAGCTGAAGGTGTGCCAGTTCTTCTGGTGTTCCTTCAGGCGCTCCGGGCTCTGGCCGGTGTAGCCGACCGTCCACATGCCAGCATTGAACTCACGGGTAATATCTTCAGTCACCGGGCGGTTGTTCTCGACGCGAATGTTCTTGAACAGCTCGTTGGCAAAGCCGAGCTTCTGCGCCAGCAGGTACATGATTTCATGATCGGGTTTGGACTCGAACAGCGGCTCGATAACCTGATCGCGCCACTGGATAGAGCGGTTAGTGGCGGTCACACTGCCGGTGGTTTCAAACTGGGTAGCCGCGGGCAGCAGGTAGACGCCATCGGTGCGGTCGTGCATGACGCCTGCCACGGTCGGATAAGGGTCGACGATGACCATCATTTCCAGCTGCTTCATGGCCTGCTGCATTTCCGTGCCACGGGTCTGGGAGTTGACCGCGTGGCCCCAGTAGAACATCGCCTTCAGCTTGGAACGCTGGGAGATGTTTTCATCTTCTTCCAGCACGCCGTCGATCCAGCGCGAGACGGTAATCCCACTGGAATGCATCGGCTTGCCATCGGTGTACTCGGTCTGGTCAAAGCGGCTCTGCAGCCACTCGTAGTCCAGCCCCCAAACGCCAGCCCAGTGGCGCCAGGCACCTTCAGAAAGGCCGTAATAGCCAGGCAGCGAGTGGGACATCAAGCCAAGATCGGTGGCGCCCTGAACGTTGTCATGGCCACGGAAGATGTTGGCACCGCCACCGGATTTACCGATATTGCCCAGCGCCAGCTCCAGAATGCAGTAAGCGCGAGTGTTGTTGTTGCCCGTGGTGTGCTGGGTGCCGCCCATACACCAGACAATGCAGCCCGGGCGGTTATCCGCCAGACGCTTGGCCGTGTCAAACATGGCCGCTTCGGGTACGCCGGTAATCCGCTCAACTTCGGAAGGTGTGAAATTAGCCACTTCAGCGCGCACTTCATCCAGCGCATAGACGCGCTGGTCAATGTACTCGCGGTCTTCCCAACCATTTTCAAAGATGTGCCACAAAAGGCCCCAGATAAAGGCCACATCCGAGCCTGGGCGAATACGCACAAAGCTGTCTGCCTTGGCCGCCGTGCGGGTGAAGCGCGGGTCGACCACGATAATCTGGGCGTGGCTGCGCTCCTTGGCCAGCAGGATATGCTGCATGGCCACCGGATGGGCTTCGCTGGGGTTGGAGCCGATAAACATGATCGACTTGGAGTTCTGGATATCATTGAGCGAGTTGGTCATCGCCCCATAACCCCAGGTATTGGCCACCCCTGCCACTGTGGTGGAGTGGCAGATACGCGCCTGGTGGTCAGTGTTGTTGGTACCGGCCAGGGCAGCAAACTTGCGCATCAGGTAGGCCTGTTCGTTATTGAACTTGGCCGAACCCAACCAGTAGATGCTGTCGGGGCTGTACTGTTCAGACAGCTCCAGCACCTTGCTGCCGATTTCTTCGATAGCATCTTCCCAGCTCAGCCGCTGCCACTCGCCATCCACCAACTTCATGGGATATTTCAGACGACGGCTGGAATGGCCGTGCTGACGCAGCGCCGCACCCTTGGCACAGTGGGCGCCGCGGTTGATGGGATGGTCAAAGGCAGGCTCCTGCTTGGTCCAGATACCTTCCTGAACTTCGGCATAAACACCACAGCCCACTGAACAGTGGGAGCAGACCGTGCGCTTGGTTTCAACGGGGGAATCCAGCACTGGGGTCTTATCGGCAGACTCAGCGCGCTGCATCATCGGCGCGCCCATAAAGCCAGCAGCGGCAATACCGCCGGTCGCGGCACCGCTGCGCTTCAGGAACTGGCGGCGGCTGATACCCAGCCCGCTCGCCTTGGTGTTAGTTTTGCGAGTTAAACGCATGGCAGTTCTCCTGGCGGTGGCCGGTTAATCACGCAGGGTCGCGTAGAAGGCGCGAATATGCTCGGTTTCACGGTAGTTGAGCGAAGGTGCTTCACTGCGAGCAGGCGTTTCCTTGGCATTGGCCAGGGTCACATGACCTACCGCTGCTGCGGCACCGGCCGCCGCTGTACCTAAACCCACCGTTTTCATGAAACGACGCCGCTCAGGGTTTTGGGCGCTGCCATCACTCGGGTTAACGGGACTTGATGTGGACATCGGGGCTCTCCTCTCTGCACGGATCAGGTGTTGTCGGCCACAGGAGAATACGTTCTGATGCAGCCGATGCCTGATATTTTTATATAGTCCGGTCTTACTCGGCGGGCGAGACGATCCGCACCGCCGACTGGCTTGCCGCTTCTTGCAGCCGAGCCGATTCGCTTTCCATAAAGGCGCGGCCCAAGTCACCTAGGGCCGCATAAAACGCACTATCCACCCTGGCCAGATCACCCCAGCAATGGGGCGCCCAGGGCGCAAGATGGTGAAAAAGAAGCTTGCCTGACGAGGCTTTGCCGCATCCGTGACCAGCATCGCCATCACTTCACACAGCGCCGCCAGATGATCTTCCGGCTCCGGTGTATTTGTCGTTCGCTCAAAGCCCAGCGCCCTGAGATCCTGGCGCAATTCCAGCAAGGCGGTTTCCATCAGCTCACCCTGACGATACCAGGAAGCGTAAGGGGTAATATCACCCTGAATGACGCCGACCAGATGACGAAAGTGGGCGCGCTCAAGGGTATCGGGGCTGGCCGCCTGGGCGGCCTGCGACAGCGCCCGCCAGGCCAGGGTCAAGGGGTGCCGTCGGCGTCAATTTCAAGCCCACTCAGCCAGTCAAGCAGCTCAGCATCCGGGGCCTGGCGCAAAAGCACAGCGAGTAACCCATAGATATCGGCGCGCAGGGCATCTTCCTCACTCAGTTCAAGGGCCGCTTGCGGTGAGCCAGAGGCTACATCATGTGATGTTGTGCTCATCGTGGTCATGCATTACACCTTCAATTGTGCATCAGGGTCGCGAGCCATATTCTGCCAGACATCTTTCACTCGGCAGTCCTCGCACATTTCCAGGCGCGCCATGGCATCGCCCGCAAAATAGGGGTGATCCGCCAGTTTCTGCTTGATGGCTGCAACGGTGCTGACCGTGGCAAACGGCTTGCCGCAGTTGATACATTCAAACGCCGCCTCTTCATGGCAGACCTGGCGCGTTTCGCGCTCAGGGGCCGCCAGAAAACCGGGCATCAGAGTAATCGCCTGCTCCGGGCAGGCGTCAGCACATAGCCCACACTGCACACAGTCGGCTTCCAGAAAGCTTAATGCGGGCCGGTCACCACCCGCCTTGAGGGCCGGTGTCGGACAGCTGCTCACGCACGCCATACACAGGGTGCAGGCATCGCTATCTACCGCGATGGCACCATAAGGTGCGCCGGCAGGCACGGCCTGACGCTCAGGCGTTGGCTCCCCCAGTTCCGCCAGGCGCGCCAGCACCTGATTGAAACGCGCGCGCTTTTGAGGTGCCGTCAGGGTCAGCGACTGCTCGGTGAGCGGCATCCTCTTGGGTAGCGCATCACGCGCCGCGTGATCATCCGGGGATAGGGCCTGAACGCGTTCACTCTCCAGCCCAAACGAGGCCAGTAGCGCGCGCGCCTGTGCCAATTGGGCGTCCAGAAATGCGCTCAGCCGTGCCGGCATGTCAGGATGGTACTGAACGCGAATTTCAGCGGCACCTGCCGCCAGCCCGGTCAGCCATTGATCGTGGCCTGCCGACCCCAGCTCTTCCAGCGGGATATCCAGCACATGGCCAGCGGTCTGGTCATTCGCCTGCTGCTCAGCTGCCAGGGTGTCGTGGGTCACAAAGCGCAGTACCGGATGGGTACCACCCGCCTCACGATAGGCGCCGAGCCAGCTGCTCAGGGTTTCCTGCTGGCGGCGGGTTTCCGGCAGGCGGAATTCAATCGCCCCAGTGGGGCAAGCGCTGGTACAGCTGCCTACGCCCTGGCAAAGGAAAGGGTCAATCTCGATACGCGACTCAATCCGCCCCTGATGGCTGCTAATGGCATCCGCCGGGCAGACATCCAGGCAGCGGGTACAGCCGATGTTACCGCTGGAGGAGTGCGCGCACAGATCAGAGTTGACCTGGAAATAGCGTGGCTTATCGAATTCGCCCGTCAAGGCAGCAAAATCGGCCAGCGTCTCTTGACGCCCTTGATCAGCCTGCCAGTCAAGAAGCATATACCCCGGCGGTGGAAGTTCAACTGCCATACAGGGCGTCGGGGTCAAATCGAGAATCAGGTCGAACGCCTCACGCTGGATCAAGGCGCGGGCCAGATCCAATGGCTCGTCGCCGCCAATGCAAACATTGAAGGCGCCCAGATAGCCGCTGATCTGCAGTTGCTCAACCTGATGCCGGGTCAGTGCCTGAGTGGTCAATGCCTGGGTAGCCGCCAACAGATCACTATCGCTATCCAGCGCGCCGCCTTGCGTGGCTGCGGTAAACAGCAGGGTGATGGAAGCCAACCCCTGACCCGCCGGGGTGTTGGCATCCGTCATCAGCAAGCGCGCTGCTTGGCGGGCTTCGCGCTCACTACCCACTACCAGAGCATGGCCACGGCTGTGATAGGTCACGTTGGCAGGCGTCAGGTTTACCGGCCAGGAGACACGCTGGCGTACGGCTTCCTTGGCTTGACTATTACGCTGGTCGTCAACAGACGCCAGGGGGATTGGCTGATTCATGTACTCTCACGGTCAGATATTTATTGTTGTTATTTTTAATAGTTTTGGATTTCAGTTGGCGTCTTGCTTTGTCACGTCTGCAAAAGACGCGTCTTAATATTGGTTTAAGTTTATGGCGAAACTGAGGCGTTTTCCAATCTCATTGGTGACACACTTCAACGCAGCGATGACGCGGGTTAAGCCTATTGGCCTTTATCGCCACTTGCATCACGGGCCTGCTGCCTTGACGGCGACACCCCTGAGAGTCGGCAATTTCGCCTGGCGTGGCATCTTTACCCTCTTCCGTTGCTTGATGACCCTCTTCTATTGGGTGCGTATCCGGCGCATCATCTGCGGGCGGTTCCTCCAGAGCGTCTTCAACTCTTTTAGACCATTGTCTAACCTTGTCGGCCATGTCAGCGGCCATGGGTTTCAGCTGCGCCTTGAAATCCTGATCGTAGTCGTTGAGCCCATCGCGAAGGTTATAATCACCGGTTGACCACAGCTGGCGAAGCGCCCTGCGTCGCAACGCACTACTGACCCCAGGGGACATGAAAGCACTGAAGTCGCTGCCGGCATCGAGGGTTTCCGGGTCAGGCAGGGTGTGATCCAGACTTCCCGGTGCAGGAGGCGTCTCCTCATGAGCTGCCCCTTCTAGCGGCTCGTCAACCTCTCGCCCCCCTTCTTGACGGTTCCATCATCCATCACTTCCGACGACGAAAACGATTCAGCGGTATAGGTGTTCTCTTCCGGTGCTGACGAATCGTCTACCGGCAGGCCGCGCTTGGCCCGCGACCAGCGTTCAAAGCGACTCATAGGCTTGGCTCCTCACTATCTGTCTGACCCGTTTCTGGCGTTTTTCCAGTCGGTTGCTCGCTACTGCGGGAAGTTGGCAGCTCACGTGCCCGCCCGGCGCCCTTGCGTTTTTCTTACGCCCTTCAACAGGTGCCTCACCGTGGCGCGCCAGATAGCCTTCTATCCATACCTGAATGGCCATCGGCATGGGCGCTTCAAAGACCTGCTGTTCACCGTCCATCCAGCCCGCCGCCACTTCCTGACTGGCGCTGATGGTTTCCGGGGCAGGCACGTCACCGCTGAACCCGGCGCGCACAAACAGCTGCGGCGTGTCGGATCTCAGGTTGAAGCGATACGCCGCTCGCTCCGTCATGCTGAGCTGCAACCACACCACATGCGGGCCCTGCTCACCTGGGGTCAGCTGGCCCAGGCGCCATTGACGAATGCTGAATCTGCCGACTTTCTTGGATTCTTCTGTCAACGTAACGCTGAACGGGCGTTGATTATCATGCATGGTTCGGCATCTCTTGGCAGGTGATGTTCAAAGGGGCTGGACAAGTAAGCCTGCTCAGCTCCATCATCGTCAATAATGTTTAAGGCTGACAGTTTTACTCAACTATAAATAAAAATAGTTTTGTACCTGAAAATAGTACTGCACCTAAAAATAGTACTGCACCAAAACCAACCTGTTTATAACGAGGAGCGGCGTATGCCTGATATCGCTTTGAGCCACGCTCGGCTTCCGGCCACTACGCTGGTCGAAGTAGTAGATGCGTTTGGCGATACCCGCGAGCAGGCAATTGCCGCTGAGCGCGCCCTGACGGTTTATCTGAACAAACGGGAGATCGTTACCCTGATGTCACTCGGCGATGACCCTGAAGCGCTGGTGGTGGGCTACCTGCGTAATCAGGGGCTGTTGCGCAGCGCCGAGGACCTGGTGGCGGTTCAGGTCGATTGGGACGTAGAAGCCGCCGTCGTGATTACCCGCCACTTGCCAGCAGACCTGGAAGAACGCCTGGGTACACGTACCGTAACCACCGGCTGCGGCCAAGGCACGGTATTTGGCAAGCTGCTGGATCAGACCGCGCTGACTGCCCTGCCTGACACTGCCCTCGCCCAGTCCACGCTTTATGCGCTGCTCAACAACCTCAACAGCTACAATGAAACCTATAAAAGCGCCGGCGCCGTGCATGGCTGCGCCCTCTGCCAGCAGGCTCAGGTGCTCGATTTTGTTGAAGATGTGGGGCGTCATAACGCTGTGGATACCCTGGCGGGCCGCCAATGGCTACAGGAAGCCGAGAGTACCTCTGCCGATATCTTTTACACTACCGGGCGATTAACCTCGGAAATGGTGCTCAAGGTCGCCCAGATGGGTATCAGCATTCTGGTTTCCCGCTCCGGCGTAACCCAGAAAGGCGTTGAGTTGGCCGAGCGCTTTGGTGTCATGCTGGTTGCCCGCGCCAAGGGCAAGCAGTTCCAGGCCATTAATGCCGGCCAGCGTCTGACTCTGGATGCCATTCCGCCCCGCCCTCCCAGGGCGCGCAGCTCCCAACACGCCATGCAGCTTGACAAAGAATCTGCAAAAGACCGCCTGACCGCTCAGGAGCAGACGCCATGATTGCCACACAGGACCTTACCGCCATGATCCTCGCCGGTGGCGAAGGCCGCCGAATGGGTGGGCGCGACAAGGGCCTTGAAACCTTCAGCGCCCCTGGCTTGCCCGAGGCTCCGCTGATTCGCCACGTTGCCGAACGTTTTCACGGCCAGACCGCTGAGCTGCTGATCAATGCCAACCGCAACCTTGAGAGTTACCGCCAGCATGGCGACCGCGTGATCGAAGACGCTGAAGGCGGCTTTCAGGGGCCACTGATGGGCATCTACAGCGGCCTGCGCGCCGCGCAAACGCCCTGGCTGGTGATTGCCCCCTGCGATTCTCCGGCTCTGCCGATGGATCTGGTGGCGCGCATGGTCGCAGGGATTGGCTCGCATGCCATTGGCGTTGCCGATGATGGCGAGCGTATGCACCCTGTGGTGGCGCTGATTCGCACTGATCTGGCGGATGATCTTCTTGATGCATTACAGGCGGGCGAGCGCAAGATAGACCGCTGGTATGCCCGCCACCCCTGGTGCCGGATTGATATCAGCGACTGCCCGGAGGCCTTTGCCAACCTGAACACGCCAGAAGAAAAATCCCGACTTGAAGCTGCTCTGCTTTCTCGTTCATCATTTCAACAAGGTGCCGTATGAGTCACGCGACCCTTTCCGCGCCTGGCTCACTGTCCTGCTTTGAGTTGGGCGAACAGATGCTCAGCGTTGAGCAGGCGCGCACGGCACTGGCCACCCTGATAGAAGCACCGCTAGGGCACGAAAGGCTTAACTTGGCGCAGGCTCATGGCCGCCGTTTGGCGGAAGCCATTCATGCTCCTATCAATGTACCGCAGAACACCAATGCGGCCATGGACGGCATCGCCCTGGCCTGGCCCAGGCAAGTGACAAAAAGGAGTTAGCGCAGACCCGCTGGCCGCTGGCGGGCAGCGTCTTCGCCGGGGAACAGTTTACCGGCCAGGTCGCGGCGGGGGCCTGTGTGCGTATCACCACCGGCGCCCCTTTGCCTGCGGGTACTGATACCGTCATCATGCGTGAGCAGCTGCAGGAAAACGCCGATGATGTCGTGGTCTTACAGCCCGAAAGGGTACGCCATGGTCAGAATGTGCGTCAGGCTGGGGAAGATATTCAGCAAGGCGAGGTGGCCCTGCCCGCCGGTATCCGCCTGGATGCCGCCTCATTGGGGCTGACGGCATCACTGGGGATCGACAGTGCCAACGTCTGGCGTCGCCCGAAAGTGGCGGTGTTTTCGACCGGCAATGAAGTCACCGCCCCTGGCGATCCGCTACCGCCTGCAGGTATTTATGATGCCAACCGCTTTACCCTGGCAGGGCTTTTAAAGCAGCAGGGCGCTGAGGTCATGGATCTGGGTATCCTGCCGGATGACCAGGCAAAGATTCAGGCAGCGCTCGAATACGCCGCTCAGCACAGCGATCTGGTGCTGACCAGCGGTGGGGTTTCAGTTGGCCAGGCAGATTTCACCCGTGCCGCTCTTGAATCGCTTGGCCAGCTGGCCTTCTGGCGGGTGGCCATTCGCCCTGGTCGCCCGCTGGCGTGCGGGCTATTGACCGAAAGGCGTACCCCTCTGGTGGGATTGCCGGGGAACCCCGTGGCGGTTATGGTCACTTTTCTGCAGTTTGTCGTACCGCTGCTCAAGCGCCTTGAAGATCAGCCTGCCACACCGCCGGATTACCTATATGCCATTGCTGATGAAGCTTTGCCAAGCCGCGCCGGGCGCACTGACTATTTACGTGGTATTTTTCACAGCAAAGCAGATGGCCGCTTGCACGTGCGCAGCACCGGTGCCCAGGGGTCTGGCATCCTAAGCTCCATGGTCGCTGCCAACTGCCTGATTGAACTGCCTGACAGCTGCACAGGTGTCGTCTCTGGCGATATTCTCAGGGTGCAGCCGCTGATGCCAATGGCAGGGGAGAAAACCGTATGACCGAACAACTGATTGATGACTTTGGCCGCCGGGTCAACTATGTACGCCTGTCGGTCACTGACCGCTGTGATTTTCGCTGCGTTTACTGCATGAGCGAGGAGATGACCTTTCTGCCACGTGCCCAGGTACTGACCCTGGAAGAGATGGGCATGATTGCGCGTGCGTTTACCGAGATGGGTGTCGAGAAAATTCGCCTGACCGGCGGCGAGCCCCTGGTACGCCGCGGCATTGAGCAGCTGGTCGATGAAATTGGCAGCCTGCCCGGGTTGAACGATTTCACCATGACCACCAACGGCGCCAGCCTGCGCAAACATGCCAAGCGCCTGCGCGATGGCGGCATGAAACGGTTGAACATCAGCCTTGATTCCCTCGATCCTGAACGCTTCAAGCAACTCACCCGCACCGGTGATCTCAACAAGGTCATCGATGGGCTCCGCGCCGCTCAGGAAGCCGGCTTTGAGCGTATCAAGCTCAATGCTGTGATCCTCAAGGGGCGCAATGACGACGAAGTACTCGACCTGGTGGCGTTTGCCCGCCGCGAAGGCGTGGATATCAGCTTCATAGAAGAAATGCCGCTAGGCGATGTCTCCGACCATAGCCGCGATGAAACCTACTGCTCAAGTGACGAGGTTCAGGCGCTGATTGAGCATCGCTACCCTTTGGTGCCCACCACGGAAACCACTGCCGGGCCCTCGCGCTATTTCAGAATGGCCGACAGTGCTTCACGGATTGGCTTTATCTCGCCTCACAGCCACAATTTCTGTTCCAGCTGCAATCGGGTACGGGTCACGGTGGAAGGCCGATTGCTGCTGTGCCTGGGTAACGAGCATTCAGTGGATCTGCGCGCCGTACTGCGCCGCTACCCCGGTGATATGCCGGCACTGAAAGACGCTATTCGCAAAGCGTTACCACTGAAACCCGAGCGACATCACTTTACGACCGACGGCGACGTTCAGGTCGTGCGTTTCATGAACATGACAGGCGGCTAGACATGGCAATTCCGGTACATATCGTCACGGGCTTTCTGGGCAGCGGCAAGACAACACTTATCCACAACCTGATTTCAAACAAGCCTGTGGATGAAACCTGGGCCATTCTGGTCAACGAGTTTGGCCAGATCGGCATCGATCAGACCATGTTCGAACAGCGTGATGACGTGGTGGTTAAAGGCCTGCCTGGCGGTTGTCTGTGCTGTCAGCTGGCTTTTGTGCTGCAGGCCGGGCTGGTTAACCTCTTGGCCCGTTCCAAGCCCGACCGGGTGATCATTGAGCCCTCTGGCCTGGGTCACCCGGCTGGCCTGATTGACCTTTTGCGCAGCGAAGCCTTTGAAGGCGCCCTGGAAATCCGCGATATCATCGCCACCCTTGACCCGCGCCGCCTGGATGACCCCAAGGCCCGCGAGCATGAGACCTTTAAGGATCAGCTAGCCATGGCTGATGCGATTGCCATCACCCAGTGCGAACACAGCAGCGCCGACCAGCTGGCCCGCGCCCATAAACTTGCCAATAGCCAATGGCCGCCACGCAAATGGGTACAAGAAGCCGTGCATGGTGAATTGCCCATCGATCTGCTGCTGGATAGCGGAACCCATCAGGCACCCGCGGCCAGCATCCCCAGCAGCCATCAGCCCAGTGCGTTACCGCCACAGCTGGAAGGCGGCTTTTTTGACCTGCCGCCTGCGCCGGGCAATCCCCAGCTGGAAACGGGTACCTCGCTGGGCTATACCAGCCTGGGATTACGCTGGCATCCGGCCGACTTGCTGGATCTTGACCTGTTCAGTGCGGCGTTGATCCAGCTGCCTGATGCAGCGCGGATCAAGGGCGTTCTGCATACCCCGGACGGCTGGAAACAGCTCAACCGGGCTGGCGGCGCCTTTCAGCTAGCCGCCACCGCCTGGCGGCAGGATTCACGCTTGGAAATCATCCTGCCTGACGATGTTGCGCTGGATACACAAACGTTTACTATCCAGCTCAAGGCATGTTTGATGGAGAGCCAAAGCACAACCGCCTGACCCTGTAAGCTGCTACATCAGCTTTTCAAAAGCCTAGGGTTTAAAAATTTCATCTAGGTGAGTTGCAAACAGGACGTCGCGCATCCAGCCTTTCAGCCGATCATGATCGGCTTGTACAAGTCGTGCCTCTACCCAGTCAGGCACGTCGCCAAACTTTAAGGCGAGCTGCCTGCGCACAACCTCCCGCGCTTCTTCCAGCCGCCCTTTCTGAATCCCCAACTGTTCGCCTTCCTGCCGTCCTTCCTGCCGTCCTTCCAGACGCTCTTTCTTGACCAAGTTTTCTAAGTTCTCTGCCAACATGTCTTTATCCTCCATCAGGCTATCAAGCCGCTTCAGATTGATCTCCTCCGCACCCAACCGCGATAGATGCCGCCTGAGCCAACGGGTAATGATTCGGTCAATGCGTTCCTTGTCAGGGTCAGCTTGGATAATTGCCACTACACGATCCACTGCATTCTGCAGGGCTTGCCAACTTTCTCCAGCGTTTTCAACACCAAATACGCCGCTAAGCGGTGTCTGACGTAAACCTAACTCTTCATGAGTATAGCGCCCTTCGTCAATCAGATAGTAACGCAAACGCGGTTGATAGACTTGCAGAAAACTGGGCGGTTCCGGCTGCAACATCTCGTAGATATCCTGCGGCGCTGTCCAAGGCTTTGACCCGTTGTAAAGCACCAAAGGAAACACAGGCGGCAGTCCCTTGCCTGGGGTGGTGGCCTTTTGTTTGAGCAGTTCACTGTAAAAGCAGGCAACATAGTGCATCATCCGAATCGGCATGGTGCGATCAACCGCTGACTGAAACTCCAGCAGAATGAACAAGAATACCCGCTGAGTGGTACCTTCCCAAGTGACCTCCACAGACCACACTACGTCTTCTATTTTTTCCTCGAACAACGGCGTGATGTAATGACCATTATATTTCTTGAGCGTCGAGAAATTCATCAGTTCAGCAATTTCTACTGGTGCAAAACCTTCCATCAACTGCTGAACGAACTCAGGATGACTGAATAGCTCTTTGTAACCTGTATCATGGTGGTGTGCGGCCATAACCTGTCCCTGTTAAGCATGTAACAGCAGCATATCACGGTTAAGCAGCAGTAAAATCGTGTGGTGCTGCCACCACCAGCTACATCAGCTTTTCAAGCTCTGCTGCCGACATGGGGCGCCCGAACAGGTAGCCCTGGTAGTGCAGGCAGCCATGATCTTTCAGCCAGCCCCGCTGTGTTTCGGTTTCGACCCCTTCGGCAATGACGCTGAGGCCAAGGCTTTTAGCCAACACTATCGTACTTTCCACGATGGAGGCATTGGCCCGGCTGTCGAGCACCTCACGCACAAAGCTCTGGTCAATCTTGAGCTGATCCAGCGGCAGGTGCGCCAGGTAAGACAGAGATGAATAGCCGGTGCCAAAGTCATCCAACGAGAAGCGTACGCCCTGGTGTCGTAAATGCGACATCTTGCGCAGGGCGTTATCGCTAACGTCCACAAACAGGGTTTCGGTCACTTCCAGTTTGAGTTTATCAGCAGGCGCCCCGGTACGACGCAGAATGGCCTTAACCTTGGGTACAAAGTTGTCTTCCCGGAACTGCACAGGGCTGATGTTCACTGCCATACTCAAGCCTGCTGTCTGCGGTTTTTCCTGCCATTCGGCCAGCTGCTGGCAAGCCGTTTCCAGTACCCAATTACCTACTTCATTAATCAGACGGGTACTTTCCAGCAGTGGGATAAACTCACCGGGTGAGATGATGCCCCGCTCCGGATGCTGCCAGCGTAGCAACGCCTCAACGCCGATAGGCATACCATTGACATCCACCTGAGGCTGGTAGACCAGTTTCCACTGTTCATTGGCCAGTGCCAGACGCATATCATTTTCCAGACGTGCCCGGGAAATCAGCGCGGCCTGCATTTCCGGGTCAAAGAAACTCAGCGTCGCGACCGGCCTCCTTGGCCTGGAAAAGGGCCATATCCGCCTGTTGCAGACAGTTATCTACGCCATGGCCAGCGCCTTCAATCAAGGTAATACCAATGCTGCCGGTGACCAATACGGTATCGTCGTTGACCTCGATCGGACGGCGTATCGCAATCAATAGCTTGCGGGCAATATTTTCTGCCAGTTCTGCTGTCTGTTCTCTATTGTTACCCAGGCCTTCAATCAGAACCGCAAATTCATCGCCGCCCAGGCGCGCCAGAGTATCGGTGTCACGCAGTACATCTGTCAGTTCAAGTGCCATGCTTTGAAGCAGTTTGTCACCGGCGTAATGGCCCAGGGTATCGTTGACCTGCTTGAAATTATCCAGATCAATGAACAGCAAAGCGCCCAGCTTATTATGCCGTTCATGGGCTTTGACCACGGCTTCCATCCGATCAATGAACAGACGCCGATTGGCAAGGCCGGTCAATGGATCATAAAACGCCAGCTGATGAATTTCCTGTTCGGCAGCCTTGCGCGCGGTAATATCGCTTAGCGTCGCCACATAGTGGGTCAGGTTGCCCTGCCCGTCCTGGACGGCACTGATGGTCAGCCACTCGGGGAATATCTGGCCATTCTTGCGCCGATTCCAGATTTCACCTTCCCAGCTGCCTTTTTCCGCTACGCTGGACCATAGCGCCTTGTAGAAATCATTGCCGTGTCGTCCAGAGCTGAACATCCGCGGGTTTTCCCCGAGCACTTCGTCCTCACGGTAACCGGTAATTCGGGTAAAGGTGTCGTTGACCTTGATAATTCTCCCCTGACTATCGGTAATCAGAATACCCAGATGAGTCTGGAAAGCCGTAGCAGCGATGCGCAACTCTGCTTCATTAAGGCGCGCTTCAGTGACGTCACGTACGGCGGCCAGCACACCGTTGAAATCTCCACCGGCATCCGCCAGCGGGCTTAGCACCGCATGGAAATAACGCACACCGTCCGCTAAGGGCAGAGAGTATTCCAACTCTTCAACCTGCCGGTTATGCTGCACGCGATAGAAAACACTGTTAAGTGCTTCGGTAACTTCGGGGGCATGACATCACTGTAGTGCTGACCCAGCACGTCTTCCTTATCCTGTAGCAGTCGTCCTTCATTTAGCGCATGGACATAGGTAAAGCAGCCACGCTGATCAAACACGAAAATCATATCCTGTATCGACTGGACTAATGCTTCCAGGCGCGCTTCACGCATCTGCGCCTGTGCGCGTGCCTCTTCACGCTCTTTAACCCGATGCTGTAGCTGCTCAGCCAGATACAAACGCTTGCAGTAATGGCGCACCACCCAGGCACCTAGCAGGGCAATCACGCTGGCAATCAGGGTTAATATCCAAAAACGCTGTTTCCAACCGGCCAGCAACCGCTCAGTACTTTCCCCCACCACCACGCTGAAGGGCAGCCCTTCAAGACGCTTCATCCAGTAAAGACGTTCCTCACCGTCAACTGGCGAATGAAGCCGCATGGCACGCTGTCTATCATGACTTCCCAGAAAAGCGGCGGTTTCAGGGTTCTGGATAGTTGCCATACCCAGCTCAAACGTAGTGTCAGGGCGACGGGCTAACAAGCGTCCTTCAGTATCCATGATCGCAATACTTTCTCCTGACTGTATATCAAGATGCTGCAGGGGTTGTGAAAACACCTGGGGGCCAACTGCACCACAATAAAGCCTGAAAAACTGTCAGCGTCGTCATGCAGCGCCTGAGCATGGATAATCCGGTAATCGCGATCAAAGGCTGACCAGAAAAGCGGGCTGACATAGGAAGCACCTGGGCCTTCTTTCAAGTGGTGAAAGAAAGGCATACGGCGCATATCGTAACCGGGCGGATGTACCGAGCCGGTGCTGGCCAGAACGCTGCCATGGCGGTTGATAACCGAAATCTCGCTGATCAGGGCCATACTGTCAGCCTTGGCCATCAGTAAGTCTTCCAGGAGAAGACCGTCTCTCAGGGAGATCTTCAACGGCGATGCCAAAAGCAGTACAACGTCTTTTAATACGTGATCGCTTAGTGCAAAGGTGGTGTGAACCCATTCAGCAATGAGGCTGGCTCGAGTGGCATTATGTTCATGGGCATTGCGCACTTCCTGATGGTATTGGTCGAACAGAAGCCCGGAAAAGATGGCTACCATCAAGATCAGCGACGCTACATATATTCCCACAGCGCGCCGCCATAAACGTCGACCAGGTAATGACAGGGAATCAACAGAAGGGTCAGGCAGATGAGGCATATCAATCAGGCACCGGCGCAAAAATTAATAAGCGTTAAACTACAGGATGCCTGATTGAAAGCCTATACACACTACATTGTTATATCTGCTACTTTTTGTATCATCCCGCCAATGCGTCGGCCATGGCAGGGGCTGGGCTGGCAGCTTCTGCATACACCGGGTGCCGCGAGCAGATATCCGCTACCTGCTGGCGAACAGCAGCTTCAACACCTGCACTGCCTTCTTCTGTTGCCAGCGCATCAAGAATATCGCAGATCCAGCCCGCAAGCTCAGCGCATTCCAGGGCATTGAATCCACGTGTTGTCACCGCCGGCGTACCAATCCGTAAGCCTGAAGTCACAAAAGGGCTTTGCGGATCATTGGGCACCGAGTTCTTGTTGACCGTGATATGCGCCCGCCCCAGAGCGGCATCAGCGTCCTTGCCGGTAATGCCTTGGCGAATCAGCGATACCAGAAAGAGGTGGTCATCCGTGCCGCCAGAGACGACATCATAGCCGCGCTCGATAAACACCTCGGCCATGGCCTGGGCATTATCTATGACCTGCTGCTGGTAGCGCACAAACTCCTGGCTCATCGCTTCGCGGAAGGCCACCGCCTTGGCAGCAATCACATGCATCAATGGGCCACCCTGCTGGCCGGGGAAAACAGCGCCGTTGAGCTTCTTGTAGAGGCTTTCATCGTGGTAGGCAGAAAGAATGATGCCACCGCGTGGGCCACGCAGGGTTTTGTGGGTCGTCGAAGTGACCACATGAGCATGTGGCAGCGGGCTGGGGTAAAGCCCTGCCGCCACCAGGCCAGCCACATGGGCCATATCGACCAACAGCCAGGCGCCCACTTCATCGGCGATGTTGCGGAAACGCCGCCAGTCGACCACGCGAGAATAGGCTGAGAAGCCAGCAATGATCAGCTTGGGTTTATGCTCACGGGCCAGGCGTTCCATCTCGGCATAATCAATTTCCCCGGTTTGCGGATCAAGACCATACTGGAAGGCATTGTAGTGCTTGCCGGAAAAATTGGGGGCCGCGCCATGGGTCAGGTGGCCACCATGGGCCAGGCTCATACCCAGCACCGTATCACCGGGCGATACCAGTGCCATAAAGACAGCGGCATTGGCCTGAGCGCCCGAGTGTGGCTGAACATTGGCGTAATCCGCCCCGAACAGGTCACAGGCGCGCTTGATTGCCAGCGCTTCTACCTGATCAACATGCTCACAGCCGCCGTAATAGCGCTTGCCTGGATAGCCTTCGGCGTATTTGTTGGTCAACTGGGAGCCCTGGGCTTCCATCACCGCTCGGCTGGCATAGTTTTCCGAAGCAATCAGTTCGATATGAATTTCCTGACGGCTGACTTCTTCAGCCATGGCCACCGCCAGCGAAGCATCGTAATCCGCCAGTTTCTGATTGGACAATGTCATCCCCATCCCCTTTCCTGAAAGTTGTTGTATGCGTTGTATGCCTTGATAGCTGCCGATGGTAGCGCTGCCCCTCATGGTCAAGATGCCTGTTCACGCCTTGCCAGGGCGTATTTACGACACACTGGATAATGACCGATGCAGGCCGTTCAATCGGTTAAATGATTCAAGGCGGGGTGGCTCAGAATTCAATCACCACATTGCCCCGTGGCTTGCTGCAGCAGGACAGGATCTCGCCCGCCGCCTCATCTTCTTCGGTGATACCGCCGTTGTGCTCCATATCGACCTCACCCTCGAGTAGCGTTACCTTGCAGGTACCGCAGATACCCATACCGCAGGCCTTAGGAATATGCAGGCCAAGTTTGGCAGCCGCATTGTGCACGGTATCCCCGGATGAATGCGGACACTCTTGCCCGTCAGGGCAAATTCAACGCCCAGCATATCGGTCACTTCAAGGTCTTCGGCTTCGCTTTCCGCCTGCTCCGCCAGCTCAAGAACATCCTCCTGAACCTGGGCAGGCGTCGCCCCGAAGGATTCATCGTGATAGTGGCTCATATCAAAGCCGTTGCTGCGCAGCAATGACTTGACGGCGTTCATGTAAGGCTCTGGCCCACAGCAGAAGATTTCACGCTCCATGAAATCAGGAGCCATCAACTCAAGCATGGGCTGATTGAGAAAGCCTCTGAATCCTGACCATGCTTCCCCCAGGTCATCACCGCGCTCACACACGATGTGCATCCTGAAATCGGGTATCCGCGAGAAAATATGCTCAAGCTCTCGATGAAAAATCACATCTTTCGGCGTGCGCGCACTGTGTACAAATTCAATATCAACGGCGGCATTGGTATCGAAGAACCAGCGCGCCATCGACATCAGGGGCGTAATGCCCACGCCGCCAGAGAGCAAGAGTAATTTGTCTGCCGGGTAATCAATCGCATTGAAGTTGCCCACAGGGCCATGGACCGCCAGTTCATCATTTACCTGAAAATTGTCGTGTAGCCAGTTGGACACCTTGCCGCCGGGAATCCGTTTCACCGTTATCGAGAAGCTATAAGGAACAGAAGGCGAACTTGAGATGGTGTAAGAGCGCATCACCTGTTCGCCGTTGATCTCAAGTTCAAGCGTCACGAACTGGCCAGGCTTGAAGAAAAACAGGATGGGCTGTTCGGCCATAAAGCAGAAGGTACGCACATCCCAGGTTTCCTGAATGATCTTGACGCAGCGGACCAGATGGCGGCCGTTGGCCCAGGTCTGGGTGGTAACGGGGTTCAGAAAGTTCATTGTCATAGGGGGTCGCCTGAGATGTACCTGGTAAAGGGATATTCAATCAAGACGCTCGCCCTGATTGCGGCCCTATTCTGCTACCACAGGTGGCGTTGCCACATGCCCATTAGCGACATCAACATACCTCTGCCAACCCTTTATGAACGCGATAATACTGGGGTATGTCGCGGGTTTACCCAAGGCTGTCGCTGACAAGTAAACGCTGACACCTCCTGCCACTTAAAGTTGGCTCAAACAACTCGCCAACGTCAGCTCACCCAGTGCTTTTACGTGTTGAACTCTCTGCCTGAAAGGATAGCCCCATGACGACTCAGCCGATCACCCTGATCGATGACCCTCTTGCTGCTGCACGCCAATCCACCATTGACTTGCTGCACTCGCACCAGCAAGGGTTCTCGCTGCCACAGCCGTTCTATAACGACGAGCGTTTATACGCTATCGATATGGAAGAGATATTTGGCCAGGAGTGGCTGTTTGCGGGGATGACCTGTGAAATTCCGGCCAAGGGTAATTTCATCAGCCTGGATATCGGCGACAATCCGATCATCGTGCTGCGCGGCGCTGAAGGCAAGGTAGCGGCGTTTCATAATGTCTGCCGCCATCGTGGTTCACGGCTGTGCATGAAGGAAAAAGGCAAGGTCGCCAAGCTGGTCTGCCCTTACCATCAGTGGACCTACGAGCTGGACGGTCGCCTATTGTTTGCCGGTAGCGATATGGGTGATGATTTTGACTTGAGTAAATATGGCCTTAAGCCTGTCCACGTCAAGACGGCCGGTGGTTTCATATTCATCAGCCTTGCAGACGTGCCGCCGGCCTTTGAGGAATTTCCTGCCGCTCTTGACCATTATCTGGCCCCCTATGATATGGAAAACACCAAGGTTGCGGCCGAATCCACCCTAATTGAAGAAACCAACTGGAAGTTGGTCATCGAGAACAACCGCGAGTGCTACCATTGCAGCGGCTCTCACCCCGAACTTCTCAACTCACTGATGGAGTTTGACGATACTGAAGACCCACGGGCCACGCCTGCCTACAAGGCACTGGTCGCCAAAAAAGGCGCCGACTGGGACGCCCAACAGGTGCCCTGGACGATGACTAAGGTCGGGCTTCAGAACCGCATGACGCGCACCCCCTGCTCGATGGTGCGGTCTCGATGACGGCTAACGGCAAGCAGGCCTGCCGCAAACTGATGGGCAATCTGCAGAGTGCCGATATGGGTTCACTGCGTATTCTGCATTTGCCCAATTCCTGGAATCACTTCCTGGGTGATCATGCAGTGGTCTTCCGGGTATTACCGCTTGGCCCGCAGAAAACCATGGTGACCACCAAATGGCTGGTGCATAAAGATGCCGTCGAGGGCATTGATTACGACCCACAGGCCATGCGTATGGTGTGGGATGCCACCAATGATCAGGATCGCAAACTTGCTGAAGAAAACCAGCGGGGCATCAACTCAAAGGCCTATCAGCCAGGGCCTTATTCGCCGACATTTGAACGCGGTATCATTGATTTCCTCGACTGGTACAGCGAACGTATGCTGAGCCACCTGGGCGCCCAGTCACCCTACCTCTACGCGGTGGAATCCTGATCGTTCAGAGCGTTCCGGTTGCGAGGTGTGCCCAGCCGTTCGGGGCACACCTTGTAAGGCTTTAATTGCTTATCAGACTGCACTTACGCCGTGCACTTGATGCACGGCGTACCCGTAGCAAGCGCCGTAATGCGCGCCTCAAAGAAAACACTGCCATCGATATCATGGTCAACGCGGTTTTCATCCACCTCAAATACCACGTCCACCTCACCTGCACCGGATTGCAACGCCAACTGCTCGGCACGCTGAGCAGCACTCTCTCGAGCCGCAGCGTAGGCTGCATCCTGGGTATCGTAGTCTTTGGGGCCATTGGGCAGAAACACCCGGAAACAGCCGCGAAACGGCTGAATGACGGTGGCATGCACTCGCTGAACCACCTGCCCCAACACGGTTCCAATGGCGTTAGCCACCTCCCCGTTGACGGGCAATATGACGGCGGCCCCTAGCGCTTCCCCGACGCTTGGGTAATAGCTGGCCGCTGGGCCACCCACGGCTACCACAGGAGCGTCCGGGGAGATGTTCAGCGCAAAGACGGAATCCGCATCACGCTGCCCCCGCTGTAATATCAGGCCTGCCAACGACTGGGCCAATTGGGACGGATCGCGGTTGGTATCAGCATCATGCAAACCTGCTTCAATCAGCTTGGTGGCAATCGCTTTCACCACCCGTTGAAATACATCCTGCGCCGGGCCCTCGGCATCTCCGTCAGCCCAGCGCCCGACACCGTACTGGCGACGCATCCGGCGCGCCCAGCTCAGCGCCGCCAGCCGCGCGGCTTCCACATTCCAGTGGGCGGATAGCCCCAGCACATGAGCCGCATCCGTCGGCGTAAAACCACTGAAAATCACCAGCCCGCGGCGCTCAAGGCTAGCCAGGGCACGCGCCAGCCAGCGCTCATGCTCCACGGCGGTCAACATTTCGATAGGGCCGTCAGCAAGGCGCTCCCAGGCGGCTTTTTCGTTGCGTCCCAACTGGTTGAGGCGCGTGGCATCCGCCTGCAAACGCAGCGCAAAACGCAGATGGTTACTGGTGGGCAGAATATTCAGCTGGCGGCGTAAGGCGTCAAGAAGATGCGGGTATTGGCTCACCAGCAGGCTTAACGGCACCACCCGACGTGGGCCAATTGCTACCCCATGCGCCGTATCGTGAGCCACTTCGCTATCGCCCCCAGGCCGATGGCGTACAGCTTGATCGCTTCAACCATCGGCTGCCAGCTACCTACCCTGGCGCCATCATGGCAAAGCGTTGGTCGGCCGTTGCGCACCACGGCAATGTCCGTGGTGGTGCCACCCATATCGGCCACAATCAGGTTGCGCTGCCCGCTTAGTAGCATAGCCCCGTTGACGCTGGCCGCCGGGCCAGAAAGTACCGTGGTGATAGGCTGCAGGATGGCGCTGTCGGCGGAAATCAGCGAACCATCACCCTTGACGATCATCAGCGGCGCCTGGATGGCGTGCTGTTCCAGAATCCCGCGCACCGCCACAATCAGCTCACCTACATAGGCAATCATGCGGGCGTTCAGCGCTGAGGTCATCGCCCGCCGTGGCGCTCCCAGAGACGCTGCCAGCTCATGGCCACAGGTGACCGGGCTAGCGGTCATTTCACGCACGATCTCGGCAGCGCGCAGCTCATGGGCCGGGTTGCGCACACTAAAAGTCGACGATACCGCAAACGCCGATACCCGCCCCTGCCAGGCGGCAATACGCTCGCGCAGGGTGGTTTCATCCAATGTGCATAGCGGTTGGCCATCGGCATCATGGCCGCCGTCGATATTGGCCACCTCCCGACTGCCGAGCAGCGAATGCAGGCCTGTAGCCTGGGACTGACGCTGATCGTAGCCAATCAGGATGACACCAATCGGCGCGCCTTTGCCTTCAACCGCCGCATTGGTGGTCAGGGTTGAGGAAAGCGCCACCAAAGTGACGTTTTCAAGCAGCTCAGCCGGTAAGGCATCAAGGGCATCGGCGATTCCCTGCTGCAGGTTCAAGCGTGTTGTCAGGCGCTTGGCGGTAGCCACCACAGCGTCGTGCTGATCCAGTATTACGGCGTCGGTATGGGTGCCGCCGGTATCAATACCCAGCCGATAAGTCATTGTTGGCTCACACTTCATCCTAGTGCACCTGCTGCTGGCGACGGCGACGACGGCTACCACGTGATTCACCGCTGCCCTGAGCGTTGACAGGTGCAGGCAACATGACGTGCTGGCGCAGCAGCGGGAAGGGGTCGGTTTTATGCGGAATCGCCATGGCTCCGACAAAGTGCTCCTGAAAGCGCGGCTCAGTGGCAGTTTCAATTTTCTCCACCTGGCGCACCACCTCTTCAATATCCCGGCGTGCCTTACGGCTGAGCAGGGCAATACGCGCACCGGTGCCCGCCGCATTACCGGCAGAGGTGACGTGTTCCAGCTCACAGTCAGGGATCAATCCCAGCACCATGGCGTACTTGACATCAATATGCGCACACCAAAGGCACCGCCAATGCGGATACGGTCAACATGCTGCGTACCAAACTGCTCCATCAGCAGACGAATACCGGCATACAGCGCCGCCTTGGCCAGTTGAATGGCGCGTATATCCGTCTGGGTAATCGCAATGGTGCGCTGATCATCCTGGTGAAGCACATAGCTGAAGGTTCGCCCATCGGCAATAATGCGCTCACTACGTTCAGCCAGCTCCCCCTGAATGACGCCATCCTGATTGATAATACCGGCCAGGAACATTTCTGCGACGACCTCGATAATCCCCGAACCGCAGATGCCCGTCACACCGACCGCTTCTTCTGCAAAGCCGGGCTGGTTGGACCATAGGTCACAGCCAATCACGCTGTAGCGCGGCTCCAGGGTCAGTGGGTCAATGCGTACCCGCTCAATGGCGCCTGTGGCTGCCCGTTGGCCACCACTAATCTGGGCACCTTCAAAGGCCGGCCCCGTAGGGCTTGAGCACGCCAATAAACGGTGACGATTGCCAAGTACAATCTCGGCATTGGTGCCCACATCGACCAGCAGCATCAACTCTTCGCCGAGGTAAGGCGTTTCGGAAAGAATCATACCGGCGGTGTCCGCGCCGACGTGCCCGGCAATACACGGCAGGCCATATACGCGGGCATTAGGGTGAATCACCAGGTCCATCTCGGTGGCCCACAGGCCATCAATGGCTTCATCCGTGGCCAGGGCAAAAGGCGCGCCACCCAGCTCCACCGGGTTAATACCAAACACCAGGCTTTGCATGATGGGGTTACCAACAAAGGTGGCTTCCAGAATGGCATCCACGTTAACGCCCGCTTCCTCGGCAAGCTCTACGGTCAACTCATTGAGTGCATCACGCACTGAGCGGGTCATAGCCTCATCGCCACCTGGATGCATCATGATATAGGACACCCGACTCATCAGGTCTTCGCCATAGCGGATCTGTGGGTTCATACGCCCCGCTGAGGCCACCACTTCACCGGTCTGCAGGTTACACAGGTGGGCCGCTATCGTGGTGGACCCCACATCTACTGCCATACCGTAGACCTGGGACTGGAAACCCGGCCAGACGCCGATGATGCGCTGGTCGTCATACACGGCCACAGTCACCTGCCAGTTGCCCTGGCGCAGCGCTGCCTGCAGTTGCTGCACCACACGGATATCGTTACCCAAGTCACTCAGGTTCCACTCGTAGGCTAGCGCCTCCTTGAGGCGACGTAGATCAGAGGCAGGCAGATGCATGTCCGGCTCCTGCACATCCACCACGTACAGGCGCACAATAGGATCCAGAGCAATATCCAGTACTTCAGCGCGCTTGCGAACGATCTGGCGGTGCACCTGGCTGGCAGACGGCACATCAATCAGCACATCGCCCAGCAGCTGGGTGGAGCAGCTCAGCCTGCGCCCTTCGCGCAGGGCGCCACGGCGTTTTTCCCAGGTACTTTCAGTGTCGCTCTTGTCAGTCAGATGATCAGCGCGGGATTCCACTCCATGCTTGGTAAAGTTGCCTTCACACAGGTCTACCTGACAGCGCCCGCACAGGCCGCGGCCACCACATACTGAATCGATATCGACACCCAGCGCCCGTGCCGCTTCAAGCACCGGCGTACCAACGGGAAAGCGCCCGCGCCGACCGGAAGGCGTAAACACGACAAGCGCATCGACCGCGGCCTCTGGGGTTGCAGATTGTTGATTAACCGACATGCCAGCCTCCATACGTCATCAGACGTGGGCAAAAAGAGCCTCGAAGGAGGCTCTAGGGAATATAACCAGGATATAAACGCAGAAAATCAGCGTACTCAGGTCACCGCACGGCGACGGCGGGTCTGGCGGCGACCACGCCCTTCGCTGCCATCCGCATTGGCGGCAGGCGGTTCGCGGAATTTCTGGATCCAGCGCATGCAGTCGGGGTCATGGTTCATCATGACGTCAGCCCCCATGATGGAGGTCATGATTTCCTGGTGCAGCGGGTTAGTGATCGCTGAGGTCATGCCCGATGCAATCGCCATGCTCATAAAGGCCGCATTGATGCCGTTGCGGTTGGGCAAACCAAAGCTGACGTTGGACGCCCCGCAGGTGGTGTTAACCTTGAGTTCCTTCTGCAGGCGATGACAGAGGGCAAACACCTGACGGCCAGAACTGCCAACCGCGCCAATCGGCATGACCAGCGGATCAACCACCACATCGCAGGCGGGAATGCCATGATCAGCGGCGCGCTCGACAATCTTCTTGGCAATGCTGAAACGTACGTCCGGGTCCTGGGATATGCCGGTTTCATCGTTGCTGATGGCGACGACAGCAGCGTCGTGTTTCTTGACCAGCGGCAGCACCGCTTCGAGGCTTTCATCCTCACCGGTTACCGAGTTGACCAGCGCCTTGCCCTTGTAGACATTCAGGCCCGCTTCAAGCGCCTTGATAATCGAGGAATCGATACACAGCGGCACATCGGTAATCGACTGCACCAGCTGGATGGTCTGGGCCAGGATCGCCGGTTCGTCTGCCAGCGGAATACCGGCGTTAACATCCAGCATATGGGCGCCATTGGCCAGCTGGGCTTCGACATCCTGGATCACCCGGGTGAAATCACCTGCGGCCATCTCAGCGGCCAGCTGCTTGCGGCCAGTGGGGTTGATGCGCTCGCCAATCACCACGAAGGGGCGTTCGAAGCCAATCACGACTTCCTTGCTGGCTGAGCTGATGACGGTGTCAGTCATGAGTCTTCCTCTTTGTGCTTGTTAGTGTTGTTACCAATGCGGCGCAGGTTTTGGCGCCTCACCGCCATCCTTAAACAGTTTCAGGCGTGCTACTGAGGGCATCCGGCGATTCAGGGTTGAGGTCTTCAGGGTTGTCCCGCCCCGGATACCAGGGCACACGGCCCTCCAGCACACCGGTCTTTTCAATGATTTCAGCGACAGCATGTTCCTGGCGATAGGCCATGATATGGGCGCCGCTGACGCCAGGGATTTCACGGATTTCCTGCAGCAGATCCATACACAGGCGTTTGCCTTCTTCCTTCTGGTTCTCGGCGCCTTCCAGACGCTTGATCACCGCATCCGGAATATGCACACCTGGTACATTCTCGCGGATCCATTTGGCACCTCGGGCCGAGGCCAGAGGACCGATTCCCGGCAGGATGAAAATCCGGTTCGGCCCTTCAAGCAAGCCCAGGTCATTGACCTTGGCCATGTACTCACGCAAAAGCGGGACATCAAAGCAGTACTGGGTCTGGATAAACTGAGCACCCGCCGCCGCCTTCTTGGCCGTACGATGGGGGCGCCAATCACGCGGCGGCACAAAGGGGTTGGCCGCACCGCCCAGAAACAGTTTGGGAGGGCTGGTCAGCTTGCGGCCACTCTGAAAGCGGCTCTCATCGCGCATGGTGCGGGCCGTTTCCAGTAGCGACATAGAGTCCAGGTCAAACACCGGCTTGGCCTGAGGATGGTCGCCTGCCTGCACGCCGTCACCGGTCAGGCACAGCAGGTTGCAGGCGCCCATGGCTGCCGCCCCGAGGATCTCGCCCTGAATGGCAATCCGGTTACGGTCACGGCAGGAAATCTGCAGAATGGTTGAATAACCCACTCGTGTCAGCAGCGAGCACACGCCTACGCTGGACATATGGCAATTAGCGCCCGAGCCGTCAGTGGCGTTGATCGCATCCACATAGCCATCAAATACTGCTGCCCGCTTGAGCACTTCGGCCGGGTCGGCGGAATCAGGGGGATCAATTTCACTGGTGATCGCGAACTTGCCTGCGCGCAGCACCCGCTCAAAGCGGCCAGGTGAGGTGTGCCCAGGCAGGATTGGCAGCGAGTAGCCCGGTACGGGTTCATCATCAAATTTCATGGGCGGGCTCCTTAGTTTGCAGGGCTGTCAGGGTCGTGAGTTTCGACCACCTGGCGGACTTCTCGCAGCCAGGAAGAAGACCCCTTGATGCGGTTATCCACCGGCAGCTGTACCGCATGAATCTTGTCACTGCCTTTCATCTGCTGGCTGCCTTCCCAGGCATCCACCCAGACGCAGCGCATCTCGGGCTCAACCTCACAGTGACCGTTTGCCCGCACGCCGCCACAGGGGCCATTACGCAGGTTTTTCGGGCAGTTCATCGGGCATGACATCCCGGTTGAAGACAACGCACACTTGCCGCACATCTGGCAATCAAACAGGAATCCCTTGACGTTTTTTTCAACAAACCTGACCGGCGCTTCAACGCGTCCGTAGCCGATACGCTTCCATACCGGATGCAGCTTGATGATGACCGGTTCAAAGGTCCGGTAAACCGCTTCAAAAAAACGGGAGTGGCGCACCACCCAGCGTCTGACCTTATACATGGCATTTCCCCTGACAGCGTCGGCATAAAACAGCATCGCAAACACATGGCCGGTGGTTATTCTGAACGTCTTTCGCCGTTAATATTTCAATATCCGTATTTCACACTGCATCAGTGGCATCAGTTACTCCTTTCTGGCGAATAAGCTGTTTGAGATCTTCATCGCTGTAGGCGGCTTCAAGGCGCGCGGCTTCGCTTTCTGCTTCGGCTTGCATGTCATCGCCGCAAGGTGTGGGAGCACTGCGCTTCCAGTCCTCCATATAGGCATCAGAGCCGCCTTTGCCGGCGCGCATGGCAGAGCGGTCAATGGCATGCTGGAAACGTTCCGACAGCATCACCTTGGCTGTTCGGCGACCCTGCTTGACGATGATCTGGGCCGGAATATCCCGCCAACTAACAACAATCATTGAGGCCATTCAGGCTCCTCGCTGCCCGACAAGGCAGCCACTGGGGATTCAACAAAGCGCACCAGGCTGGTTTCAAGGCCACCGTAACCGGTATGGCGCTTCTCAAATGCCAGCCCTAACCGCTGTGCGGCACGCTCAGCGAGACGCTGAAGCTCAGCGTCATCACGCTGGGACAAGTACACCAGGCGCTGATACTGGCCAAAATACAGCTGGGCCAGTTCAGGGTGGCGCTCAATACCGAGTTCGTGGAGTACCAGTCGATCAAAGTGTCGCGCCAGGAAATCGGTCAGATAGAAGGTGCCGGGCGCCTGCTCGGCCAATGCAGCAATCACCGCTTCCCCCGCAAACACATCGTAGCAGTGAGCACCCGGTAAACGCTCGGCACCAAACTCCGCCAGCACGCCATCCAGACGCCCGCCGGTACCGCAATCGGCATAGGCCACAAACACCTGCTCGCCTACTTCAAGCTGCAGCAGCTTTTCCCTGACGGCTTCCGGAATGCGGTGGGGCTCGTTGTGCAGGTGTGCCGGTAGGCATTCCAGCCGGACATCCTGCCAGCCGTTAGCGGCTACCACTGCCTTGATCTCACGCGCGAGGGCGCCGCAGGCCAGAATCACCATCGCCATTGATCTACGCGGCTCAGGCGGCGCGACGGCGGGCGATAAGATCCTTGGCCATATCCACAGCCACCCCGGCATCACGGCAGTAGGCATCTGCGCCAATTGCCTGACCAAACTCTTCATTCAGCGGCGCACCGCCCACCATGACGATGTAGTCGTCACGCAAGCCTTTCTCGACCAAGGTATCAATCACTACCTTCATATAGGGCATGGTGGTGGTTAGCAGTGCTGACATGCCGAGAATATCCGGTTTGTGCTCTTCCAGAGCGGCCAGGTAGTCTTCCACCGGAATATTGATACCGATATCAACCACCTCAAAACCGGCACCTTCCATCATCATCGACACCAGGTTCTTGCCGATATCGTGAATGTCGCCTTTCACCGTGCCAATCACGATCTTGCCGATGGTTTCCGAATCGGACGCGGCCAACAGCGGGCGCAGCACTTCCATGCCGCCTTTCATGGCGTTGGCCGCCATCAATACCTCAGGAACAAACAGAATGCCGTCGCGGAAATCCACTCCAACGATTGCCATACCACCGACAAGCGCTTCGTCTAGCACCCGGCTGGCACTCCAGCCGCGCTCCAGCAGAATTTCGGTTCCCTCAACCACTTCTTCACGCAGGCCGTTATAAAGGTCGTCATGCATCTGCTCAACAAGCTCATCGTCCGGTAGCTCGTTGAGATCAAAATCTTCGTCGTCGTAGGTATCTGTCATGGCCTTGCCTCTTGCGTTCATGGGCCTTTAATGCCCAGCGGTTCTGCACACCCCTCAGCGTAAACAGGTTTGAAAATTGCCTAATGCTGGATGGGTCGGAATTATCTGAATTGGATTTGAAGAGTAGGCCCAGCCCAGCAGCGTCACTTCTGCTTGAACGACCTATGGATGCCGAGAAACGTCATCCACCCAAAAAACTTCCGAGTTTTCAATTTCCGCCCCAAGCCACTGATTTACCAATTATTAACGCGATTTTTTATTTTTCAGCAGCCGTCGCTGGAACGACGCTGAACGTCGCCTGCGGGAATGCGCAGCTGGGCAAGCGGAGTAGATTCTCCGAATCAACAAAACCGACACAACAATACGAAGACACAACAATACAAAGACACAACGACAATAACAGGCAAGACAGACGAGGGCCGCTATGACTGCAATGACTCAGGGCAAGAATATCTACGTACTCAAAGCCAGCTGCCGTGGCGCCATCGGCACAGTTTCCCGTGTGAGCACCTATCTGGCACAGCGCAACTGCTATATTTCCGAGCTGGCGCAGTTTGATGAAATCTCCACCGGTAACTTCTTTTTGCGCTGCCTGTTTTCCACCACGCCCGGAATTACACCCTCACTGGAGGAAATGCGCGAAGAATTTGGGAATGGCGTGGCTGATCGCGACAAGATGGAGTGGGAACTTCACGACACCTTGACGCAGCCCAAGGTGCTGATCATGGTCTCCAAGTTTGACCACTGCCTGGATGACCTGCTCTACCGCCAGCGCACCGGTGAGATCAATATGCAGATTCCTGCCATCGTCTCCAATCATCCTGATCTCAAACGCCTGGCCGACTGGTACGAGATTCCCTACTACCATCTGCCGATCACTCCGGACACCAAGCAGGAGCAGGAACAGCGTCTGCTGGACATTATTGACGAAACCGGTGCTGATCTGGTGGTACTGGCACGCTATATGCAGATTCTCTCACCGGAACTGTGCGAAAAGCTCTCGGGTCGTGCTATCAATATTCACCACTCCTTCCTACCCGGATTCAAGGGCGCCAAACCCTATCACCAGGCGTTCGAACGCGGCGTGAAGCTGATTGGCGCCACCGCCCACTACGTCACCACTGACCTGGACGAAGGGCCGATCATCGAGCAGGTAGTCGAACGCGTTGATCATGGTTACAGCCCCGCCCAGCTGGCCGCTGTTGGCCGCGATGCCGAAAACATGGCGCTCTCCCGAGCTGTACGTTTCCACCTGGAACACCGCGTCTTCCCCAACGGCAACAAGACCGTTGTATTTCGGTAACCAGTGAACCGATTGGTCTGCGCTTGAAAAGTAGGTGTTTTAGAAAGTACGTGGTTTGAACAGCACCAGGAGTGAAATATGCCCCATTTGGTAGGTGATAAGCGGGTAGATGGCAAGTTGATAGATGGCAAGGCAATGGCGGCCAAGCTAAGAGAAGCCATTGGTGAGCAGGTAGCCCATCTGCATACCCATCATCAGGTAACCCCAGGGTTGGCGGTCGTGCTGGTAGGTGAAGACCCGGCCAGCCAGGTGTATGTACGCAATAAAGCCCGGCAGGCGGGCGAGGTAGGCATGCAATCATTTGAGCACCGCCTGGATGCCAGCGTCTCCGAGCAGGCGCTGCTGGCACTGATTGACCAGCTCAATCAGGACCCAGCCGTCAACGGTATTCTGGTACAGCTGCCCTTACCTGACCATATTGCCGAAACCCGCATTATCCAGGCCATTGCCCCGGCCAAGGACGTCGACGGCTTTCACCCTATCAACGTGGGCCAGGTTGCCATTGATGGCCAAGGTATGACGCCCTGCACACCGCTGGGCTGCAAGCTACTGCTTGAACATCAGCTGGGCGACTTGAGCGGGCAGCATGCGGTCGTTCTCGGGCGCTCCAACATTGTTGGCAAACCCATGGCCAACCTGCTGCTGCAGGCTAACTGCACCGTTACCGTCGCCCACTCGCGCACCCATGATCTACCTGCTATCTGCCGCCAAGCCGATATTCTGGTGGTGGCGGTAGGTCGACCCGGCATGGTCAAGCGCGACTGGATCAAACCCGGTGCTGTGCTGATTGATGTTGGTATTAACCGTATTGAGGAAGATGACAGAACCCGCCTGACCGGTGATATCGATTTTCAGTCAGTACAGGATCTTGCTGGTGCCATTACGCCTGTGCCCGGTGGTGTTGGCCCCATGACCATTGCCTGCCTGCTGTTGAACACCCTACAGGCCAGTTACCAGCAGCTGAATCTACCTTTCCCCGACGACCTGGCAGAACGTGCCTGGCAGCCTCAGGCGGCAACAACCCCCTGAGCCACAATAAAAAATGCTGGCAAGCCAAGCTCGCCAGCGTTACGCAATCATCACGGAGTTGTCCCATGACCACCACTACTCGTCGCCGTTCTTCACGCTCCAGCGCCTCACGCCGTGGCGCCCAGGCTGCCGCCCCCATCCAGCCTTACATCACCCGCCAGATTCCCTATTTTGAGGTGCTCGGTGACGAGGGCTTATCGGTCATCGAAAACAACGCCGAGACCATCCTTGAAGAAGTCGGCATCGATTTTCGCGATGATGAAGAAGCGCTGCAGATCTGGCGTGACGCGGGTGCAGACGTTCAGGGCGAACGCGTACGCATGCCGCGTGGCCTGTGCCGCCAGCTGATTCAGGCAAGCGCCCCGCGCCAGTTCACCCAGCATGCCCGCAACCCGGAACGCAACGTTGAAATTGGCGGCGCCAACACGGTGTTTGTACCGGCTTATGGAAGCCCCTTTGTGTATGACCTGGACAAGGGTCGCCGCTACGGCACCCTGGAAGATTTCCAGAATTTTATCAAGCTGGCTTATATGTCGCCGAGCATCCACCATTCCGGTGGCACCATCTGCGAGCCGGTCGACCTGCCCGTCAACAAACGGCACTTCGATATGGTCTACAGCCATATGAAGTATTCCGACAAGCCCTTTATGGGTTCGGTCACCCACCCGGATCGCGCCCAGGACACGGTGGAAATGGCCAAGATCCTGTTCGGCGAGCGCTGGATCGACCCGGACACTGGCAAACCGCGCACCTGTGTCGTCAACCTGATCAATGCCAACTCACCGATGACTTTTGACGACACCATGCTCGGCGCCGCCAAGGTCTATGCCCGTGCCAACCAGGCCTGCATCATCACCCCCTTTATTCTGGCCGGGGCCATGTCGCCGGTCACGGTCGCTGGCACTGCCGCCCAGACCCTGGCCGAAGCCATGGCCGGTATGGCTTTCGTCCAGCTGGTTAACCCGGGTGCCCCAGTGATCATGGGCAGTTTTGCCAGCTCCATGTCGATGCAATCCGGCGCGCCCACTTTCGGCACCCCGGAACCCGCCCTGGTGCTTTATATCATGGCTAATCTAGCCCGCCGCCTGGGTGTTCCCTTCCGCTCCGGCGGCTCGCTCACCGCCTCAAAATTACCCGACGCCCAGGCTGCCAGCGAAAGCGCCAACACCCTGCTGCCAACCACCCTTGGTGGGGTCAACTTTGCGCTGCATTCAGCGGGCTGGATGGAAGGCGGGCTGGCCATGGGCTATGAGAAATTCATCATGGATGCCGATCAGACCGGCATGATGCAGACCATGCTCAAAGGCGTGGATCTTTCTGAAAACGGCCAGGCCATGGATGCCATTCGTGAAGTCGGCCCCGGCCAGCACTTTCTCGGCTGCGCCCATACCCAGGCCAACTTCAAGAACGCTTTCTACCTCTCACCGATCACCGACAACAACAGCTTCGAACAGTGGGATGTCGACGGCCGCCTGGATATGGGCCAACGCGCCAACGCCCGCTGGAAGAAGCTGCTGGCGGAATACCAGGCGCCTGAGCTCGACCCGGCCATTGATGCAGCTCTGCTCGCCTATATCGAGGAGCGCAAGGCCTCCTTCCCTGACTCCAACATTTAACCCACTGCCGTGCCCGGTGCTGCCTGACCGGGCACGGCGTTCATTCACCTACCAGGCAACCTAAGCTAAATAATAATAAACGAGGTTATGGCTTATGCAAGATGCAAAACCAGAAACGTCTGATGGCTTTCCAGCTCCAGAAGGCAAGGCTGATTCGACAACCTGATGGCTTACCTTCAGTATCTGCCAGCACTTTCACAGCCCTTCGGGCGTGAAGATGCCAACTTCAGCCAGGGTTGGACAGCCTTCTACTGGGCGTGGTGGATTTCCTGGTCACCCTTCGTTGGCATGTTTATCGCCCGTGTTTCTCGTGGCCGTACCGTTCGCGAATTCCTGATCGCTGTGCTGCTGATTCCGTCTGTGGTCTCGGTGATCTGGATGACCGCCCTGGGCGGCACCGCTGTTGATCAGCTTGTGGCAGTTGGCTTTGAAGGCGTCAGGGATGCTGCCCTGGAGCTCAAGCTGTTCGTGATGCTGGGTGAGCTCCCCCTGACGGCGATTACTTCCTTTGTCGGTATCATTCTGGTGATTGTGTTCTTTATTACCTCATCAGATTCCGGCTCTCTGGTGATTGATGCAATCACAGCAGGCGGCAAGGTGGATGCACCCAAGCCTCAGCGCGTGTTTTGGGCCATTATCGAAGCCATGATCGCAATTGCCCTGATCACAGGCGGCGGCCTGGTCGCCTTGCAGGCCATGGCGGTTTCCACCGGCTTGCCCTTCACCATCGTGCTGCTGGTTAGCTGTATCGCCGTGGTCAAGGGGCTGTTGAGCGAACACCGCCTGATCACCACAGGGAGTGCAGAAAAGGTCAAGAAACCCGCCGTGACCTGATAGATACGCAAGGCGGCCACAGCGCCGCCTTGCTGACATCCCACAACCATAAAACCGGCCCAATGGCCGGTTTTTTTTGCAGACAATATCCACTGACGCGCATAAGCTCAGAAGATGTATTTGAAAGCGACTTGGAGACTATGATGTCGTGTAGGCGGCGCTGGGGAATGCCCGCCTGCCAGATGGTCATGCGCTCCAGTGGTAGTGTCACTGTTGCCGGCATCATCTACAAATTCCGACTACCGCGTGAACATGGTATCCAGGTGATCAGCAAACAGCACTTCACGCATCCACTGTTGTAGTTGCTCATGGTCAGCTTGCATCAGCTGGGTTTCTACCCAATCGGGTACCTCGCCAAACTTCAAGCCAAGCTGGGTGCGCAGCACGTCGCGTGCTTCAGTCAAGCGCCCTTCCTGACGCCCTTTTGAATCCCTACCTGCTCACCTTCCAAACGTTCTTTCTTGACCAGGTTCTCTAAATTCTCTGCCAACATGTCTTTATCCTCCATCAGGCTGTCAAGCTGTGCCAGGTTCACCTCGGTGCCTAGCCAGGCCAGGTGGCTTCCACCGACCACATGACGTCTTCGATTTTTTTCCTCAAACAAAGGCGTGATGTAGTGGCCGTTCCAATACATACACATGCCCGTCCAGGTTTCCAAAATAGGTCCGCCCATTAACTAAATAGCGTGCTGTTCAAGCACCATACGCACGGCCAGATTGGCACTGTCCGGCAAGCCATAAAGCGTGTAGTGCGGCAAGTCATCTCGCGGTTTCAAGATGTGTCATCCTGGCTGGTCAATCACCGGCAACAGGCTTTTCTCAATCGCCTCAAGCACTTCCGGCAGCATGACATCCTTGTAGCGCAGCAGATCCGCGACGGTTTCCGGCAGCGCAGCCAGGCCACCTGCCTGATAGCGGCAGGCGGCGATTTCGGCTAAGTCAGCGGGGCTGGCATCCACCGGCGGCACCAGGCCAATACTGATCAGGCGCTGGCGAAAATCTTCGCCATCCACCAACTCAGTGATCATCATGAGGTGACCTCCTCTTTTTCGACGGCGGCCAGGCGGCAGGCGGCGTATTTGAACTCGGGGATCTTGCCGTCCGGGTCCAGCGCGGAGTTGGTCAGCAGGTTGGCGGCCGCTTCGGCATAGGCGAAGGGGATAAATACCATGCCATCCGGCATGCCGGGGTCAACCCGTGCGGCCAGTGTGATACGGCCACGCCGGGTGGTGATGGTCAGGCGGTCTCCCGGCGCCAACTTCAGCCGCTGCATTTCATTGATGGAGAGACTGGCCACAGCTTCCGGTTCCAGCTCATCCAGCACCTTGGCACGCCGAGTCATCGAGCCGGTATGCCAATGCTCCAGCTGGCGGCCGGTGGTGAGCACCGTTGGGTAGTCGTCATCCACCGGTTCATCTGGCGGAATGGGCCGGGTGGCGGCGAACTTGGCCTTGCCCCCTTCGCGGGGGAAGGCATCGCCAAAGACGACGTCCTGGCCGGGGGCGTCGTCACTCGGGCAGGGGTAGGTCACCGACTGTTCGCGTTCCAGGCGTTCCCAGCTGATATGATCAAGCGAGGCCATGCCCTGCTTCATTTCCGCAAACACCTCACTGGGGTGCTGGTAGTGCCAGCCCAGGCCGAAGCGGTTGGCCAGCTGCTGGATGATCCACCAGTCCGGGCGGGCATCGCCGGGCAGCGGCATGGCCGCACGGCCCAGCTGCACCTGACGGTTGGTGTTGGTCACGCTGCCGTCTTTCTCGGGCCAGGCCGAAGCAGGCAGAATCACATCGGCGAACTGGGCGGTTTCGGTCACGAACAGGTCCTGCACCACCAGATGCTCCAGCTTGCCGAGCGCCTCACGGGCATGGGTGAGATCGGGGTCAGACATGGCCGGGTTTTCACCCAGGATATACATGCCGCGAATGGTGCCTGCATGAATGGCATCCATGATCTCGACCACAGTCAGGCCGGGCTGATTATCCAGCGGCGTATTCCACAGCTCCTCAAAGGCGGAGCGCAGTTGATCATCGCCAACCGGCTGATAGTCAGGCATCACCATGGGGATCATACCCGCATCCGAGGCGCCCTGAACGTTGTTCTGGCCACGCAGCGGGTGCAGGCCGGTACCGGGGCGGCCGGTATGGCCACAAGCCAGGGCCAGCGAGATCAGGCAGCGGGCGTTATCGGTGCCGTGGGTATGCTGGGAGATGCCCATGCCCCAGAAGATCATGGCGCGCTCGGCATTGGCATACAGGCGCGCCACCTCGCGAATGGTCTCAGCCTCTACGCCACACTGCTCGCTCATGGCCTCTGGGGTCATGTCGACCACATGAGCCTTGAGGGCCTCGAAGCCTTCGGTATGCTCGGCAATGTAGGTCTCATCAAAGAGACCTTCAGTGACGATGACATTGAGTAACGCATTGAACAGCGCCACGTCAGAACCGGGTTTAAAGCGCACGCTCAGGTGGGCGTAAGCATCCAGCGCCTGGCCACGGGGGTCGATAATGATGAACTGGGTGCCGCGCTTGGCGGCCTGTTTGAAGAAGGTGGCCGCGACCGGATGGTTTACCGCCGGGTTGCAGCCGGTGAGAATCACCACATCGGCGTTGGCCGCCTGCATAAAGGACGCGGTAACCGCGCCAGAGCCCAGGCATTCCATCAGCGCCGCCACTGAACTTGCGTGGCACAGCCTTGTGCAGTGGTCGACGTTATTGGTGCCAAAGCCGGTACGGATCAGCTTCTGGAACAGCCAGGCTTCTTCGTTGGAGCATTTGGCGCTACCAAAGCCCGCCAGCGCTTGCGGCCCCTGTTCTTTTTCAGGTTGATCAGGCCGGTGGCGGCAAATTCCAGTCCCTCTTCCCAGCTGGCCTCACGGAAGTGAGTCAGCGGCTGGGCGGGGTCGAAGTCTGGATCAAGCCCCTTGGCCACACCCTCACGGCGGATCAGCGGGGTGGTCAGGCGTGACGGATGGCGCGGGTAGTCAAACCCGAAGCGGCCTTTCACGCACAGGCGATTATGGTTGGATGGCCCGTTGCGGCCTTCCACATAGACAATCTCGTCGTTCTTGAGGTGGTAGGTCAGCTGGCAGCCGACGCCGCAATAGGGGCAGACGGAGTCGACCTGTTTATCGGTCGCGGCACTGTCCCCCCGCCGTGTTCGTCAACCAGGGTGGCGGGCATCAGGGCTCCGGTCGGGCAGGCCTGCACGCATTCGCCACAGGCCACACAGGTGCTGTCGCCCATGGGGTCATCAAAGTCGAAAACGATTTTTGAGGCACTGCCACGATGGGCCAGGCCGATGACGTCGTTGACCTGCACTTCGCGGCAGGCGCGTACGCACAGGTTGCATTCAATGCAGGCATCGAGGTTGACCGCCATGGCACTGTGCGAGCGGTCTTTGACGACGGCGCTTTCGCGCTCGGCCACATGGTGCACGGTGGGCGTAGTTCGTTCACTGCGCTTGGGTAAGCGCTCACTTACCTCACCGACATCAATCGCCAGCTGATCGGCCATGGCCCAGAAATGACTGGAGGCGTCCGGACTCTGCTCGCGGGGCGGCTGGTCCACGGCGAGCATTTCCAGCACGCCTTCGCGGGCCACCCGCGAGCGTTCAGAGGTGGCACTATGCACCACCATGCCAGGCTTGGCCTCACGCAGGCAGCTGGCGACCAGGGCGCGTTCGCCTTGCACCTCGACCATGCAGGCGCGGCAGTTGCCGTCGGCACGGTAGCCCTCGGCATCCTTGAAGCACAGGTGCGGAATGGTTTCTCCGGCGCGCTTGGCGACCTGCCAGAGGGTGTCGCCGGGGTAAGCCGTCACGGCTGCGCCATCCAGCGTGAGGGTAAAGGTCTCTTGGTTCATAAGGTTCTCCTTACCCTTTGATAATGACGTTCTGGGCGGCAAGCTCAGTGCGGAAATCGCGCAGCAGCCCCAGTACCGGGTTGGGTGCGGCCTGGCCTAACCCACAGATGGAGGCATCCATCATGACCTGGGAAAGCCGCTCAAGGGTGGCAACCTCCCAGGCATCGCGTTCCAGCAGGGTGAGCATCTTCTCGGTACCCACGCGACAGGGCGTGCACTGGCCGCAGGATTCATCAGCAAAGAAGCCCAGCAGATTGGTGGCGACATTACGCAGGTTGTCCTGCTCGGAAAACACCACCACGGCGGCTGAGCCGATAAAGCAGCCGTGCTCCTGCAAGGTGTCAAAATCTAGCGGGATATCGGCCTTGCTGGCGGGCAGAATACCGCCCGAGGCGCCTCCCGGCAGATACCCGGCCAGGGTGTGGCCGTCCTGTAGGCCACCGGCGTATTCGTTAATCAGTTCGTTCAGGGTGATACCCGCCGGGGCCAGATGCACGCCGGGGTTATTCACCCGGCCAGAGACCGAAAAGCTGCGCAGGCCGCTACGCCCGTGGCGGCCGTGGTTGGCAAACCATTCGGCGCCCTGGGCATGAATGGCCGGAATCCAGTAGACGGTTTCGACGTTATTGACCAGGGTCGGGCGGTCAAATAATCCACGCTGGGCCACAAAGGGCGGCCGATGGCGAGGCTTACCGGGCTTGCCTTCCAGCGATTCGATCATCGCTGACTCTTCCCCGCAGATATAGGCGCCTGCTCCGCGGCGCACCACGATATAGCCCGGTGCCACCAGCCCGGCGGCTTCCAGCTCTGCAATGGCCTGATGCAACACCGTATGCAGCGCCTGGTATTCATCACGCAAGTAGATGTACAGGGCGTCTGCTTCCACGGCCCAGGCGCTGATCAGGGCGCCTTCGAGAAACTGATGGGGCGCGCGCTCCAGGTAATAACGATCCTTGAAAGTGCCCGGCTCGCCTTCATCGGCGTTGATGGCGCAATAGCGCGGCCCGGCCTCGGCGCGGACGAAAAACCATTTTTTAAAGGTCGGGAAACCCGCGCCCCCAGCCCGCGCAGATTGGCCTTTTCCAGGGTGTCCATCAGGCTTTCAACACTCACCTCCCCCGCCCAGCAGGCGCTTAGCAGGGCGTAACCACCGGTTTGCCGATACGCGTCAAGGCGTGGCCAGTCCAAGGGTTCAGGGTGAATGTGATCGGCAGCGATGGCCGCCTGAACGCGCTCAACACTGGCATGGCCCAGATGGTAGTGACCCACTTCCACCACAGGCGCCGTATCACAGCGGCCCATGCAGGGGCGCGCAACACGCGCACCTCGGCGGGGTCGGTGCCTGCCGCAAGTTCATTGCGCAGAGCGTCAGCACCGGCCAGCTGGCAGGACAGGGAATCACATACCCGCAGCGTCAGCGCTGGAGGCGGCGATTGATCGTCGTGGATGACATCAAAGTGGGCGTAGAAGGTGGCGGTTTCGTACACCTCGGCCATGGGCAGGTTCATGTAAGCGGCCAGGGCGCGTAGATGGGTCAGCGGCAAGTGGCCAAGGGCATCCTGAATCACGTGCAGATGTTCGATCAACAGATCACGTTGGCGCCGCTGCGGCTGCTCGCGTTCATCACCGAGCAGTTGACGCAAGGCATCCAGGGCGTCCGGGGCAAGTGAGCGTCCGCGTGGCTTGCCGCGCAGGTGGCGCTTGGGGATCTCTGTGTGAACAGTCATGGCATCTCGATCTTAATGCTGGGGGAAAGAATATAGGGTCGATAGTGGCAAAACAGAGGTGAAAACACGATACCTAAAAACGACTTCGCCCAGCGGATAGCGATTCTGGGCAGGTTGCTTTCCGTTCGCACTTTCACACAGGCCATGCAATCGCACTGAAGAACCCAAGAGGGTCGCCTGGTCTCAGGCGGCCCATCAAGGCATCAGGCGGCGACGCTGCCGTGCGGGTCCATGACAAACTTCTTGGCCACACCACCATCAAAGTCAGCATAGCCTCGCGGCGCATCGTCTAGGGAGATAAACTGAACGTTGACCGCCTTGGCAATCTGCACCTTGTCAAACAGGATTGCCTGCATCAGCTGACGGTGGTATTTCATCACTGGACATTGACCGGTATGGAAGGAGTGCGACTTAGCCCAACCCAGCCCGAGGCGCATGGACAGGTTACCCAGCCTGGCTTCGCTGGTAGCGGCGCCCGGGTCTTCAGTGACGTAAAGGCCAGGAATACCAATCTGCCCCCGGCACGGGTAATATCCATACAGGCATTGAGCACAGTGGCAGGCTGCTCATGGGCGTGATTATGGCCATGGCAACGGGCCTCGAAGCCCACAGCGTCGACTGCACTGTCAACCTCACGCTCGCCAAGAATAGGTTCAAGCATGTCAGCCATCGGGGTGTCCTGACGCAGATCCAGGGTCTCGCAGCCAAACTTACGGGCCTGTTCAAGGCGCTCGGGGTTCATATCACCCACAATCACACACGCTGCGCCAAGCAGCTGTGCCGATACCGCAGCGGCAAGCCCCACCGGGCCAGCACCGGCAATGTAGACAGTACTACCGGGGCCGACGCCTGCGGTATAGCAGCCATGGAAGCCGGTCGGGAAGATATCCGACAGCAGGGTAAGGTCGCCGATTTTTTCCATCGACTGCTCTCGATCTGGGAACTTGAGCAGGTTGAAGTCTGCGTAAGGCACCATGACGTATTCCGTCTGACCGCCAACCCAGCCGCCCATGTCGACATAGCCATAGGCAGCCCCCGGGCGTGCCGGATTAACGTTCAGGCAGATACCTGTCTGGCCTTCCTTACAGTTACGGCAGCGCCCGCAGGCAATGTTGAACGGTACCGAGACGATGTCACCCACGCTCAGAAATTCCACGTCACGGCCACACTCGATGACCTCACCGGTGATCTCGTGACCCAGCACCAAACCTTCCGGAGCCGTGGTACGGCCACGCACCATATGTTGGTCGCTGCCGCAGATGTTGGTGGTGATAACTTTAAGGATGACGCCATGCTCGCACTTGCGCTTGCCAAGTGAGAGCTCCGGGAACGGAATGCTTTCAACGGCCACCTTACCCGGCCCTTTGTAGACGACACCGCGATTACCCTGGCTCATGATGATTTCCTCTTTCATTGTTGTAGTTGTAATGATGGTTGTAGCTGTAATAGTCGTGGCAATGGCTAAAACGCTAGCCTTGCCCTTTCTGACACTGCGACTGATTCGGGGTCAGCGCAGCACACCTTCTTCATTAAGCAGCTTGAGAATGGCATCAGCACCCTGGTCGGCACTCACTCCATCAAGCACCTGGCCACTGCCGCCTTCGGCCTTGGCGGCGGCGGCTTTGAAACGCTCCCGTGCAGAAGCGGCCTTGACAATCTTCAGCCGTTTTGGCCGTTTGCGCGCTGCTGAAAGCGACCATTGCGCCAGCTCAGCATCAGGCTCGGAGGCCAGCGCCTGAGAATCAAATTGTGCCCGCCGCGCGGGGCCAAAGGCACTCTGACGTGGCGCCGGGGCAGCGCTATCCACGCTCATGAGGGCGGGCAGGCGTACCTGAAGGCGTTTGCGCTGGCCACGTGGCAAGGCCTGAAGCACCGTGGCCACCCCGTTTTCAATGCGCTCGATCACCGCCAGGTTGTTGACGACCGGCCAGCCCAGGCGCTCCGCCAGCGCGTAGGGCAGCAACCCGGAGCCTTCACCGCGTTCTGCGCGGCAACCGGTCAGCACCAGTTGAGGCTCACGCTGGGCAAGGTAGTCACCCAGCACCGGAATGACGTCAGCGCCCTCCTCCTGCTCCAGCAGGGTCATCGACGGCAGGCCGGCCATACCCGGATAGCTTCGCAGTGCGGTTTCACTCTCGGTGTTACAGGCGCCAGCGTGAACCAGTTCCAGCTGGGCGTTGGCGTATTGGGATTCCACCCCCAGCGCCAGCTCAACGCCGCGAGCATCGTGATCGGCGCGCCGTGGGCGCCCGGTGAGCGGGTGGCGGCCCAGGGATACCAGCACGGCAATATCCAGCGCTTTATCAGGCTGCATCGCGCGCCCCTCCTTGTTGCTGAACCTTGGCCACCAGCGCGGCCAGAATCTGCGTACTGTCGCCAATCACGGCCAGATCAGCGCGTTTGATCATGTCACAGCCGGCATCCATATTGATGGCAATCACCTTGTCACAGCTCTGAATACCCTGCAGGTGTTGAATGGCGCCGGAAATGCCGACTGCCAGATAAACCCTTGCCGTCACCCAGGTGCCACTGGCGCCCACCTGGCGGTCACGCGCCATAAAGCCATCATCGACGGCCACCCGTGATGCGCCTTCGGTGGCGCCCAAGGCTTTGGCGGCCTGATGAAAGCCCTCCCAATCCTTGACGCCGTTACCGCCGGAAAGGATAAATTCCGCCTCAGCCAGGGCAATGCTGGCCGGGTCGACGGCCACCGCCCCCTGATCATTGATACGCGTGGCAAACGCCGACGGCGTGCCTTCCAGCGTCAGCGCCTCGGCAGCATGACGGCTTTGGTCAACCGGCTCAGCGCATTCCGCCAGCGCCAGCACCACCCTGGGCAGCGGGCGCTGGATGTCCAGGCTGTCCGCCGCTCCGCGAGCCGTGCACCCCCAACCCAGCGGTGCTGAGTCGTCCGGCTCGATCCGCCACACGCCGGTGGCGGGCCTTTCCTGCAAACGCATGGCCAGGCGGCGGCCAAGGTCTCCACCGCCCAGGGCAGAATCCGGCACCAGCCAGTGGCGCGGGCCAAAGGTGCGCTCAACGCTTTCCAACAGAGGCAGCTGATGATCAGGGCCAAACTGGCCTGCCGGGGCTTCGGGCAGAATAATCACCCTGTCAATGCCTGCGTCCCCCAGCTGCTGCTCCCTGTGTTCCGCCGGGAGAATAGCGAGCACGGCTCCTGGGACATCTTCCTTGGCGTCCGCCAGCTGGCGGGCCAGGCCAAGCAGGTCTTTATCGTGGGATGACAGGCGGCCGCCCGTCATATCCGGCACTACAGCGATATAAAAGGCAGGAGACTCAATCACCACCGCGCGGCGGCTTTCCTGCACCTGGGCTGCCCCACCGGCCTGGCGGGCGCTTCCCTGCTGGGCACCGCTTCGGTCAATCCGCTTGATGCCGTTAGGGCCCATAAAGCCGATGGCATGGGGATTCTTGCGCCTCAGGCCATTGGGGCCCTGCCATTCGCTGGCTTGCCCCTGACCCAGTGTGGCCAGCACGCTGGCATGCTCTGGATGCAGACGGTTGCGGGCAATCCACTCAAGGCGTGGGTTACGGCGTTTGAGTTCACTCATGCAGTTACCTCCTCAGCCTGAATACTGGCCGGAGACGCCACCAGGGCATCGGCCACCAGTTCGGCTATATCACGCACCTCGGCGGTAGCATCCACCACGCCTTCCAGCATGGCCGTACATTGCGGGCAGCCCACCGCCACCAGGTCAGCCCCGGTTTCGCCGACATCCTGCATGCGCATGTCAGGAATCCGCTGCTTGCCGGGAATATCGGTGATCGGCGCCCCACCGCCGCCACCACAGCAGCGCGAACGGTAGCCGGAACGCTGCATTTCCCTGACCTCAATACCCAGCGCTTTCAACACATCACGCGGGGCGTCATATTCACCGTTATAGCGGCCCAGATAGCAGGGGTCGTGATAGGTCACACTACCGCCTTTCCAGGGGCTGAAGGCTAGCCGCCCCTCACGGTAAAGCTCGGCAATATAGGTGGAATGATGATTAACATGGTAATTACCCCCAGCTCGCCGTACTCATTTTTGAGCACATGGAAGCTGTGCGGATCACAGGTGACAATTCTCAAGAACTGATACTGGTTAAGAGTGGCGATATTGCGTTTTGCCAAGGCCTGAAACGTCGCTTCATCACCCAGGCGCCGCGCTACATCACCGCTATCGCGCTCGGCATTACCCAGCACCGCAAAGTCGACACCGGCGGCTCTCAGCACCTTGACGAAGGCTCTCAGGGTCCGCTGGCTGCGCATATCAAACACACCGTCACCCAGCCACAGCAGCACATCCACCTGGCCAAGATCGGCAATGTTGGGCAGATTCAGATCCGCCGCCCAGTGCAGGCGCGAGTCGGGGTCAAAGCCGCCGGGGTTATCCGTGGCAATCAGGTTTTCCAGCACCTCGGCGCCCTTGTTGGGGGTCTGGCCGCGTTCCAGAGTCAGGTGGCGGCGCATATCCACAATGGCGTCAACATGCTCGATCATCATCGGGCACTCTTCCACGCAGGCTCTGCAGGTCGTGCAGGACCATAGCGTCTCGGCATCCAGCAGCGCCTGGCCTTCGCGAGCAACGATGGGGCCGTGAGGGTCGCCGTGGTGCTCACCCACGGCCTTGCCCGGATAGGGGCTGCCCGTGTAGGCCGCATCTGAGCCGCCTACCATGCCAACCACCATATCCTGAATCAGCTTTTTGGGGTTGAGCGGCTGCCCGGCAGCAAAGGCAGGGCACACCGCTTCACAGCGCCCGCACTGTACGCAGGCATCAAAACCAAGCCGTTGGTTCCAGGTAAAGTCAGTCGGCTTCTCGACCCCCAGCGGTGCCTTATCATCGTCCAGATCCAGCGCTTTAAGGCCAGTGGAACGCCCAGCACCCTCGGGTGTGGAAAAGCGCTCCGGGCGACGATGAAAGGCCAGATGAAGCGCGCCAGCAAAGGCGTGTTTCATCGGCCCGCCCCAGGTCATACCGAAAAACATTTCGGCCAGACCGCCGCTGACGACGACCAGAAGCACCAGCCCAAGCAGCCAGTAGCCTGCATCCGGCGGCAGCACGCCGACGGTTGGCAGGGTCACCAGAAAGACACCGGCTGAAAACGCCATCAGACTCTTGGGCAGGCGCATCCAGGGGCCTTTGGAGAGGCGTGCGGGCGGGTTGATCCGGCGTTTTGCCACCAGGATGCTGCCCACAAACATGGTCGCACTGGCCAGCAGTAGCAGCCAGCCCAGCACACCGCCCGCCAGCCCCAGGCCATGCACTATCAGCGTCAGCACGGCGGCGGCCACAAAGCCCCCGCTGTCGCCACGTGGGTATGCGAGATATAGCGGTCGCGCTCCACAATATGATGTAGATCCACCAGATAGCGGCGGGGCAGAGCCATCAGCCCCTTGAGCAGATCAACACGGGCCGCGCGCCCTTGGCGCCACAGGCTGATGCGACGCCAGGCGCCTACACCAGCCAGCGCCAGCGACGCAAAAATGACAATGGGCAGCAGCGTTTCAAGCATGGCAATCACCTATTTCCAGAAGCTATTTCCAGAAGCTATTTCCAGAACATTTTTCCAGCACATCGCAAACGCTGGGCGCTCAGAAATCCTTGCAGATCCGCAGGGCATCATAGATGGCCGCATGGATATTACGCGGTGCGGTGCAGTCCCCCAGCCGGAACAGCAGGAAACCTTCACCCTCACTGCTCAGACAGGGTTGCGCCTGAGCGGCATACAGGGCTTCAAGATCAAGCTGACCATGATTGCGCGCCTGCTCCTTGAGCGCGTAATACAGCGCTTCATCCGGACGAACGCCGTTTTCGACTACCACCTGATCGACGACCCGCTCTTCCTGCTGACCGGTGTACTCGTTTTCCAGCACCGCCACCAGCTGATCCCCTTCACGGTAGACCTTATGCAGCATCATGTCTGAGGTCATGATGACCTCCTTTTCATACAGGCTGCGGTAATAGGTCGGGAAGGTGGTGCCCCCTACCGCTGCGCCGGGCTTGATATCGTCGGTGACGATTTCCACCTTGGCGCCTTTATCCGCCAGGAAGTCAGCCGCTGAAACGCCGGCAAACTCACAGATGGTGTCGTAGATCAGCACGTTATTGCCGGGCGCGACCTTACCGCTGAGAATGTCCCAGCTGCTGACCACCAGGCTGTCTTCCGCCACTGGTGAGTAGCCCCACTCCGGGGTCTGCTCCAGAAACGGCTGGCCACCAGTGGCGAGCACCACAACATCCGCCTGCAGGGCGCTAAGTTCCGCAGCGTCAGCGCGGGTATTCAGGCGCACATCGACTTTCAGACGCGCCAGCTCCAGCTGGTACCAGCGGGTAATACCGGCAATCTGGTCGCGCTGGGGTGCCTGGGCGGCAATGGTGATCTGCCCGCCAAGCTCTGACCCAGCTTCATACAGCACCACATCATGGCCACGCTCGGCGGCCACGCGAGCCGCTTCCATCCCACCCGGCCCGCCGCCGACCACCACAACCTTGCGCTTTGGCCCTGTGGATTTTTCGATGATATGCGGCAGGCCCATATATTCCCGCGACGTCGCCGCATTCTGGATACACAGCACATCCAGCCCCTGATACTGGCGGTCGATGCAGTAGTTGGCCCCCACACACTGCTTGATCTGGTCAACCTGATTCATCTTGATCTTGGCAATGATATGCGGGTCGGCAATATGCGCTCGGGTCATACCAACCAGATCCACATAGCCACCTTCCAGAATGCGCTGGGCCTGGTTGGGGTCCTTGATATTCTGGGCGTGAATCACCGGTACGCTGACCACTTCCTTGATGCCCGCCGCCAGATGCAGGAAAGGCTCCGGCGGGTAGCTCATATTGGGAATGACGTTGGCCAGGGTGTTGTGGGTATCGCAGCCGGAGCCCACAACGCCAAAGAAATCCACTTTGCCGGTGGCATCGTAATAGGCAGCGATCTGCTTCATGTCATCCTGGTTGAGGCCGTCCGGATGGAATTCATCGCCACAGATACGCATACCCACCACAAAGTCGTCACCGACTTCCGCACGTACGGCCTTGAGCACCTCCATACCAAAGCGCATGCGGTTCTCGAAACTACCGCCCCACTGGTCGGTGCGCTTGTTGACCCGTGGGCTCCAGAACTGGTCGATCAGATGCTGATGCACGGCAGACAGCTCAACGCCATCCAGGCCGCCTTCCTTGGCCCGCCGAGCGGCCTGGGCGAAGTCACCGACAATCCGCCAGATTTCTTCTTCCTCAATAGTCTTGCAGGTGGAGCGGTGAACCGGCTCACGAATGCCGGAGGGCGACACCAGGGTCGGCCAGTCGAAGCCGTCCCAGCGCGAGCGCCGTCCCATATGGGTAATCTGGATCATGATCTTGCCGCCGTGCTGGTGTACGGCATCGGCCAGATTCTGAAAATGGGGAATGATCCGGTCAGTCGACAGGTTGACCGAACTCCACCAGCCCTGAGGGCTATCAATCGAGACAACCGATGAACCGCCGCAGATACACAGACCACACCCACCCTTGGCCTTTTCCTCGTAGTATCTGACGTAACGTTCGGTGGTCATGCCACCATCCGTGGCATGCACTTCTGCATGGGCTGTGCTGACAACCCGGTTACGGATAGTGAGTTTGCCAATCTCGATCGGCTGGAAGATTGCCTCGAATGCCATCGGTGTTGTCTCCTTTAAAGCGTGGATTGCGAACGCGGAGTGACTTCAAAGTAACCCACGTCGCAGCCTGGTTCGGCGCCACTCTGGGTCTGCTCGGCGACGGTGCGCAGATCACTGCCGGACGCTTGCAGAATCTGATCCATGGCACCGGCAAACCAGCCGGTGAACATGTATTCCACCTTGCGGCCGGTTTTGCCCAGCTGATAGACAAAGGCGCTGTGCTCCAGGCGCACCTTGGCAGTGCCTGCCGACAGGTCGATCTGTTCGGTAATAAACCGGCCCCAGCCACGCTGGGAAAGCCTCAGCATGTAATGTTCAAACACCTCAGTGCCGCTTAACCCATGCAGCTCGGCTTCTTTTTCGCACCAGTGCCAGGCGCTTTTGTAACCGGCGTGATAAAGAATCTCGGCATACTTTTCAGCGCCCAGGGCGTCCTCTACCGCCATATGGTTGTTGATAAAAAAATGGCGTGGCACGTACAGCATGGGCAGCGCATCGGTTGTCCAGACACCGGTTTCGCTATCCACTTCAATAGGCAGTTCAGGGGCGGTCTTGGTCACGGTGGTGTTCCTTGTAGCGTTATTATTGGTTTGCTAGAACGTCAGATGGCTTACTCGCCCCATACATCTTTAAGAATACGCACCCAGTTATCGCCCATGATCTTGCGCACCTGGGATTCGCTGAAACCGTGCTTCAGCAGTGCTTCCGTCAGGTTGGGGAACTCGCCAATGGTGCGGATACCCTTAGGGTTGATGATTTCACCGAAGCTGGTCAGACGGCGGGCATAGCCCTTGTCATGGGTCAGCCATTCAAAGAACGCCTGATCATGCCCCTGGGTAAAGTCCGTGCCGATACCGATGGCATCCTCACCGACAATATTCATGACGTAATCAATCGCTTCTACGTAGTCATCCACAGTGGCGTTGACACCCGCACGCAGGAAGGGCGTGAACATGGTGACACCGACAAAGCCGCCGTGGTCGGCAATGAACCTGAGCTCTTCATCAGACTTGTTGCGCGGGTGTTCCTTGAGGCCGGAAGGCAGGCAGTGGGAATAGCACACCGGCTTTTGCGATTCGAGAATCACTTCTTCGGATGTCTTGCTTCCCACGTGGGAAAGGTCGCACATCATGCCGACGCGGTTCATTTCAGCGACAATCTCGCGACCAAAATCGGAAAGCCCGCCGTCACGCTCATAGCAGCCGGTACCCACCAGGTTCTGGGTGTTGTAGCACATCTGCACGATGCCAACGCCAAGCTGCTTGAAGATATCCACATAGCCAATCTGATCTTCAAAGGCATGGGCATTCTGGAAGCCAAAGATAATGCCCGTCTTGCCTTCTTCCTTAGCACGCAGGATATCGGCCGTAGTGTGGACAGGCCGCACCAGATCGCTGCTCTCTGCCATCAGCTGGCGGGTGCTGACGATATTATCCACCGTGGCCTGAAAGCCTTCCCACACAGACACCGTACAGTTGGCCGCTGTCAGTCCACCACGGCGCATATCTTCAAGCAGTTCACGGTTCCATTTGGCAATTATCAGGCCATCAATAATGATACTGTCATCGTGTAATTCACGCGGGGTCATGGCGGCACTCCAACACGTCTATAAAAAGGTCTATGAAATTAATGTGTCGGCAGCATAGCGCCCCCACCTTTGCAGCGGCGTTTGAAAACGACAGGTAGAATTCCAAAAACGTCAGCGGTGTCGCAATTGCGATACGCCTGGGACTGACTTACAAAATTAACCGCGCCCTATTCGCATAAGGCGCGGTTAACGAACCATCAGAACAGCAGGCTGTTGCTATAACAGCCGGACGCTGGCGTAGGTCGGCTCTCCCTGAGCCTGGGCCAGTGCCAGCACAGCGCTGGAAACCGGTGATGTAGGCTCATCATGGCGGGCAGAGTCGAGAGCGGCCATTTCCATCACCGACTTCGCCGGTGCTCGGCCATTGATCCCCAGGCGTTCATCCCGCGGTGGGATGCCAAAGAATTCCCGGTAGCACTTGGAAAAGTGCGGCGTGGAAACAAAACCGCAGGCCGTGGCCACTTCGATAATCGGCATGGAGGTCTGCTTGAGCAGCTGGCGGGCACGGGTCAGGCGTAACTTGAGGTAGTAACGCGAGGGCGAACAGTGCAGGTATTTCTGGAAAAGGCGCTCCAGCTGGCGGCGCGAAACGCTGACATAATGCGCCAGCTCGTCCAGGCCAATCGGCTCCTCAAGATTGGCTTCCATCAGGGCGACAATTTCCAGCAGCTTGGGCTGGGTCGTGCCCAGCACATGCTTGAGCGGCACCCGCTGCAGATCCTGCTCGCCGCGTACCCGTTCGCAGATAAACATCTCGGAAATACCGGCCGACAGCTCACGGCCGTGGTCACGCCCGATCAGGTTAAGCATCATATCCAGCGGCGCCGCACCGCCGGACGCCGTTGCCCGGTCGCGGTCGATAGTAAACAGACGAGTGGATAGCGCCACCCGTGGGAAGGCCTCCTGCATGGCCGCCAGGCATTCCCAGTGAACGCTGGTTTCGTAGCCATCCAGCAACCCGGCCTTGGCCAGCGCCCAGCTGCCGGTACACACAGCGCCCAAACGCCGCGATGCCCGCGCCTGGGACTGCAGCCAGTTGAGATGTTCACGCTGCACGCTGCGGCTAGGCCCTACGCCTCCGCAAACGATAACCATATCCAGCGCTAACGGCGTTGAGGTGGTGGCATCCGGCACGGTTTTCAAGCCATCACTGGCGCTCACTGTGGTGCCATCCAGGCTGATGGTGAACCAGCGATAAAGCTCGCGCCCAGCCAACTGGTTCGCCATGCGCAGTGGCTCAATGGCTGATGCCAGTGAAATCAGAGTAAAATTATCCAACAGTAAAAAGCCAATGGTCTGCCGCAGGCGCGCAAGCCCTCTCTTTGTTTGTTGTCATGGTTGAATCTCCTCTCAGCCACCCATCGCTTCAGCGATTTTCTTTTTGTATCTGTTATCTGTCTTTCTGCGACCTTTCCTGAGGGTGGTCTGTCGCTGAAAGGCAAGCCCTAGGGTCTGTTGACGTTTCATCGCGAACCGCGTTGCTGCGCCAAAGGGCATCAGGCAAGGCGCGACACGACGGCAATGGTGGTACCCTTACCGAGTGGTGCAACGCCGCATGGCATTCTTTGGCGCGCAACCCAAAGGGACAGGGCCCTTTTGGCACAGCCCTGCGTTGTTCGTCGCTAATTGGGAACTACCCAATCACGCTCCTCACGCCTTGCTCTGCACCAAAAGGGTCTCTGTCGCGGCCGTGAGTAAACGTCAACAGACCCTAGCTCGAATGTAACGCTTATGTCGTATTTTGACATACGCATTTTCCACTAATTAATCTTTCAACCCTTCACAGTCCGGCAAGTGTCGTTTTTGAATATATGGGCGTCGCTCTCAAACTTAGCTAAAAAAGAAACGCCGGACGAGATTTTTCTCTGCCCGGCGCGCGCTCAACTGTTTGCCAATACCTGAGTCAGACACTCAATGATCAGCATTCAATCGCATTGACCGCCAGACCTCCTTTGGAGGTTTCCTTGTATTTGTCCTGCATATCGCGGCCGGTATCGCGCATGGTGCGAATCGCCTTATCCAGTGAAATAAAATGCTCACCGTCGCCGCGCAGCGCCATCTGGGCAGCATTGATGGCCTTGACGGAAGCGATTGCATTACGCTCGATACACGGCACCTGCACCAGCCCCCTACCGGGTCGCAAGTCAGCCCCAGGTTATGCTCAAGACCAATTTCAGCGGCGTTTTCCACTTGTCCCACGCTGCCCCCATAACCTCGGCCAGCCCAGCAGCGGCCATGGCACAGGCCGAGCCAACTTCTCCCTGACAGCCCACCTCGGCACCGGAAATCGACGCGTTTTTTTACACAGGATCCCCACCGCCCCAGCCGCCAGCAAAAAATCCACCACATTGCGTTCGCAGGCATCCGGCTGGAATTTCATATAGTAATGCAGCACCGCAGGGATGATGCCTGCAGCCCCATTGGTGGGAGCAGTGACCATGCGCCCACCCGCGGCATTCTCTTCGTTAACCGCCAGAGCAAAGACGTTGACCCAATCCATGGCCGAAAACGTTGAGGTAATCAGGCTGGGGTTATCCTCAAAAATCTCCAGCCGCCGATGCAGGCTGGCGGCCCGGCGCCTGACGTTCAAGCCTCCAGGCAGGATACTTTCAGTGCTTTGCAACCCAGCCTCAACGCAGGCCTGCATGGCCCGCCAGATATCCCATAGTCCTGCACGCACCTGCGCTTCGCTACGCCAAGCTTTTTCGTTTTCCAGCATCAGTTCACTGATGCTCAAGCCATGCTGCTGGCATAGCGCCATCAGCTCAGCCGCGGAATTGAAATCATAAGGCAGCACGGTGGTGTCGCTATCCAGCACGCCTTCGCAAGCCTGGGCTTCATCCACCACAAAGCCGCCCCCGACGGAGTAATAGGTATTGCGATGCAGTTCCCCCTTGGCACCGTAGGCAATCAAGCGCATGGCATTGGGATGATGAGGCAGACACTCATCATGCAACTGCATATCCCTGAGCCAATCAAAGGCGATGGCCAACCGGTTGTCGAGCAGCAGTGTCTGGGTTTCCAGCAAGGTTTCGATACGTGGGCTGATGACGTTTGGATCAATCTCGTCAGGGCGCTCCCCCATCAGCCCCATGATCACCGCTCGGTCGGTGCCATGCCCGATGCCAGTGGCAGATAGCGAGCCGTATAGCTGCACTTCGACCCTTGCCACCTGGGGCAACACTTGCTGAACGCGCAGTTCAGCCAGAAAATCAAAGGCCGCCCGCATTGGCCCGACGGTATGCGAGCTTGATGGCCCTACCCCAATCTTGAACAGATCGAACACACTGATTGACATCCTGCTTACCCCCAGGCGACATCAAGCATCGCCATTAAGACAACATTATCGTTATAGGTTAATTTTACTAAACTATCTGTTATTTTATCGGCCTTACCCAAGCTTATGCGCTATTGTTGGTGGGATATACAGGTCAGCACAATCGAAAATATCTCTTCCTTGATTTAGTAAAACTAAACCATGAACCGACATCTCAATGCCCAGACCCATGCCTGGCTCAAGGTATTCAGCGTCAGCGCCCGGCACCTTTCTTTCACCCGTGCGGCGGAGGAACTGCATGTCACTACCGGCGCCATCAGCCAGCAGATCAAGCAGCTTGAAGCGCGCCTGGGATTTCGCCTGTTCCGGCGTTTGACCCGGCGCCTGGAATTAACTGATGAAGGGCAACGCCTGGCGGCAGTGACCGAAGAGGCTTATCAGGCCGTCGAACAGGAAGTGCACCGCCTGCGCTCTGGGGTGATGAGTGGCATTCTGCGCCTGCGCAGCGTGCCATCGTTTCTGAACAAGTGGGTGATGCCGCGCCTGCCAACGCTTCAGGCGCGCTTTCCGGATATTGAACTGCAGATTATCGCTGAGGACAGCAATATCTCGCTGCGCGACGGGGATTTCGACCTGGCGATTGATCTCAACGATGGCTATTACCCGGGCTTCAGCATTACCCCTTTGATGGATGAGCTGATTTTTCCGGTATGTGCGCCCGCCCTGTTGACAGGCAAGCCACCGCTGGAACGCCCGGAAGATCTGGCCTATTTTCCACTGCTGCATGATGTGACCGCCTGGCGCGGCAGCCATGACTACGCGGAATGGGAGCACTATCTGAAAGCCATCGCCGCGCCGCATATCAACGTGCGTCGCGGTTATACCTTCAACCGCAATCAGCTGACCATGGAAGCTGCCATTGCAGGGATGGGTGTGGCGATTGCGCGCCGCACCCTGATCACCGATGAACTCGAGAGCGGGGCCTTGACCACTTTGTTTGGCCAGCGTGTGGCCACCGGCGGCAACAGTATGGCATTGTGCATGCGCCGGGGGCACTGGATGACCGTCGGGTAGCCGCCGTGCATGATTGGTTGGTCGAGGAAGCCCGGCGTGACCAGCGCGCAGATATGGGCCAGGCGTAACCTCAAACATGGCAGCCCTCAAAGCACGACGTCATAGCCCTCGAACTGCGGCGGGCCAAGATAGATCCCTTCGGGCGCCTTGGCGTTGGCATGCGCCTTGCGGAATGCCTCGGATTTGGTCCAGGCGCGAAACGCGGCTTGTGACGTCCATTCGCTGTGAGAAATAAATACTGTACAGTCTTCTTTGCTCTCACCCTGGAGCATATGAAACGACTTGAAGCCCGGTACTTCATCCAGGTAACTATCGCGATTACGCCAGATATCCAGGAAATCCTCTTCCCGACCCGGCGCAATGCGAAAGCGGTTCATGGCGATATACATACTGATGCCTCCTTAACGTAACCATCTGATGCTGGAAAAGTTAACGCTACCCTGTTCCAGCGCGCTTGAAAACCGCCACCTACCGCAACGATACTCGACGCCTATCACCTGCGGCCTGGAGCGAAGTGTCGCACAGCGAGGAAGTTGCGTCGGTAAAATGCTTATAATGAAAACTGCAGACCATCAATATTAGTGACCCCTACTTTTTCTACCGCCACGCCAGAGAATTCTTATGTCAACATTACGCTTTGCTACGCTTGCCTTGGGCAGCCTATTATTTGCCGCAACAGCCACTGCCGCTACCGTGACCGCCGACGATCCTTACGTGCGTGAGGTACCACCCGGCTCGCCTGCCACCGCCGCTTTCATGACCTTGCATAATAGTAGTGATAGCGCGGTTCGCCTGATCAGTGCCGACAACAGCATTGCCGAGCATACCGAGCTGCATAACCACGTGGATGTAGACGGAGTGATGCAGATGCGTCAGATTGAAACCATCGAAGTACCCGCCGGTGGCTCTGCCACATTGGCACCCGGCGGCCTGCACCTGATGCTGATTGGCCTGCAAAACCCAGTGAGTGAAGGCGATCAGGTCGGGGTAAGCCTGAACTTTGATAACGGCGAAACGCTGGAACTTGACGCCCCCGTGCGACCGGTCATGCCAATGCGTCACCATCAGGAATAGCGTCTCAAGCGCCATCAGCCCAGCAAGGTGGCCTCTCCCATAGGGTGACCCCATGGCAGAAGACCGTATCGTCCAGGTCGTGTGGTTCAAGCGTGACCTGCGCATTCATGACCACCAGCCCTTGCAACAAGCAGCTGCCCATGGCCCGGTTCTGCCTGTTTTTGCCATTGAGCCTGAACAGTGGCAAACGCCAGACAGCGCGTTACGCCACTGGCAGTTTGCGGCTGACGGCCTAATAGACCTGGCTGAGGCGCTTGCAGGCCTTGATCTGCCACTATGCTGCTGGCAAGGCAGCGTACTGGCGCTGCTAGATGCGCTAAAAGCTTGCTACGGCGACTTTGCCCTCCATTCGCATCAGGAAACCGGCAATGCCTGGAGCCATGCCCGTGACGATGCCGTCGCCGCCTGGTGCCAGACAAACGCTGTCAGCTGGCACCAGAGTCGTCAGCATGGCGTTATCCGCGGGCTAACGCAGCGCCAGCAGTGGGAGACCCAATGGGAAACCCTGATGGCAGCGGCGACTTGCCCCGCCCCGGCCAACGCTGAACCGGCCAGCGGCTGGGAAGCCTTTCATCATGTCAGCATTGCTTCGCTCCCCGCACTCACCTTAGGGTATGACCAAACACCCTGCACTCAGCGCCAGCCTGGTGGCCGTCAGGCTGGCCGGGGCCTGTGGCGGAGTTTCGTGCAACACCGCGGGCGGCGCTATCGCGGGTCGCTTTCCAACCCCTTGTTGGCCTGGGAGTTTGGCTCACGCTTATCGCCACATCTGGCCTGGGGCACTCTGTCCCTGCGCGAAGTCGTCCAGTCCCTGCGCCGCCAACGTCAAAAGCATCAGCATGACCCACGCTGGTCGGCGTCCCTAAGAGCATTTACATCGCGGCTTTACTGGCACTGCCACTTCATCCAAAAGCTGGAAAGCCAGCCAGATATGGAATACCGCACGCTTCACCCTGCGCTGCGTGGCCTGCGCGAACGCGACCCGAAGCATCCGCACCTGCTGGCCTGGCAGCAGGGGCAGACCGGCGTGCCACTGGTGGATGCCTGCATGCGCAGCCTGATCGCCACTGGCTGGCTGAATTTTCGCATGCGCGCCATGCTGATTTCCTTCGCCACCTTTGGGCTGGGACTGCATTGGCGGGAACCCGCACTGCATCTGGCACGGCTGTTTACCGATTACGAACCTGGCATTCACTACCCCCAGATCCAGATGCAGTCCGGGGCAACCGGCACCAATGCCCTACGTGTCTATAACCCACTCAAACAGGCGGAAGACAACGACCCAAAAGGGGATTTCATTGCCCATTGGGTGCCGGAGCTGGCGGCCTTACCGCTTGAGTGGCGCAGAAAGCCCTGGGCATTGCCAACATCTTTACGCCAGCACTTCGGGTTTCAGCCGGGAAGTGACTACCCTTTGCCACATGATTTCGAACGCGAAGCACGCCACTGGAAAGATTGCCTTTATCAGCTAAGACGTACACCGCAGGCACGCCAGCAAAGCCAGGCACTGCTGGGTAAGCTTGCCAGCCAGAGTTCTGCCCCAGGGCGCAAGCGCTCGAAACGGCGCACAGTATCCAGTCGCCAGCTAACACTTTTCGTTGACGGCACGCCCGCTAGTGACAGTTAGAAGCATGGGCACGTCTCTGCACCAGCTAGTAAACTTGTATCGGATTAAGTAGTACGCTCCAAACCCCCATGCCAGAACAAAACGGTTAACGATAATGCACCGAAAATCACTGCTACGGTTATTCAGCCTGCTAGGCCTGGCCTCTATCATGACCGGCTGCGCCATGCTGGCCCCCAGCCCACCGCAGGAACAAAGCAATATCTGCGAGATCTTTCGTGAACAGCCGGACTGGTACGATTACGCCCACGATTCCCAGGAAAAGTGGGGCACATCGATTGCCACCCAGATGGCGTTCATCCAGCAGGAGTCGTCATTCAGAAGCCATGCCAAACCGCCGCGCAGTAAGATTCTAGGCTTTATTCCCGGCCCCAGGCCGTCGTCAGCGAAAGGCTACGCCCAGGCTCAGGATCCGGTGTGGGGAGAATACCGCGACCAGGCGGGCAGCACTTTTGCTCGGCGTACCCATATGAAACATGCCACCGATTTTATCGGCTGGTATAACACCCGCACCCAGGCACAGACGGGCATCTCCCTGAACAACCCCGAACACCTGTATCTGGCCTATCATGAAGGTGCAGGCGGTTATCAACGCGGCAGCTATCGCCAAAAACCGGCTGTTCAGCGGGCAGCGCGTCAGGTCGCTCAGCGCGCCAGTCGTTACAGCGCGCAACTGGCCAGCTGTGAAAGTGAGTTCCAGTGCGACAGTTTTTATCAAATATGGCCATTTTGCCGTGCGGATTGACAGAACCCGAGGATGCCGCTAGATTAAATGAGAATAAATATTATTTGTAACCCTCCTTCGGCCTGAGTCGTTATCCTTAAACCGCCGGGGTCTTCAAAGGTTTGGCACGATGAACTCTGAAACACGTCAACTGCGTCAAACGCTGATCTTTATTCGCACGTCCTTCGAGGCTATTCAAGGCTCCATGGCGGGGCGCCTGGATGACCCTCTGCCCTGCTGGCTGGATGCCAGCCTGCTCACCCTGCTGAGCCGTGAGCTGAAACTCTGTTATCAACAGGCCGCTTTCGGCGCCCCTTTGCTCGCCAAGCAGTTGCTGGTGGCCTCCCAGGGCAGCGACCTGCTGCTTAAACAGTGCCCCGGGGTGCTTAGCAGCGCTGTCTGCTACCGCCAGCTCAGCGCCATTCTGGAACCGCTTAATGCAGCTATTATTCAGCTTGGAGAGACAAAAAAACGCCGCTGGCCCTGGCAGCGGCGTTAATTCAGAGATTGCTGGTTGCTATTGAATGCTCAACCACTGGCGTCAATCATCGTAATGGTCAGAAGGTTTCCCAATCGTCCTCATCCTGTGACGGTGTCTCAACAGGCTTGCGCTGATACAACGTCTTGGGCGCCGTGGGGCGGCTTGAGCCATTGGCTTGCAACGCAGGACGCGCTGCTTCGGCAGGCGGCGTCATCAACGCTGGGCGCGCTTCGCCTTGACGGATTCTGAAGAAGGCGACTGCTTTAGCCAGGTCGCGCGCCTGTTCTTCCATAGAGGCAGACGCATTGGCGGTTTCTTCCACCAGCGCCGCATTCTGCTGAGTCACGTCATCCATCTGGTTGATCGCCGTGCTCATCTGGTCAATCGCCGAGGTCTGCTCATCAGATGCCCGGCTGACCTCTTCCATCAGGTCTGACACCTTGCCGATATTGGTCACAATCTGCTGCATGGAATCACCCACGGCTTCCACCAGCGAACTGCCCTGCTTGACCACCTCATCGTTTTCTACAATCAGCCCCTGAATCTGCTTGGCGGCATCGGCGGAGCGCTGGGCCAGGCTGCGCACTTCCTGGGCTACCACGGCAAAGCCGCGCCCCTGTTCACCGGCACGTGCCGCTTCTACAGAGGCGTTCAAGGCCAGGATGTTGGTCTGAAAAGCAATGCCGTCGATCAGGCTGACGATACCGCTGATTTTCTCCGAGCTTTCGGTCAACTCGTGCATTTTGCCGACGGCTTCAGAGACCTTGTCGCCCCCATAGCTGGCCGACCGGCTGGCGGTATGGGCGAGCTGGTTGGCTTCACCGGTATGCTGGGTATTGTTTTTCACCGTAGACGCTACCTGCTCCATGCTTGCCGCTGTTTCCTGCAGGCTGGAGGCCTGTTGCTCGGTACGCTGGGAAAGATCAATGTTACCGGTGGAAATCTGCGAGGAAGCGGTCGAAATCGCGTCAGCCGACGTCTGGATTTCACCGATCAGCGATTGTAACTTGCTTTGCATGTCATCGAGCTCAATCAGCATATCGCCGATTTCATCGCGATGGCTGGACGTGACTTTATGGGTAAGATCTCCCTCTGCCATGGCATGGAAATGCTTGCGCGCCATCGCCAAAGGTTGAGTAATACGCTGAATCAGCAGCCAGCCCATGATGCCGCCAAGCAGTACGGCAATGATCAAGGCACCAATCATCAGATTACGCATAAAATCAGCGCGCGACAGCGCTGACTGGTATTCATCCTGTGCCGCCCGCTCTTCAAGCTCAATCAGCTCTGTCAGGGTGTCACTCATCTGGCGATAGGCAGGCAATGCTTCAGTAAACGCCTGTTCATCTGCCTGTTCGAAATTGCCCATGCTGTACATCGGCATGATCGGCGCAATAATAGACAGCAATACGCGATAGTCTTCCCGGAACTGTTCTGCCAGCGCAGCGACGTCAGCCGGAAGGTCGCGGGCCATCAAGGCTTCCCAGGTCGCATCAATGTTGGAAAGGTTCTGGACAATGTTGTCCATATGCAGCTGCACCGGGTGATCATGCAAGCGGCTGACCGGCAATATCGGGTTGTGCTGACCCGACAGCGACAGCTCCATGATCATATCCTTGGCATACTCATTCAACGCCGCAATGCGCTGCGTGTTGCGCAGGTTATCCTGATAAATGGTATCCACTGCTCGGTTGGATGACAGCATGCCGCTAAACCCCATAGCACCTACTATCAGCATCAATATCAACATCACGCTGATCACCGTAATCAGGCGTGCCTTTATGGTTACGCGCATTTGTACTCCTTCCGGCAGGATAAGGGATCAGGCAAAGAACCTACTCTGATAAAAAACGTGGTTAGTGATAGCCAGCATCTTCTGTCTTGATAGCTATATTTAACAATAATACATATTCTTGGCGTAAAGTGTCAGTCCGCCATTTGATGTACATCAACAAGGCATGATTTTTATTTTCATGACTGGGAACTACACCAGAGCGGAATGCATGAAGGCTCAAAAACCCTGGCCTATTAGGGGCTTTTTTAGCCCGCTGCAGCCAGCAACAGGCTGTTAGATTGATCATCAAACCTACGCTACAAGCTTCGAGGAGATGTCAATGGATAATTCACTGGTCATCGCGCTGGCCGCTTGCTCGGTGTTGCTGGGCCTGGCTGCAGTGGCCGTGCTGATTGTTATGGCAACCCGGGGTAGCAGCGACAAGGATGAGCAGCATTCTCAAGACGCTCTAGACACCCAAACAACTAAATCTGGCGCGATTGACAGCCCGTCAGAAACAGAGACGGGTGGCAGCAATAAAACGCGGGCCAAGGGTAAGCAGCACTCACTCTTTGTGATTTTTGCACATCCCGATGAAGCCACCGACCAACGCCTGACCGAATGGCTGGAAGACAAACAGGCCCGCTTTGACCCGATCAAGAAGGTCTTTCATATCGACGGCGTGCAGCCTTCCAACCCAATCACCATTGCCAATGCCTTTCCGCCGGGGAGATGCCTGATCTGTTACGCGGCGAGGTGCATCAGCCTATCCGCGGGATCAGCCTGCTGGTCAAGCCGCCGCTGCACAAAAGGCGCAACAAGCAGATGATTGCCTATGTCGATATCGCCAAGGAAATTGGTGAACTGTTCGAGGGTGACATGCTGGACGCCAACCGTGAGCCCGCCTCGGATGAGACCTACCGCAGGATTATTGGCTGACAGTTGCCAAACGTCGATCGAACATCCAGAAACTCAGCATTCCAGCAGACATTGACCTTCCAGCACGGTAGCAAGGCGTGACTGCAGAATCTCGACAATGCCGTCATGCTCTCCCACCAGCCGGGTAGATACGATTTTTAATGTCGGACGTTCCTGCATGGCAGCGGCATTAATAGTGGCAATATCCCCGCCTTCACCGGCATGTCGGCCTGGCGATAAAAACAGCATGGCGAGAATGACTTCGCCTTCTGGCAGCGCCGGATTAGCCAGCAGAGTCTCCAGCAGGGGCTCGTTAAAGCGATAGGCATCGCCTTCGCGCCGCTCCATGGAGGCCGAGGTAACACAGCGAACCTCATCCGCCAGCAGCATACTTAACTGCCCGGTCAGGCGCTGACGAATGGCCGCCACCTCCGGGATAGGGCTGCCGTGATCCACCAGCACCACGCTGGGCTGAGTCTCCGGCATCAATTGCTCACGTACATTATCAGCCAGCAATTGCGCCAGGCCCGTATCCACCTCGCCCAGCTCATCCACCAGCGGCATGGCTACACGCACGCGCAGACCCGGAAAACGTGCCTGTGCTGCCGCCATACGTTCCGGTAGGTAGTCGGTCAGGGCGCGGCTAGGGCCAAAAAAGAACGGCAACACAATGATATCTTCGGCACCTGCCAGGGCCGCTTTCTCAACGGCAGGCCCCAGCGTAACAGCAGGCTCGCCGCCCAGCGCCTCAGCAGGCACCTTGTTGGAATGCAGCAATGAGGCTGCCTGCACCGAGTGGCCGCTACGTTCACTCAACAGAGCCGCCACGCGGCGCAGATTAAGGGTGGCCTCGGGCCGCAAGGAACCGTTATCGACCAGAAAAATTGCCTGCATGCTGTCTCCTGACTATGTATGGGTCATCTGATTCAACCACTGGCTAACACATCGGCGGCGGCACGATGCAGCTGGGCATGGCGCGCGGCCAGAGCGGCAATATCACGATCGTAACCACCGCCAATGACTGCGGCGACCGGAATATTGCGCTCGCGGCAGGCGGTCAGCACGTAATAGTCACGCTGATACAAGCCAGCATCACTCAGCGCCAGATAGCCCAGCCGGTCATCCCGGTGTACGTCCACCCCGGCATCATACAGCACCAGATCCGGCTGATAGGCGGCGAGCAGCCCCGGCAAGCGCGCCTCTAGCGCACTGAGATAGTCAGCGTCTTCCAGGCCGTTCTCCAAGGCGATATCCAGATCGCTACGTGCCTTGCGCGCTGGAAAATTGCGGCCAGCATGGATGGAAAATGTAAACACACCCGCCTCATGGGTAAACAGCCGCGCCGTGCCGTCGCCCTGATGCACATCGAGATCCACAATCAGCACCCGGGAGACCCAGCCCCTGGCCAGGGCATCGGCAGCGGCCACCGCCAGGTCATTGATCAGGCAGTAGCCGCTGGCCGCATCCGCGTGGGCATGGTGAGTGCCACCGGCGGAATTGCACGCCAGCCCAGTGGCCAGCGCGGCTTCCACCGTTAGCAGGGTGCCGCCGGTCTCAAGCCGCACCCGCTCAACCAGAGCAGGCGACCAGCCAAAGCCGCTGCGCCGCTGGGCGGCACGGTCAAGCTGCCCGCTGATCAGTGCACTGATATACTCTTTGTGGTGTACGCGATGTAACGCCTGCAAGCTGGCCGGCTGTGGCTTTTCCCAGCGGATTGGCATCGCTAGTTGCGCATTCGCCAACTGTTCGCGCAGCACGCGAAACTTCATCATCGGGAAAGGATGATTATCAGGCAGCTCAATGGTATAGCCAGGGTGATGAATAACGGTCAGCGGCATTGTCAGACACTCGATTTCACACGGGAGCAAACATGATGCAGGATACCAGCGCGCTCAACCAGCAGCGCCACCCGATTGCGGATGACGAATCAGTCTGGCTGTTTGGCTATGGCTCGCTAATCTGGAAAGCGGACTTCCCTTACCTGGAGCGCCGCCGAGCCACGATTTATGGCTGGGAGCGGCGCTTCTGGCAGGGCTCCCACGATCACCGCGGCACTCTTGAATCACCGGGTCGGGTAGCAACCCTGATCGCCTCGCCGGGCACGCCCTGCCATGGCATGGCCTACCGGATCAGCGGCGAGACGCTCAAACCGCTGGATATCCGTGAAAAGAATGGCTACCTGCGGGAAACCGTTAGCCTGCACTTCAGCGATAACAGTACCGCGAGTGGCCTAGTTTACATGGCCACTCAGGATAATCCGGCCTTCCTGGGAGAATCGCCTCTCGCGGCTATCGCCGAGCAGATTGACCGCGCCCACGGCCCAAGCGGCCCGAACCGTGATTACCTGCTTAATCTGGCTCAAGCACTACGCGAGATGGCCGTTGAGGATGACCATATCATGGCGCTGGAAAGGCACCTGCTGGCCCTGCGCTAGGGTCGCCACGAAGCGGCTAGGTCAACAGCCAGGATAGAATCATCAGTCCCAGCACAATGCGCACAATGGCGCCCAGCAGAGCACCGCGCAGCAGAGCGCTGATGCCCCGCCACAGCACCCACAGCCCGATCACCAGCACCAGTATGCTGAAAAATGACGGGCTGATGCCCAGCGACCCGGCCAGCCCTCTGATAAAATCTTCAAAGGCACCCAGAGAACCCTCTGACAAGGACAAAAGCCCGGTTACCAGGGCGCTGATCGCCTCGCCAATGGTTTCTCCTACGCCTTCAAAAAATCCATTTGTGTGTATCATCCGCTTGCCTGCCTTTTGCATTCATCAAGGCGGAGAACTACACCACGGCAAGGCACGGGCTGCAATCCCATTTATCCCCACTGTCTAGTCATTCACACCCAGCGCTGCCAGCGCCTGGTTCAGCGAGGTTTTTCACGCTCTGCATACAGGCTGATCTCGTCGGTTACCTGGGCGCCCAGCGCCTGTTCAAACTGCGCCTGGTTAGAGCGGCTCTGGTATTCATCACGGTTGGCATCGCCCAGATTGGATTGAAAGATACCGGCAGCACTGATGGGCAGAAAATCTTCGTAGATCATCGGCGTGGCGACCAGAGCGCCTGCGGCAATCAACGACTCGATATCCTGTGAAGGGGTAACGCTCACACCTGGATCAGCCCGGTAGTGGAAGAACGCCAGCTTTTCACGCCGTAAGGTGTTTTCATCATCCGGAAAGTCACTGAAGGCGTCCTGCAGCGCCGCTTGATGGGCAGCGTTATCTGCAGCAGGCGTTTGACGTGCCTTGGCCAGCAAGCGGTCATACAGGGCCCGGCCTTTATGCGTCAGGGCCACACCGCGCTGCTCAATCTCACCAAAACGGGCGCTGTGGTAGCCTTCAGCGGCATCCGCAAAACGGATCGGCTCATCCAGCGCCTTGAAGCTGGTCTGGCGCAGCAGGATAGGACACTGACGGCGGGGTGGCCCTTCAATCACCGCCTTGGGGTCGATGCCGTATTCCGGCATCTGCCGCTGAACAGCATCAATATCCAGGGTGCGCGGGGTAAGGTGATTGATATGCGGGCCGCGGAAACATACCACGTCAGCGATCAGACGATGTTCCTGGCTAAGCGCCTGATAGGTGGCCACCTCTACCGTTGCCTGCTCATGCCAGCGGAAGGTCTCCAGCGCCTGCTCAACAAACTGCTCAGCATCCTGCTCGTTCAGGCCGCCCTGTTGTTCGTAGCGTGCGATCAGCGCCTTGGCCTGTGGCGTGAAAATATCCCGCTCGGCCAGAATGGCACTGGCCTGCTCGCGCAGTGCCGGGTCATCAATCAGCTCCAAGCGCAGCAGCGAGGTAAACACCCTGAAGGGGTTGTAACCTAGTGACGCCTCGTCAATCGGCCGAAAAGCCGTTGAGTGAACCGGCACACCGGCTTCAGAAAGGTCGTAATACCCCACCGGGAACATGCCCATCACCGCAAACAGGCGGCGCAACATGGCAAGCTCGGCAGGCGTACCCACCCGGATAGCGCCGTGACGCTCCACCCCCAGGCGCGGCAGCTCGCCACCTTGCTGCATGCGGGTGTGCAGTTCAGGCGACTGGTTCAGCACCTGCTGATTGACGCTCGCCACCAGTTCCAGCAAGGTGCCGTATTGAGGCACTTCGCTCTGATACATGGCCGACATCGCCTTGGAAAAACGGTCGCGTATATGATCGGGGCTAACCCACTCAGTCATGATGCACTCCAGAAGATGGTAAGTATCCAATAGTTACCATAAACCAGTGGCGCGGCTGACTCGTTCGAAAATTCCCGCTCTTCGTGCAGATTGGCGCCAACAGATCCTAGGGCCTGTTGACGTTTCATCACGGCCGCGACAGAGGCTCTTTTGGTGCAGAACAAGGCGTGAGGAGCGTGGTTGGGTGGCTCCCAATCAGCGACAAACAACGCAGGGCTGTGCCAAAAGGGCCCTGTCCCTTCGGGTTGCACGCCAAAGAACGCCATGCGGCGTTGCGCCACTCGGTAAGGGCACCACCATTGCCGTCGTGTCGCGCCTTGCCTGACGCTCTTTGGCGCAGTAACGCGGTTCGCGATGAAACGTCAACAGGCCCTAGTTGTGGCGTTCCTGAGCCGCTTCCTCCAGGCTGGCATCAAATACTTCTGGGTACTTGCGCCGCACCCTCAACAGACGCCAGATGGTAATGGCATTGGTCACCACCACCAGGCCTTCTGCCAGGGTGCCGCCAATCGAGCCAATCAGGATGTTGTTAAGCATCCACGCCAGCGCAGCCAGCCCCAGCCCGACCCGCATGGCAATGCCGCGTAGCAGGAACATGCTCAATGACCCCAGGGTCGCGGCGATCAGCGGAAACACATCAACCCAGTGCTGCCAGGTGAGCGCTGCCGCCAGCAGGTTGGCGAGCAGTACCCCCACCAGCACCTTGCGGCTGCCCACATAACGCCGCGCCAGCATGATGCGCACAATCACCAACAGGGTCAGCACCGCAGCCGTCCAGCTGGCAAAAAACATGAACTGCAGCGCAAAAGCCACATTGGCGGAGATCAGCAGCACCATCAAGCGATCATCCTGCTTGCTGGCAAAGGCGGCTATGCAGATTGCCAGGGCCACCAGGCCAAAAAACTGCCCTGCCAGCAGACTGACACCGTATGTTTCCCACATGATTGTTAAATCTCCTTAAAGTAGCCAGCCCCAATGAATTCAACATTTTTATGCAAGCGGTATGCGACAGATCATTACTCAGGTACGTTTTAAAGCGGTTAACGTGGTTTTCAGCTACAATTAATGTAACTTAATTCTAGATTAGTGATGCCATTACAGGCTGACGCCCGCCGGCAATCTTGCTGTGTTCGAACTCCGTAACAGGACCCTTTTCATGGAGCATCAACACAATGCTATCTGCACCGCGTCAGATAGCCCTTTACTCTATCGCTATCGCGCTGCTTTTCTGCAGTCTCGTGAAGCTATCGTGTTTTTCAGACACGGGCGCATCATTGACTGTAACCCTGCCACCTTGGCACTTTTCGCCATTCCTCAAGACGAGGACCTGGCCACACTGGATATTGAACGTCTTTCCCCCACCACCCAACCTGATGGCAAGCTCAGCAAGGTACAGGGCGCCAAACTGATCGCGCAGACGCTGGAAAGCGGCCGATGCTTTTTGAATGGTGCCTTAAGGATCTGCACGGTCGCGAATTCAGCGCTGAGGTCATGCTTTACCGCCTCGACCTTCCTGATGAGGGTACCCTGTTACAGGCCACGGTGCGCGATATCAGTGAACGTAAAGCCCAGCGTATGGCCCTGCTGCAGCGCGAAAAAGATCTGCTGGAAGCCCAACGTATTGCGCGTCTGGGCAATTGGGTTTCAGACTTTAACAGCGGTGAGATCCGCTGGTGTGAACAGATTTACCAGATGTTTGGCCGCCCTTTCGGCGAGCGGATCAGCCACGATATCTTCATGCAGGCTATCCACCCGGAAGACCGCAACGCCGTGCAGACCGCCTTTGATGCAGCCTTGAAAGGGGCGCCCTATGATGTCATTCATCGCGTCGTGCGCCCGGACGGTAGCATTCATACACTACACGAGCGGGGCCAGGTTGAATTCACCCCGTCAGGCTGGGCGCTGCGCATGATTGGCACGGTGCAGGACATCACCGAACAGCAACGCCTGGAAGATGAGCTGGCACGCAATGCCATTACTGACCACCTGACCGGTGCTTACAACCGCAAACGCTTTGATGAAGAAATTGAAAAGACCCTGGCACGGCGGCGGCGTAATGGTGTGATCAGCGCCCTTATCATGCTGGATATTGACCATTTCAAGCCGATCAACGATACCCACGGCCATGACGTAGGCGATGATGTTCTGGTGGCTCTCACCCGGCTGCTCAGTGCCAACCTGCGTGTACCCGACCTGCTGGCCCGCTGGGGCGGCGAAGAATTTGTGATCATTCTGCCTGACACTGACCTGCTCGAAGCCCGCCATCTGGCCGAACGCCTGCGCCGCCTGATTGCAGAACACTCTTTCGCGGTGATCGGCCATCTCACCGCCAGCCTGGGTGTCACCACTCTACAGCCCACCGATAACCCGCGCAGCTGCATGAAACGCCTCGACGACGCTCTCTACAAAGCCAAGTTTGCAGGCCGTAACCAAGTGGTTGAAGCCCAGCCGGTGATGGATAACTAACCGTTAGCAAACGTGTCCTGTTCTGGTAATGATCCAGCTCAGTAAAAACATCCTTTGCGGCCGTACGAGTCGCTTTGACGCACTCCCCTTGGTGAAACTCATCTTTCGTCGTAGTCTTTAATTCCAGTACACAATCTGTACACGTAATTGAGGAATGATTATGGCGGCGCTTGGCGCACAACAATTATTGACCCGGCTGGCAGCGACTGAGCGGCGGCGCTTGGCGATAGCGGTTGTGTCCGGCACCCTGGCGGGCGCATTGACCTGGGCGCAGATGTTGCTGTTTGCCTGGCTGGTTAGTGCTCTGGTGGTGGATGCGCAGCCACTGGAAAGCCTGACGGCGTTGTTTGTATTGTGGCTGCTGATTCTGCCGCTACGCGGCCTGCTCACCTACGCTCAGGAAAGCGTTAGCCAGCAGGCGTCGCTGGCCATTCGCCAACGCCTGCGCGGCGAGCTGCTATCACACTTGGCCGCGCTCGGGCCGGTGCGCCTGGCCAGCTATCATTCAGCCTCATTGGCACATCAGCTGGTTGAGCAGGTGGAAGCCCTGGACGGCTATTTTGCGCGCTTTCGAGTGCAGATGTGGCTCTCAGTCTTACTGCCCCTGGGCGTGCTGATCATCACCTTGAGTCTTGACTGGCTGGCAGCGCTGTTTCTGTTTCTGTCCGCGCCGATGATTCCGCTGTTCATGTCGCTGGTCGGCATGGGGGCCGAGCGCCTTAATCGTGACCAGTTTGCCGCCGTGGCGCGTCTTTCCGGGCACTTTATTGATCGGGTACGCAGCCTGACCACGCTGCAGCTATTTGGCCAGACCGCCAGCGCCCAGGAAAGTGTTCATCTGGCCTCCGAAGGCTACCGTGTCCGCAGTATGCGCACCCTGCGGCTGGCGTTCCTGTCCTCAGCCGTGCTGGAGTTTTTCGCCTCAGTCGCGATTGCCGTAGTCGCTATTTACATCGGCTTTGGGCTACTGGGCTATATTGACTATGGCCCTTCTGATCAGCTCACCCTGTTCAGCGGCTTGCTGATTCTGCTGCTGGCCCCTGAGTTCTTCCAGCCATTGCGCAGCCTGGCGCAGCACTATCATGATAGGGCTGCGGCACTGGGCGCTGCCGATAGCCTGGTCAAGCTGCTGGATGAGACACCGCCGCCCAACCGTCAGGGCGAAGAGCAGACAACCCCTGCCGTCTTACCCTCTGAGGGTTTGCTGAGCCTGGAAAACGCTACGGTGACTCACCCTGGTCGCGGGCGCGTACTTGGGCCGCTGACACTGCAACTCCAGGCGGGGGAAACTGTCGTACTAACAGGCCCATCGGGCAGTGGCAAATCAACCTTGCTGCAACTGCTGGCCGGCTTTATCGACGCAGGGGAAGGCCAGCGCCACTGTGCTGCCGACCTGCGATTTGCCTGGATGGACCAGCGCCCGCTGCTGATTCAGGGCACTCTGGCGGATAATCTGCGCCTTGCCGCGCCAGACGCCAGCGATAGCCAATTGCTTGAAGCGCTGAAAAAGCGCATTTGGGAGCCTTGGTAAGCCAATTAGCTGACGGCATCAATACGGCCATCAGCGAGCGAGGCGTAGGGCTTTCCGGCGGACAAGCCCAGCGCTTGGCCCTGGCGCGCATTTTCCTTTCCCATGCACCGCTGGTACTGCTTGATGAGCCCACTGCCAGTCTGGATGAAACCACCGAGCAAGCCGTCATGAGCGCGCTAAAAGCGCTTCAGCAGGAAGGTCGCAGCCTGGTAATTGCTACTCACCATCCGACGCTGATGGCTCTGGCGGATCGCCACTGGCATATCGAACAGGGCCAGTTCAGCGAGCGTGACAGCGCAGCGGAGGCTCACCATGACGACACATGATAGCTTGATTGTCACCCTACGCCCGTGGCTGGCCGCGCTGAACAGACGGCGCAAGCGCCTATGGTTGGGCGCCCTGATCATGCTGCTGACGCTGCTCTCGGCGCTTGGCCTGCTGGCGGTGTCGGGCTGGTTTATTACCGCCACCGGGATTACCGGCTTGTTGCTTGCTGCAGGCATCGCCGCCAGCTTAGAAGTCTATGTGCCGGGCGGCGCGATTCGTTTTTTCGCCGTCAGTCGAACCGTTACGCGTTATATCGAGCGCATCTACAACCACGATACGGTACTGCGCCTGCTGGCCGACTTACGCACCCAGATGTTTGGCGTACTGTCGCAACTGGATGGTCACAGCCTAGCCAAGCGCCGCGCCAGTGACTGGCTCAACCGCCTGACCGCGGACATCGACACCCTGGACAGCCTTTATCTGCGCCTGATGGCGCCGCCGGCGGTCGCCCTGCTGGCGATCTTGCTGCTCAGCGCTGGCGTGGCGATTTTCGTCCCGCAGGCAGGGCTGCTGCTTGGTGTTGTGCTGTTACTCGGCTGGCTATGGCTGACGCTTGGCCAGGCACGGCTGGGGATGGCCGCCAGTGAGCGTCATGTTCACCAGCTGGAAGCCCTGCGCAGCCGGACAATCGAACAGCTCCAGGGGCTGGCAGAACTGGAGGCCTACTCAGGCCTTGATGATCATCGCCGCAAGCTGGACGCTATTGAACAACAGCTGCAGCAGGATCAGCGCCAGCTTGGCCGCTTTGCTGCCCTGGGCAATGCCCTGCAGGCCTGGCTGGTCAGCGCCGCGACCCTGATGACTCTGTGGCTCGCGGCCCTGGCCTGGCAGGCAGGCAGTATCAGCGGGGCGGTCATGGTCATGCTGCCCATGGCAGTGCTGGCCATGAATGAAGCCCTCGGTGCGCTGCCGGCGGCCTTCACCTGGCTGGGCGCGACCAAGGGGGCAGCGGCTCGGCTGAATCAGCTAGACGCTAAGCGAATGACGTATTCAGCAGGCACCACGGCGCCACCGCAGGACGCTAAAACGCTTTTGCTCGACGCGGTCAGCGTCGTCTATCCAGGCGCCTTGCAGCCCGCGCTTGATACGCTGTCATTCACTCTGGCACCCGGTGAGCGCCTGGCGATTACCGGCAATTCCGGGTCAGGCAAATCCACCCTGGCGGCGCTGATCAGCCGCCAGCTAGCGCCCTCTCAGGGGCATATCATGCTGGGCGGCATTAACCTTGCCGACTGGCCTGAACATGAGCTGCGCCAGCGGGTAGCCGTACTCACCCAGCACAGTGAACTTTTTGATGACAGCCTGGCTGCCAACCTGCGCGTGGCCTATCCTGAAGCAGATGATGACTTGCTTTGGCAGGCACTGGAAAACGTCGACCTTGCCGACTGGGCTAAAAGTCTGCCCAAGGGGTTGCGCACCCGGGTCGGTGAAGGGGGCGTCAGCTTTCCGGCGGCCAGGCGCGCCGAGTGGCACTGGCACGCCTTTACCTGCGCGACCCGGATCTGGTGCTGCTGGATGAGCCCTTTGCCGGCGTCGACAGCGCAACGGCACAGCGGTTGGCCGCCAGGCTGGACACCTGGCTACAACAACGCAGTGTGGTTTATCTGGTGCATCAGCGTCGGCACTCTCCGTCTCAACAGAGTGAGAGCAATTTACCCGGCGTTAGCCAACAGCGGGCACTTGCACCACGCTGACGGATCCGGCGCCACAAGCGCCAAGGAGCACTGCGACAATACGCCGTGCCAAAACGCGCTTTAAAAGCTGATAGGAGATTTGGTTTACTTTAAAATAAACATTATGCAATAAACTTATTCTTAAAAAGAATATTTGCATCGGTTTTTCCTGACACAAGCTGGAGGTCAACATGGACTTAGATCCGCTATTGTTATCCAGGCTGCAGTTCGCCTTTGTGGTGTCTTTCCACGCCATCTTCCCGGTGTTCACCATCGGCCTGGCATCCTATATTGCCGTGCTTCACGGCCTGTTCTATAAGACAGAAAACCCCGCCTGGGACCGCCTGGCCCTGTTCTGGACCAAGGTGTTTGCCGTGGTCTTCGGCATGGGGGTGGTATCGGGCATCGTGATGTCGTTCCAGTTTGGTACGAACTGGAGCAACTTCTCGTATGCCACCGCCAACTTCCTGGGGCCGGTTCTCAGCTATGAAGTGGTGACGGCCTTCTTCCTGGAAGCCGCCTTCCTCGGGGTGCTGTTGTTCGGGCGTAATAAGGTGCCAGAGGGTGTCCACCTGTTTGCCGCCATCATGGTGGCCATTGGTACTTTTATCTCATCGTTCTGGATTCTGTCTGCCAACAGCTGGATGCAGACACCCGCAGGCTTTGAAATGATCGACGGTCGTTTCCATATCGTTTCCTGGACAGAAGCGATCTTTAACCCGTCGTTCTGGTACCGCTTCACCCACATGGCATTGGCCTCCTTCCTGACCGGTGGTTTTGTGGTGGCAGGCGTCAGCGCCTGGTTCCTGCTACGCAAGCGTGATGTAGAAGCCAACAAGAAGGCGTTGTCCATGTGCCTGTGGCTACTGTTGATTCTGACCCCTGCCCAGGCAGTGGTCGGTGATTTCCACGGCCTGAATACTCTTGAGCACCAGCCAACCAAGGTCGCCGCTATGGAAGGTAACTGGGAAACCAGCGGCAATGTACCGCTGCTGCTGTTTGCCATACCTGACAAGGATTCTCAGAGCAATCTGTTCGAGATCGGTATTCCCAATCTGGCAAGCATCGTGCTGACCCATCATGCAGACGGTGAAGTGCCAGGCATCAGTGCTGTGCCGGTAGACGAGCAACCCCCAGTGGCGATTGTATTCTGGTCGTTCCGCATCATGGTGGGCCTGGGCTTCCTGATGATAGGGGTGGCTCTGGCGGGGCTCTTCCTGCGTCGCAAAGGCCGCGTTTTTGAAAGCCCTCTTTACCTTAAAGTGCTGGTCGGCATGATTGCCTCACCCTTTGTGGCGGTACTGGCAGGCTGGATCGTGACCGAAGCAGGTCGCGCGCCCTGGCTGGTGTATGGCGTGATGTCTCATGCCCAAGGTTTAACGCCCTCACTGACGGGCGGCATGGCACTGTTCACTCTGATCGGCTATATCGGCGTCTACAGCGTGGTCTTCCTGATCGGTGCCTACTACCTAAGCCGGGTAGTCCGTAATGGTATGCTGGAAGAACCTGTAGAAGTTGAGGGTGAAGTTGAACGTCCTAAGCGTCCATTGTCAGCTGCCCATACGCCTTTTGATGATGATACGGACAATAGCATTGAAGGAGCAAAAGCATGATTACTTTTGACCTAGCTATTATCTGGGCCGGCATCATCGGCTTCGGCATCATCATGTATGTTCTTATGGATGGCTTTGATCTGGGGTTGGGGATTCTCTACCCCTTCGCCCCAGATGAAGAGTCCCGAGATGTGATGATGAATTCGGTCGCTCCGGTGTGGGATGGCAATGAAACCTGGCTGGTACTAGGGGGCGCCGGGCTGCTCGGCGCCTTCCCGCTGGTCTACTCAGTATTCTTGCCAGCGCTTTATATCGGGGTGTTCCTGATGCTGGCCGGGCTTATCTTTCGCGGTATTTCCTTTGAGTTCCGCTTCAAGTCAAAGAAAAACCGCCATTGGTGGAACCGTGCATTCTGTTGGGGTTCTGCCATTGCCACTTTTGCTCAGGGGGCAGTAGTCGGTGCCTATATCCAAGGGTTTGCGGTTGAGGACTTTGTCTACGTCGGCGGCCCGCTGGATTGGCTGTCTCCTTTTACCGTACTGACTGGCCTCGGCATGATGGCAGGTTACTCGCTGCTGGGTGCCACCTGGCTGATTCTAAAATCTGAAGGACACGTTCAGCAGTGGGCCTACCGGATTGCGCCCAAGCTGCTGCTTGCGGTTCTGGCAGTCTTCGCCATTGTAAGCCTGTGGACGCCTCTGGTTAGCATGGAGGTGCGTGAGCGCTGGCTCAATCAGCTACATCTGATCTGGATATTCCCGATCCTTGCCCTGGTGTGTGCAGGCATGCTCTTTCGGGCCATCAAACGTCAGAGTGAAGGCTTGCCTTTTGTCATGGCGTTGGGCCTATTCATCTTTACCTACCTGGGCCTGATTGCCAGCAAGTGGCCGGTGATTGTACCGCCTAACTACACCATCTGGGATGCCTCCTCAGCACCGGAATCACAGCTGTTTCTGCTGATTGGCGTGCTGTTTGTCATCCCGATTGTGCTGGCTTATACCGCCTGGTCCTACTGGGTCTTCCGCGGCAAGGTCAAGGTGGGTGAAGGCTACCATTAATACGCAATAGATATTTTCTCCTCTGGCCAAGTGGCCGGACTTCAGGCGCCCCTAGTGGCGCCTTTTTTGGCTAAAAGGCTGCCATAACCTGCGCCTATCTTATTGATAAATTTGCTCCACTTGCTTATATAATAAAATGCGCTAAGATTATAACATATTCAGCAAGGGCGCCTTGAACGCGCTGACTGAACGACATTCACCCACTTGAAGAAACAGGAAACTATTATGGAAGCCCAGTTAGAAAAGCAGCCTGTCATGCCGCAATTGAATCGTCCGGCTCCGGATTTCAACGCCAAGACTACTCACGGCCAAAAGTCGCTGAGCGACTATAAAGGCCGTTGGTTGGTGCTGTTTGCTCACCCGGCTGATTTCACCCCAGTGTGCACCACGGAATTCTCCGGTTTTGCGACCCGCGCCGATCAGTTCGAAGCACTTAATACTGATCTGCTGGGCCTGTCGATTGATAGCATCCACGCACATATCGCCTGGACGCGCAGCATCAAGGATAACTTTGGCGTCGAGATTCCCTTCCCGATCATTGCCGATCTGGACATGAAAGTCGCCAATGCCTACGGCATGATCCAGCCCGGTGCCAGCGATACCGCAGCTGTCCGCGCCACCTTCGTCATCGACCCTGAAGGCATCCTGCGTGCCATGCTCTATTACCCGATGACCAATGGCCGCTCGGTGGATGAAATCGTGCGCCTGGTGCAGTCACTGCAGACCAGCGATGAACATGGCGTGGCCACGCCGGAAAACTGGCTGCCGGGCGAGCCGGTTATTGTTCCGCCGCCTAGCACGGCAGAAGCCGCTGACGCTCGCCATAGCGAAGGCCAAAAGGAAGGTTACGAATACACTGATTGGTATTTCTGCAAGAAAACGCTTTAACCGGCTGTCGATGGGGCGCAGACACGTCTTAGCCTTGTAAAAGCACCCTATCACCAGCATATACATGGATAGATACGTGCATAATCTCATCACTTATTGATATATCCTGTCCCCTGGGGTGGCCATGCCACCCTTGTGGTTCCAGCGCAGATATTTCAGGAGGCCGACATGCAAAGGTTTTCTCTCTCAAAGCACCGGCGCCCATACCCCAGACGTTGCAGGCTTTTTTGAGCCGCGCACCTTCAGCGTCCAGTACATCGTCAGCGACCCGGCAACGAAAAAATGCGCCATCATTGACCCAGTCCTTGATTACGATGAAAAATCAGGTGCTACCGCGACCCATCACGCTGATGAATTACTGGCGTATGTGGCAGAACAGGGGTTTGAAGTCGAGTGGATTCTTGATACCCACCCTCACGCCGATCACTTTTCCGCTGCCCACTATCTGAAGGAAAAAACCGGAGCACCCACCGCCATTGGCAGCTATGTCAAGGATGTTCAGGAGCTCTGGAAAGGTATTTATCACTGGCCAGACTTCCCAGCCGATGGCCGCCAGTGGGATCATCTGTTCAGCGAAGGCGATACGTTCAAAGTGGGTGACATGGACGCGCGTCATGTTTTCTCCCGGTCATACGCTGGCGTCAATCACCTACGTGATTGGCGATGCAGCCTTTATCCATGACACGATTTTCCAGCCGGATTTTGGCACCGCCCGCGCTGACTTCCCCGGCGGCAGCGCTAAGACACTATGGGATTCCATTCAGGCCATTCTCGCTCTGCCGGACGATACCCGCCTGTTTACCGGCCATGACTACATGCCTAATGGCCGTGAGCCCCAGTGGGAAAGCACGGTAAAAGAGCAGAAGGCGGTCAATCCCCATCTGGCCAATGTCAGCGAGGAAGGTTTTATTGCCCTACGCAACCAACGCGACAGCGAACTGCCGATGCCCAAGCTGATTCTGCATGCCCTGCAGGTCAACACCCGGGGTGGGCGTCTGCCTGAACCGGAAGCCAATGGTAAGCGCTATCTGAAAATTCCTCTCGACGCCCTGGAAGGCGCCGCCTGGGAATAACGCAACAGCGCTGCGCTATACTCAATAACGCCATCGCAAAAACCGCGATGGCGCTTGGTACTAAGGAGATGTCCTTGAATATTCACGAACTCGAACCCGGCTTTGCTATCAGCGAAGCTATAACTCCCAGTGACCTGGATGAAGTGGCCCAACGCGGCTTCAAATCAGTGATCTGCAATCGCCGCCCCGGCGAAGCTGACGATCACCCAGATGACGCTGCCCTGAGTGCCAAGGCCAAGGCGCTGGGCATTGAATGGCGTTGCATCCCGGTGACGCCGGGTGACTACAGCGACGCTGATATCGCTGCTTTTGGCCAGGCCCTTGATGACCTGGCAACGCCCATTCTAGCCTTCTGCCGGAGTGGCAAGCGTGCTGTTCATCTTTGGGCACATTCGAAAAGCCAGGGCGCCAGCTGTGATATTCCAGCTCTGCTGGCCGCAGCGCGTGAAGCCGGGCACAACCTCGAAGAGCATCGCTCTTTGCTTGAACAGGCGGCCGCCAATCAACAATAAGGCCACAGGCGGTTGACTATCATCCGTAATTTCGCGGTGTAGGCAAAGCCATCAGCGATGGACGCTGCACTGGGAGGTCAGCAGCCACTAAGCCAACAGGAGGGCTTTTATGTCAGTCGATGTCACCTTATGGGTTGTGTTTCTTGCCGCCTTGATTACTGCTTTGGCGACTGGCCTTGGGGCACTGCCCTTTCTGTTTGTAAAGTCCTTCAGCACCCGCTGGCTGAGCCTGTTCAATGCCCTTGCCGCCGGCCTGATGCTGGCCGCCAGCCATAGCCTGGTCAGCGAAGGCGGTCGCGATGGCCCTTGGTTAACGCTTGTTGGCATGGCGATAGGTCTTGTACTGGTGCTCGTTTCGGATTGGAGTATTCAGCGGCGTGGTTCGCCCGATGTCAGTGAACTCAGCGGTGCCAATGCGCGCAAAGCCTTGCTGATTCTCGGCATCATGACCATGCACTCCTTTGCTGAAGGGGTTGGCGTCGGCGTTTCTTACGGCGGCGGTGAATCCTTGGGCATGTTTATCAGTGCTGCCATTGCCATCCATAATATCCCTGAAGGGCTGGCGATCAGCCTGATTCTGATCCCCCGCGGCATGTCTGTGCTGAAAGCTGCTGGCTGGAGTATCTTCACCAGCTTGCCGCAACCCTTGATGGCCATTCCGGCTTTTCTGTTCGTCACCTGGTTTGCCCCCTTCCTGCCGATAGGGCTAGGCATTGCGGCGGGTGCCATGATGTGGATGGTATTTTCAGAAATTCTCCCTGATGCCCTTGAAAACGCATCTTCCAGCTCAGTCGCCACCACTGTTGTGCTGGCTTTTTTGCCATGTATGCGTTTCAGCATGCTATTCATTAAAGACTTCCATTGATAACACTTTTCATTCACATCCAACAGACAAGATGTAAGACGTTTGTCCATGCGGCAAAAAACCACATTTGTTACACGTCATTCTCAGCTATCCTGAAGTTATAGTTATTTACTTATAAGGATTAGCTATGAAAAGTGTCCATAAGGCAACGAAAAACTCCATTTTCCGCTATGCTATTCCACTGGCGCTGGTCTCCGCCCTTGCAGTGAGCACTACTGCTCAAGCAGAAGAAGATGCTTCCGCCTACCGTGAAACCCAGTTGGGTCTCTATGTCACCGCCGTAGAAGCCTACAACATGATTCAGCAGGACGACGACGCACTCTTGATTGATGTGCGTGACCCGATTGAGATCAAGTTCACCGGTTTTGCTGAGCCTACGGATATCCATGTGCCCTGGGTACTGGCTGACCGCACCCAATTTGATGCTGATGCTCAAACCTGGCCGATCAGTCGTAATACCGATTTCGAAGCGCAGATACGCAGTGCACTTGAAGAACATAACGCTCAGGAAAACACACCCATTATTGTCATGTGCCGCTCAGGCTCGACACGCAGTGCTCCCGCTGCCGACCTAATCGCAGAAATGGGCTTCTCGCAAGTTTATTCCGTCAGTGATGGCTTTGAAGGCGGCAGGCTGGCCGAAGGTGATTCTGCAGGTGTACGTGCCCGTAATGGTTGGCGCAACTCTGGCCTACCCTGGAGCTATTCGGTTGACCCTGATGTTGCCTGGCACGCAGACGAATAACCCTTTTTACCCGCTTTAATCTGCTTCACTCTATCGTTTGATCATTTGTGAACCATTACCTGAATTATTGGAGAAATTATGCGCCTGACACTGATTGCAACCGCCACGCTGGCAGCCACCGCTGCCCTTTCTACTCATGCCCTGGCCGAAAATCATGGCGACCACGCTGAGACAAATGATCAGGCTCTGATGATTGTCACCAGTGATGCGATTGAAACCCAGAGCATGGCTATGATTCTGGGTAACGCCATGCGTCAGCAAGGCACTGACCTGCACATCCTGCTTTGCGATGCGGCAGGTGATCTGGCCGTTGACGGTTACGCCAGCGAAGCGCCCATTAACACACCGCCCAGCAACCCCATGGAAAAGCTCGCACCGGAAGGCCTGCTTAAAATGATGATGGGAGAAGGCGTTTCAGTGGATGTGTGCGCCATCTATCTGCCCAATACCGATTACGCTGAAGATGACCTACTTGAAGGGGTTGGCGTTGCCGCGCCTGGCCCGATGGCCGAAATGATGCGCGACCCTGCCATTCCGGTTTTCGAATTCTAATTGCTACTTTCGAATATCGAAAATTGCACTAAGCATGCTTAATGACTGCCCGGCACTCACGCCGGGCACTTGTCTTGACCAGTCAGCGCTTATTGAGTAGCGAATCACAACCCATTGGACTAAATGACGATGACAATCTGGCAAGATTAAGACTACATTAATTATAAAAATATAACTAAATTTCATCGAGGCACATATCTCGGAGCTCGTTATGAAAAAATCCCCTTTCACTCTCAGTCGCCGCCAGCTGCTCAAGGCTGGAGCGGGCCTTAGCGCCAGCGGTTTGCTCTACACCAGCGCATTGCAGGCCAATACCATCGATACTCAGGCAAGAATTGTGGTGGTCGGTGGTGGTGCGTCAGGCATGGCTATGGCTAACCGCCTCGCTACCCGTCTGCGTGGTGGCACCATCACCCTGATTGAGCCGCGTGATACTCATCACTACCAGCCCGGCTGGACGCTCGTCGCCTCCGGCGTATGGCATCCAGAGAAAACCATGCGCCCCAATGCAGACTTCGTACCCCAGGGCATTAACTGGGTACGCCAGTATGCCGCTGGTATTGATGCAGAGAACCGCCGCGTTGACCTAGCCAACGGTGAAAGCCTGGAATATGACTATCTGGTGGTCGCGACCGGCCTGCAGCTTAACTACAACCTGATTGATGGCATGTCGTCCGACCTGGTGGGCCAGCACGGTATTGGCAGTGTTTATGCCAGCGTTGAAGGTGCTGCTCGCACTCGCCAGGCCATTAAAGGCTGGATCGACAGCGGTGAAGGTAAGGGTATTTTCACCTCAGCGCCGACAGCGGTGAAATGCGCGGGTGCGCCGCTGAAAATGACTTTCACTACGCTTACTCACCTGGAAGAAAGTGGCCGCCGGGACGCGTTCGATGTCGACTTCATGTCGCCGACAGGGGGTCTTTTCTCACAGCCCTGGGTCAACGACTTCGTCAAGCAGCGCTTTGATGAGCAAGGCGTTAACCGTCGCCATCATTACCGCCTTTCGGCTATTGACCCACAGGCTAAGCAGGCAGAATTTACCTTTGAAGGTGATCAAGGCAGCCTGGTTGTACCCAACGACCTGCGTTCAGGCACAGCTAATGCGCAAGGCAAGCCCACTATTATTGCTGATTACGACTTTATCCACGTTGTGCCGCCCATGAGTGCACCTGACTTCGTCAAGCAAAGCGACCTGATTGCCCAGGATGGTCCCCATCAGGGGGAATGGCTGGATGTGGATATCCACACCCTGCAGCACAAGCGTTATCCAGAAGTTTTTGGTATTGGCGATGTGATCGGTGCACCGATCAACAAGACCGCCGCCAGCGTCAAGGCTCAGGCTCCAGTGGTGGAAGCCAACCTGCTTGCAGCCATTCAGGGCAAAAGCCTGACGGCGCGTCACGATGGCTATACTTCTTGCCCGATGATTACCGGTATCGGCAAGGCCATGCTGGTTGAGTTTGGCTATGAAGATAACTACGCTTTCATGCCTACTTTCCCGTTCATTGACCCCAAGGATGAATCCTGGGCCGTCTGGGTAATGAAAGACTACATGCTGCAACCCGCTTACTACGCCGTGCTTGAAGGCCAGGCATAACAGGAGGCTATTAATGTCAATATCGAGTATTTTTACCGTCCTGATGTATGCCCTTGCGCCCTTTGCCTGGCTGATTATAGCGGGTGTGGTGATTCTTCTGGCTGTTCATCTGCTTGCCTACATGCGCGGCTATCAGATCACCCAGTATCGTTGCATGCTGGCGACCGGCATAGCAGCCCTGATTGGACTTTCGGCTTTTTTCTGGGCGCCCTGGCTAACCAACTCACAGTTCACCTACATTAATACTGTATTTGACTGGGTGGCCGCCATTGGCAGCATTATTGGCGCCTTTGTTGTGGCATTCTTGTTACTTCACCCGTTGAGCTATCTAGTCAAAGGCCAAGACACCTGAACACTCTGCAATACCCATCAACGGCGGAGAAAGTCTTGTCTGCATTCAAGGCGCTATTCATGCGCTTTCCTATGCTCAGTGGTATGGCGTCAACCTTACTGGTTGGCGCCATACTTGTAGGCATTTATCAGCTGGCCACCCACGATATCAACCAGCGCGACCACTACGGCCGCACGGCGCTTTTCCTGGCCGTGGAAAACCAGCAGCAGGATGACGTAGAAGGTTTAATAAAACGCGGCGCCGCACTTGATTTGGCTGATAATTGTGGGTTTTCACCACTGATGAAAGCCGCCTCGTTAGGCAATATGGCCATGGTAAAAGCGCTGTATCAGGCAGGCGCCAGCCTGGAGCATCAGGATAACAGCCAATACACGCCCTTGATGATTGCGGTTGTCAGCGAGCAGCCAGCCGTCGCCAGCTTCCTGTTGAAAGAAGGTGCCAACCCCAACCATCAGGACGACCTGGGCTGGACAGCGCTGATATGGGCCGCCAAGCAAAACAATCTTGACCTGGCTAATGCCTTGCTGGAGCACGGCGCCAACCCTTTGCTGGCCGACCAGGATGGCCAGAACGCCCTGCACTGGGCGGCCCTGGAAGGTCATGACGCCATGGTGAAACTGCTGGGTGGCGAGGCTTGAACAAAGCCCCGACAACCTTCAGCGAAATAGCTTACCTCTATGCGATCTATTCGGACTGACTACCCAGCAACCCGAACGCCTGACCGATCAGAGCACTTCCCTGCCCTGCTGGGTCCTGACGAATCAAGCTTTCCTGTCTGCCAATCTCACTGAATAAAGCTTCCATACTGTTATCAACGACATAGCTCTCCAGATCCATCTCCGGCAGATTGGTCATGGGTAGCTGGTCGTAGACGTCCAGCATCGACTGGTACTGATCATAAAAGCCCGTCTGCTCAAGATTGCTTTGCACAATAGGTGCAAAGCGTGAACGCAGAGCGCTTTCAGTATTGGTACGGAAATACTGGGTAGCCGCGGTATCGCCACCGCGAATAATGCCCATGGCATCATCCACACTCATTTCACGCACCGCATTTTTGAACACCGGTGCGGCTTCCGCCACGGCCTGCTCGGCTCCGCGGTTCATGGCATCCTGCACAGGGTCAACATACTGCCCCATACCAAATTGACGCAAGGTATCAGCAATCTGCTGGCCAGCACCCGGCAGGGGTATATCGAAGGCCCCAGGCCTGGAAAGATTGGCGCTGGCCCGCTCTGAACTCAGCGCCAGCGCCTGCTTGATACCACGGGCCAGAGGAGACGCCTCAAGCTGGCTTGAAGTACCGCCCATTTGTGAGCCGGCATCCATCAAGGGCGCCATCGCATCCATATTCTGACAACCGCTGGTAATCACCATCATGCCTGCCAGTGCTAACCATTTTTTCATTCTGCCTTCCTGTATTAGCCAGTTAAACACGCAATAGTAATACATGGCTGCTTACTAAAGGCACCGCTAAATTTATATCCCCGCATTCGCTGATAAACCGATCAATGCTGCCTGATTAGATGGCAAAGATAGCGACATCTGACTGTCATCTGAAAGGCATAAAGTATTAGAAGTGTTTCTCGGCATTCACTCGCTTTACGCGTGTTTGCCGCTCGCGCTGACCTTCACTGTTGATTGATAGAGTATTCCCCGTATGCAGCCCAAACCTCTCGCCGCGGCTATTCTGGCCACACTTGTCAGTGGTGCTCTTGTGGCCAGTTACGGCCACGCTAGCGTTTCTGCTCAGCCAACCAAGGCGCATACGCTTTCTGCCATTGGTCACTATCAGAGCGGTGTTTTTGACGAAAGCGCCGCTGAAATTACCGCGTTTGATCCAGCGTCTGAGCGCACCTTTGTCATCAACGCGGCCAGCGGTCAGGTTGATATTTTCGATATGAGCAACCCCAGCCGTCTGAAGCTGGTGTCCACCATTGACGTTTCAGACCTGGGGGCAGACGCCAACAGTATTGCCGTCATGAATGGCACCCTCGCGATCGCGGTAGAAGCCCAGGAAGCCACGGACCCCGGCGTCGTGGCTTTTTATGACACCAACGGTAATCGCCTAAGCTTTGTTGAAGCTGGCGCCCTTCCTGATGCCCTGACCTTCTCACCAGACGGCCGTTACGTCGTCGTCGCCAACGAAGGTGAGCCCAATGACGACTATACTGTTGACCCCGAAGGCAGTGTCTCGGTCATTGACCTTTCCGTCGGTATCGAAAACCTGACCCAGGCAGACGTTCGTCACGCCCACTTTCAAGCGTTTAACGGCCAGGAAGATGCCCTGCGTGAAGCAGGTGTGCGGATCTTTGGCCCAGGCGCCAGTGCCGCCCAGGATATGGAACCTGAATGGGTAGAGGTTTCCGCCGATTCCAGCACCGCCTACATCTCTTTGCAGGAAAACAATGCCATCGGGGTTGTCGATATCGCATCTGCAACGGTCAGCGATATTTTCCCACTAGGTTTCAAGGATTGGTCAGCTGATGGTAATTGGTCGGGCAAGGGGCTCGACGCCAGCAACCGGGATGACGCCATCAATATCCAGCACTGGCCAATCATGGGCGTTTACCAGCCCGATACGATTCGCGTCTACGAGACCGACGGCGAGACGTATATTGTCACCGCCAATGAAGGTGATGCCCGTGATTATGATGCCTGGAGCGAGGAATTCCGGGTCAAGAACCTGCAACTGGACCCGACTGCCTTCCCGGATGCTGAAACTCTCCAGAAAGAAGAAAATCTTGGCCGTCTGCGCGTCACCTCGACATTGGGTGTGAGTAACGGCTGCGACCCGTCGGCCCTGTCAACGGATATTGAAAGTGCGTGCGTTTACGACACCCTGTATGCCTATGGGGCACGCTCCATGTCCATTTTCCAGGTGACTGCTGACGGCCTTAAGAAAGTCTTCGACACTGGATCACAGATGGAAGAAACCATCGCCGCAATGTTCCCGGATGACTTCAATTCAAACAACGACGAAAACGACAGCTTTGACGCACGTTCAGATGACAAAGGCCCAGAGCCTGAAGGCATTGCGATCGGCCGCATTGATGATAGCACCTATGCCTTTGTTGGCTTGGAAAGGATCGGTGGCATCATGATGTACGATATCACTTCACCGGCTGATACCACCCTGGTGGACTATATCAACCACCGTGACTTCAGTCTTGCCAACGAGCCTGAGGCACTGACCCAAACTGACCTTGGGGCAGAGGGCCTGTATTTTGTGTCTGCCGACACGAGCCCGGATGCTGACGGTCGGCCGCTATTGATTGTCGGTAACGAAGTCAGCGGTACCACCACGGTGTTTGCCATCGATCGGGCTAAGCAACAATAAGTAGCGACACGACACTTAGCAGGCTCGCAGTAAAAAGCCCCGATGATTCGGGGCTTTTTTCTTGGTCATTACTCTCTTATCAACACCTAAGCACTTAATAATGCCTACGAAGGTTCGCGCATTTGATCTCTCAGGGCGACCTTGCGGATCTTGCCGGTGGAGGTACGCGGAATGGTGGCGAATACAAATTCACGTGGCACTTTATAAGGCGCCAGGTGGTCACGACACCACTGCCGTAAGGTGTCTTCATCTGCCTCGCTGTTGGAGGTAAGCTCAATAAAGGCGCAAGGCGTCTCCCCCACTTTTCATGGGGCATGGCGACTACGGCTGCCACGCTGACGGCGGGATGACGATAGAGCACTTCCTCAATCTCGATGGACGAGATGTTTTCGCCGCCGGAAATGATCACATCCTTGGTGCGATCCTTGAGCTGCAGATAGCCATCCGGGTGTACTACGGCCAGGTCACCGGAATGAAACCAGCCGTTGGCAAACGCTTCGGCAGTGGCTTCCGGGTTGCGGAAGTAGCCTTTCATCACCACGTTGCCGCGAAACATCACCTCGCCCAGGGTTTCACCGTCATGGGGAACCGGTTCACCGCTGACCGGGTCAAGCACCTCCAGCTGTTCCAACGGCAGGTAGCGAACCCCCTGGCGGGCCTTGAGCCGCGCCTGCTCCTCCTGGGAGCAGTCTGACCAGTCAAGATGCCAGTCATTTACCACCGCAGGGCCATAGGTTTCTGTCAGGCCGTAGAGGTGGATAACATCAAACCCCAGAGTGTTCATACTTGCCAGCACCCGCTCGGGCGGTGGGGCGGCGGCAGTAAAGAACTGCACCTGGCGATCCAGTAGGGGCCGTTCGACCTCAGGGGTATCAATCAGCAGCGACATCACTATCGGCGCACCGCACAGATGCGTGACGCCTTCATTGGCCAGCGCTGCCCAGATGGGCTCGGCGCGCACCTGACGCAGACAAACATGAGTGCCGACAATCGCCGAAAGTGTCCACGGGAAGCACCAGCCGTTGCAGTGAAACATCGGTAGCGTCCACAGATAGACCGCATGCTTCTGCATTGACGTGGTCAGCGCATTGCCCTGAGCCAGTAGATAGGCGCCGCGATGATGGGAGACCACACCCTTGGGATTGCCGGTAGTACCCGAGGTGTAATTGATGGAAATGGCGTCCCATTCGTCTTCCGGCATCAGCCAGGCAAAGTCTGGGCTGCCGGTGGCGATCACGTCTTCATAGTCGGGAATATCGCCCGGCAGCTCAGCAGAGGAAAGGGGCGAATCGTCTTCGGGGTCATTGACCTCAATCAGTACAGGCCTGACAGAGGCCAACGCCAGCGCCTCTTTTACCAGCGCCATGAAAGCGCGATCGGCAATCACCACTTTTGACATGGCATGATCAAGCTGAAAGGCAATCGTCGCCGCATCCAGGCGCGTGTTGATCGAGTGCAATACGCCACCGCACATCGGCACACCGTAATGGCATTCCAGCATTTCCGGCGTGTTGGTCAACACCACGCTGACCGTATCGCCGCGGCCAATGGCATAGCGCTCGGTAAGCGCTGATGCCAGTTGGCGGGAGCGAGTATAGAAGTCCGCATAGTTACGGCGCAGGCGACCATGCACGATTGCAATATGCTCAGGGAAGACGCTGGCAGCGCGTTCCAGAAACTGCAGCGGCGTCAGCGGCTGAAAGTTGGCCGGGTTGCGATCAAGCCCCTGATTGTAGGGATTACTGCCCTGCCCATCAGTATGAGCGGCATGGCTTTCATTATTATTGGAATGATTGTTCATAGGCGCGGCTGTCCTTAACTTGACTGGATACCGATGGCAACATCGTCGGCCAGGGTATTGGCAATAAAGCAATAACGATGCGCGCGCTGCTGCATCTTGTCCAGTTCTGCAGCATCTACCTCAAAACCCTCGTCAAAGTGCACTTGCGGATACAAATCGATGCGCGTGACCGACATCTGCCCTTTGGCGTTTTTGCCAAGCTCGGCGGTTGCCTGATCATGGTAGCTGGCAACCGGCCAGCCTGCCTTTGCCGCCAGCGCCAGAAACGTCATCATATGGCAGCTGGAAAGTGCCGCTGCCAGTGCCTGCTCCGGGTTGGTGTTGTTAGGGTTACCGCCCCAATCCGGGGCGGCATCCACCATCACCGCGGTGTCGCTGTTATAGTCAATCCGGTGCGCCTTAGCGTAGGCACCCGGTTTCAGTTCAGCGGTATTGCGCGTCCATTCAAGCTCGATAGAGAGTGCTGACATAAAGTTACCCTTTCCGATGGATGAATTCAGGCGGCGGCCAGTTGCTTTTTAGGATCATAAAACGGCTTTTCAGCCACAACAGCCTGCACCGGTTCACCACCGATCACTACTTCTACCTGGGTGCCAATGTCAGCATAGTTAATATCCACCATGGCCAGGCCAATATTGCGCGCCAGCCTGGGAGAATGTACAGCCGAGGTGACCTTGCCAACGGTCTTACCCTGACAGTTAATCGGCCAGAAATCGCTATTCGGCCCGCTCAAGGGGTCGGTACCATCGATGCACAGGCCAACCTGCTTGCGGCGAATGCCTTCCTGCTGGATGCGCTTGAGCGCCGCCTTGCCAATAAAGTCTGCTTCCATGTCGAGATCCACCAGGCGATCCATACCCAGCTCAAAGGGGTTGGTGTGAATATCGGCATCGGCATGATAGGACAGCATGCCGCCTTCAATTCGGCGAATAGTCGAGGTATGGCCAGGCTGAAGACCAAAAGGCTGGCCAGCGGCCATGATTTTTCCCACAGCTCATCACCCCGGCTGCCATCACGCAGATAAAGCTCATAGCCCAACTCGCTTGACCAGCCGGTGCGCGACACAATCATCGGGATACCGTCCAGCTCCACCTCGCGCAGCCAGTAATAGCGCAGATCCATGATGCTATCGCCAAACAGAGCCTTCATGATCTCGCCAGACACCGGGCCCTGCAGCTGCAGAGGTGAAACATCCGGTTCGCTGATGGTGACATCAAGCCCTGAGTTAATGGCAACGCCTTGAGCCCATAGCAGGATGTCGCTATCAGCCAGTGACAGCCAGAAGTGGTTTTCAGCCAGGCGCAGCAAAATAGGGTCGTTGAGGATACCGCCGCTGGCATTGGTGATCAGCACGTACTTGCATTGCCCAACGGCCATGTTCGACAGGTTGCGCGGGGTCAGCAGCTGGGTAAATTCCGCTGCATCGGGTCCGGTGATTTCTACCTGACGCTCAACGCCCACATCACACAGGATGGCGGTGTTTACCAGGTTCCAGAAATTCTGCTCCGGGCTACCAAAATCACGGGGGATATACATGTGGTTGTAAACCGAATAGCCCTGGGCACCCCAACGCTGGGTAGCCGCGAAGTAGGGAGACTTACGGATCTGGGTACCGAAACCGGTATTGACAGCTGACATGGCGCTAACTCCTCTTTTTTATCATCGCCCACGCCGCTGTATGATGCCGTGTGGTGCGATAGTTGATTGTGTGAGAAGGATAGCGTCTGCCAAGCCATGATGCGGTCTGAAGTTGGCCTTGTAACACGACCGAAAAGACTACTTTTTGATTGACTGCAGACCAATTGGTTATGGGCTGGCATGTGACGTCAGAGCGACCAGATTTGGCTGGGTCGACTTGACCTGGCGAGTTATAAAATAGGTATAGTAGCGATCAATATTCAGGTCTTCGGATAGCAGCCGGTCCATCAGGTGCTGGAAGGCAGCGAGGCTTGGCACCACGACTTGAAACACATAGTCCATCCCTCCTCCGGTGACGTAACACTCGGTGATTTCTTCAATATTGCGAATGTAGGTCTCGAAACGCTCGAAATCCTGCTTGCGGTGATGCATCAACGACAGGTTGACCATGACACGTGTGATATCAAGCACACGTTCCAGTGCGATATCGGCATGATAGCCACGAATGTAGCCCGCCGATTTCAGGCGATCCAGACGTGCCCAGCAGGGCGTAGGAGAAAGATTGACCAGCTCGGCCAGCTTGGTCTTGCTGAGTTGGCCATGACGCTGCAGGGCGCTGAGGATACGGATATCAGCGGCATCAAGAGCAGTTTTTTTCATGCGCCTACTGGTTATCGACGTATCAAACATACCACCACCCTGATAAACGTTGTGTCGCGATGGTAGGCTAATCGCCCAAAATGAGCATGGTTATGCACGACACCGGCTAGCCTGATTACGTCGCCGGAGGGTGACTTAGCTGATCTGCGTCAAATTTAGAATATATTGATTATTAAATAGCATAACCATCAATTACAATGCGGCTTTTCTAAGCGCAATACTTTATTGAAAGGAGCAGAAACACATGCATAAAGACTGGCAGAAAACGACTCAGGACCTTTCCGCCTTGATGCAGGAAATCGGCAAGAATATCCCTGATGTTGCCAAGGGTTTCACCCAGATGGCCAAAGGGGCCAACAAGGAAGGAGCGCTGTCACACAAGCACAAAGAACTGATGGCACTGGCCATTGGCATCAGCATTCGCTGCGATGGCTGTATTGCCTTTCATTCCAAGGCAGCCGCCGAGCTGGGCGCTACCCGTGAAGAGTTCATGGAAATGCTGGGCGTATGTATGTATATGGGCGGCGGCCCGGCCTACACCTATGCCGCACAGGCATTGGAAGCCTTTGACAGCTTTTCCAAGCAGGACTGATGGCATTGCTATCTGGGGAATTAAAAGCGCTCGCTGAAGAGCGCTTTTGCATTTATGCGCAGCGCTCGGTGGCGGGCTTGTCAATGGCGGCATTCAGAAATGCCAACAGCTCATCACCGTGACGCGCCAGACTATCGCTCAGATCATGCCCTCCGGGCACCACCCGCAAGGTCACACCAGGCGTCTGTTTCTGAGTAAGCCGCTGAGCGTCGCTTAACGGAATGATATCGTCGCTCTCGCCATGCACCAACAAGACCGGGCAGCGGATCTGAGGGAGTGTCGTGACCGGTGCGATGGCATCAAAGCGATGGCCAATAACCTTTTCCACATAGCGGATCACGTACCAGCCCAGCGGGAAGAACGGCAAACCTTTGGCATCCAGCCAGCGGCGCATCATGCCATCCGGATGGGCAAAGCTGCTCAGGCTGACCACAGCGGCAATATCATCGCGCCGTGAGGCACACAGCAAGGTAGCCGCTGCCCCGACCGAGTGGCCAATCAGTGCCGTAGGTAAAGCGGGTTGATGGTGCTTCAGCCAGCTCAGGGCGGCGTCAATATCTTCGGCAAAGCGCGGCATGGAGGAGAAGGTGTCATCATCGCTATTGCCGTGGTTGCGCACGTCAATCAGCAGTAGGCTCCATCCTGCTTCAAGCAGCAACGGCGCTAGCGGCAGCAGGGTGGCGCGGTTGGCTCCCCAGCCGTGGGTAATCACTATCTGCCCTTGCGGCGCCTTTGCGGGCAGCCACCAGGCTTCCAGCATCCGCTCTCCCACCGTGGTAAAGCGTACGGTGTCACCTTGCAGCCCAACGTCTTCCAGTGAGCGGTTAACGGCTTCCCGAGGAGCAGCCAACTCGCGATGCAGACGACGATGGAAACGCCGCTGCAATGCCACGCCCAGCAGTACGACTCCTGCCAGCAAGCCTGCCAGATACCATGCTGTCATCACCTTCCATCTCCTCTCTGGGCCTGCTTGATGCTGTGGGTTAACGCTGCATTGCAACATAAACTAGTTTACAATATTATACTATTAGCTTAAAACTAAACGCTTAGATGACGCGTTCATCCAGCCTGGAAACCAAGGTATCTATATGTTCATCTATACCTACCGCCGTGCCTGGATTCGTGGCTTTATTGATGGCGAACGCGGTCAGCCGCACGAAACGCAAAAAGGCATTCCTGGGTTTCGCTATACCAATGGGTGGATTGAAGGTCATGCCAAACGCCATGGTCACGCCTATGGGTTGGGTGATATCAGCGAAGATGAGTTGGAAAAAGCGCGTGAGAACACACCGTCGCCAGAGCAGCATGCCTGGGATACGGTCAGCTGGCTGAGATAGCTTCCCGCACCACCACGACCTGATATACAACACCACCCTGACAGCTAGCCGTCAGGGTGGTTCAGGTTTATAGCCAATATTAGCGTCGCCACTTACTCAGGCAGTTTGGCTTTGCGCAGATACGGGAAGACCGTTTCGTATTCGCCAAACTTCGTCTTGGCATCTTCTTCGGAAACACTGGTAGGAATGATGACATCCTGGCCCAGCGTCCAGTCTGCTGGCATAGCAACACCATGGCTGGCACTGGTCTGCAGGGCATCCAGGGCGCGCAGTACTTCCGCAAAGTTACGGCCAACCGTCATCGGGTAAGTCATGGAAAGCTTCAGCTGCTTATCCGGGCCAATAATGAATACAGAGCGCACCGTCGCGCTGTCTGCCGGGGTGCGGCCATCCGGCATATAGGCTTCTGCTGGCAGCATGTTGAACAGCTTGGAGACTTTCAGCTCTTCATCAGCAATGATCGGGAAGTGGACATCGTTACCGCAGTAAGTCTCGATGTCGTTGATCCAGCGCTTATGCTCTTCAACACCATCAACGGAAACACCAATCACCTTGGTACCGCGCTTTTTCCACTCGGCATCCAGCGTAGCCACAGCGCCAAACTCGGTGGTGCAAACCGGCGTGAAGTCTTTGGGGTGTGAAAAAGAATCGCCCAGCTATCCCCAATCCACTCGTGGAAGCGAATCGGCCCCTGGCTGGTATCAGCTTCAAAATCCGGCACAACTTCATTAATGCGTAACGACATTAGATACTCCTTGTTTCAAGCAAGTTGAACAACCGCATGCTGGCTAATGACAGGCGCCAGCATGCGTTACCCATATAATCTATACCATGGGTACGCGGCAGCGATATTACAACCTCAACTCACCCACTGCGACATTATTGCGCATTAGGGAAGAACAGCTGTTGGCCGTCCACCTCAAAGGCGCCAATCGCCTGCTGACCGTCTTCCGAAAGCAGCCAACGATGCCATTGTGCTGCCAGATCATGCTTCAGGTGCGGGTGACGCTCGGCAGACAGCACCAGGCTGCCATACTGATTGAAAAGCACCTTGTCGCCTGCAAACAGCAGAGCCAGATTCTGAGGGTTTTCAAACGCTACCCAGGTAGCCCGGTCAGACATCACATAGGCATCCATGGCGGCGGCGGTATTCAGCGTTGGCCCCATACCGCCACCCAGCTCGCGGTACCATTCACCTTGTGGCTCTACGCCAGCGCTTTCCCATAACCGCAGTTCTGCGCGGTGGGTGCCGCTGTCATCCCCACGCGATGCAAAGGGCGCCTCAGCGTCGGCAATCAGCGCAAACACTTCTGCCACGTTTTCAGCATCGTCAATACCTGCCGGATCATCAGAAGGGCCAATGATCACAAAATCGTTGTACATGACGTCGGCACGCTCACTGGCGTAGCCGTCTGCCACAAACTGCTCTTCACCGGCCGTATCGTGAACCAACAGGCTATCGGCATCGCCTCGGCGGGCAATTTCAAAAGCTTGACCGGTACCCACCGCCACCACGCGTACTTCAATATCTGTGGAATCTTCAAATGCCGGCACAATGGCATCAAATAGCCCAGCGTTTTCGGTGGACGTTGTCGATGCCAAGGTAATGAAATCGTCTGCGTAAGCCTGAGAGACCAAAGTACCGCTGATGACGGTGGCAAGTGTAAGCGTTAACGTTGTTTTCATTGAATTTCTCCGTGCTGGAAGATAAGGGTATTTTCTAGCTTGAGTGCATGTAACACGCGAGTCACTCGACTAGTTCACCGCGCAGATAGGCCCGCGCGCCTGATGATTCCGGCTGATGAAAAAATTGAGTAGCGGGCGTGTATTCAAGTAGTTGCCCATTGGCCATAAACAGCACATCCGCAGCAAGGCGCCGCGCCTGATGGATATCATGGGTGGTCATCACAACGCGCGTACCCTGACGCTGAAAAGCCAATACGGCCTCTTCCACGGCCTTGATGGCAGCTGGGTCAAGTGCAGAGGTCGGCTCATCAAGAAACAGCACCTGAGGGGCCAGCACCCAGGCACGTGCCAGCGCCAACCGCTGCTGCTCTCCGCCGGAAAGCACTCTGGCAGGCGTTCTGGCCAGGCGACTCAGACCAAAACGCTCCAGCGCTGCTTCTGCGAGTTGCTGGCGCTGGCGACGCGGTGTCTTATTGACCGCTAACGCGTGAATCAGATTGGCGATCGCGGAACGACGCAGCATCACTGGCTGCTGGAAGACCATCGCCTGACGTGGGCGCTGCGGTAGCCATTGAACACTCCCGGACGCCGGTGCCAGCAAGCCGTGGGCCAGGCGCAGCAACAGGCTTTTGCCCGCACCATTAGGGCCCATCACCAGGGTCGGGCCAGCCCCTTGCAGCGTAAACGAACAGGGGCCCAACAGATGTTTACCCTGATAGCTGAACGTAACCTGATCAAATATCAGTGACGCCCGGGGGCAAACTGAAGCATGGGTATCCAGCGGCTGTAAAACTGTCATCCGGTTCGCCTCCGCGCCCACTCGCCGACGAGATAGGCGGCCGCATTGATCACCAGCACCAGAGTTAACAGCACGATCCCCAACCCTAGCGCCAGCGGAAGATTGCCCTTGCTGGTTTCAAGCACAATGGAGGTGGTCATCACCCGGGTCACGCCGTCTATATTGCCGCCGACCATCATCACCGCGCCGACTTCTGCGCTGGCCCGCCCGAAACCGGCCAGCAGCACAGTGAGCAGCGCAAAGCGCGCATCCCAGAGCAGAGTCTGTATCATGCGCAGGCGTGACATACCCAGCGACACAAACTGTTCCTGATATTCAGCCAAAAGCTCCTCAACCTTCTGACGCGACAGCGCCGCCAGAATCGGCAGCACCAGCACTACCTGGGCAATCACCATAGCATTTGGCGTAAACAGCAAGCCCCACTCGCCCAGTGGCCCCGCGCGGGAAAGCAGCAGATAGACAACAAGCCCGGCCACCACAGGCGGCAAACCCATCAAGGCATTCAATGCCACCACCACCAAACCCCGCCCTGGAAAACGCCATAGCGCTACTGCGGCCCCCAGGGGGAAACCGATCAGTGCCGCCAGACATACCGCCAATAGCGATACCTGCAGGGAAAGCAGCACGATATCGACCAGCGCCGCATCCAGGTTGATCAACAGGGATAGTGCCACACTAAGGGCATTGGAATCTGCAGCCATTCAATTCTCCTATCATAGGCTGCATAGTATGCTTGATCTGGCTGACTTTCACTTTGCTGTGACCCTTATCCTGCCCATGTTGGATCAAACATTATGCCCTCAGCCTCATCGTCTGACGTTCTGCCCCGTCATCTGGCCATTCCCCTGATGATGTCGGTCGCCACCCTGTTTGCCGCCAACCATGTCGCGGCACGGCTGGCATTTGATAATGGCACGGGCCTGCTGCTTGCAGTATTGATGCGCTCAGGAGTGGCCTGCCTAATCTTGCTGGCGCTCTTGATGATGCAGAAAAAGGGTTTTTGGCTGCCACCCGGCACCTGGCCCTGGCAGCTCGCTGCAGGCGTGCTGATTGCGATTCAAAGCGTCTGCCTTTATTCAGCGGTTGCTCGCCTGCCCGTGGTCATCGCCCTGCTGCTGGTGAACACTTTTCCCATCCAGCTGGCGCTATTAAGCTGGGCACTGGGTGGGCCACGGCCTTCATTGCGCAGCTGTCTGATCATGGGCACCATCCTGATCGGGCTCCTCGTGGTGCTTGATATTCCTGCCTGGCTGGCCAATGCCGAGACCATGGGGCCTGAATGGCTGACAGGTATTGGCTTTGGATTGACCGCCGCCTTTGCTCTGGCCAGCACCCTGTGGATTACTGAACACCGGCTAGCCAAGGTGGGTAGCACTTTACGCAGCTGGTTAACCATGCAGACGGTATTTATTGCCATGATCCTGGGTGGGCTGCTGGGCGCGATGCCTGGCGGCATGAGCTTGCCCGATAACACCACCGGCTGGACAGGACTGATGCTGCTGGCCGTGTTGTACGGCAGCGCATTTTCCATTCTGTTTATTAGTGTCCCGCGTCTGGATATGGCCAGAAATGCACCGGTCATGAATTTCGAACCGGTGGCGTCTCTACTGCTGGGTTATCTCTTTCTGGGGCAGCAGATGCTGACCCCTGGCCAGCTGGTAGGCGGTGCCGTGGTCATCGGAGGAATTATCGTGCTGGGGTTGTCCCGCGCGCGCTAACCAGAGAATAAAGGGGGTCAAATCCACATTAATAATCGCTAATCACCCAGGAAAGAGAGTGAAGCAATTAATTTGGATCTGACCCCCTTATTTCAGCTTACACTTCCTGGTACAGCTGGCTGCCTGTCTGGCGGAACTTCTCTGCCTGTTCCTGCATACCGCGCTTGACCGCTTCAGCGTCGCTATCGGCGGCATTTTCCGGCGCACGATCCCGATAGGTATCGCGTACTTCCTGGCTGATCTTCATGGAGCAGAACTTGGGCCCGCACATGGAGCAGAAGTGCGCCACCTTGGCGGAATCTTTCGGCAGGGTTTCGTCGTGGTATTCCCGGGCGGTATCCGGGTCCAACCCCAGGTTGAACTGGTCTTCCCAGCGGAATTCAAAGCGTGCCTTGGAAAGCGCGTTATCGCGGCGGCGCTGCCGCCGGGTGGCCCTTAGCCAAGTCTGCTGCGTGGGCGGCAATCTTGTAGGTGATAATGCCGGTCTTGACGTCATCCTTATTCGGCAGGCCAAGATGCTCTTTCGGCGTGACATAGCAAAGCATCGCACAGCCGAACCAGCCAATCATCGCCGCGCCAATGCCGGAGGTGATGTGGTCATAGCCAGGGGCGATATCAGTGGTCAGCGGGCCAAGCGTATAAAAAGGCGCCTCATGACACGCCTCAAGCTGCTTATCCATGTTTTCTTTAATCAAGTGCATGGGCACATGGCCAGGGCCTTCAATCATCACCTGAACGTCGTGTTTCCAGGCGATCTTGGTCAGCTCGCCCAGGGTTTCCAGCTCAGCGAACTGCGCTTCGTCGTTGGCATCAGCGACGGAGCCAGGCCGCAGGCCATCACCTAACGAAAACGCCACGTCGTACTGCTTGCAGATCTCGCAGATCTCTTCGAAGTGGGTATACAGGAAGCTTTCCTGGTGATGATACAGACACCACTTGGCCATGATCGAACCACCCCGGCTGACAATGCCGGTCACGCGGTTGGCGGTCAGCGGCACGTAGCGCAGCAATACGCCCGCATGAATGGTGAAGTAATCCACGCCCTGTTCCGCCTGCTCGATCAAGGTATCGCGGAAAACTTCCCAGGTGAGGTCTTCAGCCACGCCGTTGACCTTCTCCAGCGCCTGATAGATCGGCACGGTACCAATCGGCACCGGCGAGTTGCGGATAATCCACTCGCGGGTCTCGTGGATATTCTGGCCGGTGGAAAGGTCCATGATGGTATCCGACCCCCAGCGGATGCCCCAGGTCATCTTGTCGACTTCTTCTTCAATTGACGACGTGACCGCCGAGTTACCCAGATTGCCGTTGATCTTGACCAGGAAGTTACGGCCAATAATCATCGGCTCGGATTCAGGGTGGTTGATATTGTTAGGGATAATCGCCCGCCCACGGGCCACTTCGTCACGCACAAATTCCGGGGTGATTTCTTCCGGCAGGCTGGCTCCAAAGTTCTGGCCAGGGTGCTGATGGCCCAGGATGCGCTCGACCTCCGCCGTGCCTAACGTCTGGCGACGCTGATTCTCGCGGATGGCAATAAATTCCATTTCCGGCGTAATAATGCCCTGGCGCGCGTAATGCAGCTGGGTGACGTTTTTGCCCGCTTTTGCCCGGCGCGGCGTGCGGGTCAGATCAAAGCGCAACTGGGCAAGGGTTGGGTCGTTAGCACGGCGATTGCCGTACTCGCTGGTGGGGCCATCCAGAAACTCGGTATCGTTGCGCTCTTCAATCCAGGTACGGCGCAGCGCAGGCAAGCCCTGGCGTAAATCATTGTTGGCGGCCGAGTCGGTGTAAGGGCCGGAAGTGTCGTACACCAGCAGCGGCGGATTCTCTTCATCAATGCTGCTGGTTTTGGTCGGCGACAGGGTGATCTCGCGAAACGGCACGCGGATATCCGGTCGTGAGCCTTCCACATACACCTTGCGCGAGGCGGGCAGCGGTTGAATGGCGGCGGCATCGACCTGGGCGGTTTCTGCTAGAAAGTGGCTAGTTTTACTCATGATGATTTCCTTGGGTTTATTGTTTGCTTGTTGTTATGAAGCGGTTGTTATGCGGCGGTTGTGTTGTTTGGGTTCGCGGAGTTAATGAGCAAGATCCAGCCCCATCTGCCAGAAATCGATTTCCAGGCGGGTGGCATCGCTAAATATTCTGCTCAGTTCAGCAAAGCGGGCAGGGGTTACATCGGCAAGGCGGGCATTGAGCCATTCCAGCTCCGCCTGCATGGCGGCCTGAAATTCTTCGCTTGCGTACATGGCAATCCAGGCGTCATAGGGGTTTTGTGCGCCGCGTAGGGTAGACGCTTGAGCGTTCAGCCAGTTGGCAATTTCACCGTAGCCAATCAGGCAAGGGGCGAGTGCCACGTGAAGATCAAGCAGGTCACCGCGGTTGCCGGTATCCAACACGTAGCGGGTATAGGCCAGCGTTGCGCGCGCTTCCGGCAGCTGGGCCAGCTCGTCTTCAGAAATGCCCCACTCCTGGCAAAACCCCACGTGCAGACCCAACTCCACATCCACAATGGCTTTTAGGCCCTCATGGGCCTGGCGCAGATCGGCAAGGGTCGGGCTTTTATAGGCCGCCAGTGCATAGGCGCGAGCGAAGTGAATCAAAAACAGATAATCCTGTTTCAGGTAGTGGCGAAACGCGGCATCCGGCAGCGTGGCGGTGCCCAGCTGGCGGACAAAATCGTGCTCAATATAAGCGCGCCACTCGTCATGGCAGGCGTTGGTAAGGTCGGTAAAACAATAGCCCATGATGCCTCCGGTAATAATAATCCGGAGGATAGGCGAATGAGATCGAGGAAATGGCGCGGAAGGTGGCGTGCGATCGTGAGAAGAGCTAGCCAAGGCCATCGCTTGATCCCTACGCCGGTACCCGAGCTTCCCTCTTCATGAGGAGCCGCCCATTAGCCGGATCAGGTTCACGGGACCAGCGCTTTGGCAGTATCAAAAGGATACGCCCTGCGCCATCTCAGCCGGATTCACCGGCACCCCGTCAAGCAGTTGATAAAAGCAGTCTAGGAGGCATCATCAGGAGATGCAAGAAAGACATAGAAATTATAGTACTAACGTCACAGCGAAAAAATTAAGCTTTCCTCTAGACGCCCGATGAAAGTTACGCGAGGCTGTTAATTGTAAAATATTAATTCCTATACGCTATTCACTGTAGCACTGACCACTCGTCAAAACACAAAGAAGAGGAGCGCTAAAAAGTGGCAGTAAGCGGGAGCCATGTACAAAAAAGCCAGTCCCAACACTGGCTGTTCAGCAAGTTAAAGCGTGCTACAGACCTGGCCGCGTTACTGCTGTTGGTATGCCTGCTACCCACACCGGCCACTGCACAAGGGCTCGCGCTAAGCGCGCCGGAACGTGCGTACTTGGCAGAAAACGCGCCCATTGTGTTTGTTAGCCAGAGCAACTACCCGCCTTTTGAGTTCATGGATGATCAGGGCCAAAGTGATGGCATGATGGTTGAGCTAGCCCAGTGGATTGCCGATGAAGCAGGATTTGAGGCTCGATTTACCCATACCGACTTCAGCACGGCACAAGCGCAGATCCAGGCGGGCCGTGCTGACGTTCTGACCAGCTTTTTTATAGCCCTGCCCGAGATGCCAGCTACGAGTTTACCCAGACTGTCTTTGAAGTTCCTGCGGCTATCTTTGTGCCCGTTGATCGCCCCGACATTAACCAACTGGAGGATCTCGACGGCATGCGCGTCGCCACTCAGCGCGGTGACTATGCTGAGGAGTTTATGGAAGAAGCCGGTATCAATGTCACTCTCGTTTCTACCATCAATTTTGCGAATGCCGTGCTGGCCGTGCTGGGGGCGAAGCCGATGCCATGATTGGCGATGAACAGATCGTACTGTTCCAGCTTTATCGCTCAGGCTTGAACGTGGAGATGAAGCGGGTAGGTGAATCGCTCTACACCGGGCTCAACAGCATGGCGGTCAAGGAAGGCGAGCACCTGCTGAAGAATATTCTCGATAAGGGTATTGCTCATGCACGTGAACAGGGAGTCATTGAGCGCATTAACGCCAAGTGGCTGGGCGAAATGCTGCCATCGGCGCCGATCAAATGGCGTGAATACTGGCCTCACGCCCTGATTATCATCATCGGCGCCCTATGGGTGGTGGCGTGGAACCTGCGCCTGCGTCATCTGGTACGCCGCAAAACAGACGAGCTTCGCCTGGCCGCCAGTGTGTTCCGTAACGCCCACGACGCCATCATGCTGACTAATGAGCAGGGCAATATCCTGGACGTCAACGCTGCTTTCACACGAACCACCGGCTATGAGGCCGCTGAAGTACTTAACCAACCCTCAGCGCTATTGAAGCACCTTTTTGATACTCAGCGTGATAACAGCCCGCAGGCCACACTGGCCAATGATGGCGTCTGGCAAGGGGAAATCTGGGAAAAACGTAAAAATGGGGAGCGCTACCCTATTCAGCTGACGCTCTCGCTGGTCAAAGATACCGCGACCCGCAGCACTCATTTTGTGATTGTTTTTACCGATATTTCCCGCCAGAAAGAATATGAAAGTCGCCTTCAACACCTGGCTTATTTTGATCGTTTGACCGACCTGCCCAACCGTGAAGGGTTCACCCAGCGCCTTACCCAGATTATGCAAGAGGCACGGGAAAGCCAACATTCGGTGATGCTGGCCTATCTGGATCTTGATGGATTTAAAGAGATCAATGATCGCTACGATCATAGCCTTGGCGACCAGGTGTTGAGAGTCGTCGCTGAGCGCCTGCGTAGTACCTTGAAAAACAATGATATCGTGGCACGCCTCGGCGGTGATGAATTTGTCATGGTGCTGCCTCACCAGCCATGTGACCTGGAAATGCAGCGGGTCATCCAGCAGCTGATCCAGCGCGTCAATCAGCCTATCCGCTTCAAACAATGCGAGCTGCAGATATCTGCCAGTGTCGGCGTCGCGGCCTATGACGGCAATGAGGATATCGAACCGGATCAGTTCATTCGCCAGGCTGATCATGCCATGTATCAGGCCAAACAGCTGGGCAAGAACCGCTATCACCTGTTTGACCTGGCCCATGAGCGTGCCGTGCGCGGTCATCATCAGAGCATTGCCCGTATGCAGCAGGCATTAGCCGACGATGAGTTCGTGCTGTTCTATCAGCCCAAAATCAATATGCGTAACGGTAATATTATCGGTGTTGAAGCGCTGATACGCTGGCAACACCCAGAGCAGGGCCTCTTGCCACCCGCCATGTTCCTACCTGAAATCCAGCAGCACCCATTTGCCATCGCATTGGGTGAATGGGTCGTTAATAGCGCGCTGCAGCAGTGCAGCGACTGGAAAGCCAACGGCATTCATTGGCCTGTCAGCGTTAATATTGATGGCATTCATCTGCAGCACCCTCATTTTACCCAGTGGCTGTCTGACACCTTGGATACCTTTCCTGATTACGCGCCCGGCGACCTGGAAATTGAAGCCCTTGAAAGCAGTGCTCTAGATGATATGCAAGGCGTCGCCGACATCATGCGCCAATGCCAGACCCTCGGCGTTAACTTCGCTCTGGATGACTTCGGTACCGGTTACTCCACCCTGGCCTACCTGCGTTATCTGCCAGCCAGAATACTCAAGATTGATCGTAGCTTTGTACTCAATATGCTGGATAACGAAGAAGATCTGGTCATGCTCAAGGGCGTATTAAGCCTGGCAGATGCCTTCCAGCGCCGCGTTATTGCCGAAGGGGTAGAAACCACTGCTCATGCAAAGGCGCTGTTGGCCATGGGCTGCGAATATGGCCAGGGCTACGCATTTGCACGCCCCATGCCAGCCAGCCAACTGCTGGAATGGAAAACACATTTCACCCTGACTGAGGGCACAACAGCCCACCGCTCACCTTGAATCACAAAGTCACGACTCACGACTCACGACTCACGACTCACGACTCACGACTCACGACTCACGACTCACTAAATTATTGCAAAGACTGAGGGTATTTTTGTAAACCATCATGACACCACCGAGGGTTTAGCGAGCGATACTCGCTTCCTGAGCGCTGATCGGGCATTATTTGTGCAGTAGCTACTGATCATCCAGCATGAACGCCATTTGCATCAACCGGCCTGAAAGTGTCACGCTGCAAACCAGCAACGCTTTATATCGCTTTACAAGGGGTGCATGATGGCAGCCTTGACGGAACAGGCGACGTGCATTCGCAAGCGTCGGGAAGTAAACTAGTAATGGCCTTGCGGCCTGTGCACAGGCACTCCGCTTCGGCTCGGGTGCCGCGCGCGGCCAACAACAATCTCGATATTCGGAACGTTTCAGTGACCAAGCAACACTCTTTTGATCGCGACGAACTGCTGGCCTGCTCACGCGGCGAGCTCTTTGGCCCCGGCAATGCACAATTGCCAGCGCCCAACATGCTGATGCTTGATCGCATTACCAGCATTACCGAAGATGGCGGTGAAAGTAATAAAGGCGAGCTTATTGCCGAGCTGGATATCACCCCGGATCTGTGGTTTTTTGATTGCCACTTCCCCGGTGACCCGGTAATGCCTGGCTGCCTTGGCCTGGATGCCATGTGGCAACTGGTAGGCTTCTATCTGGGTTGGCTGGGCCACCCGGGCCGCGGGCGGGCACTGGGGTGTGGTGATGTCAAATTCACCGGTCAGATTCTGCCCGACGCCCAAAAAGTTACCTACAACATTAATATCAAGCGCATCATTACCCGTCGCCTGATATTGGGCATTGCCGACGGCACAGTGACCGTCGACGGGCGTGAAATCTATCAGGCAAACGACCTGCGCGTTGGCCTATTTACCTCCACTGCGAATTTTTAACAGGAGGCTCCCATGCGACGAGTGGTAGTCACCGGCCTGGGCATCGTGTCTTGTCTCGGCAATGATCAGCAACAGGTCCTGGATGCGCTCAAAAACGGGCGCAGTGGCATTCGCTTCAAAGAAGAGTATGCCGAACGCGGTCTACGCAGCCAGGTTGCTGGCAGCGTCGATATTGATCTTAATGCGTTGGTTGATCGCAAACTATTGCGCTTTATGGGCGATGCGGCCGCGTATGCCTATATCTCCATGGCGCAAGCCATTGAAGACGCCGGCCTTTCAGAAGAACAGGTTTCCAACGAACGTACCGGCCTGATTGCCGGTTCGGGTGGCGCATCCAGCGCCAACCAGGTGGAAGCCGCTGATGTGCTGCGTGAGAAAGGCTTGCGCCGGGTTGGTCCCTATCGCGTTACTCGCACCATGGGCAGCACGGTATCCGCCTGTCTGGCCACGCCGTTCAAGATCAAGGGCGTCAACTATTCAATTTCGTCGGCCTGTGCCACCTCGGCTCACTGTATTGGCAGTGCCATGGAGCAGATTCAGTTGGGCAAGCAGGATGTCGTTTTTGCCGGTGGCGGCGAAGAGGAACACTGGACGCTTACCTGCCTGTTCGATGCCATGGGTGCGCTATCCACTCAATACAACGAGACCCCAGACAAGGCTTCCCGCCCCTATGATCAGGCACGCGACGGCTTCGTGATTGCCGGTGGCGGCGGCATGCTGGTATTGGAAGAGCTTGAGCATGCCAAAGCGCGGGGTGCCCACATCTACGCCGAACTGGTGGGCTATGGCGCTACGTCCGATGGCTATGACATGGTTGCCCCTTCCGGTGAAGGCGCCGTGCGCTGCATGCAGCAGGCCATGGCCACCGTCGACGGCGACATTGACTACATCAACACCCACGGCACTTCAACGCCGGTGGGAGATGTCGCCGAGCTGCAGGCGGTTCGTGCGCTGTTTGGTGATACCACCCCGGCCATGAGCTCGACCAAATCGCTTACCGGCCATTCGCTGGGTGCTACCGGGGTACAGGAAGCCATCTACTCGCTGCTGATGATGAAGCATGACTTTGTCTCTGCGTCAGCGAACATTGATACACTCGATGAACAGGCGGATGGGTTTGATATCGTCACCCAGCGCCGTGATGGCGTTACCCTGCAGCGCGTGCTTTCCAACAGCTTCGGCTTTGGCGGCACCAATGCCTGCCTGGTGTTCCAGCGTTATGCCAGCTAACCGGCTATCGCACCAGATAAGCCTGCACTGACAAAACGGCGCCAACCCACAAGGTTGGCGCCGTTTTAGTTCTTAGGTACTGTCAGGTTTGTCTGTGGTCAGGACGCTTTCAGCGGACGTGGCACATCTGAGATTTCCTGCAGCTGGGTTTCAATCCAGGCTTCCACTTCGGCATTCACGTTATCGGATGTTTTACCGTCTGTGGTGATCGGTGCACCAATGCGTACCCGCAGGACCCCAGGGCGCTTAACCCAGTGACGCCCCGGCCAGCGCTCCCCTGCGTTGTGCGCCACAGGCAGCACCGGCACACCAGCGCGGCAGGCAATCACGCTGCCACTTTTGTTATAACGTTTGCGTACACCAGGCTCTACCCGAGTACCTTCAGGGAAAATCAACACCGACAAGCCGCTTTGCAGGCGAGTAACTCCTTGAGTAAGTACTTGCTTCATGGCACGGGCAGGCCGTGAACGATCAAGGGCAATCGGATGGAGCAGCCTCAGCGCCCAACCGAAAATCGGGAAACGCAGTAACTCCTGTTTCAGCACCGTGCATACCGGCGGCTTCATGACCTGCAAAAACACCGTTTCCCACTCGCACTGATGGTTGGCCTGAATCACACAGGGGCCACTAGGCAGATTTTCACGCCCTTCAATTTCATAACGCACCCCGCAAGCGACGCGAAACCAGACCATCAAAAAGTGGTTGTAGAGATTAAGCAGGCGGTAGCGCCCTGAAAGCGGCAGGAAAGGCGCGATGGGCAAACAGAACACGCCTATCAATAACATGGCACCAAAGTAGCCGATGTAAAAAATCACACTGCGCAGCACATTCATCAGGCGGTGCCCCCGCCGCGCTGGCATTATCGTCATCGCGCATCAGACACCAGGCATCCAGCATACGCCCGACTTCCAGCCGCCAGGGCTTCTGGTGAACCCCAAAGGTTTCCAGTACGCGCCGACAGTTCAACACCCGGCGCAATTTGGCGTCGTGATGGTGCTTCTGTGCCTGTACTTCGCCAAGTGCCACCTCTTCACCGCGCCCTTCCAGGTGGGTACCCAGTTGGGTGCGCACCATAGAGGTAAAGGTGAAGGCACTGACCGGTTCTGTGCCCGCCAGATGATAGGCTCCCCAGGCCTGCACCCCGCAGGCAAGCTGCTGGAGCATGCCCACCAGCGCCAGCGCCACCGCATCAGCACTGGTCGGGCAGAAAATCACATCCTCGGCGGCTCTGACATTCTCCCCGATAATCAGGCTGTCAATTACCTGGTTCAGCCAGGCATGGCTACCTTCCAGCGCAAACAGGGGGCCAAGGCGCACAATCAGGTGCTGGGCATATTCAGCGCGAATACGATCCCCCGTCTTGATCAGACGGCGTAGGCTGTCATCCCTGGGTGCCGGCACCAGATGCTCATCAATCGGCACCTCAAAACCGTCCTCATACAGCTGATCAGACACACACCATACCAGCGTTGTCTGCTGCGCCTTGCAGGCATCAAGGCAGGCATCTACGGCATCAGCATGGGCGGTGACATCCGCAGGCACCATGTTCAGAGGATGCGCCAACGGCGGTATAATCACGGCATCTGGCGCCACTTCCGCCACTCTTTCGGCACTCAGCGCCGTTCCTGCTTCTATCACCAACTCGGTATCCGAGCGGCGGCTGGCTTCCCGCGCCAGCGCCAGGCTCAGACAGTGTCCCGCATCCAGAATCAGCAGCTTCACGAAAGCCTCTCCCCTTGGGCGTGTTGATCACCACGCTGTATTCGATCTCGTTTATGGCTGACCATTCTAAACCCTAACGGACGAATCGGCACATGCCGTGTGATAACCAGCATGGTGCAGGGTATAGCAGCAATCGCCGTCACCAGACAGCAATTGCGGTAATTGCCTGTTCGCTGAATCAGTCGTGCCAACCACCCCTCCTTGGGTCTGGTCAATATAGGTAGCTTCATCTGCCAGCTCTCCTGATCTTTTCATGCGGATGCATGTGCCTAGCTTACAACCCTAGAGCCAGCGCTGTGAAACCGCACACTTTATCAGTTCAGCAGTAAGGCCGCTGATTAACCTTGACAGACAGAGGGTGGGTGCGAATTCATACAACGAGGGAAGTAGAGAATAGCAAGAAAATTTCTTTTTGCCTGGGGGCTGGTGAGGTAAGCCACCCTTGAGTCTCAGGCGTCACACTGCGAGACTTAAAACCCTGGTAACTTACCCACAACCCCTTCGGGAGGTGCCTGATGAGCATGAAGGTTAACTACACACCGGCGACTGCGCTGATCGTGGTCGACATGCAAAACGATTTCTGTGAAGGCGGTGCTCTTGGGGTGGCCGGTGGCGCTGCCCTGGTGCCAGGCATCAACGCTGAAATTGAGGCCGCCCGGGCGGCAGGTGCGCTGGTGGTGGCGACCCGCGATTGGCACCCGGTTGACCATGTGAGTTTTGAGCATCGCGGCGGGCCCTGGCCGGTACACTGCGTGCAGGATGCCCCGGGTGCTGATTTCCACCCGGATCTGCAACTGCCCGCTGAGGCCATTCGCGTCAGCAAGGCCACCGCCTTTGATACGGATGCCTATTCCGGTTTCGATGGCACCGGCCTGGGTGGTTATCTCAAGGAAAAAGGCATCAAGACCGTGGTCGTGTGCGGGCTGGCACTCGATGTGTGCGTTCACGCCACCGTGCTGGATGCCCGCCAGGAAGGCTTTGCCACCCTGCTGCTGGAACCCCTGAGTGCCGCCGTTGACCCGCAAGCCGTGCCCAAGTGTCGTCAGGCATTTCACGACGCCGGTGCCGAGGTGCACGAATGATGAACTCTCCAATGGTCGACGACAGCGAACTGGCCCTGCTGACCGACTTGTATCAGCTGACCATGACCCAGGCGTACTGGAAAGAAGCCTATGACCAGCGCGCCACCTTCAGCCTGTTCTTTCGCAAACTGCCACCCCAGAGGCGCTTCATGCTTGCCTGCGGCCAGCAGCATGCCGCTGCCCTGGTGAATGAACTGCGCTTTGGTGAAGCCGCGCTGACAAAACTTGCCGAGACCGGCCTGTTCGAGACGGGCTTTCTGGACTGGCTGCGCGACTGGCGCTTTGAAGGGGATATTCACACCCTGCCCGAAGGCACCCCGGTATTTCCCAACGAGCCACTGCTTGAAGTCGATGCGCCGATTGCCCATGCCCAGCTGCTGGAAAGCCTGCTGATGAACCTGGTGCAGCTGGAAACCGTGCTCGCCTCCAAGGCCGTACGCCTGGTGATTGCCGCCCAAGGTCACCCGGTGGTGGATTTCGGCATGCGCCGCATGCACGGAATCGATGCTGCCGTGCGCGGCGTGCGGGCCTACCGCAACGCTGGGCTGGCGGGCACCAGCAATGTGCTGGGCGGCTTGCGCCACGGCCTTGCCATCAACGGCACCATGGCCCATAGCTATGTGCTCGCCCATGACGATGAATACGAGGCCTTTCGGCTGTTCGCCCGCCATTACCCGAACACCACCCTGCTGGTTGATACCCACGATACCCTGGAAGGCGTCCGCAAGGTGGTTGAGCTGATGCGTGAGGAGCCCGACATACGGGTGCAGGCCATCCGCCTGGATTCAGGCGACCTTGGCGACCTGGCCAAACAGGCCCGCCAGCTGTTGGATAGCGCCGGGCACAGTGAGGTGCGTATCATCGCCAGCAGCGGTCTTGATGAAGATGCTATCAATGCCCTGCTGGAAGATGGCGCCCCCATTGATGCGTTTGGCGTGGGCACCCAGATGGGCGTCTCGGCGGATGCGCCCGTGATTGATCTCTCCTACAAGCTGGTGGCTTACGCTGGCGAGCCGCGCGTTAAACACTCCACCGGTAAGACCAACCTGCCCTGTGCCAAGCAGGTCTACCGCCGCTACGCGGAGGACGGCGGCTATCTCGGTGACGTTATCGCTCTGCGCGATGAAGCTTTGGCTGACAGCGCTGAGCGAGGTGAGCCCTTACTTCGCCCCTTGGTGGTGGCAGGCAAGCTCGACGCAGACGAGATGGCCCGCGCCGATAGCGCCAAGGAGCGAGTTGCCCAAGCGCTGAAGCAGCTGCCAGCCGATGCCCTTGCGCTTGATGACGGCGAAAGTGGTTATTCCGTGAGGCTGAGCCCTGAACTGGAACGACTGCGTTCAGAAAGTTGAGTGCGCTGTTTCAAACATCTGAACTGCATCAACGATGCCTAAACCATAAAAGCCTCTGAAAAGAGGCTTTTATGGAAACATGCAAGATCCAGCATCACGGCTGGCGTGACCAGATCAGAAATCTCGCTTGTCATGCACTGCTTTTGCTGTGCCTGGAAGCGATAGGGCTGCCCCTTGTTGCTGTTGTGATTCCTGCAGCGTTTCCAGCCCAGCGCCCGGCATGCGGTAAATACCCATCTGCAGCGCCAGGTGCTCCGCCTGACGTTCAAGCTGGACGGCAGCATGGGCGGTCTCCTGAACTCGGGCCGCATTTTGCTGGGTCATCTGATCCATTTCATTGATGGCCTGATTGATTTCAGTGATACCGCCGCTTTGCTGCTCGGACGCCGCGCTGATCTCGCCCATGATGTCCTTGACCCGGCGCGAGGCGTCCAACGCCTCATTCATCGCCGCTTCGGCCTTGCGTACTTCCTGGGCACCGCTGTCGATATCCTGGCTGGAAGAAGCAATCAGCGTGCGAATTTCCTTGGCAGCCTCGCCGCTACGCCCTGCCAGCTTACGAACTTCTTCGGCTACCACCGCGAAACCACGGCCCTGCTCACCGGCACGAGCGGCTTCCACCGAGGCGTTCAAGGCCAGGATATTGGTCTGGAAGGCAATGTTATCGATGGCATCCACCATCTCTTTCATATGCTGCGCGCTTTGGGTAATGCGCTCCATACTCTGCACCACGGATTGCATCAGGTCGCCGGTCTTATCCATAGTGACGGCATTCTCCCCGGCAAGCCCATTGGCCTGGCGTGCATTGTCAGTGTTCTGCTGAACGGTCGCGGTCATTTCCTCCATGCTGGATGCGGTCTGCTGCAGAGACGCGGCCTGCTGTTCGGTGCGTGCTGACAGCTCTTCATTACCTTGTGCAATCGAAGCGCTAGCGGGGGCCACCACCTCAACGCCGCTTTTGATCGTACGAGTGGTAGCCGTCAGGCTGTGGTGCATGATCGAAAGCGCTTTCGCAAGCTTACCCACCTCATCCCGGGTGATTCTGGGCAGGCGCGCTGCCAGGTTGCCCGAGGCAATCTGCAGGGTGGCATCGGTGGCTTGGCGCAAGGGCGTGGTAATTGCGCGGATCACCAGCAGGCCCAGCACCACCAGCCCCAGGATGCTCGCCAACAGGATGGCGCCCTGCGTAATCAACAGGTTGCGCTCCTGCTGAAGGCTTTCCTCTGCCAGCGTGTTGGCAAATGCCAGCTTGTCTTCGACCATGCTGCGGGTAATCTGGCCGAGTGCTTCAGCCTGCGGGCGCAGCACCTGATTGAAGGCGTCATCCGCATCAAAGCCATTACCGTCCAACAGCGCTGTCATGGTGGGTTCGATACCTTGTTCAATCACGGTGGTCAATTGATTATCAAAGCGCGCAGGGTCACCTTCAGGGTTGGCGTCAATGGCCTTGCCCGCCAGGAAACGCTCGCGAGCGGCATCAATCTGCTCTGCCGTAGCGGTGGTTTCATCGGCCAGGGCTTCAATCTCGGATAAGCGCATGGCACGCGGGTTACGCACGGGCTGTTCAAGATCAATGATCAGGTCAGCAAGCAACTGATCGATGCGCTGTAGATCCGCAATATCCTGAACGCTGCCGGTATTGATCTCGCTGATCCTGTCGCTGGAAGACGTTAGCCCATAAATGCTGACAACACCGGAAAGCAGTAACAACAGCACCGGCACCATGATCATCATCACCAGCTTGGCGCGCACCGTTCTTAGGTTGAGGCGCAAAAGCCAACCTGTCACACCGCGTCGGACGATAGCCCCGTGATCCAGGGTAAAGAAGGTTCGCTTGCCTTCACGCAGCCGGCGGTAACAGGTCTCGGCGCGCTGGATATCTTCGTCTGAGGGTTTCACGCGTACTGACGTATAGCCTTGGCACTGGCCGTCTTCCAAGATCGGCGTAACGTTGGCTTCTACCCAGTAGTGATCACCGTTCTTGCAGCGATTCTTGACCAGACCGCGCCAGGTCTCTCCACGCTGAATGGTGGCCCAGAAATCGGCGTATGCCGCTTCCGGCATATCAGGGTGGCGAATAAGGTTGTGTGGCTGGCCGACCAACTCATCCCACTCATAGCCGCTGGTGCTAATGAAATCATCGTTGGCGTAGGTGATACGCCCCTTGAGATCGGTACGTGATATCAGCAAATGCGTGTCGGTCAGTGGGTATTCACGCTGAGTGACAGGTTGATTATTGCGCATGACGATACCCTCTGGAAATGGTCAGACTTCCGAGAGAATCATGCACGTGCCATACCGAGTGTTCAATAGTTAAAGATTATTAAACAAACTTGAGCAAGCCCTGAAAGCATCTTTTCCTCGTCTTCCTCATCGATAAAACGCTTACTTACCTGTGGCGGGAGGGCTTAGCTATAAAAAAATCAACAGGCCATAAACGAAAGCAATAAAGCCCTGCATAAGCAGGGCTTTATTGGCTTAACTGATCTTAAAACGTCACAAGCTACAGTTACTCAGTCTCAAAAAGGAATCTCGTCATCAAAATCATCAAAGCTGCCCGGGTCCGGAGCGCCGTACTGACCACCCTGATTATTCTGCTGGTGGTTCGGTTGGCCGCCCTGCTGAGGTGGCTGGGGCGCGGGCTGCTGCTGAGGCTGGCGTTGTGGCTGCTGCTGTGGGGGCGGGTTATTGCCCTGGAACTGGTTATTACCCTGCGGTGGGTAGCCGCCACCCTGCTGGGGCTGAGCGTTCGGGTAGCCGCCGCCGCCCTGAAAATCACCGCCGCCGCGCGAGTCGAGCATCTGCATGTCGTTGGCGACAATTTCCGTGCTGTATTTATCCTGGCCGTTCTGATCCTGCCATTTGCGTGTCTGCAGGCGGCCTTCAATGTAGACCTTGGAGCCTTTTTTCAGGTACTGCTGGGCGATCTCTGCCGTCTTGTTGAACAGCACAATGCGGTGCCACTCGGTGCGTTCCTGACGCTGGCCGGTCTGCTTGTCCATCCAGGTATCGCTGGTGGCCAGGTTGAGGTTGGCCACGGCCGTGCCGGAGGGGGTGAAACGTACTTCAGGGTCCTGACCGAGGTTACCGATCAGGATGACTTTATTGATTCCGCGCGCCATAAAAGATGCTCCTTGATACCATTCATAATAATTTGAGGGCCGCCCGCTCGCTTGGCCGCCTTACCGCCGTGGGGGTGTCAGAAGGCGCGTTAATGCGTCCTGATCCAACTGCTGCCGATTCACCTTGAGGTAAGCCAGACGTTCTTCCGGCACGACCATTACGTCTTCAACACCGGCCACATCCGCCAAGCGCTCCATCAGGGTGTCGAGGGTATCACCATGGTTATCGCCAAGGGCCACCACCTCACTGGAAAGTGGTGGCGGTGCAGGCATCGACCACATGACCACCCACCACAGCAGGGCCAGGCCAGCACTGCCGAAAAATACCGCATCCAGGCCCCAATGATGGGCCAGAAAACCGCCCAGGGTGCCGCCTAAAAAGGCGCCTAGAAACTGCCCTGTGGAATAAACCCCCATGGCCGTGCCTTTTGCCCCCGCTGGCACCAGTTTACTGAGCATGGAAGGCAAGGTGGCTTCAAGCAAGTTAAACCCGGTAAAAAACACCAGCAGCCAGACAAAAAGCCCCCTGCCATCCGCTACCGGCAGACCCAGCGCCGCCAGGCTCAGAGTGATGGCGCCTACCGCCAACAGGCAGATCAGCTTCATATGCTGATACTTCTCGGCAATGATCACCAGAGGCAGCATCAGCACAAAGGCCGCGCCCATAATGGCCAGATAGGCCATACCGTGGCGGTCCACGCCAATCCCCGCCTCCAGCAGACGAAACGGCACCGCGACAAAAATCGCCATCAGCACCAGATGCAGGGCAAAGATCGAGACATCCAGGCGCCACAGATCAGGCCGAGTGATGACATGGCGCAGCTGGCGACGATCCATACCCACATCGCGGTGTTTGAGCCGCCGAGGAGCGGCCGGCACCCAACGCCATAGCACCAGCAGGCCTACCAACGTCAGCAGGGCAGTAAACCAGAAAACGCTGGCAAGCCCGGTGCGTGCAGCCAGCCAGGGGCCCAGCACCATAGCCAATGCAAAGGAAAGGCCAATCGACAAACCAATGGCCGCCATGGCCAGGGTACGCACCTGCTCCCGGGTCTGGTCAGCCAGCAGCGCCATGATCACCGCCGCCACAGCACCGCTGCCCTGCAGGGCACGGCCGATGATAATACCAGTAATCGAGTCCGCCAGCGCCGCCACCACACTGCCCAGCCCGAACAGCAAAAGGCCAATCACAATCATGCGTTTGCGGCCGAAACGATCCGACAGCCAGCCAAACGGAATCTGCAGGCAAGCCTGTGTCAGGCCATAGATGCCCAGCGCCAGGCCGATCAACAGCGGGGTGGCACCAGCCAGCTCATCGGCATACAACGCCAGCACCGGCAGCACCATGAAAAGCCCCAGCATACGCGAGGCATAAAGCCCGGCCAGGCCACTGATCGCGCGGCGCTCAGACGTCAGCAAAAGTGCAAAAACGTGTCGCATAAGGTCCTTGATTGACAGAGTCCTTGAAAACAGTCTTTGAAAACGGTTCTTGAAAACAGTCTCGATGAAAACAGGCTTGATCCGAAAACCGCACGAATCAAAAGACACAGCACAAGTGCGCAAGGCAGCCCGCTATTCTAACGCTTTGCGGGCAACGTTGACATTATCCACGCGGCAAAGACGTGGTTTGTTTGCGCATCCTTTTTGCCCCATAAGGTATAAGAAACGTATAATTATCTTTTTGCCGTACACCACGAGGTGTTGATGGACAGCATTCTGGTCAGGGGTGCCCGCACCCATAACCTCAAAGAGATCGATGTTGAGCTTCCCCGCAACAGGCTGATCGTGATTACCGGGCTTTCCGGCTCCGGCAAGTCATCGTTGGCGTTTGACACCCTGTATGCGGAAGGCCAGCGGCGCTATGTGGAATCGCTCTCGACCTACGCGCGCCAGTTCCTGTCGATGATGGAAAAGCCCGACGTTGACCATATTGAAGGCCTGTCACCGGCGATTTCCATCGAGCAGAAGTCGACCTCCCACAACCCGCGTTCCACCGTGGGGACCATCACCGAGATCTACGACTATCTGCGCCTGCTGTTTGCCCGCGCCGGCACGCCGCGCTGCCCGGAACACGGCGAGGATCTTGAAGCCCAGACGATTTCCCAGATGGTCGATCAGGTCATGAACCTCGCCGAAGGCACCAAGCTGATGCTGCTGGCGCCTGTGGTCAAGGGCCGCAAGGGTGAACACCTGCAGCTGTTGGCGGAACTGCGCGCCCAGGGGTTTGTGCGCGTGCTGATCGACGGTCAGGTGCTGGAACTGGATGATATCGCGCCGCTGGACAAGCGCAAGAAACACGATATCAGCGTGGTGGTTGACCGCTTCAAGGTGCGCGATGATATTGCCCAGCGCCTGGCGGAATCCTTCGAGACCGCGATCAATCTGGCCGACGGCACCGCCATGATCCACTTTATGGACGGCGATCAGGAAGACCTGGCCTTTTCATCGCGCTTTGCCTGCCCGGTGTGCGGCTACTCCCTGGCCGAGCTTGAACCGCGCATGTTCTCGTTCAATAACCCGGCGGGTGCTTGCCCGACCTGTGATGGCCTGGGGGTGCAGCAGTATTTCGATCCTGAAAAGCTGATCAGCCATCCGGAGCTTTCCCTGGCCGAAGGGGTGATCAAGGGCTGGGACCGGCGCAGCGTCTATTACTTCAGCCAGCTACAGGCGCTGGCTAAACATTATGGGTTTAAGTTGGAAACCCCTTGGCAGGAGCTTACTCAGTACGACCAAGACCTGATTCTAAACGGCAGCGGTGACGAGCCGGTGCCGTTCAGCTACGTCAGCGACCGAGGCCGTAAGGTCACCCGTGAACACCCGTTTGAAGGCGTCTTGCCTAACCTGCAGCGCCGCTACCGGGAAACCGAATCCAACATGGTGCGCGATGACCTTGTTAAATACATTGCCGTGCAGCCCTGCGCGACCTGTAGCGGCTCGCGGCTGCGCAAGGAATCCCGCCATGTGTTTGTCGATGACCATACCATTGCCGATATCGTCCACTTCCCTATCGGCGAGGCCTGGCGCTATTTTGCTACCCTGACGCTGCCGGGGCGCAAGGGTGAAATCGCCGAAAAGATCGTCAACGAGATTCATGCACGGCTGGAGTTTCTGGTTAACGTGGGGCTGGATTACCTCAACCTTGAGCGCAGCGCTGATACTCTTTCCGGCGGCGAGGCCCAGCGTATTCGCCTGGCCAGCCAGATCGGCGCGGGCCTGGTCGGGGTCATGTATATTCTCGATGAGCCGTCCATCGGCCTGCACCAGCGCGACAACGACCGCCTGCTGAAAACCCTGGAGCGCCTGCGCGACCTGGGCAATACAGTGATTGTGGTCGAGCACGATGAGGATGCCATTCGCGCCGCTGACCATGTGCTGGATATCGGCCCCGGCGCCGGGGTACATGGTGGTCAGATCGTTGCCCAAGGCACGCCCCAGCAGATCATGGATAACCCGGATTCTCTCACCGGCCAGTATCTTTGTGGCAGCCGCGAAATTGCCGTGCCTACCTACCGCATCCCCGCTAACCCGGAAAAGCAGCTGGTGTTAAGCGGGGCCACCGGCAACAACCTGCAGGATGTCACCCTGAGCCTGCCACTGGGCTGCTTTGTGTGCATTACCGGGGTGTCCGGCTCGGGCAAATCGACACTGATCAACGGCACTCTGATGCCGATTGCCGCCCGTGAGCTGAACCGGGCCACCACCTTGAAGGCCGCGCCTTACCGCAAGATCGAGGGGCTGGAGCAGCTCGACAAGGTCATTGATATCGACCAGAGCCCGATTGGTCGCACGCCGCGCTCCAATCCGGCCACCTATACCGGCATTTTCACGCCTATTCGTGAGCTGTTTGCGGGCACCCAGGAAGCCCGCTCACGGGGCTACAAGCCAGGGCGTTTCTCGTTCAACGTCAAGGGTGGGCGCTGCGAGGCCTGCCAGGGCGAAGGCATGATCAAGGTGGAAATGCACTTTCTGCCGGATATCTATGTGCCCTGTGATGTGTGCAAGGGCAAGCGCTATAACCGCGAAACTCTGGATATTCACTACAAAGGTAAAACCATCCATCAGGTGCTGGAAATGACCGTGGAAGACGCCCTGGAGTTCTTCAGCCCAGTGCCTGCCATTGCCCGGCGCCTGCAGACCCTGCTGGATGTGGGGCTTTCCTACATTCGCCTGGGGCAGAGCGCGACCACGCTATCCGGCGGCGAGGCCCAGCGGGTCAAGCTGGCTCGCGAGCTGGCCAAACGCGATACCGGCAAAACCCTGTATATTCTTGACGAGCCCACCACCGGGCTGCACTTCGAGGATATCCGCCAGCTGCTGACCGTGCTACACCGCCTGCGTGATCATGGCAACAGCATCGTGGTGATTGAGCACAACCTGGATGTGATCAAGACCGCTGACTGGCTGATTGACCTTGGCCCAGAAGGGGGTTCCGGCGGCGGGCAGATCATCGCCGAAGGGACGCCAGAGCAGGTGGCCAAGATGAAAGTGTCCCACACCGGGCGCTTTCTCCAGCCGCTGCTTGAGCGTCAGCTGCGCAGAGGAAAGGTCGGGTAAGTGGCCAGCAGGCCGTCCAGCTCGTTACAGACAAAGTGTGGTTCGATCCAGTGGCCAAGGTGCTCATGGACATAATGCAGAAAGCGCTGCGCCGATTGCGGCAGGCGCTGGTCACTGCGCACGATAAACTGCCAGTGGCTTTCAATCGGCAGGCCCGCCACTGGCAGCACGGCAAGCTCGGGGTGTTCCTTGGGCAGCACGTGCTCTGACAATACCGCCACGCCCATGCGGGCGGCGACGCCCACGCGGATGGCCTCATTGCTGGCCATCTGCAGGGTCTTCTGCATGCTCACGCCCTGCTCCTGCAGCCAGCTATCCAGCAGCATGCGGGTCGCTGAACCAGGCTCCCGCAGTAGTAAGCGTTCACTTAGTAGCTGTTCCAGGCTTATCGACGATTGCTGTGCCAGCGGATGGTCAGCGGCCGCTATCGCCACCAGAGGGTTACGCATGAAACGCGCCGCTACCGCATGGGCCAATGCGGGCGGATGGCTGAACACATAAAGATCGTCTTCATGGCGGTCAAAACGCGCCAGCACCTGGCGACGATTGCCGATATGCACAGTGACATCCACATCGGGAAACGCCTGGCTGAACGGCCCTAAAAGCCTCGGCAGCACATACTGGGCGGTGTTCACCAGCACAATGCTGAAACGCCCTTTACGGCCATACTGCAAATCGCTTAGCTGATCGGCAAAATCATCAAAACGCCCCAATACATCTCGGCTGGCCTGATACAGCGCCTGGCCGGTTGCCGTCATGGTCAGCCCTTGGGCATGCTGTTCAAACAGCGGGCTGCCGACCGCCTCACTCAGCCGCTTGAGCTGCTGCGACACGGTGGGCTGGGTAAGATGCAGCTGGCGCGCTGCGGCGCTGACCGAGCCACAGCGGACAACGGTGACGTAGACTTGCAGCAGCCGAAACGTCAGGTGGCGAATGTTCACAGCAAAGCTTCCTTGGTTTACATAGATAATTATCTATACTTTTCTTTGAATATATTATTAGTTATCTAGTGAACTCGCTCGCAAAATGCAGCTTCTTTTTTGTGATTCAAGCTTTGCTGACGTTAAGGAGCGCCTTGTATGCCGGATATTGTGGTGATGTTTTTCTTGCTGGGGCTGGTTGCCGGGGCGGTGAAATCCGATCTTGAAGTCCCCAAGGCCACCTACGACACTCTGAGCCTGCTGCTAATGCTGACCATCGGCCTGAAAGGTGGTATGGCACTTTACGGCAATATTCACTGGGGGCTGGTGCCCGAACTGCTGGGTGTCGCCCTGCTTTCGGCGTTCATCCCACTGCTGCTGATGCCGATACTGCGTCGCCTGGTACGCCTGTCATCGGCAGACAGCGCCAGCGTTGCAGCCCACTACGGCTCAGTCAGCGCCGGCACCTTTGCGGTAGCGCTTGCTTATGTAGAAGCCCGCGAGCTGACGGTCGGCAGTGAAGTGACGCTGTATCTGGTGGCCATGGAGCTACCGGCCATCATGGTGGCGATTGCCTTGTTCCGGCGCCACCAGGGCGCTGCCGTCAAGGAAAGCACCAGCAAGCTATGGCATGAAACCCTGACCAACCGGGGGTTATCCTGCTGACCGGCGGTGTGCTGATCGGTGCGCTTTACGGCCCTGTTCAAGGCGCTGCGGTCACAGATCTTTTCACCAATGCCTTCAAGGGCGTATTGGCACTCTTCCTGCTTGAAATGGGCCTCACCGCCGCACAGACCCTGCGCCCTACTCCCTGGCATCACTGGCGTCTGGTCACCTTTGCCCTGGTCACGCCGATAGTGCTGTCACTGCTGGGGATTCTGGTTGGCGCCTTGGTCGGCTTACCCATCGGCTCGGTGGTGATTCTGGCCGCCCTGGCCGCCAGTGCCTCCTATATTGCCGCCCCCGCTGCCATGCGCGCAGCGGTTCCCCAAGCCAATATCGGTTTAGCCATGCTGGCGTCCCTGGGCGTTACCTTCCCGCTCAACGTCATGCTCGGCATACCGCTTTATCATCGGCTGGTCGAACATCTGCTGGGCTAGCGCTGCTGTGCTTTAAATAGAAAAAACCCGGAGGCGAGAAACGCTTCCGGGTTTTCAGATGGGCTATTTAGCCAGACCTCAACCGCATTTGGACCAGCCGCAACCGGCGTAACAGGTCGGGCAGCCGTCCATCATAATCAGCTCACCGCGGCATTCAGGGCAATGGCCAACCACGGCGGGGCCACTGCCTTCAGGCTTTTTGCGCTGCTATCTGCCTCATTGGCCGCGCCACCGATCGGCTCGACGGCACCGCTTGCGGTAGCCGCTTCTGGCTCATCCGCTGGCGGCTGCCAGGCGTGGCCGTGCTGCATACGGTGATGATAGCGCTCCACCAGGGTTTCCACCGGTACCTGGTTGCCGTCCTGATCAAGAAACCCGCGACGGTAAAGAATCTGCTGGATCGACCAGGCAATCGCCGAGACTTCCGAATCATGGAACATTGGCTTGCCCCAGCGGTTCCAGCCGCAGCGCACCAGGCCCTTGTCCCAGGCCACTTTACGCAAGTCGGCCACGGCCTGCGTGACATAACCGCCGCGCGCCGCCAATGACAAGCTGCGCATGGTGGCGGTGATCCACTGGTGCTCGCTGGAAAGCTGGCCGGAGGGGAAGAAGAACTCCACCGGGCGCTCGATCACCACCCGCTTTCCGCCCACCACGCCTTCTACCGGCATGAAGGACACCAGCAGGTAGACTTTCTTGCGCCCTTCAGCGCCCACATAGGAAATTTTTTCAGACACCGCTTCCAGGGTGCCTTCCGGACGCGATGGAATGCGCACCGTCAGCGGGTCTTCTTCCAACAGCGCCGCCGCCTGGGGGCGGGCTCGTCCTGTTTGATGCGATAACCGACAATCTTCGAGGTAATTTCAACCGTCATGTGTGTTCTCCACGAAACCAAGCAAGTGATGGTAGCAGTATAGGATATCCGCTACGCCCGGCGGCGCAGCGGGCGGCCCTTACCATTTGCCGTAAGTGCCTTCTTTCAAGCCATCAAACAGGTTGGCGGCGTTGTGCTCTTCACCATCGTAAATGACTTTTTCATCACCGCTCAGCTCAACGGTTTCACCGTTTTCCAGCTCAAACACATAGGTGGTGTTTTTCAGGTCATCTTCGCGTACCAGTACGCCCTGGAAGGCTTCCGGGTTGAAGCGGAAGGTCGTGCAGCCTTTCAGGCGGCTTTCATAGGCTTGCAGGTAAAGATCCTGGAACTTCTCGAACGGGAATTCAGTGGGCACGTTAACGGTTTTAGAAATCGCTGAATCCACCCACTGCTGGGCAGCCGCCTGAACGGCAACGTGCTGCTCGGGGGTCACCGCATCAGCGGTAATAAAGTAATCCGGCAGATCGCTTTCTACCGCATCCGCGGCAATAAAGTGCCGGTAGGCGGCCAGCTCAAACGAGACAACCTCGACCTGCTCCTTGGTCTTTTTGCCCGACTGGATAATATTGCGGAAATAGCGGTGCGAGAACGAAGGCTCGATACCGTTGGAGGCGTTGTTACCCATCGACAGCGAAATGGTGCCGGTCGGGGCAATCGAACTGTGGTGGGTAAAGCGCGCGCCGTGTTCTGCCAGCTGGGCGACCAGTTCCGGCTCAAGCTCAGCGACCTTGGCCATATACTGGCTGTAACGGGCATGCAGAATGCGCCCCGGCACTTTATCGCCAATTTCGTAGCCGTCTTTTTTTCAGCTGGGGGCGCTCACGCATCATCTTGGCGGTGATGGTGTGCTCTTCTGCCAGCACCGGCGCCATGCCTTTTTCCTTGGATAGCTCCAACGCCTGCTTCCAGCCTTCCAGCGCCAGGTGGCGGCTGACTTCCTCGGTGAAGGCCAGTGATTCCTTGGAACCATAGGGAATCTTGAGCATGGTCATGGTCGAACCCAGGCCCAGAAAGCCCATGCCGTGACGGCGCTTGTTTTCGATTTCACGCTGCTGCTGGGGCAACGGCAGGCCAGCAATTTCCACCACGTTGTCGAGCATGCGGGTGAACACCGCAACGACTTTGCGGTAGCGCTCCCAGTCAAAGTGCGGTTTGTCGCCGAAGGGGTCAATCACAAACTTGGTCAGGTTGACCGAGCCCAAAGGCAGGCGCCTTCCGGCGGCAACGGCTGCTCACCGCAGGGGTTGGTGGCACGGATATCCTCGCAGAACCAGTTGTTGTTCATGCGGTTGACCTGATCAATCAAGATAAAGCCCGGCTCTGCGTAATCGTAGGTGGAAGACATGATGGTGTCCCACAGCTCGCGGGCCTTGATGACTTCCACGATGCGGCAGGCCACGCGGCCTTCGTCGTCAACCGTGTAGCCGTCTTCCACCACCGGCCAGTCGCGGTAGATAAGGTCTTCCGGCTTGACGTCGTCTTTCTCGCCCGGATGCAGCGGGAACGCCAGCGGCCAGTCGGCATTGTCCTTGACCGCTTCCATGAATTCATCGGTGATCAACAGGCTGAGGTTGAACTGGCGCAGACGCCCGGACTCGCGCTTAGCCTGGATAAATTCGCGCACATCCGGGTGGCCGACATCAAAGGTGCCCATCTGGGCGCCACGACGGCCACCGGCGGAAGCCACGGTGAAGCACATCTTGTCGTAGATATCCATGAACGCCAGCGGGCCATTGGTGCCGGCACCGGCACCGAATACAAAGGCGCCCTTGTGGCGCAGGGTCGAGAAATCATAGCCAATGCCAGCCCCGGATTTCAGGGTCATACCGGCATCGACTACAGAGTCAAGAATATCGCGCATGGAATCGCGGATGGTGCGCGATACGGTGCAGTTGATCAGGCTGACAGCAGGTTTGTATTCTTCAACGCCGGCATTGGAAAGAATCCGCCCTGCCGGAATGGCACCGTGTTCCAGCGCCCACTGAAAGCGCGGCAGCCACTCGTCTGCCTTGTCACCTTCTACCGCTGCCAGGGCGCGGGCCACCCGCTCATAGGTGGCGCTGACATCCTGATCCACCGGTTGGCTGTGGCGATCCTTGAGCCGATACTTGGAGTCCCAGATTTCCTGTGAAGGCGCCTGCAATGGAACAGCATTGGATGTTTTTACGGCTTTGGCAGCAGTACTCATGTGGCAAAACTCCTTCATCAACGGGTTATTCTCGGCCCAAAACGCAAGGCATTATACGGTCTGAAAATAGCAAGTATAGTCTTGACAGACACCATATAGGCTAATTTTTTTGTAAAAAAATACTAGATATAGAAAAATCAGTACCTTAGCCTTTTGCCTTGGCCAATGTCGTTGTAGGCTTGCATTTTTGCCTGGGAAGAGCCTGCCATGGGTACACGCACCTTTTGTAAGAATTTATCCTTTACCCTCTTGGCTATTGGCTGTTTACCCGCCCTGGCGTTGGCCACGCCCTATAACATCAGCGATGCCCAGCGCCATCAGCACTGGCAGTCAATGGCGCTATCGCTTGGGAATGAGCGGCATTTTCGCGCGGTAGAGACGCACAGCTATTCGGATGCCACCTTCAGCGTCAATGCTACCCAGGGTATTTGTGACCTGCCCTGGCTGGAAATGCGCGTCACCCTGGAAACCCTGCAAGGCGAGGACACCACCCTGAATATGGTGCCAACCCTGGTGCGTGTGGATGACCGGCCAATTCATCAAGGCGTCGCGGAATTTATCACCCAGCGCGGCGACGACGGCTTTTATGCCCATTTCTACCTGAACGGCCTGGAGACCCTGCTGGAGGAAATACCGACTGGTGATCAACTGTTTGTTGCCTTTGAACAGGGTGAGCGTGATCCCTGGCATATGACCTTCAGCCTGGCGGGCGCCGACGCCGCCCTTGCTCGCCTGCAGGCAAGCTGCTCAAATAATGGTAGTGAAAACAAGCAAGACGATGATTTACGCCCGCCGGTGTCACTTTACAGCGAAAGCGCTTCGACAGGCGACGGCCGCGAGAACCAGTAACCCTGATAGGTCCGGCAACCTTCGGCATACAGCCAGTCGCGGTGAGCGCCGGTTTCCACGCCCTCGGCGATGACCTCAAGCTCCAGGCTGTGGGCCAGGGCAATAACGGTGCGCACAATCGCCGCATCCGCCGGGTCTTCCAGCACGTCGCGTACAAAGGACTGATCAATCTTGAGCTGATCCAGCGGCAGGCGTTTGAGATACGCAAGGGAGGAATAGCCGGTACCGAAATCATCCAGCGAGAAGCGCACGCCCAGTTGGCGCAACTGCTCCATCCGGGTGCGAATCACGCCCAGATCTTCCATCAGCAGGTTTTCAGTGACTTCCAGTTTGAGCCGGTGAGGATTGGCCGCGGTGCGCGCCAGCACCGCTTCCACCTGGGCCACAAAGCGCGGCTGGCGGAACTGGTTGGGGCTGACGTTAACCGCAATCGTCAACCCTTCGGTGGCAGGTGAACGGCTCCATTGGGCCAGCTGCTGGCAAGCCGTTTCAAGTACCCACTCCCCGATCTCGCCAATCAGATGGCTCTCTTCTGCGACCGGAATAAAAATCCCCGGCGACACCATGCCGCGAACCCGGTGATGCCAGCGCACCAGGGCCTCAACGCCCATCACATCGCCTTCGGCGTTAACTTGGGTCTGGTAGAACAGCGCCAGCTCCTGGCGCTCAATGGCATAGCGCAGATCACCTTCCAACTGAGCACGATCAACCACTGCCGCATGCATCGAGGGGTCGAAGAAGCGCAGCGCGTTGCGCCCCGCGGCCTTGGCCTGATACATGGCTAGATCAGCCTGCTGGAGAATCGCACTCACCCCTACGTCATCGCCATGAAAAAGGGTAATGCCGATACTGCCGCTAATCTGTAAGGTGTGGCCTTCCACCTCAATTGGTTCCAGCAGGGCACTCAGCAATTTACGGGCAGTGGCCTCGGCACCCTGCATGGCGGCTGCTTCACTTTCGCCCAGCTCATGCAGCATGACCACAAATTCATCGCCACCCAGGCGCGCCACGGTATCGCTGTCTCTGACCACTCCCGCCAGCCGTTCGGCCACGCCTTTCAACAAGCCATCCCCCAGGTAATGGCCGAGGCTGTCATTGATGGTCTTGAAGTTATCCAGATCAATAAACATCAACCCGCTGTAGAGGCCTTCCCGCTGAGTTGCCTTGAGGGCGGCTTCCAGGCGATCAATTAACAAGCGGCGGTTGGGTAACAGAGTCAGCGAATCATAGAAGGCCAACTGGTGAATCTCCTGCTCGGCAGCTTTGCGCTGGGTAATATCACTCAGCGTTGCCACGTAGTGGGTCACCTCTTGCTGGTCATTGCGTACCACACTGATGGTTAGCCATTGCGGGTAAACCTCGCCGTTCTTGCGCCGATTCCACACTTCGCCTTGCCAGCGGTCATGCTTGTTCAGGTCTTGCCACATGGCGCGGTAGAAGGCCTTGTCATGGCGACCCGAGCTGAGCAGTGCCGGGGTCTTGCCCATCACCTCGCCTTCAAGGTAGCCAGTGATATCGCTAAAGGTGTGGTTAACCTGAATAATGCGATTGTGGGCATCGGCGATAAACATGCCCAGGTGGGTTTCGAACGCCATGGCGGCAATCTTGAGCTGGGCCGCTTCAAGCTCGGTGGCCTGCTGGGCGCGGGTGCGAGTGGCCACTTCCTTGGCCAGCTGATTGCGATGCTCACGCAGAGCCTGTTCGGCCACATACAGCTGGCGATAGTGACGCAATGCCAAAGAGCCTAGCCCTATCAGCAACAGGCACCCTATCAGCAACGCCCAGAAGCGCCGCCACCAGTCGTACAGGTAGACGGTGGTATCTTCTCCCACAATCACCAGCCAAGGCGCCATTTCCAGCTTATAGCCGGTGAACAGGCGCTGGTCGCCATCCAGCGGCGAGTGGCGTATCCAGCTGTTATTGTGGTGATGGGAATCCAGAAATCTGGCCAGCTGCGGCGTATCCACCCTGATATCCATCAGGGTGGCCGCTTGGCTGCCCTCGCCGCTGCGCTGCACCATCAGCTGCTGGGCAACGTCCAACAGCGCTACGCTGTCGCCTTCGCGTAATGGCAATTGGTTGACCAGATTTACCAGGTGGGATGGCGACAGCCAGGCTACCGCCAGCGCTTCCAGCTGCCCCTGGCTATCTTCAATCCGCAAGGCGTGTAGCAGGTATGGCGTGCGTTCGGCATCGCTGGCGTGAAAAACCCGAGAGACCCCACTTTGCTGGCCATTGTCAGTGGCCAGCGCCAACAGCAGCGTCCAATCTTCCGCTGATAAAGAAGAGGTATAAGTACCGGCTATCACACTGCCATCCGGCGTAAGAAGAGTCACCTCGTCCCACACTGGCAGGCTATGACGGCGGCTGTCGAGCAGCTCGCTCAGCTCAGTATTGGAGAGATGACCCGTGGTCATCAGTTGATACAATTCATTGACGCCGCGCAGCGAATGCAGTGAGGTCTCCAGAGCGCTTTCCAGCCATTGAGCCACCATTTGAGCACTGGTTTCGGTACGCGCCTGGGCTAGCTGTTGCTGATTAAAATAGTAGTGGCGCATCTCCCAGGCCACTAGCCCCAGTAGCCCAACCAGCAGGGCACAGGCACCCCAGGTGGCGCGGCGCGGTGACATCCAGCGGCTTAGCAGTGCACGTAGCATCAGGCTTGCCCCCTTCAGCCACTTCTACCCGATTACGCCCAGCATGCTTGGCACGATACATAGCCTGATCCGCCCGGGCCACCAGCGTTTTACAGCTGTCTTCCGGCTGCCAGGCGGCCACCCCCACGCTGACCGTCAGCGATGTATCCAGACCTTCAACGTGCAGGGTGGTAATCAGCACGCGCAAACGTTCCGCCAGCCCTGCCAGGGCCGCACAGTCAGCGTGGCGCGCCAGCACCACAAACTCCTCACCGCCCCAGCGCCCCAGATGGTCGCAGCCACGCAAAGACGCTTCTACCTGATGCGCCAGAGTCACCAGCACATCATCACCCAACGCATGGCCATAGGTATCGTTGATGGCCTTGAAGTGATCCACATCGAACAGTAACACCCCAAACTGTGCTCCGTAGCGCTGAGCAGCCACCAGCTCGGCGTCAATGGCCTGTTCAATCCGGTAGCGGTTCCACACCTGGGTCAGCGGATCAAAATGGGCCAACTGTTCAAGGCGCTGATTGGCGCTGGCAAGCGCCTTGCGCTCACGCTCCAGGTGGTCATTGAGCTGGCTGATCTCATAGCTGGAAATTGCCAGGGTCAGGTCTTCGCCCAGATCCACCGCCGCCAGACGTTCCACCCGCTGCCACGCCTCACTGCGTCGGGCGGTGGCCGCTTTCCGCCTGGCAGCGCTGGGTGGCGCAGTTAGTAAAGCCGTTGACGAATCAAGGGGGCGTATTGCCCAATAGCGGGTTTCTGACTGTTCGGGGCGGAATAACAGCATCCAGCCGTTTTGCTGCTGGCTGAAGGGTAGCGCCATGGCCAGGGCACCACAGCGATCCCCCATCGCCAGGGAACGGGTCAGCGGATTTTCGGCCAACTGGCGAGTACACCAGGGGCCGCTATAACCATGAGTGCGTGCCAGACGCTTGACCCACTGATCAATGACCCCGACCTCGAGCGTTTTTCCGGCTGAACAGACGTTGCCGTTTATCCATAGCGCTATACCATCGGCACGGAACAGCTCCATCCAGGTATTGGCCTGCGCTTCAAGCAGCTGTTGCGGGCTGCGCGGCTCCTTGCGGGCGGTGCTGGCCAGCACCAAGCTATCTTGAACACGCTGCAGGAAGCGGGCCTCCTGACGTGCTCGCAGCAACAACAGCCGCTGAGTGGTCATCTGCACCAGGGCACGAACCGCATCGCGCACGGGGGCGGCGTTGGGTGGCTAGCCGCTGAATGGCAGATCACCATCCCCCAGAGATCCTTGTCTCCCTGCATGGCAACATTCAAGGCACCACATACCCCCAGCTGCTTTAGATAATCTACCCGCGCGGGGCTGGGCGCGCGCACCAGGGTGGTATCCAGTGAACAGACTTGCTGCGCGCTGCTTTGCAGGCGTTCGGCAGGCGTGAAAAAGTCATCTGAACCGGCGGCACCTGAACATTGGGAATATAACGCATTGGATGGCGTTCGTAGCTGCGCCGCAATAACAGCGGAAAATCGCTGGCAGGAAAGTACTGACCAAGCAGAGTGGGCAGTTTTCCACCCCGAGATTCTGCCCGTATCAGGCCATTCCAATCGCTATCAAAATGGCACACCACGACCCGGTCGTGCCCGGTCAGTTGTTGAATGGCATCGACCAGATAGTCCAGCAACACTTGCTGGTGGGTGGCGTCAGCCAAGTGCATCAGCCACTCATTCACGGCCCCGAGAAGGCGCTGCTTGCCCAGCGACTGTAGCGCCTCAATTTCTATCAGTACGCAGTGGGCGCTGCGCACGGCATGTAGCTGGTAGCGTACTTGTCGCCCATCAGTATGGCGCACAAACGTCAGCGGCGCTGGCAGGCGCTCTCGGCCTTGCAAGTCATGGTGCAAGCGTTGGCAAAGCCGCTTGCCGAGCAGACAGGCAAGCGATAGGCGAGACGTTATTGCAGCATCCGCCCCCAGCAGGCCAATCAGGTTATCGCTAACCGCATGTACCTGGCGGCATGCACTGTCTGCCACCACCAGAGCACCAAAGGGCTGTATCTGCCATAGCGGTAGAGTGGATGCGCTATTCATGAACTATTTTTCACGGGTCGTATTTTATTGATCCCCATCACAGTCTATGACAATGATTGACGATAAATGATTAAGAATGGTGGCTTGTAGTCATGGCTGACCAGCGTTCAGAGTTGCTGACGCAGGATCAGTTCTACCCGTCGATTGGCGGCCCGCCCCTCTGGTGTTGTGTTATTTTCCATCGGCTGGGTATCCGCATAGCCCACGGCACGCATCCGATAGATATCCAACCCTTCACTTTCCAGATGACGAACCACGGCAATCGCACGGGCGGCCGACAACTCCCAGTTGGACGGAAAGCGTGCCGTGGCAATCGGAACATTGTCAGTATGCCCTTCCACCGAAATCTGGCCGTCAAAGGATTCCAGCACTTCCACCAGGCTTTCAATCACACCGCGCCCCTGGGCGGTCAGCTCTGCCTGGCCGCTGGCAAACAAGAGGCTGTCATCAATGCGTAACGTGACACCCTCACGCCCCTGTTCCACATTCACCCCGGGAATACTCAAGCCGGAAAACTGCGGTTGCAGGCCATCGCTGCGCGGCATGATCCCGGTCGCCAGAGTCGCCAGCGGGAAAGACGGCACGGCACCGGGTGGGCGCTTGGCCTCCGCATCACTGGCTTCGCCACTGCCTGCTGGCGTGAGTGCCAGCAGCAGTACAAAGAGCGTGATCAGCAGCGTCAGCACGTCCAGGTAGCTAGTTAGCCAGCTTTCATCATCCCCACTGTCGACGGCAACCGGTTCCAGAGTGCGCCGGGTATCACGATCCAGCATGGCCAATTACCCCTTACGTGGCTTGACATTAGGATCGCGGATTTCGTCGTGGTAGTTGGCCACGAAGGAGTTAAGCGTTTCCTCAATAAACGACGGCAGGCGGCGCTTGGTAATCAACGAAATACCTTCCAGCACCATGTTCATGGTAATCAGGCGCTCTTCGGTGCGGCGCTCCAACTTGACGGCGATCGGCTTGAAAATCAGGTTGGCCAGCAAAATCCCGTAGAAAGTGGTCAACAGCGCCACCGCCATACGTGGGCCGATGACTTCAAGATCACCGGCGTCCATCACTTCAAGCATATTCACCAGCCCGACCAGAGTACCAATCATGCCGAAGGCTGGCGCATAGGTGGCCATGGTGCGGAAAATCTGCGCTTCAGCATGCTCACGGGCCTTGAGACGGGCAATCCGCCAGCGCAGCATATCGAAGATCTCATCTTCCTTGGTATTGGCAATTACCAGCTGAATGCCAGAGCGCAAAAACGGATTGCGAGTGTACTGCAAGGCATCCTCGACTGCACGAACGTCGCCTTTGAACCATAGCCGCGACATATCCACCAGCTCTTTGATGTCATCGCGCACATAGGTATTTTCACGTCGGAATACCACGCCGACCAGGCGCACTACCCTCAGCACCTCGCGCAGCGGATAGCTGATAAAAGTGGCGGCTAGGGTGCCGGTCACCACGATCGCCAGCCCCGGCAGATTGAGAAAGCTTTCCGGCGATTCAGCCGTAAAAAAGAGAACACTGACCAGCAGCACAATGCTGGCAAACATACCGATTAGCGTTGAGGGGTTCATCAACGGCTCCTTGCCGGTCTTTCAATTAAATGGAAAACAGGCGCCCATGCGCCGGATATGGTCGTCTGCCTCAGGCAGAATCGTTGAGCTTTGCTCGCAAACGGCTAATGGCCTGGCTGTGAAGTTGGGAAACCCGTGATTCAGTAACACCTAGAACAACGCCGATTTCCTTCAGGTTGAGTTCTTCCTGGTAATACAGCGCCATCAGCAGCTTTTCGCGCTCAGGTAAGGCTTCAATACCGGCGACAAGATGCTGGCGCTGCTGGCTGTCGAGAAGCTGTTCGAAGGGGCGGCTCTGAGCGCCCTGATTCTCCGGCTCGCCGCCATCTTCCACCAAGGTTTCATAAGGCAACAGCTGACCGCTGTTGGTGTCCTGCAGTACCTGGTGGTAATCGCTTAGCGACATGTCCAGCCCAGCGGCAATCTCGCTTTCCTCCGGCGCCCGGCCAAGCTGCTGCTCCAGCTGCCTGACGGTTTCATCAATCGCCCGAGCGGAACGTCGCACGCTGCGTGGCAGCCAGTCTCGGGTACGCAGCTCGTCCATCATCGCCCCGCGAATACGCTGGCTGGCAAAGGTGGCAAAAGTGGCCCCCTGGCTGGCATCAAAGCGGCTGAGTGCCTCAAGCAGCCCGACCGTGCCCGCCTGAATCAAATCATCCAGCTCAATACTGGCCGGCAGGCGTACCTGTAGCGAGAGCGCCTGACGCCGTACCAGTGGCATGTATTGCGTCAACTGGTCCTGCTGTTCAAATCTGCCCTGTGCTGTGTACATCTTTTCGCCTCGCGGCTGGACTCGCGTTACTGATAATTAACGATGATCTGCATGCCCTGAACGCGTACCGGCCTGTGTCCTTGCGGCAAGGTAAAGCGAAAATGCAGCGGTGTCTGTGCACTTACCCCCGCAAATGCTCGGGTACTGCCGCGCTGCATCGGCAAGGCCAGGCAGCTTTGGGAGTGGCAAAGCCAGGCATTCACCGATTGCCCCGGAGGAAGCTCCCAGCGCCATTGCACCTGGCTTATCACCCCTTCGCCCACTGGCGTACCCGGCGGTGGCGTCGCGCGGCGCGTTTCGCTGGGGCGGTCACTCATGGCAACCAGGGTGCCCGGCACGCTGGCCACCCAGCTGCCGCTTGCTGCCAGGGCAGCGGCAGGCAGCCATAGCAAGGCAAACACCGCCAGGCCTGTTTGGCGTTGGAAGGTATGGCGCAATAATCTGATATCTAATTGTTTTCGAAACAAGATTTCATCCGTTCTAGCCATGCTGACGTTAACAGTGATCTTCCCTGAGGCCTCCTCCCTGTTTAATAGGTTGTTCTTAACGGCTGTGATGGCCAACACCCAACATTTGTTAATAGCATCTTAACAATTAGCTTAATGCAAAGCGCTCGCAAAGGCATCTATCTGGCTAAAATCAACAGTTCAATATCCAGGTAAGCCTGTGCTGCGGCTTGCAAATTGTTCAACAAACCGGCGCGTGGCAAATTAGGTTCATGCAGCGCCAGCAAGCGCTGCGGGCCGCCGGATTCCCTCAGCTGACGCAGGGTGCGAAAGGTATCCACAAAACTGTCGGCGTGGCTGTTGACCCACAACGCCCAGCGCGAGTAGCGGCGCGCATAGTCGTGCAGTGCAGGGTCGTCTGCCATTACCACATGAATATCCCAGTTTTCCGGCTTGCCCGCCCAGTGCCGCCCTAACGCTGACCACTGTTCCAGACGTCCGCGTACCCGATCGACCTGGCTATTGGCTATTGAAGGCAGCCCCACCACCATTAGTCTTTTCTTCAGCGCGGGTTCGGGGTTTGGTTCGGGTTTTGGTTCGGGTTCCAGCGATTCAGGTGCTGGTTCAGGCGCTGACGGCTGCTCAGTAGACAGAGCATCAACTCGGCCTTCCTCATCAACCTGCCCTTGCGGCTCCTGCTGCTGACGCTGCAGGTTGGCCCATTTGCGTAACCCTGATGCCTGATCCTGCCCGCTCACACCACGCCCTCCCGGTTAACGCTGCCCAACTGGCGAATCGCATCGCGGGCCATCAGGGCGTACAGCAGGGCATCCAGCAAGGCGGTGTCGCGGCGTTTCCGGCGCGCCCCCAAAAGCCCCATCAGATCACTGTGTAACGCCACCGCTGCTTCGTCATCGGCATTATCCAGATGCCCGGCAACCGCTGCCGTGCCGCTGGCCATCAACAGGCGCACCTCGGCGTTCACTTCGCCACCGTCATCCTGCTTGAGCTGTTGCCAGGCGCGCCGCGTCAGGGTGGCCAAGCCTTCAGCCTGCAGTTGAATAACCAGCAGGGAGAGAACGTCTGCCCCCAGGCGGCGCGGCGTCAGCCAGTAGCGACGGGTGACCACCCGGGCGCTTTCCGGGTCACGCACCTCGGCATACCAGGCCAGTAAGGCTTCGCTCTGGCCGCTGGCATTGCGCTCAGCACTGTCAACTTCGGCATAGGCGTTCCACAGCTGCATGGGCTGGCCACGAAAGCGCACCTCGACGCTATGGGTCAAGGTGCTTTGCGCAAACACCTGTTTAAGGGTCACCCGCTCACCATGAGCGACTACCCGTTGAGTAGCGCGCACCTGGCTGACCCAGGTAAGCTGCTGGGCGTTAAGCCAGGTGCGGCTGGTAGTATCCGGCAGTTGAGGCAATAGATGCACGGCCACGCCGCTTTGTTCAGTCACCGCTGCCAGGCGCGGCTGCCACCCAGCAGGCTGGCGATGCTGCAGCCAGGGCAGCGCCAGCCAGGCGCCGTCGGGGTCGAGGCCGGTATCCGGCATGGCCCAGTCACAGCCGCGCTCGTTACGCCGTGGCGCCCAGTGCATGCCCAGGGTCGCCTCGGCGGGCGGGTAATCCTCCAGCAGTTTATCCAGACGCTCAGCCTGGACGCGGATTGGCAAAGCGGCTAAATCCCAACAGGCTTCCAGGTGCGCAAAACCACCCACTCGTTCACGCAGGCGGCTTAGCAGCGAAGAAAGCCGCCGCCCCTGGCCGAGTACATCCCGCGACCAGCGCGGCAGGCTGAGTGAAGGCGCTCCCTCGGGTTCCGCCTGGGCCGAGCGCGGGGTGCGGGTTTTCAGCGCCTGTTCCACCAGCGGGGCGGCGGCCGCCAGGCTCATGTCTTCAGGCACCTGCTGGCCATGAGAGCCGAACAGCACACGCAGGCCATGGCGCATGACAATATCCAGCACCGGCGCCAGCCGCCCGGCTTCGTCCTGCTTGGTGATGATGCAGTCGTCAAGCTCTGCGCCTGCGGCACGTGCTGCCTGACGATAGCGCAGCACCACTTCTTCGAGGGTTTCTGGCTGGCTGGCGGCGTTCAGCAATAACACCAGCCGCACTTTGGATTGACCGCCCTGCAACTGGGCAATCTGCTCGATCACCCTTTGGTCGCGCTGACTCATGCCAACGGTATCGATAATCACCCACTGCTTGCCTTGCAGACGCCCCAGCAGGGAATCAATCGGCTGCTCGGAATCCAGCGCGTACATGGGAATATCCAGCAGGCGAGCATAGATACGCAGCTGCTCATGGGCACCAATACGGAAGCTGTCAGTGGTCACCAGCGCCACTGGCCGGGTGCCATGGCGCATAACAAAGCGTGCCGCCAGCTTGGCCGTGGTGGTGGTTTTGCCCACCCCGGTGGGCCCGACCAGCGCGACAATGCCGGCCTGATCAAAAAGCTGTTTTCATCCTTGAGAACGGTCAGCCGACTGGCCAGCCGGGTACGCAGCCAGGCCAGCGGTTGATCACTTTCATCGGCCAGCTGATTGAAATCCTCCGGCATGCCGGCCAGCAGCTCATTGGCAATTTCAACGCTAAAGCCGACTTCAAACAGCAGTTGATGCAGACGCTGTGCCCAGCCTCTGGGCGGTGTGACTTCCAGTGGCTGCCCGGTGCTGGCCAGTAGCGTGCGCATATCCTGCATTTCCTTGAGCAGGCGTTCGCTCATCGCCTGCAAGGGATCCGGCTTGGCCTGTTCGACATTGCCAGATTCTGTTTTTGCAGGCACTGACCGGGATGACGCTGCCGCCAACGCTGATTCAAACCTCGCCGAAGGCGCTGCTTTGTGCGCTACAGATGGCTCAGAGGGAGTCGGGTCCTCAGGCGCGGGGTCAAAGTGATCTGCCGCCGCGTCGGCCATGGCCAGAATCTCGACCCCCCTTCTGTGCGGCGGTTGGCCACGATCAGCGCATCATCTCCCAGCGCCTCGCGTACCTGGCGCATTACATCGCGGCTATTGGTGCCAACGAAACGTCTTACGCTCATGTTTCACCCTCTGCCCTTTGGTTCAAAAGTGGAGATACGTGCTCACTCGTTCAGGCTGCTGGCCGCATGACTATCGCCCGCCGACCAGCGTGACAACGCGCAGGGTGCGGTCATCGGGAATTTCGGCCTGGGACATCACCACCAGGTGGCGCATCCGGCGGCGTAAAAAGCGTGCCAATACGGCACGCAGGCTATGCTGAACCACCAGTACTAGCGGTTCACCGGCAGCTTCCTGGCGCTCCAGCGCCTGCTCAGCCTGGGACATCAGGGTATCCGCCAGGCCGGGTTCCAGGGCACCGTTACCGTTCATTGCCTGCAACAGCACTTGCTCAAGCTGGGCATCCAGGCCCATGACATTGAGCACGTCCTGACCAGCAAACCAATGTTGGGTAATCGCACGGCCCAGGGCTATCCGCACCAGCGCTGATAGCTCGTTGGCATCCTGCTGCTGGGGAGCGTATTCCGCCAAGGTATCCAAAATGGTGCGCAGATCGCGAATCGAGACGTCTTCATCCAGCAGGTTCTGCAGGATGCGCTGCAATACCGTCAGCGAAATCGCTTTGGGCACCACTTCTTCGACCAGCGATTTCTGGTCGCCGCTCAGCTTGTCGAGCAGTTTTTGCACCTCAGCACGGCCAAGCATTTCCGGTGAATGACGATGCAACAGGTGGTTCAGATGCGTGGCAATGACCGTACTGGCATCAACGACCGTATAGCCATACACCTGGGCATGCTCGCGCTGGTTGCTGTCGATCCATACCGCTGGCAGGCCAAAGGCCGGGTCCTTGGTCGGTGCGCCCTGCAGCTCGCCGGATACCTGACCGGGATCAATCGCCAGCCATTTGCCGGGATGGGCTTCGGCACGGCCGATTTCAGCGCCTTTCATGGTCAGCACATAGCTGTTGGGCGCAAGCTCCAGATTATCGCGGATATGCACGACAGGCGGCAAAAAGCCGACTTCCTGTGCAAACTTCTTGCGAACGCTCTTGATTCGCCCTAACAGCTCGCCTTTCTGGCGTGAATCCACCAGTGGAATCAGCCGATGGCCCACTTCAAGGCCCAGAGTATCCACCAGCTGGACATCCTCCCAGCTGGCCTCCGGCGCTTCCTGAACCGGCGCCGGGGCCTCGGCAATGTCCTGGCGCACCAGCAGCTGGTTCTTCTGGCGGATCAGGTACCAGGCCAGGGCGCCCAGCAGAGTAGTGAAAATCAGGAAGACCAGATTGGGCATCCCGGGCACCATACCAAGAAGGCCCATCACCGCAGCGGCCAGAATCAACACTTGAGGGTTGATAAACAGCTGGCTGATCATCTGCTGGCCAACATCCTGATCGGTGTTGACCCGTGACACCGTGACACCGGCGGCGGTGGAAATGACCAAGGCCGGAATCTGTGCGACCAGGCCATCGCCAATGGTCAACAGCGTGTAAGTCTCGCCCGCATCGGCAAAGCTCATACCGTGCTGCATCATGCCGATCAAAAGGCCACCGATGATATTGACCACCATGATCACCAGCCCGGCCATGGCATCCCCGCGCACGAACTTGCTGGCACCGTCCATGGAGCCGTAGAAATCAGCTTCCTGAGCCACCTCGGCGCGTCGTTGCTTGGCATCTTCTTCCCCGATCAGCCCGGCGTTGAGGTCGGCGTCAATCGCCATCTGCTTGCCCGGCATGGCATCAAGCATGAAGCGGGCACCGACTTCGGCGATACGCCCGGCGCCCTTGGTAATAACCATGAAGTTGATCACCACCAGAATCAGGAACACCACCAGGCCAACGGCAAAGTTACCGCCAACCAGAAAGGTACCAAAGGCCTCAATCACCTTGCCCGCTGCGTCGCCACCTTCATGGCCGTTCATCAGCACCACCCGGGTAGAGGCCACATTCAGCGAGAGGCGCAACAGAGTGGTAAACAGCAATACCGCTGGAAACGCCGCGAAATCCAGCGGTTTCTGGGTAAACATACTGACCAGCAGCACCATGACCGCCAGGGCGATATTGAACGTGAATAACAGATCCAGGGCGAAAGGCGGCAGCGGCAGAATCATCATGCCCAGAATCATGATGATCAGGATGGGACCGGCGAGCAGCTTCATGCGCACGTCGCCCATCCAGTCACGCTGATTGATCAGTTGGCCTAAGCCTTTCATAACGGTGTCTCATTGCCGCGTGAATCGCGGCTCTCCATTTCCGGTGGCACCGGCAGGTTATCGGGCGTCGGGGGCACGTCGCCTCCCTCCTTTGCGATATTTTTCAGGCGATAGGCCCAGGCCATAACTTCGGCCACTGCGGTATAAAGCTGGGCAGGCACTTCGCTATCCAGATCAACGTGGTGATACAGCGCCCGCGCCAGCGGCGGGGCTTCAAGGTGCGGCACACCGGCTTCCTGCGCCACTTCACGGATGCGCATCGCCACCGCATCGGCGCCTTTGGCAACCACCCGGGGGCGCCCATGCTGCCTTCCTGATACTCCAGGGCAATGGCGTAGTGGGTCGGGTTGGTAATAATCACATCGGCATCCGGTACCTTGCTCATCATCCGCCCCCGTGACATTGCCTGCTGCTGTTGACGAATGCGCGCCTTGAGCTGAGGGTCGCCTTCAGACTCCTTATGCTCGCGTTTGACTTCTTCCTTGCTCATACGCAGCTTTTTGGCATGGCTGTAAAGCTGGAAAGGCACATCAATCAGGATGACCACAATCAGCGTCAGCACCATCAAACCCGCCGCCTGGGCGGCCATGGTCAGGGTATTGGCCAGGGCCTGCTGGATGGGCTGGGTCATCAGGGCCAGAAACTTGCCTATATTGAGATACAGAAAGGCCGCACTCACACCGCCTACCAGCACTGATTTGGCCAGCGCCTTGGACAGTTCAATCAGCGCCTGACTGGAAAACATCCGCTTCAGACCCTTGAACGGATTCAGCTTGGAAAGCTTGGGCTGCATGGATTTGGCGGAGATCAGCCAGCCACCCAGCAGTGCCGGCGAGACCATGGCAATCACCGTCAACAGCAAAAACAAGGGCATGATGGCGTAGAGGGTGCGCTCACCAATATCCAGCGCATTGACCAGCATGCAGGGTTTCCATGGCTTCACGACGCTCAAACCCGAAGGCCTGGTCCATGACCAGACCCAACTGGTCATAGATCATCATACCCATTGCCCAAAGCCCGATAACGCCGCCTAACAGCATCAAAAAAGTGGTCAGCTCCCGTGATCGGGGTACCTGGCCTTCTTCTCGGGCTTTTTCCTCGCGTCGCGGTGTGGCCTCTTCGGTTTTTTCGTCGTCGCTATCGCTTTCAGCCATAAACTCTCTGTCCAGCTTGCTGCAATGGGAAACCGGCCACTACCGTCAAGGTTTCAATGCCTGTTCAAGACGCACTCAACCGCCCTGTTGGGCGGTTGAAGCCGGACAACCATTAAATCCGTACCTTACTGGCAATCAGAAACCCAGCTCGTCCAGAAGGTCGTCGACCTGATCCTGCCCGGAGACCACATCAGGTTCGTCCTGCTTAACCTGCGGGCCGTTGAGCAATTCTTCGTTACGCCGTGCGTTTTCATTTTTCCACTGGTCTTCGGCCTTACGCTGCATGGATTGGCGTGCCTGCGCTTCCGGCACGTTATCAATCAGCACCTGCACCAGCTGATGTTCAATCTCACGGATCACGTCCATCATCTTCTTGATCACCTGGCCGGTCAGATCCTGAAAATCCTGGGCCATCATGATTTCCAGCAGTTCCTTGCTGGTAGCGGAGGTCATATCCGGTACGTCACTCAGATACTGGCGGGTCTCCTTGACCAGCCGCTTGGCGTCATCCAGCTCCTGAGGAGCCTCAAACCACTCCGTCCAGCGCTTGTCCAGCGCTTCAGCGCGTTCGGTCAGCTGGTCCTGCATGGGCTGGGCCCGGTCAATCGCGTTGAGGGCACGTTCGGCTGCCTGCTCGGTCATGGCCGCGACGTAATGCAGACGGTCACGGGCGTCGGGAATTGCTTCCGCTGCCTTCTCAATTTCTTTATCGAGGCCCAGCTCCCGCATGTTTTCACGCAGCATGCGTGTCAGCTTGCCAATACGTTGGATCAGGTCTTCGGCGGCCTCTTCGGACAGCTGGGCAGAATCATCCTGCTCATTCTGACGCATTATGTTATCTCCTCATTATTCAGGCGCCTTAGCACCCTCACCGCTTTATTTGCCCATCTTGTCGAAGATCTTGTTCAGCTTTTCTTCGAGGGTGGCGGCCGTGAACGGCTTGACGACGTAACCACTGGCGCCCGCTTGCGCGGCGGCAATGATGTTTTCCTTCTTGGCTTCTGCCGTCACCATCAGCACTGGCAATTCTTTCAGCGCATCGTCCTGACGAATTTCCTTGAGCATCTCCAAGCCATCCAGGTTGGGCATATTCCAATCCGATACCACGAATTCAAACTTGCCCGCACGCAGCTTGTTGAGCGCATCCTGGCCGTCTTCGGCCTCCTCTACATTGGTAAAACCGAGCTCTTTGAGCAGGCTGCGGACAATCCGGCGCATGGTCGGAAAGTCGTCAACCACCAGAAAGCTCATGTTCTTGTCTGCCATTGGTTATCCTCACTCAGATCTTGCGGTGTTATTAACGGTTCGTTTGATGATGGCGACGCTTTATCACGACCAGCCAACAAGTATATCGCCATCATCTTATTTTAAAACATTGTAAAGCAGGCAGTTAAGCCTGCTTTTCAAAGGACACATAAGCCAGAAAGTACGCACCTATCAAAATTCCTCCCAGTCATCCTGAGCAGAGGTCTCGTGGGTACTGCGGGTCTGGCTGGCAGGACGCCGCAGCGATGTTGCTGCCTGCGTGGAGTGGGCTGGCGTCGGTGACGCCAAGGCAGGCGCTGCCTGTTTGGCACCCAACAGCTGGAAGACCGCAACCGCCTGCTCCAGACGGTTCGCCTGCTCTTCCAGCGAGGCCGCTGCCGCCGAGGCCTGTTGCACCAGTGCGGCGTTCTGCTGGGTGACCTGATCCATCTGGCCTACCGCCTGGCTGACCTGCTCAATACCGTCACTCTGTTCTTGAGAGGCGGCCGAAATTTCATCCATGATGTCGGTGACCCGGCGCACCGAGGTCACGACCTCTGTCATGGTGGCGCCCGCCTGCTCCACCAGCACAGAGCCTTCGTTGATCTGTGCCACCGAACTTTCAATCAGCCCCTTGATCTCTTTGGCCGCATCGGCGCTGCGGCTGGCCAGGTTGCGTACTTCACCCGCGACCACGGCAAAGCCACGGCCTTGCTCTCCTGCACGCGCAGCTTCCACCGAGGCGTTCAGAGCAAGAATATTGGTCTGGAAGGCAATCGAGTCGATCACCCCGGTAATATCCGCTACTTTCTGCGAACTGGTGGAAATACCGTGCATGGTGTTGACCACCTGCTCAACTACCTCACCGCCACGCTCTGCCGTACTTGAAGCATCTGCTGCCAGCGTGCTGGCCTGGCGGGCGTTGTCGGCATTCTGCTTCACCGTGGCGGTCATCTCTTCCATGCTGGCGGCGGTTTCCTGGATGGAGGCGGCCTGTTGCTCGGTACGCGATGAGAGGTCAGCGTTGCCGCTGGCGATTTCGCGGGTGCCGTGATAAATCTCCTGGCTGCCTTCTCTCACCTTGGACACAATGTCATTAAGGCTTGCTTGCATACGCCCCATCGCCGTCAGCAAACGACCAATTTCATTGTTGCCCCCTTCCGGCAGCGTTTGGGTCAGGTCAGCATTGGCAATCGCATCCAGCGCTTCAGCGGCGTGGTTCAACGGACGCAATACAATCGCCCTCAGGCTGGCATAGATAAGGATCACCAGTAGAATCGACAGCCCCAGAATCACCCACTCGATAATTGAATAAAAGCGGCTGATGTCGTTGAGTTCCTGCTGCAGCTGTTGGCCACGCAGGGTGGCGTAGTCAACAAATTCATCCAGCGCGGCCTCTTGCTGGGCACCCACAGTGGCAAGCTCGTTGCGCAACTCGTTGAACTGGGTGGTGCGCATATCATTCAATGCCGTCAACTGCTGGCGAGCAATCTCCATACTCCCCGCGAAGGTTGTCTCAACCCGGGCGCCAAGCGCTTCGCCTTGATCGGTGCGCGCTACTGAGGCAAAGTTTTCAAAGCGCGCTTGCGCACGCTCCAGCTGATCAGCGACGGCGACCAGGCGCTGGTCTGCCTGCTCACGGCGGCCTAACATGAAATCGTTGGAGGCGGCCTCTAGCTCCACCATGGCACCGCTCCACAGGGCATCGGCGCGATTGATTTCATTGAGCTGGTCGATGTTAATTGCTTCCAAGGTGTGCAGTGTGCGGTTGGTTGCCCTATCGGCAAGGGTAAAAATCACCACGTTAGCAGCAATCGCCAGGGTCAGCAGAACAAGCGCGACGAGAATGGAGACGTTCAGCGATACGTTGCGCAGTAGGCGGCTCATAGCGTGTTTCCTTGGTCAGCAGGCGTGTGTTATCAGCGGCCCGGTAAATGGCAAGTGATGATCAGACCCGCTGGGCGCGGCCAGACGCCGCTACCAGCGACATCATTCGGCCAGGAATATCGTCCAGGGCGGCCACTTCAGTGGCGCCGCCCATGGCGATAGCTTCCCGTGGCATACCGAACACCACGCAGGTTTCTTCATTCTGGGCAATCGTCGCCGCACCGGCCTCACGCATTTCCAGTAGGCCCTTGGCACCGTCCTTGCCCATGCCGGTAAGAATCACACCCACGGCATTTTTACCGGCATGCTGGGCCGCAGAATGAAACAGCACATCCACCGAGGGGCGATGGCGGTTAACCGGCGGACCGGTGTTTAACCGGGCCACATAGTTGGCCCCGCTGCGCGCCAGCTCAAGGTGCTGATCCCCCGGGGCGATATAGGCGTGCCCGGGCAGTACACGCTCGCCATCGGTCACTTCTTTCACCGAAATACGGCACAGCCGATCAAGACGTTCAGCAAACGAGCGGGTAAAGCCACCAGGCATATGCTGGGTGATCAGAATCGCCGGCGCATTGGCAGGCAATGGCTCCAGCACTGAGCGGATCGCTTCGGTGCCGCCGGTCGACGCGCCTATGATGATCAGCTTTTCACTGGAGGTCAGCGGTGCGGCCAGCTCTTTACGTGCTGGAGCATTCTTTTTGGGCAGCGCCTGACGGGGCCTTGAGCGCGCAGCGGCACGCAGTTTTTCAGCGATCTCATTGGCGTATTCCATCATGCCGTTGCGAATACCCAGGCTGGGCTTGGCAACAAAATCCAGCGCTCCAAGCTCTAACGCCCGTAGGGTGATCTCGGAGCCTGCCTGGGTCAGCGAGGACACCATCAGCACCGGCATGGGACGCAGGCGCATCAGGCGTTCAAGGAAATCCAGGCCATCCATACGCGGCATTTCAACGTCCAGGGTCAAGACGTCAGGATTATGCTGTTTGATCAGGTCTCGTGCGGCAATCGGGTCTGGGGCAACCGCCACGACTTCCATATCCGGCTGAGAGTTGATGATTTCTGTCAGTAGATCGCGAATCAGTGCCGAGTCGTCGACGCATAACACTTTTATTTTAGATGCGCTCAATGCACGCCTCCTGTCGTTGTTGGCCAGGTACCTTTGGCGACAAGTACCTTTGGCTAGTTGCCAGACGAGCGATGATGGGGCGCCAGGGTGTAAACCGTCTGCCCACGCAATTTGAACTCGTTGCTGATATACGAGAAGTTTTCCGAATGTCCGGCAAATAGCAGGCCATCCGACTTCAACAGCGGTGCAAACCGCTTGAGAATCTTTGCCTGCGTCTCTTTATCGAAATAGATCATGATGTTGCGGCAGAAAATGGCATCAAAAGGCCCTTTGATTGGCCATTGCGGCGCCAGCAGGTTCAAGGCAGAAAACGCGACCAGCTCGGAAACTTCAGGGCGGATTCTGGCTAACCCAATGCGCTTACCGGTGCCCTTATGGAAGAAGCGCTTGACGCGTACTTCATCTATCTTGCGCACCTGCTCAAGGGGGTAGACGCCGCTACGTGCCTTTTGCAGGGCTTCTGTATCGATATCGGTAGCCACGATGCGCGACTGACTGGCCTTGGGGCCAAGGGTTTCCAAGAGGGTCATGGCCAACGAATAGGGCTCTTCCCCAGTAGAAGCCGCCGCACACCAGATCGATACTGGCCCCGTCTTGTGTCTGATATGCTCCGCCAGCAATGGGAAGTGATGCGCTTCGCGGAAAAAAGCGGTCAGGTTAGTGGTCAGCGCATTGGTAAAGGCCTCCCACTCGCGCGCATCGGGCTGGCGCTCAAGGCGCTGAAGGTAGTCGCTGAAACGTGTCAGGCCATGGTGACGCAAACGCTTGGCCAGCCGACTGTAGACCATTTCACGCTTATGTTCGGCTAGCACGATGCCCGCCCGCTGATAGATGAGTTCGCGGATACGTTTGAAATCAGCGTCTGTCAGCACCAGATCACGTTCGATCTGGTTGCCAGAAGACCATTGGCTGGCCTCAACTCCCTCTCGTTGCTCGATCAAAAACACGTCTCCATTGTCGCGTCAGTCACAGGCCTGGCAAATCTGCGTTGAATGCCCTCTTTCAACGTCATCATTATTAACATTAAACACATTTTAACATTTTTTTGCCATGCCCAAGCGCTCCATGCTCTTCTCTGCGAGCACTACCCAAAGTGCCATCCATGGCGTTAATCCCTGGCCATTATCAGGATTGGCGAGTGGTATCCACCAGAGCCATTTCTTCACTGGTTAGCAGTTTGTCTATGTCGACCAGCACCAGCATGCGGTCTTCCAGACTGCCCAGGCCACTGAGAAAGTCCGATGACAGGGTAACGCCAAACTCAGGCGCCGGTTTAATCTGATCCGGCGTCAGGGTCATCACATCCGAGACGCCGTCCACAACGATACCGACCACGCGATCAGCGACATTAACGACGATCACCACCGTCTGCCCGCCGTACTCGACGCTGTCCAGATGGAATTTGATGCGCAGATCGACAATCGGCACGATCACGCCACGCAGGTTGGTCACACCCTTGATAAAGTCCGGCGCATTGGCGATCCGGGTGACGTTTTCATAGCCACGGATTTCCTGCACCTTGAGGATATCAATGGCGTACTCTTCTTCTCCCAGAGAGAACACCAGAAATTCACGGTTGTCCGCCTCAGCGGCAGCAAGCACTACACTACTGTTAGCCTGACTCATGACGACTCAGCCTCCTTTTGCGATGTAACAGCGGGGGTCGATTTAAAATGGGGTGATTGAACCTGTTTGCCAGCTTCTTTTTTATTCCGGCCTAAACGATGCAGGCCGGTAATGTCCAGGATGAAGGCAACGCTGCCATCGCCCAGAATGGTCGCAGCAGAGATACCTGGCACCTTGCGGTAGTTATCTTCAAGATTCTTGACCACCACCTGCTGCTGGCCAAGCAGCTCATCCACCAGCATGGCGTAGCGGCGCCCTTCGCCCTGGACGATCACAGCGATGCTCTTGGTCGGATCCGTGATGGCGTTTTCAACATCCAGCACTTCGTGAATGGCGATCACCGGCAGATATTCGTCACGCACTTTCAGTACCACGTCATCACCGGCCATGGCATACATGTCTTCCTTGGCAGGTTGCAGTGACTCCAGCACAGCGGACAGCGGCAAAATAAAGGTTTCCTGACCCACCTTGATCGACATGCCATCCAGAATGGCCAGCGTCAGCGGCAGCACGATACGGGTATTGGTGCCTTCGCCTTTTTTGGACTGGATCTCAACCCGGCCGCCCATCCCCTGGATGTTGCGCTTGACCACATCCATGCCGACACCGCGGCCGGATACATCGGTAACCTCTTTGGCGGTTGAAAAACCCGGGGCAAAAATCAGCTGCCAGACATCTTCATCGGTCATGGTGTCAGACACATTCAGACCATTCTCGCGGGCCTTGTTGAGCAGCACTTCACGGTCCATGCCGGCCCCGTCGTCTTTTACCTCGATCAGGATATTGCCCCCTGATGCCTTGCCGCCAGGGTCAGCTTGCCGGTACGCGGCTTGCCCTTGGCTTCGCGCTCATCGGGCATTTCGATGCCGTGATCCAGGCTGTTACGCACCAGGTGGGTGAGCGGGTCGGTAATCCGTTCGACCAGGCTTTTGTCCAGCTCGGTGGATTTGCCTTCGGTGACCAGTTCTATATCTTTTTGCAATTTGCCAGCGGTGTCACGTACCACGCGGGGAAAACGGCTGAACACGAATTCCATGGGAATCATGCGGATCGACATCACCGCTTCCTGCAGATCACGGGCATTGCGCTGCAAAAGACTCATACCGTTTTGCAGTGAACTGTTGCCAACCGATTGATCAGCCAGATCACTGACCGTCTGGTCAAGCATTGACTGGGTAATGATCAACTCGCCAACCAGGTTGATGATCTGATCTACTTTGTCGACCGAGACGCGGATAGAGGACGATTCAGAGGCAGCTTTTTTCGCCTTGGGCTTGGCATCAGCGGCCGGCTTGGTCGCTGTTTTTGCGGCAGCGGGCGGGGCTTTTTCAGGCGTGGGCGGAGCTTTTTCGGCCGCAGGCTCTAGCGCCGGAGGGGGCGGCGCAGGCGTGTCGGCGGCGGGTGACGCATCCAGCACCTTGATCTCGATCTGCTCTGGCTCGATGATAAAACACATTACCGCTTCGATATCGTCCGGGCTGGTATTGCCCTGGAGAATCACTTCATAGCGCTTCTCATCTCCAGACTGGGACTGGATCTCGCCCAGCTGCTCAAGCTCTTCGGCCAGCAGAATACGGTCTTTTTCACTGACGTTTAACAACGACACCTGTAGCAAATCACCGTCACTGCCCGCGCTTTGAGCGGGCTCAGGATTAGACTCAGAGACGGCTTCGCTCGACGAAGACGCAGATTTTTCAGCAGCAGAAGGGGTCGCATTGGCAATCGGCGCACCTTCGGCAGCTTCAAGGCCTTTGCCAATTTCCTCTAGTGCAATCTGCTGCAATGTCTGGCAGATACGTTCATAAGATTCCTGGTTGGGCTCTTCCTCGTTGCGGTAGGCATTAAGTTGATCGTGCATGATGTCTTTTGCCTCCAGGAAGGTATCAACAAGGTCGGCACGCAGGGCCAGCTCCCCCTTACGCGCGTGATCCAGCAGGTTTTCAAAAATATGCGTGGTCTTCTGCAGTACCGTAAACCCAAAGGTGCCTGCCCCACCTTTGATTGAGTGGGCAGCGCGGAAAATAGCATTAAGCTGTTCGCTGTCCGGATCTTCGACATCCAGTTCCAGCAAGTGCTGCTCCATATCGGCCAGCAGCTCTTCCGCTTCTTCAAAAAAGGTGTCAAAAAAGTCCGTGATATCCATGCAAACTCTCACCCTATGCGTCGTTTTTATGTCAGTTACTGCCGAGCTCAGCCACCGTTCGGGCTCACTATCAGCGGTATTTACGGGGTTACGCTACCTTCTGAAATCAGATCATTTTCGGGTGCTGGGCTATTGCCTGGCGTTACGCTGGGATTGCGAATCGCCTCGGCCACCTCAGGTAGCAGAACGACCAGCTCAATACGCCGGTTAATCGGATCCTGCGCATCGGCCTCCGGCAAGGTGACCCGGTCAGCAAAGCCGGAGACCCGCAGCAGCTGAGACGGGTCCAACCCACCGGCGACCAACTCCCGCCGCGAGGCATTGGCCCTATCACTGGAGAGCTCCCAATTACTGTAGCCGCGATAGCCACCGCTATAAGCCAGGCTATCGGTATGCCCGCCGATACTCAGATCATTAGGCAGCTCGTTAAGCAGCGGCGCTATGGTACGTAACAGATCACGCATATAGGGCGCTACCTGATCACTGCCAAGTTCAAACATCGGCCGCTGTTCGGTATCCAGCAGCTGGATACGCAACCCTTCCCGCGTCAGGTCAAAGCGCATCTGCTCTCGCATCAGGCTAAGTTCTGGCTGCAGTGCTATTGCCCGCTCAATACGTTCCTGAACGTCGCGAAAAAAACGCCGCTCCTGCTCGCTGGGGCGCGTGTGCTGGCGGATATCAAGACGCGCACGCTCGCCCTCCGTATGCATCGGGTCGGGGCCACCACCAGGAATCGGGCTGGTGCTTCCTGAACGCTCACCACCGGTTACTGCTTGTGTCAGTGGCATATTGAAATACTCCGCAACCCCCTGACGCTGCTCTTCATCGGCGGTGCTCAGGATCCACATCACCAGGAACAGCGCCATCAGGGCCGTCATGAAGTCTGCCAGGGCAATCTTCCATGAACCGCCATGATGAGCGTGTACGACTTTTTACGCCGGATGATAATCGGGCGCCGCTCACTTCCCCCTGGCTCATGCACTACCTGCCTTTTTGGCATCGCGCACGTACTCTTCAAGCTCTGTAAAACTCGGGCGTTCTGCGGTATGCAGGGCCTTACGGCCAAATTCCACGGCAATTTGTGGCGCATACCCATGCAGGCTCGCCAACAGCGTGACCCGGACACATTGCAGCATCTTTTCGGCTTCCTTGGCCTGACGATCCAGATAACTGGCCAGAGGGTTGATAAACCCATAGCCGAGCAGAATCCCCAGAAAAGTGCCAACCAACGCATGAGCAATCATCTCGCCCATTTGCTCAGGGCCTGCATCCGCATAGGTCAATGCCTTGACCACCCCCATCACCGCCGCCACGATGCCAAACGCTGGCATGGCATCGCCGACCTTGGCAATCGCATCAATAGGGATATGCGCTTCCTGCTCAAAACCCTCAATTTCGTGCAGCATCAGCTCATCAATTTCCATGGGCTCCATGCCGCCGCTGACCATCAAACGCAGGTAATCGGTCAGAAAGTTCATGATGTGCGTATCCGCCAGCACCCTCGGGTGTTCCTGAAACAGGGGACTGTCCTGAGGATTATCAATATCCCGCTCGATCCCCAGCATGCCTTCACGGCGCACCTTGGAGAGCACCTTGTACTGCAACGCCAGCAATTCCATGTACATGGCTTTGTTGTATTTTTTGGTGCGCCGCAAGCGCGGAAATATCTTGAATGTCGCCTTGAGCGCCTTGCCGTTATTGGCCGCTACAAAGGCACCGATACCGGCACCCCCAATCATCACGAGCTCTAATGGCTGATACAGTGGCCCTAGGCTGCCACCGGCAAGCACATACCCCCGAACACAGAGAGCAAGACCACCACATAACCGAGCGCAATTAACACAAGCAGTATCCTTATCGGTTTTGTGTCCCTTTGTTAGGGTGCCAGCGATACATGAACTTAATTAACACTATTTAACAGCATAATCGGTATGGCCGTCGACAGCAGACGTATGCTGTTTGGTAAAGGCAGGTAAAGAACACCTGAAACGAGCGTTGTCAGGTTATTTGTAGCGGGCAGTTTTGCGGGTTTTACCTGCACGGGAAGGCGGCTGACAGATCCCACAGACGTAATGCTGAGTGGGGCTATGGGCATGGGCAACAAAGTTCCCACCGCAGCGGGTGCAACGGCTCAGCTGGAGAAGGTCGCTTTCAAAAAAACGTACCAGCGTCCAAGCACGGGTCAGCCCAAGTACGGCTTCCATATCTTCGAGTTCAACCTGCTCATCGTACAGCCGGTAGGCTTTAACAAAAGCGTCAATACGCTCGCAGCTGCCTTCCTTAAGCAGGCTGCGGTAGATGTTATAGAACAATGATGAGTGGATATTGGGCAGCCAGGTAATAAACCAGTCCGCTGAAAACGGCAGCATGCCTTTAGGCGGCGACATCCCACGCACTTCTTTGTAAAGCTTGATCAGGCGGGTACGGCTTAGCTCTGTCTCGGTCTCCAGCACCTGCAGGCGGGCCCCTAGCTCAATCAACTCGATAGCCAGTTGCACCTGGTGCATTTCATCCACCAAGCTTTTTTGGGTCACTCCGCCTCCTCGTCAGACGACTTTGCACAGCCGCCATGTGACGGCTTGTCAATGGAGGCTTTTGCAGGTGACGAGTCGCAAAGGCTTTCCAGCGGTTCACCTGCCAACAATAAAGAGGTGTGTAGGCCGGATAGCCCCTGGTCGCGCGGATTGTGAGTAAGCTGACGCAGCTGCTCGGCACTTTCCAGCGTGAAGCGGCACAGTAGCTGGTTAGTTCGCGCCAGCTGGGTCAGCTGGCGCGCGTTGAGCGATGACAACATATCCGCCATCTCAGCATCCACTTTCAGCCGGAACATACCTATCTCACGGTCTTCCGACAGCAGGCGCTGGGCCAGAAGCAGATAGGCCAGATTGATTTCCTGAACTTCATCGAAAAAGCTGGTATGACTCATGCTGATTTATTAAACCCATACGGCAACATTGCCACTCAAGTGTAGCAATATCATTAACATTTTACGCTTATTTACTTTCTCGCATGGTTACATATTCGACTTTTATTAGCTAGAGCAATTTTAGTGGTTACAGGAGCGCTTGGGGTTTTGTCTGGGTTTCTATCCAGATTTTGGGGTGTCAGAGGGTGTCACGCCTTCTCCCGAGAGCTCGAACACCCAGACCAGGATTTCTGCTATCACTTGATAGAGGCTGGCAGGAATTTCTTCATCCAGATCCAGTTGCATAAGCAAGGCGACAAGTTCTGGGGCGTCATGCACATAGATACCCTGACGCTGCGCTTCTGCCATGATGCGTTCGGCCATTTCGCCATAACCTTTCGCCACGACACGCGGGGCACTGTCGTCACCCTGATAGGCAAGCGCTACCGCCTGACGGCGGCGCTCATGGGGAGTATTCATAGTGCCTCATAAGTATCCAGCTGGCGCACTTTCAGTTGCACCTTGCGTAGATCCAGCGCCGAAAGGCGCTGCTCCAGAGCAGGCAATTGCTCATCCAAGCGCTGTTGCACCTCGCCACTGGATGTTGTGAAGTCAACGCTCAAGGTGCCGCGATAGAGCCACAAGGCAACGCTGAACTCACCCAGCTCAGGGACATCGAGGTGCATTTCCGAACGCCAACCCTCTTCCGCTTCACTCTGTTCGCTTTCATCACCGCTGGCACCTTCTTCCTGGCCTGGCAGGTTGATCACCAGGGCCATGAAAATCCCAGCCCAGACATCACCTTCCCAGCGGATAGTGGGCGTGACCAATAGCTCTAACTGTTGGCGTACCAGGCCCTGCAGGTTTTCATTGACTACTTCACGCTGACGCATGGTATTCAGCTCAAGCAATTCACGTCCTGCGCTCAACTCACCGCCCTGACCTTGTATGCCAGCATTGCCTGGCGAAACACTGGCTGCCGAAACATTAGTAGCCGAAGGATTGCCACTCGTCGCGGGATTGGCACCTGGTAGCAAGCTGGATGCTTGAGCAGCATTACCAGCAATCGGCAGCAGAGCACTGCCTGGCTGAATCAGCGGGCCGCCGCCCCCTGGCCAAGCGCCTGCAGCAGCATATTCAGGGAAGAACTTGGTGGCAGCATAAAGGGCACAGAGGTAGGCAAAAGTAGCGGTGGCCCATTCAGGGAGAGCGGATTGTTGATCGCCGGCAGCCCGGCCACAGTGACGGTGGGCAACGGCCGTATACCAGGCTGCATTTGCGGTTCACGCAATAACTGCTGACGCGCTGCATCGCCTTGGAACCAGCGCTTGAGATGGGATTCATAAAATAGGCCGCTATCACGAATACTGCTTTCCAGGCGAGTTGCCAAAGTGGACGGCAACGCAGCCTCTGGCGATTGCATCAGGGGGCTTCAATACGCAGGGTGGACGGTGGCGCGGGAAAACGCAGCAGGACGTCAGCAATGCTGCGCGCAGCAAGGCTGAAATGCGTTTGTGTCGACCCCTGCTGCCCGGCGGGCAGTTCGCTGCGTCCACCCTGTCGCGCTAGATCCAGCGAGGGAGGCAAGCGGTTCAGCTCAGAAAGGCGCGGATCAGCACGTCCATCCAGGCGTGAATCACTGCGTAGCGCCTGTGGACCGGCCCCTGGGTCTACTGGGCGCACCGGTTCATTAAGAACCCGTGGTGCAGCATCACCCCGTTTGCCCAACACTTGATGCATGAGCGTATCAATCAGGGGGTTAATACCACTCACGGCGACCCCTTGGAGGGCGCCTCACCGAGTGAATAGATGGCATCTGAATCACCTTGCTGGGGGCATAGGCACGATGCAACTTGCGCTGCTGCTGGGCAAGGCCAATCAGCTTACCTAACTCATCGCGACGCGCGACCAGCTGGCGACGAATCTCCACATCGTGCTCCAGAATCGCCTCAAGCAGCTCTGCCTTGCGCTGCTGCCCTGTCGCGTCCAGCACGACGCTGGCGTCCATTTCACGCAGTTTTTCAACCAGCATGAGGTAATGGGTGCGCTGATCAATCAGCGCCGCCCATTCTTCCTTGTTTGCAAGCTCATGCATCTGTGCGGCGCTATCCAGCAGCGCCGCATAAACATCTAACAGTGACTGTTGGGTCAGATGATGCTGAGCCGTCCGAAATACTGACATTCAGGCCTCATGCGCTTTGCTGTTGGCCAATTTCCCGCCATGCCGAGGCAACATCTTCAAGCAGACTTTCGGCCTGATTGAGACTTTCTTCGTCATTGCGCAAATTGGCCGTAAGCAACAAGCGGGCAATGTAGTCGTAAAGCGAGCCAAGACGCTCGGCAATTTCACCGCCTTTTTCCTGATCCAGCGCTGCGGCCAAGCCGTTGTTGATGATATCCAGCGCCTTGGAAATTGCCTTGCCTTTTTCGGCTGTGTTGCCCGCCTGCATATGAATGCGGGCAGCGCGGATAGCCGCCTGGGCGCCATCAAAAAGCATAACGATCAGCTTATGCGGGTCTGCTGACATTACCCCGCTTTCTACCCCGACCCGTGCATAGGCATTTGCACCACGCGAGTACGTCATTTGGTGTCGCTCCTGTTTTAAAAACGCAGCTGGCAATGCCTGACTACGCTTATACAAGTGTAGATTTTATATCGGCAAGAGCCACCGCTACTTTAACAATGACGCACCTTTTTATAGCTTAATCACGGCTTAAGTGATCTGCCGGTCAAGCACTCGTCAGCGCTTAAGCGCCTCAGGTTGAGACGGCTATCTCGCTCACCGGGCGCCCCAGGCGCTCTCTGACATCACCTCTGACCAGGGTTCCGAGGTTGGTGTTACTGGGAGGTTCGGCATGTTGGGTCACCTGAACTTCCACCGGGTTACCCTCAGCATCAAGGCGCTGCACCCAGGCCAACTGATCACTGGAAAAACGCACCAAAGAGCCAATCGGCAGTGTTTTGAAGTGTTCCACGTAACGCTTCATCCAACGCGGGTCGAACTGATGAGGATGGCGCAGCATATGACGATAGATCTGCTGTACGGTACGGGCTGGGCGGTCAGGGCGATCACGGCGCATGGCTTCAACCACATCTGCAACGGCGCTGGCCTTTGCCAGTTCGTGGAGCTGCTCACCGCTGATACCTTTCGGGTAACCACTGCCATCCATACGCTCGTTGATACCCCCAATAACCGCATGGGCAATACTGGCAGACAGCCAGTGGCAGTTTTTCATCCGCATCAACAGCAGCTCGACGTGCTCACTCATGGTGTTGCGGTGCGAAGCATCAAAGGTTTTGGCTTGAAATAACACCTGAGGAACGAGCGCTTTACCCAGGTCATGCACCATGGCACTGGCAGCAATTGCCTTGCGTACATCCTGAGGAATATGATTGCCGACCAGGTCCAGCAGATGCACTGCCACGCCCAGGCTGTGGCGCACCAGCAGCGGCTCCCGCGTCATGCAGCGGCAAGCGAACAGCAGCGCTTCGCGATCCTCTTCGTGCAGCGCCAGCAAACGGTCTGCATAGCGCGATAGCTGGCGTGAATCAATATCACTGCCATTTTGCAGCAGCAACATCTGGGAATCGAGGTAGGCAGCGACCTTGGCCAGGCGACGCGCCATAGGGGTAGCATAAAGGCGCACCTCGCGCCGACCTGCATGGTCATCAGCGGCATGACGCTGTTGAGGCGCAGCAAACAGCGGGGAAGGTTGGCGCGCTGACTGGCTTTCGCGTTCATAGCGAGCAGCTTCACGTTCGATCTCGCACACGAAGTACCAGATCTGACGTTCCTGCTCACTGTCGCAGCGCTGAAAACGGAACCCGACCCGCAGCAATTGCTGATCAGGAGCAGTGCTCTGATGGCGTGCTTCGCCATAGACTTCAAAATAGGTGTTATCAGGGAAGGTCAGCGCCATTTTTACCGGTTGGCTGCCAGCCGCTGCCAGAATACCACTGGCCGTTATCGGCAACTCTACCTGGCAGCCCTCCTGGCTTAAGTCGCGCAGATCACCATTGACAGCCTGATGATCACCGCCCAGCAGCGTCACTTTCACCTGCATACCCATTCGAAGTTCAGCGCGGAAAGACTCGCGGCGCTGTAGCACATCCAGGTAACGTGGGTAGTCACTACAGCACAGGTAGCGGCCACCGGAACGACGCACTTCGGTCAGCCCAAGCGAAGGGGTGTGAACCACCTTGCCCTGGGCTTGTCCGCGCAGCGTAAAGGTTGCACCGTCCTGTAATTGCGTCAGCAGGTAATCAATCGAGGAAAGATCCATTACCAGGGTATTATCAGCATGCTGTTCCATCAGCACGATGGGTTCCTGACGCGCCTGCGGCTCATCCAGACAAAGCGAGACGCCACCGTTCTCAATCAGGTCATTCAACAGCATTTCGATCATCACCGGGCCGGTAATGCGTTCGTATTCATTGTCTTGCGCTGCCATCCACGCCTCGCTTCCCTATCCTTCACCATAAGATGTCATGCTCAGGCCATGCACTGCCAAGCGGGCAGCGGGTGGCATTCGAGTCGACGCAAAAGCATACCAGAACCCCTGCAAGCAGCGCACAGAATTAAGCTAACTTTTTTAACCTTAAGACCTACTTATTAGAGACTTATGGCTGACGCTGAAAAGCGCTAAAGTTGGCTGGATATTGGCCGATCTACCTTGAGCGTTTAAAAAAGCTTAAACAGCAAAATGCAGATCGCGATCAAATGGGGTCGAACCCTGAGCGGTCAGCTAAGCTATAAAAACATAAAGAAGAGGACATCAAGATGTATTCACCATTGATTGATGCCGTACCTACGCTGACACCACCGGCCAGACAGGAAAACATCCTGCGTCAGCCTATCGACCCCCATACCCAACCAACGATGCCTGCTACCGTCTTATCCGCACAGCAGGAAGAACAACAAAAGCGCCTTGACGCCGCCGAACTTGCTGAACCCGTTGAACGAATTAATGCAGTGATGAATCAGCGCGGGCTGGAGTTTGAAATCAATGATGAAAATTCACGGGTAATTACACGAGTGGTTGATCGCGAGTCTGGCGAGGTTATCCGCCAGATTCCGGCTGAAGAAGTGCTGCGCCTTGCAGAGCGCCTGGGTGAGCTGCAGGGTGGCCTGATCAGCGTTCAGGCCTGAGTGGCTATACCTGCATATTCATCACATCTCTATAAGCCGTCACCAAACGGTTTCTTACCTGTGTGCCCATCTGAAAGGCAACGCTGGACTTTTGCATATCTGCCATCACCTGGTTCAGCGGCAGATCAGACTCTCCCGTCTGGAAATCCATGGCCTGACTAGCCGCCATTTTCTGCAGCTCATTGATGCGCCGAATGGAGGCCTGCAGTTCACCGCCGAAACTCCCTTGCCCCACTGTTGAGGCCAGCTGGGCGCCATTTAGGCCGGGTTGATTGGCCGACTGGCTGGCCTGATTGGCCAGGCTTTGCATCTGCTGTAGCGCCGATTGAATAGCGGGTGAGCTCATACACATGCCTTCAGCGTTAAAAAATGAAATAATATTAACCAGCCTAACATCCGTGCGACTCACGTCATGCCAACAAATACGTATGGAAAGCCAACCTTTTCGTTCCTTTAGGGGTGACAAGCCACCGGATAATGGCGTTCATCATAATTCCGCTTGGACAGACAGCGGATCATCGCGATTGACGGATGTAGCCTATGTTTTCTTTGGTGATGTGCCTGGGCCGTCATCAGTTTTGCTTGTGCTCACGGAGGAGTGAATGAGCGAAACTGATTCTACGCCAGGCCGTCAGAACAGCACGACTCGAACACCGCCCACAAGTGACACGGAAGCGAACAATGCTTCCGTGTCGGCTTTTGGGCGGGTAAAACAACAGCTGCGCGGTAACCCTTTGATCGCCCTGCTGATTGCGGGAGCGGCCAGCATCGCTATTATTGCGGTGCTGTTAATGTGGGCCAGCAGCCCAGAATACCGCGTGTTGTACAACAATCTAAGCGAAGCGGACGGCGGGCGCATTATTGCCGAACTCGATACCCGCGGAGTGCCCTACCAGTTCAGCAATAATGGCCAGGCCATACTGGTGCCCAGCGAAAACGTCTATCCCTTGCGTTTACAGCTGGCTGAGCAGGGCCTGCCACGCGGTGGCGATGTCGGTCTTGAGTTGATGCAGAACCAGGCCTTCGGGGTCAGCCAGTTCACCGAGCAGGTCAACTATCAGCGCGGCCTGGAAGGCGAGCTTGCCCGCTCAATTCGTTCCCTTGGCCCGGTGGAAGAGGCCAGGGTGCATCTATCGCTGGCGCAACCCTCGGTGTTTATTCGTGACTCCGAGCCTGCCAAGGCGTCTATCGTACTTACCCTGCTGCCTGGCCGTGCGCTTGGTCAAGGTCAAGTCAGCGCAATTGTACACATGGTCTCCAGTAGCGTGCCGGAACTTGCGGCAGCTGACGTTTCGGTGGTCAATCAAGATGGGCGTCTCCTTTCGGCGGATACCGGCGGTAATAACGACCTGGACGGTTCACAGCTGGAATATATCAACGAGGTCGAGCGCTCCTATCAACGTCGGATTGAAAATATCCTCACTCCGATTCTGGGGGCCGATAACATCCGAGCACAGGTCGCTGCACAGATCGACTTTTCCAGCCGCGAAGAAACCACCGAAACCTATGGCCCCAACCAGGCGCCGAATGAAGCTGCTGTTCGCAGCCGTCAGCTAAGCCTCTCCTTTGATGGCGAAGACCCACTAGCAACCGGTATTCCTGGCGCGCTCAGCAATACGCCGCCGGGTACCGCCCCTTCACCCATTAATGCGCCTGATAACGAAGAAGGTGATAACGGTGAAGGTGAAAATGATCCCACTGCATTACAGCGCCTGAATCAGGATGATGTGGTCAACTACGAAGTGGATCGCAATGTCGCACACGTTCAATATCGGCGCGGTGATATTGAACGTTTAACCGCAGCTGTGGTGGTCAACTACCGTGAAGAACTCAACGAAGAAGGCGAAGCGGTGCCGGTTGCCCTGAGCAATGAGGAAGTCAATCAGATAGAACGCTTGGTACGTCAGGCAATGGGCTTCTCGGTCGCCCGCGGTGATGAAATTGATGTGGTTAACACTCCCTTCGCCCGTTCAGGTGAGGAAGAAGAGGTGCTGGAATGGTGGCAGCGCCCGGAAATCCTTGCCATGGCCGCCAATGCAGGCCGCTACCTGCTGGTTGGCCTGGCAGCGCTACTGCTTTATCTGCTGATCTTGCGTCCCTTGATCAAGCGTTACACCCAAGGCCCGGTGATGGCCACTGCCATGCCAGCGGGAAGCACCCTAAGCACCAGCGTGGGTGACGATGATGAGGAAGATGCCAGCGATACAGCCAGCGACGAAGATGACGAAACCTACCGTCGTCCCAAGCGGAAACGCAAAACATCGCTTTATGAACACAACCTTCAGGATCTGCGTGAAATGGCCCAGGAAGACCCCGTATGGTCGCCATGATCATTCGCAGTTGGATGAGCTCTAATGACTAGTCCCGTTGCCCAGATGAGCGGCGCACGTAAAAGTGCCATCCTACTACTGGCGCTTGATGAAGACAGTGCTGCAGAAGTTTTCAAGTACCTAGGCGCTGCTGAGGTGCAGGAAATTAGTATGGAAATGACTCGCCTGCACCAGATCTCTCATGAAGACATGAAGGCTGTTCTCGAAGCTTTCCATCAGGAAACTGAAGAGTTTGTGGCGCTCAACCTCAACTCCAGCGAGCACATTCGCTCCGTGTTGACCAAGGCACTGGGTAGCGAGCGCGCCACCAGCCTGATTGAGGATATTCTTGAAACCACCGGCGAAAATTCCGGCATTGATGCGCTCAATCTGATGGAAGCCTCCATGGTGTCCGAGTTGATCCGCGATGAGCATCCACAGATTATTGCCACCATTCTGGTGCACCTGGAACGCCATCAGGCCGCTGATATTCTTGAACTGTTTGATGAAAAACTGCGCAACGACGTGATTCTGCGCGTCGCCACCTTCAGCGGTGTGCAACCTGCTGCCTTGCAGGAGCTGACCGAAGTACTTACCAGCATGCTGGACGGCCAGAACCTCAAACGCAGCAAGATGGGCGGGGTAAGAACGGCAGCCGAAATCCTCAACCTGATGAATTCCTCTCAGGAAGAGACCGCCATCGAAACCGTGCGCTCGCACAACGAGGACTTGGCCCAGAAGATCATCGACGAGATGTTCCTGTTCGAGAACCTGCTGGACCTGGACAACCGCGCCATCCAGATGGTGCTCCAGGAGGTCGAGAACAATTCACTGGTGGTGGCCCTCAAAGGCGCCGAGGACGAACTGGTCGACAAGTTCCTACGCAATATGTCTCAGCGGGCAGCCGATCTGGTCCGCGAAGATATGGAAGCCCGCGGCCCAATTCGTGTGTCTCAGGTCGAAGCCGAGCAGAAAGCCATCTTGCAGATCGTCCGCCGCCTGGCCGATGCCGGTGAAATAGTCCTGGCGGGAGGAGATGACGCCTATGTCTGATTTCCAGCCCTCGGAATTTGATCGCCATGAAAGCTGGCGACGCTGGAAAATGGATGAGCTGGCCAAGCCGGTTCAGCGTTCTGACGAGCCGGAATCTCCGGCGGCCATCCACCGCCGCAAGGTAGCCGCAGCACAAAAAGCCGCTGAAGAGGCCCGCCAGCGCGAAGAGCAAGCGCGTAAAGCAGAATATCAGAAGGTTCGACAGCAAGCCGAGCAGGAAGGCTACCAGGCTGGCTTCAAACGTGGCCAGCAGGAAGGCCATGCTCAAGGCCTGGAAGCTGGCCAACAGGAAGCCAAGCAGGCGCTGGAGCAACAGATTAACCAGACCTTGGCGCCGCTGGCTCATCTCGCCAAGCAGTTTGATGATGCACTCGCAAGGCTTGATGAAAGCCTTGCCGATGATCTGGTGGAGCTGGCCCTGTTGACTGGCCGTCAGCTGGCAGGCGAAGCCCTTGAAGCCAACCCGGAAGAAATTCTGCGACTGGTGCGCCAACTGCTACATACCGAACCCCCGCTGGTGGGCCAACAACGCCTGTGGCTAAACCCGGAGGATCATGCCTTGGTCAGCCAACACCTGGCCGATAAACTCAGTGCTGCCAACTGGAAACTCCAGCCGGACGACCAGCTGGCGCGAGGCGGCTGCCGGGTAACCAGCGACCAGGGCGAGCTTGACGCGACCTTTGAAAGCCGCTGGCAAGCGATCAATTCGCATCGGCGCCAGCGTCATCATAAACTTTCCAAAGATAAAAACGCTGCGGAAATATCATCAGACGACAGGCGAGAATAGCCATGAGCACGACCGCCTCTGTTCATCAACAGCGCTGGCAGAAAGCCATGCAGCGCACCCAGACACGTATCAGCCAGCTATCGCTCTATCGCGCCAGCGGGCGAGTGATCCGTGCAACGGGCATGGTGATTGAAGTGGTTGGCCTGAAAGTGGCCGTGGGTAGCGCCTGCGTGATTGAGTTGCCTGGCCGTGATGGGCGCCTGGGCACCAGCGCCCATCACGCTGAAGCTGAGGTTGTCGGGTTTTCCGATGACAAGCTTTACCTGATGCCGCTGGAAGAAATTTCCGGCCTGATGCCTGGCGCCCGAGTCACTCCTCTGGGCGACACCGGCGGCCATAGCGCTCGGCGCTTCCCGCTGGGCGTACACCTGCTGGGCCGGGTACTGGATGGCAATGGCAACCCGTTGGACGACCGCGAAAGCCTTGATGATGCCCCCGAGCAACACTCAGCACGACGCCCTTGAACCCACTTTCCCGCGCCCCGATTGAACAGCAGATTGACGTCGGCATCCGCGCTATCAATGCACTGTTAAGCGTTGGACGCGGCCAGCGTATGGGGCTGTTTGCCGGCTCCGGGGTGGGTAAATCCGTGCTGCTTGGCATGATGGCGCGTTACACACGGGCCGATGTGATTGTCGTCGGCCTGATTGGTGAGCGTGGCCGTGAGGTGCAGGACTTTATTGACAATATTCTCGGCCCCGAAGGGCGTAAACGCTCGGTCGTGGTCGCGGCACCTGCCGACACTTCACCGCTGCAACGCTTGCAAGGGGCCGCCTATGCCACGCGGCTGGCCGAGGGCTTTCGCGATGAAGGGCGCGACGTCTTGCTGATCATGGATTCACTGACCCGCTTTGCCATGGCCCAGCGCGAAATCGCCCTGGCGATTGGCGAGCCCCGGCGACCAAGGGCTACCCACCTTCGGTGTTTGCCAAGCTACCTGGGTTAGTAGAGCGGGCGGGCAATGCTGAGCGCGGCGGCGGCTCCATTACCGCTTTCTATACCGTACTGACAGAAGGCGATGACCAACAGGACCCCATTGCTGACGCCGCCCGTGCTATTCTGGATGGACACATTGTATTATCACGTACTCTTGCAGAGTCAGGTCATTATCCGGCCATTGATATCGAAGCCTCCATCAGTCGTGCAATGACCGCCATCACGGATATGAAACAGCAGCAGCAGGCGCGCAATTTCAAACGTCTTTTTCACGCTATCAGCGTAACCGTGACCTGATCAGCGTCGGCGCCTACTCACCTGGACACGACCCGCAGCTTGATGAAGCGGTCAAACGCTTTCCGGAGCTTGAACACTTTCTTCAGCAGCGTATGAACGAGCAGGCCACGATCAACGATTCGCGCCAGGCATTGGTAGCCGTTGTTGGCCAGACCAACGCTGGAGGACAATCATGACGTCCAATACCGACACCTCCCAACTGGATATGCTCACTCACCTGGCACGGGATGCCCGCGACCAGGCCGGGCAACTATTGGCCAAGGAGCGCCAGACCGAACAGCAGACTAAAGCCCAGCTTCAGACGTTGTATCGCTATCGCGCAGAATACAGCGAGCGTCTGCAGACAGCCATGCACAAGGGTATTGACCCTGCCAGCATGTACAACTATCAGCAGTTCCTGGCTTCTCTGGATGCCGCCCTGGCACGCGCCAGGCAAGCGCTGGCAGATCAGGAGCAGCGCGTTGCCAAGACCCAGGAGAACTGGCGCCAGGAACAACGCAAACTCTCGTCGTACGATACGCTGACGTCAAGACGCCAGCTGGAGGCTCAGCGGCGTGACAACCGTCAAGAGCAGAAGACCAACGATGATTTGGTAGCCAGCCGCCGGGCCTACCGGCAATCTGACACGCCTCGTTAACGAGGCCGGAAGGTATTATGAACGTTAATGCTATGTTTGCTTCAATAAAAGATAATATTGGTACCACTCAACAAAGTAGTGCCCGTTCTCAGCCCGATCAGGACAGTTTTGTTAAAACATTGACTAAAGCCTCCGGCAAGTCATCGCCTACTTCTTCTGACACCCACAACTTGGCTACCCAGCTGACACATGAACCATCGCGTTCAGATGTCAAAGATTACTTGCAGGCACTGGGAATTGATAAAGAACAGTTGCAGCGCAACGATATACAGGAATTAATTGACGATATTATTGATCAACCGGCCCTTTTCAATGCCTTGGATATGCTTGCGAACAGCATATTAGCCGGAACCAGTGACGAAACAGTCATGCTTGATCAGATCGGCTCGACCGATAGTGAACCTAACGTTATCAGTCAGCTGGAACTTTTTCAGGAGATGACTCAGCGCCTGGCATTGGAAAACCAGCTCGGCCATGAATCTTCAGTTTCTAGCCTCGCCCAAGCCTCTTTTCTTCCAACCGACTTTCAGTTACGCCAGACTGCTGGACATACTATTTCATCAACTAAGCCTGACCTTCTCGGTGATGCATTAATAGGTGATAAGAACGGATCTCAAAGTGCGGAAAAGTTAATGGGGTTGCTACAGAGTATCCTGGCTGGAAAACATGGTTCACAAGTTAGCTTAGATTATCGCGGACCCGATAATGCATTGCTATCTGCCAGCCTTTCTTCATCTGGCGGGCTGAATGGCGACTCAACAACACTGCTTGACGCCACCCAGCGACCACACTCCTTGGCTGATAGCGGTGCCCCGCCGACACGTGGAAGCAGCGATTTATTGCTTGCGGCGCTCAACGCGGCCAACATGAGCAGCCGCACCAATGCTGGCCAGGATGGCTTTGAGCTGCCCACCCAAGGCATGAATGCTCAAGGGTTATCAATGTCTGCCCAGGCAAATGTGACCAGTTCATTAGCCCAAACAGCTCAAGGTAGCCTGCAAGCCCCGTTAACCAGTGCCGCCTGGCCGCGTGAGTTGGGCCAACAGCTGGTGCAGTTTGCTCAACGCGGTGGCGAACAGCAGATCAAACTGAATATTCATCCGGCAGAGCTTGGCCCGCTTTCTGTCTCGCTGAAAATGAGCGAACAGGGCACTCAAGCGCACTTTTTATCGGCTCATGCCCAGGTCAGGCAAGTGATCGAACAAGCCATACCTCAGTTACGTGAAGCCCTGGCCGAACAGGGCATCATGCTGGCAGATACGTCTGTTGGGGAGCAGCGCCAGCAGGATGGCGACGAGGCTGCATTGGCCGGTGGTGGTAATGGTCAAGGCGACAGCGCCTCGGGTCCGAATGAAAGCGAGGAACCGGGCAATATCCTCCCACAACGTCAGTCGCTTACCCTTGATGGCCGCGTGGACCTGTATGCATAAAAAATATCCTCCATCAGCGTGTCGCTGTGGTTAGGACACTGGCTCAATTAAGCTAAAAGATAGGCTCGCACTGCGAGCCTGTTCGTTTCATCACAACAAGGCGTAACGGGCATAATGGTGCCTAGCGCAAGGAGAAATAGGAAACACGATGGCAAAATCAAGCGGCGGATCTAAAAAACTGCTCTGGATTATGATCATTCTGGTGCTGTTGTCATCGGGTGGGGCAGCAGCCGCCATTTATATGGTGATGAATCAATCAGATAATGGAAATGGCAATGACGAGCAGGCTCAGGAAGTCGTTGCACAGCGTCAATCACCGATTTTTGTCGAAGTTGAGCCTTTTACCGTCAACCTGGCTGACGACCGTGCTTCTCGCCTGCTGTATACCGGCATTACGCTGCGCGTCGGTAATGAAGAAAGCAAAACCATTCTGGAAGAACATATGCCTCAGGTTCGCAGCCGTTTGATCACAGTCCTGTCAGCCATGCAGGCCAGTGAACTGACCTCGCTGGAAGGCAAGGAACTGCTTTCTCAGCGCATCAGCAACCGGCTAGAGGTGCCACTGGCTGAGAACCAACCTCCTCTGGATCTACGCGAAGTGCTGTTCACTGAGTTTATTGTGCAATAACCCCCGGGAACTCGGAGCCGTCATGTCACAGGACGATCTACTGTCCCAGGAAGAAATCGATGCCCTGTTAAAAGGCGTCAGTGGTGATGACGAGCCATCTTCGTCATCACCAAAAAGTGATGAATCACGGATTCGTCCGTACGATCCATCCACACAGCATCGCGTTATTCGCGAGCGCTTGCATGCGCTGGATTTCATCAACGAACGTTTTGCGCGCTACTTTCGTACCGGGCTTTTTAACTTGATCCGTCGCAGCGCAGATATCACTGTTGAATCAGTACGTTACCAAAGCTTCAGTGACTTTTCGCGTAATGTGCCAGTGCCGACCAACCTGAATATAGTGGCGCTCAAGCCGCTGCGTGGCTCGGCACTGGTCGTATTTCCACCCAACCTGGTGTTCATGGTGGTGGATAACCTTTTTGGTGGCGATGGACGCTTTGTCACCAAGTCTGATGGGCGTGAATTTACCAATACCGAGCAGCGTATTATCCAGCGCTTATTGAATCTGGCGCTGGATGCCTACCAGGAAGCCTGGAAGGTCGTTTATCCGCTGGAAACCAGCTTTTTGCGCTCCGAAGTGCAATCCAAGTTCGCCAACATTACCAATTCACCCAACGAAATTGTGGTGAACACCAAGTTCAACCTTGAGGTGGGTAACCTGAGCAGCCATTTTCAGATCTGTTTACCTTACGCCATGATCGAACCACTGCGTGACCTGTTGGCCAACCCGATCAACGACAGTAATCACGATCAGGATGGCACCTGGAACAAGCGCATGGCCAGCGAGATCCAGCATTCCGAGGTTGAGCTGGTGGCCGAATTTGCCCAGATATCCAGCCGCATCGGCCAGGTAATGGGGCTGAAAAAGGGCGACGTACTGCCTGTGGACATCCCTAACGTCGTTAACGCTCACGTAGATGGCGTGCCGGTGATGGAATGCCACTTCGGCAGCCAGAACAAGCAGCGTGCGCTCAGAGTACTGCGCATGATTGACCACGCGGCAATGAATAACAGCTCGTCCAATGACTTTTTAACCCAGTCCGTACGACAGAAAGCCAAGGAATCCAAAGCATGACTGATCCCAACAAGCCTGACGATCAGAACGTTTCTGACGATGATTGGGCGGCTGCCATGTCCGAGCAGGCGGCAGACAACGACAGCGCAGACGCTGATGATGCATTTGACCAGGCGCAGTCGGGCAAGGATGACCAAGGCAGCAGTGAAACCGGCATGGATGAAAGCGACGACCCTTGGGCAGCGGCCATGGCCGAACAGCAGGCGGTAGAAGAGGCTTCATCTGCAACTGAACAAGCCGCCCCCGAACCGGTTGAGGCCAAGCAGGCCAGCAGTGATGTTTTTCCGCCGCTGAGCCAGTCAAATGGCCATGGCCGCGCCCGTGATCTTGAAATGATCATGGATATCCCAGTCAAGCTGACCGTTGAGCTAGGGCGTACCAAGCTGACGATCAAACAGCTTCTGGAGCTGGCACAAGGCTCGGTGATTGAGCTTGATGGCCTGGCCGGAGAGCCCATGGATATCCTGATCAATGGCTACCTGATCGCTCAAGGTGAAGTGGTCGTGATTGAAGACAAGTACGGCATTCGAATTACCGAAATCATCACGCCGTCTGAGCGGATTCAAAAGCTGAACCGATGAGCGACGATGCTAACACGGCTGCCGCGGCAGGCTCAGGTGACGCAGCTTCCAGCGCCCTGCAAAGCGCTGGAAGCAGTAGTGATGCCTTAATAGGCATGGCAGCGCTAGGCAAAACGGCGGCTGCTCTGGCGTTAGTCGTCGCTATTATCCTGATATGTGCTGCCCTTCTGAAACGCTGGGGTAATCGCCACGTTCGTCAGGGCGCCCGCCTACAGGTGGTTGGTAGCACAGCGGTGGGCAATCGTGAACGGGTCGTGGTTGTTGAGATAGAAGGCACCTGGCTGGTCTTGGGCGTCGGCAATGGCCAGGTCAGCAAGCTGCATGAACTGCCCGCGCCGCCAGACATGCATCGCGATGATAGCGAAGAACCCTTCGCCCAGCGCTTTGCCCACGCCATCAAACGACAAGGTGGCACCACCATGTTTTCTGATTCCGACAAGTCCGATTCAAGTT
>NZ_JABFHI010000004.1 GCF_013112225.1 Vreelandella azerica | reverse complement strand
ATCCATGGCAATCTCAGCCTGTGAACACGATGACAGCTGAACATACGGAAAGCTTGCTGGCTGTAGAATACCGGCGATCCTAATCTGTTATCGCCATAATGCCGATCTGCCATGTAACAGGCTTTCTGATCGCGTTCTACGGCGACCTGCTCACGATTTCAATTACCCGCTATGCGCAGCTTTTTATCTGAAGATGCTTCATAATTATATCCGCGCAACAGCTTGGGGCGCTTACAAGAAACTACGCCAGTGCCACCTCGCCGCGCTGGCCGCCGGAGCTGGTGGTTTATGTGGTAAAAGCGCCGCATATGACCGTTAGCCGCGTTGACCACCTTCCGCTTGGGGCAGCGATTCAGCCAGTCGAAGATAACGCTGGAATGATGCGGTTGAAGTGCATAGACTGGAACATCATGCGGCATAGAACTGCAGCCATCCAGCACGATGCTCACCGCGCCAAACCCGAAATAGCATAGCAGCAGGTCGATTTCAGACCTGGAAAGGGGCAAAAGACTGCTCTGTTCCGCATCGACAACTGGCTCGCCACGGGCACCAGTCCGCTTGCTGAGCCGGCAGATCACGAAAAGATGAGGCAGCCCGGTGCTGGTGAAACCGCACTTTCAGCTCCGGCAGGCCAGGTTAACGTGTCAGCCAGCATGGCACTCAAACAAAGCGGGTTTTTCCGCCGCGACGATGATCGAGAGGCAGCACCGCGAAACAGCATGACAGACCTGCCCCAGACAGGAAGCGAATGTCCGTAATGCCACACGTTTTTCTCCATCGTCGTTGCAATCGCACGGTCGTTAAGAATGTCTTCCGGCAGGAATTCATCCGCTGCCGCATTGGGGTTGGCGTAGACATACTCGGTAATTTCTGCGGCAATCTCGGGTTCGAGAATAAAGCTGATAAAGGCGTGGCATTGCCAGATTAGGTGCATCCGCCGGCACCGCCATCATGTCGAACCACAGCCTTCCTTTGGGATGGGACAATGGTCACGACCGGCTTCGGCGCGATCCGCTCGAAGACATCACGGAATAACCAGCAGCCACACAGATATTGCCGTTGCCAGGTCAGGAGGAGTGGAGTAGGTCGCACGGAAGCAATCAGACGTCCTGCTCCTGCAGGTCGTCCACATAAGCTGTGCGGGTCAAGACCCAGGTAGGCCAGCCGGTGTCAGCATTTCAGAGCCGAACCAGCATTGAAAGCCCGCAGCCCGCCCGGCCAACTGGGGGTAATATCGGCATCGGAACAACAGCGCCCAGCTATCCAGCGGCGCATCGTCGCCAAGAATCTCGGTCACCCGATCCCGGTTATAGCCAATCCCGTTGGTGCCCCACATATACGGCACTGAGTAACGGCTGCCTTCATCGACCACATCAAGGTTCTGCAACAGCTGGCTATCAAGGTTATCCAGATTGGGCAGTTTGTCGTGATCCAGTTCCTGATAGACACCCGCCTTTGATCTGACGGGTCAGAAGTAGGTAGGGAGGGAACCACGACGTCATAACCTGAGCGCCCTGACAGCAGGGGCATCCAGCACTTGCTGTCAAAACACGTCGTAGACAACGTCGATACCGGTCTGCTCGGTAAATTTATCCAATGTTTCCGGGGCAGTTCGAGATTACCATCAAGTTGTACACCCGATTCGCGATGCTCATTCCCTATCGCAAGTTTATGTGGTGGCTGGAAGGCAGTGGCCAACGTTGGCCGGCCACACGGCAGGAAGAGATTACCCATCAAGACATCTCCTCACGCCGCTTTGTCAGTGTTCCGTGCAGGGGCTTTCGGGCAAACCTTGCCATGAAATCAAAAACAGAACGCTGGACCGTATTGATCCAGCACCACATCGGCTCGCAAGATTTTGCGCTAACGATCTGCAGCCGGGGTTGAGCCTACAGGAAAACGCGCTGACGAAATCGAACATTTCCTATGTTGATCGGAAAACGCGCGCATCTGAAGTTGGCCTTCTACCACGCCCTGCCTGGAACGGGTCAAGCGCCTGGAACGCTCGGGGATTATTCGCATCAGGCCCTGCTCGACCTCAGGCGTTGAAGGCCAATCTTCTGGTGTTTGTTGAAATCAGCCTGGAAACCCAGTCACCGGCAGTGTTTGACGAATTTCGACGCGCTGTCCAGCGCCGCAAATTCAGGAATGCCATCTGGTGTCCGGTCAGTTTGACTACATCCTGAAATGTCGCATTCCGAAATGTCCGCTTATCGTCAGCTGCTGGGCGATGTGGTGCTGACCTTGCCGGGCGTGAAGGAATCCAAGAGCTATGTGGTGATGGAAGAAGTCAAAGAAAGCTTCAGCCTGCATATACCCGAGCTTGAGGAGCTTGATGATAAGCACTAAAGCCCTGTGGAGAGGAGTTCGCCAGGATGATGGATGACCAGGCCCTATTACGTTACAGCCGCCAGATCATGCTGCCGGAAGTGGAGGTCGACGGTCAGCAACGGCTGAATGACGCCCATGCGCTGATTATCGGCGCCGGTGGCCTGGGCTCGCCCGTGGCGCTCTACCTCGCCGCGGCTGGCGTCGGCAGGTTAACGATTGTCGATGCGGATGTGGTTGAGCTTTCCAACCTGCAGCGTCAGATTGCCCATCAACAGGCGGATCTGGGGCGCAACAAGGCGGCTTCAGCGGCGCAAAGTGCCCAGGCGGTCAACCCCGGCTGCCAGATCGTGGCGCTGGAAGAACATGCTGATAGGCAGCGGCTGGCGGCGCTGGCCGCCTCAGCCGATGTGGTGCTGGACTGCACCGACCGCTTTTCCAGCCGCTACGCAATCAACACTGCCTGCCTGGCCGCCGGTGTGCCGCTTGTTTCCGGGGCGGCTATCCGTTTTTCCGGTCAGCTGGCGGTATTTGACCCACGTTTGCCCGATAGCCCCTGCTACGCCTGTCTTTATCCGGACGACGGCAGCGGCGACGAAGCATCTTTCCCTGTGCCGAAAGCGGCGTGATGGCGCCCTTGGTCGGGCTGATCGGCTGCTTTCAGGCGGTGGAGGCGTTCAAGTTGTTGAGTGGCGCGGGCCGTGCCCACCAGGGCCTGGCCACCTTTGATGGCCTGAGCGGCCAATGGCGCCATTTCCAGGTGCCGCGCGATCCGGCCTGCCCGGCGTGTGGCAATCGTTGAGCATGTCTGCCTGACGTATCCAACATGAGAATTTTTGGCCATAAACTTGCGATAGGGATAAGAGCATCGCAGAATCTGGCGGTCATCACGGAACACAAGAGACACAAGAGGAGATGTCTTGATGGGTAATCTACAAAAACTTTCCGCAGCCGTTGTGGCCGCCACCTTGGCCACAGCGGCAGCCACCGCCCAGGCTAATGAAGTACGGGTGTACAACTGGTCAGACTACATTGCCCCGGAAACATTGGATAAATTTACCGAGCAGACCGGTATCGACGTTGTCTACGACGTGTTTGACAGCAACGAAGTGCTGGATGCTGCCCTGCTGTCAGGGCGCTCAGGTTATGACGTCGTGGTTCCCTCTACCTACTTCCTGACCCGTCAGATCAAGGCAGGTGTCTATCAGGAACTGGATCACGACAAACTGCCCAATCTGGATAACCTTGATAGCCAGCTGTTGCAGAACCTTGATGTGGTCGATGAAGGCAGCCGTTACTCAGTGCCGTATATGTGGGGCACCAACGGGATTGGCTATAACCGGGATCGGGTGACCGAGATTCTTGGCGACGATGCGCCGCTGGATAGCTGGGCGCTGTTGTTCGATGCCGATATTACCACCCAGTTGGCCGAGGCGGGCTGCGGGCTTTCAATGCTGGATTCCGGCTCTGAAATGCTGACACCGGCGCTGGCCTACCTGGGTCTTGACCCGCACAGCAATGACATGGACGACCTGCAGGCAGCAGGAGATCTGATTGCTTCCGTGCGTGACAACATGACCTACTTCCACTCCTCCCGCTATGTATCTGACCTGGCAAACGGCAATATCTGTGTGGCTGCTGGTTATTCCGGTGATGTCTTCCAGGCGGCGGATCGCGCCGAAGAAGCCGGTCGTGACTTTACCATTGCCTACTCCATCCCCAAGGAAGGCGCCGAGCTGTGGTTCGACATGATGGCGGTGCCGGCGGATGCGCCTAATCCTGGCAATGCCCACGCCTTTATCAACTTTATTCTCGAACCCGAGATTGCCGCAGAAATTACCGAGTATGTCCGCTACGCCAACCCCAATGCGGCAGCGGATGAATTCCTGCCGGAAGACATTCTTAACGACCGTGCGATTTACCCCAGCGACGAGGTGATGGAAAACCTGTATGTCATTGCTGAAAAACCGCAGGACGTTCAGCGTGCGCGTACGCGTATCTGGAACCGGGTGAAATCCGGGCGTTAATCTGTCATGCGTCACCTCGGATATTTGTTTCCTGGGTGCTGTTATCTCTGATGTCGATCGCGGCGGGCTGAAAAGCCCGCTTTCAGTTTGAGTGCCATGCTGGCTTGGCCTGGATGGCACGATTGGGGGAGTAGGCATGGCCACAACACCCTTGCCGGACGAAAGTGCGGGATTAACGAACACGTCTCCAGCCGCCCAGCGTGCGCCGGGCAAAGCGCCGCGCTTTCGTGAAGATATCGTCCTTAAGGTCAACCGGCTCAGCAAGCGTTTTGATGATGCCGTGGCGGTGGATGATGTCAATCTGCAGGTCAAACGGGGAGATCTTTGCCTTGCTGGGGGCTCCGGGTCTGGAAAATCGACCCTGCTGCGCATGCTGGCCGGGTTTGAAGCACCCAGTGAAGGGCGCATCGTGCTGGATGGCACGGACATTACCCAGATGCCGCCGCACAAGCGCCCGATCAACATGATGTTCCAGTCCTATGCACTATTCCCGCATCTCAGCGTTGCCCAGAATATTGCCTTCGGCCTGAAGCAGGATCGCTTGCCCAAGCAGGAGGTGGATGAACGCGTAGCGCACATGCTCAAGCTGGTTCATATGCAGCGCTTTGCCAAGCGCAAACCCCACCAGCTTTCCGGCGGCCAGCGCCAGCGGGTGGCGCTGGCGCGTTCGTTAGCCAAGCGCCCCAAGCTGTTGCTGCTGGATGAACCCATGGGGGCGCTGGATAAAAGCTGCGCACTGAAATGCAGCTGGAAGTGGTGGAAATCATTGAGCAGGTCGGGGTGACCTGCATCATGGTTACCCACGATCAGGAAGAAGCCATGACCATGGCGGATCGCGTGGCGATTATGAGCGATGGCTGGATTGAACAGGTGGGATCGCCGGTGGATATCTACGAAAGCCCAGCAAGCCGTATGGTTGCTGAGTTTGTCGGCACGGTAAATATGTTCGAAGGTGAGATTGCCATGGATGCGGCTGACCATTGCCGGATTGATTCACCCGTGCTTGAGCGGCCCGTGTTTATAGATCATGGGATTACCACCCAGGCAGACAACCTGCGGGTGTGGGCAGCGCTGCGACCGGAAAAGATCTGGCTGACCCGCGATAAGCCCGAAGGTGACTACAACTGGGAGCAGGGCGTGGTAGAAGACATTGCCTACCTGGGCGGTTTTTCGCTGTATTACATCCGCACTCATCTGGGCCAGCTGATCAAGGTCAGCATGGCCAATACCAAGCGTCGCGGTGACCGTCCTACCTGGGAAGACGCTGTCTACGTCTATTGGGAAGACCACAGCCCGATTGTGTTGAACCGCTAGGGAGGAGCAACGGCATGCAGCCAATCAAAACCTGGCTCAAGCGGTTAAAACTGGGGCGTCGTGCGGTCATTGCGCTGCCGCTTGTGTGGCTGACGCTGTTTTTTCTGATGCCCTTCGCGCTGGTGTTGAAAATCAGCCTATCCGAAGCGGCGATCAGTATTCCTCCTTATGGCCCGCTGGTCGAATATGCTGATCAGACGCTGCAGGTTTTCCTCAATCTGGGCAATTATCTTTTTCTGCTCAGTGACTCACTTTATATCGCGGCCTACTGGGGCTCGATCAAGACAGCCTTTGTGGCCACCCTGGCGTGTCTGTTGCTGGGTTACCCCATGGCCTACGCCATGGCACGTGCTTCCGCGCGCTGGCAGCTGATTCTGCTGCTGCTGGTCATGCTGCCGTCCTGGACGTCTTTTCTGATCCGTGTGTATGCCTGGATGGGGATCTTGAGTAACTCAGGCCTGATCAATAACACCTTGCTGTGGTTGGGCGTGATTGAAACCCCGCTGCAAATGATGAATACCCAGCTGGCGGTGATTATCGGCATCGTTTACGCCTATCTGCCGTTTATGGTGTTGCCGCTCTATGCCCACCTTGCCCGGCTGGACAATGCGTTACTGGAAGCCGCTTCTGACCTAGGGTCGCGTAAATTTAACACCTTCATCAAGATTACGCTGCCGCTTTCAACTGGCGGCATTATTGCCGGCTCCATGCTGGTATTCATTCCTGCGGTAGGGGAGTTTGTGATTCCTGAGCTGTTGGGCGGCCCGGATACGCTAATGATCGGCAAGGTGCTGTGGGAAGAGTTCTTCCTCAACCGTGATTGGCCTGTTGCCTCCGCCCTGGCGATGGTGATGCTGTTGCTGCTGCTGATTCCGATTGTCATGTTTCATCGCTACCAGTCGCGGGAGTTGGAAAAATGAGGCTGCTATATAGACGCCCGGACTTTACGACCGTCATGCTGGTGTTGGGGTTGCTTTTTCTGTACCTGCCCATGGGGGTGCTGGTGGTGTATTCATTCAATGAATCCCAACTGGTGACCGTCTGGGCCGGGTTTTCGCCCAAGTGGTATGGCGAGCTGTTTGCTGACAGGCAGATTCTCTCGGCAGTGTGGACGAGCCTGCGGATTGCTTTCCTGGCGGCCAGCATGGCGGTATGTCTGGGAACAGTCGCAGCCTTTGTAATGACGCGCTTTGGCAAGTTTCGCGGCAAAACAGCGCTTTCCAGTATGGTCACGGCGCCTCTGGTGATGCCGGAAGTGATTACCGGGCTTTCGCTGTTGCTGCTGTTTGTGCAGATGGCCCAGCTGATTGGTTGGCCGACGGATCGCGGGATGGCCACCATTTGGATCGCTCACACTACCTTCTGTAGCGCCTATGTGGCGGTGGTAGTCGCAGCCCGTCTGCGTGAAATTGACCGTTCGATTGAAGAGGCGGCGATGGATCTGGGCTCGCCGCCGCTGAAAACCTTCTTTACCGTTACTCTGCCGGTCATCTCACCTGCCCTGGCGGCAGGCTGGCTGCTGGCGTTTACCCTGTCGCTGGATGACCTGGTGATTGCAAGCTTCGTGTCCGGCCCGGGTGCCAATACGCTGCCCATGGTGGTGTTTTCATCGGTACGCATGGGGGTATCCCCGAAAATTAACGCCCTGGCTACCTTAATTATCCTGGCAGTATCGGTGGCGACCCTGATTGCCTGGTGGTTGATGCATCGCAAGGAGAAAAAACGTCGTCTGGCGCTGCAGGAAGCTGAAAGCCAATAACTCCGTGCGATTAAAGCACGTCGTCATCGCGCCCGTAGCGTATCTGTTCAAGTTCGCCGGAAACCGGGGATACGGTTACCTCCAGCTGGATGGGAGCGCAGCATCGCTGGCAATCTTCCCAGGTGGTGTGGCTACCTTGAGAGGCATCAATCAAAAGTGTCATGGGTGTGGCGCAGTAAGGGCAGTCAATCTCATACGAGATTAGCGCATCATCGACCATAAGGCCTCCTTGGATAGTTGGGACAGGCTTGGATAGAAGTATAGCCAACGATGATGGCGGGGGCGCATCTTGACGCCGAATCGGTTACGATGACTTACTAACATCATTTAACACAGTGAGGATAACATGTCTTTTCGTATCTTTTTGGCCGCAGCGGCTTTGACGCTCCCTTTGGCGGCCCAGGCGGAATCGCCTAATGTGACGCCAGGTGAATGGGAGTTTGTCAGCGTGACTGCTGAAGTGATCGCAGACGTTGATATTCCTGACCAGACCAATACCGAGCGCCAATGCATCAGCCAGGAAGAACTTGATAGCGCTGATTTTGGGTTTATTGAAGAAGAGCAAGATTGCGAGCTGCTTGATCAGACCATGAACGCCGACGGTTTGACCTACAGTATGATTTGCCGCGCTGATGGTGGAGAAGCCACCATCGAGGGTGAAATGCGCTTTATGGGCGAACAGATCGAGGGCGACGTGGATATCGTGGCTGAATCGCCCATGGGCGCCATGACCATGAAAACGCGCATCGAAGGTGAGCGCCTCGGCGACTGCTAGTCTGACTGAACCTTGTTACGCCCCTCTGAAAACACCGCCCCACTGAAAAGTGGGGCGGTGTTTTGCTTATGGCATGTTAGTGGTTCCCTTCCTGGGAGCTGGCCAGTTCGCGCTCCAGCTGATGGCTGATGGCCTTGGGTGAACTGGTGCGGCGTGCCAGCAGGTCATAGGCAACCGGCACCACAAAGAGAGTAAATAGTGTCGCCGCGCCAACCCCCGCCATAATGACAGTACCGATCACCAGGCGCGATTCAGCCCCTGGGCCGGTAGAAATAATCAGCGGTATGGCGCCCGCCATGGTGGTGATGGCAGTCATCAGTATCGGCCGCAGGCGCGTGGTGGAAGCGTCAATCAGCGCGTCTCTGAATTCAAAGCCCTGGTCGCGCAACTGATTGGTGAATTCCACAATCAGGATGCCGTTCTTGGCCGCAAGACCAATCAACATGACCAACCCCACCTGGCTATAGATGTTCAGCGACTGCCCGGTGAGGTATAGGGCAAACAGCGCCCCGCTAATCGCCAGTGGAACTGTCAGCATGATCACGAAAGGGTGGACGAAGCTTTCAAACTGCCCGGCGAGTACTAGGAAGACCACCAGTACGCCCAGGGCCAGCAGGAAGGTTGTCGCGCCACTGGCTTCCTGATAATCCCGGGAAGCCCCTTTGACATCTGTCTGAGCCTCGGCAGGCAGTACCTCGCTGACGGCATTATTAAGGTATTCCAGCGCTTCACCCAGCGGGTAGCCATCCACCAGATCAGCTTCTATGGTGACGGCACGCAAGCGATTGAAGCGGTTGAGGTTACTGGGGCCGGCAAAGTCGGTCAGGGTAACCAGGCTGGCAAGCGGAATCAGCTCGCCTGAACGCGCCGAGCGTACCCGGATATTTTCCAGCGAACGAGGACTTGGATTGGCACCACTTTCAGCTTCAAGAATCACATCATATTCCTGGCCGTCATCTACATAGCGGGTAACGCTGCGCCCGCCGAGCAGAGTTTCTAGGGTGCGACCAATTTCGGTGATAGTGACGCCCAGCGCAGCTGCCCGTGTATAGTCGATATCTACCCTGAGCTGAGGCTGACTTTCCTCGAAATCGCTGTCAATTCTGGTCAGTTTTGGGTTGTCGTCTTCAATATGCGCAATCAGGGTGTCGCGCCACTCGGCAAGCTGCTCATAGGTACCCCCGCCGAGTACAAACTGGACCGGCTTTTCCGTTCTGCCGCCAAAGCCCTGTCGCATTACCGGGAAAGCTCTGATGCCGGGTAAGTCACTCAGCAACTCACGGACCTCCTGCATGATGGGCCAGGCGCTACGCCGCTCATCCCAATCGGCGAGGTTGACGATGACGAAACCGCCATTGAAATTTTCAATATTGCCCCAGCCGCGGGGTGCCCGCACCAGCACCCGCTCGACCTCGCCATCGTCCAACATGGGTAGCATGCGCGCTTCGATTTCATCCATGTAATCGAGCATATAGGAATAGGTCGCGCCAGGTGGACCATTAACGATGACAAAAAAGTTACCACGATCCTCCTGAGGGGTATATTCATTGGGCAGCTGTTCGTTGAGCCATAGCATGGCGCCCACCAGCGCAAAAAAGCCACGACCACCAGCCAGCGCAGGGTTAATACGCCTGTCAACATACGCCGATAGGTGCGGCGTGCTGCATCCAGAGTCGCGTGAATGGCTCTGGCAATAGGGCTTTCGTGCATATCGGCGCTGAGGATTTTCGACGCCATCATCGGCGTCAGGGTCAGCGCCAGCACGCTGGATAGCGCCACGGCGGCGGCCAGGGTGAGGGCGAATTCCGAGAACAGGCGGCCAATGTCCCCCTGCAGGAAGCTTAAAGGTACAAAGACGGCAATCAGTACCAGAGTCGTCGCCACAACCGCAAAGGCAATCTGGCGCGAACCACGAAAGGCAGCGACTAGAGGGGTCTCACCGTATTCCTGCATGCGTCGATGGATATTTTCCAGTACTACAATCGCATCATCAACGATCAGGCCGATGGCTAATACCAGTGCGAGTAGGGTTAGCAGATTGATCGTGAACCCCATGACTGCCAGGGCGGCAAAGGTGCCAATCAAGGCAATGGGAACCGTGATCGCCGGGATAAAAGTGGTACGGATGTTACCCAGAAAGGCAAAGATCACGATCACCACCAGGCCCATGGACACAAATAGGGTGATCATTACCTCCTTGATGGCACCGGATACAAACACCGATGCATCAAAGTTCAGGCTAAGTGACATATCATCCGGCAGGGTGGCCTGAAGGCGTTCCATCTCAGCCTGGGCACCCTGGGAAATTTCCAGCACATTGGCGGTTGACTGCTTCATCAGCCCAAGCCCGACCAGCGGTGTGCCGTTACCGCGAAAAATGGTCCTTTCCTCTACAGAGCCTATTTCCACCCGCGCCACATCATCCAGGCGAATCAGGTAGCCGCTATCGCTTTCTGCCAGTACCAGAGAACGAAAGTCTTCCGGGGTGCTGAAGTTACGTGGCAGGCGGACAATAAACTGGCGCTCCTGAGATTCCACTGCACCACCGGGTAGCTCTACGTTTTCCTCCCGCAGAACCTGTTCCACATCGCCCACGGTGAGCTCGCGAGCCGACAGGGCATCAGCATCCAGCCAGACCCGCATGGCGTATTCTCGCCCGCCACCAATACGTACTTGAGATACGCCGGGGAGAACCGAAAGGCTGTCCACCAGATAGCGGTCAGCGTAATCGGTCAGCTCCGCCATGCTGTAGTTCTCGCCCGATAGACTCATCCACAGCACCACATCAGAGCTTGAATCAGCTTTCTGAACTTCCGGTGGGTCGGCTTCTTCAGGGAGGTTATCCAGTGAGCCGGAAATCCGGTCGCGGATATCATTGGCGGCGGCATCGATATCCATATCAAGGCTGAATTCAACGTTGATGCTTGAGCGGCCGTCCTCACTGCTTGAGGAAATGACCTCAATGCCTTCCACTCCCGAGATACGATCTTCCAGCAGTTGAGTGATGCGCGTCTCGACAATACTGGCCGAGGCGCCGGGGTAGCGGGTATCAATGCCCACCACCGGTGGATCAATGGACGGATATTCCTGCAGCGGCAGGCGCTCGAGGGCAAGCAGGCCGAAAGCGACAATCAGTGCCGCCAGTACGGTGGCCAGTACCGGCCGCTGGACAGAAAGGTCAGAGATAACCATCAGCGCGACTCCTCACGGCGCAGCAGTTCGGCAATGCTGGTGCTGTCATCCATGATGCCCAGAAGCTCAGGCTGCTGACCTTCACGCACCCGCTCTGTGCCGTGGGCGACGACCAGATCACCGCCGTCCAGCCCGCTGATGATCTCGACTTCGCCTTCGCGTCGCGAGCCGATCTCGACTTCCTGCCAGCTGACCCGGTTGCTATCGGCTTCATCCAGCTGCCAGACAAAGTGGTTCTGGCCCTCCGGGACAATGGCAGATTCAGGAATCACCAGGGCTTCCCGGCTAGTAGGGGCCAGGGTGACCTGCATCAGCATACCGGGGCGTAAATGCAGCGAAGGGTTATCCACTTCGGCGCGCACCGTTACGCTACGCGAGACCGGGTCAACCCGGGTGCCGATGGTGGCCACTTCACCTTTAAATTCGTTATCAGGGTAAGCGGCGCTGGTGGCGGTCAGCGACAAACCGGCTTCCAGCTGACCCAGGTAGACCTCAGGGAGGTTGAAATCGAGCTGCATGATATCCAGCTTATCCAGGGTGACCAGTGACATGCCGGGCGTGACCAGGGCCCCCAGGCTGATGTCCCTGAACCCGACGCGCCCGTCAAAGGGGGCAGTCAGCCGGTAGTTGGTCAAGCGCGCTTCCAGGGCATCTGCTTCAGCGGACGCCTGGCGCAGACGTGCCTGATTGTCTTCCACATCGGCACGGGCAGACAGGTTACGCTCCTGCAGCTGGGTGACGCGATTAAGGGCATTGCGACGCTCATCCTGCAGGGCTCTGGCCGCTCTGAGCTGGGCCTGTTCTTCGGTATCGTTCAGCTGGATAAGCAGCTGACCGGCTTCTACCAGCTCGCCATCGCTGAAATTGATCTGCGTAACGGTATCGGTCACTGTCGCTGACAGGGTAATGCTTTCATCGGCTTCCAAGGTGCCGAGCGCCTTGATTGGATCTGTCCAGTCAATTACGGCGACCCTGGCGGCAATAACCGGCGGCGGTGGCTGCTGCGCCCAGGTGGCCTGGATACTCATGACTGTCAGGGCAAGCAAAGAAATGCATAGCACCCTGATTCGCGATACCAGTGAAGGCGATTTATCGATAAGCCGCCATCTGGGCTGAAATGGAAAACACGTCATAATCATCATGGCACTCTGGGTAATAAAGTTAAATATTGATAATAAAGCGCTTTCGTTGTGCTTGAGTGATCACTTGAGGTGATGTGCACATCAAAAAAAGAATATATTGTACATAAGTTATACCATTTATGGATTGATGTACATTTCAGCCGCCTCGTCGACTTCCCCTATCCTATGCATCAGGTCAGGGTGTCGTGCGGTTATTGAGCAGTCTGACGCTGGTGAGATTCCAAGCCAACTGGTAGGCTAGCCGCCAAATATCTGTCAGCTGTTGAGCTGGCTATCGAATCTGCTTTTTACCCTTTAACCAATGGGAAGGCTGACCATGGGCCATGTTGCCATGACCTACGATGTTGTCGTTATCGGTGCCGGTGCGGCAGGTTTGATGTGCGCTGCTCAGGCAGGTTATGCCGGTCGGCGCGTGGCACTGCTGGATCATGCCAATAAAGCGGGCAAGAAAATCCTCATGTCCGGTGGCGGGCGCTGTAACTTTACCAACCTGGCCACCACACCACAGCATTTCTATTCGCAAAATCCTTATTTCAGTATTTCCGCCCTAAAGCGTTACCGGCCGGAACATTTTGTCGAACTGGTGGAACGCCATGGCGTTGACTACGTTGAAAAAGCACCAGGGCAGCTGTTTTGTGCCTCCTCTGCCAAGGATATCGTTCAGCTGCTGTTAACCGAAGCGCAATGGGCGGGCGTGGATATCCAGCTTAAAACTCAGATACATCGCTTGGAGCCTCAAGGGGAGGGCATCTGCCTGGATACCTCACTGGGGCGTATCGAAGCCGGTGTGGTGGTGGTGGCTACAGGAGGTTTATCGATTCCGACCATGGGCGCGACGGGGTTTGGTTATGACATTGCCCGTCAGTTCGGCCTGGAAGTGCTTCCCACCCGGCCAGCGCTGGTGCCCTTTACTTTGGGTGAGCCCTGGAAAACCCGTTGTGCAGCGCTTTCGGGTGTCAGCCTGGAGGTGGCCGTGGAATGCGGCGGCGGTTATTTCAAGGAGCCGATGCTGTTTACCCATCGCGGTATTTCGGGGCCAGCCATGCTGCAGATTTCGTCGCTTTGGGAGTCCGGCGAAGCGCTACGCATTAATCTGTTGCCTGATGAAGATGTCGCCACCAGCTTGCGCTCAGCCCGTGAACAGACACCCAGACGCAAATTGCAGACCTGGCTGGGGGAGCGTTTCCCCAAGCGTGTGGCCCAGGCGTTAACTGAATGGTATGGCGATGATGCTAACGAAACGCCGCTGGCCCAATACAGCAATGCCCAGCTGGATGAGTGGGCACAACGGCTTAACGATTGGCAGCTCAAGCCTACCGCGACCGAAGGTTGGCGAACCGCTGAGGTGACGTTGGGCGGTGTATCCACCGAGTATATTTCATCACGGGATTTCAGCGTCAAAGGGCTGCCGCAGCTGCGCTTTATTGGCGAAGTGCTGGACGTTACCGGAGAACTGGGGGATACAACTTCCAGTGGGCGTGGGCGAGCGGTGTTGCCTGTGGGCAGGCGTGTTAAGTTGGCGGTCAGCGTGTCAGTTGGCGTACTCTTTTGGCAACGACATAGCCTGAAATGGCTTTTTTACCCAGCTGCATTAGTCGGCCGGGTTTGCGTGCCAGCTTCCAGGCAATAAGTCCGCCGAGCAGGTAGAGCGGCTTTTTGAAGCGAATCAGCTGTTGCCAGGTCGCATCAATGGGTGCAGCAGCTCTATTAAGGCGCAAGCTGTCCACCATCATGTCGATACGCTGCTGTTCAAGAGTCTGCAGCAGTGCCTGCTTGCGTTCGCGCCGTGACAGTTGCTTATTCGGTGTTTTTTCAGCGCTTGTGTTCGGCGTTGGCATCCTGTTCAAGCTCCAGCAGGGCACGGTCGGTGGCGAATTGTTTCAAGGTTTCCTTGAACAGCGTATGCCGTCTTGCTTTGCGCATCGCAATCAGGGAAAGCAGCAGGCTTGTTGCAATCAGCACGCCTGAGCTAATAGCAATGGCCGCAATCCGGTAGCTATCCCAGAAAATAATCACCACCAGTGCGGTAAGCGTTGCAACACCGAGAAGCAGAAGCACCAGGCTTGCCCCTACTAGTAGCATCAAGCCGAGCAAGCGCGCACGTTCTTCTTCAAGTTCCAGCACCGCCAGACGCAAACGCGTCTCGCCATTGGCGAAAAGTGTTTTTAACAGGCGTCTGGCGGCATCCAGGGTGCGTTGGGCTGGCCCTGAAGACATTTACTTACGTCCGAGCATTAGACCTACCAACAAACCAGCTGCGGCGCCAATGCCAATGCTGGCCCAGGGGTTTTCACGTACATAGCGGTCGCAGCTGTCGGCTTGGTCGGTCAGTACGTCGCGGGTGCCGGTATAGAGTTGCTCGCCACGTGCTTCAAGGCGCGCCCGGGTATCTTTCAGGCTACGTTCGGCGCGGCTACGCAGGTCACGCATTTCCGAGCTGGCATCTTCAGAGGTGGCATTAACCAGCTCTTCAACGGTGTCGGTAAGATGGCGCAAGTCAGCTTTAAGCTGTTCAGACTGATCAGCGTACTTGGATGAATGCTGGCTCATAAAAATATTCCTTTAGTTTAATGAAGATAGCTTTAACTGATAACTTCAGGATAGCATCTTCAGGCAATGTGACAACCTAGGCGCTTATCGGTTCAGCCCGCTGGGGGTGAACAGTGGGTTCAGACTGAAGCCAAGGCTTAAACGGTGTACCCGGTGGTCGTAATCAATCAGGCTTTCACCGTACCCGTAATAATACTGGACATGGGCGCGCAGGCTGTTGAACACCGGCCAGCTATAATCAATCTGGGTGCCATGATTTCCCGCATTCGGGTTTCCCCGCCATTGGGCGATCACTTCGTGGTCGTTGTTCAGGCGTTTGGCCAGGCGTAGGTCGCCATAGCCCATATAACGCTGTATATCCGGATTGTCGTCCTCATCTTTTGTTTCAGGCACGCGCCAGTGGGGGCAACGACAAACGCCCAATCGCCACGCTGGAAGGTACTTTCGGCATAGAGTCTGTTCCAGCTACGTGACAGTTCGCCCGAGCGCCCGTTGGATTCGTGGTTAAGAGAAACTCGGTTGCGGGTATTCACCCATCCGAGCACTTCCCAGGCACTATCGAAGTCGACAAACAGTTCCGGTTCGTAATTGGTTTCGCGAAAGGGTGATGAGGCTTCCGTATTGTAGGCCTGCCACCAGCTTCGCTGTGAGTAGCCAAAGTAAAGATCCCCATAGTGGGCAAATAGCCCGGTGGCAAGGCCGACCTTGACACTTAGTTGAAATTTAAGCTCTGTGTTGTTTGGTTCATCGTCCGGGTCGATTTGTGCAAAACTTTCACGGTTAGGTTCACTGTTGTAGCTTACCGGCAGAAGATAGTTGGTACGGTGGGTAGTGATTGCGAAAGGATTGCGGTTGGAAGCCTGCTCCAGGTCGCGCCGTTCATTCAGATCTTCAATGGCGATTGCCTGGGGTGGCAAGGGGGCTGCAAAATGGCAGAACCTTCAAATATATTATCCTCAAAGGCATTGTCGTCTCCAACGTTTGAGGCGGAGGTGTCTGGCCAGCTTTCAAGTTCCTGCTGGAGGACTTCCAGCTCGTTGTTCAAGGCGTTGATCCGTGCCTCAATTTCAGCCCGGTTAGTGGGTTGTGCAAAGGTTTGCACACCGGGAAGTAAAACACCTACTAAGGTGATGGGGAGCAGGCACAATAACCATCGGTGTCGAATGAACATGGTAATCACTCACTGAACAAAAAATCCATGTTAGCGCTTTTTGTCATCTTCTGCCTGCCTAAGTCTTCAACCCGTCATCCTTGAGTCATCCTTGACTTTGGTGATTGCGCTTAGCGATGACGCAACGGACAATGCGTCGATAGTCGATAAGATAACCTGGCAGTTAAAAATACTGCCACCCCGTTCACGGGATGCACAGGGTGCGTCGTTGCTAGCCAGGCTCACCCTGTCGCTGCTTGAAGAGGAAACGCCGGTGTCGAGATGTGTAAGCGGGTTGATCTGTCTGCTTTTATGCTGGCTAGTGGCCGGGGTGTCCATGAGCGCCATGGCGCTTGAAATTGAGGGTGTTCCAGAGCGCGATGAACTGGACGCCCGGCTGGCAACGCTGGAAGACATGCAAAGCGAGCCCAACGCAGCCCAGCTGCGCGAACAGCAAGCGCTGGAGGCGGCGTTAGGGGCCTATGATCGCTTGCTTGCTCTGGATGAGCGCCAGCGCCTGCTGGAGGAGCGTGTTGAGCGTGCGCCTGATGAGCTTATCAGTCTGGAACGCCAGTTAGCGGAAATAGCCGCAGAAGGTGAACCTGTCCCCTTGGCACGGCTCAATAACCAGTCGCTTGAGGAACTGGATGCGCAGCAAGCGCAGGCAGTGACACAGCTGCAGCAGCTGCAGAATCAACAGGCAGAGATCAGCGCTCAACTGTTATCCGCACAGACGCTCCCGGAGCGTGCCCAGCAGTCGATTGCCACCGCCTTGCAGCGGATCGAGCGGCTGCGCCGTGAGCATGATGCGCGCGATGCCCTCTTGAGTGAGAAGGAGCGCAGTACCAACAGTGATGCACAGCTGATCCAGCTGCGCCTGGAAAGAGTGTTGGCCGAAAGGGAGGTGACATTCCATCAGCGTGAGCTGAGTACCAACAGCCGTTTGCGCGAAATTGCCCAACAGCGGCGTGAGCTGGTTGCCCTGCAGATTGCCCGCCAGGAAAAAGCCCTTGAAACCCTGCAGAGCGTGATTGATCACAAGCGCCGCTCGCAATCCGAACAGGCGATTGCTGATGCCGCACGTGATAATTCACTGATTGGCGCGGAGCATCCATTGGTAACCCGCGCTCAGGAGGCGAACCAGACCTTAAGCCAGGAACTGCTGCGTACCACTGATCGTGCCAATAGCGTGGTGCGTGAAAACATTGATACCCAGCGTCAGCTGGACTACACCCGCCAGTTGCAGCGTAGCCTTAACGAGCAGATTGAAGCCATTCGCGGCAGTCAGCTGCTTTCACGCATCCTCCGTGAACAGCGTCAATCCCTGTTGACAGTGAGTGACCGCCGGGAATTGCAGGATGAAATTGCCGACTTGCGGCTCAAGCAGTTTGAACTGATTCGCCAACGCGATGAGCTGCGCCATGGCGATCGGCTGGCATCCCAGCGATTGATGGAAGCCGGGCTTGAACAAGCCCCAGAGCTTCTTGAGGCGTTAACGCGCCTTTATCAGGCTCGCCGTGAATTGGTTGAACGCCTGGAACAGGCTTACGGCACCCTGCTAAGCGCGGCAATTGAGCTGCAGCTTAATCACCAGCAGCTGGTCAGTATCACTCAGGATCTGCGCGCCACCATTGAAGAGCAGCTTTTTTGGGTAGCCAACAGCCGTCCGCTGGATTTGAACTGGTTACGTAGCCTTCCTACGGCCTTGCATGATGAGTGGTATAACGGCGAATGGCGCAGCGTGGTGAGTAACCGCTTATCGCTGGATTCCTGGTCGGTGTTTAAAGGCACTCCCGTCATACTACTGGCTGGCGTTTTGCTGCTCCTGCGACGGAAAATCAAGCATCAGCTTGGCCTTCTGCATGCTCAGATAGGGCGGTTGAAAAGCGATACCCAGCTACATACGCCCAAGGCGGTATTGTTGAATGCGCTGCTGGCACTGCCGCTGGCGACGCTGCTGGCAGGCGCTGGGTTATTGCTCAATGCGCCGGTGCTGATGCAGGTCGCGCTGCTCTGGGCGGTGGTGGCCTGGGGGCGCAGGATTCTGGTGGTGCACGGCGTTGCCGAACAACACTTCAAATGGCCAACCGGGTATTCACGCCGGTTGCGTTCGTTACTGGGTGGCTTGGGTATTGCCATGGTGCCGGTGGTGGCAATTGCCGCCATGGCAGAAGAGATTCAGACACCGCTTGCGATGCGGCCCTTTGCGTTTGCTCTGCTCACTGTGGGTTTGGTGGCTATGAGCGTATTACTGGTCAAACTGGTGATTGCTCACCTGCCATTTTTCGGGATAAGGCTGTTCCGGCTGACTCTGGGGCTAAGCATGGCAGCGGTGCCGCTGGTGATGATGGGGCTAGTGGCTTGGGGGTACGAATATACCGCGCTCAAGCTGATTCAGCGCTTTGTGGTCACGCTATATATTCTCGGTATGTGGGTAGTGGTCGAGGCCACTGTGGTGCGTAGCCTGGCGGTGGCAGCGCGGCACTTGGCCTATCAGCGTGCCCTGGCCAAGCGTCACGCCCAGTTGCAGGAAGATGCTGAAGGCAGCAACGAATTAGTGGAAGAGCCCCCTTTGGATATGGAGCAGATCAGCAACCAATCGCTGCGCCTTTCCAAGCTGATTTTGCTGATTGCCTTCAGCGCGCTGATTTATGGCGTCTGGTCGGATCTGCTCGGGGTTCTCAATTATCTCGATCAGGTAGCGCTGGTGAATCTTTCCGATGAGGCGCTAGTGGAAGATGTGCTGTCAATTTCCGACTTCTTTACGGCGCTGTTTATTATTGCCGTGACCACCATCATGGCGCGTAATCTGCCGGGGCTTTTAGAGGTAATGGTGCTGTCGCGGCTGGCCCTCAAACAGGGCAGCGCCTATGCGATCAGCTCGCTGCTGTCCTACACCATAGTTGGGGTGGGCGTGGTGATGTCGCTTGCCGCGCTGGGCGTATCCTGGGACAAGCTGCAATGGCTGGTGGCGGCCTTGAGTGTAGGCCTGGGCTTCGGGCTGCAGGAGATTTTTGCCAACTTCATTTCTGGCCTGATCATCCTGTTCGAGCGGCCCATCCGGATTGGTGACACTATCACCCTGGGTAACCTGCATGGCACCGTTAACCGTATCCGTATTCGTGCCACCACGGTGACTGATTTTGATCGCAAGGAAATCATCATCCCCAACAAGACCTTTGTAACCGATCAGCTGATTAACTGGTCCCTGTCGGATAACGTCACCCGGGTCGTGCTGACTTATGGCGTGGCTCACGGTTCAGACCTCGCCATGGTGCATCGACTGTTGCATCAGGCGGCGGCGGAAAATACTCGGGTGCTTAGCGACCCGGAGCCGCAGGTGTTCTGCGTCCATTACGGGCCGCATAATTTCAACTTCGAACTGCGCATCTTCGTCAATGACATCATGGATCGTCTGTACGCGTCAGATGAGATCAACTGCCGGGTGGATGAGCTTTTCCGCAACGCCGGAATACGGGTCGCCTTCGAGCAGATGGATGTCTGGCTGCACAGTGACCGCTCAACGCCGGTGCAAGTGCAGTCCATTGCGGCGGATGCTCGCCGTCAGGCGGAATGATCCAAGCGGGCATGGAGCAGAAACTCCCGATTACCGTCGCCGCCGGTAATCGGGCTCTCCTGCCAGTCAAGAATCGTCAGCTGATTTACCTGGCAGGTGTGACGCAGCTTGTCTTCAACCTGAGCAAAATACCTCGAATCAGTCACCACGCCGCGCTTGTCCAGTGCCTGGGGGCTGAGCTCAAACTGTGGCTTGACCAGTGAATAAAGCTCACCACCTTCCGGCAGCAGGGCGGCTATCTCGGGCACGATCAGGGTTTGCGAAATAAAGGAGACATCCATCACTACCGCATCCAGCGGTGCCTCACCCAAGGCGGCCAATAACTCTGGTTGCTGACTCATGCGCCGGGCATTGATACCTTCCAGGCAGATGACCTGAGGGTGTTGGCGTAGCGCGTCAGCCAGTTGCCCGTGGCCAACCTCAATACCAATCACAGTCTTTGCCCCAAAGCGCAGGGCGCAGTCAGTAAATCCGCCAGTGGACTGACCTACATCCAGTACTGTCTGACCATCAAAGCGTTTGTTTCTGGCCAGCAACAAGGCTTCAAGCTTCAGCCCTGCGCGGGAAACATAGCGCTCTTCCGGGTCATCTGCGACGGCAAGCGGGGTGTTTTCAGCCAGTTTTTCGCTGGCCTTGGTCAGGGTCTGTTGCGTATCCGCACGGCTGACGCGCCCATGGCGAATCAGCCGCTGAGCGCGGGTACGTGAAGCGGCCAGCCCAAGGCTGACCAGCAGTTGGTCGAGTCGTGGCATAAAAGCGTCAGGTTTGAGGCGGCTCAGGCGGCGCTATACCTTCCTCCGCCTGTAAATCTGTTGGGGGAAGACGGTCAGCACCCCAGCTGCGAGCCAGGTGGCCCTTTACTGTTTCCAGCTCTGCGTCGGTGACGTTGGCAAGCTCGCCGCGCTCCAAAGGGTCGAAGTGGTAAATATACAGGCGCGAGGCAAATTGCTCAAAAGGCAGTGAAGCTTCACCGAAACGCTCACCGTGGCCAGAGGTGCTGACCACGACCCCATCGCCCCAGTTCTGTCCGCTATCGTTATTGGGGTTGTAGAAGTAGATGCGCATCTGATCATTGGGGCCAAGAGAGGCCCGCAGTATGGTAATCGCATGCCAGCCGATAAACCGCGCAGCGCTGTCGGTTACCGCAATACCTGCAGGCTGAGGGTGGATAAGCGGCTGATTGCCATTGTAATAGGGGTGATAGCTGGCGTAGAAGTGGCGCAGGAAGTCATCCACATCCATCAGCTGGCCGCTGGCCACATCGACGTTGATACGAAACCCGCGACCCGCCCACCAACCATGAAATTCCGGGTTGACCCAGCGGTGCGGGTCACCTTCACGGCCTATGCAGCGGCGGCCCATTTCGGCATAAATGCGGTCCAGATGCGGTACAACAATTAATGAGACCGCGTCCAGATCCATGGGAAGCTCGGTTGCCACGCCGCTCTGGCTCTGTAATGACGAAATCGGCTGGCCTTCAAAATGCATGACGATTTCATCATCCCGAGCGGCCCAAGCGACCATCTGCAACATGTAATCCGGGTCGTTATAGGCCCACATGGAAAGCGCTCGCGCTGACTGGCAGGTCGGGTTATTGCCTTGACCAACTCCAAGCGGCAGGCCAAGCATGCACAGCACCCCTTCCAGCAAGCGCGCCTTGGGAGATGCATTGGTGCCATAGGCGATATTAAGCCGCGATTCTGACCACTCGGAAAGCGAAAGGCCAAGTTGGCGCCACAACGCAGGGGCAACAGGAGACTGATAGAGAATGCCGCGCTCAAGCATCAGCGCCAGGCCGTAGACTGATTGGCAGGTGGCGGGATACACGCCGCCGCGTATCAGGGCGTGAACCAGTTCTCGGTAGCACAGCAGGCAGTCGCGCCCGGTGGAGGAAAGCCCCAGTGCCTCAGCGACCAGATAGTCGCTGACATCAAGTAGATGGCGGATAAGCACCGGGTGATAGGGCGAGACCAAGCCGGTGTCGTGCATGGCGCGGGCAAAGCCGGTGGCTTCTGCCTGCAGGGCGGCGTTGTCCATGACTTCCAGCCGCTGGCGATAAATATCAACGCCGGGGTCTTCCTGACAGGCCTGGGTCGGGCCATAAAGCGAGCTGACCAGCCGCGCAGCGCCCTGGCCGCTGCTACCCAGGTCAATCTCCGGGTTGGCCTGACACAGAGCAATCTGGGTGATCATCTGCTTGATTGAATCAACCTGGATGGGCCGCTGCTTGAGAATCCGCCAGATCTCGTCGATCAGCTGATCAATAATATGCTCGTAGCCGATGCGTTCAGCCAGGTGTTGAAACAGCTGGCGCGAAATCAGTGCTAAACGCCCCTGAGTTTCGCGCTCGGCCTCTGACGGAGCGGAGAACAGCTGCCACAGGTTAATGGCCATGACCTGGGTCAGGTAATGGTGGGAATGCTCAGCGGATACCGCAGGGTGAACATAGCTGCCTTTGGCCACCGCCAACAGGCGCAGTTCGCTAAGCGCCTCAATGACCACCCTATTGGCATCGGCGCTTTGCAGCGCATAGGTCGTCAGGGAGGGCACCAGAAATTGGGGGTTGCCCAGTCTGAACCTTCGAACACACCAGCGTTTTCCAGGGTGGCGGCGTGAGATTCAAGTGCTGCACAGCCACCGGGCTGAAGCAGAACACGCCGCGCAGTATCGAATACTCGTGGCAGTTTAGCTGGCTTGGAAAAAACCGGCGCCTGATCCAGCAGGCGCACGGCATCCAACAGCTTTTTGACTAACAGGTTCAGCTTGTCATCTTCGGGGAAGATGTATCGTTTTCCGTCGTCACGGTGACTCCTTATCCCAACCTTTGGGTAGGATTATACATAGAAGTCGAGGTCTTCTTGGTGTTTTAGCAAATCGCGAATTGTGTGAGCATCATCGCCCTTGAAGTAAATCAGCCCCCAGTGGGTGCCGAAGGCAGTACGCTTGGTCACGGTTTCTTCCATCGGTGGCGTCAATTCGTGAGATTCAAAGTAGGGGTGATCTTCAACTTCTTCGGGGATTTCCAGACGGCTGACCACGCGGCGGCGTGGATACACCCCAAAGCAACCCGCGTAACCATCGGCGTCAACCACTTCTTTCGGGAAGAAGCTGGCGACTTCCTCGGGCGTCGTGTGGGGGTCGAACACCAGCATGGATGCCTGATAGGCGTTAAAACCATACACCCGCTCCAAAAGCTCAAATACCTTGAAACCGGGCGGACGATAGGCGACTTCGCCAAAGTACATTTCGCCATCGCTGGTAACAAAGTACTCGGGGTGGATCAGACCGAATTCGATATCGAAGGTCTTGATCAGTTTCTCGATCTGGGCAGTGATCTGCGGGCGATACTTTTCGATTTCTGGCGAGCCGGGTACGAAGACCGAGTACCCCAGGGTGACGTATTCGGATATATTCAGAAAGGCAATCTTGCCGTTGTGAATCCAGGCCTCGACAGCAAATTCCCAGCCATCAAGGTGGGATTCCATCAATACCGGAAATTCTTCCTCAGGAATGGTATCCACTTCATCCGGGGTGCGAATCACTCGGTGACCCAGACAGCCCGCCTTGTCGAACGCCTTCAGGTGAATGGGGTCGTTCGGGTCGCCATCCAGCTTGAGCAGCGTCTGGTTAACGCGCTTCAAAAAGCGCACAACGTCTTCCTTATCATGGGCTTCTTCAAAAATACCTACCCGGATACCGCCCAGCTGAGCGCGACGCTTCATCAGTGCCTTGTCGCGCAGCAGCAGCGACTGGCCATAAAGACGCGGATTATCGAGCAGTACCGAATTGATGGCACCGGCCCATTCGACGGTTTCCTCGAACAGTGGGATGGCAACATCGACCCCTTTTTCCTTCAGGGTCTCGGCAATTTCCATGGAGCGATCATTAAGTCGCTCAAAGTTCCATGGAACATGGGGGATATCATGTTTCTGGCAGTAATCTTCTGCCCAGTCGGGGGCAACCACGATATAACGTCGATCAAACGTTTCCGCAGCTTCAATAGCATTGAGGCTCCAGCCAAGTAAAGCGATATAACCTTTATTGGGATCCTTCTGCATAATGATAGCTCCTGAGTTTAAGGTGGGCGCTGAATGATGAACCGTAAAGCGATGGTTACTTTTCTACCATACAGGCCTAAACACGCACCGGCCATGGCTGTTTGAACTCTGCATCAACGCTTTGCAGGCAAAATACCCCAGCTGTGGTAGGCTTGCGGGTTTTTACGGGTAACAATGCCCAGAGGTTCAAATGCCAAGAGGAAAGGGTCAAAATGGCGGCTAAGCCGATTTATCGCGTCGTCGTTCACCAGCACGGTGAAGTATGGGAACTCTATGTGCGTGAAATCTTCCAAAGTGAGCTGTGGGGGTTCATTGAAGTGGAAGAGTTTGTGTTTGGCGACCCCAACCGGGTTGTCGTGGATCCCACCAGTGAAAAGCTTGAGCGCACTCTGGAAGGTGTGAAACGCAGTTATCTGCCCCTGAATGCGATTATGCGCATTGATGAAGTGGAAAGGGGTGGGCCGCTGAAAGCGGTTAAAAGTGAGGCGCGGGTGGCTGAATTTCCGCGTCCTTTCCCACTGCCTTCGCGGGATAGCTGAGCGACTTCGCGATGACCACCCTTAGGATGAACATTTTTAGGACGAAAAATGAAGCAATTCACTCAACGCCGTGCCCGTGCAGCCATGACGATGTTACTGCTTGGGCTGACCAGTGGTACTGCGCTGGCGCAGTCTAACGAAGCCTGGGTGAGCGATGAACTGAGCACCTATGTGCGCAGTGGCCCAACCGATGGCTACCGGATTATCGGTACTCTGACCGCCGGTGAACAGGTCGAGGTACTGGAAACCAGCGGTGATTACACTCGCGTACGTAACAGCGACGGCAATGCTGTCTGGGTCCTGAGTGATGAACTTCAGGGTACTCCCAGTGCCCGGGAGCAGCTGCCTGCGCTTGAAGGTCGGGTTCAGGCGCTGTCAACCGAACTGGCAGGTATTAACGAGCAGTGGGAGCAGCGGGTGGCTAGCATGACCGAAACGCTGGATGTTCGTGAAAAACGTATCAGCGAGCTTGAAAACCGCAACGCTGCCCTTGAAGAAGAAGCCAGCCAGCAACTCCAGCAGGTGCGTGAACTCCAGGCGCGTCTGGATACTCAGGAAGAAGATCTGCTATTACGCTACTTTATGTATGGCGGCGGTGTCGCGGGGGCAGGCCTGATAGTGGGCTTGATCGTGCCGCACCTGCCGCGTCGGCGCAAGAAACGTGATCGCTGGTTTCAGTAAGGAGGCAAACTGATGCGTGAACAATGGCTGCAACGCTGGCGTGAAGGGCGCATCGGTTTCCACCGCAACGACACCCATCCGGCACTTGCGCACTTCTGGCCAAGCCTCGATATTCCCGCTGGCATCAAGGTGTTGGTGCCGCTTTGCGGCAAAAGTCTGGATATGCATTGGCTCGCTGACGCCGGCTATCCTGTGCTGGGCGTTGAGCTGGCGCCTGAAGCCATTGAGCAGTTTCTTGATGAGCAGCAGGGCAACCGCTCACAGGCGGGGGTATCACGTTATCGTCAGGGCGGTTTGCGATTGCGCGGCAAGGCATGGTGGAACTGTGGCAAGGCGATTTTTTCACCTGCATATCCGTCAGGTCGATGAGATAGGCGCGTTTTATGATAGAGCGTCGCTGATTGCCCTGCCGCCAGCAACGCGCCAGCGCTATGCGTTTCATCTGGCTCAGCTGGTGCCAGCCGGTGCACAGGGCTTACTGGTCAGTCTTCATCATGATGAGGGGGATAAAGGCCCGCCTTATAGCGTTCACAAAGCCGAAATCGAAACGCTGTTTACCCCCAATTTTGTGCTCACCGAGCTTGGAAGCGGTGCCAGAGATGCCCAGGGGCGAGTGGAAAGCGTCTGGGGGTTGCGCCGCCGCGGGCCGCTGGCCTGACAGGCTCAGCGGCGGAGAAAGCCGTGGTGGCGTTGCAACAATTGCTAGCGGGCCAGTAACTCGCCCAGCTGGCGGTCGCTGAAAGCGCGGTTTAGTGCATCACTGAGAAGCTCGTTAAGCATACGGGTATTGGCGTCTGGCCTGGTTTGACTGCGTAGCTCTGAACGCGACGGGACGTATAAGTACCCGTATAGGTCGCCCCCTGGTGTTGCACAATGGCGCGCAATACCCCTTCAATATTGGCTTCATTCAGGCCCAGCTGGCTGCTGTCACCGTGGGTATAGCTCAGGCTGGCAAGCTCCAGCGTCAATATCGGCCTGCCGTCAGCCCTTTCCTGTGTGGGTGTAAAGCCCATATCCGCCACCGCGCGCTCGGCTTCCTCCTGAAGTTTCGGCACCAACTGGTGGCTATCCACGGTAATCACAGAGGTCGACATGTCCTGGCCGCTGCGATGGCCAATCACATCAGAGTCACGGGCATCCTGAGCATACACGCTCACAGGCTGCCCGTTGCCAAGCGGTGGCACCTCAGCCGTGCGCGTTGGTGAGAGTGTCAGATAATGAGGGCTGGCGCAGCCCGCGAGCCAGACACCGACTAATAGTACGCAGAAAAGTGGAACAAGTTGACGACGACCCATGCAAGACTCCGGTTTTATTGTCTGAAGGTAAAAGCGTGAATCGTCATTATAGCGGCTCAGGTGACCGGCGTATTGGTAGAGACGCTGGCTGCCAGCGTCAGTGCCAACAGGCTGGCGCCCAGACGGGTGTTGTTGATGGTAGGCAGAACAGGAAATGCCATCTTGTAACTCCTTGAAGGCCGGTAAGCCTAACGGGTTAAGGGAAAGGCAAAGAAACTTAAACCTGCATTTATGGAATCACAGTCATTTTTATATTCTTTTTTAGAATACAAATGTGGGCAATTTTTATCCTGATGCGTTAGCTTGCTGCAAACGCATGATTTTAAGGTCTGGTATCATAGGCATGAATTTTTCATCTATGATCTGGATAGCTCATGACCACTCCACGGGATTTTCTGATTGCGCCCTCTATTCTCTCCGCCAACTTTGCCTGTCTGGGTGAAGAAGTGGATAAGGTGCTGGCCTCCGGCGCTGACTGGGTACACTTCGATGTGATGGATAACCACTATGTGCCTAACCTGACCATTGGCCCTATGGTCTGCGAGGCGCTGCGCAAGCACGGCGTTACTGCACCGATTGATGTTCACTTGATGGTGACGCCAGTGGATCAGATGATCAGTAGCTTCATTGATGCCGGGGCCGATATGATTACCTTTCATCCCGAAGCCTCCCTGCATATCGACCGCTCGCTGCAGTTGATCCGCGATGGCGGCTGTAAGGCCGGGCTGGTTTTCAATCCGGCAACTCCCTTGTCCTATCTTGATTACGTGATGGACAAGATCGATATGGTGCTGCTGATGAGCGTTAACCCCGGCTTTGGCGGTCAGGCGTTTATCCCCGCGACGCTTGATAAGCTGCGTGAAGCGCGGGCCAGAATTGATGCTTCTGGCCGTGATATCCGCCTTGAAGTGGATGGCGGCGTCAAGGTTGATAATATTGCTGAGGTCGCGGCGGCGGGTGCCAATACTTTCGTGGCGGGTTCGGCTATTTTCAGTGCCCATCAGGCCGATGATCCGAACGGCTATGACAGCGTGATCAGCCAGATGCGCGCCAAACTGGCTGAAGCAGGGCAATAACGGAGGCGCCAGTGCACGCACAGCTGAAAGACAAGCAACTGGTCGCCTTTGACCTTGATGGTACTCTGATTGATTCGGTGCCGGATTTGGCCGTCGCGGTTCAGAAAGCACTGGCAGACGAAGGGCTTGCCCAGCCGCAAGAAGCGCATGTGCGCGATTGGGTAGGCAACGGCGCGCCGGTGCTGATCGAGCGCGCACTGCGCTGGGCGCTGGGTAAGGCGGCGGATACGACGCTCAATGCGCGTACTTATGAGTCGTTTCTGGCCTACTACAGTGAAGCACCTGATCAATTGACCCGCCTCTACCCAGGCACCCTGGATGTACTTAGGGCTGTGCGTGCGGCGGGTTTACGCCAGGTGTTGATCACCAACAAACCCGAACGCTTTATCGTGCCGATTTTGCAGCACTTCGCCATGTTAGAGTATTTTGATCTGTACTTGGGGGCGATTCCCTGGCGCACAAGAAACCTCACCCGTTGCCACTGTTGCATGCGGCTGAAACATACGGCGTCAGCCCGGCTGATTGCGCCATGGTGGGAGATTCCCGCCACGATGTCGGGGCAGGCAAGGCGGCAGGTTTTACCACCTTTGCGCTGCCAGACGGCTATAACCACGGTGAGCCGATTGCCCTGAGTGCCCCTGATGTGCTGCTTGATTCTCTTTTTGATTTAATCGCTGAAACGCCCTGTGCGACAAGGATTGCCAGATGATGACGCCAGACACCTTTGCCGAGCTGGCCCAGGCGGGCTATAACCGTATTCCTGTTTCCCGTGATGTGCTGGCGGATCTGGATACGCCGCTTTCTACCTATCTGAAGCTGGCCAATACGCCTTGGACTTTCCTGCTGGAATCCGTTCAGGGCGGAGAAAAGTGGGGGCGCTATTCGATTATCGGCCTGCCTTGCCAGGAACGCATTGAAGTACGCGGTTTTACCGTGCGCCATATCCGCGAGGGTGAGTCTGAAGGGGTGACGGAAGTAGCTGACCCCTTGGACTGGATCGAGCAGTTCCAGCAGCGTTTCAAGGTGCCCAAACTGGATAACCGGCCGCGTTTTGACGGTGGCCTGGTAGGGTATTTCGGCTACGACACCATCCGCTATATTGAGCCCCGCCTGCGTGGAGTCGAGAAGCCCGACCCCCTGGGGGTGCCGGATATTCTGCTGATGGTGTGCAACGACCTGGTGGTGTTTGACAATCTCTCCGGGCGCTTGACGCTGCTGACCCATGCCGACCCGTCTGAACCTGAGGCGTTGTCCAAGGCTGAGCAGCATCTTAAGCATCTCGAACAGCGTCTTCGCGAGGCCTACACCCGGCCTGAAAGCAAAAAAGCGGTCGCTCTGCCGTTGAAGAAAGCGACTTTGAATCCGGTTTTACCGAAGAAGGCTTCAAGGCGGCCGTGGAAAAAAATCAAGGAATACGTGCTGGCCGGGGACATCATGCAGTGCGTGCCCTCTCAGCGCATGTCGACGCCTTATCAGGCGCCGCCGCTGGATCTGTACCGTGCGCTGCGCAGCCTGAATCCATCTCCTTACATGTTTTACCTCAATCTGGACGATCATCAGGTGGTCGGCTCATCGCCGGAAATCCTGACCCGCACCGAAGAAGGTGAGGTTACGGTACGCCCGATTGCAGGCACCCGTAAGCGCGGCAAGAACGAGGAAGAAGACAAGGCGTTGGAAGCTGAACTGCTGGCAGACCCCAAGGAGCTTGCCGAACACCTGATGCTGATTGACTTGGGGCGTAACGATGTGGGCCGCATCAGCCAGACGGGCAGTGTCGAGGTGACCGACCAGATGGTGGTGGAGCGCTACTCTCACGTCATGCATATCGTCTCCAATGTCACCGGCCAGCTGATGCCGTCACTGACCGCCATGGATGCGCTGCGCGCCACCTTCCCAGCAGGCACGGTATCCGGGGCGCCGAAGATTCGCGCACTGGAAATCATTGACGAAGTCGAACCGGTCAAGCGCGGTATCTATTCCGGTGCGGTGGGCTATCTGTCCTGGCATGGCAATATGGACACCGCCATTGCGATTCGTACTGCCGTGATCAAGGATGGTCAGGTACACGTTCAGGCCGGCGCTGGTATCGTCGCCGACTCCGTGCCAGAACTTGAATGGCAGGAAACCCTCAATAAGGGCCGTGCCCTGTTCAGAGCGGTGGCCATGGCGGAAGGTGGACTGGACGAGCGCTAGTCTTAAACTTGGCAAAGTGCAGCTATGCAGGCATGGTTTGTGCAAATGAGAGCGGTGATTTATTGACACTCACTTTCATACTATAGGCGACAAGTGAAGGCATGCCTCCACCGACCAATTTCCTGACGTTTTTCAGGACGCCCTGGAAGGATGATTTCCCTCGAGTTCCCTTTGCCACTCCTTTGGGTTCTGCTGAAAAACATCCGGATTATATGGCTGCTAAGTCAGGCGATATTGACGCCGCTAAAAGGTTGGTGGATGACCTTGTCACAGATGATTGCCTGGGCAAGGTCGGTATCATCATGGGGATTCGACAGCCTGTTATAGTGCCCGTGATTGCAGAAGAAGCCACGGGAGCCAACAGGATACCTGCTGCCTATGCGGCGCGCATTGCCAAGTATTTTGGCTTGCAGGTTAACCCAACAATTGTGCAGACGGTCAGGGCTTACCATACTAACGCTAGCGCTGACCACCGTTTGGCGAATCACGCGGCTTTTGATGGTGAGGTGGATGTAGGACAGGAGTACTTGATTGTTGACGATACCATGACCATGGGCGGTACTTTAGCCGGGCTGAGAGGGCATATCGAGGCACATGGAGGCCAGGTTATTGGTGCGACGACATTGACAGGATTTAATGAATCAGGGCAACTTGCGCTCAGTGAAAAAATGCGACACGATCTGTGGAATAAACATGGGGTACCGTTAGATGAATTCCTCAAACAAGAATTTGGTTTTGGCATCGACTCGCTCACACAAGGTGAAGCGGGACATTACCGCAAAGCCTTATCAATTGACGCCATCAGAAATCGAATCGCTGCGGCAAGACTCTATTAAAGCGATGGCTCGTCTGATGAGCTGAATGCTTCTAACGAGATTACCTTGCTGGAAGCTGATCATTTTCGATATCAAGAAAAGATACTTATGTGCAGCAATGAGCCATACGCTGTCCTCGAGAGGCGTTTTACATCATTAGCCCACTTCCTTTAAAGGACGTGGGTTTTTTGTTTTTGGCATGAATGAAGTCTGACAGACCTTGGCATAGCACCGATCCATACCTGGCGTTACAATGGCTTTCATCAGTGAAAGGCACGATGACCAATCTGGGTAAAAACCTGGGTAATACATGAGCCTTTTCAAAGTTGGATATAGGAGTTTCAAAGGCTTATGGTACAAAAAGTTCTGATGCTGGATAACTACGACAGTTTTACCTTCAATATTGTCCAGTATCTGGGTGAATTGGGCGCTGAGGTGCTGACACATCGTAATGATGAAATCAGCCTGGCTCAGATTGATGCCCTGGCGCCCAGCCATATCGTGATTTCCCCGGTCCCTGCACGCCAAATGAGGCGGGTCTTTCGATGGATCTGATCCGCCATTTTGCCGGTAAGCTCCCTATTTTAGGGGTATGCCTTGGGCATCAGGCCATCGGTCAGGTGTATGGTGGTAAGGTGGTGCGCGCGCCTCAGGTAATGCATGGCAAGACGTCGGCCATCCAGCATGATGCGCAAGGCGTGTTTGCCGGGCTTGAAAACCCGCTGGAAGTCACCCGCTATCACTCCCTGGTAGTGGATAAGGACAGCCTTCCCGAGTGCCTGGAGATTACCGCCTGGACAGGCGCCGATGATGTGACGCCGGATCTGATCATGGGTCTGCGCCATCGTGAACTGGATATAGAAGGCGTACAGTTCCACCCGGAATCGATCCTGACCCGTCAGGGCCACCAGCTGTTGGCCAATTTCCTCAAACGTAGCTGAAAACGCTCATTATCTCAGCCTGGAGGCTCACAAATTCATGCTCATGCGAGATGCCATTAACGCTGTGATGCAGCGCGAAAATCTGACCTTTGACCAGATGCACGCCTTGATGCGTCAGATCATGACCGGTGAGGCGACCGATGCCCAGATTGGCGGCTTGCTGGTGGGGCTGGCAATGAAAGGCGAGAGCGCGGTTGAAATCAGCGCAGCGGCCGAGGTGATGCGCGAGCTGATGAAGCGGGTGACTCTGGATACCGGCAATGTGGTTGATATTGTTGGCACCGGGGGCGACGGTGCCAATCTTTTCAATGTCTCCACGGCGGCAAGCTTTGTTGCCGCCGGTGCCGGGGCGCATGTGGCCAAACACGGTAACCGCAGTGTGTCGTCTTCATCAGGCAGTGCGGATCTTTTTGATATTGCCGGTATTTACCTGGATCTCAACCCGGAGCAGGTCAGCCGCTGTATCGAGCAGGTTGGCGTAGGCTTCATGTTTGCCCCCAATCATCACCCGGCCATGCGCCATGCCATTGGCCCGCGCCGCGAGATGGGGGTACGTACCCTGTTCAATATTCTCGGGCCGCTGACCAACCCGGCCGGTGCGCCGAATCAGGTGTTGGGGGTTTACTCGCCTGAGCTGGTGCCGCTGATGGCTGAGGTGTTGCAACAGCTGGGTAGCCGCCATGTCATGGTAGTACATTCCGAAGATGGGCTGGATGAAATCTCCCTGGCCGCGCCTACTCTGGTGGCAGAGCTGAAGGACGGTGCCATCCATCATTACACCATTGAGCCTGAAACCCTGGGCATCGAGCGCCAGAGCCTGGCTTCCCTGAAGGCTAACAGTGCGGCGGAAAGCCTTCAGTTGGTAAAAGCATCTCTGGCAGGCGAAGGGGCTGCGGCGGATATGGTGGCGCTGAATGCCGGTGCGGCGCTTTACTGCGCCGGTGTGGCGGATACCCTGAAGGAAGGCGTGATGGTCGCTCAAGACGCTCAGGCTTCCGGCCTGCCATTGGAAAAACTGCGAGAGCTGGCGCATTTCACCAGCGTCTTCAAACAGTAAGAGAGACCCTATGACTGATCAGGCAACGCCCACCATTCTTACCCGTATTCTGGCCCGCAAGGATCAGGAAGTCGCCGAGCGCCGCGAGGCGGTGTCTGAAACTGACCTTCTGGCGCTGGCCAAGCATCAGAGTGCCCCGCGTGGGTTCATTCAGGCCTTGAACCAGCGGATCGCCAGTGGCGACCCGGCCGTGATCGCGGAGATCAAAAAGCCTCACCGTCCAAGGGCGTGATTCGTGAGCACTTTGAGCCTGCCGAGATTGCCAGGCGCTATGCCGAAGGCGGTGCCGCCTGCTTGTCTGTGCTGACCGATGCAGACTATTTTCAGGGGCATGAAGACTACTTGATTGCCGCTCGGGATGCCTGCAGCCTGCCGGTCATCCGTAAGGACTTTATCACCCACGGCTATCAGGTCTCTGAAGCACGGGCGATAGGCGCTGACTGTATTCTGCTGATTGTGTCGGCGCTGGATGATGTCAGAATGCGCGATCTCAACCAGCAGGCCCAGCAGCTGGGAATGGATGTGCTGGTGGAAGTTCACGACGGTGACGAGCTGGAACGGGCGCTGGCGCTGGATCTCAAGCTGGTGGGTATCAACAACCGTAACCTGCACACCTTTGATACCAGCCTGAATACCACCCTGGACCTTCTGACACGTATCCCCGCAGACGTGACCGTGATTACCGAATCAGGTATTCATACCCGCGACGATGTTGAGCTGATGCGTGACCATGAGATCAACGGTTTTCTGGTCGGCGAAGCCTTTATGCGCGAAGAAGACCCCGGCCAGGCGCTGAAAACCCTGTTTTTCTAACGCTTTTTTCTTTGTGCTCATGCAACAAGCCCCGCTTCAGGCGGGGCTTGTTACGTTTTAACCGACGCTTTTCTGATCAGCCGATCTTAACTGCGTCAGCAGTGCCTGTAACGGGTGGGGCAAGGTCTGCTGTGAGAAGCGTTTGACCTGGCTGCGGCAGGAATAGCCGGTGGCTAGTAGTCTGCCGCTATTTTCCTCGGCTTCCACCTGGGGCTGCCAGGATTGAGCGTAGATGGTTTTTGAGGTTGCCACGTTACGGGTTTCATGGCCGTAAGTGCCCGACATGCCACAGCAGCCGCTGCTGGCCAGTTCAAGCTGTAAACCAAAGGCGTTAAACACCTGCTGCCAGGCCTTGGGGCTGCCGGGGGCATTGGTTTTTTCGGTGCAATGGGAAAGCAGCCGGAACCCTGGGTCATCCAGTTCAAGCCGCTGTGGCGCCAGGGTGTTCAGGTGCGTGGCCAGCCATTCCTGGAGCAGCAGCACGGGGGCACGGCATCCTGGCCAAGGGCTTTAACGTATTCCTGACGGTAGGTCAGCGTCATGGCCGGATCAATGCCCACCAGTGGTACTTCAAAACGCGCCAGGGTGGCTAAGCGCTTGGCCTGCTGACGGGCGGTGCGTTCGAAAGCGCCCAGAAAACCCTGCACATGCAGCGGTTTGCCGTTGGCGGAAAAGGGCATAACTAACACCCGTATCTCCAGGCGGGTCAGCAGTTCGATAATGTCCATCACCAGGGTGGCTTCAAAATGGGTGGTAAAGGCATCCTGAACCAGAACCACGCTATTGGCGCGCTGCTTTTCCGTCAGCATGGCCAGCGAGGTAGGCGTGGCTTCCGCGACCCCCAGGCGCGCAGCTGTTTTTTGACACTGGCGCGGGAGACCTTGGGCGAATCGCTGATCCCCAAGCCCTTACGCATCAGGGTATCCACCCAGCGCTGGCCGATCACGGCATTATAAAGCGGGGCCACTCTGCCCATGGTCGGCAGCATATGCTCGGTGCCACCGACGATATAGTCGCGCAGCGGGCGCAGGTAACGGCCGTGGTAGACTTCCAGAAACTGGGAGCGGAACTGGGGCACGTTAACCTTGATGGGGCACTGCCCAGCGCAGGATTTACACGCCAGACAGCTCGCCATGGCGTCATACACCTGATGGGAGTAGTCGTGGCGCTGTTTTCTGCTCAAGGTATTCATGGCGCGCAGCGGAAAGCTTTTAATAAAGCCAAACACACCTTCAGCTTTTTTCTTGCGTGACTCTTCCACTACGTCAATGCCCGCCTCCTGCTGCAAGCGCAGCCATTCGCGCATCAGGCTGGCGCGGCCCTTGGGTGAATGCACGCGATCCCGAGTCGCCTTCCACGATGGGCACATGGGGTCGTCCACATCGTAGTTGTAGCAGGCGCCGTTGCCGTTGCAATACACCGCCGCGTCATAGGCCTGCCAGGCGCGCTCATCAATGTGTCGGTCAAGCTGGCCGCGGGTAATCACGCCATCCACTTTGAGCAGGGCAGGGTCGCTGTCCCGGGCAATCACGCCATCATCAGGGTTGACGGAAGCGGGCAGGGGCGAAGCAATCTTGCCCGGGTTGAGCTGGTTTTCCGGGACGCTGCCTTGACCCGTTGCAGGCTGGGGTAGAGTTCAGCAAAGAATTTAGGGCCGAACTCGGAGCGTACCCCTTTACCATGCTCGCCCCACAGCAGGCCCCCATATTTCTGAGTCAGGGCGACGACTTCATCTGAGACCTCGCGAATCAGGCGTTCCTGTTGCGGGTCTTTCATATCTATGGCCGGGCGCACGTGAAGCACCCCGGCATCCACATGGCCGAACATGCCATATTGCAGCTCGCGGGCATCCAGTGCAGCACGGAATTCGGCGATAAAATCCGCCAGATGCTCCGGAGGCACAGCGGTATCCTCGACAAAGGCAATCGGGCGCTTTTCGCCTTTGGCATTGCCTAACAGGCCCACGGCGCGTTTGCGCATGGCGTAGACTTTCTGGATGTCTGCCCGCCCTTGGGCCAGGGTGTAGCCCAAGCGTTGAACGCTGGTATCCTGGCTCAAGTGATCCGTAAATGCCTTGATCCGGCGGGCCAGGCGCTCAGGGTCGTCGTCATTGAACTCGACCAGATTGATGCCGCGGATCGGTGTATCACCTTCAGGGAAAAAGGTGGCGACGCTATCCCACACAAAATCGTCCATGGCCAGCAGTAACACCTGATCATCGACGGTTTCAATCGAGGTCGGCCGCTCGCTGCTGGCCATCAGTGCCTTGGCATCGCGCAGGGCATCCATGAAGCCCGCGTAGCGCACGTTGACCAGGGTGGAGTGCTTAGGAATCGGCAGCACATTCAGGACGGCTTCATTCAGAAAGCCCAGCGAGCCTTCTGAGCCGCACAGCAGGCTGTTGATATCCAGCTCGCCCTGTTCGGTGCGCAGATGGGCCAGATCATAGCCGGTCAGGCAGCGATTGAGGGGCGGGAACTTGGCCTCAATCAGGTCTCGCTGCTGGTCAATAATCCTGGCGGCGGTGCGGTGAATATCCCCGATGATGCCTGCCTGCTGGCAGGCAGCGTCTTCCTCAGCGCTGCTGAGTGGGCGGCTATATGCAGGTGTTCACCGCCGATCAGGACGGTATCAAGCTCCAGCACGTGATGGCGGGTTTTGCCGTATTCACAGCTGCCTTGGCCGCTGGCGTCGGTTGAAATCATCCCGCCAATGGTGGCGCGGTTGGAGGTGGAAAGCTCTGGTGCGAAAAACAGCCCGTGGGGTTTAAGGGCCGCGTTAAGCTGATCCTTCACCACGCCTGCCTGAACCCGAACCCGACGGTTCGCTACATCAATCTCCAGGATGCGGTTCATATGCCGCGACACATCAACCACGATGCCGTCAGTCAATGACTGGCCGTTGGTACCAGTACCGCCGCCACGAGCGGTGAGCACAATATTGCGGTTAGGCACCTGAGCCGCCATTCGGGTAATGCGCGTGAGGTCTTCGCTGTGCTTAGGATACACCACCGCCTGGGGCCAGCGTTGGTAGATGGAGTTGTCGGTGGCTAGCACGGTGCGGCTGGCATAATCCGGGCAAATCTCACCTTCAAAGCCATTGGCCTTGAGGATTTCAAGGAAGCGCACATAGTCACTGCTTAGCGACTCAAAGGCGACGCGGTCAGAATCCAGGGATGCAATCATGGTAGGGGCTACGCCATCGTTATCGGCTCGGCTGCCTCAGGCAGAACGAGGTGAAAGAACACGGCCAGATTCCAGCCATTCGAATGCTTCCACTTTACCGCAGGCACCCCTGACTGCACACAGTAGCATCGGCAAAAAAGCCATAAAATGGCCACTGAGCACCGGTAACTGGTTAGCTGGCCTTGGCTTCCTGGGAATCTTTTTCCTCTTCAGCAGGCGCTGGCGCCTCGCTTGCGCGCAAACTCCGTCCAAGCCAGATCACGGTGCCAAAACACAAAACGCTGAGTAAGATGATACCGCCGTATACATAAGGCATGACATTTTCCAACATGACCTTTACCTCTCATTCGATACATGGATGATGCTATCCATACTAGCGGTTGGGTTTAGCCATTTATTGACCCAGGTCGTGTTTAGTGACAGCAAGTTGGAAATGTTCATATGCCTGGCTATTGAGTGAGGAAAAACATCTCTTCAATCTGCTCAGGCACCAGACGCGTTTACTGGATCAGTTCGCGAAAACGTCTGGTAACACTTCTAAAAAAGCTGGCTCACAGCTAATGATGCAGGTATTGATCGCTAGCTATGCCGATCACCTTGGCGCTGATTAAGCGCACCTGGTGGTATTCAAAATCGCGCTGACGACGTGCCCTGGGACGAAAAGATATGGCAATGCATGGAGCACTATGTAGCCTAGCGGGTGTATATCAGGGGAGCTTAAATTACTTGCATCCAGATTTCGGCGTTTTGCTATAGCAAAACGCTTACACGCTGACATCCATGGCTTACACCCAAACCCCATAGCCGTGCCTTGCGCTTTTGCCTACAATAGGCACCTTTATCACGGCGCTGGCCGTGAAGTTCACTGAATTCAGGCGAAGGAATGACTCATGCTCGACCCGAAACTGCTGCGCGGTGACCTTGATACGGTGGCGCAACAACTGGCCCGCCGTGGTTTTATGTTGGATACACAGGCGCTGCAGGCGATGGAAGCCAGGCGGCGCGAACTGCAGACGCAGACCGAGCAGCTGCAGAGCGAACGCAATACCCGTTCCAAGGCGATTGGCAAGGCCAAGGCCAATGGTGAAGATATCCAGCCGCTTTTGAATGAGGTCAGTGACCTTGGTGAGCGTCTGGATGCCGCCAAACAGCAACTGGCCGAGGTGCAGGCGCAGTGGGATGACCTGGTCAGCGGTATTCCCAACCTGCCCCATGAGAGCGTGCCGGAGGGCAAGAGCGAGGACGATAACGTTGAGCTGCACCGCTGGGGCACGCCGCGTGAGTTTGACTTCAAGGTGCTGGATCATGTCGATCTGGGCAAGCAGTCGGGGTATCTGGATTTCGACCTGGCATCAAAGCTGACTGGCGCGCGCTTTGCGGTGATGCGTGGGCCGATTGCGCGCCTGCATCGGGCGTTGGCGCAGTTCATGCTGGATACGCAAACCCTCAAGCATGGCTATGAAGAATGCTATGTGCCTTATATGGTCAACCGTGATTCGCTGATGGGCACCGGTCAGTTGCCCAAGTTTGGGGAAGATCTGTTCCGGCTGGATGATGAGCGTGACTATCACCTGATTCCCACCTCGGAAGTGCCGCTGACCAATTTCGTCCGCGATGAGATTGTTGATCAGGCGGCGTTGCCGATGAAACTGACGGCGCATACGCCGTGCTTCCGCTCTGAAGCGGGCTCTCATGGGCGGGACACCCGTGGCATGATTCGTCAGCACCAGTTTGATAAGGTCGAGATGGTGCAGATCGTTGAGCCGGACAAGAGCTATGCGGCACTGGAAGACATGCGCGGCCACGCAGAGGCGCTGCTGCAGGCGTTGGATCTGCCGTACCGGGTAGTTACCCTGTGTACCGGTGATATGGGCTTTGGGGCTGCCAAGACTTATGACCTGGAAGTCTGGTTGCCTAGCCAGGAGACCTACCGGGAGATTTCGTCAATTTCCAATTGTGAAGACTTCCAGGCTCGGCGTATGCAGGCGCGTTTCCGCCATCCTGATGAGAAAAAGCCGCAACTGGTGCATACCCTGAACGGTTCTGGCCTGGCGGTGGGGCGTTGCCTGCTGGCAGTATTGGAAAATCACCAGCAGGCAGATGGCAGCGTGACGATTCCTGAGCCACTGCGGCCCTATATGGGCGGTAATGCCTCGGTCAATCTTTAAGTAGCCACTCCACGCTGACCTCGGCATCAATTCGGATGGTGCCGGGGCGGTATTCCGCCTGGGGCGCCTTGCTGCCAGCTGCATCGTTGAGCTCAGCGCTCACCGCCATCATGCGCGGCTGGTACATGGGCGACTGGGTTTCCTGAATACGGTGTACCTTACCCAGTTCTGCGCCCAGTGTACTGGCCATCAGGTCAGCCTTGTGGCGGGCCTTTTCCAACGCCTTGACCAGCGCTTCGTCGGTCACGGCGTCTCTGTCCTTAAGGTCGAACTCGACCCCATTCAACTGATTGACGCCTGCACTGATCAGCGCATCCAGAATGGCGCTGACCTGTTCAATATCATCCAGCTGAACCTCGATGGGGCGCTCAAGTCGGGTGCGCTTGAGGGTTTCACTGCTGCCGTCTTCATTGCGGTTGTGGATCTGGCGCGGGTAGATGTTCAAGGAGCCAGCGGAAATGGCATCGCGCTCGATACCTTGTGATTCAAGCGTGGTGATCAGCTCGCTGGCGCGGGTTTCAAGCCTTGCTCTTGCTTCACTCAAGGCGGCATCTTCTTCCTCTGCCAGCCGCTCGATGGCGGGCGTTTCTTCCCATAGCCGTGCATTGAGGGTGGCCCTGTCGGGCACGACTTCGATATGCGCCTTGGCGTCAACGTTAAGCCGTGAGGTCTCGCTGGCCTGGGCCGTCGGGGCAAGTGCCATTGCCGTCATGCTACTGGCCATGAGCCAGTAGGGGACACATGAAAATGTTCTGGACAGTGTTCTGGAGAATGTTTTGGTGAGGGTTTTCATAAAAGCCTTCCTGACAGTGTTTAACGATAGCGAAGGTGATTCGCTGAGTAGCTGTTGACCCTGACGTGTACCAAGTTCGCCTTTGAGACGATTAAAGAGCAAAAGTTCTTGCTACCAGCATAGTTTCCTTTATTAGCTATATGGTTTTTGCTGCATGCTAACGCGTATGACGTTTGTGCAAAGGGGCGCGAGGCGTCATCATGCAGTATCCATCACCCTGCAAGGAGGCTTTGCGCGTCATATGCTTGACCCCGTTAAAGAACCGTCACAAAACGACAGCTACAGCAGTATGCCGCTCAATGCCACGCTATCTCTGGCGGCGCTAGTGATTATTATTGGTGGCATGAAAGCGGGCTCCAGCTTGCTGGTGCCGCTGTTGCTGGCGTTTTTTATTGCGGTGGTTTGTACATCGCCGGTGCAGTGGCTTCACCGCTTGGGGTTGTCGATGCGTTTGGCGGTGTTGCTGACCTTGATGGTGCTGCTGGGGCTGGCATCGCTGCTGGGCTTGCTGGTGGTTAACAGTTTCAGCACCTTTGTCGATTCGCTGCCGGATATTGAGACGCGCCTTTATGCGGCCTATGAGAGTCTGCTGAATACCTTGTCTTCCATGGGGCTTGCGATTGACCCTGAACAACTGAATACCCTGTTTGATAATCAGAGCATCACGTCCTGGATGCCGGCGATTCTGGGTGAGATCGGCAATCTGTTCATGCAGAGCATAGTGGTGTCGCTACTGGTGGTGTTCATGTTGTTCGAAACGCTGCACTTTCGCGACAAGGTATCGCTGGCGCTGGAAAATCCGGCGCCTAGCCTGAAGCGGTTCTCTGAGTTCAGCCGTACGTTCAAGCGCTATCTGGCGGTTAAGACGATTATCAGTCTGGCCACGGCAGTGCTGGTGTGGATTTCCTGTCTGGTGGTGGGAGTTGAATTTCCGCTGTTGTGGGCGGTCTTGGCATTTGCGCTGAATTTTATACCCAATATTGGCTCGGCCATTGCGGCGGTGCCGCCGGTGTTGCTGTTGCTGGTTTCTCAGGATAGTGGTTTGTGGCAGGCGTTCTTGCTATCAATGTGCTATTTGGGTATTAACTTCGTGCTGGGTAATCTGGTGGAGCCACGCTTGATGGGGCGCGCCTTGGGATTGTCGACGCTGATCGCGTTTCTCTCCCTGGTGGTGTGGGGCTGGGTATTTGGTGCGGCGGGAATGCTGCTATCGGTATTGTTGACCATGACGCTGAAGATTGCCCTGGATAGCCATCCGCAAACCCGCTGGATGGCGCATTTGTTGGGGCCAGGTGCGCATCTGGAGGATTCGGTTGAAAAGCCACTGCGTGAAGCGACCAAGCCTCCTATGAAGCGGGATGAATAGCGGGCGGCAGATATAAAAAAGACCGCCACAAACGGCGGTCTTTTTGATAGGCCTGATGGCTATCAGGCGTTTTGCTCAATAAACTGGTTGAGTTGGGATTTGGATTGTGCGCCAACCAGTGAAGCAACCTTGGTGCCGGATTTGAACAGCATGACGGTGGGGACACCACGCACGCCTTGTTCAGCGGCAATTTCAGGCGCGTCGTCAACATTGATACTGACCACTTTCAGACCATCGCCGCGTTCCTCGGCAACTTCGTCAACCACCGGTGCCATTACTTTGCAAGGGCCACACCAGGGGGCCCAGAACTTCAGTAATACGGGCTGGTCGGCGTTGATCACTTCTTGCTCAAAATTGGCGTTAGTGACATCAACCTGGGACATAGAATTCTCCTGTTTGCGTTGCTCTTGCAATGGCGTTGCGTAAGTCGTTGCTATAGTGAATGCAACATAGGTCGTGCGAATCGATAGCGCGTTTACAATGCGCCAAGCCGACAAATGTTAGCGGTCATCGGCACTGGTGGCAAATAAACACGTCTGCCATGGATTTTTTTATACTATAACGATATTATGATTATGTTTTTTATTCTATTAGACTGAGCATCCGCTTATCGCCTACGTGGGTCAAAAAAGGGGATAAACGTTCTGCTTAAGTTTCAGGGTGGTTCAATGAAGTTACAACAACTACGTTACATTTGGGAAGTCAATCGGCATAACCTGAACGTCTCTGCGACAGCGCAAAGCCTGTTCACCTCTCAGCCGGGTATTTCCAAGCAGATCCGCTTGCTTGAAGACGAATTGGGGGTCGAGATTTTCGCACGCAGTGGCAAGCACCTGACGCGGGTGACGCCCGCCGGGCAGGCGATTATTGAACTGGCCGGCCAGGCCTTGCGATTATCTGAAAATATCAAGGATGTGGCTCAGGAATACAGCGATGAGCGCCGGGGTAGCCTGTCAATCTCGACGACTCACACCCAGGCGCGCTATGCGCTGCCGCCGATCATCACCGAGTTTACCCAGAAATATCCGGATGTTGCCCTTCATATGCAGCAGGGTACACCCAAACAGATTGCCCAGATGGTGAGCGAGGGGCAGGCCGACTTTGCGATTGCCACGGAATCACTGGAGCTGTTTACCGATCTGGTGCTGCTGCCTTGTTACCGTTGGAACCGCTGCGTACTGGTACCTAAGGATCACCCGCTGGCAGCATTGGACGGCCCGTTAACGCTGGAGGCCCTGGCCGATTATTCGCTGGTGACCTATGTCTTCGGGTTTACCGGGCGCTCCCAGTTGGATGACGCCTTCAGAGAACATGGCCTGACCCCGAATGTGGTGCTGACGGCGGCCGATGCCGACGTTATCAAAACCTATGTGCGCCTGGGGATGGGCGTGGGGATTGTGGCCCATATGGCGGTTGACCCTGAGCATGACAATGACTTGGTAGCGCTGGAGGCTGGGCATCTGTTTGCAAGCTCCACCACCAAGATCGGCATTCGGCGCGGCACCTTTATGCGCGGCTATATGTATGACTTCCTGCAGCGCTTTGCGCCGCACCTGACCCGCGAGCGGGTCGACGCGGCACTAACCGCGGGCCCGCGTAATGATCAGGAACTGTTCAAGGACGTCACGCTGCCAGAATATTGATTCACCTTGAGGTCAGCGCATTGATCAGGTGACGGATCTTGTCGAGGGTTTCATCGTACTCGGCATCCGGTTGGGAATCTGCCACCAGGCCGCCGCCGCCCCACACGTGTAGCTGACCGGCGTCAGCCACCACGGTACGAATGGCAATCGATGTATCCATACTGCCAGTGTGATCAATATAGCCCAGGCTGCCGCAGTAAACGCTGCGCTGGCAGGGTTCCAGCTCATCGATGATCTGCATGGCGCGAATCTTCGGCGCGCCGGTGATCGACCCGCCCGGTGAGGCAGCTTCAAGCAGTGCCAGCGGCGTGTTTGCCTTGTCCAGCTGGCCTCTCACCACACTCACCAGATGATGCACATTCGGGTAGCTTTCCAGTTCACATAGCTGGGGCACATGGATGCTGCCGAACTGGCACACCCGCCCCAGATCATTGCGCAACAAATCCACAATCATGACATTTTCAGCACGATCCTTAGTGCTGCTCAACAGCTGCTGAGCAAGTTGCTCATCGTGTTCCCTGCTGGCGCCCCGTGGGCGGGTACCTTTGATAGGTCGCGTTTCGACCTTGCCCTGGTGCGCCTGTATGAAACGTTCGGGCGATAGGGACAATACCGCCTTGTCCTGCCAGGCCATAAAGCCCGAAAACGGCGTAGGGGTAGCACGGCGCAGGCGAAGATAGGCCGCCCAGACATCCCCTTCATAGTGTGCGGAAAAGCGCTGGGCCAGGTTGATCTGGTAGCAATCACCGGAACGGATATAACGCTGCACCTGAGCAAATCGCTGGCTATAGCCTTCGCGGGTCATTTGCGCTCGGAAAGCTGTCGTCAAGGCAAAAGGCTCATCAGGTGCAGCGGCGGCGTCCAGCCATTGCAGAACCTGCGCACGCCGGGCCTGGGAGGCCAGCAGGGTGACTTCCTGCTTCAGGTGGTCAATCACCAGTGCCCAGTCATACAGGCCCAGGCGCGCCAGTGGCAGCGACGTAGGGGCAGGGCGTTGGCTATCGAGCTGCTGGGTATAACGCCCCAGATCATAGCTCCAGTACCCGATCAGGCCGCCGCTAAACGGCAGATCGTTCTCTGGCATCGTGATGTCAAGCTGCGCCAGTAACCATTCCTGCAGCGCAAAAGGCGCTTTGTGCAACGTATCCGGTGGCTTGGGTAACGCACGGGAGTTGAAAGCTGCCTCGCCGGTAGGGCCAATGGACAGTGTTGCCAGCGGGTCGCTGCTGATAATGTCATAGCGGCCGTTGGCGTCAGGTCGGCCGCTATCGAGCAAGACAGCCCCAGGCCGTTTGCGCAAGCGTGCAAACACAGCAATAGGGTCCATTACATAAGGAAGAGACGTCAGTGTCAGCGCTACGTTCATGCACCATCAACCAGGCGAGTGAATGGCTGCATAGTTTAGGGGGCAATGAGTGTTAAGCCAGTGTCGCCAGTCGACGCGGTTTCCACGTTTTATCCACCACCTGCCAGCGGTTTTGCCAGCCGATGAAGTAAATAGCATTGACAAAGGCAATGCTAACGCTGGTTTCAGGTAGATTGTTGACACTAAGTAGTAGACGAAAGGCAAGAGTACAACGAAAGATGCATAATATCGGCTATATTGGCTAGTTGACGCCAGTATCAGACGAGGATAAAGTTCATTCATACCATAATTGTCGACAATCAGCCATGACATCACTTGCTACGCGTTCACTACTTACATCGGCCGAAACGGCTGAAGACGCATCACCGGAAGTACGTACTCTGGCAGAGCGGGTCTTCCATCAGTTGCAGGATGCGATTGTACGTGGAGAGATTGCGCCAGGCAGCAAGATTACCGAGCCGGGGCTTTCAAAAACCTATGGCATTTCCCGTGGGCCGCTGCGTGAAGCCATGCGTCGTCTGGAAGCTCATCGCCTGATCGAGCGGGTTCCCCATGTTGGCGCACGCGTGGTGCAGCTATCCATGCAGGAACTGCTGGAGCTCTTCGATGTACGCGAGGCGTTGGAAAGCATGGCAGCGCGCCTGGCCGCCGAGCACATGACCAAGGATGAAATTGCCGGTCTGCGCAACGTATTGGCCGTGCATGAAAGCCAGGATGACCTTAAACGCGGTGAGGCCTATTACCAGCGTGAAGGGGATCTGGATTTTCACTACCGCATTGTATTGGGCAGCCATAACAAGATGTTGATGAATCTGTTATGCGATGACCTTTATTACCTGGTGCGGCTGTATCGCACCCAGTTCAGCGCCAGCGGTTCGCGGCCTCATCGCGCCTTTGTCGAGCATCATCGCATCGTGGATGCCATTGAAGCAGGAGATGCCGAGTTGGCAGAGCTGTTGATGCGTCGTCACGTTAGCGCCTCGCGGGAAAACGTGGCTGACCGCTATGCGGCAGCACTTGAACAAAAAGCACAAACAATAGGCTAGCGGATCAGTTAGCTATAGACGCTGGCCAACCAGCCGGCTACCCAACCGGATTTATAAGGAGACACTCCATGCCATCATCAGCTTCCTCACCACGTACCCCTGGCGCACGCTTTCGTGCCGCGCTGGAAGCCAATCGCCCGCTGCCGATTCTGGGCACTATCAACGCTTACACCGCCATGATGGCGGAGCGTGTGGGCCATCAGGCGATCTATCTTTCGGGTGGCGGCGTTGCCAACGCTTCCTTCGGTCTGCCAGACCTTGGCATGACGATGATGAACGATGTGGTTGAAGATGCCCATCGTATCTGCGGCGCCACAGACTTACCGCTGCTGGTGGATATTGATACCGGTTGGGGTGGTGCATTCAACATTGAGCGTACCGTCAAGGAAATGCAGCGCGCAGGCGTTGCGGCAGTTCATATTGAAGATCAGGTTGCCCAGAAGCGCTGTGGCCATCGCCCGAACAAGGCGATTGTCTCCCAGGAAGAAATGGTTGACCGCATCAAGGCTGCTGCCGATGCACGGATTGACCCGGATTTCTATCTGATCGCACGTACTGATGCCTTCCAGAAAGATGGTCTGGATGCGGCCATTGAGCGCTCTCAGGCGTGTATTGAAGCCGGTGCTGATGCCATTTTCGCCGAAGCGGTACACACCCTGGAAGATTACCAGGCCTTCTGCGAGCGCGTTGACGCGCCGATTCTGGCCAATATTACTGAATTTGGCGCCACGCCGCTGTTCAGCCAGCAAGAGCTGGGCGAGGTGGGCTGCCGTATGGTGCTGTATCCGTTGTCAGCTTTCCGTGCCATGAACGCTGCTGCGCTCAAGGTTTATCAAAGCATTCTGGATAACGGCCATCAGCGTGAAGTAGTCGATATCATGCAGACCCGCGATGAGCTGTATGACTTTCTCAACTATCACGACTTTGAGCAGAAGCTGGATAAGCTGTTTGCCGAGCAGGGCGGCAACTAAGCCGCAGATTGACCCCTATAAAGGCGTCATGCCTAACGGCGTGATGACGAAATAACGCTTTCAGGAGTACGTAAAATGGCAGATGCAAAGAACAGTGGTGCAGGTCTTCGTGGGCAAAGCGCAGGTGAAACGGCGCTATGTACGGTAGGTAAAACCGGTTCGGGCCTGACGTATCGAGGGTTCGATATCAAAGAGTTGGCCGAAAAAGCGACCTTTGAAGAAGTGGCTTACCTGCTGTTGAAAGGCAAATTGCCCAATCAGGCTGAGCTTTCTGCCTACATCGCCAAGATGAAAACCCTGCGTGGCTTGCCAGACGCGCTCAAGGCCGTACTGGAGCAGATTCCCAAGGATGCGCATCCAATGGATGTGATGCGCACCGGCACCTCCATGCTGGGTAACCTGGAAACCGAACAGAGCTTTGACGAGCAGCAGGATGCGACGGACCGTCTGGTCGCTGTGCTGCCGTCAATCATCTGCTATTGGTACCGTTTCTCCCATGACGGCGTGCGTATTGAAACTGAAACCGACGATGATTCTGTCGGCGCTCACTTCCTGCATCTGCTGCGTGATGAAGTGCCCAGCAAGCTGCATGCGGATGTGATGAATGTGTCCTTGATTCTGTACGCCGAGCACGAATTCAACGCCTCTACTTTCACCGCTCGCGTTTGTGCGTCGACGCTGTCTGACCTGCATTCCTGCGTGACCGGTGCGATTGGCTCTCTGCGTGGCCCGCTGCACGGCGGTGCCAATGAAGCGGCCATGGAAATGATCGAGGACTGGACCTCGCCGGAAGAAGCCGAGCGCGAAATGATGGGGATGCTGGAGCGCAAGGAAAAGATCATGGGCTTTGGCCATGCCATCTACCGCACCTCCGACCCGCGTAACGAGATCATCAAGCATTGGTCCGAGAAGCTTTCCCAGGATGTCGGCGACACTGTACTGTACCCGGTTTCCGTGCGCTGTGAAGAAGTGATGTGGCGCGAGAAGAAGCTGTTCTGTAACGCTGACTTCTTCCATGCCAGTGCCTATCACTTCATGGGCATTCCGACCAAGCTGTTCACACCGATCTTTGTTTGCTCGCGGGTGACTGGCTGGGCCGCTCACGTGTTTGAGCAGCGCGCCAACAACCGCATTATTCGCCCGAGTGCCGATTATACCGGCCCCGAGAAGAGCGAATGGGTGCCGATCGAGCAGCGCGACTGATAGCAGCGTCTGTTCTGATCATTCTCCCGGCGGTCATGCCGTCGGGAGCTGGTACCCCGCTTTTCTGATCCCGTCTTTTGATCTCTCGCCGTGAGTTGCCGCCATGAATACCGATTACCGCAAACCCTTACCAGGTACTGACCTGGATTACTTTGACACCCGCCAGGCCGTTGAAGATATCCAGCCAGGTGCCTATGCCGAGCTTCCTTACACCTCCCGCGTGTTGGCCGAGCAGCTGGTGCGCCGCTGCGACCCAGCCATGTTGACCGATGCGCTCAAGCAGCTGATTGAGCGCCGCAGCGACCTGGATTTCCCCTGGTATCCTGCTCGCGTGGTGTGTCACGACATTCTTGGCCAGACGGCGCTTGTGGATCTGGCGGGTCTGCGTGATGCTATTGCAGAAAAGGGTGGCGACCCGGCCAAGGTCAACCCTGTGGTGCCCACCCAGCTGATTGTTGACCACTCTCTGGCGGTCGAGCATGCCGGTTTTGAAAAGGATGCCTTTGAGAAGAATCGTCAGGTGGAAGATCGTCGCAACGATGACCGCTTCCACTTCATCAACTGGACCAAAACCGCGTTCGAAAACGTCGATGTGATTCCGCCGGGTAACGGCATCATGCACCAGATCAATCTGGAGAAAATGTCGCCGGTGGTTCAGAAGCAAAACGGCGTGGCTTTCCCGGATACCTGTGTCGGCACTGACAGCCACACGCCGATGGTCGATGCTCTGGGGTCATTTCCGTGGGTGTCGGTGGCCTTGAAGCGGAAAGTGTTATGTTGGGCCGTGCCTCGATGATGCGCCTGCCGGACATTGTCGGCGTCAAGCTGACTGGCAAGCTGCAGCCGGGCGTCACGGGTACCGATATGGTGCTGGCAATTACTGAGTTTCTGCGTGAATCCAAGGTGGTCGGTGCCTACCTGGAGTTCTTCGGTGAAGGCGCTGATAGCCTGACTGTAGGCGACCGTGCCACCATCTCCAACATGACCCCGGAATATGGCGCCACGGCGGCCATGTTCTACATTGATGGTCAGACCATTGATTATCTCAAGCTAACCGGGCGTGATGACGATCAGGTGGCACTGGTGGAAACCTATGCCAAGCAGACGGGCCTGTGGGCGGATGACCTCAAGGGCGTCACTTACGAGCGTGTGTTGGAGTTTGACCTGTCATCGGTTTACCGCACCCTGGCAGGGCCTTCAAAGCCGCATGCCAAGCTGCCCACCTCTGAACTTGCCCAGCGAGGGATTGCCGTTGGTCTGGAGGCGGCGCGTGCTGAAGAGGCGGAAGGTAAGATGCCGGATGGCGCTGTGATTATTGCCGCCATTACCAGCTGCACCAATACCTCCAATCCGCGCAACATGGTAGCGGCAGGCCTGATTGCACGTAACGCCAATAAACTCGGATTGATCCGTAAACCCTGGGTCAAGTCTTCGCTGGCGCCGGGCTCCAAGACGGTCAAGATGTATCTGGAAGATGCAGGTCTGATGGACGAGCTGGAGCAGCTTGGTTTTGGTGTTGTGGCTTATGCCTGTACCACCTGTAACGGCATGTCTGGCGCTCTGGACCCGAAAATCCAGCAGGAAATCATTGAGCGTGATCTCTATGCCACCGCGGTTCTGTCAGGTAACCGCAATTTTGATGGGCGTATTCATCCCCATGCCCAGCAGGCATTTCTTGCTTCGCCGCCGCTGGTAGTGGCCTACGCGATTGCCGGTACCATCCGTTTTGATATTGAAAAGGATGTGCTGGGCCATGATGCCGAGGGCAACCCGGTCACTCTGAAGGATATCTGGCCTGACGACGCGGAAATTGATGCTATCGTCAAAACCGCAGTTAAACCCGAGCAGTTCCGCCAGACCTATATCCCGATGTTTGATCTGGACAAGAGCGCCAAGGCGCAGATTGAGCCGCTGTACGAATGGCGTCCGCAGAGTACCTACATCCGTCGTCCGCCGTACTGGGAAGGCAAGATGTCTGGCGAGCGTAACCTCAAGAACATGCGCCCGCTGGCGATTCTGCCTGACAATATCACCACCGATCACCTGTCGCCGTCCAACGCCATCATGATGAACAGCGCTGCAGGCGAATACCTGCACAAGATGGGCCTGCCGGAAGAGGATTTTAACTCCTACGCCACCCACCGTGGTGATCACCTGACTGCTCAGCGTGCCACGCTTGCCAACCCCAAGCTGTTCAATGAAATGGTGCGCGATGAAAACGGTGAGGTGAAGCAGGGCTCGCTGGCGCGTATCGAGCCGGAAGGTAAGGTGACGCGGATGTGGGAAGCCATTGAAACCTACATGGAGCGTAAGCAACCGCTGATCATTATTGCCGGTGATGATTATGGCCAGGGGTCATCACGTGACTGGGCTGCCAAGGGTGTGGCGCTGGCTGGCGTTGAAGCGATTGTAGCGGAAGGCTTTGAGCGTATTCACCGTACCAACCTGATTGGTATGGGGGTGATGCCGCTGCAATTCCAGTCGGGCACGACGCGTCATACGCTGGCACTGGACGGTACTGAAATCTATGACGTTGAAGGCGAGCTGTCGCCGGGTACCGAGCTGACCCTGGTTATTCATCGCGCGAGCGGCGAGGTTGAACGTGTGCCGGTCATCTGCCGTCTGGATACCGCTGAAGAAGTCACCATCTACACCGCAGGTGGCGTACTGCAGCGTTTCGCTCAGGATTTCCTCGAATCCACCGAAACGGCCTGAGCCCGATACCGGGTTGCAAAGACGTATCATCTTTTGATGATCAGAATAGGCCCGGCACCCTGGTGTGCCGGGCTTTTTATGAGATGTTAGCTGTGGAGCAAGACCATGAGTTCAGTGCCACAAATCAGAATTCCGGCCACCTATATGCGTGGCGGCACCAGTAAAGGTGTGTTTTTTAACCTGGCCGACTTGCCTGAAGCCGCGCAGGTGCCCGGCGAAGCTCGGGATAAACTACTGCTGCGAGTGATCGGCAGCCCTGACCCGTACCAGAAGCAGATTGATGGTATGGGCGGTGCTACGTCGAGCACCAGCAAAACCGTGATCCTGTCAAAAAGTGAATCCGCCGAGCATGACGTGGATTACCTGTTTGGCCAGGTGTCTATTGATAAACCCTTTGTCGACTGGAGCGGCAACTGCGGCAACCTGTCAGCGGCGGTGGGGCCTTTTGCGGTGAACAACGGCTTGGTGGATCCTGCGCGGATACCCGAGAACGGGGTGCTTGAGGTACGTATCTGGCAGGTGAATATCCAAAAAACCATTGTTGCCAAGGTAACCATCACTAACGGCGAAGTGCAGGAAACCGGCGATTTCGAGCTGGATGGGGTGACCTTCCCTGCCGCCGAAGTGCCCGTAGCCTTTATGGATCCTGCAGACGGAGAGGGCGCCATCTTCCCGACTGGTAACCTGGTGGATGATCTTGAAGTCCCTGGCGTTGGCACACTTAAGGCGACCATGATCAATGCTGGAATCCCGACGGTGTTTGTCAACGCCGACGAGATTGGCTATACCGGCGCTGAGCTGCAGGAAGCCATCAATGGTGATCCGGTAGCGCTTGAAAAGTTCGAGACCATCCGTGCCTATGGGGCACTCAAGATGGGGCTGATCAGCGATCTCGCCGAGGCAGCCAATCGCCAGCATACTCCCAAGGTGGCCTTTGTTGCCCCGCCCGCCAGCTATACGGCTTCAAGTGGCAAGGCGGTCAAGGCCGAGGATGTCGACCTTCTGGTTCGCGCGCTTTCCATGGGCAAACTGCACCATGCCATGATGGGCACGGCTGCCGTGGCGATTGGCGCAGCGGCGGCGATTGAAGGCACTCTGGTGAACCTGGCAGCGGGGGTGGCAAGCTTAATGCCGTTACCTTTGGTCATCCTTCCGGCAGTTTACAGGTAGGTGCTGAAGCCAGCCTGATAGACGGGCGCTGGCAGATCGATCAGGCGGTGATGAGCCGTAGTGCCCGCATACTGATGGAAGGCTGGGTGCGGGTTCCCGGCGATAGCTTTTAGAGCTGGACGCCTCAGCCCTAAGTATTGCTCACGACTTCAGCTACCCGGTAATATTCGGGTAGCTGAAACGTGAGTATGAGTGAATGTGTTTGAAGCTACGAATCAGAATTCAATCTGGTCTTTGAGGCCTTCTACTGTAGCATTGCCGATACCGCTTACCCGGGTAAGGTCGTCAGCGCTGGTAAACTCTCCGTTGGTTTCACGCTCCTGAATGATGGCTTCAGCGCGGGAAGGCCCGATGCCGGGAAGTTCTTCCAGCAAGGCTGCATCGGCGGTGTTGATATTGATTGGGGCAACCTGCTGTGCCAGCAGGGGCGAAGACAGGCCCAGGCACGTGGTGATCAAAAGTGCTGCCAGCCATCCTTTTGTGGTGATTTTCATCGTCTTTCTCCTTTGCGATGTTAGATCTTTTGGTGTGGGGCGTGCCGAGCCTTCTGGCTTGTCACTCTTCTAAATTAGTTAAAGCTGTCATAATTGCTGTAAGACATCGGCTTGTTTGCTTGTAAGAGATCTCGCAATTTTTTGTCATGCAGGGATTACGCTGACCATCAGACTGATATACTCCTGGCTTTTATTGACGGGTAAATGGAGTACTTCTGTGGCAGTCAACTCTCCTCTTATTATTGCCTTGGATTATCCCTCACTGGATGCGGCCCTGTGCATGGCTGATCAGCTCGACCCGGCTCAGTGCCGTGTCAAGGTAGGCAAAGAGCTGTTTACCCGCAGCGGGCCCGCTGTGTTGGAAGCCTTGCATGGCCGAGGCTTTGAGGTATTTCTGGATCTGAAATTTCACGATATTCCCAACACCTTGGCAGGCGCCGTTCAGGCGGCGGCCGAGCAGGGTGTGTGGATGGTCAATGTACATGCCAGCGGTGGACGCCGGATGATGGAGGCCGCCGTTGAGCGTTTGCAGTCGCACCGCCTGAGCACGCATTTGATTGCGGTCACTGTGCTGACTAGCCTGAGCGCTGAGGAACTGCATGAAACGGGCGTATCAGCGTCACCGGGTGAGCAGGTGGAGCATTTGGCGCGCCTGGCTAGACAGAGTGGTTTGCATGGGGTTGTCTGTTCGGCGCAGGAATCGGCGGCTATCCGGCAATCTTGTGGCGATGATTTTCTGAAAGTGACACCGGGTATCCGTCCAGCTTTTGCCACAGTGGATGATCAGCAGCGTATCATGACGCCTGCTGCAGCCATGCAGGCAGGCAGCACGCACTTGGTGGTGGGCAGGCCGGTTACCCAAGCTGAAGACCCCATGGCAGCACTGGCAGCGATTGTGGCGGAATTATCCTGAATGTCTACTGGGTAGAAAGCCAGGCTGTCGGTTATTCGCCTTCTACGCCGGTAACGGGTTCGATGGTGCCCCAGCGGCGGCAGCTAGGGCATTGCCATTCCAAGGTATCACAGCTGAAACCGCAGTGACCGCAGCGGTGGCGGGTGCGGTTGTTGAGCAAGGCGCGGGTATGGTGTTTGAGCAGTAGTAAGCGCTCATCCGGCTGTGTGCGGCCTTCTAACTGCTGGCTTTCGATGTAAAGATCAATCAGGTGATCCAGGCCACCCAGGCTTGGAGCCCTGGCGAGTAAGTTTCCGGTGATCCTGATCGCCTCTTCGACACCGTCCTGCTGACGTATCTGTTCGCTTAACCGAATGATCACACTGGTAAGGGGCGCTTGCTCAACCAGTGACGATAGATGTTGCCTGTAGTCGTCTATGTCATTGCCAAGCCAGTAGGCACGCTCAAGGGTCGGCAACATGCTGGGGATATGCGCTGGGGCGTGTTGTGCGAGCGCCCTCAGATGAGCGATAGCAGGGTAATGATGGCCATTGTCTATCTCCAGCTCTGCCAGTAGCAGGTAGGCCCGCGCACAGGCAGAGTCTAGCTGTAGAGCCTTTTTCAGGTGGCGTTTGGCTAGTGAGCGGCTGGACTGCTGGATCTCCTGTTGAGCAATTTCACATAGCCAGTGGGCAGCAGGGCGCGCCATTCGGGGTTGCTGTTTGAGCACCGGTAAAAGGATGTCCAACGCCTCTTGCCAAGCCTTCTCGCGCTCAAGAAGGTCAACCAGCAGGTGCTTGGCACTGATGCGCTGGGCATCCTGTTGAGGGGTTTCAATGATGCCGCGGAGCAACCGTTGGGCGCGGTCGTGAACGCCGAGGGCAATAAAGTCACGGGCCAGCTCAAGTTGTACTTGTTCATTTTGCTGCGGACTTAAAGCGGGACGGGCAAGCAGGTTCTGATGGATGCGCGCCGCTTTATCGGCCTCTCCCCGAGTTCGGAACAACTTACCCAGGGCAATATGGGTATCAACGTTTTCACTGTTGACTTCAAGTGCCTGGATAAAGGTGTGAATAGCTTCATCGGGCTGCTCGTTAAGCAGATAATTAAGCCCAACAAAGTATTCCCGCCTGGGTGTCTGATACGATGACCTGGCGTTGAAAGACGCACGCCTGCTGGCTTGCCGGTACCCCAGGCCGTAACCGATGGCAATCGCTGCCATTAATACAATCAGCAGCAGGACATCGAGCATTTAAGCCAGTTCCTTTAGCTCCTGGGTACGCAGGCGATCAAGTTCTTTCTGTTGCTGCTTGTTGCGACGCTGAGCGCGTGCCAGATGTGCCTTAAGGCGCGCATAGACACCCAGCATGGCGACCATACCCAGAATGACGCCAGCAGTCAGAGTGGCCAGCAGCCAGACGGAGAGCGATATGGGTGGCAGCTCCAACCAGATCAGGTTGAGGCCAATTGTCTGCTGGTTGTTAACAGCAAATAGAATGCCAACCAAAAGCACTACTAGTAAGATGACGGCTAGAATCAGCCCTTTAATCCAACGCATGTTTAGGTTTCCTGATTTATGACGAATGCAATAACGCTATTGTGTATGACTCTTTGACTCACGTCATCCCGCATAAGGTCGCAGAGACCGCGTTTGGTGGTATTTTTTGTGATTCAGTAGCCAAGTGTGCGGCTGGCATCTACCTGCTCGCGGAGTTCCTTGCCAGGTTTGAAGTGAGGAACGTATTTACCTTCCAGCTTCACCGGATCACCTGTCTTAGGGTTTCGCCCGGTGCGTGGTTCGCGATAATGAAGTGAAAAACTGCCGAAACCGCGAATTTCCACCCGTCCTCCTTCTGCCAGGGTGTCGGTAATATCATCAAGGATCAGCCGAACGGCGGTCTCAACGTCTTTGGCAGACAGCTCGGGCTGTCGCATTGCAATCTGTTCAATCAGTTCTGATTTAGTCATCAGTAGGCTCCATGCGAACTCGTTAGGCCTTAAGTGCCTTGGCGGCATCGTCTCAGGTGCCGTTATGGGTACCGTTATTAAAGTAGTCACAGGCAGTTCAGCATACTGTGCAATAGTGCATAAAACAATTGAGGTAAAACAACCTTCTAGCAAAAATAACTGTTTCTTTGCTGGGTAGGCAAGTGGCATGGCTGCCTTGCCCTGTTTGCTCAGGTATACTGAGGCTTCATTTCATTGATTCAGTGAGGCTGACGTTGAGCGACGACACTTCTGCACAGGCGGTTCTACGCAAGCGGCTATACTGGCACTCTCGTCGGGGGATGTGGGAATTGGATCTGCTACTGATTCCTTTCCTTGAGCAGCGTTACGATACGCTGGCCAGCGACGACCAAGAGGCGTTCCAGCAGCTGATCACAGAAGAGGATCAGGATCTTTTTGGCTGGTTGATGCGTCGCGAATGGCCCGAAACTCCGCACCTGCGCCGAATCGTCCAGATGATCGTGGAACATGCTGAAACCGTCGATAACGCTGTCTATCGTACCCTCTAGATGGCAGGTCGGTTGTCATGGCTGTCTGTATGTCGCTGGGCTGAGCCTGCTCGCCTGGCAGTTGGCAGGCTGGGGCCTATTGCTACTGTTGTGGCTGGTAGGGTTGATACTGTTAAGCGTATTTTTCAGCCGTGCTTGGCCATTTAGCGCCCATCAGCAACAAAGGCAAACGAAAACCCTGTGGGTTGAGCCAGCTGCCAACGTCTTAAAGGGGCGTTGGCTGCAGAGTAACGGGGAATTGAGTCACCCTCATGTACTGACATGCCGCTACCTTGGGCCTTACCTGATATGCCTTAAGGTGGGTGGAAGAAGCCTCTGGTTGTGGCCTGATAGTGCCTCGCCACAGGCGCAGCGTGAACTGCGCCGGTATCTGCTGCTATATCGCTCCTGAATCTCCACTCTTCTATTCAGCCGCTAGCTGCACACTATCTATGGCTCGCTATGGCTCGCTATGGCTTTTCTCGCAGGATGCCCTCTCTCTCAGAATAGCACTCAAACGTTCCGTTCAGAAATCAGCTTGCCAAGCTGGGTAAATCGGCAAGTCGCAGCCGTGAAGGGCGTGCGCCGGGCAGTTTTTCGGGCCAGTCAGGTGAGTAGTGTAGCCCGCGTGACTCATGGCGCTGTTGGGCAGCCAATACACTCATACGCGCCAGCTTAAGGCTATGCAGCAACCGCCGACTATCCGGGTGGGTCATATCAGGGTCGAGGGTGTGCAGCTGATGCGTCAGGTCGATAAGCTGCTGGGCAAGCGCTGCCATTCCTTCCTGATGACGGACTATTGCCAGATGCTGGCTCATACTGGCGCGCATTGATTGACGCAGTGCATGCAAGGCAGCTGGGTCTGGTGTTGTGGTGGTGCTGGGCATCAATGGTGCTGTGCCCAGCGATTGAGCAGGTGGGGCGGTGGGGCGCGCCAGTAAGTTCTGGGCGCAACTGCGGGCAAATACCAGGCACTCCAATAGTGAGTTGCTGGCCATTCGGTTGGCACCGTGCAAGCCGGTGTAGGCAACTTCCCCAATCGCATAAAGATGACTGACCTCAGTGGCGCCGTTCAGGTCGGTAGCAACTCCGCCGCAACTGTAATGGGCGGCCGGAACTACAGGAATTGGCGCCTGGGTGATATCGATACCCCGTGATGCGCAGTGCGCCAGAATGGTCGGGAAGTGGTGGCGTAGGGCCTCTTCGCCCAGATGGCTGATATCCAGCCATACATGGCCCAAGGTGCCTGCCTGAATCTGTGCGTCGATGGCTCTGGCGACCACGTCGCGTGGTGCCAGTTCGGCGCGGGCATCAATGCTCGGCATAAAGCGTTCACCCTGCTGGTTGAGCAGTTTTCCACCTTCGCCTCTGACCGCTTCACTGATCAGGAATGCCGGGCCATCTGGGTCGTATAAGCAGGTCGGATGAAACTGTTGGAATTCAAGATTCATCAGGGAGGCGCCCAGATTGGCTGCCATCATCATGCCTTCGCCGCTATTGGGTGAGGGGGTAGTGGTGTGCTGAAACAGACCGCTCGCGCCGCCGGTTGCCAGCACGGTGTAATGGGCATACAGGGTGTGGCTCTGGCCATCGCTATCGACGGCCAGAGCGCCGTTGCATTCCCCAGTCTGGTTGGCGAACAGGTCAACCACGGTCAGGTTGTCGCGCTGGGTAATACTGGGGTGCTGCTGGGCGTTATGGTGGAGAGTTTCCACCACCGCCTTGCCGGTGGCGTCATCGGCATGGATGATACGCCGCGCATTATGGCCACCTTCCCGCGTCAGATGATAAGGGAACGGAGCATCAGGTGAGGTATCCGGGGTAAAAGGAACGCCGCTGTCAATCAGCCATTGTATGGCCGCAGGGCCATTTTCCACGGTAAAACGCACGGCGTCTTCATCGCACAGGCCATCGCCTGCTATCAGGGTATCCTGAATGTGGGCATCCAGGTTGTCAGCGGGGGAGAGTACTGCAGCAATGCCGCCTTGTGCCCAACGGCTGGCGCCCTGATCATCTTGGGCTGGGCGAATCAAGGTTACCTCGTAACGACTGGCCAGCGTCAAGGCGAGGGTAAGGCCGGCGACACCGCCACCGATAATCAAAACGTCGCTATGAGACACGCTCATTAGCCGCTCCTGTTGCGCCAGATGATTTTTAAGGTATTCCTGCAAACGCTGCTGAATCGGTCTGCATAGATCGTCTTAAAACAAAGAAAACATAATAGCGCGCAAGGGATGGTTTGACGATGCACAGACGTCAAAAATCGGCCAAGAGGTTGGTTTCAGTCATCAAAGAATTCAAATATAGGGAGGGGTGATTAAAAAATTGAAGAGTTAGTGCCGAGATTATTGTGAGGAGGGAAAGTACTTATGGTGCCCGGAGCCGGACTTGAACCGGCACGGAGTTGCCTCCGAGAGATTTTAAGTCTCTTGCGTCTACCAATTTCGCCATCCGGGCTGGGCGGGAGTCAAACACCGAAATAGTGATAATCGCCGCAAGGGATATGGAGGCTGGAGTCGGAATCGAACCGGCGTACACGGAGTTGCAGTCCGCTGCATAACCACTCTGCCATCCAGCCTTTAAGTCTGTTGAGAGACTTTTTCTGAGTTGGAGCGGGAAAGGAGATTTGATCGGACTGGCGTTCCAGCTCACGACCCTCTCATTACCAACTACATACTCTTTTTCTGAGTTGGAGCGGGAAAGGAGATTCGAACTCCCGACCCTCGCCTTGGCAAGGCGATGCTCTACCACTGAGCTATTCCCGCTTGACTCGGATGCGAATTATACGCGCTGTTAAGGGTTTGTCAACGCATAAATTTTTACGCCGAGCGATAAAAGCTCACATCGAGCGGGTCAGATGCGGCCAGGCAGCCTGCAGATACTGGATCATCGACCATAGCGTCAACCCGGCTGCCACAAACAGGGTAATAATACCCACTGAGGCAATGGCATGACCGGGCGGGAAGGCAATCAGGATAAAAATTGACACCATCTGCAAAGTGGTTTTTATCTTGCCAATCCATGAAACGGCCACCATGCCCCGGTTCCCCATCTCCGCCATCCACTCGCGCAGCGCTGAAATCACGATTTCACGCGATAATAACCAGCGCAGGCAAGGTTAGCAGCCAGGAATCAAAGCGTTCGATCAACAGGGCCAGGGCAATGGCCACCATCAGTTTGTCAGCCACCGGGTCAAGAAAGGCGCCAAAGGGAGTCGATTGATCCCAGCGGCGTGCCAGATAGCCATCGAGCCAATCTGTGATTGAGGCTAATCCAAACAGCACGGCAGCGGTGGGCATGCTCCATGCATAAGGAAGATAGAATAGCACCACCAATAAAGGAATAAAGGCTATTCTGATGAGCGTCAGGATATTAGGTATATTCATCGCGGGCTGCGATCCTTGCCAAGTAAAAGCGGTAAATTGATTTTGTTTATTCTATCCCCCTTAGGCAATGGCATCCATGCCGAGGAGCTTTTATCCGTGTAAAGATTGATAAATTGTCTCTGCCAATGCCGCGCTAATGCCTGGCACGCGGGCGAGTTCGGCCTTGCTGGCTTTCTGTACGCCTTGCAAGCCGCCAAAAAGCGCAGCAGCTCACGCCGCCGCTTGGGCCCAATGCCAGCGATTTCCTGAAGGGTGGAGGTGCGCCGGGCCTTGTCGCGCTGTGCTCGGTGCCCGGCGATTGCAAAGCGGTGGGACTCATCGCGGATATGCTGGATCAGGTGCAAAGCCGGTGAGGTGCTGTCTAGCGGTAGAGGATGTTCTGGCGAATCAAGAAACAGGCTTTCCAGACCGGCCTTGCGGGTCGTGCCCTTGGCAACCCCCAGCAGGGTGATGGCGTTGAGCTGCATTTCATCCAATACGGCGCGGGCCATGTTTAATTGGCCTTTGCCGCCATCCACAATCAGCACATCCGGGGCAATGGCCTCACCGCTTTTGACTCTTTTCAAGCGCCGGGTCAGTGCCTGCTGCATGGCGGCATAGTCATCGCCCGCTGCGACGCCTTCAATCCTGAAATGGCGATAGTCGCCCTTGCGTGGCCCGTTCTGATCAAACACCACGCAGGAGGCCACGGTGGCTTCGCCATGGCTGTGGCTGATATCAAAGCATTCCATGCGTTGAGGCATCTCGCTAAGCCTAAGCGCCTCCTGGAGCGCCTTGAAGCGCGCTTCCATCTGTTGGTGGCTGGCAAGACGAGAGGCCAGCTGCTGCTCTGCATTGGTGATTGCCAGTTGCTGCCATTGGGCGCGCTGCCCGCGCACTTGATGCGTCACGCGAACACGCTTGCCGGCTTGCTGAGAAAATGCCTCGGCCAGTAGCTGGCTGTCTTCCAGCGGCAGGCTGGTGATGATTTCAGCTGGCAAGTCATGCGGTTGGCCAAGGTAAAACTGGCTGACGACGTTGGTTAGCAGAGTCGCCGGGTCAAGATCCAGGTCGTTGGTCGGGTTATGATGGCGGGCACCCAGCATGCGGCCATCGCGCACGCTGATGATGGATACCGCAAGCCCGCCCGGGCGCTGGGCGAGTGCAAAGACATCGGCGTTGCCCTGTTCATTATCCACAAACTGGCGCTGCTGAAGTTGGCGCAGCTGCTGGATCTGGTCCCTGAAGCGGGCCGCTTCTTCAAAGTTGAGCGCCTGGCTGGCTGCTTCCATCGAATCTGTCAGTGCCTGGGTGACGTTCTCGCTTTTGCCTTCCAGGCACATCACCGCATGCTCAACATCACGCCGATATTCCTCTGCGGAGATATAACCAACGCAAGGTGCGCTGCAGCGTTCAATCTGGTATTGCAGGCAGGGGCGTGAACGATGGGCAAAGACACTGTCCTCGCAGTTGCGGATACGAAAAATCTTCTGCATCAGCGCCAGGCTTTCGCGCACTGCGCCGCTGCTGGGGTAGGGGCCCAGATAGCGTCCGTCGTTACGCCGCTGGCGAACACGCTTATATTCGAGTGCCGGGTAGGCATGGCGGTCGCTGACAAAAATGAACGGATAGGATTTGTCATCGCGCAGCAGGATGTTATAGGGCGGGCGCAGCTCCTTGATCAGCGTCTGTTCAAGCAGCAGGGCTTCCGTTTCGGTACGGGTGACCGTGATCTGGATATCCGCAATGCGGCTGACCATGGCCTGGGTCTTGGCATTCAGCTGGCCACGAAAATAACTGGAAAGACGCGCATGCAGCCGTTTGGCCTTGCCGATATACAGGGTGTTGCCCTGTTCATCGAGCATACGATAGACACCAGGGGCGGTACTGACAGAGGCCAGAAACTGTTTCGCATTAAAACTCATAGAATGGCGTTAAATCCTGACGGCGCGCTGAAATGTGTGGGTGTTGATGCTTCAGCCAGTGGACGCCTCGTAGCCTTCAACCAGGCCGTGGCGCAGCGCCAGATGAGTGAGTTCTACGTCGCTTGCAACCTTGAGCTTTTCAAACAGGCGGTAGCGATAGGTGTTGACGGTCTTCGGGCTGAGGTGCAGGCGGTCGGATATCTCCTGCACCCGCTGGCAGTTGACGATCATGATGGCAATCTGCAGCTCGCGATGGGAGAGATCTGCAAACGGGTTTTCCTGATCAGAGATATTGGAAAGTGCCAAGCGCTGGGCAATTTCCTGACTGATATAGTGGCTGCCATGAAATACTTGGCGAATGGCGTTGGTCATTTCGCTGGGGTCAGCGCCCTTGCTCAGGAACCCAGCCGCACCAGCTTCATACATCTTTTTGGCGATGTTGTCATCCAGGTGAGCGGTCAGGATCAGGACACGGATATCAGACAGGCCGCGCTGAATTCTCCGCGTTGCCTCAAGACCACCAATGCCGGGCATTCGGATATCCATCAACACGATATCCGGCCTGAGCTGGCGGCACTGGGAGACAGCGCTTTCGCCGTCGTTGGCTTCACCTACTACATGGATATCACCCTCGTTCTCAAGCAGAAGTGCAATGCTGCTTCTTACCAGATGGTGATCATCGGCAACCAACACATTGATCAAGGGGAAGCTCCTGTTTTTTAGCTCGCTAACGACACTGTCAGGCGTATATTGCCACAGTTATTATTCACTTCGCATTAGCGTTAAGGCGACGTCTTAACGACTTGACGCGCAGCAGCGGTGTGAGTACTATCAGCGCACTCTAAAGCAGAGTGTTTTCTGTAAATGACTAGTATTTGGGGCCTTAGCTCAGCTGGGAGAGCGCAACACTGGCAGTGTTGAGGTCAGCGGTTCGATCCCGCTAGGCTCCACCAGATTTTAAAAAACCGCTCTAGGATATTCTCCTGAGCGGTTTTTTTGTGGCTACTGACTTGAACGTAGTAGTCACTGATAGTCGGCAGATGGCTGTCAGGCCACCTTGCCAAGCAGCAAGAATTCAATCAGTGCTTTTTGGGCATGCAGACGGTTACCGGCTTCCTGCCAGACAGCGGCACGCGAGTCATCCAGCAGAGTGGTGCTGATTTCCTCGCCGCGATGAGCCGGCAAACAGTGCAGGAAAACAACATCCCTGGCAGCCTGATCGAGCATCGCTTCAGTCACCTGAAAGCCTGCAAAGTCAGCTTCGCGTTTGGCCTGTTCCTCTTCCTGGCCCATGGAGGCCCAGACATCGGTGGTCACCAGGTCAACGTCCTGAACCGCTGCCTGCGGGTCATGTAGAACCTCGACCCGGCTACCGGCAGCGGCCATGATATCTTCACGCGGCTCATAGCCTTTCGGGCAGCAGATACGCAGATTAAAACCAAACTGCCGGGCGGCATTGATCCATGAGTGGCACATGTTGTTGCCGTCACCAATCCACACAGCGGTGCGGCCTTTCACGCTACCGCGCAATTCTGTCCAGGTCATGACGTCGGCCAACAGCTGGCAGGGGTGGTAATCATCCGTCAGCGCATTGATCACCGGCACAGAGCTTGCGGATGCAAAGGTTTCAAGCCCTGAGTGCGAGAACGTACGCACCATGACGGCATCGACCATTTCGGACAGCACGCGCGCGGTGTCTTCGATGGGTTCGCCGCGGCCCAGCTGGGTGTCTCGGGGAGACAGAAACAGGGCGTGACCACCAAAGTGGGCCATGGCTGTCTCAAAGGATACCCGGGTGCGCGTGGATGATTTTTCGAAAATCATCGCCATGGTGCGGTTAGGCAGCGGAGTGTAGCTTGGTCCCTGGGTTTTCAGGTTGCTTTTGATCGTAATGGCACGCTGAATCAGGTAGCTCAACTCATCAGGTGTCAGATCCAGTAAGGTCAGGAAATGGCGTGTCGCCATGGTCGCTCTCCGCGTAAAACCTTTATCCTAGCGAGGCCTTAGGGGATGCGCAATGGCAATGCTCAGCGTAGAATAGCCGATATGCCTAAAGCCTAGTGCTATAGTCAGGTATTGCAGGTGTGTGGCATTATCAATTTTAGCTAGCCTATTGGCAGGCGTCAGTGCGTGGTCAACATAACGACGTTTATTTTTTTATTCCTCAGGAGGTCCTATGAGTTCAACGCTGGAAAACATTCAACAGCAAATCGGCGAAAACCCGATCCTGATTTACATGAAAGGCACGCCGCAGCTGCCCCAGTGTGGTTTTTCTGCGCAGACGGTACAGGCGCTGATGAACTGCGGTGAGCGTTTTGCGTTTGTCAACGTGCTGGACAATCCGGATATTCGCACTGAACTGCCCAAGTTCGCTAACTGGCCAACCTTCCCGCAGCTTTGGGTAGAAGGCGAACTGGTAGGCGGTTGCGATATTGTGATCGAAATGCACGAAAGCGGCGAGCTTGAGAAGCTGGTAAAAGCCGCTGCAGAGCGCGCTAACAGCGCCGAAAGCAGCGACAACGCCTGATTCAGCTTTGTATAGCCGCAGTTTCTGCGGTTGGCGGGCTGAGGCTCAGCCGCTAGAATGGCGCATTAGCCGTTTCATCAAGGCACCTCAGCCCGCCAAAGGAAATCCTGCTCCATGAGCTATCAGGTTCTGGCCCGTAAATGGCGGCCACGTACATTCCATGAGTTAGTCGGTCAGGCCCATGTGCAGCGCGCACTGGTCAATGCGCTTGATCAAGGGCGACTCCATCACGCCTACCTGTTTACTGGCACGCGAGGCGTGGGTAAGACCACCCTGGCAAGAATTCTGGCCAAGTGCCTTAACTGCACGGCCGGTGGGCGAGGCGATGAAGGCGTCACCTCGAACCCTTGCGGCGAATGTGATAGCTGCCGCGCCATTGATGAAGGGCGCTTTGTTGACCTCATTGAAGTTGACGCAGCCTCTCGCACCAAGGTTGAAGACACCCGCGAACTCCTTGATAACGTCCAGTACGCTCCCACTCAGGGGCGCTATAAGGTGTACCTGATTGATGAGGTACACATGCTATCCACCAGCAGTTTCAATGCTCTGTTGAAAACGCTGGAAGAGCCGCCGCCTCACGTCAAGTTCCTGCTGGCCACGACCGATCCACATAAATTGCCCGCCACGGTGCTGTCCCGCTGTTTGCAGTTTACGCTCAAGCATATGCCGCCTGAGCGGGTGGTTGAGCACCTCCAACATGTGCTGAGTGCCGAGCAGGTAAGCTTTGAAGAGCGTGCTCTGTGGTTATTGGGGAAGGCGGCGGAAGGCTCCATGCGCGATGCCATGAGCCTGACCGATCAGGCCATTGCCTTTGGCCAGGGCGAGGTGCGCTATGCGGATGTGGCGGCCATGCTGGGCACTCTGGACCATCGCCATGTGCTGGCGCTGGTGGAGGCGCTGGCGGAAGTCGATGTGGCCAAGCTGCTGGGCGAGGTGACGATTCTGGCAGAGCAGGGGCCGGACTTCGCAGCCGTACTGGATGATATCAGCGCGATTCTGCATCGTCTGGCTGTTGCCCAGATGGTGCCGGATGCGGTGGACAATAGCCATGGCGACCGTGACCTTATACTGGCTCTGGCCGCGCGCTTTACCGCTGAAGACGTGCAACTTTACTATCAGATTGGGATTCAGGGCCGAGGCGATATGGCCCACGCGCCGGATCTGCGCAGCGCACTGGAAATGACGCTGCTGCGTATGCTGGCGTTTCGCCCTCAGGGGTTCCCAGACCGCCGCAGACGCCTTTGCCGCTCAAACCTGAACCTCATTCTGAACCTCATGAGGATACGGGCACCCCTCCGCTGAACCTGTTACATCGGCAACGGCTGACCGGCCAACGCCGCAGGTTGAGGGGCAACCGGCCAGTGAGCAGGCCGCTGTTGAGCCAGCGCCTGTTGAGCCAATGCCCGTTGAATCGGCGTCCAGTGAGCCAGCGCCTGCGGAGCGTGTGGCTGTTGAATCGGCTCCACCCTGGGATGCTGGCGAAAAAGCAGAAGAAGCCGCTGAGTCAGGCGCTCCCTCAGAGCCAAATCTCGCGCAGCCCATCATTGAGGCGGGCGTTGCTAAGACTGACATTGTTGAGTCGGACCTTGCTGAACGGGCATCTGCTGAGCCTGACGAAGCTGCTGAAACTGGAACTGCTGGTACGGAAACTGCTGAACAGAGCGCTTCTGAGCAAGCTGGCTCTGAAGATTCTTCTTATCTGGATCACAGTCGCTGGCTGGCGCTTTTCGACTCTTTAGGCCTGGGCGGACTGACGCGCAATCTGGCAGCGCACTGTCAGTGCGGTCATGATGACGGTCATACCCTGGTGCTGTTGTTGGCACCCAGCCAGGCGGCGATGCGCGCGGAGATCCATCAGCAGCGCATTGCTAAAGCGCTGCAAGCCCAAGGCGTTGAGCGCCAGGTGGTGTTTGAAGTGCAGGCCCTTGATCCCGCACTGGAAACACCCCAGCAGCGAGACCAGCGGATTGCCCAGCAGCGCCATGCAGAGGCCATTGATACCCTGAACCGCGACCCCAACATACAGAAACTCCAGCAGGCTTTTGGTGCCACACTATTAGAATCCAGTGTCAAACCGGCGTCGGCTAGCCGATAATTAGCTAGGTTAACAGACCCTAACAATCTTTTTACCAGCAACGTTGGCTGGTTCGTTAAACGGGAGAAATACCATGATGAAAGGCGGAATGGGTAACCTGATGAAGCAGGCCCAGGAAATGCAGGAAAAGATGCAGCAGGCTCAGGAAGAAGTCGCCAAGGCGGAAGTGCATGGCGAAGCCGGTGCAGGCATGGTGAAAGTCACCATGAACGGTCGCCACGACGTGATCAATGTAGACGTTGACCCCAGCGTGCTGGAAGAAGATAAAGAGCTGCTTGAGGATCTTCTGGCCGCCGCCGTCAACGACGCCGTGCGTAAGGTAGAAGCCAGTTCCAAGGCTATGATGGAAGAAGCCACTGCCGGGCTTAACCTGCCGCCTGGTTTCAAGATGCCGTTCTAGTCCATGCGCTTTTCACCCCTTATTGAACAACTGATGGAAGCGTTTCGGGTGCTGCCCGGCGTTGGGCCTAAAACGGCCCAGCGCATGGCGCTGCATCTACTGGAGCGGGAGCGTGAAGGAGGCAAGCGCCTGGCAGCTTCAATTGCCCAAGCGATTGATGAAGTTGGCTATTGTCAGCGCTGCAGAACCCTCACGGAAGCGCCGCTATGCGCGCTGTGCGAAAGCCCGCGCCGCGATGACACCCTCTTGTGTGTGGTTGAATCCCCCGCAGATCAGCTGGCAATTGAAGAAGCTGGCGGGTTCAGTGGACGATATTTTGTCCTGCATGGGCACCTGTCTCCCATTGATGGCATTGGCCCTGAAACGATTGGGCTGGATCTGCTTGAACAGCGGGTGGCTCAAGGCGAGGTGGCCGAGGTGGTGCTGGCCACCAACCCTACCGTGGAAGGCGAGGCGACCGCCCACTACATTGCATCGCAGCTGGGTGACTATGGCGTACGCTTCTCACGCCTCGCCTATGGCGTGCCGATGGGGGAGCTTGAGTACGTCGATGGTGGCACCCTGAGCCGCGCTTTCAACGGTCGCCTGCCTTTCAGCAGCGACTAGACGCTGTCAAGCCGTACCCTACTGCACGTTATTTATTAACTGGGAATCAAGCCTTTGTCTATTGCCTCACCGTCTTACCGCTGGATTGATACACCCCAGGCGTTGGATGATGCCTGCGCTGATGTCGCTCATGCCAGCGTGATTGCGCTGGATACGGAGTTCTTCCGCGAGAACTCTTTTACCCGGTGCCCGCCCTGGTGCAATTCGCCTGTGATGACACCGCCTATCTGGTCGACCCGCTGGCGGTTGAATGCACGCCAGCGTTTCAGGCCTTGCTGATAGGGCCAGCGGTTAAACTGTTGCATGCCAGCAGTGAAGACCTGGATGTGTTCCAGCGCTGGGCCGGAGTTTTGCCAACGCCACTGATTGATACCCAGGTGGCTCAGGGATTTCTGGGCGACAACCCGGGAATGGGCTATCAGAAGCTGGTAGAGCACTGGACCCAGGAAGTGTTGCCCAAGGAAGAAACCCGCTCGAACTGGCTTGAGCGCCCGCTAAGCCCAGCGCAGTGTGATTATGCGGCCCTGGATGTGATTTATCTGCTCAAGGTCTGGGCCCAGCAGAAGGCCCAGTTAGAATCACTCGGCCGGCTGGGGTGGGTTGAACAGGAATGCCAGGCGGTCGTCGATCAGGCGCACACTGAGAACGCAGGTCAGTGGTTTACCCGCCAGCGCTTGCTGTGGCGGTTGACGCCGCGCCAGATTGAAGCCTATCGCCTGATGACTCTCTGGCGTGAAGCTGAAACCCGTCGACGTAATCTGCCCCGCAACTGGCTGGTAGGCGATAAGCTGCTGTTTGCGATTGCCGATGCCATGCCTAAAAATCGCTATGAGCTGGCGGCGGTAGAAGGCGTCAAACCTGTGCTGGTCAAGAAGGAAGGGGATGCCCTGCTGGCGTTGGTCAAGCAGGCCTACGAAACGGCGCCTGAGGCGTTACCTCTCGCCTGGCCAGACCCGGCCAGACCCCCTTCAAACCGCTCTTCAAGGCACTTAAGAAAGCGGTGGTTGCCCAGGCAGACGTACTGGGCGTGGCACCAGAGATGCTGATGCGCCGCCGCGATATTGAACGCCTGGTAATGCAGTCAATGGCTGGCGAGCCTTTGACACTGCCCCAGGGCTGGCGCGGTGAATATCTCAATGCACCTATCCAGGAAGCGCTACAGGAAACGAACCAATGAGTGATAACGCCCGCAGTTCCCATGCCCGTTCCAGTGACAGTTCAAACAACTATCTCAATGCCAAACGCCTGATCTGTGAAGTTTTCAGAAGCCCGCGTAAGGAAGAAATGTATCTTTACGTCGATAAACGCAACGGGCTGGCCGACGTTCCGGAGGTCTTGTTGGAGCGTTTTGGCAAGCCGATATCGATCATGACCTTGATGCTGACACCGGATAAACCACTGGCGCGCGCCAATAGCGCCGATGTGTTGGCCGCTATCCGCGATAAGGGCTTCTACTTCCAGATGCCGCCAGCCAAAGATGATTACTTGCTGGATCTTTACCGGGCACCCACAGAAGCACGTTATTGAGCCATACGCAGCCGAAAAAAGGAGGGCCTGAGTGTCTGAACAACTACGTGAACGCTTCTGGGAGCGCTATCCGCTGGAAGCGCTCACCCAGCCAGAGTGGGAAGCGCTGTGCGACGGTTGCGGGCAGTGTTGCCTGCTGAAGCTCCATGATGATGACACTCAGGAAGTGGCGGTGCTGAATGTGGCCTGCCGCCTGCTGGATACCCACAGTTGCCAGTGTAGCGATTATGAAAACCGCTTTGATAGCGTGCCGGACTGCACTCAACTAACGCCTGAACGGGTGAAAGAGTTTACCTGGCTGCCACATAGCTGTGCCTATCGGCGGGTTGCCGAAGGGCGCAAGCTGGCCGGTTGGCATCCTTTGCTGAGTAATGATGCCGAACGCGTTCACCGTAAAGGCGTCAGCGTTCGTCATTTTGCGGTTTCCCAGGACGATGTCCCCGAGAAAAAGCTGGAAGAGCATATTATTGCCATCCTGCCTATATCACCTTGAGTGAATACTCTAAAGGTTTGCCATTCAGCAATAAGGGTGCTTTAACCAGTCTCCGGTCATTCAGTTTCGGTGCGACCTAATGCCCACAGAATAAACGCATCCTGTCGGGCGGCTTCTCGCCATGCCTTGAAGCGACCCGAAGCGCCGCCATGGCCGCTGCTCATATCGGTATGTAGCATTATGGGGGCTTCGCCCTGCTGGCATTGGCGCAATCTGGCGTAATACTTGGCGGGCTCCCAGTAGCTGACCCGCGTATCGAACCAGCTGCCTTCGATCCAGATGGCGGGATAATGGCGAGGCGCAATATTATCAATCGGTGAGTAGCCCTGAATGCGTTCGGCGACGCTTGCGTCAGCCGGGTTGCCCCATTCGCTATATTCTGCGGTGGTCAGCGGTAACTCGGGGTTTTGCATGGTGCGCAGCACATCGACAAACGGCACATCAAGTACGGCGCCACAGAACGCTTGAGGGGCGCGGTTCAGGCAGGTGCCTACCAGCAAGCCACCTGCGCTGGCGCCGCAAGCCAGGATGCGATCCGCCAAGCTCACCCCTTCGCTGACCAAGGCGTTTCGGGCAGCCAGAAAATCATGAAAGCTGTTTTCCTTGTTGGCCATTTTGCCATCCAGATACCAGGGCTCGCCGCGTTCGCCGCCACCACGTACATGGGCAACCGCAAAGGCGATGCCGCGCGACAGCAACTCCAGTCGGGCAATCGAAAACCAGGGGTCAAGCGGTTCGCCGTAGGCCCCATAGCCGTACAGCAAGGTGGGTAGGGCTTGCCCTGCCAGGTCAGCGCGCATCACGATGGACACTGGCACTTTTTCGCCATCATGGCTGGTGGCCCAGATGCGCTGGCTGATCAGATGCTCCGGCTGGAGGTCACCGTGAAGTGGCTGTGTCTTGATCACGCGGCGCTCAAGGGTGGCGAGGTCCAGTTCGACCCAACGCGGTAGCTGAGTGAAGGATTCTTCACGTAAGCGCAGCTGAGTGGTATCAAAATGCGGAGCATCTTCAAGTAACTGTGAGCAGGGCGTTTCCGGCAGAGCAAGGCGTTCATCCACTGTCGCCTTGTGCTGCTGATCTAACACCAGGCGGCGGAGATAGACCTGCGCCTGCTGGTGGTCACGTTCAGCGATCACCAGCCCCCAGCTAAAGGCGTCGACACCTTCCAGGGTGGTGTCATTGTTGTGTTCAATCAGCGTCTGCCAGGCATCTGCCTGGCTGATGCGGGATTCTTCGATAACATCCAGCTGGAAATGCGCGCTTTGCTGATTATGCAGGCGGTAGAAGAAACCAGGACGATGCTCAATGCTGGCTTCAACGCCTGGCTGGCGCGGGTGCAGGCAATCAAGCGGCGAATCCGGAGCCTCGGCAGCCAGTAGCAGCACTTCGCTGGTGTCCTTGGAGGCCGATTCAATCAGTAGCCACTGGCGTGAGCGGGTCTTGCCGACGCCCACCCAGAACTCCGGATCAGCTTCCCGGTAGACCAGTGCTTCCGGCAGCGCCGTGGCCGTGTCCTGATCAAAGGCCAGCGGTAGCCGCCATACGCTGTCTGGCCGCTGGGTGGCATCAAAGCGGGTAAACAGCAGGGTGGCGCCGGTGTCAGTCTGGTCTTCTGCCCAGCAAAGGCCAGGGCCAATATCCTTGAGCAGGCAGTGTGCTGAACCCTTGGGTAAACGTTTGATCCATAGCGAAAAGCGCTCATCGCCCTGGGTATCTTCAGTCCATGCCAGCCACTGTTCATCAGCGGGCAGGGCCATATCGCCAATATCGAAGAATTCATGCTGAGCAGCACGTTCCGGTAGATTGAAAAAACACTCGCGCTGCTCGGGTTGGCCGTTGGGGTAACGCCACCAGCAGGGGTAATCCTGATCAGCGTCGGTTACCGTCCAGAACGTAAAGTGATCAAGCGCTGTCTCAAGCCCTGTAACGGCCAGCTCCCTGCGGGCCAGATGGCCTTCGTAGAGTTTTTCGGCCAGAGGCTCCAGCGGCCTAAACCATTCGGCGTGTTGTGCGTTGGCAGCCAACAGGAAATCACTCACCTTGGGGTCCTTGGCATCCTCAAGCCAGTGCCAGTCTGGGTCATCTGGGTGATAATAATGGTTAAAATTGTGGTTGATCGCTGAACTGGGTTTGTGTTGCGGCTGTGCTTTGGTCAATTGATAGGTACCATAGAAAAAGTGAATGTTGGGTGAGAGCACCCTGATAAGGAGCATTATGCTGGTTGAAGAATCAATGTCACTGCTTTGGGCGAGTTACTATGCAATCTCGCTGCTGGTTTTTGTTGCGGTCTACCTGACCTTTATCATTCTGCCGCGCTTTTTGCGCCTGCTGCTGACCTGGATAATTGCGGGCGCCATGTGGGCGCCTGCACGTTTCAGCCTGCCGCTGGTAGAAGAGGGCGAGTTTTACACCGGCTGGGCACCTGCGGCCATGGTCGCGGCGGTCGGGTTTCTGGAAAATAACACCTCGGCATTCAAGGAAGGCCTTTTGTGGTTATTGTTGGGAGTGACGCTAGGCGCCTTGATCGGGCTTGCCATCTGGTGGCTGCGCCGCCCGTCGCCTGACGCCAGGGCGGATGCTGCCTCACAAACATCCACCCAGGCCGCGGAAGATACCAAAGGGGCCCAACGTCAGGAGCCGGTCTTATAATTTCGTTGAATTTTTTAAGAAACGTCAGTTTGTACACACCTTGAGTCAGTAAGGGAAAACAGGATGCCGCCGCATGTGTGAGCTCATGGGCATGAGTGCCAATGTGCCAACCGATATCTGCTTCAGTTTTGCCGGGTTTCTACACCGTGGGGGTGGGACAGGCCCTCATCGAGATGGCTGGGGAATCGCCTTCTATGAAGAAGGTGGCTATCGGGAATTCCGCGACCCTCATCCGTCAGTGGATTCTCCGATTGCGCGCCTGATCTGCGATTACCCGATCAAATCCAATGTGGTCATTAGCCATATACGCCAGGCTAATGTGGGTGGGGTCAAGCTGGCCAATACCCACCCCTTTACCCGTGAAATGTGGGGCAGACCCTGGTGTTACGCTCACAACGGCCAGCTCAGCAGTGATTGGAAAAGCCTGCCTCTCAATGGCTTTACGCCGGTCGGCACCACCGACAGTGAACATGCTTTCTGCTTCATAATGGGGCAGTTGCGTGAGCATTTTCCGCAGCCGCCAGATGACCCTGAAAGGCTCTGGGCGCTTTTACATCGCCTGTGTGAGCAGCTGCGCGAATTGGGGGTATTCAACATGCTGCTCTCCGATGGTGACTATCTGTATACCTACTGCTCAACGAAGCTGGCGCATATCACCCGCCGCGCGCCCTTTGGCGAAGCGGAACTGTCTGACGCGGAAATGACCGTCAATTTTGTGGAGCACACCACACCGGATGACATTGTGTCTGTTATTGCGACCGAGCCGCTCACCCATAATGAGTGTTGGCAACGGCTGCAGCCAGGTGAATTAGTTGTCTGGAAGTCGGGAGAAATTTGCGCACGTTACGTGTCCAACTGAATATATGACTGATGTCGGTGTACTCATCACTGTGCTGGATAGATGGTTAAGTGGGTGCGGTTGAAGCGGTGGTTTTTAAACGATAGTTTCAATCACTCGTTTTACAGCTTGTTCAGCATCGTATATTGTTAATACATCGGTGGCGCCAAAGTCACCGTCAACAATAATAACGTCGGTGTCCAGCATCGACTCTGACAGTGGAGATTGCCGATGAGTGAACATGCCAATGCCCCGATTCTTACAGGGCCAGCGCTGGAAGGTCTCGATCAATACAGCTCGGTCACCGATATCTTTCATGCTGCGGTCAAGCGCTTCGCCCCCAAGCCTGCCTTTACCTGTATGGGGCAGACGCTAAGCTTTGCTGACCTTGACCGCCTGTCAGGCGACTTTGCCGCCTGGCTGCAGCACGAAACCGATCTGGAACCCGGGGATCGCATCGCCATACAGTTGCCTAACCTGCTGCAGTTCCCCGTTGCGGTGTTTGGTGCGCTGCGGGCGGGCCTTGTGGTGGTTAATACCAATCCGCTGTATACCGAGCGGGAAATGGCCCACCAGTTCAAGGATTCCAACGCCAAGGCCATTGTGATTCTGGCCAATATGGCCAGCAAGCTTGAAAAGGTGCTCGGTAAAACCGAGATCAAGCACGTCTTGGTGACCCAGCTGGCCGACCTGCATGGGGCACCCAAGCGCTGGCTGATCAACACCGTGGTCAAGCACGTGAAAAAATGGTGCCTGCCTATTCGCTTCCCGGGGCATTGAGCTTTCGCAGCGCTTTGCAAAAGGTTCTAAGCTGTCGCATCAGGATGTCCACCGCGACCTGGATGACCTGGCAGCTCTGCAATACACGGGGGAACCACCGGCAAGCCAAAAGGGGCCATGCTGACCCACCGCAACCTGGTAGCGAATATGCTGCAGGCCCGAGAGGCGATTGGCAGTACTCTCACAGATGGTGAAGAACTGATTATTGCTCCATTGCCGGTGTACCACATTTATACCTTTACGGTTAACTGCCTGTTCTTGATGGAAACCGGTAATCACTCATTGCTGATTACCAACCCGCGTGACCTGGATGCCTTTGTCAAGGAACTCAAGGGCCTGCCGTTCACTGGTTTTATCGGTCTGAACACGCTTTTCAATGCACTATGTAACCGCGAAGATTTCAAGCAGTTGGATTTTTCCAAGCTGCGATTGACGATTTCAGGCGGGATGGCATTGACCAGCGCCTCAGCCAAACGCTGGAAAGAGGTGACCGGTTGCGATGTGGCCGAAGGTTATGGGCTCACTGAGACATCGCCCATCGTAAGCTTCAACCCGGTTGACGCCAGCAAGTTGGGCAGTATTGGCAAGCCGGTGGCTGGCACGGCGGTCAAGGTGGTCGACGGTGATGGCAACGACCTTGAATTCGGCCAGCCGGGCGAGCTTTGTGTGCAAGGGCCGCAGGTCATGAAAGGCTACTGGCAGCGTGAAGAAGAAACGGCCAACGCCATTGATGCCGATGGCTGGTTCCACACCGGGGATATCGCGGTGATTGACGATGATGGCTACATCCGCATCGTTGATCGTAAAAAGGATATGATTCTGGTGTCGGGTTTCAACGTTTATCCCAACGAAGTGGAAGATGTGATTTCCGGCCATCCGGATGTTCTGGAAGCGGCCGCCGTGGGTGTCGCAGATGAAGAGAGTGGGGAGGCCATCAAACTGTTTGTTGTCTCCAAAAATGACCAGTTAAGCGTTGAAGACGTGCGTAAATGGTGCAAGAAAGATCTGACAGGCTACAAGGTGCCGAGATATGTGGAGTTTCGTGATGAGCTGCCCAAGACCAATGTGGGCAAGGTGCTGAGACGCCAGCTACGTGATGAGCCATAATTTATTGTGCAAAGCCGCACGCCGTTAGCCGTCTTTTGCACAAAGGCGTTACAATAGATGGCCCGTTCATATAGAGCGGGCCATCTTGGTATAAGTTGTAAACCACCATGGCCCGACCTGACAGGAAAATACGCTGATTGTGACTTCAGAAACGCCGGTAAGCAGTAGTGATGCGCAGCGTCTTGAGCAGCTGCGTCAAGCAAGCTCCCGCGTGATGGTGCGCGAGGCTGAACAGCTGGAAAAGCGTCTGGCTGGTTTGCAGCGTCGGCTGCACAACCGCCAGCCGATTGACCGTGGGCTTGATAAGGTCGAGCACGAATTACAGCACGCTCAGGCAACGCTGGCCAAGCGTGAAGCGCTCAAGGTGGCGTTGAATTACCCAGATGAACTGCCGGTTGTCGAGCGCCGCGAAGACATCATGCAGGCGCTTGAAGCGCATCAGGTAGTGGTAGTGGCCGGGGAAACCGGGTCAGGTAAAACCACCCAGCTGCCCAAGATATGCCTGGAGCTGGGGCGCGGGCGGCGCGGCTTGATTGGCCATACCCAGCCGCGCCGTCTGGCAGCGCGCAGTGTTGCCACTCGCCTGGCGGAAGAGCTGGAAGTGCCGCTGGGCGATCAGGTCGGTTATCAGGTGCGTTTTCATGACCAGAGCAGTGTTACCACCTTGGTCAAGCTGATGACCGACGGCATCCTGCTGGCAGAAACCCAGCATGATCCTCTGCTGTTACGCTACGACACCATCATTATTGACGAGGCCCACGAGCGTAGCCTCAATATTGATTTCCTGTTGGGCTACCTCAAGCGTCTGTTGCCCAAACGGCCAGACCTGAAAATTATTATTACCTCGGCGACCATTGACGTTGAGCGCTTTGCTGCACACTTTGGCAGCACGAATACACCTGCTCCTGTTGTGGAAGTATCCGGACGCACCTATCCGGTCGAGGTGCACTACCGGCCACTGGTACGCGATACCGACGATGAAGAAGATCGCACCCTGCAGGAAGGGATTGTGCACGCAGTAGAAGAAATCGAGCAGATAGAACGCGAAAAAGGCTGGCTACACGGCCCGCGAGACGTGCTCATCTTTCTGCCTGGTGAGCGCGAGATTCGTGAAACAGCAGACTCCTTGCGCCGTGCAGAGCTGAGAGGTACGGAAATTCTGCCGCTGTATGCACGTCTTTCCAATGCTGAACAGAACCGTGTGTTTTCTTCCCATAGCGGGCGGCGCATTGTGCTCGCTACCAATGTGGCGGAAACCTCGCTGACCGTGCCGGGCATTCGCTACGTGATTGACCCTGGGTTGGTGCGCATCAGCCGCTACAGCTACCGCTCGAAAATTCAGCGTCTGCCGGTGGAGCCGATCAGTCAAGCGAGCGCCAACCAGCGCAAAGGGCGCTGTGGACGAGTGGCAGAAGGGGTCTGTATTCGCCTGTATGGTGAAGAGGATTTTCTCTCACGGCCTGCTTTTACTGACCCGGAGATCCAGCGCACCAATCTGGCCTCGGTGATTCTCTCCATGCTGGCGCTGAAGCTGGGTAATATCGAGGCATTTCCGTTTGTTGACCCGCCAGATAGCCGCTTTGTTACCGATGGTTTTCGGCTGCTTTTCGAGCTGGGCGCGGTGACTGAACAACAGCAGCTGACGCCCCTTGGACGCAAACTGGCACGGCTACCTATCGACCCTCGTCTGGCGCGGATGGTGCTGGAAGGCGCTGAACGCGGCAGCCTGCGAGATGTGCTGATTGTCGTCTCAGCGCTGGCCATTCAGGATCCTCGCGATCGCCCGGCAGATAAACGCCAGGCCGCCGATCAGGCGCATTTGCGCTGGCACGACCCGGATTCGGACTTTGTCGCCATTCTTAATCTCTGGCATGGCATAGAAAACGCCCGAGAAGCGCTCTCGGGCAACCAGCTGCGCCGCTGGTGTCGCGAGCATTATATCAACTACCTGCGGGTGCGCGAATGGCATGATACCTTCCGCCAGCTGCGTCAGCTGCTGCGTGATATGGCGATTGAAGTGCCGCCCCCGCTACCGCTGGACCCAGAACAAAGTGAAGAGCAGGCCCGTCAGTTGCGGCGCAAAACGTCTGCCAAGCTCCATCAGGCGCTGCTTTCCGGCTTGCTGTCGCATCTGGGCATGCTCAGTGAAAACCGCGAATACCTTGGAGCACGCAATCGTAAGTTGATGATTCACCCAGGCTCGGGGCTGGCCAAGAAGTCGCCCAAGTGGCTGATGGCGTTTGAGCTGGTGGAAACCTCGCGGCTGTTTGCGCGCACCGTGGCCAAGATCGACCCAGCATGGATTGAGCCTCAGGCGCTGCATCTGGTCAAGCGCAGCTACGCTGACCCGCACTGGGAGATGAAGCGTGCCCAGGTCGTGGCCAAAGAGCAGGTCACTCTGTTCGGCCTGCCAATTGTGGCCGGGCGCCGGGTGCACTATGGGCCGATTGCGCCGCAGGAATCCCGTGAACTCTTCATTCGGCGTGCTCTGGTCGAAGGCGAGTTCCAGACGCGGGGTGAGTTCTTTGCCCATAATCGGGCGCTGATTGATGAAGTCACCGACCTTGAGAATCGTGCGCGGCGTCGGGATATTCTGGTGGACGAAGAAACCCTGTTCGCTTTTTATGATCAGCGTCTGCCGGAAAATATCGTTAACGGCAAAGGGTTTGAACACTGGCGTAAAAAAGCCGAGCGTCACGATCCTGACTGCCTCAAGTTTGATATCGAAACCCTCAAGGCGCGGGATGCCGCTGAAGTGACCCAAGCGGACTATCCGGATCATCTGATTCTCAACGGTAATGCTTATCCGTTGAGCTATCATTTTGACCCTGAAGCCGAGGATGATGGGGTCACGCTGACGGTGCCCGCTGCCATGCTGCCGCAGCTGCCGGTACACGCGCTGGAATGGCTGGTGCCTGGGCTGCTACGGGAAAAGTGCATCGCCCTGATGAAATCGCTGCCCAAAGCGATACGTCGCCAGGTGGTGCCGATTCCCGACTGGGTCGATGCCGCTCTTGAAACCCTGGTGCCGGACGAGCGCCCGCTGACCGAAGCGTTGGGTGAATTTATCCGCCGTCGCACGGCGACGCGCGTTCATCCCGATGACTGGCGGCTGGATCAGATGGCGCCGCACCTGTTCATGAACCTTAGGGTGGTCGATCATGCCGGTGAGGTGATTGGCCAGGGGCGCGATGTGCGTGCCCTTGAGAAGCGCTTTGAAGAAGCGGCTAGCGCAGGCGCTAGAGCCATGGCAGATCAGGCCAGCCAGGCACCGGCTGTCAGCAATTTACCGGATGAGCCACTGCCAGCCTCCAAGGTCACCGAGCAGGCCGGCATCCGGGTAGAGGCGTATCCCGCGCTGGTCAACGAAGGCGCTCAGTTCAATATCGTTTTGTTTGACCATCCTGCCAAGGCTGAAGCAGCACACCGGGATGGCGTCACCCAGTTGGCGATTACCCAGCGGCCAGAAGCGGTTAAGGCCATCAAGCAGCTAAAAGGTCTGGAAACCTGTGCGCTCCTGTTTGCCAAAGTAGGCAGCAAGCAGGCGCTGGTTGATGATCTGGTCAAGGCGGTTTTCTCCCAGGTCGTGGCGGTAGAACCGCTGCCGCGCTCTGTTGCAGAGCTTGAACAACGCCTGGCAGGTTGCGAAGACGCGCTGCTGGCGCATGCAGAAACCCTGCTGGCACAGACAGAAGCTGCGTTGAAAGCCCATCTTGAGGTCGCCAAGTTGCTTAAAGGTAAGCTTAACTTTGCGCTGGCATTGACCTACAGTGACATCAAGGCGCAGATGCAGCGCCTTGTCTATCCCGGCTTTATCACTGATGCGGGTGAATGGCTGGCGGAATACCCACGCTACATGGAGGCTGCCTTGATCCGCCTTGAAAAGGCACCACGCGAACGGGGGCGCGACCAGATGATGATGGCCGAAGTCCAGGCCCTTGAAGAGCGCTGGGAAGCGCGCCGAGCCGCTGAGCGGCGTGGCCAGGTTGAAGCGCCAGAACTAGTGGCGTTTGGCTGGTGGTTGCAGGAGTTGCGGGTTTCTCTGTTTGCCCAGCAGCTAGGCACTCATATGCCGGTTTCGGTGAAGCGTCTGGAAAAACACTGGGAAACCATTACTCGACAGTAATGCGATGAATCTTTGTTAAAACGCTAGTTAAGCGGTACAGAAAAGCACAAAGTAGATAACTAACTCGGTACGCTATCCACCCATTATGCAAGCAAACCGTAATATGAGTGGCTAGGTGGCATTAAAGAGGCGCTGTGTCGCCTAAAGGAGAGGTCTATGACAGATGTGGTGATTACCGGTACGGGGTTGTACACGCCGGAACACGCCATTGATAACGACGCTCTGGTGGCGACGTTCAACGCCTGGGTAGAACAGGAAAATGCGCGTAACGCCGAGGCCATTGCCGCCGGTGATTGCCAGCCGCTAGCATTTTCGAGCAGCGACTTTATCGACAAGGCCTCGGGCATCAAAAGCCGCTATGTGCTGGATGCTGATGGGATTCTTGATCCTCAGCGAATGCGCCCCAGGCTGCCACAGCGCGCTAACGATGAGCTGTCGATTCAGGCTGAAATGGCGTTGGCAGCAGCGAGGCAAGCGTTAACGGCTGCCAGGGTAGATGGCGCTGATATTGAGCTTGTGATTGTTGGCTGCTCAAACCTCGAGCGCGCCTATCCGGCGGTAGCCATCGAAGTACAGCAAGCGCTGGGTGCCCAAGGCTATGGGTTTGATATGAATGTGGCCTGCAGTTCAGCCACCTTTGCGATCCAGACGGCCACCAATGCCATTGCCTCAGGCAGCGTAAAACGCGCTTTAGTGGTCAATCCGGAAATATGTTCTGCTCACTTGAACTTCAGAGACCGTGACAGCCACTTTATTTTCGGCGATGCTTGTACAGCGGTGGTACTGGAAAACCGAGCCGATGCGATAGCTCCCGAACAGTTTTTACTGCTGGGCACACGGTTGACGACACGCTTTTCCAACGCCATACGCAACAACGCGGGTTTTTTGAACAGAGTGACCGACAGCGACCCTTTGGCACTGGATAAACTGTTTGTGCAGGAAGGGCGGCGCGTCTTCAAGGAAGTCTGCCCGCTGGTGGCCCGCTTGATCACTGAGCATCTGGCGTCGCTTCAGCTGGCAGGTGGTGATCTGAAGCGTATGTGGTTACACCAGGCAAATCGCCATATGAATGATCTGATTGCCCGTAAGGTTCTGGGCCACGAACCCGATGCATCACAGGCGCCGATTATTCTGGATCGTTATGCCAACACCAGCTCAGCAGGGTCAATCATTGCGTTTCACCTGCATCGTGAAGGGATTGAAGAGGGTGATGTCGGCGTCATCTGTTCTTTTGGCGCCGGCTACAGTGCCGGATGCGTGGTGTTGGAGAAAGTGGCCTAGCCTCAGCTGAGCCTTGCCATACCCATGGTCGCTTGCGAGTAATTAATGGGGTTTGCCCCCGCTTCTGATAGTGACATTTTGAGAGTGAATGCTTTGAGAGACAATGCAATGCTAACGCCGTCGGCTAAGCGTAATAAGGTCACCGGGTACAACCCAAGGCGGCTTGTCGTTCCCTTGATGTTAAGCCTGATTATGGTGCTGGGAGGCTGTGCCACGACACAACCATCCGAGTCTGAGGAGGAGTCCTTCAGTGCCCATCCGGAAGACCCTTGGGAAGGCTTCAACCGCCGCGTTTTTGCGTTTAATGACGTCTTGGATCGTTATACCCTTAAGCCCATTTCACAAACCTATGTCAAGGTAATTCCCGGCCCGGTTCGAACGGGTGTGGGTAACGTCTTTTCCAACCTGGGTGAGGTGCGCACGGCAGTCAACAGTCTTCTGCAAGGCAAACCGAGCAACGCTGGTCTGGCTACCTCGCGTTTCCTGATCAACTCGACGGTGGGCATCGGTGGTTTGCTGGATTACGCCACTCTGATGGAAATTACCGCCGACAAGGAAGACTTTGGCCAGACTCTCGGCGTATGGGGCTGGGAAGATTCTCGCTATTTGGTGCTGCCCCTGTGGGGCCCAAGCACCCTGCGTGACACGGCAGGCCTGCTTCCGGATCGTGAGCTTTATCCGATTACCTACCTGGATGGCGATGTCGAAATCCCTTTACAGATCCTGAGGATAGTCCATGCGCGTGCCGGCATTCTTGATCAGGAATCCATGATTCAGGGGAGCGCTACCGCTTTGTGCGTGATGCTTATCTGCAGAGGCGTAACTTCGTGATCAATGATGGTGAACTGGGTGAAGACCCGTTTGCGTCAGACGACTTTGAATTTGATGACGCGGACTTTGACGACGACGCGTTTGCCGATTGAGGCTTCTCATGCAGCGTTCGAAGCAGTTAATTGCGGTCATTGACGAGCCAGGTGAAGAAAGAGATGCTCTGGCGGAAGCGATCACCTGTAATGGCCTGGGGGTGTTTGCCGCTGATAGCGTTGAGCACCTGCCTGCGGAAACGGCATTGATTGTCGCTCATGCGCGAGCCGTGCCACGTCAGCATTGGTCGGGCCTGTCGCATCGCCTGCCTACCCTGGTGGTCAGTGAATCCCGCCAGGATGCTGACCTGATCAAGGCGATTGATGTTGGTCTGGTGGATTATATTGTCCATCCTTTACGTCATGCAGAACTGTTGCGCAGAATGATTCGCAAAGCCATTGAGCTGCATCAGTTAGCCCAGGAGCGCGAGCGTGACCGTCTGCGTCTGGCTGAGCTTAACGAAAGCCTTGAAACGCATCTGGCATTGCTGCGTATGGATCAGCAAAGTGGTGGTCATATTCAGCGACGATTGCTGCCAGCGCATGCCACGACCATCAATAATGCCTACTTTGATTACTGGTTTGCACCTTCGCTGTATCTGTCAGGCGATTTTCTTGACTATCAAGGTTTTGATGAGCGTTTTAGTACCTTTTATTTTGCCGATGTGTCCGGTCATGGGGCCTCGTCGGCATTTGTCACTGTGTTGCTAAAATACCTTTGCAACCGCTGGCTGCACGAGTGGGATGGCCAGCACCCAGAGCGGCTACCCGCTGACTGGCTACTGGGACTGAATCGTGAGCTGCAAGGCACTGATATTGGCAAACATGCCACTCTATTTGTGGCGGTTATTGACCATCTTGAACACAGGCTTCACTATTCGCTTGGCGCTCAATTACCTATGCCGTTTTTGAATATTAACGGCCAGATAACACGCCTTGAAGGTGAAGGCATGCCGGTTGGGCTATTTCCTGATGTGGAGTATCCCTCGTTCAGCCTGGATTTACCCGAACAGTTCTCACTGTGGCTATGTTCCGATGGCGTCCTTGAATGTCTTGCCGGCGCAACGCTGGATGAAAGACTCGCGGAACTGGAACTATTGATCAGCCAAAGCACTACCCTGGAACAACTAAGAGACCAGCTGGCGTTTACCAGTCAGCTGATCAGTGATGATGAAGCATTCGATAGCGACATAACGCCTGATCGTAATGCTCTGCCCGACGATCTGACAATCATGATGGTGAGCGGATTTGGTCATGTTGATTGAAGAAGGCCGTATTAAAGCCGCATTCGAGTCTGGCGTATTTGTTCTCAAGTTATGTGGAGATGTGCGCCTGACACTGTGTGCTACCCTGGATTCGCAAGCGCAGCGCCTGGCGAAAACCCCTGGCCTTGAGGCCGTCATGATTGACCTGCGTGAAGCCACTAACGTGGATTCGACCGCATTGGGGTTTCTGGCCAAGGTGGCAATTGCGGTCAAGGGGCGACTGGAGCAACCACCCACCATTATTGTGGATAACCCGGACGTGCGGAAAATGCTCGATGTTATGGGCTTTTCGCACTTCTTTACCTTGATGAAAATGCCCCTGGTGCAGCCGTTGCCTGAAACCGCTGAAACGGTTGCGGAAGTGCCTGCCGATGAGCAAGGGATGCGCCAGCGTATTCTGGAAGCACATCGCATCCTGATGCATATGAATGAGCACAATCGCGAACAGTTTCAGCCGCTGGTGGAAATGCTTGAAGACCAGGATAAACCACCCGAATAAACGGGCAGTAAAACTCAGGTTAGCCAGGCGCCGATGAATATCGGTGCCTGGGAGGTTATGTCGCCTAGCGGCGGCTCAGTTCGCCAAGCAGTTTTTCCAACTGGTATTGATCAGCCATGAACTTGCGAATGCCTTCAGCTAGCTTGTCATTGGCCATTTCGTCCTCGTTCATCTCCCAGCGAAAGCTGGCCTCGTCAAGTGGTGCGTCAGCTGTAATGCTGTCCAGGTTGGCAGTCAGCTGCTGAGACAGGTCACCTGTCTGTTGGTCGAGCTCATCCAGCAGCTTGGGTGAAATGGTCAAACGGTCACAGCCTGCCAGGGCTTGAATTTCCCCTATGTTACGAAAGCTGGCACCCATCACGATGGTGCTGTAACCGGCTGCCTTGTAATAATCATAGATACGCTTGACCGATTGTACGCCGGGATCCTTGCTGCCGCTGAAATCAGCTTCCGGCTGGCGGGCCTTGTGCCAGTCGAGAATACGCCCGACGAAAGGGGAGATCAGGGTAGCACCCGCGTCTGCGCAGGCCTGTGCCTGAGCGAAACCGAACAGCAGGGTCAGGTTGGTACGAATTCCATTACGTTCCAGTTCCCGCGCGGCCTGAATGCCTTCCCAGGTGGAGGCAACCTTGATCAGTATGCGTTCGGCGCCAACGCCTTCGCGCTGGTAGCGCTCGATCAGAGAGTATGCTCTGCTGATGGTGGCTTCGCGGTCAAATGATAGCCGGGCACTGACTTCCGTTGATACATAGCCTGGCACCAGTTCGCTGATTTCACGACCGATTTCCACTGCGACTCGGTCAACGGCTTCGTTGATATCAGCGCTGTCTCTGGCAATCTGCGCTAACCGCTCGCGCCGAGCTTCCTGCTGTGAAGCCTGCAGAATCAGCGAGGGATTGGTAGTGGCGTCCTGCGGTTGAAAACGGCGAATCGCTTCAAGGTCGCCGGTATCAGCAACCACTGTGGTCATCGTTTTAAGTTGAGAAAGCAAGCTCGTCGCCATATAACACTCCTGGGTAGTTGTTGCGGCTACTTTACCAAGGTGTTGGCGCTTCGAACAGCTGCCGACATTGTTGATAAAAGGCGATATAATTAGCATGCTAATAACTTTGCTGAAAAAGGAAACTCATGCAACTTAATGCACGCCGTGTAGCGATACTCGTTGCTGCAAATACGGCATTGGCGCCCTTTGCTATTGATGCTTACCTGCCCGCCATGTCGGCACTAGCAGCCGATGTGGATGCCAGTATTCACCATACCGAGCTTTCAATCAGTGTGTTTCTGTTTGGGTTTGCGTTTGGCCAGCTGTGCTTTGGACCACTCTCTGACCGCTTGGGGCGTAAACCGGTGCTTCTGGGTGGCCTTTTGGCGTTTGCCTTGGCCAGTCTGGTGATTACCCAGGTGGATAGCCTGACATCGCTACTGGTCTGGCGTTTTATTCAAGCGCTGGGCGGCGGGGCCTGTGTGGTCAACTCTGCGGCCATTGTGCGCGACTGCTTCCAGGGCCGCGAAGCTGCCAAGGTGATGTCGACCATGGCGATGATCATGATGCTGGCGCCGCTGGTAGCGCCTGCCGTGGGGAGTGTGCTGCTGTTTGTGGCGGGCTGGTGGTTGATCTTTGTATTTCTGGCGGCTTACGCGGCTTTTCTTGCCTGGCTTTTAGGCACGCGTTTGCCGGAAACCCGCGATATGACTCAGCCGGTGGCTTCACCGCGCCAGGTTATCCGTAACTATGCCAGCGTGCTCAAGCATCGCGAAGGCATGGGCTATATCTGTGCGGCCGCGGCGTCATTTGCAGGCCTGTTTGCTTTCGTGACCGCCTCGCCGTTTTTGTACCTGGAACATTTTTCGCTTTCTCCAGCGGTGTACCCCTTTGTGTTCGGGGTGAATGTGGTGGTGATTGCGCTTTCTAACCGGGTCAATATCTATCTGCTTAAAAAGCGCACGCCCCAGCAGAACCTACGGCTTGGTTTAACGGTGCAGTTATTTGCCGCTTCGGCGTTAGTGACTGTCATGCTGCTGGACCTGGCCAGTCTGCCCGTGGTGGTGGTGCTGGTGATGATGTTTACCGGAATGATTGGCCTGATTACGCCTAATGCCATTTCGTCATTGCTGGATCATTTTGGGCATATAAGCGCCACGGCCACAGCGCTGCTCGGTGGTATCCAGTTTGGCTGTGGAGCGCTGGCAGGCATGATGGTGGGGCTGTTCGAGGTCGAGCATATCGCGCCCATGGTGCTGACCATGTTGGCCGCCTCGCTGCTGGGTAATATCGGCGTGCGCTTGCTCACCCCAACAGCCATAGTCGAAGGCGCCAGCTAAAGGAAATTAGTTACACAAATTAACAAAATCGTTTTAGCGGTTGTCATGAAGCTGTCATGGAAGGTGGGCATTGTGTGTATTGCGAAGGCTAGACCCCCTACATGAACAGGAGTATTTCGCATGAACCGTATTCTCAAGACGACCGTAATCGCCGCTGCCGTAATGAGCGTTGCCGGTGTTGCTCAAGCCCGCGACCAGATCAACATCGTGGGTTCAAGCACGGTTTATCCTTTTGCCAGTTTTGTGACTGAAGAATTTGGCGCCACTACCAACTACCCAACACCGGTGATTGAATCCACGGGTTCTGGTGGTGGTATGCGTCTGTTCTGTAACGGTGTTGGCGATGGTACCCCTGATATTACCAACGCCTCACGTCGCATGAAGGTATCTGAATTTGAGCGCTGTGAAGAGAACGGCGTAACCGATATCACTGAAGCCAAGATTGGTTCTGACGGTATCGTTATTGGTCAGTCAACTGAAAACGACGAAGCTGACTTTACCCTTGAACAGATTTTCATGGCGGTTGCTGCCCAGGTGCCGGTTGACGGTGAGCTAGTTGACAACCCCTATACTAACTGGAGCGAAATCGATTCCTCCTTGCCGGATCGTGAAATTTCCATCTACGGCCCGCCCTCCACGTCAGGTACACGTGACGCTTTCGAAGAGCTGGTCATGGAAGCAGTCTCTGAAGAAATGGATGTTTACGGCGGTGAAGGCTACACCACTGTTCGTGATGACGGCCCCTACATTGACGCCGGCGAAAACGACAATCTGATCGTCCAGCGTCTTTCTGAAGATACAGAAGCCTTCGGTATCTTTGGTTATTCCTTCCTGGTTGAGAATACAAACACTATTCAAGGCGCCAGCATTGGCGGTGTAGAGCCTGAAGCTGAAGCCATCAGCTCGGGTGATTACCCGGTTGCCCGTTCACTGTGGTTCTACGTCAAGAACCAGCACGCTGACGCTGTACCGCCCATGTATGAGTACGTTGATATGTTCATGGAAGAGCAAATGATCAGCGATTCTGGTTACCTGGCTGAAATCGGTTTGATTCCGCTGCCGGAAGCTGAGCGTGCTGAGTGGCGTGAAAGCGTTGCTAACCGCACTGCGATGACGGTTGACGTCCTGAAGTAAGCTGCAAAGCTAAGTAAGTTAAAAGCCGGCAACTTGGGTTGCCGGCTTTTGTTTTAATGGGGTGTTGTCATTTAAGTGTCATGTTTATGACTTAGTATCACTTGAAATAGCTCCGATGGTTAACCTGAGATATCAATGATGCAGACCAACCAGCTACTCTTAATATTTTGTAGTGTCCTCTTAATTCTGGGCCTAATTGCTTTCTTCGCCGGTCGTTCAAAAGCAGCTCGCCTGCGTGCTTCAGGCACCTCCATGTATGCCCAGCCAGATCAATATGCCTGGTTTGCGGTGCTTTCTACCGCCGGTCCTGCAGTATTGGTGGGTGTGTTAGGGGCCTTTGTTTTACTGCTCTTGGGTGCTGAAATTCATCCGCTTTATCTCTTATCAGCAAGTCTGGTGGTGGCTGCGGCGGGTTTGGCTGTCGGTGTCGTACAAGTAAGAGCTGATTTTCATGCTCGCAAAGCCATTGAGCGCGTCATTCGCTGGGTGCTTGCAGGCGCTGCATTGATATCGATCTTCACTACCTTTGGGATTTTGATTTCGATTATTTTCGAGTCGCTGCGTTTCTTCGAGATGCACAGCTTTTGGGAATTTATAACCGGGACTACCTGGAATCCAGGCGCCAGCTTCCTGGCGGCTGCCGGTCGTGGTGATGGTAGCGGTGCACAGTTTGGTTCTGTGCCGCTGTTTGCTGGCACCTTCATGATCACTCTGATTGCCATGCTGGTGGCGGTTCCCATCGGTCTGGCTTCAGCCATCTACATGTCGGAATATGCGCCTACCAAGGTGCGCACGATTGCCAAGCCACTACTCGAAGTGCTGGCCGGTATCCCAACTGTGGTGTATGGCTTTTTTGCCGCCATTACCGTGGCGCCCATCATTGTCAATATCGCCGGTTTTTTTGGTCTGGATGCGTCCTACAACAATGCCGTGGCGCCAGGGGTTGTGATGGGCATCATGATAATCCCATTTATTTCTTCTCTGTCTGATGATGTTATCAACGCCGTGCCGGACAGCATGCGTCAGGGATCTCTAGCCTTGGGCATGACCAAGGGCGAGACGATACGCGATGTGGTGGTGCCAGCAGCACTTCCCGGGGTTATTTCTGCTTCTCTGCTGGGTATGTCTCGGGCTTTGGGTGAAACCATGATAGTGGTGATGGCGGCGGGTATGCGTCCTAATCTAACGGCCAACCCTCTAGAGGATATGACCACAGTTACCGTACGTATTGTGGCGGCACTGACCGGCGACCAGGAATTTGAAAGTGCCGAAACGCTCTCCGCGTTTGCTCTGGGGCTTGTGTTGTTTGCAGTGACCCTGACGCTGAACTTGGTATCAGTGATCATGATCCGTCGCTTCCGTGAAAAATACCGTGTTAATAACCTGTAACGCTCGGGATATACATCAATGAGTGATTCATTCGATCAAATCAGTCAGCAACTCAAGCGTCGTCACCGCAAATCAGCACGTTTGAAGTGGCTATCCATGGGGGCACTTGGGCTAGCCGGGTTGTTCTTGCTGTGGTTCTTTACCGATATGTTAATAAAAGGGCTGCCTGCGTTTCAGCAAGCCTACGTTGAAACCGAGATAAGTTATTCCGAGGAAGCTGCCAAGGACGCGCGACAGGCCATAGACTCAGACCTGATCCCTATCGTGAGCCGTACCGAGATTCGCAGCATTCCACTCTTGCTACGCAACGAGCCGGATAGGATTGGTAGTCGAGAAACCCGCTGGCTGCTAGCGAACAGTGAAGTGGACCAGTACCTCAAAGGCCATCGCAGTAAGTTGAGTGATAAAGAGATCGCCACGGTAGAACGCTTGGTAGCCTCTGGACAGGTTGAACAAAAATTCAACTCGACTTTCTTTACCCAGGGCGATTCAAAAACGGCCGAAAGTGCAGGTATCCTTTCGGCGGTTGTCGGCACCATCATGACCATGATTGTGACCTTGGCGATTGCCTTTCCGATTGGCGTGATGACGGCTATATATCTTGAAGAATTCGCACCGGATAACCGTTTTACCCAGCTGATTGAAATCAATATCAACAACCTGGCGGCGATACCTTCCATTCTATTTGGTCTGTTGGGGTTGGCAATATTCATCAACTTCTTCGGTGTACCTCGCTCCTCACCACTTGTGGGTGGTATGACGCTGGCGCTAATGACGCTACCTGTGATTATTATTTCGACGCGGACTGCACTCCGCAGCGTGCCAGAATCCATTCGACACGCGGCCTTTGGATTAGGATGTTCACGTTGGCAGGTGGTGAAAGACCACGTTTTGCCGCTAGCCATGCCGGGTATCATGACCGGTTCTATTATCGGCCTGGCTCAAGCCATGGGCGAAACGGCCCCTTTGATTATTGTCGGTATGGTGGCGTTTATTCCCGATGTCGGGGCCTCCTTTACAGAGGCGGCAACCGTGATGCCTGCCCAGATATTTACCTGGGCCAGCGAACCTGAAAAAGCCTTTGTAGAAAAGACGGCCGGCGGAATTCTGGTACTGCTGACTATTTTGATTTCACTCAATGCCTCTGCGGTTGTATTACGCAAGAAATTTGAACGTCGCTGGTAAGCCGGCCGTTATCAAGGAACTCACTATGAACAGCATGAGCACTCAAGCAACTGTACAAACACCTGGGCAATCAGCTGAAAGGGTTGAGCAGCAAACACCAGCGGTTGGGCAACCTTATACCCGCAACAGCGAGGCCAGCCATGAGCTAAGCATTCGTGTGCGTGATTTGAACCTTTGGTACGGCAAATCACAGGCGCTGAGCAACATCAGTATTGATCTTTTTCAGAAAAACGTGACCGCTCTGATTGGCCCGTCGGGCTGTGGTAAATCAACTTTCTTACGTTGCCTTAATCGCATGAATGACCTGATTCCCAGCGTTAGTATCTCAGGGTTGGTGGAAATGGACGGCCGTGATGTTAATGCCGCCAAAATGGATGAAGTGGCGCTGCGCCGTCGTGTTGGCATGGTGTTCCAGAAACCTAATCCGTTTCCCAAGTCGATCTATGAGAATATCGCCTACGCACCGCGCATGCATGACATGGTCAGCCGCAAAGCCGATCAGGATGAGCTGGTTGAAAAGGCGCTGCGTGATTCCGGTTTGTGGAATGAAGTAAAAGATAAGCTGCAGGAACCGGGCACCTCGCTATCCGGTGGTCAGCAGCAGCGCCTGTGTATTGCCCGCGCTATTGCGGTTCAGCCGGATGTGATTCTGATGGATGAGCCAACCTCGGCGCTTGACCCCATATCGACGGCAACCATCGAAGACCTGATGGACAAGCTCAAAGAGCAGTTCACAATTGTAACGGTGACGCACAATATGCAGCAGGCGGCCCGTGTGGCAGATTACACCGCTTTCTTCCACCTGGGTGAGGTTATCGAGTACAACGACACCAAGGTGATGTTCTCGACACCGGCCCAGAAAAAAACCGAAGACTATATTTCCGGTCGCTACGGTTAATCGTTCCAAGCCCGTGAGCACCACGGGTTTTTTTTGATCTTTACATATATGGAAAATTGTATATTCAAGGCATTCTGATCAGGAGGGTAACAGCATGGCAATCAAAATCGGCATCAATGGCCTGGGGCGGATCGGACGTTTGACCCTGCGTTGCCTGTGGGCGGCGGTCACACAAGGGCGCGTTGAGCTGGTGCGGGTGAATGACCCCGGCGGCAATGCGGCCACTTTTGCCCATCTGCTGGAATTTGATTCCGTACACGGTCATTGGTCGCCAGGGCAGGGGCTTGAATCCACGTCAGAACAGATCCGCATAGACGGTCATGCCATTGCGTTCAGCGCGAACCGTCAACTTGAGGCGTGCGACTGGTCAGGCTGTGATGTGGTTATCGAGTGTTCTGGCAAGCATAAAACGGCGGCGGTGCTGCAGGGCTATCTGGATCAGGGCGTCAAGCGCGTTGTGGTTAGCGCACCGGTCAAGGAAGAGGGCGTGCTGAATTTGGTGATGGGGGTTAATGATCACTTCTACGATCCTGCTCAACACGCGATTGTGACGGCCGCCAGCTGTACCACTAACTGTCTGGCGCCTATCGTCAAGGTGATTCAGGAAACCTTTGGCATTCGCCATGGCTCGATGACCACGGTTCACGATATCACCAATACCCAGACGATTCTGGATGCGCCGCATAAAGACTTGCGCCGGGCCCGTGCCTGCGGAATGAGCCTGATTCCGACCACAACCGGTTCAGCCAAGGCGATTACCGCCATCTTCCCGGAGCTGGAAGGCAAGATCAACGGTCACGCCGTGCGGGTGCCGCTGGCTAACGCGTCCTTGACCGATATGGTGTTCGAGTTGGAGCGCAGCGTGACGGTGGAAGAGGTCAATGCGGCATTGAAAGCGGCGGCAGAAGGTGAGCTGGCGGGAATTCTGGGCTACGAAGAGCGCCCGCTGGTATCGATTGATTACCGCACCGACCCACGCAGTACCATCGTCGACGCGCCCTCTACCATGGTGATTAACGGTACCCAGCTCAAGCTTTACGCCTGGTATGACAACGAGTGGGGCTATGCCAACCGTACCGCTGAACTCGCGCTGAAAGTGGGTGGAGCAGATGGGCTGTGAGTGAATCAATACTGAGCCGCGTGCGGGCGCTGCCTTTCGAGGTGCGCCAGTATATGCTGATTACCGGCAACTATTGGGCGTTCACCATCACTGATGGCGCCCTGCGCATGCTGGTCGTGCTGCATTTTCATCAGCTTGGCTATTCACCGTTTGAAATTGCCATGCTGTTTCTGTTCTATGAAGCTTTTGGCGTGGTGACCAATCTGGTCGGCGGCTGGCTGGGCGCACGGATGGGTTTGAACCGCACCATGAATATGGGGCTGGCGATCCAGATTGTGGCTCTGAGTATGCTGCTGGTGCCAGCCGGCATGTTGACCGTGGTGTGGGTGATGATCGCCCAGGCGCTGTCAGGGATTGCCAAGGATCTGAACAAGATGAGCGCCAAAAGTGCTGTCAAGGTGTTGGTGCCCAGCGATAGCGCCAATGCCAACAGCGCGCTTTACCGTTGGGTGGCGATGCTTACCGGCTCCAAGAATGCCTTGAAGGGGCTGGGTTTTTCGTTGGCGGTGTCCTGCTGACGCTGATTGGTTTTCGTGGGGCGGTATTGGTGATGGCGCTGATGCTGTGCGTAGTTCTGATGCTGTCATTATGGCGCCTGAAAGCCGATCTGGGGCGCCAGAAGCGCAAGCCTAAATTCTCCGAGATATTTTCCAAATCCCGCGCCATCAATGTGCTTTCTGCCGCGCGCCTGTGTCTGTTCGCCTCTCGGGATGTGTGGTTTGTCGTGGCCCTGCCGGTATTTCTGTATGACCAGCATGGCTGGACCCACTGGACGGTGGGCGGCCTGTTGGCCGTATGGATTATCGGCTATGGCGGCGTGCAAACCCAGGCGCCCAAGCTGACTCGGCTGATCAAGGGCGACGCCCGCGTGCTAACCGCCAGTTGGGCGGCAGCGCTTGCCGTGCTGGCGATTGCCCTGGCGCTGTTGCCGTTGGCGCAGGTCGGCTGGTTGGTAGTGGGGCTTTTGGCATTTGGTGTGCTGTTTGCCATCAATTCCAGCTGGCATAGCTATCTGATTGTGCATTATGCCCGTGCGGATGGTGTTTCCATGGATGTCGGATTTTATTATATGGCCAACGCCATGGGTCGCCTGATTGGCACCTTGCTGTCCGGCTGGCTGTATATGGCCTATGGCTTGAGCGCCTGCCTGTGGTTTGCAGCGGCTCTGGTGGCGGCGAGTGCCATAATGGCACTGGCATTGCCCGCAGATAATAGTAGCGCTGGCTCATCTCTGGCCTGAGCTTAGTGCTGGCGCGGCGTTTGAACTGCCGCGCCATCCACGTATAGGCGGCGCAGCTTCCACCAGCCTTCGCAATCAATTCGCAAACCTTCACCTACCAGTTCATGGGCTATAAAAAGCCGGATACCGCCAAGGTCAAAGTTGGCATAGTCTGCAGGCACGTCGGGTGCACGGGGTTCAGCAATCGCCAGGCTGGCGACGCCACCACAGCAACCATGGCGCGGTGCCAGCCGGACAGTGACGACGCCGCCATTGTCTTTGATATGCGCGGCAGCAGCCGGTGTAATCTCTATGGGGTTTTCGGACATGATCAGTGTCTCCGCCTAAATAGAACGCTGGTTTACCCTGGCCGACAGTTCATCGGCACTTTCCTTGCGCTCCGAGTAGCGATCCGTCAGCCAGTCTGCTTTATCCCGGGTAAGATAAGTGAACTTAACCAGCTCCTCCATCACATCCACGATACGGTCGTAGTATGCCGAGGGCTTCATACGGCCGTTGTCGTCGAATTCCATAAATGCCTTGGGTACCGAGGACTGGTTAGGGATCGTCAGCATGCGCATCCAGCGGCCCAGAACGCGCAGCTGGTTGACCGTGTTGAACGACTGGGAACCACCATTCACCTGCATGACGGCCAGTGTCTTACCCTGAGTGGGACGCACGGCACCCAGTGATAAAGGTATCCAGTCAATCTGGGTTTTCATGATGCCGGTCATGGCGCCATGGCGTTCAGGCGAGCACCACACCATGCCTTCTGCCCATTCAGCAAGGTCACGTAGCTCGGTTACTTTGGGATGCGATGTTTCTTCTGCATCCGCCAGGGGCAGTCCCCGCGGATTGAAAATACGCGTTTCAGCGCCCATTGCCTGCAACAGGCGTGCGGCCTCTTCCACGGCGAGCCGACTGAAGGAACGTTCACGCAGTGAGCCGTAAAGCAGCAGGATACGCGGAGGGTGTGCAGCTGCAGTCAAGGAACCTAGCGCCTCGGCAATGGGTGGGTTGAGAAGAGCTTGATCAATATTGGGCAGATCATCAAGGGAAGAAGGGGTAACCATACTGAGCGCTATCCTCGGCTAGAATATCCATGGGAAATTATATCTGCATCATGTGGGTCACAGAACAACTGACAACAACAACGCCCCTAGCGGTCACTTGTTAACAGTCAGCGGACAAGGGGCGCTGGTTAGGGCTTCAGCCCTGCAGCATGCTCTCAATCTTGTGGCGATCCGGCACGCTGCCGCTGTGGGCGAGTTTGCCGTCGATGGCGACTGCTGGCGTTGACATGACCTGATAACCCATGATGGCCGCAGGGTCGGTCACTTTTGCCACGTCAACCTCGACGCCAAGCTCTTGCGCAATGGTCTCAATCTGTTCGGCGGTGGTGGTGCATTTCTTGCAGCCTGTACCTAATACTTCGATCTTTTTCATCTTACTTCTCCTTGCGTGGATTAACGTTTAGAACCTGCCGCTGAAAAGCCAGGGGCTCAGCAGGTTGATCAGCCAGCCAACCACCATGAAGTTGGCTAACAGGATGACAAAAATGATGGCGAGTAAACGCCACTGCATGACTTGCTTGAGCATGATGAATTCCGGGAAACTGGCGGCGACCGTGCTCATGCAGAAGGCCAGCGTAGTACCAACAGGAAGCCCTTTCAGAATCAGGCTTTCCATGATGGGAATAACCCCAGTGGCGTTGGAATACAGGGGCAGGCCAGCGAGTACCGCTACCGGTACGTTCCACCACTGGCCGCTGCCAAGGTTGTCGGCAAACCAGCCGTCCGGCACAAAGCCATGTAGGGCAGCGCCGAGGCCGACACCGATAATCACCCACTTCCAGATGCGTCCGACGATTTCCTTGAGTTCATCGCGTGCAAATTCGTGGCGGTCTTTAAGGGTTAACTTGGGTGTTTCCCCCTGGGGCTGATTGTCGGCGGGGTTTTCTGCCGCCTGCTGGTAGGCCTTGGCAGCGAAGTCTTTTAGCCAGCGTTCACCACGTACAGCATCCAGGAGCATACCGCCGCCAATGCCCACTGCCATGCCGATGGTGATATACACCAGAGTGAATTCCCAGCCCAGCAGGCTCCACAGCATGATCACCGCGACTTCATTAATGATCGGCGAGGTGAACAGAAAGGCCATGGTGATGCCTAGCGGAATGCCCGCGCTGGTAAACCCCAGAAACAATGGAATGCTGGAACAGGAGCAAAACGGTGTAATAGCGCCGAAGCCTGCACCAAAGCCATAGCCTGCCAGGCGGTTTTTCTGCTGGATGTAATGACGCACACGCTCAAGATTCAGGGAGGCGCGCATCAGCGCGATGATGTAGATCATCACCACCAGAAGGGCAAAAATCTTGGTGGTGTCCTCGACGAAAAAATGCACCGATGTTCCCAGCTTGCTGGCGGGGTCGAGTCCGCCAAGTTCGTAGACCAGCCAGTTGGCGAACCAGGTAAATACGTCCAGCATGGTAGTCAACCTCGTTGAGTGTCTATAGAAGAATATCTATAGAGAAGACGCACCAGACAGGAAAAGGATACTTCTGCAAGGCTCATTAATTCTCAGCCAGGGCACGATGGCAGCAGATACGCCCGTTGGCATCAAAGGTGATCTGGCACTGCTGGATCAAGCGCTCACGTAGACGCTGACGGGCACGCCGCAGGCGCGCCTTGGTCGCGGCTAACGTCAAACCATGACGCTGGGCATAATCGGCCTGCTTTACGCCGCTAAGGTCACATTCGCTCAGAATGTGGGCATCGTCGGCCTCACAGTGGGGCAAGGCTTTGGCAATACAGGCCGCCAGGCTATCTACCGGCATGCCGGCGGCGGGTTCGTCGGCAATGTCAATATCATCAACATCGACCCAGGGTTTACGGCGACGCTGTTCATCAATCCATTGACGTTTAGCGACGGTATAAAGCCAGGCTCTTGGCGTTGCCAGTTCACAAAACTCGGTTTTATGGGTGAGCGCTTGCATATAGACACGCTGGAGCAGCTCGTCGGCGGCATCCTTGTCACCGCAGTGTTTGATCAGAAAACGGTAGAGTTCCTGATGATGCGACTGCCATGCGGCTTCAATGCAGGAAGCTTTTTGTGCATGTTCAGGTGGCCTCCGTCAGCGTGGCTCAAGGTGAGGAGATTATCCTTTCGCAGGTGTCGGAAAATGCTGGCGTGTCTTATTGGCAATCCGCACCAGCGCGAGCATCAGCGGGACTTCTACCAGTACGCCGACAACGGTGGCCAGCGCCGCACCGGATTGAAGGCCAAACAGTGCAATGGCTGCCGCAACGGCCAGCTCAAAAAAGTTGCTGGCTCCTATCATGGAACCAGGTGCTGCGATGTTATGCGGTACCTGCCAGGCTTTGGCCCAACCGTAAGCGATAAAGAAGATCAGGAAGGTTTGCAGAATCAGCGGGATGGCAATCAAGACAATATGCAGCGGGTTATTGAGGATCACTTCACCCTGAAAAGCAAACAGTAGTACCAGGGTAATAATCAGAGCGGCGGGCGTAATGGGCCCAACGCGTTTCATAAAGACGTTGTCGTACCATTCGCTGCCGTGTCTCTTGATCAGCGACTGGCGAGTGATATAGCCCGCTGTCAGCGGTATGACGATATACAAAAGCACCGAAAGGGCAACGGTGTTCCAAGGCACCTGAATATTCGAAATACCCAGCAGAAAGACAACAATCGGCGCAAAGGCAAACAGCATGATGAGGTCATTCAGGGAGACCTGAACTAGGGTATAGGCCGCATCGCCGCGGGTCAGGTAACTCCACACAAAGACCATAGCCGTGCAAGGCGCAGCGCCTAATAAAATGGCACCGGCCAGGTATTGATTAGCCAGTTCAGGGGCGATAAAGGGGCTGAACACCACGGTTAGAAAGAACCAGGCAATGGCGAACATGCTGAAGGGCTTGATCAGCCAGTTCACAGTAGTGGTGATAATCAGCCCCTTGGGCTGGCGCCGAACGCCGAGGATGGCAGTGAAATCTATCTGCGCCATCATGGGGAAGATCATCGCCCAGATCAGTATCGCCACCGGAATAGATACCTGCGCATACTCAAAGCGCGATAAGGTTTCCGGCACGGCAGGCGCCCATTGCCCCAAGGCAATGCCGGCAATAATTGCCAAGGCCACCCAAAGGGATAAAAAGCGTTCGAAGAGCCCCATGCCTGAGGATGTGCTGGGGGCGCTATTGTCTTTATCAGTGGTCATGACATTCCCTCGGTTTTGAGCAACGTGCTGATCGTCAGTGCTATCATATACGTTATTGCGTATATTTTTAATAATTGCCACAGAAATGTCATTTTGCAGGTGTAGCGTTAGTAACACATCAACCTGAAGAGTGTTACCGCTATGTCTAAACGCCGCGTTCTGTTTTTGTGCAACGCTAACTCTGCCCGCTCCCTGATGGGGAAGTGCTTCTGCACTCCATGGCGGGTGACCGGTTTGAGGCGTTCAGTGCGGGTTCCGAGCCGGATCAGCCGCATGCCTTTACGCTGGAAGCGCTTGAAAAGCAGGGGTTGCCGGTGACTGATCTTAAAAGCAAGTCACTGGATCTGTTTGAAGGCGAACACTTTGATTGCGTGATTGTGCTTTGCGATAAAGCACGCCAGGCATGTCGCGAATTTGAAGGCGGAGCAGGTGAAATTCTGCACTGGGATATCCGTGACCCGAGACTGATCGGTAAGCCTGATGCCTATGAACAGGCGCTGTTAGAAATTCGCCGCCGCTTGCAGCTGTGGATTCCTCTACATAAATAACAGCCTTCAACAGGCGCTGGCTATGGGTGGGGAACCACCAGCACGGGGCAGTTAATTCCTTCAAGAAGCGCTTCTGCGGTACTGCCCAGCAGGCGCTCTTTGAACCTGCTGTGGCCTTGTTGGCCAATGATCAGCAGATCGGCCTCCCAGCGCTTGGCTTCGTCGATCAAGGCTTTGCGAGCCTGGCCTGAGACAATCACACTATCTAGCTTGGGAATGCGAGTGGCCAGGGCAATGAGATGAAGTTCAGCCACTTCGCGGCCACGGCCGTCCGCGTAAAGTAAAGCCTCGGAGATCAGCGCCACCCGGTTGCGGAAATGTTCCGCAAGCTGTTCAAAGAGCCGCTCGGCAGGTACTGCAGAAGATGAAGCATCTGTCGCCAGTACCAGTGTTGTGTAGTTATGACGAAGCTCATGCCCAACGTTGATAGGTTCCATCCATAAAGGTGTCTGGCTCAAATGGGAAAGCCGCTGGACAGTGCTGCCCAGCAGCCTTTCAGTAAAGCCGCCGCTACCTTTGCTGCCGCACAGAATGACGTCGACTTGCTGTGCTATTGCCATTTCCGCCAGGCATTCACTGGGTTTGCCTACATCAACCAGACAGGTGACTGCCAAGCCGATATCCCTGAACGACTGCGCTTCATCTTCCATACGTTGCTGTAACTGTTGTCTGTCGTTCAAGGTGGGATTGGTAACCTCTCTTGGACTGATGATGCTCGCCAGCGTAATGGTGTTAACCCCTTTGCTGCGCAGGCGCATCACACGCTGCTGAAGGACTGGCCAGGCGGCAGAAAAATCAACGCCAATCAATACGTGAGCGAACATCAGTCAGGCTCCTGTTAAACGTTCCGGTTGCCAGGTAAGTCTAGTCGATCAGCTCAATGGCAACCGCTGTGGCTTCACCGCCGCCAATGCACAGGCTGGCAATACCGCGTTTGCCTCCCTGGGTGCGCAAGGCATGCATCAGAGTAACAATGATCCGTGAACCGGTAGAGCCAATCGGATGGCCTTGGGCACAGGCACCGCCATAGATGTTCACTTTCTCATGGGGCAGGCCCAGATCATCCATCGCCATCAGGGTAACCACAGAAAAGGCTTCGTTGATTTCAAACAGATCTACATCGTCAACCGTCCAGTCAAGCTTGGTCATCAGCTTTTCAATGGCGCCAACCGGGGCGATGGTGAACTCACTGGGATGGCGCGAATTTGTGCTGTGCCCGAGCATGCGTGCGAGCGGTTGCAGGCCTCTCTGATCCGCGAGGCTCTGGCGCGTCATGATCAGCGCGGAAGCACCGTCCGAGATAGAACTTGAGTTAGCAGCAGTCAGGGTACCGTCTTTGGCAAACGCTGGGCGTAATTCACGGATCTTGTCCAGCTTGGCCTGAAACGGCTGTTCATCGTGGGAAACCACGCTTTCGCCTTTGCGGCTTTTGACTGTGACAGGGGCCATTTCTGCGTCCAGGTGGCCAGCATTGGTAGCCTCCATGGCACGTTCCAGGGAGGCGATAGCAAAGTCATCCAGGCGCTCTCGGCTGTAGCCGCGCTGGGTGGCAATCTCCTGAGCAAAAATCCCCATCAGCTTGCCGGTTTCGGCATCTTCCAACCCGTCCAGGAACATATGGTCTTTGAGTTCGCCATGACCCAGACGATAACCGGCACGCGCCTTGGTCATCAGGTGGGGAGCGTTAGACATGGACTCCATGCCGCCCGCCAGAACAAAGTCGCCACTGCCCGCCTTGATAATATCGTGAGCCAGCATGGCGGCTTTCATGCCTGAGCCGCACAGCTTGTTGATGGTGGTGGCACCGTTGGCATCAGGAATACCGGCCTGGCGCATGGCTTGTCGAGCCGGGCCCTGCTTGACGCCCGCGGGAAGCACACAGCCCATGATGCCTTCATTGATATCCTCGCCTTGAACACCTGCACGCTCAACCGCAGCGCTGATGGCCACTGCCGCTAGCTCGGGAGCTGTCATGCTGGAAAGGCTACCCATCATGCCGCCCATTGGCGTGCGTGTAGCGGAAAGAAATACAACATCGTCACGTTGGCTCATACGTTTCTCCTGCAATGAATTGGCTTGTTATGATTGTTCATGGGTCGTTGACCCCAAGGCAGTGCTATGGTCTTCTTGATAGTAACCAAGCAAGCGCTAGTGTAAACACTATGAATGTAATGAATGCATCGCCCCGTCGCAAGGAGTTAACCCGCCTGGCTGCCCAGTTGTTTGTTCAGGAGGGCTTTGATCGCACAACGGTGCGTATGCTCGCCCAAGAGATGGGGATCAAGTCGGGAAGCTTGTTTCACCACTTCAAGGATAAGCAGGAAATTCTGGCGGCGGTGATAGAAGAGGGCACACATAACGCCCTGGCTATCGCCAAACGCTCTCTGGATGAAAGTCCGCCTTCACCGGAGGCCCGCCTGCGGGCGATGGCCAGAGCGCATCTGGAAACCCTGTTCACTGATCGCAATGCCCATGTGGTAGCCCTGTTCGAATGGCGCCGCCTGGACGATTCAGCAAAGGCGCACCTGAGTCATTTACGCGATGCCTATGAGGCACTCTGGGTGCAGGTGATTGAAGAAGCGCTGGCGGCAGGCCTGATCCACGGCGACCGCTTTCTGATCTCGCGTTTTGTACTGGGTGCTCTTAACTGGACAGTGCGTTGGTATGACCCGGCGGGCCCACGAACGCCGGATGAGCTGGCCGACGAGTTGATTGCCATGATCATGCCAGCCCGTTAACTCAACCCTTCTTTTGACTATTGTCTAATTATTCCCTTCCCGCGAAGACTTGCGCTTCCCGCCGATTCCTTTTAGCTTGTGAGTAAGTTTCCGTTAACGTAAACGGATAATATTGGTTATTTAACGCTCACCATCATAATCACAACACAAGAGAGCCATCATGACTGCAACTTCATTGCCAGCTTATCAGGACTATCTTGACGATTTTTCTGTTGATGACGTCATCAGTCGTCTCGACGACCATCAAGATGGGTGCTTCAACGCCTATGAGGCGTGCTGTGGTCGCCATGTGAGAGCAGGGCGGGGGATGTGCTAGCTCTGGTTCAGGAAGATACCCAAGGTAATACGCACAAGTTGACGTATACGGAACTTGACCAGGCCAGCGCTCGGCTTGCTGGCTGGTTTCAGTTGCAAGGCTTAGGGGCAGGTGACCGTATCGCTTGCATGTTGCCACGCACACCGGAACTGTTGATTGCGGTGGTGGCCACCTGGCGTATCGGGGCGGTATATCAGCCTTTGTTTACCGCTTTCGGGCCAGATGCGGTGGATTATCGCCTGGGCCGTGCTGATACCAAGCTGGTGATCACCGACCATGCCAATCGTTATAAGTTCGACGGTTTGACTCAGTGCCCACCGGTGCTGGCGCACGGTGGGGCGACCAGCGAGCACTCTGATGATCTTGACTGGCAAGATGCCCTGGGGCATGCCGCGATGACCGACAAGCCGCCACGCTTGCCGGCTGATCAACCGTTTCTGCAAATGTTTACCTCAGGTACTGTCGGTAAGCCAAAAGGGGTGGCTGTGCCCTTGGCGGGGATGACGGCCTTTGCGCTGTATATGGAGCTGGCGATTGATCTGCGTGAAGACGATCGTTTCTGGAACATGGCTGACCCTGGCTGGGCCTATGGCCTTTATTACGCCATTGCCGGGCCGCTTCTGCTGGGTGTTACCACGCATTTCTGCGAAGCCGGTTTCAGTGCTGAAGGCGCGCTGGCCTTTATGAAGCGCCATCGGATTACCAATTTTGCCGCAGCGCCCACAGCTTATCGTCTGATGAAAGCATCCGGTCTGTTTGATGATGCCCATCAGACCCTGGAACTGCGTGCAGCCAGTTCAGCAGGCGAGCCGCTTAACACAGAGGTGGTCACCTGGGTTGAGAAATCATTGGGTTGCCCGGTGATGGATCATTACGGCCAGACCGAAACAGGCATGACCTGTAATAATCATCACGCCCTTGACCACCCCAAGCATGTCGGTGCCATGGGGTGCCCATGCCGGGCTATCGGCTGGCGATTCTGGATGCGGAATACAAGGAGCTGCCGGCTGGCCAACCTGGTGTGCTGGCGGTTGATATCAAGAATTCACCCGCGCATTTCTTCCAGGGCTATACCTGGCAGGAAAAACATCCGTTCGCGGAAGGCTATTACCTGACCGGCGATGTGGTAATTCGTAATGAAGATGGTACCTTCCAGTTTGCCGGGCGTGATGATGACATCATTACCACAGCGGGCTATCGGGTAGGACCTACTGACGTTGAGAATAGCGTGATGACGCATCCAGCCGTTGCGGAATCTGCAGCCGTGGGCCAACCGGATGATATTCGCGGTGAGGTGATCAAATCCTATATTGTGCTGCGTGACGGCTATGAAGCCAGTGATGATCTTGCAGAAGAAATTCGCCAGCAGGTACGTGAGCGCCTTTCTACTCATGCTTTCCCACGTGTCATTGAATTTGTCGATGAGCTGCCCAAGACGCCCAGTGGTAAGATTCAGCGTTTCAAACTACGTGCCCAGGCGGCGCAAGAAGCCACGTCAGATAGTCAATGATGCACTGGTTCAAACGAGGATATGTAAATGCAGCTGACTGAAAACACCTTTTTGATTACCGGTGCAGCATCGGGGCTTGGCGCCGCGTCTGCCCGGCGGATTGTCAATGCGGGCGGGCGGGTCGTTTTATGCGACCTGCAGGAAGGTGTCGCGGAGCAGGCAAAGGAATTGGGCGAGGTCGCTACTTTTTGCCTGGGGGATATTACCTCCGATACTGATATGCAGCAGGTCATTGATACCTGTGTGGCGCACAGCCAAGGGCGCGGTCTGGCAGGTGTGGTGCACTGTGCGGGCATTGTCAGCGTTGGCAAATTGGTGGATCGCAACGGTCATCCGGCCAGCCTGGAAGCCTATAGTAAAACCATCAATATCAACCTGGTGGGCACGTTTAACATCATGCGATTGGCGGCGGCGGCGATGGCAGCCAATACGCCGGGCGAAGACGGTGAGCGGGGCGTTATTATCAATACAGCCTCTGTTGCTGCCTTTGATGGTCAGGTTGGCCAGTGTGCCTATAGCGCTTCCAAGGCCGGCGTTGCAGGTATGAGTTTACCCGCCGCCCGGGAGCTTTCGCGCCACGGTATTCGCGTCATGGCCATTGCCCCAGGTGTTTTTGAAACGCCCATGATGAGTGACATTCCTGAAGATGCCGTTAAGGCGCTTTCTGCGGCTGTGCCATTTCCTAAGCGTTTGGGTAAGCCGGACGAATTTGCACTCATGGTCGAGCAGATCATTGTAAATACTATGCTCAATGGCGAGGTGATCCGCCTGGATGGTGGTATTCGCATGCAGTAGCCAACAAGTTAATTCGCCAATCCTTGTTGAAAACCCGCGCCGTGCGCGGGTTTTTTCATATGTGCGACTAATGTCGGGGGTCAGGTTTTTGCTTGATGGTCAGGAACGCCTTGACGCAGTGACCGACGAGGGATAAATTCAAACGTATGTTTGAAAACCTTGCTTTTGTCACTGATCGGGAGTTCCACCATGCCTACCTATCAAGCACCTTTGCGTGATCTGCGTTTTGTTATGGAAGAAATGTTTGATTACCCAGCTCATTATGCGCGTTTGCCTGCGGGTGAAGATGCAACGGTAGATGTGGTTAATGCCATTCTTGAAGAGGGTGGACGTTTCAGTCGTGAAGTGCTTCTTCCACTGAACCAGAGTGGTGACACCCAAGGGTGCTCGTTGGACAGCGGCAAGGTAACCGCCCCGGATGGTTTCAGAGAGGCTTATCAGCAATATGTGGATGGTGGCTGGCCGAGTCTGGCGGCAGACCCTGCGTTTGGTGGTCAGGGGTTGCCACATTCCTTGTCCATGGTGTTTTCGGAAATGATCAGCTCCGCTAACCTGGCGTGGGGCATGTATCCTGGGCTTTCCCATGGAGCAGCGGATGCGTTAAGTCATCACGGCACCCAGGAGCAGAAGTCTATTTACCTTAGCAAACTGACAGAAGGTGTCTGGACAGGCACCATGTGCCTTACCGAGCCGCATTGCGGTACAGACCTTGGGTTGATCAAGACGCGTGCAGTACCTGTCGAGAATAGTGATGGCTACACACTGACCGGAACCAAGATCTTTATTTCAGCCGGTGATCATGATCTGGCAGACAACATTGTGCATTTGGTGTTGGCCAAGCTGCCCGATGCGCCTGAGGGCTCAAAAGGTATTTCGCTATTTGTAGTTCCCAAGTTTTTGCCGGATGCTGAAGGGAACCCGGGGAGCCAAATGGCGTCAGCTGTGGGTCGCTCGAACATAAAATGGGCATTCACGGTAATGCCACCTGTGTAATGAATTTCGATGATGCCGTAGGTTATCTGGTCGGTGCGCCGCATAAAGGCCTGGCCTGCATGTTTACCATGATGAATGCCGCCCGTCTTGGCGTTGGAATCCAGGGGCTTGGGTTGATCGAAACCAGTTTTCAGAACTCGCTGAGCTATGCCCGTGACCGATTGCAGATGCGGGCGCTGTCGGGCGCCAAAGCACCGGAAAAAGTGGCAGACCCGATTATTGTTCACCCTGATGTGCGTCGTATGCTGCTTACCCAGAAAGCCTTTGCCGAAGGTGGTCGCATGCTGGTGCTGTATACGGCAAAAATGCTGGATATTGCTGATCATGTTGAAGCCGGTGATGAAAAGCAACGCGCAGAGACTCTGCTGGGGCTACTAACGCCGATTGTTAAGGCGTTTCTGACCGAAGTAGCTTTCGAATGCACTAATGAAGGTGTGCAGATTTTTGGTGGGCACGGCTTTATTAAAGAGTGGGGTATGGAGCAGCTGGTCCGCGATGCACGTATTACTCGACTCTATGAAGGCACAACGGGCATTCAGGCGCTAGACCTGCTGGGTCGCAAAGTGCTGATGAGTCAGGGCGAGTCGCTGAAAGTATTGACCAAGGAAATCCATGTCTTCTGTAAGACAGAAGCTGACAATCCATTGATGAAAGAATTTGTTGAGCCGCTGGCAACGTTAAATGCCGAATGGGGTGAGCTGACCATGGGGGTAGGCATGAAGGCCATGCAGGATCGTGACGAAGTAGGTGCGGCCAGCGTTGACTATCTGATGTATGCGGGCTACGTATCACTGGCCTATATGTTTGCCCTGGCTGCCAAAAAAGCCCTGGCGCCTGAAAAGGAAAACGATAGTGCATTCTATGCCGCCAAGCTGGATACTGCGCGATTCTACTATCAGCGTATCTTGCCACGCACTCGTGGCCATGCAGCCATGGTTCAGGCAGGAGCCGCTAGCCTGATGGCAATTTCCAGTGAAAATATGGGGTTAGGTTTTGAGATTTGAAAAATAAGACGTTGGTATAGTGATTTTTTCAAATAGTCCTTGCATCCTCGGTATCAAATCCGTAGAGTACGCATCCGCTGCCGGGGACGCACAGCGTTACCAGCGGTGCTTTTTCGTAAGTTCGGAGGTGAAAACCTTCAGTTTGTCAGAAAGTTAGAGAAAACGTTGGCGAGAAGTTGCCGCATCTAACTTCCTCGCTGAAATCGATCGAAACACGGAATCGAATCAGCGGTTGACAAACACACAGGAATGCGTAGAATACGCCTTCCTCGCTGAGGCAAGTCATTCAGGTCAACGAATGACAAGGTTTGATAACCGCCTCGCGAAAAGCTCTTTAAAAATTTGATCAGGTAATTCATGTGGGCGCTTGCCGATGAGGGTGATAAATCACCAAATATCAAGGCAAGCGACTCAGCAAGACAATCTTAAGCCTCGGCCTTCGATTGTGTATTGAATGAATTCGTTTGAACCTTGAGCCAAGTTTGATGCGCTTTTGTTACCTTCGGGTGACAAGTAAGCATCACAATGATTTTAAACTGAAGAGTTTGATCATGGCTCAGATTGAACGCTGGCGGCAGGCCTAACACATGCAAGTCGAGCGGTAACAGATCTAGCTTGCTAGATGCTGACGAGCGGCGGACGGGTGAGTAACGCATAGGAATTTACCCGATAGTGGGGGATAACCTGGGGAAACTCAGGCTAATACCGCATACGTCCTACGGGAGAAAGGGGGCTTTGGCTCCCGCTATCGGATGAGCCTATGCCGGATTAGCTGGTTGGTGAGGTAATGGCTCACCAAGGCGACGATCCGTAGCTGGTCTGAGAGGATGATCAGCCACATCGGGACTGAGACACGGCCCGAACTCCTACGGGAGGCAGCAGTGGGGAATATTGGACAATGGGCGCAAGCCTGATCCAGCCATGCCGCGTGTGTGAAGAAGGCCCTCGGGTTGTAAAGCACTTTCAGCGAGGAAGAACGCCTGGCGGTTAATACCCGCCAGGAAAGACATCACTCGCAGAAGAAGCACCGGCTAACTCCGTGCCAGCAGCCGCGGTAATACGGAGGGTGCAAGCGTTAATCGGAATTACTGGGCGTAAAGCGCGCGTAGGTGGCTTGATAAGCCGGTTGTGAAAGCCCCGGGCTCAACCTGGGAACGGCATCCGGAACTGTCAGGCTAGAGTGCAGGAGAGGAAGGTAGAATTCCCGGTGTAGCGGTGAAATGCGTAGAGATCGGGAGGAATACCAGTGGCGAAGGCGGCCTTCTGGACTGACACTGACACTGAGGTGCGAAAGCGTGGGTAGCAAACAGGATTAGATACCCTGGTAGTCCACGCCGTAAACGATGTCGACCAGCCGTTGGGTGCCTAGCGCACTTTGTGGCGAAGTTAACGCGATAAGTCGACCGCCTGGGGAGTACGGCCGCAAGGTTAAAACTCAAATGAATTGACGGGGGCCCGCACAAGCGGTGGAGCATGTGGTTTAATTCGATGCAACGCGAAGAACCTTACCTACTCTTGACATCCTGCGAATCGGTGAGAGATCACTGGGTGCCTTCGGGAACGCAGAGACAGGTGCTGCATGGCTGTCGTCAGCTCGTGTTGTGAAATGTTGGGTTAAGTCCCGTAACGAGCGCAACCCTTGTCCTTATTTGCCAGCACGTAATGGTGGGAACTCTAAGGAGACTGCCGGTGACAAACCGGAGGAAGGTGGGGACGACGTCAAGTCATCATGGCCCTTACGAGTAGGGCTACACACGTGCTACAATGGCCGGTACAAAGGGCTGCGAACTCGCGAGAGTCAGCGAATCCCTTAAAGCCGGTCTCAGTCCGGATCGGAGTCTGCAACTCGACTCCGTGAAGTCGGAATCGCTAGTAATCGTGAATCAGAATGTCACGGTGAATACGTTCCCGGGCCTTGTACACACCGCCCGTCACACCATGGGAGTGGACTGCACCAGAAGTGGTTAGCCTAACGCAAGAGGGCGATCACCACGGTGTGGTTCATGACTGGGGTGAAGTCGTAACAAGGTAGCCGTAGGGGAACCTGCGGCTGGATCACCTCCTTAAACGATGCATCATCCCTCGCGGTAAGCGCTCACAATGAATTACCTGATCAGATAGCTGTTGATATGCAGTGATAAGCGTCTCCTTTACGTTGAAAAAAGAGAAAGCTCTTTTTTATTTTTAATGTGAAAAAGCATGCGTTTATCACTGCTTATAGCAGTCGCTCTTTAATAATATATCAAGCTGATAAAAACCTTCTTAAGAGGGTGGTTAATCACATTCTGTGTGACTAACAACACTCTGAGAGGTTTGTACGTAGTAAATTGTTGTGTGATACGTCTCAAGCGTATCCGGCAATCGTTATCATTGCGAACCCCAGACTCCTTCGGGTTATAGGGTCAAGCAATGAAGCGCACACGGTGGATGCCTAGGCAGCCAGAGGCGATGAAAGACGTGGAAGCCTGCGATAAGGCTCGGCGAGGTGGCAAACAACCTGTGACCCGGGCATCTCTGAATGGGGAAACCCACTCATCACAAGATGAGTATCCTGCACTGAATACATAGGTGACAGGAGGCGAACCAGGGGAACTGAAACATCTAAGTACCCTGAGGAAAAGAAATCAACCGAGATTCCCCTAGTAGCGGCGAGCGAACGGGGACCAGCCCTTAAGCAGGTGACTGATTAGACGAATGCGCTGGGAAGCGCGGCCATAGCGGGTGATAGCCCCGTAGTCGAAAATCTGATCCTGTGAAATCGAGTAGGTCGGGGCACGAGAAACCTTGACTGAAGACGGGGACCATCCTCCAAGGCTAAATACTCCTGGCTGACCGATAGTGAACCAGTACCGTGAGGGAAAGGCGAAAAGAACCCCGGAGAGGGGAGTGAAATAGACCCTGAAACCGTGTGCGTACAAGCAGTCGGAGCGGACTTGTTCCGTGACGGCGTACCTTTTGTATAATGGGTCAGCGACTTATATTCTGTGGCGAGGTTAACCGATTAGGGGAGCCGTAGCGAAAGCGAGTCTTAACTGGGCGCACCAGTCGCAGGATATAGACCCGAAACCGAGCGATCTATCCATGAGCAGGGTGAAGATTGAGTAACATCAATTGGAGGCCCGAACCAGGATCTGTTGAAAAAGATTTGGATGACTTGTGGATCGGAGTGAAAGGCTAATCAAGCTCGGAGATAGCTGGTTCTCCTCGAAAGCTATTTAGGTAGCGCCTCATGCAGCACCACCGGGGTAGAGCACTGTTTCGGCTAGGGGGTCATCCCGACTTACCAACCCGAGGCAAACTCCGAATACCGGTGAGTGACGCGTGGGAGACACACAGCGGGTGCTAACGTCCGTTGTGAAAAGGGAAACAACCCAGACCGTCAGCTAAGGTCCCGAAATCCTGATTAAGTGGGAAACGATGTGGGAAGGCTCAGACAGCTAGGAGGTTGGCTTAGAAGCAGCCATCCTTTAAAGAAAGCGTAATAGCTCACTAGTCGAGTCGGCCTGCGCGGAAGATGTAACGGGGCTAAATCAGGTACCGAAGCTACGGGTTCACACTTAGGTGTGAGCGGTAGAGGAGCGTCGTGTAAGCCAATGAAGGTGAATTGAGAAGTTCGCTGGAGGTATCACGAGTGCGAATGCTGACATGAGTAACGATAAAGGGCGTGAAAAACGCCCTCGCCGGAAGACCAAGGGTTTCTGTTCGACGCTAATCGGAGCAGAGTGAGTCGGCCCCTAAGGCGAGGCCGAAAGGCGTAGTCGATGGGAAACGGGTCAATATTCCCGTACCGGACATGATTGCGATGGGGGACGGAGAAGGCTAGGTGAGCCAGGCGTTGGTTGTCCTGGTGAAAGCAAGTAGGCCGAGCGCTCAGGTAAATCCGGGCGCTTAAAGCCGAGATGCGAAACGAACTGACCACGGTCAGGAAGTCATCGATGCCACGCTTCCAGGAAAAGCCTCTAAGCTTCAGATCATGTGCGACCGTACCCCAAACCGACACAGGTGGTCAGGGTGAGAATCCCAAGGCGCTTGAGAGAACTCGGGTGAAGGAACTAGGCAAAATGGTGCCGTAACTTCGGGAGAAGGCACGCCGGCGTAGGGTGACGAGACTTGCTCTCCAAGCCCGAACCGGTCGAAGATACCAGGTGGCTGCAACTGTTTAGTAAAAACACAGCACTCTGCCAAGTCGTAAGACGACGTATAGGGTGTGACGCCTGCCCGGTGCCGGAAGGTTAAGTGATGGTGTTATCTTCGGAGAAGCTCTTGATCGAAGCCCCGGTAAACGGCGGCCGTAACTATAACGGTCCTAAGGTAGCGAAATTCCTTGTCGGGTAAGTTCCGACCTGCACGAATGGCGTAATGATGGCCACGCTGTCTCCACCCGAGACTCAGTGAAATTGAAATCGCCGTGAAGATGCGGTGTACCCGCGGCTAGACGGAAAGACCCCGTGAACCTTTACTATAGCTTCACACTGGACGCTGATGTTGCCTGTGTAGGATAGCTGGGAGGCTTTGAACCTCGGACGCCAGTTCGAGCGGAGCCACCCTTGAAATACCAGCCTGGCATCATTGGCGTTCTCACTCAGGTCCGTTATCCGGATCGAGGACAGTGTGTGGTGGGTAGTTTGACTGGGGCGGTCTCCTCCCAAAGCGTAACGGAGGAGCACGAAGGTACCCTCAGCACGGTCGGACATCGTGCAATGAGTGCAAGAGCATAAGGGTGCTTGACTGCGAGACAGACACGTCGAGCAGGTGCGAAAGCAGGTTCTAGTGATCCGGTGGTTCTGTATGGAAGGGCCATCGCTCAACGGATAAAAGGTACTCCGGGGATAACAGGCTGATACCGCCCAAGAGTTCACATCGACGGCGGTGTTTGGCACCTCGATGTCGGCTCATCACATCCTGGGGCTGAAGTCGGTCCCAAGGGTATGGCTGTTCGCCATTTAAAGTGGTACGCGAGCTGGGTTTAGAACGTCGTGAGACAGTTCGGTCCCTATCTGCCGTGGGCGTAGGATGTTTGAGAAGGGCTGCTCCTAGTACGAGAGGACCGGAGTGGACGCACCTCTGGTGTTCCGGTTGTCACGCCAGTGGCATTGCCGGGTAGCTAAGTGCGGACGGGATAACCGCTGAAAGCATCTAAGCGGGAAGCCCCCTTCAAGATGAGACATCCCTGAGGCCTAGAGCCTCCTGAAGGGCCCAGCGAGACCAGCTGGTTGATAGGCACGGTGTGGAAGCGCTGCAAGGCGTTGAGCTAACGTGTACTAATGGCCCGTGAGGCTTGACCCTATAACACCCAAGGGGTCTGGTAGCAGTGATAACGATGGCTGAATAAGCCAGTCGGATACGCAGAGACGCATCACACGCGCAAAAGCGAAAGCAGGAGCGCGGACAGTTTACAAACACGTACAGCGCAGGCTATCAATTAACTGCCTGCGCATCAGCTTGATGTATTACCTGTTACGCCTGACGACCATAGCGAGTGGGAACCACCTGATCCCTTGCCGAACTCAGCAGTGAAACCGCTTAGCGCCGATGGTAGTGTGGGGTCTCCCCATGCGAGAGTAGGTCATCGTCAGGCACTTATACCGCAAAAAACCCAGCCAATCGGCTGGGTTTTTTGTTTGTGTGGCGAATAGCGAAAGGAAAACAAGGATCCCCCATGGAGAGGCTCGGCAGCCCGGCGCAGTCCTCGTCAGGCACTTATATAGAAACGCCCCATGCACACTGTTCATGGGGCGTTTTGCTGTGCGCGTGTTAAAAAACCTTTCCCTCCGGCAGAGGGCTTTGCTTTTCTGTTCACGATTCACGATTCACGATTCACGATTCACGATTCACGATTCACGATTCACGATTCACGATTCACGATTCACGATTCACGATTCACGATTCACGATTCACAGCAAATCACCGGTGGAACTGCTTTTCCCGTTCAGGTTGCCAGAAGATTGCGTCAATACGTAAGCGAACATCTCCATGATTAGGTACTGGCCAATCGATAACATCGCCTATTTTGAGACCAATCAGACCAGCACCTATAGGGGCCATAACAGATATGGCATCTTCTATGTTAGCCAGTGAGTGAGGGTAGACCAGTGTGCGTACCATTTGTCTTCCGCGCGATAGATCAGTGAACTGAATCTGACTATTCATACTGACCACGTCTTCAGGAATATCTTCAGGATCCACTACCTCACCGCGCGCCAACTCTACTTCAAGTAATTTGGCCACTGCATGATCTTTACTCTCTGCGTTATCGATCAGGCGTTGGAGACGTTCGGCATCCAAACGGTTTATCAGGATAGGGGGACGGAATCCCATCTTATTTATGCTCCATGGTAAGGACGTATTTTATATGCGCAAAAATCATATCTTAAAATAAAAACAGTCCTTTCTTGCAAGCAAGAAAGGACCCGATAAGATCAAGCAGGCGGTGCCGATCAGCAAATATATAGGGTCATGTTACTCCTTGCTCGATCATGGCGTTAGCCACTTTTCTGAATCCAGCAATATTGGCACCTAAGACCAGATTTGTCGGTTCGCCAAATTCTTCAGCTGTTTCTGCACATTGGGTATGTATATTTTCCATAATGGCCTTAAGCTTACTATCTACCTTATCCAGCGACCATTTCTCCATGCTGCTGTTTTGAGCCATTTCCAGCTGACTGGTTGCAACGCCGCCGGCATTTGCAGCCTTGCCGGGACCATAAGCTATTTTGGCAACGAGGAACTTATCGACGGCATCAGCCGTGGAGGGCATGTTGGCGCCTTCGCTGATGCAATAAATGCCGTTCTCCAGCAACGCATCAGCATCTGCACCCGTCAGTTCATTCTGGGTAGCACAAGGGAAAGCCAGGTCGGCCTTGAGTCGCCAAACACTATGGCCATCATCTGGGTATTCTGAGTTAGGTATATAATTTGCCTGTGTATGCTTTTCCAAATAATGTTTCAGTGAGACGCGCCTGGTTTCCTTCAGTTCTTTTAACAAATCAAGGTCAATACCATTCTCATCAACGATAGTGCCAGATGAATCTGAGCAGGTAATAGGTTTGGCACCTAATTCGTATAGTTTTTCTATCGTATAAATTGCCACATTGCCGGCACCGGAAATAAGGCATGTTTTATTGCTGATCTCCTGACCGCGGGCTTTTAGCATATTCTGAGCAAAATAAACGGCACCGTAGCCGGTTGCCTCTTTTCTTCCAATAGAGCCGCCCCAATCCAGGCCTTTGCCGGTCAATACACCTTCATATAGCCCAGTGATACGTTTATATTGGCCAAACAAGTAACCGATTTCACGCTTACCTACCCCAATATCACCTGCCGGTACATCTGTGTTTGGCCCGATATGACGGTAAAGTTCTGACATGAATGCCTGACAAAAGCGCATGATTTCCCCATCGGACTTTCCCTTGGGGTTAAAGTCAGAACCGCCTTTACCTCCGCCAATAGGCAGTCCGGTAAGCGCATTTTTAAAAATCTGTTCAAACCCCAGAAATTTTATCGTGCCTGAGGTAACACTCGGATGGAAGCGTAACCCTCCTTTATAGGGTCCCAGTGCAGAGTTGAATTGAACTCTGTAGCCTTTGTTGACTTGCACTGTCCCCTTGTCGTCTACCCAGCAGATGCGAAACATGATTTGGCGTTCGGGCTCAACGATTCGCTCGATAATGCTGTGCTCAAGGTATTCTGGATAGCGCTCAAACAGCGGGCGCAAGCACTCAAGTACTTCTTCAGCGGCCTGATAAAATTCTGTTTGCGCTGGGCTGCTTTTACGCAAGCATTCTAAGGTGTTGTGGACGTAGGGCATTGTTTATCTGTTCAATCCTTGTTTATTTGATATTGAAAGTTCTGTGATTAACTTGCCCTATTAAACGTGCGTTATGCGGCAGATGCATACCCCATTACAGCGCTGCTATGCTCTATGAGAGGGAAAAATTAGACTAAAGGCGAATTATTTTATGCACCAAAAATGAACATATGGAAAATCACATCTATGTTGTTTAAACGATAGGTTCGAATCTGCTTGTCTATTGGCCAACATGCTATGATGTCCAAGTGTTGGCCATTGTTGGCCGATAATCCGAAACTCCACTGTTTGTTGTTAAATTATCCATCGTTTTAAGGTGAGCTAAGTGCCCCAGATTTTTCCGGCAACCTGGCTGGTTTATTGCCGACCTGGTTTTGAAAGGGATGCATTGGCAGAGTTGCTGCACCATGCCCAAAGACATGACGTGGCCTGTGAAGGTGATAGTGGTGAAGGGTGGGCGAGTGTCACCCGTTTGGATAACGAGCCTATCAACGAGCTTCATCGTCTTGTTCATTTTGACTTGTTGATTTTCGCTCGCCAGACGCTGATCGCGTTGCCGCTGCTGGACGTTGGACGTGAAGACCGTCTGACATCCCTGGTTGCTCAGGTTGTTGATGCAGGTTGGAGTTTTGAAGACATCTGGCATGAAACGCCAGATACTAACGAAGGTAAAGCGCTTAGTCGCCTGATAAAGACACTGTCTCGGCCATTGGAAAGTCTACTGAAAAAAGAGGGGCTTTGCGACGTAAGGCGGGTGGACGCAGGCTACACCTGTTATGGGTCAGCGGCTCTTCACTGCAGGTGGGTCTTTCATTTCCGGGCAATCGCAGTGATCTGCCTAATGGGATTCGCAGGTTGCGTGTGCCTTCCCGAGCGCCAAGTCGTTCGACGCTTAAACTTGAAGAAGCCTGGCATGAGTTCATTCCTCGATCGCAGTGGGAAGAGCGCCTGGAAGGGCATCTGACGGCGGCGGACCTGGGAGCGGCACCGGGTGGTTGGACGTGGCAGTTGGTTCAAAAAGGGATGTATGTCTACGCTATTGATAATGGGCCAATGGCAGCTGAGCTGATGGCGTCAGGGCAGGTTGAACATTTGAAGGAAGATGGGTTTACCTGGGAGCCTCCTTATCGTCTGGACTGGCTGGTCTGTGATATTGTCGATAAACCAATAAGGGTCATCGCCATGATGGAGCGCTGGCTGGTAGGGCGCTGGTGCAGGGAAGCAGTATTCAATTTGAAATTACCGATGAAAAAGCGCTGGGAAGAAGTTACCAAGTGCCTGTCACACCTTGAGGATGTTTTGCATGAAGCTGGCGTGAAATACACGTTACGCTGCCGTCACCTCTACCACGACAGGGAAGAGGTGACAGTGCATATCCGCTTGCAATAGATCAGAAGCTGGGTTCATAGATGCGAATGGTTTCTTCCTCGGTAAGTAGAGGTAAAATATGTTGCATCGCATTGGACCGAGCTTCACTGGTATACCATTCTTTCCAGGCGCGTAGATCACGCCATTTGGTTATCATCAAGCGCCTATCCGAATGACCCATCTCAACCAGTGTCTCTCCGCCGACAAAGCCTCTGGCACCCAGGGAAACACGCATTGCCTGGCGTGCTGCCTGTTCATAATCTTCTTCCAAACCAGGCATAATACGTCGTTCAATGATGATTTTGATCATACCTTACACTTCCTGAATCGAGAATCTGAATGAGTGAAACTTTACCTGAATATGATGAACAATTGGATACCCGAGGGCTATTTTGTCCAGAGCCAATCATGATGCTTCATAATAAAGTGGCTGAGTTAAAGCCAGGGCAGGTGTTGCAAGTTGTCGCCACGGACCCGGCGACTACCCGAGATGTTCCCAAGTTCTGTCAGTTTTTAAACCACGATTTGGTGGCACAGACAGCCGTTGGCGACGAGCTGTATTACTATGTACGAGTTTGTGATTAACCGTTTTCAGAGCAAAGGAAGAGTGTACAAGGGAAGCAGGTTTTAATTGCTTCCCCTTGCTGCAAAAAACTCATTTCAATGCGCAGGTGGGACCACCATAAGCGCAAGACTTTCCAGCGTATCCGGATCTTCCTCAACGATCTGATTGGCAATATGGCGTTGAAAGAAGTAAACCTTGGGATGACGTGAACGAGTACTGTAGAGGCAGGCATCTTTCAACAGTATGGGTGTCATTGTGGCTTTACTTTCATCAGCAACCAAGGCATCGACACTGCCATCGCTGTATAGATTCCAGCCGTAGACAAGCTTCATCTGCCAAGGTTGATGGTGGCCCTCCATGCACAGGGCATGGGTGCCCTGATGATCGGGGATCTGCTGGATAAGGGTGAGTTCCTGAGAGGCTTCGTAATCAAAATACTCTGCGGACGCGGAGAGTTCATGCCATTTGTGTTCGGGAGGGTCAGTAAATATTTCTTCTGTTTCTGGATCGCGATAGCCAACGAAACACCCCTGTTCCCAGCTATTGAGCAGGTGGCAAGGGGTCAGTTTTTCCATCCATGGAATCAGGCCGACAACATGGCCATCTTCACGTAACCCCCAGGCAAGCACAGGCATGCTGTAAAAGCTTTCAGGGTCAGCATCCAGCTGGTAGACCATTTCCAGCCCATCAAGCTCTGGAGAAAGACGTACCAGACATTTTTGCGCTTCATGCCGCTGACGTGCGGTTTCCAGGTCGATAACCTGGGCAGAACGGGGTGACAAGGTGGCGCCCATGGTGTCCCTCCTGGTGCTGCGTGGTTTCGACGTTGGCAAAGCAGAGATTTATGCCCGCCACATATGTCACCAATAGCACAGCTTTAGCCGAAGGTTAAGCCTATTGGATGATTTTTTATAGTCGGGTACTCGCTTCGCGCCTTCTTCAGCTTACCCTGGGCAGGCTGCGAACTGGCTACGAATAGCCTGGTGGCGGTTCAAGGCGCTATTGAAAACACGCCATGGCGCCTCGTCATTGGTCAGCGAAAGCCAGTTCTGCTGATAGTCTTGCCATGCTTCAGGTGGGTCAATCGGGTGGCTATCAACAAGTTGATTGACCGTCTTGAGCCATTCATGAGCAACGTTTTCCAACTGTTGCACTTCTGTCATGTCCCAATCCGGCAGACACTCAGCGCTGGCCTGTTCGAGCATCAGGCTGGCCTCGTCAAGCCGTTGAGAGGCTAGAAGCAAAGCACGCAGTATTTCAGCGCTGAGAGGGCGCTGATTTAATTCTTTAAGGTGGTTTTCCAAACGGCTTGAGTCCTGTTCCCACTGGCGGTCAAACTGATGCAGCGTCATGCGTTGCAGATAGTCCACAGCCTCCAGTGCGGCGTCGATATCTTGCAGCGTTGTGGAAGATAAAGGAGTGCTCGCGCGGGAAAAGCTTTTTGCCACTCTGTTGACTCGAAGATGGCATTCCAGCTGACGTAGGGAAGCTGAGCCGTCTTGTTCATCGTCATATTGAGTAGGCGTTCACGATTCTCTTCGGAGAGCTGCTCGGGCGTATCGGTGTTCCAGCAGCTGCTTAGCTGTTGCCAGAGCTCGCGTTCGTATAACCATTGCTGGCTGGGTGGCGCTACCTTGCCTAGCTGGTTGTTACGTGCTGCGATAAGCGAGGTAATCTGGCACCCACGCAGGGCGTAGATATTGAGCATTCCCTCGCGCATTTCTTCAATCTCAAAAACCAGGCTCTGTATCTCCGGAAAAGAGGGAATATTATCAGGTTCAGTGGTTTCAATCGGCGTACTGCTGAGAGCATCGCCAAGCTGTTGGTGATACTGCTGCCAGTTATCGTCGCCATTGTTGCCACAGCCTTGCAATACCATCAAAGGGAATGCCCATAACGCAGCATTTAAAACATGACGCAATCCGGGAATGAACTCGGGAACAAACGGCATAGCAGCTACTCCGGTCGGCTTATCACATGTAATCGCCAGGCCAATAATAGTGCGGCGGTGCTAAGGCCTGCAATCAAACCGATCCAATAACCGTGTACCCCGAGTGCGGAAATTTCACCGAAACCATGGCGGCCCAACCAATGGCCGCCGCCTAGGCCGACACTCCAATAAGAAACCACGGTAATCAGCATGACGACCCGGGTGTCCTTGTAGCCGCGCAGAGCCCCTGCCAGATTTGCCTGCAAGGAATCCGAGACCTGAAAAAAGACGGCCAGGGTCAATAGGGAGGCGGCAAGTGCCTGAACGTCTGGGTCCGGTGTATAGAGCGAGATCACCCAACGGCCTGTTAACCAGAGAAGAGAACTATTGATTGCCGCTGTTAGCAGACTGATGGCAATGCCGTTCCAGGCAACCTGGCGGGCGCGTTCAGGGCGTTGTTGCCCAAGGGTATTACCCACTCTGACGGTGAGTGCCATGCTTAGCGACATGGGGAGCATGAACAGTATGGTGGTGAAACTCAGGGCAATCTGGTGGGCTGCCACCGTAATTTCACCCAGGCTGGCAATAAACAGCGCAATCAGGGTGAACAGAGTGACTTCAACAAAAATCGCCACCCCGATAGGAATCCCGACAACCAGCAGTTCTCGTATGCCAATCCATTTAGGCAGAGCAATTTGCTGCCACAAGGATACCTCACGGTAGGCTCGGCCCTTCTGGGTGTAGAGTATCATGGCTAATGCCATTGTCCACATTGAGATGGCCGTGGCGATGCCACAACCCAGCGCACCCAGCGTAGGTAGTTGCTGCAACGATGCGGGAACCCAGGTGCCGAACAGCTCGACCAGGCCGTCCCCACCGTAAATCAATAGATAGTTAGCGGGGATGTTGACGCCCAGCCCTACCAGGCTGATCCACAGGGCAGGGCGGGTATGATTCATGCCATCAGAAAAGGCGCGCAGTGCCTGGAACAACGCAATACCGGGCATACCGAAGGCAACTGCCGACAGATAGGCGGCTGAACTGCGAGCAACATGCTCAGGCACTGCCATCAGCTGAAAAACCGGTGTCACCAGAAACCACAGCAAGCCCGCTGAAATAGCCCCCAGCAGAAGGGCTATCCATAATGCCTGATGCACGGCAGGCCGGATGCCTGCATGGCGTTTGCCGCCTAGCATATGGGCGACTATCGGCGTTAACCCCATCAGGGTGCCGGTCATGAACAGCATCAATGGCATCCACAGGCTTGAGCCAACGGAGACGGCTGCCAATGCCGTCGGGCTTTGGCGTCCGGTCATCATGACGTCGACCACGCTCATGCCGGCCTGAGCCAGCTGGGCACCGCAAATTGGCAGTGCCAGGCGCACAAGTAACCGGGTCTCCGGCCAATAAAGTGTTCTGACTTGCTTGCTCAGGCTTTCCAAGGTGGGCTTCCTAGATAGTGGATATTCCTGTTTAAAAAAACGATTCTAGCAGCTATTGCTGTTCGTTGATCACACCACATGACGTCATAGGGTGTCGGTCTTTATAATCATCATATGCCATTTTTTTGTGATCAATATTCAACCGGATAGAATTTATGCACGACGAGACCCGCTGGACGCTTGCCGATATTATCGCTCTGTTTGATGGTGTGTTTGCCGAGCGTTACCGGACCCGGCTGACGCGTGGTGGCGATGAACCTTTGTATCAGCCAGCCAGCGGCGACGATGACTACCATCAGGTAATTTTTGCCCATGGGTTCTATGCCAGCGCATTGCATGAAATCAGCCACTGGTGCATCGCTGGCGAGCAGCGAAGACAGCTTGAGGATTACGGCTACTGGTACCTGCCCGACGGTCGTGATGCCCAACAGCAAGGTGCCTTTGAAGCCGCAGAAATTGCCCCACAGGCACTTGAATCACTGTTCTGTGAGGCCAGCCAGCGCCCCTTTCATGTCAGTGTGGATAATCTGGGGGCGAGGCAGAAGTAGACCGGGAAAGTTTTGCTAACAAGGTGTTATCGCGGGCGCAGCGCTATCGGGCTGAAGGGTTACCACGCCGTGCAGCTGCTTTCCAGATGGCCTTGCAGCGTTATTATCAACAGGCAGCTTCACTGGATCAGGCGTGCAGGGCCGGGCTGGCGGTGCTGGATCACTCGGTGTCATCACCTTCCAGTCGTTGATGTAACGCCAGCATGGCGCTTACCTCATCTTCAGGGCGCATTGGCTCCAGGCCCAGTTGATCAAACACCTCGCGGCGTTGACGCTGCCATTCTGCGTCGTTCAAGCCTGGGTACAGGCTTTCTGCAGGGGCAAGCTCAACGAAGGGGTCAATGCCGTAGGTGTCAAACAGGCGCGCCAGGGCGAGCTCATCTTCGCCGCTGCCACTGGTGTAGAGAGTCTCGTTGAAATAATCGGTTTCCAGCTCACGAATGACATCCAGCGGGCTGACGCCAAAGCTCTCCAGCTCCTCTGCGCTATATTCGTTGGTGACATGGTCGGATTCTGCAATCCAGCTGTCATCTGGCTGAATCAGGGTGTGCTTGATACGCCCATCCGCCAAAGACCAGGCAACCGAAAGCGGCAAGCCTTCCTCGTCGCCGGTTTCAATGGCAATAAAGCCGGGTAATTCACTCATTAGGGTTCCTTTTAGGTGTTACAGGTGCCTAGCATCGGCTGACTCATTGACCAGCGATGGTAACCGGAAAAAGCGCTGCGCCGTCGCGCTGCTGGCGGCTGCCAGCCGAGCTTCACTGACGCCGTGCCAATGGGCAATTTCACGCACTATCCACGGCAGCAGTGCAGGTTCATGGCGCCGCCCCTTCAACTTGGCCGGTAAATTGCGCGGTAAAAGATACGGGCAGTCGGTTTCTACCATAAGCCGATCAAGAGGGATATCCTTGACCAGTGGCTGCAGGTGGTGACCGCGTCGCTCGTCGCAAATCCAGCCGGTGAGCCCTATGTGCAAGTCTAGGTCCAGATAGCCGTGAAGGGTATCTTTGTCGGCGGTAAAGCAATGAATAACAGCGTCGCTGATATCCCCGCGCCAGTGATGCAGCATATCGCGCATGCGTGGCCCCGCATCACGCTCATGCAGAAAAAGGGGCAAGCCGCTGCTGGCGGCCAGCGCAAGCTGTGCTTCAAAGGCGCGTTCCTGCTCCTGCGGAGTTGAAAAGTTGCGGTTGAAATCCAGCCCGCATTCGCCCACCGCGACAACGCCCGGATGCTGATGCAGTTCAGCCAGTTGTTGGCCGAGCGTGTCTGTCCACTGGCTGGCATCGTGAGGATGAATGCCCGCCGTAGCAAACACACCGCTGTACTGCTCGCTGAGGCTGGCTGCCTGACGAGCATGAAGCAGGTCGGTGCCGGTCAGGATCAGGGTGGTGACGTTGGCAGCATGGGCGCGTTCAATGACCTCTGGGAGATCACGCTGAAAGCTCTCGTGAGTCAGGTTGGCGCCAATGTCCACCAGCGGGGCAGGTGATTGAAAGCGCAAGGCTTCGGGTAGTGTGGAATTGTCACGCAGAGTGGTCACACAAGGCTCCTTCAGGAATTTAGCCACAGCGAATTTGCAGCGCTCAGTCTACCTTGCCAAGAAAGCTTCCACGAGACGTCTGCAAGGTAAACATTATCAAGGCAGCATGCGTTACACTATGGCCTTTATTATGCGTTTCATGATGATGGAGAACACTGAGTGACCTTGTTACGACTTGAACAGCTGCAACTCGCTTACGGCACCCAAGTATTGCTTGACCGCGCTGACCTGACGGTCGAAAAAGGCGAGCGGCTGGCGCTGGTCGGGCGCAACGGCACCGGTAAATCAACGCTTTTAAAGCTGGTGGCTGGCGATATCAAACCCGATGATGGCACCATCTGGCGTGCGCCTGGGCTGAAAATTGGTGTTCTGTCTCAGGAGTTGCCGGAGTCTTCCGGTATGACCATCTTCGATATGGTTGCCCAGGGGCTGCCTGAAGCTGGTGACTTGCTTTCCGAGTATCACCATCTGATCAACGATTCTGACCCTGACATGAACCGCATGGCGGTGTTGCAAACCCGGATCGAGGCGATTGATGGCTGGTCATTCCATCAGCGTATTGATGTGGTGCTTACTCGCCTGGGATTGCCGCCTGAAGCTGAAATGAGTGCGCTTTCCGGCGGCTGGCGACGGCGCGTAGCGCTGGCACGGGCCCTGGTAGCCGAGCCTGATCTGCTGTTGCTGGACGAGCCGACCAACCACCTGGATCTCGACACCATCGCCTGGCTGGAAGAGCAGCTGCTGGCATTTAACGGCGCTGTGTTACTGATTACCCACGACCGTGCCTTCCTGTCCAAGCTGGCCACCCATATTCTTGAACTGGACCGTGGCAAATTAGGCCGCTACCCCGGGAAATACGCTGAGTACCAGGAACGCAAGCAGCACGAACTGGAAGTTGAAGCCCGCGAGAATGCGCTTTTTGACAAAAAACTGGCGCAAGAGGAAGCCTGGATTCGTCAAGGCGTCAAGGCACGTCGCACCCGTAATGAAGGCCGTGTACGCGAGCTTGAGCAGATGCGCATGGAGCGCAGTCAGCGTCGCGAGCGTCAGGGCACGGCCAATCTGTCGGTGGATAGCGGCGAGCGCACCGGTAAGCGGGTCGTCAAGCTGAAAGGCGTGACCCAACGCTTTGGTGATGAGGTCATCCTGCGCGATGTCAATCTGGAAGTCATGCGCGGCGACCGGATTGGTTTTCTGGGCCGTAACGGCGCCGGTAAGACAACCCTGCTTAAAATTCTGCTGGGAGAGTTGGCTCCCACAGAAGGCAGCGTACAGCTGGGTATTAACCTGCAGGTAGCCTATTTCGATCAGCTGCGGGCTGGGCTTGAGTTGAACAAAACCGTCTATGATAACGTGGCCCAAGGCAGTGACCGTGTCAGCGTAGGGGGCAAGGATCGCCATGTCATGAGCTATCTGCAGGACTTCCTGTTTACGCCTGATCGGGTGCGTCAGCCGGTCAAGGCGCTGTCTGGCGGTGAATCCAATCGTCTTCTGCTGGCCAAACTGTTTACCCAGCCTGCCAATGTCCTGGTGCTTGATGAGCCGACCAACGATCTGGATATGGAAACCCTGGAGCTGCTTGAAGAGCTGCTACTGGATTTCGACGGAACCCTATTGCTGGTCTCTCACGACCGTACCTTTATGGATAACGTGGTCACCAGTATGTTGGCGTTTGAAGGTCAAGGCTGCGTGCGTGAGTATGTGGGCGGCTATACCGACTGGATTCGTCAGGGTGGCAAATTGCCCCCGGCGCCCTGGGACGGTGCGGCTCGCCAACACACTGAGCCAACCAGCGAGGTGGCCGAGAAAGCTCAGGATAAACCGGCGGCCGAGCCTGCGCGTAAAACCGTCAAGCTTTCCTACAAGCTGCAGCGTGAATTGGATGGGTTGCCGGCTGATATCGAGCGCCTTGAAGGCGAAATAGAAACCTTGGAGCAGGAAGTGGGTGATCCAGCGTTTTACCAGCAGGACGCCAGTGTTGTCACCGCCAGGCTGCAGGCGCTGGAAAACGTCCAGCAATCATTGGAAGCCGCCATGGAGCGTTGGATGGAGCTTGAAGCAATGGCTAACGGTGAGCAGTAATTAGCGGCTTGGCAAGGCAGTTCTGTCAGTAGCGACCCAGTCAGAACAACAAGGCACCCGAACGGGTGCCTTGTCAGATTCGCTACTGGTTTTTATTGAACGAGCTGTTACTCGGCGCTTTCTTCGCCTTTCTTACCAACGCGTACAGCTAGCACATCGCACTGAGCGCCGTGCAAAACGCCGGTTGACGTGGAACCTAGCAGCAATGCGAAACCATGACGACCATGGGAGCCAACGACAATCAGATCCACGTCGTTTTCCTGGGCAAAACGATGGATTTCAGTATCCGGCATGCCCACCAGCACGTGCTGGTCTTCGCTGGGAATATGCGTTTCGGCAATTTCTGCCAGGCGCTTTTTGGCGTGATCATCCAGTTGATCCTGGATGCTGGTGAGATCCATGGGAATATCACCGCCATAGGCAAAACCCAGGGGTTCCAGGGTATGCATGATGGAGATCTTGGCGTCGTTGTTACGTTCGGCAATCGCCACGGCGCGTTCAAGGACTTTATGGGAATCTTTGGTCAAATCCACCGCGACCAGAATATGATGGTAGCTCATGGGTGCTCCTCAAAATAAGACAGTCAGCTGAGAACAATAAAGTGTGTACTCTTTACTTTAGGCGGGTTTTCGTTAAGTAACAACGACCTGGATCATTATTTTGAATATCTGCTAGATTTTCGGGCAGATCGTCCATGTCGTCATCCCTATACCCAGAGAGGCAAGCAATGGAATGGTTTTTTATTATTATCGTGGTGATGCTTGTGGCGGCACCGGTGATGTGGCTGAAGCCTAGCCCACGTCAGCAGCGTCAGGCGTCGCTGCGCAACAGTGTGCGCAAGCAGGGCGTTGAGGTGAAAATGGCTGTGCCGCCACTTCATGATGTCAAACAGGCAATGCCTGGCTACCAATGGCGTTACCCGCAGCAAGCCCCCGGGCCGGATTTTCTTCTCGTTCGAGACAGCGATGCCAGTGATGCCCTGACCCCCTACCATGCAGGCTGGCGCTGGCGGATAGCACCGTTACGCGCCTGGCCGGAACCGGCGGATAGCGTTTTAAAGGCCTTACTGGAGCGTTTGCCCCAGGATGCCTTGGTGCTGGAGTCCAGCGAATCCTCACTGACCTTATGGTGGTGGGAGTCGCAGAATGCCGAGCGCTTTTCCAGCTATATCGAAGATTTTGTCACGCTGCGTGATTGCCTGAAAGGCCACGCGGACCGCCCGAAAAAACAGCATAAAGCATCGGCCTTGACTCATGGCACGGACGACGCCTCTGCCTCCTGATCCTGTGCCTGAATCGCCAGGCCGTTAGCCTCGATATGCGCAAGCCAGTCCTCAAGCTGTTGTATTTGCTGGTCACTTAAGCCAGCAAGCATTTCCTGACGGGCCTTTGAGGCAATCGCATCAATCTGTTCAAGCAGAGGCAATGCTTCATCGGTCAGATAGATACGTTTGGCCCGCCGATCATTGCCACAGGCCTGGCGTGTAATCAGCCCCTGGGATTCCAACTGACTCAGCGTGCGTACCAGCGAAGGTGCTTCAACGCCGATATTACGGGCAAGCTCGCATTGGGTTTGCCCATTTCCCATGCGCCAGAGGTGGTACAAGGTGACCCAGCGGGTCTGAGTGAGGCCTAGCGGCGCCAGACGACGATCAATGATCGAGCGCCATAAATGTGGGAGCCGAGCAATGCGGAAGCCAATAGTAGACGCCATAAATCAACCTGCAGATGGTGGCTATGTTCAATACCCATGTTCATTACCAAGTGTCGATAGGCAATGAGTTGAATGCAAGTCCTGGTTGAGAGCACCATCCACTGGACAGATGTCATTCAAGGCTTGACGTCTGAAATAATCTCGACCAAGCTAAGGCAATCAAACGGTCGTATGAATTTGTTTCTGTCACCAGTCCAATGGAGTAAGGCGGATGATCTATCAAGGTAATGCCATTTCGATGGCGCGCAGCGATGATGATATCGCAACCCTCACTTTTGACCTGCAGGGTGAATCTGTCAATAAGCTTTCCAGCGCGGTGATCAAAGAGCTTGGTGAGGCCGCCCAGGCTCTGAATGCCGAGCATGGCCTGAATGGCCTGATTATCGCCAGCGGGAAAGAGGCATTTATTGTCGGCGCGGATATTACCGAGTTTCATCAACTCTTCGATAAAGGCCAGGATTACCTTGTTGAGATGAACCTCAAGGTGCATGAGATTTTCAATGCCATCGAAGATCTGCCTTTCCCCACCGTCACGGCCATCAATGGGCTAGCGCTGGGCGGTGGCTGTGAAGTACTGCTGACCACCGATTTTCGCGTGATGAGCGAAAAAGCCAAGATTGGCTTGCCGGAAACCAAGCTGGGAATTATTCCCGGCTGGGGTGGCTGTGTGCGCCTGCCGCGCATGATAGGTGCAGATAATGCCATTGAATGGATCGCCGGAGGAACGGAAAACCGAGCCGATGCCGCTTTAAAAGTCGGTGCCGTTGATGCGGTAGTGCCGCAGGACGACCTGCTGGATGCCGCCGCTGATATTCTGCACCGCGCCAATGCCGGTGAGCTGGATATTGAAGCACGTCGTAATGAAAAGAAATCAGCGCTGAAACTCAATGCCATTGAACAGATGATGGTATTTGAAACGGCCAAAGGTTACGTTGCAGGTAAGGCGGGGCCGCATTATCCGGCACCGATTGAAGCCATCAAGGTGATCCAGAAAGGCGCCGGAGAAGAGCGCGAACGTGCTCAGCAGATTGAAGCCAACACCTTTGCACGCATGGCCCTGACGGATGTGGCCTTTAACCTTGTTGGCCTGTTCATGAATGACCAGCTGGTCAAGAAAAAGGGCAGCGGTTACGAAAAGCAGTCTCAACCGGTTAAGCAGACTGCCGTGCTGGGCGCAGGCATCATGGGGGCGGTATTGCCTATCAAAGTGCCTCCAAGGGCACTCCCATCCTGATGAAGGACATCAAGGACGATGCCATTGAGCTGGGCCTCAAGGAAGCGCGCAAGCTGTTTGCCAAACAGGTTGACCGCAAGAAACTCAGCGTTGACCAGATGGCAGCCCGGCTTTCCAATATTCGACCCACGCTTTCCTATGGTGATTTTGGTAACGTCGATCTGGTGGTCGAAGCCGTAGTTGAAAACCCCAAGGTGAAAGACGCCGTTCTGACCGAGGTAGAAGACAAGGTCAGTGACAGCACCATCCTGACCTCCAACACGTCAACGATTTCGATTAACCGCCTGGCGAAAAACCTTAAACGCCCGGAAAATTTCTGCGGCATGCACTTTTTTAACCCGGTACATCGTATGCCGCTGGTGGAAGTCATCCGTGGTGAAAAGACTTCGGACGCCGCCGTTTCCGCGACCGTTGCCTATGCCCGTGCCATGGGCAAGACGCCGATTGTCGTCAACGATTGCCCAGGCTTTCTAGTCAACCGGGTGCTGTTTCCCTACTTTGGCGGTTTCAGCTTCCTGATGGAGCAAGGCGCTGATTTCCAGCGAGTCGATAAGGTCATGGAAAAATTCGGCTGGCCGATGGGGCCTGCCTATCTGCTGGATGTGGTCGGGCTGGATACCGCCGTGCATGCCAATGAAGTGATGGCCGAGGGTTTCCCGGATCGTATGGCGCGTGAGACGAAAACGGCCATTCAGGTGATGTTTGACAATGACCGCCTGGGGCAGAAAAACGCCAAGGGTTTTTACGCTTACGAAGAAGATAAGAAAGGTAAACCCGTCAAGGTAAGCGATGAGCAGGCGCATTCGCTGGTCAGCAGCGTGGTCAAGGAAACCAAGGAGTTTTCCGATGACGATATTATCGCCCGCATGATGGTGCCGCTATGCCTTGAAACGGTGCGTTGCCTGGAAGACGGCATTGTTGATTCTGCCGCAGAGGCAGATATGGCCTTGATCTATGGGATTGGTTTCCCGCCTTTCCGTGGGGGCGCGCTGCGCTATATCGATGCCATAGGTGTCGCTGAGTTTGTCGCCCAGGCGGATGCGCTGGCCGAGGAGCTGGGCGCACTCTATGCCCCGACCCCGAAACTACGTGAAATGGCGCGTGATCATTCACGCTTTTATCCTGCTAATGCCTGATCAACCACCGCACAGAGGAGATTGAAAATGAGTTTGAACCCGAGAGATATCGTGGTGGTTGATGCAACCCGTACCGCCATGGCCAAAGCCAAGCAGGGTGCCTTTCGCCATGTTCGCGCTGAAAACCTGTCAGCCGCTGTCATGCAGTCTCTGTTTGATCGCAACCCCAACCTTGATCCGTCAGAAGTGGATGATGTGATCTGGGGGTGTGTCAACCAGACTCTGGAACAGGCCATGAACATCGCCCGCAACGCGGCGATCATGACCGGCATTCCCCGCTCTGTGCCTGCGCAGACGGTCAATCGGCTGTGTGGGTCCTCCATGAGCGCCCTGCATATTGCAGCGGCGAACATCAAGGCGGGTATGGGAGACTTCTTTATTATCGGCGGCGTTGAGCACATGGAGCATGTGCCCATGACCCACGGCGTGGATGTTAACCCGGCTGCCAGCAAGCATGCCGCCAAGGCCGCCATGATGATGGGCCTGACGGCAGAACTGCTGGGCAAGATGCACGGCATCAGTCGCGAAGATCAGGACAAGTTTGGCGTGCGTTCCCACCAGCGCGCTCAGGCGGCGATGGAAAACGGCTACTTTGATAACGAAATTGTTGGTGTGGAAGGGCATGATGCCAAGGGCTTCAAGGTGCTGGTGAAAAACGACGAAGTGATTCGCCCGGAAAGCACCCTGGAATCCATGGCGGCTCTGAAGCCGGTGTTTGATCCGCGCAGCGGCACCGTGACCGCTGGCACCTCATCGGCCCTTTCGGTCGGGGCTTCTGCCATGGCGGTAATGAGCTATGAGCGTGCCCAGGCATTGGGCCTGACACCCATGGCCAGGGTTCTGTCAACCGGTGTAGCTGGTTGCGATGCGTCTATCATGGGCTATGGCCCGGTGCCTGCCTCCAAAAAGGCGCTGAAAGCTGCTGGACTCAAAGCTGACGATATCGACACCGTTGAGCTTAATGAAGCCTTTGCTGCGCAAGGCCTACCCGTATTGAAAGATCTTGGCTTCCTCGATGCCATGGATGAAAAGGTCAACCTGCACGGTGGCGCGATTGCCTTGGGGCACCCCTTGGGCTGTTCGGGCTCGCGTATCTGCACCACCTTGCTGAACGTGATGAATCAGCAGGACACGTCACTTGGCCTGGCCACCATGTGTATTGGTATGGGGCAGGGCGTCGCTACTGTGTTTGAACGCCTGAAATAAACGCGCCAGAGCGCTATGGTGGCGCTTTGAACGCAGCATAAGCCAGCCATCTAATGTGGCGGTATCTTGACAAAAGATGCCGCCATTTTTGCGTCAGGAGCAGGCGTTTTTAACGGCCGTTTTGAACAGCTTTTGTAATACCCGTTTTTTAACAACCCAGTTCAAAGGAAATACGCCCTGCAGTATCGAGCAGCTGTCCCTTCAGCGCGCTGATGTGGTCATCGCTACTCATCAGGGCGTCAGGGCCTGAAATATTGATCGCGGCGACGATATTCCCTTGATAGTCCTTCAGCCCGGTGGCAATGGCGGTGGCATAGTCAGAGCGGTGCATCACCCAGCCGTTGGCGCTATCCTGGATAACCGTCTGTTTGAGTTCAGGCAGGGTGCGGGGGCTGGCGCCGGATAGCCGTCCAGACGTACGTGTTGATAGAGCGCATCCAGCTCTGCTTCGTCTAGAGCGGTAAGCAGCACTCGCCCCATGGCGCAGCTATGGCAGGCAATGCGGGTGCCCACCGGGATGTTCACCGATAGCCGCTGAGACGCAAAGGAGCGGTAGATATACACCGCTTCACGGCCCTCGCGTACGCTGAGATGACAAGACATGGATACCTGATTGCGCAGGTTATTCAGGTGCGGCATGACGATATCGACAATATCCCGACTGGCCAGGTAGCTAAAGCCCTGGGAGATTACCTGAGGGCCCAGCTGATAGGTGTTCTTGGCGACCTTTTCAAGATAATGCATCTCGGTCAGAGTCGACACGATGCGGTAGATGGAGGCTGTAGTGACATCAAGGGCGTCAGCAAACTCCTGGGTCGTAAGAACCCGATGCTGGCTGTCGAACAGCTCAAGAATTCTAAGACCGCGATAGAGGGCGGGAACCGTATAGTCGTTCTCTTTGCTGGAATGTTTCGCCATAAGCGTGATGAGGCTCAGCTGAAGGGTAGGGAGATTAAAACGGCCGGGTATTGTTCCAGACCGTTTTGATTGCGCGCTATTTTAAGGGGCGCTTGGTTGGCTGACTAGCATGGCGCACCACCGCATCAGCTTTCCAGCGCGTGCTGCAAGGCCGTCACGCTCAAGGGCTGGCCGTCAAATTCCTGCATTGCATCCAGCATCACCGACCAGAAATAACAGGCCAAAGCCGTGTCGACCAGCAGATAGAAGCAGGCACCGGCATTAATGACGATGGCGTTGGCGCGGGCAACCGCAGTTTGCGCCACCTGGCCCGGCGCAAAGACGTTCGGGCGCATATCAACACCGCACAGTTTGGCCATCACTGCGCTGATGTGTGGGCCGCTCAAGGCCAGCCAGGCGTGGGTGTCCTGGCGGGGCAGGCAGTACACGCCGCTCTGGTGAGAAGGCCATTGTGTTTCATGCTGGCTGATTCGCTGGCCTGCATCCGCAAGGCTGCCCAGGAGCAGATATTCGCTGGCGGAAAGCCGTGCCACCAGGCTGCCATCCGGCTGCTTTACCGCCTGGTTCGGGGCTGATGGCAGCTGATAGCCATGCTGAGTGAGAAAACCTGCCGCCTTCTGGCCACGCACCCCAAGGCGAGCCAGCGCAGACAGATCTGACAGGCTGCACTGGGTGAGCCGTGCAACATTTGCCTCCTTGCTATCATCCGGCGCTCCCTCAACGGCATAGCCATTCAGCGGTTGCCAGTGGTCATTTCCTGAGCGGGCCTGATGAAGGTGGTAAAGCGGCGTGCGCTTGGGAGCAAGAGCCTCTTGTAGAGTCGCCATGGTTACATCTCCTGTCGGCTGTTCTGGGCATCGTAGAAAGGTCGCTTGACGACCTCGGCGTTGACTTCTGAACCACCTTCGACACGGATGGTAATCTGGCTGCCGGGGATTTATCAGGGTTGGCATAGGCCAAGCCAATAATGCTCTCCAGGGTGGCCGAGTATTCACAGGAAGTGACATTACCGGTGATATCCGGCCCGTCGAGTACCAGATGGCCTTCCAACGGTTGGGCGCTGGAAGCGGGCAGCTGGAAAGCCACCAGGCGGCGCTTGGCAGGCTGGCTTTCGAGGATATCCACGGCGCGGCGGCCAACGAAAAACGGTTTCTTACGGTTGACGGCCCAGCTCATGCCAATCTCGCCAGGGTGGCTCATGCCGTCGGTATCCTGGCCGATGATGACATGGCCTTTTTCAAGGCGTAACAGGCGTTGGGCCTCAACGCCGAAGGGGCGGATACCCAGTTCGGCACCGGCTTCCATCAAGAGGTCCCAAAGGTACTCGCCGTAACGCGAGGGTACGTGCAGCTCATAGCTGAGTTCACCGACAAAGCCAGTGCGCATTATGCGCGTTGGCGCTTCACCGATATGACCTTCACGCAACTCCAGATAGGGTAGCGCCTCTGCACTGAGGTCAACGCCGGTGCACACCTTTTCAAGCACCTGGCGTGATAATGGGCCAGCAATGTTCACTGCGGCATATGCCGAGGTGACATTGGCAATATCAACGTCCAGCCGCCACTGGGCATTCCACTGCAACATACTCTGGAAGACGCGGCCGACACCACTGGTAGTCGCGGTCACGTAAAAATGATCGTTAGCGAGGCGGCAGGAGACGCCGTCATCAATGACCACGCCCTGTTCGTTGGTCATGGCCGCATAACGCGTTCGGCCGACCGGCTGTTTGAGAAAGCCGAATGTGAAAATGCGGTTAATAAACTCTGCCGCATCAGGCCCGCGAATCTCGATCCCCCAGGGTCGAGACATCAATCAGCCCGACGCGCTGCCGGACCTGCTGGGCCTCTTCCTGCATGCACTGATGACGGTCAAGGCGGCCATCTGCGCAGGGGTAGTACGCCGGGCGTTGCCAGTCGCCGGCGGGCATCATTTTCGCCCCCAGTTGCACATGGCGCTGGTGCATGGTGGTCATCCGGTAGGGATCAAAGCTTCGCCCGGCAAGGTGCGCCAGGGTTTCGGCGCTAAAGGGCGGGCGCGCCGTGGTGACGCCGGTTTCACTGACAGAGCGCTGGGTGGCATCAGCCACCAGCCGCGCAGTTGGCAGCGCCGAGTGGCGGCCCTGGGAAGGGCCCATGCCAACGGTGGAAAAGCGTTTGACCAGTTGCACATCTCGGTAACCGTGGCGAGTGGCGTTGACGATATCGCGGATCTGCAGGTCTTCGTCAAAATCGACAAATTCCTTGCCCTTGGGGTGGGCGAAAATAGGCCAGGGAAAGTTGACCTGTTTAGCGGGCGGCCCTATGGGCGCCGTGCCCGGTGTTGGCAAGCCGAGGCTTAACAGTGCCTGAGTAGCCGCGTAGGCGCCGTCCTGAATCACCTGATCCAGATCATGCAGGCCATTAACCGAACCAGCCACGTATAAATGCTGGGGCAGGTTGGACAGTGAGAACTCAGCGGCAGCGTAGTTATAGCTGAGCTTGCCGCCTGCCTGGCACACCAGCTGATAGACCGGCATGTAGCCTGCGGTCATGCACAGCAGATCACAGTCAAGGGTAATGCTCTCGGCTGCAACCTCACCACGCTGGCTTATACGGCGTATATCAACGCCTGTCACCCGGTGCAGGTGCTTATCGCTCAGCGCTTCAAACACCGTGTGTTCATGATACAGCGCAATGGCGTGTTGCTTGAGCGTTTCCACCAGCGACGCATCCGTCGGGCCAGAGCGCATATCGACCAGAGCGGCCACCTTGACGCCTTGCTCGTGCAGATCAAGAGCCGCAAAATAGCCATCATCATTGCCGGTGAGTACCACCGCGCATTGCCCTGGGCGAACGGCGTAATGGCGCATCAGGCGCTGGGCGGCGCTGGCCAGCATGACCCCTGGCAAATCGTTGTTACGAAAGATGACGGGCTGGTCGAAGGCGCCGCTGGCGACGATGCATTCCTTGGCACGCACCTTGTACATCCGCTTGCCCTGAATGACCGGCAGGTAGTTGTCGGTAAACCAGCCATTGCAGGTGGCATCAACGAGCACCCGGATATTGGGGTGGGCTTCCACAGCCGCGACCTGTTCCTGACGCACCTGTGAGGCGCGATGGCCCTGCGCATCGAAACGGGCATACGTCAGCGCACCGCCGAGCAAGGGGGATTGTTCGACCAGCAGTACCTGAGCGCCTGCCTCGGCAGCGGTCAAGGCCGCGTTGAGCCCGGCAGGGCCACTGCCCACTACCATGATGTCGGTAAACAGGTAGGCCTTGTCGTGATAATCACCGCTTGCCTTGAGGTCAAAGCGTCCTAGTCCGGCTTTTTTGCGAATCAGCGGCTCCCAGACTTTCCAGGCACCCTTGGGCTTATAAAACGAGCGGTAATAAAAACCCACCGGCATGAATTTCGAGAACTTGCCAAGCCGCATGTCACGGTCATGGTCGAGGCTGCCGTTGTAGTTCTGACCTGTGGCGTTCAACCCCTCAGAAATAGGGTAGGTATCGGCCAGCACGTTGGGTTCATCGGGCAGCTGCACCAGGGTATTGGCATCCTGGCCGGCCATGGTCAAGGGGCCGCGCGGGCGATGGTACTTGAACGAGCGCGACAGCAGGTAGCGGCCATCCGCCGCCAGGGCGCTGGCGATGCTGTCGCCCGCAAAACCTTGGTAGCGCACCCCTTCAAAGCATATTTCAACCGCTGCCTGACGGTCGATATGGCTGCCCATGGGGGCGGGTAGGCGCGTTGAAGCCGTCTGGGAGTCCGTGGCGTCTTGGTGGCTCATGCGTCGGCCTCCTGTGTGGAAAATTCAACCCGCTCCCGGAAGATTTCCTGAGGGTCAAAGGTGCGCAGAATATCGTCCGTAACGGTATGCCGTTCGGCCAGAAACCAGTAGCTGGACGCCGCATGCATCCACCACTCGGTGACAACGCCTGCGGTGTTGTCGCTGTAAAACACATAGCCTGCCCATTCCCGGTCGCTACAGGCGTCGGGCATTGGCTTTAGCTCGCCGCCATAGATGAACTCACTGATATTACGCGGCCCGTTGAGCGGGCAATGCATGACTTTCATGGAACCTGCCTCCCGTTAGTGGCTGGCCGCTGTCGCGCCCATTTCGTTGACTTGCTGGAAGTTGGCAAAACGTTCCAGCTGGAACGGCTTTATCAGTGTGGGCACCTTGCCTCCACTGGCGACCAGTTCGGCCATGGTCTTGCCGCAGATAGGCGTGGCCTTGAAGCCCCAGGTGCCCCAGCCGGCATCCAGGTAATAGTTCTCGACCGGACTTTCGCCCATGATCGGGCTGTAATCAGGGGTCATGTCTGTAATCCCGCCCCATTGGCGCATCAGTTTGGCCTTGGCCAGGAAGGGAAATCTCGATGCCACTGGCAATCAGGCTTTCTTTCATTTCCAGTGTGGAGCGGGTGTTGTAGAGCGGGTAAGGGTCTGAACCGCCGCCGAAAACTACTTCCCCTCGGCTGGTCTGCTGCACATAGCAGTGCAGGGCAGAGGAGCTGACCAAGGGGTCGAGAAAGGGCTTTACTGGCTGGGTGACCATGGCTTGCAGCGGATAGCTGACGATAGGTAGGCGAAAGCCCGCCTTCTGGGCCAGCACCGAGCTGTAACCGGCCACGGCCTGGACGGCGCAACCACACTGGACGGTGCCACGATTGGTTTTGACGCCGGTAATTTGCCCGCCCTCGATGATCAGATCCTGAACGTCGGTCAACTGATGGATTTCCACGCCACGCTTGGCGGCTTCCTTGGCATAGCCCCAGGCCACGGCATCGTGGCGGGCGGTCGCGCCGTCGCGGTGCCAAAGGCCTGCCAACACCGGCAGGTGTCCCGGGTCGAGGTTGAGTGTCGGCACCAGTTCCTGAATCTGCTGGCGATCGATCATCTCGGTGTGGCCGCCGAAATGCTTGTTGACTTCAGCCCGCTGACGGAAGGCGCGCACGGTCGCATCGGTGTGCGCCAGGGTCAGCTGGCCGCGCTCGGAATACATGATGTTGAAGTCAAATTCGTTTGAGAGGTTCTGGAACAGCTTGACCGACTCGCTATAGAACCTGACCCCTTCCGATGTTAGGTAGTTGGAGCGGATCACGGCCGTATTACGCGCCGTGTTGCCGCCGCCAAGGTAGGCCTTCTCAAGTACGGCTACCTTGGTGATGTTGTGATATTTCGCCAGGTAATAAGCGATGGCCAGGCCGTGACCTCCACCACCGATGATCACCACATCGTAGGAGGGCTTGAGCTCTTTAGGGGAGGCAGATCCACATCGACCGGGTAGTCCGAGGACAAGCCGTACTTCAATAATCCAAAAGGCATGAGAGCCCTCCTGTAGTGCATCGATTAAGGACTGGCCCAGCGTTAACGTCAGCAGTGGTAATCTAGCCAGTTCATTGTTGTAGGTGCCGTTATTTTTTTATATGAGTATTTAAATTCATATATGTATTTAAAATGGGTTAATTTTATATTTTGTTCGTAATTTTATTCATGAAGAAGATTATCTTTATATTTAGACGTTTGTCGAGCCGAAAATTGTCCAGCGTCGTTGAGAGATCAGCATGCGTCGATGGATGATCTTCATCAGCAATTCTGGGTTGGACGAGTAGTCAGGCTTATAAAGAGGGGGCAGTTGAAGGGCGGTGTTATAATGACTTATGAAGAATCAGGTAAATTCAAAATAACATTTCGTATTGTATTTAATACGATATGAAATACTATTAAGCCTTTACGAATATGGCTATCACGGAGACGTCTCATGCCTCGCCCCGGTATCACTTATGAACAGGTCGCCCAGGCGGCCAGCATATTAGTCGAGCAAGGCAATAAACCCACCATACAGCGCATTAGAGATGAATTGGGAGCGGGCAGCCTGAACACTATTCATCGCCACCTGCGCGACTGGAAATTAACCCGGGCCCCCGTCGAACGTAACCCTATTCAGCTGCCTGACGCCTTGATCCGCACAATAGCCGATGAAATAGAGCGCCAGGTGTCGGTAACGCGGGCTGAAGTGGAAGCACAGGCCCAGGAGTCACAGCAAACCGCTGATACACTGGCAGAAATCGGTGAAGAACTGGAGGCTCAGGTTGAGCAGTTGCTGTCTCAGGTCAGCCGTCTGGAAGGCGAGCGTGATGATGTCATTGAAGATCGTGATACCGCACAAACAGAGGTTGAGCGCCTGGGTAAAGCACTGAATGAAGAACGCCTGGACGTCGAGAAAACGCGAGAGGCTCTCACCCAGGCTCAAGCGCGTATCAAACTGCTTAGCGAGCAACGTGACGAATATTATCATACAAGCATGGAAAACCAGCGCAAGCTTCAGGCGATTGAGCGTCTTCAACGTACCACCGAGCGTGCCAAGGCGGCTGCTGAAGCCAAGCAGGCCGCTGCAGAACACAATGCAATTGATCAACGCGAGGCCCTGAAAGCAGAACGCCAAGCCCGCAAGCAAGATGCTGACGCTGTGCGTAAGGAGATCGCCCAGATGCGCAACGAGTGGAAAGAGCGCCTGACGGTTCTGGAGCAAGGCGTTCACAGCGCCGAGCAGCGCGCCATCGCCGCTGAACGGGCACGCTCCAAAGTGGAGATACAGCTAAAAGCGCTCAAGAGCCAGGATGGTGTCAGGCCGCCGGGTAAGCGGCGTTTGATGAGCAAAGACGGTTAGGGGCTGCATCCTGATTGCCACTGTTCGAATCGCTTATGTAAATGGTCTCGCACCCGTGCGTACCAGCCAACATCCTTGGTGATGGCCGTCTGGTTGTTATAGGGGTGTGTAGGTATGTGTGGGCGAATATCAAAGCCGTCAGGGTGTTTATGCAGCAGCGCCGAGGCAGAGTGGCGGGCGGGGCCATAGGCAATACGCTCTGCGACGGCGGCCAGTCGTTGGGTGCTGGTGGCAAAGCGAATAAATTGCTGAGCGGCCGCTTGATTGGTAGCCGACGTTGGAATTGCCCAGGTCTGATGCTCTTGTATCTGGCTGTCCCATATAATCTGAATCGGGCTGCCCTCGGCAATGGCGGCAAAAAAACGTCCGTTATAGCCAGATGCCATGACTGCCTCACCGCTTTCCAGTAATTCCACTGGTTCGTTACCAGCCTGCCACCACAGTGTGTGTGACCTGAGCGTGTCAAGGCGTTCAAATACCAATCCCATGCCCCGAGGCGTACTCAGCAGTGGGTAAAGGGATTCGCGGGGTACATCAAAAGAACGCAAAGCCCACTCAATATTGGCATCGGGGATGTCCTGGAGGGCGCGCTTGCCCGGAAAATCCTGTAAATTGAACAGGTCATGTACGCGGCTGGGAATAAAGCCTTTGAACGCTCGGGTATCGTAGGCAATCACGGTGGCGTACAGAAGATGGGTCAGCGCACATTCACTAAAAGCGCTGTCAATAAAGTCGCGCCTGGCGGGCGTGCCATCAGCGCCATCAGGCAGGTCATCAAACGTCAGAGGGATAAGCTGCCCTTGTTCGCATGCGGCCATGGCAGCGTTTTTGGTCATGTCGATCAGATCGGGCGGCGTAGCCTCAAGTATTTCCAGTCCACCGCTATACGGCACTGTTTTTACTTGAGTGCCGGTAGCGGCCGTAAAGGGTTCAAACAATACTTCTTCAAGTACCGCCTGGTAGGCACCGCCCCATGAAGCCACTACCAGAGGTGTTGGCTGGGGCTCTGGAGAAGCGGCTGCCAGCACAGGCAAGCTGGTTGAAACGCATATCAGCCAAATATTAATTAGGCGCATATTCCTCCCGGCGCATATCAGCCAGAATATCCAGATAGGCGCGAATCACATCCGATTCAACAACAGCCCCAATCAGGCGATATTGCCTGTCGACAACCGGTACCCGCTCGCCCACAAATTCACGCAGGGCCTGCATGCTTTCCCATAGAGGGGTATCGCTGTACAGGTAGAGGTCGTCCGGCGGGGCGTATTGGCGGGCTTCATCCTGTGGCGCTGCGCTGATTAGCGCGTGCAGGTGCACGGTGCCAAGGTAGCGGCCAGCAGCGTCTACCAGATAGGCTTCTGCGACCTGCGCCTGGCTCATTGCCAGCATGGCGTCATTGACGCTGGCGCGCGGGCTGAGTTGCAGACAGCTCGGGTTGATCAGTGCTTGCAGCGTATGGGCTGTCAATAGCGCCTTACTGCGCCCGCCGGATAGGTCGATGCCGCGTTGATGAAGCTGGCGATCAAACAGAGAGCGCCCAAACAGGCGTGACGTGGTCAGGCTGGCAAGCGCCACGCTGCTCAATGCGGCAATGGTCAAGGGATAGTGGCCGGTCATCTCGAATACGATGACCACTGTGGTCATGGGCGCGCCAATTACCGGTGCGGTCACCGCCACCATGCCGCACACGGCATACACCACCACCGCTGAGCTGTTGACTCCGCTTAACGTGGCAACCAGGCTGCCGAACAAGGCCCCGAACAGACTGCCAATCAGCAGGGCGGGGCTGAATACACCGCCTGCAAAGCCCATGCCGAGGCACCAGGCGGTGGCCAGTATTTTCAGTATCAGCAATATCGCCAGCTCCCAGCGGCTAAAAGCTTCATCAATCAGTGCAAAGCGCAGATTTTCACCACCTGTGCCGAGAATTTCAGGAAACCATAGCGCCACAACCCCCAGCGCTGCGCCAGCAAATGCCGGCCGGGTGATGGCTGGAATCGGCATGGCGCTGGCGCAACGCCCAACCCAGAGGATGGATTGCATATAAGCTACGGCCACCAACGCGCTGGCCATACCAAGCAACAGAAAAAGCCCGAATTCCCAGAAATGCAGGATTTCGGCGGATTCGATCTGCAAAAGAGGCGGTTGAGGAAGAATGGTATTGGCAGCCACATAGCCAACAATCGAGGCAACGGCGATAGGCGCCAGAGCGCGCAGCGAAAAATGGCGCAAGATAACTTCCTGAGCAAACAGGATTCCCGCAATCGGGGCATGGAAAATGGTCGAGATAGCGGCGGCCACGCCGCAGGCAATCGCGATATTACCCATGGAAATGTCCATGCGGAAAAGCCGTGACCATAGTGAGCCTAGCAAGCCGCCAAGATGCACCAGCGGGCCGTATTGGCCCACTGAAGCGCCACTTCCCAATGAGAGCAGGCTGGCAATACCCGATAAAAGCCCTGGCTGGGTAGCGGGCACTCCTTGGCGAGTCTGTACGGTCGCAATGATATCCGGTGGGCCATGAAAGCGTTTTTCATCAATAAAGTGTCGGATAATGCCCACGGCCAGCCCACCTAGTGCGGGCACCATCACGGTGGCTATCAATAACAGCCATTCGCTGCTTGCCATCATGCGGCTGCGCGGTGAGATCAAGAGGCTATCGTTCATCCACAAGATGCCGGCCACAAAGAAATTGGCAATCACCGCCGCAGACAAGCCAATCAGGATACCCAGGCCGGCGACATAGCTGGTTCGCAGCAGCGTGTTTAGCGTTGCCTTCATCCGCATTCCCGGACGCTTTTTTGAGTGGTTATGTTTGCTTGCATTATTATGAGTGTAGCCAGAATATCCTCGTGCCTGAATAGTTGAATAACAACATACGTTAATACATGGACTAGCAAGGATCGGATGATGAAAACTCTTGGCCTTTTGGGTGGCATGAGCTGGGAATCTACTCAGACCTATTATCGATTGCTTAATCAGCAGGTTGCACAGCGTCTGGGCGGCCTGCACTCGGCAAAGGTAATTCTCGATAGTCTGGATTTTGCCGACGTTGAAGTCTTGCAGCGGGCAGGGCAGTGGGATGCTCTGGCGGATTTACTGGTCAAGCATGCCCTTCGGGTCGAAGCCGCTGGCGCTGACGGCCTGATAATTGGCACCAACACCATGCACCGTGTTGCACCAAAGGTAGAAGCTGCGCTGTCCATTCCGCTGTTACATATTGCCGATGCCACAGCACAGGCGTTGCTGGAGGATGGCGTTCAAACCGTTGGGCTTTTAGGCACCCGATTTACTATGGAACAGGCATTTTACCGCGAGCGCCTGGAAGCCCAGGGGATTACCGTGCTGGTGCCGAATGATGCTCAGCGTGAGGAGGTTCACCGGATTATCTACCAGGAACTATGCCGGGGTGTGCTGGATAATAACTCCCGCGCGGCGTATCTGGACGTAGTGGAAGATCTGCATCGACGCGGTGTTGGAGGGGTTATTCTGGGCTGTACGGAGATCGGTTTATTGATCAATCAGCATGACACCACTGTTGCGCTGTATGACACCACCTTCCTGCATGCAAAAAACGGCGTTGAATGGGCGCTTACATGATAAATCAGGGGTTAAGACCAAAGAATGACGTTTACGTAAAGGCGCTGTGAGGAATTTTCGCTTGTCGACAGATAAGCCGGTTTTCGAGTTTTATATAGCGATTTTGGCGTTATTTAGACACTTTTAGCTTTTTTCTCACTGTGATTGTCGACACTCGCTGGTGGGGTGTTCGTGCTGCAATGCACGAAAGGTCGAATGTTCTCCTGGCTTTCAGCCACGTAAAACAGCTCCAACCAATAATAACAATAGCCATGAGGATTCGATAATGAACAACCAGACACCGTGAGGAAACGTCGTGCTGCTTAAACGTAAATACGGGGAAGAACATCCCTACTGGCCGCTTGGCCCTTTCAAGCTTCGCCTGCCCTTTATCCATTTCCGTTGGGAAATTCCCGAGACCATCCAGGCGCTGGTCATGTTTGTCATCGGTCTGGGCATGATACCGCTGCTGGAGCAGTATCTTGGGCTTCCTTATGAGGTAGCACTTGCCTACGTGGTCGTATGCGGCATCGGCTTTATCCTGCCACCGCTTTTAGGGGTGCCCTTTGTAGCGGGCTGGATTACCCCGGCAATTCCCGTGGTTTTGTTGTTTATTGGCCAGTTTGAACCGGGGCCTGAAGCCATTCGTGCCATGGTAGCCCTGCAGCTGATGGTCACTCTGATTTTTCTGTTTATGGCGGTGACCCGGCTGGGAACAAAGCTGGTTAACAGCGTACCGGATTCAATCAAGGCGGGCATTCTGCTTGGCGCGGGTATTGCTGCTATCAGCGGTGAGATCAGTGAAGGCGGGCGTCTGTATGAAACGCCTATTTCCCTGGGTATCGGTGGCCTGATAACACTTTATGTGCTGTTTTCTCTATCGTTTCGTGACCTGACTGAAAAATTCCGCTGGGCGCGTAACATCGCTGCCTATGGCATGGTGCCGGGCATGCTGGTGACTATGGCGATTGGTTGGGGCGTAGGTGAATACCCGATGCCAAGCGTTGAGTGGGGCATTGCGATACCTGATTTTGGCGGCATCTGGGCGTATCTGCCCTTCAATATTGGCCTGCCGGGCATAGAGCTTTTGTTGGCGGCGATTCCAACGGCTATCATTGCCTATATCATTGCCTTTGGTGACATCATCGTCGGCCAGAGCCTGATCAAGCGCGTTGATCACCTGCGTCCGGATGAAAAAATCGAAGTGAATGTTGATCGCGTTCACCTGATTACCGGCCTGCGTAACCTGATGCATTCCTTCCTTGCCCCTTACCCGGGTCTTGCAGGGCCACTGTTTACCGGTGCCATGGCCACCATTGCCGAGCGCTACCGTTACGGGCGTGGTGCCATGGATACCATCTACTCAGGGGCTTCGGTTTTCTGGATTGTCGGCTTTTTGGCGCTGTTCCTGCTGCCGCTGGTTACCCTTTTCCGCCCGGTATTGCCGATTGCGCTGTCAATTACCCTGTTGATTACCGGTTACCTGTGTATTGCCGTGGCCGTTGAGCAGATCAAGAACGCTACCGCCATGGGCGTTGCCGGTATCATGGGTGTGGTGTTGGCAACCCATGGCGCCGCCTGGGGGCTGGGCGTTGGCGTGGTGCTGTATCTGATGATCGAGCACCGTTCACGTCGCCACGCTGAGGATGAAGCCGATGAGCCGATCCATGTTGAAGATGATATGGCGGTAGAAGAAGCAGAGGAAAAACCGGCTAACTAAGCTGCTATGTCGACAGACCTAGCTAAACAAAAAACCGGCAGGCTCAATAAAGCCCGCCGGTTTTTTTTTTTGATTTGTATTGCCAGTGACTTGTTCTATGACACAGTAGAACTAACTTTTACAGGCGCTCAAAAATGGTCGCAATCCCCTGGCCGCCGCCAATACACATGGTAACCAGCGCATAGTGTCCACCGGTACGCTCAAGCTCATAGAGCGCCTTGGTGGCGATAAAGGCCCCGGAACAACCCACCGGGTGCCCCAATGCAATGGCGCCGCCATTCGGATTGGTTTTCTGCATGTCCAGCCCCAGCCCCTTGGCGACGGCCAGTGCCTGAGCGGCAAAGGCTTCGTTAGATTCAATCACATCCATATCGTCAAGCGACAGGCCAGCTTTTTCCAGTGCCAGACGCGAGGCAGGGATGGGCCCTTCACCCATGATCTCATTCGGCACCCCGGCCACCGCGTATGACACCACGCGGGCAATCGGCTTGTGTCCGGCACTTTCGGCCGCCTCTGCAGACGCCAGCACCATAAAAGCGGCGCCATCGTTAATGCCTGAGGCATTACCGGCAGTGACGGTGCCGTCTTTCTTGAAGGCCGGGCGCATTTTCCCCAGGCTTTCCATGCTGGTGCCCGGTTTTACATGCTCATCGGTATCGACGACGACGGTGCCCTTGCGGGTCTCAAAGGTGATCGGGACGATCTGTGACTTGAAGCGTCCTTCCTCAATGGCGCGGGTTGCGCGGGCGTGGGACTCGACTGCAAAGGCGTCCTGCTCCTCGCGGCTGATATCCCACTTTTCGGCCAGATTCTCAGCAGTTATACCCATGTGCCCAACCCCGAATGGGTCATTCAGAGTAGCCACCATCATGTCAACCATGCTGGTATCGCCCATCCGTGCCCCTGAGCGCATGGCGGGTGACAGGTAACCACCCCGCGACATCACTTCAACGCCGCCCCCGACGCCATAGTCGCAATCACCCAGCATGATGTTCTGGGCAGTGGTCACGATGGCCTGCAAACCAGAGCTGCACAGGCGGTTAACCGCCATGGCGACGGAATCCATCGGCAGCCCGGCCTGAATGGAGGCAACGCGTGCAACATAGGCAAAGCGGGAATCGGTAGGGATGCAGTTGCCCACAGTGACATAGTTGATCAAGGCGGCATCCACCTGGGAACGGTTGACCGCCTCTTTCATGACCTGGCCTGCCAGCTCATGGGGTTCTATGGAGCTTAATCCGCCACCAAAGGCGCCAATGGCAGAACGTACGGCACTTAATACAACGACTTCTCGACTCATTACGGGCGTTCCTATTGTTATCTGTTGTTGTCTACTGTTTAAAAACTGACATATTAAAACTTACAAATGCTTAACAAACTCATTTATGAGGGTAGCACATGGCAGCGGTTTTACATGATCAAAATGCTATTACAGGCATTGATTCAGCGTTTTAGCGGGCCAGTTGGCTCATCGCCGCTTCCAGGCCCTCCAATGTCATCGGGTACATGCGGCCGTCAATCAGCTCGCGAATCAGTTGGGTAGAATAGGTAGTTTCCCAGGCCCGTGGTGGCATGGGGTTGAGCCACGCCAGGCGTGGAAACGTTTCCGTCAGGCGCTTTAACCAGATGCCGCCGGCTTCCTCGTTGAAGTGTTCGACACTGCCACCCGGGTGGGTGATTTCATAGGGCGACATCGCAGCATCGCCGACCACCACGACCTGATAGTCATCCCCGTAGGTATGCAAAACGTCCATGGTCGGAAGTCGTTCATTGCCACGACGGCGATTGTTTTTCCAGACGCCTTCATACAGGCAGTTATGAAAGTAATAGTGCTCAAGATGTTTGAACTCCGAGCGTGCGGCGGAAAACAGCTCCTCGCAGACGCGGATATGGTCATCCATGGAACCACCAACATCGAGAAACAGCAGAATCTTGACGGCGTTGTGGCGCTCTGGGCGCATCTGGATATTCAGCAGACCCGCATCCCGGGCGGTTTCACGAATGGTGCTGTCGATATCAAATTCTTCGAGCGCCCCTTGACGGGCAAACTTGCGCAAGCGGCGCAGTGCCATCTTGATATTGCGGGTGCCAAGCTCCAGAGAATCATCGTAATCGCGAAAGCGACGCTCATCCCACACCTTGACCGCGCGCCGATGGCGGGAGCCATCCTGGCCGATGCGAATGCCTTCCGGGTTGTAGCCATAGGCACCAAATGGGCTGGTGCCGCCGGTACCAATCCACTTATTGCCCCCGCATGGCGCTCTTTCTGCTCTTCAAGGCGTTTTTTGAAGGTGTCGATCAGTTGTTCCAGCCCGCCCAGGGATTCGATTTTGGCCTTTTCTTCATCACTGAGCTGTTTTTCGAACTCACGGCGCAGCCATTCATCGGGGATCAGGGCGTCAATGGCGGCATCCATATCCTCAATGCCCTTGAACCAGGCCGCAAAGGCGCGATCAAAACGGTCGAAATGACGCTCATCCTTGACCATGACGGTGCGTGCCACCTGATAGAAAGCTTCCATATCGGCAAACACCACGCCACGTTCAACGACAGCGTGTAAGTCCAGCAGCTCGCGCAGCGACACCGGCACGCCAGCACGTTTCAGCGTTTCAAACAGGCCGATAAACATGGCTTAGCGCCCCGTGTTCTTCTGGCGACGCAGCATGAAGGCTAGCCGTTCAAGCAGTTGGGTATCCTGCTCGTTCTTGACCAGCGCACCTGCCATCGGCGGGAGGGCCTTGACCGGGTCGCGGTGATAAAGGGCTTGCTGGGCCAGCTCGTCGGCCATCAGCAGTTTCAGCCAATCAACCAGTTCGGAGGTCGAAGGCTTTTTCTTAAGCCCTGGTGCGCCGCGTAAATCAAAGAAGACTTCCAGCGCTTCGCTGACCAGACGGGGCGCAATATCGGGGAAGTGAACGTCCACAATCGCCTGCATGGTCTCGCGGTCAGGGAATTCGATGTAGTGGAAGAAACAGCGGCGCAGAAACGCATCCGGCAGCTCTTTTTCGTTATTCGAGGTGATCACGATGATCGGACGCTGCTCGGCACGAATGGTTTCGCCGGTCTCATAGACGTGAAACTCCATACGGTCGAGCTCTTGCAGCAGATCGTTGGGGAACTCGATGTCCGCCTTGTCGATTTCATCAATCAGCAACACCACGCGCTCACCGGCGCTGAAGGCTTCCCACAGCTTGCCGGGCTTGATGTAGTTGCCGACATTTTCCACCCCTTCTACCCCGAGCTGCGAATCGCGCAGGCGGCTGACGGCGTCGTACTCATAAAGCCCCTGGGCCGCCTTGGTGCTGGACTTGATATGCCAGGTGATCAGGCGGGTACCCAAGGATTCGGCCAGCTCCTCGGCCAGCAGGGTCTTACCGGTGCCCGGCTCACCCTTGATCAAAAGCGGCCGCTCCAGCACAACGGCAGCATTGACGGCTTGCTTGAGGGCATCGGTAGCAATGTAGGAGGACGTGGATTCAAACGCCATGGCGGTTCCTTAACGAGTGAGAACTGAATTCAAACAAGTGTACGTGAGGAGAATAAGGATGTCTTGACAGAAGCGCTGCACTGCCATGTGGCAGTGCAGCAATTTTTTGCACTGCCAGAGTGCGTGTTGCAGTGCATCAACACCCAGTAGCTGGCTTGAAGAAATAGATTTATTTTTAACTATATAAAAATAAAAAGATAATTATTTTTTGGCACGTAAGTCGCAGTATATAAAGTACAAGGCGGATAAGTCGCCGTCTACATCGCTGCCACGCAACATACAGCGTCATTTCAGACTAACCTGTATTTGCTCTGGCAACGATACACCGAGTGAGCTGGCGTGCTCCACCTGGTCCCCTTCGGGGGCCTTTTTTATACCTGCCTTTTATGCCTTATGGACGCTATGACAACGGGTCAGGGCGTCAGATTCTCGTGGCCATTTTCTGTAATCACAATATTGTCTTCGATGCGAATACCGCCGCAGGGCGTAAGTTGCTCGACCAGAATCCAGTTGATGGGCAGTGATTGTTGACGCAAGGGCGCCAATAGCATGGGAATGAAGTAAAGCCCCGGCTCGATGGTAATGACCATGCCCACTTCCAGTTCCCGGGTCAGGCGCAGAGCCGGGTGTTCAGACGGTGCGGGTGCTGGCTCGCCAGCGGGGGTGCGTAGCCCAGCCACATCGTGAACCTGAATGCCCAGCAGATGCCCCAAGCCGTGGGGGCAGAAGGCGCGGGTGACGCCTTCACTAACCGCCGACTCGGCGCTGCCGCGATACAGGTCATGGTGAATAAGAATGTCCGCCAGGGACTGATGCATTTCTTCCTGCAGGGCAGTGAAGCGTTGGCCGGGTTTGGCTTTTTCGATCAGCTGATCTTTCAGATCATGCAGGGCGTCAATCAGGGCCTCAAACAGGGCAGGGGCATCCGGGCCCAGATGGGTGCGGGTGATATCGGCGCTGTAACCGCGATAGCGGCTCCCTGCATCTACCAGCAGGCTGAACCGCTGATGGGTCGTCTGGGCGTTGTAGTGTTGGTAATGCAGAATGCCCGCATGTTCATTCATGCCCACGATGCTGGCGTAAGGCAGCTGGGATTCACGCTGACGGCTGGCCGCGAGGTAGGCGAGCTGAATATCCAGCTCGCTGGCAGCCCCGGCAAAGGCGGCATGCGCTGCCTGATGGCCGGCCATGGCCAGACGGTTGGCTTCACGGATGCAGCTGATTTCATAGTCGCTTTTGATCACCCTCAGCTCATCCAGAGCCAGTAACAGGGAATGGGGGTTGGCAGCGCCCTCAGGCACTGCCAAGCCGGCCTGCTCAAGCGCTGCCGCATCGCCGATCCAGGCGCTGTTCTGGCTCAGCTGGGGTGTCTGGATGTCGTTGCACAACACCACTTCAAACTCACCGACCCAGGGCTCTTCTGGCAGGGTAGTGGGCTGATGCCAGAAATCAGCCGGTGCGTGCAGGTGGAGGGTGGGCCTTGCATCCGGGTGAATCACCAGCCAGCTATGCGCAGCATCCACCAGCGGCACCCAATGCACGAAATGGCCGTAAGCCTGGAAGTTGGCCAGCTGGTCATCCGCATAATGTGCGCTCGGATGCCCGCTGTAGATGGCAATGGCATCCAGGTTGAACTGGCTCATCAATGAGCGGTAGGCGTTAAGCAAATGCTGCAGGTGGTCAGATTGCTGTTGGTGGAGCGATTCGGGCATTGTGGTTGACCTTTCAGAATATGGGGAGGCTATAAAGAAAGCACTAGCGATGTGGCAATGAGTATGTTGGAAGCGCGTTCCAGAAAGCGTCAAGGTCGGTATGCTGTTGTACTTGATGACGGTATAAGCGTATTTCCAGGGGTACGTCCCAGCGCTTATCACCCGCTCTAATCAGCGCACCGTTAGATAGTTCAGCCTGAACACAGCGCTCAGGCAGCCAGCTCATGCCATAGCCAAGAACCACTAGTTCCTTGATATTGGCGGCAAACAGGTTTTCACTTTGGGTATTTAAATAGGTGTTTATGGGCATGCGCGTCAGGTGCGCTTTGAGCGCCGATCCCAGCAACCCGCGTTCAGGGTAGGCAAGCCACGGCAAAGGGGCGCTTCGCTTACCGGGTAACAGGTTACGCGGCGCGCCATTGTTATCACAGGCGGTGACTGGAATTAGCCGTTCTTCACCTACGACCCGGTAGCGACACTTGGACGTATCGATATCCAGGTCGCAGCGCTCTATCGGCCAATAACACAAAGCCAGGTCACACTCTGCCCGTGCCAACGCCTGAAAATAGTCACCTGCGACCCAGGCAGTTGCCCGCAGGTAGGGTTGAATGCTGTCTTGTCCGCCCTGTGCCGCAAGCCATTCAGGCATAAAATGTGCTAGTAGGCTCTGCGGCGCGGCCAGCATAATCCGGCGCTGCTGACCGGCGCTGATTTCGCGCACTCTGTCACGGGTCAGCCGCACTCGTTCGGTGACCTGTTGACACAGTGTTAGAAACTCCTCACCGGCTGGTGTGAGGGATAAGGGTAGGGTCTGGCGGTTGATCAGTGTTACCCCCATTTCTTCTTCGAGAAGCTTGATGCGCCGTGAAAAAGTAGGCTGGGTGACATTCTGTTCATCCGCCGCCCGTGAGAAGTGCCGAGTTCTGGCCAGGGCAATAAAATCTTCTAGCCAGCGAATTTCCATGGGTCTTCCTGGTTGGTAGGACTATTAATGGTAATGATTATAACCGGTCTTCCTCTACGGCATGGCACGCCACTCGGGTTCCGTCATTCTGCGTTTGCAGAACAGGGATTTCCTGCTTGCAGCGCGCATTGGCGTAAGGGCAGCGTCCATGGAAAACGCAGCCGCTGGGCAAATTCACCGGCGTGGGGACTTCGCCTTCCAGACGAATATGCTGTGGGCGATCGTCTTCCAGGCGTGGAATAGCCGATAGTAGGGCCTGAGTATAAGGATGGCGTGGCTTGGCAAACAGGGTGGCCGTGCTGGCGACTTCACACACCGTCCCCAGATACATCACGGCAACGCGGGTGCCGAAATGTTCGACCACCGCCAGGTCATGGGTGATGAACAGGTAAGTCAGGTTATGCTGGCTTTGAGCCTCCATCAGCAGGTTCAGCACCTGAGCCTGAATCGACACATCAAGTGCCGAAATCGGCTCGTCGGCGACGATAAACTCAGGGTCTACTGCCAGGGCTCGGGCAATGGCGATGCGCTGGCGCTGGCCACCGGAAAACTCATGGCCGAAGCGCTTGCCCCAGTCAGGGTCAATACCGACGGAATGCATAACGTCTTCGACCTTCTCGATGATGCGTGCGCGGTTCCAGTCCGGGTGGTGAAGACGCAGCGGTTCTTCCAGTGTCTGCTGAATGGTCATGCGCGGGTTCAGCGAGGCGTAGGGGTTCTGAAAGATCATCTGCATGCGTTTGCGATAGGGCAAAAGCTGGCGTGAGCTCAGGTTATCAATCCGCTGGCCGTCATAGTGGATCTCGCCTTCTGACGGGTTGAGCAGCCCCATAACAGTGCGTGCCACGGTGGATTTGCCGCAGCCGGACTCACCCACAACGCAAAGCGCTTCACCGCGTTTGATATCCAGGTTCACGCCGTTGATGGCATGCACATGCTCCTGGTGACGCACCAGCTTGCCGCCTTTGAACTTCAGCTGGTCGAGAAAATCACCGGACAGCGAAAAGCGTTTTTTCAGGTTGCGAATCTGCAACAGTGAATCTGCACTTTCTTCATTTTGGGTCGGAATCGTTGGATCCCGCATCGCCTTTGCCTGTGCGCTCATGAGGTTTCCTCCTTAAGTCGGCGATCTTCCAGCAATTCAGCCACCATATGGCAGGCGACACGACAGTTGCCGGATTCAACGAATTCAGGTACTTGCTGCATACATGCTGGCCTTGGCTGGCCGTCGGCACGGTTGATGAAATCGCAGCGCGGATGAAAGGCGCAGCCACTGGGCAGGTTAGACAGGGACGGCATGCTGCCGCGAATCTGATTGAGCCGCTCGCCCGGTGTGGCCATCTGCGGCAAGGCGTTGATCAGCCCCTGGGTATAGGGGTGCTGCGGATCATTGATGATTTCGCGGGTTGGCCCTTGCTCAATCACGCGCCCAGCGTACATTACCAGCATGCGCTGGGTCACCTGACTGACCACACCCAGATCATGGGTAATCAGGATCAGGCCGACATTGTGCTTTTCACAAAGCTCCAGCAGCAGCGCCATGATCTCCGCCTGAATGGTGACATCCAGCGCGGTGGTGGGCTCGTCGGCAACGATGATGTCCGGGTCAAGCAGCAGGGCGATGGCAATGATAATGCGCTGACGCATACCGCCCGACAGTTCATGAGGGTACTGATCAAGCCTCGTTTCCGGTGAGGGAATCTGTACCTGACGGAGTTTGTCCAGGCAAATATCGCGGGCTTCCCGGGAGGAAATACGCCGATGAGCCTTCAGACATTCGACCATCTGCTCCCGATCGACAGCACCGGGTTCAGGGTCATCATCGGGTCCTGAAAAATCATCGAAATACGGTTGCCGCGCACTTTGCGTAAAGCGCGCTCGGACATGGTATTCAGCGGCTTGCCATCGAAATTGATGCTGCCACCAGCGATGTAGCCAGGTTTGGCAATCAGATTAAGCAGCGAAAAGGCCGCGACGGATTTGCCCGCGCCGGATTCACCGACGATCCCCAGACGCTCACCGCGTTCGAGAGTTAAGTTAACATCGCGCAGGGCGTGAACATCCCCCTGACGCAAAGCGAAACGCACATCCAATTGATTGACTTCCAGCAGTGCCATGGTCTTCAGCCTTTATAGAGTCGTGGATTCATGACATCGCGCAGCCAGTCACCGAGTAGATTGATCGACAGCACCAGTATGACCAGCACAGCACCGGGAATCAGGGTGATCCACCAGGAACCGGACTGGATATAATCAAAGCCTGCCTTGATCAGCGAACCGAGTGACGGGTGGGTTTCTGGCATCCCCAGACCCAGAAACGACAGAGCCGCCTCGGAAATAATTGCATTGGCAATCTGCACCGTGGAAATAACGAAAATCGGTGACAGCGTGTTGGGCAGCACATGGCGGAACATGATGCGTTTGCTGGATAGTCCCATGACGCGGGCGGCATCCACGTATTCCTTGTTTTTTTCAGCCAGCACCGAGGCGCGCACGGTACGTGCATATTGCGGCCATTCTGCCAGGCCGATAATCAATACCAGCAGCGGCACGGCGTAAGCACTGAACGTCGCGCTACCGAAAACGGCTTTCACCAGCGCACCGACAATGATGGCGACCATAAGGGTGGAAAACGACAGTTGGATATCCGCCAGACGCATCAGGAAGGCATCAATGCGTCCGCCCAGGTAGCCGGCCATCAGGCCAAATACCACCCCAAGCAGGGCCTGCAGGGCGACAGCGCCAAACCCGATGATCAGTGATACGCGGGCACCATAAAGAATGGTGGAAAGCATGTCACGACCCTGAGCATCAGTGCCGAGTAGGTACTGGGCATCACTTCCTGATACCCAGAAGGGGGGAGTTCCGAGGCCAGAATATCGATCTGCGCCAGGTCGTAAGGGTTCATCGGCGAAAGCCAGGGAGCCAGCAAGGCCACGGCGACCAGCAAAATAAAGACCGCGAGACTGACTTGAGCGATGACATCACGCTTGAAACTGTAAAACAGATAAGAGTCGCGGAAGCGTTCCCAGCGGCTGGGAAGCCTTGTGGATGTTTCATTCATGAGGGCTTTCCAGTCAGTTTAACGGTGGGATTCACCAGTCCGTAGATCAAGTCGACAATCGTGTTGGTGATAACGAAAATAAGACCCACGATCATCAGATAGGTCACAATCAGTGGAATGTCGGAGCGCTCAATGGCATCAAGAAACATCAATCCCATCCCTGGCCATTGAAAAACGGTTTCGGTCAGAATGGTGTAAGCCACAAGGGTGCCGATCTGAACCCCACCCACGGTGATCACAGGAAGCATGGTGTTTTTCAGGGCATGCAGAAAATAGATGCGGCGCATGGAAATGCCTTTGGCCCGTGCAAACTTGACGTAATCTGATTGCAGGACTTCTAGCATCTCGGCACGAATCAGGCGAATAAACAGCGGTAGCATGATGGACGCCAGTGAAATGGCGGGCAGGACGAGATAGCTCAGCCCTTTAAAACTGGCAAAGTTGGTATCCCAGGTGCCAAACACAGTGACCGGGTCACCGCGCCCATAGGCGGGCATGCCACCCTCGGTGGAAATCAGCTCGTTAAGCCAGTTGCCCCAAGAGGTGTCGACGGGAAAAGGCGTCCAACTAACACCAATGGCAAATAGCTGTATAAGCATGATGGCGGTCAGGAAGACCGGAATTGAAATACCCACAATAGATATGCTCATGAAAAACCGTGTGAGCAGGGCGCGCGGCTTGATTGCGCTATAAACGCCGATAGGCACCGAGAAGACGATAATCAGAAACGTTGAGGCAGCAACAAGCTCCAGGGTTGCCGGAAGGTGACGTGCAATAACTTCTGTAGTGGGTTGGTTGAAGACATACGAATAACCAAAGTCAAACTGTGCCGCATTCACGGCAAAGCGGGCGTACTGAACCAGCATGGGATCGTTGAGCCCAAGCTCTTCGCGTAGGGCCTCGCGTTCACTTTCTGGTACCGACTGACCGACCATTTGTTGGATCGGGTCGCCGAGGTTATCTTGTATGGCAAAGGCGATAATGCTGATGACAAACATCACCAGCAGCGCATGGAAAAGGCGCTTGACCAGGAAGGCGATCATGGGGATGGTTCCGTGGAAACAGGTGAACAGCGCGCTGAAACTTCCGTTTCAGCGCGCACGCGTTGAGTAAGCCGATTAACTCGCTGTTAGCGTTACTCGGAAGGCTCTACGACCAGATCACCCAGATAGGGGAAGTTCATCACATTGAGAACAGGCTCAATGTCGACCCGGTTTGACGATGCCCAGGCCAGATCCTGCCAGTGGAGCGGAAGGATAGCGGCTTGATCATAAAGCGTCTGTTCAACCTGCTGAAGCATTTCAGCACGCTGCTCGCGATCAACTTCAACGTTCGCGGCAGCAATCAGTGCATCCAGTTCGGGATTACAGAAGTTACCCGCGTTGTACTGGCCGGCACCGCTGTCCGCGTCCTGGCAGGCTGTCAGATATTCGTGGAAGTTAGCGCTATCTTCGGTATCAGCATGCCAGCCAATCATCATCATGTCGGCGGCGCGGTCGTCAAACTCGCCCCAGTACTGCGCCTTAGGCATGGTTTTCAGGTCAACGTTGACGTTGATGCGGGCCAGCATGGCCGCGACTGCCTGGGCAATTTTGGCATCATTCACGTAGCGGTTGTTAGGCGCCATCATGGTGATATCGAAACCGTCGGCATAGCCTGCTTCCGCCATGAGTTCTTGCGCACGCTCAAGGTCATAGCGGGGTTCCAGATCGGCGACATGCCCGGCATAACCTTCTGGAGAGAACTGTGCCGCCGGTGTGGCGAAGCCTTTCATCAAGCGATCGGCAATCCCTTCTTGGTTAACGGCATAGGCAAATGCTTCACGCACACGCTGATCTTGGAAAGCCTCGACACGCTCCTGGTTCATGTGGAAAAAGATGATGCGTGTGCCGGACATTGTCACCAGCTGGGTGTCGTCGCTCTCACGAACCCTATCCAGATCATTGGGCGGTACCGGCGCAATGAAGTCGACATCGCCGGAAAGCAGCGCGGCAACACGCGTGGCATTCTCGCTGATCGGCGTCAGTATGATGTTGTCAACGTTACCAGGCGATTCGCTATCCCAGTAATTGGGGTTGCGAGTGAACTGGGTACGCACGCCCTGTTGGCGGTCGGTGACGGTGTAGGGGCCAGTGCCCGATACATTGCGTGAGGCATAGGAGTTGCCGTTTTTGACGATTTCATCTTTCGGATCGCCGTCTTCATCGTTGCCGGAATAGAACTCGCTATCCATGGGAAAGACATAGGTCGCCAGATTCAACAACAGCGGGTACGGCTCTTTTGTATTGATTTCGACAGTGTAATCGTCGATGACCTCAACGCTTTCGATAGGCTCAAAAATCGCTTTAAAATCAGGGCTCTGTTTCAATCGTTCAATGGTCCAGGCGACATCGTTGGCAGTGAAGGGGTTGCCGCTATGGAACTCGACGCCCTCACGCAGTGACATGCGCATAGTGGTGTCATCCACCTGCTCCCATTCGGTCGCCAGGCGAGGCTCGAAATCCAATGATTGCGTCCAGCGTACCAGAGGATCATGTGTCATATGCGAAAGCTGGAGGATACCGCCGGAAAGCTGCTCATGAATATCCAGAGACACCGGGTCAGCATCGTAAGCCATACGCAATGTTTCAGCGCTGGCGGTCATTGGCAGCAGTGCCGCTCCCGCCATGGAAGCGCCTACCAGAGAAGCCAGTAGCGTTTTTTTGAAGGTCTTCTTTGTCGAAACAGCATTGAGCGTCATAGTCGTTCCCGAATTGTCTAGCCAATAATTTCCAGGGTGTTGTGCGTCTCTCACTGTTGCCATGAGCTCCCTGGAGCTTGTTATTAATACTGTCCACTCATTGCGAGCGATGAACTTAACATTAGAGAGCGGCACCCCGCGTTCACAATCGAAATAATGACAGGGCTTATTCAACTTATGAATAGACCCGATAGTTCGGGTGCCGCTGCTCTTGCACATTAGACTAAAGACGAGCCTTGTGACCCAACGCATGTTTGATTATTAAGGAGGTGGTGATAACTTTTTGATCCAATGCTATCAAGTGAAGTGCTAGCCAAACCGTTCCTGCAAATAGGCATTAATATCATCGGATTCATACAGCCACTTTACGCTGCCGTCATTCTGCTGGATCTGCAGGCAGGGTACCTTGACCTTGCCACCACCCTCTAACAGATCCTGCTTGTGCTGAGGATCAAGCTGCGAGTCACGTACCTCAATGTTCAGCCCCAGGCGCGCTATTTGCTTGCGTACCTTGATGCAGAAAGGGCAGGTGCGAAACTGATAGAGCGCGAGTTTTTCACACGCCTTGTCCACCTCGGCCTGTGCTTCAGGGCTGCGCTCAACGGATTTCGGGGTCGATAGCTTTTCAGCCACGATCATGAAAGGCGCCAGCAGAATACGCAGAGTACGGAAAAAATAGCGCAAGACGATACGCATGATTTAACTCCAGGGTAGGTGTTCAGGGGTTGAATGATCAGGAGTGGATAAACGCTCCAGGCGCATCCTGCATCAATCCTTGTGTATTGTCACATTGATGCGCCTAATCCAGGTGAGACTCGCCCGCTTCCATGCTAGGCTGAACGTTGTTATGTGGTTGTCACACAAGGCATTGGCAGGCGTTGCCGCTGGGTTGTTCCGCCAGCCCTATGGTATTCCGCCAGCCCTGTGGGCAGCTACTGGCATATTATCTTACCAGAGCCATTATCAGAGGAAACAAGGCGCGATGCATCTGCATATTATAGGGATTTGCGGGACTTTCATGGGTAGCCTGGCGCTGTTGGCGCGAGAGCTTGGCTACACAGTGAGTGGCTCGGATGCCAATGTGTATCCCCCATGAGTACACAGCTGGAAGCGGCGGGTATTGCGTTACAGGAAGGCTACCGAGCAGAGAACCTGTCACCTGCGCCTGACCTGGTGGTGGTAGGCAACGCACTCTCACGCGGCAATGCTGAGGTGGAGGCGCTTCTGAATAGTGGCCTGCCCTATACATCAGGCGCCCAATGGCTGGCTGAGTATGTTCTCCAGGGGCGTAAGGTGATTGCCGTCGCGGGTACTCACGGCAAGACCACAACCGCCAGCCTGCTGGCCTGGTTGCTGGAAAGCAGCGGGCTGAAACCAGGCTTTCTGATTGGCGGTGTGCCGCGTAACTTCGGTGTTTCCGCTCGGCTGGGTGAAGCTGATGCGCCCTTTGTAGTGGAAGCAGACGAATACGATACGGCGTTTTTCGACAAGCGCTCCAAGTTTGTCCATTACCGTCCGGATATTGCGCTGCTGAATAATCTTGAGTTTGATCATGCCGATATCTTCCCTGATCTGGCAGCGATTGAACGGCAGTTTCACCATCTGGTAAGAACCGTGCCCGGTAAGGGAAAACTGTTGGTGGCGGATGACCAGCCCGCGCTGCAGCGTGTGTTAGAGCATGGAGCCTGGACGCCGGTGGTGCATTTCGGTACTCATGCGCAAAGTGACTGGCAGCTGGTGCTGGAGCGCGACGATGCCAGCCGTTTTCAGGTGATTCACCGCACGTCCGGTGGCGATGAAGATGCGATTGTCGATTGGCTGCTGAATGGTGAATATAACGCTCGCAATGCACTGGGTGCTCTGGCAGCCGCTCACGCCTGCGGGGCTGATCTGGCGCGCAGTTGTGCCGCACTTTCACGCTTTGAAAGCCCCAAGCGTCGCCAGGAGGTGCGTGGCGAGGTCAATGGCATTCAGGTCATCGACGATTTTGCCCATCACCCGACAGCTATAGCGGCGACGCTTGGCGGGTTACGCGCAGCGACCCCCAGAGGGCGTCTCTTGGCGGTGATTGAGCCGCGCTCCAATACCATGCGTCTGGGGGCCTTGAAGGCGCATTTGAATGACAGCGTTGCCGCAGCAGATCATGTCTTCTGGTATCAGCCAGCCAGTATTGACTGGTCTATGCAGGCATTGATTGAACCTCAGGGCGAACGCACAACCCTGTGTGATCATATGGATGAGCTGGTACAGGCGGTAGTGTCTGAAGCCGCCCCGCTGGATCGAATTGTGGTGATGTCTAACGGTGGTTTTGGCGGCATTCATGAGCGCTTGCTGAAAGCCTTGAAGGCTCGTTGGTCAACCTGAAACTATCACTGTGCTGAATCTATTTCTTGCAGGAGTGTTTTCTTGAATCAGGCAACAAGTTTTAAACCGCCGATAACGGTGGCACTGACCGGCGCGTCAGGCGCGCAGTATGGCCTGCGGCTGATTGACGTGCTGGCCGCTGCTGGGCATGAAGTCTGGGTGATGATTTCCAAGGCGGCACATATGGTGATTGCCACCGAAACGGAGATTTCATTACCGGCACAACCCCAGCGTCTGGCTGAGGCGCTAATCGAGCGCAGCGGTGCCCAGCCCGGCCAGATTCGCTGCTTTGGTCGCGAGGACTGGATGGCGCCGGTTGCCTCTGGGTCTGGCGCGCCATCGGCCATGGTAATCTGCCCGTGCTCCACGGGAACACTTTCCTCAGTGGCTACCGGCGCGAGTAATAACCTGATTGAGCGGGCTGCAGACGTGGCCATCAAGGAGCGCCGCACCTTGGTCATGGTGCCCCGGGAAACGCCGTTCTCCCCGATTCATCTTGAACATATGCTGACCCTGAGCCGCATGGGCGTAGTGATACTACCGGCGGCACCTGGCTTTTATCATCAGCCAACCTGTATTGACGACCTGATTGACTTTATCGTTGCGCGAATCCTTAATCAGCTGCAAATCAGCCATAATCTGATGCCGCGCTGGGGCGAGCCGTCAGCCTGACTGCTTGCGAACCATTCGCTATTGATGCAAGGAACCCCACTCATGCTTTCATGGGCAACGCTGTCTGTGTTTGTGCCGACTTTTCTGTTTGTCTCGCTAACGCCGGGCATGTGCATGACCCTTGCCATGGTGCTGGGGATGACCCAGGGGGTGAAGCGAGCCTTATGGATGATGGCGGGAGAGCTGCTTGGTGTCGGCCTGGTCGCCGTGGCGGCGGGCGCTGGCGTGGCGGCACTGATGCTCAAGCATCCCGAGATGTTTGCCTTGTTCAAGTGGCTAGGCGGCGCTTACCTGGGGTATCTAGGGATAATGATGTGGCGCTCTCGTGGGCGTATGGCAATTCCTTCCGAGCTTGAGGCGGGGCCGCCGGTAGGTCGCTTACAGCTTGCTGTTCAGGGCTTTTAACCGCGGTGGCCAACCCCAAGGGGTGGGCGTTTTTTATGGTGTTACTGCCACCGTTTCTGGATAGCAGTCGCCCTCTGATAGTTCAGTTAAGCGTCTTGATCAGTGTGATTCTGAGCATTGAGCTCGCCAGTATGCTGATTTACGCCACCGGCGGTAAAACCCTGCGCCGAGTGCTGGGCAAGAGCGGCAATGTGCGTTTGATGAACCGCATTGCGGGCACCTTGATGGTGGGGGTTGGGTTATGGCTGGCTCTTGGCTGATGTCAGGCGGCGGGCAGCCAGATCATACGCGCTAACAGCAGGACACCAGAGGCAAGGATTAACCATTGCCAAGGCAACCAGACTTCTGCATGTGGTCGCTGCTGCCAGTTTAACCGTACCAGGGCGCATACCATCAAACCCAAGAGAGCGCCGCCGACCAGATCCGTCAACCAGTGAACGCCCAGTACCAGGCGTGAAAGCGCCATAGGTAGCACTGTTGCTATCGCGGCCCAGTACACCCATACCCGCTGGGAGCGTCCAAGTCGGGCGGCACCAAACGCTGCTGCCAACCCGACGATCACCACAGTGCTGGATGTATGGGCGCTGGGGTAGGCCATGGAATCTGCCAACTGTTCATTGGTAAATGGCCGCTCACGCCCTATCAATGCCTTGCCAAAAATATTCAGTAGCGCAATGCCCAAGATGGCGGCCAACCAGTGGCCCAGCAACGCCCAATAGCGTTTGACCAGCATCCAGATGCCCCAAGGCGCTAACAGGGCGCAAAGTCCATACAAATCGCCAACTCGTGCCAGGATGGATGACAGTGCCGTAAGGGTATCATTACGTAGCCAGTTGAAAAGCCGTTGTGCAGACACATCCAGCGGGGTAGGGCCTTGTTGCATCATGACCCAGAGTGTCCAGGCGGATAGCCCGCCTACACTGAGTACCAGCAGCAACAAGGTGGCCACCGGCACCTCGCCATACTGGCTCATGGCCAACCAGGGGCGTCTGAGCAGCGGGAGGCGTCTTACAGCGAGTAATAACCAGCGGTACACAGCCCCTTGCCGGCCTGCCTGCAGGCGGCCCCAGGAGAAAAATACTGCAAGCAGCACAATGCTGGCTGCCAGTGTGAACAGCGCCATTTCCAGCCCAGCGGGCATCGCCAGGCGCTGTTGCCAGGTATGGCCCAGCCAGTAACCAGGTAGTGTGTAGGCGGGCGCCCAAAGCAGTGCGGAACTGACATTTGCACCCAGAAAAGCGACGGGTGGCATACGCATCATGCCTGCAACCAAAGGAATAATGGGTCTGATGGGGCCGATGAAGCGGCCAATAAAAACCGAATAAACGCCATAGCGGTCAAAAAACCGCTGGCCGCGTATCACCCAATCAGGGTGCTGTGAAAGCGGCCAGCGCTTGAGTACACGACCGTTTTCCCAGTAACCGAGCCTGAAACTGATCATGTCGCCGCTTATGGCACCGATAAAAGCCGTCGCCAACATCCAGGAAATGGCAACTTCCTGATGGCCTGCCAGCGAGCTTGCTGCGGTGATCAGTACGACGCCAGGTACCAAGAGCCCTACCAGCGCCAAGGATTCCAGCAGCGCAATAATGCCAACCAATAACATCAGCATCATAGGTGACGGATTTAACTGCTGTATAAAATCCATATCTGGATAGTTCCTCAGCCATTGAGGTTGAGGATGATAACGCTAACACTCGTAAAAAAGGAGAACTGGCTTACGTCTCTGGCAATGACTTGGCAATGGCGTGGCTGCGTTCTTCCAGACGCTGTATAAACAAATGGAAAACCTCCTGGTGTCTGGGTAAATAAGCGACGATATCGGCAACCAACTGGCCTGTTTCAACCAGCACGCAGCAGGACAGGCTGTGCTTTAAGCGCTCACGTACCAGTAAGGCGCCGCTCTCTGAGGTGTCTGGCAGTACCAGCCAGAAGGTCGCCTGGCTGGCTCGCCCCAATAAGTCGTGGTCGCGGCAGCTATCATTCACTTCATTGCATAATGTTTCCAGCAAAGTGAGCTGGGCTTTGCGTCCAAACTGTTCTCCTGCCATATCAAATTGCGGCAGATGTATCACCAATACCGCCAGACGATTACCGAGGATGCTGGATCTTTGGTATTCATTGCGTAGACGCTCTTTCAAAGCATCACTCTGGTAGGCGTTACACTCGCTGTCGTTAGGGTCTGTGGCAAACAGCAAAGCCTGACGACGCAGGTGCTCCCAGCGCGGTAATGCAAGTAACAGTAGGAGCGTGAGGATATTCTTCCAATCTTCCATGTCGCCCGATTGTGTCAACAGCCACCACCAGATAGGCAATAGGAGTATATTCAGGGCCAGTGCTGGAATAAGCGGTAGGAAAATCATCGATACCGCAATGGGCAGCCCGAACCATAGAGGTGAGGTGTCGCTGGAGGACTGGAAAGCCGCCTGGCCAACTACCAGGTAGAGGCAGCCAAGCAATAGTAGTCGAGGTATATAGGGGTTGATCCCTTGCCCGATATGCATTAGCAAAGCAGAGAGTGCTAGCAGTGTCAGAAAAGCCGGCATGAAAAAAAAGCTATAATAGCCAATTACATACAACCATGTGGTGTAAGTGATCATTAAAAACAGGCTAGAGACATGGGTAATCGTCATCAACCGATGAGAGATATGAGGATCGATCACGAGGACTCCAATGGGAACAAGGCTTGTTTTTCCTTGATAAAGTTATCCAGGTTCAGCTCTGTAATTTCAATATCTGATATCTCAATATAATGGCAGGCGCTTTTGTCGGAAATTGTCTGAATCAGGTGCTGACGTCGTTTAAGGCCTTCACTGGAACTGCGTGATAAAGTCAACGTCGCTAGCATCCTGCTGTTAAGGCGGTAGACATTTTCGAAATGGTAGGTTGTCTGACAAAGTCGATGGGCGGTATGCCAAAGCTGATGGCGCTTGACCTGCAAGATAATCAGTTCAGCGTGGATGCCTTCGCGTTTGCAGCGGGTCTGTTCACGTGACAAATCCCGTGCAAGTTGCTCTTTGGCCCAGATTCTCATCCCGGGCACCAACTGAGCACGCTGGCGAATGGCGCCATTGATGGTATTCAATTGGCGGGCACGAGCCACAGACAGTACGCACATCATCAACAGAGCTGCAAACATCAGCCATTGATCAGGAAAGGGCAGATAAGGTGCGAGCAAAAACAGGCTGATGGCAGCAAGTAAGGCATTCAGTGCAATTACATAATTGCTTTGTGGCAACATGAAGACTGCGACCCAGGCCCATATTAGCATGCTGCTGCTTTCGGGCATTGTCGCCAACAATGCTGTAATTAATGCACCCGGAATCAGCTGCCAGGGAATGTTAATGGTTCGCCTGTGGCTAAAATCAAGCAGCAGGGCAGTTGTAAACAGCCAGCCTATAGCCACCCAGACAACTACTAGTGCGTCAAGTGTAGACTCTGGCGTAAATAACGCTAGCCCAACTGCTGCTGCTAGCAGGTTGGCGCGCAGCATGTTTACTTTGTATTTGTTTCGCATGGTGCCTTAATATTTGTACATATCATCTTTACGTATGTGTAATGTAAGAATCTTATTAAAGCTGTTTTAATGGCAGGCCAGTCTAAGTTTTCTTTGATTATGATACGCCTTGTACAATGATCTGTCATTGTTTCAAGCCAGTATATTGTCAGTGTATTGTGAGCATGACATAACGTCGTGCCGTCTGATGCGATCAAAGCACATGATATGCCAACTTTAAACGGCATTTAAGCAGAGAATTTAAAATAGGTAACATTGGAGACACCATGAACGATATCACCCTCAGCCCGGAAAGAATGTCAGCCGCTGGCGAGGATATCAGCGCTTATATGCAGGCAGTGGGCGTCGCTGCGCGTGATGCCGCCCGTATCACGCGTCGTGCTGATACGCAGCAGAAAAACAGCGCCTTGCTGGCAATGGCTCAGCACCTAGAAAGTGGCCGTAGCCGTGTGCTGGAAGCCAACGCAGACGATCTGCGCCGCGGCCAGGAAAACGGCCTGGATGCTGCCTTACTTGACCGGCTGGCACTTAACAATGCGCGTGTGGATGCCATGATCGAAGGTCTGCGTCAGGTGGCTGCCTTGCCTGACCCCGTCGGCGAAATCGACGGTCTACGCGCGCGACCCAGCGGTATACAAGTGGGCAAGATGCGTGTTCCCTTGGGTGTGATCGGGATCATTTATGAGTCGCGCCCCAATGTCACCCTGGAAGCGGCCAGCCTGTGCCTTAAATCAGGTAATGCTTGTATCTTGCGTGGCGGTTCGGAAGCCAGTGCGTCTAACGCTGCCTTGAATGAATGTATTCAGGCAGGTTTACGCGATGCAGGGTTACCCGCTGGCAGCGTCCAGGTGGTGGCTACCACTGATCGCGCGGCGGTGGGCGAGTTGATCAGTATGCCTGAATTTGTGGATGTGATTATTCCACGGGGTGGCAAGTCATTGATTGAACGAATCTCTCGGGAAGCGCGAGTGCCGGTGATCAAGCATCTAGACGGCATCTGCCATGTTTACATTGATGCCAGTGCCGACCTTGAAAAAGCGCTGGCAATCGCTGTTAACGCCAAAACCCATCGCTATGGCACCTGCAACACCATGGAAACCCTGTTGCTGGATGCGCCGATTGCGGACGCCTTGCTGCCGCATCTGGCCAGCGCCTATGGCGAACACCAGGTTGAGCTACGCGGCTGCGCGCGAACCTGCAATATATTGCCTGACGCTGTCGCAGCAAGCGAAGAGGACTGGTCAACCGAATACCTGGCTCCGGTGCTGGCTATCAAGGTTGTGGACGGTATTGACGAGGCGATCACTCACATCGAACGCTTCGGCTCTCATCACACGGATGCCATCGTGACGGAAAACTATCACCTTGCGCGCCACTTTATGGCCAGTGTGGATTCAAGCTCGGTGATCGTTAATGCCTCCACCCGTTTTGCTGATGGTTTTGAGTATGGCCTGGGAGCCGAAATCGGCATTTCCACCGACAAGCTTCACGTGCGTGGGCCAGTAGGGCTGGAAGGTTTGACTACCCAGAAATATGTGGTGCTCGGCGATGGCCAGGTACGCCAATGAGTGAGGCACCGCTGCGGGTGGGGATGTTTGGTGGCACCTTCGACCCCGTTCATCTGGGGCATTTACGTAGCGCCGTTGAAATTTCCGAATGTTTGCACCTCGACAAGCTGCATATGATTCCAGCACCCCAGCCACCCTTGCGCGGCCAGCCGCAAATATCGGCGCAGGACAGGCTGGCGCTTCTGGAGGCTGGCGTAAAAGACACGCCCGGCCTGATAGCCGATGGCCGCGAGTTGCGCAGACAAGGCCCTTCGTACTCGACCTTGACGTTGGCGGAGCTGCGCGAGGAATACGGGGATACGGCGCGCCTTGTCATGGTGCTGGGCCAGGATGCGTTCTTGCGCCTGGCGAATTGGCACCAGCCAGAGCAACTTTTTGCGCTTGCCCATGTGGTGGTGATGGCTCGTCCGGGATATCAGCCCGACCGTTCGGCAGCGCTTAAGGAACTGATTGGTCTGCGTGAAGTCGATAGTGTGGCGTCAATGATGGAAGAGCCAAAAGGCAAGCTTCTGGCTTTGACGCTGCCGACGCCAATGGGTATTTCTGCCACGCATATTCGCCAGCGCCTTGCCGAGCATAGCAGCGTTCGTTATTTACTGCCTGAAGCCGTTGAAGAGCAGATTCATGCTCGGCAGCTGTATACATTTTAATTTGTGTGACGGGTTTCAATAAGCGCTGGCAGTCATACGAATAGCCGTTACAATGGCCGGCTGAAAGGTATTTATTGAAATTTTATGCTCACTACTATCGCAACCAAAGGGGTTGGCAATTAGACGTCATGCAAATTGAAACACTGAAAACACTCGCCGTCGATGCACTTGAAGAACTCAAAGCCCGTGATATTACCCACCTGGATGTAGCGAAGCTGACCGATGTAACGGATCTGATGATTATCGCCAGCGGTACGTCTACCCGTCATGTTTCCGCGCTGGCGCAGAATCTGGTGGAAAAAGCCAAGGAGCAGGGGCTGCAGCCGCGCGGTGTTGAAGGCGGAGCCAACGCCGATTGGGTGCTTGTCGATCTGGGTGATGTTGTTGTTCATGTCATGTTGCCGGAAGCCCGCGCCTTATACGACCTGGAACGCCTGTGGGCAGATTTGCCAGCTGACAGTGCACTGGCCCACGATATGCTGCGCGAACGTATGGACGGGCAGGTAACGGATTTATGAAACTACGCATGCTGGCGGTAGGCAACAAGATGCCAGCCTGGGTAGAAGAAGGTGTTGAAACATATCGCAAACGCCTGCCTCGCGATTTCAGCCTGGAGATTGAAGAAATAGCGCTGGGCCAGCGTGGTAAGAATGCCGATGTGACCAAGGCGCGATTGCAGGAAGCAGAACGTATCAAAGCCAGACTTAAAGGCGATGAATACCTGGTGGCACTGGAAGTCAAGGGCAAGGCCTGGTCGACGCCGCAGCTGGCCAGTGAAGCTGACCAGTGGCGAATGCAGGGTAAGGATGTCGTGCTGTTGGTGGGAGGGCCGGATGGATTAGACCCTGTACTTTCGGCACAGGCAGATGCCGCTTGGTCGCTTTCACCCCTCACATTACCTCACCCGCTGGTGCGTATCATGTTGGCTGAGCAGCTTTACCGTGCCTGGACGCTACTTGTTGGTCACCCTTATCATCGTTAAATACTTAATCATTAAATACAACAGGCAGTGGCGTTAAGGAAATGGCGTTTGGATAAAGCTCCATTGTTGATCGCCGCTGCCGGTTAAGTGAGAAACTGGTTGCCTAATGCCGCAGCGCCCCGAGACATTGAAAAACAGTGAGACTGAGCTACAGATTTTCCGGGTACGCGCCTTCCTCGCTATCTTGGTTGTCATTGTGCTGACGGGTCTCTTGATGGGGCGTCTGGGCTATCTTCAGGTTGTTCAGCATGACCTTTACAGTACTCGTTCGGAAAATAATCGGGTGCGCGTAGAGCCACTGCCACCTACCCGTGGGCTGATATTTGACCGCAATGGTGAAATGCTGGCTGAAAACCGCCCTACCTATAACCTCACCCTTGTGCGTGAACGCGTCGATGACCTGGATGAAACCTTGAGCTTTCTGATCGAGTTATTGGCCTTGCCGGATGGGGAGGTTGAGGCGTTCAAGCAACGCTCGCGCCAGCGCCAGCGGCCTTATCAGCCAGCGCTATTGATGAGTGATCTGACTGAGACCCAAATTGCCAGGGTTTCAGTCAATCGACACCGTTTGCCGGGGGTCGAAGTTGAAGCTCAGCTGTTGCGCTATTATCCCGACGCAGAAATCATGGCGCATGCGCTGGGTTATGTTGGGCGCATCAATGCTGACGAACTTAAATCCCTTGACCCTGGTAGCTATGCTGGCACGCACTTTATCGGCAAGACTGGGGTGGAGCGCTTTTACGAAACTGAGCTGCATGGTGAGGCAGGCTTACGCAAAGTGGAAACCAATGCCCGTGGGCGTGTGTTGCGCGAGCTGGGCAAGAACGACCCTGTTCCTGGAAAAACCTGACGTTGACGATTGATAAAGAGCTACAGATGCTGGCTTATGAACTGCTGGACGGCCGACGAGGTTCCATCGTCGCCATTGAGCCAGCCAGCGGCGATATTCTGGCGATGGTGTCCGTGCCGGGGTTTGACAGCAATCAATTTGTCACCGGCATCAGCGTTGAGAACTATCGTGGTCTTCAGCAGGATCTAGATTTGCCGCTATTTAACCGCGCCATCCGCGGACATTATCCGCCCGGTTCGACGATCAAGCCTTTTCTGGCTCTGGCCGGGCTGCGTGAAGGGATTCGCACGCCCAGTACCACCATTAACGATCCGGGCTACTACCAGCTGCCCAATGACTCACGGCGCTACCGTAACTGGCTACGCTGGGGGCATGGGCGGGTGGATCTTGAGCGTTCGATTGCGGTCTCGAATAACACCTACTATTACTCGCTTGCCCATGAGTTGGGCATTGATCGCCTGCATGAACAGATGAGCGCCTTTGGATTTGGTCAGCGCGTTGCCCATGATGTACAGGGTGAAAGTGACGCCTTGATGCCTTCCCGTGAGTGGAAGCAGGCACGCTACAATCAACCCTGGTACCCAGGAGAAACCCTCTCGGTCGGTATAGGGCAAGGCTATTGGCAGATCACGCCGCTACAGCTGGCCGCGGCAACGGCAACATTGGCTAATCGCGGTAAATGGGTTAAGCCGCACCTGGCGCGTATGATCGGCGATACACCTCTACCTGAAGTGCTACCTGAGACGCCTGCTGATATAGAGCTTACTAGTGACAGCTGGTGGGATGATGTATTTCAAGGTATGGAAAAAGTGTTGACGGGGCGTGAAGGTACGGCGCGTCGCACGGGCGTAGGGCTTGACTATCGAATGGGGGTAAGTCCGGTACAGCTCAGGTGTTCTCGCTTGGCCAGGATCAGCGTTATGACGCTGAAGAATTGGAAGAGCGCTTGCGCGATCACGCCCTGTTCATGGCCTTTGCGCCCTTGGAAACTCCTCAGATTGCGGTGTCGGTGATTGTTGAAAACGCTGGCGGTGGCAGCACCCATGCCGCGCATCTTGCCCGTGCCATGACCGATGCCTGGTTGCTGGAAGATGAGACACCTGACGTTGACGAGGTGCGCGAGATCCTGGAGCAGGATGACGCCAACCTTGATGGATAAAGGATACTAATGCATGCCCTGGCAACAGCTGACACGTCCTTTGCGACGCTACCCCGTTAGGCCACCTGACAGTGGGATCGCGCGGCGTAAAAGTTTCTGGGAGAAAATTCATATTGACCCGGTGCTGGTCGGATTGCTGCTGGTGTTGATGACCTCTGGCCTGGTGGTGCTGTATAGCGCCTCCGGTCAGCGCATTGACGTCGTTTACGCTCAGGGTATCCGCTTTATTGTGGCGCTGGTCGGGATGCTGGTGATTGCCCAGTTTTCACCGACGACCTTTTTACGCTGGGCGCCCGCTGCGTATCTGGTTGGGGTAATGATGCTGCTGGCCGTGGAGTTTTTCGGTGATATGGGGATGGGCGCTCAGCGTTGGCTGGTGATTCCTGGAGTGATACGCTTTCAACCGTCAGAAATGATGAAACTGGCTGTTCCACTGATGGTGGCTGCCTATCTGAATCGCTGCCAGTTGCCTCCGCGTCTGCGCGATATTGTGGTCTGCGCTATCATCATCGGTATACCGGTGGTGTTGATTGCGACACAGCCGGACCTGGGTACCTCTTTGCTGGTGGCCAGTGCCGCTGTGATTGTGGTTCTGCTTGCGGGACTTTCCTGGCGCCTGATTGCTTTTGCCGCTGCTTTGTTGGCTTCGGCACTGCCGTTTTTGTGGATGAGCCTGCATAATTATCAGCGCCAGCGGGTGCTGACCTTTCTAAACCCGGATTCTGATCCTTTAGGGGCCGGTTGGAATATCATCCAGTCGACCACTGCGATTGGCAGCGGCGGGGTATGGGGGAAAGGTTGGCTACAGGGAACTCAGTCACAGCTGGAGTTTCTGCCTGAGCGTCATACTGACTTTATCATTGCCGTGCTGGGGGAAGAGTTTGGCCTGGTAGGCATGCTGCTGACCCTGATGCTGTACTTTCTGATTGTCTCCCGTGGCCTATGGTTGGCGGGAGCTTCCCAGGACACTTTTGGGCGTCTGGTGGCAGGCAGTATCATTCTGACCTTTTTTATTTATGTCTTTGTTAATGTTGGTATGGTCAGCGGGATTCTGCCTGTAGTTGGAGTGCCTTTGCCGCTGGTTAGTTATGGCGGCACATCCAGCGTTACCCTGCTGGCGGGTTTTGGTATTCTGATGTCCATTCATTCGCATCGCAGGCTTCTGCCGCGTTAATGCATACAACGTAATCTCTAAAGGAGTCGCATTGATGATAAGGGCCAAGGGAGGCTTTCGGCGCGCCATTATGCTGATGCTACTGATGGGGGAAAAGTTTGTCCAGTGTCGCAGCCAGTGAGCCTGAGGGGGTGAGTTTTCATCCTGACCACCATCCTGATACGGCAGTCCTGGTATCTGAACTGATGGCACAGGGGCTGTCACAAGAGTGGCTATACGATGTTCTGGCGCGGACGTTTTACCGCCGAGAGGTGCTGGATGCTATGGAAGGTGCTGCCGAGCGTCGCCTAGTATGGCACGAGTATCGCAATATCTTCCTGAAAGATGAGCGTATCGAGCAGGGCGCTGATTTTATGCGCCTGCACTTACCAACCTTGGAGCGCGCTACTGAGCAGTTCGGTGTGCCTGCAGAAATCATTACCGCCATTATTGGGGTGGAAACCTACTATGGGCGCTTTAAAGGCAAACACCCGGTACTTGATTCGCTCGCCACCCTGGGGTTTCACCATCCTACTCGTGGACGCTTCTTTCGTGGCGAACTCGCCGCCATGCTGAGAATTGCCTATGAGCAAGGTGTTGATCCGGCTGAACTAAGAGGTTCATATGCTGGAGCGATGGGCTACCCTCAGTTCATACCCACTAGCTATCAGGCGTATGCGGTGGATTTCGATCAGGACGGCATTCGTGATCTGTGGAATAACCCGATAGATGCCATTGGTAGTGTTGCCAACTACTTTGCTGAGCATAGATGGCAAGCCGGAGAGCCAATCTATCAGCAGGCTGAAGGGCCGCAAAGCCCGCCTGAAACGCTTGAGTTCAATCAGTCCAGTACGCCCACCCTGACCTTGAACGAGGTAATGGAGGCGGGTATAACCCCCAAGGGGAAGGGGCTGAAGCTTTTATGTCCGACCCTGAGCGACGGGTGGTTCCGCTGTATCTGGATATAAGTGAAGACGTGCAGGATTATCGGTTGGGTAGCTTTAACTTCTACGTAATCATGCGTTATAACCATAGTCATCTTTATGCAATGGCAGTTACCGAGTTGGCACAAGCCATTGCGAAAAAGGCGGCAGTGGAAGACATCAGTAATCTGAAGATAACAAAAAGTGACACTATGGCGAGTGAAAAGGATGTCCAATGAGTAAGCAAGCCACTACTCCTGGTTGTAAGGCGAATCTTTCAGCTTGGCTGGTACCTGGGGCTATGGCATTTGCCCTGCTGCTAACGGGTTGTGCCAGTAAGGTGCCACCACCAGCTCCCGCTACCGCTGAGCCACCCGAGCTGACGGGCGGCGGGCGTTATGCCATCAGTGCTGATGCCTATCCGCTTGACCCGCCAGATGTATCCCAGGTGCCGAATGCTGAACCGAGAGTCGAACCGCTTTCCCGCGCTGGCAATCGTCCAACCTATGAAGTATGGGGAGAAACCTACCGTGTGCTGCCGGATGCCAGAGGGTACGTGAAAGAAGGGATGGCTTCCTGGTATGGCGAAAAATTTCATGGCTATGCTACGTCCAATGGTGAAATCTACGATATGTATAAAATGTCGGCCGCCCACCGCTCGCTGCCTTTGCCCACCTTTGCCAGGGTAACCAGTCTGGAGAACGGCAGTTCGGTGATCGTCCGCATCAACGACAGGGGGCCTTTTCATAGCGAACGCGAAATTGACCTTTCCTATGCCGCGGCCTATCAACTTGGTTTTACCGAGGCCGGGACAGGGCGGGTAAGAGTCGAGGCGATCGACCCGCAAGGCTGGGCAGGACATTCGTCAATCAACACGGCTCAGCTACCGGCAAGTGACACAACAGATAGGCGTACCAATTCATCAGGATACTTACAGGTGGCTGCCCTGAGTGACCGAGGCAGTGCGACACAGCTGAAGCGTCAGTTGCAGAGTCGCCTTGATCAGAACGTCAGGATAGCTGATGACGGCGGCGTCTATCGTGTCCAGGTGGGTCCGGTAGGCCACCAGCGGGAAGAGTTGGCGCTGCGTGAGACGCTACGTCAAGCGGGCTACCCGCAAGCATTTATTGTAAAGTAATCCAGATTGTAAAGTAGCAATAAAGTACATTGTACCTTTGTATGCCTCTTATGAGGCCAATGATTTTAATGAGATATTTTTAGTTATGAAGACGATTTCAACGCTGTTTAAAAAGGTACCACTGCCGGATCTATCACGTCTTGGTCGCAGGTTTTCGCGTTCTCTGCGATTAAGACGCGCAAGTCTTATTGTTGGCGCAGGCGTGATGACCACAGTGTTGGCAGTAACCGCCAATGCCCAGGCGATTCCCCAGCCTCAGACGATTATTCCCTCACCGCCCCAGCTGGCTGCCAAGTCGTGGATTCTGATGGACGCCAATAGCGGCCACGTATTGGCAGCACATAAACCGGATGAGCAGCTGCCGCCTGCAAGCCTAACCAAGCTGATGACGGCTTATCTGGTTGAGCGCGAACTGGATCGCGGCACCATCAAGCCCAACGATATGGTCAATATCAGCGAAAAGGCCTGGCGTACAGGTGGCTCCAAGATGTTTATTGAGGTGGGTACCCAGGTGTCGGTAGATGATCTACTCCACGGTATCATCATTGTCTCAGGTAACGATGCCAGTGTGGCCATGGCAGAGCATCTGGCCGGTGGAGAAGTGCCTTTTGCGGATCTGATGAACCAACATGCCACTCGCTTGGGCATGCATAACACCAATTTTGAAAACCCAACCGGGCTTCCGGGCGAAAATCATTATTCAAGTGCACGGGACATGGCGCTGCTCGCCCAGTACATTATCAATGACTATCCTGAACACTATGCGATTTACTCTCAGCGCTCCTTCTCCTTTGGTGGAATTGATCAGCCTAACCGTAACCGTCTGCTGTGGCGCGACCCAACCGTGGATGGCCTGAAAACCGGCTGGACCTCTGAGGCGGGTTATGGGCTGGTGGCGTCAGCTGAGCGTGATGGTATGCGTCTGGTGTCAGTGGTGATGGGTACCAACTCTGAGGAAGCCCGCGCTCAGGAAACTCAGAAACTGCTCAGCTACGGTTATCGGTTTTACGAAACGCTGCCGATCTATGAGCAGGATGAAGTGCTGGCTTCGCCGCGTATATGGGGCGGCGCCAGCAACGAAGTCAGCGCGGGTGTCGGCGATGAAGTCCATGTCACCCTGCCGCGCAACCGTAACGAAGAATTACGTGCCAGACTGAACTTGAATCGTGATCTGATGGCCCCCATCTCAAAAGGTGATCAGGTGGGTCAGTTGGAAATAGTGCTTGGTGAAGACGTGGTGGGAGCGCGCACCCTAGTTGCGCTGGAAGACGTTGAAGAGGGCGGCCTGTTCAAGCGTCTACTGGATCAGGTGCGGCGTTTCTTTAGCGGCTTGATCAGTGGGTTTCTGGACTAGCCGCCAGTAAGTGACTTTTTCTCACCGGAGGGTTCCCTCTGGTAAGCTGAACGGCCTGGAAACTCCAGGTCGTTTTTGTTGATAAACCGTTTGGATGTTGCGATGAAATCAAGTGGTAAAAAAACGTTTCGGGATATGCGTCAGCCGGTGGCTAATGACCCTTCGGCAGCCAAAATTACCTTCCCCTGTGATTATCCTATCAAGGTGGTGGGTGATGCGGCCGACGACTTTGCAGCAGCCGTGTGTCAGGTGGTGGTAACTCACTCGCCGGCATTTGATGCCAGTACAGTGGTCGTGGTGGATAGCCGCAATGGCCGTTTTCAATCCGTCCGGCTGACGATTCAGGCTACCAGCGAGGAGCAGATCAAGCGGCTATTTGTCGACCTTAAGGCCACTGGCCGCGTGCATATGGTGCTGTGATGGATAAACAGTCCATTGAGTTACACCTGTTGGGGATGCGTCCCTATCTGCCCGTCTGGGAAGCCATGCGTTCGCTGACGGATACCCGTGACGCTGAAACGCCCGATCAGTTCTGGCTGGTGGAACATGAGCCTGTTTTCACCCAAGGGCGCGCCGGTAAACCTGAGCATCTTTTGATGCCAGGCAATATTCCTGTGGTGCATACAGACCGTGGTGGGCAGGTGACCTACCATGGCCCTGGGCAAGTCGTGTTGTATCCGCTCTTAGACGTGCGCCGGGCGGGGTTGGAGTAAGAGATCTGGTAAGCGCGATTGAAAACGCGGTAATTGATGTCCTGGAAAACTATGGGGTAAGTGCCAACGCCAAGCCGGATGCCCCAGGTGTCTATGTCACCACCGCAACGGGCGAGGCCAAAATCGCATCTTTGGGTCTGCGCATCCGAAGGGGAGGCAGCTTTCACGGCGTAGCACTCAATGTGGAGGCTGACCTGTCATCGTTTGAGCGCATTAACCCCTGCGGCTATGCTGGCATGCAGATGACTAATCTGGCTGATCTGGTTGAACGCCAAATTAGCTGTGACTCTGTGGGCAGAGAGCTTGCAGAGGCCTTGGCAGCACGGCTTCAGCGTCGGTTAACGCCAAAGCCGTAAAAACCCGGCTAGCCGACGTTGAAAGCCGGAATAAGATTGTTGTCTTCTTCTGCCAGGCCAGGCACTTTGGCAGGCGTTGCCAAGCCAAGGTTGTTTTTCTCGAATACCCGGTCAGCGCGATAGCTGGAGCGCACCAGAGGGCCGGAAGGCACTTCCATGAAGCCCTTTTCAAGCCCAAGCTGACGCAGCTCTTCAAATTCTTCCGGAGTTACGTAGCGTTCAACCGGCAGGTGATTCTTGGTGGGGCGCAAGTACTGACCGAGCGTCACGATATCGACGCCAATCTCGCGCAGGTCGTCAAAGGTCTTGAGGATTTCTTCCTTGGTTTCGCCCAGCCCCAGCATCAGGCTGGTCTTGGTGATGATATCAGGACGATAGCGCTTGGCGTGGGCCAGAACGTCCAGCGTCTTGCGATAGCCAGCACGAGGGTCGCGAACCCTTTGCGTCAGCCGCTCAACGGTCTCGACGTTCTGGGCAAACACCTGCAAGCCTGAATCAACCACCCGCTCAATCGCTTTGGGTTCAGCGTCAAAATCCGGTGTCAAGGCTTCTACGACCACCTCAGGCGTATGGCGCTTGATGGCTTGTATGCAGGCCGCATAATGGGAGGCGCCGCCATCGTCAAGATCGTCCCGGTCCACCGAGGTAAGCACCACATAGCGTAGCCCCATCAGTTCAACCGACTTAGCCGTATTCTCAGGCTCATCATGATCCAGCCAGCCTTTGGGGTTGCCTGTATCGACGGCACAGAAGCGGCATGCCCGTGTACAAACAGAGCCCATCAGCATGATGGTTGCCGTGCCATTGCTCCAGCATTCACCCATGTTGGGGCAGTGGGACTCAGCGCATACGGTGCTTAACCCATGCGACTTGACGTTTTTCTTGACGGCTTCAAAACGTCCGCCGCCGGGCATTTTGGCGCGCAGCCAGGCAGGTTTACGCTCAGGTAAGGTAGACGGTGTTTCTGGTACTTGCTTGCTTTGTTTGATGCCGTCCTTGATGACGGCCATGCCATGTTCATTACGGAATTTTTCGCCGCTGGAAATACGCTGCGAGGGGTGATTGCTCATAATAAAGCGCCTCTGCTATGGCGAGAGCGGTCATTATCTGGCCTCTTTAACCGCTCGGGAATATGGGTCAATGTCGACAGAAGTCTATAAGGCTCAATGTAACATATTTGGCAGAAAGCGGGATATCGTTACGTCATTGTAAGGTAGCGCTATAAAGGATGATTAACAACAGCGGCGAATATTGTCATGATCAAATCCTGTTTCTCTGTCTGATGCCTTGGTTTTCCGGCTGGAACAGCGTTAAAAGTGAACAATCACAACATTGGCAGCGATAAAGTAGCTTTCTTCATCGACGTTGAGGGCTGTGTGAATTACACTATATTGCGTTGCAGCATAAAACGATTTAGGGCCATGGCACTCATGCTGGCCCAAGGGAGAATCCATGAACTTTCTCGCCAACCCTTTTATGCCATCAGCGCCAACTGGCAATGATGGCGCCATCGCCGACTTTCCGTTAAATGCCGGAACCCAAGCGATGATGACCCTGTGTGACCCCTTCGGTTTTGGCCGCGCTGCACTTGACTACTGGCGCGACGGCCTGGAGCGCAGCATTCTCTACTGGGATGTGATGCGCCAACGGGGTAATCAATACCTTGAGCATATGGAGCAAACCAAGCCCAATGTGCTTGGCTTTAAAACCGAAGTTGTCATGGATGGTCGTGAGCTCGAGCATCCTACCAACTATGAATTAATGCGCGTTCTGCCGCCGGAAGGCGTCGAAATTGACGAGCTGAAGCGTCCCTTTGTGGTCGTCGACCCCCGTGCCGGCCACGGCCCGGGCATTGGCGGTTTTAAGCCTGACAGCGAGCTGGGTGTTGCCATGCGCGCTGGACACCCTTGCTACTTTATCGGCTTTCTGCCTTTCCCGGAGCCAGGGCAGACGGTTGAAGACGTTGTCGAAGCGGAAATCGCTTTTCTGCGCCATGTAAGTTCTCTGCATCCGGATACCTGTGAAAAGCCGATGGTGGTGGGTAACTGTCAGGCGGGCTGGCAGATCATGATGGCGGCAGCGCTGGAGCCTGACGTGTTTGGCCCCATCCTGATTGCGGGTGCACCGCTTTCTTACTGGGCAGGTGAGCGTGGCAAGGCGCCGATGCGTTATACCGGCGGGATTACCGGCGGCAGTTGGGTGACTGCCTTGACCAGTGATATTGGTAACGGTCTGTTTGACGGTGCCTGGCTGGTGCAAAACTTCGAACGCCTGAACCCGGCCAATACCTACTGGAAAAAGCAGTATCACCTGTTTGATAACATCGATAACGAAGCCGAACGTTATCTGGAATTTGAACGCTGGTGGGGCGGCCACGTGGTGCTGGGTGGCGAAGAAATCCAGTACATCGTGGATAACCTGTTTGTCGGTAACCGTCTGTCGACCGCTCAGCTGGTGACCCGTGATGGGCGTCGCGTTGACTTACGCAATGTCCGCTCGCCGGTCGTGGTGTTCTGTTCGCGTGGTGACGATATTACGCCGCCGCCCCAGGCGCTTGGCTGGATTCGTGATCTGTATGAAGGCGAAGAGGACATCATTGCCAACGACCAGACCATTGTCTACTGCCTGCACGATACCACGGGCCATCTGGGCATCTTTGTCTCTGGTAGTGTTTCCCGCAAGGAGCATTCCGAGTTCACGGCTAACATGGATTACATCGATGTGATGCCGCCTGGGCTCTATGAAACCAAGATTACCCGCGCTTCCGAACGGCCAGATGCTGAGCTGATCGAGCGTGAGTATCTGCTCGAATTCGAGACGCGCAACTTTGATGAGCTTGATCAGGAAGTCAATCCCATCGCCGAAGATGATCGTCGTTTCGCGACCGTTGCGCGCGTATCAGAGATTAATCTGGGCATTTACCGTTTGGCGGTTCAGCCCTGGATTCAAGCGCTTAATACGCCTGAAATGGCCCGCTGGATACGGCGCATGCACCCGATCCGCCTGGGCTACCGATTAATGTCGGATCGTAACCCTCTGACCGTTCCTTTGCCAGTCATGGCGGATGCGGTGCGCGCTAACCGTCATCAGGTAGGCCACGATAACCTGTTTAAATCCATGGAAGGCATTGTTTCCGAGCAGATCGTGTCTAATCTGAACGCCGTGCGTGATCTGCGTGATAGTTCGCTTGAGCGCATTTTCCTGGATGTTTATGGCCAGCCTCTGCTGCAGGCCGCCGTTGGTCTCTATGGCGATGCCCATGTTCATCGTCGTCGTCCAGGCGCAGAGCCTGAACATCGTCGCTTTATCCAGCAGCGCCGTGAAGAGCTGCGCGAGCGGATTGCTCATGGTGGTGAGCACGAAGCGGTAATGCGCGCGGTTATTTACGTGCTCGGCGGTTCGCCAGCCACGGATGAGCGTAACTTCAAGCGTCTGCGGGCGTCACGCGCTGAGCTTGAGCCGGGCAGCTCGCTGGATGAGTTCAAGAAACTGGTACGTGAGCAGTTCTTTATTCTCAAGCTGGATCGTGAAGAAGCCCTTGCTACCCTGCCGCAACTACTGGCTGGTCAGAGCAATGCCCAGATTGATGCGCATATTGACCATCTGGATCATGTACTGGCCGCCAGCGGCGATTTGTCGGAACACTCATCAGAACGTTTTGAGCAAGTCAAGGCGTTGTTTGATCAGGCGCGCCCTGAAACACTGGTTGAAGTACCCGTTAAGTCAGCTCCGGTTGAGTCCGCGCCAGTTCAGCCAGCCCCTGAAGCTGAAGTAAAAGCAGAGCAAGCGCCCGCCAAGGCGGAAAACGCTGAAACGACTGCCAAGCCAGCGGCTACGCCTGAGCCAAAAGAGCCTGTAAAAACGCAAGCAAAAAAGGCCCCCGCTGCCAATAAGACCACTACCCGTGGTCAATCGCGCAAGCGCTGATTGAGTGGTTAACTCAACGCCCCGGCAAAATGGCTGGGGCGTTTTTGTATACATCAAATTTTTCGAAGGTTGCCGTTTGGCGTTTGGCAGTCTAGTGTCTAGCTGAAGTTGTCAGGCAAGTGTCCGCTGGTTTAACGTTGTTCAAGGCTGGCGCTTCTGCATGGCCTGGGGTAGGGTAAGCGCATTTTTTCAGGCGTGCAGCGGTCAATCAGCTTGTGCACGTTTTTGCATTCATTTGCCGCCTCACATCAGCCGGCACGTTATTTAAGTGGAGCACTATGGGCAAGTCACTGGTCATCGTCGAGTCGCCTGCCAAGGCGAAGACGATCAATAAGTATCTCGGCAACGATTTCATCGTGAAGTCGAGCGTGGGTCATATCCGTGACCTGCCGACCAGCGGCTCGGGAAAGACGGCCTCCGACCCAAAGGAGCGTGCCCGTCAGGCGGCGCTAACACGCAAAATGTCGCCGGAAGAAAAGGCCGTTTATAAAAAGCATAAAGCCCACGACCAGCTGATTCGGCGGATGGGCATAGACCCTGATAATGGCTGGCAGGCCCATTATGAAATCTTGCCCGGCAAGGAAAAAGTGGTTGCAGAGCTGAAAAAATGGCAGAGAAAGCCGATGCGGTTTATCTGGCCACGGATTTGGATCGTGAAGGGGAGGCGATCGCCTGGCACCTGCGTGAAACCATCGGTGGTGATAACGAGCGTTATAAACGTGTGGTGTTTAACGAGATTACCAAGAATGCCATCCAGGATGCGTTCAAGGCCCCTGGCGCACTTAATATCCCCAGGGTAGAGGCGCAGCAAGCTCGGCGTTTTCTTGATCGCGTAGTGGGTTTTATGCTGTCGCCGCTGCTGTGGGCCAAGATTGCCCGCGGCTTATCGGCGGGGCGAGTGCAGTCGGTGGCCGTTCGTCTGATTGTTGAGCGCGAGCGCGAGATTCGTGCTTTTGTTCCGGAAGAGTTCTGGGACGTGCACGCGGATCTGGTTTCGCCAGAAGGTGAGCTGATACGTTTTGAGCTTGCGCGTTACAACGGTAAAGCCTTTCGGCCTGCCAGCGAAGCGGAAACCATGGAGCAGATTGCCGCCTTGCGCCACGCACAGTTGGCAATCACCTCGCGGGAAGACAAACCGACCCGTTCAAAGCCCAGTGCTCCCTTCATTACCTCAACGCTGCAACAAGCGGCCAGCAGCCGTCTGGGATTCTCGGTCAAAAAGACCATGACCATGGCTCAGCGTCTCTATGAGGCGGGCTATATCACCTATATGCGTACCGATTCGACCAATCTTTCCAAGGATGCCGTTGAAAGTGCCCGTACCTATATTGGTGATGCCTTCGGCGCACAATATCTTCCAGAAAAGCCTATTCGCTATTCCAGCAAGGAAAGTGCTCAGGAAGCCCACGAGGCTATCCGTCCTTCCAGCGTAGAGCGCAAAGCGACAGAGCTTGCCAGCATGGAAAGAGACGCCGAGCGCCTGTATGAACTGATCTGGCGGCAATTCCTGGCCTGTCAGATGACGCCTGCCGAGTACCTTTCCACCACCCTGAACGTGCAGGTTGACGGCTATGAACTACGCGCCAAAGGGCGGGTACTCAAGTTCGATGGTTATACTCGGGTGATGAAGCCGGGGGTAAAAACGAAGATCAGCAGCTGCCAGATCTGCCGGAAGGCACCCCGATGCAGCTGGAAAAACTCGACCCGCAGCAGCACTTCACCAAACCAACGGCGCGATATTCGGAAGCGGCACTGGTGAAAGAACTCGAAAAACAGGGCATTGGCCGGCCGTCCACCTATGCGTCGATTATTTCAACGATTCAGGATCGTGGTTATGTAAAGCTTGAAAATCGGCGCTTTTATGCCGAGAAACTTGGCGATATTGTTACCGAGCGGTTGAAAGAATCTTTCCCGGATCTGATGGATTTTTCATTCACCGCACGAATGGAAGACAGCCTGGATGAAGTAGCCGAAGGTGAGCGCAACTGGCGGGCCTTACTGGATGCCTTCTATCACGAATTTCGTGATGAACTGGCAAAAGCCGAAAGTGAAGACGGTATGCGCCCCAATCAGCCAGTGCCGACGGATATCGACTGCCCAAGCTGTGGGCGTAAGATGCAGATTCGCACCGCATCAACCGGGGTCTTTTTGGGCTGCAGTGGTTATAACCTGCCGCCAAAGGAACGCTGTAAGACCACCATTGACCTGATTCCTGGTGAAGAAGCGGTGGCCGCCGATGCCGGGGAGGAAGCCGAAGCTGATGCACTGCGCGCCAAGCGCCGCTGCCCCAAGTGCGGCACGGCCATGGACAATTACCTGATTGATGAAACCCGCAAGCTGCACATCTGCGGTAACAGCCCTGATTGCGATGGCTACGAAGTGGAAGCAGGCAAGTTCAAGATCAAGGGTTATGACGGGCCGATTATCGAATGTGATAAGTGTGGCAGTGAAATGCAGCTCAAGTCAGGCCGGTTTGGCAAATATTTTGGCTGTACCAACAGCGAATGTAAAAATACCCGTAAGTTGCTAAAAAGTGGTGAGGTGGCGCCACCGAAAATGGATCCGATTGCAATGCCGGAACTGGCTTGCCAGAAAGTCGAGGATCATTACGTGCTGCGCGATGGTGCCAGCGGCCTGTTTCTGGCAGCCAGCAAGTTTCCGAAAAACCGTGAAACCCGTCCGCCTCTGGTTAAAGAGTTGAAAGCGCACGCGGATGAGCTGCCTGAGAAATATCACTTTATTCTCAAGGCGCCGACCGAAGACCCGGATGGACGCCCCGCCCAGATTCGCTTCTCACGTAAGAACAAGGAGCAATATGTGATGACGGATGAAGACGGTAAGGCCACAGGGTGGAAAGCAACCTTCGCTAACGGTCAATGGCAGGTTGAGGACAAGCGTAAATGACCCCGAAATCGCGTACCAATCAGCTCTTCTATCATGCCCAGCTAATGGCAGATACGCCTGCAGGCGATGATGAGCATGCAGCGGCACGTAAGATGGCCATGGAGGAGAGCGCTCTGGCGCTTCTTGAGCTGGCACTTGAATCAATGCTCAAGGAGCTGACTGAGCATGCCCGCCTGGACACTCACCGCTGGCAGTTACTGCTGGCAGCCGATGGCCCTGATGTGGCTGAGCTGCAACGGCTTAGAGACGTTGCCGCTGACGCCGATTCATGGCTGGGCTGGCTGATCTTCCAGCTTGAACGCTTGCATAGCGATCAGGGGGCTGGCCGTCGATCGGTCGCCAATCCCGGCATGATAGCGCTTGGAAGTGAAACCGAGTTTGCCGATCAGCTGTTACAATGCATTCAGTCGGCCAAAACTGAAGTTGCACAGCTGCGCGAAACCAGTCAGGAATGGTAGCCGTAGCAGGGCGAGTGCTCAAGCGTGATGGCTATCCACTGATTATTCACTAAAAGAGTATGCCTTCATCGAGCAAACCTTGTTAACTTGCTATCTGTGTAGAAGTTATTAACCATTGATCACGAGCGGGCGAGGAGACAAATATGCGTTATAACCAGGTAAAAGATCTGGTTGTTTGGGCAGCTGACTTCCATCAACGTATGGCTCAACAGTTTGAAGAGGCAGCACGCAAGTCTGATTCAGAGCGCGCCAGTATGGTGTTGGATTATCTTGCCGGGCGTGAAAAACGTATGGGTAAAGGTCTAGAAAGCGTGTTTGATGATGGTTCTGACCATACTGATGTGCTGGAAACCTGGTTCGATGACCCCACTGATTTTCCGCAGCCCCCTGTGCTTGTCCAGATGGCTGAGCAGGCCGTAGCCCATGATGATATCGATGCAGCCATGAAAACGGCCTTGAGCGCAAACAACACTTTGAAAGCAATGTACGAGTACCGTGCAGAAAAATCGGTGATTGAGCCAGAACAGGCGTTCTTTGGTTCTTTGGCCGAAGGCCATGAAAGTGAAGCGCGCCAGATTGTCACTCACCTTGAGGAATTTTCTGACCTTTAAGCATGCAAGCGTTAAAGTCAGTGTTTTGAGACATCATAATGCCCGTCAATCGTCGTCAGTTTCTTGCTTATGCGCTGTGTTTGCCCGCCTCCGTTTCCATGGCATATGTACCCGCTGGAGAGGAGCCGGATCTGATTGAAACGCTCATTTCCCGCGCCCACGTGCCGCGTTTTACCGATGAAGTCTGGGTGTTGATTGATGATCAGGAAGCCACTCTGAGCGTTTATCGGGGAAACAGTCGGCTTGAGCATTATGCGCCGGTATCGCTGGGACGCTCTGGGGCAAAAACCCAACGTCTCAGAGGAAGTAATGTAACCCCTAAGGGGGAGTTTCGTATCAACCGGTTTAATTACGAAAGCCAGTGGCATATCTTTGTGGGTATTGATTATCCGACACCGGCGCATGCGCGAATGGCCTTAAAGACGGGCGTATACTCTCAGCAGGACTACGATGACTATTTCGATTACTACCGTCGGTATGGCTCTCCGCCACAGGACACCGTGCTAGGCGGTGCCATAGGCGTTCATGGCCTGGGTGGGGCAGACCCTGAAATTCACCAGCAATTTCACTGGACGCAAGGTTGTGTTGCATTAACAAACGCCCAGATTGAGCGTTTTAGCCAATTAATCGGGATTGGCACTCGGGTTGTAATCCGCTAGGCTGAATCTGTTAAGATAAAATCTAGTTTTTAAAAACGCGGCTATAGACAAATGTTGTGGACTATAATACAACAGCTTCTGTCGATTTTGCCGAAAGGTATAAGTCGCTGAAATGAACCTGCATCGCAGGTAGGTAACGTCCATTAGCAGCTGCTGCAGCGTTATCTTGCCTTTAACGTAGTACCAAGGAAGACTCAAGGAGAACTATATGACTCTGAAGACTACTCTCAAGCTGTCTGTCGCTGCCGCTTCTCTGGCCGTTCTGGCAGGTTGTGCTTCTACCAGCGCTCTGGAAGAAGTGCGCATGACGGCTGAATCTGCTCAGGCAGACGCTGCAGAAGCACGCAGCATGGCTTCTCAGGCAATGAACACTGCTAACCAGGCGCAGCGCGACGCGCGTGCGGCCATGCAGATGTCTGAGCAGAACCGTGAAGAAATGAACCGCATGTTCCAGCGCTCCATGCAGAAGTAAGACAGGTTGATAACCCGCCTGAGAGCTTGCTTTCAGGCGGGTCTAACCAATTGCTAGCATCATTTGGCTGTAATGAAACATCGTTGGGTGTTTCAGGTCTATTAAGCTATTTCTAGCTAACAGGCTACTATCAGTCAGTGTGAACAAAAAACCCTGCCTCGGCAGGGTTTTTTGTCTTCAAACATCAGGTTTGTCTTTCAGGCATCTGGTGCTTGTTCGGAAGTATCACCGAGTTCGATCTCATCAAGCAGGTCGTTATCCCATTGCTCAGGTTCCGGTGCAGCAGGCATTTGCGGGCCATGTACGGCGATCATCTGCCCGTTGGGCTGCTCTATCACTTTCTTGACCTGAGCATAATCGACACTAATGTCATCGGAGGCTTTTTCCGCGACACGCTCAAGCGCATTAAGCAAGGGCTCGAAGTTACCCATGTTTTCTTCAAGCTGTGGGAAGGATTGCACGAAGAGGGTGCCATCCTTAGCCCAGCCGGCTTTGAACGGGATATCGACCAGGTTCACCTTGGTACCGCTTGGCAAGCGCTCATATAGCGACTTGATATCTTCCGGATACATGCGAATGCAGCCGCGGCTGACCCGCATGCCCACGCCGTCAGGGCGGTTGGTGCCATGTATCAGGTAGCTGGGCATGTCCAATAGAATGGCATGTTCCCCCAGGGGGTTCTGTGGCCCCGGTGGGACGATTTCGGGCGGTGGGTCACCGCGCTCAGCGGCTTCCCGGCGCATGGAGGCAGGCGGTGCCCAGGCAGGGTTTTCTACCTTGATGGTGGTGCGGGTAACGCCCACCGGTGTTGCAAACTCATCACGGCCTACACTGACAGGGTAGGTTTCGACAATTTCCGGGTTATCGGCCGAGTAATAATAAAGGCGCAGCTCCGACAGGTTGATCACAACACCTTCGCGAGGTACAGGCGGCAGAATGTATTGGGCGGGAATAACTACTTCGGTGCCTTCTCCAGGCACCCAAAGGCTGACATCCGGGTTCGCCATACGGATTTCTTCATAACCGATATTATGGCGACGTGCGATATCGATCAGCGTATCGGCGTGATCATCAACCGTAATAGTGTAGTGCTGACCAATGAGGTCGCCTTCTTCAGGCATGACGAACTGGCCGCGAGGCAGCTCATTGGGGCGAGCACTCTCTGCTTCTGAGACCTGCTCAGAGATGCCAGGAGATGGCGTTGCCTCCTTGGCCGTTTGAGCAAGGCTTGGAGCGGTGACCAGCGCAGTGGCCACCAGCACCATGGCAGGCAGGCTGCAGTGAAACAGCCTGGCTGACCGAAGGAGTGGGTGAGTGGTCATGCATTTTCCCTCTAGGTGTTTGATTGCGTCTGTGCAATCGGTACTGATGCGTTCAGGGGTGAATGGCCAATACATTGCAGGCCAAGCGATATTGTGTTTCAGGACAGTTTGCCCCAGACGTCAAGCGGCGACTACTTTTTGATTCAGTTGATCAAGCAGTGCCTCCAGCTGTTTAAAGCGGGCGTCGACGGATTCCATTGGCAGTTCAAAGCGCAAGGTGTCTGAGCCTTCAAGGCGAAACTGCTGGGGTGAGCGCTGGATCAGGTTAACCAGCGTCATGGGATCAACCGGTGTCTCGCTTTCGAAGGTGATTTTGCCGCGTGTTTCTCCGGCTTCCAGCCGCTTGATACCCAGTTGATCCGCTCGCTGACGTAACTGGGTCTGGCGGATCAGGTTTTTCAAGGGTGCAGGCAGTAACCCGAAACGATCTATCAGTTCGACCTGCAATTCCTTGAGCTGTTCGCGGTTCTGGGTATTGGCGATGCGTTTATACATCACTAGCCGCTGCTGGACGTCGTTGATATAGTCGGCGGGTATCAGGGCCGGAAGGTTCAGGCTGATTTCCACGCCGGTATTGAACGGGGCGTTAATGTTGGGTGTCTTGCCTGAACGGATGGCCTTGACAGCGCGGTCGAGCATTTCCATATACAGCGTGTAGCCAATCGTCTCCATCTGCCCGCTCTGCTCGTCACCCAGCAGCTCGCCAGCGCCGCGAATTTCCATATCGTGGCTGGCGAGAGTAAAGCCTGCGCCGAGGTCATCGGAAGCGCTGATCGCTTCCAGGCGTTTTATAGCGTCCCGGGTCATGGCCTTGGGGGCGGTGTCATCAGGTAGGCGTAAGCCTGATGATGGCTGCGGCCTACTCGGCCACGCAGCTGATGCAGCTGAGCAAGTCCGAACTTGTCAGCGCGTTCAATGATAATGGTGTTGGCATTAGGCACATCAATGCCGGTTTCAATGATGGTGGAGCAGACCAGTACATTGAAGCGGCGGTGGTAAAAGTCTGACATGACGCGTTCAAGGCTGCGTTCGGGAAGCTGACCGTGAGCCACGGCAACTCGGGCGTCAGGCACCAGCTCGCGAATCTTTTCTGCGGCGTTTTCAATCGTCTTGACTTCGTTATGCAGAAAGTAGACTTGTCCCCCGCGGAGGATTTCGCGAAGCAGCGCTTCTTTTATCGTGCCATCTTCATGGCGCTGAACGAAGGTCTTGACGGATAAGCGCCGGGCGGGAGGTGTGGCAATGATCGAGAGGTCACGAATGCCGCTCATGGCCATATTCAGGGTACGTGGAATAGGTGTGGCGGTCAGGGTCAGAATATCGACCTCGGCGCGCAGGGTTTTGAGCTTTTCTTTCTGGGCTACGCCAAAACGGTGCTCTTCATCGATAATCAGCAAGCCCATCCTGGGCAGCTCCACGCTCTTGGAGAGCAGTTTGTGGGTGCCAATCACGATATCGGTCTGGCCATTGCGGATACGCTCCAGGGTGTCGTTCATGGTCTTGCCCTGGGTGAAGCGGGATACCAGGCTGATGTTCACCGCCGTATCGGCAAAACGGTCACGGAAGTTTTCGTAGTGCTGGCGAGCCAGCAGAGTAGTGGGCACCAGCACCACTACCTGGCGATTGGACTGGGCTGCCAGGAAAGCGGCGCGCATGGCGACTTCTGTCTTACCAAACCCTACGTCCCCACAGACGACTCTATCCATGGGCTGAGGGGAGGTCATGTCGTTGATGACCGCTTCAATGGCGGCTTGCTGGTCCGGTGTTTCCTCAAAGGGGAAACTGGCCGCAAAACGTTGATATTCATCGTCCGGCGCGGCATAAACCACGCCTTCCTGGGCTTCGCGGCGGGCGTAGATATCCAGCAGCTCGGCGGCGGTGTCGCGGATTTTTTCTGCGGCTTTCTTGCGCGCCTTTTCCCACTGATCCGAGCCAAGTTTATGCAGCGGCGCCAGTTCATCCGCGCTGCCGCTGTAGCGTGAAATCAGGTGCAGGCTGTCAACTGGTACATAAAGCTTGGCGCCATTGGCATACTCCAGGGCAAGGAACTCACTGGCCTGGCCGCCTGCTTCAAGGGTTTCAAGCCCCAGGTAGCGCCCAACGCCATGGGCCTGATGGACAACTGGCGCGCCTTCTTTTAGTTCGGAAAGATGGCGGACGGCAAACTCATTGTCATCGGTTACTTTTTCACGCCGACGGCTCTGGCGTACCACCTCACCAAAAAGCTCTGATTCGGTGATGACGGCCAGGTCAGGGCTTTCAAGCCACAAACCCTGTGCCACCAGCCCCTCGCTGATCGCATAAGGCAACTGGCTATCAAGAAAGTCAGCAAAGCGGCTGACATAAGGTAGCTTGAGTGCCAGCGGGGCGAGAAGGTCTTCAAGCGCTTCCCGGCGGCCACGGGATTCAACAACAAAGAGGACGCGTGTGTGAGTATGCGTGGTCAGGAAGTGCTCAAGCGCTGCCAGTGGCGTCTTGCTGCGGGCATTGATGGTAACCTCTGGCAGGGTACGGGCTTGCGGTACCTGGGCATGCCGATTGTCCTGATCCTTGGTTAACTCAACCCGTGGGCGCTGGTTGATAGCGGCAAAAATATCGTTACTGGCAATAAAGGCACGGTGGGGCGGCAGCAAGGGGCGCGTCGGGTCGACGCCGAGGTTAGCGTAACGCGCTTCGATGGATGCCCAGTGCTGCTCGGCGGCTTTGTGAATACCTGGCAGCAGGGCAACTTGAGTGGCGTCGCTCAGGTGTTCAAACAGGGACGCCGTCTGTTCAAAAAATAGCGGCAGGTATTGTTCAAGCCCAGGGGATGGAATGGCTTTTAGAGCGTCGTTATACAAAGGGCATTGACGCGGATCAACGTCGAAAAGCGTTTCAAAGTTTTCACGAAAGCAGGCAATGGCACTGCGGCTGAACGAATATTCGTGGGCAGGCAGAAGCTCAATAGCATTGATCTTTTCAGTCGTGCGCTGGGAACCTGGATCAAACAGGCGCAGGGTTTCGATCTCATCGTCAAACAGGTCAATACGGATGGGGGCATCGACGCCCATGGGGTAGAGATCAATCAAGGCGCCACGCAGGGCGTACTCGCCTGGCTCATAGACGGTTTCCACGGCGCGGTAACCTGCTCGGGAAAGCGCCTCACGGAAAGCTTCGCGATCCAGCCTGTCACCCGCTTTGAGCGACATCACACGCCCGGCGATATATTCTACCGGTGGCAGGCGCTGCATCAGGGTGTTGATGGGTACCAGCACGATGCCGTGTAGACCGTCCTGCAGCTGGCGCAAGGTGCGCAGACGTGCGGAGACAATATCCTGGTGGGGAGAAAAGCTGTCATAAGGCAGCGTTTCCCAATCAGGAAAGGGCAGCACCGGTGTTTCGGTGTAAAAACTCAGCGCTTGTTCCAGGGTTTGCGTATCCGCCGTGCTGGGTGTAATCACCAGCAAGGGCGCCTTGCTCGCTAGGCGGGCAAGCCCCAGTGCGACCGCGCTGCCTGGTGGGTTTTCCCAGTAAAGCGTTTCACGCGCCCCTTTAGGCGCAGGCGGTTCCAGCAGAGAGAAAGTCGGCATAATGGAAATATCGGCTGCACAAAAAATGAAAACCCCGATGATACACGACCATGGCGACTGGCGGCTTGAGCTCAAGCGTTTTTGTAGTCAAAAACGCGTTTGTGTAATCTCCTTACACGTAGTGCGACTATCCAGTGATTGCAGCCCTTATTCCAGGTCGGGATAATAGTAACGTCAGTACCCTACTATTTCACTATGAAGAGGTTGCCCGTGAGTCAGCAAACGCTCGATAACATATTCCAGGAATGGCAAAGCAATGAAGCGCTCGCCGAGCAGATGATCCCCCTCGTCGGCCGTCTCTATCGCCAGAATAACGTTGTCGCTACCATGTTCGGGCGTTCGCTGATCAAGCGCTCTGTCATTCGCATCCTGAAAGACCATCGCTTTGTGCGCAAGATTGAAGGCACTGAGCTGTCCGTTCAGGACACCTTTCCGATTGTCAAAGCCATGTGCGACCTTAATCTTGGGCCTGCTCATGTCGATATTGGCAAGCTGGGTGTGATGTTGAAAAAGCAGGGTGGTGGCGACGTTGAGGCCTTCCTGCGCAAAGAGCTGCATGAAATTGTCGATGGTTATCAGCCTGGTGCCAGCATTGGCGAACCTAAAGATGTTGTTCTGTATGGCTTTGGCCGGATCGGCCGCCTGCTGGCGCGCATCCTGGTCGAGAAAGCCGGTGGCGGTAACCTACTGCGTTTGCGTGCTATCGTCGTACGCGGTCGCGGTGACGTCGCCAAGGATCTTGAAAAGCGCGCCAGCCTGCTGCGTCGTGATTCCGTCCATGGCCCGTTTGAGGGTACGATCAGCATTGATGTGGAAGCGCGTACGCTGACAGTGAACGGGAATGTCGTCCAGGTTATCTACGCCGACTCGCCAGACGAGATTGATTACACCCATTACGCTATCGACAATGCCGTGGTCGTCGACAATACCGGGATCTGGCGTGATGAGGCCGGCCTTGGCCAGCATCTGACATGCAAAGGCGTTTCAAAGGCACTGTTGACGGCGCCGGGCAAAGGCTCAATCAAGAATATTGTTTATGGCATCAATCATGATGCTGTTACGGAAGACGACAAGATTCTCTCTGCTGCGTCCTGCACCACTAATGCTATCGTGCCCGTTCTCAAGGCATTGAACGACCAGTACGGCGTGGTCACCGGTCATGTGGAAACCGTGCATGCTTATACCAACGACCAGAACCTTATCGACAACTACCATAAAGGTGACCGCCGTGGCCGCAGCGCAGCACTAAACATGGTATTGACTGAAACCGGTGCGGCGAAAGCCGTGGCCAAGGCGCTGCCTGAGCTTGAAGGCAAGTTGACGGGTAACGCTATTCGCGTGCCGACGCCTAATGTTTCAATGGCGATTCTCAACCTCACCCTGGAGAAGGGTACCGACGCAGAAGCATTAAATGACTATCTGCGCGATGTTTCCATCAATTCTTCCTACCAGAAGCAGATTGATTTTGTTGATTCGCCTGAGGTGGTGTCATCTGATTTCGTCGGTAATCGTCATGCCGGCATTGTTGATGCCAAGGCGACGATTGCCAACGATAATCATGCTGTCGTCTACGTCTGGTATGACAATGAGTTTGGCTACAGCTGTCAGGTCGTGCGTATCCTACAGCAAATGTCCAACGTCACCTTTCTAAAGCTGCCACATGCCTGATTTCACGGCATGATCAGGTCATTACAACGCCACCTACGGGTGGCGTTGCTGTTTCTGGGGATTAATCCAGAAAAGCTATGCCCGTTTCGTCTATGACAATTTTAGTCTATAGCACTTTTGGTGAGCGTCAGGGATGTGGTCATTGGACGCGGTTATCTTTATAATGAGGTAGATTTTTGGGGTGGTTTGGGCTTGTTTCAAGCTCCAAGCCGGACTGGTAACAATCTGAGAAACTAATAAGAATTCGAATCCATTCGAACCCCTTATCTTCGTTTATCCGATCCATCAACTGGGCGAGACTATGATCGAAGTCAAGAAAGGCCTGGATCTCCCCATCACGGGAGCGCCCGAGCAACGCATTGAAGATGCCAAGCCCGTGCGTCACGTGGCAATCCTGGGCACTGACTATGTCGGTATGAAACCGACTATGGAAGTCAAGGAAGGGGATAAGGTCAAACTGGGCCAATTGCTCTTCACCGATAAGAAAATTGCGGGTGTGCGCTTTACAGCACCTGCAGCGGGTGAAGTCGTTGCCATTAACCGTGGCGAAAAGCGTCGTTTACTGTCTGTAGTGATCAAGGCCGATGAGGCTGAAGAGGCGGTGTCATTTGCTTCTCATGATCGCGCAAACCTTGAAAGCCTTGAACGACAGAGCGTTGTTGACCAACTGGTTGAATCGGGGATGTGGACGGCGTTACGTACGCGCCCGTTTTCCCGTACACCGGAAGTCGATAGTGCGCCTGCTGATATCTTTGTCACTGCCATTGATACCCATCCTTTGAGTCCTGAGCCTGCTTTGATCATCAATGAGCAGCCCCAGGCGTTTGAGGATGGCCTGAAAGTGTTGGCACGGCTGACCGAAGGTAAGGTTTACCTATGCACTGGCTCGGACAGCAGTATTCCTGGCGGCAACATCAACGGTGTTCAGGCGCAGACCTTCTCGGGCCCGCATCCTGCTGGCTTGGTGGGAACACATATCCACCATCTGTCACCAGTTGCACTGCACAAAAAAGTCTGGCATATCGGCTACCAGGATGTGATTGCCTTTGGCAAGCTGTTCACTGAAGGCAAGGTTGATACACAGCGTATTATTGCCATTGGGGGCCACGCGCCGAGAAACCGCGTCTTGTGCGTACTCGTATTGGCGCCAGCACTGAGGAACTCTTGCAGGGCGAAGTGATCCAACCGGACGATACTCGTGTGATTTCTGGTTCTGTTTTCTCTGGTGCGACGGCAGAGGGTAACGTGAACTTCCTGGGGCGCTTCCATCAGCAGATCAGTCTGTTGGAAGAAGGAAATAAACGTGCTTTCATGGGCTGGCTATCGCCAGGTGTTAACAAGCACTCGGTATTAGGAATCTATATTTCTAAAATCAAGGGGCTCAGCAACTATGCGCCGACGACATCCACCAATGGTTCGGAAAGAGCCATGGTGCCGGTCGGAGCTTATGAGAAGATCATGCCGTTAGACGTCATGCCAACTCAGCTGTTGCGTTCACTGATCGTGGGTGACATTGAAGTTGCCATGCAACTGGGGTGTCTGGAGCTAGATGAAGAGGATTTGGCATTATGTACCTATGTTTGCCCAGGCAAATATGAGTATGGCCCCATCCTGCGTGATAATCTCACCATGATCGAGAAAGAGGCCTGATGATGGGTATTAGACAAACACTCGACAACCTCGAACCCAACTTCCACAAAGGCGGTAAGTTCGAAAAGTTCTACCCCCTTTATGAAGCGGTCGATACGATTTTCTATTCGCCACCCAGCGTGGCTAAGACCACTGCCCACGTGCGTGACGGTATAGACCTTAAGCGCATCATGATCACGGTATGGATGTGTACCTTCCCTGCCATGTTCTTTGGTATGTGGAACGCTGGTTGGCAGGCCAATACTGCGATTGACGCGGGCTATGCCTCCATGGCGGGCTGGCGCGAAGCTATCATGATGACCCTAGCAGGCGGGCATGATCCGAGCAGCCTGTGGGCCAACTTTGTGTTGGGCGCTACTTACTTCCTGCCGATCTACCTAGTCACCTTCGTGGTGGGTGGTTTCTGGGAAGTACTGTTTGCCATTAAGCGTGGCCATGAAGTCAACGAAGGCTTCTTCGTAACTTCAGTTCTGTTTGCGCTGATTTTGCCTGCTACTATCCCGCTTTGGCAGGTGGCGCTGGGTATTACCTTTGGTATTGTCATCGGTAAGGAAATCTTCGGGGGTACAGGAAAGAACTTCCTCAACCCCGCTTTGACCGGTCGTGCTTTCCTGTATTTTGCCTACCCAGCACAGATTTCAGGTGATGCTGTCTGGGTCGCGGCAGATGGTTATACCGGTGCTACCGCACTATCGATGGCTTTCCAAGACGGTATGTCTGCTCTTACTTCCACCTTCAGCTGGTGGGATGCCTTCCTGGGCTTCGTTCCCGGCTCAGTGGGTGAAGTGTCAACGCTGGCTATCTTTATCGGCGCAGCAGTTCTGCTCTGGACGCGTATCGCGTCCTGGAGAATCATGCTGGGTGTCTTCCTTGGCATGGTGATCACCAGTACCCTGTTCAACCTGATCGGCTCAGAATCCAATCCCATGTTTGCCATGCCTTGGTACTGGCATTTGGTGATTGGTGGTTTTGCCTTCGGTATGGTGTTCATGGCGACAGATCCAGTATCTTCTTCCATGACCAATCAGGGGCGTCTGGTATTCGGTGCGCTGATTGGTGTGATGACCGTTTTGATCCGCGTTGTTAACCCGGCCTTCCCGGAAGGCATCATGTTGGCGATTCTGTTTGCTAACCTGTTTGCACCGCTGATCGACCACTTCTTTGTCCAGGCTAACATCAAGCGTCGCCAGAAGCGCGTGGGTGCACCGGCCGAGGAGATTGCCTGATGGCTCAAGGTAATAATTCGATCAAAAAGATTTTAACTGTTGCATTTGCCCTGTGTGTCGTGTGTTCGATCATTGTATCGACAGCAGCCGTCGCACTGCGTCCAATGCAGCAGACGAATCAGGAACTTGATCGTAAATCCAATATTCTCAACGTTGCCAAGCTCTACGAGTCAGGCATGGATATTGAAGAGACTTTCCGCGACAAGATTACTGCTCGCGTGGTTGACCTGCGCTCGGGTGAATACACCGATCAGTTTGATCCGGATACCTTCAACCAGTTTGAAGCAGCACGTGATCCTGCAACAGGCCGTACACTTTCAGGTGATCAGGATATTGCTGGTCTGTCGCGAGTTGAAAACTTCGCTACCATCTACCTTGTCGGCGATGTCGACGACCCCGATCAGATTGTCCTGCCCATTCGTGGGCAGGGCCTGTGGGGCAGCATGATGGGCTTTTTGTCAGTAGAAGGTGATGGCAACACCATCGTCAGTATCACCTATTACGACCACAGTGAAACACCTGGCCTGGGGGCTGAAGTCAATAACCCCCGTTGGCAAGCGCAGTGGGAAGGCAAGAAGATCTATGAGGAAGAGGGTGATCTTTCGCCGGAAATCCACCTGACCAAGGGTGGCGCGAGCTCCGAGTACGAAGTTGATGCTCTGTCAGGCGCAACCCTGACCAGTAATGGCGTAACTGACATGCTGCAGTTCTGGATGAGCCCTGAAGGCTTTGGTGAGTACCTGGCGAAATTCCGCAGTGGAATCACCCAGGAAGAAGCTCAACAAGCCGATGTCGAACTCGAATCGGAAGGAGCCTAAAACATGGCAGACGCTACGCCTAAAAGTGTCCTGACGGCACCTATTTTCAAGAACAATCCCATTGCGCTGCAAATTCTGGGGATCTGTTCTGCGCTGGCCGTCACCACAAGCATGAGCGTTTCGTTGGTAATGACACTTGCTGTTATCTTCGTAACTGCTTTTTCTAACTTGTTTGTTTCACTGATCCGTAACCACATTCCTTCCTCTATTCGCATCATCGTTCAGATGACGATTATTGCATCGCTGGTTATCGTGGTAGATCAGATTCTGAAAGCCTATGCTTATGAAATGTCTAAGCAGCTGTCGGTATTCGTTGGCCTTATCATCACCAACTGTATCGTGATGGGCCGTGCAGAAGGTTTTGCCATGTCCAATACACCGGGCATGTCCTTCCTCGATGGTATCGGTAACGGCATTGGCTATGGCTTTGTTCTTATGGTCGTTGGTTTCTTCCGTGAACTCTTGGGGTCAGGCAGCGTATTTGGTATCACTATTCTGGAGACTGTCCAGAACGGTGGCTGGTACGTGCCTAACGGCATGATGCTGCTGCCGCCGTCAGCCTTCTTTATTATTGGGCTGTTGATATGGGTGCTGCGCGCAGTTAACCCGGAGCAGGTGGAATCCAATGAGTTCAAGATGAAAGAAAATACCCAGCCGAAGGAGGCCGTGTAACATGGAACATTATTTGAGCCTTTTCGTTGCCTCGGTATTTGTCGAGAATCTTGCGCTGGCATTCTTCCTGGGCATGTGTACCTTCCTGGCCGTTTCCAAAAAGGTGTCATCAGCTTTTGGTCTGGGCATAGCGGTCATCGTTGTACTGACGATTTCTGTTCCGGTTAATAACCTTGTCTTCGGCTTTTTGTTGGCAGAAGGTGCGCTATCTTGGACGGGAATCAGTGGTGCTGAAAACATTGATCTGTCCTTCCTGGGCCTGCTGAGCTACATCGGTGTTATTGCCGCCCTGGTACAGATTCTGGAAATGTTTCTGGATAAGTACGTGCCAGCGCTCTATAACGCTCTTGGCGTCTTCCTGCCGTTGATCACGGTTAACTGTGCAATTCTCGGTGGCGTTCTGTTCATGGTGGAACGTAACTATAATTTCGGTGAATCCGTCATTTATGGTTTTGGTTCTGGTGTTGGCTGGGCGCTGGCGATTACCGCACTGGCAGGTATTCGTGAAAAGCTGAAGTACAGCGATGTGCCTGCAGGCTTGCAGGGCCTGGGTATCACCTTTATCACTGTGGGCCTGATGTCACTCGGCTTTATGTCTTTCTCCGGCATTCAGCTTTGATGAGAGATGGTTTTTCCGGTAGCACCTTAAGGCGCTGCCGGTTCACTGAAAACCCTCAGCAATAGGAAACCGACATGGTTGATACAACTGTCATCTTGCTCGGTGTCGTCATGTTTACCATCATCGTCATCAGTTTGACGGCGATTATTCTGGCGGCCCGCAGTAAGCTAGTAAGTAGCGGGGATGTAACCATTGAAGTGAATGGTGATCCTGAACATACTCTGTCTACCCAAGCCGGTGGCAAGCTTCTGAACACGCTGGCAGCCAACGGCATCTTCCTTTCGTCTGCCTGCGGCGGCGGCGGCTCCTGCGCGCAGTGCAAATGTCGTGTAGAAGAAGGCGGCGGTTCTATTCTGCCGACCGAAGAATCTCACTTCACCATGCGTGAGAAAAAGGAAGGCTGGCGCCTTTCCTGTCAGGTGCCTGTCAAGCAGGACATGAAAGTCGAAGTGCCGGAAGAGGTCTTTGGCGTCAAGAAATGGGAAACCGAAGTCACCGCCAATCCCAACGTGGCGACCTTTATCAAGGAACTGAACCTGAAGCTGCCGGAAGGCGAGGAAGTTGCCTTCCGTGCCGGTGGCTATGTTCAGCTGGTCGCGCCGCCTTACGATATTAAATTCTCCGATTTCGACATCGAAGAAGAATATCGTGGCGACTGGGAAAAGTTTGGTCTGTTCGACATTTCCCACAAGAATGACGAAGAAATCATTCGTGCCTACTCGATGGCCAACTATCCAGATGAGAAAGGGCTGCTCAAGTTCAATATCCGGATCGCGACGCCGCCTCCTGGCACTAGCCATCCGCCTGGCCTGATGTCTACCTATGTGTTCAGCCTGAAGCCGGGCGACAAGGTAACCGTCATGGGGCCCTTTGGTGAGTTCTTCGCCAGAGACACCGATGCCGAAATGGTGTTTATCGGTGGTGGTGCGGGTATGGCGCCGATGCGTAGCCATATCTTCGACCAGCTCAAGCGTCTGAAATCAAGCCGCAAGATTTCGTTCTGGTACGGTGCGCGCTCCTGGCGTGAGACCTTCTATAACGAAGAGTATGACAAGCTGGCTGAAGAGTTCCCCAACTTTGAGTGGCATCTGGCGCTGTCCGACCCCCAGCCGGAAGATAACTGGGAAGGGCCGACCGGCTTTATCCACAATGTTCTGTATGAAAACTATCTGAAGGATCACCCAGCGCCTGAAGACTGTGAATACTACATGTGTGGGCCGCCGATGATGAACGCCTCCTGCATCAAGCTTCTGCTTGATCTGGGCGTGGAGCCTGAAAATATTCTGCTGGATGACTTTGGCGGATAATTTCTACTCTTACCGGTACAGCGGGGCTAGCCAATCGGCTGGCCCCGTTTTTGTATGGGGCCATGATTGGTCGAAAAGAGCACTATCAGCGTATAATACTGTCAGTTAGGCTAGGAGAATCGTGGAGCCACTGTTTATTGTTGTATTGGCCCCACGCACACTCACTGTTAAACGAGGTGTTCAACAATGGCAATCTGGTTACTGGTATTTGGTTTCATGCTGCTGGTAATGGGCGCTATGGCAGTCGGTGTCATTCTGGGCCGCAAGCCTATCGCAGGCTCATGTGGTGGACTGAACCAGATCGGGATGAAAAACGGCTGTGATATCTGCGGCGGCAAGGATGAGGTGTGCGAAGAGGAAAATCGCAAACGCCGTGGCGTTTCCGTACGTCGCACCAGCGATGAAAGCCGCGGTGCTGACCTTGGTTACGATGCAACGCGCCGTTGAGTGGTAGAGAACTAATGCAGCCGATAGGTCCAGGCAGATTCTGCCAGCAGGCCACGGCCACCGGCCAAGGTGAAGGCAAGATCATGCAATCCTGGCCAAAGTGGCACGGGTGACGCGCCTTTAACAGCCAGATCCAGGCGCTGGGCCATCAGCAGCAGTTTGTGCAGTCGCTTCATGGGTAAGCGCTGAATGGCCTGCTGGTAGGCTGGGCGGCGTTTATCAAAAATCATCGGCTTCTGTGCCTTGCAAGCATGTTCAAAGCTCTGCCCCTGATCAATGTGCTGATGAATAGACAGCAGGGTGCGCAGCTCGCGGCTCAGTGCCCAAAGCACAATTGGCGCTTCAATTCCCTCACTTCGCAAGCCGTGGACGATGCGTGAAACTCTGGACGGTTCACCTTTCAAGCAGGCATCAGCCAGATTAAAGACATCAAAACGTGAATTGTCTTCCACGCCCTGAGCAATAGTGTCGGCACTGATACGCGCGTTAGCGGAAGCATCAGGGCAAGCTTCTGCAATTCCTGATCAGCTGCCAGCAGGTTGCCTTCGGTACGTTCGCCCAATAAGCGGGCTGCGTCCATATCCAACTGTAAACCATGTAAGCCCGCGCGGTCGCGCAGCCAATAACCCAGGCGTGATGCATCGACCGGCCAGACGGGTACAAAAATGCCGTGTTTATCCAGCGCCTTGAACCAGGCGCTTTTTTGCTGCTTGGCATCCAGTTTGCCCATGCTGAGCAGCAGAACATCGTCGCTGCCGTCCATCTGTTCAGCATAATGCGCCAGCATCTTGCTGCCTTCCTGCCCCAGCTTCTGGTTGCCCAGGCGCACATCAATCAGCTTGCGCGAGGCGAATAGGGATAGGTTGCCAGCAATATCCAGCAGACGACCCCAGGCAAAATTAGGCTCAACGTCAATTACTTCTCTCTCTTCAACGCCAGCTTGCCGGGCAGCGGCGCGCACCGCATCGCAGGCATCACGGTGCTGGAGAGGTTCATCCCCAGAAACAATCACGACTTTGGGAAGGCGCTTTTCAAGGGCGGCTGGCAACTTGTCAGCAAAGACCTTCACTCGAACGCCTCCAAAGCACTGATGCGTTCCACGACACGCTGTGCCAGGCGCCTGGATAGCGTTAACCGCGTTTCCTCGATCAGGCTTTCACGGTTTAGCAGATCATCATCATTAAGACGCTGGCGGCTGATAACGCTGAGGGTCTGGTTGTTCAGTGCATAGCCGCCGCTTGACCGTTCCTGCACGGACACCTGGATTTCCAGGGTAAATTCATGCTCCTGGCTGCCGGAATCTTCACCGCCCAGGCGCCGCTGCTCAAGCGTCGGCGATGAGAGGGTCAGTCGCCAGGGCGCCTCTTCGTCAATACCATTACCAAGGTTGTTGAGCTCCACAGTCAGGTTGCGCGCCACCAGGCTACGGGTATCGCCATCTAAGGCTATCGGTGGAATATGGCGCTGTCGCTGAGTACCTCGCAGCTGAAAGCCACAGCCGCCCAACACGGCAGCCGAAGCTGCCATGCCTGTCATCAGGGTAAGGCGCAGAAAATGACGGCGCTTCATCCACTCACCACAATATTGACCAGTTTGCCGGGCACAACGATGACTTTACGCACCGTCTTGCCGTCGATATGCCGCTGGACATTGTCATCGGCCATGGCCAGCGCTTCCACTGTGGCCTTGTCAGCATCAGCATCGGCTTCAAGCCGAGCGCGCAGCTTGCCATTGACCTGCACCACCAGCTCAATGGTGTCACGGGTCAGGGCCTGTTCGTCCACCTGCGGCCAGCGAGCGTCAATCACAGGCTCGGCGTGACCCAACTGCTCCCAGAGGATATGGCTGACGTGGGGAACAATAGGGGCCAGCAGCAGAATGCTGGCTTCCACAGCTTCCCGGGCCACGGCCAAGCCTTGTGGGCTAGTATCTTCGAACTTGGCCAGGGTGTTGGAAAGCTCCATCACCGCAGCAATGGCCGTATTGAAGGTGATACGGCGGCCGATATCATCGCTGGCCTTCTTGATGGTTTCATGAGTCTTGCGCCGCATGGCCTTCTGATCATCGTTCAGGCGGGCAGTCTCCAAAGCAGGCGGCTGGCCAGCTCCCAGATGTTCATGCACTTGGCGCAACAGGCGCTTGATAAAGCGGTGCGCGCCTTCTACGCCAGATTCTGACCATTCCAGCGACTGCTCCGGCGGGGCGGCAAACATCATGAACAGGCGCACGGTGTCAGCGCCGAACTTATCAATCATCGACTGCGGGTCAACGCCGTTGTTCTTGGACTTGGACATCTTCTCGATGCCGCCCATCTCGACCGGCTGACCATCGCTGACCAGCAGGGCGCTGATCGGGCGGCCCTTGTCATCGCGATTGACCTCAACATCCGCTGGGTTGAACCATTGCTTACCGCCGTTGGAGGTCGTGCGGTAGTAGGTTTCAGCAATCACCATGCCCTGGGTGAGCAGGCGCTGGAAAGGCTCGCTGGCCTCGACCAGCCCGAAATCACGCATCAGCTTGGTGAAAAAGCGCGCATACAGCAGGTGGAGAATGGCGTGTTCGATGCCGCCCACATAGAGATCGACCGGCAACCAGTAGTTGACCCTGTCGTCGAGCATGGCTTCATGGTTATCCGCACAGCAGAAGCGCGCAAAATACCAGGAAGATTCCATAAAGGTGTCAAAGGTATCGGTTTCGCGCAGCCAGCCATCGCCTAGCTCGGAGAACTCAGGCATTTTCTTCAACGGCGAGCCGGAGGCATCGACGGTGACTTCCATCGGCAGCTCGACCGGTAATTCCTCGTCGGTGAGCGGTACAGTTTCACCGGCGGGGCCGTACTTCACCGGAATCGGCGCGCCCCAGTAGCGCTGGCGGGCAACACCCCAGTCGCGCAGGCGATAGTTGGTCTTGACCTCGCCACGGCCCATTTCGGCCAGTTTGGTGGCAATGGCCTCGAAGGCGGCTTCAAATGTCAGGCCATCAAATTCGCCCGAGTTAATCAGCGTACCGTAGTCAGTGTAGGCCCCTTCAGAAAGGTCAGGGATGCTGCCATCTTCAGCGGCAATCACTGGGAGAATCTCGATGCCGTACTTGGTGGCAAACTCCCAATCGCGCTGATCATGAGCTGGCACGGCCATGACGGCGCCAGTGCCGAATTCCATCAGCACGAAGTTGGCTACATAGACGGGTACTTGCTTGCCATTAAGCGGATGAATGGCGACATGTCCGGTGGGCAGGCCTTTTTCTCACGCTTGGCCATTTCGGCTTCAGAGGTACCGCCTTTGGCACACTCCTCGCGAAAGTTGGCAATCTCAGCGCTGGTTTCAGCCGCCTGTTTGGCCAGCGGGTGGTCGGCGGCCACCGCCATGTAGCTGACCCCCATCAGAGTATCCGGGCGGGTGGTGTAGACCGACATCGGCTCGGCGGGCTGACCCTCTGCGGTTTCGATATCAAAGCTCAGCTCGACGCCACGGGATTTACCAATCCAGTTGCGCTGCATGGTTTTGACCTGTTCCGGCCAGTCGATATGATCCAGATCCGCCAGCAGTTCATCGGCGTAATCGGTAATTTTCAAAAACCACAGGGGGATTTCCTTACGCTCGACAAGAGCGCCAGAGCGCCAGCCACGGCCTTCAATCACCTGCTCATTGGCCAGTACGGTCTGGTCGACCGGATCCCAGTTGACCGTCGACATCTTCTTGTATACCAGGCCTTTATCCACCAGCTTGGTGAAGAACCACTGTTCCCAGCGGTAATAGCTGGTGTCACAGGTGGCAAATTCGCGACCCCAGTCATAGGCGAACCCCAGCGCTTTCAGCTGGTTACGCATATAATCGATATTCTGGTAAGTCCATTTGGCGGGCGGCACCTGGTTCTGGATCGCCGCGTTCTCGGCGGGCATGCCAAACGCATCCCAACCCATCGGCTGCATGACATTTTTGCCCTGCATACGCTGAAAGCGCGAAACCACATCGCCGATGGTGTAGTTACGCACATGGCCCATATGCAGTTTGCCGCTGGGGTAGGGGAACATCGAGAGGCAGTAGAACTTCTCTTTTGAAGCATCCTCTACGGCTTTGAAGCACTGGTTCTTGTCCCAATACTGCTGTACCTGGTGTTCGAGTTCACGTGGGCTGTAATGTGCGTCCATCGGTTTATTCAATGCCTTGGCGTGGGCGCCCGTAAAAATCGGGCAGGGTGAATGATGAAAATCAATGTATGTTGTCGCATCTGATTGTATCCTATGCGAGAGGAACCTTGAACGGTAACCCAACATCCGCGCAACGTGAGTAAGGAGAGGTTTATGCAACAGCAACAAGACAAACGCCTGCGCGAAGGCTATGAACGCCTGCTGGAGCGACTGCAGGAAGGCGCCAACGAGCTGACCTGGGAAGCACTGCAGAAGGACCTTGATGACGCGGTTGAATTTGAAAGTGAGCTGGAAGAGTTCACCAAGGATGAACTGGCTCTGCTGCGCGCCTGGGTAGAGCGCGACCTGAAAGACATGCGCTTCTTCCTGGCGGACACTGGCAAGCAGGTCGCCCAGTGGCTGGATATTGATATCGATGCGCTATCGCGCCGGGTGGCGGAATCGCTGCTTTCGATTGCTGACCGCAGCGTGGTCGAGCGCGAACGCTTTGAAGATGATCTGGAAGCGGCCCGTGCCGACTACTGTGAAGGCGAGATGGCCGCCCCTGGCAAGATGGCCTGCGTACACTGTGATGCCGTCGTCACCCTGGAGGAAGTCGCCCGCCTTGAGCCTTGCCACCAGTGCGGCCACCGTTACTTCTACCGCCTGTCGCAAGCGTCCTAGACCTTTAACCAGGCGCCTAACAGGCTGATCATAACCACCACGCCGCTGCTCAGCGCAGCGGCATAGATCAGGTGGTTCTTCGTCATTGAGTGACACCCCACCCGAAAGCAGCCCGGTAATGACACAGTGTTGGTACAGCAATCATACCGACAGGCTTGTAATAATCTTGATGGGAATTGTGTTAAAAACACGCAAAGGAACCTGGAATGTTAAAATTCAAAAAGCTGTTAGTACCGTTAATCCTGGTGGTCGGTGCCTTCTTTCTGCAGGACGGTGCGCTTGACAGTTTTACGCAGTCATCTTCATCCGAGTCTTCGTCTACTTCTACGTCTCTATCCCAGCAAGAGCAGAATCTTCACCAGACGTTGAAGCTGATACAGCAGGGGGCCGTACCCTTATAGCCGAGATGGAATCACGTTTGAAAACCGCGAGGGTCGTCTGCCGCAAAAGCCTCGCGGTTATTATCGTGAATTTACCGTGGATACACCCGGGCTGAATCACCGTGGACCCAGGCGTGTGGTGACAGGTGGAAACCCTCCGGAAGTTTACTATTACACTGAGGATCATTATGGGTCCTTCACCAGGATTACACCGCCATGAGTGACCTGCTTGTTTCGGGGTTTATTCGGCTGACCAGATGACATCCATTCAGCCTGACATTACGGTTCAGCTGGATGATCAGGGCGAGATGAGCAAAAGCTCGGTGTTGAACGCATTATCAACGGCCTTTGATTTTCCCGATTACTTTGGCCATAACTGGGATGCTGCGTTTGACTGCTTGTGTGATGCCATGGATACATATGACCAACTGGATGTGCTGTTCAAGAGTTCATCCACTGCGGCACGCGATCAAGCGCCGCTTGCTGAACTTTTAAACATTCTGCAAGACGTGATCGACCAGCAACCTCAGGAAAAAACACTGCGGTTTTTCCTGGCGGGTATTACCCTTTGAACGGATGGCATAAGCGTCCTAGACGTTTAACCAAGCGCCCAACAGGCTGATCATGACCACCACGCCGCTGCTCAGCGCAGCGGCATAGATCAGGTTGTTCTTCATCATATGGTAGCCACTCACCCCGTAGCGGCCCTGCAATGACAGGTTGATGCCTGACAGAGGGCCAACGCTGGTGCCCACCGCCCAGGCAGACAGAGCCACAAAGGCAAACAGAGTCTGCTCAGCGCCTTCCAGGGGCAGCATTGAGGCCAGTACCGAGACGCCGATAATCGGATGCAAACCCAGCAGGGCGCTCAGGGAAATGGTCGCAAAGCTGATCAAGGCCTGAGGGATGCTGAACTCGGCAAACAGCGACCAGCTATCGCCGGTGGCTGCCTCCAGCAGCGTTGACAGCCCCAGGGTCAATAAACCCGCGGCCAGGAATAGCGAAATCTCTCCGCGCATGGCTGGCAAGCGGTTAAGGGTATGCTGGTTGACCCGCCGACGAGTCCATTTCAGGCCTTCTGGCAGGTTGCTGGCGATAGCCACCAGCGGCAGCAGAAAGGTAATAATGCTGACAATGGAAAGCGCTGGCGTCAGCACAAAATGAAACAGCATCACCAAAGCAGCCATGCCAACCGGCATCAGTAGGCTGCGCGGTGAAAGCGAAAAGCCGACGGTATCGCTCAAGTCAAAGCGCTGGCGCAGCTCCAGCGCCGTGAACAGTCCGGCCAGCATGGCCAGTGGAAAGCCTACCACCGCCACGGTCAGGTAGTTCATTTCCGGCACCAAGGCCATCACCACCCCCATGGAAGCAAAAAACGGCGACCACAGCGCCGCACTGGAAAGCCCCCGGTTCAGAGCCAGAAACTGTGGCGTACTCAGCGGATTATGGCGGGCCAGGCGGTCTCCGACCATGAAGACCGTTGAAAGGTTGAGAATCGTGCCAAGAAAATGCACCCCCAACCAGGTACGTAAAATCCCGCCTGCACCCGTCACTGATTGCCCTGGCACGCCCTTGCGGCCCTGCTGTTTACCAATCAGTGAGATAAAGCTCACCCCTACCAGCATGGCGACCACAAAGGTGTTGCCGGTTAGCATGCCAGGCCAATCAATGTCCGCACCGTACACAAAGCGCGCTATCAGCAGCATACCCAGGCCAAGGGCTATCAAGGCTGCTGCCTGCAGGCGTGAACGACGCGGAATATCTCGCCACAGCAGCACTACCCCAAGCCATAGCAAATAACTCACAGCTAGTATTGTGGAAACCCAGCCGGTAAAACCGACTATCTGTAACAGCAGTGCCAAAGCGATCAATATACCTGCCAACCGCTGCCTGATGGTTGTCTCTTGCATCTCATGCCCTTGATGGTTGAGTTAGCAGGCTAATATTGTTTGCGATGCTTTACCAGTCACCCGGCACAAGCTACCGGGTATTTACGTGACAGATAAAAGATTAGAGCGCTTTGCAAGGAGAGCGCGAGGCAGATAAAGTCAAAAATATAGTTTAGAAAGCGCTCAATCAGTATGGGTGAAGATTACCGGTTTTGCATTTCTGGCTGGTGCGTCCTGGCGATAGCGTGGCTGGGGAGTCTGCTATAAGTTTCCTATGCTCCCGAACGATTTGATCGCCAATCACAACGATACTGACATGCCTGTCAGGCAACAGACGGATGAAGATACGCTACGGCTATAAAATGTATGAATATACTCATATATTGTAATTATGAACAAAATAACTCATAATTTATATTTATGCACATTAACGTTCATTAAAATCATTAAGGTTCATGGCAATGCGGGCTACCGTTGTACTGTGCGATATCAGGGATTCTCGCAAGATATCAGATCGACAAGCGTTTGCCGCTCAGGTATCCCACTGTATGGATGCGCTTAATGAACAGTCGGATGATCTGATTGCAAAATTTGCCGTACAGGCCGGAATTGACGAATTCGCCGGTATTGTGACCAATCCAGCCAGTGGTCGAATCATGCAAAAACTCTGGTTTGGGCTTTATCCCCAAGCAGTCAGATGCTCGGTGGTGGTTGGTGATCTGGATATTCAGGCCATTGCCAATGATGTTGATCAGCCGCCAGCCGTGTACCACTTTGATGGTCCCGCTTTTCATCAGGCCGCAGATCAACTGGCCGGAATGCAACAGACCGGGCAACTGTTTTGTTATCATCACACTAGCCTGGAGACCTGGCAAAGCGAATTGATCAGCGCACTGGGTGATCAGCTGTATGCGCAGATGCTGGGCTGGACACGCCGCCAGCACGAGATCGTCCGTGAGTATATGCAGCGTGACTCACAATCGGCAGCGGCCAAGCATCTCGGCATCGACCAGTCGGCCATCAGTCACAGCCTGTCTGCCATGGACTACTCCCGCTTCAGAAGAAACCTTGGCCTTTGGCAGGCATGCTTCGATGAAATATGGGTACGACGAAAAGTGAACTAGTTCGAAAGTACAGATGGCCTGCCTCAGTATGAAGCATTTGAGTGAGATTATAAGCCGTGTCAGACAAATCCTCGGGAGACGCTTTTGTGTTGGGGAAAAAGGGTGCCCACAACCCCTGGTGTCTGCTAAATTAGTACCTGTAGATAGAAAGTATCTACAGGTATCTATATCAACGATAGCGACAGGAGGTAATTTATGGCTGAGTGGCGTAAGGTTGCGAAAGGCTTTGCCTTGGGTGACGGGCACGTTAGCACTAAAGAAGTGGACTTGCTGCGCGAGCTGATCCTGAAGGACGATCATGTAAGTCAGAGCGAACTGAATTTCCTGAAAGAAATCAAAGCTGAAGCGAAAACGTCAGTCCAGGTACTGGATGACTTGATCGCTGAATGTGAAGAGATGGTCAACGGCAAATAAAGGCCGTTAATAACCAAGGCGCGGCTGAGCATGCTTGCGTGCTGCGCCTATCGATACCGTTGCAAATGGCGTCATCGCCGCTAGTACGCAGATATACATCCCGTTCAGTTTGTCTTTCAATGGGCCTTTCCAATAGAGTCCTGTGCCGCCTACTTGCGTCGCAGCTTCTCACGAGTGTTGCCGTCTTCGGGTAATCACCCTATCACCGCTTTAGCAGTATTAAGCCTAATTCCGCACCTGAACCATAAAGTGTTAAGCTGATTTGTCTCATTCATTCAGCCATTGGTTGCAAGGTCAGGAGTTGGCTTGCTTAATCTAAGAGCACTCATTGCTGTTGTCTTTATGTTGCCAGGGGTAGCCAGCGCATTTTCGCTGGATGAAGCGCTGGCCACTGCCAAGCGTGAGGCGACCCAACTACAAACCCTGGAGGCAGAGGCTCAGGAAGCGGAAGCCGTCTATCAACAGTCTTCTCAGGCGTTTCTGCCTACTGTTACTACGGATGCGGCGTGGCTGCGGGCGGATTCCTCGTTGATTACCGGTGTACCGGTGCCGGTGCTGGGGATACCGCCGCGTATCGAGAGCACTGATTTCGGGCCGGTAGAAGGTACGATGGTGGGGCTTCAGCTCATCCAGCCTGTCTACAACGCCGATGCCCTGCAACAGCGTGAGGCAGCCCGTTTGAATGTCGATGCCCGCCAAGAGGCGCAACAATGGGGCCAGCAGGCCCTGCGTCTGGAAGTGGCGCGCCGCTACTTCAATATCCTGCGCTTACAGCAGCATGAAAGCGCTGCCCGCCTGTCTCACACGGCGGCTCAAAAGGCTGCCCGGCTGGCTGAGGCAAGCTATCAACAGGGAATGGCGGCGCGTCTGGACATCGAACAGGCCAATGCTCAGCGGGCGGCTGCCGAAGCTCGTGTTGCACAGGTGCAAAGTAACGCAATGGAAGCGGAATACCAGCTAAAGAATCTGCTGGGTATGGCACCACAGGAGCCGCTGCACGTGACAGACTCCATGCCGCGCCCCGATCCGCTGGTCATAAGGGACGATAGCTTGCCGCGCAGAGACCTGCAGGCCCGCAAACTGGCCGTTGATGCCGCAGAGGCCAGGGCCAGCGCCTCACAAGCCGAGTGGCTACCCCGGGTGAACCTGCTGGCCAGGCAGCAGTGGGTGCAAGGCAACCAGCCGCTGGAAGATCATGCCGATGGCTGGCTAGTGGCGGTCAATCTGCAATGGACGCTGTTTGATGGCTTTGGCCGTGAAGGGCGAATGGCCGAATCCCGAGCCCAGGCCCGGCAGGCAAAGGTTGAAATGGAGGATACCCGGCGGCGGATTCAGCAGGAACAGGCAGTGGCCACCCGCCAGTGGCAGGCGGCATACACCGCCTGGCAGGCCGCTGAAAACGCTGAAAAAGCCGCTGAAAGTGCCGCACGCCTGGCCATACGACGCTACGAAGAAGGCCTGGGGTCAATGACAGAGCTGCTTGCTGCCCAGGCGCGCCTGGATCAGCAGCAAGCCACCCTGATTGATGCCCGTTACAAGGCCCTGCTTGCCGGTATGAACTACCATTTGCAGAACGGCCGTGACCCCTTACTCGCGCTTGGTCAACCGTCACCATGAAGATGCTTGTTTCAATACCTCTGCTGGCAGCGATGCTGTTGCTTACCGGCTGTTTCAGCGATGCGCCTCCATCCAAGCAAACCGCCAGCGAAATTCCCGACGTCCAGATTGCCGAGGTTCAGGCCTGGCAGGGGGCGGTCAGCCAGAAGCTGCCCGGCGTGGTGCGCCCCGGCAAGCGTGCGGTCCTGGGCACCCGTTTTGCTGGCACCCTGCTGTCAGTCGAGGTCGAGCCGGGTGACAGGGTGACCACCGGCGACCTGCTGGCCAAGGTGGATGCCAGGGAAGTCAATGCCGCCATCGCGGCGACACGCACTAAAATCAGCGCCACTCAAGCTGGCGTGGAACAGGCCCGGCTGGAAAGCCAGCGGCTGGAGCGATTGTACGCCGAAGACCTGATAGCCCGTGTTCAAATGGAAAGGGCCCAGGTCAAGTATCAGGAACTGCAAGCCCAGCTCCAGGCCGCCGAATCCGAACTGGAGGCCCAGCAGGCAAACCTGAGCTATACCCGGTTAACCGCACCTTTCAACGGCAGGGTGACCGAAACGCCGGTGGATACTGGCAGCTTTGTCGGGCCTGGTCAGCCATTGGTGATCATGGAATCCCGGGATCAGTTACGCGTGGACGTTCCGGTGTCCAGTCAGGTGGCTTCGCGCCTTACGCCCGGTGAGCAGCTTTTCGTGGTTGTTGGGCCGCAGGGTAAAAGCCTGCCGGCCTCTCTGATCAGCGTGGTGCCAGCGCTGGGGAGGAGGCCACCGGCCAGCGCCTGAGGTTGAGCCTGGAAACCGCCGATGACCCGCTTGCGCCGGGTCAGGTCGTCTCTGTGCTGGTGCCGGACAGGGCGCAGCAGACGCAGGCCAGCGAGTGGGTGGGGCTACCCCAGGCGGCACTATTGCGCAGAGGCCAGCTGACCGGAACGCTGGTGGTCGAGCAGACCAGCAGTGGCTCTGTCGTGCGTCTTGAGTGGATAAAGCTGGCTAACCCACCAGCTAATGACAGTGAGCTGATTCCCGTGACCCAGGGCTTAACGGTGGGCGACAAGGTGGTATTGAACCCTTCTGTCAAACTTGAGGACGGGCAAACGGTCACGATCAAGCCATCAGGGCCGCAACATGCAGGAGAGTAAGCTGGGCCTGGCAGGGCGGATTGCCAATCGGCTGCTTGATTCGCCCATCGTGCCGCTTTTTGTGGTGGCCTGCTTGCTGCTAGGCGGCTATGCACTTTTGGTAACGCCCCGGGAAGACCGGCCGGATATTGATGTGCCCACTGCCACGATACTCATCCCTTGGCCGGGAGCTGGCGTTGAGCGCGTTGATAATCAGCTGGCGCGTAAAGCGGCCAGCTGGGTGCGGGAACTTCCCAATGTCAGTGATGTGCGCAGTAGCAGCTCAAGCCATGCGGCGCTTCTATCAGTAGAGTTTACTCCGGGTACGGCCAAGGAAAAGGCGTTCTCGCAGCTGAGTGAGCTGTTTGGCGCCCGTCGTGATGATCTGCCCACTAACGCCGGCCCGGCCACCATTGAGACCTATGGGACCTCGCGCCTGGTAGTGCTGACGGCCACCCTCAGCAGCAAGACCCTGGGCCCGGCCGGGTTGGAAGAGGTGGCAGCTGAACTGACGTCAGATGTCCTGCGTATTCCCGGCGTGCGCGATGTGGAACGTTTCGGCGGCGACCGCGCTGCGGTTGAAATCCTGCCGGACCCAAACCAATTGGCGGCCCGCAAGATCCCGCTGAACCAGTTGGCCGAGGCGGTAGCGGGTGCCAATCTGCAGGTGCCCACCGGCCGCCTGGAAAGCCCGCCGGTCACCAATCTTCAGGCAGGAATGAAGCTGGATCAGCTTGAGCAGCTGGGGCGCATCCCCGTCGGTAGCGATGGCGGAGGCCCGGTTTATCTGGACCAGGTGGCGGATATTCGCCATGGCCGAGTGGAAAACAATCAGGCCGTATTGCACTGGCAGGAAGGCCATTCAGCGCCTTTCCCGGCCGTGACGCTGGCAGTAACCACCCTGGAAGGCCGGAACGTTAGCAATGTGACACAGGCCGTCATCACGCGGCTGGAGCAGTTTCAGCACGAGGTCCTGCCGTCGGACGTCCACCTGGATATCATCCTGGATGCGGGGGAAGATGCCACGGCCAGGGTTTTCAGCGTGCTGTCGCAGTTATTAACCGGCACCCTGGTCGTCGTGGGGATTATCTGGCTGGGTCTCGGCTGGCGGGCCGCCGTGGTGATCGCCATCATGATGCCGTCTTCGCTGGCGATTGTGCCCTACCTGTACCATCACCTGGGGTTCACCCTGAACCCGGTATCGATTGCCGCCATGATTCTGGCCATCGGCATTCTCTCGGATGATGCCGTGGTCATACTCGAAAACGTCGCGAGGCATTTTCAGCGCGCGGGCGAAAAAGTCGTGAGCTTACTGTCAAGGCGGTCAATGAGGTGGGTAATCCGACCATACTGGCAGATCTGCTGGTGGTCGCGACTCTGTTGCCCACCGCCTATATTACAGGCGAAATGGGCCAGTATATTCGCGCCATTCCACTGGGCGCCTCGGCTGCCGTGCTGTTTTCCCTCTTGGTCGCCCTGACGATAACGCCTTATTTCGGCTATCGCCTGTTGAAAGTGAAGCAATCCGAAAGCGATGAGAAAGAAGAGCAGCAAAGCCACAAAGAGCGTGGAGAAGACAGCCCCTTTGTGGTGCGCTATCGCTGCCTGCTGGCGCCCTTTGTCCGCTCTGCCATATTGCGCTGGTTTTTCTATCTGGGCCTGGTGATCCTGTTGCTGTTAAGTCTTGCGTTGGTGGCAACACGCAGCGTGCAGATTGGCCTGACGCCCTTGCTGGACCGGAATCTGTTTGCGGTCAAGGTGGAACTGCCCGCTACGGCTACCCTGACCGAGTCGCTTGGCGTGGCCTCTGATCTGAACCGGCAGCTGCGTCAATTGCCGGAAGTCAGGGCGGTCACCCTGTATGCCGGCCTGACCCCGCCGATGATCTATCCGCCGGAAACGCTTACGGCCCCCACTGATAAAGCGCCCCGGGATCTGACCCTGCATGTAAGCCTGGTGCCTGACAGCAGCGTGACCGCCAGAGCTACCAGGTCAGCCGGGAGGTGGCTCAACAGCTTGGCGGCTGGCTGGCGCCTCACCAGGCCACTGGCCATATAGCACGGATTCCTTCCGGCCCCGCCAGTGACCGAGCCATTACCGCCGAGATCTACGGGCCAAGCCCGCAGGCGCGTCAGGCCGTGGCCGACGAGCTTGAGCAATGGCTAGGCGAGCAAGAAGGAGTGATCACCACCAGCCAGAGCCCCATGGCGGCCCTGCCGTCTCTGAACCTGAACGTTAACCCGCAGCAGGCAGCGACTTATGGGGTCATCCCGGCTGAGGTGACGCGCACCCTGTCGCTTGCCATTGCGGGCAAAACCCTCGGCGACTGGTCCGGCAGTCAATATGCCTGGGATTCAGTGCCCATTATCCTGCGCCTGGCCAAGCAGGACCGGGGTTCCGAACAGGCCATCCGTAGCCTTTATACCCTGAGCGCCAGCGGCCAGCCGGTGCCGCTGGAGTCGTTGCTGGATTTCAGCCACGACGATGGCGAACCTGCCAGGTATCGGCGCAATCTGATGCCGGTAACCACCGTCTTTGCTGATCTGGATCGTTCCGTGGCGCAGCCGCTGAGCGTGCAGCTTGAAGCGCTGGTGAGTGAACAATGGCCAGGCACGGAGATTCGCTGGCGCCAGCCGCCGGATGAAGCCGCCTCGCCTTTGCTCTACTGGTCGGGTGAATGGGAAATGACCCGAGGCGTCTACAGGGATCTGGCCGTTGCCGGGCTGGTGGTGATGGTGCTGATCTATGTCCTGCTGGCCGGCTGGTTTGGATCCTACACGCTACCTCTGTTGATCATGCTGCCCATTCCGCTGATCTTTATCGGGGTGATACCCGCCCATTGGCTATGGGGGATCAATATTGCCGGCACTGGGGTATTGGGAGTGATTGCCCTTGGCGGCATCGTGACCCGCAACGCTATTCTGCTGGTGGACTTTATTGAGCAGCGGCTTAACGAGGGGATGGCGCTGAAAGAGGCAGTAGTCCAGGCGGGTGCCCAGCGCACCCGCCCGATTTTACTGACTGCTGCGACGGTGATGTTCGGCAGCGGTGTGCTGATTTTTGAGCCAGCCTTGGAGCCGCTGGGCCTTACCCTAGCCAGCGGTGTGCTGGTATCCACTTTATTGACTCTGGTGCTGATTCCAATCCTCTATTACCACGCCTTTAGCCCCAGGGATGGCAAAGAGGTCTGAACATTGCCGAAAGTGGCGGCAACAGCTCTTTGCCCTCAGTTCTGCATTGGAATATCGTCCTTCCAGCGAAAACCGATCCCTCCGGCTTGCCATATGCCGTCGTGGTTAAAGGGGTGAGGCCCGGCAAGATTGATATGTTGGGGCAGGCCGAAGTGGGGCGCCAGATTCTGTTTGGCCTTGACCGTGACGCGATCCATGATGCGCAGGCCTTGCTGCTCAGCGGACATATGCGCTTCTGGCGCTGCGCGGTGGGCCAGCGCCCAGTTATCCACATAGAGCAGATCGCCGGTGTCGTAGTGGTAACGAATGCCGTAGCCCTTGTCGAAGGAGGCGTTTAGCAGGTCGTTGTAATCATTGAATAACTGCTTGAGTTCGTCGGCATTGAGCAGGCGCATCTGGGCAACATCCGCCGGCTGGCGCTGCAGCTCCTCAATGGGCACGCCGTCTTCTGGCAAGCGCTCAATCACTGCCCCCGTCATGCCCAGGTGTAGCCAGACGCTTTTGCGCCCGGAGATGGGGTGAGTATGCACCACAGGGTGGCTGACCCCGGAGGCGGAGTTGACCGATACCAGGCGTTCCCAGTAAGCCTGCTTTTCTTCGGGCAGGGAATCAAAGGCGGCGCCCTGGTGGGCAAAGTGGGTGCCGCCGCCGTGTTCTGGGGCGCGGGCCATATAATAGGCTGAGTGGGAGAAAATCGCCGCCTCGAAGCTGCCGTCGTTGTGCCACTGTGGGCCAACGCCAAGAATGCCGTAGCGGTCATCGTTGGAGCAGCGGAAGATGTCCCGGTTCATATCCGGAGTGGCGGGGTGAACGCCGTGGGTCGAGTGGATTTCTCCGGCGCCCCACCATTTGCTGGCTTCCACCAGTTCGTTGGCGGACAGCTCGGTCTGGTGCTTGAAGACAATAAAGCCACGCTGGGCCATTTCAACTTCCAGCGCCTTGATCACTGCCTCAGGCAGCGCTGAACGCACATCGGCGCCGCGGATTTCAATGCCCAGTGGTTCAAGCTCGGTGGCCGTCAGGCCGTGTTGCTCAAGCAGTGACAGGTGTACCGGGTCGATGGCAGGAATGGTTGAAGACGTATCGTCCAGGCGTGTCTGCAGGTTACCCAAGATAAAATCGCCTCTATGGGTGAATTTACCCTCAGCCTAACCGACTGTATAAAAGTGACAAGCCCGATTTTGCAGGCTCGCTGTTGTTAAGGAGAGAAAGATGCAAACTTCTCAAGAGGTGCTCAGCTGTCTGCGCCGTGTGCGCGTACTGCATTTTAACGCGCAAAGTCAGGCAGGTACCGGCTGGGAAGGGGTGGGCAAGGGGGAGGTCAAGGTCTCAGCAGCGCAGGAGAACAGCCTGGTATTTCACGAAACAGGCAACTGGCAGCCGAACCACAAAAGCGCAGAGCATCCGTCTGCGTTTGCCTTCACCAACACCTTCCGCTGGACAGCAATAGGGCATCAGCTGCGTCTGGAGCATTTGCGCTTTGGTGTGGATAAGCCGGTGTTGCTGTTTGATATGGCCCCGGATGAGGCAGGGCAGTGGCGGGAAGTCGACCCGCATCTATGCGGCCAGGATGTGTATGCCGCCTCGCTCACGATTGAAGGTACCCAGATCCGGGTGGCCTGGTCGATTCAGGGCCCGCGCAAGCAGGAAGCGATTGTGTATAGCTACCAGACTGACCCGACTGCCTAGCGGCCCTGTTCTAGCGCCTCAATCATCTTGCGAGCGGCATTGGAAAGGGTACGGTTGCTATGGGTGAGGTAGCCCAGCGGGCGGTAAAAGGGCGGCGTATCGACGGGTAGTTCAACCAGATCCTCATCCAGCATTCTTTCGGGCAGCAGGCTCCAGCCCAGCCCCACGCTGCACATCATCTTCAGGGTTTCGAGGTAATTGGTCGACATGCTCACCGATAGCGCCAACCCCTTAAGGGCGAAACGCTCTTCTATCAGGCTGCGGGTAAAGGTCTGGGCGCCGGGTAATACGCAGGGGTGTTCGCACAGCGTGGTAAGCGCCAATGGCTTGGCCGGGCGGCTGACCTGCCTGGCCAGTGGGTGGTCGTGGGCACTGACAAAACACATGCGATCGCGCCAGCGCTCGGTGACGCTGAGCTGCTCGACCGGGTGCGGCGCCAGGGTGACCACCGCTAGCTCAAGATGGCCATTCAACACACCCTGATAGGCAAGCTCGGAATCGACAAAGCGCAAGTCCAGATCCACCTCAGGGTGTTGCTGGGTATAGGCCTTGAGAATCGGCGGCAAGCGGTGCAGGCCGATATGGTGGCTGGTGGCCATGGTCAGACGTCCGCCGACCTGGCCGGACAGGTTGGCCAGGGCACGGCGGCTGTCTTCCACGCTGAGCAGGATATGGCGCGCCTGGGGCAATAGCAGCTCACCGGCTTCGGTCAGGGCGATGCGCCGCCCGATGCGATCAAACAGCCGGGTATTGAGCTGCTGCTCCAGCATGGCGATACGTTTGCTGACCGCGGGTTGGGTCAGAAACAGCTGATCAGCGGCCTTGGAGAAACTTTGTGTATCGGCTACGGCCAAAAAGGCTTGTAGATGTTGAGTGTCCATTAGTATTCCTGCTGGGAATCTAATCCATAAATAACATGAATTGATTTTATCTGCGAGCGGGGTAACATTGCATTCACTACCCTGCAGCACGCCCAGTCAGGTTCACGTCCAGGGTTACCTCATCACTGGAAAATCACAGGGCCATGGCCCGGGAGAGCATATGTCAGCTAAAACACTTTACGACAAGCTGTGGGATCAGCATCTGGTCAAGCAGCGTGACGACGGTACTGCCTTGATCTACATCGACCGCCACATGCTCCACGAAGTCACCTCGCCCCAGGCTTTTGAAGGTCTGCGCCTGGCTAAGCGCAAGCCCTGGCGCCTGGATGCCAACCTGGCGACTGCGGATCACAACGTTCCGACGACCTTGATCGAGCGTGCCGAAGGCAATAAAGGCATCAAGGATCCAGTGTCCCTCATTCAGGTGCAGACTCTTGACGATAACTGCCTTGAGTACGGCATTACCGAATTCGGCATCAACGACCCGCGTCAGGGCATTGTCCACGTCATCGGCCCCGAGCAGGGCGCAACGCTGCCAGGTATGACGGTAGTGTGCGGCGATTCCCACACCGCTACCCACGGTGCCTTTGGGGCGCTAGCCCACGGTATTGGCACCTCAGAAGTCGAGCACGTGCTGGCGACCCAGTGCCTGCTGACCCAGAAGATGAAAAACATGCAGGTGCGGGTTGAAGGCGAACTCGGCCTGGGCGTGACCGCCAAGGATGTAGTGCTGGCGATTATCGGCAAGATTGGCACCGCGGGCGGCACCGGCTATGCCATCGAATTTGCGGGCAGTGCGATTGAGTCGCTGTCGATGGAAGGGCGCATGACGGTGTGCAACATGGCGATTGAAGCCGGTGCAAGGGTCGGCATGATTGCTGTGGATGAAACCACCATTGACTACATTGGCAACCGTCCTTACGCGCCCACCGCTGAACAGTGGGAAGCAGCAGTGGCCGACTGGCGCAATCTGGTCTCGGACCCGGATGCCGAGTTCGATAAGATCGTGACGCTGGATGCCGACGAGATTGAGCCGCAGGTCAGCTGGGGCACCAGCCCCGAGATGGTGACCGGCATTTCCGGTCAGGTGCCTGACCCGGAAGCCGCTCTGGATGAAACGATCAAACGCAGCCATGTACGCGCTCTGGAATATATGGGCCTGCAGCCCAACCAGAAAATCACCGATATTCAGCTGGATAAAGTCTTTATTGGCTCCTGCACCAACTCGCGAATTGAAGACCTGCGTGAAGCCGCCAAGGTGGCCAAGGGCAAGAAGGTTGCCAGCAATATCCAGCTGGCCATGGTGGTGCCGGGTTCTGGCCTGGTGAAGCGTCAGGCGGAAGAAGAAGGCCTCGACAAGATCTTTATCGAGGCAGGCTTTGAATGGCGCGAGCCGGGCTGCTCCATGTGCTTGGCGATGAATGCCGACAAGCTGGGCGCAGGCGAGCACTGTGCCTCGACCTCCAACCGCAACTTTGAAGGTCGTCAGGGCTACGGTGGCCGCACGCACCTGGTCAGCCCGGCGATGGCCGCCGCTGCCGCGATTGCCGGCCACTTTGTGGATGTACGCAGCTTGCCTGCCAACGATGCCAACCACGCCCAGGAGGCTTGAAGAATGAAAAAATTTGAACGTTTTGAAGGGGTGGTGGCACCACTGGATCGCGCTAACGTCGATACCGACCTGATCATCCCCAAGCAGTTTCTCAAGTCCATCAAGCGCACCGGCTTCGGGGTTAACCTGTTTGACGAACTGCGCTATCTGGACGAAGGCCAGCCGGGCCAGGATTGCTCGAACCGGCCACTGAACCCTGATTTCGTGCTCAATCAGCCCCGTTATCAGAATGCCGAAATCCTGCTGACCCGGCGTAACTTTGGCTGCGGCAGCTCCAGGGAGCATGCCCCTTGGGCGCTGGAAGATTTTGGTTTCAAGGTAGTTATCGCGCCGAGCTTTGCCGACATCTTCTATAACAACGCCTTCAAGAACGGCCTCTTGCTGGTGCGCCTGGAAGAAGACGAGATTGAGCGTCTGTTCCAGGAAACCGAAGAGCGCGAAGGCTATGCGCTGGATGTGGATCTGGAAAACCAGCGCATTATTACGCCACGCGGTGAGATCCTTGAGTTTGACGTGGACGAGTTTCGCAAACACTGCCTGCTGGAAGGCCTGGATGATATTGGCATCACCCTGCAGGATGACGCCGTGATTCGTCAGTTTGAACAGCAGCACCGTGAACAGCGCCCCTGGCTTTTCCGCTAGGCGGTTGGTTGTCTTCCTGGCTGAATAACCGTGTTCAGCCTGACTCATGATTGAAGGATCCTGTAATGACGCACAACGTTTTACTTCTGCCAGGTGATGGTATCGGCCCCGAAATTGCTGCCCAGGCCAAGCGCTTGCTGCGTGCCTGCCAGGACGCCGGGCTGGATATCCAGCTGGAAGAAGGTCTGGTAGGGGGATGCGCCTATGATGCTCACGGTGAACCGCTACCCGAAGAGACCCTGGCCAAGGCCAAGGCGGCCGACGCCATCCTGCTCGGCGCAGTGGGCGGTCCTCAGTGGGATACCCTGGAAGATCTGTCTAAACGCCCGGAAAAGGGCCTACTGGGGCTGCGCAAGAACCTTGGCTTGTTTGGCAACCTGCGCCCGGCCATGTTGTACCCTCAGCTGGCCAGCGCCTCCAGCCTTAAGCCAGAGCTGGTGGCGGGTCTGGATATCATGATCGTGCGCGAACTGACCGGCGGCATCTATTTTGGTCAGCCTCGGGGCATTGAAGAGCGCAACGGCGAACGCGTCGGCTTTAACACCTATGTGTATTCAGAAAGCGAAATTGAGCGGATTGGCCGGGTGGCTTTTGAAATGGCCCAGAAACGTGGCAAGAAGCTGTGCTCCGTGGACAAGGCCAACGTCCTTGAAGTGACTATACTGTGGCGTGAGGTGATGAACCGGCTGGCGCCGGAATACCCGGATGTCGAGCTTTCCCATATGTATGTGGATAACGCCGCCATGCAGCTGGTGCGCGCGCCCAAGCAGTTTGATGTGATGGTAACGGGCAACATGTTTGGCGATATTCTTTCCGACGCGGCAGCCATGCTGACCGGTTCGATTGGCATGCTGCCGTCGGCATCGCTTAACGAAAGCGGCCAGGGCATGTACGAACCCTGCCATGGCAGCGCCCCGGATATCGCCGGACAGAATATGGCCAACCCTTTGGCAATGATGCTGTCAGTGGCGATGATGATGCGCTACTCACTGGGTGAGGCGGCCATGGCCGAGCGCATTGAAGCAGCGGTCGGTCAGGTACTGGATGATGGTCTACGCACCGCTGATATTGCCTCTGAAGGCATGCAGACAGTCGGTACCGATGCCATGGGCGATGCGGTGCTTGCCGCTTTTGCCAAACAGCAGTAGTGCAGTAGGATCGGCATCCAGAGCCATTGGCCCTGAGCCAATGGTCGGAAAAATTATTTTTAATAGTTGTGTATAATGGGCGGTTCATTCTTTATTGGAGGACTTCACGATGTTGAAAGTCGGTTTCGTAGGATGGCGCGGTATGGTCGGTTCTGTGCTGATGCAGCGCATGCAGGAAGACGGTGATTTTAACGGCATTGAGCCGATTTTCTTCACCACTTCCCAGGTTGGCCAGCCGGGTCCCGATATCGGCGTTGACGTACCTCCGCTCAAGGACGCCCATTCACTGGACGAACTCAAGCCGTTGGATGTGATTGTCACCTGCCAGGGTGGCGACTACACCAAGGCTGTCTACAGTGATCTGCGCAATAGCGGCTGGAAAGGCTACTGGATCGACGCCGCCAGCTCGCTACGTATGGAAGACGACGCCACCATCGTACTGGACCCAGCCAATCGCAAGGTTATCGATGCCCAGCTGGCCAAGGGCGCCAAGACATTTGTGGGTGGCAACTGCACCGTCAGCCTGATGCTGATGGGCCTGGGTGGCCTGTTTGAAGCCGATATGATCGAGTGGATGACCTCGATGACCTATCAGGCAGCTTCTGGCTCCGGCGCCAAGCACATGCGCGAACTACTCAACCAGATGGGTAGCCTGCATGACTGTGTCGGCGCAGAGCTGAAAGATACTTCCAGCGCGATTCTGGATATCGACCGCAAGGTCACCGCCGCCATGCGTTCGGGTGACTTCCCCACCGATAACTTCGGCGCCCCCTGGCAGGCAGCCTGCTGCCGTGGATCGATACCAAGCTCGATAACGGCCAGAGCCGTGAAGAGTGGAAGGGGTCGGTCGAGACCAACAAGATTCTGGGCCTCGATAACAACCCTATCCCGATTGACGGCCTGTGTGTGCGTATCGGTGCCATGCGTTCGCACAGCCAGGCATTCACCATCAAGCTCAAGCAGGACGTGCCGATGGATGAAATCGAAGAGCGCATTGCCAAGCACAATGAGTGGGTCAAGGTGATCCCCAATGACAAGGACGCCACCATTGACGGCCTGACGCCGACCGCCGCCACAGGCACGCTTCAGGTGCCGGTAGGCCGCTTGCGCAAACTGGCCATGGGCGGTGAATACCTGTCAGCCTTCAGCGTGGGTGATCAATTGCTGTGGGGCGCCGCAGAGCCGCTCAAGCGGATGTTGAAGATTCTGCGCGAGCAGTAATTTCGCATTTGCGAGTCGATAAAACGCAACAATCAGGAAAGGGGCTATCTCGATAGCCCCTTTTTTTTATGTTCAGTTTTTGCAATCTTTTTATGCATCAATTCGTTTAAGCTTTTATTGTTTAAGTAGGTGCTTAATTTTTTGGGTTATGGTTTTCATTTTGGTAGGGCGCTGAAAAAAGTTAATTTGTATTAAAAATAAGCTAGGATTGGAGACTGAGTCAGTAGCTAAGAGTTATTGACCATGGGTTCTTAAGCCATGATGGCGCGAGTCAAAAGGGGGTTCAATGAAACGATTAATCTTACTGGCGGTGCTGGCAGCATGGGGAGCCGTAAGCCCTTTGGCAATGGCGCTGGATATCGGTGAGCCAAACGTTGAATCTTCTCTTGATTCTCCGCTGAGGGCGACAGTACCACTGACCGATACCAGTGGTTTTAGTACCGATGATATTCGTGTTGGCCTTGCCGAGCCTTCCGCTTTTCGAGCCCTTGGCCTTGACTGGACGTCTTTGACAGAGAATGTGTCTATATCGCTGGAGGGCGGTTCGCGGCCCTATTTGCAGTTGACCTCATCGACCCCGGTAAACGACCCCTGGCTGGATTTGCTGTTAACCCTGGAAACGCCTGATGGCCGCCAGTCTCAGGTGCTGACGCTATTATTTGATCCACCCGGCACGCCATCCGCACAAGCATCTGAGGCTGGCTCATCCAGAGTGGTCAGCAGCACGCCGGTATCAGCGCCAACAAGCCCGCAAAGCTCTGCAGACTCAGTAAGCTCCCGTGAGCCTGCCTACATCAATAGTGGCGATACCCTGTGGAGCGTGGCTGAACGCGTCAAGCCACCCCAAGCCAGTGTTCAGCAGATGATGTTGGCCCTGCTTGAAGCCAATGAAAGCCGCTTTCCATCTGGCAATATCAACGATATGCGGGCGGGATATACCCTGGAAATGCCCAGTGATGCAGAGGTCTTCAGTCAGTCACCTGCAAATGCAGCCCGTATCATAGATACCATGAACACCGCCTGGCGTAATCGTAGTAATGAGTCAGCGCAGCCAGTATCCACTGCGTCCTCTTCCTCTGCTTCATCATCACAAACGGCGGCCACCGAGTCGGGTGAACCTAGTGAATCCGCTACGCCGTCTGAAGATACGCCGCTTGCGGATGTAGCGCTTGCTGAAGCTGCCGTGGAAGGTGGAAGCGCCGCTGATAGTAATGATTCCGACGTCGTTATTTCGCCTCAGGCGCTTGAGGTTGCGCAGGCCCTGAACCGCCAGTTACGCGACATGCGTCTGGATGAGCAGCGCCAGCAGCTTGACCAGTTACGCCAGGAGCGTGAGTTGATGCAGGCTGAAATTGAAGCACTTCGTAACGAGGTGGCGAGTCTGAATCAAGCCTTGGCGGCGGCGCAAAGCCTTGCGCCTCAGGGTTCACCCTCCAGCCAGCCAGACGAGCAAACGGCTGTTACGGAAGATTCGCCCGCTGATCAACCTGGTGCTTTGGCCCAGGCGATGGCTTGGAGCCAGGATTTTTATTCGCAATCACTGCGCGACAGCCGCTGGCCTCTGGCCGCTGCCGCGGTTCTCTTGCTATTAGTGTTATTGCTGATGATACGCCGCCGCCAGGCCAAGGAGTGGCAGGAAGTCAAAACCCATCAGGCTGATGCTGAACCCTCTGGCGCCACCAACGTCGTTCAGCCAGCACCAAAGGCAGCCTATGTGCCACCAGAAACGGCCCAGTCTGCGGCGGCTGTCACGCCTGCCAGTACCCAGGCAAGCGAGACAGGTGAGGCAAGTAAAACAAGCGGAATAAGTGAGTCAAGCAAGGCAAGTGAGTCAAGTCAGACAGTCACGCGCGATAATCCCAGCCGCTTTAGTGCCATTGAAGAGGCGCGAGAAACAGTGCAGGTAAAGACCCGCCACGAAGACACACCTGAAAATGCTGCCGACACACTCGAATCACAACCTGCAGATCTGAGGCGCAGCCAGGCCTCTGGGCTTTTTGGCAAGGCCTCGCCTGATTCGGAACCGCTTGATCAGGCAATAGTAAGCAGCCAAGAGCCAGAGGAAAAAAACGAGGCGACTAAGAAAGCTGAAGCAGAAGGCGATACACAAGCTGACGAATCCGCTGAAACAGGACAGCAGCGCCACGGCAACGATGAGCGCAAGCATTTTATCGATTACCAGCCGCCATCTCTCAGTGCAGAGCCGCAAAGTGACAAAGATACGGAAACGCTGATGCAGCCCACCGTGGAATTTGAGGCGCCTGGGGACGCAAATGATCAGGCTGAAAAGCAATCGTCTAGCCGTGATCAGAAGCGTGCCAATACCCAGGCGGCAAACCAGAAAGTGGATCTGAATGATGATTGGGAAATAGAAGAGGTGGCATTCCAGCGCCCAGGTCGGGATAATATGCGGTCTTCCTAACCTGATAATTATGTGAACTGATGTCGCTGTTTGATCGCTTTGATGAAAAAACGCCGCTGACAGGCCGTCTCGCCATGGGTATCGAGTATGACGGTACCCATTACTGTGGCTTTCAGCGCCTGAGTCACGCAGCTTCCGTTCAGGCCAGCCTGGAAGAGGGGCTTTCACGGGTCGCCAGCGAGCCGATCAGGGTACATGCCAGCGGGCGTACCGATTCCGGCGTCCACGCGACCCGTCAGGTCATCCATTTCGATGCGCCGGTCAAGCGTAGTGAGAAAGCCTGGATCTTCGGTGCCAATACCCATCTGCCCCGAGATATTGCCATTCGTTGGGTAAAGCAGGTGCCGGACTTTTTCATTCCCGCCTGCATGCCCTGGCCCGTCGTTATCGCTACCTGCTGATTAACCAGATGAACCGGCCAGTGCTGGAAAGGGCAAATGTCACCTGGTGCCGTGACCCTCTGGATACCGATGCCATGCACCGGGCGGCCCAGGCGTTGGTGGGGGAGCACGACTTCTCCAGTTTCCGCGCTGCTGGCTGTCGTTCCAGAACGCCACGGCGTTTCATGCACTTCATTGACGTCAAGCGTTTCGGCCCTCTGGTGATGGTGGATGTGCAGGGCAATGCCTTTTTGCATCACATGATTCGCAATATCGTCGGGGCGCTGGTCAGTGTTGGGCGAGGAACCGAGGATGAAGGCTATATCGAGCGCTTGCTGGCGCTGCGTGATCGCAAGCAGGGCGATGTGACAGCCCCAGCCTGCGGCCTGCACTTTGTTGATTCCTGTTATGATGACGCCTTTGACTTGCCCCGCGAACCGCTTGGTCCCAACCTTCTTGCCTTTACGGGGAGTGGACCGGCGAGCGGGAAATTCCCGATAACGCCATGGTGCGCCTGCGTCGTGAACAGGTCAGCGGCCTGCTCAATGTCCCCACTGCGGAGAAGCCAGTATTGTGATGCCTATTCAGCGAACGCGAATCAAGTTCTGCGGGTTAACCCGTCGTCAGGACGTAGCCGCCGCGGTTGCCATGGGCGTTGATGCCATCGGTTTCGTGATGTGGCCCGACAGTAAACGCGCTATCAACGTTGAACAGCTTGCCGAGTTGGCCGCTGATGTGCCGGCGTTTGTGACCCGCGTTGGTCTCTTTGTCGATCAGCCTGAAGACACCATAGCCGCCTGTTTGCCCTACCTTGATCTGCTGCAGTTTCATGGTGATGAGCCAGCGGACGTGTGCGAACGTTATGACCGCCCCTGGATCAAGGCGTTACGCATGCGTGACGGGTTGGATCTGACTGCCGCTGCCAAGCGCTACGGCAATGCCAGCGGGCTGCTGCTGGACGCATATCGTCCAGGCGTTCCGGGTGGTACCGGGGACACCTTTGACTGGTCGAGAATTCCCGCAAACCTGACAAAACCTGTTATCCTCGCAGGTGGCTTAGTGGCAGATAATGCAGGCTATGCGGTTCATCGGGTGGCTCCCTATGCGCTTGATGTTTCGGGTGGAATTGAAAGTGCCCCAGGCATCAAGGATGTCACCAGAATGCAAGCCTTTGTGGATGCCGTGCAAACGGCGAACCAAACGCCGTCCTGACTGCCAGATAGTATATATTTCATCTACTTTTGCCCGTTCGGGCAATCTTGAGAGGTATCCTTGTGACTGTCTCTGCAACCGTCTCCAACACCGCTTCCCAGGCTGGTACCAAGACCAGGTTCAGCGACCTGACGCAAATGCCGGATGCCCGTGGCCATTTTGGTCCTTACGGTGGGCGTTTTGTGTCGGAGACGCTGAGTTTCGCGCTGGAAGACCTGGAAAACACCTATGCCAGCATGCGCAATGATCCTGCCTTTCAGGCAGAATTTGATCGTGATCTTGCCTATTTTGTTGGCCGCCCCTCGCCGCTTTATCATGCCGAGCGCTGGTCGCAAAAACTCGGCGGTGCCCAGATCTGGCTAAAGCGTGAAGACCTGAACCACACCGGCGCCCATAAGGTAAACAACACCATCGGCCAGGCACTGCTCGCCAAGAAGACTGGCAAACCCAGGGTCATTGCGGAAACCGGTGCCGGCCAGCACGGGGTCGCAACGGCAACGGTCGCCGCCCGCCTGGGGCTGGAGTGCGATGTCTACATGGGCGCGGCCGATGTGCAGCGTCAGAAGTTGAATGTTTACCGTATGCGTCTGCTTGGCGCGCGGGTTATTCCGGTCGAATCCGGCACGCGCACGCTCAAGGATGCCATGAATGAAGCCCTGCGCGACTGGGTTACCAACGTCGATAACACCTTCTATATCATTGGCACGGTGGCAGGTCCGCATCCTTATCCGCAGCTGGTGCGTGACTTCAACAGCGTGGTGGGGCGTGAAGCGCGTATCCAGTCAATGGAACAGATTGGCCGCCTGCCGGACGCCCTGATTGCCTGTGTGGGCGGCGGCTCCAACGCCTTGGGGCTTTTCTATCCGTTCGTGGAAGACGAAGAAGTGGCCATGTACGGCGTGGAAGCCGGTGGTGACGGAGTTGAAACCGGTCGTCACGCCGCACCTTTGTCATCCAATGCGCCGCGCGGTGTCCTGCATGGTAACCGTACCTACCTGATGTCGGACGAGGCGGGTCAGGTGTCGGATACCCACTCGATTTCTGCTGGCCTGGACTACCCAGGTGTCGGCCCGGAACATGCGCTGTGGAAAGACGTCGGGCGGGTCAACTATGTTGCCGCCAACGATGATGCGGTGCTGGAAGCCTTCCGTGAGCTGACGCGGATGGAAGGCATCATGCCTGCGTTGGAAACCGCGCACGCCCTGGCGCATGCCAAGGTGTTGGCACCCACCATGCGCACTGATCAACATATTGTGGTGAATCTTTCAGGCCGTGGCGATAAAGACATCATGACGGTCGCCAAGCTCGACGGTATCGAAATTTAAGGGATAGTAATGAGCCGCATCAAACAACGTTTCAGTGACCTTCAGCAGCAGGGCCGCAAGGCCCTGATCCCTTATATCACCGCCGGTGACCCGGCGCCTGAGCATACCGTCGGCTTTATGCATGCCCTGGTAGAAGCCGGTGCTGACATCATCGAGCTGGGTGTACCCTTTTCCGACCCCATGGCCGATGGGCCAGTGATCCAGAAAGCCTGCGAGCGGGCGCTCAAGCAAGGCACCCGTCTGGTGGATCTGTTTGACATGATCACCACCTTCCGCCAGACCGATACCACAACGCCTATCGTGCTGATGGGGTACCTGAACCCGATCGAACGTATCGGCTATCAGGCCTTTGCTGACCAGGCTGCCCGCGCCGGGGTAGACGGGGTGCTGATTGTGGATATGCCGCCTGAAGAAGCGGAAGAAATCGGCCCGCTGCTTAAATCGCATCAGCTGGACGCCATCTTTCTGGTAGCCCCTACCACCTCCCATGAGCGTGCCGCTACAATATGCGCCCACGGTGAAGGTTACCTCTATTACGTCTCCCTGAAAGGGGTGACTGGAGCCGCCACTCTGAATGCAGACGATGTGGCGGAGCATCTGGCGCCGCTGCGTGAAATGACCGATCTGCCGCTATGCGTCGGGTTCGGCATTCGCGATGGCGTGACTGCCGCAGAGGTGTCCAAGGTAGCGGATGGCGTGATAGTGGGCAGCGCGCTGGTATCACGCATAGCCGCCAGTGCCGATGCCCCTGAAACCATCGCCGGGCAGCTTAAAACCGTGCTCAACGAGATGCGCACGGCCATGGATGCCTAGTTGATGAATGGCTAGGTAGATTGTTGCAGTTGACATTTAATCACAGGCGTTACGTTGTTTTACCCGCGTGGGTGTATCCATGTTGTCAATCACCGGGTATTAACGTCTGACAACCTATCAGCGCCTGGCCATGCCGGGCATTGACGTATAATGGAAGCCTTTTTGATATGAGCTGGCTAGATAAGATTGTTCCCTCCATGGGGCGTATACAGCGCAAAGACCGCCGCGCCAGCGTGCCAGACGGCCTGTGGCGTAAGTGTCCGAAATGCGAGGGAGTGCTCTATCTTCCTGAACTGGATAAGCATCAGAGCGTCTGCCCCAAGTGCGACCACCATCTGCGCCTGACCGCGCGCAAGCGCCTTGATTGGTTTCTGGACAAGGAAGGCCGTGAAGAAGTCGCCAAGGACATCGCGCCTAATGACCGCCTCAAGTTCCGTGATTCTAAGAAATACAAGGATCGTCTGACCGCGGCACAGAAGGAAACCGGTGAAAATGACGCCCTGGTGGCCTTCAAGGGTCAGCTGGATGGCCTGCCGATTGTTGCCGTTGCCTTTGAGTTCACCTTTATGGGCGGCTCCATGGGCGCGGTGGTTGGCGAGAAGTTTGTGCGCGCGGCAAGCCTGGCGCTGAAAGAGCAGATTCCTTTGGTGTGCTTTTCTGCCTCGGGCGGCGCGCGCATGCAGGAAGCGCTGTTCTCTCTGATGCAGATGGCCAAGACCTCAGCGGCACTGGAAAAACTCAAGCAGGCAGGGGTGCCGTATATTTCGGTGCTGACTGATCCGGTGTTCGGGGGTGTTTCAGCGTCATTGGCGATGCTTGGTGATCTGAATGTCGCCGAACCGAATGCCCTGATCGGCTTTGCTGGCCCCAGGGTGATTGAACAGACCGTGCGTGAGACCCTGCCTGAGGGCTTCCAGCGCAGCGAGTTCCTGCTTGAGCATGGCACCGTCGACATGATCGTGCATCGCCATGCGATGCGTGAGCGCCTGGGCGGCATTCTGCGCAAGCTGACCCATCATCAAGCCTTGAGCGAGGTGCCGGCTGAAGAGCCATTGGCGGCGGCTGATATTAGCGAACCTGTTGTGGATGAAGCGTCTGTTGCTGCTGAGCCAGCTTCGCCAGAGGAGGGGGCCAAGCCGGTCGCTCAGGATTCAGCGCCTGAGCAAGGGGCAGCGTCCAACTCCTCTGGCCATGGGGATGACACCCCCGTCATGGCTAGGTCGCTTGCCGCATGGCTCGACTATCTTGAGCAACTTCACCCTGTCGGCATTGATATGGGGTTGGAGAGGGTAGCGGATGTCGCTCGGCGTATGCAGTTGCTCGACCATCCGATTGCCCCCAGAGTAGTTACCGTCGCTGGTACTAACGGCAAGGGGTCAACGCTTGCCATGATGACAGCTGTCGCCGCCGCCCACGGCATGCGAGTGGGCACTTATACCTCACCTCACCTGGTACGCTACAACGAAAGGGTGACGCTACTGGGTAACGAAGCCAGCGATGAGCAGCTGGTGGCCGGTTTTGAACAGGTTGAAGCAGCGCGCTGCCGCTCGCCTGAAATCAGCCTGACGTATTTTGAGGCCGGCACCCTGTGTGCGCTCTGGTGTCTGGCCCAGGCCAGGCTGGATATCGTCTTTCTCGAAGTCGGGCTGGGTGGGCGCCTGGATGCGGTCAATATCATTGATGCTGATGTCGCCATCGTCACCACCATTGCCCTGGATCACGCCAACTTTCTGGGAACTGATCTGGCCCAGATAGGGCGCGAGAAGGCAGGTGTCTTCCGTTCTGGCCGACCAGCAGTGTTGGGGAGCCAATGCCTGCCCGGCAGCGTGGCAGACACCGCCCGCAAGCTGGGTGCCCCTTTGTACGAATTGGGTTCTACCTTTGAGCGTTCGTCGGTTGAAAGCGAACTTTGGCAGTGGCAGGGCGAGAACCCTGATGGCCAGCGGTTAACCCTGTATAACTTGCCTGACCCTGGGTTACCGCTGGATAACGCCGCCACGGCGCTACAGGCGCTGATGCTGGCAGGCTGTGATCTCAACGCTGAGACAACCCGGCAAGCGCTGGGCAAGGTTGTGCTTTCCGGGCGAATGCAATGGATAGGCCAATGGTGCCTGGACGTCGGGCACAATCCGCATGCGGCAGCCTACCTGGCAAAACGCCTTGGGGCGCAGGCAAACGGCAGGCTCTGGTGTGTGATTGGCATGCTGGATGACAAAGATATCGAAGGCGTTGTGGCGCATTTGATCCCAGTGGTGACCGATTGGATTTGTGTTGGCTTGTCGGGGCCAAGAGGGCGTTCGGCACAATCACTGGCAGTAGAAATTGAACGCCAGGGCGGTTTTGTGCATGGGTGTGCTGCAACGCCAGTGCTTGGGGCTGAAGGATTGAAAGGCAAGCTGATGCCCGAAGATCGCGTACTTGCCACTGGCTTTTTTACCGTAGGGGAACTGTTGGCAATTGATCTGCCACAGGCGACGTGCGCTAAGCCGGTGTGACCACATCGCAGGCGCATGCTGAGAGGAGGGAGAAAGACATGAAATACGGCAAAACAGAACGCATCAGCGGTGCGGTCATTCTAGTGGCTCTGGCCATTATTCTACTGCCCTGGTTAATGAGCGAGCCTGAACCCAGGGCAGATCGCCAGCAGCCTTCTTTCACTATAGAGCGGCCAATCGATGTGCCGCGCCGTGAAGTGGTGGCCCCTGAGCAGCCAGAAAGTATTCAGCTGGCCAATGAGCCAGCGCCTGTTTCATCAGTTGCCGTGGAAGCACCAGACGATATCTCAAGCCCTGAGCCTTTGAATACTGTATCACCCAGCCGTTCAGAAGACGCTGGTGAAACCAGCAGTAACGATGCCATGCCCGCAGCCAACGCTGAAGGCGAATGGGGGTGCAGATCGGTAGTTTTGGCAACCCTGAAAACGTTGAGCGTTTGAGAACCGAACTGGAAGAGCAGGGGTTCAGCGTTTTTACCCGTGAACGCAACGAAGAGCTGACGGCGGTTCTGGTGGGGCCTTTTGAAACTTCCGCACAGGGTGAGCGCGCCATGGCCCTGGTAAAAGAGCGGGTCAATTATCAGGGCCTGCTGGTGCGGGTGAGAGACTAATTTATGGCGTTAACCTGGATTGATGCGTTGTTTCTGGCCGTGCTGGCGCTTTCCACGCTGGCGGGGTTTGCACGTGGCCTGATACGCGAAGCCCTGGGTCTGGCGGCCTGGGTGGTTGCCCTTTTGGTTGCAAGGGTGTTGGCGGAGCCGGTAGCCGATTTGCTGGCGGAGTTTATCGACAACGCCGATGCACGTTTGGTGCTGGCCTTTGTGCTGGTGATTTTTGCAGTAATTTTGCTGTGTGGTATTGTCATCCGCCTTGTGCATGCCGCCATTGTCTGGGTCGGCATGGGGTTCTTGAATCGGTTGGCAGGGGCTGCCTTCGGTGCTGCCCGTGGCGCGGCGATTCTGGTGGTGGTGACGGTGATGATTACCCTGACCCCACTGGTCGAACTTGAGGCCTGGCAGGAAGCCACCTTGAGGCCGACATTTGAGCAGCTGCGCGAGTGGGCATTGAGTCAGCTCGACCAGTGGGAAGGCCGTCTGCCACAGGCGCCAGATTCATTAAAGGATATTCCTCTGCCCCAGCTACCTCAGCGCAATGCTGGATAAGCGGCTGATAGCAAGCGAGTAAGCGTTAACAACCGGCTGATTGCCATTGTCTGTATAGCTAGGGTGCCGAATCTCAGTGCTTCTGGTTACCTGTGTTATCGTATCGAGTGAGGTATAGAGTATGTGCGGTATAGTGGGCCTTCTGGCCAAGCAAACGGTGAATCAGGCGATTTATGATGCCTTGACCGTACTTCAGCACCGAGGCCAGGACGCTGCGGGCATGATGACCTGGAGCGAAGGACGCTTTCTACTGCGCAAGAGCAACGGCTTGGTGCGCGATGTGTTCCATACCCGCCATATGGCTCGCTTGAAGGGTAACCTGGGTATTGGCCACGTTCGCTACCCGACAGCTGGCTCGTCCAGTGAGGCAGAATCACAGCCTTTTTATGTGAACTCGCCCTACGGCATTGCCCTGGCGCACAATGGTAATCTCACCAATTCAGACCAGCTGAAGCAGGAGCTGTTCTCGACCGATCTGCGTCATATCAATACCAGTTCCGATTCAGAAGTGTTGCTCAACGTGTTTGCTCATGAACTGGGCAAGCAGGGATTGCATCTGGAAGCGGAAGACATTTTTGACTCAGTGCGTCGTGTGCATCGTCGCTGCAAGGGCGGCTACGCGGCAGTCGCCATCATCAATGGCTTTGGTATGGTGGCCTTTCGCGATCCCTTTGGCATTCGTCCGGTGGTATTTGGCACTCGTCAGGTAGAGGGCCAGCAGGAAGTGATGATTGCCTCTGAATCAGTGGCGCTTGACGTGGGTGGTTTTGAGCTGGTGCGGGATCTGGCGCCCGGCGAAGCGATTTTTGTCGATATGCAAGGCAAGATACACACTCAGGTATGTGCTGATCGTCCGGTCTTGCGTTCATGCATTTTTGAGCACGTCTATCTGGCGCGCCCTGACTCGATCCTGGACGGTGCCTACGTCTATGGCACCCGCATGCAGATGGGCCGCAAGCTGGGCGATCGGGTGTTGAGTGAATGGCCTGATCACGATATCGATGTGGTCATCCCGATTCCCGATACGTCACGCACTTCAGCACTGGAAATGGCCCAGCATCTGGGCGTGACCTACCGTGAAGGCTTCATGAAGAACCGCTATATTGGCCGCACCTTTATCATGCCGGGGCAGACCCAGCGCAAGAAATCCGTGCGCCAGAAGCTGAACGCCATTGATGTGGAGTTCAAGGACAAGAATGTCCTGTTGGTCGATGACTCCATCGTGCGCGGTACGACCTGTAAGCAGATTATCCAGATGGCCCGGGATGCTGGGGCGCGCAACGTCTATTTTGCCTCGGCGGCACCGCCGGTACGCTACCCGAACGTGTACGGCATTGATATGCCTGCGGCGTCAGAGTTGATCGCCCATGGCCGCAGTGAAGAGGAAGTTGGGGAGCTGATCGGTGCTGATCGCATGTTCTATCAGGACCTTGAAGACCTGAAAGAAGCCTGTCGTGAGGTTAATCCGGCTTTTGACGGATTTGATTGCTCGGTGTTTGATGGCAACTATGTGACCGGCGATATCGATAGCGCTTATCTGCAAGCGCTTGAGGAAAGTCGCAGTGATTCCGCCAAAGATCATAGTGCCGGTGATCATGCCCTGGTGGATATGCATAACCAGGATGACGATCTGGATGACTGATGGCCGAGCAAGAGGAGCTTCCTATGCATGATGGGCTTACTAAGCATAAAGACCCTATTCAAAAAAACTGGGCAAGATGAAGAGTGGTCTCAGTCGTTGGATGAGGCGTCGCTAGAGGGTATGTCGCTTGAAACCCTGGCAGTGCGTGCTGGCCATGATCGCACGGCTGAGCAGGAGCATTCCGAGCCCATCTTTCCCACCTCAAGCTTTGTATACTCCAGTGCCGCTGAGGCGGCACGCAAGTTCAGCGGGGAAGAAGTCGGTAACGTCTACTCACGTTTTACCAACCCAACAGTGCGCACCTTTGAGCAACGCCTGGCGGCAATGGAAGGCGGTGAGCGCTGTGTGGCGACCAGTTCTGGCATGTCGGCAATTCTTGCGACGGCCATGGCACTACTGAATGCCGGGGATGAAATTGTTGCTTCGCGCTCGCTGTTTGGTTCAACGGTCAGCCTGTTTGATAAGTATCTCGGCAAGTTCGGGATTGTCACCCGTTACGTAGAACTTTCAGACCTGAAGGCCTGGGAGGATGCTATCACCCCAGCGACCAAAATGTTGTTTGCCGAAACGCCATCCAATCCGCTGTCTGAAATTGCTGATGTGCCTGCCCTGGCGGCACTGGCCAGGCGGCATGGCGTTTTGTTGGCAATTGATAACTGCTTTCTGACACCAGCGTTACAGCAGCCTTTGGCGCTGGGAGCCGATCTGATCATCCATTCGGCCACCAAGTATCTTGATGGCCAGGGGCGTGCCGTGGGCGGTGCTGTAGTGGGTAGCCATGCGCTGTTGGAAGAGGTATTCGGTGTGGTGCGCACCTGTGGACCTTGCATGAGCCCCTTTAATGCCTGGGTGTTTACCAAGGGGTTGGAAACCCTGTCGCTGCGCATGAAAGCGCACTGCGAACAGGCGTTAAGCCTTGCCAGGTGGCTGCAACAGCATCCGGCCGTCAGCCGTGTTTACTACAGTGGCCTTGAGGATCATCCTCAACATGCACTGGCACGCCGACAGCAAAAGGGCTTTGGGGCCGTTTTGGGCTTTGAAGTCATCAATGGTCAGCAGGGTGCCTGGCAGGTGATTGATGCGACCCGAATGCTGTCGATTACCGGTAACCTCGGCGATGTCAAAACCACCATCACTCATCCTGCTACCACTACCCATGGTCGCCTTTCCGAGGCACAGCGGGAGGCCGTCGGCATTACTTCGGGGCTTATTCGCGTTGCGGTCGGGCTTGAGCACCTGGATGATATTCAACGTGATCTGGCCCGTGGCCTGGATGCCTTGGCTGGTTAATCACACGACGTCTGCAAAGGCACAACAACCGGGCGCCACTGCCCGGTTGTTATTTCTGCCATATTGTTTTGTGAGCGGTATTTTTTCCGAATGAAGTGTTCAGCTTTTTTCAGCAGTTAAATTCTTTTTTAAACGCTATCATAGCTTCGCATGTTGTTGAGTCAGCTAATTCAGTCTTGTGGTTGCACGTTTATATTTTCAGGCATGTTGGATTTCGGCAGCACTATGACATTGAATAAGGGCAACATTATGTTGAAAAACAGTCAGGCGGGCTGGGGTCTTATCGCCATTTTTATGCACTGGGTGAGTGCCGTTGTGATTATTGGCCTTTTTATATTGGGCTGGTGGATGACGGAGCTCGGGTATTATGACCCATGGTATAATCAGGCCCCCTGGATTCACCGTTCGCTGGGTGTTCTGCTATTAGGTTTTATTCTATTCAGAATCTTTTGGCGTCTTGTTCAACCAACACCTGTTGCCGAGGGTAAACGCTGGGAAAACATTGCTGCCCATGCAGGCCATTTACTGCTTTACGTGCTGTTACTGACGGTGTTTGTTAGTGGCTATTTAATGTCAACGGCGAAAGGCAGCCCGATTGATGTCTTTGGCTGGTTTGATCTTCCCGCCACCCTGCATGATTTACCCAACCAGGCGAGCTTAGCGGGAGATATTCACTGGTACAGCGCTCTGGCGCTGATCATTTTGGCCTCAGGCCATATGCTGGCCGCTCTCAAGCACCATTGGGTTGATCGTCAAGCGACCTTGAAACGTATGCTCGACCCGCGTTATTCATTGCGCGATAAATAACCCTTGTTTAAATAACGATTCTATAAATCTGCGAAAGGAAGTTTATTATGTTGAATAAAACTGCCATTGCTGCTGCTATTGCCGCTGTTAGTCTGGTACCGCTTAGTCAGGCCCAGGCGGATACTTATGCTGTTGATATTGAAGGTCAGCATGCGTTTATCCAGTTCAAGATCAATCATCTGGGGTTTTCATATATTCTGGGTAGCTTTGAAAACTTTGATGGCGAATTCTTTTATGATCCGGAAGACTTGGAAGCATCTTCAATTGATATGGAAGTACAGGTTAACAGTCTGAATTCCAATCATGCTGAACGTGATCGTCATATTCTCAGTGAAGACTTCCTCGACGCCAGTGAATATCCAACGGCAACCTTCACATCAACCGGTTTTGAGCCAACGGATGAAAACTCTGGCGTACTAACGGGTGAGTTGACTCTGCGCGGTGAAACCCAGAACTTTGAAATGCCGGTGACCCTGATGGGTGAGGGCGAAGACCCCTGGGGTAACTATCGCGCTGGTTTTGAAGGCAGCACTGAATTAACCCTGGCTGATTACGGTATTGATATGAGCAGCTTTCCGGAGGCCATGCATACCCTGGAACTTTACGTGACGTTTGAAGGTGTTCGTCAGTAATCTCTTTAGCATGTTTTAAGATGCCATAATGATAGCCACCTCAGTCAAAGACTGGGGTGGCTTTTGTGGCTTTATCCATCAAGGTCTGGAGGTTGTGCCATCAAGATCGCATTGCAGCATGGCTTAGGTAAAACCCTATGGCAGCAAACCTGGCCAATGGCGATTGGGGTGCTGGCGCTGCTGGGCTTCCAGCTGGTTGATAGTGCCTTTATTGCCCGCCTGGGCACAGCGCCCTTGGCCGCACAATCCTTTACCTTCCCGCTATCCTTTCTGATTATTGGTGTTCAGGTCGGGATGGGGATTGCGATTGCCGCACTGATTTCGCGGACAATCGGCGCGGGTGAAAACGAGCGTGCCAAACGCCTTGGTAGCATGGTATTGATGATGGGAAGCGGCGTGATTGCCCTGCTGGCGCTGTTGCTGGGGATATTTCAGAACGTTATTTTCACCCAGCTAGGCGCCGATGAGACGACCCTGAGCTACATCAACCGTTATTGGTGGCCGCAGCTGCTTGCCGCCTGGCTGGGCGCGCTGTTGTATTTCGTATACAGCGTTTTTCGCGCCCACGGCGACACCCAACTGCCTGGTAAGATGATGGTACTCAGCAGTGCCGTCAATCTGGCGCTGGACCCTTTGCTGATTTTCGGGGTTGGCCCCTGGGAAGGCCTGGGCCTGCCCGGGGCTGCTTGGGCGACAACCCTTGCTTTCTCTACTGGCCTGGTGATTACTGGCCGACGGCTGATCCTGCGCCAATGGCTGGAGATGACGGGGCTTTATAAAGAGGCTTTAGTTTCATCGCGGCCCTTCATGCAGATAGCCGGGCCGGCGATGATTGGCCAGTTAATGCCCCCTTGGCTGCCATGCTGGCGATTACGGTGGTGGCGTCCATGGGCGAAACCCATGTGGCGGCCTGGGGATTGGCAAGCCGTCTGGAAACGGTCTCACTGATGGTGATTCTGGCCATGACGATGTCGTTACCGCCCTGGCTCGGGCGCTGTTACGGGGCCGGTGATTGGGGGCAGATACATCGCTTGATGCGGCTGGCCCTCAAAGTGGCGCTGGTCTGGCAACTTGGTTTGGGCATTGCGCTGGCATTGTTGGCGCCTTGGGTAGCCGCCGCCCTGACCAGCGAAAAAGCGGTACAGGATGCCCTGATCCTGTTGATCCGTTTTCTGTTACCCAGCTATGCGGCTCTGGGTATCTGCATGCTGGTGGTGTCAGCGGGCAATGCGCTGGGCTGGCCTTTACGTTCCATGCTGCTGTCAGCCGCGCGGTTATTTATCTGCTACCTGCCATGCATCTGGCTAGGCTCGGTGCTAGGCGGTTGGTTGGGCATTGCCATGGGAGCCGCCGTGGGGAATGTGTTGGCCGGTTTGGTCGCCTGGCGGGTGCTGGTCAGTATTCTTTCCAGCCCCAAGCGTAAACCCGGCAAGGATCTGCCAGAAGAAGATCACCCCGGCGAGGCGCGCTCACCGGGGTGATCGATAGTCCAAGGGCTTTACAGGCTGCGGCGTTGCTGCCACTGAAATAGACCAGCATGGCCGCCATGACCAGATAGCCAATCACAAAATCCGGGGCAGCATTCAGAGTCAGCTTGGGCGCATGCATCAGGCCGACAAAAGAGAAGCCCGCCGCCGTCAGCGCGAAGGCGGCGGCGCGCCGGAACTGATGGTCGATCACTGAGACGGTAATGGCACCCAGGAAAATCGCCATGAACATGGCGCCCTGGCCCATCAGTACAATGGCGTTGGAGATGTCACTGACCACCTCCTCCGCGCCACGGTTAAAGCGGGTCATCACGTAGTTGGCAAAGTAGGGCAGCATGGCCAGGGCAACGGCGGGATAGTAACGCGTGTCGTTGGCCTGGAAGGCCGTGGCAATCATCGAAATGCCGACAAATACCAGAATAGGCGCCACTACGGAAACCGGAATGATCGCTGCCAGCGCTGCAATCAGGCCAAACATGGTGGCGATGGCGTAAACAGCGCCGTTTAACAGGCTGTAACCGCGTCCGGCGCCCATCCACTTGGCACCCACGGTGGCAATATACACCGTGGTCGGAAAGACCCCGCCAAACAGGGCGCCCAGCATGGTACCGGCACCATCCACAGCCTGGCACTCCCTGACATCATAGCCATCGCCCGCGGCTTCCATGGCTTCTACGTTGTTGATGGTTTCGATGGCGTTGTAAAGAGTGATGGGTAGCACCACGGTCAATACCGCCAGCATGCTGGTAAACAGCAGCCCTAGCCCTTCATACCAGTCCAGTCCCGGTACTAGCGGGTAAAAGCCCAGATGAGTGAAGGCATCGCTGAAACGCTCACTTCCTGCATCGCCAATCAGGTAGGCCATCAGGGTGCCGACAATAATCGCAAACAGGGAGGTCGGGATGCGGAAAGGCATGCTGACCCGTGCCACCAGGCCAACAATAATCAGGGTTAGCACAACCAGGCCGATAATCGGCATTTCCAGGGTCTTGAACAGCATCTCACCGGCGATAAAGGTCAGCGCCACGCCTGCCACTGCACCCAGCATGGCGGCGCGGGGAAGGTGGTACTGCACCCAGCGGCCAATAAAGCTGATGGATGTCTCAATGGCACCGCTGATAAAGCAGGCAGCAACGGCAATCTTCCAGGCCATTTCCGCATCGCCGGTCAACTGTTTGGCAGGCAAGAGCACGCCAAACAGAAATACAAACATCACGGGGGTGGAAATGCCGTAGGAGAGGGCGGTGACATCGTTGCGGTTTTCCTTGCGTGCCAGCCGCGATGCGCTCCAGGCATAGTAGAAGTTGCCCGCCATGACGGCAACCGCTGCTCCGGGCAGCACCTGCCCATAGACAATGTCAGCGGGAAAACCCATCCCAAGCATGGTGATGGCAATAATCACAAAGTTGGCGATATTGTTCTGAAAAAGTGCAAAGAAGGCGTCCGTATCTTCTTTTTATACCAAGGGTAGGACGTGTTTACTGCCATCGTCAGTCTCGCTGTCTGGAGGATTGCAAAGGCGGTGATTCTACGCAAAAAAACGCCCAGGAGTCTCCCCCTGGGCGCTTTCAGGCTCAATGTTGGCGTCTAGTCGTTAACAGCCGCAATCGCCTTGGCAAGGTAGGGCAGGTTTGCATGGGAGAATCCAGCCACATTGGCGCGACCAGAGCGCACCATATAGATACCGAATTCATCGCGCAGGCGGTCAACCTGTTCTGGGGTCAACCCAGTGTACGAGAACATGCCCTGCTGTTCAGCAACGCAGGCATATTTCTCAGCCAGCCCATAAGGCTTGAGGGCCTCGACGAAATCGCGCCGCAGGGTATTGATGCGGTCGCGCATTTCAGTCAGCTCTTCGCGCCACATGGCAGTCAGTTCTGGGTCGTGAAGGATTTCACTGACAATCGAACCGCCATGGGCCGGCGGGTTGGAGTAGTTCTCACGGGCAACGATGGCCACCTGGGAGCGCACGTTCTCCATCTGTTCAGCATCCTTGGCGACCATGATCAGGCAGCCGGTACGCTCGCAATAGATACCAAAGTTCTTGGAACATGAGCTGGTAATGATGACTTCATCCAGCTGTTCCGCCATCAGGCGAACGCCGTAGGCATCTTCGTCAAGCCCCGCACCAAATCCCTGGTAGGCAAAATCAATCAGCGGTAGCAACTGGCGCTCGCGAACGACGTCCAGCACGGTTTGCCACTGCTGCTGGGAAAGGTCAAAGCCGGTCGGGTTGTGGCAGCAGGCATGCAGCACAACAACATCGCCTTGTGGAATCTGCTTGATGGCTGCCAGCATGCCATCAAAGTCGAGACGGTTATCAGCGTCTACATAGGGGTATTTCTGCAGCTTTATGCCGGCTGCCGAGAAAATGCCCAGATGGTTCGGCCAGGTAGGGTCGCTGACCCAGATACCTTTATCCGGCAGCTGAGCAGCAATGAAGTCTGCCGCCAGGCGCAAGGCACCGGTGCCGCCGGGTGACTGGGTGGCGCTGGCACGATTGGCTTCCAGTACTGGTGAACTGGCGCCCAGCACCATGGGCAGAACGGCCTTGCCATACTCAGGCGCACCGTGGGAACCAATGTAGGTCTTGGTGGTTTCATTCTTGAGCAGGCGAGCTTCCGCTTCCTTGACAGCGCGCATTACCGGCGTAGTGCCGTTTTCATCGCGATAAACCCCGACGCCAAGGTCGACCTTCTGGGGGTTGGTATCTTTCTTGAAAGCTTCGATCAGCCCGAGAATGGCATCTCCAGGGACTCGCTCAATATGCTCAAACATTTATTTGGCTACCTCGTCAGTTCTGGCGGCAAGAGTGAAATCGTCATGACACAGGCCACCTTTATCGTGGGACCACCAGGTTACCCTTGCTTCGCCCCACTGAGTGGTGATTTTGGGATGATGGTTGGCCTGTTCGGCCAGATCCCCCACCCGCTGGGTGAATGCCAGCGCTTGGGCAAAGTCGCTAAAGGTAAAGCGGCGTGTCAGCTTCATGATGCCATCGCGGTCGATAATCTGCCACTCTGGAAGCGCTTCTGCCTCTTTCATGCAAGCTTCCAGCGTCATGGGTTCTGCCGCCTGGCTGGGTGATGTTTCATGGTCGGCCATGATGTGCCTCCTCGCGTTAGTTGGCTTCTTATATTCTTTAATTGAATATAAATCTTATTATATATTCTTTTTTATTCTTTAAAATATTGGCTACCGTTATCCCTAACGTTTTTTTGTTTGTGAGGTATCGGCTGTTGTTTCCTGATCGTACTGTTGTGGACGCTACCTTTCTAGACCGCATTCCTGTGCAGCGTCCGGGAAGCGTCAGCCTTGTGGGCGCAGGCCCGGGTGACCCCGAACTGCTCACTTTGAAAGCCTATCGACGGATCATCGCCGCCGACGTTGTCCTTTATGACCGTCTGGTCAGCGAAGAAATCTTGGCGCTTATCCCAGCGAGCGCGCAAAAATACTATGTCGGTAAAGCCTGCTCTAACCACAGCGTAGCACAGCAGGATATCAATCAGGCATTGGTGGATTGGGCCCAGGCTGGCCGCACGGTGGTTCGCCTAAAAGGGGGAGACCCGTTTATTTTTGGGCGTGGCGGAGAAGAAATGGAAACCCTGGTAACCAACAATGTCAGCGTTGAAGTGATTCCAGGCATCACAGCTGCCTCCGGTTGTGCTGCTTATGCTGGCATCCCGTTAACCCACCGCGATTATGCCCAGTCTGTGCGTTTTGTGACCGGCCACCTTAAGCAGGGGGCGAAATGGATTGGCCTTGCCTGGCACAGCCAGGCCAGACCCTGGTTTTCTATATGGGGCTCGGGAATCTGCTGCACATCTGCTCTTCACTGATGGCTCATGGTTTGTCGGCAGATACGCCAATGGCCTTGATCGCTCAGGGAACTACCCGCCACCAGCAGGTTCATATTGGAACCCTGACTTCGCTACCGCCTGGCTTTTACAGCGGTGAAATCAGTTCACCTGCCTTGATTGTGATTGGCGATGTGGTGGCGCTTAATGCTCAGCTTGACTGGTTTGACCCTGGCAAAGCGGGCACGACTGGGTACGCTAATGAGAATGTCAACAGAGCTGTCACATCTTTAGCATAAGGTATTTCAACGTTCAGCTTGCTTGTGTGACTAGCCAGATGCACACAGCTGTGTATGCTGTAAGGGTAACGCTTTTTTCGTTTGCCAATCACCGTCCGCTGTCATGCATAATGGCAATAATTAACAGCGCTTTCGAGAGAGAGAAGCATCCATGTCAGATACGAACAAACCATCCGAAGGCAGCAGCTCAACTTCCGCTTCCAAGCCTGATATGAAAACCCTGATGCAGGATAACCGTGTGAGAGGCATCGCCGGTATTGCGGCGATTGCGGTTATCTGGGCAGTGATCGCTCAATCCAGCGCCGGTTCCCGGGCAGACCGCATTGATATGGTAGAAGGCCAGTTGGCCGAAGCTGAGCAGTCACGCCAGGAACTGAGTGCCCAGCTCAGCGAGCTTGAAGAAGCTGAGATGAACCTGGCTGCCATGCAAGAAGAAATGGCCGCACTTGAAGAGCAGCAGGCGTCAACGCAGTCAGAACTGGAATCAACTCAAGCAGCAATCAGCGCAGCAGAGGAAACGTTGGCATCACTGGATGAACAGCGGGAATCTCTGGAGCAGCAAATTGAGTCACTGACGGGTGAAGTTGAAACCCATGAAGCCCGCCTGGAAGAACTTAACAGCGAGCTTGCCGAGGTAGAACAGGCGCGAGACGAGGCACAAGCGGCGCGTCAGGAAGCTGAAGAAGCGCTTCAGGCAGCGCAAGCTGACCGCCAGGAAGCCGAAGAAGCACGCCAGCAGGCTGAGCAGGAACGTGCCTCTGCGGTAGAGGCTCGCGAGCAGGCGGAAGCTGACCTTGAGAGCCTTAATGGTCAGATTGAAGAAGCCAATACCCATCTGGAAGCCCTTCAGGAAGAAATTGCTGCCACCCAGCAAGAGCGTGACGCCCTGGTGGAGGAACGCGATACCCTGACCAATGAGCGTGATGCACTGCAGGAAGAAATCGAAGGCTTGACTGCGCAACGTGAAGACGAGCAGGCCAGCCTTGAAGAGGTGCGCACCGAGTTTGGCGACCTGCAGGTAGCGCTTGAGATCGGTCGTGAAGAGCTGACGTCGGTCAATGACAATATTGACCAGCGTGAATCGCAGCTGGAACGCCTTGAGACACAGCTGAACAATTGGCGTGAAGAGCTAAACTCTCTGGAATCGCGTATGGCGGAAGTCGATGATACGACGGATGCTGAAGCCACTGACATGCCAGTAGAAGCCAGCGACGATGCATCTGTAAGTGCAGAAGGATCTGCAGGCGAAGAGGCCGCTGCCGGGGAAGAGGCTGCTGAAAGCGAAGCCGCCGTTGAAGACACCACACAGGACGAGGCCGCTGAAGACGAAGCCGCGGAAGATGAGTCAAAAGCAACGCCTGAGCAGGATACTGAAAATCAACAGGACGCCGCAGAAACTGAAGTATAATCCAGTTCTGTTTTTACGCTTGGCAAGCACGTGATTCACTCGGCTTGATAGGCAGGCGTTAAAAGCACTGATCAGCGGGCATCTGCATTGCGCAGATGCCCGCTTTGTGTTTAAAGTTTGTTTTTTCGCAAAGTGATTACACATGGATATCAGTGTACCGACAATAAGTGTCAACGGGATAGCACCCAGCACCCTGGTGTTTGGCGTGTTGGGATTAACGCTATTGGCATTTATCTGGGGGCGATTTCGCTACGACCTGGTGGCGCTGTCCGCTCTGCTGGGCTCGGTGATGTTAGGGCTGGTACCCGCGGATGAGGCGTTTAGCGGTTTTGGCCACCCGGCGGTGATTACCGTGGCCGCCGTGCTGGTGTTGAGTCGTGGTTTTGAACGTTCTGGTGTGGTCGATGCCATTTCGGAACAGGTACTTAAAGCGGGCGAGCGCCTGATACTGCAGTTGGCGGTACTGGTCGGCACCGTGGTGGTGCTTTCCGGCATAATGAATAACGTGGGCGCGCTGGCCTTGTTGTTGCCTGTCGCTCTGCGTCTTGCTCGCGAGCATAATACCTCGCCGTCACTGTTGTTGATGCCGCTGGCTTTTGGATCCCTGCTAGGTGGTCTGACCACCCTGATTGGAACGCCTCCCAATATTATCATTTCCAGTTATCGCGGCAGCGTCACCGGTGAAGCCTTCAGTATGTTCAGCTTCTTTCCGGTGGGGGCGGTGGTGGCGCTTGCTGGGCTTGTGTTTATTGTCCTGATTGGTTGGCGGCTAACGCCCAAGCGTGCTGGCAGTGCTTCTACAGAAGGAATGTTTGATACCGCTCATTATTTGGTTGAACTCAAAGTAGACGAAGATGCCAAGGCTAATGGCATGACCTTGCAACAGCTACGCCATGAACTTGAGGAGTCTCTGCCTATTCTGGCTGTGGTACGCGATGAGCAGCGGCGCACGGGCAATGCCTTCTATGCGGCCCTTAAGCCAGGCGACATTTTGCTGTTGGAAGCTGGACCAGAAGAACTCAAGCAGCTGGAAGACAAGCTGGGGCTAAGTGTCATCAGTGCTGACCAGGAAGATGAAAGCGAAGAGGAAGATGCTGACAAACAGGTAGACACAGAAGGCTTGCAGCTGGTAGAAGCTGTCATACGCAATGATTCAATAATGATTAATCGCAGCGTTCGCCGGCTCAGGTTGCATCATCAGTTTGATATGCATCTGGTGGCCGTTGCCAGAGATGGTGAACGCCTCAAGCAGCGTCTGCGGGATATTCGTTTTCAGGCGGGTGACGTGGTGCTGCTACAAGGTGATGAAGAAGAAATGCATGAAAGCCTGGCGACCCTCGGTTGTCTACCATTAGCCAGCCGTGAGCTTCAGCTTGGCCAGCCGCGCAAGCTGCTGCTTTCAGTGACTATCTTTGCCTTGGCGATTGTTGCGATGCTGCTGGATCTGTTACCAGCGGCCGTGGCGTTAAGCACGGCGGCACTGGTTTCCTTGCTGATTGGTATTCTGCCTCTACGAGAAGCCTACCAGGCGATTGATGGCCCAGTGATTGTGCTGCTGGGTGCCATGATTCCCGTTGGGCAGGCACTGGAAACCAGCGGTGGGGCAGCGCTGATCGCTGACGGTTTGCTCCAGCTGGGCAGCAGTTGGCCCATACCGGCGACGTTGGTAGGGCTTTTTCTGCTTAGCATGCTGCTTTCCAACGTGATCAATAACGCCGCTGCTGCTTTATTGATGGCACCGATTGCCACCAGCCTGGCAAGAGGGTTTGAAGTGTCGCTCGACCCGTTTCTGATGGTGGTGGCTGTCAGCGCTTCCTGTGCGTTTCTTACCCCGATAGGTCATCAGTCCAATACCCTGGTGCTGGGGCCGGGAGGCTATCGGTTCAGCGACTACTGGAAACTGGGCTTACCGCTTTCCCTGGTGGTCATGCTGGTGGGTATTCCTATGATACTTTGGCGTTGGCCGCTATAAATGTATGAAAATTTTGCTAGGCTTGCAGTCATTAAAAGCGAAAATTATCAACGGGCCTGGCCATGAACCAACATTACCGACAAGACGCGATCGTAGAACTGGTGCGCCAGCACGGTTACGTCAGCATTGAACAGCTGACCGAACACTTTGCTGTCACGCCGCAAACCATCCGGCGTGATCTGAATACTCTGGCCGAAGAAGGTCGTATCCGCCGGGTTCACGGTGGGGCGGGCATAGAGTCAAGCACCGTCAATACCGCCTACAGCACGCGCAAAACCCTGCACCTTGAAGAAAAGGAACGCATTGCCCGCACCCTGGCTGCTCACATCCCTGACCATGCCTCGCTGTTTATCAATATCGGCACCAGTAACGAGATCATTGCCAAGGCGCTGCTTGATCATCATGGGCTGGAAATTATCACCAACAATCTGAGCGTTGCAGCCATTCTGCAGCATAAGGAAGATTTTACGGTGATTGTTGCTGGCGGCCAGGTTCGCTCCCGAGATGGCGGTATCATTGGCGAGGCCACCATCGACTTTATCAATCAGTTCAAGGTTGATTACGGCATTATCGGTATCAGCGGCATTGATGAGGATGGCTCACTGCTGGAGTTTGACTACCAGGAAGTGAGAGTGGCGCAGGCCATTATTGCCAATTCACGACGCGTCTACCTGGCCGCCGACTATTCCAAGTTTCATCGTAACCCCGTGGTTCGCCAGGGCAATATCGCTCAGCTGGATGCACTCTTTACCGATCGTCATCCCCCTGAGGCAATCATGCGCCTGCTCACCCAGCATGATGTGGCCCTGCATATTGCCAAAGCTGATAACCAACGCACCCTGTAGACACATCTAACGTTGTCCTTAACTAAAATTCATAATGACAGGCTATAATATTGCTCAGGTATATTTTCGTACTTGAGCCTTTAGAGGCAGTAAAGTAGCCTTGTAGTGTCGTAAAACGAAAACCAACAAAATAAAGCGAAACTTTCCATGCCATCTTACATACTCGCTATCGATCAAGGCACGACCAGCTCACGGGCTATTCTGTTTGACCGCCAGGGTCAAGTTGTCAGCGTTGCCCAGCAGGAATTTCCTCAGCACTTTCCCAACGACGGCTGGATAGAACACAACCCGGAAAATATCTGGGATACCGTCATTGCAACCTGTCGGGATGTGATTGCCAAGACGGGTATTGATATTCAGGACATTGCGGGGGTCGGGATTACCAACCAGCGTGAAACCACCATAGTGTGGGATCGCCAGACCGGAAAGCCGCTTTATAATGCGATTGTCTGGCAGGATCGTCGTACCTCTCAGCTGTGTGAAAGCTTGCGCGATGAAGGGCATACCGAGGCCGTTCAAGCCAGTACCGGGCTGTTGATTGATCCGTATTTTTCCGCCACCAAGATTGCCTGGATTCTGGATAACGTTGACGGCGCCCGTGAGCGTGCAGAACGCGGCGAGCTGGCGTTTGGTACCGTCGACAGCTTTCTGATCTGGCGCCTGACCAACGGCCAGCACCACGTCACCGATGCGACCAACGCCTCGCGCACGGCGCTGTTCAATATTCATGAGCAACAGTGGGATGAAGCGCTGCTGGCGCTGTTCCGTATACCTGCCAGTCTGCTGCCAGAGGTCAAAGACTCCAGCGACGATTTTGGCAGCATTGCCAAGGAGTGGTTGGGCGCGGAACTACCCATTGCCGGGGTTGCCGGTGACCAGCAGGCCGCCTTGTTCGGGCAAGCCTGTTTTACTCCCGGTATGGGCAAGAGCACCTATGGCACCGGGTGTTTCATGATCGTCAATACGGGTGATGAACCCGCCACATCACGCAACCGCCTGCTGACGACCATCGGCTACCGTTTGAACGGTAAACCAACCTATGCCATGGAAGGCAGTATCTTTGTGGCCGGAGCGACCGTACAGTGGCTCAGGGATGGTCTCAACCTGTTTGCCGATGCAGCCGAAACCGAGGCGCTGGCCCGGGAAACCCGCAGCGGTCACAGCGTTTATCTGGTGCCTGCCTTTACCGGCCTGGGCGCACCTCACTGGGACCCTAAAGCGCGCGGTGCCATCTTCGGCCTGACCCGGGATACCGGCATTGCCGAGATCGTTGCGGCAGGCTTGCAGGCCGTCTGCTATCAGACCCGTGACCTTCAGCACTGCATGAACGACGATATGGCGGCCACGCCCGGTAAGCTGCGGGTTGATGGCGGCATGGTCAAAAACAGCTGGGTAATGCAGTTTCTTGCCGATATGCTAGGGGTTGAAGTCGACCGCCCAGCGGTGTTGGAAACCACGGCGCTGGGTGTCGCCTACCTGGCGGGGCTGCGCCTGGGCTGGTACGCCAACCTGGAAGAAATTCAGGGGCTGTGGCGCTGCGAGTCGAGCTTTACTCCCAAAATGGATGAAGCTACCCGGGAAGATCTGTATCAAGGCTGGCTGGATGCGGTAGCACGGGTCAAATCAAACTGATCTGAACATATCCGCAACATAAAACCCCACGGGCAGTGAAATGCCGGTGGGGTTTTTTATTAGGCCTTAGCGCTGGCGCTCGGCTATAAAGGGCTCAAGCACTAACGCGATTCTGGTTATTTTCAGTAAAGCGCGCAGTATCCGGTACTTTATCGAAATATTCATTGAAGCGTTCTTCTGCCTGATCGCCGAACAGCATGTGGCAGGCTTCTTTCAATCCTTCAGAGTGGCGCAGCTCTTCATGGGGAACCACCAGGGATACCTTGGCACGTCTGCGCAGGAAGTCGTCAAGCTTGGTGACCATTTCACTGCGGTGCGTCTGGCGTAGTTCGCAGCGGATATATTCGGTGCCCTCAATCAGCAATTCGGCCTCACGTGGGTCCTGGCGAATCTGCTCAAGCATATCCAGCGACTGGGCCGCATAACGTCGCCACAGGCGCTTGCTGAGCGGCTCAGACGATGTTTCAGGCGTCATCTCGTCAAGCCCCATACGCTCGGCCTGCTGCATGAACTCGCGCTTGACGTCCTCGGAAGGTTCGCCGTACCACTTATAGTCCGGGAAGGGGATATCAATGCCGAGCTTGCTTACTTCATCGCTAATTTCATCACCCACATTAAGACAGTCGGTCAGCTTGCCGCCAAAAATGCTGATGTGAGCGCTGTCGGCATTGGTGTCCACCACATGTTTACGCGATAACTGCTGGAAATCCCGGTCTTTGCCTTTACTTGACTTGATGGCCAGCGGGCGAACGCCGCAACGGGTAGAAATAATGTCCGCCGTAGTAATGGGTTTTTCCAGTGTTAGACGCGTATTGATATTCTCCAACACGAAATCGATATCTTCCTGAGTGACATCGACTTCCGGTTGTTCCATATGCGTATCGGTCGTACCAATGCAGGTACGGTTACCCATGGGGATGACGAAGAACAGCCGGCCATCGTTGGCAAAAAATGCCAGTACCCGCTTGGAGTCCGTCAGCTGGGGTACGATCAGGTGGATACCCTTGGAATACAGGTGCTGATGCTGGGTCTGCTGGCCGGTGAGCTTGTTGTGATGATCCACCCAGGGGCCTGCCGCGTTGACCAGTACCTTGGCACGGATCGGGAAGGTTGAGCCGTCAATCACGTTACGCGCCTGTACTACCCAGCGGCCATCTTCATAGGACGCCCCGTTGGACTCCACATAGTTGGCAATGCTGGCGCCATAGTCGATGGCATGCCGGATAAAGTTGAAAACAAAGCGTGCATCATTGTCGTGCAAAATGGCATCGGAATACTCAAAACCACCCACGGCATTCTCGGTATTAACGATAGGTTCAGAATTCTTGATTCCCTTGGGAGTAAACAGCTTGGGAATCTTGGTAAACGCATTGCCCATCAGCCAGTAAAGCCAAGTGCCCGCGTAAAGGTAGCTGGGGTGATGGCGAAACCCTTTGCTGATGGTGGTCAGAAAGCGGATCTCTTCCACGGTGGAAGGATAGTTTTTGATCAGATGATTACGGCTTTTGCATAATTTACGCACCAAGCCGAAATCCTTACTCTCCATATACTTGATGCCACCCCAAACCAAGTTGGAGGAGTGCATGCTGGTACTGCCAGCAAAATCGCCGCGGTCAATCAGACCTACTCTGGCCCCTTTGCCCGCCAGCGCTGCCGCCGCTGAGGCACCGTTGATTCCGCCGCCGATAATCAGGACGTCGAAATCATCGTTAGCCAGCTTATCAAGATTGCTATTGCGAAGTTTCATAAGTGACCCATTACAGATAAAGAAGCCTCGTTTGTTCTGCCCAACGAGGGCATGGTGTTTTTGCGAGCAAATCAGGGCTGAAAAGGCGACTTTTGGGCATTAACAATTCGCCTTGAACAGCAGTGCAATTCAAGTCAGTTCATCTTCCTCAATGTACGAAGGCATACTGGCGAACCCCGCAGGGTTCGCCATCCAGGAATCAGCGCGTACCGGCTGACATCCAGGCTTCCATCATTTCGTCATAGGGAACGGTCTCGCCCTGTGGCATTTCGTTGTCGAGTTTCGCCTTGGGTGAGCCTTCCATATTCAGCCAGTACTCAGGATCGCGCTCTTCATTGAGGTTCGGTGCATAGGTGTCAAAGACGTTGGCACGTGCCAGACGGAACATGGTGTTATCCATATCGGCTGCCAGATTGTCCAGACCTTCCTGAGCCGTCATATCACCGCTCATGACTGGTGCCAGGTTCTGCCACCATAGCGGTGCCAGACGCGGATAGTCAGGTACGTTGGTACCCGTTGGCGTCCAGTTGGATTCGTTGGGGCTGCGGTAGAATTCCACCAGACCACCCAGTTTGGGGGCCATTTCGGTCATCTGCTCAGAGAAGATGTCAGATTCACGAATAGGCGTCAGGCCAGCCATCAGTTTTTCAAGAGACGTACTCTTGGCAACCGTAAACTGTGCAAACAGCCAGGCAGCAGTACGGCGGTCTTCAGGCGTGGAATCAAAGAAGGTCCAGCCGCCCACATCCTGATAGCCGACTTTCATGCCTTCTTCCCAATACGGGCCAGTGGGAGACGGCGCCATGCGCCACAGCGGGTTACCCTCGTCATCGGTGACCGGCAAGGAAGGTTCGGTCATATCCGCAGTGAAGGCGGTGTACCAGAAGATCTGCTGGGCAATATGACCCTGCGACGGTACCGGGCCTGCTTCACCAAAGGTCATGCCCTGAGCTTCCGGCGGCGCGTAATCGCCCAGCCAGTCAACCGCTTTCTGCATGGCAAACACAGACGCCGGTGAGTTGGTGGCACCGCCACGGCTGACGCTGGCGCCGACCGGTTGGCTATCTTCATTGACGCGGATACCCCAGTCATCCACCGGGTTGCCTGATGGTACGCCCGGGCTACCCATGCCAGCCATGGAGAGCCAGGAGTCATGGAAGCGCCAGCCCAGTGACGGGTCACGGCGGCCATAGTCCATGTGGCCATACACCTTGGTACCATCGATTTCATCAACGTGGACGCTGAAGAACTCGGCGATATCTTCGTAAGCCGTCCAGTTGGTGGGTACACCCAGGTCGTAACCGTAGATTTCACGGAACTGTTCCTGGAAATCTTCACGCTGGAACCAGTCATAGCGGAACCAGTAAAGGTTGGCGAACTGCTGGGTAGGCAACTGGTAGAGGCTACCATCCGGGCCAGTACCGTATTGCAGGCCAATAAAGTCATCCAGGTCGAGCGTTGGCAGGGTGTAGTCCGCCCACTCGTTTTCCATGGCATTGCTCAGGTTGATGGTGGTGCCATAGCGGATATGGGTGCCGATGGCATCGGTATCGTTGACGAAACCATCATAGATGCTGTTACCCGACTGCATCTGGTTCTGCATGGTATCAACCACATCACCTTCGCCGATGATGTTGTGGGTAATATTGATACCGGTAAGTTCACTGAACGCCTCAGCTAACACTTCACTTTCATAGACGTGGGTGGTCAGACCTTCAGCGACAGTCTGAATCTCCATGTCGCGGAAAGGCTCAGCGGCTTCAGCAAACCACACCAGCTCCTCGATCTGCTCTTCGCGGGTGAGGGTCGAGTTCTGGAAATGCTCGTCAACCAGGCGCTCCGCAATAGCACGAGCATCGTGGTCGTCAGCGGAGAGAGAACCGGAAGCCAGCATCAGACTCGCCGCCAGCGTGGTGAGTTTGAACGGGCTGATGTTGACGTGCTTGTTGAAATTATTGTGTTGCATGATGACCTCGTTTTACGTTGAGGAGTTATCAACCAGGCTTTTAGCAAGACTGGCGTTGGTACTGCTTTTTATCGCTACTTTCTATCGCTACTTTCAATAACTACTTGGCATCCTTGCCGCTTGGGTCTTTCCTGAACTTAAGGCTGTTTCAGATGCGCAGTGCCAGTTGGCCGAAGGGCTTAGCCCCAGCGCATCAATATAAGCAGCCATAAAACTGAAATGGCGGATGCCACCAGAAGGGGCAATGTCGTAAAGCCGATAATCCCCAGGTGAATAAAAGCCGCTGACAGCAAGCTGACAAAGAGGCGGTCACCCCGGGTGGTTGAAATCGGTAAAAAGCCTTTTCTTTCGACCGTAGGAGAACGCAGCTCCCAGATCGTCATGCCAGCCAGCATGGCCGCAATCGAAGAAAAGAAAATAGCCGTGGGTAAGGTCCATACCATCCAAGTCATGAGATTTCCTCCTCTTAGGTGCGGCCCAGGGCAAAGCCCTTGGCGATATGGTTGCGAACGAAGTAAACCACCAGGATACCGGGGATGATGGTCAGCATACCGGCAGCGGCCAGCGTGCCCCAGTCAATCCCTGATGCCGTTGACGTACGTGTCATGATCATCCCGATAGGCTGAGCGTCGGTCGACGTCAGGGTACGGGCCAGCAGCAGCTCCACCCAGGAGAACATAAACAGGAAGAACAGGACGACGCCGATACCCGAACTGATCATGGGGATAAAGATCTTGACGAAAAACTTGGGAAAGCTGTAGCCGTCGATATACGCCGTTTCGTCAATTTCCTTGGGTACGCTGCTCATGAAGCCTTCCAGAATCCAGATCGCCAGCGGAATATTGAACAGGCAGTGGGCCAGGGCCACAGCGATATGGGTGTCAAACAGCCCGACCGAGTAATAAAGCTGGAAGTAGGGCAGCAGGAAGACCGCCGGCGGCGCCATCAGGTTAGTCAGCAGCCAGAAGAACAGGTGCTTGTCACCGATGAACTTGTAGCGACTGAACGCATAAGCCGCAGGTAGCGCCACCAGCATGGTGATGATCATGTTCATCACTACATACAGGATGGAGTTGACGTACCCCATGTACCAGCTGGAGTCGGTAAAGATGCCGATGTAGTTGTCAAACGTCAGGTTCTGCGGCCATAGGGTCATCGAACCCAGAATCTCGCTATTGGTCTGCAGCGACATATTGAGCAGCCAGTAGATCGGCAGCATCAGAAGCACAATATAGGTGCCCAGCAGAATCCGCTTGCGCAGCCGGGAGCGAGAGTTACGCTTGCGCCGCTCGGCGGCCGGTACCTTGCTGAAAATAGTATTGTACTTTTCACCCTGCTGGGTGTTTTCAATCTGGTAAGCCATCTTACGCGCCTCCCTGTGAATTCTTGTCTTTCTGCATATGCATGATGGTGGTGTAGAACACCCAGCTCACCAGCAGGATGACGAGGAAGTAGATGATCGAGAAGGCGGCTGAAGGCCCAAGATCCTGTTGGCCGATGGCCATGGTGGTCAGCGACTGGCTCAGGAAGGTGGTTGAGCTGCCTGGGCCACCGCCGGTCAGCACGAAGGGCTCGGCGTAGATCATGAAGGAGTGCATAAAGCGCAGCAGTACCGCTATGACCAGGACGTTGGTCAGCTTGGGTAGCTGGATATAGCGGAACACCGCCCACTTGGAAGCGCGGTCAATGCGCGCTGCCTGATAGTAAGCTTCCGGGATCGAACGCAAACCGCTGTAGCAAAGCATCGCCACCAGGGGCGTCCAGTGCCACACATCCATCAGGATGATGGTGAACCAGGCATCACCGGCATTACGGGTAAGGTTGTAGTCAAGGCCGAGCTCGCTCAGGCTCCAGCCCATCAGACCAATGTCATTACGCGTGAAGATCTGCCAGATGCTGCCTACCACGTTCCATGGGATCAGCAAGGGTAGGGTAATCAGGATCAGCACGGCAGACGCCTGCCAGCCTTTCTTCGGCATCAACAGCGCAATGCCGATGCCCAGCGGCACCTGAATGGCTAGAATGATCAGTGAAAAGGCGACCTGCCGACCAAAGGCCGCATGCAGGGCCGGGTCGTTGAGCATGGTGCGGAACCACTCGGTACCGGTAAAGAAACTGGCATTCGGGCCGAGTACATCCTGCACGGAATAGTTCACCACCGTCATCAGGGGAATGATGGCGGAAAATGCCACCAGCACCAGCATTGGCAGTACCAGTAGCCAGGCGCGGTTATTTTGGACTTTATTATTCATGAGGTAACCTCCACCCGGTATTCGTCAACAAACAGCCCCAGCTGGTCGGGGTCAAAGGTGAGATAGATATCTTCCCCGAACGCTGGGTGACCTTCGGACAGGCGCGCCTTGAACGTCTGGCCGCCCAGCTCAAAGGTGACGATGGAATAGGTGCCCAAATCCTGCACCTGACGCATGCGCGCAGGCAGGGCACCATCACGTTTGGCCGCATGCACGGAGACAAACTCGGGGCGAATACCGATTTTCACATTCGAACTTTCAGTATTGGCAACGGCATCAACAAACTTCTGCGGGACAGGCAGTGCCATATCCGCAAAGATGACCTCACCGGCGCGATAGGTGGCATCCATGAAGTTCATGCCGGGGCTGCCGATAAAGTAGCCAACAAAGGTGTGGGCAGGAACTTCAAACAGCTCCTGAGGCGTACCGAACTGGACCACCTGGCCTTCATACATCACCGCAATCTTGTCGGCAAAGGTGGAGGCTTCGAGCTGATCGTGGGTGACGTAGATCATGGTGATATTGAAGCGCTGGTGAATCTCCTTCAGCTTGCGGCGCAGCTTCCACTTGAGCTGAGGGTCAATCACCGTCAGCGGCTCATCGAACAGAATCGCCGAGACATCGTCACGCACCAGACCACGGCCCATGGAGACCTTCTGTTTCTCGTCTGCCGTCAGCCCCTTGGCCTTGCGCTTGAGCAGTGGGGTCAACTCCAGGATATCGGCGACTTCCTCGACCTTGGGGGTGATGCGGTGGTCAGGAATATTGATGTTGCGCAGCGGAAACGCCAGATTATCAAACACCGTCATGGTGTCGTAGATCACCGGGAACTGGAAAACCTGCGCAATGTTGCGCTCTTCAGGTGGCAGTTCGTTTACCCGTTGGCCGTCAAACAGCACATCTCCTTCGGAAGGCTCCAGCAGGCCAGAAATAATATTCAGCAGGGTGGATTTGCCACACCCGGATGGCCCCAGCAGGGCATAGGCACCGCCCTGATGCCAGACGTGTTCCATCTTGCGGATGGCATAATCCTCAGGCGACTGCGGATTAGCGCTGTAAGTATGCGCAAGGGTTTTGAGTACGATCTCAGACATGCTGGCTGCCTCCCCGTGTTTCCGGCGTATGAACGATATTGCCCTGCTGATCAAACACAAACAGCTTATGGGTGGGGAAGTAGACCTTGATGCGCTGGTTCACCTCAGGCGTTTGAATGCCCAGCAGGTGAAGCACCAGGGGGAACAGTTTGTGGCGGACGTGGAGAAAGGTTTCAGAACCGCTGATTTCGGCCACATCAACGGCCACTTCCAGTTCCAGGTCATCCGCCGCATTGGGCTTCAGGCTGACGTGGGAGGCGCGCACGCCAAAACGGTATTCACCGGCGGGCAGGTTGCGCAGACCTTCATCGCAAGGGAAATGAATATCCTTATCAAAGGTGATTTCATTGTCGGTAAGGTGGCCCGGCACGATATTGATCGGCGGTTCAGAAAACATTTCAGCGCTGAGGATACCGTTGGGCTCGCGGTAGACCTGTTCCGTTGGGCCGTATTGCAGCAGTTTGCCTTCATGTAGAACAGCCGTGTTACCGCCCAGGGCCAGCGCCTCGTTAGGCTCAGTGGTGGCATAAACCGCAATGCAGTTCCGCGCCTTGAACAGCTCGCGCAACTCGTCGCGCAGGTCTTCGCGCAGCTTGTAGTCCAGGTTGACCAAAGGCTCGTCAAACAGGATCAGATCGGCATCCTTGACCAGGGCGCGGCCCATGGCGGTGCGCTGCTGCTGGCCACCGGAAAGCTCCAGCGGCAGGCGGTCCAGCAGGTGATCAATCCCCAGCATGGCAGCTGTTTCGCGCACCCGCTTGTCGATTTCTTGCTTGGAGGCCTTGGCCAGTTTGAGCGGCGAGGCGATGTTGTCATAGACGTTAAGGCTTGGGTAATTGATGAACTGTTGGTAAACCATGGAAACGTTGCGATGACGCACCGAAACCCCGGTCACATCCTTACCATCCATTTTGATCCGCCCACGAGTAGGTGGCTCAAGGCCAGCCATCAGGCGCATCAAAGTCGTTTTACCCGCCAGTGTTCTCCCCAGAAGGACATTGAAAGAGCCCGGTTGGAGCTCCAGATCAATGCCACTTATATGGGTTTCAGCACCGACGATATGATCGATGTGTTGCAGGTGTAATGACATGCAAATCTCGCTGACGTCGTTGTTGTTCGTTATCGGGTTGTTAGGTTTTCTGGTGATTGAATTTTATGGTTGTTAACCAGAATGGCGTTTTTATGTTGCTGCTGTGCTGTTTTCAGGTTCGGTTAGAAGCTTGAAATGTTTTTGTGATCGATTTTTTCATAAACGAAAGCCTAGTTGATCGTAATTGAACCTGCAACACGTTTTTACGCCTGACTGTCACTTTATGAAAGCCTTCGACCATGTGGCTTGTTTTCAAAACAAGTGGTTGTTTTAAATGCATAAGTTGTTATAAAAGCATTGGAATGAAAGGTTCTTGAGAGCTTGTTTAGACTATCGTCTTAATACCAATGTTCGAAACCAAACACTTTCAATTATCGTTATCTGATGAGTATGTAGAAATAAAGACGACGATCACGCACAAAAAAGCCCCGGATTTCTCCGGGGCTAAAGGTTGATCAATTAAAGCGATTGAGCGCTCGCGGCTTCCTAGCTGGTCTCAGCCTCGGGTTGAGCCGCCGCGCTTTTGGACACTTTAGCGTTGTGATCAATCAGGGTGGACTTGTCGTTGGCAAAAGCGTCATAGGCGAAGTCATCGACGGTCAGCATTTCCAGTACTTCAGCTTCGAAAGTGCGCATGAACTGAGCATCCTCTGCACTGATCAAGCCCTTTTCCAGGCCGGCTTCTATCCGCTGTTCAGGGTGCAAGGCGGTTGGCGGAAGTTCACCCTTGGCATAGGCCTTATTAACAGTGCGATATAGGGCTTCAGCCCGTTCATAGTCCGCCAGCAAGGCGTTATAGCGGGCCAGCGGGTTGCGCACCTCGCCATCCTGGCTCCAGGTGTTGTCGATCAGCTTGCTGCGCAGAGCGCTATGGGTGGAGACCCGCTGGGCAATCGCACGCGCCAGATCGTCATGGGGTTTATTCCAGCGCCGACCGGTGGGCATGACCATAACCTTCAGCGCCTTGCCAAGCGCACGGTTGGGCAGGTTGTCGAAAATTTCCACAAACGCCTGCTCGGCACGCTGCAACAGGAAACGGCAGCTGTAATGCAGCAGGGCTTCTTCACCGTCTACCTTGTCGCTGCTTTGCCACTGCTTGAGTACCATGGACGCCAGGTAAAGGTTGGAGAGTACATCTCCCAGGCGTGCCGAGATCATTTCGCGTTTCTTCAGGGATGACCCCAGGCTGGCCATGGCCGCATCGGCACACAGGCTGAAGCCTGCAGAAAGCCGGGCAATATCCTCGGCATAGGCCTTGGCTGGACCTTCAAAGGGAACCGCCGGTTTGCCCAGCCCCAGCCCTTGGGTGAAGGCGCGAGCAGCATTGCCAAAAATCATGCCGGCATGGCCAAAGAAGGCGTTATCAAAGGCCTTGACGTCGTTGGCATCTTTCGCGGCCAATTCTTCAAGCACATAAGGATGGCAACGAATCGCTCCCTGACCAAAGATCATCAGGTTACGGGTCATGATATTGGCGCCTTCCACGGTAATCGCCACCGGGTTGGCACTGTAGCCAATGCCGATATAGTTACGTGGCCCCAGGGTGACGGCCTTGCCGCCGTGAACATCCATGGCATCACTAAGCAGCACGCGCTGGAACTCGGTCAACTGGCTTTTCAGTATCGCCGAGGGTACCGCCGGCTTTTCGCCATGATCGATCAGGTTGGCGGTCTGATAGACGGTCGCTGCCGAGATATAGGCCAGCGAGGCAATTCGCGCCAGGGGTTCCTGAACGCCTTCCATTTCTGCCACCGGCACGTTGAACTGGCGGCGAATGCGGGTAAAGCCACCGCTCCAGCCCAGGGCATAGCGGCCAATTCCTGTTGCGCCGGAGGGCAGGGTGATGCAGCGCCCAATGGAAAGGCACTCCACCAGCATGCGCCAGCCTTCACCAACCATTTCCTTGCCACCGATAATGGTATCCAGCGGGACAAAGACATCCTTGCCCTTGATCGGGCCGTTCATGAAGGGGCTGCCAATCGGATGGTGACGACGGCCAATGTCCATGCCTTCGGTTTCACGCGGAATCAGCGCCAGGGTAATACCGCGATCTTCTTCCTCACTGATCAGCTTGTCCGGGTCAAACAGACGAAACGCCAGGCCAACCACGGTGGCAATCGGTGCCAGAGTGATCCAGCGCTTTTCAAAATTCAGGCGTACGCCCAACACTTCTTTGCCATCCACTATCTGCTTGCAGACGATGCCGGTATCCGGCAGGGAGGTGGCATCCGAGCCTGCACGCGGGCCTGTCAGGCCAAAGCAGGGGATTTCACGTCCATCGGCCAGGCGCGGCAGATAATGGTTTTTCTGCTCATCCGTACCGTATTTAAGCAGCAACTCACCTGGGCCGAGGGAGTTAGGTACGCCGACGGTAACCATCAGGGTTTCATTGAAAGAAAGCTTTTGCAGCACCATGGACTGTGCCTTGGCTGAGAAGCCCAGGCCGCCGTATTCCTTGGGAATGATCATACCGAAGAAGCCTTCCTTCTTCAGATAGTCCCAAAGCGCCTGAGGCAGGTCGGCGCGCTCACGGGCGATATCCCAGGCGTTGCACATACCTGCTGCCTGGGTGCACTGCTTATCCAGAAACGCCTGTTCGTCATCGCGCAGGCCGTCATCCTTGAAGGCCAGCAGGTTTTCCCATTGGGGCTTGCCGGAAAACAGCTCGCCATCCCAGGAAACGCTGCCGGCTTCCAGCGCGGTGCGTTCGGTATCCGAGACCTTGGGCGCGACCTTCTTGAAAATCGCAAAGATTCGCGGCGTCAGCCATTGACGGCGCAGGGCGGGGAGACCGGCGATGGCCGTGACTGCGGCGCCTATCAGCAGGACGGTGCCGATGACGGCTGCCCCCAGCGCCAGGCCGACAACACCGAGCACCACCAGCACTGCCAGGGCGGCCTTGGCGCCTGCTTCGCGGCGCATCACCACCAGCAGGCCGATAATCGCCAAGAGGATGATTAGTAAAGTGGACATAGCGCACTCCTGTTATTTGAGTTAGGTAGCGTCAGGGTCATTGTGAAATGAAGAATTTAAACGCATGTTTGAATACTGGCAGAGGCCGGGCGGCGAGTGCAAGTTTTTTGGTGTTATTTACCGGCAACAAAAAAACGCCATGACAAGATGCCATGGCGTTTTGACCGCGATTTTGACCAGAAAGTGCGTATTTTTCAGGTCTGTTTGGCAGGCGCGCCGCTGGCAACGTAGTAATCGACCTGAGCACGGGGCAGGGGCGTCTTGCCGCGCACCTGGTCGGCAATCTTTTCCGCCAGCATGATAGTCGGGGCATTAAGGTTGCCGGTGGGAATCACCGGGAACAGGGAAGCATCTACCACCCGCAGGCCTTCAAGGCCATGAACGCGCCCCTGGCCGTCGGTCACCGCCATCTCGTCTTCTCCCATGCGGCAGCTGCCACAGGGGTGATAAGCGGTTTCGGCATGCTGCTTGACGAAGCTGTCGAGTTCCTGGTCGCTCTGTACATCCGGGCCGGGGGCAATTTCACGGCCACGGTACTTGTCAAACGCCGGCTGGGCGATGATATCCCGGGTCAGGCGAATGGCATCGCGAAATTCCTGCCAGTCTTTTTCCTGGGACATATAGTTGAACAGAATGCTGGGCGCCGCATGAGGGTCTTTAGAGGTCAAGCGGATACGCCCGCGGCTTGGGAGCGCATCGAGCCCACATGAGCCTGAAAGCCATGGGCCTGAACGGCACTTTTGCCATTGTAGCTGATTGCGATGGGCAGGAAGTGGTACTGCAGGTTCGGCCACTCCTCCGCATCATCGCTGCGTATAAAGCCACAGGCTTCGAACTGGTTGCTGGCGCCGACCCCTGTGCCATTAAACAGCCACTGCGCGCCAATCTTGGGCTGGTTGTGCCATTTCAGCGCCGGGTAGAGGGAGATCGGTTCCTTGCACTCATACTGAATGTACATTTCAAGGTGATCCTGCAGGTTCTCACCCACGCCTGGCAGATCATGAACCACTGGGATATCCAGCTCTTTCAGCCAGTCAGGGTTACCCACCCCAGAGCGCTGCAGGATCTGCGGCGAGGCAATCGCCCCGCCACACAGCAAGACCTCGCGGCGAGCGCGCACCTGGTGCGTCTGGCCTTTACGCTGGTAACGCACGCCCACGGCACGCTTGTCCTCAAACTCGATCACATCAGTGACCGCATGGGTTTCGATGGTCAGGTTGCTGCGCTGTTTGGCGATATCCAGATAGCCGCGTGCGGTGGATGCCCGCCGCCCCTTAGGAGTGACAAAACGGTCCATAGGGCCGAAGCCTTCCTGCAGGTAGCCGTTGACGTCCTCGGTTTCCGGGTAACCAGCCTGCTTGCCAGCCTCAATAAAGGTGCGATACAGCGGGTTGTTGCCCGCTTTTGGCGTGGCCACACTGACCGGGCCGTCGCCACCGTGATAGTCGTTAGGGCCGATATCGCGGTTTTCGCACTTTTTGAAGTAGGGCAGGCAGCTGAGGTAATCCCAGTCTTCCAGGCCAGGTTGTTTGGCCCAGTTGTCGTAGTCCAGGGCATTGCCGCGAATGTAGCACATGCCGTTGATTAGCGAGGAACCGCCCAGCCCTTTGCCGCGGCCGCATTCCATGCGTCGTCCATCCATGTGCGGTTCCGGGTCGGTCTCAAAGGCCCAGTTATAGCGCTTGCCCTGCAGCGGGTAGGCCAGCGCCGCAGGCATCTGGGTGCGAAAATCGAAACGGTAATCGGGGCCGCCGGCTTCCAGCAGCAGGACGCTGACGTCGCTGTCTTCGGTCAGCCGAGAGGCCAAAACGTTACCCGCCGAGCCTGCGCCAATAATGATGTAGTCAAATTCACGTAGTTCAGACATGGGGTCTCCTTAAAACACTGACTCAAACGGACCCATCTCAACCTGCACAGACTTGGTCTGGGTGTAGTGGTTAAGGGTTTCGATACCGTTTTCGCGGCCAATGCCTGATTGCTTGTAGCCACCCACCGGCATTTCAGACGGTGACTCGCCCCAGGTATTGACCCAGCAGATACCAGCTTGCAACTGATGAATAACCCGATGCGCACGGTTGAGGCTTTCACTGAATACCCCAGCGGCCAGGCCGTAATGAGTATTGTTGGCGCGCTCAATCACCTCGTCTTCATCATCAAAGGCCAGCACGGACATCACCGGGCCGAAAATCTCTTCTTTAACAATACGCATCTCGTCAGTGCAGTCGGTGAACACCGTCGGGGAAGCCCAGGCACCTTTGGCCCAGTCGCCGCTGTCCCAGTTTTCCCCGCCGACCAGGGTGCGGGCGCCTTCCTGTTGGCCGATGGCAATATAAGAAAGCACTTTTTCCTGATGCTCAAAGCTGACCAGGGGGCCGAAGTTGACCTCTGGATCCATGGGGTCGCCGGCCTTGATACGCTTGACTCGCTCAACCAGCTTGGCCTCAAAAGCTTCTTTGGCGCTGCGCTCAACAAATACTCGGGTGCCGTTGGTACAGATCTGGCCGCTGGAATAGAAGTTGGCCATCATGGCAGCGTCCGCAGCACGGTTAAGATCGGCGTCAGCAAACACAATCAGTGGTGATTTTCCGCCCAGCTCCATGGTGACGTCTTTAAGCGTCGAGCCACCGGCAGCGGCCATGACCTTCTTGCCTGTACCCACTTCACCGGTAAAGGAAACCTTATCGATGCCCGGGTGTTCAGTCAGCATGGCGCCTACGCGACCATCGCCCTGTACCACGTTGAATACGCCATCCGGCAGGCCTGCCTGGGTGAAAATCTCCGCCAGCCGGATGGCGGTCAGCGGGGTCACTTCGCTGGGCTTGAAAACAATGGCGTTACCGACTGCCAGGGCAGGGGCAGCTTTCCAGCAGGCGATCTGGATGGGGTAATTCCAGGCGCCAATCGCCCCAATCACACCGAGTGGCTCACGACGGGTATAGACAAAAGAGCTATCGCGCAGCGGAATCTGGCTGCCTTCAATCGCCGGAGCCAGGCCCGCGTAATATTCCAGCGCATCGGCACCGGTCACAATATCGACGCTGGCGGTTTCGCTGATCGGTTTGCCGGTGTTGCGGGTTTCCAGCTCGGCCAGTTCATCGTTGTGCTCGCGCAGTAGCTCAACGGCGCGCAGCATGATGCGTGCGCGCTGCATGCCGCTCATGGTGGCCCACTCGCGCTGGCCGCGCTGGGCCGCTTCCACGGCGCTATCTACATCGGCCTGGCTTGCCTGGCCGATGGTGGCCAGATGGCTGCCATCGTAGGGGTTGGAAACACTGAAAGTTTCGCCGGAAGTGGCGCTTACTGGGCGACCGTTGATATAAAGCGGCTGAATCTCCTGAGTGGCCATGTTGGTCTCCTGTTAATACGTGGGGGTGGTAGAGGCCGACTGGTGGCAGCCATGATGACGCAGTAATTGATCAAGGTAGGTATGGGCCAGATAGCGTGCTTCGGCGGCATCAAGTCCTTCGGGTGCCAACGCACCGCGCAACCACAGGCCGTCGATCATGGCCGCCAGGCCATGGGCGGCGTTTTTGGCATCACGGCGGGGCATTACCCGCTGAAACTGGTAGCAGAGGTTGGCATATAGGCGGCGATCATTGACGTACTGCAAGCGTTGCAGCAGAGGCTTGTGCATGCTGCTGGCCCAGAATGCCAGCCAGGTTTTGGCCGCAGGGCCAGTGACCTGGGTGCGGTCGAAGTTGCCTTCAATAATGGCGCCGATATGGGCGCGGGGCGTATCGTCTTCCAGCGCCTTGCGCCGCGCTGCCACGGCATTGTTAAGGTCTGTCAGAATCTGGCGCATGGTGGCCTCTAAAAGGCCATTCTTGCCACCGAAATAATGGCTAATAATGCCAGCGGAGACGCCCGCACGGCGGGCAATCTGAATAACAGTAGCTTCCGCCAGGCCCACTTCGTCAATGGCTTCCATGGTGGCCTTGATCAACTGTTGACGGCGTATTGGCTCCATTCCTACCTTAGGCACAGCAATCTCCTGATAACCTGAAACACCCTAAAGGCAGGTCTGCCATCCGGGCGTAAATGAAAGCCATATGGTGGCATTTTTTTATTGAACGTTCAATCAATAAAATAGTGCGGCGTTCAGCAAGTCCTGCCTGGAATGTCGGTTCTTCCCATGAGCAAGGCCAAAGATTCTTCACATGCAAGGCTTGCCTTTCGTTAACCAAGCATGCATAATCTGCACCCGCTGTGAGGGAAAAGGCTACGTAGCTCAGCTGGTTAGAGCACATCACTCATAATGATGGGGTCCCCTGTTCAAATCAGGGCGTAGCCACCACAGCGTAGGCGCACTCTTCTACACAGCGCCGTTATGGTGGCCCCTTAGGTCCTCCCGCAACGCTAAACTGCAAACCCCGCCAGGCCCGGAAGGGAGCAACGGTAGTGGTGGCTGCGTGTGCCGGGATGTGGCTTTTGGGGCCGCCTCCATTTCTGTCGTTTCCGGTCTGTTTTGACATAAATTCCGGATAAAATGACATAATTTGCGGTTTCTCGTGACATAACCTATTTTTGTAGTAAACCTACGAAATGGGGTGTTGTCATGTACAGGCGTAAGCTCCGTCATTCCCGTGTCAAGAACCTCTACAAATTTGCTAGCTTCAAAACTGCTTCTGCTCACACTGTAGAGTCTTCCCTAGAATTTGATGCCTGCTACCATTTTGAATACTCCCCCAAGTTAAGTCTTTCATTGCCCAGCCTATAGGCTTTACTTACTCAATTCACGGGAAAACTAACCCTTATACTCCTGATTTTAAGATAATAAATAATAATCAAAAAGTAGCCTTTATTGAGGTCAAACCCCATAGTAAAACCCTCCATCCAGAATTTGTTCAAAAATTCCAGGCAAAAAAAGAAGCAGCATGCCAGTTAGGTTTCGAGCTGAGCTTAGTAACTGAGCTTCAAATCAGAAAATATCCAGTCTTGAATAATTTTAAGCTGCTACATCGTTACGCTGGTTTTCAAAGCCATTGTGAGTTGTATGATAGTGTTTATGACCTTGTAAAAACACACTCCCCATTTTCGTGCATGAAATTTGTGCTCTATATGAAATCAGTTTCCGTCCTAGAGTTATTAGCTCACTGGTTTCGTTAATAGCCTCTGGGAAATTAAAGGCCAATATATTGGAAAAAGAAATTGGTGACGATTTGCTTCTTTGGGCATGAGGTGGCATATGTTGGAAGATCCTTTTTTGATGAGTCTTTAGCAGGCATAGATTTCTCTCATACAGAGAATAAGAAAAGCCGTGATGAAATTGAGGATGTGGCATTCATAACAATAGATGATCTTGATGAGGAGTGCGCCGATAAAGCTTTGTTCAGGTATAAAGTAATAAAATTGGTCAATAAAAAGCTTAATGGAGGCTGGACGAAGAAGAATATAGAGCCAATTATCTATGAATTGTATAATGAAGGTGTTATAGATAAAAAGCCTGGTTGGCAAAGCGTAGCTAGATGGAATGCAAAGTATCGTGCCGGTAAAGATTTGCTTTCCTTGGTTGATGTGAGAGCTATAAAAAATAATTTTTGTGATTTTGAATCTTTTTCAAAAGATACTTTTTTGGGACGCAATCGAAAAGAAATATCTTACAAGAGTGAGGGGGTCTGTTGCGACCACTTATCAATTTTACAAGGATTTAATAATAGTCCATAACAATGAAAATCCAGATGATAAGTTTGTAGCTGTTGGGCAAAGTGCCTTTTACGATAGGGTTAAAAAGCTTCCACCTTATATTTGTGATTTGAAGCGTTATGGTAAACGATATGCAGATAAAAAGTATCGATTGATCAATAGCTTTACAAAATCTACTAGGGTTATGGAGCGTGTTGAAATCGATCATACCGCTCTTGATTTGATCTTGCTTGATGATAACTTGAATGTCCCTATTGGAAGGCCATTTATAACTGTTTTGGTTGATACATTTAGTAAATGTATCGTAGGTTTTTATTTAAGCTTTAGAGGGCCGAGCTATAATTCTGTCAGGTGTGCAGTATTAAATGCGTGTTTGGACAAAAAAGACTTGTTGGAAAAGTACCCCGATATCGAAAAAGATTGGCCATGTCAAGGGCGTATTGAAACACTTGTTGTTGATAACGGCGCAGAGTTTTGGTCGAAAGATCTTGAGAGATTTTCTGCCTCAATAGGAATGAGCGTTGAGTACAATCCAGTTGGACAGCCATGGAAAAAACCTTTAGTCGAGAGAATATTTAACACCTACAATACAGAGTTTATTCATCAAATACCGGGAAAAACTTTCTCAAGTGCAAAAGATTTAGAAGGTTATGACCCTGAGAAAGATGCGCTATTACCATTTGACAGATTTTTACATCTGCTTCATATATGGGTTGTAGATATTTATAATCAGCAGCCAAATAAACGTAGAACCAATATACCTGCTTTATCTTGGCAGATTGGGTGTCAAGATTTTCCACCAGTTGTTTACCAAGGAGCTGAAAAACAAAGATTTAAAATCGAAAGTTTTCCTACCGTCTATCGCGATTTACGACCAATTGGGATAGAGGTAGATCATATAAGCTATAGCAGCGAAATGCTAGTAGAGTTCAGAAAAAATCATCCCCCGCCTCCTGGTCAGAAAAAGCATAAGCTTTGTGTTAAGCGAGACCCGTCTGATGTTTCTTTTGTGTATGTATTCTTACCTGAATTGGAGAAGTATATTAAGGTTAATGCTACTAGCCAGGAGTTTCAGTTAGAGGGCGTCTCTATTTTCCAGTACCAAGTCATGAGAAGGTTGTTGAATAATTATATAGAAATTAATACCGATTATGAGGGGCTTGCACTTGCAAATATGAAGCTCAGCGAGAGAATGGATGATATAAAGGAAAATGCTTTAGCCAAGAAGAAAAGTAACCTAAAAGGAATGAAAAGCGTTGCTGCTTTCATAGGCGTGGATACTGATGGTGATACGACTTTTGAAAGTGTGCATCGTGACTTGAAAAGTAGAGATAATGCTATGTGTGACTCTTCAGAAGTCGGCTTGACAGATTCAAAAATTTTTGAACATGTTGATGATTGGCACAATATTGCTGATGATGTGGAGCCTTACGAATGAATGCTATGCTTCCTGAAAATAGTCGCTCTCAACTGGTTAAATTTAGAAATTGTTTTGTTAAACATGCGGCTTTAATTAAAGCAATGAACTCTTTGCATCGTTTAAAAAACAACCAGCTATTGGGTGGTGAACAACAATGCATGCTGCTCGTGGGAGATACAGGCAGTGGTAAAAGCAAATTGATTACTGAGTTTGCTTCAGAATTTCCAAGCTAAGTGCCTATGCAATAATTATAGGGTATAAAGATGTAACTCAACGAGGAGATACATCATGTCCAAGCCGTTACGCTTCATCTCTTTGACACCAGACCAACAGCGCATTGTAAATAACGCTTATCAGTACGGTGAAAAGCGAGCCTTACGCCGTCGCGCTCATGCCATCTTATTGAGCCATAAAGGGCACACGATCAATCAAATTCGTGACATTCTCGGGGTCAAGCGCGATACGGTATCGACATGGCTATCCCAGTGGGAAGCAGACGGTATTGACGGTCTGCAAGACAAACCCCGCGACGGGCGGCCAAACCTTCTCAATGATGGCGAGATAGCGTTATTGCAGCAGCTTGTTGAAGATCATCCTCATCAGTTGCCGGTGCTGCATGCCAAGTTTCAAGAAAAACCGGGAAAGTGGTCAGTCGAGATACCCTACGTCGTGCTCTAAAAAAACGGTAACAGTTGTAAACGTGTTCGCTACTCGCTGAAGGCACGGCGTGACGAGACAGATTTCCGCAATACGCAAGGCCTGATCAACGCATTGAAAGAATGGGAAGACAGCGGCACCTGTGATCTTTACTTCTTTGATGAAACTGGATTTTCGCAGTCTTCATCACTGCCTTATGCATGGAGCCCAATAGGGCAACCCTGGGAAGTCACTGCTTACTCTCATAGCAAGAGATTGAATGTATTAGGTTTTTTATCCAGAAAAGGGATGTTCTTTCATCATATGACAATGGACACGGTGAATAGTGAAACGGTTATAGAGGCGTTTGACCAATTTGCAGCACAGAAAGATCCTGATGCCTTCGCTGTTGTTGTGCTAGACAATGCCAAAATGCATCACTCCAAGGCATTTCGACGGAAAATCATTGATTGGATGACCCACCGTATTCACCTGATTTATCTGTCGCCATACTCGCCTGAGTTGAATCTGATCGAAATTCTTTGGCGTGAAATCAAATATCGCTGGTTACCACTGACGGCCTATAGCTCTTTCGATAGGCTCTGTCAGGCGGTGAAAGGCGTCTGTAACGGTTATGGCGTAGATAACACGATAACTTTTGCATAACTACTTAATATTAGCCAAAGAGCAGCCGCGAAAATTCGTTATTTTTTAGGTAACACCTAACGAGTTTGTAGAAAATTGCCATTGAAACCCGTTTTTTTAGGATCGACGAAACAGAAACAGCACCCTCAACATACCGCATTTAAAAAATTTTACAGTCACAAACCAGAGAGCCAACGTGTCAAACAGCATAGTGGTGGAGATCACTGGCAGAGAGGCGAGCCTGATCTTAAAGTACGGGTATCCTTTTCCCGACGTAGAGGCTATTTTTGAGAAAGTGGCGGGTGTTGATGGCTTCCATCGCGTAACTGTCGAGGAGACATGGCTGGAGTTGATCGTTGGCGATCTATCAATATCAATAAAAGAGGTAAAAAGCCTAGCGTTACAGGAGGAGCTGGACGCTATTTGGTATACCCTGGAAGCAGCAATGGGCAAGCCCGGTTAAAGCGGTTTTCAAAAGAGACAACAAGGACGTTACATGGCCAAGTACGAAGTCAAACAAACCGCCGTCAGCCGGGTGCTGGCCGATATGCGCACCGACAAGATCGCCATCCCCGAGCTACAGCGGCCTTTTGTGGTGGAGCGTTAATCTGTCATTCCCGCTAAAAACATGCGGGAACGACGGGCAGGCTCCATTATGCTTGGCATGATAATATTTCTTCATTTCTCGTTATGCCTGTCTTTTTAGACAAGCCATGATGTTTGTTCCTGAACCGGCAAGGAGGCCTGATGCAGCTCGAACAACTTCAGCAGGGCTTGCGCAAGGCGTTTTTCCAGGATGGCCACCGCATTGTGTTCTGGTGCGACACCCCCGGCCACTTTGTTGAAACCCTGGATACCTTGGGTCTGGAGGGGGTGCAGGTCATCAATATGGGTGGCAGATCCACCCTGGGGGTGAAGCTGCAGCTGGAGCTGGGCGAGCGCATCAATACCAAGCGTTACAGTCAGGCCAGCCTGAGCAGCCAGCTGGGGGTGGTGCCCAGCTACACCACCCTGGGCATGGCGGCGCTCTTTTCTCATCGTGAACTGGCCTATCAGCCGGGTAGTGATAGCGTGCTGGTCGCTGGAGCAGGGTCGCGAGAAGATCAAGGGCGTTCAGCTGATGTATGTCTACCACAACGTGGTGGATGCTCGGGGTGATTCCGCCAGCACCGAAAGCGAGACCTTCGCTGCCGTGGAGGATGCCATTGAAGAGCTGGATCAGCTGACCCGCAAGGTCCTGATGCACCTGAACACCAGTACCGTACTGGTAACGGCGGACCACGGCTTTCTGTTTCAGCGCAGCGCCCTGGACGCCACCGATAAGACGGTGCTGGGCGATAAACCCATCACTGCCTTCAAGACCAAGAAACGTTCGGTGGCATCTGGGTGATTGCTACCCTGAGTTATTTCCATGAGGAAGGCCAATCCGCATCACCGTTTGGCGTCAGCCTGCTCAAGCCGATCCAGATGCCTCACATGAACATGGATGAGCTGTTTGAAGGGCGGCGCGGCTTTACCACGGCCCAGTGGCGCGAGATGTTGATCCGCTCGATTGGCATGGAACCCGCTGAGCTGGACGAAAACGTACAATGGCACCTGCTGGCGCGGATGATTCCTTTTGTCGAGAATAACTATAACGTCTGCGAACTGGGCCCGAGGGGTACCGGTAAGAGCCATATTTACAAGGAATGCTCGCCCAACAGCATTCTGGTTTCTGGCGGACAGACCACGGTGGCCAATCTCTTTTACAACATGAGTTCTCGGCGGATTGGCCTGGTCGGCATGTGGGATCTGGTAGCCTTTGATGAAGTGGCAAGCGCGTCACCCTGCCGATGAGCAGCGCCGTGGATATCCCGACCATTCCCGGTGAGCTGTTCACCAAGTTCCAGACCAGCTTCTACTCGGAACCCGTGGATGCCGTGGTGAAAGCATTGGGGGTGGAGTAAGCGCCATCACTCTCTGGGCGTGATGCGTTCAAGGCAAAAGGCAGATTATGGGAGCGTCATCGATGACAAAAACACGCCTGAAAGAGATGCAAAAAAACAATGACAATCCTTTGGGTTGCCTACAGTTACTGGACGGTGGCCTAAGGCCTTCTGGTCGCATGCAACCGTGGATCTGATGATATCAGCCACTCGGGCAAATAATGCCTTGAGGGTCTGCCAGGCTTTCTGCTAGCGTGTTGTGATGATTACCTGCAACAGGGCCTGGTGATGATCCTGTTCGCGCAAATGCCCGCAGCATGGCGAACTACCGTCAACCGTCCTCATAGGAAGTGTTTGAACGATGGTGAAGTCTCAATCCAGTATCCTGATTCGCTGTTCGGTGTCTGATATCTTTCACTTCGTGGTGACCGATTTTGTCCGCAACTATCCGCGGTGGTCGCCTGAAGTTCAATCGCTGACCCCTTTAAGCAGCGGGCCGCTGGCCGTCGGATGGACGGCGCGGCAGGTGAGAATAGATCAAGGGCGCCGTTCCGAGGCCGATTTTAAGGTCATTGCACTAGAGCCTGAACGTCGGGTGTGTTTTAAAGGGATCAAAGACCCTTTTGAAATCAACTACTTTTTTGAGCCGCACTTTGATTACACGCGGCTCACCTTCAGTTTCGAAATGGCACGCCTGAGCCTTGGGTTGCGGCCATTTGAAAAACTTATCCGTGTTGCCGTCAAGGATGGTACGGATCGCGTTGTGCGCGATCTGAAAACACTGGCCGAACGAGAACTTGGTCAACAGAAAACAGACTAATAGGTTTGATAACGCACCCCCTCGGCTGGAGAAACCATGCTATTTATCCCTGATAAAGATACTGGCGTTATTCCACATGTACTGACACAGATTCTGAATACCTGCGTCAATGGCGTCACGCTCTCTGACCCGGATCAGCCGGATACCCCGATTGTTTATGCCAACAGCATTTTCGAGCGGCTGACCGGCTATAGCCAGGAAGAAATTCTGGGGCGTAACTGTCGCTTTTTGCAGGGGGAGGATCGTGATCAACCCGAGCTTGATAAAATCCGCGCTGCTCTTAAAGTGCATGAACCCGTTGAGGTCACGCTGCGCAACTACCGCAAGGACGGCACCCTGTTCTACAACCGGCTGATGATTCAGCCGCTGTATGATAACGAGGGTCAATTAATCTACTATCTGGGCGTGCAGTATGATGCAAGCGAACTCATCAATGCGCAGGCCGAAATCGAACGCCTTGAAAAAGCCCTCAAGAACACCCCTGCCGACTAAAATCTGCTGAATGAACATGGCCGTTGACTGCTTTAGATGACTCAGCGCCAACGGCCATGTTGTGAACGGTACCGGCGTCAGCTCCGGTTCGATTCAACGAGATTCAACAACGTCAACCACCCAGTAGGTGTCACGAGCCTGAGCATAGGCTTCATCCGGCAGCATATCGCTGTCGCGGATGTTGGCCTCCGCCTCTTCATTAATCGCTTTATGCAGCGCAGCAGTGGCCGCCTCTGGGGTATCGAAAATATCGCCATGCGGGCCATTACGCAGGTCGGCAAGTTGGTATTTCATTGGAAAACCTCTGTTTGTTACGGGCAGCGCCAGAGCAGCGAGCGAAATGTGCTTTAAAAATCTGTGTAAACGTCCGCCTAACTCGACGGAGAGCCGCTACAAGATGTCTGTTCATTCCATGCTGCGTAGGTTTATGCTTGGCTCCAGCGTAACACGCAGGCACCGCCAGTAAATCCCGTATTGATCTGTCTGCTGACGCTCGGATACCTTCTACTGGCTGTTCTCCTCGGGCAAGCAGAAATCCTTCGGATGCCTAGCCTACCTGCACCGCTACCCCAAATATAGCTGGCTCAGTTTACAATTCTTCTCGCACGGGCGTTCCTCACGTTAAGATGGTTAATCATGCAAACACGTAACCAAGCCATTAAGTACACGCACTTCTTGCGCCGGACCTCGTTTCGCTCGGCCACTTATGGTAGCGGTTATACCGACTCCTGCGAGGAGGTCTTTATGCAAATTCACAGAGAATAGCTTCTTACGTCGAGACCGAGCTGGCTATTGCCATTCCCGAGCTGAAGCGGCCCTATGTTGCGTGGCGCTAACCCGGTTGGGAGAAAATGTCGGTGGTGAATTAGACGTTATTGCCTTCAGCTAGACGGTGGATTGCTTCGCGAATTCACCCTACGGGTTCGGCGTGGTATTTTGGCAGCGAATGCTCACGGAGGAATTCGCCACCCGCTCGTCATACCTGAATGGGGTAATCACGAATCCATTCTGATTTAAAACCGTGGCTTTGGCCAAAAGGTCAAATTGGGCAGCTGAGAAAAATTCATTTTTTATTTAATAATTGTTGTTAGTTAAGTTGCTTAAGTAGCGTCAAATCCTCTATCCATTCGTTCAGCGCTAATGTAGCATCCGCGCGGCTTGCTACTTTTTGCAAGATGAAACGTATAATGCGTAGAGGTAAAAGAAATGAAAAAGAATATTATTTTGTCCACGTTTGTTGCTGTGTTGGGTATGACCTCAATGATGGCTGAAGCACGTCTTGAGCAAGGCACACAGGAACTGGGTGTGCAGGGAAATCTGGACCTTGATGCACAGGATGATTTTGAACTGAACCTCGATATTACATATGGTCGCTTTATTCGCGATGATTGGCAGGTAGGTGTGAAATCTGGCGTTGGCGCAACAGGCAGTGTTCTGAATTTTGATCTGGGCCTGTTTACTGAATATAACTTCAATAATGCCACCAACTGGGTACCTTATGTAGGAGCCTCTGCTGGGCTGGCAAGTGCTAATTTTGATTTTGATGAAGACTTCAAAGACACCGCTGATGTCGATTTTGAAGATGTAACAGCACTAAGTGTTGGTTTGTCAGGTGGCATCAAGTATTTCATTAATGACAATGTTGCGATTGCTGGCGAAGTTAACCACAATATTTCTACCGACGACATTAATTTTGATGGTGATGAGCTTTCTGATTCCGCCACCAAGATTATGATCGGTACACGTTTTTACTTCTAATACGCGCTGTATTGGAAGGTTGACTGTTCTTTAAGTTTATTTATGCCCTGGATATTATCCGGGGTTTTTTGCGTGTAATGAATGTCTGTTTCTGGACAAAAGGTTCAGGCAAGCGTTAACCGTCTCTTTGATTGGTCTCTGCTGAAAATTTCAAATTGGATTCCCGACAACCCCACTCGGGAATGACAGGGTGGTGGTGGGAATAGGGAATAACGGGCTGTCCTTTTTATTTCTTTTATCTATTCTCGTGGCAAACGCATTAATACAGTGGCAGCAATAGTCAGTAAGACGATGGCACCGGCCTCGAACACGATATTCTGCGGGTTCATTTCCTTGCCTTGCAGAACGATCAAGCGGGCAATGGCGGTGATGGCAATGAAGATTGGGTAGACAAACGGCGAGCCGCGTCCGGTGTAGGAGACCAGCACCATGGCGACGACTTCGGTGTACAAGAACAGCAGCAGAATATCGGCCAGTTCGACGTTGCCTCGCTGGTAAACTCCGAACAACTCGTTGGCGGCGGCGCTCAGGGTCAAGAGCCCGGTGATGACCAGCAGCAGTTTCTGAAGCAGGGTGAAGCCGCCGACGATAAAAACTGCTCGGCAGGGCTGATCCTGTTTGATTCAGGCTGTTTAGGCTCTTGGCCGTCGCTAGGCTGTTTCTTGGTTGAATCTGAGTCTTTCATGGTGGCTCCTGCTAGGTGGGTAAGGGGTTTCTGATTAATACGTACATGACTTATACGAAGTCATGTACGGGTATAATTCTGTCACGCTGTTCAAGCTATCACGCCGTTCAGGCAATGCACACAGCAAACCTGACCCGACAATGTGCTGTATGAAGAGTGGTTTCAGCACCGCACAAATATTGAAGTACTCAAGCGCCTGACAATGCCGAAGTTGCCATGACGCTCGCGCTGGGGGTGGAGTAGGCGATGTAGTATGCTATTTCTAAAGTATTTTCAGTCGGTAATAGGAGGGCATTCTGACAGCAACCATCTCGATGCACTTTGTCAGGTCATTGTTTGATGGCTTGCCGCAGGTAGCGATGTCGCAGCAGAGTTACCTTAAGCGTGCAGGTATTTCACCTTTTTTGCTGCATTCATCCCACGGTCGGGTGACGGTCGCTCAGTTTGCCACCCTCTATCGGCTGTTGGTTAATGAGTACGACGACGAAACACCGGGGTTTTTTGCGCGCCCCTGCGCGGCGGTACTCTCAAGTTCCTGTGTTTAAGCCTAATGGAAGCGCCGACGCTCAAGGTGGCGCTTCATCGCTATACGATGTTTTTCCATATTCTGCTTGATGAATTTGCCTACGATTACAGCACGGAAGGGGATCTGGCGCGTATTGCATTGGTTGAAAAGCAGCCATTGAATGGCAATCGCGTGCTGATACATGAATTGATGCTCAAGCTTTTTCATGGTATTGCCTCTTGGCTGATTGCGCGCAAGATTCCTCCAGCGATGATGGAGTGTGCCTACGCAAAGCCTCAGCATAGCGCAGATTATTTGTACTTCTACCCGGGGAGCGTCACCTTTGATTGCCCACAGACGGTGTTCTATTTCGATCGCGCGCTGCTGGAAGAGCCTATTCGTCAAACCAAACGCCAGCTCGGTGAGTTCCTCAAGCGGGCGCCGGCGGACTGGTTTTATGTGTCCTTTGAAGACAGGCTATTTTCGCACCGCGTCCGGGAGTATCTGGTCAAGGAGTATGCGTTACTGCGAAAGGGCCCTCCTGCCAATGTAAAAGAGGTGGCAGAAGCGCTGAATATGTCGGTGCGTACCCTCTCGCGACGTTTGAACATTGAGGGCACGCACTTTCAGGCGGTCAAGGACGAGCTACGCCGTGATATGGCTGTCGAGGCGCTTACCCGCAGCAGCGAACCGCTCGTGGGTATTGCCGAACGGCTCGGTTTTGAAGACCAGGCCTGTTTCAGCCGCGCATTCCGCATCTGGACAGGCAACTCACCCGCCGCCTATCGGCGTGCCAGCGTGATGCCAACGCCCTGACTGACTGGCCAGTACTCATACATTCTGGCGAATACGCTTTTTATCGAGTTTGCCGACGCTGGTCTTGGGTATCTCATCGACGATACGGATAAAAGAAGGCAGTGCCCAGCGCTTGATCTTGCCCTGCTCGACAAACTGGTTGAGAAATGCCTGAATGTCCTCGTTTTCTGGCGGTGCATTAAGATCGCTGGGTACTATTAGCGCAGCCGGCCGTTCACCCCATTTATCGTCCGCTACTCCGATCACCGCGACTTCGGCAACGTCAGGGGACTGGGCAATCAGGTTTTCAAGCTCAAGCGAGGAAACCCATTCGCCCCCGGTTTTGATGACGTCCTTGATACGGTCTCGGATCTGGAGGAAGCCGCGAGCATCCATTGTTGCCACATCCCCGGTATGCAGCCAACCCTCCCGCCATAGTACCTCGCTGCGCTCAACTTCTTTGTAGTAAGCCTGAGTCAGCCAGGGAGCCCGGACACGGACTTCACCCACAATTTCGCCGTCGTGGGGTAATGGCTCGCCATCCTCATTGACTACCTGCAGGTGTACCAATGGAATGGGTATGCCGGCCTTACACCGCCAGGGTAGCTGCGTCTCGAAGTCAGCCTTGTTAATATCCTCAGGCAGAATATCTGCCGTCAGAAGCGGGCAGGTTTCCGACATTCCGTAGGCACTGCGGGTATCGATGCCGAGCTCCCAGGCGCGGCGTGACAGCGCCTGTGTGAGTGGGCTACCACCTACCAGCACTTTCCAACCGCTGAGATCCACCTTGCCTGACTCAATCGCCTCGGCACCCACTACCATGCCGAGCAGTGTTGGCACACAGTGGGAGAAATCGACCTTCTCGTTGACCAGGAGTTTGATCAGCATCTCGGGTTCGTAGCGCCCGGGGTAGACCTGGGTAGCACCCAGCAGCGTCGCGGTATAGGGAATGCCCCAGGCGTGAACGTGGAACATCGGCGTGATCGGCATATAAACCTTGTCGCGATTGATAAGCTCAAACCCGGGCGCCTGGAGTGTGCTGGCTTCGGTCAGGGTGTGCAGCACCAATTGGCGGTGGGTGAAGTAGACGCCCTTGGGGTTGCCGGTGGTGCCAGTGGTATAAAAGAGCGTGGCTACGGCGTTTTCATCGAAGGTGGGGAAATTGTAGTGGGTGGGCTGGCTGGCAAGCAGAGCTTCATATTCCCCTGCAAGGGGTAAGGTGGTATCGGGCTTTTCTGGCTCGTCCTGGCAAAGCAGATACCCGCGAATAAGCGGCAGACGCGTGTGAAGTGGCTCCAACAAGGAAATAAAGTCCGAGTGGATAAGAACGTAGACGTCTTCGGCGTGTTCCATGGTGTAGTGAACCTGCTCGGGAGAGAGCCGAATGTTCACCGTGTGCAGCACCGCCCCGATCATCGGTACAGCAAAAAAGCTTCCAGGTAGCGATGGCTATCCCAGTCAAGCATCGCGACCACGTCGCCGGCCTGCACGCCCTGGGAGGTCAGCAGGTGAGCCAGTTGGTGAACCCTTTCCTGAAAGCGGGTGTAGCTGTGACGGCTTATGTCGCGGTAAACAATCTGATTGTCCCCTCCCATGCGCACGCCGCTTTCCAGCAGTTCGCTGATTAAAAGAGGTGGGTTGGTTGCCGACGCCGTGGGAGGCAGAATTTTAGGTGTGACAGTTGTCATTATTGTGGATCCTTTGTGCGGATGAATTAACAGCGTTCAATCAGCATTGCTATGCCCTGGCCGCCGCCGATGCACAGGGTAATTAACCCGTAGCGGCCACCGGTGCGTTCAAGTTCGGCCAGCGCCTTGAGTGTCAGAATAGCGCCAGTGGCGCCAACCGGGTGCCCAAGCCCCACCGCACCGCCATTGGGATTAAGCCGCTCTGCAGGAAAGTCGAGCGAGTGGGCCACTGCCATGGCTTGGGCCGCAAAAGCCTCGTTAGACTCAATGACGTCAATATCGCAGATCGATAGGCCTGCCTGGGAAAGACAGCGGGTGACAGCAGGGATCGGGCCAAGCCCCATCAAATGCGGTTCGACACCGCTACTCGTGCCTACCAAAAGCCGTGCTCTTGGAGTCAGGCTACGGCGCTGGGCTTCGTCGGCATCTGCCAGTACCAGGCTTGCGGCACCGTCGTTGAGTCCCGAGGAATTGCCAGCGGTGGCAATGCCATCCTTCTGGAAAGCCGGTTTGAGTCTGGCAAGGTCGTCTAACGTGACGCCTGCACGAACGTGCTCGTCCTGATCAAAAATATATTCCTTTTTACCTGTACGCACAGTAACCGGCACTATCTGTTCGGTAAAGCGCTGTTCACTGATGGCGCGCGCCGCCTTGTGGTGGCTCTCCATGGCGAAGATATCGACGTCCTCCCGGGTAAGGCCGTACTGCTTGGCAATGTTCTCGGCGGTTATCCCCATGTGGCCGCTGCCAAAGGGGTCGCTCAGGATACCTAACGTCAGGTCAGTGATGACGGCATGGCCCATGTGTAGCCCTGAGCGTGATTGTGATGGTAGCAAGGTAGCGCCACGGCTCATTGATTCCGCGCCACCTGCAAGAGCAAGACAGCTATCGCCCAGAGCGATCTGCTGAGCCGCTGACAGCAGCGCCTGTACGCCTGAGCCACATAAGCGGTTGACGTTCAAGGCGCCAGCGCTGTCGGGCATGCCTGCCTCTCGCGCAATATGACGGGCAAGATAGGCATCCTGTGGGGCGGTGGTGATGATATGGCCATAGACCGCATGGTCTACGTCGCTGGCGTCGACGCCAGAGCGCTTGATGGCTTCCCGGGCGGTAATGGTACCTAGCTCAAATGGAGCAAGCCCCGCAAGGCTGCCACCGAAGCCGCCAATGGCCGTACGGACGCCGCTAAGGATGACAACAGAATCAAAACGCATGCGTTTACCCTTCTTTAGCGGAATAAGCAGATTAAACTGAATGTCTGTCAGGGTTTGCCCAGCAGCGAACGAGCCACTACCTCTTTCATGATTTCCGAGGTGCCCGCGTAAATCGTCTGCACGCGTGCATCAAGATAGAAGCGTGAAATCGGGTATTCGTGGGTATAGCCGTAGCCGCCAAACAGCTGCAAACAGGTGTTGGCTGTGGAGCACTGCATCTCGGTAAGGCGAAGTTTCAGAATCGCAGCCTCGGTGGGTCCCATCTTGCCGTGACGATACTGGGACATGCACTTTTCCAGGTAGGCGCGGCCCATTTCGATATCTGCCCGCACCTCGGCAAGTGTAAAACGAGTATTCTGAAAATCGCCTATGCGTTGACCAAAGGCGCGGCGTTCCTGGACATATTCCAGTGTCAATGCAAGAGACCCCTCCATAGCACCGAGGGCTTGCGCCCCTACGCCCAAACGCTCTCTGGGCAGTTCTTGCATCAGGTAGACAAAGCCCGCGCCTTCTTCACCCAGCAGGGCATCCTCGGGCAATTCAATGCCGTCGAAAAACAGTTCGGCGGTATCGCTGGCGTGCTGGCCGATTTTTCTGATGGGGTGACCACGGGAGAAGCCAGGCAAGCTTGTATCCACCAAAAACAGTGAAACACCTTTGGACCCGGCGCCGGGATCTGTCTTGGCGCAGACAATGACCATATCCGCTACCTGGCCGTTGGTGATAAACACCTTGCTGCCGTCTAGCTGCCAGCCATGCTCGGTACGCTGTGCGCGGGTCTTCATGGCTGCCATGTCGCTGCCAGCGCCGGGTTCAGTCATGGCAATAGCGCCGATCGCGTCTCCTTTGGCCATGGCCGGCAGCCAGCGCTCTTGCTGTGCGGGCGTGGCGATGTGCCAAAGGTAAGGCATTACAATATTGGCATGGATATTATAGGCGCTGGCCAATCCGCCAAAGCCATGTCGCGAGATTTCCTCGATAACGAGCTGAGTGATGGTGAAATCTGCGCCGGCACCTCCCAGCGTATCAGGCATATCGATACCCAGTAGCCCCTTTTCGCCCATGTGCTGCCACAGTGCGCGCGGTACTTCGCCAGCTGCTTCCCAGGAATCGTAGTGGGGGCAACTTCCTGCTCCAGAAAACGGCAGATCATGTCGTGGAACAGTGGGGTCAGTTCATCCTCTGGTGTGTTAATAGTCACGCGTGGAGCTCCTTGCGCAGATAGCGCTTGAGGATCTTGCCGGCGGTGCTTTTTGGCAAGCTGTCAGCAAAATGGATCTGCTTGGGCACCTTGTAGTGCGCCATGAGGCCTTTGGCATGCTCGATCAGCGCTGCTTCGCTCACTTCTTTCCCTTCTTTGAGCACCACCACAGCCGTGATTGCCTCTATCCATCTATCATCAGGCAGGCCGATTACAGCAACTTCCGATACGCAGGGGTGTTGAAAAAGCACCTCTTCCACCTCACGGCTGGCAACCACGATGCCGCCGGTATTGATCACGTCCTTGATGCGGTCAACCACAAAGAGATATCCCGCCTCATCCATATAACCCACATCGCCGGAGTGAAACCAGCCACCCATAAATGCTTCTTCAGTCATCTCGGGTTTGTCCCAGTAACCGGTGAGCAAGTGGGGCGAACGGTGAACAATCTCGCCGTGTTGTCCTGCTGGCACGTCGTTCATCTCGACGTCGACAATGCGTGTCTCGACCGTCAGTATGGGGCGGCCCGCCGAGGCGGGACGGTCATGATGTTCTTCAGGCCTCAATACCGTGGCAAGGGGGCAATCTCACTTTGCCCGTAGCAGTTATAGAGTCCCACGCCGGGGATTCGCTGGCGCAGTTCGTCGAGTACCGGTACCGGCATGATCGAGGCGCCGTAATAGGCTTTTTTCAGGTGGCTCAAGTCGTGGGTGTCAAAATCGGGGTGGCGCAGCAGGCCGATCCATACCGTTGGCGGGGCGAAGAACGAGGCAATACCGTGATGTTGGATCTGTGCCAGACAGTCATCCGGCGTGGGCGCTTCGCGCAGGTGCACCGGGGCACCCAACAGCAATGCCGGCATCAGGAAGACATGCATCTGTGCAGAATGGTAAAGCGGCAGAGCAGCAAGCATTGGCTCGCTGCTCTTGATTTCCAGAGTCACCATGCAGGCCATGTACTCGGCCAGCAGCGCCTGATGCGTCATCATTGCTGCCTTGGGGGCGGCGGTAGTGCCCGACGTATACAGTAGCTGTGCCAGACTCTGGCTATCCAGCTCTACCTCGGGTTCCTCATCATCCCCTGTGGCCAGGGCTATCTGAAGCACATCTAAGTCCGTGTTCTCTTCGGCGTGTAGCGTGCCGGAGAGCGTCAGGTGATGCGATAGGCAGGCAGCGTTGACGGTATCAGCCAGGCTTTTATCACTTAATAACCCGCTGGCGCCGGATTGCCCAAGGATATAGCTTAGTTCCTCACTGCTCAGAGCGAAGTTGATCGGTACGTGAACCAGGCCAGCGCGGCTAGCTGCCAGCCAGGCGATTACATAGGCATCTGAGTTTTTACCATAGACGGCCAGGCGATCCCCTGGCTTAAGCCCTTTAGCCAGAAGGTGGTTGGCAACTCGGTTGACAGACCGGTTCAGGTCGTCATAGCGCCACTGACGTTGGTTAAATGTCAGTGCCATACAGCTGGCATTTTTTCTGGCGCTGCGTGCAAATGCGGCACCGATGGTGTTTTGCTGGATACGGCTTTGCATGGTGATCACATCTCCTTCGTTGGTATTGTTGTCAGAAAGAGAGAAGGATTAACGGTTGTTATTGACCAGGGGGCAGTCGCTCTCGCTCAAGGGGCGGAAAGCTTCTTCAGCAGGAATAGTGCTTACCAGGCGGAACAGGTCGTCTTCATCAGTCGACTCGCTGGGTGTTTTGACTTCCACCAGGTACATGTCATGAACCATGCGGCCGTCCTCGCGGATATACCCACCGCTGGCAAACATATCGTCAACCGGAGTAGCGGCCATCTGTTGGCGGACCGCCAGTGCTTCGTCGGTGCCGGCGGCATCGACTGCCTGCAGGTAGTGAAGGGTGCTGGAATAGAGGCCCGCGTGAACCTGAGTAGGCATGCTGCCAGTGCGCTCTTTAAAGCGTTCAGCCCAGGCGCGTGCTTCATCATTCAGGTCGTAGTACCAGGCCGTGGTGAACTGTAGGCCTTGTGCTGCTTCCAGCCCGAGACTGCGTACATCGGTACTGAACAGTACCATTCCAGCCAGAATCTGCCCCGCTTGAGTAATACCAAACTCGCCTGCAGTACGAATGGCATTGGTCGTGTCAGAACCTGCGTTATTCAGGGCTATCACATCAGCACCAGATGCCTGGGCCTGTAGCATGAAGGAGGAGAAATCATTACTGGGGAAAGGATGCCGAATGGAATCGACGATGGTACCGCCGTTTTCTTGCACTACGCGGGTCACATCGCGCTCAAGCGCATGACCAAAGGAATAGTCGGCACTGAGCAGAAACCAGTCGGTATTACCTTCCTGAGTGATGGCGCTGGCGGTGCCGTTGGACATTGCCCAGGTGTCGTAGACCCAATGAATATGGTTTGGAGAACAGCTTTCATTCGTCACCCCGGAAGAGACAGCGCCATTGACCAATCCCAGGCGGTTTTCCTCTTCCAGCAGCCTGACGGCCGCCAGAGTGACCGATGAGGCAACAAGCCCTGTCACCATATCCACGTTTTGTTCATCAATCCAGCCGCGAACCACGCTGGAGCCAACGTCGGGGCTGTTGCGATCATCGGCGCTGAACAGTTGTATGTTAGCACCGGCGATGTTGCCACCCACCTCCTCGATAGCCATCTCGATGGCGTCTTGGCCCAGTGGGCCAATGGGGTCACGGTAAGCACCGGACATATCTGCCAGATAACCGATTCGGATTTCGTTGTCAGTAATCTCGTCAGCGTCGGCGTGACCAGCCATCATTACGGATGTAGCGAGGGTACCGAGGAAAAGACATTGCGTTATTTTCATTGTGTAGCCTTTGCTGTTGTTATTGGAGATAGCCGATGTAGTTTTCAGCCGTGGAGTCTGGTCATCACCAGAATGGGCCAAGACATCATGCTAGAAATAAACACGTGTGCTGAGTTGACCAATCCGGTCAATTTTTTGCAATTCGTGCCAAACTAACGTCGCCGACTATCAGGCGTAATCATTAAGTTGCATATCCACCTTTCAAATACTGGCGCCTGCCATCAAGAGGGCGATGTTTGTTGATCATCGCTGCGACCATCCTATTAGTTCCTTTCCTTATCCTTACTGTGTTGTTATTGTTTACTTATGTATTACAAATTGTAATTATTAAATTAATATGTAAATCAGTCACATAATCATCAATCATAGAGAAGGACGATGCCCGGTCGTACTGATATTTAAACGCTTTATTTGACTGTCTATAACCGCCTCGCTGATTGGGTGGGGCTCCTTTATTGGGCGGAACAGCTTGAGGCCAGTGGACTTGATGCGGTAAACCAAGCGTTCACACAAGCGCCTGAGTTTGATGAACTTTATGCTGGACAGACTAGACTCCCCAACAGCAGGTGAATACGCTTTATCAGCATTTGTTAGGCCGTGATGCTGAAGCCAGGGCCGTAATTACTGGGCTGAGCAACTTGATAGCGGTGCATTAACGCTTTCATCTTTAGCATTTACGCTGGCACAAGCCGCCGCAGAAGATGATAAACAAGCGCTTGAGAACAATATCCAGGCTGTCAAAATCCCGAACCCGAACCCGAACCCGAACCCGAACCCGAACCCGAACCCGAACCCGAACCCGAACCCGAACCCGAAACAGACCCGAATCTTTTACGCCTGGAACTGACTTTGAGTGATCAATGGACATCAGGCAGCAACAGCATCAGTTTTACTCTGGAGTATCCCTCTACAGTTACTCTGGATGATGTATCCTTGCAGGGCGGGGGAGCTTTATCGACGTCATCATCAAGCTTCAGTAGCGGTGGTATCACAACGGCAAGCTATTCACTTTCTGCGACCAATGGCTCTACCAGTGGAGTGCTCGAATTTGAGTTTGCCATCAGTGGCGGGAACGAGGTCGGAGTGACGACAGGCGATGATGGAATCATTGCATGATTGAATTTATCATTTGTTTTAAGTAGCTAGCCGATTAAAAATTGAGTTGGACAATGCGATACAAGCGTTTGGGTAACACATAGTCAATGGCGTTTCGATTTCAACGACGGATCAGGCTGGCACCAGGCGTGCGGCTCAACCTTAGCAAACGGGGGCTGGGGCTATCGGTCGGGCCGCGTGGCGCCAGTGTCAGTATCGGGCCAAGTGGCGCCCATGCCCATGCCGGTATTCCAGGTACAGGACTTGCTTACCGCACTAAACTGAATCGGCGAGGAGCCAGAAGCCCATCATCCGCTGCTTCCCCCGCTTCCGGGCCTGATAACACCACGTCACGCCTGCCTGAGTCAGGCCATATCGACCTGCGACTGGCGGTTGATGATAAGGGTAACGTTGATTACCAATGGCCAGACGGCCAGCCGCTTTCCAGCGAGGATGTCCGGGAGGTCAAGCGCCAGGGCGAAGAGATGATCCGCGAGCGTCTTCAGGTTATCTGTGATCAGCGCAATGCGGCTGTTGATGTGCTGGGTCAGCTGCATTGGAGCACGCCTTGCCCGGATACCCGCGGCTATACCCCTCAATCCTTTGCAGCACCCGCACCGTCGCCACCGGCGCCGCTCAGAATGAAATGGTGGCAGCGCCTATGGCCGGCCACACGCAAGCGCCTGGAAGCCGAGCAAGGTCGGCGTCAGCAAGCTTTTGACAGCGCTTATCGGCGGTGGGAAAAGCGCAAGTCTGATTTTGATGCCGCTGAGTCTGCTCGCCAGCAGCGTGAAGAGTCAGGCGTCTATACGGATATGGATGCCATGCAACAGGCGTTACGCGAGCGGCTGGAGGAGATTGACTGGCCGCGCGAGACTCAGATTGACTTTGACTTAGGCAGTAATGAGCGCACCATAGCGGTGGACATTGACCTGCCCAATGAAGACGAGATGCCGGGTCACTACTGGCAGATGCCCGCCAAGGCCTTGAAACTGACCCCTCGACAACTCAGCGCCACCCGTCAGCGTAAACTTTACCGTGATTACGTGCATGGCGTGGCGTTTCGCGTGATTGGGGCTATTTTTTCCCGTCTGCCCAGCGTTGAAGAAGCCAGAGTGTCTGGTTATCGTCAGGTGATTGACCCTGCAACGGGCGGAGAACTTGATCAATATCTTTACAGTATCCAGGTGACCCGTGAGCAGTGGTGCCGTATCCACTTTGACCAGCTGGAGCAGGTTGATCCTGTGGCAGCCGTGGTAGCCTTCAGCCTGCGCCGGGATATGACCAAGACGGGTATCTTTCGGGATATTCAACCCTTCAGTTTGGATTAGCCTTTGTTTAGACGCTTTGTTCTGGCCAATCTCAGGCTGACTGCGTAAAATCCCGCTTAGCCGGACCGGAACCCGGCAGCCAGCCATGCTGGCATCCCGCTTTGTACAAATTCTCCGACAATGAGCACCCCTGATGTCACAACCTTCCCAACACCGCCCCGCTGTGGTGGTGTATTCCGGCGGCATGGATTCCTTTACCCTGCTGCATCGTGCCCTCCATCAGCATACTGATGTACATGCGCTTTCCTTTGACTACGGCCAGCGCCATTCCCGTGAACTGGGTATGGCCCGCCAGGTCTGCCAGACCCTTGGCATCGCCCACCAGGTGGTCGATATTCGCGCTATTCATGGCCTGATTGATAACTCGGCGCTGACCGATCCCCGCCAGGCCATTCCCAGTGGCCGCTACGCCGCAAGCAATATGCAGGTGACCGTGGTGCCCAATCGCAACATGATGCTGTTATCAATGAGCATCGCCAAGGCGATCAATATCGGCGCTCGGGATGTCTACTATGGTGCCCACGCGGGCGATCACCTGATCTACCCGGACTGTCGCCCGGCATTTGTGGAGGCCATGAATCAGGCTGCCGGACTGGCGGACTTTAATCCGGTGACCATTCACGCGCCTTACCTGCAGGCTGCCAAAGCCGATATTCTGGCCGATGGAATCAGGATGGGCCTGGATTACCGCCACACCTGGACCTGCTACCAGGGCGAGGAACTGGCCTGCGGTGAGTGCGGCAGCTGTATTGACCGCCTGGAAGCCTTTGCCGCTAACGGCATTGAAGACCCCATCGCCTACCGGCCGTCCTGATCTCCCAAGAGGCAACACCATGTACCATATCAAGGAAGCCTTCTACACCTTGCAGGGTGAAGGGGCGCATTGCGAAGCGCTGTTGAATGCCCAGCGGCCGCCCAATGTTTCTTGGGTCACCCTGACTCTGAGTGCTGAAACCATTGACGATGCGGCGTTCGGCTACAGCCATGGTCTGAAGCGCCACCTTGGCAACTGTCAGCGCATTGCTCATGGCCATCGCTCACGCTTGGAGATTTGTCAGCGCGGCCAGCGGGTACCGCAGCTTGAACAGCAATAGAGTGACTGGCTTAATCATTGCTACCTGATCGAAGATGCGGATATTGTCGAAACATCACAAGATGGGAAAATTTTATACCGTTATCTTTTAACTCAAGAAACATTCAGCCTGGCTCTGCCTGAGTCGCGCGCTGAAGTGCTCAAGGTGCCCACCACGATTGAAAACATCGCTCAATGGCTGGCGGACAAGGTCGCGACGCAAACCAGCGAGCCCACCCACATCGTAGTGTTCGAAGGAATCAGCAAAGGCGCTACAGCTGACGCCAGCCCTTAACCCAGCCACTCTTTTACCAGGGTGTTAATCAGTTCCCCTGCGGGTATTTCTCGCGCTAATGCGGCGCCCTGGCCGGCCCAGTGGGCGGCAAACCCGTGCTCACCCTGGCGCGCCGCTGCGCTGGCCAGTGCTTTGCCTGCCGCATAGGTGAACGGGTAATCCGGCGGTGGTGGTGCACTTGGATGATGAGCTGAGCCAGCATCAATATCGCGGTGAAAGCGATTAACAATGCCCCGCGCGGCGCGGCCGGAAATACTCTGAGTGACTTCGGTATACTGGCTCTGCGGGCTTTTCAACACCTGACGATAGGCGTCATCCGCCGCTGATTCTGGGCATAGCACAAAGGCCGTGCCCAGCTGAACGCCTGATGCTCCCAGCGCCATGGCCGCTGCAATGCCCTGGCCATCCATGATGCCTCCGGCGGCGATAACCGATATGCCACACTGCTGGCTAAGCAAGCGTACCAGCGCCAGAGTGCCGATCCTGGCATCACCTTTGGCCGGGTCAAACACGCCTCTGTGGCCTCCCGCTTCATAGCCCTGGGCGACGATTGCATCCACCCCAGCGGCCTCGATTTCACGCGCTTCGTCCAGGGTGGTTGCACAGCCCAGGGTCACGATACCTGCTGTTTTGAGCGTCTCGACCCAGGCCGCTTGCGGCACGCCAAAGTGAAAGCTGACAATAGCCGGTTTTTCTTCCACCAGCATATTCAGCGCCACGTCGTCTTCAACAAAACTGGTGTAGATCTTATCCAGCTGGTTGGGCGGTGTTGCGCCGAATTCAGCAAACATGGGCGCCAGTTGGTTCAGCCAAGCGGCCTCGCGGGCGGCATCGTATCTTGGTGCCTGATGGCAGAACACATTGACATTAAACGGCTTTGACGTCAGTTCTCGGGTTTGAGTAATCAGTTCGCGGGCTTTTTCTACTGAGCTGGCGCCAATGGCAATCGACCCAAGCCCTCCGGCATTACTTACCGCTGCCGCCAGCGCAGGCGTAGACACGCCCGCCATGGGCGCCTGGATAATCGGATAGTCAATGCCGAGCTGCTGAGCAAGGCTGGCCTGTTCTAACATGATCGTCTCCCAAGGAAGATGATTATAAAGGGTTATTTCTTGCGCTTTGCCCCTGTGGAGGGTGTTCTTTTCCTATTCCCTGTGGGTTTGCGTTTTGTATCGCCCTTGTTTGATTTAGCGCCACGCCTGGCAGATGCTGCGGCTTCACCCTGGGCGGTTTGCAGGCTGTGGCGTAGTTTACCGGCATCGCTTTGGCGCAGTAGTGCATAAAGATCTTCAACCAGGGCATGCTGGAAGGCATTTGCGTCATCCTGGCGTTCGGCAATGGCGCTTAAACGCTGCTCCCACAGGGCGGTGCGCTCCGGGATGCTGACCGCCTCGGGCAGGGCGGCAATCAGGGCGCTGCCCAGGCGGGTGGCGCGTAATGCTTTCTGTTTGCGGACGATATAACCGCGTTGCACCAGAGTTTCAAGAATGCCGGCGCGGGTGGCTTCAGTGCCCAGGCCATCGGTGTCGCGCAGGGTGCGGCGTACTTCCGGGTCGTCCACATAGCGACTGATATTCATCATCGCCTTGATGATGCTGGCGTCGGTAAAGTGCTCTGGTGGGCGGGTCTCGCGTTCCTCCACACCGGCCGATAGCGCCTGGCAGGTTTCTCCTTGCGTGAGTGGCGGCAGCGGTGGGGACTCTTCCCGGGTGGTGAACAGGGGCTTCCAGCCGGGGTCGAGCACCTGCTGGCCACGAGCGCGGAAACACTCTTCCAGCAGGGTGAACTCGGCTTTTACCTCAAAGGTGCGCAGCGGTGGGTAGAACTGGGCCAGCACATTACGGCTGATCAGCTGGAACAACTTGGCATCAATATCGCTGACGGCGCTGGCATCAAAGGCCTTGCCGGTCGGCGCCAGGGCATGGTGAGCGCCAACCTGTTTATCGTTCCAGGTCTCGGAGCGACGGCTGAAGTCGGCGCCTGATAGCCAGCCATTCAGAGTGGTGTCGTTCTGGCAGGCGCTGCTGAGCACCTTGCGCATTCCGGCAAAGTGTTCTTCCGGCAGGTAGCGGCAGTCTGAGCGCGGGTAGGTAATCAGCTTATGCTGCTCATACAGACGCTGGCAGCCATCCAGCACTGCCTGGGCGGAAAGCCCGAAACGCCGCGCTGCATCCACCTGCAGGGCAGAAAGTGAGTAGGGCAGCGGGGCATTCTGGCGTTTTTCCTGCTGTTCCAGCTGGGTAAGCTGGCCTTGGGCACCGGGCAAACGGGTGACCAGGGCATCCGCCGGGGTGCGGTCAATCAGGCGGCCCTGTTCATCCAGTGGCTGATTGGGCTTGGGTGCCCACCAGGCGCGCAGCTGGCCGTGTTGCACCTGTAGATCAACCCATAGTGGGTAGAAGGGGTAAGGCACAAAGTCGCGGATCGTGTTATCACGACGCACAATCAGCCCCAGTACCGGCGTTTGTACGCGTCCCACAGAGAGCACGCCATCGTGACCGGCCTGGCGCCCGGTCAGCGTCCAGGCGCGGGTCAGGTTGATGCCATACAGCCAATCTGCCCGGGCACGCGCTTCAGCCGCGCGATATAGCGGCTGAAAGGTCTGGTTATCCTCCAGCCTGCCCAGCGCTCGCACCACGGCAGGGCGGTTGAGATCACTGACCAGCAGCCGCTGCACCGGGCCACGGTAATTCATGTGCTCAATCACTTCCTGCACCAGTAGCTGGCCTTCGCGGTCCGGGTCGCCAGCATGCACCACCAGGCTTGCCTGCTTGAGCAGTTTGCGAATCACACTGAGCTGACCGCGCGCCTTTGGCCTGGGCGCCAGCTGCCAGCGGCTGGGCACAATCGGCAGGCGGTCTAATCGCCACTGCTTGTCGGCTGGGTCGTAGGCTTCCGGCGGTGCTTGTTCCAGCAGGTGCCCCAGGCACCAGGTGACGGTGGTATCCCCGCACTGGATCAGACCCTCCTGGCGCTGCATGCGGCCGGGGAGCGCCTCGGCAATGGCACGGGCCAGGCTGGGTTTTTCGGCAATAATCACACGCATGGTAGCGCCTTGTGTTTAGTCTCAGAGTTAAGCATTGTCGTGACCTCTGCTGGCACTGGAACAGCGTGATCTTTTTTCACCAAATCACGGCCTATTGGCTGATTTTCGCCGAAATACGGGTGTTTTTGTAAATATCTTGTATAGATATTTTGTACAGGGTAGCGCTGTTCTGTAAACTTATCACATCTTGGCAATTAACCAGTAGAGGCGAGCGCTATGCGTGAGCGCGGAAGAACGCGGCGATTGATGGGGCTGGGTGCCCGTACCGGCGGGGCCTTGCTGAAAACCCGTATGGGTGGGCAGGCGGATTGGCGGGCCTTGGGAGAAGCTCTGTTTGAAGGGCTTTCCGAGCTGAAAGGCCCGGCCATGAAGCTGGCGCAGATCATGTCCCAGTGGGATGACCTGCTGCCGCAGGATCTGGCCGATGAACTGGCGCGTCTGCAGCGCCAGGCCGAGCCAATGCCCTGGCCGCGCATCCGCGAAGCGCTGGTGCTGCAGTATGGTGATATTGATGCGCACTTCAAGCAGATAGAGGAGCGGCCTTTCGCCAGTGCTTCCATGGGGCAGGTGCACCGCGCGGTAACCCAAGACGATGATACCGTGGTGCTCAAGATTCAGTACCCGGGACTGGCGGAGGTGTTGGAAAGCGATCTCAAGCAGGTCAAACGCCTGATGCGCCTGGGGCGCTGGTTCAAGGTGCCTCAGGCGCGCCTGGATGCCCTGTTTGAAGAGCTGGCGGCAGGGCTTCGAGAAGAGCTGGATTACTTGGCTGAGGCCAAGGCGCTGGCCCGCTATCGCGAACGCTATCAGCATGAGCCGCGTTTGGTGATTCCAGAACCCCTGTTTGAGCTTTCCGGCCAGCATGTATTGGCCATGCGCTTTGTTGACGGCACGCCGCTGCGTGAGCTGGAAAGTGTTGATGACGAGCGCCGCCAGAAAGTGGCCGAGGTACTGGCTGACTGGATTACCGAAGAGCTGTTTACCTATGGCGAGCTGCACGCTGACCCCCATGCGGGCAACTTCGCGGCTGATGAAGATGGGCGCCTGGTGATTTACGATTTTGGTGCCGTCATACCGGTGCCAGAAGCACGCCTGAAGGCCATGATGCAACTGCTGGATGCCACCCTGAAACATGACCCCATGGCCATGGATGAGGCGCTGCTCAAGATGGGCGGGCGTCAAGGGCAGGGCGCGCCGCTTTCTCTGTATCGTGAATCTGCCGAGTGCGTGTCGCCGCTGTTTGCGCCGGGTGAACAGGACTTCAGTGATGTGCGTGTTCACCGCCGCCTGCGGGAGCTGACCCCCAAGGTCTGGGCAGCGATGGATCGCCTGCAGCCTCCCGCTGATACGCTGTTGCTGTCGCGGGCGCTGAACGGCCACTACTGGAATCTGGTTCGCCTGCAGGCCCGTCTGGATATGTATGGGCGCACCGCACCGCTGTTGGAGTGGGCCAGAAAGCCCTGACCAGCCGAGCTGAATCAGAGTGTTTTTAACCAGAACACCATGGGTTTGGCGGTTTCAGCTGATGCGTTGATGTCCTGCCAGCTAAAGGTCGTGGCCAGTTCAGGGTGACGCTGGTAGCCCTGCGCCTGCCAGAAACCATGCAGTGGCTGATAGCCAGCCGGTTTGAGCGGGTGACCGGCTGGTCGTTCGACCGCGCAAAAAGCGGCAATGCTGAATCCTTGCTGGCGCGCATGCTGTTCACGCTCTGCCATAAAGCGTTTACCGATGCCTAGCCCTCGGTAGTTACGCCGCAGGACAGATTCGCCGTAGTAGAACACCTGGTGGACAGGAATTCCCTGATGATCGAAGGGGCGGCGAAACTCATCCACTTCGTCCTGCAAGGGCTGGCCAGTTGCCGCGCCGATCAGTTGGTTTTCCTTAAAGGCAAGCACAAAGAAGCTCTGTGAGTTGGCAGCGTAGCGGCCCAGATAGTCGGCTTCATAGCCCAGGTCGCCCGCGTAGAGGTAAGGGTAATCCCGAAAGACGTCGATGCGCAGTTGGGCGAGGGCATCTATATAGGCGTCTATATGCTTTCCCCGGCAGGTAGTGACGGTCACGTCCTTCATCAATATGGCTCCCATAGTGACTGATGTCTCGTATTGTAAGAGCAGACAGGCGGATGATGAGGCTAACTCTAGCAAGGCCGCTATTAGCGGCCAATCCTGTCTGCGACAGTCTCCATGGTCATGCTAGACTAGGGCGCTTTTATCACTGAGTGGAGACGCCAATGCTGGCGGTATGGGTTGAGCAATTGCTGGGGTTTGCCTCTGGGGCACTCTCGGCTATCAGGCAGAATGAGCATTATCCCGATTTCATGACCTGGGTACGCGCCCACGGCGGCGATTATTTTGGCGGTGATGCCACCCAGGCTCAGGCGTTGGCACCTATCGTGTGGTCGCAGACGCCGCTGGAACGCCTGGATTTTTCTTCCCAACCTTTGGCAACGCCGGGGCGTAATGAGCCGTGCTGGTGTGATTCTGGTCGCAAGTTCAAGCACTGCTGCTCTCAGGTTGAGTTCCCCACTGATATTCCGCCGCAGATGATGTGGATGTTGTCCTTGCGTGAATGGAAAGGCGCTACCCTTAAAGCGGCGCTGGCCAGCGGTAAGGCCCCGGCACAGTCACTGCTTGAGGCCGGCTTGATTGCCGCCGAAAGTGGCCAGAGTGGGCGCGCCATGCAGATTCTGGAATCCCTGTTTGATGGCAGCGACTGGGCCCGTCTGCCTGAACAGACCGAGCCGGCCTTTGAAATCCTGTTGGATCTCTACCAGGAGCGCGGCTTTAACCGCAAACGCGCTGACCTGCTGGATGAGGTGCTGGAGCGCGGCCCCATGTTCCTGCGCGGTGTTGCCCTCGAGCGTTTGTGCCTGACATACCTGGATGGCGATGACCTGGACAGCGCCCGCGCGGCCTTTGTGCGCGCCCAGCAGGCGCTGCCGGATTCACCGACGCTGGCGTATATAGAGGCCATGCTACTGCTGCATGAAGGCCATGAAGAGGAAGCCAAGGCTCGCGCAGATTTCTGGTATCGGCGTCTGGTACGCAAGGGAGAGCTGGACGAAGATCAGCTGGATTTTCTGGCCGCGCTGGCGGAAAACCCGGGGGCGACCTTGGCGGATCAGCTGCTCAGTGCCGAAGACGATCTGGCGACGCCGCTGGTAGCCCTGCAATCGCTGCTGGCGGCGTTGACGACCGCACCCAAGCTGGATATTCGTGCGCGTGGAGAGCGTCTTGATTATCACGTCAGTGCCCGTGAGGCGACCCTGTTTGCAGCCTGGCACGCTGAGTTCCAGGTCATGGTTGATACCGATATTGCTCTGGGCTTTGTTGACGACCCTTGGGATAACGCCGTGGGTTGGATGTCAACGCTATGTGCTCATCCGGAGTGGCTGGATTCACCCCAGGTGGTGCAGGATCTGGCCCTTGCCCTGACCAGCCGCTTTGGCAGCTTGCCGTGGATGGCGCCCAGCCTGTTGGAGCCGCTGGCGCTGCGTCTCGATCGCTGGCTGGATCAGGCGCGCGCCGCCGGTGATGGCAACCTGTGCTGGGACGATGCGGATAACGCTATCTTGCTGCGCACCGGCCTGGCGCTGGTGGTCGGGATGGAGCGTGGTGCACGCCAGCACTCGCGTCAACTGGCAGAAAAGATGCTGCTGGTGAACCGCGAAGACAGCCTTGGGTTGCTGGAATTGGTGCTCGACCAGCTGCTGCGCGATGACCGCAATGCCGATGCCCTGAAGCTGTTGGAAGAGCACCGTGACGACGGCTCAATGGCGCTGAATATTCTGTTTGGACGCGCTCTGGCCCACTTCCGCCTGGAACATTACCAAGAGGCGGCCAGCATATTGGAAGACATCCAACGCTATAATCGCCACGCCATTGAGCTGTTGGGGGCCGATAACCCGCGCCCGATGAAACCTAGCTGGGATGGTAATATTGACCCCGGTACCCGTGGCGAAGCCTGGCAATATCGCACCCTGATGCGTGACCAATGGCGCGCCACACCCGGTGCGCTGGCGTGGCTGTCATCATATCGTTAAGTGCTTACAACCTTAGGGGCTGGAACCAGCTGCTTGTCACGGCTGACCCAGATAGCCAAGGCAACGGCGGGTAACCCAAGCAGTGCTGCCGCCACAAAAAAGCTGGCATAGCCCTGTGAGGTCACCATGATGCCGCCAAAGCCACTGATGAACTTGCCCGGCAGCGTCATCAGTGATGAAAACAGCGCGTACTGCGTCGCGGTGTAGGCTCTTGATGTCAGGCTCGATAAAAACGCGATAAAGACCGCGCTGGCCAAACCGTTGGCCAGGTTATCGCCGACAATCGCCACAACCAACATGGGTAACTGGTTGCCTATCATTGCCAGTAGGGCAAACAGCAGGTTGGTCAGCATGACCATAACAGCCCCCAGAATCAGCAGCGGCCCAATACCGTAGCGGGCTACCAGAAGACCGCCCAGAATGCCGCCGGTAACACTCATGGCAATGCCAAAAATATTGGTGACGTTGGCGATGGTGGCCAGGGAAAAGCCTAGATCGATATACAGAGGATTGGCCATGGAGGCCATGGCCAGATCGCTGATCCGGAAGACGCCGATAAACACCAGCACCCAAAGCGCCCTCATACCATAGCGGCGGAAGAAATCGCTGAACGGGCAGATGATCGCACCAATGCTCCAGGCGCCCAGGCGCCGTAGCCAGCGGGGCTTGCCACGGCTGGCGCGCAAAAAGGCACGGACTTTGGGTTCGTGGGCAAGTTGAATGGTCAATGAATTGCGCGCTGGCTCAGGGCGCAGCAGCACCGTAATAACCCCTACACCGACTAACGCCGCCATGCACAGATAGGCGATATTCCATGAGGTGGCGGCGGCCACAAACAGTGCTCCGGCGCCTGCGGCCATCAAGCCGCTCCGGTAACCAATAATGTAGGTAGACGCCATGGCCGCCTGGATATCGTCATCGGCAGATTCGATCCGAAACGCATCAATGGCAATATCCTGGGTGGCGGAACCAAAGGCGACCAGCAACGCAAAGACCGCGACCCAAGCCAGATTTCCCTGGGGTTCCAGGCTGGCAAGGCCCACCAGCCCGGCAACCATCATGGCCTGGGCCAACAGCATCCAGCTGCGCCGCTGGCCAAAGGTGCGAGTGAGTAGCGGCAGGGCTAAGCGGTCGACAATCGGCGCCCAGAAAAACTTGATCGAATAGAGCATGCCTACCCAGGCAAAAAAACCAATCGCCGCGACTTCAACGCCATCGCTGCGTAGCCAGGCAGAAAGGGTGGAAAATACCAGCAGAAAGGGCAGACCGGCAGAAAACCCCAGAAACAGCATGGTAATAACCGGCGCATGCCAGTACACAGCAAAGGCGTCCCGCCAGCTGCGTTGCGGCGTAGGGGTGGGCATAGGGTGTAGCTCCAGAAAGACGACAACCAAGGGCGGGTGATACACTACGCCCGATGTTTTGAAGCCAATAGCTTACCGGAGAGGAGTTTTCCATGTCGATTGCCGCGCATCAGGTTGTCACCCTGCATTACGTGCTCAGTGATGTTCAGCATGACGGAGAAAAGCAGGTGCTGGATGATTCCGAGGCTCGTCAGCAGCCGCTGGAATATTTGCATGGCCACAATAATATCGTGCCTGGCCTGGAGCAGGCGCTGGAAGGGCAGACAGCCGGTAGCGAGTTGAGCGTTACCTTGATGCCAGCAGATGCCTATGGCATTCGCAATGAAGCCCTGGTGCAGGAGGTTAGCCGCAACTCCTTTGGCAACGCGGAGCTTGAAATTGGTAGCCGTTTTCAGACCGAAGGCGAAGCCGGGCCGCAGATTGTCACTGTGGTAGCCCTTGAGGGTGATCAGGTAACGGTGGATACCAACCACCCGCTGGCGGGCAGAACGTTGCGCTACAAGGTCAAAATTCTTGATGTGCGTGAGGCAACCCGCGCTGAGCTGGCCAAGGGGCATCCGTTGCCACCGGGAACCGATCACAGCAAGGTGGAAGACCGCAAAGTGCTTTGAAAAACTGATATACGTCAAAAATAGTGCCGCTAAGCGTGGTTCTACGGCGTAAAATTGATCCATGTCAGTTTATGTTGTGCCATTCGCGGCTAAGGTTGTTTCATTACTTCACGGCGGGGAGAGTCGTTATGTACTGGGACGATACTATTATTTTTGGTTTGGTTACCGTGGCGCTGATGATTGTGTTCATGATTGGCTGGGTTGCCTTCATTGTTCGCGATCATCGTCGTAAGAAGAACAGCCATACAAAGGTTTCTGCTCATTCACAGCCTCATGGCATCAGCCATTAGTGAACGCTTTAAAAGTTAAAAGTTAAAAGTGATCAAAGTGGTTATAGCTCACAGCTGTCTTGATTAGCACCAGTTGTCAGGGGAGGGGTGTACTTCTGGTAAGCCCCCAGTCGCCGGCCCATTTGGGTCGGCTTTTTTTTTTTCAGTTTTCAACCCAATGAATGTAAACTTTAATGAATTGATTCGCGATACTTAACTGGATGCATGCGATGTGGACCAGTCGGCCAGAAAACAGGCAGCATGTATTGAGGGTATTATTGGCAATCAGCAGTCTGGTGGTGGCCTGTAACGTAGCTGCCCAATCCTCAGTAACACTGCTTGATAACGATAAAGTTCTAGATATCCCTATCGATACCATTGGTTCGGTTCTGCTGCGTCAGCATTTTGTACTTTATGACCCTTACCAAGGGCATCAAGTTGACATGCAGGGTGTTGTGTTTCGCGACTTTCTGGCGCTGCATTTGACGAAGTTCCACCTGCCCTGCGTTTTGTAGGTAACCGCAGTGCGCTGAATGAGGATTTAGCGGCCTTGCCGCATCCCTCCCATCCTCAGCATAAAGCGGTGACGCTGAGTATCGGCGCTACCCGTTTTTGCGCGGGCCAAAGCGCTTATTCACAGATTTATCAGAACGCCGATCATGCCCTCTACGACGTGAAAGCCGCAGGGCGAGATAGTTGGCGCGTCGTTGGCTAAAGCAATGAGTCGTTGATGAGAGCAAGGATTAGCGCCAGTTTCGTTGCCAGGCGCGCATCACGCGTTCAGGGTACCAGGTCTTGCCGAGGCTACCGTTATAGCGCGCCAGGGCGCGGGTGAAGTCGCCGTTTTCGACCGCCAGATAATGGGCCAGAATCGTGCAGCCGTAGCGCAGGTTTCTGGCGGGATCCTTGAGATTGTCGGCGGCAAGGCCAAGCTCCTCAATCCAGAATGGCATGATCTGCATCAGCCCAACTGCGCCGGCTGATGATACGGCATCTGCCTTGAAAGCACTCTCGACTTCAATCAGTGCCAATACCAGCGAAGGAGGAAGTCCCGCCAGGGAGGCTTCCTGATAGACACGTTGCAGAATCAAGGCGTGTAGATCCGCTGATGAGACGAAGCGGGCAAGCCGGGGTGACATCTTTCTTTGCCAGCGCTGTTGCTGTGAATTGGCTGGTGAGGTTGCCTGAGACGCTGCTTCAAAGGTAGGCACCAGGGCCTGCTCGGCGCTGGCCAGTGCAACAGGGCTGAAAAGCCAACCGATTGCCAGCCAGGCCGCTAGCCGAGGCATCTTCAGGGCTAACCCAATATCCATCCTGAGGGCTACCCTGATAAGGGCTACCGAGAGCGCCGCCGTCTGCCAGAGGCGGCGGCGCGACGGGGTAGCGCGATAATTAACTGAGCCCGGCCTTATCACGCAGAAAATCAACCACGCTGTCGGCTGCAATCATGGTGACATCGCTGTCGCGGCGGCCCTTGTATTCCAGCTCACCCTTGTCCAGGCCGCGGTCACCAATCACCAGGCGATGAGGAACGCCCATCAGCTCCAGATCAGCAAATTTGACGCCTGGGCGGGTGTCGCGGTCATCCAGCAGAACATCCAGCCCGGCGGCGCTGAGCGTCTGATAGAGGCGTTCGGACTCTTCCCGTACCCGCTGGGATTTGTGGGCGTTCATGGGCACCAGCGCCACCTGGAAAGGGGCAATGGCATTGGGCCAGATAATCCCAGAGGTATCGTGGTTCTGCTCAATGGCCGCAGCGACCACCCGGGTGATGCCGATACCGTAGCAGCCCATCCAGGGGTGGCTGGTCTTGCCGTTATCGCCCAGCACGTTGGCATTCATGGCCTTAGAGTACTTCTGGCCCAGTTGGAAGACATGGCCCACTTCAATGCCGCGCTTGATCGCCAGGGTGCCCTGGCCATCCGGTGAGGGGTCACCTTCCACCACGTTGCGCAGGTCGGCAACTTCCGGCAGAGGCGCATCACGCTCCCAGTTAATTCCGAAGTAGTGCTTGCCATCCGTATTGGCACCGGCGCCGAAATCGCTCATCAGAGCCACACTGCGGTCGATAATAATCGGCATTTCGAGCCCGACCGGGCCCAGTGAGCCAGGGCCTGCACCGACAACGGCACGAATTTCTTCTTCATTGGCCATGGTCAGCGGGGTAGCTACCCGGGGTGATTCTCCGCTTTGACTTCATTCAGTTCATGGTCGCCGCGCACCAGCAAGGCAATCAGGCCGCCTTCCGCTGCGTGAACCATCAGGGTCTTGATGGTTTTTTCGATAGGCAGGTTGTGCTGTTCGACCAGGGTGGCAATGGTTTTGGCATTAGGGGTGTCAACCAGGGTCATTTCCTGGCTTGGGGCCGAGCGCTCCTGTGGGCTGTTGAGGGGCGCAGGCAGGGCTTCGGCTTTTTCCATATTGGCGGCATAGTCAGAGCCGGTGGAGAAGACAATGTCATCCTCGCCGGAATCTGCCAGTACGTGGAATTCATGGGAGCCAGTGCCGCCAATCGAGCCGTTATCTGCAATCACCGGGCGGAAATCCAGCCCCAGGCGCGTGAAGATACGCGTGTAGGCGTCGTACATGGTCTGGTAGGTGTCCTGCAGCGACGCTTCATCCAGGTGGAAGGAGTAGGCATCCTTCATGATGAATTCCCGCGAGCGCATCACCCCAAAGCGCGGACGGATTTCATCACGGAATTTGGTCTGGATCTGATAAAAGTTGATCGGCAACTGCTTGTAGCTGGCAATCTCCCTGCGTACCAGGTCGGTGATGACCTCTTCATGGGTCGGGCCCACGCAATAGTCGCGTTCGTGGCGATCCTTGAGGCGCAAAAGTTCTGGGCCGTACTGCTCCCAGCGGCCCGATTCCTGCCATAGCTCTGCTGGTTGAACCGCTGGCATTAGCACTTCCTGTGCGCCTGCACGGTTCATTTCTTCACGCACGATGGTTTCTACCTTGCGCAGGGTGCGCAGGCCCAGCGGCAGCCAGGTGTAAAGCCCGGATGTCAGGCGGCGAATCATCCCGGCCCGCAGCATCAGCTGGTGGCTGATAACTTCGGCATCGGCGGGCGTTTCTTTAAGCGTGGCAATCAGTAGTTGGCTGGCGCGCATGAGGTGGGTGTTCCCTTGATATTGAGTCAGTTAGATGTAGAGCAACCGAATAACAGTCGCTGGTATTGTTGCCTTACAGTCAGAAAATATTGTTAGTCAAACCGCAGATTATTTCTTGATGCCGGTATTGTACGGTGAAGCGTAGACAGCGGCAAAACGTCAGCGGCTGATAAGTTTGGGTGGCTTGGGTTTTGGTTGTTCTTCATGCTGCCCTGCATGGTAATATCCATGACTACTTTTCTTATGGATGGCATCTGTGATTCTGATGTCAAATTTTGCGTCTTTTGAGGTTAGCCGATAATGAAAAATTCAGCCGTTAGTAACCATCCTGGTGGGCGTTGTATACACGGTGAGCGATTAAATCGTTGGTTGAAAGGCACCGTGGTTGCTATCTGTGTGGTCGCGCTGACCGGCTGTGGCACTATTTTTTACCCTGAGCGCAAAGGCCAGATAAGCGGCGAAATTGATATCAAAGTGGCCGCTGCCAATGGTGTTGGCCTGCTTTTCTTCCTGGTGCCCGGTGTGATCGCTTACGCGGTGGACTTTTCCAATGGCACTATTTATTTGCCAGGTACTCATTCGTCCAGTCTGGACGTTCAGCGCCTTGAAGATGCCACCGATACCCAGGCGCTGGAAAACCTGTTGTCTCAGAAAGCAGGCCAGCCAGTGTCGCTCAACAGTGAGCTTTTGAGGGTTGAAGAAGTGGAAAGCCTCGATGAAGCACTAGCCATGGTGCGTATGTCAGGCGTACAGGATGGCCAGAAGCTGGGTGCTTTCTAGTCAGCTCTTTCCGGACAGTCAGTCTGCGTGATTATCCAGATAGCGCTGAAACGCCTCAGGTTGATCAGTAATGGCGCTATCAACTCCCCAGTGCCAGTAAGGTTCAAAAGCGCTGGGGTCATTGACGGTATAACAGAGTAATGCATAGCCCGCCTGTTTGATGGCCTCAGCCTGAGCGCGCTTCAGGCGGGTCCATGAAGGATGAAGGCTAAAAGCTTCCAGGTGTTGGCATTGAGCCTGCCAGTCAGCAGGAAGAACATCGCAGAGAATGCCTAATGCAAGTGCCTGGGCATCAGCCTGTTCCCGGCAGATTTGCAGCGCTTGCTGATTGAACGATGAAATAATCAGTCGTTCGGGAGGCAGTTCAGCCAACATAAGTGGCAGGCAGGTTTCTACCAGTAGGCGTGGGTCATGCCCCTTGTTGACCTTCAACTCCATATTGACACCCATTTCCAACGCGTTCAGCAGGTCAAGCATGGCCGACAGGCTGGCCATACGTTCACCTGCAAAGTCATCATTGAACCATCCCCCACGTCCAGTTTCTGGGCTTGCGTCCAATCCAGACTCTTCAGATCACCGCGTCCATCCGAGCAGCGGGAGATATCGCCATCGTGCCAGATCACGGCTGTTCCATCGCCTAATAACTGAACATCCAGTTCGACCCAGCGAGCACCCGCTGCATGGGCAGCGCGCACCGCTGACAGGGTATTTTCAGGCGCCGCCGCAGAATAGCCACGATGAGCAATCAGGCGGGGGAGCTGTATAGCAGGATGTTTTAGGTCAACGCTTGCGGAAATGGGTGTCATGACAGGCTCGATGATCCAGAAAATGATGGCTACTGAGACTAGCACAGCAAGATGACAGCCAGAAGATAGTGAGTCTTCAAAAAGCTTCATCCCTGCACAACGTTTTCTTTGTTAATTTCTGGTAAGTTATTAGCCGATAAACCACAAAAATCGTCATATAAAGAGAGGTATCAATGAGCCAGCGAATTGAGTTTGCTGAAACAGGTGGCGCCGAGGTGTTGCAGATGGTTGAGGCGGCACCCAAGGCGCCGGGGCCAGGTGAAGTGCGTGTCTGTAACAAGGCTGTGGGCCTTAATTTTATTGATATCTACTTTCGCACTGGCCTGTATCCGGCGCCTTCGATGCCTTCAGGGCTGGGCACGGAAGGTGCCGGTGTGGTTGAGGCTGTGGGTGAAGGCGTCACCCATCTTAAGGAAGGTGATCGCGTCGCCTATGCCCAGGGGCCTTTAGGCGCCTATGCCGAGCAGCATACGTTGCCAGCCGACAAGGTAGTGATCCTGCCGGATGACGTTGATTTTGAAACCGCGGCGGCGAGTATGCTCAAAGGTTTGACTGTGCAATATCTGCTGCGCCAGACCTATCCGTTAAAAGGTGGTGAGACCATCCTGTTTCATGCTGCTGCCGGTGGGGTGGGCTCGATTGCCTGCCAGTGGGCGCGTGCCTTGGGTGTCAAACTGATTGGTACGGTCAGTACAGCGGAAAAAGCAGCTCTGGCGGAGAAAAGCGGTGCCTGGGCAACTATCAACTACAGCACGGAAGATGTGGTTGAGCGCGTGCGTGAACTGACCGATGGGGCCATGTGTGATTTGGTCTATGACTCAATTGGCAAGGACACCTGGGAGACCTCGCTGGACTGCCTTAAATCACGTGGGTTGATGGTCAGTTTCGGCAATGCGTCCGGGCCGGTGGAAGGAGTCAATATTGGTATTCTGAATCAGAAAGGCGCTCTGTTTGTCACTCGCCCAAGCCTTAACGGCTATGCTGATACCCGTGAACGCCTGGAAATGATGTGTGAGGATTTCTTTGCCATGCTTAACAGTGGCCAGGTCAGTATCGATATTGCCCAGCGCTATCCGCTCAGCGAAGCTGGCAAGGCGCAGGAAGCCCTGCAGTCGCGCCAGACGACGGGTTCAACCATTCTGTTGCCCTGATAAAAGCGCTGCCCGCCACCGTTGAAGCGATGATGGCGGGCAGTGGTTTAACAGATGCTCTGGTTAGCCGTAGGCCAGGTTAGGCAGCCAGGTGACTAAGGCCGGGAACATGATTACCAGCAACAGCCCTAGCGCCTGCAGCGCCAAAAACGGCAGTGATGAACGGAATATCTGTGCCATGGTGATATGCGGTGGACAGACCCCTTTGATATAGAACAGGGCATAGCCAAACGGCGGGCTGAGGAAAGACATCTGCATGTTGACCAGATAGATAACCCCGAACCACAGCGATACATCCGCCGGGTCAACGCCGGGTAGGCCAAACACACCGCTAAAGGTCATGCCTTTGATCAAAGGCACAAAGATAGGCACCGCTAGCAGCAGGATACCCACCCAGTCAAGAAACATACCAAGCGCTACTAGCAGCACCATCATTAAGGCCAGTACGGCATAAGGGCCAAGACCTGCCCCGGCAATCAGGTCCTGAACAAAGGTCTGGCCACCCTGCAGGATGTAGAAGCCAACGAAGATGCTGGCGCCAAAGATGATCCACATCACCATGGCAGAGGCAACCAGCGTCGTCATACAGGCCGCATGCAGATTGGCCCAGGTCAGGCGTCTGTGCATGGCAGCGACGATCAGGGCGCCAAAGGTGCCGATACCTGCTGCTTCCACCGGGGTAGCGATACCCGTAAAGATAATGCCCAATACCAACACGACCAGCACGATAGGGGCGAGCATATTGCGCAACAGACGCAGCTTTTCTGTCATGTCCACGCGGTCTTCTACTGGCATGGGCGGTGCCATCTTGATATTCAATGTGCCGCGCATCCAGCAATAGAACCCGTACATGAACGCCAGCATCAGGCCAGGAATCAGCGAGCCAAGATAGAGTTCACCGACTGATTGCTGGGCGATAACGCCATAGATAATGGCCAGAATCGACGGTGGAATCAGAATACCCAGAGTGCCACCTGCCATGATCGAACCAATGGCAATTTCCGGATCATAGTTACGTTTGAGCATGGCGGGCAGGGCAATCAAGCCCATGGTCACCACGGCGGCACCAATAACACCTACCATGGCGGCCAACAGGGTTGAGGCAATGATGGTGGCAATGGCCAGGCCAGCCTTGAGCCCACCCATCCACTTATAAACAACGTCAAACAGCTCTTCAATGATGCCCGCCTTCTCAAGTACTGAGGCCATGAAAATGAACAGTGGAATCGCTGATAGCTGGTAATTGGTCATCATCGGGAAGATGCGTGACGGGATCAGGTTGAGCATATTCTGGTCGCCCACCAGATAAAGGAAGACCACGCCTAGGCCACCAGTAACAAAGGCCAGCGGTAAACCCGCTACCAATACCATCATCAGGGAGCCGAACATCACCAGGGTCAAGCCACCAATACCAACTTGCCCCAGGCTGTTTTCCAGGCTGAACGGCAGGCTGTCGTAGTCGGTCAACACAATGTTGGCGATTTCGAAAAGTGTCCAGCTGCCGACAACGATAGCCAGCCAAATGAGTGCCTTGGCAAACCCAGCCGGGTTATTGGGCGTTGCCTGGCGCTCATGGCGGTACGCCTGAATATCGCGTACTAACTGAGCGATGCCTTGGAGCAGAAGCAACAAGCCGCCGAAGAACATCATGAATTTGACCGGATAGAATTGAATAGCCCATTCCGTAAAGGAGGTTTCATTGGAGTAGCTGGAACCAAAGAAATAGGCATCACTGACAGACTGTGAAAAGAAAGTCCAACCAGTGGTTAGCAGGGCCAGGGTGAAAATAAAGAAAAACACCGATGTCATGATATCCAGTGCTGCTTTATTGACGGGTTTGGCGCGGGTATAAAGAATATCGACTCTTACATGGCCGCCTTCTCGCAAGGCATAGGCGCCTGCCAGCAGGTACTGCATACCGAACATCAGGGTCATTGATTCATGCACCCAGTTAGTCGGTGAGTTGAAGGCATAGCGGACAAGTACTTCATATGCAAATATGAAGGGAGCGATTAATGCCCAGTAGGCGACATAGCGGCCAGCAAAGCCAGAAACCCCATCAGCCAGCCGAGTGAACAGGTTGCCGGGAGGGTGGTAAGTTGCCGCAACTTCCTGACCAGCAGGTATCTCGGCGATATCACCTCCATCAACTTTGCCGCCAAGACGAAAGCTGCGGTTAACGAAGAACATCACCACCAACGGCAGCAAGCCGAGCACTGACCAGTATAGCCAGTGGGGTAAGACAAAATTTATCTCGAAATTCATCGGACACTCCTCCGCGTTGGCAACCGTGACAGGCTGACAGCGGATGATCGATTAAGACAGAGGCAAGCAGTGAAGGCGCTACGCCCTGCGGGCGACGTAGCGCAATGATTCAAGGTTTACAGGTTGAGCTGATAGTCCTTGATATCTTCTTCAGTGATCAAGGCCACGGCAGGATCCATCATGGTGTTAAGGTGCGCCTTGAACAGACGGGCAGCATCGGCATCCTTGTTGGCCCACTTGAACCACAGAGGAATGGCCACTTCACGGAAACGGGTCGCGTCCTCTTCGGTCAAATGAATGATTTCGACCCCTTTCTCGCGATATTTTGGCCAGGCTTCCGCATTGGCCTTCTGGATGGCAGCATAGTGTTCGCGAGAATAGGCAGCGACCAGATCGTGCATCAGGTCTTGGGTCTGTGATGACATTCGCTCAAAGGTGCGTCGGTTGACCGAAATATCCATAAGGTCGACGGCCTGGTGCAGGCAGGGCGTAGAAGGCGGTCCCATTATGATGTAGTCGGCCACTTGCCAGAAGCCCAGCTCGTAGTTGACTGCCGCGCCGGTAAAGTCAGCCGCATCAATGGTGCCTTTTTCCAGCGCAGGATAAACCTCTGAACCCGGCAGAAGAGTTGTCCGCGCGCCAATTTCGGCAAAGGTTTCAGCTACGATGCCACCTGGCATACGTAGTTTTATTCCCTTGAAGTCATCAAAGCTGCGTAGCGGAATCTTGGAGTGGATCAGGTTCAGGTCGTGGTGGACGTAGCCGAGTAGCTCCTGGCCTTGGCGACGGTAAAGATCCTTGGCAATGTCCATGCCGCCATAGGCGCCGAACATCATGTCCCATTGGTGGGGAAGCGAAAGCCCCATCGGGAAAGCCGTCAGAAATACACCGGCAGGCATCTTGCCGGGCCAATAAACGGTAAACCAGTTCTGTCCATCCAGTACGCCGTTTCGAACTGCATCGGCCACTTCAAAGGCACCGGCTACAGCGCCAGCTGGGAAAGGCTCAATCGATACTTCACCACTGGTGGCTTCAACAACGCCGTTGGCCCAAGCTTCAAAGGTACGATAACCCACGGTACCGGGCTGCCAGGAAGACTGCATACGGATACGGATGCCTTGCTGCGCCTGAACGTTACCTACCCAGGGAGCAGCAACCGCTGCAGCGGAGCCGACAGCGGCTGTCTTGAGAAAATTGCGGCGTGTTGTAGAGGCTTTGGATACTTTCGAAGTAGCGTTATCCAGGTTGGTGAGAAGCGTGTTTTCGTGCTTGTTATTTGACATCTTGTAACTCCAGAGATGGCTTTTTATAGCCAAGACGTTGTTATTTTTGTCCTCCTGGAAATTATCAAAAACCACTATGATCTTCCGTGTGGCTTTTACAAAAGTCATTGAGCATACCGTCTCAACAATCAACCAATAGCATCTTGTTACGACGTCATAACCTTTGCAGACTAAGAATGTAGCTAAATTGAGTAAGGTCGCCAATTAATATTTTCAACGACAGCGATGGTCTGCCTGTATGTGGGCTCAATCAACTTCAACGTAAGCCCCCATCAGACGCATGCGTTGCTCGAACTGGGAGACGTTATCTACTAGCTGATCGGGGCCATAGGCAACACATTCAGCGAGGATAGCTTCGATCAGAGTAATCGCTGAAAGAATAGATGGAAAAAAGTGTGGCGTGGCATTGGCAAGGTTGAAGGTGATTTGTGCGCCGGGCACCAGTGGTGAACGCAGGGTGTCAGTAACGACAATCGCCTTGACGCCGTTCAGGCGAGTAATCTCAAGTGCCTTGACCGTCTCTGCGCAATAAGGTTCAAAGCCAAAAGCCACCACAATATCCTGCTCACCGAAGTGATCGAGCTCGGTGAGTAGCCCGCCCTCCAAACCGCGAATCAGATGCAGATTGGGCATGGCGATACGCCCAACGTAAGCAAAATGATAGGCGCAGGCGAAGGTGTCACGAAACCCCACCACGGCGACTTTTTTGGCCGCTAGTATCATCTGCGCAGCTTCGCGCACGCGCCCCTGATTATCGGCAGTAAACAGGCGGCCAATGTTATCGAAAGCCGCATCCCCGACATCAAGAAATACCTGGTCATCTGTTTGGCTGGCCAAGCTGCGCAACTGGTTGGCCTTGCCGGAAAGCTCGACAGGCCCAGACTGAACGGCGGATTGAAAGACTTCCCTGAACAGGTCGTAACTCTCAAACCCCAGCCGCTTGGCCAGACGTACCAGAGTGGAAGGAGTGACCTGGGCTGCTGCTGCCGATTTGCGAATTGACTGGAAGGCAATATCCAGCGGATGTTCCAGCACATAGCCCGCGGCGAGCTTAAGCTGCGGACTAAGTTCTGCATAGATTTCAGCCAGCTGCTGGTGAATGTCATCCAGGCGGCTGACGGCTGAAGCGGTGGCATCATGTGTACTTGACGCGTGGCCATCTTGCGTCAGACCAGGCGCAGGTGGAGCAGGAGATGGCATGCAGTTTCCTCGCTAAACATCGCTCTTCGATAGGAAACATTTGTATCATTTTTAGGCATAAAAAGATACAGGTGTGTTGACAGGCTTTGATACCTTGGTCTAGGATCTTAATGAAACATACGTACTTAAATAAAGCATATAGCAAAACGTTTGTTTCTTTTTAACCTACTGATTCCATGCCGAGCCTGACAATGCCCAACAGTGATTCCCACTCTCCCGCTGCTTCAACGCTACCTTCCAACCTCAATGCTGAAAACCTGCCTCGCTATGAAACATTACAGCTTTCCTTGCAGGACCAGGTGCTTGAAGTGCGTTTCAATCGTCCACACCGCCTGAATGCAGTGGTTGAAGGCCTGTATCTTGATCTGTTGGATGCTTTGGCGTTGGCTGAGCAGGCGATTAACGTGCGCGCCATTGTGTTGACAGGCGAAGGGCGCGCCTTCTGTGTAGGCGCGGACATGAAAGAGCATGGCGGTGCCGCACGCACCCTGTATCAACGCCGTGAGTATCTGCAGCTGGGTAACGATGTCTGTGAAGCCATCTATCGGCTTAAAAAGCCGGTAGTGGCAGCCGTCAACGGCTATGCGCTTGGCGCTGGCGCGGAGATGGCCGTGGCATGTGATTTTATCCTGATGGCAGATGAAGCCCAGATTGGCTTTCCGGAAACCAGTATCGGCACATGCGTGGGTGGCGGTGTGTCAAAAATCCTCCCGCAGCTGGTGGGGCTCAGCCAGGCGCGCCGTTTGCTGTATATCGGTAACAAGATCAACGCTGAGGAAGCGCAGCGCATCGGTCTGGCGTTAGCCGCCTATCCGGCTGTCGACCTGCTTGAGCAGGCTCATGCATTGGGTGCCCGACTAGCCTGTCAGGCGCCAGTGTCTATCGCCATGCTCAAGCGGCTGGTGAATCAAGGCAGCGCCAATGATTTCGATAGCCAGCTCCAGCAGGAGTTGGACGCTGTGTTTACCTGTTCGACCACTGAAGACTGGCAGGAAGGGGTCGATGCCTTTGCGCAAAAGCGCCAACCGCAGTTCAACGGCCGTTGATGGCTGCTAAGCCGCGTTTTTGACATCTCCCTTATTGCTCGTTTTTTAGAGGTTATCCCTGTGAACCCAATTGAAGGTCATCTCAGCACGCGCAGCCCGCTGCATAATATTTTGGCGCCGACGGGCATCGCCATTGTCGGCGCGTCGGCCGACCCTACCAAACGCGGTTACAAAGCCATGGTCGGGCTGATCAAGGGCGGGTATCGCGGCAATATTTATCCGGTTAATCCCAAGGCTGAGATGATTCTCGGGGTAAAGGCCTGGCCGTCTATTGCAGCGATTCCCGGTAACCCTGAGCTGGCGCTTCTGTGTACGCCAGCGGCCAGCGTGCGGGCTGATTGCCGAATGTGGTCGTCGCGGTATCAAGGGCGCCATTATTCTGGCCAGCGGCTTTGCCGAAATGAGCGAAGAAGGTGCCCAGCTTGAGCGCGAGATGATGGCCAAGGCTGCAGCGCATGGTGTGCGCGTCATAGGCCCCAATACTTCCGGCGTCTTCAACCTTCATCATCACCTTAACCTGCTGGCGCTTGACGGCGTAAAAGCCGGAGATATCGGGATTATTTCCCAGTCAGGCAATATGCTGCTGGCGTTGGCGCTGGAAGCCCAGCATAACGGTCAGGTGGGTTTCAGTACCTATGTTGGCCCCGGCAACCAGAGTGATATCGGCTTCAATGATTACCTGCGCTACTTGGGAGAAGACGAGCATACCCGGGTGGCGACCCTGTATGTGGAAGGTTTCCGGGATGGTCGGCGTTTTCTTGAGGTGGCCCGCGACGTGACGGCGGTCAAGCCTGTCGTGGTCTACAAGTCCGGCTCCACTGAACAGGGCCAGAAAGCCGCCAGCTCGCATACCGGCGCGCTGGCAGGTAGCTATCAGATGACGGTTGATTTGCTGCGTCAGTCGGGTGTCAGCGTGGTGCAGTATTCCGATGAAATTCTACCGGTAGCGGAAGGCCTGGGCCTGCTGCAGAAGGCGCGTGGTAAGCGGGTGGCGGTGATTGCTGACGGCGGCGGTCAGGCCACGATTGCCTCAGACCGCCTGGCGGAAGCGGGGTTGAGCCTGGCGGAACTGAGTGAAGATACCCGCGCCCAGCTAAGGGCCATTCTGTTCCCGCAGGCGTCCACCCTTAACCCGGTGGATGTGGCCGGGTCTTCGGACGCCAACCCCTCGCTACTGGCCAAGTGCATGGAAATCGTTGCAGCAGATGATAACGTTGACAGCGTTTTTCTGGTGGGGATGTTCGGCGGCTATAGTCTGCGCTTTGCCGAATCGCTGCTGGGGGATGAAATGCGCGGCGCTGAAGTCATGGTCGATCTTTCCAATGCCACGACCAAGCCGCTGGTCGTCTACAGCCTTTATGCCCCCATCAAGCCACCTGCGCTACGCCGCATGCATGAGGCAGGCTTGCCTATCTATGCATCGATTGAACATGCTGTTCGCGTCCTGGCGGCACTTGGCGAGCGTGGCCAGTATCTTGCCGAGCGTGAGCAGCAAGCGCCTTTTGCAGCGGCGACTCCTGCCGCAAGCGTTCAGGCAATGCTGGCTAGTGCTCATAAAGGTGGGCGCGATCTGCTCGAATATGAGGCCAAGGCGCTACTCGGTGAGCACGGCATTGCAGTCCCCGAGGAGCGCGTGGTGCGCGATGCAGGTGAGTTGGCCGAGGTGGCGGCCAAGTTTGCCCACCAGCCGCTGGCCATGAAGGTCGTATCCAGGATATTCTACATAAATCTGATGCTGGCGGGGTCAAGCTCAACCTGAGTGGAGCGGCCGCACTGAATGAGGCCTACCAGCAGATCATGACCTCCGCCCGGGCCTACGATGCCAGCGCCGAGATTGAGGGTGTGCTGGTCACTCCCATGGCGGAGAAAGGCGTTGAGGTGATCATCGGTATGATGCGAGACCCTATCTTCGGCCCGGTGCTGATGTTTGGTCTGGGCGGAGTTTTTGTGGAAATTCTTGAAGACGTGGCCTTCCGAGCCTTGCCGCTGAGCCGTTTTGATGCGGCTTGCATGATTGACCAGATCAAAGCTAAAAAAGTGTTTGAAGGCGTGCGGGGGCAGCAGCGATTGATAAACAGGCACTGACAGAGTTGCTGCTGAAAGTGGCGCATATTGTTGAGGCCTATCCGCAGATACAAGAGCTTGATCTGAATCCGGTGATTGCCTATCCAGACGGATACGCCGTCGTCGATGCCAGGGTGATCGTTGAGCGCGCCACTGACTAATCTTACCCACTGAGCCAATCAAAAAAGGAGCCAGCATGACGCTGCCCGAATTAAAAGATGCCCGTCTTACCCTTGATAACCGCGTGGCCTTGTTGACCCTTCAACGCCATGATGTGCGCAACGCCCTGACCGGCACGGCGCTGGTCGATGACATTGTGGCGGTGGCGAAATGGGTGAACCGCAGTGAGGATGTGTCGGTGCTGGTGATCACCGGCGATGGCTCGGCGTTTTCCGCCGGGGGCAATGTCAAGGATATGGCCAGTCGGGGCGGTGACTTTGCCGGTGACGTTGCCGAGGTGGCTGAACGCTATCGGCATGGTATTCAGCGTATGCCGCTGGCATTGCAGGCCGTTGAAGTGCCGATTATTGCCGCCGTCAACGGCCCAGCGATAGGCGCCGGTTTTGATCTGGCCAATATGGCAGATATACGCATTGCCTCGCGGCGTGCCAAGTTTGGCGAGACTTTCCTCAACTTGGGTATTATTCCTGGTGATGGTGGCGCCTGGTTCATGCAGCGGCAAATCGGCTACCAGCGCGCCTTTGAGCTGACGCTTTCTGGCCGGGTGATTGATGCTGACGAGGCGCTGGCCTACGGCATTGTGTTGGAGGTGGCTGAACCGGAAGACTTGCTGGAAGCAGCCATGACCCATGCCCGACGCATCGCCACCCAGCCGCCCAAGGCCACACGGCTAACCAAGCGGCTGATGAAGATGGCCCCGGATATGCAGTTAAAGGCCTTTCTGGATGTATGTGCCACCTTCCAGGGCATGTGCCATAACGAGCCTGAGCACCTGGAAGCCGTTAACCGGATGCTGGATAGCATGGCCAAGAAATAGCCGCGCCTGTGCGGATTGGCTTGGCAATCAGCCGCTTCGGTTTATGATTGCGTCACTTGCGGGTATGATCAACGCCGATAGCCAATCACACACTGAGGAGTGCCGCTGAATGGATGGTGTAAAACATATTGTTGCCGTGGCTTCAGGCAAAGGGGGCGTGGGGAAATCCACAGTGACCGTTAACCTGGCGCTGGCGCTTTCCGCCCAGGGGTATCGGGTTGGCGTGCTGGATGCGGATATCTATGGCCCAAGCCAGGCGCAGATGCTGGGCGTCAAAGAAGGCACTCGGCCTCAGGCAGCCGGTGAAGACAAGTTTCTGCCGCTCGAAGCGCATGGTATCAAGGCCATGTCGATGGCGTTTCTGGTCAACACCAAAGAGCCCATGGTTTGGCGTGGGCCTATGGTGGTCGGGGCATTTCAGCAGCTGTTGAATCAGACCCAATGGGGCGAGCTGGATTTTCTGCTAATTGATATGCCGCCAGGCACCGGTGATATCCAGCTGACGCTGTCTCAGCGTGTGCCGGTTGCTGGCGCTGTGATTGTTACCACGCCCCAGGACATTGCCTTGCTGGATGCGCGTAAAGGCATCGAGATGTTCCGCAAGGTCAATGTGCCTGTATTGGGGATCGTGGAAAACATGAGCGTTTATCAGTGTGAAAAATGTGGCCATGAGGCGGCGATTTTCGGTACCGGCGGCGGTGACCGGATTGCGGCAGAATACGATACCCAGGTGCTGGGGCGTTTGCCGTTAAGCCTTTCCATCCGTGAGCTGGCGGATTCCGGTAACCCGAGCGTTGCCTCGGAGCCTGACAGCCCAGCAAGCCAGGCATTTGCGCAGATTGCCCGCCAGATGGCTTCCCAGCTCAGCGGCACTGATAATCAGCAGGGCCCGACGATTTCTTTCAGCGAGTGATACGGCAACATGAGCATCAAATCGGATAACTGGATTCGCCGCATGGCTGAACAGCAGGTCATGATTGAGCCCTTTGAACCAGAACAGGTACGTTACGTTGATGGCGAAAGGGTCATTTCCTATGGCACATCAAGCTATGGCTATGATGTGCGCTGCGCAGACGAGTTCAAGGTCTTTACCAATATCCACTCAGCGGTCGTGGACCCGAAAAACTTCGATGAAAAGAGTTTTGTGGATATCAAGGGCGATATGTGCATTATTCCGCCCAACTCCTTTGCGCTGGCGCGAACTGTGGAGTATTTCCGTATTCCGCGCAGTGTGCTGACGATCTGTCTGGGCAAGTCCACCTATGCCCGCTGCGGGATTATTGTCAACGTCACGCCGTTAGAGCCAGAGTGGGAAGGCCATGTGACACTGGAATTTTCCAACACCACCAACCTGCCGGCCAAGATCTATGCCAACGAAGGCGTCGCTCAGATGCTTTTCCTGGAATCCGATGAGGTCTGCGAGATGTCCTACAAGGATAGAGGCGGCAAATACATGGGCCAGCGCGGAGTGACTCTGCCGCGCACCTGAAAAAGCCAAGATACACCAGTCAATGGCAGAACGCCCAGCCCTTGAACAGGGGCTGGGCGTTACTGTTTGCTCACCGCCTAACACTAACACTAAGGGAGATATCAGGTTCAGGCTTCGTCGAGTTCGTCCGCTGCGTCCTCATGGCTTAAACGCAGGCCTTCCGGTGGCAGGGCAATGCCATCCAGGGTGGCGCCAGTGCCGCTGTATTGCAGGCGACCATCGAGGAACCAGTTCACCGCGATGGGTAAAATCAGATGTTCACGGGCATGGATTTTCTCTTTCAGGGTGGCTTCCGTATCGTCGGCAGCAATCTTTAACGCCGCCTGAATCGCCACCGGGCCGCCATCCAGCTCTTCGGTCACGAAGTGAACGCTGCAACCGTGTTCGCTGGCGCCATCCGCCAATACCCGGGCGTGGGTGTTAAGGCCCTGGTATGCGGGAAGCAACGACGGATGGATATTAAGCATCTTGCCAAGAAAACGCTGCACGAAGCGCGGTGTCAGGATACGCATAAAGCCAGCCAGCACGATAATATCCGGCTGGTGGCGTTCAATCACCTTGATCAAGGCGCCATCATAGGCCTCGCGGCTGTCATATTCCCGGTGGGGAAGCACCACGGCATCAATCCCGGCGTCATGGGCGCGGGTCAGTCCGTAGGCATCCGGTTCGTTGGAGATGACCGCCACAATCTTGCCGCTCAGCTGGTTATGGGCCTGCGCATCAATCAACGCCTGAAGGTTGCTGCCACTACCCGAAATCAGCACGACAATGCTCGGCGCATCGGCAGGTATGGCAGGCAACTCGCTGGTGATCGCATCAGGGGTCACATTGCTGCTCATACGCCCATTTTCTCCAGCGTCACGGCCTCAGCGGTGCGTGTGACGATATTGCCCAGGGTATAGACGCTTTCCCCCTGAGCCTGTAAATGTTCACGCGCCTGCTCAGCCTGTGCGGCGGGAATCACCACCACCATGCCGATGCCGCAGTTCAGCACCCGGTGCATTTCGGTTTCATCAACGTTGCCGTTGCTCTGCAGCCAGTTGAACACCTCAGGGCGCTGCCAGCTGTCCAGGTTGATATGCGCAGCAAGATGCTCCGGCAGAACCCGTGGAATATTTTCCAGCAGGCCGCCACCTGTAATATGTGACAGGGCATGCACCGGAATATCAGTATCGCGCATCAGCGATAGCAGCGATTTTACATAGATACGGGTAGGGGCCATGAGGGCAGCGCTGAGCGGCATGCCATCAATCGGGGTGTCGAGTGATGCTCCGCTGACCTCAAGGATCTTGCGAATCAATGAATAGCCATTGGAATGCGGGCCGGATGAGGCAAGCCCCAGCAGTACGTCACCTTCATCGACGCGGCTGCCATCAAGAATCTCGGATTTTTCGACGACGCCCACACAGAAGCCCGCCAGGTCGTAGTCATCACCTTCATACATGCCCGGCATTTCGGCGGTTTCGCCACCTACCAGGGCGCAGCCTGCCTGTTCGCAGCCAGTGCCAATGCCATTGACCACATCGGCGGCGATATCGACATTGAGTTTGCCCGTGGCATAGTAGTCAAGAAACAGCAGCGGTTCGGCGCCAGCAACGATAAGATCGTTGACACACATGGCCACCAGATCAATGCCAATGGTGTCATGTTTGCCAAGATCCATGGCAAGGCGTAATTTTGTGCCCACACCGTCGGTGCCGGAGACCAGCACCGGTTCACGGTAGTTTTTGGGTAGCTCACACAGGGCACCGAAACCGCCTAGCCCGCCCATCACTTCAGGGCGAGAGGTACGCTTGGCAACGTGCTTGATACGTTCGACAAGGGCATTGCCTGCGTCAATATCAACGCCAGCATCTTTATAGCTAAGCGATGGTTGAGAAGTTGATGAAGGCGTCTGGGTCATGGCGAATCCTGATGTAAGCTGGACGATAAATCGAAAGGCGGATTGTAACACCGACAATAGCATCACGCATCGCTCAAGCAGCCTACGGGTGCGCTTTGTGAAGATGGCGGACGGCTGAAGCCAGCAATGTTCAAATGATTTTCAGGGAGGGGCGACAATGCGCCATTCGTGGTGGGGGATTGTGTTTCTGGTGGTGCTGGCAGGGCTTGTCTTCCTGCTGGATGCAGTACTGATGCCCTTTGTGGCAGGGATGATTCTGGCTTATCTGGCGGACCCTCTGGCAGACCGTTTCGAGCGCTGGGGGATGCGTCGTGTTCTGGCCGTCACCAGCGTCTTTCTTATTATGGTGTTGGTGCTGGTGATCAGCCTGTTGATTGTCGTGCCCTTGATTGTTCAGCAGGCCAAGCAGTTCGGGGAATCCTTGCCGGCGATTTTTGAATGGGTCAAGAACGTACTGGCGCCCAAGCTTGAAGAATGGGCGGGCTATGATCTGCAAACCGAGATGGAAAATATCCAGCAGGTATTGACCAAAAACTGGCGTGATGCCGGTGGCTATCTGGCTCAGGCGTTAGGGCAGATTGGGCGTTCCGGTATGGCGCTGGTGTCTTGGGTGACCTTTGTGGCCCTGGTGCCGGTCGTTACTTTTTATCTGTTGCTCGATTGGGATCACCTGATGCAGCGTCTCGCTGACCTGATACCAAGGCGCTGGCTGGCGGATACCCTGCGGCTGGCTGGGCGCTGTGATGAAGTGCTATCGGCCTTCTTGCGCGGCCAGTTGCTGGTCATGCTGTGTCTTGGGGTGCTGTATGCGCTGGGGCTGAGCTTGCTCGGGCTTAATTTCGGGCTCTTGATTGGCTTTGTCTCGGGCCTGGCCAGCATCGTACCTTTTCTGGGCTTTATTGTTGGTCTGACCATCGCCTTGCTGGTGGCTGTGTTCCAGATGGGAACCATTTGGGCGATCTTAGGCGTTATCGCGATTTTTGCTGCCGGGCAGATGATTGAAAGCGTCGTGCTGCAACCGAAACTGCTGGGCGATAAGATAGGCCTCCACCCGGTTGCGGTTATTTTTGCCGTGCTGGTAGGTGGTGAACTCTTTGGTTTCACGGGGGTATTGCTGGCACTGCCCGCTGCAGCCGTCATCATGGTACTCTTGCGTGAAGCCCACGATCGCTATAAAAACAGCAGCTTATATGAGGAAGGCAGCACAGTGACACAAGATGCCGAAGTAAAGGGCCAGCTGGAAGAGCGAGGATCGCATGACGGAAGGGATTCATCATGAGCCGAGCACCGGCACAGTTACCGCTCGGGGTTGGGTTACGCGACGACGCGACCTTCGATAATTTCTATGCCAGCCAGCGTAATGCTGCCCCGGTTAGCCAGCTTCAGGGGCAGATGAGGGAGGATGGCGAGCCATATCTGTTTATCTGGGGGAGTAATGGCACAGGGCGCAGCCACTTGTTGCAGGCAGCCTGTCATGCCGCATCAGATGCTGGCAGGCGCGCGCTGTATCTTCCCCTGGCCGATATTGGCCATTTTCCCCCTTGATTCTGGAAGATATTGAATGTTTGGATCTGGTGGCGCTGGATGATCTTGAATGCGTGCTGGGGCGAAAGCGTTGGGAAGAGGGACTTTTTCACGCGTTCAACCGGTTGCGCGACGGGGGTAAACGGATAGTGATTGCTGCCAAGGGAGCGCCGCGTCAGCTGGATGTGGGGCTTGCGGATCTTGCCTCGCGGCTTTCCTGGGGAATGACCTTTCATCTTCAGCCGCTGGACGATGAAGAGCGTCTAGCGGCCCTTAAATTGCGTGCCAAGGTACGCGGCATGCAGCTGCCAGACGATGTCGGGCGTTATATTCTGCACCGGGGGCCGCGAGAGTTGGGCGCGCTGTGTGAGTCGCTGGAACAGCTGGATAAAGCTTCTCTGTCTGCTCAGCGCAGGCTGACAATTCCTTTTATCAAGCAGGCGCTCGGCTGGTAGCGGCTGCATATTGCTATGGCAACCACACAAAAAATACCGCCAGGCAAGCTGGCGGTATTTCAGAAGGCTGTCACTGAGGCCCAGTGTCAGCCTTGGTGCTAGCTAACAGCTAGCCAGCGGAACAGACCATTAAGCAGTTTTGCTCATCTTGGTGGCTGTTTCCTGGGCTTGCTTGACGTTTTCTTCAGTCAGCTTCTGGCTCTGCTGCATGAAATCCTGCTGCAGGGCAACAACCTTGTCAGCATCGCCTTTAACGCGCTCAGCCAGTTCTTTGGCTACATTCTGCTGGCCTTCCATATAAGAACGCAGGCCTTCGGCATCTTTAACGTTCATCAGGCTGCGAACCTGTGCCATGCTGGTGTCGACGTAAGCTTTGCTGGCATCGAGCTGGGCGTTGAACATTTTTTCAGCGAAATCGACGTTCAGAGCGGCGAAGGCGCGAGCCGGAGCCATAAACATGTTGTCAAACTGCTGAGTCATTTCGTTAGTGTTGATAGTGCGCATGATAAACCCTCCGAGGGTATTGGTATTACATTAAGTCGTGAAGACAAATGGATAATGGATGCGTTTTGCTGCATGTTGCGTTGCAGTATAGAGCGTCTTTTTTGTGCATTGCAACATTATTTGTGTGATGGCGCGTTGGCGGGTAAAGAAGGGGCAGTCGCTGACGTCTCTCAACCGATGTTTCAGGACGTGTGGGTGCGCACCCTTGCCTTCAGGTTGAATCATCGTACAGGATGATTGTTAATGAAAAATAATATTGACGGAATGTACTACTGAAAGCTGAGACGAGGAGGTAGACATGACGATGCGTACCGAACGAGACAGCATGGGAGCGCTGGAAGTGCCGGAAGAGGCGCTTTACGGCGCGCAGACTCAGCGGGCCATCAATAATTTCCAGGTCTCGAATACGCCCATGCCCTGTGCGTTTATTCACGCTGTGGCACGTATAAAGCTGGCAGCGGCGCGCACTAACGGCCAGTTGGGTCTGCTTGATCAACCTCGGGCCGAGGCGATTGAAAAGGCCGCCCAGGCAGTTATCGATGGCCAGCATGATGACCACTTTCCTATTGATGTTTTTCAGACCGGCTCCGGCACGTCAACCAATATGAACGTTAACGAAGTGCTGGCCCGGTTGGCCTGCCGTGAGGGAGTCGAAGTGACGCCCAACGACCATGTCAATATGGGGCAGTCAAGCAATGATGTGATTCCTACCGCGATCCACCTCTCAGCGGCGATTGCCGTCACGCAATCACTGCGGCCTGCTCTGGTGAACCTGCAGGCAACCATTGATCGTCGTGCAGAAGAACTTGCGCAGGTGGTGAAAACTGGGCGCACGCACCTGATGGACGCTATGCCGCTGCGCATGGATCAGGAGCTTGGCGCCTGGTCGAGCCAGGTAGGGCAGGCCATTGAGCGTTTTGATAGTGCCATGCAGCGTTTATGCCGGCTGGCCCAGGGCGGTACCGCAGTGGGCACGGGAATCAACGCCCCTGAAGGCTTTGCCGAATTGATGGCCAAGGATCTGAGTCAGCAGACAGGGCTTACGCTGGTGCCTAACAACAGCTTTTTTGCCAGTCTGGCCTCCCAGGATGCGGCGGTGGAACTTTCCGGGCAGCTGAAAGGTTTTGCCTGTGTGGTGATGAAAATTGCCAATGACCTGCGCTGGATGAATTCCGGCCCACTGGCAGGCCTTGGGGAAATTGAGCTGGAGGCACTGCAGCCCGGCAGCTCGATTATGCCAGGCAAGGTTAACCCGGTGATTCCCGAGTCTGCCGCCCAGGCTGCGGCCCAGGTGATCGGCCTGGATACGGCCATCAGCGTGGCCGGGCAAAGTGGCAATTTCCAGCTGAATGTGATGCTTCCACTGGTGGCTTATAACCTGTTGACCTCAATTACCCTAATGAGTAATACCGCCAGGCTATTGGGTGAGCGGGCAATTGCCACTTTCAAGGTGCGTGAAGATAACCTGCAAGGCCCTTTGGCGCGTAATCCGATTCTGGTGACCGCCTTGAATGGTGTCATTGGCTATAACGCAGCGGCAGCCGTTGCCAAGAAAGCCTATCAGGCTGGGCGGCCGATCATTGATGTGGCCGAAGAGGAAACCGACCTGGACCGAGCCACCCTTGAGCGCCTGCTGGATCCTGTTGTACTGACCCATGGCGGGGTGCCTGAATAGCGGCAGGCGAAGAGGGTTAGAAAGCCACAAACAGCGGATAGACAAGAGAAAAAGAAGGTCAGGTCTGCTGTTCTTCCTGTTTGCCTTGTTGGATGGTCTGGTGGGCTTCCAGATGTTCTTCACCGTTGGCGTCAGGCTCTTCATTCTCAGCCTGGCGCGAAGGGCAGTAGCACAAGGTAGTCAGAATCGGAAAGTGATCAGAGCCGAAATTCTCCAGACGCTGCATTTTTACGAGGGTGAAATGCTCACTGATAAACACATGGTCAAGCGGCCAGCGCAGCACAGGATAGTGAGCATGGAAGGTGCTGAACATGCCGCGCCCACGGCGTGGGTCGAGCATGTTGCCGACCCGACAGAACAGCCGTGTTGTGCGTGACCAGGCAACATCGTTGAGGTCTCCGGCAACGATGCTTGCTTGCCCATGGCGATGAATCTCTTTTCCTATCCATAAAAGCTCTGCGTCCCGCCATAGCGATTTCTCACTTTCGTTGGGGGCGGGAGGCCTGGGGTGGACGGCATAAAACTGCACAATATCACCGCTTGCCAGTACCAACTGAGTATGGATAGACGGTATATCGTCCTGAATAAGCCACCGGACTTCAGTATTTTCCAACTTTAGCCTGGAATAAAGATGCATGCCGTAAAGGTTATCCAGCGGAATCTTGACAGAGTATGGCCAGTCTTTATCCAGCGCCTTGTCGAGCTGGGTCTGCCACCAGTCGTTAGATTCCAGCGTCAGCACAATGTCGGGCTGATGCCGGACGATCATGTCAACCAGCGCCTGAGATTGACGATTGGGCGTTAACACATTGGCAATGAATAGCGTCACCTTGCGTTTTTCAGGTGCCTCTTGGGCGGATCTTTTCACCTGCACTGGCCATAAGGGCGTCCAGGGCAGAATGTGGCTGAATTGGAGAATGGCGCTGGCAAGTGACAAGGTGACTGAAGTGGTGCGCCAAAGCCCAGGCTCCACTAACCATAGGCTGGCCAAGGCGCATGACAGAGCAAGCAGAGCAAACTGCAGGCGGGGAAACTCAAAGGCACGTATCCACCACCAGTGAACGCGAATGTAGGCAACCAGCGTTGCCAGCAGCAGAAGTAGCGATATGCTTCCCAGCAGAAGTCCGGCCAAAGGTGATCTCCTTATCCTAAGCGTGAAGGTTTGAGTTATCTTAGCGCCTTGGCTGGATAAGTGTCGATTTTATGCTGAAACACTTCCTGTCAGTACCATGCCTGTGTTCTTGAACAAAAATGACTTGCCTTTCAGCAATAAAGCCGTAAAATACGCATCCGTTGCACAGCAGCAGGACCATAGCTCAGTTGGTTAGAGCGCCACGTTGACATCGTGGAGGTCGGCGGTTCAAATCCGCCTGGTCCTACCAGCTTTACTGCAACTTTTCGCAAATATTGACTTGTTTCAGGACCATAGCTCAGTTGGTTAGAGCGCCACGTTGACATCGTGGAGGTCGGCGGTTCAAATCCGCCTGGTCCTACCATTTCATGCCTTTTTATCAGGCTGATACAAATTCCATAAAAAAGCCCTGGGCATCATGCTCGGGGCTTTTTTGTGGCCAGCAGTTTTATGACACAGAACTAGTGCTCTAAAAATACGGGCAGATCCGTCTGGCGGAGAAAGGTCGCAATCAAACGCTCAATGCCGTTCTGGTCTTCCTCGCTGAAGCGTGCTGGCATGGGGCTGTCCAGGTCGAAGACGCCCCACAGCTGACCATCAATTGCCACAGGGATGACCAGTTCCGAGCGTGAATCGGCATCACAGGCAATATGGTCGGCAATAGCGTGAACATCATCAACGCGCTGGGTACTTTGCTGGCGAGCTGCTGCTCCGCAAACGCCTTTGCTGAAAGGAATCGGGTGACAGGCGGGTTTGCCCTGAAAAGGCCCCAGGCTGAGCATCTCTGGCATTCGCTGCAGATAAAAGCCCACCCAGTTAAGGCTGGGCACTTCATGAAAGACAAAGGCGCAGAGCTGGGCGCTGTTGGTCAGCCAGTCGCGGGTATCAAGCAAAGCTTCCAGCTGTCGGTTGAGCAGGAGATAGTCAATCTGAGGCATGCGGGTAATTTTCCTCGGTGTAAAAGCACATCAGGCCAGCAATGATGCTGACCTGATGTCGCTATGATGTGTTTAGTATTTAATACGGCTGGCGTTTATTCAATCCAGCCAGGCACGGCGGCACCCTTGAACAGCTCATCGGCTTTTTCGATGACTTCTTCACGCTGGTAGGCATCTACCAGTTGGCGAATGTCTTCACGCTCTTCATCACCGGCACGCACGGCGATCAAGTTGACGTAGGGAGACTCAGGGCCTTCCTTGATCAGGGCGTCACCCAATGTCAGCCCGGCAGGCTGGGCAAAGGTATTATTGATGAACGCCATATCCACATCAGGCAATACTCGGGGTAACTGGGCAGCTTCGATTTCCCGGAAGCGGAAGTTGCGCGGGTTCTCGGCAATATCCAGCGGTGTGGCTTCAAGGAAAGTGGGATCTTCCAGGGTGATCAGGCCTTCATTGTGCATCAAAATCAGGGCACGGCCTTCATTGGAAGGGTCATTAGGCAGGGCAATCTGGGCGCCGTCAGGCAGATCGGCGATATCTGTGTACTTCTCGGAGTAGGCGCCAATCGGGTAGACGAAGGTGCGGCCAGCAATCGCCAGATCGTAACCGCGGTCATTGATCATTGACTGCAGGTAGGGCTCGTGCTGAAAAGCATTGGCATCCAGGCTGCCATCGGCCAAGGCTGCGTTGGGGGTTACGTAGTCAGTAAATTCGATGATCTCGATATCAAGACCGAATTCTTCCTCCGCAATACGCACTGCCACTTCCATAACATCGGTTTCAGGCCCGGCGACAGTGCCGACCTTGATGCTGTGGTCATCGGCGGCTGCAGTATTAATGGATAGTGCCAGAGCGGTTAAACTGCTGATGGCAAGTGTTTTCATGGTGTTTTTCCTCACGAATAGTATTGAGTTAGCGTGATATTAAAGCATAAAGAAGCTATTTTTAATAATTTTTGGTTATCAATAAAATAGACTATATGCATCCAGGTTATTTACGGTCGCTTTTACGTACCAGGTAGTCGCCCAGGCTTTGGAAGCCCTGCACCATAACCACCAGTATAATGACGGTGACCAGCATGATTTCCGGCATGAAACGGTTATAGCCGTAGCGAATCCCCAGATCGCCCAAGCCGCCGCCGCCAACAGCCCCGCCATGGCTGAGTAGCTGACCAGCGTTACTAGGGTGACGGTCAGTGCGGTGATAATGCCACCTCGGGCTTCGGGCAAAAGCACCTTGCAGATAATCTGCCAGGGCGTTGCGCCCATGGCCTGAGCGGCTTCTACCAGGCCAGGTGACAGTTCATTCAGTGCTCCCTCTACCAGGCGAGCAACAAACGGGATGGCGGCAATGGTAAGCGGTACAGCGGCCGCATTGATGCCAATGGAGGTGCCTACCAGCATACGCGTGAAGGGGGTAATCGCCACCATCAGAATGATGAACGGAATCGAGCGGCCAATATTGGTGATGATTCCCAATACCTGGTTAAGCAGCGGCCGGGCCAGAATCTGGCGTGGTCGGGTGACATACAGCAAGACGCCCAGCGGCACACCGAGCAGAGTGGCGATAAACCCTGAGATGGCGACCATGTAGAGGGTGTCCAGGGTGGCCTGGAAAATAAGATCAATCATTGCGCTGGACATGGCCAAGCACCTCCACGTTAAGTTGGTGAGATTCAAGATAGGTGATTGCCTGACGGGTCTGCTGCGCATCGCCCAGCAGTTCCGCTATCATCAGCCCGAGAGTGCGCTCCTGGATTGACTCCACCTTGGCCTGCAGAATGCTGACATCAACACCGCATTCTCTGGCCAGGCGGGAAATCAGCGGTGTAGACACCGCATCGCCGGAAAACGTCAGACGTACCACTGGGTGAGTACGCTCGCCAGGGGAGGACTGTAGGCGCTCAACCAACTCCTTGGGCGGGGTAAGCTGAAGAAAATCATTGAGGAAGTCTCGCCCTAGCTGGGTGCGCGGGGCGGTAAAAAAGTCGCCGACTTCAGCGTCTTCCACCAGCTCGCCTGCAGAAATCAGGCTGACCCGGTGGCAGATGGATTTGACAACTTCCATCTCGTGGGTGATCAGCAAGATGGTGATACCCAGCGTCTGGTTGATATCGCGCAACAGTTCCAGAATCGAGGTCGTGGTCTGGGGGTCCAGCGCTGAGGTGGCCTCGTCACAGAGCAGCACAGCGGGCTCATTGGCCAGAGCGCGAGCAATCGCCACCCGCTGCTTTTGGCCGCCCGAAAGCTGGGCGGGAAACTGGCTGGCCTTGTCAGCCAGGCCCACCAGCTTCAGCAAGGGTTCAACGCGCTCCTTGATAGCCTGTTTAGACTGTCCCGTCAGCTCCAGAGGGAAGGCAACATTATCGAAGACATTGCGAGTCGTTAGCAGGTTGAAGTGTTGAAAGATCATGCCGATGCGATGACGCGCCTGGTTCAGCTGAGCAGCACTAAGGCGAGTGATATCCTGGCCATCAACCATCACGCTGCCCTCGGTTGGGCGCTCCAGCAGGTTGACGCAGCGGATCAATGTGGATTTGCCGGCGCCGGACAGGCCAATGACCCCGTGAATGGCACCCTTGGGGATATGCAGGTTAGCGTTTTTCAGAGCGTGAACGACTTGGCTGCCATTGGTGTAGGTTTTACTGACGTTGTTGAGCTCGATCATGGCGTTACCTTGAGGTTGGCCGCAAGTGAAAACTGCGGGCCAGATTCAGTAAGCCGATATGGAAACATGCGGGGGCGGCGAGCGTAGGGTGGGGGCAAAAAAGACCACCCTGATGGGTGGCCATCAACGCTGGACACACCCTTTTAGCTGCACTTCACCGTGATGTCTCACGATGGACGCCCGCAATCTGGGTACAAATCGGCGTCATTTCGATTAGGCAAAAAGTCTAAGATGAAGCTGATAGGTTGTCAAACGCCATGGTGGGATTTTTATACTGTATTGCTTATTTGATATTAATTTTTGGTTTAATGTTTCTACTGCAGGTGATTCTCTGTTGAAAAGGCTAAAGTGGGGTGTTTCAAGCGGGCTCAATGGCCTGCTCGGAAGCTACTGCCTGAATCGTCATATCAAGGAAAAGGGTGTCGATAATGGTTGTGCTGATGTTATACAGCCGTACATCTATTGGGTGCCTGATAGTTAAAAATGGCACAATAACAGCGTTATCATGACGCCTTTCTTTCATTGTGGATATTTATCCGACCGTACTTTAATAGAGGACTTTATGTTTACCGGTATCGTTCAGGGCACAGCTGAAGTTGTGGCCGTCAAAGAGCTGGAACAATTCAGGACACACGTTATAAAGATGTCGGCTGAAATGCGCGAAGGGCTGACCACCGGCGCTTCCGTTGCTCATAATGGCGTTTGCTTGACGGTCACCGCCATTGACGATGACCGTGTGAGCTTTGATCTGATGCGCGAAACCCTGCGCTTGACCAATCTTGGTGCAGTCAGTGAAGGGTCGCGTGTCAATATCGAGCGCGCTGCGCGCTTTGGTGATGAAATCGGCGGTCACTCCATGTCGGGCCATGTTATTTGCATGGCAACCCTGAGCGCGATTGAAGAAGCGCCCAATAATCGGCGCCTGTGGTTTAACCTGCCAGCAGAAATCGGCCGCTTTGTGTTTGAAAAAGGTTACATCGGCGTTGATGGCATCAGTTTGACAGTGGGAGAAGTGAGGCATGACAAGGAGAGCCAGTCGTTGGCGTTTTGCGTGAACCTGATTCCGGAAACACTGGCACGTACAAGCCTGGGTGACCGTCAGTTGGGGGATAACGTCAATATCGAGATTGACCCGCAAACCCAGGTCATCGTTGAAACCGTTGAACGTATGTTGAGTACACGTGGCCTCGATATTGCAGGCTAAGTCTGTTTGGACGCCGCCGCCTTGTGCTGCGGTTTCATGTTGGCTGCTCATTGCCTTAAGGCTCGCATGAATGCTGGCCTTTCGGTAATATATGCGGCTTTTCTTGCACTCTGACGCCGCTGCGTTTGCACCAAGGGTAACCATACTCATGAACTTTCTGGATAAGCACTTCAAGCTGACAGAACATAAGACAAATATAAAAACAGAGGTTATTGCAGGAGTTACCACCTTCCTGACCATGGCCTACATTATTTTCGTTAACCCCAGTATCCTGTCTGAAGCCGGGATGGATTACGGAGCAGTCTTCGTAGCCACCTGTCTGGCAGCGGCCATTGGTTGTCTGGTGATGGGTATCTGGGCCAACTACCCGATTGCCCAGGCGCCAGGTATGGGCCTGAATGCCTTCTTTACCTACGGTGTTGTGCTTGGAATGGGCTACACCTGGGAAGCAGCGTTGGGTGCGGTCTTCCTTTCCGGTTTCTGCTTTTTCCTGCTGAGTATCTTCAAGGTACGTGAATGGATCATCAATTCGATTCCGCTTTCTTTACGCCTGGGTATTGCGGCGGGTATTGGTCTGTTTCTGGCCATGATTGCACTGAAAAATGCCGGTATCGTTGTGTCTAACCCGGCCACCTATGTAGCTCTGGGCGACTTGACTGAGCCGGCCGCCATTTATGCCCTGGTCGGCTTTTTTGTGATTACTGCCTTGGCCTATCTTAAGGTGACCGGCGCGGTGATGATTGGCATTCTGGGTGTGACAGTCGTCGCCATCCTGCTGGGCCACAATGAATACGGTGGCCTGATGTCCATGCCGCCTTCCATTGCGCCAACCCTGATGCAGATGGATATAATGGGCGCTCTGGATGTGGCCATGCTCAGCGTCATTTTTGCCTTCCTGTTTGTTGACCTGTTTGATACGTCTGGCACGCTGGTAGGCGTGGCACAGCGCGGTAAACTCCTTGACGAAAATGGCAAGCTGCCGCGCATCGGGCGCGCCATGATGGCCGACAGCACTGCCTCCATGGCCGGTGCTGCTCTGGGTACCTCGACCACCACCAGCTATATCGAATCCACCGCCGGGATTGCCTCAGGCGGGCGTACTGGTCTTACCGCGGTCGTGGTCGCGATTCTGTTTCTGGTCAGCCTGTTTTTGCGCCACTGGCGGGCTCTATTCCAGCCTATGCCACCGCGGGCGCACTGCTGTATGTGGCAGTATTGATGGCCGGTAGTCTGGCACATGCCGACTGGGATGACCCGACTGAGGCTGCCCCTGTGCTGATTGCAGCACTGGCGATGCCGCTGACTTTTTCGATTGCAGAAGGCATTGCGCTGGGTTTTATCAGCTTTGTGGCGATCAAGACCCTGTCAGGCCGTTTTAAAGACCTGAATCCGGCCGTTATTGTGCTGGCGCTGCTGTTTGTAGCCAAGTTCCTGTTCCTGGATTAATCCTCCATCTTTGATGAACCAATGAGAGACGCAATGAGCATCTACGGCGATTATATCAAGTCCGTTATCCGCACGGTTCCTGACTGGCCCGAGCCCGGGGTGAATTTCCGCGATATTACGCCGTTGTTGCAGAACAGCGCGGCATTTCGCAAGTTGATTGATAGCTTTGTTCACCGCTATCAGGAAATGAACCTTGATGCGATTGCGTCCATTGATGCACGTGGCTTTATCATCGGCGCGCCGCTGGCCTACGAGTTGGGCTGCAGCTTTGTGCCCGTGCGCAAAAAGGGCAAGCTGCCTTTCAAGACAATCAGTGAAACTTATACGCTGGGTACGGCCATTCTGAAGTGGAACTGCATGCGGATGCCTTTTATAAGGACGACCGCATTCTGCTCATGGATGATCTGATTGCCACAGGCGGCACCATGCTGGCCGCTGCCAACCTGATTCAGCGCTGCGGTGGGCAGGTGGTTGAAACGGCAACGATTATTGATCTGCCTGAACTGGGCGGTTCCCAGAAAATTCGCGATGCCGGTTTTGGTGTGTTCGCGGTATGTTCCTTTAATGAAAGCGAGTAACACCTTTTATGAGTAGTCATCGTTATCGTCAACATTTTACGGTCTCCTGGGATCAGCTACACCGCGATGTGCGTGAGCTCTGCCATCAGTTGGTGGCGCGGGATTTCAAAGGGATTATCGCCATTACCCGAGGCGGGTTGATTCCGGCGGCGCTGATTGCCCGTGAGTTGAATGTGCGACTGATCGATACGGTCTGTATCAGAAGCTACGATCATATGGAGCAGAGCCAGCTTGACGTGCTTAAAGGCGTTGACCATGACGGTGATGGCTGGCTTTTGGTGGATGACCTGGTGGATACCGGCAAGACCGCCCGAGCCGTCAGGGAAATGCTGCCCAAGGCGCATTTTGTGACGATCTATGCCAAACCGGAAGGCAAACCGCTGGTTGATCAGTATCTGACCGAAGTGGGCCAGCAGTGCTGGATCCAGTTCCCCTGGGATATGGGTGTGGCCTACGTTGAGCCGCTGGTGGATCAGGTCAAGAAGTAAACGGACTCAACCAGCATGGGCGCAGCTGCAAGAGGCTGCTACTTGAAGGGCATGAACGAGGGCAGGTATGGCAAATCCATTATCAGGTGAGTGGGCAGAAGCATTGGGCGCCGAATTCCAGGCTGATTATATGCACTCACTCAAGCAGTTTCTGGCCGCTGAAAAAGCCGCTAGAAAGGTGATTTACCCGCATTCATCTGATTGGTTTCGTGCCTTCGAGTTGACGCCGCTGAGCAATGTCAAGGTAGTGATACTGGGGCAGGACCCTTACCACGGGCCCAATCAGGCCCATGGGCTGTGCTTTTCTGTTCAGCCCGGTGTGCCGGTGCCGCCTTCGCTTGCCAATATCTACAAGGAGCTGGCCAGTGATACTGGTTTTCAGCCGGTGCGCCACGGTTGCCTGGAGAGTTGGGCCCGCCAGGGCGTGCTGTTACTAAATACGGCCTTGACCGTTGAGCAGGGCAATGCGGCTTCTCACCGAGGCAAAGGCTGGGAGGCCTTTACTGACAGGGCCATCGAGGCTGTCAGCCAGCAGGCGCCACCTTGTGTTTTCATGCTGTGGGGTAGTCATGCGCGTCAGAAAAAGGCGCTGATTGACCAGCAGCGTCATCTGATTCTCGAAGCCCCACACCCTTCGCCGCTGTCAGCGCATCGTGGTTTTTTCGGTACTCGGCATTTTTCCCAGGCGAATGCCTTTCTGGTCGCTCAGGGGCGTGAACCGATTGACTGGCAATTACCGACTACCCCTTAACCTGGGCGTTCGTTGAGAGTAGAATGCTGCGCAATTTTACGCGTTTGTCGAGTCGACGAACGTCGTTATTCCGTCTAACCGCCGCGAGGAAGTTCCATGAGCGTACATGCCATAAATCACCCACTGGTCCAGCATAAGCTGGGCCTTATGCGCGAGATGGATCTCAGCACCAAAAGCTTTCGGGAACTGGCGGGTGAAGTGGCCAAGCTGCTGACCTATGAAGCAACCCAGGGACTGGAGCTTGAAGACCACGAAATTCAGGGCTGGAATGGCCAAGCGATCATGACGCGCCGCCTAAAGGGCAAGAAAGTCACGGTTGTGCCTATTCTGCGTGCTGGCCTGGGTATGCTGGAAGGCGTTACTGACCTGATTCCCAGTGCCAGGGTGAGCGTGGTTGGCCTCTATCGCGATGAAGAAACGCTTCAGCCTGTACCTTACTTTGCCAAGTTCGCCAATGATATCGAAGAGCGTATGGCCATTGTGATCGACCCCATGCTGGCTACTGGAGGCTCCATGGTGGCCACCCTTGATATGCTGCGTGAGCGCGGCTGCGAGCAGATGAAGGTGATTGTCCTGGTGGCGGCACCGGAAGGGATTGCGCGTGTTCAGGAATCTTACCCGGATATCGAGATCTACACCGCCTCGGTGGATGAACGGCTGGATGAAAACGGCTATATCGTCCCCGGTCTCGGGGATGCCGGTGACAAGATCTTCGGGACGCGTTGAACAACCCTTGATCTCCTGCCCCTTACGCTATAGGCGTTGGGGGCATTTTTTTGAGTGACTGTCGTGAGACCGCTAGCGGTTCAGGGGCGTCAAATACCCACCCATTCAATGGAGGCAGCTTGTGAGTGATACCACCACAACCGCACAATCCGATTCATGGCCTAAGCTAATACTGACGGGCGCACAGATGCTGTTTGTGGCTTTTGGTGCCTTGGTACTGGTACCGCTACTGACGGGGCTTGACCCAAGTGTTGCCTTGTTTACCGCAGGGGCTGGCACCCTGGTGTTCATGCGGTCACCCGTCAGACTTTGCCGGTCTTTCTGGCGTCTTCGTTTGCCTTTATCGCCCCTATTCAGGGCTCGATTGCCAGCTTTGGCGTCTCGGCCACCCTGGGCGGCTTGATGGCAGCGGGGCTGGTCTATGTGGTGATTTCTCAGGTCGTGCGCTTGAAGGGTACCGCCTGGCTGCATCGTTTGCTGCCACCGGTCGTCGTGGGGCCTGTGATCATGGTAATCGGCCTGGCGCTTGCGCCGGTGGCGGTCAGTATGGCAACCGGTGAAAACAGCGATAATATTGATTATGGTGCGGCCATTTTCCTTTCCATGACCAGCCTTTTGATCACCCTGATTTTGGCGGTATTTGGCCGCGGGCTACTCCGCCTGGTGCCGATTATGGGCGGTATTATCAGTGGTTATGTGCTGGCGCTGATCATGGGGGTCGTGGACTTTTCGCCGGTGACCTCGTCAAGTTGGCTATCTCTGCCCAATTTTACCGCGCCAAGCTTTCATTGGGCTGCGATTCTGTTCATGATCCCGGTAGCCATTGCCCCTGCCGTTGAACATATTGGTGATATGGTCGCGATTGGCTCGGTGACGCGTAAAAACTATCTGGAAACCCCCGGTTTGCATCGCACCCTGTTAGGGGATGGCCTGGCAACCACAGTGGCTGCCCTGTTTGGTGGCCCGCCTAACACCACCTACTCAGAAGTGACGGGTGCGGTCACCCTGACCCGCGCATTCAATCCGATGTATATGATCATTGCCGCTATCATCGCTATTCTGCTGGCCTTTATTGGTAAGCTGGGGGCCTTGCTGCAGACCATCCCCGCGCCTGTGATGGGCGGTATCATGACACTGCTGTTTGGCTCAATTGCCGTGGTAGGGATGAATACCCTGGTCAGGGCAGGGCAATCGTTGACGGCGCCTCGTAACCTGGTGGTGGTGTCATTGATTCTGGTCTTCGGGATCGGTGGCATGCAGTTTGGGGGCGGCCAGTTCACCTTGCAGGGCGTTAGCTTGGCGGCGATTGTAGGGATAGTGCTGAATCTGGTCTTGCCGCGTGCCCAGGAAGATGAATAAAGCTTGCCATTGGTATGAAAAAGGATCGCTATGAGCATCTCAGAGATTGCCCCCTGGTGGCCACCGAATTTCCTGTACTAGGCGTAGCGGCCTGGAGCGGTACCGGCAAAACGACCTTGCTGGAGGCCTTGCTGCCAGCGCTACGTGAACGCGGCCTGACGGTGGGTGTAATCAAGCATGCGCATCATAGCTTCGAGGTAGACAAGCCCGGTAAGGATAGTTACCAATTGCGCAAGGCAGGTGCATCACCAATGCTGGTGGCGTCCCATCAGCGGTACGCGCTAATGCAGGAAACGCCGGGGCAGCAAGAGCCGGATCTGAATCACCTGCTGACCTTGATGGCAGCGCATACTCCTGATCTGGTCATTGTCGAAGGGTTCAAGGCCTGGCCGCTACCCAAGCTGGTGGTTTATCGCCAGGAAGTGGGCGATCCAGGTATTCTGGAAGATCCCTGGGTTTGTGCAGCGGCTCTCAAGCATTCAGATGCTCGGCCGCTGGCAGAAGCAGTAGCGCGTCTTGATATTGATGACGCGCCCAGTATTGCTGAATGGATTCATGGTTGGATGCAGCGCTGAAAGCGGAAACATCAGCTAGTTGGATTAAGCGGTCTTTATTAACGGTCTTGATTGACTCTGGGGTGATTTGATATGCAACTGACGCACCTGAATGCTAACGGTGAGGCACATATGGTGGATGTGGGCGCAAAGCAGTCAACCCGCCGCGAGGCAGTGGCTTCCGGACGCATCATGATGCAGCCGCAAACGCTGCACTTGCTGACCGACGGGGCGCTGCCCAAGGGTGATGTTATCGCCACCGCGCGGATTGCCGGTATTCAGGCGGCCAAGCGCACCCATGAACTGATCCCACTCTGCCATGCGTTAGCGCTTTCCAAGGTAACGGTGGATTTTGAACTTGATACGCAAAACAGCTGTGTGCATGTATCGGCCATGTGCCGCCTGACAGGGCAGACCGGTGTCGAAATGGAAGCGCTGACCGCCGTATCCGTGGCCTGCCTGACGCTCTACGATATGTGTAAGGCGGTGGACAAGTCGATGCGCATTGAAGGGGTTCAACTGGATAGCAAGGTGGGTGGCAAAAGCGGTGATTACCAGCGTGGGTCTTATGATCTAGAGGTTCCACCGATTGTGACCGGCGAAAGCGCGGCGGGCGAAGTGCAGTTGGGCGAGCGCTGTGTGGGCGAGTGCGTGCGCGTTAAATTTCTGGCTGAACTGCGCGAGCGCCTGGGGCATAGCGACCTGAGCATTGCCCTGGATGCGCTGGAAACCAAGGATGTTGCTGGTCTGAAAGCATTGCTTGCCGCTAGGGAAGACAACTTTGATGTCCTGCGTGATCAACGCACCCTGTGTGCCGTCAATCAGGTGATGGTCAATGACAGTGCGCGCCTGACGGATAACGATGAAGTGGCTTTTTTCCCTCCTGTAACCGGCGGCTAATCATGAATATTGCAGTGTGTATTCAGACGCAAGCCTTTGATATGGCTTATGGCTATGAGGATCTTCTGGAAAATCGCAGCGATGTCGGGGCTGTGGTCAGCTTTACAGGCCTGGTGCGTGATTTCAATGAATCCCCTGAGGTGACAGGGCTGACGCTTGAACATTATCCGGGTATGACAGAGCGCACCCTTGAGGACATCGGCCAACAGGCGTGGCAGCGCTGGTCACTACAGGGAATCCGGATCATTCATCGAGTTGGCTATATGGCGCCTGGCGACCCTATCGTACGGGTGTCGGTGGCCAGCGCGCACAGGCGCGATGCCTTTGAGGCCTGTGATTTTATCATGGACTTTCTGAAGACCCGGGCACCTTTCTGGAAAAAGGAACACGCTAGGGAGGGCGATTACTGGGTGAAGGAGCGTGCATCAGACCAGCAGGATGCAACCCGCTGGTAAGAGTTTGGATAACGTTTCTCAGCCTTCCTGGTCCGGCGTGCTCCATTCGGGCATTTCGGCCGCCATGATCTGCAGGTGAACCTCTGGCAGATGCTGCATATGCTCTGCCAGCCAGCTGATCAGGCGCGGCTGCAACGCCAGGCGCAGCTCCGCCAGGGTGTCGGCATGAATCTCGCTCAACTGCTCGTCCAGCCAGTCGCTGAAGCTGTCTTCATCCAGTGCGCCTGCCCCGGCGTTATCCAGCATTAAACGACCAATACGCCACCAACCAATATCGCTGGCAGTAACCGGCAGGGCCAGATAAAGGCTGCCACGGCGTTTATGCTGGGTGGATGCTTCCAGGCCAGGGTGCGGCACGACGCTGTTCTGGCTGACAATGCAGGGCGGCTGAGGGTAGCGCGCCTGATGGCGCAGCCCGCGAGAATCAAAATGGATCAGGTCGCCGTTAAGCGGTGCCAACGGCGCTGCAATATTGAGCGATTCGGCCAGCTCCTGATGCGCTTGCTGATGACGCGCCTCGCCATGCACGGGCAGCAGATGGCGCGGTTTTACCCAGCGGTAAAGGGTTTTCAGCTCTTCCTGGGCCGGGTGGCCTGTGGCGTGGAGTTCCGGGTGGTTGAACTCGTCAAACAGGGTAATCCCCATCTGGGTGAAGCGTTTTTTCAAGCGTTCAATAGGGCGCTCGTTGCCAGGAATCGCTTTGGCTGAAAAGATGATGTTGTCGCCCGGTTCCAGGTCAACAAAGGGGTGACGACGCTGGGCCAGGCGCTGTAGCGCTGCACGCGGCTCACCCTGGCTGCCGGTGGCAATAATAATGACTTCATCAGCGGGCAGGTAGCCCAGATCGTGGGCGGGTACCAGCGGCGGCAGCTCGTCAAGGTAACCAAGCCCTCTGGCCACCGTCACCATACGCTCCATGGAACGCCCCATCAGGCTGATTCTGCGCCCGCACTGCTGGGCTGCCCGGGCAATCGCCACTATCCGCGCCACATTGCTGGCAAAGCAGGATATCACCACGCGACCCTTGCAGCTGGCAATGGTGCTGGCCAGCGCCTTGGCGACATCGCCTTCACTACCGGAATGACCGGGCATGGGCGCGTTAGTTGAGTCACCCACCACAAGATCAAGCGGTGCCAGGGCGCGGAACTGGCTGGCGTCAGCCGGCTTGCCCACCAGAGGCTGGGCATCTAGCTTCCAATCACCCGTATGCAGAACGCGATAATCACCCACCAACATCATCAGTGCGCAGCTTTCCGGAATGGAATGCGGCAGCGGCAGGTGGCGAACGGTGAAAGGTCCGGATGAAAGAGCCTCGCCAGGGTCGACAACGCTGATTTTTTCCGGGCTTAGGCCATGTTCGGCAAACTTGAGGCGCAATAGGCCTGCGGCCAGCGGCGTGGCGTAGATCGGGCATTGCCAGTTGGGCCACAACCAGACAACAGCGCCGATATGATCTTCATGGCCATGGGTGATAAACAGCGCCGCTGGGGTGATATCAAGCGACGTCAGGGTGTCCAGGTTGGGAACTTGCAGGGGAGTGCCAGGCATGTCCTGACGGATCATCATGCCACAATCAACCGCTACCCAATGGTCTTCATAGCCGTACAGGGTGAAGTTCATTCCCACTTCACCGCACCCTCCAAGCGGCAGTAGCTGCAGCGGGGGCGACGACGGGGACGAATATGTACGCGGGGTGGATGCATCGTGGGTGAAAAGCCTTGAAAGTAAGGCCTTTACTATACGGGATTGAGGGGGCTGCCACAATCACTGCAGCGCTGTGGATCGATTTGCAACCGTGATCAGCGTGCGCACATTCGGTACACTATATCCCCTGTTTGCCACTCTGAAGAGGCAAGCAGCCCAGGATGGCGAAATTCATGCAGGCTTGTCGCCAGCTTCAGGTCAGTGCTATCACAGAGTCTTATTTATGTCCCGATATTATCGTTTGGTGGTTTCCTGCCCGGATCAGGTGGGAATTGTGGCGCGAGTGGCCAATTTCATTGCCCAGCAAGGTGGCTCAATTACCGAAGCGAGCCAGCATTCAGACCTGGAAACTGGGCGCTTTTTCATGCGCTATGAAATTCTGGCTGATTCCCTGGCGATGGGTCCTGATGCTTTCAGTGAAGCGTTTCGCCCAGTGGCTGATGATTTTCAGATGGATTGGGCGGTAACCGATACGGGCAAGCTGCCCAAGGTCGTGATCATGGTGTCCAAGGAGTCGCACTGTCTGGTGGATCTGCTGTATCGCTGGCAGGGAGGAGAGCTTGCCTGTGATATCGTTGGAGTACTTTCCAACCATGATGACATGCGCTCGCTGACCGAGTGGTACGGTATTCCCTATCAGCATATTCCGGTGAACCCTGACGATAAACAGCCGGCCTTTGATGCCGTTGAAGCACAGATAGAAGCGCTTCAGGCGGATTGTGTTATCCTCGCGCGTTACATGCAGATACTGCCGCCGGCATTATGCCAACGTTTAAGCGGGCGAGTGATCAACATCCATCATAGTTTCCTGCCTTCCTTTGCGGGCGCCAAACCTTATCACCAAGCCTACCAAAGGGGCGTTAAACTGATAGGGGCAACCTGTCACTATGTGACGGAAGAACTCGATGCAGGCCCCATTATTGAGCAGGATATCCATCGGGTTACGCATTGCCATACGCCAAAGGATCTAGTGCGTTTTGGGCGCGACGTTGAAAAGTCAGTGCTTGCACGTGGCGTGCGCTGGCATCTTGAAGATAGGGTCATTATTCACGGTAATAAGACGGTTGTCTTCAACTAGCGTGCAACGCCTGGAAAGTATTCGGTAGGAAATCCCGCTTTTTACCCCTTGAGGTTGGTCTTTATGTCTTTTGCCGAAAGTGTCCTGGCGCCTTGGGCTTTACTGCTTTCCGGGTTGCTTTCTACCGCAATGTTGGCCTGGGTATTAATGCTGAAGCCCTGGCAGGCGCTGCTGGACGATACTGCCTTACAGCATCGTTGGTTGGCGGCGACGCTGGCCGTTGTGCTGATGTGGCAACTACGTGCTCAAGCGGTGGATTGGCTAACCCTGCACTTGGTGTTTACCGTATTGATGACGCTGGTGTTCAAGGCGCCGCTGGCGCTATTGAGCAACGTCATGATCAACATTGCCATGGTATTGATTGGGCGAAACGAGTGGCCGTTGCTGGGGGCGAATGTCCTGGTGACAGGGATAGTGCCTGCCTTGACGACAGGCCTTATCTGGCGATTTGTCGACCGCAAGATGCCCGATAACCTGATGGTCTTTCTGTTTGCCTGCGGCTTTTTTGGTACTGCACTGGCAACACTGGCTGGTGGGTTAACGGCGGTAGGGCTGATTGTCCTGGCCGGTACAGACCCTGAAGCGGTGTATCTTGCTCAGGAATATGCGCGTTTTCTTCCGCTTCTGATGCCTTCAGAAGCCTTTATTACCGGCATGTTGCTAAGTGTCCTGCTGGTCTACCATCCGCAGTGGGTGGCCACCTTTAATGACCACCGCTACATTGATATGCAGTAGGCATGACACCTACAGCGGGCAGGCCGCTTAACCCAACGCCTGTCCGCTGCCACCCCGAATAACGCCCACCCCCACGCCTTCAATTTCCAGCGACTGAGAGCGCAGGTCAACGTTGATTGGCAGGAAATCCTCATTTTCAGCTAGCAGCTGAACCAGATGGCCATCGCGTTTAAAACGCTTGACCGTTACTTCGTCATCCAGCCGGGCAACCACGATCTGGCCGTCGCGAACGTGCTCGGTACGATGGACTGCCAATAGATCACCTTCGAGAATACCAACGTCCTTCATCGACAGGCCGCGCACCCGCAACAGGTAATCTGCTTTGGGTGTGAAGTATTCAGCCGGCAACGGGCAGTAACGATCAATATGCTCAGTGGCCAGTATCGGGCTGCCTGCAGCAACCTCACCGATAATTGGCAAGCCGCTGTTGGCAGTGCTGACAGGTACGCTTTCCAGAGGCTGGCTTTCAGGGGGTGAAGGCGTGGTTTCAGTGCCTTCCTGAGCCGGTAGGCGTATACCCCGCGAAGTATTGCGGATAATGCGAATCACTTTCTTGCGTTCTAGTGCCCTGAGATGTTCCTCCGCCGCATTCGGGGAGCGAAAGCCAAGCGCCTTAGCGATCTCGGCGCGAGTGGGTGGGTAACCAAATTCACCCATGGTTTTGACAATAAAGTCATAAACGTTTTGTTGGCGCGCAGTCAAAGGACGAGACATGGAGCTCTCCCACCTGATGGTGTTGGTAATTAATAAGTAAGAACCTGTCATTACTTATTGATAGGTTAATTCTGCAGATGAACCCAAAAATTAGCGTAATAAACTATGTGATTAAGTATACAGTATGTGCCTCTGTCCAGTATAGGATGAGCGTTAAATTTTGTGTAGTCATACCAGAGGCTTGCGTGAGAGAACCGAGGTTTTCAACTGCAGGCGGTAAGTGTTTGCAGGCGACAGGGACAGTTTTAATTCAACAGGCGTTGAGCGTCTGCAAGCCATGTCGTAATATCTGTTTATGTTTTAAACATCTGTTTTCTGGAGCAACTTCATGGCCCAGCTCGACACAGTGACACGCATCCTTGACACTGCTGAAGTCCTTTTGCTGAGCGCGGCTTTGCTGAAACATCGCTGCGCAACATTACCAGCAAAGCAAAGGTCAATCTGGCCGCGGTCAACTATCATTTCGGCTCCAAGAAGGCGCTGATCCAGTCAGTATTTTCACGCTATCTGGACCCCTTCAGTGAGCGTTTTCATAGCGCTTTGGATGCGCTGGAAGAGCGCTATCAGGGGCGCGTTATCCCGCTTGAAGTGCTGTTGGAAACCATGGCGGAGACGGTTCTATCGGTGCCTGCTGAGCGCAACAGCCTTAAAGTCTTCATGCGCCTTCTGGGGTTGGCCTACAGCCAGGCGCAGGGCCACCTGCGGCGGTTTATCCAGGAGCAATATGGCGATGTGTTCACCCGCTTTACCGAACTTGTGCGTCAGGCTACCCCTGAACTGCCGGACGCTGAGCGTTTCTGGCGGCTGCATTTCATGCTGGGAACGGTGATTTTTACCCTTTCTGGCCTGGATGCGCTGAGAGATATTGCTCAGAAAGATTATCAGGAGCATGTTTCCGTGCGCGATCTGGTACGCCGCCTGCGCCCTGTGGTGGTGGCGGCTATGAATGCACCGTTGCCCGCTTCCGTTGAGTCAGAACACAAGGCGCTCGAGAGCAAGGAGTACAACAATGCGCACTCCCTCGCTGATTGAGCTTCCCCTGAAGCGGGCAAGTGGATTGACGTCGATATTACACGCCAGGCATTAACTCTGTGGCAGGGGCAAACAAGTGAGCTTTGCTTGCCGATTTCTACTGGCAAGGCGGGCACCGGCCAGCAGGATGGCAGTGGCCAGACCCCTTTGGGCTGGCACTATGTGCGGGCTGCCATTGGCAGCGAGGCGCCACCTGATGCGGTATTTCGCGGCCGTCGCTGGACAGGGGAAATCTATTCAGCGGCCTTAAGTGAGCAGTATCCTGCAAGAGACTGGATTCTGACGCGTATCCTTTGGCTGTGTGGCCTGGAAAGCGGTTTTAATCGGGGTGGCAAGGTGGATTCACAGCGCCGTTATATCTATATCCACGGTACGCCGCCTAGTGAGCCCATGGGGCAGCCGCTGTCGCATGGTTGCATCCGGCTTGAGCGCCAGGCCTTGCTGGAGGTATTTGCTTTCGCGGTACCCGGTACACCCGTCTGGATACATCTCTAAGAGCGTCGGATGCAGAGTTGGCCATAGCCGATCAACAACGCCATTGTTGCCAGATAAGTTGCATACAGGGAATGATCCACTAGAATTGCCGTTTTTTCAGGATGTTTATGCTATGACGCACTCAGTTGGCCCGGTCATGCTTGACCTCGAAGGAAGCTCGTTAACGTCGGATGAACGTCAGCTGTTGCAGAAAGATGCCGTGGGTGGCGTCATTTTGTTTGCGCGTAACATTCAAAGTGCCACCCAGGTGCGCACCTTATGCGATGACATTCGCCAAGTGCGCCCTGATCTGCTTATTGCGGTTGATCAGGAGGGCGGCCGGGTGCAGCGTATCAAGGAAGGCGTCACCCGCTTGCCGCCGATGGCCCTGCTTGGCCAGCGCTATCAGCAGGATGCGGCTGAAGGGCTAGCCCTGACACGGGATGCCGGCTGGTTGCTGGGCATGGAAATGGCCGCCTGCGGATTGGATATTACCTTTGCTCCGGTATTGGACGTTGATGGGAGCACCTCAAGCGTGATTGGCGATCGTAGTTTTGGCCAACAACCGCAGCAGGTGGCTGAGCTTGGCCAAGCGCTGATTCAAGGCCTGCATGATGCCGGGATGGCGGCTGTCGGGAAGCATTTTCCCGGTCATGGCAGCGTGGCAGAAGATTCGCATATTGCCCTCCCGGTTGATGAACGCCCTTTGAGCGCCATCAAGCAACATGATTTGGTGCCGTTTACCCAGCTGGCGAATGTGCTGGATGGCGTCATGCCCGCCCATGTTATCTATCCTGCCTTTGATCATCGGCCTGCTGGGTTCTCTCCGGCCTGGTTGGGCATGTTGCGTGAATCGCTCAACTACAAAGGCTGTATTTTTTCCGATGACCTGAGCATGACCGGCGCTCATGCCGCAGGCTCACCTGCAGGGCGCGCTAACGCCGCCCTGCAGGCAGGCTGCGATATGCTACTAATATGTAATGATCGTGCGGCAGCACTTGAAGTGCTTGATGCATGCATCGGGAAGGGCACAAGACGACCCATGAAATTACGCTACGCCCGTGCGAGGCCAACGCTTGAATCGCTGAGCGCATTGGGGCGTTGGCGGCGCACCCACGCCAGGCTGGAAGCGCTGGCTGGCTCAGCTCAGTAAGCTAGAAATCAAAAAATCGACGACACACGAGAAGGCCTGTAGGCAATCATGGCCCATTTGTAAAAACGCCAGAGGAAACATGATGGCCAAGTTAGATAATGAAACACTGGCTTCGCGCGATTCCATGCGCGAGCTGATGGATGATGCGGACTGCCTGATTACTCAGCAGCAGGTGGAGCACGCCCTCGACCGCATGGCCGAAGAAATCAGCCGGGATCTCGGCGACAAGTTGCCGGTCTTTTATTGCGTGATGAACGGTGGTTTGATCACCACCGGGCACTTGTTGACCCGCCTGGGTTTCCCGCTGGAAGTCGACTATATCCACGCGACCCGCTACCGCAGTGAACTGCGCGGAGGGGATCTGTTCTGGCGGGTTTCTCCTGAAGTGCCCATGGCAGGGCGCCATGTGGTGATCATTGACGATATTCTTGATGAAGGGTCAACGCTGGCGGCTATTCTTGAATACTGCAAAGAAGCCCAAGCGGCGAGTATCAGCACGGCGGTGCTGGTTGATAAACAGCATGACCGCAAGGCAGCGCCTGGATTGAAAGCCGATTATTGCGGCCTGGAAGTCGCAGACCGCTTTGTATTCGGCTTTGGTATGGATTACAAAGGCTACTGGCGCAACGCCCCTGGGATCTTTGCACCCAAAGGCCTTTAAACCCAAAGTTTTTAAACCATTACATTATCGCGGTGAGAAACGCCGTGACAGGCCAGTCTCAGCAATCATGCGGGTGGAAATTTCCTCAACGGAAAAACGTGTCGTGTCGATAAACGGAATATGCATGCTGCGATACAAGGATTCTGCCTGTTCAACTTCCTGCATGCATTGATCCATGGAGCTATAGCGGCTGTTGGGGCGTCGTTCATTGCGAATGGCTGCCAGGCGACGCGCATCAATGGTCAGCCCGAACAGCTTGTGCCGGTGGGGTGCCAGTGCTTTGGGTAGTTTGAGCACGCCATCTTCATCGTGGTCATCTTCGGTCAGCGGGTAGTTGGCGGCGCGAATACCAAACTGCAGCGCCAGATACAGCGAAGTGGGGGTTTTGCCACAGCGTGAAACACCTACCAGAATCACATCAGCCTTGTCGTATTGATGAGTACGCGCACCGTCGTCGTTATCCAGGGCAAAATGTACCGAGTGAATCCGGTCCATATACACATCATCGCTGCCAATCGAATGGGTTCTGCCTACGCTGTAGGAAGAATGAGTGTTCAGTTCCTGTTCCAAGGGTTTCAGGAAGGTTGAGAAGATATCAACCTTGAAGCCTGTGGCTTTACGAATCACATCGCGAATGTCCTGATCAACGATGGTATCGATAATGATCGGCTGTTCACCATCATTGACAGCGGTGGCGTCAATGATCTCAACCAATGCATGAGCCTTGGCCAGGGTGTCGATGTATGGCTTGGTCAGCATCTTGATTTCGACATTTTCAAACTGGGCCAGCAAGCTGCGCCCCAGGCTTTCAGCGGTGATACCGGTGCCATCAGAAATAAAAAAGCGGTGCGTGTCATCAGTTTGTCGCTCTGTCAATACGGGAATATGGCGTGAATTGGGCTATTGTCACGACTTGGCAGCGATAAAACAATCTCAGCAGCTGCTTACCTCACTGCGGCAATAGTAGAGGTTCGCGTAGCCACTACAGGAAACGTCTGAATGTCACCGATGTTGTAATTATCCTCCACCCCCTTCGATGTTAGACCAATGGCGAATAGAGAAGGGTGATGCTAGGGTAGCATCGTCTATTTTGGGCGGCCCGCTGGCCGTGCTGATGCTAAATGCGAGGGGGTTGCGTGGAAGAGTACATTCTGTGGTTTGATCACTTGGGTATGAACGACGTAGAGCGGGTGGGTGGTAAGAATGCCTCTCTGGGTGAAATGATCTCGAACCTTTCCGGCGCTGGCGTGACTGTGCCAGGCGGCTTTGCCACCACTGCTCAGGCGTACCGGGAATTTCTCTCCCATGAAAAGCTTAACGAACGCATAAATGCCACGCTGGACCGGCTTGACGTTGACGATGTCAAGGCGCTTGCCGAGGCCGGTCGCAATATTCGTCAATGGGTGATTGACACACCTCTGCCGCCCAACTTTGAAGCCGCCCTGCGTGACGCCTACGAGCAGCTGCAACAGCAGCACCCCAACCTCAAGGTAGCCGTGCGCAGCTCAGCCACTGCTGAAGATCTGCCAGATGCCTCCTTTGCCGGCCAGCAGGAAACCTTCCTTAACATCGAAGGTTTCGACAATATCAAGCGCGCCGTACATGAAGTCTTTGCGTCACTGTTCAACGACAGGGCGATTTCCTACCGGGTACACCGTGGCTACGCCCATGAAAACGTGGCGCTGTCCGCCGGTATTCAGAAAATGGTGCGCTCGGAAACCGGTGCTGCCGGGGTCATGTTCACTCTGGATACGGAATCCGGCTACCGCGATGCGGTATTTGTCACCGCCTCCTGGGGCCTGGGTGAAACCGTTGTGCAAGGCGCGGTTAACCCGGATGAGTTCTATGTGCACAAGCCGACCCTGGCCGCTGGTCGCCCGGCTGTGCTGCGTCGTAATCTGGGTTCCAAACTTATCAAGATGGTCTACACCGATGATGCCAGCGCGGGTAAATCTGTTGAGACCGTCGATGTGCCGCTCAAGGAGCGGGGGCGTTTCTGTCTCGATGATACCCAGGTAATGGCGCTGGCCGAGCAGGCGGTGACGATTGAAAAACACTACCAGCGCCCGATGGATATCGAGTGGGCGCTGGATGGCGATGACGGTAAGCTGTATATCGTTCAGGCGCGTCCGGAGACAGTGGTTTCCCAACAGGAAGGCGGTAAGCTGGAACGCTTCCATCTGAAGGAAAAGGGCCGCACCTTGGTGACTGGCCGTGCGATTGGTCAGCGTATTGGCCGCGGGGCGGTAAAAATTGTGTTAAGCCCTGATGATATGGACAAGGTTCACGACGGCGATATTCTAGTCACCGACATGACCGACCCGGACTGGGAGCCGATCATGAAGCGGGCGTCGGCGATTGTGACCAATCGCGGCGGACGCACCTGCCATGCCGCCATTATTGCTCGTGAGCTGGGTATTCCAGCGGTTGTTGGCTGTGGGGATGCCACTCAGCTGCTTAACGAAGGCAGTGATGTCACGGTTTCCTGTGCGGAAGGGGATACCGGCCAAGTGTATGAAGGGCTTCTGGAGTTCGACTATAAGGTATCAAGCGTTGATGCCATGCCGGAGATTCCTTTCAAGATCATGATGAACGTTGGTAACCCAGACCGCGCTTTCAGTTTCTCAAGCTTGCCGAATGCCGGTGTTGGCCTGGCTCGTCTGGAATTCATCATTAACCGGATGATTGGCGTTCACCCCAAGGCGCTGCTCGAATACGCGACGTTGCCTTCGGATCTTCAGCAGATTATCGATCTGAGAACAGCCGGCTACGATGATCCGGTCAGTTTTTACGTGGATAAACTGGTTGAAGGAATCTCGACCCTGGCTGCTGCGTTTTATCCGCAGCGGGTGATTGTCCGGCTGTCAGATTTTAAATCCAACGAGTATGAAAATCTGATTGGCGGTAAGCTTTACGAGCCGGGCGAAGAAAACCCCATGCTGGGTTTCCGCGGTGCTTCCCGCTACGTTTCTGATGCCTTCCGGCCCTGTTTTGAACTGGAATGTCGAGCCTTGAAACGGGTGCGCGAAGTCATGGGGCTGGATAACGTCGAAATCATGGTGCCCTTTGTGCGTACACCTGAGGAAGCCGGTGAAGTGGTTGAGCTGATGGCTGCCAATGGCCTCAAGCGCGGCGAGAACGGCCTCAAGATCATCATGATGTGTGAGCTGCCTGCTAATGCGCTATTGGCGGATGAGTTTCTTGAACACTTTGACGGCTTCTCGATTGGTTCCAACGACCTGACGCAGCTGACTCTGGGGCTTGATCGTGATTCGGGTATCGTCGCGCATCTGTTTGATGAGCGTAATGCGGCGGTCAAAAAGCTGCTGGCTATGGCCATTCAGGCCTGCAAGGCGCAAGGCAAGTATGTGGGGATCTGCGGGCAAGGCCCATCGGATCATCCGGACCTGGCCAAGTGGCTGATGGAGCAGGGAATAGACTCAGTCTCCCTGAACCCGGACGCGGTACTTGAAACCTGGTTCATGTTGGCGGGTGAAACCCTCAACTAAGTGACTCCATAGTGTTTTTGTGAACAATAAAAAGCCCGGCTGCCGCTGGGCTTTTTTATTGGCTAGTATTTATTAGCGAGCACTTTTCACGACGAGGCTGCAACAACGGATCTCGCCAAATGTTCTGGCGTTATTAATGGCGTATAGTAGTTTATAAATATAGTAATTTATAAATATAGTACTTTGTAAATATAGTACTTTGTAAAAACAGCACTTTGTAAAAACAGCACTTTGTAAAGACAGTGCGTTGTCAGGATCATTCATCAAGAGGACGTCTCATGCGCCATTGGAAATATGCTTTACCGTTGAGCTTTATGCTGCTGCCGCTGTATGCCAGTGGTTTCAGCTATGAAACACCGGCTATCTCACCAGAAACGGAAACAGGCTTTGCAGAAAAGCCTGGCTGGGAAAATCAGAACTTTGCGGTGGCGGCAGCTAACCCGCTGGCAACCGATGCCGGTTATCAGGTGATCAAAGCCGGAGGGAATGCCATTGATGCAGCGGTGGCCGTGCAGATGGTGCTGACTCTGGTAGAACCCCAGTCCAGCGGTATCGGCGGGGGTGGTTTTCTGATGCATTATGATGGCCAGTTTGTTCAGACATTCGATGGCCGCGAGAAAGCGCCGTCAGGCGTTGATGAAACCCTGTTTATAGGTAAAGACGGTGAACCGCTGAGCTTTGCGGATGCGGTTAACAGTGGTCTGTCCGTTGGGGTACCGGGGCTTGTCAGGATGCTTGAAAACGCGCATGCACAGCATGGCCAGCTGCCTTGGGAAAGCCTGTTTGCACCGGCTATTACGCTGGCCGAGGAAGGCTTCGCCGTCAGCGAGCGCCTTCATACCAGTCTGGCTGATGATGCCACCCTGCGTGACAACGAGCTTGCCAGGGCTTTCTATTATACTGATACAGGCGAGCCCATTGCGGTAGGTGAAACACTGCGTAATCCAGCGCTGGCCGACATTCTGCGCCAGATAGCGGCCAAGGGAAGCCAGGCGCTGTATGCCGGCCCGATCGCCGAAGATATTGTCAATCGCGTGGCGGCGCATCCGCAGCGCCCGGGCAATATGCGCATGGACGACCTGGCTGCCTACGAAGCACCAGAGAGGGAAGCGCTGTGTACGCCCTGGCAGCAGTGGGAGGTGTGTGGGTTTCCGCCACCGTCTTCAGGTCATCTCACCATCATGCAGATACTCGGTATGATGGATAATCAGCCTATGCTGGAGGCGCCGCTTGATGATGGGCTACCTTCCAGCAGTTGGCTGCATCAGTTCCTGGAAGCCTCACGGCTGGCGTTTGCTGATCGCGGCCTGTATATCGCCGACCCTGATTTTGTTCAGGCCCCCGGCGGTGACTGGAACACTATGCTGAACAGTGATTATCTGGCAGAGCGGGCCAGCCTGATCGAGGCGGAAGCCAGCATGGGTAGCGGCGCTGCTCAGCCGGGTAAACCGGGTGATATGCAGGTAAGTTTCGCCCCTGCACCTGCGCAGCCAGAATACGGCACCAGCCATATCAGTATCATTGATCAGGATGGCAACGCGGTGGCCATGACCACCTCGATTGAACAGGCGTTTGGCTCGCGGATTCTGGCTGATGGTGGCACAGGGCTTTCTGGTGGTTATCTGCTGAATAACCAGCTGACCGATTTCTCCTTTGTGCCGGAAGTGGATGGCCAGCCGGTTGCTAACCGGGTTGAGGCGAATAAAAGACCGCGTTCCAGTATGAGCCCGACCCTGGTGTTCGATCGTGAGAGTGGTGACTTGTTGGCAAGCCTGGGCTCGCCCGGCGGTGCTGCGATCATTCACTACACCGCCCGAACCCTGGTGGCGCTGCGCGACTGGGGGCTTGATGCCCAGGAAGCACTGAATTTGCCCCATGCCGTGACCTTGGGGGGCGGTCTATTTAGAAGCCGAGGGCTATCCACAAGAGACGCTGTCTGCTCTGGAAGCACTGGGCCATGACGTCAGTGAGCGGGATCTGACCAGCGGGCTACAGGCGATTATGCGCCAGCCGGACGGAAGCCTGTTCGGTGGCGCTGATCCGCGCCGCGAAGGCATTGTCATGGGCGAATAAGCGTTTATTCGCGTAACCAGTTACGCAGTTTGACCAGCATCAGGCCGCCGTCGCTGAGTTCGCGGCGGTCGGTCAGGAGTTGGTTAAGCTGTGCCGGATAGTCAGTAATAATCCCATCAACGCCCATGTCAATAAGCGTCGACATGCGTGCCTGGCTGTTTACCGTCCAGGCATGCACCTCATAACCGTAAGCTCTGGCCAGGCGGATCTCATTGCGGGTAATCCGATTATGGCGTAACCCGAGCGCATCAAAGCCTCGACGGTTAAGGGTGCCTGGCATGATCAGCTGAGCCAGCAGGGTGGTGCGCAGTTGTGGGGTGGCGCTTTCAACATAGCGCAATAGTGAAGGTGACATTGCTGCAATGCGCATTTCAGTAAATACATCAGGAAAACCGCAGTCAACGTATGCCTGAATGCTATCAGTGGCCTCTGACCAGCAGGTCAGCCGCTGTTGGTTTTCCTCGTCAAGTACCTGCAGAACCCTATCGGCAAGCTGGCGCTCCTGACCAAACTGCGGTTTAAGTTCGATCATTAGGCTCGCACTGCCCCGAACAGCTTTGAGTGTCTCATCAAGGCCAGGAATACGCTCGCCCTGAAAACGCTCATCAAACCAGCGGCCAACGTCAAACTCGCCAAGTTCAGTGCGGGTCAACTCCGTCAGTTTGCGCCGATCCCCGGTCAGGCGCTGTAAGCTGCGGTCATGGTAAAGCACAACTTCCTGATCAGAGGATAGCTGGACATCAATTTCTATACTGTTGGCGCCATCAACCAGGGCCTGACGTACAGCGGAAAGGGTGTTTTCAGGTGCCACCATGGAGCTGCCACGATGGGCAATGATGTCGACATTATCGTCCAGCTCAAAGCTGGTCAGAATCCACCAGGCCTGAAACGCAGCAAATATCACCACCCCAAGCTCAACTGCCCAGGCCAAGCGCCCGGGGTGAGAAGCTGGGGGCAGTTCTACCTGTGGTCTAGGGTGGGCTAACTGGCTATAAAGGTTGGCAGATAGCAGCGCATTAACCGCAATGCCCAGAAAGGTGATGCCCAGAGTTAGCAGCACATAGCCGGTCAGGTAGGCCAGGGTGGCAGGAATCAGTAGGGCGTTATGCTCGGGTAGCCACCACAATAATGGTGTGAACAGGTGATCAAACATCCAGGTGACCAGAATAGGCAGGACAATGATGATCGCAAGAACGGCTAACACCGCAAAACCGATTGAGCGCTGCCACCCACGCGTCAAGCTAACGCTTTGCTTGAGTGCCTGCAGCGGGGGATGCTTTCTAGTGACACCAGAGGCAGTGCCAGCACCCAGCGCAGGTAAAGCCAGCTGGCCAGCCATGCCCAGATACCGACGATAGGCAAGGCTGAAGCAATGAAATACCACAGCACCGGTGGGCGTACCACCTGAAGGTAATAGATATCCAATCCACCGAGCCAGCTATCATAAAGCCCGGTAATAGCGAGCATAAAAGGCGCCACCAGCAGTAGGTGGGCGCCGACCTGAACAGTCGCCAGCCCGATAAGGGCTGGCAAGCGGCGCGTGCTGAGCCATAAGGCTATCAGGGCCAGCCGATAGTGATTGGCGCGTGGGCGTATGGCAACCTGTAACATGCCAGCCTGTTGCCAATAAAGCACAATGAAAGCGCTTAACAATACCGGCAGGGCGATCAGTAAACCTATGGGGCTGAACAGCAGGTCGATTAATGCATCCGTGGTAATCACGCTGTGATCAAGCTGGGCAAATATCCACCGCAAGATCCAGCCCACACCAGGCAGGAGCAGTAAGGAGGCCAGCAAGGTAAAAAACAGATGAAAGGCAATTAGCGGACGCAGGTGCTCCCGCAGGGTATTTAGCAGTAAACGAACAAGGATGTTAAGTGGCTGCATGGCACCCTAGAATAGAGGCTAAAAATGCCAGCGTGGCATTCATGGCTCGCGCTGGCAAGCAGATCCGGGTTATTCGGGCAGTGCAAGCTGCTGTTCAGCAACCAGAATGCCGTTGTTATCGGCATATAACCATTGGCCAGGCACCATCTCTACACCACCGATATGCACGCTGATATCGCGTTGACCTTCACCGCGTTTCTCGCTCTTGCGTGGATGACTACCCAACGCCTGAACACCCAGGTTTAGAGTTGCCAGCACATCTACATCCCTGACGCAGCCGTACATCACGATGCCCGCCCAGCCATTGGCAACAGCCTGTTTCGCCAGCATGTCGCCGAGCATGGCGCAGCGGTAAGAGCCTCCGGCATCGACGACCAGCACTGCGCCTTCACCCGGTTCCGCGACAGCCTGCTTAACCATGGAGTTATCTTCAAAGCATTTGACGGTGCGGATTGGGCCTGCAAAGGCATCGCAGCCACCAAAATTGGCGAAGATAGGCTCTAAAACGGCCACGTCTGGGTGGGCATCGCAGATATCTGGGGTGACGATAGAAGAGGTATTCATGACAAGACTCCTTTTTAGGTATTGAACAGTCAAATGAGAGAGTGGGTGTAGGGGCAAATAAAAAACGCCCCGCCTGGTGATCCAGTGCGAGGCGTTGGGTCATCGACTCAGGTGATTGGCTCTATCCTGAAGCCTTGCACCTGCGATGTTGCGAGCATCGGCGATAACGTTGCTGATGTAGCATGTCTTATGTTGCGTGGATCAGGCTTCTTGTGCAACCGGAATCACGTTTGAGGCGATCTTCTGGTATTCCTCGATCTCGTGGAAGTTCATGTAGCGGTAGATCTCACCGGCCATGGCATCAAACTCGCTCATGTAGCGCTGGTACTCTTCAACCGACGGCAGACGACCTTCCACTGCGGCAACAGCAGCAAGTTCAGCTGAAGCCAGATAGACATTGGCGCCATCACCCAGACGGTTGGGGAAGTTACGGGTTGAGGTGGATACTACCGTACTCTTGGAAGCAACGCGCGCCTGATTACCCATGCACAGCGAGCAGCCCGGCATTTCCATGCGTGCGCCAGCACGGCCGTAGATGCCGTAGTAGCCTTCCTCGGTGAGCTGGTGCTGATCCATCTTGGTCGGCGGTGCCAGCCACAGGCGTGTCTTCAGGCTGCCAGCGGGCTGTTTCTCAAGCAGTTTGCCTGCCGCACGGAAGTGGCCAATGTTGGTCATGCATGAGCCGATGAAGACTTCATCAATCTTCTCGCCAGCAACATCGGAAAGCAGGCGGGCATCGTCCGGATCATTCGGCGCGCAGAGAACCGGCTCCTTGATTTCTTCCAGATCAATCTCGATCACTTCGGCGTATTCGGCGTCTTTGTCGCCACGCATCAGGCTCGGGTTAGCCAGCCATTCCTGCATGCCTTCAATACGACGGCTGATAGTGCGCTCGTCGCCGTAACCGTTGGCCATCATCCACTTAAGCAGGGTGATGTTGGAGTTCAGGTATTCGGTCACGCTTTCTTCAGACAGGGTGATGGTGCAACCCGCCGCCGAGCGTTCGGCAGAGGCATCGGAAAGTTCGAACGCCTGCTCAACGGTCAGATCTTCAAGACCTTCAATTTCCAGGACGCGGCCCGAGAAGGCATTCTTCTTGCCGGATTTCTCAACGGTCAAGAGGCCTTGCTTGATGGCGTAAAGCGGAATAGCGTGCACCAGGTCACGCAGGGTAACGCCCGGCTGACGCTTGCCTTTGAAACGTACCAGGACAGATTCCGGCATATCCAGCGGCATAACGCCAGTGGCTGCAGCAAAGGCCACCAGGCCGGAACCAGCGGGGAAGGAAATACCCAGCGGGAAGCGGGTGTGTGAATCACCACCAGTACCTACAGTATCAGGCAGCAGCATACGGTTCAGCCAGCTGTGGATGATGCCGTCACCCGGGCGCAGGGAAACGCCGCCACGGTTCATGATGAAGTCGGGCAAGGTGTGGTGAGTATCGACGTCAACCGGCTTCGGATAGGCGGCTGTGTGACAGAAAGACTGCATGACCAGATCTGCCTGAAACCCCAGGCAAGCCAGATCTTTAAGCTCGTCGCGGGTCATCGGGCCAGTGGTGTCCTGTGAGCCGACAGTGGTCATCTTGGGCTCGCAGTACATGCCGGGGCGAACGCCTTCCAGGCCACACGCCTTGCCGACCATCTTCTGAGCCAGGGTAAAGCCTTTGCCAGTATCAGCAGGCTGGTCCGGTAGGCGGAACACGTCGGAAGCTTCAAGGCCGAGGGATTCACGTGCTTTGCCGGTCAGACCGCGACCGATGATCAGCGGGATACGACCACCTGCGCGAACTTCATCCAGAATAAGCTGGGTTTTGAGTTCAAAGCTAGTCAGCACTTCATCAGTACCGTGCTTACAGACCTTACCTTCATAGGGGTAAACGTCGATGACGTCGCCCATGTTGAGGTTGGAAACATCCATTTCGATCGGTAGAGCGCCGGAATCTTCCATGGTGTTGAAGAAGATAGGAGCAATCTTGCCGCCAAAACAGAAACCGCCCGCGCGCTTATTGGGCACATTGGGAATGTCATCGCCAAAGAACCACAGCACTGAGTTGGTGGCTGATTTGCGTGAAGAACCTGTGCCCACGACGTCACCCAAGTAGGCAACCGGGAAGCCTTTGGTCTTGACGTCTTCAATCTGCTGAAGAGGGCCAATCTGGCCTTGTTCCTGAGGCTCAATACCGTCACGCTCGTTTTTGAGCATGGCGCGAGCGTGCAGTGGGATGTCCGGGCGCGACCAGGCATCCGGCGCCGGAGAAAGGTCGTCAGTGTTGGTTTCACCCGGCACCTTGAAGACGGTCAGGGTGATTTTCTCTTCAAGCGCTGGCTTGGACAGGAACCACTCAGCCTCTGCCCAGGACCGGATGACATCCTTGGCGACTGCATTGCCGTTCTTGGCGCGCTCTTCCACATCATGAAAGGCATCAAACATTAGAAGGGTATGCTTGAGCTGTTCGCCGACTTCTTTTGCCAGCTCTTCGTTGTCCAGAAGCTCGACCATGGAGACGATGTTGTAGCCGCCCTGCATGGTACCAAGCAGCTTGACGGCGTGAATTTTGTCAATCAGGGGAGATGATGCTTCACCTTTGGCGATGGCGGTCAGAAAACCTGCCTTGACGTAGGCAGCTTCATCCACACCTGGAGGAACGCGATCAGTGATCAGTTTAAGAATGAATTCTTCTTCACCGGCGGGTGGGTTTTTCAAAAGCTCAATGAGTGCAGCAACCTGTTCTGCATTCAGCGGCTTGGGTGGGACGCCCTCTGCAGCGCGTTCTTCGACATGTTGGCGGTAAGCTTCAAGCACGATGGGGTCCTCTCATTTACTTTATGTTAACTGCCGATAAGAGCATTGCGTGGCAATGAGCGTCTCGCCAGCTTCACTTATACGCTTGACAAACAGCGTCCAGTTGGATGCTGATTATTCTACGGTAAACTGTCGACAATGTTAAGATGATGCTGGTGGAGTGTCCTAGTACTTTGGGAGCAAGCACTTTGGGAGCAAGCACTTTGGGAGTAAGCACTTTGGGAGTAAGCACTTTGGGAGCAAGTACTTTGGGAGCAAGTATTTTAGCAGCAAGCATATTTGCCAATTGTTCGGGCTTCAGGCAGATGTGATTCCATGGGTGGCGCGTTACCATATAGCGAAAGAGTTCAGCCGTTACCGAGAGGTCGTAGGTAACTGCGCTTAACTATTGTACAATCTTTATAAAAGGTTTGAGTAAAAACGCTATGTCGAATCCTCCTGCTGCATTACAGAAAGCGCCTCATCATTTGCAAGCTGATGATCTTCTCCCGGAAAGTCTCCTGGACTTCCTGGGTTGTCCGACACCGCCTGCCTGGCTGGAATGGGCGTATGCCAACCCGGATATCCTGTTGATTGATCACGCGCAATGTGAGAAGAAGGCGGCATCGACAGCCATGAGTCTTCTATACCGCTACGTGGATCAGCCTCTGTTGCTTAGCAAGATGTCACAGCTTGCCCGTGAAGAGCTGCTGCATTTTGAGCAGGTGGTGACCCTGATGGAGAGCCGTGGCGTTGGCTACCATCACCTGACGGCATCCCGTTACGCTGAGGGTCTACGTCAACACATGCGCAGCAGCGACCCAGAGCGCCTGATTGATTTGTTGATTATCGGTGCCCTGATAGAGGCGCGCAGTTGTGAGCGCTTTGCACGTCTAATACCGTATCTCGATGAAGAACTGGCAAAATTTTATCGTACGCTGGTAAAGTCAGAAGGCCGTCATTTCGAAGACTATCTTCTATTGGCGCGTCAGCAGACGCAGGCCCCCATTGATGATCGCATTGCCCTGTTTGTCGCGTGTGAACAGGCGCTTATTACATCGCCCGATACGGCGTTCCGTTTTCACAGCGGTGTTCCACGCTGAACCGCTGGCTGCCCACCAGGATATGTACCATGCTCGATGCTCGTGAAACTGATCAACTGGTGCTTTTGGGGCATTTCTCGCTAACTCAGGGCGATGATGTCATCACCCATTTCAGTTACGACAAGGTAAAAGCACTACTGGTTTATCTTCTGCTTCATCGTCAGCCCATTAACAGGGCTGCCCTGGCAGAACTGCTATGGCCGGATCAGGGACTATCCTCCGGGCGCACCAATTTGCGTCATGCTCTGCACTGCCTGCGTCAATCGTTAGGTGATAACGCCGACAAGGTGTTGACCGTTTCCAGGCAAACAATTGCTTTTCAACTTCTCCCTCATTGGCGGGTGGATCTCCATGAACTGCAGCGTTTGCTGGAAGGCCCGCAGAACCTTGAAACCCTGGAAGCGGTGATGAGCTGTTACCAGGGAGATCTGGTTGAAGAGTTACAACTGGCGACTTGCGGTGAGTTTCAGCGCTGGCTGGTACAGGTGCGTAACGAGTGGCGTCAGCGAGTCATCCGTTTTGCCGAGCAGGTACTTGAGGAATGTGCCGAGGTGCCTGATGAGTTGCTGGAGGCCTTAGTCAGCCGTTTTTCAGGCTATGGCCCCTTTCACGAGCGTCTGGTCAAGCAATTAGCGGAAAAGGATCAGATGGCAGCGGCGCATGAGCATTACAATAGCTACCTGCAGTTACTGGCCTTGTCTGGCCAACAGCCGGAACCCAGTTTTTTACAGCTTGCCAGTTTCTGGTCAGATGCACCGCAAGACCCGCGTAGTCTGTCACCCCAAGGCGCTTACAGCCGGGTGCTTGCTGCTGACAGTAAGCCGCTCAGAGAAGACGAGATCGAGCTGCGTCAGCTGTCGGTTATGGCCATTCGCCTGCGTCTGCAAGGTGACTGGCAGGATCGCGATGCTACCCGTAGCTGCCTGTCGTTACAGCTTGAATTGCTGCGCTGGCTGGAGCGTCAATGTCACCATCTGGGCGGCTTCTGGCTGCCTGGAGCAACCGGCGGCCTGGGTCTTGCCTGCTTTGGCACCCACGGCCCGGCGCACCAGCTGGCGGAATTGGTTGCTCTATATGAACACTGTCGACAGGCATTGCCGTTGGAATGCCAGCGCCACTGGAGCGGAGAAGGTGACCCACCGCGCTTTGAACTGGCCGCCGGTCTGCACAGCGGGCGGGTAGTTTATTTGCCTGAGCGTCAGTTAGCGGACCCGTTAGGGCAGGTAACCCAGACATCGCTTGAATTGATGAGCGCATCGGAAGGCAGTGAGCTGGTGATCTCTCAGGAAGCCAGCCAGCACATGCCGCCCGCGCTGGATCTACAGCCTCGCCTGGTATCGCGCCTGGTGGCAAGTGACGGTCGGGTTCGCCTGCGTGCTCTGGTCTTGGGCCGTAATGAAGGTGGCCGGGATGCCATGCCACCCAATCTTGTCGGGCGCGAAACATCGCTTAGAACCTTGCGGGATGCGCTGGCGCGGGCAGGTATCGGCCTGCGTCAGAGTGTATTAGTCCGCGGCCCTTCCGGGATGGGTAAATCAGCCCTGATGGTAGGCTTTCGCCAGCTTGAACTCAGCCGGGATGCGGCCATCTGCTGGCAACCCGCTACGCGCCTTTCGGTGCTGGAACCTTACGGCGTCGCACGTCATCTGGTCGCCTGGCACCTGGACGCAACGCTTGACGTTGAGACGCTTTTACAACTGCAGGCTCGTTTAGGTATGAAGACCCTGAGTGATAGCCAGCAGCAATTACTTGAAGAGGCGCTGGGCGTACGCGACGTCCAGGAAGTCTCGCAGCTGATTCATAATGGTGAAGCGCTTGAGCTGGTTGTCAATCTACTGCATGCCGTGATTGAGTATCAGGCCGCTGAGCGTACCCTGGTGTTGATGCTGGACGACCTGCAGTGGCTGGATGAGCCTTCGTTCAAGGTGCTTTCCGGCCTGCAGGCGCGCTTGCCGATCAATACGGCGTTCATGCTGGTCGCCAGCCACCATGGGCGTGAAACCCTGCCAGTCAAACTTCACTGGGATCAACAAGTCACCCTCGGGCGTTTGGATCAGTTGCAGTCGTCGCGCCTGCTTTCGCAGCTCTCACGGCGCTATCGCATTCATCTCAGCCCACGCTTGCGTACCCAGATTATTGAGCGCTGCGACGGTGTTCCGCTGTATATGCAGGAAATCTGTCGGCGCCTGGATATGGATCGTCGGGAGGGGCGTACGGTGCAGTTCGATGATCTGCCGAAGGGCCTGCTGGGCTTACTGGCCAGCCGGATTGATCAGCTGGAACAGGATCGCCATGTGGCCCACGTGGCGGCAGTGCTGGGCAAGCGTTTCCGCTTGGATTTTCTGGCTGAATGCTGTGAGCTTGATCAGGTAGCTTTGCAACAGGCGCTTTCGCATATGCGTCAGCTGGAAATTATTGAGCCGGTGGAGCACGAAAGCCAGGAATATGAATACCAGTTCAGCCACCAACTACTTCAGGAGGCCGCCTATCTTTCCTGCCCTCGGGATGTGCGGGTCAGGCTGCATCAGCAGGTAGTGAGCCTGATTGAAGAACGTTTCCCAATGTGGATCAGCCGTCATCCCGGCGACTTTGCGGCCCATCTGCGTCGCAGTGGCCATTATGCCAGAGGGGCACGCTACTTCGAGTTGGCCGCGCGTGAGGCGCTCAAAGTCAGTGCCAACAGAACGGCGCAACGTATGGCCGATTTTGGCCTGGCCAGTTTGCGCCATGTGGAGCATCAGGCCGAGCGCGAAATCAGCCTGCTGACGGTGAGAGGTCAGGCTGCCTTTGCGTTGGAAGGGCACGGTTCACCCACTGCCCATGAAAGTTTCCTGCGTGCCCGAGAGTTGTTACTTAGCGATGAAGGCGAAGCGTCTGATGAGCCTGAAGATATTGAGCAGATCTTCCTGGTGAAATGGGGGTTGTGGGTCGGGCGCAGCCAGCGCTATGCCCACGCCGATGCCTTTGCATTGGCATCCACGCTGGCCGATCTGGCCGCTAAGCTTGACGACCCGCGCTATCAGCGTCTAGCGGATTATGCTCGCGCCCACTGCGAGTATTGGGCTGGCAAGATTCAACAGGCCTACGACCATCTGGATGAGATCGACCCGCTTAATTCGCCGATGATGATAGAGTGGCTACCGTTTTCAGATCATCCACAGGTGACAGCGGCCTGTTTTCAGGGGTGGGCGTTATGCCTGCGCGGTGATTATCAGCGCGCTGAGCGGCAAGTATCGGCTGCTATTCGCCTGGCCGAGAAGATTGGCCACCCAGGCACGCTGGCCATGGCGCTGCTGTTCGCCGCCGCCCTATACCGTCAACTGGGGCACGTGCATCTGGCGGCGCGTCACGCTGAGCGCGCTGAGGCCATGACCGGGACGCCGGATTTACAGCTCTGGCAGATCTCTGCACAAGGTGTGATCGGGTGGCAACAGGCGCTTTCAGGCGATGCCGCAGGTGTGCTGAAGCTGCGCCAAAGTCTTGAGCAGATGGCCGAGCTTAACGGCCGTGACCATTATCAACGCCCGGTTCTATGGTATTCCGATGCGTGTATAGCCGTGGGTGAGCTGGCGGCTGCCGAAGATTATCTTGATCAGTGTCTGGTGATTGCACGTGAACGTAACACCCTGTTTCTACCGGAACTGGCGGTGCAGCTGGCTCAGGTGCGTGACAAGATGGGGTATTCTCCGGATGATGTTCGCCGATTGCTGGAACTGGCGATTGAGCAGGCGCAGGAACATGGCAACCGGCACCAGGAGCTGGCTGCCTGGGCGCTGTGGTTAACGCGCATTGCCCCTGATGATGCCTCAGCGAGGGAAGCGTTCCGCTGCCTGCTGGCAGAGGTGAATCATACGGATGCACCGGTGCTGGTGCGCTGGGTAAGCCTGCTGGATCATCGCATGGCGCCGGAAAGCCTGGAAGGTTAGGCTGGTTTTACGTTTTTGAGGGGCTGAGTGTGTGGCCTTCCAGCCATGTCAGGTTGTCGAGAGCCTGCTGGCGTGAGGTGCCGCACAAAGCGCGGTCAAAGGTAAACTGGCGACAAACGTCAGGTCGTCGGCTGTCGCCAAACAGCCGACACAGGTTATTCTGATCAAGTTGCTGACAGCGAACGCCAGCGGGTTTGCCGTGTGGCATTCCGGGAATCGGGCTGCTGATGGAGGGCGCAATGCAACAGGCGCCGCAGCCTGGGCGGCAGTTATCGTGACCTTCGCCAGACAGGGAGTTGATATCCGTTACATCCGGTTGGTCAGTCTTTATCAGCTTGGGAAAATTGGTGTTAGTTCTACCAGCGCCAGTGCTACCAGGGCCAGTTCTAAGAGAGTTAGCTTTTATCTGTAATATCATAGAGTTTCAGTCGTCGGTCAGGTCACTATAATTGTTTTGTTTAAAGAAGTAGGTTCTGTTAATGAATGCTCCGGAATTGCTGTCCCCAGCAGGTACTTTCAAGAATATGCGCTATGCGTTTGCTTATGGCGCTGACGCTGTCTATGCGGGGCAACCGCGCTACTCATTGAGAGTGCGCAATAACGATTTCAAGGTCGATAATCTGCACAAGGGCATTGCCTACGCCCATGAGCGCGGCAAACAGTTTTATGTGGCGTCCAATATTGCGCCGCATAACAGTAAGCTGAAAACCTATCTGCGTGATATGCAGCCGGTGATAGAGGCAGGACCGGATGCGTTGATCATGTCGGATCCTGGCTTGATCATGATGATCCGCGAGCGTTGGCCTGAACAGGTTATCCATCTTTCGGTACAGTCTAACGTGGTTAACTGGGCGGCGGCCAGGTTCTGGCAGCAGCAGGGCATTAGCCGCATCATACTGTCGCGTGAATTGTCGCTGGCTGAAATTGGCGAAATTCGTGCTGAGTGCCCTGATCTGGAAATTGAGACTTTTGTGCATGGCGCCCTATGCATTGCCTATTCAGGACGTTGTCTGCTATCCGGTTATTTTAACCATCGCGACCCCAACCAGGGTACCTGTACAAACGCCTGCCGCTGGAAATATAACACGGTCGCGGCGGCTCAGGATGAAACCGGCGATCTGGTGCCAGCCAATTCTGCACGCGCTCATTCAGCAGGGGTGTGGTCGCCAGACGAGAATGGCCTGATTGCAGCCGCCAGTGGTAGCGCTGAGTCAACGGCGACAGCGGGAGGTGTTGAGGGGCAGGACGAGCTTTCGGCACTGATTGAAGACCGCACCCGTCCGGGGAGCTAATGCCGGTGTTTGAGGATGAGCATGGCACCTATATCATGAACTCCAAGGATTTGCGTGCGGTGCAGCATGTGCCTGAGTTGGCGCGTATGGGAGTGACATCGCTGAAGATTGAAGGCCGTACCAAGTCACACTATTACGTTGCGCGCACGGCTCAGGTCTATCGGCGTGCCATTGACGATGCAGTGGCTGGTCGTCCTTTTGATATGCGATTGATGGATGAACTGGATAATCTGGCCAATCGCGGTTATACCGAAGGTTTTTATCGCCGTCATGTGCATGATGAGTATCAGAACTACCAGCAGGGTAATTCAATAGGCGTGCACCAACAGTTTGTGGGCGAAGTAACGGCATATTACCCCGAGCGGGGAGTGGTTGAGATTGAGGTCAAGAACCGCTTTGAGGTTGGTGACGGTATGGAATTGATGCTGCCGGGGGCAATCGACGCCTTACGCTTGAGCATATTGAAAATCGACGCGGCGAATCTGTTAACGCTGCCCCAGGGTCAGGCCATGTGGTACGTATCCCGGTGCCTGGCGATGCCATTGCGCCAGAACGCATTGAGTTCGCGCTGCTGATGCGTGATTTACCCAAGGGTTGAACCGAGATTTTATCGGTCATCCTGCATATTTGATCAACACGGAAACTTCCCATGGCTACTATCCGACACAGCGAAATCATAGCCGCTCCGCCTGAAAAGGTGTTCAGCGTGCTGTGCCAGGTAGAAGACTTCGCTGATTACTCAGACCTTATCAAGCGTATTGAACCCTTGGGCGGCGAGCGTTATCGCTGGCATGTGCGGGCAGTGGGGGTGGACTGGACGTTTGATGTAGAGGTGACTGAATCCCGAGCACCAGAAGTACTGGCCTGGGAGTCGGTGGATGGGGTCAAAAATTATGGCCGTTATCAGTTACGCGCTGTGCCAGAAGGTACCGAAGTTTCGCTGACCTTGACCTATGAGATTCGTAACCGCTTGATGGAGAGAGCCGTCAACAAAGCGGCGACTCCCTTGGTCGGTAAGGTCAGCCGCCAGATACTTGAGCGGGTTGAAGCCAAGCTGAAAGCAGCTGAGTGAGTTTTTCAGCCCGTTTTATGCATGGAAGCATCAAGGTGGTCAACAACTTCTGCCCAGTCGGCATCTTCGTCAACCGCTTCACGCAAAAACTCGGCCTGCCCTTCGTTCCAGCACGGGGCATCCGCTAGTGGCATATCGTCTGCCAGGGGGAGTGATGTTCAATAAAGCGCTCGATTGACTCAGCATCGTTTGCCAGACCGAGTTGTTCAAACAGTTCGCTGAAATGATGCACGGGTTTTTCCATTGCGGCTCTCCAAGTCTTCTGCTAGCGGGTTGTGTTATCACAGGTCATTATGCATGGATGACAGTATTACCCCATCTGTTTCATTAACCTATCTGTTTTGAAGGGTGGTGATAAAGGTCTTTTACTAAGATAGCTTAATAGATCAGCTTTGCCACTGCCTTGGCCATCTTGAATGTAAACGTCTACCGGCCTAACGCTCTCCAATCAGAGAGGTCACAAAAAGCGTCCGGCGCTGCTTGTCTGACAGTGGTTGAGCCAAGAGGTGAACCAGCTTGGTATAAGCGGCTTCCGCTGTCATATCCGTGCCTGATAACACCCCTGCTTCAAACACGCCGTGACCTGCCGCATAAGCGCCGAGATGAATACTGCCTGATGGGCACTGGCTGGTGGCAGCCAATAACTTTCCTTCACCGCTGGCGCTGGCCAGTACCTCCAGCAGGGCAGGACTGTCTCCCAGGTTGCCAGCCCCCCAAAGCTGTATCAGCGCGCCCTTTACCCGCGAATCGGCCAGCCAGCTTTCCAGCTGCCAGGCAGCCATGCCCGGCCAGCAGGTAATCCGGGCAACTTCTCCATTAGCCAGTGGAGCGTAATCAGGCAATTCAAAGCGCGGTGCTCCTTGTTGCTGATAGGCAAGCCCGCGCGCTTTGTAATAAACACAGTCATCGCCTACCCGTGCGCCGAGCTGCGGATAGTTGGGTGTGATAAAGGCATCAGCGGCTTCTGTGTGCTGCTTGGTGCTGCGCACCCCGCGTAACAAGCGGCCAGCAAAGTAGACGGTGACTTCCTGCAGGTCTGGCTGGGTTGCAAAGCGTAAAGCGCCTACGATATTTTCCAGTGCATCGCTGTTGGCAACGTCAAGAGGCTGCATGGCGCCTGTCAGAATAACCGGACGATCCAGCCCCTGAAGCTGGTAGGCAAGACTTGAAGCCGTCCAGCTCAAGGTGTCGGTACCATGCAGGATAATAAAGCCAGCATAGCGGTTAAGGTTGGCGTGAATATCGGCCGCGAGTTGCTGCCAGTTCAATGGCGTGGCAGCACTTGAATCAATCAGTGTGGAATAGCTGAGTACATCATACTCCGGCAACTGCTGGCGCTCTTTGATGGACAGGGTGGAAAGTGCCTGGGCAATTCTTGTTGCTATGTCGCCACGAGTGGTTAGGCCTGCGGATGAGGCTTGCATGCCGATAGTGCCACCCGTGTAAATAATCAGCACCCGTTGTTGTTCCGGGTCGCAGGCAGTAAGGGAAAGGGTGCTCATTGCGTAACTCCAGTGCTATTCAGACGGCAAACATCATCCAGTGGGCAACGATGGAAAGAGAATGATTCAGTAACGATGAACCACTAATTGCCCGCTGTCATCATCCAGGCGCCGGTTGAGCCCGGCAAACAGGGCAAAGCAGGAACAAAGGGCGATCACCCCAATCAGAAACCAGCCGATAAAGGTCGTACTGGCACCTGACTGTAATTGCCAGCCCACGATAAAAGGACCCAGGGATGCCAGCGTATAACCACCCCCTTGCACCAATCCTGATAGTTGGCCAGCCAGGCGCGAATTGGCTGTTCTCAAGACCAGAAGGCTCAGGGCAAGGCTGAAACTGCCACCTTGGCCTATGCCCAGCAACGCTGCGCCTGGCCATTTCCAGCTGAGCGGGCCAATCAACAAGATCCATAATCCGCTAGCAGTGATAATCTGAACGATGATCAGGGCGGGTCGCTGGTCGCGCCCAAGGCGCGCGAGCCATGGAGCTGCCAGTGCTGCAAAAAGCTGGCACATGATTGAAATCGCCATGGTCCAACCGGCGCCTGCTTCGCTGTAACCTCGATCGACAAGCAGTGAGGGCAGCCAGCCAAACACCACATAAGCCATGGAAGATTGCAGCCCCATAAATAGCATGATCTGCCAGGTCAGCCGCTGCTTGAGCATCTTGGACAAACCGCTGGCGTGAAGCGGTGTGATATCAGCGGCCTTGGGGTGAGGAAAGGCAAAATGCCAGAGCAGGAGCGCGAAAACGGCTAGCAGTGACCAACTCATCAGGCTAGCTTGCCAACTGCCTAGCCAGGCGGTCAGCGGAACGCTGAGGCCAGCGCCAATGGCACCACCCATACACAGCGCCATGGTATATAGGCCGGTTACCAGGTCCGCGCTGCCTGGTACTTCGCGTTTGACCAGTGCTGGTAGTAAGGTGCCGCCCAGGCCAATTGCCGAGCCTGCCATGGCTGACCCGATAAATAGCGCTCCGCCAAAAGGTAGGCCGCGCCAGATGAGCCCCGCAGTGAGCATGAACAGGGCAATGCTCAAGGCGCGTTCACTGCCGACTGCCCTGGCGAGCTGGGGAGCCAGTGGGGCCGACAGGCCGAGAAACAGCACGGGGAGCGTTGTTAGTAAACCAGCGGCTGTCGGCGTAAGCCCCGCCGTTTCCTGTAATCGGGTCAGCAGTGGCGCAACGGATGAAAGCGCTGGGCGTAAGTTAAGCCCGACGACCACCATCAGGATGAGAAAAATAAAAGGGTGACGTCTCGTCATTGCTAGACTTATTTCATGTGTGGACGTAAATCGCCGCGCACGGCATCCAGCAATGTCAGAAACTGGGTATCCTGTGATGATTCCAGAGCATCAACTCTGGCTGATGTGTGCATTCCTTTGTTGATATCCAAATGGTCGTAGATTTCCAGGGTGATTTTTCTAGCAGGTTTATCACCCAGAGGAATAATGCCATCTTCAAGTGTGAAGGTTTCCAACAGTGTTGCGCGGATGCGTGTTTGCTGTCCCTCACTTAGCATGCGGCGCACAAACAACCAGCCTTCGCATACCAGCGACGGCTGATCTGCTGTGGTGCGTAGAAACAAGGTGCGGTAACAGGCGCCTTCCTTGGCGGCTTTTTCAGCCATGCTGCGGTAGGCCTGTACGACCTTGGGGGCTGATACTCGGGCGTCTTCAAGGCGTTGCACGATTCCTTGATGCTCACGACTCAGTTGTTCCTGGCGTTGAAAGGTCAGCCAGCGGCGGTATTCTGCCATTAATTGCGATGACGCCATCGAGTGACTCCTGAATAAATAAAACGGCATATGAAATAAATAATGGCAATGTCCTCATCTTTCCATGGTGCGACACTGATGAGATATTGCCAGGCTAATTGTGACAGTTAAGTGTATAAGTGTACCAGCGGCTAACGGGCATAGCCTTTGTTTTGCAGCGTCTGGGCGATTTCGTCGGCTACATTACTCCAGGCCTGGCCCAGCGCTCTGACGAGTGCCGGGTAGCCGTCATCACTCAAGGCTGCGCTTTGATTAAAAATGCCCAGGTGCAGCAGCTGGTTATCGGCGTCGCGTAACTGCCATTGGCCGCTGACGACGGCATAGCCGTCATAGCGGCCCTGAAATTCATCAACATCCAGGCGTATGGAGAGGGCGTCGCCCGGGGTGTTGTTGGCACGCGACAATCGCGATGCCGGTAACGCCTGTGCCAATTCGCCTCTCAGGTTACGCTCCAGTTGGCGATCCAGCGTATCCCCCATTGATGCTCACGGGCCTCGCGCATTTCGATATCATCAAGCTGTAGCACGATGCCCTCGACATCCAGATAATGCGCCAGGCGGGGCACTTCCACCTGAATATCAACCACCGGTGTTGCCGGAACGCCAGGCGCTGACACGGTAGGGAGCAGATAGCGCGCTGGTGGTGTGACGCTGCTGGCACAGGCCACCAGCATAGGTGCCATTAACAGCATCGCTGTGAACAAACCAAAACGCCTTGCCATATTCAGTCTCCTTACTTATTGCGGTGCCCGTGGAACAGGGTCTGTGGTATCCAGGTTATCAAACAGCAGGGCGCGCGGGTTTTCATTCAAGGTTTTCGTCAACGGCTGCAGGTCACGTAACAGGCGATCGATACGCTGCGTGGTAGAGATTAATTCCTCATAGGCAGGTGAAGACGGCGAGATACCTTGCATGGTGTTACGCAGCTCCTCCAGCGTGGCATTGATATTGCTGCCCATCGCCCGTGTTTCAGGATCATTCAGCACCTGGTTGATGGAACTGGATACATCGCGAGTTTCACTGACCAGCAACTGCGTCTCATTTAACACCGCCTCTGAGGCTTGCAGGTTGCGATCCAGTCCGGCTAGTAAGGGTTCCACTTCAAGCTCGTTCAGCTTGTCGAGCAAAGCCGTAATCTGGGCCTGGATTTGAGCGAACTCGCCGGCTACGGTGGGAAACACGCGGCGCTCGGAAAATGTTTCCTGAGTATAATCACCAGCCAGATCACGCTGGAAGTTTAAGTCAACAAACAGAGCGCCAGTCAGCAGGTTGCCGCTTTTCAGTGAGGCGCGTAACCCCATCGAAAACATCCGCTCGAAGCGTTCTTCCCAATCGTCAAGGTCAATATCGCTACCTTCGATGCCCAGCCGTTGAGGCTCGATTCTGATCAATACCGGGATGGCAAAACTTGTGCGTGATTCCGGCTGTGATGCCGTAAAATTCCAGGGCACCGCAGTTACTGTACCTACCCTGACGCCTCGAAACTCGACAGGGGCTGATTTTTTTAATCCGCGAACGGTGTCATCGACCAGAAGGACATATTCCAGGTAATGCTTAAAAGTACCCTGGCGGGCGCTGTCTTCATCGGCAAAAAGATCAAAGCGGGTGTCGGACTCAACCGCTTGGCCCATGGGCATATCTTCTGGCACACCAAAGGTCACACCGCCGCCGAGCAAGGCTTCCAGCGACTCCAGGTTCAGGCGTACGCCGTCAGCATCAAGGCGAAAATCGACACCGCTGGCCGTCCAGAAACGGGTGCCCGTTGTCACCAGGTTAGAGTAAGGGTCTTCAATGAAGATGGTGTGATGCATGGTACGCTCTTCCGGATTGAAACGTACCTCATCCACGCGCCCCACGGTAAAACCCTGATAGGAAACGGGGTCTCCTGGGCGCAGGGAATTGCCCAATTGGCTGACCAGCTTTAGCTGTAGGCCGGAGATGCCTGCAGGGGCAACAGGCGGTACATCGCTGACGCTAAACTCATCCTGAAATGCTTCTGAATTACCGGGTTCAAGCTGAATGTAAGCGCCTGACAGTACAGTGCCCAATCCACTGATGCCCTCTCTGCCAATACGCGGTTTTACAACCCAGAAACGGCTTCCTTCATTGAGCATTTCCTGGGCTTCCTGATTGATCCGTGCGGAGATGACCGCATGGGATAAATCATCCGATAGCTGGACACTTTCGACGCGTCCAACTTCAACGCTACGGCTTCTGATCAAGGTGCTGCCTGCCTCAATGCCGTCGGCGTTATCCATGGTCAGCGTGACAAGAATGCCGCGGCTGGTGTAGTTGTCATAGACCAGCCATATACCGATCGCAATGGCGACCAGAGGAATAATCCATATAGGTGAAAGCCTTGCTTGGGGTGAAGCTTTAGCGCGATGTAATGCTTCTTCTTCGTGTTGCTCTTTACGTGTTTCATTATCCATCAACAGGTTCCTGGTTGACGTGTGTGCGGCGACGCCTACGCGGTAAAGGAGTGTCCCAGATCAGGCGCGGGTCAAACATCATGGCGGCCAGCATGGTCAAGACTACCACGCCTCCAAAGGCCAGTGCGGCAGGGCCTGGCGTGATCGACATTAATGAACCCGCGCGAATCAATGCGACCAGTATGGCGACGACAAACACATCCACCATTGACCAGCGGCCGATAAACTCGGTTACCCGGTAGATGACGGTGCGATTGTGGGCGTTCAGCTCGCTACTGCGGCTCACTACCAGACACAGCCAGACCAAAGCCACCAACTTGCCAACAGGGACAATGACGCTGGCAACAAAAATCACCAGTGCAATTGGCCATGACCCCATCTGAATTAGCTCGACAACACCTCCTATGATGGTTGAGGGCGATTCGTTGCCCAGGCTAGTGGTGGTCATGATGGGGTAAAGATTAGCGGGAATATACATGACCATGGCCGCTGCCAGAAGTGCCCAGGTGCGCTGTAAACTGTGTGGATAACGCGAATGCAGGCGTTCGTGACAGCGCTTGCAGCGAGGTTTTCGAGTATCCACGTCCGGGCGGTTGATCAACCCACAGGTGGCGCATCCTATCACGCCCTGGCTGGCAGCCGTTGTACCTGTCTGAGTGCCTTTTGGCGCCAGAGGCTCACCGTCTTCAAGAGAAAACCACATCCAGTCGGCATCTACCGACTGGATGGTAAACAGCAATAGCACGGCAAACGCGCAGAAGGCCCAGAAAGAAGCCCCTAAGGTGATTTGCGCAATACCGGCAATCTTTATCAGGCTGACCAGTGCGCCGACAATAAAAACGTCTGCCATCAGCCAGGGAGTTAAGTGAGTTAAGGAACGTGCCACGTCTCTGCTGAAGGGTAACTTACGATCAATCAGCAAGCTGAACTGCAGCCATATCAAGCCGATAAGATAGAGCGCTGGCAAAATAACAATGCTCATGATGACCGCAATAGCGACAACGGGTTGATGAAAGCCAATCAGGGTGGTGGCTGTCTGGGTCAGTTCAATTTCATTGCCGATGCCACTGACACTAAAGCGCACAAACGGAAATGACACGGCCAGCAAAAGGGCCACCAGCGCTGAAATAGCCAGTGCCATACTGCGTTGAGCCGGATAACGATGACGTTTGACCAGCGTATGTTCACAGCGCGGACAACAGGCTTTTTCACCTGACTTCAAAGGGGGGGGGCGGACACCCAATCGCATTCCTGGCACGCTCTTAAGCGTCTGCGTTGGGTTCTGGTTTCAGGCGGTGAAAGGTCGGCATAGGAGGCCGTGGCTGCCAGCTTTCTAAAGCGAGCTTTGGCCAGCTCAGGGCGCGTCATCGAGGAGCGTTGCTGTATTTTCATATGACGGCCTTGTGAATAAGCTGATGTTAAGCGCTAGTGCGTTGTTGCTAGTGCATTGTTAAAGAGACAAGCGACATAGTGCTTGACTATTTTACAGGTCTAACCAAGGATGCTGCAGCCATTGTGCATACCGTGAATGAATAAAGGAAATCCAATGTTAATGCCTTTGCTGGCTGTGCTTGTTGGACTCGTTCTGCTTATCTGGAGCGCGGAAAAGTTTATTGATGGCGCTGCCGCCACGTCGCGTTGGCTGGGTCTATCCCCGCTGTTAATCGGGATGTTGGTCATCGGTTTTGGTACATCAGCGCCTGAAATGATGGTTTCAGTGTTAGCTGCGATTCAAGGTAGCCCAGGTTTGGCAGTCGGTAATGCGTATGGTTCCAATATAGTTAATATCGGGCTGGTGCTGGGTGTTGTTGCTTTGTTGTCTCCCCTGGCTGTTGATTCTGGTGTTGTACGTAGAGAAATGCCGGTATTGCTTGCGGTTACCCTGTTGACGGGTTGGATGTTGCTGGATGGATGGATATCCCGTTGGGAAGCGGTATTCCTGCTCGCAGCGCTGGTGTTGCTGATAACCATCAGTATTGTTTATTCCCGTAGCAGCCAGGATGATGCATTTGTTGAAGAAGTGTCGGCCACATTGGAAAACCAGTCCATGTCTCGCGGCAAAGCGCTGATGTGGACACTGGTTGGGCTGACGCTGTTAATCATCAGTTCGCGTTTATTGGTATGGGGAGCTGTTGATATCGCCGTCGCGTTTGGGGTGAGCGAGCTGATTATTGGGCTGACAGTGGTGGCAATTGGCACCTCTCTTCCTGAACTTGCGTCCTCAATCAGTGCGCTACGTCGCAAAGATCATGAAATGGTGCTTGGCAATGTGGTGGGTTCGAACCTATTCAATACCTTGGGAGTTGTGGGGCTCGCGGGTGTGATTGCGCCGATTGAGACGGGCAGTGAGGTATTGACTCGAGACTGGTTGGTCATGGTGGTGATGACAGTGGTGATGATGGTGTTCGCATTCTCCTGGCGTGGGCGCACGCGCCGTATTAATCGCTGGGAAGGCGGTTTTCTGCTCTTGATGTTTGTTGCTTACACCTTATATATGATCTCATTGGTTGTCGCGAGTCGGCCCTGAACGACAAACTGCTAGCGGCGAACCGCTAGCAGTTTTATAACATTTCAGGTTAAACCTAATGATCAGGGCAGTGCTGGAATCTCAAATTCTGGCATCTCACCTGTCAGTGTGTTCAAGAAGGCAGTAATGTCGTTGATGGTTTGTTCCTCAAATTCACGTCCCAACATTTCTTTGCCCATAACAGCAACGGCTTCTTCAAGTGTTTCAGTTGCGCCGTTGTTCATGTAGGGGTAGGTGACCGCAACATTACGCAAAGTGGGAGTTCTGAAGCGGTATTTGTCACTTTCTTCGCCGGTCACCGTATAGCGCCCGAGATCCTTGGAGCCAGGTACCTGAATGGCGTGGAATTGACTATCTGTGAGGGCGGGGCCACGATGGCATGCGATGCATCCATTGTCGACAAAGGCCACCATGCCATCTTTGGCTTGCTCGCTGATAGCGTTTTCATCGCCACTTAAGTAGCGATCAAAAGGTGAGTTGGGTGTATTCAGTGTGCGTTCAAATGCTGCAATCGAATATGCCAAATTATCGGCATTGATCGGATTTTCATCTTCTGGGAAGGCTTCAGCAAACTTGTTGCGATAAATCTCGAACTCGGTCAACCGCTCTAGGGCGACATCCAGATCCATGGCCATTTCAACATCAGCTTCTATTGGGCCAAGCGCTTGTCCTTCCAGGTCAGGTTCACGCCCGTCCCAAAACTGAGAGCCGAGGAAGGCGCTGTTGAGAACGGTAGGCGTGTTTCGTTCGCCTACTTGACCGTCGTGCCCAGTCGCTCTTGGTATTCTATCAGCCCAGCCCAGAGCAGGGTTATGGCAGGTAGCACAGCTGATGACGCCGCTAGACGAAATTCGCGGTTCAAAAACAGCATGTTGCCCAATTCTATTTTTGCCGGTGTCATGGAATTATCTGCCGGTATGGGCGGTAGATGAGGCAGCGCTTCAAAGCGATCTTTATAGTTTTGTAGGTCTTCTGCAGCCACCATGCTGCTAGGAATCATAGCGGCGGCTGCGATCATTGCGGGTAATAATTTCTTCATGTGGATCTCCCCTTGCATCAACCACTCTCATTCGAGAGCTGTTTAACTATTTTGGCTAGTCTTAGTCTACAGTAAGGTTTAATTGTTATTGAAATTCAACCTAGTAAACTAGTCGGAAAAAGCCAAATATTGAGCCAGATCAGTAATTGCGTATATTTTTATAGTATGTTTGAGGTGTGTACTTTATTTAACTTTTTATTTATTAGTGATGTTTGTCGTAAAGGATGCTTGTTGAAGGTTTTTTTGCTACTTTAGAAGGTGTTTATGAAGCGCTATCGTTACCCAGCAGTGGCGGCATCTGAAATTACCCCAAAACATGTTTTCGAAAATCGTCGCCGTTTCCTTCGCCAAAGCGCCACTTTGGGGGCGGCCTTGAGCTTTGCACCAGGCATGTTGTTATCTGAACGAGCAGGCGCTTGGCAGCAAACCTTTGCTGACAAGGTGAAGCAAAGTGTTAGTGAAAAAATTTCGCTGACGGGGAGTCCATTACTGCGATAAAAGACGTAACGACTTACAATAATTTCTATGAGTTTGGGGTGCGCAAAAGCGACCCTGAAGTTTATGCTCACAAGCTACAAACAGACCCGTGGCGTGTCAGCATACAAGGAGAGTTTGAAAAAACGGCAGAGGTGAATTTTGAAGATATACTCAGCCGCTACACGCTTGAAGAGAGAATCTACCGCCTGCGCTGTGTGGAAACATGGTCAATGGTCATTCCCTGGTTGGGCTTTCCGTTAGCTGATTTGCTCAACCACTATGGCTTAACATCGCGGGCGAACTACATTGAGTTTGAGTCCGTTCTTGATCCTGATAACTTGCGCGGCCAGCGCAGCTCAATTATTGAATGGCCCTATCGTGAGGCATTGCGAATTGATGAAGCTATGCACCCATTGACGATGATAGCGGTAGGTATGTATGGCGAAAAAATGCCCAATCAGAATGGTGCTCCTATGCGTTTGGTAGTGCCTTGGAAGTATGGCTTTAAGAGCATTAAGTCCGTAGTGGCAATTCGCGCTTTAGAGGAGAAGCCAACCACTTCCTGGGTAGCCCAGAATCCTGAAGAGTACGGTTTCTATGCCAACGTGAACCCTAATGTTGATCATCCTCGCTGGTCACAGGCGCGCGAAAGGCGCATTGGAGAAGGAGGGCGTAGGCAAACCTTGATGTTTAATGGCTATGCTGATGAAGTAGCTCAGCTTTACTCCGGTATGGATCTTCAAAAACATTACTGAGCTCATCCTCAAACAAGCGGAGAAACGCCTTTTAATGATGATTGATTCATCCAGGGTTTTACTATTTCGTTGTCTTGTTCTTTGTATGGGGGTGACGCCCGGTGCCATTTTGACAGGTCTATGGTTGCAAGACGGCTTGGGCGCTAACCCTGCTGAGGCTGCTGTGCACTTCACCGGTAGAACGGGGCTGATTTTATTATTCGTTACTATAGCCTTTAGCCCCGCATTCAGGCTAACCGGTTGGCACGGGATCATGATCGCACGACGACAAATGGGTCTGTGGGCTTTCTTCTGGTTAGTAGCCCATATGCTGACCTGGCTCGGGTGGGATCAATACTGGGATTGGCGATGGATCTGGCATGATATGTGGGCGCTTCATTATGTTCGCTATGGCATTTTGGCGCTGCTACTGCTGGTGCCCTTGGCTTTGACATCATTCAAGTGGGTGCCGCAAAAAATGGGTTGGACAGCCTGGCACTGGTTGCATCGCCTTATTTACATCTCTGCAGGTCTCGGCGTCTACCATGTATGGGAGCTTACCCGTGCTGACTATTCGATGCCTCTTGTTTTTGCTTTGCTATTGACTGGTTTGACTATTTTTCGCCTTATCGATGCCTTGATTCATCGTAAGTAGTCAGCAATATATTAGCCAATTTTTATGCATGGTTGCCTGTCGCTAAAGCGCTCAAAAAAGGGTTGACCCTAGCAAAAAAACTGGTAGGATACGCATCCATTGAACGGCAGCAGTCATGTGGTTCAAGCTCTTTAAAAATTTGATCAGGTAATTCATGTGGGCGCTTGCCGATGAGGGTGATAAATCACCAAATATCAAGGCAAGCGACTCAGCAAGACAATCTTGAGCTTCGGCCTTTGATTGTGTATTGAATGAATTCGTTTGAACCTTGAGCCAAGTTTGATGCGCTTTTGTTACCTTCGGGTGACAGGTAAGCATCACAATGATTTTAAACTGAAGAGTTTGATCATGGCTCAGATTGAACGCTGGCGGCAGGCCTAACACATGCAAGTCGAGCGGTAACAGATCTAGCTTGCTAGATGCTGACGAGCGGCGGACGGGTGAGTAACGCATAGGAATTTACCCGATAGTGGGGGATAACCTGGGGAAACTCAGGCTAATACCGCATACGTCCTACGGGAGAAAGGGGGCTTTGGCTCCCGCTATCGGATGAGCCTATGCCGGATTAGCTGGTTGGTGAGGTAATGGCTCACCAAGGCGACGATCCGTAGCTGGTCTGAGAGGATGATCAGCCACATCGGGACTGAGACACGGCCCGAACTCCTACGGGAGGCAGCAGTGGGGAATATTGGACAATGGGCGCAAGCCTGATCCAGCCATGCCGCGTGTGTGAAGAAGGCCCTCGGGTTGTAAAGCACTTTCAGCGAGGAAGAACGCCTGGCGGTTAATACCCGCCAGGAAAGACATCACTCGCAGAAGAAGCACCGGCTAACTCCGTGCCAGCAGCCGCGGTAATACGGAGGGTGCAAGCGTTAATCGGAATTACTGGGCGTAAAGCGCGCGTAGGTGGCTTGATAAGCCGGTTGTGAAAGCCCCGGGCTCAACCTGGGAACGGCATCCGGAACTGTCAGGCTAGAGTGCAGGAGAGGAAGGTAGAATTCCCGGTGTAGCGGTGAAATGCGTAGAGATCGGGAGGAATACCAGTGGCGAAGGCGGCCTTCTGGACTGACACTGACACTGAGGTGCGAAAGCGTGGGTAGCAAACAGGATTAGATACCCTGGTAGTCCACGCCGTAAACGATGTCGACCAGCCGTTGGGTGCCTAGCGCACTTTGTGGCGAAGTTAACGCGATAAGTCGACCGCCTGGGGAGTACGGCCGCAAGGTTAAAACTCAAATGAATTGACGGGGGCCCGCACAAGCGGTGGAGCATGTGGTTTAATTCGATGCAACGCGAAGAACCTTACCTACTCTTGACATCCTGCGAATCGGTGAGAGATCACTGGGTGCCTTCGGGAACGCAGAGACAGGTGCTGCATGGCTGTCGTCAGCTCGTGTTGTGAAATGTTGGGTTAAGTCCCGTAACGAGCGCAACCCTTGTCCTTATTTGCCAGCACGTAATGGTGGGAACTCTAAGGAGACTGCCGGTGACAAACCGGAGGAAGGTGGGGACGACGTCAAGTCATCATGGCCCTTACGAGTAGGGCTACACACGTGCTACAATGGCCGGTACAAAGGGCTGCGAACTCGCGAGAGTCAGCGAATCCCTTAAAGCCGGTCTCAGTCCGGATCGGAGTCTGCAACTCGACTCCGTGAAGTCGGAATCGCTAGTAATCGTGAATCAGAATGTCACGGTGAATACGTTCCCGGGCCTTGTACACACCGCCCGTCACACCATGGGAGTGGACTGCACCAGAAGTGGTTAGCCTAACGCAAGAGGGCGATCACCACGGTGTGGTTCATGACTGGGGTGAAGTCGTAACAAGGTAGCCGTAGGGGAACCTGCGGCTGGATCACCTCCTTAAACGATGCATCATCCCTCGCGGTAAGCGCTCACAATGAATTACCTGATCAGATAATAGAGCAAACGGTTTAAGCATGATTTCCTCTTGGGTCTGTAGCTCAGTTGGTTAGAGCGCACCCCTGATAAGGGTGAGGTCGGCAGTTCAAGTCTGCCCAGACCCACCAAATTCCTGCGATACTGCGTTAAATGCCCCTCGTATAGCAGGCTATACGTCGTCGCATTTTGCCTTGTTTCACAGAAATTGATGGCAAGAGGCTAAGTTAGCAAAATAATGGGGCCATAGCTCAGCTGGGAGAGCGCCTGCCTTGCACGCAGGAGGTCAGCGGTTCGATCCCGCTTGGCTCCACCATTATTATGGATGTGGAACTGACCTTGTTAGGGTCAGCGGTTCGAGCGAAACGTCGCATCGCCCGCTTGGCTCCACCATTATTTATTATGTTAACAACCGTTTGTTTATGTTTTGTGACCATTGATAAGTCAAAACGTTATTAATGCGTTGTCTTATCACTGTTCATCGAACAGTCGCTCTTTAATAATATATCAAGCTGATAAAAACCTTCTTAAGAGGGTGGTTAATCACATTCTGTGTGACTAACAACACTCTGAGAGGTTTGTACGTAGTAAATTGTTATGTGATACGTCTCAAGCGTATCCGGCAATCGTTATCATTGCGAACCCCAGACTCCTTCGGGTTATAGGGTCAAGCAATGAAGCGCACACGGTGGATGCCTAGGCAGCCAGAGGCGATGAAAGACGTGGAAGCCTGCGATAAGGCTCGGCGAGGTGGCAAACAACCTGTGACCCGGGCATCTCTGAATGGGGAAACCCACTCATCACAAGATGAGTATCCTGCACTGAATACATAGGTGACAGGAAGCGAACCAGGGGAACTGAAACATCTAAGTACCCTGAGGAAAAGAAATCAACCGAGATTCCCCTAGTAGCGGCGAGCGAACGGGGACCAGCCCTTAAGCAGGTGACTGATTAGACGAATGCGCTGGGAAGCGCGGCCATAGCGGGTGATAGCCCCGTAGTCGAAAATCTGATCCTGTGAAATCGAGTAGGTCGGGGCACGAGAAACCTTGACTGAAGACGGGGGGACCATCCTCCAAGGCTAAATACTCCTGGCTGACCGATAGTGAACCAGTACCGTGAGGGAAAGGCGAAAAGAACCCCGGAGAGGGGAGTGAAATAGACCCTGAAACCGTGTGCGTACAAGCAGTCGGAGCGGACTTGTTCCGTGACGGCGTACCTTTTGTATAATGGGTCAGCGACTTATATTCTGTGGCGAGGTTAACCGATTAGGGAGCCGTAGCGAAAGCGAGTCTTAACTGGGCGCACCAGTCGCAGGATATAGACCCGAAACCGAGCGATCTATCCATGAGCAGGGTGAAGATTGAGTAACATCAATTGGAGGCCCGAACCAGGATCTGTTGAAAAAGATTTGGATGACTTGTGGATCGGAGTGAAAGGCTAATCAAGCTCGGAGATAGCTGGTTCTCCTCGAAAGCTATTTAGGTAGCGCCTCATGCAGCACCACCGGGGTAGAGCACTGTTTCGGCTAGGGGGTCATCCCGACTTACCAACCCGAGGCAAACTCCGAATACCGGTGAGTGACGCGTGGGAGACACACAGCGGGTGCTAACGTCCGTTGTGAAAAGGGAAACAACCCAGACCGTCAGCTAAGGTCCCGAAATCCTGATTAAGTGGGAAACGATGTGGGAAGGCTCAGACAGCTAGGAGGTTGGCTTAGAAGCAGCCATCCTTTAAAGAAAGCGTAATAGCTCACTAGTCGAGTCGGCCTGCGCGGAAGATGTAACGGGGCTAAATCAGGTACCGAAGCTACGGGTTCACACTTAGGTGTGAGCGGTAGAGGAGCGTCGTGTAAGCCAATGAAGGTGAATTGAGAAGTTCGCTGGAGGTATCACGAGTGCGAATGCTGACATGAGTAACGATAAAGGGCGTGAAAAACGCCCTCGCCGGAAGACCAAGGGTTTCTGTTCGACGCTAATCGGAGCAGAGTGAGTCGGCCCCTAAGGCGAGGCCGAAAGGCGTAGTCGATGGGAAACGGGTCAATATTCCCGTACCGGACATGATTGCGATGGGGGACGGAGAAGGCTAGGTGAGCCAGGCGTTGGTTGTCCTGGTGAAAGCAAGTAGGCCGAGCGCTCAGGTAAATCCGGGCGCTTAAAGCCGAGATGCGAAACGAACTGACCACGGTCAGGAAGTCATCGATGCCACGCTTCCAGGAAAAGCCTCTAAGCTTCAGATCATGTGCGACCGTACCCCAAACCGACACAGGTGGTCAGGGTGAGAATCCCAAGGCGCTTGAGAGAACTCGGGTGAAGGAACTAGGCAAAATGGTGCCGTAACTTCGGGAGAAGGCACGCCGGCGTAGGGTGACGAGACTTGCTCTCCAAGCCCGAACCGGTCGAAGATACCAGGTGGCTGCAACTGTTTAGTAAAAACACAGCACTCTGCCAAGTCGTAAGACGACGTATAGGGTGTGACGCCTGCCCGGTGCCGGAAGGTTAAGTGATGGTGTTATCTTCGGAGAAGCTCTTGATCGAAGCCCCGGTAAACGGCGGCCGTAACTATAACGGTCCTAAGGTAGCGAAATTCCTTGTCGGGTAAGTTCCGACCTGCACGAATGGCGTAATGATGGCCACGCTGTCTCCACCCGAGACTCAGTGAAATTGAAATCGCCGTGAAGATGCGGTGTACCCGCGGCTAGACGGAAAGACCCCGTGAACCTTTACTATAGCTTCACACTGGACGCTGATGTTGCCTGTGTAGGATAGCTGGGAGGCTTTGAACCTCGGACGCCAGTTCGAGCGGAGCCACCCTTGAAATACCAGCCTGGCATCATTGGCGTTCTCACTCAGGTCCGTTATCCGGATCGAGGACAGTGTGTGGTGGGTAGTTTGACTGGGGCGGTCTCCTCCCAAAGCGTAACGGAGGAGCACGAAGGTACCCTCAGCACGGTCGGACATCGTGCAATGAGTGCAAGAGCATAAGGGTGCTTGACTGCGAGACAGACACGTCGAGCAGGTGCGAAAGCAGGTTCTAGTGATCCGGTGGTTCTGTATGGAAGGGCCATCGCTCAACGGATAAAAGGTACTCCGGGGATAACAGGCTGATACCGCCCAAGAGTTCACATCGACGGCGGTGTTTGGCACCTCGATGTCGGCTCATCACATCCTGGGGCTGAAGTCGGTCCCAAGGGTATGGCTGTTCGCCATTTAAAGTGGTACGCGAGCTGGGTTTAGAACGTCGTGAGACAGTTCGGTCCCTATCTGCCGTGGGCGTAGGATGTTTGAGAAGGGCTGCTCCTAGTACGAGAGGACCGGAGTGGACGCACCTCTGGTGTTCCGGTTGTCACGCCAGTGGCATTGCCGGGTAGCTAAGTGCGGACGGGATAACCGCTGAAAGCATCTAAGCGGGAAGCCCCCTTCAAGATGAGACATCCCTGAGGCCTAGAGCCTCCTGAAGGGCCCAGCGAGACCAGCTGGTTGATAGGCACGGTGTGGAAGCGCTGCAAGGCGTTGAGCTAACGTGTACTAATGGCCCGTGAGGCTTGACCCTATAACACCCAAGGGGTCTGGTGGCAGTGATAACGATGGCTGAATAAGCCAGTCGGATACGCAGAGACGCATCACACGCGCAAAAGCGAAAGCAGGAGCGCGGACAGTTTACAAACACGTACAGCGCAGGCTATCAATTAACTGCCTGCGCATCAGCTTGATGTATTACCTGTTACGCCTGACGACTATAGCGAGTGGGAACCACCTGATCCCTTGCCGAACTCAGCAGTGAAACCGCTTAGCGCCGATGGTAGTGTGGGGTCTCCCCATGCGAGAGTAGGTCATCGTCAGGCACTTATACCGCAAAAACCCAGCCAATCGGCTGGGTTTTTTGTTTGTGTAGCGAATAGCGAAAGGAAAATAGGGGTCTCTCCATGGAGAGGCTCGGCAGCCCGGCGCAGTCCTCGTCAGGCACTTATTAAGAAACGCCCCATGCACGCTGTTCATGGGGCGTTTTGCTGTGCGCGTGTTAAAAAAACCTTTCCCTCCGGCAGAGGGCTTTGCTTTTCTGTTCACGATTCACGATTCACGATTCACGATTCACGATTCACTAAAATAGTCCATTTTCCAATCCAGCCGCCATATAGGTACCCAGTTCCTCAACTTGATCACAGAAGGCGTTATCCCACTGGCCACGCAAAATCAGCGGAGGCTGTACCCAGCGCCAGCGCAGTCCGGTAATGATGGACTCAATCCCACGCTGAGTGCCCGTTCCATCGTGTCCAGCACGTACATATAGCGCACAGGGTAAGCCCTGCTTTTGTTCAAGCACTGCGTAGTAACATCGATCAAATAGATCCTTGGTCATGCCTGCCATGTAACCCAGGTTCTCTGTGGTGCCGATGATGATGCCGTCGGCATTCAGGATATCCTCCGGGACTGTCTCGTGAGGAGATTTGCACACACAATTAATACCTTCGATGTCTGGGTGATGGGCACCTGTCTCTAAAGCGCCTGATAAGCGCTGAGTATTGGCTGAGGGAGCATGAACAACCGCTAGTAATGTTTTCACCTTAAGCACTCCGTCGGTTGAACAAATGTTACCCGTTGACATTGCAATCGGTTTCTACAAGTCTATGGGCACAGCAATGGCTATTTCATTTTTGTAGACTTTTTTGTAAGTCGTTGTTGCTGCGGTAAGCTTTATAGATCATCTACCACCCAAAATTAGCGTGTTCAGGAGATCAGTATGGCATTTGCGCTTTCGGATTTGCAGCTCAGTAGTTCTGCGTTTGATCATCATAGAGACATACCCTCAAAACATTCTGGGGAGGGTGATGATGTTTCTCCCCAGCTTGAATGGCAAGGGGCGCCTGAAGGCACAGAGGGTTATGCGGTGATCTGCCATGATCCTGACGCACCACTTGTCCAGCATGGCCAATATGGATTTGTACACTGGGTGTTGTATAACCTGCCATCAACAGTCACAGCGTTGGAAGAAAATACTCAGCAGGGCACTGTGGGGAAAAATGACTTTGGCAAACTGGGCTATGGTGGCCCCATGCCACCGGAAGGTCACGGTAAGCACCATTATTATTTCTGGGTACTCGCCCTGGATTGTCAGACATCATTGCCTGAAGGGTTAACGCTGCCTGAATTACTGGAGGCTCTTGAACCGAATCTATTAGGTATGAATCGTTTGATTGGCACCTATAAACGCAGCTAATCAGTAATGTCAGGCCGTTCATAGGCTATCAAGTCACTTTTATATAGGTTAAACATATAAAACCTCGTAAAGCAGCTGATATACAGAAACTATTAGTTGGTTATATCAGCACTTTGTCCGACTGCCCGCTACGTCTTCTGATGTTAGCGGGTTTTCATTGTATGTGGTGATTAATCAAGGGCGTTAGGCACATTATCTCATCCGATGGAGAGGAGAGTATAGTTCAATTAAATGATAATGATTACTTTTTGTGATGGTAAATGCGTCGAAATTGCATGTAAAGTGCAAGATAATTGTTGAGTAATTTAGTCAGGGTCTTCACAAATTTTTTATACAGGACTAAAATGGTACCCAATTAAACCGCCAAGCAGTCTGCAAGTCTTTCCTAGGCACCCCGCCTACTGATTGCAGGTAGCAAGGAGACAAGATGCTCAAGCTTTCACGGCTAACTGACTATGCAGCGGTGGTGATGGCACAGATTGCCAGGCATCCAAACAAGCCGCATGCGGCGGCAGAACTTGCAGAAGCAGTTCAGCTGCCTCATCCAACGGTCAGCAAAACGCTGAAGATGCTGGTCAAGGCAGATTTGCTTGTTTCACAGCGTGGAGCACAGGGTGGCTACCAGCTGGCCCGCTCAGCGTCTTCAATTACCGCCGCTGATATTATCACGGCCATGGAAGGGCCGGTTGCGGTGACCACCTGCAGTCAGGCAGAAGGCGAGTGCGAGCTGGCCAGTACTTGTGGAGTCTCTGATAACTGGCAGCGTGTTTCCATGGCGATTCGCACTCTATTGGAAAGCGTAACGCTGGCCCATCTGGCCGCCACGACACCTATCAAGCTGCCTGTGCAGCTGCCTATTCAAAGTATCAGCGTTGAGGCGGTTTCAGCTTGACGCGAGATGTATCCCAAATGATGACGGCGAGCTGATCTCGCCATCCAACTGCCCCGGAGGGTAACACCATGGCAACTGAAGAAATGGAACAGTTGGTAACTCGCGAATACAAAGAAGGTTTTGTAACCGACATTGAAAGCGACACGCTACCACCTGGTTTAAATGAAGATACCATTGCCTTTATTTCTAATAAGAAAGGTGAGCCTGAGTGGATGCTGGAATGGCGTCTGGACGCCTATCGGCAGTGGCTGAAAATGAAAGAGCCTTCCTGGGCGCACTTGGACTATCCGCCGATTGACTATCAGGCTATCTCTTACTTCAGTGCACCTAAGCGCCCTGAAGACATGCTGCAGAGCATGGACGAGGTCGATCCCAAGTTGCTCGAAACCTACGAGAAGCTTGGCATTCCGCTGCACGAGCGTGCCGCTCTTGCCGGTGTCGCGGTAGATGCCGTTTTTGACTCAGTGTCAGTGACCACTACCTTCAAGGAAACGCTGCTTGAAGCGGGTGTCATTTTCTGTTCGATTTCAGAGGCGATTCACGACTACCCGGAACTGATCAAGCAATATCTGGGTACCGTTGTTCCCAAGAACGATAACTACTTTGCGGCACTCAACTCGGCTGTCTTCACCGATGGTTCCTTTGTGTTCGTTCCCAAGGGCGTCAAGTGCCCGATGGAGCTATCGACTTATTTCCGCATTAACGAGGCCAACACCGGCCAGTTCGAGCGTACTTTGATCATCTGCGAAGACCAAGCAGAAGTCTCCTACCTCGAAGGTTGCACCGCTCCGATGCGCGACGAAAACCAACTGCACGCCGCAGTGGTCGAGTTGGTAGCTCTTGATGATGCCTATATCAAGTATTCCACCGTCCAGAACTGGTATCCGGGTGATGAAAACGGTGTGGGTGGCATCTACAACTTTGTCACCAAACGCGGTGATTGCCGAGGTGACCGTTCGCGCATCAGCTGGACTCAGGTAGAGACCGGCTCAGCGATTACCTGGAAGTATCCTTCCTGCATGCTGCGCGGCAAGGACAGCGTAGGTGAGTTTTATTCTGTTGCCGTCACCAATGGTCGCCAGCAGGCAGACACTGGCACCAAGATGGTACATATCGGTGAAGGCTCTCGCTCTTACATTGTGGCCAAGGGTATCTCTGCCGGTCGGAGTGACCAATCTTACCGTGGCCTGGTAAAAATTGGCCCGAGAGCCAAGGGCGCGCGCAACTTTACCCAGTGTGACTCACTGCTGATTGGTGATACCTGTGGTGCACATACCTTCCCGTATCAGGAAATTAACAACAGCACGGCGACTATCGAGCATGAGGCGACTACTTCCAAGATTGGTGAAGACCAGCTCTTTTACTGCCAGAGCCGCGGTATTTCTGAAGAGGATGCGGTCAGCATGATTGTCAATGGTTTCTGTAAGGACGTGTTCCAGGAATTGCCAATGGAGTTCGCCGTAGAAGCCGAAGCGCTGCTGGGTGTAACGCTTGAAGGCGCGGTCGGCTAATTCGGTTGCAGCCGTTTTTTTAACGTTACTTTTTTAAGCGCGACGATCTAAGAGCGCCATCATCATTTATTCTGAAAAGGTTTTATCATGCTTGAAGTCAAAGATTTGCACGTCACTGTAGAAGGCAACGAAATCCTCAAAGGCCTGACCCTGACCATCAAGAAAGGTGAAGTCCACGCCATTATGGGCCCCAATGGCGCAGGCAAGTCTACCTTATCTGCCGTTATTGCTGGTAAAGATGGCTATGAAGTGACTCAAGGGTCAATCACCTTTGAGGGCAAGGACGTACTGGAAATGGAAATTGAAGAGCGCGCCCAGGCGGGTCTTCTACTGGGTTTCCAGTATCCGGTTGAAATTCCGGGAGTCAAGAATATCTATCTGTTGAAGTCAGCTCTCAACGCACAGCGTGTCGCTCGTGGTGAAGAAGAAATGTCGGCACCGGAGTTTCTGAAGCTGGTCAGGGAAAAGCTGGATTACATGAAGATGGATCCGAGCTTCCTCCAGCGTGCCGTCAACGAAGGCTTCTCTGGTGGTGAAAAGAAACGTAATGAAATTCTGCAGATGCTGGTACTGCAGCCCAAGCTCGCCATGTTGGATGAAATCGATTCTGGCTTGGATATCGACGCCATGAAGGTAGTGGCAGATGGTGTCAACAGCCTGCGTGCTGAAGAGCGCGCCATCCTGATTGTGACGCACTATCAGCGTCTGCTTGATTACATCACTCCGGATAAGGTGCACGTTCTAGTGGATGGCCGGATTGTCAAAACAGGCGATGCCGAGCTTGCCAAAGAGTTGGAAGCGAATGGCTACGAAGGTATCGAGGAGGGGTCTGCAGCATGAGCGACACGCACACTTTTCTGGAAACGCTGAACCAGCATCGCCAATCTATGGGGCCAGAGCCCACCTGGATAGCGGCACGCCGTCAAGCGGGCGCCGCCCGTTTTGAAGCCATGGGGTTTCCCACTCGTCGTGACGAAGAGTGGAAGTACACCGATGTGCGTAGTATTGCTCAAGGTAACTTTGCACTGGCTGATAGCGCAGAGTTTTCCCAGGCAACCGCCGCTACCCTGACGCTTCCCCTTGAAGCCTATCGTCTGACGTTTGTAGACGGGGTTTTTTCTGCGTCCCTGTCAGACCTTGAGAACCTGCCCGAGGGTTTGCAGGTGCTGCCGCTTTCCAGAGCCCTGGAAGCTAACCACGAAGCGGTGGGCGGCCCACTGGGACGCCTGACAGGGGTTGAGTTTTCCCCCTTTGCAGCGCTGAATACTGCCTTTATGGAAGAAGGCGCGGTGATTCGCATTGCTGCTGGCTGTGTGGTTGAAAAGCCGATCATTGTGCAATTTCTGTCGCGTGCCAATGCCCAGCCGACCATGTGCCATCCACGGGTGCTGGTAGAAGCAGCGGGACGCAGTGAAGCGACCGTGATCGAGCATTATATCGGTGAAAAGGATGCGCAGAATTTCACTAACGTTGTGGGCGAGTTCATGCTTGACCGGGGTGCCATCCTTCAGCACTACAAACTGCAGGAAGCACCGCTTGGTGACTACCACGTTGCCAGTATGCACGTCGAACAGAACCGCGACAGCCGTTATACTTCATACAGCCTGAATCTGGGCGGTGCACTGGTACGTAACGACCTGATCAGTGATCTCAATGGTCAGGGGCGGAGACCAACTTCCTCGGCCTGTTCTTTGGCCAGGATCGCCAGCACGTTGATAACCATACCAAAGTTAACCACAATGCGCCGTTGACGTTCTCCAATGAGAACTACAAGGGCATTCTGGACGACCGCGCCCATGGTGTATTCAACGGCAAGGTATATGTAAAGCGTGATAGCCAGAAGATTGAGGGCTATCAAAGCAACCAGAACCTGCTGCTCTCTGACCGTGCCCGGATTGATGCCAAGCCCGAACTTGAAATCTATGCCGATGACGTTAAATGTTCGCACGGCACGACCACCGGTCAGCTGGATGAAGAAGCCGTATTCGCTCTGCGTACCCGAGGAATTGACGAAGCTACGGCGCGTGCCTTGCTGACCTTGGCGTTTGCAGGCGAAGTATTGGAAGAAGTGAAACTTGACGTGATATCTGAGCGGGTGGAGCTGGCAGTCGCTGGCAAGCTGCCGGAACGCTTTAACCTGACTGGGCTGGTAGAAGCCGCTTCTGCGTTGAACGAACAGGATTAAGGCGTCAAGTTCAAGTGCTCGGGTTAGCCTTTAATTACTCGTGATAGCGCCTAACTCGCGGTGCTATCACCGTGTATATACCCGTTTATTTCATTGGTGCCTTAGGAGTTTGCAATGTCTCATACCGCTGTTGTCACGCCACAACCGACACATCAGGCACCTTTCAATGTTGCCAAGCTTCGTGAAGATTTCCCGATTCTGAATCGTGAGGTACATGGAAAGCCGCTGGTCTATTTTGATAACGCGGCGACCAGCCAGACACCGATTGAGGTGATTAACGTCTTTGCTGATTATTATGGACGTTACAACGCCAATATCCATCGTGGTCTGCACACCTTGGCCGATGAAGCCACGGAAGCATTTGAAGGCGCCCGTGAAAAGGTCAGAGCCTTCATCAATGCGCCGGCATCACGTCAGGTGATCTTTACCCGGGGGCGACCGAAGCTATTAACCTGGTGGCTAATAGCTGGGGGCGGACCCAGTTGGCAGCAGGGGATGAAGTGCTTATCTCCATGCTTGAGCACCATGCCAATATTGTGCCCTGGCAGTTGCTGGCTCAGCAGTTGGGTTTTACCATCAAGGTGATTCCGGTTCATACGGACGGCTCACTAGATATGGACGCTTACCGTGAGCTACTTAATGAGCGTACCAAGCTGGTGTGCGTCAATCATGTTTCCAATGCGCTTGGTACTATCAACCCGGTCAAGGAAATGGCCGCTCAGGCACATCAGGCAGGTGCTCTGATCATGGTGGACGGCGCCCAGGCAACCCCGCATCAGCGCGTGGATGTGCAGGCTATCGGCGCTGATTTCTATACCTTTTCAGGGCATAAGGTCTATGGCCCGACCGGTGTTGGTGTGCTGTATGGCAAGCAGTCACTGCTGGAAGCCATGCCCCCGTGGCAGGGCGGCGGTGAGATGATTGATACGGTTTCGTTTGAGCAGGGAACCACCTTTGCAGCCCTTCCGCACAAGTTCGAGGCTGGCACACCTGCGATTGCTGAAGTGATTGCCCTGGGTAAGGCGCTTGACTGGACTGAGAGCGTTGGGCTGGATGCGATTGGCGAGTGGGAGCAGCAGTTGCTTGTGTATTCCACTCAACAGCTAGAGACAATTGATGGTCTGCGTATTCTGGGAACCGCAGAGCATAAAGCGGGTGTGCTTTCCTTTGTGGTTGATGGTGCTCATGCTCAGGATATTGGCCTGCTGATTGATCAGTTAGGTGTCGCGATTCGCACTGGACATCACTGTGCTCAACCACTTCTGCATCATTTTGGTGTAGACGCAACATGCCGAGCCCGTTTGCGGCGTATAATACCCGTGATGAAATTGATATTTTCGTTACGTCGCTCAAGCGTGTCATTGATATGGTGCGCTAGGCACCATCAAGGAGCGTTATGGACATCGAACAGATAGCTCGGTTAGAAAGAGGCCAGACAATCCCTTTACAGCGGGATGTTGAAGCCATTGCCATTCCTTTTGGCAAGAGTGATACCCTGCCTGAAGACAGTGTTGTCAGCATCATGCAGGCGAAAGGCAGTTCGGTCAGTGTTGGCTACGAGGGTCGCCTTTACTTGATTGAAGGCAGCAACCTTGACGCTCTTGGGCTGGCAGCGCTGCCCCGTCCGACGCTTCACACAGACGCCAGTGATGATGAAATTGAAGAATTTGTCTGGGAGCAGCTGCGCACCTGTTATGATCCTGAAATTCCTGTCAATATTGTTGATCTGGGGCTGGTTTATGGCTGCCGCATTGAACGTCTGATCAGCGGTGAGCGTCTGGTCACTATCCGTATGACATTGACAGCACCAGGGTGCGGTATGGGGGATGTGATTGCCGCAGATGCGCGCAACAAGATTCTGGGTGCGCCACAAATCAGTAATGTTCACACGGAAATTGTCTTTAGTCCTCCGTGGAGTCGAGACATGATGAGTGAAGAGGCCAAACTTGAGCTGGGCATGTTTTAACCATCAAGGGATCAAAAGTATCACTTTGCCATTATTGGCTATCAGCTGATGTGTCTGAAAATCGTCGCAGGATTCAAGTGGTGGTTAATGACGTTGGGAGCGGCACTTTTGCTGGTGCTGCTTTTTTTTATGGGCAGCAATCTATGGATACTGGCACGTACTTACCCGGTGATTGAATCGTCAATCGCTCAATGTGGCCCGCAACGGGTCGGCATTGTGTTTGGTACTTCCCATTGGACGCGTGGTGGCTCGCAAAACCCGCACTTCTACTCACGTATGAGCACTGCTGCTGGCTTGGTGCATACCGAGCGTGTGGAACACCTCTTGCTATCCGGAGACAACCGTACGCGATCCTACAACGAGCCACGCGCCATGTGGCGTGCGCTGACCAGTTTTGGGGTGCAGCCTGAGCAGCTGACGTTGGATTACGCGGGTTTTAGCACCTTTGATACTCTGGTGCGTGCTCAGCAGGTCTTTGAGCTTGATAAGGCGGTACTGGTGACTCAACGCTGGCATCTGCCTAGGGCCTTATATATTGGTCAGGCTTTGGGGATGCAGGTGTCGGGTTGTGTTGCCAGCAACCATAGCGTTGATGGTGAATGGCGACTACGCATCAGGGAGTGGTTGGCGCGGGTCGCCACATTGGGGGATCTGTATATATGGAAGCGCCAGGCTTATTTTCTTGGCCCAGTTGAGCCAATCGAATTTCCGGTCAATCTTGAAGAAGTGTCAACCGCCAGCGAAAGCGCTGGCGTTGAGCTTGATGACAACCCGTGAAAACTCACTTTAAAGACAGGCAGGCTCTAAAGAGACCCGCTGCGCTGCGGCTTACGCTTCTGCAGCTGATAGAGCTCGCGAATCAGCTGGCGGCAGCCTTTCATGCATTCTTCAACCACCGGCTCCACAGGGTCGGGAAGCGGGTGGGTGAAAAGGGTAGAAAGTGCCTGCATCAAAACACGCTCCTGTTCAAGGAGCTCATTGATCAACACCTGGCTATCATTGCCAACAAAGCTTTTCAGCCGGCTCCATAGCCACAGAAAATCATCGCGTTCCACATCGGCGTCACGGGGCAGCATTTTCAGGTGGGTACGTGCTAATTGCTGCAGCTGCCCCATCTGCTGCAGCCGCTGTTCGTAATAAGGCTTCAGGGTGTCACGCAGCGATGGACGCAGGCGTTCTATATTGTCCTGAAAGTAATCAATGCTATCTGCCAGCGCTTCGAGAACGCTGTCCATCGCCACTTGGCGATTATCAAGAAACATGAGCGTCTACCTCCTTCGGTGACGCAGATTGTCGCCGCGGTAGCCGCGTTTTGCCACCCCTGCATTGGATTAATTTTAATTTCAGACCTTAGCCTTTTGGTTTGGGTGGTGCTTTACGCGGCGTCACCGCATTTTTCTCGATATGTTCAATAATCAATCCCGCTATATCCTTGCCCGTTGCGGTCTCAATTCCCTGCAGCCCTGGAGAGGAATTAACCTCCATAATCACCGGCCCGTGGTTGGAACGCAGTAGGTCAACCCCGGCGACGCGCAAGCCCATGGCCTTGGCCGCACGAATGGCTGTTGAACGCTCTTCCGGTGTAATACGAATAACGCTGGCACTGCCGCCGCGATGCAGGTTGGAGCGAAACTCGCCTTCAGCCGCCTGGCGCTTCATCGAGGCAACTACTTTGTCACCAATCACCAGACAGCGAATATCAGCGCCTTTGGCTTCCTTGATATATTCCTGCACCATGATGTTAGCTTTCATACCCATGAACGCTTGAATCACTGATTCAGCCGCCTGATTAGTTTCAGCCAGCACCACCCCGATACCCTGGGTGCCCTCAAGCAGCTTGATGACCAAGGGCGCGCCCTTGACCATGGTAATCAAGTCAGGGATGTCATCCGGTGAATGGGCAAACCCGGTGATGGGCAGCCCCAGCCCCTTACGGGAAAGCAGCTGCAATGAGCGCAGTTTGTCGCGTGAACGGGTAATGGCTACTGAATCATTAAGCACATAGGTATTCATCATTTCAAACTGACGCAGCACCGCGCAGCCATAAAAAGTAACCGACGAGCCTATACGCGGGATGACCGCATCAAAGGATTCGATTTCAGCACCCTTGTAATGGATGGAAGGGTGGTGAGAGGCGATGCTCATATAACAGCGCAAGGTATCAACAACGCGGGCCGAGTGGCCTCTCGCCTCAGCCGCTTCAACAAGGCGGCGGGTTGAATATAAATTACGATTACGCGACAACAAGGCAATATGCATTGAGTGCTCCCTTCCGGGTCAATTAGGGGTGATTCGTTAGCGTTCAGGGTTCGCCGTGGAGAAATTCAGCGCCAGGGGCGATTAGTAAGCGGCGCATGGCCCGGCGACCCAACAGCATCGGATGACGCATATTGCTGCGGTCGGTTAGGGTAAGCTCAACTGGGAAATTAAGATCGCCCAGCTGGATTGGTGTACGTACCACGTAACGCCATTCGCTGTGCCCGTTGGAACTGGTCACACGGCGACGGTCGTGGAGGTGTGCCTGGATTCGGTGAGGGGGTGAATCAGGCCCTCCGCTGTGAGTAATAAAGCTTATCCACAGTTGGCCATGCTCGTCTTCTGATGTTTCGAGTTGCTCGGCATGCAACGCTGAGGTACGCGCGCCGGTATCTGCCTTACAGCAGAGGTGCAGATCAAATTCAGGCAGTACGACCATTTCGCGTCGGCCAATCACCGCTTTTGCCTGGTAAGGTAATTCCTTCATCTTTCCTCCTCAGTCTTGCGCACTGGCGGCGTGCGGCGCTAATGCAGCCAAACGTTGTTGTAAGGTTGACCCATTGGGAGCCTCTTTAAGGAACATTATGACGGGCAAGCGCAAACGGGGAATCAACGCTAGATCACGAATCACAGCGCCGAAGTCCGTGCGAGGGTCTTCGGCCAGGCGCTCAAGAAATAGCGGTAACCTTTGACCGTCTTCCAGGTGTATCCACCCGCGCCCTGCAATGGCGGCCAGTGTATCAGGCCCGCTGGCAGCTGTATCCTCCAGCAGCCCGGAATACCACTGGGCTGCTAGCACGCTGGAGGTGCTGCCCACGGCGCGAATACAGGCGCACAGTGACTCGATATCCCCCGTCTGGGATGACTGCTCCCCGCGCTCAATCAAGGCGCTGACAAGGCCCTCACTAAGGATAAGATGCTCAAGACAGTAGGCAAGCGCATGCAGCAGTTCAGCCGGCATATCTGGCAGGGCGTCAATCAGCTGCTGAACCTGGCTGGCATCCATGCGTACTGTAAAATCGGCAATTCCCTGCAGCCCAAGCGCCTGCCAGTCAATGGTCATCTGCTGGCTGAAATAGGCTTCCACAAGCTCAAGGTGCTGGCTGGCAGCTAGCACCAGTTGTTGTGTTGCTTGAGCATTCAGCATCGCCTGAAAATGCGTCGAAGGTGTGAAGGCCAGCGGGTTGTCTTGCATTAAATGTTCAATTTCTTCACCCTTGCCGCTACCGAGGTTTTGGGCATTGCGCCCCAGAGTTTCCAGCAGACGCTGCAAAAAGGCATCACGCTGGCCTGGCGACAGATAGCCCTGCTCATCAAGCGGCAGTGCCAGAAACCAGATGGCGGGTTCTGGCATGTTGCCCAGCTGAAAGACGATACCCAGCCGTGCCTGAGCTTGCCAGGGTTCTGGCCAGGGCGCTTCCAGGCTTTCCAGGGCGGCCAGAGTATCTCGTGGGCAGGCCGTCACTCTACGTCCCATATGGAACAGCAGAATATCTGCGCCGCTGCGTTCAAAAAAACCAGTGAGTGTTGTAATCGGTTGCATAGCATCCTTCCGTATTTCAGGCGAGCACTTTACCGCGCCATACGCTGCGTGTCAGCTAGCGGATTGAAAAGTATAAAAAGTGATGCGGATCGGTGTGGTCAAAAATTAAACACTCGCTGTAGCCGCCCGTGTTGAAAGGCTTTTCGCCATCTTTCCATAGGTTATCCACAGTCTCTTGCAGGTTTTCTGTGCATTGCCTGGATACCTAGCGCAGCGCCCCGATTTAGCGCTGTGTGGTGGTACAGAAAGTACCATCCTGGGATAATAATCATTAGGTATCACCGTAGTGACAATCAGAGGTAAGGCAATGACGGTTCATCAACAGCTTTCACAGGCCCTTGACGAGTTAGAAGAGACGCTAAGAGCATCACATCTGTGGCAGGTTGAAACTCCAGATCAAGAGGCAATGCTGAGTCAACAGCCTTTTTGCGTCGATACAATGTCATTGCCGCAGTGGCTGCGCTTTGTCTTTATTCAGCGCTTGCAGGCACTGGCTGATGCCGGTGAGGCCATGCCTGCAAAATGTGAGGTGGCCCCGGCGGTGGCGGTTTATCTGCAGCAGGAAAAACTTGGCTCATCTGATCAGCAGCGCGTTGTCAAAGCGGTTGAACGAGTGGATTATCTGGTGACCCAGAACTGAAGGCACAGGCATTAAACGAAAAAGCCCGCCGTGGCATAGCCATGGCGGGCTTTTCTATGGATGTAGCTTAGAAACGGTAGCTCAGGCCACCCATGACCACCAACGGGTCGATGTTAACGGTGCCTGCGTCATTGCCAGCAACTTTGGCATCGGTATCAATATCGATATACCAGGCCGCTGCGTTAAGTGCCCAGTTATCATCAATCAGCAGATCAATGCCAACCTGGCCGGCCGCGCCCCAGGAATCATCTAGTTCAAGGGATGCAATTTCTAACGACTCATCATCAAAGGTGGTGTAGTTGATACCTGCGCCTACATAGGGCTGTACGCGTGATTCAGTGCCGCCAAGCGGGTAGTACTGAAGCGTCAGGGTTGGTGGCAAGTGTTTGGTCGATGCAATATTGCCGCCATTCAGTGCAATATCATGCTCAAAGGGCAGTGCGGCCAAAAGCTCAACGCCGAGTTTGTCATGGAAGCGGTAACCCATGGTAAATGCAAACTGGGTTTCGTCATCGACGTCAACATTAAAAGCACCGTCTGCAAGTGTGCCGTTGTCGTTTTTAGGGTCGACGTTGGCGGCACCGAAACGCGTGAAGAAATCACCCTGGCCATAAGCCATAGCCTGCGTGCTGGCAGTGACGGCAACGGCAGCAAGGCCAGCAGCAAGAAGAGTCGGCAGAGTAAATTTGCGCATGGGATCTAACTCCTAGTGTGTATCTATCGGTCATCATGGAATAACCGCTGTGTGCATGATTAGCAGTGTAACGGCTCTTTAAAGCCGTGTTATTGATCCAGCGCAATTCTTGGTTGGCTTTTAATAACATTAAAAAGCCACCCTGGCGGGTGGCTTGATAGAACATATATGCAAGCAAGGCCTGTGAACGGGATGAGGCTTATTCGTCGTCAAGCGCCAGCAGTGAGGCGTTGCCCCCGAGGGCCGCCGTATTATTGGTAATAGTTTTTTCCGTCGCAAAGCGGTAAAGGTAGTGCGGGCCACCTGCCTTGGGGCCTGTGCCAGAAAGCCCCTGGCCGCCGAAAGGCTGAACCCCGACAACGGCACCTATGATATTGCGGTTGATATAGACGTTACCAACGCGCATCCGGCGGGCAATATCAGCCGCAAAGGATTCATTGCGGCTGTGAACCCCGAACGTCAATCCATAGCCTCGGGCATTGATTTCATCAATGACCTTATCAAGCTGGCTGGCCTTGTAGCGCACAATATGCAGGATAGGGCCAAACTGCTCCCGGGTCAGGCTGTCAATGCTGTCAATATTAAAGGCAACCGGGGCAATATAGGTGCCATTCTCAGTGTGCTCAGCAGCCAAAGGCGTTTCGGCCACCAGGCGACCTTCACTCTTGAGCGCATCAATATGTGCTTGAAGGCCCTTGCGGGCATCTTCATCGATGACCGGGCCAACATCTGTACCCAGTTGGCGCGGATCGCCGACATGCAGCTCGTTCATGGCCCCCTTGAGAATGCTGGTCACTCGATCAGCCACATCGTCCTGGACATAAAGTACCCGCAATGCCGAGCAGCGCTGACCAGCACTCTGGAAGGCGGATTGATGACATCAACGACCACCTGTTCAGGCAGGGCGGTGGAGTCGACAATCATGGCATTCATGCCCCCGGTCTCGGCGATCAAGGCAGGCAAGGGGGCATTTTCACGTGCTGCCAGCGCACGATTGATAATCTGCGCTGTATCGGTACCTCCGGTAAATACAACGCCCGTCACGCGAGGGTCTGAGGTCAGTACACTTCCCACAGTGGGGCCATCGCCTGGGAGTAGTTGGACAACATCACGCGGCATGCCCGCTTCGTAGAGCAGCTCAATAACACGGTGAGCCACGATAGACGTCTGTTCAGCGGGTTTGGCCAGCACGGTATTGCCAGCTACTGCAGCCGCCACGACCTGGCCGCAGAAAATGGCCACCGGGAAGTTCCAGGGGCTGATAGCCGCAAAGACACCACGCCCCCCATTACAAGATGGTTGGATTCACCGGTGGGGCCTGGCAGTTCAATCGGCTTGCCAAAGCCTTCCTCAGCGCGCATGGCGTAGTAGTAGCAGAAGTCGACGGCTTCGCGGATTTCGTCCACGCCGTCGGTCAGCAGTTTGCCCCCTTCACGTGAACACAGGGTCATCAGCTCAGCCATGTTGGCTTCCATCAGCTCACCAAGGCGAACCAGAATGGCCGCGCGTTCTGCCACCGGCGTGGCATCCCAGCGGGGAAAGGCTGCCCAGGCGGCATCCAGTGCTTTGGTAGCCTGTTGGCTGGTCGTCCACTGTACGCTGCCCAGTACCTTACGACGGTCATAGGGGCTGGTCACGCTATGGGTGTTGGCAGTGTCGTCAGCGACATCAAACGCCAGTAGTGGTCTGGCCTGATAGGTTTTATCCATAAACGTATCCATCTTCTCCATTAGCGGGTAGAAGTGGCTACGGATATTAAGATTGACCCCGCGCGAGTTGCGGCGCTTTTTACCGAAGATATCCTTAGGTAGCGGGATGCGCGTATTAACTAGGGAGTCATACTGGCGCAAGGTTTCCACCGGATGCTGGCACAGCGATTCCACCGGCACATCCGGGTCAACCAGCTGATGGACGAAGGAGGAGTTGGCACCGTTTTCCAGCAGACGCCGCACCAGATAGGGCAGCAGATCCTTGTGGGCGCCGACAGGGGCGTAAATGCGGCAGTAAGTGCCTTCAGGCGCTCTGGTCAGAGCTACATCATAAAGGGCTTCACCCATGCCATGCAGGCGCTGGAACTCAAAGGCGCGATCGTCGGCATTGGCGAGTTCAAGAATGGTGGTGACGGTGTGCGCATTATGGGTGGCAAACTGTGGGAAGATACGCCCCTTGGTGTCGTTGGACAGCAAGAACTGCGCGCACGCCAGGTAGGCGACATCGGTAGCTGCCTTGCGGGTGAACACCGGATAACCCTCAACGCCAAGCTGCTGGGATTCCTTGATTTCAGTATCCCAGTAGGCGCCCTTCACCAGTCGCAGCGGAATCTCATCACCCTGTTGTTCGGCGAGGCGATTAATATAATGCAAGACTGGCAGGGCACGTTTGGCATAGGCCTGCACGACCAGGCCGAAATGTCCCCAGCCCTTAACGGCATCGCTGGTATAGACAGCGCGGAAGACTTCCAGCGACAGCTCCAGGCGGTCAACTTCTTCAGCATCAATAGTTACGGCAACATTCAGGCTGCGTGCCTTGGTGACCAGTTTGATCACCGTATCGACCAGTTCCGCCAATACCTGTTCGCGACGGCCAAATTCATAGCGGGGATGCAAGGCAGACAGCTTGATGGACACCGACGGGGCTGGCGTCCTGGCGCCCAGTGTCTTACAGGTTTTACCTACCTGCCCAATGGCGTGGGCGTAGTCGTCAAAATAGCGTTTGGCATCGTCACGGGTACGCGCCGCTTCGCCAAGCATATCGTATGAATAGGTGTAGCCCTTATTGAACAGCGGCCTGGAACGCTTGAGTGCTTCGTCGATATCGCGGCCAACAAAACTGCTTACCCATCACCTTCATGGCTTCCACCATGGCACGCCGAATGACGGGCTCACCAAGGCGGTTAACCATGCGGTTGATAAAATGCGCAGGGCGACCTTCTTTGGGGTGATCCAGCTTGAGCACCCGGCCGGTCATCAATAGCCCCCAGGTCGACGCGTTCACCATCCAGGATTCACTCTTACCCAGATGTGCCTGCCAGTCGGCCGGGCCAAGACGGTCTTCAATCAGCGCATCGGCGGTGTCTTTGTCAGGAATACGCAGCATGGCTTCGGCCAGGCACATCAACATCAGACCTTCATGAGTATCCAGGCTGTACTGCTGGAGTAACTCATCAATCGTATCAACCGCCGTATCCATCTTGCGCACGTCGCGCACTAGTGCTGCTGTGTTCGCTTCAATGCGAGCAAAGTCGTCACGGTCTGCATTGAGCAGTTTGATCAGTTCATTGACGAAACTTTCTTCATCAACAGCATAATGATCGCTTACACGGGTCATTAGCGTATCAAGATCTGTTTGCCAAATGGCAGGGTCGCGCAGTTTCTTAGCGTTGAGCATTGAAGCCCCCAGAAGTCAGAGCAGGAACGAAAGGGACATAAGGGCATGGAGCCCAAAGTTAACAATCGAATGTAGAGGGCAACGCGTTTGCCTGTGTGTCTAAAACATGGCAAAACATGTCCATTTCAAGGCAAACGCACTGAATATACTACTTTAGTAGAGAGTTTTGTGCCCGGAAAGGGCTCTGCGTGGATGGGGTGAAACTGTGGCAGCAGGGGCCGGACCGTCCTGGCGCAGCTGGCGAGGCGACATGCCAAAGCTGCGTTTGAACGCATGGGAGAGGGTGCTCTGATTGGCGAAGCCGGTTTGCACGGCAATATCGGCCAAGGGGAGACGGCTTTGCATGATCAGTTGACGCGCTGCGCTCAGGCGTTGCCGCCGCACGTACTGCCAGGGGAGAGGCCGGTTTGCAGACGAAAACGCTCAGAAAAATGCGCTTCACTCAGGCAAGCTAATCTGGCCAGATCGGCAACGCGTAGCTCGTCAGCAAGATGGTGCTGTATATAACGATTGATCTGGCTCATGTTCAAGCGCTCGTGGTGGGTCTGGGCATTTTCCCCCAGGCGCGCCTTTAATGAACCAAGCAGGGTGCTCGCCAAGCGATCATGCTGAAAGGTATTAGTGTCATTGACGCTATGAGCAATCTCGCTTTCTACAAAAGCAAGATAGTGGCGTAACGGGTCATCAAGGGAGAAAAAACGCGGCGCGTCAAACAGAGCCACAAGTTCGCGCTGTTCACCGGACAGGGCAGGGGCATCTTCCGGCAGGTCCAGAATCAACTGGCGGTTTTTGGCATTTCCCGAGTAATAATGTTCATGGTTGGCAGGTACAATGCAGCCGGAAAAAGGATTGATCAGCCCGCCCAGACCTTCAATTTCAAACTCGGCGGTACCACACATGGTGATCACGATCTGGTGAAAATCGTGAGAATGATGGTGCGTCACGGCATCTAACGGTAACTGACGAATCTTACTGGGCATGATGAGGTCCTCATGCAGGCATATTATGGACGGTGTAATGCTGTGTGAGCCGCGAGGTGGTCACGTAAAGCCTGGAGTTCGGCTTTGCCTTCCTTGTCCAGCAGTGATTTGCCCTGGGCAAGCTGCCAGTGTCGTCCATGCTGATCCATCAAGCGTCCAGCGCGGCGACGCACGCCATCCAAATATTCATTATGTCGAATGGGGTAGCCAATAATGGCATTCCATTCTGTCTCATTGATCTCGCTTTCCAGTGCTTTATCAAACAGATTCAACAGGTCTTCAGGCTCGGTTCTATAACGCGGCGTACCAGATGTCAGCAGGATGGCCAGCACCCCGCCAATCACCAATACGCAAACACCTAAAACAAGTAAGTAGAGCGCCATACGGATGCTCCTGAATGAAAAGCATGAATCCTATCTGATACTTCAGTATACCCTTGTGGCGGCAAAGGAGAAAATTGCATTAAGAGCGAACTTTCCTGCAGCACAGTGTCTTATGTATAGCAAGCCAACACGGCGACGATAGTTGCTAGCAGTGTTGACGAGTAACCTTAATTGGTTTCATGTTTTCGATCCCTTGCTTAAGCTGCTCCCTGAGCAGCTTTTTTTTGCCTAAAAATTAGAGGATTAGTGTTGTAAGCGGGTAGTGCAACAATGGTGCCTGCGAGCAGCTCAGGTTTCATCAATGGCCTTTAAAATGGGTTTTCATCGCTCCTTGGCATCATTATAAGCCAGCGTTGAACAGCGTTGGAGACAACGGGCAGCCGTGTACACATTCAGAGCAACAAAAATGCAATCGGCGTCCGTCAATGATGGTTTAGGCTGAATGAAGCGCCGCGAATTGCTAATGCCGCAATGCCGGTTACGGGGCCGTGTAACGGTAGAATGACTCTTTCAATGAGAATTGTAATGCGAAACGATGATGTCACCAGTCTGCCTGTTGATGCACACCTTGACGATGTAGCAGCGGCCTTGTCCTGTTCCTCGCGTCTTATATTGGTGGCCCAGCCCGGCGCGGGTAAAACTACCCGGGTTCCATTAGCATTGCTTCAACAATCGTGGGCAAATGGCCAGAAAATTCTGCTCTTGGAACCACGGCGTGTCGCGGCACGCCTGGCGGCTACCTTTATGGCACAACAGTTGGAAGAAAGCGTGGGTGATACCCTTGGTTACCGCATGCGTGGCGAAACCCGCTGTGGCCCGTCAACTCGGCTTGAAGTGGTCACCCAGGGAGTGCTGACGCGAATGCTTCAGGAAGACCCTTTCCTGGAAGGAGTGGCCTGCATCATTTTCGATGAGTATCACGAGCGCAGTCTGGAAGCGGATCTGGGCCTGGCGCTGGCGCTGGATATTCAGCACAGTGTGCGGGAAGATCTGCGCCTAGTGGTGATGTCAGCCACCCTGGATAGGGCTGCGTTGCGCCAGTTGATGGGCGAAAGCACCCCACTGATTGAGTTGCCGGACGGCAATATCCGGTGACGACCGTCTATCGCCCCTGCGCTAACAGAACCCCGATTGATGCCCACTGTGCTGATGTCGTGAGTGAAGCGCTGAACGAAAATGAGGAAGGCGATATCCTGGTTATCCTGCCGGGAGTGAATGAGATTGAGAAAACCGCCAGAAAGCTTGCAGCCCGGAACATTGATGCCCTCGTCGCATCTTTGCATGGGCGTATGCCGCTCAACGAACAGCGGGCGGCGTTAACTCGGGTGCCTGGTCAGCAGAGAGTGATTCTGGCCACGGCCATTGTTGAATCAAGCGTAACCGTTGCAGGCGTGAACTGTGTGATTGATGCGGGGCTTGAACGTGTGCCTGTCTATCAGCATCGCAGTGGTGTGGGGCGCCTTGAAACCCGGCGTGTCAATCGTGCCAGTGCTGATCAGCGGCGTGGCCGGGCGGGGCGTCAAGGGCCGGGCATCTGCTATCGTCTATGGGCCAAGGAGCAGCCTTTGCCGGCGCATCGAGAGCCGGAAGTGCAGCAAGCCGATTTAACAAGCCTGGTGTTTGAACTGGCTCGCTGGGGGTGAATGATCCTGAACAACTGGCATGGATGACACCGCCGCCGCAGGGCGCCTGGCGCAGCGGCCAGCAGAGATTGCGTCAGCTAGGGGTGCTGGATCATCGCTATCAGTTGACGACGCTTGGCCAGCAGTGTGGTCGCTGGCCGCTGCCGCCACGTCTGGCCGTCATGCTTGAAGGCGCTTCACGCTTTAATGCTGTGTCGCTGGCGTGCCTATTGGCAGCGTTACTGCAAAGTGGCGAACGCTTAGGGCCACACCCTGAGCAAATGCTGGCGCAAGCCCTGGCAGCGCCCACCAAAAAACCAACTGCCTGGTATCAGGAGGCCCAACGCTTGGCAAGAATTGCCGGTGTCGAGTTAAACGATGGGAAGTCACTGGCTGCCTTGGGCACCTTGTTGGCCCTGGCCTATCCGGAGCGTATCGGTTATCCGCTAGCCCCAGGGCGGTTCCAGCTTGCCAATGGCATCATTGCTGAAATGCCTCTGGATAACCCTCTGGCCCATCAAACCTGGCTGCTGGTCGTTGACTGGCACGAACGCCAGGGAAGCCAGCGCATCATTTCTGCTTTGAGGGTAGAAGGTGATGTGATCGCATCTCTTTTTCCAGAAATAACGCAATGGCAGTCACAGGTTTACTGGTCTGAACAGGAGGGTAAGTTGATTGCGCGCGAGGTTCAGGCCTTGGGCGCGATTGAGTTGGCAAGCCGTCCTTCGTCTAGCCGCTTGCCAAGGGCACAGATAGATCAAGCCCTGGTTGAGGCGATACAGCGGCGTGGTTACCTATCGAGATGTAATGCCTTTCTTCAGCTGCAAGGACGTATGCAGCTACTCAGGGAGCATGACCCGGAGTTCGATTGGCCGGATTGGTCAGACGCCAGCCTACTTGAGGCACTACAGGACTGGCTGGTGCCATACTTCAATGGCTTGGAGCGTCTGAGCGCAGTTGATCAACTGTCGTTTGGGAATATATTACTTGAAACCCTGAGCTGGGAGGCGCGTAAGCGGCTGGATGGCCAAGTGCCGGCGGAATTGAAGGTGCCAGCAGGGAGATGTTTGACGTTGGACTATCGACCCTGCAGGGATGGGCAGCCGCCCGTTCTGGCAGCCAAGTTGCAGGAGCTGTTTGGGTGGCAAGCAACGCCCTCGCTGGTTAACAACAGGGTCAAGGTACTGGTGCACCTGCTTTCACCCGCAGGTCGTCCACTGCAGGTAACACAAGACCTTGCGCACTTCTGGCAGAACGGTTACGCCGAAGTGCGCAAGGAGATGAGAGGGCGCTATCCCAAACATCCCTGGCCCGAAAATCCGCTGACAGCTGACCCTACTTCATTCACCAAGCGCCGTCAGGGTTAGCTCTGGCGGCGGCGCCAGATACTTTTCTCCATCTCAACGGCCAAATAAACCAGCACACTAATGCCTACAATGGCCAGCCAATGGCTTAACGCCAACCCTTCGCTGCCAAAAATCAACTGCATGAAGGGCAGGTAGGTAAAGGCCATCTGCAGCACCATAATCAACCCAATGGCAATCCATACCGGGCGGCTGCCGAAAATACCCTTTATAGACAGCGTGCTGTTGAGCAGGAAGCGGCTATTGATCAGATAGGCGGCACTGCCGGTCACCAGCATATTGACGGCGCCAGCGCGAGCGAGTTCGTCGCTGCCGCCTTGTTGGTGAATCCAGGTAAAGATTCCAAACACGCCAACCAGCAATAGGAGGGAGACAAAAACCACCCGCCACAGCAGGAAGAAATCCAGCAAGGGAGCCTTGGGATCACGCGGTTTGCGCAACATCAGGTCTTTTTCACCCTGCTCAAAGGCCAGTGCCAGGCCGAGGGTGACGGCAACCACCATGTTCACCCAGAGTGCCTGTAAAGGGGTAACCGGCAGCATTGAGCCGAACAACACCGCCAGCATAATAGCCAAACCTTGGGCACCATTGGTGGGCAGAATAAAGGTAATGGTTTTACGAATGTTATCGTAAACCTTTCGACCTTCTTCAACAGCGCTAACAATGGTGGCGAAGTTATCGTCTGCCAGTACCATTTCTGCCGCATCCTTGGCGGCTTCTGTACCTTGGATGCCCATGGCAACGCCAACATCGGCGCGTTTCAGAGCAGGGCCGTCGTTGACCCCATCACCGGTCATGGAGCACACGCCACCGCGTGACTGCATCGCTTGAACAAGGCGTAGTTTGTGTTCAGGGGAAGCGCGAGCATAGACATCAATATCCAGAATGATGTCCTCGAGCTGGCTGTCTGACATGCTTTCAATTTCACGTCCGGTCAGCGCTCGCTGGGTTTTTTCGAACCCCAGCTGGCGGGCAATGGCCAATGCCGTTGTGGCATGGTCGCCGGTAATCATGACCGGCCGAATACCGGCTTTCTGGCAACGTGTGACCGCTTCAATGGCCTCCTGGCGCGGGGGATCGAGCAACCCGATAATACCCAGTAGGCGAAGATCGCCTTGGACATGATGATGGTCCAGGCCATCCACAGGAGAGGTAAGCTTGTCTGCAATGGCCAGTACCCGCAGGCCTCGCGATGAAAGCTCGTGAATGCGCTCCTCCCAGCGTTGATGATCAAGTTTAACATCACCTTGCTTTGAATAAGCGCTAGCACACATTTCAAGCAAGCGGTCAGGGGCACCTTTGACAAACAGCCGCTGTTGGCCTTCATCATGATCATGCAGGGTGGCCATGTACTTGTGTTCTGATTCGAAAGGAATAGCGTCCACACGCGAGATGTGATCACGCATGCTGTGTGCCTGGATGCCCGCCTTGGCGGCAGCCACTACCAGCGCACCCTCAGTTGGGTCACCAAAAATCTGATGACGACCATCTTTATTGGCAAGCTCGCTGTCATTACATAATACCGCTGCATTCAGAAAATCAGCCAGAGCACTTTCATTGTCTAGCTTGACGGCTTCTGCTGACGTTTGACCGTCCGGTTGTACATAATGGAAGTCGCCTTCAGGGGCAAAGCCAATGCCATCAATGGCATATTGCTGATCATGCATCCAAATGGCCTGGGCGGTCATCTCGTTGCGGGTCAGAGTGCCCGTCTTGTCTGAAAAAATGGTGGAAATGGAGCCAAGTGTTTCAACGGCAGGTAAGCGGCGCACGATGGCATTGCGTTTTGCCATGCTCTGGACGCCCAAGGCAAGACCGATGGTAACAATTGCTGGCAGCCCTTCCGGAATGGCTGCAACGGCAAGGCCGACGGCCGCCATGAACATTTCACTGGCCGGTTGCTGATGAATCAGAACACCCAGCACTGCCGTGATGGCGGCAGCGGTCAGAATAAATACCGCGAGTACGCGCCCGGCCCGGTCAAGCTGCTGTAATAAAGGCGTCTTGAGTTTTTCAACACCGCGTAACAGCTCGGATATCTTACCAATCTCGGTGTGGCTGCCAGTTTCTACCACCAACCCACGGGCACTACCCTGCACAACAATGGTGCTGGCGTAGGCCATGCCACGGCGTTCGGCAAGGTCGGCATCTTCAGCCACCGTTTCGGTATGTTTTTCAACCGGCACGGATTCACCGGTCAATGCGGCTTCTTCGGTTCTCAAGCGGCGTGCTTCCAGCAAGCGTAAATCCGCTGGTACCCGATCGCCGCTCTCAACCAGTACGATATCACCTGGTACAAGATCTTCAGCAGGGACGCTAGTACGATGGCCGTCACGTAGTACATTGGCTTGGGGAGAGAGCATATTACGTATGCTGTCGAGGGCTTGTTCTGCTTTACCCTCCTGAATAAAGCCGATCAGAGCGATAATGACGACGACGCCGACGATGGCCGCCGCATCAATGCTATGCCCAAGCAAAAAGCTCGCCACTGCCGCCACTAGCAAAATCAGCATCAGTACGTTGTTAAATTGTTCTAGTAACCGCCTTGTCCAGTGTCGCCCCTGCTGTTGCTGAAGCTGGTTGGGGCCTACATCGGCCAAACGCTGTTGAGCTTCCTCTCTGGTTAAGCCATTGGACGACACTTTCAGTCTGGTGAGGGCATCTTCAGTATTGATGCTGTGCCAGGCGGTTCTGGCTGTTGTGTCCTTAGCCGCTGCGGAAGTGCCCTTAGATTGGTTAGCCATCTGAACTCCCTGCGATGATGAATATAGATTAACTATAATCCTCATCATGTTGCACTGCAGTGATCCAGTGCAAGGAGTTTATCGAGTTTCAAAACTTACTCTGGTGCCGTGTGCCATCATCTCTTCAGGAGACGGAACGCTAGCAGTAGCACCGACCATTTCATCGGCCACTGATGACCAGGTCAGGGTCGCATGTGTAAAACCCAGTGGGCGCAAAGCACGGCTCACCCACTGGGTGCCTGTAAAGCGACACGTTTCACCCGTATCGTCTACCAGCGTGAAAACGGTCTGATTGCTGTCATGGAGCCTTACAAAATACCAGCCTAGATCCAGCGCCTGAATTTCGATCTGGTAGTGGTCAGTGCGGTTTTTCTGGCGAGCGAGTTGATCAAGGGTCATCGTGTCAGACATGGCGATTTATCTACTCCTGAAGTTCTTTTTTAGGGGGCACCTCTCCCGGTAGCCTGTATTGTGTACCGGTTTGAATATCTTCTTCATAACGGCTGTTTTCTTCCTCGGCAGGTACGCCTAGCACCGTCTTCTGTGATCCGTCCGGCCAGGTGTAGGTGGTGCATCCTGCTAAGGTGGTAAAGCTAATCAAAACAATAAGACAAGCAAGTCCTGGCCGTTTTCTGGGAGCGGCGGATGAAGAAAGTGTGTTTGAACGTGAAACAAGGGTACTTGATTGGGGTAATGTGTTGTCAGATGGCAAGAGCTGTTTCCTGTAATAAAGGAACCGCCTGGACACCCAATGGTCAGGCGATTCTGGTGATGTTTCAGGCCGCTTTTGAGTGCAAACCCTAGAGTGTATTAAACCATTACGCCAGGGTCTTTCATGTCAGTCAAAAGTTTAACAGGTTACAGTTCCTCCCAAAGTGAGCGCCTAAACTCATGGCTGAGTTCTGTCGCCTTATGTAGCCTTGTCACTTGTGCGTCGGTAAGCGTTTGTACAACTTCATGATAACAATCGGCAATTTTACGGTTGCTTTCCGGCGTACCTGAAGCATTCATCATGCACTGCGCCATTTTTTCATGGCTGGCGGTGATGGCTTGAAAAAACTGCATTTCAGCCTGCATTGCCTGAGACATGCTCTCCATCCATGCCTGTTGGATTTTAGCGAAAGGTTGCATGGCCTGGGAGCTTTGCTCGGTCCACCAGTTCAATAGCGGTTGGCTTGCATCAAACCAAGGGGTCATAGTTGCTAAGGGTGCCCAAGGGTTGGTAGGGGTATTTTGAGTCGTCATGACAGCCTCCTCACGTCTTGCTTAGTGTGCAGAAATGATTTTCTGTTCTCCTTATAAGTGTAGCCAATCAGAGCTTTTCTGATGATATAGATTGAGGATGGGAGCAAAATTCGTAAATTAGGTTGATTCCTGGGCGTTGCCAAAGAAACCAGGTTTGGGGTTAAGGGGTAAAAGCAGTACAATTCCAGTAGAAGGTTTTTTGACTCACCGCTGAGGAGCTTATGAGCACGACATTAGCAGTGGTATTATTGGTGATTGGGTTAGTCGTGGTGATCGGCTTGGGTAGCTACGCCTTAAAACTGCGCAAGGAGATCAAGCGTCGCGAAGCGCTGGTTGAAGAAGAACAGCGCCGCGCGATTAGCAACAGTCTTGAAAATCTTGACTATGTTGTTGGTGCTTTGGTGCAAGAGCAAGTAGATATCACGGAAGGCAGTTGGCGTTGCAAGGTGCTACTCGAAATCATTGATACCCGCCTGGCTGAGCATCCCGATTTCCAGGCATTTGCAGATGTCTATGAGCGCACCCGCCACTTAAAAACGCACTCAGCTCGCAGCCAATTAACCCCAAAGGCGCGCCATCAGGAAGACAAAGAGCGCCTCGCGGTTGAGGATGAAATGCGCGATGAGGTGCTTGCAGCAGCGAGAGCAGTCATTGCGTGGCGTCAAGAAAATAAACAGCCGCTACATTAGATGATGTTACGTCATTTTATAATTGTTTATTTTTATTTAGGTTTAGAAAAAGGCATAATGCTGCTATCGAGGCATTAGCACCGTGATTCTTACTATATTTATGCATCCAGGCACACCTTAGCCACCTAACCTGCTATATTCATTGATGCGTATTATCACAATCACGTGAGTATTCTCTGTATCGTGCTGTAGGTGTTGGGTTGGGGTGCTAGTTGCCGAGCTTAAATCTGGAATGGTAGCCTCATCATTGGCCAAGCTGCCTGCTTAACTATTTTTAAGGAGTTTTAAATGAAGAAATCAACAACTGGCTTGCTCATTGGATCGGCACTGGTAGTAGGTCTCTCTGGTTGTGCAAGTTCTGCTTCACAGTCAGCTAGCTCTGCGTCTATGAGTTCCGATGGTGGTAGTGGAATGCACCCGTTTGTGTGCGGCCTGGCAGGCAGTGTTATTGGTGGTGCCATTGGATATTCAACCAGCGGTAATTCTGATGAAGACGAAAACACCCTGGTAGGTGCTACTGCTGGTGCCGCGATCGGTGGTCTATTGTGTGCAGATCGTACTGTCAAAGCTGAACCGCAGTGCCCGAGCTACGGCGCTGTTCCTGCTGGTGCAGCTGTAGACGCAGAAGGCTGCCCGCTGGATTCCGATGGTGACGGCATTCCGGATTATCGTGATCAGTGCCCGGGAACACCAGCCGGCGTTTCAGTGAATGCTAACGGTTGCCCGGTTGATTCCGATAATGATGGCGTACCAGATTACCGTGACCAGTGCCCGGGTACACCGGCAGGCGTTGCTGTGAATTCTCTGGGCTGCCCTGACGCTTTGGTGCTTGAAGGCGTTAACTTTGAGTTTGACTCCGCGCGACTGACAACAGATGCGCAGCAGATCTTGCGTGTTGTAGCTGAGCGTCTGGTCAATAACCCGAACGTTCGCGTCAGCATTGAAGGCCATACCGATTCACGTGGTAGCGCTGACTATAACAAGCGCCTCTCGCAGAGCCGCGCCGAATCTGTTGCTGCTTATCTGAATCAGTTGGGCGTCAGTGCTGATCGTATGATGGCTACTGGCTACGGTGAAGAGCGCCCGGTTGCCTCTAATGATACTGCCGCAGGCCGTGCTGAAAACCGTCGTGTTGAACTGGATGAGTGGAACTAATCCCCTCAGGATTAAGTTTATCTATCTTGTTTAGGCGATAGTTGATCAAAACGCGGAAGGCCATATGCCTTCCGCGTTTTTGTTGGTAGTCATTGATTGCCTTGCTTTATCCAGATGATGAGTTTTGCTAACATGCCGCGTTGCAACGTGCGGCTGTTTTCTTATTACCTTGAACACGTTTTACTGATACCCATTGATAGCGATATGTGACCCTTGGTATGGGTCACCACTGCGCTCAAGGAATTACCCGAATGCCTATTGTGACTCTGCCTGATGGCAGCCAACGTGAATTTTCCGAGCCGCTTTCTATCATGCAGCTGGCAGCATCTGTTGGCCCTGGTTTGGCCAAAGCCTGCATTGCTGGCAAGATTGACGGCGAGCTGGTAGATGCTGCAGACCTGATCGAATGTGATGCCAAGGTTGCTATTATCACGGCTCGCGACCAGGAAGGGGTAGAGATCATTCGCCACTCCTGCGCTCACCTGATAGGTCATGCAGTGAAGCAGTTATACCCCAATGCAAAAATGGCCATTGGCCCGGTTATTGAGGATGGCTTCTATTACGATATTGAATTTGCTGATTCAATCACCCCAGATGATCTGACGGCGATTGAAGCGCGCATGAAGTCTTTGATAGATCATGAGTACGACGTTGTTCGTGAATATGTTGATCGTGATAAGGCCATGCTGACTTTCCTGCATCGCGATGAGCCTTACAAACAGGAAATTGTTCGCGAAATTCCTGAAGGGGCTGCTATTCGCCTCTATCATCATGAAGAATACACCGATATGTGCCGCGGGCCCCATGTGCCCAATACGCGCCACCTTAAAGCCTTCAAGCTGACCAAGCTGGCAGGTGCCTACTGGCGCGGCGACGCAGAAAATACCATGTTGACGCGTATTTATGGTACAGCCTGGCCTGATAAGAAGCAGCTTAAAGCCTATTTGCTGCGTCTTGAAGAAGCAGAAAAGCGTGATCACCGTAAGTTGGCGCGTAAAATGGATCTTTTCCATTTGCAGGAAGAAGCTCCAGGCATGGTGTTCTGGCACCCCAATGGCTGGACCATGTACCAGGCGCTTGAAGAGTATATGCGCAAAATTCAGCGCGAACATGGCTACCAGGAAATTAAAACGCCGCAGGTCGTTGATTTGTCGCTGTGGAAGAAATCTGGCCACTGGGGGCACTACAGTGAGCTGATGTTCACGACGGAGTCCGAAAAACGCGAATATGCTGTCAAACCGATGAACTGCCCCTGCCATGTTCAGGTCTTTAACCAGGGGCTGAAGAGTTATCGGGATCTCCCTTTGCGTCTTGCCGAGTTCGGCAGCTGCCACCGTAATGAACCTTCTGGCTCTTTGCATGGTCTGATGCGGGTGCGTGGTTTTACTCAAGATGATGCGCATATCTTCTGTACCGAAAGCCAGATCCAGAAAGAGGCTGAAGCCTTCATCGCCCTGACGCTGGAAGTCTACAAGACGCTGGGCTTTGAAGACGTTGAACTCAAGCTTTCGACGCGGCCAGAAGACTTTTTGGGAGAGGCTGAGCTTTGGGATCGAGCCGAGCAGGGATTGGAAGCCGCTTTGGAAGCGACTGGCCTGGAGTGGGAGCTACAGCCCGGTGAAGGGGCTTTTTATGGGCCGAAAATCGAGTTCGCGTTGAGAGATTGCCTGAATCGTCTCTGGCAGTGTGGTACTTTACAGCTGGACTTTAATTTGCCAGGTCGTCTGGGCGCTCAATTTGTCGATGAAGATGGCGTACGTAAAACGCCTGTCATGCTTCACCGCGCAATTCTGGGTTCTTTTGAACGCTTCCTGGGTATTCTGATTGAGCATTATGCGGGTGCTATGCCTTTATGGCTTGCTCCACAGCAAGCTGTCATCATGACAATTACTGATGCTCAACGCGAATATGCGTTAAACTTGGAAAAACGTTTGCAAAAAAGTGGTCTTCGGGCCAATGCGGACTTGAGGAACGAGAAAATCGGCTTTAAAATCCGTGAGCATACGTTACAGAAAGTTCCCTATCTCCTTGTGGTAGGAGATAAGGAAGTTGAAGCTGACTCAGTGGCCGTACGTACACGTAGCGGCGAAAACCTCGGCACCATGACGATTGATGAACTCATCAAACGCCTTGAGGTAGAGAGAGCAGCCCTGGCGACATCGTCAATTGCCTAAGGAGACGGAACGATCAAGCGAAGCAACCAGCGTGGGCGTCCACAAGAAAAACGCCCCCAATGAACGAGAGAATTACCGAAACTGAAGTGCGCCTCATTGCCAGCGATGGTGAACAGTTGGGGGTTGTACCCACAACTGAAGCACTTGAGCGTGCCGAAGCAGAAGGTATGGATCTTGTGCAAATTTCCAATGCCGATCCGATTGTTTGTAAGATCATGGATTATGGCAAATTTGTTTTTGAGCAGAAGAAGCAAAAAGCTGCTCAGAAAAAGAAGCAGAAACAGATTCAGGTCAAGGAAGTCAAATTCCGGCCTGGCACTGACGAGGGTGACTATCAGGTGAAGTTGAAAAACCTGATCCGATTCCTTGAAGGTGGTGACAAGGGGAAAGTCACATTGCGTTTTCGTGGTCGTGAAATGGCGCACCAGGACATTGGCCGCAAGCTAATGGAAAGGATAGCCTCAGACCTCGAAGAGATCGGAACGGTTGAAGCCTTCCCGAAAATGGAAGGCCGCCAGATGATCATGATCCTGGCCCCAAAGAAGAAGTGATCCGACGGCTTTTTAAACGCGCCACAACTACGGTTGTGGCTGGCCTTGGGTTTTCTAAAAATATCGAGCGGAGTTATTTCATGCCGAAAATCAAAAGCAACAGTGGCGCTGCCAAGCGCTTCAAGAAGACAGCAAATGGCTTCAAGCACAAGCAGTCTTTTCGTAGCCACATCCTGACCAAGAAGTCGACCAAGCGTAAGCGTCAACTGCGCGGTATGAAGCAGATTCATGACGCAGACAAAGCGCTGATCCAGCGTATGCTGCCGAATCTTTAATTTTTCGGGATTTCTTTTTTGAGCACCATTTTCAGTGTGCTCATCGTTAATGTCAGGAGTGTGTTATGACCCGTGTCAAACGTGGCGTTGTTGCCCGTCGTCGTCACAAGAAAGTGCTGAAGCAGGCTAAAGGCTATTATGGAGCACGTTCGCGCGTCTTTCGTGTAGCCAAGCAAGCGGTTATCAAGGCTGGTCAGTATGCATATCGCGACCGTCGTAATCGCAAGCGTCAATTCCGTGCGTTGTGGATCCAGCGTATCAATGCTGGCGCGCGTCAACACGGCATGTCTTACAGCCGTTTTGTTGGCGCCCTGAAGAAAGCCGGTATCGAAATTGATCGTAAAGTGCTTGCCGATCTGGCCGTTCACGAGAAAGCTGCTTTTGCGGCTATCGTGGAAAAAGCCAAGGCTGCCCAGTAAGGTTTCTATGCATGGCATGTGCGTTCGCATTTTTGCGTAAACGACATTTGTCAAAGCATCTAGGCCCGGTCATTATTTTGACCCATCCAGGGGAAGAGCAGCCGCTCTTCCCCTGTTTTTTTGCTGCTGATAACGCATTACAAGCAACTTGCTGCCCTTTCCGCCAAGGAGGGAGCTTACTTCGGAGTTAATTGGATGGATCACCTTCCCACTCTGGTATCTCAAGCGCATGAAGCGATCAACTCGGCGCAAAGTGTCGCTGCATTAGAAGAAATTCGTGTACGTTACCTGGGCAAAAAGGTGAGCTGACCGCCTTGTTGAAAGGCCTGGGTAAGCTGTCGTCGGAAGAGCGTCCTAAGGCAGGAGAGCGAATCAACCAAGCCAAACAGAACCTGGCAAATGATATTGATCAGAAACGTCATGCGCTGGAACAGCAGGCGTTAAATGCCCGTCTCGCCGCTGAACGTATCGATGTCACCCTGCCTGGGCGTGGGCAGCCCGGCGGCGGTCTGCATCCGGTAACGCGTACACTGGAACGTATTGAAGGGTTATTTACCCGGATAGGTTACGATGTGGCGGTCGGGCCTGAAATTGAAGATGATTATCATAATTTCGAAGCGCTTAATATCCCGGCTCACCATCCGGCGCGCGGCATGGCCGATACCTTCTATTTTGACGCCACACGCCTGCTAAGAACCCATACGTCTCCGGTGCAGGTACGCACCATGAAAACAGTGAGCCACCGATTCGTATTGTCTGCCCAGGGCGCGTTTATCGTAGTGATTCGGATCTGACTCATACCCCCATGTTCCACCAGGTAGAAGGGCTGCTGGTAGATGAAGGCGTTAGTTTTGCCGATCTGAAAGGTACGATTGAAGACTTCCTGCATGCCTTTTTTGAACGTGACGACCTCTCTGTGCGTTTTCGTCCGTCGTACTTCCCGTTTACTGAGCCGTCAGCAGAAGTCGATATCCAGTGCGTGATGTGTAGCGGCAAAGGCTGCCGTGTCTGTTCACACAGCGGATGGCTTGAAGTGATGGGATGTGGAATGGTGCACCCTGAAGTCTTTCGTCATTCAGGTATTGATGCTGAGCGTTTTACCGGTTTTGCATTTGGTATGGGGGCGGAGCGACTTGCCATGTTGCGCTACGGCGTGAACGATCTGCGTCTGTTTTTTGAAAATGATCTGCGTTTTTTACGTCAGTTTGCTTAATTCCGCTGCCGATAACAGGAAGCTCTATGAAATTTTCTGAACAATGGCTGCGTGAGTGGGTGTCTCCGCAGCTTGATACACAAGCCATGGCTGACCAGATTACTATGGCGGGTCTGGAGGTTGACGCTGTTGAACCTGTGGCTGCTGCCTTTACGGGCGTTGTGGTAGCGGAAGTGGTCGCCAAGGACAAGCATCCTGATGCGGATAAACTCAATGTCTGTCTGGTGAATGATGGCTCTCCTGAGCCCGTCCAGGTTGTCTGCGGTGCACCCAATGTTGCGGTAGGGCAGAAGGTTCCGTTTGCTCAGGTCGGTGGCGTTTTACCGGGCGACTTCAAGATCAAGAAAGCCAAGCTGCGTGGCGTTGAATCACGTGGCATGATTTGCTCGGAGTCTGAACTTGGTCTGGTTGAAGAAACCTCGCCCGGTATTTTTGTGCTGTCTGAAGACGCACCGACGGGTGAGCCGCTACGCACCTATATGGGGCTTGATGATCACACCATTGAGGTTGATCTGACCCCGAATCGCGGTGATTGCCTGAGCCTTAAAGGGCTCGCCCGTGAAGTTGGTGTCCTGAATCAATTGGATGTTACTGGCCCTGAAATAACGCCGGTAGCGGCAAGTTTTGATGAGACCTTCCCTGTCAGTGTGGAAGCGCCTACGCTGTGTCCGCGCTATCTTGGACGCCTGATTCGTGGCGTTGATGTCAGTGCCCAGACGCCGTTATGGATGGTTGAGCGGCTGCGTCGCAGTGGTATTCGCTCGATAGATCCGGTCGTCGACGTTACTAACTATGTGATGCTGGAGCTTGGCCAGCCAATGCATGCCTTCGACCGTGAAAACCTCAATGGCAAGATCATTGTTCGTCAGGCGCGGGAGGGCGAACGTCTGGTGCTGCTGGATGGCCAGGAAGTTACCCTGCGCCCCGAAACGCTACTGATTGCCGATCAAAACGGCCCCTTGGCTCTGGCAGGGGTGATGGGGGTGAGAATTCGGGCATTAACCCGAATACCCAGACAATTTTCCTTGAGTCCGCTTTCTTCACACCGCTGGCGGTGGCCGGCCAGGCGCGTTCCTATGGGCTGCATACGGATGCCTCTCATCGCTTCGAACGCGGCGTTGATCCGGCGCTAACTGAACTGGCCGTTGAGCGGGCGACCCAGCTACTGCTGGATATCTGCGGTGGCGAAGCCGGGCCAATCAAGGGTGTCAGCGATGCTTCTGCGCTGCCATCCGAGCGGGCGATTACCTTTCGCGAAGCGCGTTTGAGTGAAGCGCTCAGCAAGTCTTTGCCACGTGAAGAGGTGAGCGATATTCTGGCGCGTCTGGGTATGCAGGTCAGCGAAACGTCTGAAGGCTGGCACGTTGTTGTGCCGAGCTGGCGGTTTGATATCGCCATTGAGGAAGACCTGATTGAAGAAGTGGCGCGCATCCATGGCTATAACAACCTTCCGGTACGTCGTCCGGCTGCCCGGTTGGCGTTAAAACCTCAAGGTGAAGCCCGTATCTCCCAGGTGCAGCTTCGTCATCAGATGGTCGCGCGCGGTTATCAGGAAGCCGTTACCTACAGCTTTGTGGCGCCTGATTTGCAGAAGACGCTGTTGCCAGAGGCGGTTTCTCCTGAGTTGGCCAATCCGATTTCTACGGATCTGTCAGTGATGCGTGCCAGCCTGTTCCCTGGCTTGGTGCGTGCCTTGATGCATAACCTTAACCGTCAGCAAACCCGTGTGCGCCTGTTTGAAACCGGGCTGGTGTTCAATGGCCCGCTTGATGACCTGGATCAGACGCCCGTGTTGGGGGCCATCGTTTGTGGCTCGCGTTATCCTGAAGGGTGGAGCGGCGATAAGCAAAACGCTGACTTCTACGATCTGAAAGGTGACCTGGAAAGCCTGATTGCCTTGAGCGGACAGCCAGACGCTTGGCGTTTTGAAGCGGCTGACCATCCCTCGCTACACCCTGGGCAGTGTGCTCGAGTGGTGCATAATGGGCAAACGGCAGGTTGGATTGGCAGGCTGCACCCGGAAGTGCGCGGAAAACTGGGTCTGAAAGTCGATGCCCTGTTGTTTGAAGTGCGCCTGGATGCCTTGAGCGAAGGTGCAATACCTGCCTTTGAGCCGCTTTCGCGCCAGCCGGAAGTACGCCGTGACCTGGCCTTTACCGTGGCCGAGGAAGTGCCCGTTCAGGCATTGCTGGATATGGCGCGCGCCCATGCCGGTGAGCATCTCAAGCAGGCCAGGCTGTTTGACGTTTATGCAGGAAAAGGTGTCGCTGAAGGGCATAAGAGTATCGCCTTAGGCTTGACCTGGCAGCATCCTTCGCGCACCCTTAATGATGATGAAATCAATCAGTTGGTCGATGTCATCGTCATGCAGGCGCGCGAGCAGCATAGCGCAGAATTGCGCAGTTGATCAGAGAGCGCCATCCTGCTTTACTGAGACCAGACACTGGGGCCAAGCGCTGGTGATAAGGAGATACCCATGGGGGCGTTGACAAAAGCAGAACTTGCAGAGCATCTACACACCGAGTTGTCGCTTTCCAAGCGTGAAGCAAAGGCAATGGTGGAAGCGTTCTTCGAAGAGATTCGTGCCTGTTTGCGTGAAAATGAGCAGGTAAAGCTTTCCGTGGCAACTTTGATTTGCGTGACAAGCGTGAGCGTCCCGGTAGAAATCCTAAAACTGGCGAAGAAATTCCCATTTCGGCTCGCCGGGTAGTGACATTTCGCCCCGGCCAGAAGCTTAAGCAGCAGGTCGAGACATTTGATGGCCAATAGATGTTCTTACTGATGGTTCGTTAAGCGAGTATCAACAACACCATCGGGTCACTGTTACATCGTTTGTTACCAGTAGAAAAAGGGCGCCAACTATTGGCGCCCTTTTTTCCGCTTGACCCTGGGCAGCTACTCCGTTGCTGTGACAACCCGAAAAACGCGTCAATTATCGCCCAGGCGGGGTGGTAAACCTTGGAACCCTCTCACGGCACTATCAACAGGCCGTGGCTATCAGTTGTCAACGCTATTGGGGCATAACTCATGCAGAAAACAGGCACCGTAATCGTGGGAGCTGGCCTGGCGGGTCTATATGCGGCTCACTTGCTTGAAAAAAGAGACGTGACGGACATTGTGCTGCTTGAAGCGCGTGAAAGACTGGGTGGCCGTATCGTTTCAACTTCGCCGGATCATCCCGCTTTCCCCGCTGTGGAGATAGCCGGGTTTGATTTGGGGCCGTCCTGGTTCTGGCCTGGTTTTCAACATCAGATGGCGGAGCTTGTTCAAACTTTGGGGTTGCAGGCGTTTGCTCAGTTTGAACAGGGCGATATGCTGATTGAGCGATCATCGTCAATGGCTGCGCAGCGTGTGCAGGGCTTTGTGAATTCACCGCCTTCAATGCGCCTGGTCGGCGGTATGCAGGCGTTGACGCAAGCCCTCTATCAGTCACTTGAAAACACCAGTGTGATGTTCGGTCAGCCGGTGCAAGCGCTGCATAGGGCGGCATCTGATTTGGAAGTTCATAGCCAGGATGCTCACGGCAAACGTCATACCTGGCACGCTGATCAGGTGCTGCTGGCCATGCCACCGCGTTTGGCGGCCAACATGGCATTTTCACCCGCCTTGCCGGCTGAGCTTTCCAGTCAGTGGCAAAATACGCCGACCTGGATGGCGCCGCATGCCAAATACGTGGCGTTATTTAAAACGCCTTTCTGGCGCGCTCAAGGCCTTTCGGGTGAAGCCCGCAGCCTGAGTGGCCCCTTGGGCGAGATTCATGATGCCTCTATGCCGGATGGAAAAGCAGCGCTGTTCGGCTTTTTTAACACGCCAGCGGCCACGCGTCAGCGTATGGGTAATGATGTGCTTGTTCAGGAGTGCCGTGCTCAGCTATCTCGCCTGTTTGGCCCCCAAGCCGCCCATCCTGATGTTGATATCATCAAGGATTGGGCCTACGAGCCTTATACCACCACGCAAGATGACAGGCATGGGTCGTCTGGCCAGCACCCAACGGCACCGGCCATCAAAGCACAAGACGGCGTCTGGAGCGGCTGCCTGATTGGCATTGGGAGCGAGTGGGGGCAGCAGTTTCCAGGCTACCTGGCGGGGGCAATAGAGGCTGCTAGCGCAGGCGTTGACGCAATACTTGAGTCGTAATCGTCAGAATAGATTGTAATTACTGGCAAACACGGTTGCTCAACGTGATGGCATCGAGATGAAAGTCTCCTAAGCCAGAGATGCGGGTTAGTTCGTTCAAATCTGACCAAGGGCGTAACTCGATAATGTCTTGCGCTCTGGCAGGCCCGATATGTGGAAGAGTGTCAAGCTCTGATGCCGAGGCAGTATTCAGGTCGACACAGGACGGTTTTGTGGAAGATAGCGATGTAACTTCCCCATCTTCCATAGAGATGGGAGTAAGTTCAGCGTTACCCAAAGTCAAATAAACGGGGGCATGGTCTGAAACAGTGTCACGCACTTCGCTGTGGCTGATATTCAGTATGTCAGGGAAGTAAAAGATCCCGTGGTCTGAAATATTCAGTGAGTGATCTTCGTTCAACCAGATATTGTCGTAGAGGTTGGCGTATTCACCGTTGGACATCCCCAGCGTTGAAGCACCTTCCGTTATCAGTGGATAAGCCCCAACCGATGACATGGCTTCCCAGCCTGAGTGAGAGGGCGCAAGGTTAAAATCACCGGCCAATAGCCTTGGAGTATCGGGGTATACCTCGCTCATCCATTGCCAATAATCTGCTAGCGCGTCTATTTCGGGGAGTCGGTCACTAATGCTGTCGCCATAAGTAACATGCACGTTGGCCAGTGCAAAGGTAGTGCCACTTTCGAGGCTGCGAAACCTGGCGGAATAAGGTTCACGAGCAAAGGCATCTCTGTTGTCAATAAAGACGACAGCACCGTCAGCGTATTCGACGGTGCTGTCTCGCCACATAAAAGCGTAGTGCTCACGATAACTGGATTCGCCTAATGCATGGCTAGCCATTGATGACCATTCTTCCTCTGAAGAAGCTTCGAGTGCGCGCTCCAATTTATGAATGGCTTCTTCATTCATTACTTCCTGTATGGCCAGGAGATCAAAATGCTGAGTCACATGAGCAACGTGCTCGAAACTCTTGCCGTTGTCCCAGCCAAGATTGCGTATATTCCATGATCCCACCACGATATCTGACCATGCTGTGCTGGGTATGACGATGGAAAACGTGAGAAGACAGCAAATGTAGTGAGCATGATGTTGAACGGACTTCACTGCGGCACCTGTAAATATTAACTAAGGATGCGCAGCATGAAATGTTTCTAAAAAATTTACAATGGCGGATAGTGCCACTGATTGAGAAGGACGGTGCTATGGCGGGAAAAAAACTGCTCGATCTGTAGAGCGTGGTTTGAGAAATAACCTAGAGTGTATTGAGTGATTCGTTAAAAGTAGCCAGGTTATCTGTCATTTGATATGAAGTGGACCCCAAAATTTGGACAGGTGCCTAAGCTATGATTCATCATCTCCACAAGGAGGAGAATCATGAGCAAGAAACGCAAACAATACAGCGCATCATTCAAGTCCAAAGTCGCTCTGGCCGCCATCAAGGGCGACCAGACCACATCCGAAATTGCTGCTCGTTTTCAGATCCACCCCACCATGGTCAGCACCTGGAAGCGCGACTTGCTGGAGAACGCTACCGACCTCTTCGAAGGCAAGAAGAAGGTCGGCAAGCAATCCGATGAGCCCAGCACAGACGAGCTGTACCGTGAGATTGGTCGACTGACGGTGGAACGCGATTTTTTGTCGCGCAAGCTCGATCAGTAAGCCGCCAACAGCGGTTGGCAATGATCGAGCGTGGTCATCCCAAATCAGTCTTTCACGCCAGTGCGAGCTGCTCAAGCTGAGCCGCTCATCGGTGTACTACGTCCCTCGTGAGCCATGTCAGGAGGATCTGGACCTGATGTATCTGATTGATCAGCAACACCTGGAAACGCCGTACTATGGCTCTCGCAAGATGCGTGCCCATTTGCAGCACCAGGGCTATCGGGTCAATCGGAAGCGGGTGCAGAGGCTGATGCGCACCATGGGCATTCAGGCGGTGTATCCACGCCCCAGAACCAGCATTCCGGGCGACGGGCACAAGGTTTATCCGTACCTGCTCAAAGGGCTGAAAATCGACCGCCCCAACCAGGTGTGGGCAACAGATATCAGCTATATTCCGCTGGCCCGGGGCTTCATGTATCTGGTCGCCATCATCGACTGGTACAGCCGCAAGGTGCTGTCCTGGCGGGTCTCCAACACCATGGACACAGACTTTTGTGTCGATGTCCTGGAGGAGGCTCTACAGCGCCATGGAGCGCCGGAGATCTTCAATACCGATCAGGGTGTCCAGTTCACCAGTGAGGCCTTCACAAACGTTCTCAAAGATCATGGCATCCGGATCAGCATGGACGGCAAGGGCTGCTACCATGACAATATATTCGTGGAACGGCTCTGGCGCAGCGTCAAATACGAGTGTGTTTACCTTGCCGCTTTCGAGGATGGACAACACTTGAAGCAGGCGCTCCACCGGTACTTCTGGCATTACAATCAGACCCGGTACCACCAAACCCTTGATTACCAAACGCCCGATGAGGTGTACTACGGGCAACCCATATCTCTGGCAGCCTGAGTCAGGGAAACAACCGGATTATAGCTTAGGGATACCATCAGGTTGTCCAACTGATTGGGTCCACCTCAATATTCATTGGGCGGCTGCAGGCTCTGAGTGTTGGATAGCCCGAGGAGGAGGGCGATATCGCGAAGGTTCATCCTTTGATTTTGCTCTACCTGGATGCTGGCAAGTTCTTCAATACTGAGTTTGATGTAAAGGTATAAGGCAACGCCTTAGCGAAATACTTAGTTGTTGCGCTCAGTGTATGCGGACAAGAGTGTAATCGCTGATACATAGCTGGCATGACTGTATATAGCTTTCTAATGCGTTGCTCGCCGCCCAACAAAAAGGGCGGCGGGCAGGTTGATGACGCTGGAAACGGCTTCGATAGCCTACAAGCCGACCCAACATCATCGCTCTCTGGCTTATTTGAAGCGATTCCTGGCGTTATCGAAGGCGCTGGAAATGCTGTCCCAGGCGCTATCAAATCCTGCTTTCATCTCTTGCCAGGCATCGTCGCTGGCTTCGCGCATTTCCTTCAGTTTTGCCTCAGCCTCGTCGCGTTGCTGGCGTGCTTTGTCAAGTTGCTTCTGATATTCAATCTTTGCATCCGCCTCAGATTCATCAGCTTTCGCCTTCATCTTGTCGATCTCGGCGTTCCACTGGTCGATTCTAGCTTTGGCCTTGTCGATATATTCATTACGTTCGGACATGACAAAGTCCTCTTGGCTATTGATTTGAGCGGTTGACTTCAATCTTAGTCTAGCACGTTATAAATATAGTGCAGGCCGTGACCATTCAGTCACGGCGTTAGCTATTTGATAATATAGACAGTGTTTGGCGATGTTTTTTGACGCTATGATTTTTGCTAAGACAAAAAGGTAGGAACTGCTAGAAGCACGAGACATGCTTTTCAGGAGGGAATTAAATCATGTTGGTGCGGATGGGGAGACTCGAACTCCCACACCTTGCGGCACCAGAACCTAAATCTGGCGTGTCTACCAATTCCACCACATCCGCACAACTGGCGCGTATAATAGCAATTATGCCGTTAATGTCAAGAATCAATGTGCTTATTGAGTGAAGAAAGAGGAGTGGTGATTCGGGCAGGACAGGTTAGCAGCGATTCAGGGAGGAAATGGGTATGAAAACGGTTTGGTATGCAGGTTTATCCGGGCTTGAGAAGCGCCTGCGCAGGGCGTTGCCAGGGCATTGTGCTTTCTGTCTAGGGCAAACTGCAGTAGATAAGGCCTGGTGTCAGGAGTGTTTTGACGGATTGCCGTGGAACCAGCGGTGTTGCGCTCGCTGCGCAGAACCACTGGCGTCATCACAGCAATCGCTTTGTCGGCATTGTCGCAGCGAACTACCAGCGTTTTCAGGCGCCCACGTGCCTTTTCTCTACGAGGGGCCTATTCGCCAGCTGGTGCATGGCTTCAAGTTTGAGGCTTCGCCTCGCTCAGGCTACTTGATGGTTGATCTGTATCTGGAAGCACTGAAGTGTGATGGAAAGCCGGGTTGGGAGGCAGATGTACTGGTGCCCGTTCCACTGTTTGCAGGCCGAGCGCGCGAGCGTGGTTTTAATCAGGCCGACTGGTTTGCTCGTCAGCTAGGCCATCATCTTGGCTTGCCAGTGATAAACGCTACCCGGCTTGTGGATACGCCCAGTCAGCGCCTGTTGGGGCGTCAGGGGCGGCGGGATAACCTGAGCGGCGCTTTTCAGCTGCACCTGGCGTCAGCTGAAAAGGTTGTTATCGTTGATGATGTGGTGACCACAGGGGCCACTGCGCAGTCTCTGGCCAGAGCAGCGCTCGCGGCGGGTGCACAGAATGTGGCGGTAGTATCATTTGCCCGTACACCCTTGGGGCTTGAGTGATACCCTAGGGGATTTTCATGGAGAGATTGATGAGCCATCCCTATAGTGCTCTTTCGCCAGATGTCATCATGACGGCCATTGAGCGTCTGGGCATCCAGCCCGACAGCGAGCCCTTTGCGCTAAACAGCTATGAAAACCGTGTTTTGATGTTTCGCAATGATGAGGGGCGCCGCTGGATAGTGAAGTTCTACCGGCCTCAGCGCTGGTCGAAAGCGGCGATTCAGGAAGAGCATGACTACCTCAATGAACTGGATGCCGCCGGTGTGCCCGTGGGTAAGGCATGGCGAAATGCCGATGGTGTATCGCTGCACGAACATGCTGGTTTCAGCTTTGCACTGTTTGAGTATTGTGCGGGCCAAGCGCCGGAGCTGGATAACCCCGAGCATCTGTTTGCCATGGGACAAGTGATTGGCAAAATGCATACCGTCGCCAGGCGAGGAACCTTCCAGCATCGACCAAGCTTATCGGTGGTGGAGGGTATGACGGCGGCTCAACAGCAAGTGCTGGGTAGCGGTCATTTAACCCGGCACCAGCAGCGTGCTTATGAACGCATTAGCACACAGTTGATAAATAGTGTGGAAAAGGCATTGCCACCGTCGATGGAGCTGATTCGCTGCCATGGCGACTGTCATCTGGGCAATGTGCTGGGCCGCGAGACCCATTTCAGCCTGGTGGACTTTGATGATTGCATGATGGCGCCCGCGATTCAGGATATCTGGATGCTGCTGGCAGTGGATGAACCTCAGGCTCAGCGCGCGCAGTTAAGTGAGCTCAGTGAAGGCTATGAAGAATCGCTGACGTTTCCAGACCACCAACTGGCATTGGTAGAGCCGCTGCGCAGTTATCGCCTGATGCGTCATAGCGCCTGGCTGGTTCAGCGTTGGGATGACCCAGCATTTCCGCTGGCTTTTCCATGGTTTGCCAATAGCGGTTATTGGGATCAGCAGCTCCGCCAGTTGGAACAGCAGCATTTACAGATGGGAGCGCCCAAATGGCTGGCTTGATACGCCACTGTGCAATCTGAATGCTGGATGATCAGCTCATAACAACTTGGCCCTGATAAAGTCTGCTTTATCAGGGCCAAGTTGTTGTCAGCTAACTGCTTAATCATAGATAGTAAAGCCAATCAATCAGCCTTGCATTTTAAACGCTAGCATTACTCATCTTCTGGCTGGCCTTCTTCGTTATTTTCCTGGCCCGCCTGGCGGCGCTGGGCATTGATTTCTGCAGAGGGATTGTCCTGGGCTTCTATTTCCAGGGTTTCATTCAGAGTCAGCATGAATCCTTTGCTGGGCAAGAAAGTGCAAGTGCTGTCTTCACACGTCAGACCATACTGGCCGTCAGTGTCGTAAACGCCGCCATCCATCTCGCCTGAGAATATGGCACTGTCCGCGTCTTCTGCCTCAATGCAGGTAACGTCATGCGCGGTAATGCGTACACGCTCGCCTGAACGTACGGCATCGCCAATGATGACGCAGTATTGCGGTAACTGATGGGAGGCATCAACGTCATGATTAGGGCGCAATAAAATATTTTCGCGGTTATTTTCGCCCTCAGCAAAGGCAACATTTTCAGTAAATTCCACGCCGACGGTGGCACGTTCTGGTAATACCAGGGCGGCATCAGCGGCAAACAAAGGCGTTGCCATTAAAGGTGCCATCAGCACACTGAACCAGGTGGCAGATAATTTAATGGATGGTTGCAATGGTGACGGTCTCATTAACATGGCGGAATCTCGCTTTTGATCATGTGTGCTGTAGAAGACGCTAATAATTGGTAATGGATGATACCACAGTCATTATAGGTAGGCAGATGCGCGTGTCACTCTGCCACAGCGCCGATGAGTTAAAAAATCTTACTCGGGTCCATGATGTTACTTGAGGTTGCTTTCCTGTGACATCGGACTGGCAAAGTAAGCTAGAATATCCAGTTGCCAATTTATAGTTGTACAAAAACTATTTTAAGTATATTTTCTGTACTATATTTTTCGCTTTGCTTATGTAAGCTCTTATTAATCATCTGAATGATACATTTAAGGTTTGCCGTGCAAGCGTCCCTTGGACTGACGAGGCCAAATATGACCGATGAGATTGCTTACCACTACCGCCAGATTATCCAGCTGTTGGGCGAAACCCCTGAACGGGAAGGGCTTCAGGATACGCCGCTGCGAGCGGCCAAGGCCATGCAGTTTTTGAACGCTGGATATCAGCAGTCCCTTGATGACATAGTTAACAATGCTGTTTTTGAGTCACAAACGGATGAAATGGTGCTGGTAAAGGATATCGAGCTGTATTCGATGTGTGAACATCATTTGCTGCCCTTTATTGGCAAATGCCATATTGCGTATCTACCCAACGGTAAGGTGTTGGGCTTATCCAAATTCGCCCGCATTGTTGATATGTTTGCTCGCCGCATGCAGATTCAGGAAAACCTGACGCGTGAAATCGCCGAGGCCGTTCAGGACGTTACCCAAGCGCGTGGTGTTGCGGTTGTGATTGAGGCTCGCCATCTGTGCATGATGATGCGGGGTGTCGAGAAGCAAAATTCAAGCATGAGTTCTTCAGTCATGCTGGGAGATTTCCGCAGCAATCAGGCCACCCGCCAAGAGTTTCTGATGCTGGTCAGCTAGGTGATCGAATATAAGACCGGTTATTTGGTGTTTTTTCGTCATCAAAACCGCTTGGCGCTTGGTCAAATGGGTGCTTTCGTCTTAGCATGGGTACAACAATGTGCCCATAGGGTTACCCCTTGATCAGGAGTCTGAAATGGAAGCGCTTAAAGAAACTCAGCTTTATTGCCCGTTTGCCTATATTGACGGCAGCTGGGTTGCTGCCGATAGCGGCGAACAGATTAACGTCATCAACCCAGCGTCCCAGGAAATTGTTGGCGATATGCCACGGCTGGGTAAAGAAGAGACACTGCGTGCTATTGATGCTGCTGATGCCGCGTTACCTGCATGGCGGGCGATGACATCAATGGAGCGTGCTGACCTGTTGTTGAAGTGGCACGATCTAATGCTGGAACATCAACAGGATCTGGCCATGTTGATGACCCACGAGCAGGGAAAACCGCTTAAAGAAGCTCAGGGTGAAATTGTCTACGCGGCCAGTTTTCTGCGCTGGTTCGCAGAAGAGGCACGGCGGGTTTACGGGGAAACCATTCCTCCGGCCAAAGCCAATCAGCGTATCGTCGTGACCAAGCATCCTGTTGGAGTGGTGGGTGCTATCACGCCATGGAACTTCCCGGCTGCAATGATTACCCGCAAGGCGGGTGCGGCCTTGGCCGCAGGTTGTACCATAGTCGTGAAACCGGCCAGTCAGACGCCGTTTTCCGCTACGGCGCTGGCAATGCTTGCCGAGCGTGCCGGAATACCTCGCGGCGTTTTCAACGTGGTGCCGGGTAGCGCAGCAGAGATCGCTGAGGCCATGACAACGTCTCCAAAGGTACGCAAGATTACCTTTACCGGCTCTACCGAAGTCGGTCGTCAGCTGATGGCACAGGCTGCAGAGCATATCCAGAAGATCTCGCTAGAACTGGGCGGCAACGCGCCCTTTATCGTCTTCGAAGATGCCGATCTGGATGCAGCCGTGGAAGGTGCCATGGCGGCCAAGTTCCGTAACGCAGGTCAGACATGCGTATGCACCAACCGTTTTCTGGTGCAATCCAGCGTGGTCAATGCCTTTTGTGAAAAACTGGCCGTGGCGATGAACAGCGAGCTGACCGTCGGCGATGGCACAAAATCAGGAGTGAATATTGGCCCGCTGATTGATGAGAAGGCCGTCAAGAAAGTCAGTGAACATGTGCAGGATGCCATTGATAATGGCGCTGAACTGATCCTGGGTGGGCATCCGCATCCGTTGGGCGGTAATTTCTTTACGCCGACCCTGATCAGTGCAGTCACCAAAGATATGAAGGTAGCCAAGGAAGAGACCTTTGGCCCTCTGGCGGCCATCTTCCCGTTCGATGACGAACAGACCGCCATTGATATGGCGAATGATACTGAATACGGGCTGGCTTCCTATTTTTATAGCCGTGACCTGGGGCGTGTCTGGCGCGTGTCGGATGCGCTTGAATATGGCATGGTAGGCGTCAATACTGGCCTGATTTCCAATGCGGCTGCACCCTTTGGCGGCGTCAAAGCCTCTGGTCTCGGGCGTGAAGGTGGTCACCAGGGGTTGGAAGAGTTTCTGGAAACCAAGTACCTGTGCATTGATCTGGGCTAATCAGTACCTGATCAAACAGGCCTTGATTTGTCAGTAATCAGAAACCAGCCGCTAGCGGCTGGTTTCATGCTTTTGTAGAGCGAAAAATTACGTGTTTAGTGACGCTTTATTTGCAGCAAGGCAATCAGGATATCGCGGCGGGTGACAATGCCGACAAGCCGGTTCTGCTCGACGACGGGGTAGATTTTGGGCTTGGCACCTAGCATTTCCTGGGCAAGGTCTGTAATGCTTTTTGTGGGTGTCACGCTGAGTACACTTTCTTGCATCAACTCTTTAACCAGCGGGGCTTCCCCGTCGTTATAGATACTGTCCAGCACCTTACCCATAACGTCCTGCTCAGAGATAAAGCCTATAAGCCGGTCTGCCTTGTCAACCACAGGCGCCCCCGGTAAACGGTGCAGTGCCAGTCCTTGAGCAAGGGTCGTAATAGAAGTCTCGGGGAGACGCGATAACAGTCACGTGACATGATATCTCTAACTGTATCCGGTACCTTATTGGTTGCCTTGTTGCCCATACTCATACTCCTTATTACGCCAGAAAGTAGCCAATCAGTGAGCACTGGATGAAACACAGCTGTACATTTAATGTAGATCATTATTGAAGCGCGTCGAATCCGCTTTTCAACGGTTAACTTTTTACAGGTACAGATACTAGGAGCGACTACATGGACGCACGTGAATATTTGAACCGTCAAGGAGTCGGGGTGGATAGAGAGCCAGACAAGCCCAATACTCTTGAAGAAAAGGCTTGGGAGCGCGCTAGAGGCTCAGGCCATCAGCGCCCCAAGTCTGGCACGCCATTTGATTGGGAAGAGTGGGAGCGCCATCACGACGATCTGGCGGCTGACGCCGAGACACTAGAACAGAAAATTGACAAGGAAGCTCATCGCAAGGCGCTGGAAAAAGAAAAGCAGGACAATGCCCTGAAGAAGACACAAGCCAGCACCTCTGAGAAACAGGCTGGGCAAGGTGGCCAAGGCAGTGTTGGCCACTTTGATCCATCTTCATCTGCGTCCTATTTGCAGGCGACCAGTACTCAGCCATCAAATGCAGGCGCTAGCCAGGCGCAAGCGCCCGTTCAGGCAATGCCAGGCGCGGTAAAAACAGCCTATATGGCCTTGGCTGTGCTGATGCCACCACTGGCTGTTGGGCTCTCAGGAGGCCAGGCAAAACGGGTCGGGATCGCTTGTATCCTGACATTGTTACTCTGGGTTCCTGGCGTTGTGTATGCTGCTCGCTGGATTTTTTCCCGATAGTGGCTAAAAAGGCGCTAAGCGTAAACCTCATATATTTTTTAAGTTTACAGTATGAATTGCCGATTCCATGGGTATAATTTGTAAACTATAAATTTTATCGAGGTTTACCATGACATATCTTCTGGGGGTTACAGCCCTTTGGGCGTTTTCTTTCTCATTGATTGGCGTCTATCTGGCAGGACAGGTCGATAGCTATTTTGCGGTGTTGCTTAGGATAGGGCTGGCGGCTTTGATCTTTCTGCCTTTCCTGCGGCCGAAACTGCTGACCATGCGCCAGCGTCTGGTGCTGATGGGCTTGGGTGCCATTCAGCTGGGCGTTATGTATATCTTTTTCTATCAGTCGTTTTTGCTGCTCTCAGTGCCGGAAGTGCTGCTGTTTACGATTTTTACGCCCTTATATATTGCCCTGCTGGATGATCTGCTCTTCGGGCGATTCACGCCTTTTTATCTGTTAACGGCGCTGCTGGCGGTGCTGGGAGCGGCGGTGATTCGTTACGATGGCATTGATGCTGGCTTCTGGTGGGGCTTTCTGGTCGTGCAGGGGGCGAATCTATGCTTTGCGCTAGGCCAGGTTGGTTACCGCCGTCTATCTGCTGAATTGCCTGAGAATCTGGCCTGGCACAATGTGTTCGGGTGGTTCTTCCTCGGCGCCCTGGCCGTGGCAGTGCCTGCCTTTGTGTTGCTGGGCAATCCGGCAGCATTGCCCAGCACAGGCACTCAATGGGCGGTATTGGCCTGGTTGGGGCTGGTAGCCTCAGGTGTGGGTTACTTTGCCTGGAACCGTGGCGCCACCAAGGTAGATGCGGGCACCTTAGCAATCATGAATAACGCCCTGGTGCCTGCCGGGTTATTAGTTAATCTGGTGATCTGGAACAGGGATGCCGATATCAGCCGTTTGTTGCTGGGTGCCTTGATCATGGGCTTTTCCTTGTGGCTTAACCACTGGTGGCTCGCACGCAGGGAGCAGCAAGCCGCGTAATGCTTGAAATATCTGCCTTAAAACAATGGACTTGATTTGCTTGCGAGCGTCAGGCTCGACATAATGAAACGCTATGTTAATGAGCCTGATCCATGACACAAATGCCTTTATCTGCTGACGCTTCCCGGCATGGCCAGGAATCACGCCCTTTCTCCACTATTGGTCTGATCGGCCGTCTGGGCAGCGAAAAAGTAGCTGACTCTTTGATTCGTCTGGTGGGCTTCCTTGTGGCCCGTGACTATCAGGTGGTGGTGGAGGATCGCACCGCCACCGTGATTCCCCACCACGGCCAGCCTGAGGCAAGCCGACGGGCGCTGGGTGAACTGTGCGATCTGGTCATCGTCATTGGTGGAGATGGTAGCCTCTTGGGGGCTGCCCGTACCTTGTGTAAAACCGGCACCTTGATGCTGGGCGTCAACCGCGGACGCCTGGGTTTTCTGACCGATATTTCCCCTGATGAGCTGGAGCAGCGCGTAGGCGAAGTGCTGGCCGGTCAATTTGAGGTTGAAGAAAGGTTTCTGTTGGACGCCGAGCTGTACCGCGACGGTGTGGCGGTAGGGAATGGCGAGGCGCTGAATGAAGTGGTGGTGCACCCAGGCAAAGCGGTGCGCATGATTGAATTTGAACTCTTCATTGACGGCCAGTTTGTCTACAGCCAGCGCAGCGATGGCCTGATTGTGGCCACACCCACTGGCTCAACGGCTTATGCGTTATCCGGCGGCGGGCCTATCATGCACCCGAAGCTAGATGTGGTGACGTTGGTGCCGATGTTCCCGCATACCTTGTCCAGTCGCCCGATCGTTATTGATGCTGCCAGTGAAATCCGTATTCATATTGGAGAAACCAATCAAACCTATCCCCATATCAGCTGTGATGGCCAAACCCGGGCTGTTGCCAAGCCGGATGATGTACTGGTTATCACCCGTAAGCCCCAGCGTGTTCAGCTTGTTCATCCTATCGGGCATAACTTCTACGAGGTCTTGCGCAGCAAGCTCGGTTGGAGCCATCGGCTGGGGGACTAAGTATGCAGGGATATGACCTGATTGGTGATGTACACGGCTGTGGCGCCACCCTGGTGGCATTGCTTGAAAAGATGGGTTATCGCGAAGAGCAGGGCGTCTACCGCCACCCACAGCGCAAGGTTATTTTTCTGGGCGACCTGATTGACCGTGGCCCGCGCATTCGTCTGGCCGTGCAGACAGCCCGGCGCATGGTCGATGCGGGGGAAGCCTTTATCGTCATGGGCAACCATGAATATAACGCGCTGGCCTATTGTCACCCGGCGCCCGAAGGCAGTGGCAAGCGCTGGTTGAGAGAGCATTCGCCACGCCATAACCGGATTATTCAGGATACTCTGGATCAGTACCGCGACCACACCAATGAATGGGAAGACACCCTGGCCTGGTTCAAGCGGATTCCTCTGTATCTTGAGTTCGAGCATTTCCGCGTTGTTCATGCCTGTTGGGATGATACCTTGATTGAGGCATTGGATCAGCGCCTGCCTGATGCCTGTATGGATGATGCTTTTCTGGTCGAATCAACAAACTCGAAAACCCAGGCTTTTCAGATTGTTGACCGCCTCACCCGAGGCACCCATATTCCCTTGCCTAAAGGTGTGGAGATTCATTCAGGCGACGGCTTTACCCGTAAAAGCTTTCGGGCACACTTCTGGTGCGAGCAGCCGCGCGTCTGGGGGATGTGGTGTTTCAGCCTGATAACTTGCCCGGTGACCTTGAGGCTCGCCCTTTGGCGGCCGATGAACGCCAGCGGTTAAGCTATTATGCGCCGCACCAGCCGCCATTATTTATTGGCCACTATTGGTGTGAAGGCATTCCTGCGCTGCCTGCTACCAATATTGCCTGCCTTGACTACAGCGCCGTCAAGTACGGTCGTTTGGTGGCTTACCGCTGGAGTGGAGAAAGCTGTCTGAATGCCGATCATTTTGCCTGGATCAAGGTGGCTAAAGAAGAGCTTCCCCAAGTATCTGGTTGGGATCTGGATCAGGATTAAGGCATATAAGATGACATTTAATGATTTTTTTATTCAGTCAAGGGAACCCGAGAGCGGTGAGACAATCATAGCAAGTGTTCCCTTGAATGATCCCTTGCTTTTGCCCGGCGGTTTCCCCGCCGGGCTTTTTAGCGCGCTGATAAAATCAGGATCAATGAATCCGGATCTTGAAAGACAAAGGAAGACACCATGCTCCCAGTGATGCGACTTCCCCGCGAAGCAGACACCGCCGCGCTTCGCCAGGCCCTCTGGCAACAGCGTATCGGGCATCAGATCAGTGAAGAAGAGGATGGCCTGCTGCTCTGGCTGGCTGACCCGCGTCAGCGTCATGAACTGGAAGCACTGGTCAGGCGCTGGGAGCAGGGTGAATCATTGGATATTGCCAAGCCTACTGCCAGGCCGAAGCTTTCAGGCCAGCTTAGCCAGTGGGTGCCAGGCCTCAAACGGGTGCCGGTCACTGCACTGATGATTGGCTTGAGCCTTTTGGTGTTTGCCCTGCTGGGTGTGTTTGGCGACCTGTTGATTGTCACCCTGACCATTGTGCCTATCGGCCTGTCTGGCAACGAATTGGTCTATGGCAGCCTGATGGACAGCGTCACCAGTGGCCAGGTCTGGCGGCTGCTATCTCCTGCCTTTCTGCACTTTGGCTGGATGCATCTTATCTTCAACCTCATGTGGGTGTGGTACTTCGGCAAGCAGATTGAAATGCTGCAAGGTAGCCGGATGATGCTGCTGCTTCTGGTAGTGGCGGGCATTGGCGCCAACCTGGCGCAATACGTCACGGGCACCGTGCTGTTTGGCGGGATGTCTGGGGTCGTCTATGCCTTGCTGGGGCACGTGTGGCTAATGTCGCGGCGAGTGCCCGGCAGCGGCTTCTTTGTGCCACAGATGCTGGTAGTTTTCATGTTGGGCTGGATGGTCTTCACCATGACCGATATGGCGGGCAGCGTCGGCTTTGGCAATGTCGCCAATGAAGCCCATTTAGGCGGGCTACTCGTCGGTTTGCTATCAGGCTGGTATTATTCTTCGCGGCAGTTACGGTCCTAACAGGAGCATGCAAAATGAGCGATATGACCTTCGAAAAAATGATCAACCAGATGACGCCAGCCATTTATCAAAGCCTCAAGCAGGCGGTTGAATTGCGTAAATGGCCAGACGGACGCTACCTGACGGCTGAACAGACAGAGCTTTGCATGGAAGCCGTGATGCGCTACGAGGTCGAGAATAACGTGCCTGAAGAGAACCGGGTGGGCTATCTTGAACAGCGCACTTGCGGCGCGGGGGCGACTGGGCAGGGCGTGTCACCTGAGCTTGCCGGGCTGGGTAAGGATGCAACGCGTGGGTGATGCACCTCTGCAGGGTTGCCTGCGCAAGATGGCGATTGAGCCTGGGACCGGCGTTCAGGCGCCAGCACGTTACAGCTTGCGCCTGGGCGAGCACTATCTACCCCTGAACGAACGCCTGGGCCAGCCACTTTCGCTCACGTGGACAGGGGCGATTGCCTGTACTCACTGCGGCCGGGCAACCAAGAAAAGCTTTGCCCAAGGGTATTGCTATCCCTGTTTCAAGCGTCTGGCGCAATGCGATACCTGCATCATGAAGCCGGAAACCTGCCACTATTATCAGGGGACCTGCCGCGAGCCTGAGTGGGGCGAAAAGCACTGCTTTCAGCCACACATTGTTTATCTGGCCAATTCTTCCGGGCTGAAAGTCGGCATTACCCGCAAGACCCAGATGCCGACCCGCTGGCTGGACCAGGGCGCCATCCAGGCACTACCTATTCTGGAAGTGGATACCCGCCAGCAGTCCGGTTTTGTTGAGGTACTGTTCAAGGAAGCGGTCAGCGACCGCACCAACTGGCGAGCCATGCTTAAAGGGGAAGTGGTGGAGATGGATCTGCGCGCCGAGCGGGATCGCCTGTTCAGCGAGCTGAGTGATGGCTTGCGGCAACTGGCAGACATTCACGGTGACAGCGCCATTCGCAAGCTGGACGCCACCCCGCTGCAGTTTGACTACCCGGTCGAGACCTTTCCGCGCAAGATTACCTCTCACAACTTTGATAAACAGCCGCAGGTTGAAGGCGTGCTGCAAGGTATCAAGGGCCAGTACCTGATGCTGGATACTGGTGTGATTAACCTGCGCAAATTTACCGGTTATGAAGTCGCCGTTAACTGAAGGCGACTAAAGCTTCGATGGTGTCACTCAGTATTCAATAAAGTTAGTCAGCATCGTAGCCTAGCGCCGTGTGCAAACGGCCTGCCTGCTGGCTGACCCAATGGGGATCAATCGGCCCCCAGCTGATAATCTGATAACGGCCGCTGTTATGCCGCTCGCCGGCATTGTTCTGAAAGACGCATTCAATATCGAGCTCGGCCAGTGAGCTAATCGTGTCCTGAGCGGTTCGCCTTGGCATACCGGTGGTTTCCATCAGTGCCGGCACGCTGGTCACGCCCTGATCAATCAGATACGCCACATAAAGACGTCGGTAAAAGCTTGATTTGGTTTTGCTTAAGCTAGCAGACATGGGCGTTCCTGTAAGCATTATAAAAGTGTGATATCCAGGGTCTGTTGACGCTGCCTCACGGTTCGCGACGAAGCGTCAACAGACCTTGATAATGAGGCGAAAAAATATCCGAGCTGGTAATCAGCTCGGATATCGGAGTTCAACGGAAATCTATTTTCTGCTGGGTGGGACACTTGCTTTTCGTGAGCAAGTGTCTCACTGGGGTCATGATTCAGCTAGCGAGGCTAGCTGAGCGACGTTTGTCGCCTTACATCATTCCGCCCATGCCACCCATTCCGCCCATGCCACCCATGTCCGGAGCGGCTTCTTTCTCTTCCGGGTCATCGGCGATCATGCACTCGGTGGTGATCATCAGGCCAGCGACGGAACCAGCGGACTGCAGGGCAGTACGGGTTACCTTGGCCGGGTCAAGAACACCCATTTCGAACAGGTCGCCATACTCACCGGTCTGGGCGTTATAGCCGAAGTTGCCTTCGCTATCCTTGACGCGGTTGATAATCACAGCAGCTTCTTCGCCCGCATTGGTCACGATCTGACGCAGCGGTGATTGCAGGGCGCGCAGCGCCATGTTGATACCGTGGTTTTGGTCTTCGTTGTCGCCAGTCAGGCCTTGAACCTTGGCCATGACGCGAACCAGTGCGGTACCACCACCCGGTACAACGCCTTCTTCAACCGCAGCGCGGGTGGAGTGCAGGGCGTCTTCAACGCGGGCTTTCTTCTCTTTCATTTCGACTTCAGTGGCAGCACCTACGCGGATAACGGCAACACCGCCTGCCAGCTTGGCAACACGTTCCTGCAGCTTCTCTTTGTCGTAATCGGAAGAGGTTTCTTCGATCTGCGCGCGGATCTGGTTAACGCGTGCTTCGATATCGCCTTCAGCACCTGAGCCATCAATGATGGTGGTGTTTTCCTTGGACATGGTGACGCGCTTGGCGGTACCCAGGTGATCCAGGGTCGCCTGCTCAAGGGTCAGGCCAACTTCTTCAGAAATCACAGTGCCGTTGGTCAGGATAGCGATATCCTGCAGCATGGACTTGCGACGGTCGCCGAAGCCCGGTGCCTTGGCAGCAGAAACCTTGACGATACCGCGCATGTTGTTGACAACCAGCGTCGCCAGGGCCTCACCTTCGATGTCTTCAGCAATGATCACCAGCGGCTTGCCTGCTTTGGCAACGGCTTCCAGCGTCGGCAGCAGTTCGCGGATGTTGGAGATCTTCTTATCGACCAGCAGGATGAACGGGTCTTCAACTTCTACCGTCATGGTGTCCTGGTTGGTGACGAAGTAGGGCGACAGGTAGCCACGGTCGAACTGCATGCCTTCGACAACTTCCAGCTCGTCTTCAAAGCCACGGCCTTCATCAACGGTGATGACGCCTTCCTTGCCGACTTTTTCCATCGCTTCAGCAATGATTTCGCCGATGCGCTTGTCGCCGTTGGCAGAAATGGTACCTACCTGAGCAATGGCTTTCGGATCGGTGCAAGGCACAGACATCGCCTTGATTTCTTTAACCGCAGCGTTAACGGCCTGATCGATGCCGCGCTTGAGATCCATCGGGTTCATGCCAGCGGTCACGCCTTTCAGGCCTTCCGCAATGATGGCTTGAGCCAAGACAGTTGCCGTGGTGGTACCGTCACCGGCCACGTCAGATGTCTGTGAAGCCACTTCCTTGACCATCTGAGCGCCCATGTTCTCGAACTTGTCTTTCAGTTCGATTTCTTTGGCGACAGAAACACCGTCTTTGGTGACCGTCGGAGAACCGAAGGATTTTTCCAGTACTACGTTGCGGCCTTTCGGGCCGAGAGTCGCTTTTACCGCGTTGGCAAGAACGTCAACACCACGCGCCATGCGCTTACGAGCATCATCGGAAAACTTAACTTGCTTAGCTGCCATGTTCGTTACTTCCTGACTTTTAGTTCGGTTTAAGGGAATTCGTTAAACGTGAACGGTCTATGCCGCTGAGTCAGCCGTTGGCTGATTAACCTTCAACGACGGCCAGAATGTCTGACTCGCTCATGATGAGAACTTCTTCGCCATCGATTTTCTGTTTTTCGACGCCAAAGCCATCCTTGAAAATCACGGTGTCACCCACTTTAACGTCCAGAGGGCGAACATCTCCGCTATCCAGAATGCGGCCTTTACCAGCGGCCAGCACCTCTCCACGCGTCGGCTTTTCCTGGGCGTTGCCCGGCAGCACAATGCCACCCGCAGTGGTTTGCTCTTCTTCAACGCGGCGTACAACGACGCGATCGTGCAGAGGACGGATATTCATGCTTGCGCTCTCCTGAGTATCGTTCAATGCCCATTTGGGCGGTTTCAGATCAAGCATCCTGAAGTATTTCACCAACAGGATGTGAAGGCTCATGCCTTCGTTGTTAATGGTGGAAACATCCGTTGCCACCGATTCTATGTGCTGACTCAAAGGTGGGGGCTAGGTGATGCCTTTCAAGGGGGCGAGACAAAAAAATGCAAATTTTTCATGGGCCGAGGGGTTATTGAGGCATTATCAGCGGCGCGATTCGTCGCGGGAGATAAAATCACCTTCCAGCGGTTCGCTGCTGTCAGCTTCGCGTCCTGTCTCGCTAGCCTGATCAGAACCAGGGCGCTTATGCTGGTTCCAATCATTCGAGCGGTGTTTGTTCGCCTTTTGGTAAGGGGGCTCATTCGGGGCTTTAACGCGAGCAATACCCAGCCAGGCAAGTAGCTTGAACATCAAGCGCCGAGCATTGGGAATCAGGCAGGCCAACCCAAGCGCATCAGACAGAAAACCCGGCGCCATTAACAAAGCGCCGCCAAAAATAAGCGCTGCGCCAGTGAGTAATTCACTGGAGGGCAGTTCACCGACGTTGAGCTTTTCGCGAGCGCGAGCAAGGTTATAGGCGCCTTCGCGACGGATAAGATGTAGACCACCCACGCCGGTAACGAAAATTAATATCAGCGTGACCAAGAGCCCGATCTCACTGCCGACGGAAAATAGCACGACGAAATCAAGCAAGGTAAACAAGGAAATAAGTAGCAAAAGGGGCATAGGGCGCTCCAGATAATCAATTGCTTTTATATGGTGATGATAATGTCTTTACACAAGTTTATAGGGGAGTGAAACATGGATGTCATCGCATTTTTTGTTCATATGTTTTATGCTGCGATGCACCATCATTAGATCAAAAGGTGATTCAAGCATGGAATTAACCAATAAAATTATTGCAATAACTGGCGGAGCCCGTGGCCTTGGGTTCGCCATGGCGGAACGTCTGGGTAAAGCGGGTGCCCGTCTGGCGTTATTGGATCTGAATGCCGATAATCTGGATAGCGCTGTCGCCAAATTGGCCAGCAGCGGTATTGATGCCCGCGCTTTTGTTGTCAATGTGGCCGATGAAGCCTCCGTTACCCAGGCGTTTGCCGATATTCTTGACCAAATGGGTGCCGTGAGTGGTCTGGTCAACAATGCCGGTATCACCAAAGATGCCTTGCTGATCAAAGCCAAGGAAGGTGAAGTACAAAAGCGTATGACGCTGGATGCCTGGAAGAGTGTGATTGATGTCAACCTGACCGGTGCCTTTCTATGTGGCCGTGAAGCGGCGACCCAGATGATCGAGGCTGATCAGGAAGGGGTAATTATCAATATTTCCAGTATTTCCTGCGCGGGTAATATGGGGCAGTCAAACTACTCGGCGGCCAAGGCGGCGCTGAATGCGCTGACGGTTACTTGGGCAAAGAGCTGGCCCGTTACGGTATCCGTACCGGCAGCGTGGCGCCTGGCTTTATCAATACCGAGATGACAGCTGCCATGCGCCCTGAAATTCTCGAAAACATTGCCTCAGGTGTGCCCCTCAAGCGCCTGGGTGAAGCGGATAACATTGCTCAGAGCGTTGAGTTTATTCTGACCAATGACTACTTCTCCGGGCGTGTGATTGAATGCGATGGTGGTTTGCGCCTTTAAGTCATTCTAACCACAAAAAAACCCGCTGATGCCAACAGGCACAGCGGGTTTTTTTGTTGGGGCGCTAAAAATAGTTTTTCTGAATCTCGCGCTGAAAGTACATCTCCAGACGTAAGGTGACTGCCCAACGCGGGTCATAGCTGTGCTCACGAGGGAAATGCAACTCTGGAATTACATCGGCAAACAGTACGCCTTTATGCAGGTCGCGCCGGTAACGGGTCTGCAGATAATAATTGGTAATCCGCGGGTTGGAGGCGCTTTCACCCAGCGCAATGGCGGAATAACGCAGGGCACTACGGCTATTGATACGATGATTCAGTTCAGCCGTTTCACTGTATTCTAAATTATCCTCTTCTTCCCGCCACTGAATATTGGTCAGAAAACGCAGGTGTTTTGATGCATCAAGGGGGCGCCCGAGATCCCAGCGGGTGCGGGCCGAATAGCCGCTGTTATTGAACCAGGAAAGGCGATTGTTGGATTCCAGCTGCCAAGGGCCTTCATTCAGCTGCCAGAGCCGCTCGCTGGTAAAGCGCACGTAAGGGTCCAGCGGAATGCGCAGCCGAATACCAGCGCCTACTCGATTGCTCCAGTTTTCGCGTTTATCACGGCTTTCCAGCCAGTTCAGCCCCAGGATAGACGAGCGCCGGTCACGCTGATCATTACTCAATCGCCCTGAGCCCTGTTCCTGAAGGGTACCCTGGGATTCTTCCGGGTCGCTTTCGATGACCAGGCGTAGCCGATCTTCTGACGTGGGAAGATCAAGACGAAAGCGCAGGCTCAGGTCGCCGCTGGCACCGTCGCCCTCCATCCAGTCAACTTCCTGGCCAAAGCGCAGATAAGATTCGTTCTCCACCCTGAGACTTTCGTCCGTGCCAAAAAAACCGTCGATATTGCGTGATGTATTATCTACCCAGTTGCCAATGCTTTTACGGGTGGGTTCCAGCCGCTCCACTGCCCAGGCAGGCAGGTCGCTATCACTTTCTTTTTCAACGGCCCGTTCGTCAGCCAGCACGCCATGACTTAACAATAAGCTGACCAGGCTCAATACGACATGTTTTCTCACTACTACTTATCCTTTGCTTGAGCTGACGCAAAACCGCGTTGACGGCCATGACTTTATAAGCTCAGCTGGCGGGCATCCATTGTTTTTTGGAAAAAGTGGCGGTGATAGCCGATATTCGGTACGGCCAGGCATTAGGATGCGGACAAACAAAAACGGACGACCGTGTAGGGCCGTCCGTTTGAGAATACCTGTTTATTCGTAGGCGTCTGCCTGATCCTTGGTTTCGTGTTCGGTGCCCGGCGCATGTTCAGGCGGGCAGTAGGTTGTGTAAAGCTTGAGCATGATAGGGCCAGTATTGCGAAAGTTATGGTAGACCCCGGATGGTACAATACTGACATAGCCAGCCTGAACCTCGACCTGAGTATCGCCAATGGAGGCTTCACCCTCACCTTCTACAAAATAGAGTAGCTGGTCGTGCCCCTCGTGAACCTCACCACCGATTTCACCGCCCGGGGAATTGCCATCAATACAAGCTGGGTATTATCGCCCGTCCAGATCACCTGACGAAACTCTTCATTTTCCTTAGCCATCTTGATAATCGGAAGGGTGGTTTTGCGGACTTCCTGCATATTTTCACCTCCACTGGCTTAAAAGTATTTCAAATTCAGCCTAACAAGTGCAATGAGATTTTGCAAAAAGGTATATGTTTAATCTTTTAAAGAATAACGTGTTATTCAAGCAGGCATTGGGCATAGAAATTATGCGTCAAAAGGCCCTGATAGGGCGACTGCTGTCGATGTATTGGAGTGCTTGGAAAAGATAAAGGCATATGAAATATCATCGGCTAGACGTTTAGGTAATTGAACTTTGTTTACTATATGAAGTATTAATTAATGCGTAACAAGTTCACGCGCTTGCGGGAGAGATTGCTTTCGATCTTGTCATCATGCATCGAAGCAGCGCCAAAGGAGCAACCGCCCCGGAAACTCTCAGGCCCCCGGACCGTTTGCGCGAACACTTTCCGGAGAGCGGCTGATGTCTGCGTCATTCAGTCCACCGAAGGAGCAAACAAGCCCACGGCTTGCGAATCTCTCAGGTTAAGGACGGAAGGGGCACACACCTAACCCGTGTGTTTTTTCCTGACGCCTTACATCTGGAGAGAAAGCATGCTATCTGCATCCCCCGCCATATCGCTGTTATCGGCGGTGGCATTACCGGTATTACCACTGCCTACAGCCTGCTCAAACGCGGCTTTGATGTCACTGTGTTCGAAAAGAACCTCTATGCGGCCATGGAGACGTCCTTTGCCAATGGCGGCCAGCTGTCGGCCTCTAACGCTGAGGTGTGGAACCACTGGCCAACGGTGATCAAGGGATTGCGTTGGATGCTGCGTAGCGATGCGCCGCTTTTGGTCAGTCCGCGTCCCACCTGGCACAAGTTGAGTTGGTTTGCCGAATTTATCCGCGCTATTCCCCAGTATGAAAACAACACCAGTGAAACAGCTCGGCTGGCGATTGCCGCCCGTGAGCACCTGTTTCAGTGGGCCGCAGACGAATCTATCGACTTTGACGTCAAGCATGAAGGCATATTGCATATCTACCGTGATAAGAAAGGGTTTGATCATGCTGCCAATGTCTCCAAGCTGCTGGCAAAAGGCGGGCTCGAGCGCCGCTCAGTGACGCCAGAGGAAATGCGTGCTATCGAGCCGACGCTTGCCGGTAACTACTATGGCGGCTTTTATACTGAAAGCGATGCCACAGGTGATATTCATAAGTTCACTCACAGCCTTGCCCAGGCGGCGGAGCGTCGCGGTGCGACCCTCAACTATGGCCATAGCGTTCGGGATCTGGGCGCCAATGAAACCAGCGCCTGGGTTGTCGCTGAGGTTGATGGTCAGTCCGTACGCCAAACCTTCGACGGCGTGGTTGTTTGTGCAGGCGTTGGCAGTCGCCACCTGGCGGCTAAACTGGGTGACCGGGTGAATATCTATCCTGTTAAGGGTTACTCGATTACCGTGGGCCTTAATGATGCTGCCTCTCAACAGGGCGCGCCGACGGTCAGCTTACTTGACGATGATACCAAGCTCGTCACTAGCCGCCTGGGTAACGACCGTTTTCGCGTGGCAGGCACCGCCGAGTTCAGCGGTATCAACCGCGATATCCGTGACGACCGTATTCGTCCGCTTATCCGCTGGGTGGAAGAATGCTTTCCTAATGTCAGTACGCGCCAAGTGGTGCCCTGGGCGGGGCTTCGCCCCATGCTTCCCAATATGATGCCGCGCGTCGGCAACGGAAAACTGCCGACCGTCTTCTACAATACGGGCCATGGGCACCTTGGCTGGACGTTATCGGCTATCACGGCAGAACTGCTCGCCGATGCGGTGGAAAGCAGCGCAGTGCAAACGCGCGCGGTGCTGGCTCGTTAATCGACACGCCTTCAATCGGACGCAGCGACAAATGGCAAGTCAGGGGCTGCGTCCGACTGTACATCACGTCCTTTTTTATGTTGGCGCACCCCACAGCCCTTAAGAACAATACGGGATAGAAAGCGGGTAATGTCCTCGATATCGTCTTCACTCAGCGTCTCCTTGCCGGTGATGCCCAGTACCTGGGCTTCAAAGTCAGCGTAGTGCTGGGTGGATGACCAGATCAGGAAAATTAACCAGACCGGATTCACCGGGTCCATCAGGCCGCGTTCGGCCCATTGCTCGAAAACCCGGGCACGACTCTCGACCCAGTCGCGCAGCTCGCCGCTCAGATACTCCTGAAGAAAGGGCGCGCCGCCCAGAATCTCGGCTGCAAATAGCCGGGACCCCTCAGGATGACGCAGCGAGAGTTGCATCTTGCGGCGTATGAAGGCGGTGAGCACTTCTGCCGGGTCATCCTCCACCGAAATATCGTCCAGCAGCGCATTCCAGCGCTGCATCATCCTTGCCAGCAGGCGTACATAGAGCGCCTGTTTGCTACCCATGTAATAAAGCACATTGGACTTTGGCAGCCTGGCGGCTTCCGCGATGGCCTGAACGCTGGCGCCGCGATAGCCATGGCGGGCAAAGATGCGCTCGGCGGCAGCCAGAATCAGCTGCTCGTTGTGGGCCCGCGTGGCCTCTTTGGATATCGCTGATGGCTTGGCGGTGCAAGGGGATGAGGTCATTTTGGCTCCTGAAAATATGGCCCGCGACTTGCATTGTTATCAGGACTGAACCATTCTTGGAACTATTCCTGACCAATTGGTCAACATGTGAGTTAATGCCATGATCCACTTCCAGCTAAATGGTCAGCCGCGCAGCGTGGCGGCCACGCCCGATACCAGCGTGCTCGAACTGTTGCGCGAGACGCTTGGCCAGGTGGGCACCAAGGAAGGCTGTGCTTCCGGCGACTGCGGCGCCTGTACCGTCGCGGTCGGTGACGTTAATGATACAGGAAAAATGCACTACCATAGTGCAAACGCCTGCATCATGCCCGCTCACCAACTACAAGGTCGCAGCCTGGTGACCGTTGAAGGCCTCGCCGATGGGGATAACCTGCACCCGGCACAGTCGGCGATGGTTACCTGTCATGCCAGCCAGTGCGGCTTCTGCACACCCGGCATTGTGATGTCGCTGTTTACCTTGCACGAAGCTCAGCCTGAAACGCTTACGCCACTGACACCCGAACGCCTGGAAGCGGCATTGGGCGGTAACCTGTGCCGCTGCACCGGTTACCGGCCGATTCGTGATGCGGCGCTGAGCATGGCCGATCACCCGGCGCCGCGCTATGCCTGGTGGCACAATGTTTCTGCACCGGAACTCGCAGCGCATATAGATAGTACATCAGCCGACGAGCACTTTGTGCAGCCGACAACTCTGGCGGCACTGCTTGCCGCACGTAAGCGTTATCCTGAGGCGCCGCTGGTGGCTGGGGGAACTGATTTGTGGTTGAACGTCACCCAAAACCTGAAGCGTTACGAGCGGGTGATTGATGTTACCCGGGTGGATGAGTTGTTGGGGATAGAAGCTGCCACGCTTGACGATGGGCGGAAAGGCTGGTGGATCGGTGCCGCTGTTACCTATACACGGTTGATGCCGCTACTGGATGAGCGCTTTCCCGGTTTTGCCCATCTGCTTCACCGCCTGGGCTCGGCGCAGATCCGTAACCGTGGCACCCTGGGAGGCAATATCGCCAATGCCTCGCCCATTGGCGATACCCCACCAGTGTTGCTGGCGCTTGAGGCACGGCTATGGTTGGCAGGCCCAGAGGGCAAGCGGGAGCTGGCGCTGGATGAGTTTTTATTGACTACAAAAAGACCGTCTTGCGCGAGGACGAAGTGATTCGGGCGGTCTTCTTGCCGGCACCCAAGCCTGCGCATACGCTCAAGGTGTGGAAAAGATCCAAGCGCCGCGAGGACGATATCTCAGCGCTGCTGGGGGCTTTTCACTGGCGTATGGAGCAGGGAGTGCTGCGCGAGGTGCGCCTGGCCTTTGGCGGCATGGCGGCCATTCCCAAGCGTGCTTATAGCGTCGAAGCCGCCCTGGAAGGGCAGCCACCCACAGAGGCGACGTTTACCGCCGCCCGCGCGGCACTGCTTGAGGCCTTCACGCCCATCAGCGATGTGCGCAGCAGTGCGGAGTATCGCCAACTGGCCGCTGCCAACCTGCTGGAGCGCCTGCGTCTTGTGGTGTCGTCTACTGGTCCGACCGAGGAGGTCATGCTCCATGCGTACGCTCACTAGTCTGCCCCCAGCGACGCCCGCTGACGCCAAGCGTCCTGCTGACAAGCATTCCCGCATGCATGAGAGTGCCATTAAGCATGTGACCGGCCGCGCTGCCTACATTGATGACCTCAAGGCGCCAGCCGATACGCTGCACATCGCCTTGGGGCTCTCAACGGTTGCCCATGGTCGGCTTACCCACCTGGATCTGCCAGGTATTCGCCTGTTGCCCGGTGTGGTTGACGCTGTCGGGGTCGAGGATGTGCCGGGGCACACTGATATTGGCCCGGTATTTCCCGGCGATCCCGTTTTGGTTGAATCGGAAATCAGCTACGCCGGCCAGGTACTGTTTGCCGTGGCTGCCGAGACCTACCGTGGCGCGCGGGAGGCTGTTAAGGCAGCGTTTGATGCCGGCATGGTCAGCGTTGACGCCGACACCCCGAGCCTTGACCCGGTAACCGCCATTGCGCGTGATGAAGTGGTTCGCCCCACCCATGTGCAGCAGCGTGGCGAGTGGCAGCAGGCGCTGAAGGAGGCTGCGCATGTGATTGAAGGCGAGCAGTTTGTCGGCGGCCAGGAACACTTTTATCTGGAAGGCCAGGCCTGCCTGGTCACGCCCACCGAGGATGATGGGGTCGTGGTGCACACGTCCAACCAGCATCCCAGTGAAACCCAGAAGCTGGTGGCCGAGGTGCTGGGCATTCCGCTGCACGCCGTGACCGTGGAAGTGCGCCGTATGGGCGGTGGCTTCGGCGGTAAGGAAACCCAGGCCTCGCCCTGGGCGTGTATCGCCGCACTGATCAGCCGTCGCACCGGGCGCGCCGCTCGGGTGCGCCTACCGCGCAGCGAAGATATGCGCGCGACTGGCAAGCGACACCCTTTCCATAATCGCTACCGGTTGGGCGTGGATGGTAACGGCGTGATCCAGGGCGGTGAGATCACCCTGATTGGTGATTGCGGCTACTCGCCGGATCTTTCCGATGCCATTGTCGACCGCGCCATGTTCCACAGCGATAACGCCTACTCGCTGGGCGCTGCCTGCGTGACGGGCCATCGGGCGCGCACCCACACCGCCTCGAACACGGCGTTTCGCGGGTTTGGCGGCCCTCAGGGCATGATGGCGATTGAAGCGGCAATCGATGATATTGCCCGTCACCTGGGAGAAGACCCGCTGACGGTGCGCAAGCGCAACCTGTATTGCCAGAACGTCTCGCCCCCGCGCAATGTGACCCACTATGGTCAGCAGGTCGACCAGACCGAGTTATTGCATACGCTGATGGCGCAATTGGAAGCGGATAGCGACTACTGGGCGCGGCGTGAGGTAATCACAGCCTTCAATGCGCAAAACAGCGTGATCAAGAAAGGCCTGGCGCTGACGCCGGTGAAGTTCGGTATTTCCTTCACCGCCAAGCATCTTAATCAGGCCGGCGCGCTCTTGCATGTGTATACCGATGGCAGTGTGCTGATCAACCACGGAGGCACCGAAATGGGCCAGGGGCTGCACACCAAGATCATCCAGGTCGTGGCCCGCGAACTGGGGCTGGATCTCAACACAGTGCGCATCAGCGCCACGCGTACCGACAAGGTGCCCAACACCTCGCCGACCGCGGCCTCCAGCGGGGCCGACCTCAACGGCCAGGCCGCCCGAGATGCCTGTGTGAAGCTCAAGGCGCGCCTGTTCGACTTTGCCGCCGAGCACTTTTTTGCCGAGCAGGGCGTGGATACTGACAGCATGCGCCTGGAAGAAGGCCAGCTGGTTGTGGGGGCAGGCAACAGCGAGCGGCGCATTGGCTGGGGGAGTTGATCCAGGCCGCCTATTTTGGTCGCGTATCGCTGTCGGAGAAGGGTTTCTACGCCACGCCCCAGATCCACTACGATCGCAGCCTTGGCCAGGGCAATCCTTTCTATTACTACGCCTTTGGTGCGGCCGTGTCCGAGGTCAGTGTTGATACCCTGAGCGGTGAATATCAGGTTACACGTGTCGATATCCTTCACGACGTGGGCAACTCATTAAACCCGGCCATTGATATTGGCCAGGTAGAGGGGGCTTTATTCAGGGGATGGGATGGCTGACCAGCGAGGAGCTTGACTGGAATGCTGACGGCCAGCTGATGACGACGGGCCCCGCTACCTACAAGATCCCCACCTTTGGCGACCTGCCGCCGGTGTTTAACGTCGCCCTGATGGAGGGCCACCCTAATTCAATGGCGAGTATCTATCGTTCCAAGGCGGTGGGTGAGCCGCCTTTCATGTTGGCTATCTCGGTGTGGTCGGCACTGCGCGACGCGCTGGCAAGCCTTGCGGATTATCGCCGGTCACCGCGTCTGGATACTCCTGCCACTCCGGAACGGGTGCTGCTGGCCGCTGAAGCGCTGCGTCGCGAGCAGGTGTCAGCGTGAATGTCGCCGAGACCTGGCATGCCGCCCTCCATCGCCTGCAGCGTGAGGGCCTGCCTCACGTGCTGGCCACTCAGGTGACCAGTGCTGGTTCAACTCCCCGGGAGCCGGGCGCGCGCATGGTAATCACCGAGGAGGCCGTGTTCGATACCCTGGGCGGCGGTACCTTTGAGTGGCAGACCATTGCCGCTGCCCGGCACAAGCTCAGCGCAGGCGAGGCGGGAATGTTGCTGGAGGCGTTCTCGCTCGGCGGGCGCAGCGGCCAGTGCTGCGGTGGTTTCGTCAACGTCCTGCTGGAGGTTTTTCCTGGCAGCAGGGCAACGCTGGCGCTGTTTGGTGCTGGCCACGTGGGGCGCGAAATCGTCCAGCTGGCCCAGCCGCTGGGCTGGCGCATCATGTGGTTCGACAGCCGCGAAGACACCTTTCCGAGCTGGGCTCAAGGGCAACCACGCCTTGACTGTTACCCCGTCAATGAGGCCCATAACGCCGTTGCCTCGCTGCCCAGCGCCGCCCATGCGCTGGTAATGACCCACGACCACGGTGAAGACCGCGCCCTGATCAGCGCGCTGCTGGCCCGCGGCGACTGCGCCTCCATCGGCCTGATTGGTTCGCAAAGCAAGTGGGCAAGCTTTCGCAGCTGGCTTTTACGCCAAGGCCACCCTGCGGACGCGCTGGAGACAGTGCGCTGCCCACTGGGCATAGCCAAAGGGCCAGGCGGCGAGACCACCAAGGTCAATGATAAAACCCCTACGCCATTGCGCTGCTTACCCTGGCCGAGCTGTTGCCGCTGGCGTCAGACCCGGCGCCCAGCGAGCAGCGCGGCCTGACTTCTCAGGCGTTAAAGCCGTTATTTTCCACCTCTTCTGTTTATACTGACGACACCTGAGACCATGACCGCGATAGATACGTTAACCTCTTTCCAACGCCACGGCCTTGTGCTGCGTGCCGAACTGCTCAGCTTTGATGCCGACCCGGGCGACGGCGATACCCCCTTGCCGGGCACTGTTCGGCACCTGCCCGATGGCGCCCTGTGGCTGGAAAACGGCCGCATACGTGCGCTGGATGATTACGTGCGTCTGGCGCCTCAGTTGCCCGAGGGCATCGAGATCGTGGACCACAGCGACAAGCTGATCATGCCCGGTTTTATCGATAGCCATGTGCACTATGTACAGCTGGAGATCATGGCCTCCTATGGGCGCCAGCTGCTTGACTGGCTCAATGACTATACCTTCCCGGAAGAGTGCCGCTTTGCCGTGCGCGAGCATGCGGATGCCATCGCCGAGGCCTTTATCGAGGAACTGTTGCGCGTCGGCACCACCACGGCCCAGGTGTTTGGTTCCAGTCATCCACAATCAATGGAGGCGTTTTTCGCGGCCAGCCAACGTCGCGAGCTGCGCATGTTGGCAGGCAAGGTGCTGATGGATCGCCACGCCCCCGAGGCGCTCACCGATGATACCTTCGGCGGCATTCATGACAGCGAACGGCTGATCGCCGACTGGCACGGCAAAGGGCGGCTTGGTTACAGCGTCACCCCGCGGTTTGCGCCCACCTCGACCCGGGCGCAGCTTGACGCCGCCGGTGGGCTCTTGCGCAGCGACCCGAGCCTGTGGCTGCAGACCCATCTGGCCGAGAATACCGGCGAGATCGCCTGGGTGGCCGAGCTGTTTCCTGAGAGCCGCGACTACCTTAACGTCTACGAGCAGTCCGGCCTGGTCGGGCCGCGCAGCACCTTTGCCCACGGCATTCATCTGGATGACGAAATGCGCGCGCGCCTGGCCGGGCAGGGCGCCAATATCGCTTTCTGCCCGAGCTCCAACATGTTTCTCGGCAGCGGCCTGTTTGATCGCCGATCCGCCCGGGAAGCCGGGCTGGCGGTCAGCGTGGCCAGTGATATTGGCGCGGGAACGGATCTTTCCGGACTAGCCACTCTCAAGGCGGCCTATCAGGTCGGCCAGCTGCGCGGTGAGGCGCTGACCGCCTGGCAGGGCTTTTATGCCCTGACGCTGGGCAATGCGCGGGCACTGTCGTTGGATGGGCATATCGGCCGATTGGCCGAGGGAATGGAAGCGGATTTTGTGGTGTTGGACACCCGCGCCACACCGTTACTTGCCCGGCGCACGGCGCGCTGCCAGACCCTTGCCGAGCGGCTGTTTGCGCTGATGATGCTGGGTGACGACCGCGCCATTCTGGAAACCTGGGCCAATGGGCGCTGTCAGCACCGGCGCTAACCGTCGGCCCGTGCGCGCAGGCGTAGCCTGGCGATACGTATGATCTGTTCAACCGCCGTTTGCCGCTCGGTGGCCAGGTCGTTGTCGATACGCTCGGCAAAGGCGTTAAGAATGGCGTGGCGATCCAGGCCTTTGACGGCAATCACAAATGGAAAGCCAAATTTCTGTTGGTAGGCGGCGTTCAGGCGCTCAAAGCGCTCAAGCTCCTCAGGCGAGCACTGGTCCAGTCCGGCGCCAGCCTGCTCGCGGGTCGAATCGCCAGTGAGTTCCCCGGCCAGGGCCGCTTTGCCAGCCAGATCCGGGTGGGCGCGAATGACCTTGATCTGCTCGTCGCTGCTGGCCTGCTGAAGCATATGCCCCATCAACTCGGCGAGGCGATCGGGATGGTCATGCTCAGTGTTCAGGCCTTGCTGCCAGGCGGCCTCGGCCACCCAGGGTGAGTGCTCGAAGATATTGCCGTAATGGGCCACGAAGGTGTCCAGGTCAAGCGCGCTGGGGCGTGGCTCAAGAAGCGGTTGTGAAGGTGAGGGCGGCATGCTGTCTCCCGTATGGTGTGAGTTTGAAAGTCGATATTGTATACAATAAAGCAAGCAAACATATTTTAGATTAACCCAAAAAGGAGTCAGAATGGGACGTTTAACCACCCACGTATTGGATACCGCTCGGGGCTGCCCGGGTCAAGGCATCATGATTGATGTGTATCGCCTGTCAGCCACCCAGCGAGAACATCTCGGCAGTGTGACCACCAACGACGATGGCCGCTGCGATGCCCCCTTGCTTGAGGGTGATGCTTTCACAGCAGGGGAATATGAGCTGGTCTTTCACGCCGGTGTTTATCTGCGCCTTCAACACAAGGACGCTTCTGAGCCGCGCTTTCTGGATGTGATTCCACTGCGCTTTGGCGTTGCCGATGCCAATCAGCATTATCATGTGCCGCTTTTGCTCTCGCCATACGGCTACACCACCTATCGCGGCAGTTAACGCGTAAAAGGGGAGTGCCATGTACAGCTATATTGTTGATGTCGTCAATTTGCTGCTGCGCTGGCTGCATGTCATAGCAGCGATTGCCTGGATTGGTGAATCAATTTACTTCGTGATGCTGGATAACAGCCTGCGAACGCCCAAGGCAGCAGAAGATCGTGAAAAGGGCGTGTTCGGTGAAATGTGGGCCGTCCACGGCGGCGGCTTCTACCACAACCAGAAATACACCACAGCCCCTGCCAAGCTGCCTAACAGCCTGCACTGGTCATTCTGGAAAGCCTACACCACCTGGCTGAGCGGGTTTGCCCTGTTTGTGGTGCTGTATATGGCAAGCCCCGATTTTTACCTGGTCAACACCAATAGCCCCTGGGCATGGGCGGCGGAACTGAGTGGCTGGCAGGCCAATGGGCTGGCGCTGGCGTTTTTGCTGGCTGGCTGGGTGGTCTACAACGAGCTTTGCAAGCGCATCAGCCCCAACATGGAGCGCGATGGCCTGCTGAGTCTGGCCGTGGCGGTCATGATGGTGGTGGTGGCCTATCTGAGCACTCAGATGTTTACCGGGCGGGCGGCGTTTCTGTTGACCGGGGCGGTCATGGCCACGGCCATGTCGGCCAATGTCTTCTTCTGGATCATTCCCGGCCAGCGGCGCATGGTCAAGGCCATGCAGGCCGGCGAGGCGCCCAATCCGCTTGATGGAAAACGTGGCAAGCAGCGCTCGGTGCATAACACCTATTTTACCCTGCCGGTGGTGCTGTTGATGATCAGCAACCACTATTCCTTTCTGTATTCTCATGAGCTTGCCTGGGTGCTCATGGCATTACTGATTTTCGCGGGCGCGGTGATTCGCCAGTTCTTCGTGCTGATGCACGCTGGCCACAACAAGCCGCTTTATCTGGTGGCCGGTGGGGCGCTCATCGTGCTGGCTTTCTGGGTTGGCGCCCCCAGTGTTACGGGCTCGTCGTCGGAAGCGTCCGCACCCGGGAGCGAGCAGGTAAGCACCATTATCGAGCAGCACTGCGTGCAGTGCCATGCCCGTAATCCTGAACATGCCGGCTTCAATGCGCCCCCGGCGGGATACGTGTTCGAGAGCTGGGAAGAGACCCTTGGTCAGCGGGAGACAATCCAGCAAGTGGTTGGCAACCATTATATGCCGCTGGGTAATATCACCAAGATGTCAGACGAGGAGCGCGCTGTGATCTCGGCCTGGCAAGAGTGACGGCATGGCCTGGGCGAAACCCTGGACGACCCTGAGGCGGCGATTGACTACGTGCGCAAGCGCGATCAGCTAATTGATGTCGAGATGGAAACCCGCCGTCTGAAACTTGCCCTGGATAGCGTGGTGGATACGCCGGATGCCCGCGAAAACGGTGTGGGAGATATCGATACACAGCGCCTGGCCGAGGCCAGCTGGTGGGTGATGCCTATTCGCTTACCATAGAGGTGAAAAGCTCATGAGCATTTTTTACAACCCCCTGGGAGAAATGCTAACCAGCGCGGCTGAACTGATACCCTGTAGTACTGTCGAGAAAGTTACGAAGCAAAAGCGTTTTTTCGCCGACACTCTATTACCCTCCGTTCTTGAAGGATGGGTTCTACGCGGAGCACTTTATGAACTACGAACATGCAGTTGTGAAAGTTGAAGACGGCATTGGCACCCTGCTCTGCAACGGCTGCGGCGCTACCCTCGCTGAGGGTACTCAACACGAAGACAGAGAGCACTACTGTATTATGTGTATGAGCGGTAATTGCAAAGCCAAATTCAAGGACGGAAATTAAAACTGAGGGGGCGATATTGTCCATCATTAAACTGCACGTCGACGGCAGCATACCAAGGTTAAAATGGATTCCTGCTAGAAGCATTCAGGAATGACAGAGTGGTGATATGCAGCAATGACGTTGGTGGTAAAAAAACGGCCACTTGGCTGATTAGCTAAGTGACCGTTTTTCTTGATATTTCTGGTCGGAGCGACAGGATTCGAACCTGCGACCTTTGCAACCCCATCCTGCTAGCGCTCCCTTAGGCGCAAAGGCTCCAAACGCAAAGAGATCAAATAACATATTGATCAATAAAATATTTTGATCGCCGTATGGTTCCAGGTTTATATTAACTTTGGACACTGAAGGCGGAATATACTAGTCCAGTGATGCAATGTCCGTATCATCTGGAGCCGTAACGGACGACTCTCTGAGCCGTCCATCCCAGCCATGTTCAGGCGTCCGACCAGACCTAATCATCACTGGGGGCGCATCCAAGATGACTGACTATACCCTGAAGCGGAAGATCACTGAGTCTGCAATCAAGTATGCAAGACAAAAAGGCATCCGCATCATCTACGACACTGTGACCAGTGGTTTCACCTGCACGCTTTACAACCGTAACGTCACGACCTTTTCGTTCCGCTATCGATCAAAGCTCACGGGTAAGAGACCGACGGTCAAAATTGGCCGCTATCCAACAGTCTCTCCTGATGAGGCAAGGGTGATGGCCAAGAGTATGGCAACAGGTCTTTCTCAAGGCGTTGAACCTCGATTGGTTGAAGAGGCTGCTAAGGAATCCGAACGACGCAAGGAAGAGCAACGGCGAAGAGAGGATGCTTCGATTATTCAGACATTTTTAGAAACTGTTTACCGCCCGCATAAGGCACGTATGAAGAGAGGTCAGGAAGACCTTGACCGTATCGAACGGCATTTCAAGCCTTGGTATCGAAAACGCATGACAGAGCTAACGAAGTCTGACGTGACTCGCTGGCACCATGGGCTAGAAAAAAATGGACTGGCATTTCTGACTATCAAGCGGTCTTATGACGTGCTCCAGAACATGCTCAACATGGCGGCCGAAGAGAAGTTCATTTCTGAGAATCCAATAAAAGGTATTCGACTTAAAAAGCCTATTGCAGGTGATGATCATGGTATTGATATTATTCGTTCACGAAGGGCGTTGACGGATAATGAGGTCGTTGGGCTGTTTCGTGGTCTCGAATTTTACACGCAAGACCGCAAGGATATGCGGCGTCGCTCGCGCACCAAAAAGTCGAATCGGCATCTTCCTGACTGGGATCACCTCACGTATGTCGATTATGTAGTTCCCGCGATTCTGGTCATTTACTACGCTGGGTTTCGGCCAGGAGATGTCTACGGACTGCGCTGGGAGAACGTCAACTTCCAGACAAAGATAATCACCAAGGTGATTGAGAAGACAGCGCACCATAGCACTCGGCCGACCAGCTTTCCGATCTCTGAACGCCTGCTGGAGGTGCTTCGGATATGGTGGGACGAGAATGGTCGTTCCAATACTGGCTATGTTTTTCCATCTCCCAGGACTGGTAGGCGACTTTCGTCCGGGGCGCTGGGCCGCCGACCGTGGCCGATCATCAAAAAGCTTGGCAGTCTTGACCCTGATCTTGACCTCTATACGCTACGGCATAATTTCGCCTCTCAGCTCATCATGTCGGGAGCCGATCTGATGACGGTCATGAAGTTGATGGGGCACCGTGACATAGCGACAACGATTGATCACTATGGGCATCTGACAACAGAGCACCTTCGTTTGGCACTAGGTGCGCTCGACACGCCTGAGTAAAGGGAAGGCCAGAGGGGCGACCTTATGGATGTGTTATAAAGTGGTTTTGTATCTGCCACGTGAGACTGAAGGGACTGTATGCGGATCGTTACTTGGAATTGCCACGGGGCATTCCGAAAAAAGTATCTGGAGCTAGAGAAACTCAATGCTGATGTCTACGTGATTCAGGAGTGTGAAGACCCGAATCATGTTCGACATGAGGGTTACCGGGAATGGTCATCAGGTGGCATATGGACAGGTGCCAACCGAAACAAAGGGTTGGGTATCTTCTCACCGACACCTGAAAAGCTTGGCTATTTGAGTTGGCCAGCGAGCATCTATGAGCTCTTCCTGCCGTGCTCTTTTGGTAACCAGTTGAACGTGCTTGGCGTTTGGACGAAGCAAGCGAACTCACCAAACTTTGCCTACATCGGACAATTCTGGCGTTATCTGCAAGATAATTGGCCACGCTTTGTTGAGTCACCCTTGATAATTGCTGGGGACTTTAACAGCAATTCTCGATGGGATGAGTGGGATCGCTGGTGGAATCATTCCGATGTTGTGAATCAGCTAGCGTCACTGGGTATTGAAAGTCTGTATCATCGTTGCACGGGAGAAGCGCAAGGAGAAGAAATCCAGCCAACATTCTTCATGCATCGCCGTATCAGTCGTCCCTACCACATCGATTATCTCTTTGCTTCGCAGTCACTGCTTGCACGTGTAGTCGACTTCAAGGTTCATGATGATCCCGCTTGGCTGGAGCTGAGTGACCACCTGCCAATATCGCTTGAGCTTCGACTGTAGTTGAGTTAGTGCTTATGTAAAGAAGTTAACTTGATAGAAAGCAAAAAGCCCTCTCAGTATGACTGCCAAGTCATGTTGAGAGGGCCTTTTGCGTGGACTAGCATTGGACTGTTTGTTTGCCGTGAACATGCTAACGGCAAAATTAAAGCGCTAACCCTTTGAATTTCTGGTCGGAGCGACAGGATTCGAACCTGCGACCTTTGCAACCCCATTGCAACGCGCTACCAAGCTGCGCCACGCTCCGATGCCTGTTTTGAAGCGCTGATAAGTGCCTCAAGACGGTGCGTATACTAGCGTTTCAGCTTTCAAAATGAAAGTGCTTTTGTGATTTTTTTCAGTTGCTTGTGGTGATGGGCTTTTTGTTGGTTGCGGTAGTGAAGGTGTGTTTAAGAGCTAATGCTGCCATGTTGGGGTGAATGCTGGGCAGATAGCGCGTAAAATGGCGAACTTTTGCACTTCAATTGGACCATTTTGTGATCGCAACCGCCAACATCACCATGCAGTTTGGGGCCAAGCCCCTGTTTGAAAACGTCTCTGTCAAATTCAACAACGGAAATCGCTACGGGCTTATCGGCGCCAACGGCTGCGGTAAATCCACCTTCATGAAGATTCTGGGGGTGATCTGGAGCCTTCTTCCGGGCAGGTGATGGTGGATTCCAGTACCCGGCTGGGCAAGTTGCGCCAGGACCAGTTTGCGTTTGAAAATGAGCGGGTGATCGATACGGTCATCATGGGCAATACCGAGCTTTGGCAGGTGGCGGCGGAGCGTGAGCGCATTTATTCGTTGGCCGAGATGAGCGAAGAAGACGGTATGGCCGTGGCGGATCTTGAGGTGCGCTTTGCCGAACTCGATGGCTATACTGCCGAGCCGCGTGCCGGTGAGTTACTGCTGGGCCTGGGCATTCCGCTAGAGCAGCATTTTGGCCCGATGAGTGAGGTGTCGCCCGGTTGGAAGCTGCGGGTTCTGCTCGCCCAGGCGCTGTTTTCCGACCCGGATGTACTGCTGCTGGATGAGCCGACCAACCATCTGGATATCAATACGATCCGCTGGCTTGAGGATATTCTCAAGGCGCGTAGCAGTACCATGATCATCATTTCCCACGACCGCCACTTCCTGAACAGTGTGTGTACTCATATGGCGGACCTGGATTATGGCGAGATTACCCTGTTTCCGGGCAACTATGATGACTACATGACCGCCGCCACTGCCGTGCGCGAGCGCCAGCAGTCGGATAATGCCAAGAAAAAGGCCCAGATTGCCGAGCTGCAGCAGTTTGTCAGCCGCTTTTCGGCCAATGCCTCCAAGGCCAAGCAGGCTACTTCGCGGGCGCGCCAAATTGACAAGATCAAGCTTGAGGACATCAAGCCATCCAGCCGGGTCAGCCCCTTTATCCGTTTTGATCAGGCCAAGAAAATCCATCGCAACGCGGTCAATGTCGATAACATCAGTAAAGGTTATGGTGAAGCGCCGCTGTTCAAGCGGCTTTCGCTGACTGTGGAAGCCGGTGAGCGCATTGCCATTATTGGCCCCAACGGCATTGGCAAGACGACGCTGCTCAAGACATTGGCGGGCGAACTTCACCCGGATGCCGGAGAGGTGAAGTGGACTGATAGCGCTGATCTGGGTGTCTTTGCCCAGGAGCATGGTGATGACTTTGCCGTGGATGCCACTCTGTTCGAGTGGATGGCCCAGTGGACCCAGGGCGGCGAGCAGACGGTGCGCGGAGCGCTCGGGCGGATGCTGTTTTCCAGCGATGATATTGAAAAGTCGGTCAAGGTGATTTCCGGTGGCGAGCAGGGCAGGATGCTGTTTGGCAAACTAACCCTGACCCAGCCGAACGTGCTGCTGATGGATGAGCCAACCAATCACCTGGATATGGAATCCATTGAGGCGCTTAACCTGGCGCTGGAAAATTATCCGGGCACGCTGATCTTTGTCAGCCATGACCGCGAGTTTGTCTCGTCGCTGGCCACTCGGGTGTTGGATATGAGTGATGAAGGCATTGTCGATTTCAGTGGCAGCTACGATGATTACCTGCGCAGCCAGGGCGTTGTCTGATTCCCAGTGAAGCGTCGGCGCTGTCGTGTCTTCAGGTCAGCCCAGCCCGAACAGCTTGACGATCTGGGGAATCAATATGGAGCTGAACACCCCAGTCAGGCCCATGGCCAAGCCGGCGAAAGCGCCTGCCAGGGTACTGCGCTGCATGGCGTAGGCAGTGCCGAAACCATGGGCGGCCATCCCCAGGGCAAATCCGCTGGATGTGTCTGAGTGTATTTTCAGTAAGCGAAAGACCAGCGGCGCCAGCAGGCAGCCGATCATACCGGTGGTGAGGGCCAAGCCAGCAGAAAGGGAGGGAAACCCGCCTATCTGTTCGGAAATACCAATGGCAATCGGAGATGTGACTGATTTGGGGGCCAACGAGAGCAGAAGTTTATCGCTGCCGCCAAACAGCTGGCCAATCCATAATGTAGTGACAACCGCGGTCAGGCTGCCACTCAAACAGACCAGCATGATGGGAACCACCATCTGGCGAATACGGGCGCGGTGATCAAACAGCGGCACGGCCAGCGCGACCGTGGCCGGGCCAAGCAGAAAATGGATGAACTGGGCGCCTTCGAAGTAAGTGTTGTAGCTGGTGTTGCTCAGGGTCAGCAGCGCTATGATCATCAGCATAGCCACCAGAACCGGATGCAAAAGGGCAGTACCGCCCGCTTTGCGGTTGAGGGCGCTGGCCAGCAGGTAGGCGGCCAGGGTGATTACCATCCAGAATAGTGGTCGAGCGTTGAAGTAGACCCAGAAACTGGTCAGTTCCATGCCTTACTCCTCCCTTTTTGCTGCCGCTTTTCAAAGGCCTGTAGCATCCAGCCGGTTAACGCCAGGGTGAGAAAGGTGCTGAGTATCAGTGAGGCCAGAATGGTCAGCCAGTGTTGCGCCAGAGTGTCTGCAAACAGCATCAGGCCAACGCCTGCGGGTACAAATAGCAATGACAGGTGGCGAACCAGGCCTTCCGCGGGCAGGCGCAGGCTGTCCGGCACGCGGCCGACGGCCAGCAGGCCTGCCAGCAGCAATAGCATGCCCGCCACCGGTCCGGGAATTGGCCAGCCAAACCAGACCATCAGCCATTCACCTGCCAGTTGGCAGACCAGCAGAATCAGAAATCCTTGTACCATAGCCACTAGGCCTCCAGTGAGTGAATCAATGCCCTGAAGGCGATACCTTGCCACGCAGCGCCTTGGTCTTGCCCTTGCGCGTCTTGCTGTCTACCCGCTTGCGCTTAGCTGACCGAGTGGGCCGCGTGGAACGGCGAGCACGTTGTTCTCGGGTAGCCGCTTTAATCAGCTCTGCCAGGCGCTCCAGGGCATCATCGCGGTTTTTTTCCTGAGTACGAAAGCGCTGAGCCTTGATAATGATCACGCCGTCCTGGGTAATACGCTGATCATTGAATGCCAGCAGCCGCTCTTTATAGAACGGCGGCAGGCTTGAGCGTTGGATGTCAAAGCGCAGGTGAATAGCCGACGCCACCTTGTTGACGACGTTTTGCCCGCCGGCGCCTTGAGCGCGAATGGGGTTAAGCTCAATTTCCCATTCAGCAATTGTTACCGTATTGGAGAGTCGCAGCATGCTGCTCCCTGGTTGAGTGATAGCGTTCAGAGCGTTCAGTTTAAAACGTGATTCAACTTAAAACATAGCAGGGTATGTAGTCCTGGCCATCCAGTTTCATCCGCCCCTGGGCAACAAAAGAGGTTAGCAGGGCATCCAACCGGCGCATCAGTTCGGGCTCTGCCTGCAGGCGGAAGGGGCCGTGCTTTTCGATAGCGCGAATACCTTTTTCTTTGACGTTGCCTGCCACAATACCGGAAAAGGCGCGTCGCAGGTTGGCTGCCAGTTCGTGAGTGGGTTGATCGCGGTCGAGCCTGAGTGCTTGCATGGCAGCATGGCTGGGCTCGAAGGTTTCCTGAAAATTCCGTGCTATGGTCAAACGCCAGTTATAGTAGAAAGCATCCTGATGATGACGGCGGAACTCCGCTACCTCATCGACGCCGTGGCGCATCTTGCGCGCGACTTCCACCGGATCACCGGTGATGATGGAGTAATAGCGGCGAACGTCTTCTCCTAAAGTGTAGACAAGAAATTCGTCAATCCTGGCAAAGTACTCGGCTGAGTCGGCAGGGCCGGTGAATATCAGCGGGAAGGGCGTTTCGCAGTTGTCGGGGTGGAGCAGAATACCCAGTAGGTAAAGAATCTCTTCGGCGGTACCTACCCCGCCGGGGAAGACGATGATGCCGTGACCCAGGCGTACAAAGGCTTCCAGACGCTTTTCAATATCCGGCATCACTACCAGTTCGTTGACAATCGGGTTGGGGGCCTCTGCGGCAATGATGCCCGGTTCTGAAATGCCCAAGTAACGGCCATTATGGCGGCGCTGCTTGGCATGGGCGACGTTGGCGCCCTTCATTGGCCCTTTCATGGCACCTGGGCCACAGCCGGTGCAGATATCCAGGTCCCGCAGCCCCAGGTGGTAGCCAACATCCTTGGTGTACTCATACTCTTCACGGGAAATGGAATGCCCGCCCCAGCACACTACCAGGCTGGGGTCCCGTCCGGGCTGCAGGGTGCCCGCCTTGCGCAGGATATGAAACACCGCATTGGTGGTGCCTTCCCCGTGGTCAGGTCAAAGCGGTGGTGCTGCTGAATTTCGTTATAGACGTAGACAATATCGCGAATGATGGCGGAAAGATGTTCGCGGATACCGCGGATCATCCGTCCGTCAACAAAGGCGTCAGCCGGAGCATTGGTCAGCTTGAGGCGGATGCCGCGATCCTGCTGGAGAACCTCAATATCGAAATCCTTGTAGGCTTCCATCAAGGCCAGGCTGTCGTCGGTGGGGTTACCACAATTGAGAACGGCCAGGGCACAGCGGCGCAGCAAGTCATGCAAGCCCGTCTTCGAGGTGCAGTGCAAGCGGTTGACCTCGTGCTGGGACAGCACTTCCAGGCTACCTTCCGGGGAAATGATCGTGGAGAGCGTCGGGCGCGACTGAAGCGGGCTGTTCATAGATCGGGTTCCATTGTGTCTTCGTCAAGGTGCGCCATATTAGCATGTGGGTTGCCTGATGGCAGAGGCAGAGGGCAACTGGATGAATATGTTAAAATAATTAGATTTTCACTGTTGGCTGCTTGCTATGTTTAATGCGCAGTACTTTCGAACCTATATCACCCTGGTAGAGACAGGCAGTTTTACGCGTACGGCACAACGGCTGGAGATGACCCAGCCTGGAGTGAGCCAGCATATCCGCAAACTGGAAACCTACCTGGGCAAGGCATTGATTGAGCGCCAGGGGCGACGAATCATCCTGACTGAGGCCGGTCGACGGGCCTATGACTACGCTCTGAAGCTGTTTGCTGAGCATGAGCAGTTTCGCCATGGGCTGGATGATGACCTGCTCGATAGCGGCGAATGCCGGATCGCCTCACCCGGCAGCGTGGGCCTGATGTTGTACCCCTACATCCTGGGCCAGCAGCAGATGCAGCCTAATCTGATTGTGAACTACAGCTTTGCCTTTAACCATGAGATCAGCGCGGATCTGCTCAGCGGCCGATATGATATCGGCATTGTCACGGAAGCGATCAAGCATCCTGATCTGGTGTGTGAGAAATGGCACCAGGAACCCTTGTGCCTGGTGGTTCCCGCCGATTTCGCGGGCAATACCCTCAGCGATCTGATGGGGATTGGCTTTATCAACTATTACGATGGCATCAACCATGCTAACGCTTTGTTGAAGGCCAACTATGCGGACGATTTTCGCTCGATGAGCCATTTCCGCCACCAGGGGTTCACCAATGAAGTTGCCATGGTATTGGATGCCGTGGCGCGCGGCCTGGGGTTTACCGTGGTCTCTCGGCTGGTGCTGGAAACATCGCCCTGGCAACGCCAGGTCAAGGAATTGGCGCTGAGCCAGAGCGTGGACGAGGTGCTGTACTGCGTCTATCGAGCAGGCGCGCCTTTACCTAAACGCTATGAGAAGCTTCTGAATGGCTTTACAGAACAGCGTCTTATCGAGAAAACGCCCTCATAGCCTGGCTGGGTAGCCTTGGCGTAGAGGGCGCAGTGAGTAGAGTACGACTATTCAGGCCTTGTTAGGTCGGGTCGCGATACTCATCAATACTCGGGCAGGTACAGATCAGCTGGCGGTCGCCAAAGACGTTATCCACGCGGTTGACGGTAGGCCAGTATTTGGCAGCCTTGACGGCTTCAGTCGGGAAGGCGCCGATTTCACGGTCATAGGCGCGTTGCCAGTCATTTGCCATGATGTCGGCCATAGTGTGTGGCGCATTGACCAGGGGGTTATCTTCCAGCGTCCATTCGCCACGCTCTACCCTGGCAATTTCATCGCGAATGGCGATCATTGCATCGCAGAAGCGATCGATTTCATACAGCGACTCAGACTCAGTAGGCTCAATCATCAGGGTGCCGGGCACCGGGAATGACATGGTGGGGGCATGGAAGCCGTAATCCATCAGACGCTTGGCGATATCTTCTTCACTGATTCCGGAAGCGGCCTTGAGCGGGCGGATATCAATGATGCACTCATGGGCTACGGTGCCGTTTTCACCGCGATACAGCACCGGGAAGCTGTCTTCCAGACGCTTGGCGATGTAGTTGGCATTGAGAATTGCAAGCTCGGTGGCTTCACGCAACCCACGAGCGCCCATCATCTTGATGTAGGCCCAGGAGATCGGCAGGATGGAGGCGCTGCCAAACGCAGCTGCTGCAACGGCGCCGCTGTCCCTGTCGATACCGTCAATCGGTGTGACCGAGTGGTTGGCCACATAGGGTGCCAAGTGCGCCTTGACGCCAATTGGCCCCATGCCCGGGCCGCCGCCGCCATGCGGAATGCAGAAGGTCTTGTGCAGGTTGAGGTGCGAGACATCGCCACCGAAATCACCGGGGCGTGTAATACCCACCTGAGCGTTCATGTTAGCACCGTCCACGTATACCTGGCCGCCGTGACGGTGTACGACTTCACACACTGCGCGGACGTGGGATTCAAATACGCCGTGGGTAGACGGGTAGGTGATCATCACCGCTGCCAGTCTGTCGCTGTGCTTTTCGGCCTTTTGGGTCAGGTCATCCAGGTCGATATTGCCATCCGTATCACATTCCACCACCACGACCTGCATGCCCAGCATGGCGGCAGACGCCGGGTTTGTGCCGTGGGCAGAGCTGGGGATCAGGCACACATCACGGTGGGCTTCACCCTGAGCCGCCTGATAGCGGCGAATGGCCAGCAGGCCAGCGTATTCACCCTGAGCACCGGAATTGGGCTGCATGGAGATATGATCGTAACCGGTGATTTCGACCAGAAATGACGCCAGTTCATCAATCATCTGATGATAGCCGGATACCTGTTCCCGTGGGGCAAAGGGGTGCAGGTTGGCAAAGGCCGGCCAGGAAACAGGAATCATCTCACTGGTGGCGTTGAGCTTCATGGTGCAGGAGCCCAGCGGGATCATGGCATGCGCCAGGGACAGATCCTTGTTTTCCAGACGCTTCAGGTAGCGCAGCATCTCGGTTTCGCTGCGGTAGCGCTTGAAGGTTGGGTGGGTCAGGAAATCGGTTTCCCGCTGGCAGCTGGCCGGTATGCCGGTGATTCCCTTGCTGATAATCTGGTCATCAAGCGCTGAGATGGATAGCTGATGTTCGTCGCCCAGAATGATATCGAACAGCATGGCCACATCATGAGCGCTGGTGGTCTCGTCTAAGCTGATGCCCACATCGCCGTTGGCGAAATAGCGCAGGTTGACGTCATGGGTCATGGCACGGCCGTGAATCTTGCCCTTGTCCACATCGGTCAGCCGCAGGGTATCAAACCAGCTGTCGTGGGCAAGAGTGGTGCCCGCCTGCTGCAAGCCGAGGGCCAGAATCGTGGTCAGGCGCTGCACGCGGTTGGCAATGGTGCGTAAGCCCTCAGCGCCATGATAGGTGGCATAGAACCCGGCGATGTTGGCCAGCAGTGCCTGGGCAGTACAGATATTGGAGGTGGCTTTTTCGCGGCGGATATGCTGCTCGCGGGTCTGCATGGCCATACGCAGCGCCGTCTTGCCGTGGCTATCCCGGGAAACACCAATGATGCGCCCTGGAATTGAACGCTTGAGCTTGTCTGAGGTAGCAAAGAAAGCCGCATGCGGGCCGCCAAAGCCCATGGGAACCCCAAAGCGCTGTGAATTACCCACCACGATATCGGCACCCAGGGCGCCGGGTTCTTTTAGCAGCACCAGGCTCAGAAGGTCAGTGGCGACACAGGTCATCACCTGCTTTTGCCGGGCGTTGGCCAGCAGCGATGCCAGATCATTCACCTGGCCGCTTTCGCCGGGATATTGCAGCAGGGCGCCAAAAACCTCGTGATGCTCCAGCGCGTCAGCCGGGGCAACAATCAGTTCAAAGCCGAAGTACTGGGCGCGAGTCTTGAGGACATCCAGGGTCTGCGGAAATACGTCTTCAGCCACAAAGAAAGCATTGGATTTACTCTTCTTGTTGGCACGCTTGCAAAGCGCCATGGCTTCAGCAGCAGCGGTGGCTTCATCAAGCAGGGATGCGTTGGCCAGCTCCATGCCGGTGAGGTCCATGATGACCTGCTGGAAATTGAGCAGGCCTTCCAGACGCCCCTGGGAAATTTCTGGCTGATAGGGCGTGTAGGCGGTATACCAGCCCGGATTTTCCAGCACGTTGCGTTGAATAACCGCGGGCATCTGAGTGCCGTAGTAACCCTGGCCGATAAAGTTTTTGGCCACGCGGTTCTGGCGCGCCAGCTGGGCCAGGTAATCAAGTGCTTCCGCTTCACTGCGAGGGTCGTCCAGATCCAGCTCACGTCCCAGACGGATATCATCAGGCACGGTTTGTTGAATGAGCACTTCCATGGAGGGCACGTCCAGCGCGTCCAGCATGCGCTGGGTATCAACGGCGTCAGAGCCGTTATGACGTTTGATAAAGGCGTCGTGATTAGCCAGTTGTGCCAATCTGCGTGCCGCAAAAGGCCGCATTTCAATAGATTGTGGAGACATTGTGCGAGATCCAGACGTTAAAGAAGGCCAGGCAGTGTTAACAGAACTGCCCGCCAAGGGTTGGCGGGCAGCGGAAGACAGCATGGGCGATGACTCAGGCGTCAGCGTCAATCGATGCCTGATAGGCCTCGGCGTCCAGCAGGTCATCAATGCTGCTGTCCAGGCGGACTTTCATGATCCAACCATTTTCATAGGGCGATTCGTTGACGGTTTCAGGCGAGTCTTCGAGCTCTTCGTTGACTTCAATCACTTTGCCGTTCACAGGAGCATAGAGATCAGAGGCGGCCTTGACGGATTCAATCACCCCAAATTCTTCGCCTTTGCTCAGCGTATTGCCGACTTCGGGCAATTCAACAAAAACGACGTCTCCAAGAGCTTCCTGAGCGTGGTCGGTAATGCCGATAGTGACGGTACCATCCTGGTTGTCTAGCACCCATTCGTGGCTAGGAGCGTAATGTAGATTCGCGGGAACTTGGCTCATGATATTTCCTGTATTGAATGTGGATCAAAAACGGGCGCTTTGGTTGAACCTTGCCATTAGCCACCCGGGAGGCAATGCTTGTCCTGATGGGCTTGCGTGACAGGTTCCACTCGTCACCTCGGAGGTGGTGAGTTGCTGTAATCAGCACATATTACCGTGTTTCCGAAAGGAAACAAATTTCTTGTTAGCCCTTTGCAGCACGGACGACATGTTTTAGTTTATAGCGGTGGTATTACTGGATCTGACAGAAAATATAGTCAGTTTTTCTGATAATGCTGTTTAAAATGCTATCCACTCACTATAAAAATACCGTATTGCGTTGGAATAATGGCTTGATAAAATTCGCCTCTTGACAATACTGCAACGGGACATAGGGCAATGTACGACCTTGGCCGCTGTCATCCTGAGTTATTCAGATGATAAGGGGTTCAAGCGTACCAATGTCTCGGTCAGCTGTTGAAAAGCCGATGTGTGGCCAATGGCCATCTTACAATACCAATCGTTGCATCAGCCGCTGTATGACGGCTGTGCAGACCAATCGCAAAGGGTTCCAGGAGAAAAACAATGGAAATGCTGACCAGTATTTTTGGGTCAATCAACGGGGTCGTATGGGGACCCTTGATGCTCATTTTATTATTAGGGGTAGGTCTTTACCTGCAGATTGGCCTGAAACTGATGCCGATCAGAAAGCTGGGTGAGGGCTTCAAGCTGATGTGGCAAGGGCGTGATGCCAAACATACCCCTGATGGTAAAACCAAGACCGATGATGACGGCGAGATTTCGCCTTTCAATGCCTTGATGACGGCTCTTTCGGCGACCATAGGCACGGGTAATATTGCCGGTGTCGCCACGGCGATTGCCCTGGGCGGCCCAGGCGCCGTGTTCTGGATGTGGATTACTGCCTTGGTAGGCATGGCCACCAAGTTTGCTGAAGCCGTACTGGCGGTGCGCTATCGAGAGACAGACAGCACGGGTTTTCACGTGGGCGGACCGATGTTCTACATCAAAAATGGCTTGGGGCGTAAATGGTTATGGCTGGGCGGCGCTTTCGCTTTCTTCGGGGCCGTAGCTGCCTTTGGTATCGGTAATACCGTTCAGTCAAATTCGGTCGCCGATGCGATGAATTCGACCTTCGGTATTCCTGCCTGGTTGACCGGTATTGTGATCATGGCGCTTTCAGGCGCGGTCATTCTGGGCGGTATCAAGCGTATCGGTAAAGTGGCCGGCAAGTTGGTGCCGATCATGGGGATTGCCTATGTACTTTCGGGTATTCTGGTGTTAATCATCAATGCAGGTGAAATTGGTGAAGCCTTCAGCATGATTTTCTACTACGCCTTCAACCCGCATGCTGCCATGGGTGGTTTTGCCGGTGCGGCGGTGATGGCCGCCATTCGCTTTGGTGTAGCCCGTGGTATCTTCTCTAACGAAGCCGGTCTGGGTAGTGCCCCGATTGCGCACGCGTCCGCCAAGACTAAGAACCCTGTTCGTCAGGGCTTGATTGCCATGCTAGGCACCTTTATCGATACCATTATCGTGTGCACCATCACGGCACTGGTGATCCTGACCTCAACGGTCTGGGTGGATGGTGAGGCCGGTGCTTCACTGACGGCCTTGTCATTTGATGCGGCCTTGCCGGGCTGGGGTAACCAGATCGTGTCGATTGCGCTGGCGGTATTTGCCTTTACGACCATTATTGGTTGGTCCTTCTACGGCGAAAAATGCTTCCAGTTCCTGTTTGGTACGCGTTCCATCATGCTCTATCGGGTATTGTTCGTGCTGGCGATTCCGCTTGGCGCCATGGCAAACCTGGGCTTTATCTGGCTGATGGCTGATACCTTTAATGCGATGATGGCAATTCCCAACCTGATTGCCCTGGCGCTGCTGTCGCCGGTCGTGTTCAAGCTGACCCGTGACTATTTTGACGGCAAGGATATTCTGCCGGGCGAAGAGCTGGATCACGACAAGAAATCATAAGGTAAGGGTGAGTGTTCATGCGTGAACACTCACCTGAAACTGAGTGAACCTTGTGCGGCGCCGGAGCGCCGCAGGGTAAATAGGTAATAAAAGCCGGGAAGCCACCTTGAGTGTCTTCCCGGGTTTTTTTAAGCCAGGAGGAAAATTGAATGAACGAGCTGAAAAAGACCCCGCTGCATGATCTTCATCTGGAACTGGGTGCGAAAATGGTGCCCTTTGCTGGCTACGACATGCCGGTACAGTATCCGTTGGGCGTCAAGAAAGAGCATGAGCATACCCGAGCAAAATGCGGGCTCTTCGATGTGTCCCACATGGGGCAGATAACTGTTAGCGGTGAACAGACGGCGCTTGCGTTGGAGACCTTGATGCCGGTGGATATCCTTGGTTTGACAGAAGGAGCGCAACGCTATGGTCTGTTCACCAGCACTGAAGGCGGCATCTTGGATGACCTGATGATCGTTAATGCAGGGGATCATTTTTATCTGGTGGTGAACGCCGCATGCAAGGAGCAGGATCTTGCTCATCTGAGGGTTAATCTTGGCGACCAGCAGGAGATTGTCTATCTGGAAGAGCGTGCCTTGCTGGCGCTACAAGGGCCGCAGGCGAAGGATGTGATGGCGCGTCTTTGTCCTGAAGCCTGTGCGTTGGTGTTCATGCAGCATCAACGTTTCACTCTGAAAGAAGGTGACGGGCTGGCAGGCGAGGAGATCTGGGTGAGCCGCAGTGGTTATACCGGTGAGGATGGCTTTGAAATCTCGGTAGCAGGGCATGCCGCAGAAGCCTTTGCACGGCGCCTTCTGGCCGAACCGGAAGTAGAGGCCATTGGCCTGGGCGCGCGGGATTCACTGCGCCTTGAAGCGGGCCTATGCCTTTATGGCCATGATATGGATACCCAGACAACGCCGGTTGAAGCAAGCCTAATTTGGGCTATCAGCAAGCCGCGCCGTTTTGGCGGTGATCGTGCTGCTGGTTTTCCAGGGGCTGATCTGGTGCTGCATCAGGTAGACGCTAAAGACCATACGCGCAAGCGGGTTGGCCTAGTGGCAGAAGGTAAAGCACCGGTGCGGGAAGGTGCCTTATTGGTCGATGCAGATGGTAACGAGTTGGGTGTAGTGACATCCGGCGGGTTTGGACCCAGCGTCGGCAAGCCGATCGCCATGGGCTATGTGGAGCGCGAGTGGGAAAGCCCAGGTTCCCGGGTATTTGCCCTGGTACGTGGCAAACACCAGCCGATGGTCGTGACAAAAATGCCGTTTATCACCCCCGGTTATTATCGCGGCTGAGGCAACGCTTACGCTTACTTCAGTACCCGGCGAGGGTCGATAGGGTTGCCGCCCTGGCGCAGGTCAAACAGCAAGTCATGGCGCCCGTTACGGTTTAGCCCTACCTCACATAAAGCATCGCCACGGGCCACCTGGGTGTCTTCTTCGACCAGTAATTCCGAGCACAGGGCGTAGACGCTTTGCAGGTTGTCCGGATGGTGAACGATAACGACCTGACCAAGCTGTCGCATGCTGCCCGCAAAACGTACATCCCCTGAGGCAACGGCAGTTGCCTGAGCGCCTGCCTGGGTGGCCAGTAACATGGGCTGCAGAGTGCCACGCTCATCTGGCCCGAAACGCCGCACAATCCGGTAGTCGTCCAATGGCCAGGGCCAGCGGCGTGCGGATGTGGGCAGGTTGCCAGTAGGCGGCGGTCGGCTAGCTGTTGTGTTGTTGGAGGTTGGTTGCGGGCGATTGGCAGCGCCGGAAAGCGGCACATTGACCAGTTGGCCAATTCGCAGGGCGGTGGGGGTGACACCAGGGTTGGCGTTGATCAAATCCTGGGTGCGGGCACCAAAATGGCGCGCGATGCCAGCGAAGGTGTCACCTGCGCGAATCTGGTAGCGATAGGGGCCAGCCGAAGGCGCGCGTTCCTGTTGCAGGGGAATGAGCAGCTGTTGGCCAACTAATAAACGTTGGGGGTTAACATCAGGATTAAAGCGCTGTAGCCGTTCTACCGGGATGCTATACCGCCGA
>NZ_JABFHI010000003.1 GCF_013112225.1 Vreelandella azerica | reverse complement strand
CCCGGTTGCCCCCAGTAGGTTAGCCGTTGGCGCAGTATCATCACATCCGCATGACGCCCCCCTGACGTAGCGCTTCATCGCGTGCGGGGAAAAAGGCCACACTGGCCTGCTCCATGGCACGATATTCAGCCAGCGCCTGGCGCAACTGTTGATAATGCGCCTGCTTGGGGCGAACACGCTCAAAGGCACCCGCCACATCATCAGCAAGAAGACGTTGAGCAATGTCTGCCATCGGTAAAGCACGTTGTTCAGGCCCATCCCAACCTGGCATCAAGCGGCGAGGATCCGTTTTACCATTTTGAAGATGGGCCAGAGCGTTAAGTAATTGACGTGTGGCATTGAGATCAAAATCCGCTTTACCCGCGGCATCAGCCGAACGACTGGCCTGATATGTCAGACAGCAACCCATCAGTGGCATAGTCCTCTACTGTCAAACCATCTTTTGTCAGCTCTCTGAGTGCCTCCACCAGAGCATTAACGCGGCGTTCGCTTTGCCACACAAACGCATTGTCCACTTGCTCATAGAGGGCCTGTAGCTGCTCATTCGCCAGCCCTGGATTGTCAGTGCTGATTTGCGTCAGGGCAGCACGTATTGCCGACTCGCCCGCCACCCGAGCTTGTGTACTTTGGGGCGCAGGCTCCAGTAACAGTGAGTCGGCAAAGGCGAACATCACAGTGTCGTTTTCAGCCGCCATGGCAGGCAGCATGGCGCCAAGAGAGACGCTCAGAACAACACCCAGCGGCCATCGACGCCTGGTTCCCACCCAATGTTGTATGGATCTTTTCTCGTTCATCGCCCCTCCTTGCGTTATTATCCTAAGCGGTTTTCCTTAGCTTTCCCTTTACGCTCTAGCAGGTTGGGTTTGCTGAATTCATCAACCCGAATTCACAGACCTGGATTCACAAATATGGGACTTTAAAATGATGCTTACATTCAAGATAGCAGCATTGCTGGTCAGCTTACCTCTCACCTTATCGACCATACCAGTTCACGCTGCTAATTTCTTCGCCAACAGCGCCACTACCCCGCCTCCCGGCACGTCACCGCTTCATCATCAACTCAAGCAACTCGCGCCCCAGGCATCCCCTGACGCCTTGCGAATGGCCGCACAGGCACTCAGCTGTGCCGACCCGGATGCAGAGCGTCTGGCAGTGATTGACTACTCACTTCCTTCTTCCGAGCCGCGTATGTGGGTGTTTGATCTCAAACAGCATGAATTGTTGTTCGAAGAGCTCGTTTCCCACGGCCAAGGCTCTGGCGATGCGCTGGCTGAAGTGTTTTCCAACACCCCAGACAGCCATCAGTCTAGCCTGGGGCTGTTTCGCACCATGAACAGCTATTACGGCAGCAATGGTTACTCATTACGCCTGGAAGGGCTGGAGCCCACGGTCAATGACCTGGCCTATGAACGTGCCATTGTGATTCATGGCGCTGATTACGTCAGTGAAGACTTCATTACTCAGACAGGCCGTTTAGGCAGAAGCCATGGCTGTCCGGCAGTGCGTACCGACGTGACCTACTCGTTGATCGATAGCATCAAGGAAGAGCAGTACGTCTTTGCTTACTATCCTGATCCTGCGTTTCTGGCCGAATCTACTTACCTCAATTGCAACAATGACACTCAGATGGCTCAGCGCTGATGTACTCAGGCATTGAAAAGCAAGCCGCTCATATTGAACGGCTTGCTTCACTTAACGGCTCTTCACCATCCCAGGAACTTTACTCTTCCTAGAAGGTTTCCCAGTTGTCTTCATCACGGATTGGACGGCGGTTGGATGGTGCAGCAGGGCTAGCAACTCTCGACGCCCCCGCGGGCAATGACGCCTGGCGTTGTTCGGGTGCCGCTGGCGTATCTCCCAATACGAACGAATCCAGCAGATGCGACAGGTGTTCGGCGCCTTCACGCAGCTTTTGGGCAGCCAAGGCGCTCTCCTGAACCATGGACGCATTCTGCTGCGTCATGGAATCCATTTCTGCCACTGCGGTGTTGATTTCACCAATGCCGGCATTCTGCTCTCTGGCACCGGCGCTGATCTCAGCAATAACATCCGTCACCCGAGTCACACTCTGCATGATGTCCTGCATGGTGGCACCGGCATCACGCACCAGCGCACTGCCTTCCTTAGTGTGCTTCATAGAGCTGTCAATCAGGGTGCGAATTTCACTGGCGGCATCGCTTGAACGACTGGCCAGCTTTCTGACCTCTTCGGCCACTACCGCAAAACCTCGCCCGTGCTCGCCTGCCCGTGCCGCCTCGACAGAGGCATTCAAGGCGAGAATATTGGTCTGAAAGGCAATTGAGTCGATCATGGTGATGATGTCACCAATCTGCGTTGCTGAATCGTTGATCGTCCCCATGGTGCTTTCAACTCGCTGCATGGCGTCTCCGCCCTGGCGGGCAACCTCCAGCGCACTCTGCGACAGCTGCGAGGCCTGCTCGGCTGATTGCGTAGTATGTTGAACAGTCGAGGTGATTTCCTCCATCGAAGAGGAGGTTTGCTGCAGATTAGCCGCTGACTGCTCCGTGCGTGTCGCCAGCTCATTGGTGCCGTTGTTAATCTCCAATGAGGCTGTTAATACCGTGCGTGACGTCGAGTGGACATCGCGCAGGGTGTTTTGCATACGCTCGACAAAGGCATTGAACTGGCGCGCCAGATTGCCCACTTCATCATTGGTTTCCACGGCCAGCCGCTGAGTCAGGTCTGCCTCACCGGTTGCCACACCGTGCATTGCCGCTGCTGCACGGCGCACCGGACGCAGGGCGCGATGCACTAGGTAGGCCGCCACAAAGCCAACGCCTATCAGGATCAGCAAGGTGACCCCGGCCTTGATCAACAGATCCTGCTTGAATTCCTGCCACGCCAGTACTTCAACCTGTGCCAACCCGGCATCAATATCACTCAGGTAGATCCCTGTGCCTATCATCCAGTCCCACTCTGGAATCTTTACAGCCATGGAATGCTTGGCCTCAGTTTCGCCCGTGGCAGGGTTGATCCATTGATAATCATAGAACTGCTGATTGCCGCTACGCGCCCGTTCAATCAGGTCATCCACAAAGGCATTACCATTGCTATCAGTCATACCCGACATGCTTGTTCCGACCCGGTCAGGCGCTGCCGCCAAAGCGATAGCCGTACCATCAAACTCAAAGGCAAAAACATAGTTTTCATCGCCGAAACGGAAGTTCTGCAAAATCTGCTGGGCACGCTGCTTGGCGATCCGTTCGCTCAAGCGGGTATCTTCTACCAGCGGCAAGATGGCATTGCGCGCCGATTCGATCAGGTAACGTACCGTCTGCTCACGCTCTTTGACGAGCAGTTCACGCTGCTCATCCAGTGTTTCCTGAATACGCCCAGCAGAGTTTCTGGCTTCCAGCACTGACAGCACACAGGCTAATACCAGCATGGGAAACAACACCAGAAAAACGATTTTGGTCTGCAAACTGAACGCAAACCGCGAATTACCTTGAACCGACATATGATTACCCCACCCCTTGGAAACTGGCGTTATTCAGCGTGTTATCTGCTTGAGGCTCGCTGCTTATCGTTGGCCGACCGACACGCTTGCACGGTGGCAGACCTATTAAACACGCCACACTTTATGAACAAATGTTTCAAAAAACAATCTGATACCGTTTTATAAGCTGAAACACAGTTAATAAGCAAAGGCGAATATATGAGGGGAAAAATAAAGCTGGCCCAGCAGAAGTAGGCCAGCCAAGAAGCTGTAAGCAACATCCAGGGATGGTTTGAAGCTAATTACGGCAGATTGTCAAAGCAGGCCGCCAGGCGGCGTTGGGCTTCGGCAGCGCCAATCTGATTCATTTTAGCAATATTATTTTCAGGAATCTGCTGGGTATCACCGTAATACTCAATCGCCTGAGTCAGGCTTGCTTCACGCAGCAAGTGCACCATGGGGTAAGGAGAGCGATTGGTATAGTTAGACGCATCATCCGGGTCAGCCTCTGCAAAGCAGTAATCCGGGTGAAAGCTGGCAAGCTGGTAGGTGCCTTCATAGCCCTGATCCACCAACAGGCTGTCCGCTAACTCGACAAAATCCAGATAGTGTTCGAAATCCTTAAACAGAGTCGGAAACACCAGCAGGGTGGTTTCCGTTGCCGGATGCTCATCCAGCCACTGGATTTCCTTCATCAGTTCTTCAAGCGCCAGCGCCAGCTTTTTAACCCGGGACACTGCTACCCTGATGCTGTCTCGGGCAAGTTCCCGCTTGGCAAACGGGCAAATATTCATGGCCACAATGACATCACTGACCCAATGACGGGTGTGGCGAATCACCTCTTCATCGCTGCTTTGCATAACTACCTCTTTCTGGAAAAACGCTGACTGAATATCCCTGAACGCTATGTTCCTGGACGCTATATTCCCAAACAACAGGCCGTGATTTGGCTGTCGTCGCTGGTACTCATGGCGTATCTCACGCATCATAGTGTTTTAACGCTTCAATAGGCAGCTTCCTTCGCCATGTCACCCAACCTGATACCTGCTCCACCGCGCCCCTTCCAAGGGTTTTTCGGCGTTTTCCGCTACAGCAGCAGAGCGCTCTCTCTGGTATGGCAAACCTCGCCGAAAATGATGATTGGCCTTGCCGTGTGCACGCTGGTGGCGGGGGTACTGCCTGCCGTCGCCACCTGGATCGGGCAGCTGATTGTCGATGGCGTGGTCGCTGCCATGGACACCTATCAGGCCAGCAGTTCATTGATGGAGGTGATTACGCCGGTGCTCTGGCTGGTAGCTTTGGAGGGCGCCATCATTGCGCTGATCACCCTCGCCCAACGCGGGCTTAGTGCCCAGCAGTCGCTGCTACGGGCAATGCTGGGGCAGAAAGTCAACGTCATGATCCTTGAAAAAGCCGGTACGCTGTCACTTAGCCAGTTTGAGGATTCCGAGCTTTACGACAAGCTTACCCGCGCCCGTCGCGAAGCGTCGACCCGCCCCTTGGGGCTGGTCAATAAAACCTTCAGCTTGCTACAGAATGCCATTTCGCTGGTCAGCTTCGGAGTGTTGCTGGTGCAGTTTTCTCCCTGGGCGCTATTGATCCTGATAGCGGGCGCCTTGCCGGTTTTTCTCTCTGAGGCCAAGTTTTCCGGTGATGCCTTTCGCCTGTTTCGCTGGCGTTCGCCCCAGTCACGTATGCAGATGTACCTGGAGACGGTGCTGGCCCGAGAAGACAGCATCAAAGAGGTCAAACTGTTTGGCCTGGAATCACTTTTTCTGCAGCGCTATCGCGATATTTTCACTCGTCTGTTCAAAGAGGAAAGGCTGCTTACCCTGCGCCGCGAAGCCTGGGGGTTCGGGCTTGGTCTGATCGGCACCCTGGCCTTTTATATGGCTTATGGCTGGGTCGTGCTTGAAACCGTGGTCGGCGCCTTGACCCTGGGGCAGATGACCATGTACCTGATGGTATTCAAGCAGGGCCAAAGCGCGCTATCAGCCTGCTTGACCTCAATTAGCGGCATGTACGAGGACAACCTCTATCTGTCCAACCTGTATGAATATCTTGAACAGCCCACCGAGCAGGAGAACGGCGAGGTCACCATTGGCGCCATCCCGGGTGATGGCCTGCGCTTTGAGCAAGTCAGCTTCGCCTATCCGGGCGGTGGTGAAGTCCTGCACGATATTTCCCTGCACTTGAAACCCGGCGAAAGCCTTGCTCTAGTGGGTGAAAATGGCTCAGGCAAGACCACTTTGATCAAATTGCTGACTCGCCTTTATCACCCGACTCAAGGGCGCGTCCTGCTGGATGGCAGCGACTTGCGCGACTGGGAAACCGGCGCACTGCGACGGCGTATCGGGGTAATCTTTCAGGATTTCGAGCGCTATCAGCTACAGGTAGGTGAAAACCTGGGGGTCGGCGATACCCAGGCGTTCAGCGATGAACAGCGCTGGGCGCGAGCGGCGCATCACGGCCTGGCCGATGACTTTATCAACCGCATGGACAATGGCTATCATACCCAGCTTGGCCGCTGGTTCAAAAACGGCCAAGAGTTGTCCGGTGGTCAGTGGCAGAAAGTCGCGCTCTCCAGAGCCTATATGCGCGAGAATGCCGATATCCTGGTACTTGATGAGCCGACAGCCGCAATGGATGCCGCTGCGGAAGCTGCCGTCTTTGCGCGCTTTCGGGAGCATAGCCGCGACAAAATGACCATCCTGATTTCACATCGCTTTTCGACAGTAAGAAGCGCCGAACAGATTATCGTGATTGACCAGGGCCGCATCATTGAGCGTGGCACGCATCAAGCGCTTCTGGAAAGTGATGGCCGCTATGCATCACTGTTTCGCCTGCAGGCAAAAGGCTACCAATAAACAGGGAGCCAGCAGGCAGATTGTTGCATTGGCCAGTTGTGCCGAATCGCAATGTCAGGTATAGCTATTAACTACATTTGTAACTCACCAATAACAGCCATTAGGGAGATCCAACGTGAAGATTGGTGCACCCAAGGAGATTGCTCCCGGTGAAGCGCGCGTTGCGCTGACGCCGGATAGCGCTCTGCAACTCCAAAAGCTTGGACACGACTGCTTCATCGAAGCCGGTGCCGGCAAAGCCGCCGGCTTCGATGATGCGGCCTACCGCGACGCCGGCGTTAACGTCATTGATGGCGCCAAAGCGCTCTGGGATGCGGTTGACACCGTCATCAAGGTGCGTGAGCCTTCTGAAGAGGAAGCTCATTACCTGCGCGAAGGGCAAACTCTGATCAGCTTCTTCTGGCCCGCCCAGAATGAAGCGATGCTGGAAACCTGCAAAGGCCAGGGCGCCAGCGTTATCGCCATGGATATGGTGCCGCGGATTTCCCGCGCCCAGAAGATGGATGCCCTGTCATCCATGGCCAATATCGCCGGTTATCGTGCGGTGATCGAAGCGGGTAATAACTTTGGGCGTTTCTTTACTGGCCAGGTAACGGCGGCCGGTAAGGTTCCACCTGCCAAAGTGCTGGTTATTGGTGCTGGCGTTGCAGGGCTTGCGGCCATCGGCACCGCAACCAGCCTGGGTGCCGTGGTGCGCGCTTTTGATGTACGCCCAGAAGTCTCCGAGCAGATCGAATCCATGGGCGCCGAGTTTCTGTTCCTCGATTTCGACGAAAGCCAGGACGGTTCCGAGACCGGTGGCTATGCCGCGCCGTCAAGCCCTGAGTTCCGTGAGAAGCAGCTGGAATGCTTCCGCGCCCAGGCACCAGATGTCGATATCGTGATCACCACGGCACTGATCCCCGGCCGCCCTGCCCCCAAACTGTGGCTTGAGGACATGGTTCAGGCCATGAAGCCGGGCTCCGTCATCATCGACCTGGCCGCAGAGAAAGGCGGTAACTGTGACCTGACCAAGCCCGATGAACGGGTTGTCTCTGACAACGGCGTGATCGTCGTGGGTTACACCGATTTCCCATCGCGTATGGCAACACAGTCATCACTGCTGTATGCCACTAATATCCGTCATATGATCGCCGACCTGACACCGGAAAAAGACGGCGTGGTGGTTCACAACATGGAAGACGACGTCATTCGTGGCGCCACCGTCACCCATCAGGGGAAATCACCTTCCCCCGCCGCCGCCCAAGGTTAAAGCGATTGCTGCCGCCAAACCCAAGCCCAAGGAAAAAGAGCCCACGCCAGAAGAGAAAAAAGCGGCTGAACTTGCTGCCTTCAAGGCCCAGACCAAGCAGCAGGTCACCCTTATTGCCGTGGCAGCAGCCTTGTTGCTGGCCGTCGGCCTGGTGGCGCCTGCCAGCTTCATGCAGCATTTCATAGTCTTCGTACTGTCGGTCTTCATTGGCTTCCAGGTGATCTGGAAAGTCGCACATTCGCTACATACGCCGCTCATGTCCGTGACCAACGCCATTTCGTCCATCGTTATCCTGGGTGCGCTGATCCAGATTGGTTCATCCAGCATGCTGATTACCGTTCTGGCGGCGGCTGGCATCTTTATGGCGTCGATCAATATTTTCGGCGGTTTCCTCGTAACACGGCGCATGCTCGCCATGTTCCAGAAATCGTAAAGCGGGGGATAACAGTATGATATACGGATTCACGATTGCGACCTATGTGGTCGCGGCAGTTCTTTTATCCTCTCGCTGGGTGGTCTGTCTGGGCAGGAAAGCGCTAAGCGCGCTGTCTGGTACGGCGCCGCTGGCATGGCAATCGCCGTCATCGGCACGCTGATCGGACCGGGTCAAGGGCTTTGGCCAGCGTCCCTCGTGCTGATCGCCTTGGGCGCAGCCGTCGGCTATCAACTGGCCAATAGGGTGCAGATGACCCAAATGCCCGAACTGGTGGCGATCATGCACAGCCTGGTCGGGTTGGCGGCGATTATTGTCGGCTTCAATGCCGATATCATGATCAACACCATTGCGGATATCTACACAGCCAATAACCTGGTCTTTGGCGCGGTTGGTGCGGATGGTTACACTGCCATCGGTCTGCCGCAGGGAATTAGCGATGGCCTGTCGTCTTTCGGTCAGCTTATCGCCAAGAAATCCTCGGTCGAAATTACCATTCTACGGGTCGAACTGGTGCTGGGCATCTGGATTGGTGCTGTCACCTTTACCGGGTCGATCATTGCCTATGGCAAGCTCGCAGGCAAAGTAGATACCGCCGCCAAGAAGTTGCCGGGCGGGCATATGCTGAACGCAGCGGCGGCCATCGGCTCTCTGGTACTGATGTTTGCCTATCTGGGCGGCGCGGGTAGTTGGACCCTAATCCTGCTGACGCTGCTGGCGCTGTTTATTGGCTACCACCTGATCATGGGTATCGGCGGTGCTGATATGCCGGTCGTGGTGTCCATGCTGAACAGCTATTCCGGTTGGGCAGCAGCGGCCATCGGCTTCAGCCTTGGTAATGACCTGCTGATTGTGGTGGGTGCGCTGGTGGGCAGCTCTGGTGCGATCCTGAGCTACATCATGTGCAAGGCCATGAACCGCAGTTTTATCAGCGTCATCCTGGGTGGCTTTGGTGGCCCCAGTGGCCCAGCAGCGGAAATCGAAGGCGAGCAGATCGCTATCGATGCCGCCGGTGTGGCGGCGGCCCTTAACGATGCTGACAGCGTGGTTATCGTACCAGGTTACGGCATGGCAGTGGCCCAGGCCCAGAATGCAGTGAATGAACTGACCCGCAAGCTGCGCGCGGCGGGTAAAGAAGTGCGCTTTGGCATTCACCCCGTCGCTGGGCGTTTACCGGGGCATATGAACGTACTGCTGGCAGAAGCCAAGGTGCCTTACGATATCGTACTGGAAATGGACGAAATCAATGATGACCTCTCCTCCACCGATGTCGTGATCGTGATTGGCTCCAACGATATCGTTAACCCAGCCGCCCAGGACGACCCGAACAGCCCAATTGCAGGTATGCCGGTACTTGAAGTCTGGAATGCCAAGCAGGTGTTTGTCTGCAAGCGTGGTCAGGGTACTGGCTACTCAGGCATCGAAAACCCGCTGTTCTTCAAGGACAACACGCGGATGTTCTATGGCGATGCCAAGTCTACTATTGAATCACTGCTACCGCAGATTGATTAATGGCGGGCTGATCAGCAGGGCATTCAAAGCCTTGTTGTATAAACGTCAGTAACAGGAACGCCCCTTCGGGGGCGTTTTTTTATGGTTCTTACCTAATGGTTCTGGTGTCACAACAAACATTAGGTAATTAACATGCTGCAACGCAACAAATAACGTCTATACTGATCAGGACACCCTCTGAAGGAGTTACATTATGACAACCCTGATCAGCTGCCCGACGTTCGATACCGAAGTTTTACGCGCCTGGTTACGTCAGGCTGAATGTCAAACAGCATTGGCCAATGCCTGGATACGCCATTTCGACGCATAATGGCGTTTGCCTTTTAAAATAATACCCACGCCGGACACCCGTCCGGCGTTTCAGTTTGTGCTGGCAGGTTTTTACTGACCGGGTGATTCTCAAGCAGGCATTTCTCAAGTAACTTTTCTAATCAGTTTTCGCATGGCTGTCCATCGCCTATTGTCAGTCGTGTTTTCAATATAAACACCATGTACACCATGACGTGATCAGGAGCCTAGATGATTGACCTGCGTAGTGACACCGTTACCCGCCCCACCCCCACCATGTATGCTGCCATGCAAAATGCGCCAGTGGGCGACGATGTATGGGGTGATGATCCAACTGTTAACGCCTTTCAGCAGCGTCTTGCGCAAGAGACAGGCAAAGAAGCGGCGCTGCTGTTCCCTACCGGCACCCAAAGCAATCTGGTAGCGCTGATGGCTCACTGCGAGCGCGGTGACGAATATATTGTCGGTCAATCGGCTCACACCTACCGCTACGAAGCCGGCGGCGCAGCGGTGCTGGGCAGTATCCAGCCACAGCCCATTGATAATGCCGCCGATGGTAGCCTGCCGCTGGAAAAGATCAGCACAGCGGTAAAAGCAGATGATTTCCATTTTGCCCGCACGCGCTTGCTGGCACTTGAGAACACCATCAGCGGCAAGATTCTGCCTGCAGATTACGTCCACCAGGCCACTGATCTGGCTCGCCTGCATGGCCTCTCGACACATCTCGACGGTGCTCGCCTGTTCAATGCCGCCGTGGCCAGCCAAACGCCCATCCAACAGCTTTGCCAGCCATTTGATAGCGTTTCGCTGTGTTTTTCCAAGGGGCTGGGGGCACCTATCGGTTCAGCGCTGGTAGGCTCTGACGCTTTGATTGATCGCGCCCGCCGCTGGCGTAAGATGGTTGGCGGCGGCATGCGCCAGTCAGGCGTGGTCGCCGCCGCCTGCCTGCATGCGCTTGAGCATCATGTTGACTCACTGGCCGAGGACCATCGTCGGGCCACGGCGCTGGCAGATGCATTGGCGGAACTCCCTGAGGTCGAAATAGCGTCAAAGGCTACCAATATGCTGTTTGTACGCTTTCCCGCTGATCATCTGGATGCCTTGACCGCGTGGTTCAAACAACACGCGATTCTGATTGAACCCCTTTACAGCCAGGATACGACCCGACTGGTTACTCACCGGGATATCAGCGACGAAGATATCAACACCGTCGTCGCAGCTACCAAGGCTTACTTTGAACGCGTCCCAACGCCTTGATCAGTTCAGAAAGGCACTACCCAGCGCCAGTTGAATGGCGACAGCCGCCATCATGGCGCCTATCAGACCATCGATACTGCGCCACACCCTGGGGCGTGACAGCCAGGGCGACAGCCTGGCGCCTCCCCAGGCTAGCAGGCTGAACCAGCCCACAGAAGCGGTTGCAGCCCCTGCCACAAATGTGGAGGCACTGCTTTGCTGGGCGCCAATGGCAGGGATCAGCAGCAGGGTATCCAGATAGACCTGAGGGTTAAGCACCGTGACCGCCAGTGTCGCCAACAGCACCTGAACCAGGCTGCGGCTTTTTTCCGCTGCAGCCTTCAAACCCTGGCGCCCCGTGGCCGTACGTATAAAGGCCATGGCCGCCAGATAGCTCAAGAACACCACGCCGACCCAGCGCAGGGCTTCCATGGCACTGGGCATGGTCAGTAAGACCGCGCTGACACCGAACATACCCGCTGTCAGCAGCACGATATCTGCGCTGATACACATGCCGGCTGACCACCAATGATGTTCACGGCGGATGGCCAGCCCCAACACATAGGCATTCTGAGCACCAATCGCCATGATGATGCCACCGCAAACGAACAGCCCTGTCAGGTAACTTTCCCACATGGTACGCCTCACTCCTGTGCTATTGATTCAAATTGACAGCAGCATAGCGGCTGGTCTTCATATTAAAAAATCATCATGCTAATGCTGCATTAATTTTTCTAATAACGACATTGCGAGGCACGTCATGCTGGATTACAAGCTATTGCAAGCACTGGCGAGCGTGGTCGAGTGCGGCGGCTTTGAACGGGCTGGAGACTTGATTGGCCTGTCCCAGTCGGCCATTTCACAGCGCATCAAGGCGCTTGAGGTGCGTATTGGCCAACCCGTGCTGGTTCGACATCCGCACCTGGCGCCCACGCCTGCTGGCCAACGCCTGTTGACTCATTATCAGCAGGTGCAGTTGCTGGAGCGCGACCTGAGCGGCGCCCTGCCCACCCTGGATGATGCAGCACCGCGTCTGCGCATTGCCATCAACGCCGACAGTTTGGCTACCTGGTGGGCGAAAACAATAGCCGCCAGTTGCCAGCAGCACGGTGTGCTGGTTGACCTTGTCGTCGAAGACCAGGATGTGGGGTTAAAGCGTTTGCGCGATGGGGATGTTGCTGCCTGCCTGTGCGCCACGCCAACCCCCATTGCTGGGGCTCGCTGCCAGCCATTAGGTGACATGCACTACCACCCGCTGGCCACGCCCGACTACCGGCAACGTTACTTTCCAGAAGGGGTAACGCCTGACGCACTGGCACAGGCACCTGCCATTGTCTATGGTCCGAATGATCAGTTACAGCACCGCTTCATGGCACAGTGCGGCTATCAGGGTTATTTTCCTCACCACCTGTGCCCGTCCTCGGAGGGCTTTGTTCAGCTTGCTGCAGCGGGCATGGGGTACGGTATGATCCCCTTCATGCAGGCAAGATCACTGATCGAAAACGGGGAATTGGCCAGCATTGCCCCCTCACAAACGCTCAAGGTGCCCCTTTACTGGCACTACTGGCGCCACAGCGGTGAACTTATCCAGCACCTCTCCCAGGCGCTTGGCAATGTCACTCTGCAATAAACCTGCTGGCATCATGCCTTGCTATTACTCAAAAAGGCTCATGCGCTTCATCACGTTATCGCGCTTGATTCGCCAGTGATAAAGTGCCCCCGTGATGTGCAAAACCGTCAAGGCCAGAATGGCCCAGCCCAGGCGCCCGTGCCAGATGAACAGGGTTTCCGAAAGCGCTTTGTTTTCAGCAAAGATGGGCGGCAGCGTCCATTGGAAAAACTGTACCGGGAATCCCCCCGTCGCCGTTGCCCACCAGCCCAACAGCGGCATGGCAATCAGCGCCAGATACAGTAGATGATGCACACTGGTACTGACCACGCGCTCAAACGCATTCAGCGGTGGCTCATGGTCTGGCACAACAAAGGCCAAGCGCGTGATAATCCGCAGGGTCATCAATAACAAAAGCCCCACACCCAGGGTTTTATGCGCCGTATAGAATGCGTTGGTAACCTCCTGCCCCGCCAGTGCCACTGCACGTTCAAAGCCCAGCGTTCCCAATATGGCGCCGCTGGCCAGCGACAGCACGATGACAGCGGCTACCAGCCAGTGAAGTACCCGATGTGGATAAATATAGTGGTCAAGTTCGTGCATTGTTTTTCTCCAGGCGTTTTTATCGGCAGGATCATTAGCTTCCTGCCCTTTTTGTCATCAGTTTCAGTGGCTGATCGTCCAGAAAATCTGCTAGAAACTGTAGGCAAATCAACCTTTGTTGGCTTCAAGAGCCGCTACAGGCATTACCAACGGCTAACAACTCGGACAGAAAATGCGCACAAAATCGGTTAAACTTGCCTAAAACCAGTGTAAAAGCCACTATAAGCAAATTTTAATATTTATGTGATACATTTCTTGCTAGCTGCAAGAATCAATTCTACGAGGTCATTTTATGCCAACTATCAAGCGTGTAGTGCCGCTCCTATGTTTTATCATGGTGTTGTTGGGCACATCCAGCACCTTGCAGGCCAGCACTGATAACAGCGTTATTCAAAAAGGCTTTGCCTCTTATTACAGCGATTACTTCCAAGGTAAAACCACGGCCAGTGGGGAAAGCTTCGACCAGCAGGAACTGACCGCGGCACATAAAAGCCTGCCTTTTGGTACTCGGGTTAAAGTTGTGCGTACCGATACAGGCCAGACGGTCGAAGTGGTTATCAATGACAGAGGGCCCTTCATCAAAGGTCGCGTGATTGATCTATCCAAACGGGCTGCCCAGAAGCTTGGCATGTTGAACCGCGGCGTCGCCCCGGTGTTGATTACTCAGGCAGACTGAACATCAGTCGCTTTCAGGCATGGTGGCAGCGCCAATGTAATGCCTGCATTGTGCTTTCCATTTCAAGCCAGGGGCCATCAACTTGCAACCCCGGCACAACTTGCTGGATAGGCAAAGTGGCCACCGGTGGAGGCGCCACGCCCCACTCGCTCAACCAGCGGCCTAGCTGTTGTGAAGAGCTAACATACACAATGCGCCCGAGGCCTACCCAGCCATGGGCAGCCGCGCACATGGGGCAATGCTCGCCTGAAGTGTAGACACAGGCTTCCTGACGCTCTTCTGGCGTCAGGTGATTAGCGGCCCAACGAGCCAGGGCAAACTCAGGGTGACGGGTCGAGTCACCCCCGCAATCCGGTTGCGGTCTTCCCTCAACACTTCTCCGCTCGCCCCCACCAGTAGGCTACCGAAGGGCTCATCACCAGCAGCCAGGGCTTCTTCAGCCAGCTCAATACAGCGTTGTAGGTGAATCTTGTCTGTGGGGCTAATCATAGCAGGCTCCATAATGAGGGGTTTGATCTCACCATAGCGCCTGAACAGGAGCGCGTACAAGGTACGCATTCAACAAGCAGAATCAGAGTAAGGATTAGCCAAGTTGCCCCATGAGCATTTTTGATGACCTTTACACATCGCTGCGGGAAGCTGTTGAGACCCAACAAGGCAAAGCGCAAGTCAGCCGTATCACCCGCCATGAACTGGTCGATAGACCAGCGCGCAAAATTTGGTTGACACTTGGAATAAAAAAACAGTACGGCGAGGCAGGAATAAAACGCGGGTAAGTCATTGAAAAATGGTGGGCCCAGTAGGACTTGAACCTACGACCAAGGGATTATGAGTCCCCTGCTCTAACCAACTGAGCTATAGGCCCGTAAAGCGCGCATATCATAGCGAAACTTGTTCGCTGGGGCTAGCCCTTTCCATTCGGCACAGGGCACTTTTATGCGGGCTTCGAGTCTATGAGGGTAACCCATATGGAGATGACTTATGAAAGGCTTGTTTGCCGTGGTGTTTTTACCTCTGGCGCTGGCAGTGCAGGCGGATTGGCAACTCGACCCCCAGTATTCGAAGCTGACCGCTTCACTTACCCAGAACGAGGGTGAGGCAGCCAGAACCGAACAGTATGAAGTGCGCCAGCTACGCGGTGATATCAGCTCGGAAGGTGTGCTGCGTTTACCGCTAAGCCTTGATCAGACAGATGTTTTTACCCGCCTCGGCAATCTGCCTGCCTGGGTCAGACTGCTGGCCAGCCAGCCTCTGGTGACGCTTGAAGCGCAGATGGCACCTGAGCGACTAGACCAACTGGATCTTGGTGAATCAATGATTGAAACGCTGACATTTCGTATCCAGACGGATCTGATCAATCAGGAAGAGGCTATTCCGCTGCGCTTTACCCGTGAAGGGCTGAATGACATCCGTGTCACTCCTGCCGCGCCGATGGCACTGGATGGCAATGCACTGATGGCCAACCCGACAGTACGCACTCTGCTAGCGCTGTTAGGCTATCAGCAGCTTGATCCCCATGTGCCAGTCAACCTGTCCGCCCGGCTGATCAACCGCTAGTCGGCCAGGGTCTCCCTATCGTGCGCCCGGGCAGCCCCGGTCTGTACCCGCCATTGGGCGGCATAATGGCTGTTGGCTGCCAGCACGCTTAAGTAGTTACCTCGCTCAGCGACCTGCCCTTTTTCGATCACCACAATTTCATCAGCGTCAACTATGGTGGACAGCCGGTAGGCAGACGGTACGCCCGCGGGCAATGCGTTCAAGGGAGCGCTGAATCGCCGCCTCAGTTTCGTTATCAACCGCGCTGGTAGCTTCATACAGCACCAGTATGGGCGGGTCTTTAAGTAGCGCTCTGGCCAGGGAGGTCAGCGGCCAGAGCTTCTCGACTCAAAAAACGCCATATCTAACCGCTGGGCATGTTCATAGGTGTCCTGACACATATCAGCCTGAAATCGCTGAGCCAGATTGCGCCATAGCACCTGAAAAAGAACACAGCATATTAGACGCTAGACGCTGGATTTACAGCTCTCAAGGGGAGTAAACGAAAACAAGTCGCAAATAGGAATATATTGCATTAGACTCCAGGCAGCAGATGATAACAATAACCATTAAAAAATCAGTGCTATTTGTTAATTAATATCATTAAAGGAGATCATAATGCCACGCTTCCCTCGCACGGCCCTGGCCGTCACCATCAGCCTTACCACGACGATGGTTCACGCCCAGGAGTCTGAATCACTGGATAAGATCGTCGTCTCGGCCAGTGGTTTTGAGCAGGCGATGGTCGATGCCCCAGCAAGTATCTCGGTCATTTCCCGACAGGAACTCCAGCGCCAGCGGGTTACCAGCGTGGCAGATGCCCTGCGCAATGTAGAAGGTGTCGATGTGGGCGGGCAAGTGGGCAAAACCGGCGGCCAAACTATCAGCCTGCGTGGCATGCCTAGTGACTACACCTTGATCCTGATTGATGGGCGGCGCCAGAATGCGGCTGGCAGCGTCACGCCAAACGGCTTTGGCGCAACGGCTACCCGCTTTTTCCGCCGGTTTCCAGCATTGAGCGTATCGAAGTGATCCGCGGGCCAATGTCGACCCTCTATGGCTCTGATGCCATGGGCGGTGTGATCAACATCATCACACGCCGGGTGGATCGCGAATGGGTCGGCTCGGTGGGCATTGAAAACACGTTTAATCAGGATCGGGAGTTTGGTGACCGTCGCGAGGTCAACCTCTACACCAGTGGCCCCCTGATTGAGGATACCCTGGGTGTTCAGCTACGTGGGCGTTTCTATCAACGCGATGCATCAGCACTCACTTACACCGACGCCAGCGGTAACCCCATAGAGGTCAGTCAGCGTGGCCCCAGCCCGGTGGAAGGCGACATCTATAACCTGGGTGGCAAGCTGACCTGGACACCTTCCGATAACCATGATCTGTGGCTGGATGGCGAAGTGAATCGCCAGCGCTATACCAATGACGACTGCCAATTAGGCACGCTGGATGGCCGTACCCGCAGCTGCGCGCCCAACCCAGGCGTCGCCAATGGCTATTCAGACGAATTGCGCTTCGAGCGCGAGCAGCTGGCGATCGGCCATACCGGGTACTTTGCGGCGGGGACGCTTGAGTCCAGCCTGATGCGCAACACCACACAAACCAAAGGGCGCACCATTCCAGGTGAAGAAGGGGTGGCCTATGAAGGCTTCCCAGGTATTGTGGGCGGCGCACCCCGCGAGCTTAAAACCACCAATAGCGTTCTGAATAGCAAGTTTACGCTACCGCTTGACGAGCATATGACCACTCTCGGGCTGCAGTGGTGGGATGCCGAGTTGGATGACGGCCTGGCGAATGAAACCTTCGCCCAGACGACCTGGTCGCTGTTTACTGAAGACGAATGGCTGCTGCGCGATGATCTCGCCCTGACCCTGGGTGGCCGCTACGATCACCACGACGCCTTTGGCAGCCAGTTCAGCCCGCGTGGCTACCTGGTGTGGAATACCACTGCCCACTGGACGCTGAAAGGCGGTATCAGCCGAGGCTACAAAACGCCTACCCTGAACGCGCTTCACTCAGGCATCAACGGTGTCACCGGTCAAGGCACCATTCTGACCATTGGCAACTCGGATCTTGAGCCGGAAACCAGCACCAGCAGCGAACTGGGCGCCCATTACGATAACCAGGCTGGGTTCTCTGCCAGTGCGGCCCTCTTCTACAACGAGTTCGACGATAAGATTGCCAACGGTGACGACATCCTGGTCGAGAATGATCCTCTGGTACCGGATGGCATCTACAGCCAGCAGGTTAATATTGATGAGGCCGTGACCCAGGGGTCGAGCTGTCAGCCCGCTATCAGTTCACGCCTGCATGGCAGTTGAGCGCTAACTACACCTATACCGATAGCGAGCAGAAAAGCGGCAACAACCGTGGTGAGCCGCTGACCGATACGCCCGAACACGCTCTCAATACTACTTTGCGCTGGCAAGCCACAGCGAAACTGGATACTTGGCTCTCAGCTGAATACCGCAGCGAGCGTTACCGCAACCGGGAAAGCGTCAGGGGAGCGCCGTCTTTTGATGACCTGGGTGATTTCAAGGCCTATTCATTGTTCCACCTGGGGGCCGACTATGCGTTTACTGATAATCTGGACCTTAGCGCCACTCTCTACAATCTGTTGGACAAGGACTTTGTTGATTACCGCGCTTACGGCGACGGCACCCGCTTTGGCAATGTGTATGCCAACAGCGAAGAAGGTCGTCGACTGTGGCTATCGGCACGCTATGCGTTTTAACCCCTTGCAAGGTTATTAGCTATTCACTCTCGGTCATTCACCTTGCCAGTTAGCGGCCTAATTAACGACAATAAGGGCTGAATAATCATCAAGGAATGTTAATGCTTGCCGAGCTTTTTGCCGTCATGGCCCCTGTCCTTGCGGGCGCGGGCCTGGGATACACATGGGTACGCCAGGGGCACCCTTACCCCGTCGACTTTGTGACCCGCTTGGTATTTAACATCGGCACGCCTGCTCTGGTGCTGGCCTCACTCAGCGGCGCGGATATTGATGCCACTACCTTCGGGCGCACCATGCTGGCAACCTCGCTGGTGATGATCGCCATGGCAGCCGCCACCTTTGCGGTGGCCAAACTGCTGGCCCGAGACTGGCGTGTGCTACTGGCCCCAATGATGTACCCCAATACCGGCAATATGGGGCTGCCCGTGGTACTTTATGCCTTCGGAAGTGCGGGGTTTGCCTACGGCATTACCGTGATGGTGACGGTATCACTGTTTCAGTTCACCCTGGGTAGCCTGCTCGGTAGCCAGGGTAACCCACTGAAGACCTTGGCCAAAACTCCAACGGTCTATGCCATTGTCATCGCGATGACGCTGCTTTTGACCGATACATCGCTGCCACTCTGGCTAGCCAACAGTGTCGATTTGATGTCTGGTTTCACCGTACCTCTGATGCTGATCACGCTGGGAGTATCGCTGGCCAGCATTCAGGTCAAGAGCCTGAGCTCCGGTGTTCGCTTCAGCCTGATACGCATCCCTCTAGCGGCGGTGATCGCCTGGGCCATCGGTTATCTGCTCCAGCTGCCCACCATGGCGCACAGCATCTTGATTCTACAGATGAGCATGCCGGTCGCGGTGTTTAATTACTTGTTTGCCCAACGCGCCAAACGTGAGCCTGGGTACGTGGCAAGCCTGGTATTCTGCTCAACCCTGATGGCGTTGCTCTACCTGCCGATTCTGCTGGCTTTATTGATGTAGCGACAACAGACAACAGCCGTTGAAGCTCCTCTTGTCTATCCCTGCTAGTCTGTAAAGACTGTTTTGGAAGGAGAGTCAACATGGCCATTTCTCATTGCTTGCCTTTGGGCAGGCGGATAACCAGCATCCTTCTTGCCCTCATAGGCGCCCTGGCCATTAATACGGCGGTCTATGCCCAATCCTCGCTCAGCGTTGCCACCCAGCACTTTACGCTGAATATTGAGCGCGTGGCCCATGGGCTGAATCACCCCTGGTCGCTCGCCTTCCTGCCGGATGGCCGCTATCTGGTCAGCCAACGCTCAGGGGAGCTGGTGCTGATTGATCAACAAGGCAACCAGCAACCCCTGACAGGCATGCCCAACGTAAGCACCCAGGGCCAGGGCGGTTTGCTGGATATTACCCTTCACCCCAGTTTTGGACAGGCGGGTGGCCAAAACGACTGGATCTACTTTACCTGGAGCAAACCTGAGGGCAACCAGAGCCGAACAGCCCTCTCTCGAGCCAAGTGGCAGGGGGATTCAATCGGAGCCGTTGAACATCTTTTTGAACAGGACCGTGCCTCTGCGCCCGGACGCCATTACGGTTCACGCTTGGCTTGGCTTGAAGATGGCACCCTCTTGATGAGTATTGGTGATCGCGGACGTGACCCGAGCCGCGCTCAGGCCCGGGATGATCATGCTGGCTCAACCCTGCGCCTGACCGATACCGGTGGCGTACCTGACGATAACCCCTTCATTGACGACCCCAATACGTTGGATGAAATCTATACCCTGGGCAACCGCAACATCCAAGGGTTAACGGTTCTCAGCAACGGCGAAGCCTGGGCGACCGAACATGGCCCACGCACCGGGGACGAACTCAATCAATTGCTAGCAGGTGAAAACTATGGCTGGCCAAGGGTCAGTCGAGGCAACGATTACACCACCAATCAACCCATTGGTAAGGATTCACTTCCCGGCATGCGCGACCCTGTGCATGTTTTTCAGGGCCGTTTCGCACCATCGGGATTAACCCAGGTAATGTCCGATATTTTCCCGGAATGGCAGGGACACCTGCTTGCCGGAGGGCTGGCAAGCCAGCAGCTTGTTCGTCTGGTACTGGCTGAAACGGGGCAAGACACTAGTTATGACAATAGCGATACGACCGCTAAGAACACCGAAATTATCGGCCGTGAGGTCGTTTTAAGCGGGGAACTGGGTCGCCTTCGTGACATTCGCCAGGCCCCCGACGGTGCACTCTATCTATTAACGGATGCCCCGCAGGGAAGCTTGCACCGTTTAAATAGACAGCAACCCTAAACTGTTAATCGCCTTAAAAAGTGCGTAAGGTTTCGCTTGGAGAATATTGAACAACCCCTGTACTCTGACATCGGCACCTCATCCATGTATAATTGCATATGATAGAAATTACGCTTTTATCCACTTTTTAATTAATAGTAGTTCTTGAGCAAGCCCTAAAAAGCATTACCTGTATTCAACATTTTTTTACCGCAGGCTTGATAGCGATCGCACCACATCAACACGGCAGTACGCTTTACTTAGCTGATCGCCAGGCCAGTCAAATAGATTGGCGTTGATATTTCGCCATGATCTTTGTCTTTGACAAAAAAGAAGGAGTCTCGCATGTTCAAGCACATCATGGTTCCCGTCGACCTCGCCCACATCGAGGTACTTGAGCCCTCGCTGGAAGTCGTTGCCGATACGGCCAAACACTACGATGCTTCCATCACCTATGTGGGGGTCACCTCTACGGCGCCTAACAGCGTAGCAAGAACACCAGACGAATATCAGCAGAAGCTTGAAGCTTTCGCACAAAAGCGTCATAGCGTTCACGGCCAGCCTGTCACTGCCAAGGTATACAGCTCCACTGACCCGATCGCCAATGTAGATGACATCCTGGTGAAATCCATTGATGAACTCGGCATTGATCTTGTCATCATGGCGACACACCTTCCGCGCCACTTGGATGCTGTTATGCCCTCCCACGGTGGCAAGGTAGCCACCCATACCGACGCGTCTGTTTTCCTGGTACGCCCGACTGAATCGTAAGCCTAGTGTTCAGCGCCTCCCAGTGATGCGCGAGACTGGCTAGCCACAATATCATTGACGGAGATGTCCAATGGACAATAACTCTAAGAGCCCGGATGATTATACGCCGGCTCCTTCGGAGGGTATTCCCGCTCCGGAAGGTGCGGCGAATCTGATTGACACGGATTACGTGATCGGTCAGGACAATATCACTGCCTCGCCGATGGGCTTCAATATCGACCTGCACGGCAAGGTATTCACTATCTCATCTTTATTGATAGTGCTGTTCGTGGTGCTGACCCTGGCACTTCAGGATCAGATTGCGCCCATATATGATGCGGTCTTCAACTTTCTAACCGGCAATCTGGCCTGGTTTTTCATTTTGGCGGCCAATATCTTTGTCGTTCTCTGCCTTTTCCTGATTGTTTCGCCATTAGGTAAAATCCGCATTGGCGGCGCGGCTGCCAAGCCGGACTTTACCTACATGGGCTGGTTTTCCATGCTGTTTGCTGCCGGTATGGGCATTGGCCTGATGTTTTACGGGGTCAGCGAGCCATTGACGCACTTTGGTACTGCCTTTGACGGCAGTGATTGGGCGCCACTCGGTGGTGCCGTGGGTGATTTTGAAGGCAACGAAGCAGGCTCAGTTGCTGTCGGCATGGCCGCTACGATTTTCCACTGGGGCCTACACCCCTGGGCGATCTACTCGGTGGTTGCGCTATCGCTGGCGCTGTTTGCCTTCAACAAGGGCTTGCCACTTTCCATGCGCTCGGTGTTCTACCCGATTCTTGGTGAGCGCGTCTGGGGCTGGCCAGGGCATATCATCGATATTCTGGCAGTGTTTGCCACCCTTTTTGGCCTGGCAACTTCACTGGGGATAGGCGCTTCGCAGGCTGCCGCTGGTTTGACTTACCTGTTCGGTGCGCCAGAAAGCGATATCACCATGATTCTGCTGATTATCGGGATCACCATTATCGCTATCGCCTCCATCCTTGCCGGGGTGGATAAAGGCGTGCAGCTGCTCTCGAAAATCAATATTGGCCTGGCGGCGGCACTTTTGTTCTTTGTGATTGGTGTAGGCCCTACCCTGATCATCGCGACGGGCTTCTTTGAAAATCTGATGAGCTATGTGGTGAACCTGCCAGCGCTCTCTAACCCTTTCGGCCGTGAAGATGCCAACTTCAGCCAAGGCTGGACGGCCTTCTACTGGGCCTGGTGGATTTCCTGGTCTCCGTATGTGGGCATGTTTATCGCCCGGGTATCCCGTGGCCGCACCGTACGTGAGTTCATCATCTCAGTGCTCCTGGTACCTTCCACCGTATCAATTCTGTGGATGACCGCCTTTGGTGGCACTGCCATTGATCAGTATCTGTCCCAGGGTATTGAGGCCGTACGCGATGCCGGTCTGGAGCTGCAGCTCTTCGTCATGCTGGAACAGCTGCCGCTGTCGAATATCACTTCCTTCATTGCCATTGTGTTGGTGATTGTCTTCTTTGTGACCTCGTCGGATTCCGGCTCGCTGGTCATCGATTCGATCACCGCAGGCGGTAAGGTCGACGCACCCAAGCCGCAGCGTGTGTTCTGGGCGATCATTGAAGGCACTATCGCCATTGCCCTGTTACTGGGTGGCGGCTTGACCGCCCTGCAGACGATGGCGGTTTCCACCGGCTTCCCATTCACGATCATTCTTTTGGTGGCTTGCTACGCCATTATCAAAGGCTTGATGAGTGAACCTAAAGCCGTCTAATCAAGCAGACAGCACTATAAGAGTGAGAGCAGCCCCTGGGCTGCTCTTCTTGTGTATTGCTTTCGCTAAGTTTTCTATCGTTTACAGTTTGATGAACACCGACGTGAAAAGATAACGTCGATTCGGTCAACGATAGATACCTGCGAGTGTTGTATTATCCAAACTGCAATGCTCAACTATTACCCACCTATGACGGAGATGTCCTATGGACTCAAACTCTCAACGTCCTGAAGAAAAAAGTTCGGAGGGTATCCCATCCCCCGATGGCCCCGCCAACCTGATCGACACCGATTATGTGATCGGTCAGGACAACCTGACGGCCTCGCCAATGGGATTCAATATTGATCTGCATGGCAAGGTATTCACCATCTCATCCTTGGTGATTGTTCTCTTTGTGGTGCTGACCCTAGCGCTACAAGATCAGGTTGCCCCCATCTATGATACTGTTTTTAACTATCTAACCACCAATCTGGCCTGGTTCTTTATTTTCGCAGCTAACATCTTTGTGCTGCTCTGCCTTTTTCTGATTGTCTCGCCGTTCGGTAAAATCCGCATTGGTGGCGCGCACGCCAAGCCGGACTTTACCTATGCAGGCTGGTTTTCCATGTTGTTTGCTGCGGGTATGGGTATTGGTCTGATGTTCTTCGGCGTCAATGAACCGCTGGCCCACTTCGGCACCTCCTTTGATGGCAGTAACTGGGCGCCGCTGGGTGGCGCAACAGGTGAGTTTGAAGGCGATGCGGCAGGTTCTGCGGCACTTGGCATGGCTGCCACCATCTTCCACTGGGGCCTACATCCCTGGGCGATCTACGCCGTTGTCGCCTTGTCCCTGGCCTTGTTTGCTTTCAACAAAGGCCTGCCACTGTCCATGCGCTCGGTGTTTTACCCAATTCTGGGTGAGCGTGTTTGGGGCTGGCCGGGGCATATCATTGATATCCTTGCCGTATTTGCGACGCTCTTTGGGCTGGCAACCTCTCTTGGCCTGGGCGCTACCCAGGCAGCAGCGGGCCTGACCTACCTGTTCGACGCTCCCGAAGGTGATGTCACCATGATATTGCTGATCATCGGGATTACTATTATCGCCATTGCCTCCATCCTTGCCGGGGTAGATAAAGGCGTTCAGCTGTTATCAAAAATCAACATCGCCATGGCAGCGGGCCTGCTGTTCTTTGTTATCGCCGTAGGGCCGACACTACTGATTGTCACAGGTTTTTTCGAAAACCTGATGAGTTATGTGGTTCATCTGCCTGCCCTTTCCAACCCCTTTGGCCGTGAAGATGCCAACTTTAGCCAGGGCTGGACAGCCTTCTACTGGGCATGGTGGATTTCCTGGTCTCCGTATGTCGGCATGTTTATCGCTCGGGTATCTCGTGGACGCACCGTACGTGAATTCCTGGTTGCGGTTCTTCTGGTGCCTTCGATTGTGTCAGTCCTGTGGATGACCACTTTCGGTGGGACAGCCATTGATCAATACCTGTCCCAAGGTATTGAGGCAGTACGTGACGCTGGCGTCGACCTTCAGCTGTTTATCATGCTTGAACAACTGCCGCTGTCTAACATCACCTCATTCCTTGCCATCGTGCTGGTCATTGTCTTCTTCGTCACCTCGTCGGATTCCGGCTCGCTGGTGATTGACTCAATTACCGCAGGCGGTAAGGTCGATGCCCCCAAACCACAGCGTGTGTTCTGGGCTATCATTGAGGGCACCATTGCCATTGCACTGCTGTTGGGTGGCGGTTTGACGGCACTGCAGACCATGTCGGTCTCCACCGGCTTCCCGTTCACTATCATTCTGCTGGTGGCCTGCTATGCAATCATCAAAGGCTTGATGAGCGAACCCAGGCCAGCCTGATAGATATACCTATCAGCATGTTAAAGGGCAGCCCGAGGGCTGCCCTTTTTATTGGAATCGCGTTGCCAGTGCGTTGGCCGCAGGTTAACCGCTCAGGTCCAGATATCGCGCAGTGGCGTTTCCGGTTGGTAATGATGGGCAATCTGTGCCTGAAGCAGTTCCGCTGTAGCCAACGCATCCACCAGCGCATGGTGACCTTGATAGGCAGGCAGGCCATAGCGTTGGCGGCTGGCATTCAGGCGGATGGACACCGGTGGACGACCCAGCCAGCGGCGAAAGCGCGCCCACAGTGACTGACGATGCAAACGCGCTTCCAGCGACATGGTATCAATCATTGGGAAAAGCACGCTTTCTCCGCGACGTGCCTTGACAGCCGCATCCAGAAATGGCCGTTCGATATGGCGGAAGTGAACAACCACCAGACGGCCTGCCAGGGCATCCAAGAGGTCATTCAGCACCTCGTTGAGATCCGGTGCGTGAGCAATTTCCGAGTGGGTAATATGGTGAAAGGCGATCGACTCTTCTGCTAACGGGCGCGGCGGCTTGATCACCCAGTAACGGCGCTTGGCCAGCTGAATCCGGTTCATATCAAAGGGCACAATGCCAATGCTGACAATCGCATGACGACGCTCATCCAGGCCGGTGGTTTCCATATCCAAAGCTACCATGGGCACTTGATCAATCGGCGTATCACCACTGGGCATAGAAGCTTGAAAGAAACGTTGGATGGCAGAGTCCTGAGCCTGCTGGCCACGCTGTTTCAAATAGGCATTCCAGTCCGACTGAACGATCTTCTTACGTGGACGTATCATCACCATTAGCTACGCCCCTGCCGGCTAGCCGGCATCGGGTAGCGGAATTTCAGAAACTTTTGGGCATTACTCAACACTTGAAAAGCATCTTTCAGCGTATGCCGCTCGTTGCTGGTGACATTTTCCGGCTCGATATTATTATCCGGTGTGCGCTCTTCCTGCAGGTCAATCACCTGATGGCGAATACGCGACATGCATAGAAATTCCAGCGCATAGCGCAGTTTATCGCTCACCCCATTGGCCAACAGCTGTGTCTTGGCAATATCGTCAAGTCGCTCAAAAGAATTCTGGGCTTTTGAACCACAGGCCAAGGCATGGATACGGATAAGATCTACCATGGGCGCGGTGCCACGCCGTTTGAGGTTGATGGAATTATTATGCTTACCATCTTTTCCATCACAAAGGTACGGAAGAACCCCAGAGGCGGCGTGCGGTTGAGTGCATTTCGAGCCATGGCTGACAAAAACAGCGGTGACTTTGACGCCTCAGTTGCCACCAGGTCTTGTAAGGTCTCGATATAGACTTCTTCACCGTAGGCGCTGTCAAGGTCGAAAAAAATCGAACTATGCAGGAGCTTTTCAGGTGACGGATTATTGATCCAGTCACGAAAATATTCTTTCCAGACCCGCAGCGGTTGCCGCCACTGCGGGTTGGTCGCCATAACATCACCTTTACAATAGGTGTAGCCGCAAGCATCCAGTCCATCGCTGACAAACTTTGCCAGTTGGTAAAAATATGCATCATGCAGCTCAGGATCAAAGGCATCATCAATCACCAATGCATTATCCTGATCAGTCACTATGGTCTGTTCATTACGTGCCATGGAGCCGTTGACCATAAAACTATAGGGCACGGGTGGTGGACCAAGCTCTTCTTCCGCCATCTCCAGTAAACGGCGAGTAAAGCTGCGGCCTATGGTTGACAGCGCGCTGCCTACCATATGCGAGTTGGCCTCTTCCTGCACCATACGCACAAAGGCGGCGCTGACATCCGGCGCTAGGCGCGCCAACCCTTCCACGCTGGACTGACTGAAAATATTACTGACCAGATAAAGCCCGCTGTGGGTTTCATAGCGGATAATATCGGATAAATGCACCACACCTACCGGGCGCTGGCGATACAGTACCGGCAAGTGATGCACATTACTGCGCAGCATGGTCAGCATGGCTTCATACACCGATACATCCGACTGTACGGTAATCAAATGAGAGCCAATCACATCGCCTACCGGCGTTTCAGGCGGCAAGCCCTTGGCGACAATGCTCTTGCGAAAATCGCTGTCGGTCAGAATGCCGCACATCTGCCAGGCAACACCTTCGCTATCACTAAAGCTGAAGCGTGGGTTCTCTTTGCCTCGCTTGAGTACCAGTAGCGCCGAGGCCTGAGCATTGCTCATCTGTTGGGCTGCCGCTTGCACCGTGGTGGTGGTTTCCACCATGACCGGATAACGCGATAACAGTTTGCGAATCCGGGTGACCATCATGTCATTGGATTTTTTCTGCTCTTCTGCCACGCTTTCCAGCCGTGGCCTTTCCACTTCGATAAAATCCGCAAAGTGGTCGTCTTCATCACACAGCTGCTGGAACACAGCCCCGGGAATAAAGTAGATCAGGGTATCTTCAATCGCCTTAGCCGGATAACGCACCCTGTGCCCGCGCAACAAGCTGAAATGGCCGAAGATATCGCCTTCACCCAGACGGTTGTAAAGCTCGCCCTGGCGGCGATAGACCTCAACGGCCCCGCTGCGTATATAACACAGCTCATTGACGGTTTCATTAAGACGCAGAATCTCACTACCTGTTTTGAAGTAGCGAACCTCGACGTTTTCGGCAATACGATCAAGCAGCTCATCTGACAAACCGTCAAAGGGCGGGTACTTGCCCATGTGCTGATGAATTTCCAGAAGCTCAACGTCCATGCACTTCTCCTAGTTGACGGGCTGTTTCCGCGCCCTTGATAACCAACCGTTACTGACAATACCTCGCCAGCGGCTTACCTTTTCGGCATATTGTATACAGTGTGCAAGTATCAAGGCGCAAGATAAAGCAGGGCGCTATAAAAAAAGCTCGGCACCATCAAAGTGCCGAGCCTTATATATTGCTGACCATTTTTATAACATGGTTGTGGATAATATTGGCATTAACCCACTAATCCGCCATTGGCCAGATAACACGAGTGGTATTACGACTGTGATGCCATTTCCTGCACGCGCTGCATCATCTCAGGATTTTGCTGGATGGCTTGGCCAATCGCATTGAAGGTCTCGACATCCAGACCGCTGTCTTCGACAACTTCAATCATCTTATCGTTGGCTTCAGCACGCACTTCCTGTTGGCCCTGCTCATCTTCAGCAGCCTGAAGGCGTTGGGTGTACTCTTGAGAAATAACGGCAATTTCCTGAGAGGCATCTGCAAACTGTTGCAGCTGTTGATCAGAAAAATCCTGCGCTGGCGCCTGCTGGGTGGCCATGGGATCTTGGGCAGGGTCTTGCGTCTGCTGGGCATGAGCGGCGGTAGCCATCAGACCAGTGGCTAACAGAGCGGCGGAGAACAGTGCAGTTAAACGTTGCATAGAGAACCTCGGTAACTACTGAGGTGAATTTAAGGCGTACGTTAGTCAACGTACCCACTCTGACGCATAGCAAATATACAGGTTCAATTTTTTGTGTAACCTACCGTAAAAAAATAAGATTGGATAATCCCAACTACTCTACTTATCAGACAGGACAGCCTTTATGCTCAGCCGCTCGCTCAAAGATGTGATCTCGACCACCCGTCACGCCACACCGGGTGAGCTGGGCCTGGCCGCCATGCCCGTCCTGTTCGTGCTGTTATGGAGTACCGGCTTTATCGGCGCCAAATTTGGCCTGCCTTACGCCGAACCCTTTACCTTTCTGTTTATCCGCATGATGCTGACGCTTTTGATCCTGATCCCGTTGGCACTAGCCATGCGCATTCCCTGGCCTTCCAAGGCCAGCCTGTGGGGCACATAGCCGTCACCGGCTGCTTGGTGCATGGCGCTTACCTTGGAGGCGTTTTTTACGGTATCTACCACGGCATGCCCGCCGGGCTCGCTGCACTTTTGGTCGGCTTACAACCACTGCTAACGGCCGCCTGCGCAGGCCCCTTGCTGGGTGAAAAACTCAACCAGCGCCAATGGATCGGTTTAGTACTCGGCCTGGTGGGCATTAGCCTGGTGCTGGGTAGCAAACTCGACATTAGTGACACCTTGTTTACCGGCTTTGGGTTACCGGCGCTGTTTAGCGTGATGGCGGCCCTGACGGGTATCTCAATCGGTACGCTTTACCAGAAGCGTTTTTGCACCAGCATGCATCTGATTTCAGGCACGGCGATTCAGTATCTGGCTGCAGGTACCCTGTTTGGCGGTGGCGCCCTCCTGTTAGAAACCCGCAGTGTGGACTGGACACCTACGTTTTTATTGACCCTTGGCTGGCTGGTACTGGTGCTGTCCATTGCCGCCATCATGCTGTTGATGGCGCTGATCAAAAAAGGCGAGGCTTCAAGAGTGGCCAGTCTTTTCTACCTGGTCCCCCGGTAACCGCCCTGCAGGCCTGGTGGCTATTTGACGAACGCCTGCCCTGGCTGGGCCTGTTGGGAATGGCGATCACTATCCTGGGTGTTGTTATGGTGGTCAAATCATCTCAGGCGGGCACCAAGGCATGATGAAGAATAACGCCTCTGCTTATGAGGGTTCAGGTGGCGGGAGGTGACAACCGCTGAAGATAACGCAAGCCGCCCAGGTTATGCATCTGCTGGCGAATCCACTGGCTGCGCTGTTCGACCTGGGGGCTTGGCACGGACGCACTGCGGGTCAGCGGGCTGGGCAGGATGGCGGCTAACAGGCTTGCCTGACGTTCACTCAACGCACTGGCCGATATGCCAAAATAATGCTGAGAAGCGGCTTCCAGGCCGAAAACACCTTCATCCCATTCAGCGACGTTCAGATACACCTCAAGAATCCGCTGCTTGCCCCAGATCAGCTCGATCAATACGGTGAACCAGGTCTCCAGCGCCTTACGCCCCCAGTTGCGCCCGCTCCACAAAAAGACATTCTTGGCGGTCTGCTGGCTGATGGTGCTGGCGCCGCGCAGGCGTCCACCGCTGATAGCAGTGGACAGCGCCTGGCGAATTTCAATCAGATCAAACCCGGAGTGAGAGGGAAAGCGCTGGTCTTCGGCGGCAATCACCGCCAGCTTGGCCGCGTCCGCCATGGCTTCCCAATCCCGCCATTGATGGTCAATGGTGATCGGCTCATTGGCTAGCCAGCCCTGAACCTTACGCTCCAGCATCACCATGGAACCCGGAGGTGGCACATAGCGAAAGAGCAGCACCAGGGCAATGGATAAAAGCACAAAAACGAGCGCTACTCGCCAGAGAATTCGCCAGACAAAACCGGCAGCATACGCGAGCGCTCGTTTCAACATCAGGGTTCCTTACCGCTTATATAAATGCTCAGCATGATAGCGCAGATGGTCTTCAATAAAGGTGGCAATAAAGAAGTAGGAATGATCATAGCCCGGTTGGCGCCTGAGCGTCAGCGGATGGTCATGCTTCTCGCAGACGGCTTCCAGATGTTCAGGCTTAAGCTGTTCTTCAAGGAACTGGTCAGCCTCACCCTGATCAATAAACAGCCGCTGGCGTGAAGCGCCGTTAGCCACCAGCTCGCAGGCATCGTACTGGCGCCAGCGGGTAATATCATCACCAAGGTAATGGCTAAAGGCATTGCGCCCCCAGGGGCACTCCATAGGATTGACCACTGGGGAAAAGGCCGATACCGAGCGAAAGCGCCCTGGATGGCGCAAGGCCAGAATCAAGGCACCATGGCCGCCCATGGAATGGCCGCTGATCGATTCGCGCCCGTTAACCGGAAAATGCTGACGCACCACAGAGGGCAGTTCTTCAGCCACATAATCGTACATACGGTAATGCGGCTTCCAAGGCGCTTCAGTGGCATTGACATAGAAGCCCGCGCCAGAACCCAGATCATAACTTTCATGTTCACCGGGCAGGTCGGTGCCTCGTGGGCTGGTATCCGGGCAGACAATGGCCACCCCAAGCTCGGCGGCAAGGCGGTGGGCGCCAGCCTTCTGCATGAAGTTTTCATCGTTACAGGTTAAACCTGACAGCCACCAGAGCAGTGGCACCCGTTCCTCTTCCACCTGGGGCGGCAAATAAACGGCAAAGATCATATCGCAGTCCAGCGCCCGCGAATAATGACGATAGCGCTTGTGCCAGCCGCCAAAGCTACGGTTGGCTGATACCAGCTCTAGGGTTTCACTCATGCTCATAGGCACGCTCCTGACAACAGGCTCTGGGATCCTTGCCCGGCTGCAACCACCAAGGCCGCACCGGGCATCCTACGCCCTTACGGGCGCCAGGTTATGATGTCACCATCATACTCAGTAATGCAGTACGGTTCGAATACTCTTGCCCGCGTGGAGCAGGTCAAAGGCTTCGTTGATCTGCTCAAACGGCATATCGTGGGTGATGAAATCATCGATATTGATCTCACCATTCATATAGCGTTCGACATATCCCGGCAATTCGCTGCGGCCTTTTACTCCACCGAACGCAGAGCCTTTCCAGACCCGCCCGGTCACCAGCTGGAAAGGCCGCGTGGCAATTTCTTCCCCAGCACCGGCTACTCCGATGATGATCGACTCTCCCCAGCCTTTATGGCAGCACTCAAGCGCCGAACGCATGACATTGACGTTGCCGATACACTCGAAGGAGTAATCAACGCCGCCGTCAGTCAGCTCAACAATCACCTGCTGGATCGGGTCGCTGTAGTCCTTGGGGTTAACAAAATCGGTCGCTCCGAACTGCTTAGCCAACTCAAACTTCTCCGGGTTGACGTCAATGGCAATAATCCGCGCAGCCTTGGCCATCATGGCACCCTGAATCACCGCCAGACCAATCGCCCCCAAGCCAAACACAGCCACGGTTGAACCTGGCTCTACCTTGGCAGTATTGAGCACGGCACCAATGCCGGTGGTAACGCCACAACCCAGCAGGCAGATCTTGTCCATGGGCGCTTCCTTGGAGACCACGGCCAGAGACACTTCCGGCAGCACCGTATACTCACTGAAAGTAGAGGTGCCCATGTAGTGATGAAGCATCTTGCCATCCAGCGAAAAGCGCGAGGTGCCATCTGGCATGACCCCTTTCCCCTGGGTGGCGCGCACTGAACCACACAGGTTGGTCTTGCCCGAGAGGCAGAATTTGCACTGGCCACATTCTGCCGTATACAGCGGAATGACATGGTCACCGGGTTTGACACTGGTGACTCCAGGCCCCACTTCCTGAACAACGCCCGCGCCCTCATGACCCAGCACCGCCGGGAAGTTACCTTCCGGATCTGCCCCTGAAAGGGTATAGGCATCCGTATGACAGACGCTGGTGGCAGCCATTTTGACCAGCACTTCACCGGCTTTCGGGCCTTCCACATCAATTTCTACCAGCTCAAGTGGCTTGCCTGCTTCAAGCGCCACTGCCGCACGTGATTTCATGGTCATCGTCCTTAGGTTGTGGGTAATGTTAGATAGATGTTCATATTCAACAATATAAACAACAACATCAATGCCGACTTGTCTGAATGCGTCATCATAAACAGCCAAAAGCCCTTGTAGAAGGTTATCTACAAGGGCTTTGTCTTACCAGTACACTTGGCGGTTTCTACAACTCAACCACCGGCACCACATCACCTTACTCATCAAGGAATGAGCGGAGCGGCTCCGAGCGGCTGGGGTGACGCAATTTGCGTAGCGCCTTAGCTTCAATCTGGCGAATCCGTTCCCGGGTAACGTCAAACTGCTTGCCCACCTCTTCCAGGGTGTGGTCGGTATTCATATCAATACCGAAACGCATACGCAGCACCTTGGCTTCTCGTGCGGTCAGCCCGCCAAGAACATTGCGGGTGGCTTCAACCAACCCTTCGCCAGTGGCCATATCAATCGGCAACAGCATGGAGCTGTCTTCGATGAAATCACCTAGGTGTGAATCGTCATCATCACCAATCGGTGTTTCCATCGAGATCGGTTCCTTGGCGATCTTGAGCACCTTGCGAACCTTGTCTTCCGGCATTTCCAGACGCTCACCCAGCTCTTCAGGTGTCGGCTCACGGCCCATTTCCTGCAGCATCTGGCGAGAAACACGATTGAGTTTGTTGATGGTCTCAATCATGTGTACCGGAATACGGATTGTACGTGCCTGGTCGGCAATCGAGCGGGTAATCGCCTGACGGATCCACCAGGTCGCATAGGTCGAGAACTTGTAGCCTCGGCGATATTCGAACTTGTCGACAGCCTTCATCAAGCCAATGTTGCCTTCCTGAATCAGATCCAGGAACTGCAGGCCGCGATTGGTATACTTCTTGGCGATGGAAATCACCAGACGCAGGTTGGCCTCGACCATCTCCTTCTTGGCACGACGCGCCTTCGCTTCACCGATAGAAAGCTTGCGATTCACCTCTTTGAGTTCGCCCACATTGAGCTGAACCATATTTTCTTCAAAGGCAATCTTGCGCTGGGAGCGGGCGATATCGGCGCGTAGCGGCTCCAGGCGATCGGCATACTTGGGGAAAGCTTCCTGAAAATCATCCAGCCATGCCCTGCGTGATTCATGCCCCGGGAACGACTTGATAAACGTCTTGCGCGGCACCTTGGCTTTCTTCACGCATAGCTGCATGATGGTCTTTTCCTGGGCACGCACCTGCTCGACGCTGATACGCACCTGACCGACCAAACGCTCGAAATGCTTGGGCACCAGCTTGATCGGCGAGAACAGCTCCGCCAGACGCGCCTGCTCGGCTTTCAGCTCCGGGCTGCCACTGCCATGCTTAGCAGAAGCAGCCTCAACGGCGGCATTCTGTTCACGAATTTGTTCAAAACGCGCCCGCGCTTCTTCAGGGTCCGGGCCACCCTCGTTGGCGGTCGAATCTTCTTCGTCGTCGTCAGCATCAACATCCGTATCGTTAAGCTCGGGGTCAACCTCCGGCTCTTCAATCACTTCAGCCTCGGCGACACCGGGGATACCCTCATCGGGATCGATAAAACCCGAGAACAGGTCGGAAAGACGTCCCGGCGCTTCCTCATCCTGAGTCGCATCATAGGCATCCAGAATCGATGCCACGGCGCCGGGCAGATAGGCCAGTGCCGACATGACTTCGCGGGTGCCTTCTTCGATACGCTTGGCAATTTCGATCTCGCCTTCACGGGTCAGAAGCTCAACCGTACCCATTTCGCGCATGTACATGCGCACTGGGTCAGTGGTTCGGCCAACATCGCTTTCCACTGCAGCCAAGGCTGCCACTGCTTCTTCAGCAGCGGATTCATCCGTGGAGTGATCCGACATCATCAAGGTGTCTTCATCTGGCGCTTCTTCAACGACACTGATTCCCATGTCGTTGATCATGCCGATGATGTCTTCCACTTGATCCGGATCAGCGATATCCTCGGGTAGATGGTCGTTGACCTCAGCGTAGGTCAGGAAGCCTTGCTCCTTACCCCGCGCGATCAACTCCTTCAGACGTGACTGCTGCTGCGCATTTCCAGCCATAGAAACCCTATCTCGACGAAGAAGAATGAAGCACCTGAAACGCTGGACGTCTTACATCCAACAAGCCAAACAGTATAGCGTTAGCAATGGGTATTTTTCCAGCTTGGTATATTTGCGCGGTGTTTCAGGTGTGTTAGTTTGTTCTGTTCGGCCAGTGCCTTTCGACATAACCTTTATGTGGTGATATTTCCGGGGAATTCAACCCCGCTTACCTTTCCCTAGCGCTGGGTCAGCTCCTGATCAACTGCGCAAGGCGCTTGCGCTGCTCACCGTCCAGCTTTTTCCGGCCCGCTCCTGATCAATCAGCGCCGCATATTCCTGCTCCGGCGAGCGCTTGCGCTGCGCCTGCTGCAAGTGCTCAATGATACCTTCCACCTCAGCCTTGCGCGCTTCACGAGGCATCAGTAGCTCCTGCTGCGCCAGCGAGGTCAACCACTGCCCCTGGGTGCTGCCCTGAAAGTGCGCCAACACGACTTGCGGGCTACGAAAGCGGCCGGCCCGCAAGAGCACAATCAGTTCTCTGCACAGACTGCCTTCTTCATCATCCGGCAACCATTCAAGCGATTCGTCGACGACATCCACCAGCGTCGGCTCATGCAGCAATAGCTGAATCACTCGCTCAATGGATGACAAGACGCCTCGCCGCCGTGCACCTGACAAGGGCGCAGCTGCCGTTTGTGCTGGCTCACTTTCAGGTGTAGCACTAGAGGCTGGCTGGCCCGCCGCAGGTAAACGACGCGCTTCCTGTTGCTGAAGCAAGGCGTTCAGCTGAGCTTCCTTAAGCCCACTACGCCGCGACAACTCTTCAAACAGCAGGGAACGAAGCATGCCTTCAGGCACCTTACTCAGCGCTGCCAATACCTGGCTGGCAAAACGCTCGCGTCCTTCAACGGCATTCAGGTCACGCCCTTGGGCGGCCTGTTCAAACAGAAACTCTGACAGCGGCATGGCGCAGGTCACGCGATCCTTGAAGGCCTGTGCGCCTTCGCGACGCACCAGATCATCCGGGTCGTCGCCTTCCGGCAGAAACAGAAACCGCGCCTCACGGCCATCAATCATCTGCGGCATCACCGTTTCCAGTGCGCGGCTGGCCGCCTGGCGCCCGGCTCGGTCACCGTCAAAACAGAACACCACCCGGCTAACCATGCGAAACAGCCGTCTGAGGTGATCTTCCGTTGTTGCCGTTCCCAGAGTCGCCACCGCATTGCGAATACCGAACTGGGCCAGCGCTACCACGTCCATATAGCCTTCCACCAGCACCAACTGTTCCAGCTTTTCCGGCGCCTGACGGGCCTCATAAAGGCCGTATAGCTCGCGCCCCTTGTGAAAGACCGGCGTTTCCGGCGAGTTCAGATACTTGGGTTTGGCATCGCCCAACACCCGGCCGCCAAAAGCAATGGTGCGCCCGCGCAGATCACGAATTGGAAACATCACCCGGTCACGAAAGCGATCATAGGTGCGGCCAGAAGACTCATGGTGAATCAGTAGACCGTACTCAATCTGCACAGCTTCACTGACACCCCGTTCGGACAAATGCTTTTTAAGCGCATCCCAACCTGCTGGAGCGTAGCCCACGCCATAGGTTTTCACCACCTCTGGCGATAAACCGCGCTGATCCAGATAGGCGTGGGCGGCCTGGCCCTCCTGCATGGCCATCCGCTCGCGATAAAAGCGCGCCGCCAGTTCCAGCAAATTCACGCCCTGGTCACGTTTTTTCTCACGCTCCCTGGCCCTGGGGTCATCAACACCTTCCCGCGGCACCTCCAGCCCAAGCCGCCCGGCCAATTGCTCAACCGCTTCCGGAAAGGGCAGCTTGTCGTATTCCATTAGAAAGCGCAGCGCACTGCCATGAGCACCACAGCCAAAACAATGATAGAACTGTTTATCAGCGCTAACCGTAAAAGACGGTGACTTTTCCTGATGGAAAGGGCAAAGGCCAGAATAATTACGACCGGACTTTTTAAGCTGCACACGCTCGCCTACCACTTCGACCACGTCGACGCGGCTCAACAAATCATCGATAAAGCGTTGAGGAATCTGGCCTGCCATAGAAACGCGGATACTCGCTGGGTCGATGCACAGCTTCCGAGAAACTGGCTTGTTCAGCTGTCTGGGTAACACCCACCGTCATTATCTGTCTATCATGAAGGCGTTAACCGGACATCTGTCAAAACGAAAACAAGCGGCCACCGCAGTGGTAGCCGCTTGGCATCCTTCTAGAAGAACTTTCTGAAAAGAAAGCGCTTCCGGTACGGATCAATAGAGACGTTCGAAACGCTTACGCTCACGCTGAAGCTTCTTCGCGTGACGCTTCACGGCAGCTGCCGCTTTGCGCTTGCGTTCAGCAGTCGGCTTTTCGTAGTTCTCACGACGACGGACTTCAGAGAGAACACCGGCTTTTTCGCAAGAACGCTTGAAACGACGCAAGGCGACGTCAAACGGCTCGTTATCACGTACTTTTACAGAAGGCATTAAGCACTCACCTACCTTAAGGAGTCTTGAGTTCGAATAGCCCGTAAGATAGCCAGACCGGCAATGCACATTGATTACTTTACCTAGCCTATACGGACCTGTTTTTACAGCGCACAATAGTTTAGTGGTGAATCCAACGCTTTGCAAACAATCCCCACCCGAAAGCCTGGCTGCCCGCATACAAAAACCTGCTCAGCTGGTATTATAGCGGCCATTGCAGGGCAAGCCGCCATCGCGTTTATGTCTGGTTTTCATGCCCTTAACTCTCATTTTTATCCCGACAATGTCAGGAAGCTCCCATGCGTGTACTCGGCATCGAAACATCCTGTGATGAAACCGGCGTAGCCATTTATGACACCGCCCACAGCGGGGGCCAAGGCTTGTTGGCCGACGCCCTCTATAGCCAGATGGAGATGCACGCTGAGTATGGCGGTGTAGTGCCGGAACTAGCTTCACGGGACCACACCCGCAAGCTTTTACCGCTGGTAGAAGAGGTACTGACCAAGGCCAACATGACGCGTCAGGAGCTTGACGGCATCGCCTACACCGCAGGGCCTGGCCTTGTGGGGGCGCTGATGGTGGGCGCGGCCACGGCTCACGGCATGGCCCGCGCACTGGATATACCCGTGCTGGGCGTTCATCACATGGAAGGCCACCTGCTCGCCCCCATGCTCGAAGACGACGCCCCCGCGTTTCCGTTTGTTGCCCTGCTGGTCTCCGGGGCCACACCCAGTTGGTCAGTGTTGAAGGTATTGGCCAGTATCAGCTGCTGGGGGAATCCGTAGATGACGCTGCTGGCGAAGCCTTTGACAAGGCGGCCAAGATGCTCGGCCTGCCCTACCCCGGCGGCCCCCACGTGGCCAGGCTCGCCGAACAGGGCAACCCCAAACGCATGCGCTTCCCACGCCCGATGACCGACCGGCCTGGGCTTGATTTCAGCTTTTCCGGACTGAAAACCCATACCCTGACCGCCATCCGCGACCTGCAATCAAAAGGCGCTCTGGATGAGCAGGCCCGCGCTGATGTGGCCCGCGCCTTTGAGGAAGCCGTGGCCGATACCCTGGTCATCAAATGCCGCCGTGCGCTGGACCAGACCAGCCTGAAGCGCATCGTCATGGCTGGCGGGGTCAGCGCCAACACCCGACTGCGCGAACGCCTGGCCGTGGAATGTGAAAAACGCAACGCCAAGGCCTACTACCCCCGCGGGCGCTTCTGCACCGATAACGGCGCCATGATTGCCTACGTCGGCGCGCAACGCCTGGTCGCCGGCGAACGCGATGCCCCTGGGCAAATGCAAGCAACGCCGCGCTGGCCGCTTGATCAGCTGCGTGAGCCCAGTGCCACTCAGACTTCCTGAAAACGACGTCTGCGCGGCGTTTTCCGACCTGGGTGGCTGTTGTTTAATCAGTGGCTCAAGTACAATTCCGGCTCACTGCAGGGGGAGTTTATGGACTGTATTTTTATTGAAGCGCTCAAGGTCGATACCATCATTGGCGTATATGACTGGGAGCGTACCCTTCATCAGTCATTGAGCCTGGATCTGGAAATGTCCACGGATATCCGCCCGGCAGCGGCCAGTGACGATGTCAGCCTGACCCTGGATTACGCGGCTATTTCCCAGCGCATCCAGCACTTTGCCGACGAGCATCAGTTCGCCCTGATTGAAACCTTTGCCGAACAGCTGCTGGACACCCTGCGCCATGAATTCCCGATCGGCCGTGTCAAACTAACGGTGCGCAAGCCAGGTGCCGTGGCAGCAGCACAGAGTGTCGGGCTGACCATCATCCGCGGTGAGGCCTGACGATGGCATTGATTACCCTGAGCCTGGGCAGCAATATCGCCCCCATCGAACATATCCGGCTATGCCTGGATGCACTGCATGGCACCTTTGGCGACCTGCAGGTTTCCCGTGTGTTTGAAAGTGAACCGGTAGGTTTCAAGGATGCCCGCAATTTTTACAATCTGGTGGTCGCTTTAAATAGCGACTGGTCGCCGGGTGACATTCAGACCTGGGCCAAGGCGCTGGAAACCCGTCATGGGCGACGCCCGGACACCCCCAAGTTCAGCCCCCGCGCCCTGGATATCGATCTGCTGACGGTAGGCGACCAGCAAGGAGTGGTCGATGGTATTTTGCTGCCCAGAGCGGAAGTTACCCATAACGCCTTTGTGCTCCAGCCGCTGGCGGAATTACTGCCCGATCAACGCCATCCGAGCTGTGGCACACCCTATGCCGAGCTATGGGCGCAGTTTGATCTTGGCAAGCAGCGCCTGTGGGCAGTAGATTTTACTTGGCGCGGTCAGTTGATTTCTCAGGCTGACCGGCCTATTGCCTACGCAGCAGCTCGCTAGACGCCTTCATCAGTTAGGCTATCGGCAATCGCTTGCTGGCGTTGGGTTTCTAGCGCCCGGCCAATCTCAGCACCTTTAAGCCCCTGGTCTACGAGCGCTTTGGGGTTGATGGCAGCGGCGTCTTTCCAGGCCTGACGCAGCACCGTCGCCAAGCGTTCCGATGCCAGCTGCGTCACCAGCGCCAACTGGACTTCCACCTGTTCAGGCTTGCGCCAGGCATCCAGCTGGTTTAGCCAGGCCAGCACCGACTCTGCAGTGGGAGAAGATGGCTGCCAATGACTCAGATAAGCCTGGGTCAGCGCCACCTGAGCGGCTAGCCGGGCCACTGCCTTGGGCAGTTTGAGCCGTTCGGCCAAAGCGTCACGCTGCTGATCCGTCAAACCCGACACCAGCCGCGCATAGCGCCAATGGGCCAGACTAGCATTCGTATCCACCCCGTCCGTTTCTGGCACTGCTGCCATGGCAGCTAGCCCTTGTGCCAGAGAGTCACCATCAAGCTCAGGCCACCAGACAGGCAGAGCCTTGCACTGTTCTAGAGCCTCGAAATACACCTGCGGGGACGGCTCGCCCAGCGCTTTCTCGGTTTCCACCCAGACGCGCTCCGCCGCCAGGTGAGTTAGTTCACCGCTTTTGCTAACGCATGTCATCAGCTCAAGCGTGGTTGCGGCAATCTGAAAACCACGGCTTGCATAGCGGGCCAGAAAACGCGCGGTGCGCAGTACTCGCAATGGGTCTTCACTGAACGCCGCCGAGACGTGGCGTAACTGGCGGGCTACCAGATCCTGCTGGCCATTGAAGGGGTCAAAAATCTGGCCGTCAGAGGCTTCAGCCATGGCATTGATCGTCAGGTCGCGGCGCCCCAGATCCTCTTCCAGGGTCACCTTCGGGCTGGCATGTACTTCAAAACCACTATAGCCGTGGCCGGACTTGCGCTCTGTACGCGCCAGGGCGTATTCCTCTGCCGTATCCGGATGTAGAAAGACCGGAAAATCCCGCCCGACCGGCTTGAACCCACGGCGCTGCATTTCCTCAGGCGTCGTGCCGACCACCACCCAGTCGTTGTCATACACTGGCCAGCCTAGCAGTGCATCGCGAACCGCGCCGCCTACCCGATAAACGTCCAGCCCGGCCAGGCGGTTATCGCAACGAAACCCCTTCATGGCCGGACAACATTATGGTTGGCCACGGCGATACGTTCACCGCTTTCCAGGTTCAATGCCGTCAGGCTTCCCCCAGGCGCAGCCGGTGTCCAGCGCATCCACCTGGATACGTGCGCCAGGAGTACGCCCTTCCAGCGCCGCCCAGTGGCCAAACAGCAGGTGGGCGTTGTCCTCACGAGGGTATTGGAACCAGGGGGCATAACCTTCCGGTGCGCTTTCCAGGCCCTGCTTGGCCGCAAAATCCAGACGTCCCTGAGGTGAGATAAAGCGCATTCGGGTAAACACATTAACAATGCAGCGCAGGCGATCCGTGCCTTTCAGACCATCCTGCCAACGGTCAGGCTGATCGCCAAACAGCTCGGCCAGAAAGGCGCCTGAATGCTCACTGCGTAGCGCCGTTTGCACTTCCTTGCCCAGCGCCTCCGCCTTGGCAAGTGACCACTGTGGCAGAATGCCGGCATGGGCCATCAGGGTCGCGTCTTTTCTGACGCTGAGCGATTGCTGCTGCAGCCAGTCCAGCAGTGGCTCACGGTCCGGGGCATCGAGAATTGCCTCCAGAGTATCCTTTTTGCGCAGCTTGCCGTTGCCGCGCGCTACCACCAGCAGGTGAAAATCATGATTGCCCAATACGCAGCTGACAGCACTCCCCAGTCGGCGCGCTTCACGCAGGCATTCCAGCGAACCCGGGCCGCGATTGACCAGATCCCCCACCAGCCACAGGCGGTCATGCGCCGGGTTGAAGGCAAGCTTGTCCAGCAAAGCGACAAACTCTGCATGACAGCCGTGAAGATCGCCGATCACATAAGTGCTCATCATGACTCCTTGTTGCTAGGTGTGAGTTGCTAGGGGTGTGAAAGGGCGCGATAGAGAATCAGTGAATCGCCAGCGGCGTTGCCAGCCGAAAGGGAGCGATTTCAACATCAAAAGAACGCTGGGTAGACGTATCCAGCAGGGTATAGGCGCCTTCCATGGTACCCACTGGCGTCTGCAGAATCGCCCGGCTGGTGTAGCGAAAGCGCTGCCCCGGGCCAATCAGGGGCTGCTGGCCAACCACGCCCTTGCCACGTACTTCCTGATGCTCACCGCTACCCTGGGTGATCTTCCAATAGCGCGCCAGTAGCTGCACGCTGTGCGGGCTCTTATTATCCAGGGTGACACGGTAACTGAACACATAGCGCCCCTGGGCAGCATTCGATTCTTCCGCCAGGTAGTGGCTCACTACAGAGACATGGATATCAAGTACGCTCACGACTCACCGCCTTGGGCTACATCATCACACGCCACCCGGTTGGCAATCCGCACATATTCCTCGACGCTCAAGGTCTGCGGACGGCGCCCTGGGTCGATGCCAATATCCTCCAGGGTTTCGGCGCTGACCCGGCCCTTGAAGTTGTTGCGCAGCGTTTTACGCCGCTGGCCAAAGGCCATCTTGACCAGCGCAAACAGCAGTTCGGTATCGTCGGCGGGATGAGGGATTTGCGCATGCGGTGTGAGGCGGACAATCGCAGAATCCACCTTAGGGCGCGGCACAAAGGCTTCCGGTGGAACGATAAACAGCTGCTCTACCTGGCAATAGTATTGCGCCATGACCGATAGCCGCCCCCAGTCGGGCCCACCCGGCTCGGCGGCCAAGCGCTCGACCACTTCCTTTTGCAGCATGAAGTGCATATCTGCCACGGCGTTTTCCGCCTGCAGTAAATGCACAATCAGGGGTGTGGAGATGTTGTAGGGCAGGTTGCCCACCACCCGTAGCGCCGGGCCGTCGCCTTTCAGGGCAGCAAAATCAAACGCCAGAGCGTCGCCTTCATGGATCTCGAACTGCGGGTAGTTGAAAAATTTGACTCGCAGGCCGGGAATCAGGTCGCGATCCAGCTCGATCACCTCAAGCTTGCCGGTCGCTTCCAGCAGCGGCTCGGTAAGCGCACCCTGGCCAGGGCCGATTTCTACCAGGCGGTCCTGGTCACGCGGGCCAATTGCCCGGATGATGCGCCCGATAATACCGGAGTCGCGTAGAAAGTTCTGGCCAAAACGTTTGCGCGCGCGGTGCTGCGGAACTTGAGACATTAAACAGTTTTCCAGGGGTTGATCATGTTAAAGCGAAGCCGGAGAGCATTTTAGCGTCAGGAAGGTGGCGATGCATGTAGACTGGCGGACTGGGTATCCGCCAGCTGGCGGGCCAGACGAATGGCCACTTTCAGGCTATCCGGTGATGCCCTACCTTGCCCGGCCAGATCAAGCGCCGTACCGTGATCCACCGAGGTACGCACCATCGGCAGGCCCAGGGTGATATTGGCCGCATTGCCAAAGCCTGCATATTTCAGCACGGCCAGACCCTGATCATGATACATGGCCAGCACCGCATCGACCTCGGCCAGGTGGCGCGGAGTAAACAGCGTATCGGCCGGAAAGGGCCCGCGCACATCCAGCCCTTCTGCCTGGAGTGTCGCCAGGGTAGGAATAATGATATCCAGCTCTTCGCGGCCTAAGTGGCCATCCTCACCGGCATGGGGGTTCAGGCCACACACCGCGATTCTGGGCGCCGCAATACCGAACTGGCGGGTCAGGTCGTCGGCCAGAATACGGCTGACCCGGAGGATGCGTTCGGCGCTGATAGCATCGGCCACCGCTCGCAGCGGTAAGTGAGTGGTCACCAGCGCTACCCGCAGACTGCCATCATGTTGCCAATCGCTAGCGCGGGTATGCAGGGCATCGTCGGTGGCCAGTAGCATTACCACTTCTTCTACCTCACAGGCATCGCGCAACCATTCGGTGTGGCCAGTAAAGTCCGTGTAGCCCCCTCAATGATCACACCCTTATGCAGCGGTGCGGTGGTCATGGCTGCTGCGTGGCCGTTACGGCAGGCATCTACGGCGAACTGCAGGGTATCTATCACATAGCCAGCATTGGCGGCGTCCAGCACCCCAGGCTGGCAGGGTGCTCTCAGGGCACAGTGCCAGACGGCCAGTACGCGATCGCCTTCTGGCACTGGGTCTCCAGGTTGGCAAGCCATCAGCGTGACGGCTAACCCTAGCGCGTCAGCCCGAGCGGCGAGTAAATCGCAATCACCAATCACCACGCAGTTACTCGGCAGCTGGTTGTAGGCCGCTAGCATCAGTACCAGTTCAGGGCCGATGCCTGCTGGCTCACCGCTGGTAATTGCTACCGGCAACAAGGTTGAAGAAGTCGCTTGACCCACCATCAGAGCCGCTTTTCCACAAAGGCCTGTTCACGGATTTCACGCTTCCAGGTGTCCACTTCCTGGTTGGCACGGCGCTGGAAAATCGCCTGACGAACCTGTTCACGCACATTTTCATTACTGGCCGACGAACGCCGACGATCCAGCACTTCAATAATATGATAGCCAAACTGCGAACGCACCGGAGAGGAGACCTGACCCACTTCCAGTTCGTTCATGGCGTTATCAAACTCGGGCACTGTCTGCCCGAGGCTTAACCAGCCAAGATCACCGCCATTGACCGCGCTCCCCTGATCGTCGCTCATTTCACGCGCCACAGTGGCAAAGGATTCACCCTGCTCCAGGCGTGTCATGGCCTGCTCGATCAAGGTTTGCGCCTGAGCTTCACTGCGCCCAGAGCCCACCCCGACCAGAATATGGCGCGCCCGGGTCTCGGCTAGATTGACATCGCCTCCCTGCTCTTCAAGGAAGCGTTCGACATCACGGTTGCTGACCGATACTCGCTGCCCGACCTGGCGCTGCTGTACCTGGCGGGTGAGCATCTCGCGGCGGATTTCCTCGCGCACCTGAGCAAGGCTGGTGCCGTCCGCTTCCAGTCGTTCGGCAAACGCCTGCAGCGTCATGCCATTGGATTCAGCAATGTTGCGCATTTGGCGGTTAAGCTCGGTGTCATCAATACTCAGATTGACATTACGCGCCATTTGCAGCTGGATTTCTTCAAGTATCATCTGCTCCAGCACCTGCTGCTCTAACTGACGGCGGCTGGGGGCGTCTTCACCCTGAGCGCTGATCTGGCTGATCACTTGGTCCAGGCGCCTGTCCAGATCACTGCGCATGATGGCACCGTCGTTCACCACCGCCACAACGCGATCAAGCATTTGGCGTTCACCGCCTGAAAACGACTGGGCCGCCACGCTGGAAGACACCACCAGGGTGCCCGCCCCTACCAGCAGCGATAGTGCACTGCCCCAGGCAAGGTGTTTCGCCTGGCGCAGCAGGCGCTTGCCATGGGGGCTGTTCAAAGGATGAGTGGATGTTGGCGTATTAGCATTGTGGATCATTTAAACGGTCTCTTTCTTGAGTCCTGAACGGTTAAAGCGCCGAGGGGCGATAGCCAGGAATAGTGCGTTCGAAGTAGCTGTCAGCGTCTTGCCCGACGCCGCCCAGGCCGTGAAGTACAAAGCGCAGGAACAGGCCACGGTCGTTAAAGTCATCGGCAACCCGTGCCGTGTCGTTATCGTCTACCCACTGACGCCAGACCAGTTGCAGGCCATAGCAGCAGTCATTCCACTGTACGCCGGCAAGCTTTTCCAGCGCTCGGTCATTGGTTTGATCGTGCAGGTAGCGGCCAATCAGATCAAGGCTGGGGCTGGCCTTCCAGGCAAAGGAGATATCCCACTCTTCGCGGTTGTAGGCACGGAAATTATCGTCCACCAGGTCCAGCGCCGGGTCGAAGCCTTCAATTTCCCAGCGATAGCCCAGGTTTACTACATGGCCACGGGAATGCCGGTATGCAATATCGACGCCTGTGCGCTCAGTGAGTTCACGTTGATCATCATAAAGCCATTCAGCCGATGTGCTCCAGCGTGGGTTAAGCTGCCATTCAAGCCGGGATACCAGGGGTGAGCGGTCTCGAGTGGCCTGATAAAAGCGCTCCGGGTTAACATCAGGATTGACGTCTGCCTGCTGTGGCAACGACTGATCATCGCCATCGATACCCACACGTCGGTCAGAAAAATACAGGCTCTGGCCAACGCCGACGCTCAAGTGCTCCTGGCTGTTGTCATCCTCGATCAGGCGGGATTCAAACCCGAGCGACAGACGATTAAGGTCCCCCACCCGGTCGCTGCCAGAGAAGCGCTTGGGCGACCACAGCTGATCCCACGAAAATGCCCGCTCACGGCTGTCGAACTCTGGCAGATCGACCTGATCCGTTCGCGGCACAAAAGCATAGTTGACGCGCGGCTCCAAAGTCTGACGGTAATCACGCCCGCCGAGAACCAGTTCACGCTCAAATTTCAAGCCAGCATCAACTGAAGTGATTGCCACACTGCGGTCAGGCGATGTATCCCGGCTGGTCTGGCGATTGCCGTAATCCAACGCATAGGCGGTGTGCCAAAGCTCAGCGCGGGGTGCCAGATAGCCCCAGGGCTTTTCATAGCGCCAGCCCAAGGCAGGCGCCAAGTGCACCCGGCTTCCATTGGCTGCTTCACGAATTGGCACCTGACGCTGATCCACATCCCGCCAGAAGTAGGTGGCATTACTGTTCCACTCTGCATACAGGCCATTATCTCGAATCCAGCGAGCCGCTGCGGTCAGGCTAGGCAGGCGGTAGAAGGGTTTGTCGCTGTCACTAAGCGGGTCATCCAGGCGTTGATAGCCTTGCATGCGAGCATCCAGCCGCCAGCGCTCGCCCTGGTAGTCCACCTGGGCCAGGCGCTCCATGCCGGAACGTTCGCTGGAACCGAAGTTATCACTGAAATCGTTAAAATAACGCCCATCACTGGCCCCACCGTAGCGCAGCTGATAGTCACTGGCAGCATTGATACTGCCCGTATGCTGCACATCCAGATACCAGCGGTCCTGCCCTTCATAGCGGTTGGCATCGCCCCCGGAGCCACCGTCATCGCTGTTCAGCCAGGCGCCTTCCAGAGTGCCGCTACCGTAGTGCTCGGTCAGGTAGCGGTATTGGCCACCCAGCAGCAGCCCACGATCGCTCAGCCAGCGTGGGGTAATGGTGGCATCCTGATTGGGCGCGATATTCCAGTAAAACGGCTGTGTATAATCCAGTTGCTCACTGGAAAAACTGACCGATGGCGATAGCAAACCCGTCTGACGTCGGTCATCAATTGGGAAGCGCAACCAGGGCCAGTAGAACACTGGCACCCCCTTAATCTCCAGCCGCGCATGGCGGGCAACCCCAAACCCTTCCGACTGGTTAAGGCGGATATCACTGCTGACCAGCTGCCAGCTATCCTGTCCGGGTTCACAAGTGGTAAAGCTGGCCTCCCTCAGGCGATACAATTGTTCACCTAATTGTTCCAACCGGCGGGCTTCACCGCGTACGCGCTGCTCATAAAGAACATACTCACTGTCTTCAATCGAGCCGCGATCCTGCTCTAGATACAGGGTCGCTTCTTCCCCGCGCAGCAGCGCCTGACCATCGCGCAACTCAAAATCACCCTGAGCCTCAACCCGTTCGCGATTGGCGGGTACGAACAGCCTTTCCGCCTGCAGCTCTCTATCCCCCTGGCGCAGTACTACGTCTCCTCGTAGCATGGCCTCGCCATCGGCGGCATAGTCTGATGCATCCGTTTCAATCCCGATTTCACGCACGTCGCTGCCGGCGGGCAGCCGATAGCCGGGCATGACATAACGCCCACGGCATACCTGGCGGCGCGCTTCTTCCTCGGCCCAGGGCTGCCAGTCCAGGCGTGCGCCCTCTACCGACTGGGCAACCGCTGTCGTTGCAGTAACAGCCAACAGGCCCCCTGCAAACGTCATTGGTATAGCGCGCAAAATTCGCTGGCCCATAATCATTATCCTTGGCATCGAGAATCGGTATTATACAGCTAGCATAATGCCCGACCAGCCAGGAGCTTGCATGTCTTCATTGCGAATGAACGACCTTACCCGCTGGGCTGCCCAGCAGCACGGCCTTGAAATGGATAAAATCAACCTGCAGGAGGCAGGGGGCGACGCCAGTTTTAGGCATTATTTTCGCCTGACCCTGCCCGACGGCACTACTCAGGTAGTGATGGACGCGCCACCGGAACAGGAAGATTCAACGCCGTTTGTAACGATCGCCAAGCAATGGCAGGCCGGTGGGCTTCCGGTTCCGGATATTTTGGCCAGTAACCTTGAAGACGGATTTCTACTGCTTGAAGATCTCGGTGACACTCCCTTACAGCACTGCTTTAATGATTCGGTCAGCGTTCACCATCACATCCACAATGGTCTGACACTGATTGGCGAACTACAGAACCGTGCCTCCCCGAGCCACTGCCACGCTATGATGCCGAACTGCTCGGCCGTGAACTTGATCTTTTCCCGACCTGGTGCCTTGAGCAATGGCTATCCATGCCGACTCCTGCCGAGTGGCCTTCAGTACGCAACGCCCTGATTGAACAGGCACTGGCCCAGCCTTTTGTCAGCGTCCATCGGGATTTCGATGCCATGAACCTGATGGTGCATTGTGAAAAGCTGTATATGATTGATTTCCAGGATGCCGTGGCTGGGCCATTGAGCTACGATGTGATCTCCCTGCTGCGAGGTCGCTACTGGCGCTTCAGTGCCGAAGAGTTTGCCGATGCCGTTCAGCGCTTCTATCAGCGCGCTCGCCAGGATGGTCGCTTGACCTCAAGCATTGATGAAACCGCCTTCCTGGGTCAGTGCCAGGCCATGGCCGCCCAGCGTTCTCTCAAGGTGCTGGGGATTTTCTGCCGTTTAACGCTGCGTGATCACAAGTCGGGCTATCTGGCCCGTCTACCGCATTTTCTTGATCATCTGGAAGACAGCCTTGCGGCGCTGCCAGAACATGCTGGCTTCGCCCAATGGGTTAGCGAGCAGCTGCGCCCGGCCCTTCTTCAGCGCTGCGCCGAGACAGCTTCAACGGAGTCAACATGAAAGCCATGATTCTTGCGGCCGGACTGGGTAAACGGATGCGCCCGCTGACGGATACCTGTCCCAAGCCGCTGTTGCCTGTGGCTGGCAAGCCGTTGATTGTGCATCATTTAGAACGCCTTAAGCAGGCAGGCATCAAGGAAGTGGTGATTAACGTCAGCCATCTGGCAGAGCAGATTATTGCGGCGCTGGGTGACGGCAGCCAATACGGCCTCACGTTGCGTTTCAGCCGTGAAACGACGCCACTGGAAACCGGGGGCGGCATTCGCCAGGCATTGCCGCTTCTCGGCGAGGCGCCTTTTTTACTGGTTAACGGCGATGTATGGTGCGAAGCACTGCCCAAGCAGCGAGCCTTGCAGGACGACGACCTTGCTCACTTGATGCTAGTGGATAACCCTGATCATCATCCTGAAGGCGATTTCCGTCTGGATAATGGCCGCGTTCAAATCGACGGCCAGCCAAAGCTGACCTTTTCGGGGTTGAGCATTCTTCATCCTGCATTGCTGGCCCATCAACCAGAAGGTGCCTTTGCACTAGCCCCTGTGCTGAAAGCCGCCATGCAGCAAGGGCGTGTCAGCGGCGAACACTTTAGCGGACAATGGGTTGATGTTGGCACCCCCAACGGCTCACTGCTCTTGATCAACAGCTCAGCCGCAATTAACGACTCACTGCCCAACTCACGATTCACAACTCACGATTCACCAACCGATGGAGCCTAACACGTGAAAGCACAAGTTAAATGGACAGATGGCCGCCAGTTTGTCGCTGAATCCGGCAGCGGACACAGCGTGGTGGTTGACGGCCCACCCGAACACGGTGGCCGCAACACCGGCCCGCGCCCGATGGAAATGCTGCTGATGGGCATGGGCAGCTGCACCGCCTTTGATGTGCTCAACATTCTCGACAAAGCTCGGGCTGATGTCACCGATTGCGTTGCCCAGCTGGAAGCCGAACGTGCCGACAGCACACCGTCGGTCTTCACTCGTATCCACGTGCATTTCGTGGTCTCTGGCCGCAACCTCAAGGAAAAACAGGTACAGCGCGCGGTTGAACTTTCTGCCGAAAAATACTGCAGTGCCTCTATCATGCTGGTCAACGGGGGCGTTGATATCACGCATTCCTTTGAAATCGTCGCCGCCTGACAAGTTTCCAACGCAAAATATTGGCTCGCTGGGTGCATCATGGCGTTCAGCTGGGCATAATACGCGCGCTTGTGTTTAACGGCGTTTAACCGCACAACAAGTGAACCGGTTCCGGCGCTGGCTCGTCGGGGTGTCTTCATCCGCCATAAGGAGGCTCGGACATGTCAGATAATCTCCGACTCCACGGGTTTAACAACCTGACAAGCTCTTTGAGCTTTAATATCTACGACATCTGTTATGCCAAGACCGAAGAACAGCGGTCTGCTTATATCGATTATATCGATGAGCTATATAACGCTGAACGCCTGACTCAGATTCTCAAGGATGTGACCAATATCATTGGTGCTCATGTGCTGAATATCGCCCGTCAGGACTATGAGCCCCACGGTGCCAGCGTCACCATTCTGATTGCAGAGCATGAACTGGAAGAATCGGCCCTGGAGCAGATTGAGCCCGGCCCGGGACCACTGCCGGAAACCGTGGTCGGACACCTGGATAAAAGCCATGTCACAGTGCATAGCTACCCAGAATCCCACCCGGACAACGGCATCAGCACGTTCCGCCTGGATATTGATGTTTCCACCTGCGGCCATATCAGCCCGCTAAAAGCCCTGAATTACCTGATTCACAGCTTTGATTCCGATATTGTCACCATGGATTATCGGGTGCGCGGTTTTACCCGGGATGTAGACGGCAAAAAGCTGTTTATCGACCACGAGATCACCTCAATTCAGGATTATCTGGCCAACGATACCAAAGAGGCCTACCAGATGATTGATGTGAATGTGTATCAGGAAAACATGTTCCACACCAAGATGCTGCTCAAGGATTTCGACCTGGATAATTACCTGTTCGGCACCTCACGGCGCGATATCACTTTCGAGGAAGCCCGCGATATCGAAAGCCGCCTGCGCAAGGAAATGTTGGAAATTTTCTATTCCCGTAACATGTCCTAGCGCCTGCCTTATAGCGACATCAAGACCTGAAAAAGCCGGGCCGCCAAATATGGCGGCCCGGCTTTTCGCGTTGGCAATCGTGGTACTGTCAATAGCTGTTCAAACAATGCAGTCTAATAGATTTTCTCTTCGCCTTCTGGGCGGGTCTTGAAGCGGCGGTGCAGCCAGAGATACTGTTCGGGGTGTTTGCGAATGGCCTGCTCAATGATGGCATTGATGCGGGTAGCATCGGCCACTTGATCGCCGCTGGGGAAGTTTTCCAGCGCGGGGAGCCACTCGATGGTATAGGTGCGGTTATCGGGGTTGCGGTGGAACATCATCGGCACCACTGGCGCGCCGGTCATACGGGCAATTTTGGCGGTCAGTTTGATGGTTGCTGCCTGGTTGCCAAAAAATGGCGCAAACACACTGGCATTACGCCCGAAATCCTGGTCCGGCGAATACCATACGATACGCCCGGCTTTAAGTTGACGCACCACGCCGCGCAGATCATGGCGGTGGATGGTCCGGCCAAAGGTACGCGAGCGTGCCTGCGTCATGAAATGATTAAATAGCGGGTTGTTATGCGGCCGATAAACCGCATCCGCTGAGTAAAACAGTGAATGCAGGGCACCGCCCAGATCCAGCGTCGAAAAGTGGATACCTATCACCAGAGCGCCCTGATTGCGAGCCAGCGCCCTGGAAAGGTGATCCTGGTTAATCCGGCTCACCCGATGACGCAGATCTTCCGCATCCCGACACCAGGCCGTGGCCGTCTCGACCAGACCAATACCGTTAGCAATAAACGTATCCTTGACCAGTTGAGCCTGCTCAGCGGTGGTTTTGTCAGGGAAGCACAGGGCAATATTGGTTTCGGTAATCCGTCGGCGACGTTTTGCCAAACGCCAAGCCAATAGCCCAATGGCTTTCCCACCGCCTATCTTCACTGGCCAGGGCAGCCAGGCAGCCGTATACATGGCGGCTATCGCCAGCCAGGTGCTCCAGTAACGGGGATGAAAATACGCACGCGGGAAAGCTGATTTGGCCATGGCTGTTTACAATACAGTGGGTGAAGGCGACGAAGCACTCTGATAGCGACGCGGCACACGCGGCAGGATACCGGTCAGCAGCGTATAGCTGATGGTATCGCAGTAGCGGGCGACATCATCAACCGGCAATACCGCTCCATTGGCCGCCCGACCCCACAGCACCACTTCACTGCCAATGCGCGTATCAGGCAAATGGGTGATATCCACGGTTAACATATCCATGGATACCTTGCCTGCAATCCTGGCTGGCTGACCCTCTACCAGCACTGGGGTACCATCCACAGCATGACGGTCATAGCCATCGCCATAGCCACCCGCGACCACGGCAATTCGCGCTCGCCCCGGCGTTCGCCAGCGGCCGCCATAGCCCACCGGCTCACCGGCTTCCAGCTCACGGATCGCCATTACTTCAGAGCGCAATGTCATCACAGGTGCTAGCTGGCGCGATATGGCGTTTGGCATCTCCAGTGGATCGCTGCCATACAGCATGACGCCTGGGCGGTTCCAGCGACCATGGGCAACAGGATGGGCCAGGGTAGCGGGCGAGTTGGCCAGACACAGGGGGCATTCAGCCGCTCTGCCAGCGCCTGCAGGGTCGTCATCTGCTGCTGCAGATAGCCTGCATCCTCGGCATCTGCAGAAGCAAAATGGCTCATCAGATGCAGTGCTGTTACCTGAGGTGCCTGTGAGAGCACCTGCCATACCTGCTCGGCGCGCTGAGGAGAGAACCCCAAGCGATGCATGCCAGAATCAACTTTCAGCCATACAGGAATCGGCTGGCGCGGCGTAAACGCCAGCAGTGCTTCCAACTGCCAATCGGTATGCACCGCCATCCACAGACGATGTTCATCCACCAGCGCCAGCTCTGAAGCCTCAAAAATACCTTCAAGCAGCACAATCGGCGCTTGGATGCCTGCGTGACGTAAGGTGAGCGCCTCTTCAATACAGGCCACAGCAAGCGCCGGAGCCAGGCCTTCCAATGCACGGGCGCATTCAACCGCACCATGGCCGTAGGCGTCCGCCTTGATCACAGCAACTGATTGGCTGTGGGGTGCGCACTCACAGGCCAAGCGGTAATTATGACGCAAGGCGTCAAGGTCGATTTTAGCCACTAAAGGGCGCATACGCTTTCTCACAGCAGGGTTTTGACAACGCCAGGATCGCAAGCTTGGCAAGGCACTATTGCTGCCGCTGGCTTGTCCCTTGCTGCCATTATACACGCCACTACCCGCATGGCAGCGGGTAGCAGACAGTCATTTAAACCAAGTAAAAGCATCAAGCAGGGTGAAAACCACTAAACTAGAATCAGCTTTCGAAAATAACGTCCAACGAAAGCCCTTGTTTTTCCAGCGAGCGGCGCAGTTTCTTGAGTGCTTCTACCTGAATCTGACGGACACGCTCACGGGTCAAACCTATTTCCGCGCCGACGTCTTCAAGAGTAGCGGCTTCATGGCCGCGCAGTCCGAAACGCCGAACCACTACTTCACACTGCTTTTCACTCAGCTCGCTGAGCCAATGATCAACATGGGCTTTCACATCTCCGTCGACCAGTAGCGCTTCAGGCCCGTGATCTTCATCATCCGTCAGCGTATCCAGCAGGGGCTTATCGCTATCACCGCCCATGGGGTAGTCCACTGAGGAAACCCGCTCGTTGAGACCCAACATCTTCTTGACGCTTTCTACCGGTTTATCCAGATGTTCGGCAATTTCTTCCGGCGTTGCCTCATGATCCAGTTTCTGGGTCAGCTCACGGGCGGCGCGTAAATAGATATTGAGCTCTTTGACAACATGAATGGGCAGGCGGATGGTGCGCGTCTGATTCATCAGAGCGCGTTCAATGGTCTGACGAATCCACCAGGTGGCATAAGTCGAGAAACGAAAGCCGCGCTCCGGGTCAAACTTCTCGACGGCCCGAATCAACCCCAGATTACCCTCTTCAATCAGGTCCAACAGAGTTAACCCACGATTCAGATAGCGCCGAGCAATCTTGACCACCAGACGCAGGTTGGATTCGATCATCCGCGAACGCCCAAGCGGATCTCCCTTGCGCGCCAGACGGCCGTAATAAACTTCCTCTTCCGGTGTCAGTAGTGGCGAAAAGCCGATTTCGTTAAGATAAATCTGTGTAGCATCCAGGCTCTGACGAGGTGCTTTACCTTCTCGACCCAAGGCTTTCTCGAAGGCTTCTTCTTCAGCAGCAACCGCCTCGTCGTCTACTTCACCCAAGGCTTCTTCCACAGCATTCAGGTCTATGTCCTGAAGATCCTGTTCCAGCATGCTCATCGCTCTCCCCCATCATCTCACCTTGTTTATGCCATCGGGCTTATCATTACAGAAATGAGCGTTGATATCCCGAAGGTGCAAATTTCTACTTGACGCACGAACGCTTGAAGCTGGTTTTATAGTAATTATCTTTGCTATGTGCTGTGTGAAAGGCCGAAGCTGAATGATGCACTGGAATGCTGACAGAATGATTACCGCCCGGGTAAATACGTCAAAGGGTCTTCAGGCTGACCGTCCTTGCGGATTTCAAAATGCAGCCTTGCTTCTTCTGCGCTGCTATTTCCCATGGTAGCAATGACTTCACCGCCTTCAATCACATCATTTTCCTTCACTCGCAGCGTATCATTGTGAGCGTACGCAGACAGATACTCGTCATTGTGCTTGATAAGAATAAGGTTGCCATAACCTCGCACACCGCTACCCGCATACACGACAATCCCTGGCCCGGCTGCTTTTACAGATTGCCCCTTTTGCCCTGCGATATCAATCCCAGCGGTAATGCTTCCGCCTTCGCCAAAGGTACCAACAACTTCACCATCTGCTGGCCACTGCCATTCAATATTCTCTGCCGGTGTATACGTCCGTTCACTGCGATCCACTGACGCCTGCTGGGTAGAAGGGGCACTCACCTGCGTTTCGGTTTCAGGCTGAGTCTCTGGCCTATCTGGCTGTCGTCTTTCAGATGCGTCTGACTGCGTTACTTGTGATTCAGTCTCTGTAGGCTCTGGCTCTGGTTCGACTTGCGCACCGATCGCTTCATCATCCTGAGCTGTCTCTTCGGACGTCGGTTCATCGGGCAACAGCCAGTCGACCTCCTGAGCGTTAGCGGCAACCTGTACAGGCGTTTCACCAATACCTGTGGCCACCGCGCCGGAGGATTCACCTGCCTCGCCATCCACGGGCGCCGATTGCGATACCTGAGTGACTTCGCGGTCGACTTCAGCACCCGACGAACGCAGCACAAGCTGCTGGCCAGGGTAGATGTTATAGGGCGGTTCAATATCGTTGAGGGCTGCAAGCTCGCGGTAATCCAGGCCTTGCTGCCAGGCAATACCGTAAAGGGTATCGCCTTGCGCCACCGTGTACTGGCCATCGGCATTCAGGTGGCGCCTCACCTCGCTGATATCACGTACTTGCGGGACTCCCTGGTGATTTGCGCAACCGGCAACAGCAAAGGCAAGCGCCGATAAAAGAAACATTTTACGCATTGAGGTGACTACTCCTTGTTAGCGCCTGATTGATCGCTTGATAATGAAGACGGTGAATTATGCGCCTGATAGTTCAAGCCTACTACCAGAAGAGCGCCCACCAGCATCAACAGGATGACTGTTCCCAATTGGGACGAATCGCCGATCAGGACGGCATACTCGCTCGGCATCAGATAACGAAATGCCAGGGGAATCATTTGGCCGTCCGGGCCTAGCTGATAGCCTACCAGCTCTCGCCAGGGCCAAAGAATCGGCAACGAACCAATAATAAACCCTAATAGTAACTGCATGGTGGCATCGTGCTGACGTTTGAACAACCAGGCTAAAAGGCGTGAAAACAATGCCAGCCCAATTAGACAGCCGACGCCAAACAGACCGATCACCGCCAGATCAAAACCGCGAATCGCCTGCATGATGGTGCCATAAAGCCCCATGGTCAGAAGCAGAAAACTGCCTGACACCCCTGGTAACAGCATGGCGCTGATAGCAATGGCACCGGCTACCATCACCACTAGGTTTTCATTACCCAGTAGCAACACCGTTGGCATTAAACCAGGCAGCGCCTTGACCCAGCAGCAAGCCGGCTGTTAGCGGCAAAAGATACCAAAACTTCCAACTTCTCATGGCGTTATGTACCACCAGCGCTGACGCCGCGACCAAGCCAAAAAAGAAGCCATCCAACAACAGAGGGTGGGCTTCCATCAGCCACAATGCCAGGTGCGCAACACTGACCAGACTCGCCGCCACACCCGCCAGCAAAGGCAATAAGAACGCCAGATTAAGATGCGCGTAGAGTCCCTTGATACCACCCTCTCGCCAGGCCCCCCAGGCGCTTGGGCCAAACTGACGGATGGTATAGATCAACTGCTCATAGATGCCGGTGACGAAGGCGATGGTTCCGCCTGATACGCCGGGTACTGCATCAGCGGCACCCATGCCAACCCCTTTCAGGAAAATAGCTAACCTCTCGCGCTTCAATTCACTACTCCTTGCAGTAGCGGGACAAACCGAACCGGCTCTAATCGACGTTTTTCGTACACACTGCCTACCCGACGCACCTGGGTTAGCCACTGGCTACCGCTACTGTCCTCGATGGGCGCAATCAGTACACCACCATCACGCAACTGTTCCAGCAGCTCACTTGATAACGTCTGGGCACAGGCAGTCAGCAGGATGACATCAAAAGGGGCAGCGTCTGGCCAGCCGTGATTGCCATCTGCCACAGCAAGATTGGCTTGCACCTTAAGCCGCGCCAGACGTTGTACAGCGCGTTCGTGGAGTATCTGGATTCTTTCCAACGAGTAAAGTTCATCCACCAGGCTGGAAAGCACCAGGGTTTGATACCCGGAACCGGTACCCAGCTCCAGCACTCGCTTTGGCGCTTCACGCAGGATAAGTTCTGTCATCCGCGCCACGGTCAGAGGCTGCGAAAGGGTCTGGCCAAAGCCGATGGGCAGGGACGCATCTTCGTAAGCGTGATGCGCCAGAGCTTCATCAACAAACAGGTGGCGCGGCGCCTGAGCCATGACGTTGAGCACACGCTCATCGCGAATACCCTGGCGCGCTAATCGATCGACCATCCGATCACGGGTACGCTGAGACGTCATCCCGCGGCCACGCAGTTCAAGGGGTGATATTTCAGGCTGTAAAGGCATCCAACCAGTCCTGTACATCACTGCACGCCGTATGGCGCGTCAGATCGGTCTGCAGAGGAGTAATCGAGACAAAACCGGCCTCAATAGCAGCAAAATCAGTATCCTCACCGTCGTCAGCGTTAGCGCCTACAGCGGCAATCCAATAGCGGGTACGCCCACGCGGGTCCTGCATGGCCAGTGGTTTTTCAGCCGGGCCGCGATAGCCCATGCGGGTGACTTTAACGCCACGAATTTCGCTCCACGGTAAATCAGGCACGTTGACATTGAGCAGCGTACGCGGCGGAAGGGAAAGCTGATCCGCAGCGCCTACCAGCGTTGATGCGACGCGGGCCGCCGTGGCAAAGTGGCGCTCGCCACACAGCGACATGGCAATGGCCGACATACCCAGATTGCGCCCTTCCATCGCCGCCGCTACTGTGCCGGAATAGAGCACATCATCGCCCAGGTTGCTGCCATGATTGATACCTGAGATCACCAGATCAGGTTTTTCATCCCAGACACCATTCACACCAAGGTAAACGCAATCGGCCGGCGTGCCATCCACGCTGTAAAAACCGTTATCCAGCGCGCTGAGCAGCAGCGGACGCGAGAGCGTTAGCGAGTTACTGGCGCCACTGCGATCACGATCCGGTGCCACAACACGTAAATTGGCATGCGGCGTGAGCGCATCGTGCAAGGCTCGCAGCCCCGGGGCATGAACACCATCATCGTTAGAAAGCAGCAATCGCCGCATTGGTTTTCTCCTGATTAAATATTGTTAATACCTGCTAGCGTATCAGTATTTGCCACATCAGGTTGGGTGATCAACTCACTCAGTACTGCGGTCGCAAAGGCACCGCGTGGCAAGGAAAAGCTCACCACCACCTCGTCATTGCGCTGGCCGCGTTCCAGTGCAGGCGCATCAAGGCATACGCGCAGCGCACGTCTTGCCGACTTGACACCGCTTTGAGCAAGCCCGGCAGTCAGGACAGGGTGGCGCTCGGCAAGGGCGGCTTCCAGACGCTGGGCCACTGAATGATCTGCACTGAAGTCAGCGCCCCAAAGCAGGCCAGTCGGGTGAATATCACACTTCGCCGCCCGTTCATTCAGCGTGGCATCTGGCTGTTCAACCCGAAACAGGCTATGGGTTCCCTCAAGCATGACCGTATCGCCCTCAAGCAGCGTCTGCCAATCGCCGCTGGCCACCCGCTGGCCAAGCAGTTCATTGAACAGAAAACTCCGCGCGCAGGACAACAACATGCCCTGACGATCGTCACGCTTGCGCCAGCCTCGCGCTAACAGGGCTTCAGCACGCTGCAGGTTACGCCCGTTGGCACCAAAACGCTGCGGCCCAAAGTAATTGGGCACGCCCTCACGGCAAAGCATTTCCCAGCGGGCATGGAAGTCATGCTGTTCAACCGCTTCGCCTTGCAAGCGTAAAATAAAGCGGTTGGTGCGATGTACGCCGCGCTTGAGCTTACGCGGGTGACGCGCCTGCTCCAGCACAGTGATACCCAAGGTGGCCAGCTGTGCAGCCAAGTCATCAGGCGCATCTCGGCCAGGCAGTTGAACACTTAGCCACTGGCGCGTCACTGCCACACGATCCTTCATACCCGAATAGCCCACCACCTTGGGCGAGACATTACACAGCCGGGCAAGCTGCCTGACCGCTTCCAAGGTGGTCTGGTTGCGTTTTTCGATCCGCAGCCAGAGGTGTTCGCCCTGCCCTTCCGGCTTGAAATCAAGCTGTTCATCGACCCTGAAATCTTCTGGTGAGAGGCGGAAGCTGGCGGGGCTGGGGGCGCCCAGGGTAGCGTCCAGATAGCGCGGCCAGACGGGAAGGCCAGTCATTCAGCACTCCGGGGCAGCAACAGCACCACCGCTTCTGCGGCAATTCCTTCACCACGCCCGGTAAACCCCAGGCGCTCCGTCGTTGTGGCCTTGACGCTGACCTGATCCAGCTCGACATCAAGATCTTCTGCAATCACCGAACGCATGGCGTGGATATGTGGCGCCATCTTGGGCGCCTGGGCCATCAGGGTGGCATCCAGGTTGCCCAACTGCCAGCCTGCCTGGCTAACCAGTGCATTGACCTTGCGCAACAGAACCCGACTATCCGCACCCTGATAGGCGGGGTCGGTATCAGGAAAATGGTGACCAATATCCCCCAGCGCACAGGCACCTAACAGGGCATCAGCAATGGCATGCAGCAGTACGTCGCCGTCTGAATGGGCAACAAATCCTGCATTAAACGGCAGCTTCATACCGCCGATCACCAGGTGGTCTCCCGGCCCAAAACGATGAACATCAAAGCCGTGGCCGATGCGCATGACAGTCTCCTGAATACGTTGAAATAAGGGTCATTTTTTAAATATATGCATGCTTTTGAGCATTCAGAATGGCGCTTGCCAGGGCGAGGTCATCCGGGTGAGTGACCTTGATGTTATCGCGCCGCCCGCTAATCAGCTGCGGAAACTCACCCATGGCTTCGAGCGCCGAGGCTTCGTCAGTCACCTGGGTGGCATGGGCCCGGGCATGCTCGAGGGCGCGTCGAAGCGGGCCATAGCGAAACCCTTGGGGCGTCAGCGCATGCCAAAGGCTTTCACGCGACTCGGTATGGGCAATGCTGCCTGAGGCCGCGGCACGCTTCATGGTGTCGGCCACCGGCATCGCCAGCAAGGCGCCACTGGTGTTGTCACGGGCGGCTTTTTCCACGGCTTTAAGGTCTTCCACAGCGACACAGGGCCTGGCCACATCATGCACCAGCACCAGATCATCTTCTGCGGCGTTCAATGTCTGCAAGGCGTTGAGCACGCTATCCATACGCTCTGTACCGCCCGGCACCCGCTGCCAGTGCTCAAAGGGCACCCAACTCGGCGCAAACCAGTGATCCTGGGTATCCAGACACAGCACCAGTCGGGCATCCGGCAACGCTGCGTACAGGCGTTGCAGGGTCAGCGCCAGAATCGGCGTTCCCTGCAAGGTAAGATACTGTTTGGGAATCTCTGCACCCATACGCTTGCCTTGGCCAGCGGCGGGCACCACAAGCCAGGTGGTCTCGCTCACTCAGGGTTCCTCATCTGTGGAAAGTCATCCAGCGTCACGCCGGGTACCCAGAAAAACTGCTCATCCGAACGCACCATGCCAATATCACTGCGCGCGCGTTCCTCAATAGCATCCAGGCCGGTTTTAAGATCCGCAATTTCGGCGCTCAGCCGCGCATTGCGATCCCTTAGCGGCGCATTGAAGGCTTCCTGATCGGCGACCCGCTGCTCGACCTTTTTAAGGTCATACCAGCCACCCGTTCCCCACCAGAGCTGGTATTGCAGCAGCGCGAACACCACGAAAAGCACTACGACCAACCATTTTCGGGCTGGCCATCGGCGTATTTTTGTGTCTTCCTTTTCACTACTGTGCATATTGCCATCCACCTGATTATCAACTGCACCGCTTGATTGCCTGAATCAAGCGGCGTCTTCGCCTGGTGGCCAGCATTATGCCACCAAGCAGGGCTAGCAGCGAGCCACCAACCCCTTTCAGCTGGCTTTCAAGTGCGCCATTATCCGGGTACTTTGAACGGTAAAGCATCCAGCGCCGCCTGGCGGTATGCCTTAACATGCTGGGCTTCTTCTCTGCAGAACTGCGCTACACCAGCTTCAAGGCCAGGGTGCGCTACATAATGTAACGAGCACAGCCGCTGGGGGTGAAAGCCTCGCACCAGCTTGTGCTCGCCCTGGGTGCCCGGGTCAAACAGGCTCAGGCCGTTCTCCAGGCAATACTCGATACCCTGGTAATAACACGCCTCAAAGTGCAGACAGTCCGCTACCACTTCACTGCCCCAATAGCGCCCATACAGACTCTGGCTGCCTTTCAGATAAAGAGCGGCGGCTACCGGCCTTCCCTCTAGGCTGGCCTGTACTAGCATCAGGGCATCAGGCATGGCGTTATGCAAGCGTTGAAAGAAGTCCAGGTTCAGATACGGTGGGCGACCACGCTCATGGTAGGTAATCGAATAGCAGCGATAGAAGTGTACCAACGCTAGCGGCGTAATCGCCTCGCCTTCCAGCCGCTGCAGGGTAAGGCCCTGATCGGCGACCAGGCGCCGTTCGCGCTTGATCATCTTGCGCCGTTTGGACGTCAGGGCTGCCAGAAAGCCATCAAAATCCCCATAATCCGCATCGTGCCACTGGAACTGCACGCCCTCACGGGCCATTAGCTCGGGCCACTGGCGCTGCCAAGCGCTGACATCGGCCGCACTGCCAAACAGAAAGTGCCAGCTGGAAAGCACCTCTTCATCGCAGATGCGTTTCAGCTCACCGGCGAGCACCTCAACCACGCCGTCAACCGCAAGCTCTGACGCCACCAAAATGCGCTGCCCAGGCACCGGCGTGTAGGGAATGGCACTCAATGCCTTGGGATAATAACGCCCGCCAGCACGCTCAATAGCATCCGCCCATGCCCAGTCAAAGACATACTCACCGTAGGAATGGTATTTACGATAAAAAGGCATGGCCCCGACAAGCGTCTGGCCCTGCCAGACAACCAGATGGGCAGGCACCCAGCCGGTCTTTTCACTAACCGAACCACTGGCTTCCAGCGCCTGCAGGTAGGCATGACGCAGAAACGGCTGGTCAGCATCCACCAGCGCGTCCCACTGACTGGCAGCTACATCGTTAATACTGGCCAGGGAAACGCATACCAGGGATTCTTCTGTCGCACCTGCCGTCAGGCGAGTGGATGTCGACATCGGTAGCTCGCTGCCTTGTGACATAAATTGCCTCCGCCAGAATGGCGCCATGCTCAGATGAAATGATGCCGTCAGCATCGCTGAAAAACCATCAGACCCTTTCATCGTCGCCGCTGGCGACATTTTTGACAAGACTCATACAGCCTATAATATTAGTTATACTTTTATGCAACTGTGTTTTCAATGCGCCACTCGGCGACTTAAGATAACAATCATAGACGACAACAGCGTCACCTTATAAATAGCCGATAGACCATGAGCGGCCCATGCGAATAGGGCGAAATGTTGTTAATCTATCAATTCAGATGAGTGCTTTTACTTACTATTATACACTCGGCAAAAATAGCTGAGAGGTACGTTGTTGCAGAAGGCATCGAAACCGCTGGTCAAGCACACTATTTAAGTGCCATTGGCTGCGAGGTTGGCCAAGGCTACTATTACTCTCGCCCACTGCCTGCTGTAGAGTTTGCGCGATGGTGCGCGCAATGGACACCAACCATCACATCAAACGGAGACACACTGAATGGCTCACGACCTGATTGAGCGTTTACGCCAACGTCTGGAAGAACTTAACCGCTCCGAGCGCAAGGTCGCCAACGTAATTCTTGAAGATCCCACCTCCGCCACCAGCCTGAGCATCGCAAGCCTTGCCCAAGCGGCCAGCGTCAGTGAGCCCACCGTCAACCGTTTTTGCCGCAACTTCGGGGCCAAGGGGTTTCCCGACTTCAAGATCAAACTGGCCCAGAGCCTGGCAGGCGGCACACCTTATGTCACCCGTGCGGTTGAGCCTGATGACTCCGCCAGCCAATATACCGACAAGATTTTTGACGCCACCATTGCCGCCCTGGACGAAGCGCGTCGCGCTGTCGATATGCAAGCCATCGAACGTATGGTGGATTACCTGACCCAAGCCAAGCAGATTCATTTTTTGGCCTAGGGGCGTCAGGCGCCGTGGCTCAGGATGCCCAGCACAAGTTTTTTCGTTTCAACCTGCCGGTAATGGCCTATGTGGACGTGCTGATGCAGCGTATGGTGGCGGCTGCCTGCCATACAGGTGATGTCGTGGTGGTGATTTCCTACACCGGGCGCACCCGTGAACTGGTCGATATTGCCCGCGTCGCCCGTGAAGCCGGTGCTGTGGTACTAGGCATTACCGCCCCCGCCTCACCGCTGGCCAATGAATGCACCGCGACCCTGGAAGTGGCGACCCCGGAAGATACCGACCACTACCTGCCTATGACCTCACGGATGATCCAGCTGACCCTACTTGACGCACTGGCAACTGGCGTCACCCTGCGCCGCGGCGAAGACTTCCTGCCCCACCTCAAGAAAATCAAAGACAGCCTGCGTGACACCCGCTTCCCGATCAAGAAAGCGGGTGGGTAATCAGCTGAAGGCTTCAGGCATTGACGGCGGTGGTAATGGTAACTTCCACCTTAAGCTCATCCGCCGGTAGCGGCGCGCAGACACAGGTACGGGCTGGCGCATAACCTTCTGGCACCCAGGCGTCCCAGACGGCGTTCATGGCGGCAACATCATTACCGTCTTTCAGGTAAACGGTTGCACTAAGAAGTTGCTCACGGCTGGAGCCAATTTCCTTGAGCAGCGCATCGACTCGCGCCAGCATACTCTGTGTCTGCTCGGTAATATCCCCTTCGCGGGCTTCCGGCCCTGCCACCTGGCCGCATAGATAGGCCACACCATTATGGATAACCGCACGACTCATACGTGCCTTGGTATCGTGACGCGTAATGGCATTGGTTGCCGTTGACATAACTCTGACTCCTTGAAAAACATCGTAAATCACCAGCTTCCTGCCTATCAGAAATACCGGCGGCGCACCCAGAAACGCAACATAAAAATCTTACAGATACGAAAAAGCCCAGCGATGTAACGCTAGGCTTTTGAATTCGTTTGCATAAATCGTATCTAATTTGCTTTAGTTGGTGCCGGTGGCCAGACTCGAACTGGCACACCCGTAAAGGCGGCGGATTTTGAATCCGCTGCGTCTACCAATTCCGCCACACCGGCAACGAGGCGCATTATACGTTATCTACCTTGCAGGTCAATCACATTGGCCGTTTTTTACCTGCCTGCTTTACTTTCCTGCCTGACTTTATAGGACTAAAGCGCTATCCTGTGCGCCCTGTTTTCATCGAAAGAGCTTCGTCATGCAGCGTGCCGATTTTTCCTACGAGCTTCCTGAAGAGCTGATTGCCCGCTATCCTTCCGAGCAGCGCAGCGACTGCCGCCTGTTGCATGTAGACGCTCAGGATGGTGGTTTGGCGCACCGTCGCTTTACCGATCTACTGGAGATCCTTGAGCCTGGTGATCTGCTGGTCTTCAACGACACCCGGGTAATACCGGCACGGCTACACGGCCAGAAAGCCAGCGGCGGCAAGGTCGAAATGCTACTCGAACGCCCGCTGGATGCCTACCGCGGCCTGGCCCATCTACGCTCCAGCAAGTCTCCCAAACCGGGTACCGAGCTGATCTTTGAAGGCGATATTCATGCCGTGGTGGAAGGGCGTCGCGACGCCCTGTTTGAGCTGCGCTTTCTGGGTGAGACACCCATGATCGCCCTGCTGGAAAAGCACGGCCATATGCCGCTGCCGCCGTATATTACCCGCGAGGATGAGCTGAGCGACCGTGAGCGTTATCAAACCGTGTACGCTCGCCGTGATGGCGCGGTTGCTGCCCCCACAGCGGGGCTGCATTTTGACCAGCCCCTGCTTGATGCCCTGGCTGAAAAAGGCATTAAGAGCGCCTTTGTCACCCTCCACGTTGGCGCTGGCACCTTCCAGCCTGTGCGGGTTGACGATATTCGCGAGCACCATATGCACAGCGAATGGGTTGACGTTTCTGAAGCCACCTGCCAGCAGGTTCACGACGCCCAGGCAGCGGGCAAACGGGTGATTGCCGTCGGCACCACTAGTGTGCGCTGCCTGGAAAGTGCCTGCGCCCAGACTGCGGATGGCAGCATTGCGCCACTAACCGGTGATACCGATATTTTCATTTATCCCGGCTATCAATGGCGTTGTGTTGATGCCTTGATTACCAACTTTCACTTACCTGAATCTACCTTGATGATGCTGGTATCGGCGTTTGCCGGTTATGACACCATCATGCGGGCCTATCAAACAGCCGTTGAAGAGCGCTATGCCTTCTTTAGCTATGGCGATGCCATGCTACTGACGCGCTGATCACTGTTATCTCGTTCAGCCACGCCTATCGCCTTAACCGAGAATTTGACGAGTTACCTGATGCGAAATGAATGCTTTATGCGCTTTGAGCGCCTCGCCAGCGACGGCCGTGCTCGTCGCGGGCGCCTACACTTCCCGCGCGGTACGGTAGAAACCCCAGCCTTTATGCCGGTGGGCACCTACGGTACCGTCAAGGGCATGACACCTGAGTCAGTCAAGCAGATTGGCGCGGAAATCATTCTCGGCAATACCTTCCATCTCTGGCTGCGCCCCGGCACTGATGTGATTGAAGCCCATGGCGACCTGCATGACTTTGCCCAATGGGACAAACCCATCCTGACCGACTCCGGCGGTTTTCAGGTATTTTCGCTGGGTGAAATGCGCAAGATTACCGAGCAGGGCGTTCACTTTCGCTCGCCGGTCGATGGCGCCAAGGTGTTTATGGGGCCAGAAGAGTCCATGGCCGTGCAGCGCTCGCTGGGCTCGGATGTGGTGATGATCTTTGACGAATGCACCCCCTACCCGGCCACCTTTGAGGAAGCTGAAAAGTCCATGCAGCTATCGCTGCGCTGGGCCAAGCGCTCGCGTGATGCCCACGGCGATTCACCCTCGGCACTGTTCGGGATCATTCAGGGCGGCATGTACCCAAAACTGCGCGAGCGCTCACTGAAAGGCCTGCTGGACATCGGTTTTGATGGCCTGGCAATTGGCGGACTTTCGGTCGGCGAACCCAAGGAAGAAATGATCAAGGTGCTTGATTACCTGCCTGACTGGATGCCGGACGATAAACCCCGCTACCTAATGGGCGTCGGTAAGCCAGAAGATCTGGTAGAAGGCGTGCGGCGTGGCGTTGATATGTTTGATTGCGTGATGCCCACTCGCAATGCCCGCAACGGCCATCTGTTTACCCGTCATGGCACGGTCAAGATCCGCAACGCCAAGCATCGCTTTGCGACCGGGCCGCTTGAAGAGGGCTGTGATTGCCATACCTGTCAGCACTTTTCGCGTGGCTACCTGCATCATCTGGATCGCTGCAACGAAATGCTGGGTTCCATGCTCAATACCATTCATAATTTGCGTTATTATCAGCGCGTCATGGCTGATTTGCGCGCGGCTATCGAAGCGGGTACATTGACGACCTTTGTGGAGCATTTTTACGCTGAACGTGGTTTACCAGTGCCTCCCAACCAAAATTAGGGCGAAGTGCGCATGTGGCGCACTTCGCTTGGGCTTTCCCACTCACCGTGATTAATAAACTCAGGAGTTGCATTCATGCTGGATTTCTTTATCTCCCCAGCCCACGCTCAGGAAGCAGCCGCCGGCGGCGGTATTGCTCAGATCGTCATGCTGGTTGGCTTTGTGCTGATTTTCTATTTTCTGCTGTGGCGCCCTCAGGCAAAACGCGCCAAGCAGCATAAACAGCTGATCAACAGTATCGACAAAGGTGATGAGATTGTCATTGGCGGTGGTCTGGTGGGGCGTATCACCAAGGTAAGTGATGAGTTCGTTACCCTGGAAGTCTCTGAAGGCACCGAGGTCAATGTGCAAAAGAATGCCATTGCCGCTGTGCTGCCCAAGGGAACCATTAAGTCCATCTGATCTGCCCTTTTGCCCCTGCCGAACAGGTGCCAGCCACCCCGGCAGGGGTGAGAGAGTCAGAAAGATGATGAACCATGCCGTGCGTTGCCCAGGCAATGCACGGCATTCCGTTTGACACTGAAGGCAGGGCTTGCATGCTCAACCGTTACCCCCTGTGGAAGTATCTTCTGATATTGGTCATTCTAGTGGCCGGCCTTATTTATTCGCTTCCCAATCTGTTTCCTGAAGATCCCGCCGTACAGATCAGCACTCGCCAGGCTGACAGCACTCTAAACCAAGACGATATCGAACGCATTGAAACTACGCTTACCGACAACGATATCCGTGTTAAATCCACCGAAGCCAGCGGTGATCAGTGGTTAATCCGGCTACGCAACAGCAGTGACCAGCTAGCCGCCCGCGAACTGATCAGCGAGCAGCTAGGTGATGACGTCACCGTCGCACTCAACCTGGCAGAAGCCACGCCTAGCTGGCTGCGCGCTTTTTCAGCATCGCCCATGACACTGGGGCTTGATCTGCGCGGTGGCGTCCACTTTCTACTTGAAGTGGATATGGAGGCAGCGGTAACCCAGCGCCTTGAAGTCAACGCCAGCGCCATGCGTGAGCTGCTGCGCGATGAGCGTATTCGCTACCGGGATACCGAGATTGACGGGCGCACGCTTTCCCTGACGTTTGTTAATGCCGAAGACCGCGCGCAGGCACGTACCCTGATCAGCCGTGAATTCCCGGAGTTCGAATACACCAGTGAAGGCGATGGTCGCGGCGCTCGCCTGCTCATGACCATGAGCGAGCAGGCCGTCACCGAGATTCAGGATTACGCCATCAACCAGAACCTGACCACCTTGCGCAACCGCGTCAATGAACTGGGGGTTGCCGAACCGCTGGTGCAGCGCCAGGGGCCCAATCAGATTGTGGTCGAATTGCCCGGGGTTCAGGACACCACGGCCGCCAAGCGGATTGTCGGTGCCACTGCCAATCTTGAATTCCGCCTTGAGGCGCGCCCGGATACCCCTGAACAGGAAACCGAAGAGCACACCTTCCGCAATGATCCGAGCCGCACCGCCACCCTGATGCGCGATGTGATCATTACTGGCGACCGGGTATCCAGTGCCAACCACAGCTTTGATGAAAACGGACGTCCTCAGGTCAACATCGACCTGGATGGCACCGGCGGCACCCTGATGAACCGTGCCACGCGCACCAATATTGGGCGCAACATGGCGGTGCTGTTCATTGAGCACAAGAGCGAAGAACGCACCGTCACTGACCCGGAGACCGGTGAAGAAACCACGGTGCGCGACCCTTATGTTGAGCGCGGCCTGATCAGCTTGGCGACTATTCAGAGCGCGCTGGGTAACAGTTTCCGGATTACCGGGCTTGATTCTGCCAATGAAGCAGCTGACCTAGCGCTGCTGCTGCGTTCAGGCTCATTAGCGGCGCCCATTTACTTCGCCCAGGAGCGCACTATTGGCCCAAGCCTTGGCCAGGAAAATATCGAGCGTGGGATTCTTTCCGTACAGATCGGCCTGCTACTGGTGGTGCTGTTCATGCTGGTGCGTTACAAGATGTTTGGCGTGTTTGCCAACGTGGCACTGGCGCTCAACCTCACCCTGCTGGTAGCCGTCATGTCAATGCTTGGCGCTACTCTGACCCTGCCCGGCATTGCCGGCATCGTACTGACACTCGGTATGGCCGTGGATGCCAACGTACTGATATTCGAACGTATACGCGAAGAATTGCGTAATGGTTTATCGGTGCAGCAGGCGATCAACGCAGGTTATGAGCGCGCCTTCACCTCTATCGTGGATGCCAATATCACCACCCTGCTGGTGGCTATCATCCTGTTCTCAATCGGCACCGGGCCGGTCAAGGGCTTTGCCGTGACGCTGTCCATCGGCATCCTGACCTCACTGTTTACTGCGCTGCTGGTCACACGTGCCATGGTGAACCTGACCTACGGCGGCAAACCCGTTAAAAAGCTGTGGATCTGATCTCAGCGTTTGGCACAGATTTCAAGAGGTAATAATGAAACCCATCACGGATAGGCAGATCGACTTCATGGGCCGCCGCAAACTGGCCTTTATTGTGTCAGCGGTGATGCTGGTGATCTCGGTCATTGCGACCTTTTCCCTACAGCTCAACCTGGGGCTGGACTTTACTGGCGGCACCTTAATTGAAGTACGTTACGCAAGCGCTCCCTCACTGGACGCCATTCGCCAACTGCTCGAAGAGCAGGGTTTTCGCGATGTTGCCGTACAGACCTTTGGTGCTTCCACTGAGGTGCTGATTCGCCTGCAGCAGGCGTTCGACCCGGACGTGGGCGATCAGGTAGTCAGCTTATTGCGCGACAGCGGCACACAAGTGGATCTTGTACGTGCTGAATTTGTTGGCGCCCAGGTGGGCGATCAACTGCGCGACCAGAGCGGCATGGGCATGCTGGTCGCCCTTGGCGTGGTGATGCTCTATGTGGCCTTTCGCTTTCAATACAAGTTTGCGATTGGCGCACTGATGGCGCTTTTGCATGACGTGATTATTGTTATCGGCATCTTTGCGCTCTTCAACATCGAGTTTGATCTGACCGTCCTGGCCGCCATCCTGGCAGTGATCGGCTATTCGCTGAACGACACCATTGTTGTCTATGACCGCATTCGTGAAGCCATCCGCACCTCGCAGATCGACGACATGCCGGCCATTTTCAACGAAGCGATCAACGCCACGCTATCGCGTACATTGGCCACGTCAGGTACTACTTTGCTGGTGTTACTGGCCCTGCTGCTCTTGGGCGGCGACATGATCGAGAACTTTGCCCTGGCCCTGCTGATTGGCGTGGTGATTGGCACATTCTCCTCCATCTACATTTCAGGTGCCTTGCTGCTGCCGTTGAAGCTCAAGCGCGAAGACCTGATCCCTGCGCGCAGAGATGTTGACGAGGAAGATGAACTGCCTTGAATCAGGCCTGACCTGACGCTTGATGGCCAGTAAAACGAGCCATCAAGCGCCTACAAAAACGCCCTGCGGAGTAAGACTCCACAGGGCGTTTTTCATGGGCATAAAGCTAACCCGCCAAACGGTTATCAGCAGCGTTTCAGAAGTGCGGCGCTAACTGTTTGATCAGTGCCTTGTAAAGGCGCGGGCCAGCGGCCATCAACAAACCTTCTGCACTGATTGTCGGCTTGCCGTCCGGGGCACCGATCAGTGCGCCGGCCTCTTTGAGCAGCAGAGTACCCACCTGCATATCCTGTTCCTCGATGCCCAGCACAAAGGCACTATCAACGCGACCGGTGGCTACTTCACAAATGTCCAGCAAACCACTGCCTGTAGCCACCAGGGTTTCCAATTGCGGTGCCAGCTGCTGGGTAAGCGTCAGGTAGGCAGGTAAATGACGCGAGCGCAGCGAGCTTTCCGGCAGGCTCATGGCGCTGCGCGTTCCAGCCACCGCCGTCGGCTTGCTGACCCGCATACGCTTACCGTTGTACTGAGCACCCCGGCCACGGCTGGCGATGTATTCGTCATCAGCAAAGGGGGCGAGGATGACCGCATGTTCAGGGCGGTTCTTCACCAGACATACGACTGACAGCGCAAAACCTTTGCCCGCTACGGCCAGATTGGAATATCCGTGCATGGGCTCGATTTTCCAGACGACATCTGCGCCTTCATCCACGCCTTTCTTATGGTCAGTGTAACGGCCTACCAGGCCATGCTGAGGGTAACCACGCTCGAGCTGCTGCACGATGGTGGCTTCAGCCTTGCGTGCGGCTTCTTCAAGCAAACGCTCAAGGTTGGCTTCATCGTGAGCGTTTTCAATGCGCTCACGGATACGTAAAAATTGCTCGACGGCGCTACGCGCAGCACGCAGGGTAAACTGAACCATTGGATTCATGAGAGGGCCTTTATGCGAACTTCCGGCCTGCCCTTGAAAACGGGTTTTCAAGAGCGGCGCTAAAGAACAGAAATGTTAAAGAACGAATATCGTCAACGGCACAATACGCTGCCGTCGTGGGGGCGCATTCTAACAGAGCCCCCACCGGCTCGCCATGCGCTTTATAGCATCGGCCGTCATTCGTGCTAGAATTTTACCTGACCCGTCATTTACTTGAGTCATAACCGCTAGCCCCGTTTATCAGCTCATCAACGCCATTTCCTTCACCTGCTCCTAACGCGGATCCTATTATGCTTGATCGTCTGCGCATTGTTCTGATTGGTACCAGCCACCCTGGCAATATCGGCGCCGTTGCCCGCGCCATGCACAATATGGGGCTAAGCGACCTTGCCCTTGTCGCCCCACGCTGCGAGGTGATTCATCAGGAGAGTATTTCACGCGCCTCTGGCGCGGATCATCTGCTGCATAATGCTCGTATTCACGCAGATCTCGAAGACGCCGTGGCTGACTGCACCTTCACCGTGGGTGCCAGTGCCCGCTCGCGCACCCTGCCCTGGCCGATGGTCTCACCACGGGAGCTGGCGGAACGTCTGCCCTCAGAGTGCCAGCCGTCTGGTTCGCGGGTGGCACTGGTGTTCGGGCGCGAAGATAGCGGCCTGACCAACGCCGAACTGCAGCGCTGCAATGCCCATGTGCACATCCCCACCAACGCTGACTTCAGCTCACTCAACCTTGCCGCTGCCGTGCAGGTGGTGGCCTACGAATGTCGCCTGGCCTGGCTGGCAACACAAACCCAAGCGCCTGAGCTTTCGTCTGACGAGCACGATGACACCCTGGCCACTCACGCTGATCTGGAACGCTATTTTGAGCACCTGGAGCGCACCCTGGTTGCCATCGAGTTTCATGATCCGGCAAAACCACGCCAGCTGATGGCACGTTTACGCAGACTTTACCTGCGCGCCCGGCCAGAACAGATAGAGCTGAATATCCTGCGTGGCATATTGACCGCCACCGAAAAGCAGGCAGCCAGGACAAAGACGACCCCTGACAACCCATCGACACACGAATGAGCTGGCTTGAATAGCAGCGCCACTGCCCTCACCATAAACACTTAATTCATTTTAAAATCCTTTTTAACGACTGACATCGCGCTGCTGACCTGGCCGATGACATGTGTCGATAAACCACGATAGGACTACCGCATGTTTGAACGCCTGCGTGAAGATATCAATAGTGTATTTGACCGCGACCCGGCGGCGCGTAATTTCATGGAGGTGCTTACCAACTATCCGGGTCTGCACGCTTTGTTATTGCATCGGTTGAACCATTGGCTGTGGAAAAAGAATGCCAAATGGCTGGCGCGGACACTTTCAACTTTTTCCCGCTGGCTGACAGGGGTCGAGATTCACCCTGGCGCCACCATAGGGCGGCGATTTTTATTGACCATGGCATGGGCGTGGTGATTGGCGAAACAGCGATCATTGGCAATGACGTCACGCTTTACCATGGTGTGACCTTGGGCGGCACCAGCTGGAATAAAGGCAAACGCCACCCTACCCTTGAAAACGGCGTGATCGTTGGCGCTGGCGCCAAGATCCTCGGCCCTTTCACCGTCAGGGAAGGCGCCAAGATTGGCTCCAACGCCGTGGTCACCAAGGAAGTACCGGCTGGCGCGACCGTGGTCGGGATTCCCGGCAAGATCGTCAAGCGCGCTGACCCGGATGTCGAGGAAGAACTTGATATTGATCCTGCGCGTCGGGAAGCCATCCACAAGAAATTCGGCTTTGACGCCTACGGGGTCAGCCAGGATATGCCAGACCCGGTAGCACGCTCCATGCAGGCCATGCTTGACCATATGCATGCGGTGGATGAGCGGATTGAGCGGATGTGCTCAACGCTTTCCAAGCTGGACGCCAGCTACCGGGGTAACCAGCTGCCGGAACTGCGCGATGAAGACTTTGCTGACATTCTTGACGAAACCGATAATGGCTGTCCGCCGCTGTCAGCCCAAGGCAAGGCGGCGCGTCGCTCAAGCGACGCTAACGCTCATGCAGCAGCAGATAAAGATACTGACACCGACAGCACCTCCTCAAGTAAAGGTTGACCAAAGCAGTCGGGCTTTCCCATAATGGCGCATCAATGTTATTCAAGGTGTCGCCATGCGATTAACGACCAAAGGCCGCTATGCGGTGACCGCCATGCTCGATCTGGCGATCAACGCGGGCATTAGCCCCACCAGCCTGGGCGATATTTCGCAACGCCAGGGGATTTCCCTGTCATATCTTGAGCAACTGTTTGCCCGCTTAAGACGCGCAGGCCTGGTGAAAAGCGTTCGCGGCCCCGGAGGCGGTTATCTGCTGGCACTATCGGCCAGCGAGATTACCGTTTCCCGGGTGATTGACGCAGTCAACGAAACCGTTGATGCCACCCGCTGCCACGGACTTTCCGATTGCCAGCAGGGCGACACCTGCCTGACCCATCATCTGTGGTGTGAACTATCCGGCCAGATTCGCCAGTTTCTCGACGACGTTACGCTGGAACAACTGCTACAGCGCAACGATGTCCAACAGGTAGCGTCTCGCCAGCAGGCGCGACTGGATGCCGGTATTTTTGCCTCAACGCCATAATCACAGCGTATTTATCACAGAGTGCTCCATGTCTTCCACGCCTACCCGCCCCATTTACCTTGATTACGCGGCCACTACCCCAGTAGATGAACGCGTGGCGACAGTAATGCAGCGCTATCTGACCGTTGATCAGTTGTTTGCCAACCCGGCCTCACGCAGCCATATGTCTGGCTGGCAGGCAGAACAGGCGGTGGAGCACGCGCGGCGCCAAGTGGCAGATACCATCAACGCTGACCCAAGAGAAATCGTCTGGACCAGCGGCGCGACCGAAGCCGACAACCTGGCGCTTACCGGCTTCATGCGGGCCAATCGGGCTCGTGGCCGCCATCTGATAACGTCAATTATCGAACACAAGGCCGTAGTGGACACCGCCAAGGCGCTGGCGTCCGAAGGCGTAGAAGTGACCTGGCTCAAACCAGGCAATGATGGCTGCATAACGCCTACGCAATTGCGTGAAGTCATGCGCGATGATACCGCCCTGGTATCCTTGATGGCGGTCAATAACGAGCTTGGCAGCATCAACGATATCAAGGCGCTGGCTGAAGTTGCCCATCAGTTTGGTGCCGCCTTCCATACCGATGCGGCTCAGGCCGTTGGCCGCATTGAACTGGATGTCGTTGCCCAGTCGGTGGATCTGATGTCGCTTTCCGGCCATAAGGCCTATGGCCCCAAAGGCGTGGGCGCCTTGTATGTCAAGCGTGACCCCTCGTTGCGTATTGAAGCCTTGATTCACGGTGGTGGGCATGAACGCGGCATGCGTTCCGGCACCTTGCCCACTCACCAGATTGCCGCCATGGGAGAAGCCTTTGCCCTGGCGCAGCAGTACAGTTTAGAAGAGCAGCAGCGCATCACCCATCTCAGGCAAAATTTTCTCAATGGCCTGCAGCAGATTGGCGGTGTCTTTCTTAATTCACCCGCTGACAATGCGGTACCCAACATTATCAACGTTGCGTTTGACGGCGTTGAGGCAGAACCCTTGTTGATGGCGCTGCGTGATATCGCCGTATCCACCGGCTCTGCCTGCAACTCAGCCAGCGTGGACCCTTCCTATGTGCTTCTGGGCGTAGGTATTCCGCGTCGGCTGGCATTGGCATCCCTGCGTTTCAGCCTCGGGCGTTACACCACCCAGGACGACATTGAGCATACCTTGCACGTACTGGCCCACGCCGTCGACGGCTTACGCTAATATTTTCAGGAGACACCCTCATGGCATCATTAACCATCACACCCGCCGCTGCCAAACAGATTCACCACGTGCTTGACGAGCGCGGCAAAGGGCTGGGGCTGAAGGTTTCAGTTAAGCCCAGCGGCTGCTCCGGCTTCAGCTATGTTCTCGATTTTGCAGATGAAGCTGACCCTGCCGATATCAGTTTCGAAGCCCACGGCGCCAAGGTGTTTGTCGACCGTGAAGCGCTGGAGATGCTTGACGGCAGTGAGGTCGACTTCGTCAACGAAGGGCTCAACCGCTATTTCCGCTTCAATAACCCGAATATCAAGGATGAATGCGGCTGTGGCGAAAGCTTTACGGTTTAAAAGCGCCAGCACCAAGACGCCCGTATTCATTATCGGCGGGAAACGCTATAATCGCCCCGCGCAGTTCGGGATTCCCGGCTGCTGACTTTTTTGACATGCCGCTCTGGTTATTCAGAGCGGCGATTTCTGTTATAGCCTTTTCTGGAGATCCACATGGCAACTGAACGTACGCTCTCTATTATCAAGCCCGACGCCGTAGCAAAAAACGCCATTGGCGACATCATTGCCCGCTTCGAAAAAGCTGGCCTCAAGGTAGTGGCCGCCAAAATGCTGCACCTGTCTGAAGAGAAAGCCGGTGGTTTCTATGCCGAACACAAAGAGCGTCCGTTCTTCAAGGATCTGGTTGGCTTCATGACGTCTGGCCCGGTCGTGGTTCAGGTACTTGAAGGTGATGATGCGATTAGCAAAAATCGCGAACTGATGGGCGCCACCAACCCGAAAGAAGCCGCTCCCGGCACCATTCGTGCGGATTTTGCGGAAACTATTGACGCCAACGCTGTCCATGGTTCTGATTCACCGGAAAGCGCCGAGCGTGAAATCGCCTATTTCTTCGGCAACGACGAAATCTGCCCGCGCTAAGCAGGCAGACCAGCGCCGTACCAACGCCTGTTGCCGGCCATTTTCGCGGGGGCCCAAGCCCCCGCCTCTTTTCTGAACGCTGACCATCATGACCACCACCGCTGCCCAATCAGTTCCTGCTGTATCGTCACACACGCCAGAGCAAACGCCGACGGCTGAATCCACCCCACAACGCCAGAATCTGCTCGGAATGTCCCGCGAGCAGATGGAAGCTTTCTTCCTGGCTATTGGCGAAAAGAAATTTCGCGCCAGCCAGATGATGAAATGGATCCACCACGAAGGCTGTGACGACTTTGCAGCAATGACCAACCTTTCCAAGCCGCTGCGCGAAAAACTTGCCAAAGTGGCTGAGATTCGCGGCCCCGGAGTTGTCTACGAAGGCGCTTCCAACGACGGTACGCGCAAATGGGTGCTGGAAGTGGAAGATGGCAGCTATGTCGAAACCGTGCTGATTCCTGCGGATAACGGCAAGCGCCGAACTCTGTGCGTCTCTTCACAGGTGGGCTGTTCGCTTGACTGCAGCTTCTGCTCAACCGGTAAGCAGGGCTTCCAACGCAACCTGACCGCCGCTGAAATCATTGGCCAGGTATGGGTGGCTCAACGTAGTGTCGGCCCGCGCCGGGATTCAGGCAATCGCCCGGTAACCAACGTGGTAATGATGGGCATGGGCGAGCCGCTGCTCAACTACGATAACGTTGTACCCGCCATGAAACTGATGCTTGATGATAACGGCTATGGCCTGTCAAAACGCCGAGTGACCCTGTCAACCTCTGGCGTTGTACCGATGATCGACAAACTGGGCGACGACATAGACGTCAGCCTGGCGATCTCCTGCATGCGGCCAACGATGAATTACGCACTGAACTGGTGCCGCTTAACCGCAAGTATAATATCCGCTGCCTGATTGATGCCTGTCATCGCTACCTCTCAAAATGCGCTGATAATCGCCTCATCACGATTGAGTACACCCATCAAGGACGTTAACGATCAGCAGCAGCATGCCGAAGAACTGGCAACACTGCTGGATGAACTGCCTTGCAAGATCAACCTGATTCCATTTAACCCCTTTCCTCATTCAGGTTATGAAAAGCCCTCACGCAATCAGTGCATGCGTTTCCAACAGTGGCTTTACGATTTGAAACATACTGCTACAATCCGTACCACGCGCGGTGACGATATTGATGCCGCCTGCGGCCAACTGGTGGGCCAAGTCAAAGACCGCACCAAACGCCATGCCCGCTATATTCAGTCGATCCAGATCGATGCCGATTAAGCTGGCCATTATAGCCTCTACTGGAATACATCATCAGGCAGAGGCTTGACTTACGCCTTGCACGGCGCTTTGATGGACACATTTTGACGACTTACCCTGCACTGAGGATAGCGATGATCAATCAACGCAGATGTCATCTCCCCGTTCAGGGGCATTGCTGACAGCGCTATTGATCACGCTGTGGTTATCTGGCTGTGCCGCAAACACGGACATGACAGCCCAGCAACGCCCTGACGCTGCAGATGCCTACACACAGCTGGGCGTTGCCTACTTTGAACGTAACAATCTGAGCCGCGCTCTGGATGCGTTGAGTCGCGCGTTGGAAATTGCGCCTGAGCATGCCGAAGCACTTCAAGCACTGGCTTTGGTCTATCAACAACAGGGCGAAATGGCCCTTGCCAGAGAGCATTTTCAGGAAGCACTACAGAATGCGCCGGATTTTACCCAGGCGCGCAATAATTTTGCTGCTTTTCTGTATGCGCAGGGTGACTTTCAGACGGCTTGTGAACAGCTTGAAATAGCCTCTCAAGCCGCCAACTACCCACGCAGATCACAGCTTTTTACTAATTTAGGCCAGTGCTATATTGCACAAAATCAGATTAACCCGGCGCGCAATGCCTTACAGCGCGCCCAACAGATAGACCCGCGCTATGCGCGCAGTTATTACCTTTTAGCCGAGTTAGAGTTTTCACAGGGCAATGATTCCCAAGCCTGGCGATCAATGCAGACTTATTTGCAGCTGGCAAATCCAAACCGTGAAGCGCTGCAGATAGCCATTGATATTGCTTACAGTCGTGGCGAAGATGCCATTGCCGCCGACTATCAGCGCCAGCTTGACCAATTTGAATAATGTTGCCTGAAGCCCTGTTCACCGCTTATTTATTGAAGGATGCTCAGCCATGAGCGATACACACACCCCAGAACAATATAATCAAACGCCTACCGCTTCTCCCGGTGAGCAATTACAGCGTCAACGTGAACAACTTAACATCTCTGTCGAAGAGGCTGCCGAAGCACTGCATCTGCGCCCTGCCGTCATTAACGGCCTTGAACACGACAATTATGACGGATCCCGGTACCTACCTATCGTCGTGGTTACCTGCGCGCCTACGCCAGATATCTGAATATCGATGAAACGCTGGTGCTCGACGCCTATAAAGCGCGTAATGGCAGCCAGGAAAACGCTGACCGTAAGGTGTCGCCCGTATCGGTCAGCAAGCCACCTTCACGCATCGGTGCTGTGCTGTTCAAACTGTTCACTCTGGCGGTCATCCTCGGCTTGATTGCGGTGACCGTGATGTGGTGGCAAAGCCGTGGTGGCAGCACTCCCCCAGGGTTGGAAGACACCTCTCAGCTAAGCGCCAATGATAGCAATATTGCAACCAGCAATTCGGCTGCCCGCAACGCCGATAACAACGCGGCGACGGCCATCGCGGCTGATGACGACCAGCGCACAGACAACGCCAGCACAGCCAGCGCTGACCTTGAGGCGCCACTGAATGATTCCATGCCTCTCACACAGGCCAATGAAACTGCTGACACTAGCGGCACTGTCAACAATTCCCTGCCAGACACGGATACTGCGCAGATCAGCGCTGACGCCGGTAGGACGTTACAGGACGCTGACCCACAGGCCAGCAATGGGCAGGCTGACGACCAACTTGACGAAGCACAGACAAGCAATGAACAGCTTGGCGAAGAAGCATCCGAAAACGTAGCAACTCTGGCTGCTTCCCAGGAAGCATCAGATACGGATGCAGCAGCAGACGATAGCGCGACCGAGGACGTTAGCAATCGCCTTGAACTCACCTTCAACCAGCAGTCCTGGACCGAGATATTCGATGCCAACAACCAGCGTGTCTTTGTTGGCCTTCAGGAGCCTGGCACGTCAGCAACCGTTGAAGGAGAGCCGCCCTATCGGCTAACAATCGGTAACTCCACTGGCGTTGAATTGCGCTACCAGGGTGAGGCCGTCGATCTTGGCGAGCGCGCCGGTGCCAACAACGTTGCCCGCTTCACTTTAGGAGAGTAAATCACCGTATGCATGCCCCATCCCCGATCAAACGTCGCCACTCGCGCCAGATTCATGTCGGTCATGTCGCTGTCGGTGGAGATGCGCCCATCTCAGTGCAGAGTATGACCAACACCGATACGCTGGATGTCGCGGCAACTGTGGCGCAGATTCGCCAGCTGGAAACTGCCGGTGCTGATATTGTGCGGGTCTCGGTGCCCGATATGGAGGCCGCCGAAGCCTTTGGCAAGATCAAGCGCGAAGTGCAGGTACCTCTGGTGGCCGACATTCATTTCGATTACAAGATTGCCCTGCGCGTGGCTGAACTGGGCGTTGATTGCCTGCGCATCAACCCTGGCAATATTGGCCGTGAAGAGCGTGTCCGCGCTGTTGTCAGTGCCGCCCGCGATAACGGCATCCCGATTCGCATCGGGGTTAACGCCGGTTCGCTGGAAAAAGACCTGCAAAAGAAATATGGCGAGCCAACCCCCGCGGCCCTGGTTGAATCCGCCATGCGCCATATCGATCACCTTGACCGGCTGGATTTCCAGGAATTCAAGGTCAGTGTCAAGGCCTCAGATGTGTTTATGGCTGTGGCGGCCTATCGTGATCTGGCCAGCCGCATTGAGCAACCTCTGCACCTGGGCATTACTGAAGCGGGCGGGCTGCGTTCCGGTACGGTCAAGTCCTCGATTGGCCTGGGTATGCTGCTGATGGATGGTATCGGCGACACTATCCGCGTCTCTCTGGCCGCTGACCCGGTAGAAGAAATCAAGGTCGGCTTTGATATGCTGAAAAGCCTCAAGCTGCGTTCCAAAGGTATCAACTTTATTGCCTGCCCAAGCTGCTCACGTCAGAACTTTGATGTTATCGACACCATGAACCAGCTTGAGGAACGTCTGGAAGATATCATGACGCCCCTTGATGTGTCGGTAATTGGCTGTGTGGTCAACGGCCCGGGGAAGCCAAGGAAACCGATATCGGCCTGACTGGCGGCTCACCTGCCAACCTGGTTTATATCGACGGCAAGCCCGCTAACAAGCTGCGTAACGACCATCTGGTGGATGACCTTGAGCGGCTGATTCGCGATAAAGTGCATGAAAAAGAGCAGCGCGAACAGAACACTATTGCCCGCAGCTGACAGCGGCTCCCACGCCATATTGTCTGCCCCGTCGCTAAAGGTTGCCGATTGGCAACCTTTAGCCATTAAGCAGTGTCTGACAGTTTTATCCGGCTACCTGCACACAGCGGTATTTACTGAATCGTCTTTGCAAATAAAGTCAAACAAGGAGTTATCATTGAGCCAGCCTGCTGCCAAGAAAATCCAAGCCATCCGGGGCATGAATGATCTGCTGCCCGGAGACAGCCCTCGCTGGCAGTTCTTCGAAGGCAAGGTTCGCCAGCTAATGGCGCGTTACGGCTTCGACGAAATCCGCACGCCGATTGTTGAGCAGACAGCCTTGTTCGCTCGCTCGATTGGCGAAGTCACTGATATTGTCGAAAAAGAAATGTACACCTTCGAAGATCGTAATGGCGACAGCCTGACCCTGCGGCCTGAGGGCACCGCTAGCTGCGTCCGGGCAGCAATGGAGCATGGCCTGCTGCACAACCAGACGCAGCGGCTTTGGTACCAGGGGCCGATGTTTCGCCATGAGCGCCCGCAGAAAGGTCGCTATCGCCAGTTCCATCAGGTCGGGGTGGAAACCTACGGCTTTGAAGGCCCGGATGTTGACGCCGAAGTGATTCTGCTCTCGGCACGTCTATGGCAGGAACTCGGGCTCACCCAGCACGTGACCCTGGAGCTTAACTCGCTTGGCTCGGCTGAGGCTCGCGCAGCCTATCGCGAGACCCTGGTAGACTACTTTGAGCAACACCGTGAGATCCTCGACGAAGATTCGCTGCGGCGCCTATCCAGCAACCCGCTGCGGATACTGGACTCCAAGAACCCGGCCATGGCCGAAATGCTGGAAAACGCGCCGCGCCTGATGGATCACCTGGATCAAGAGTCCCGCGAGCACTTTGAACAGCTTAAGACCATGCTGGATGCGGCGGGCATTCACTACGTAATTAATCCACGGCTGGTACGCGGCCTGGACTATTACTGCCGCACAGTGTTTGAGTGGACGACCCAAGCTTTAGGCAGCCAGGGTACGGTTTGTGCAGGTGGCCGATACGATGGCTTGGTTGAACAGCTTGGCGGCAAGCCTACCCCAGCCGTTGGCTTTGCGATGGGTATTGAACGCCTGATTCTGCTGCTGGATACCCTACAACTGGTGCCTGAAGAGGCACTGGGTGGCTGCGATGTCTACCTGCTCCCCATGGATGAGGCTGCGACCCTCACGGCTCTCACCCTGGCCGAGCAGTTACGCAGCCAATTGCCCGAACTACGTTTGCAGCTGCACTGCGGCGGCGGCAGTTTCAAAAGCCGCATGAAGAAAGCCGATAAAAGCGGAGCGACGATTGCCTTGCTGATTGGCGAAGACGAACGGCAAACCGATGCTGTTACGCTCAAGTTCCTACGCGAAGAGCGTGAACAGCAACGCCACCCCCAGGCAGCGCTGCCTGAACGGTTGCAAGATCTGATTGCCTGATATACCGATTTCCTGACCCATGCGCCCAAACGCCATGACAGAAGACAGATAAGGAGGCCGCCCATGGCGGAGCTGAGAACAGAAGAAGAGCAGCTGGAAGCCATCAAACGCTGGTGGAAGGACAATGGAACCTCGCTCATTGCTGGCGTTGCCATTGCGGCGGCGGGCGTGTTTGGCTGGAATGCTTGGCAAAACTACCAGGACAACCGTGCAGAAGCCGCATCAATACGCTACCAGGAACTGGTCAACCTGACCGCCAGCAACTCAAATGATGACGCCATGCTGGCTCAGGCCCGCGAGCTGGTGACGGAAATCAACGACGAGTATGACGGCACTCTCTACGCCGAGCTTGCCCAGCTGCTGGACGCACGTCTGGCGGTTCAACAGCAAGACCTGGAAGGCGCTACCCGTGCCCTTGAGCAGGTGGTTGACAACTCTTCGCGCCTCTACGTACAGAGCCTGGCACGGCTGCGCCTGGCACGGCTGGCAATTGCCCGTGACGAACCACAAGAGGCGCTTGATCTATTGGATCAATCCATTGTTGATTCACTGGCAGCCCAGCGTGACGACCTGCGTGGTGATGCCCATTTTGCCCCTTAACCAACATGATGATGCTCGCGATGCCTGGCAAAATGCCCTGACGCTGGCACAGGAACAAAGTCAACCGCTTTACGGCGTACAGCTGAAGCTGGATGACCTCGGCACCAAGGAGACTGCGCTATGAACGCCCCCTCTTGTCTACACACGGGCACTCCACGTCCACGTTTGCCACGCGCCCTGCGTTTGGTGCTAGGCGCCAGTATCGTGGCACTGGTGGCCGGCTGTGCCAGTAAAAGCGAGCCTCTCTACACACCCAAGGAGTTGCAGGCATTTGAAGCCAGCGCTGAACTGCAAGAACGCTGGAGCACCCGCGTAGGCGATGGCCTTGGCCGCGCCCGCTACCCGATTGCCCCCGCACGCGATGGCAACCGCCTGTTTGCCGCTGATGCTGAAGGCATCGTGGCGGCCTATAACGCAGACAACGGCCAGCGCCAATGGGAAGTTGACCTGGACGCAGACGTTTCCAGCGCCTTGAATGCCATTGCCGGTGAGCTTTATTTTGGCACCCGCAACGGCGAAGTGCTGGCACTTGACCAGGAGAACGGCAGTGTCCAGTGGCGTTCACGGGTATCCAGTGAAGTTCTTGCTGCCCCCAGGCCAATCAACAGCAATTGATCGTACAGAGTACTGACGGGCGGATTACCGCACTGAACCGGGCCACCGGTGATCCGTTATGGACCTATTCCAGTCAGCTGCCTGCCTTGACCCTGCGCGGCACGGGTACGCCGCAGACTATTGATCCGGTGACCTTTGCAGGCTTCTCCAACGGTCGTCTGGCCACCCTGGACAATCGCAATGGTCAGCCCCTGTGGGAACAGCAGATTGCCACACCCAGTGGGCGCAGTGATGTTGAACGTCTGGTTGATCTTGCTGGCCAGCCAGTGATCACCCCAGATGGCCGATTGTTCGTAACCAGCTATAACGGCGAAGTGGTGGCCCTTGAAGCCCTGCGCGGTGATGTCATGTGGTCACGTTCGCTGTCCAGCCGCCACACCCCTGTACTGGTGGGCGACCTGCTGTTTGTGGCCACGGATGAAAGTCATGTGGTAGCCCTGACCGCCGATAACGGCCAGGAAGTCTGGCGTAACCGCGATCTGGAAGGCCGCTGGATAACCGCCCCGGCCTTTGCCGCTGGCCATCTGGTATTCGGTGATTATGAAGGTTACCTGCATCTTATTGATGCCCGCGACGGTGAACTGGCCGCACGCCATGAAGTCGACGATGCCGGCATTAGCGTTCGCCCGGTTACCGATGGCAGCACCATTCATGTTCAAGCCGACAATGGTCGGTTGGAAACTCTGGAAGTCACTCAATGACACCTGTGATTGCCCTGGTTGGCCGCCCCAATGTGGGCAAGTCAACCTTGTTTAACCGCCTGACCCGCTCCCGCGATGCGCTGGTCGCTGACTTTCCTGGCCTGACCCGTGACCGCAAATACGGCAACGGCATGCTGGGCGGCAAGACCTATACGGTGATTGACACCGGTGGCATCAGCGGTGATGAAGAAGGTATTGATGCCGCCATGGCTGAACAGTCGCTGGCTGCCATTGATGAAGCCGATATTGTCCTGTTTATGGTTGATGCCCGTGCCGGGCTGAACGTGGCGGATGAGGCCATCGCCAATCACCTGCGCGTCAACCAGAAAAAAACCTGGCTGGTGGTCAACAAGACCGATGGCCTGGAAGAACATTCGGCCATGGCCGACTTCTGGGCCCTTGGGCTTGGCGACCCCTGGCCAATTGCCGCTGCCCATGGCCGTAACGTCTCGACCCTGATGGATGTGGTACTGGCGCCCTTTCCGGAGCGTGATGAAAGCATCCCTGCTGATACCGGCACCAAGGGCATCCGCATTGGCGTCATTGGGCGCCCCAATGTGGGCAAGTCCACCCTGGTCAACCGCCTGCTGGGCGAAGATCGTGTTGTCGTCTTTGATGAAGCCGGCACCACTCGGGATGCCATCGAGATACCTTTCGAGCGGCGCGGCAAACCCTATGTGCTGGTCGATACCGCAGGCGTCAGGCGGCGCAAGAATGTCAGCGAAATCGCCGAAAAGTTTTCCATCATCAAGACCCTGGAAGCCATCAAGGAATGCCATGTAGCCATCATGGTGCTGGATGCGCGCAACGGCCTGGTAGAACAGGATCTGCACCTGCTTGACTATGTACTGACTACAGGGCGCGCCCTGGTATTGGCCGTTAACAAGTGGGATGGCCTGGAGCAGGATGCCCGGGAAAAGATTCGCGCCGACATCAAGCGCCGCCTGGGGTTCGCCGACTATGCAGAGTTGCACTTTATTTCAGCGCTGCACGGCACGGCCGTTGGTGATCTTTACCCTTCGATTGAACGCGCCTTCAATGCTGCCAATGCTCACTGGTCCACTAACCGGCTGACGACTCTGCTTCAGGATGCCGTCAGCCAGCACCCGCCGCCGATGATTCATGGCCGGCGGATCAAGCTGCGCATGGCCCACCAGGGCGGCAGCAACCCGCCGATCATAGTGGTGCACGGCAACCAGACAGAATCACTGCCGGAATCCTACCGCCGCTTTCTGATCAACACCTTCCGCAAGGTGCTCAAGGTACGCGGGACCCCCATGCGCTTTGAATTCCGTTCGGGCAATAACCCCTATGATCATATGGCAGGTGCCAACGACAAGGAAAAGGCCAAGAAACGCGAACTCAACCGCACCAAGGAAGCTCGCCAGAAACGCCGTTAATCAGGCGCCAGAATGCAGCCGTTTGCGACCCACCCATTGGGTTGCAAACTGCCACGCTGCCCGCCCACTGCGACCACCGCGCAGGGTAGCAAAGCGCACCGCTTCAGCTCGCGCCTCGGCGTTCCAGTCGCTGGCCTTACCCAGCTGAGACACCCAGTGGCAACAGGCTTCCAGGTAAACATCCTGATTGAAGGGATGAAAGCCCAGCCACAGCCCAAAGCGGTCTGACAGGGAGATTTTTCCTCGACAGCATCGCCATGGTGCAACTCCTCCCCCACCAACCGCGACCCGGCGTTATCGTCCATTGATTCAGGCATCAAATGGCGACGATTGGACGTGGCATAGAGCAGGACATTTTCTGGCGGCCCGGTCAGCGCCCCATCAAGTACGCTTTTCAGCGCCTTATAGGCATCATCATGGCCTTCAAAGGACAGATCATCGCAATAGACAATGAAGCGTTGAGGCATATTGCGCAGCTCTTCAACCAGCATCGGCAGGCTGCTCAAATCATGGCGGTCAACCTGAATCATGCGCAACCCTTCACCAGCCAGAGAGTTGAGCAGTGCTCGCATCAGTGACGACTTGCCGCTCCCTCGCGAGCCCCACAACAGCGTATGGTTGGCAGGATACCCCTGCAAGAATGCCTGGGTATTATCTACAAGAGCCAGTTTTTGGCGCTCAATACCTAAAAGATCGTCCAAATCAAGCGCGTCTCTGGGTGGCACAGGCACCAAACGGCCACCCAGTGGATGAGGTTGCCATAAGGCAGCCACATGGGTGTTCCAGTCAACCTGCTCAGGCACTGGCGGCAACCAATGCTCAACCCTATCCAGCAACAGCGCCAGACGGCGCCCTAATTCAGCATCCATACAGCCCCCTTCTTGATGATTATTCATCCTTCAAATCTCGCCCTATGATACCCATTGCGTTCTGGCGCAAGGAAGCTGACAATTCAGAAGGAAATTCACACAAGTGTGACCCTGTTTCGACTACAAGGAAATGTTTATGCGCTGGCTTCGCTTGATATCCATTATCACAGTCTGTGTATCACTGACCGCCTGTTCGACATCACCTACCGGCCGCTCCCAGCTGTTGCTGTTGTCAGAAGATCAACTCAATCAGATGGGGCAACAGGCATTCAACCAATACCAGTCTGACCTGCCCGCTGCTAACGCGGCCAGTCAGCGCTATGTGCAGTGTATTACCCGCGCGATTGTGGCAGCGCTACCGGCTGAACAGCAGCAGATGGACTGGCAGGCTAAGGTATTCGAATCCGAACAGCCCAATGCCTTCGCCTTGCCGGGGGCTACATGGGTGTGAACAGCGGCATGCTCAAGGTGGCCAGCTCCCAAGATCAGCTGGCGTCTGTAGTCGGCCACGAAATTGCCCACGTCCTGGCACGTCACGCTAATGAGCGTGCATCCACCAAGAGCGCCACCCAGATGGGGTTGTCGATTCTGGCCAGCACCTCCGGCATGCAAACACCGGGTGGCCAGCAGCTGATGGGCGTGCTGGGAATGGGCGCCGAATACGGCATTATTCTGCCCTTCTCACGCAAGCATGAAAGTGAAGCGGATGTTATCGGGCTGGAATTAATGGCCAGGGCCGGTTTTGACCCCCGCGCCAGCATTGTCCTGTGGGAGAACATGCAGCAGGCTTCTGGCGGCGGCCAGCCACCCGCTTGGATGTCGACACACCCAAGCCATGGCCAGCGCATTGATGAATTGGATGCCAACATGCAACGTGCCCTAGCAATCTATGAGCAGGCGCGTCAGCAAGGCCGCACACCCAACTGCCCGCGTCCCTGAGAGGGGCCTTAACCACACACTGATAACGGGAGCGCCATGATTCGCCTCGGCTTGTTACTACTGATTTTGCCACTGTTTGTGCTGATGGGCGTGTATTTCTGGGAACTTAACGACGTTCGCGCCTGCCATCTGGATGGCGGCCACTGGAATTACCTGACGGAAACCTGCCGCCAAACGCCTCAGCCCTTTGTGCCCTGGGTGGATCGTGCACCTTTACTGGTTAACGGCGGCATGCTGCTCTCAGTGCTTGGGCTGGTACTGTGTATGATTGGGTTTTATCAAAAGCGGCGCTAAGCCGCTTTTGTGCTGATCACTCACTTGGTTTAGCAGACAAGCCGTCAATAGTTAAGCGATTGACGCAGCGCCTCCCTGACAGAGGCAGTTTCAGGGCGCATATTGCGCCACAGAAAGAAGGATTCTGCAGCCTGCTCGACCAGCATCCCCAGGCCATCCAGCAACCTGGCGCCACGCGGGCCTGCCCACAGCAGAAATGCCGTTGGGTCAGCGCCATACATCATGTCATAGGCCCAGGCGCCTTTGGCGAACAGGTTCTCCGGTAACGGCGGCACCTCCCCTGCGATACTGGCGCTTGTGCCGTTGATGACCAGATCAAACTGCCCGCTGATCGCTGCAAAACCACCGCCTTCAATCTTACCCAGATCCGTAAAGTCGCTGGCCAGTGCAGTGGCTTTTTCGGCTGTGCGATTGGCGATCACTACTTCACTGGGTGAAGCCGCCAGCAAGGGCTCAAGAATACCGCGCACAGCCCCGCCTGCCCCGACGACCAATATCCGTTTGCCTTCCAGCGTCAGGCGATGATAGGCCAGATCACGCACCAGGCCGATGCCATCGGTAGTGTCGCCATAAAGGCGTCCGTTACCACCTACAATCAACGTATTAACCGCCTTGGCCCGCAGCGCCCGATGGCTTAGCGTATCGCAGAGCGCAAAGGCTTCCTCCTTGAAAGGCAGGGTAACATTGGCTCCACGCCCACCTTCAGCCACGAAGGCCTGCCAGACCTCGGCAAAACCATCCAGCGGCGCTTCAATGGCGGTGTAATCCAGTTTTTCGCCGGTATCATGGGCAAACTCGGCATGAATCATCGGCGATTTCGAATGACTCACCGGGTTACCAAATACGGCATAACGATCCGTCATCACAAGACTCCTGGCTTAGGGGTTAGGAATTAGGGGTTGGCAGAGGCTTCGCCCAACCAGTCACGCGGGCGAAGAAATTCTTCGGTGAGACGCGCTTCCGGGCTACCAGGCACGGGCGTATAGCCATATTCCCAGCGCGCCAGCGGCGGCATCGACATCAGAATCGATTCGGTGCGCCCGCCACTTTGCAGCCCAAACAGGGTGCCTCTGTCCCACACCAGATTGAACTCCACATAGCGGCCGCGTCGGTAGAGCTGAAAATCACGCGCCTGGGCATTCCAGTCATCATCTCGACGGCGCTCCACAATCGGCACGTAGGCTTCCAGAAAGCTGTCCCCGACGGCGCGCTGGAAAGCAAAGCAATCCTCAAAGCTGCCTGCATTCAGATCATCAAAGAAGAGCCCGCCAACGCCACGGGTTTCATCGCGATGCTTGAGATAGAAGTAGTCATCACACCACTTTTTATAGCGCGGGTAGACGTCTTCGCCAAACGGCTGACAGGCAGCCCTGGCAACGCTGTGCCAATGCACCACATCCTCCATCACCGGATAGAAAGGGGTGAGGTCGTAGCCGCCGCCAAACCACCAGACCGGCGGCTCTCCAGTTTTTTCAGCGATAAAGAAACGCACATTGCCGTGGCTGGTAGGTACATGCGGGTTTTCCGGATGCAGCACCCAGGAAACGCCCACCGCATGAAAGGCCCGGCCCGAAAGCTCCGGGCGTGCAGCCGTGGCGGACGGCGGCAGTTCAGCACCGTAGACGTGGGAATAATTTACTCCGCCTTTTTCAAAGACAGCGCCACTTTCAATCACCCTGGAGCGCCCGCCACCGCCTTCTTCGCGCGACCAGCTTTCTTCCTTGAAGCTTGCCTGGCCATCGGCCTTGGCAAGGCCTTCGCAGAGGCGATCCTGAAGGTCCAGCAGGTAATGTTTTACGTTATCTAGGTGCTCGTGAGCCAAGATATGCTCCTCGCCTTGCGTCGTTGATTCGGGAATGCGTTGTAGTACGCCACATTTATCAGGCGCGTAATACCTGACCGCTGGCCAGATCGCGAATGGTGCTGGGGCGCGGGTTATCGCCCAACTCGCCGTGGATGACAGCGCCCAGCTCATCACCAAACAGCGCTGACACTTCATCTGCCGTCATCGCCGGTGGCTCACTGGCAAGATTGGCCGAGGTAGACACCACAGGGCCACCAAAGGCGTTGCATAGTGCTTGCATAACAGGGTGTGCGGTGACCCGCAGAGCAACGCTCTGATGCGCGCCACGCACTAAAGCATGGCTACGCCCGTTGTCGGGCACCAACCAGGTATTCGGGCCAGGCCAGCTGGCCACCAGGGGCGCGTGAAGCTCCAATGGCAGACCGGCAAGCCAGGGCTGCAGCTGATCTATCGAGGCAGCGACCACAATCACCCCTTTGGCAGGGTCTCGCTGTTTCAGGCGCATCAGATGCGCCAGCGCTTCATCATTATCCGGGTCACAGCTCAGCCCCCAGACCGCTTCCGTGGGGCATGCCACAATTTGCCCCTGACGCAGGGCGTGAACCGCTGATTGTATATCGAACGCCATCGACATGAATCTCCTGACGATACGGTGGGCAGGTACAGGTGTTTAGCCGCTATCCTATCATGGCCTCGGCAGCCGTACCCATCCTCCTGAGCGCTGTTCGACCCGGTTATCCAGCTCCAGCATCAAAAGCCGCCGCTGGCACTCGCTCACCGCTATGTCCGCCAGTTGCACCAGGCGATCAATAGGCGTGGGTGTCTCACTCAGCAGTCTCAGCAGTTCATCGGGCAGGTCTTCTTCGAGTAACGACAAAGACTCAGGAGGGGAACCACCATTAGCGGAAGCAGCCGCTTGTTTCGGCTGCCCATTAACAGGCACGGGTGGCATGAAGTTCTCTGCCCAGTGCTGTAGCTCATCAAGAATATCCTGGCTACTGCGTGCCAGGGTCGCGCCGTTGCGTAACAGGCGCAAGCAACCATGGGCCTGAAGGTTATGCACCGAACTGGGAATGGCAAACAGCTCGCGTCCCTGCTCCAGGGCCAAGCGGGCACTGACCAGGGAACCACTCTTTTCAGCCGCTTCCACCACCAGGGTACCCAGAGACAGCCCGGTAACAATGCGATTGCGACGCGGGAAAAACGCGGGCCGTGCCTGAGTGCCCAAAGGATGCTCAGCCAGCACCAGGCCACCCTCTGACTCGCTTAAGCGCTGGTAGAGATCACGGTGGCGAGCGGGGTAAATAGTATCGATACCGCTGGCCAGGACGGCAATGCTGGCGCCGCCTGCGTCCAGGGCTGCACGTTGCGCCAGAGCATCCACGCCCAACGCCATGCCACTGACCACACACCAGCCACGGCTTGCGAAATCCCGGGCGAAGGCTTGGGCGTTCTGCGCGCCTTCCGATGTCGGGTGACGCGTGCCGACCATGGCAAGCCCAGGCAGTGCCAGCGCGCTCAGGTCGCCTTGCGCCCACAGCACCGGAGGCGGGTCAGCAATTTCCCCCAGCAGCCCAGGCCAGGCCGAATGACCACGATGCAAAATAGCACGCCGTGGGCTGGCCGCTTCCCAGGCCAGGTTGTTTTCCAGCATGGTTTGCAGCGGGCTGCGATTGGGGTGATCCAACCACAGGCGCAACTCGGAGGCTGCCTGCCCCGGCAACAGCGCCAACCAGCCATGAGGCCATTCAGGGGCTTGCTCCGCCAGCTTGGCAATCCGCTGAGCACCCAGCCCCGGTAGGGCATTCAACACCAACCATTCACTCGCTTGCATACCACCTCCTTGTCTGAAAAACCGCTATCCTTGCTGGGTATTGCCACCACGTCAGCGCGGCGTACGTACCGAGTCGCCTACTTCAAGCGTGCGCGATGCCTCCATAACCAAGGCATAACTGACATTGTCGTAGGGCTTGAATACCATCAATAAACCGGCTTCTTCTGCAGGTATCTGGAGCACTTCCTGGGTGCGCGGATCATTCACCCGCTCACCGGCCTGATCAATACGCAATACATGCCCCGTCTGCAAGCCATCGCGGCTGCCCAGGTCAATAGCCACCACCTGCAGGCGGCCAATAAAACGCACTCCTCCAGGAACTGCCAGAATCGTACCGGAAAGCTCAGCTCGCGGCGCACGGGGCATGAAGTTGTCATCCAGTGCAGTCTCTTCCAGCGGCAATATCAAGTCGTCGTTGCGTACTTCCTGATTGGCGCGGCGAACTTCCAACTGAATAATCTCGCCTTCGCGACGCGCAACATAGGCTTCCCCGATCTTGATCAACTCCAATCCCAGTATTTCACCGCTGGCACTCTGGTAGGGTTCGCCATGTCGATAGATCTCGACCGGGTCTCCGCGCACGATGCGGTTTTGACCCGTATCAGCGTCAGTCGAGCGGGCAAAGATCAGGTCACCGGCACCGCTAATCAGGCGCTGGTTATCGCCGGCGACCACATACGCCAGCTCCTCCAGCGCTTCTTTTTCATTAATAATGCGATGATCACGCAAGAAAGCCCTGACCGTTTCCAAAGGAAGTGGTGTAATGGCTTCGCGATGGGGCAAGGTACGCACCTGAGGTGACAGCTTGACGGTCTGCTGGCCACGCTCCATGACAATGCAAGGGTTTCCCTGGCAATTATCCAGGTTCAGATTATCACCAGGATAAATAAGGTGCGGATTCTCGATCTGCGGATTGGCGCGCCATAGCTCGGGCCACTGCCAGGGGGCATACAGAAATTCCCCGGCAATATCCCATAAGGTATTCCCCTTAGTGACGGTGTATTGGGAAGGCGCATCATCGCGCACACGCTCCCAGGCCTGAACCGGCAACGCTGCCAACAGCAGACCAACAATACTGAAAATACCCAGAGCGCGGGGCGCTCCGTGAACGCTTGAGAAAAGGTTACAGCTATGCGGCTTCACTGTGATGCTCCCGATTTATCCAAGACGTCAATGGCGCCCCATGCTCAGTGGTTATTGGCATGCTATAGTGGCCAGTAAATGGAACACCGCCAGTCAAAACTGTGTGGCGTGTTCACTTCAAAGATTCAGCATAACGGTAATTGTAACGCTATGGCTAAACTTGTGATTCTAGAATTTCCTGATGAGCGCCTACGTACCAAGGCAGCAGAGGTTGAAAAGGTCGACGACGAAGTGCGTCAACTGGTTGATGACATGCTGGAAACCATGTATGACGCCAGTGGCATCGGCCTAGCAGCTACCCAGATTGATGTTCACCGCCGTGTGGTGGTCATGGATGTCAGCGATGATGGCAGCCAGCCGCTGGTATTGATCAACCCAAGCTATACGCCCATTGGGGATGACAAGGACTTCCTGTCTGAAGGCTGTCTCTCCATCCCTGAGTACTATGCTGAAGTGCCGCGCTATCTCAAGGTCAAACTCAGTGCCCTCGACCGCAACGGCGACGCCTATGAGCTTGAAGCCGATGGCCTGCTGGCCCATTGTATCCAGCATGAACTGGACCATCTGGAAGGCGTGCTGTTTGTCGACTACCTCTCCCCCTGAAACGCAACCGGGTCGCCAAGAAAATGCAAAAGCGCCATAAACAGATACAGGGTGCCTGATTGATGTCTCCACTGCGCGTTGTGTTTGCCGGCACCCCCGACTTTGCCGCCACCAGCCTGGCGGCGCTGCTTGAAAGCCCGCATCAGGTGGTGGGCGTCTTTACCCAGCCTGACCGCCCTGCTGGCAGAGGCAGAAAACTTGTGCCAGGGCCGGTAAAACAGCTGGCGCTGGATAACAGCCTGCCCGTTTACCAGCCCACCTCGCTAAAAGCCGCTGACAGCCAGGCGGAGCTGGCCGCCCTGCAGGCAGATGTCATGGTGGTGGTCGCTTACGGTCTGCTGCTGCCGCAGGCAGTGCTGGACATTCCTCGCCTGGGCTGCGTTAACGTGCATGGCTCACTGCTGCCCCGCTGGCGCGGCGCGGCCCCGGTTCAGCGTGCAATAGAAGCCGGTGACAGCGAATCCGGTGTGGCCATCATGCAGATGGATGCAGGGCTTGATACCGGCGCCGTCTTCAGTGAAGCGCGTACACCGATTACACCGACCACTACCGGCGGTGAACTGCATGACACCCTGGCTGAACTGGGCGCGGCGCTGCTGGTGGAGACCCTCAATGCCCTGGCCAAGGGCGAGGCCACCGCCACGCCTCAGCCTGAAACAGGGGTTACCTACGCGGCCAAGCTCACCAAGGCCGAGGCAGAACTCGACTTTACTCAACCGGCTGGCGTTCTGGCCGCCAGAATCCGCGCCTTCAACCCCTGGCCGGTGGCCTGGTGCGCTGCTAAAGACAAGCGCCTGCGTCTGTGGATGGCTACTGCCGGTGATAATGCCGATCAACACGCAGCACCCGGCACCCTGCTTTCCCCCGGCACCGACCATTTACGCATTGCCTGCGGGGCTGATGGGCGGCAGGTTCTTAATATCTTCCAGGCGCAGCTGCCCGGCGGCAAGGCGCTTTCCGCGCGTGAACTGCTCAACGCTAAGCATGGCTTGCTAACACCGGGTACACGGCTGGGTCAGCCGCTATCAGGAGGCCTCTCATGAAATCCACGCCATCCGCCCCTACCGGTAGCGGTCAGGAAGTGCGCGCTGCGGCTGCACGCGCACTGTTGCCAGTATTAACCGACCAGGGTTCACTGGCTGGCCTTGATGAGCACAGCGTCATCGCGCGTGATCGTGCGCTGCTCAAGGAGCTGTGTTTTGGCACCTGCCGCCGCTTGCCACGCCTTGAAGCGTTGGCGCGGCTGTTACTCAAGCAACCGCTGAAAAAGCGCGATCAGGATATACAGGCACTGCTGCTTCTGGGCATTTATCAGCTGCTGTATATGCGCATTCCCGCCCATGCGGCGGTGGGTGAAACAGCCGGTGCGGCGCGTCTTTTGGGCAAAGAATGGGCTACCCGAGTACTGAATGGCTGCCTGCGGCGCCTGCAGCGGGAGTCAGAGGCTCTTCAGGCACAGGTTGATCAGGAAGTGCATATTGCCCTGGAGCACCCCGCATGGCTGCTAGCAGAGTTGCGCGAGGCCTGGCCGGATCACTGGCAGGCGATTGCCACTGCCAACAACCAGCCCGGCCCCATGACACTGCGAGTCAACCAGCGCCATAACGACCGTGAAGCCTATATGGCCAAGCTTGATGAACAGGGCATACAGAGCCACCTCTGCCCCCACGCAGCGGATGGCATCACCCTGCAGACACCGTGTGATATCAGTATTCTGCCAGGCTTTGACCACGGCGATGTCAGCGTTCAGGATGAAGCGGCACAGATCAGCGCGGCGCTGCTCGGGCCAGCGATTGCCCCGCGCCCCGGTGCCCACGTACTGGATGCCTGCTGCGCGCCGGGCGGCAAGACAGCCCACCTGCTGGAGCAGTTCGATATTGCCCTCACCGCCGTCGATAGCGATAACGAACGCCTGGCGAGAGTGGAAGACACCCTTAGCCGCTTGAAGCTGAAAGCCGATCTGCATCACGGCGATGCCGCTGACCGCCAATGGTGGCAAGGCACCGCCTTTGACGCCATTCTGCTGGATGCCCCCTGCTCGGGCACTGGCGTGATACGCCGCCACCCGGACATCAAGAAGCTACGCCGCAAGGAAGATATCCGCCAGCTGGCAAAGCTTCAGGCACGCCTGCTTGATAACCTCTGGCCGCTGCTCAACCCGGGCGGTACCCTGCTGTATGCCACCTGTTCAGTGCTGCCTGAGGAAAACGCCCAGCAGATTGACAGCTTTCTCAAGCGCACCCCGGATGCCTGGGTGACCACGCCGAAAGAACTTGCCTGGGGTATCGAAAGTGGCGCCGGAAGACAACTTTTCCCGCAGCCCGACAGTCACGACGGCTTTTTTATGCGAGACTGGAAAAGCAGTCGGGCATCTAAGCGATGTGACGTCGGCTATTTAATCACTAACGACTTTCTGAGGAGTCATTCATGAGCCATCATACCTACAAGCATATCGAACTTACCGGTTCGTCTCCCGCAGGTATCGAAGAAGCCGTGCAGAACGCCTTGGCCAAGGCCGCAGAAACCGTCAAAAATATGCGCTGGCTTGAAGTCACCGACACCCGTGGCCACATCGAAGATGGTCAGGTAGCCCACTGGCAGGTCACTATCAAGGTAGGCTTTACCCTCGAATGATGTGACCCTGCATTCTGGCGGCGACTGTTCATACGAGTCGCCGCTTTTTATTGCAATGTAACGTCTGCGCATTGAGATAACCGCAAACCATGAAAATTATCATCCTCGGTGCTGGCCAGGTGGGCGGCACGCTGGCAGAACATCTCGCGCGTGAAGAAAATGACATCACCGTGATTGATACCGACGCAGACAAGCTGCGCGAGCTGCACACCAAGCTGGATATTCGCACCGTGACAGGGCCAGGTTCCTACCCCATGGTATTGCGCCAGGCCGGCTGTGAAGACGCCGATATGCTGATCGCCGTGACCAGCGCCGATGAAATCAACATGATTGCCTGTCAGGTCGCTCACACTCTGTTTCGCACCCCGACCAAGATTGCGCGAGTGCGCGCCACCGCCTACCTGACGCGTAAAGGATTATTTGCCCACGAAGCCATTCCGATTGATGTACTGATCAGCCCCGAGCAGGTAGTGACCGACCATGTGCGTCGCCTGATTGAACACCCAGGCGCCCTCCAGGTGCTGGAGTTTGCCGGCGGTCTGGTGCAATTGGTGGCCGTCAAAGCCTTTTATGGTGGCCCTCTGGTCGGCCAGGATCTGGCTTTTCTGCGCCGCCATATGCCCAATGTGGACACTCGGGTAGCGGCCATCTATCGGCGGAACCGCCCTATTATTCCCCGTGGGGATACCGTCATCGAAGCCGATGACGAAGTGTTTTTTATCGCCGCCCGTCGTGATATCCGTGCTGTAATGAGCGAACTGCGCCGCGTTGAGCGTGACTTCAGGCGCGTGGTGATTGCCGGTGGCGGCAATATCGGTGAGCGCCTGGCCGAACACCTTGAGCATAGCCATCAGGTCAAGATTATCGAACACAGCCTGGAGCGTTGCACCACCCTTTCCGAGCGGCTCGACCGCACTGTGGTGCTGCACGGAAGCGCCACCAGCAAGCGCCTGCTGGAAGAAGAAAATATCGAAGACTGCGATATTTTCTGTGCGCTAACCAATGATGATGAAGTCAATATCATGTCGTCACTGCTGGCCAAACGTCTCGGCGCCAAGAAAGTCCTGACCCTGATCAACAATGCTGCTTATGTCGATCTGGTGCAGGGGGCGACATTGATATCGCCATTTCGCCCCAGCAGGCCACTATCGGCAGTCTTTTGACCCACGTGCGACGTGGCGATATTGTCAATGTCCACTCCCTACGCCGTGGCGCCGCTGAGGCCATTGAAGCCATCGCCCACGGTGATAAACAGTCTTCCCGGGTGGTAGGTCGCACCATTGGCGATATCGACCTGCCTGAAGGCACCACCATCGGTGCCATTGTGCGCGGCAAGGAGGTATTGATTGCCCATGATAACGTCATGGTCGAATCCGGCGATCACGTCATTCTGTTTGTCATCGACAAACGCCGCATCCGTGATGTGGAACGCCTGTTCCAGGTTGGCCTGACGTTCTTCTGAACCGCCCTTGGGCAGTCAAACTAGGAGTAAACGCTTACTATGAGCCTAAGGGTGATATTGCGGATTCTGGGGCTGCTGCTGATGCTGTTCAGCCTGACCATGCTGCCGCCCATACTGATTTCGTTATGGTTTCGCGATGGCGTCTGGGAGGCTTTTCTGACCGGCATTGCCATCACGGTGCTGACGGGCTTGCTACTTTACTTGCCCAACCGCCGCGCCCATAAGGAACTGCGTATTCGCGACGGTTTTATTATCGCCGCCATGTTCTGGACGGTGCTGGCACTGTTTGGTTCGCTGCCGCTGATGCTGTTCGGCGCTGATTCGCTATCGATTACCGATGCGGTGTTCGAGTCCTTTTCCGGGCTGACCACCACGGGCGCTACGGTGATCACCGGTATCGACTTTCTGCCCGAATCGATTCTCTATTATCGCCAGCAGCTGCAATGGCTGGGCGGAATGGGGATTGTGGTGCTTGCCGTTGCGATTCTGCCAACCCTTGGCGTGGGGGGCATGGCGCTCTACCGCACAGAAATCCCCGGGCCGTTGAAAGACTCCAAGCTGACCCCGCGCATTACCGAAACCGCCAAGGCGCTGTGGTATATCTACGCAGCGCTGACCGTGACCTGCATGGTCGCCTATATGGCGGCCGGCATGAGCTGGTTTGACGCCTTGGGGCACAGCTTCTCGACCGTGGCGATTGGCGGTTTTTCCACCTACGATGCCAGCATCGGGCATTTTGACAGCGCGACCATTGAGCTGATCTGCGTCGCCTTCATGCTGATTTCCGCCTTGAGTTTCAGCCTGCACTTTATGGCCTGGCGAGAAAAAGCCTAAGCCACTATTTTCAGGATCCGGAAGCACGTTTTTACTGCTCTTCCTGCTGGGTCTGACGACGATCACTGTGGTGTCTCTCTGGCTAACCGGCACTTACGATACTCAACTCGGCCTGCGCCACGGCTTGTTCGAAGTGGTTTCTGTGGCGACGACCGCCGGCTTTGCAGTGGCTGATTTTTCTGCCTGGCCAGGCGCTCTGCCCTTTCTGCTGTTTATGGCCGCCTTTGTGGGCGGCTGCTCCGGCTCTACCGGCGGCGGCATGAAGGTAATCCGTATCATTCTGATTATCAAGCAGGGTATGCGTGAGGTCATGCGCCTGATTCACCCTAATGCGGTCATTGCCGTCAAGGTTGGCAAGGTCAGCGTGCCTGATGGCATTGCCCAGGCCGTCTGGGGGTTTTTCTCGGCCTACGTCATGCTGTTTTTCCTGATGCTGGTAGGCGTCATGGCCACCGGAGTGGATCAGGTCACCGCCTGGTCAACGGTTGGCTCAGCGCTTAACAACCTCGGCCCTGCACTGGGAGAGGCCAGCGGCCACTACGGCAACCTGCCGACCCTGGCCAAGTGGATTCTGGTCTTGGCCATGCTGCTGGGTCGCCTGGAGATTTTCACTATTCTGGTGCTGTTTACCCCAGCTTTCTGGCGGCGTTGATCGCAGGGTTAACGCCTTGATCAATGCCCTGATTAACGCCTGCCTGCCTTTTACTTTTTGACTGAGAATACTGCATGAGTCTCACTGATCCCTTATCAAATTCCGATTCAAGTACCTTGCCCGCGACCAGCGGGCCGCTCAAGACCCTGACCGTTGGCAATACCCGGTACACCTTGCTGGGCACCGCCCATGTGTCGGCGGAAAGTGCCGATGATGTCACCAAACTGATCGACACCGGCGCCTTTGATGCAGTAGCCATCGAGCTATGTGATGCCCGCCACCAGAATATGGCCAACCCCGAGGCCATGGGCGAGCAGGATCTGTTTCAGGTGTTCAAGCAGGGCAAGGCGGGCATGGTCGCGGCCAGCCTTGCTCTGGGGGCTTTCCAGCAACGTATTGCCGAACAATCAGGCATTGAGCCAGGGGCTGAAATGCGGGCCGCCGTTGAACAGGCACAGCGCCGCAAGCTGCCCCTGCTGCTGATCGACCGGGATGTAGGCATCACCCTCAAGCGCATCTATCGCAACGTGCCCTGGTGGCAGCGCTTTTCACTGTTTTCCGGTCTGCTGGGAAGCGTCCTGTCACGTCAGGATGTTTCTCATGAGGATATCGAGAAGCTCAAGGAAGGCGATATGCTGGAGGCCACCTTCAGTGAGTTCGCCGCCCAGTCAGAAGCTCTTTATACGCCCCTCATCCGCGAGCGTGACCGCTACATACAGCGCTGCGCCTGGCCGAGGATGCACCGCCAGGACGCTACCAGCATGTACTGGTGGTGCTTGGGGCAGGCCATTTGAAGGGCACAGGTGAGCACCTGAAAGCGCCGCTTCCCGAACAGCCGTCCACCGAGCGTCAGGCGCTGGAGCATTCCCCCCGCCGGGCAAATTCTGGAAACTGCTGCCCTGGATGATTACCGCTCTGGTACTGACCGGTTTTGCGATTGGCTTTTCCCGCAATACAGATCTCGGCTGGCAGCTGGTGCTGGAATGGTTTCTGATCAACGGCGTCTTGTCCGGCGCGGCCACCATTGCCGCCCTGGCGCATCCGGTCACTGTGATTGCCACCTTCTTTGCGGCCCCGCTGACCTCGCTTAACCCGACCATTGGCGCAGGCTTTGTGGCCGCAGGCGTTGAGCTTTACATGCGCAAGCCCAAAGTGCGTGATTTCTCAACCCTGCGCCATGATGTCACCCAGCTCAAAGGTTGGTGGAAAAACCGCGTCTCTCGCACACTGCTGGTGTTTATTATGGCTACCCTGGGTTCAGCGGCGGGCACCTGGATTGCAGGCTTTCGTATTGCAGGCACCCTGTTTGGCCAAGCTGGCTAAACGCTGGCGCTACCCCTTGCGATCTAACAACCGCTGCATGGCAGCGGTTGGTTGAGCAATTTTGCGATAGTAGCGGCTCTCTGCATAGCTATCGTTAAAGACATCAAAGTAATCGTCTAGCACATCAGCAGCATTCTCATCGCCACTTTGGCGCAGCAGCTCAATAGCAACTTCTGCCGTACACAGGTGCGCTTTAGAGGCAGGTTTGCGGAGCCGATAGCGAGTCTCTCGTTCGGTGCGCAGCGGCAATACCGGCAGCGCATCCAAATAAGGGCTTTTGCGAAACATCCGCCGCGCCTGGCGCCAGGTGCCATCTAAAATCACAAATACCGGAATACGTGCTTGCTGCTTCACCGTATGCACGGCATTAATATCGACCACGCGTTCTGCGTAATCAGGCTGGTCATCAGGAAATATCACAAAAGGCGCGTAGCGTGGGTCTTCAAGCAGCGCTGCCAATTCTTCGTCCGGCGCGGTGCGATACCAGGTAAACACTCTGGTTTGCGTCAACACATCCCCAATTAATCGTCCCGTATTGGTGGGTTTGAAATGCTCAATAGAGTGAGTCAATAGCCATACCTGGGCGATGCTATCCGCTTTCACTTGGTAAGGGCACAGGCAGTTGAGCTCAGGAAGATTACACCCTTCGCAACGTGTGACAAAACTGCCCCGCGCCTTGAATTCACGCCGCGGCGGACGTGGATGCCCGGTAGCGGGGTCACGTTCGCCATTCTCTGAATTGGACATTACCGCCTTCACCTCTGGCAAAAGGCGAGCAGTATACGGCAACGCGCCAATGCCCACCATTAACACAGGCATGACGGATTGTCGTTAGCGGTCTTCAAGGCAGCATCAGGCTGCCCTGGCGCTGCCACTGATTGGCCAGCGCGGGAACGCCTTTACCTGCTGTGGTGTTGATAGCCAGCACCCCGGGCGGGCTGAGGGCATCTGCATCAGGATCAACAACGACACAGGGCGTTTCCATCGCCACATGGTTCAAAAGCGATGCCGCTGGCATGACCGCCAGCGAGGTGCCGACCACCAGCAAAAAATCAGCCTCACTGACAATATCGCAGGCCTCTGGAAACAGCGGTACCGATTCGCCGAACCACACCACATCCGGACGCAGTTGGCTGCCCATATCGCACAGATCTCCGATCCGGATGCCGCCTTTGGGCAGTGGGTAACGCATACGGTTATCCACCGAGGAGCGGGCATTGAGAATCTCGCCATGTAGATGCAGCACATGGCGAGAGCCTGCCCGTTCATGCAGGTCGTCGATATTCTGGGTGATCACGCTGACCTGAAACCCTGCCTGCTCCAGCGCAGCCAGCGCTTTATGAGCGGCATTGGGGCGAGCCTTGCGTACCTGTTCACGGCGCTGATTGTAAAAATCCAGCACCCGCTGCGGGTCGCGCCGCCAGGCACTTGGCGTTGCCACGTCTTCAACAGGATGGTTATCCCACAGGCCATCGCTGGCGCGAAACGTCTTGATGCCGCTTTCAGCACTAATGCCCGAACCGGTAAATACCACCAGGTGCGGTGCTGCCATACCCACCTCATCGCTGTTGTGTTTGAAATATCAATATACTAGCTGCCCCATACTGCCCGCAAAACGCTGCTTGTTACGGTAGGGGTAGACATCTATCACACGCCCGTCGCGAATGGTCTGCTGCAACCCCTGCCAATAGTCTGCGTCCAGAAGCTCTGGGTGCAGTTCGAGGAAGCGTTCACGCAGTTTTGGGTTAGCAAACAGGAAGGGGCCGAATTCTTCCGGGAAAATATCGTTAGGCCCCACCGAAAACCCGGTATCACCGTCCAGATAGGATGACTTGGGAATATGGCGGAAGTTGCATTCAGTCAGGTAACAGATCTCATCATAATCGTAGAAGATCACCCGCTTTTGACGAGTTACACCGAAATTTTTCAATAACATATCACCGGGAAAGATATTCGCTGCTGCCAACTGCTTGATAGCATTGCCGTAATCCTTGAGCACCATCAGCGTCTCTTCTTCGCTGCACTCCTCCAGATAGATATTCAGAGGCGTCATCATCCGCTCGGTATAACAGTGTTTGATGATGACCTTATCCCCTTTCAGGTACACCGTTGACGCACACACCTCCAGCAGATGTTCCAGACACTCTGGGTCAAAGTGATCCTGTCGGGCAATGAAATTGGAGAACTCTTGGGTATCTGCCATGCGCCCAACCCTATCGTGGCGTTTGACCAGACGGTATTTTTCGCGTACATCCTCACGGCTCATTTCCTTGACCGGGTCAAACTGGTCCTTGATGATCTTGAACACCGTTCTGGATGACGGCAAGACAAACACCGCCATCACCATGCCGCGCACCCCAGGAGCAATAATGAACTGGTCTTCACGCTTGGCTACCTGATGATTCAGGGCACGGAAAAATTCCGTCTTGCCGTGCTTGAAAAAACCGATCGCCGCATACAGCTCACCTTCCGGCTTATGTGGCATCAGCTGCTGAAGATAGTTGACGAATTCACCCGGCACTGGCACATCCACCTGAAAATAAGCACGGGTGAATGAGAAAATAATCGAGACCTCATCGGTTTCGATCAACACCGTATCCAGGTGCAGGCGGGAATCAGCGCCCTCCTGTTCGCCATACCCCTCACCGTGTAACACCGGCAGCACCAGCGGCACCTGCTCGCCGCCGCCCAGGATGCGCCCGACCAGATACGCCCCCTTGTTACGATAGAAAACCGGCATCAACAGCTCAACCTGGCTGTCATCGGCATCCAGAATCGCCTTGGGGAGATGATTTTCCAGAAAATTCGCGCCCAAGGCAGTATCACTGTCCAGGTCGGCAAACGGATTATTAAAGCCAGCGCCTTCCAACGCCCATGCCAGGGCGCCCTGCCAATCCCCATGAACAGCGCGGCGCCGACACAGCTCAATGCCCGAATGATGCGCGGCGTCTTCCCGGGAGCTATAGACGAACATCCAGTCATTACGGATATGGCGGTGATGGAAAATCGAACAGAACAGCGAGTTGAAAAAGGTTTCTGCCAACTCGTAATCCAGCCGCTGACTGATCAGCTCTGCATAGTGGTTGCGTGCCTCGCGCCAGCATTCGCAGTGCGCCATGACTTCATGAGGAAAAGTACGCTGCATGCGCGCCAGCGTATCCCCTACTTTTTCTTCGTACAGGTTGATACGCTCAGCCGAGGCCTGCTGGGCTTCTCGCCAGGCTGCTTCGCAAAAACGCCGACTGGCATCTCGGGTGATTTCCTTGAAACGTGCCCGGTATTCATCAAAACCATGCAGAATAGTCGTAGCCAAGCGGTAGGCGGGGGATAATTTCACGGCATATCTCCTAGGGTCTGTTGACGTTTCATCGCGAACCGCGTTGCTGCGCCAAAGGGCGTCGGGCAAGGCGCGACACGACGGCAATGGTGGTGCCCTTACCGAGTGGCGCAACGCCGCATGGCGTTCTTTGGTGCGCAACCCGAAGGGACAGGGCCCTTTGGCACAGCCCTGCGTTGTTCGTCACTGATTGGGAACCACCCAACCACGCTCCTCACGCCTTGCTCTGCACCAAAAGTGCCTCTGTCGCGGCCGTGAGGAAACGTCAACAGACCCTAAGGTTTTTGTTCAGCTTCCCTGACGGTGGCGCTGGATGCGAGGCGAACCTGATAAAGGTCAGCCACTCACTTTAGCAATACCCGGTTGGCGTGTAACGGGGACTTTGGCTTAGACTCATGTCTTGTGGGTCAGCTTCAATTACCCGCCCATTGACTGCGGGAGTCACCATGCTCAACTCAACCGATTGGAACCGTTTGCGCTATACGGCTTATGCGCCTCTCTATGATGCCGTTGCCGAACGCGCATTGCGTCGCCCAAGGCGCATTTCCCTTGGCCAGATAGACTGGCAGCCGAGCATGCGGGTGCTGTTGATCGGGGCGGGTACTGGCCTGGATATTCCCTTCATTCCCCGGATATTGAGCTGCATGCCACCGATATATGCCCGGCCATGGTCAAGCGCAGCCAGCAGCGCGCTAAAGCGTTGCGCCGCGACGTGGCCTGCCAGGTAATGGATGCTGAAGCGCTGGCCTATCCGGATGGCCATTTTGATGTGGTGATCATGCACCTGATTATCGCCGTAATGCCCGACCCGGTGCGGGGCCTGGCGGAAGCTCACCGCGTGCTCAGCGACGACGGCCAGCTAGGGGTGATGGACAAATTTCAGCCCGACGACCACCCTGCTGGAGCGCTGCGTCGCGGCTTCAACGTGGTAACTTCAGCACTAGCCACTGATATCACCCGCCAGGCGACCCCACTGCTAGACAACGCCGGTTTCAGCATCCTTCACGACGAACCCGTGATGATGAACGGCCTGTTCCGCGCCCTGCTGGCCGCCAAGCAGACAACGCCCGACAGCGCTCACTGAAGACTTCAACAAGGAGACATTTTTATGCCCTCAGCGGCCATCAAGCACTTTCGCCGGCTACCGGAAGACGAGCAATCCCGGATCATTGAAATGGCCTGGGAAGACCGCACCCCCTTTGAAGCCATCGAAAACCTGTTCGGGCTGGGCGAGCCGGACGTAATCAAGATCATGCGCCACCAGCTCAAACCCAACTCGTTCAAGCTCTGGCGCCAGCGAGTCAGCGGGCGCAACACCAAACACAAGGCACTGCGCTCACCAGACGTCAGCCGCGCCTACTGCCCCACCCAGTACAAGCGTTGAGCAGTAATCAGCTTATTTCCAGAACCCCTAACGCCCATTCACGCACATCGCGGTAACTGCGTTGCTCAAACACGCCAAAACCGTTAATACTTCGGGCTTTGAGCGGGGTAAACACTGGCATGCTCAGGCCGCATAGAAAGTGGGCCAGCCGCCGGGCATTGGGTGGCTGGCCCAACTGGGCAGTGTGGCGTTCAATAAAGGCACTCGCGTAGCGGTTAACATCAGCCTCGATTAAACCGGGCAGAGGCGGCGCTTCGGGCAGCCGAGCGGGGTGGCCGGCGCATACCGAACAATGGTCGCAGCGGCCCTCGGCGGTATCTGGTGGCGCATCAAAGGTGGTGTCGCCAAAGTGCTCCGCCAGGCGCCGCGTCAAGCAGGTATCGGATTCAAACAGCGCCAGCATGGCATTAAGCCGTTCGATTTCGGCGCGCTCGCGCATCAGGCAGTCGTCGTATAGCTGACGGGCAAGCGTCTCGATGGAAAAATCAGGCTGACGGATGTCATAGACATCGGTCATTCGCTTGCCTTCCAGGGTCAGCCAGCCTTTTTCCTGGAAGTATTCAAGGGCGGTAATCACCCGAGCGCGGGAGGCGTCAATCTGGCCTGCCTGCCCGGCCTGGTGCAGGCGATCAAAATCCACGGTTCCCCAGGTGTGGGCAATCGGAATGTTATCGACCAGCAGGCGCACAAAGGCAGCTCGCTCACCTTCAAAGCGGTTGATCAGCGCTTCGGGTGCCACATGATAGCGCAGCCGGTATTCCGCCAGAAACGCAAAACGCGGCGCAATGATACCGTGCATTTCCAGACGCACCAGCAGAGTTTTCAGCGGCAGCAGGCGGATATTGGTATCCCGCGAAAGCGTGTTCAGCAGCACTTCCCATTGGTGATCCGGCGTTTGCGCCGCTGACTGTATCTCTTCCAGTAGGCGGCAAATACCGGCGTACTCCGGGGTATCGCCGTACACAAAGTTCTCCAGCACGCGCAAGCCGTCACGCCCAGCGAGGGTTAAACAGGTCGCCGGCTGGCCATCGCGCCCTGCCCGGCCAATTTCCTGGCTGTAGTTTTCGATCGATTTGGGCAGATCAAAATGCACCACATTGCGAATATTGTTTTTATCAATACCCATACCAAAGGCTATCGTGGCCACAATGCAGGGCGACTCCCCCTGCATGAACTGGTGCTGAATAGCCTCCCGGCGAGCGGAATCCAGCCCCGCATGGTAGGCCTGGGCCGCAATGCCTTGGGCACTGAGCGCGCGGGCCAGCTGCTCGGCCGTTTGTTGCAGGGTCACATAAATAATGGTGGGGGCTTGATGACCTGGCTGCATCTGCGGCACTAGCCACTCAATCAGCTGCTGCTGGCGATTTTCCATGGCAGGCGTCACCCACAGCGTCAGGTTGGGCCGGTAAAAACCGGTGGTGGTGACGTGCTCCTCGGCAATGGCAAATTTTTCGCGCATATCGGCAATGACTGCAGGCGTTGCCGTGGCGGTGAGCAGCAATACCTGGGGAATCGCAAACTCCTGTTGATAAACCGCCAGCTTGAGGTAATCCGGGCGAAAGTTATGCCCCCATTCAGATAAGCAGTGAGCTTCATCCACCACCATCAGGGAAATACGCACCTGACGCAAAAAGTGGCGAAAACGCTCGTTTTTCAGCCGTTCTACCGAGATCATCAGAATTTTTAGCTCGCCACGCCGGGCGCGCTCCATCACATCACGCGCCGAGTCGCGATCCTGAGTGGAATCAATACTGGCCGCCGCAATGCCCAGGCGTTGGAGGAAGGCGAGCTGATCCTGCATCAATGCCAGCAGTGGCGACACCACCAGGGTCAGATGCGGCAGATGCAGTGCAGGTAATTGATAACACAGTGACTTACCTGCACCGGTGGCAAAAATGGCCGCCGCAGAATGCCCGTTCAGAATATTCTCGACCACCGCCTGCTGGCCGCCGCGAAAGTCATCAAACCCGAATACATTTTTCAGCGTCTGCTGCGGTGTCGTCATGTCGCTCCCCTTCCCTGTGGGTATTGGTGCAGGCTTAAAATGGCTTCTCAAGAGCAAAACGCGGCTGGGTTTGACCGTCCCTGGTCACGTTTTCGGTAAACATATCAAGCGGACGTACCCAGAGGCCGTAATCACCGTAGAGCGCCCGGTAAACCACCAGCGGCTCTTCACTTTCGCTATGCTGTGCCGTGCCCAGCACTTCGTAAAGTGCGCCTTTATAGTGGCGATAAATACCCGGAATGGGGGTGTCATGATGATGCTCCTTGATCAAGAGTGGCTTTTCGCGCCAGCCGCGCCAACACCCGTGAAGCGGCGACAAAGCCAAAGGTGCCGGTCACAAAAGTAGCGGCACCAAAGCCCGAGGCACAATCCAGACGGGTGGCTTCTGCGTTGGTTGGTTTCTGCGCGCAGACTTCGCCATCGGCGCCCGGATACATAAGTTGCTCATCCGAATAGACACACTCCACCGCAAAGCGCCGCTTGGGGTTGCGTGAAAAACCATGGTCGCGGCGCAGGCGCGAGCGCACCTTGGCCAGCAAAGGGTCTTGTTCGGTGCGGGTGAGATCAGCCACCTGAATCCGCGTCGGGTCGCTTTGCCCTCCGGCCGCTCCGGTAACGGTAATCGCTATCTTGCGCCGCTTGCACCAGGCGATCAGCGCCGCCTTGGCCACGACGCTGTCAATCGCATCCACCACATGGTCAGCGCTATCGGGAATGCGTTCAGCCAGATTCGTCGGCGTGACAAAGGCACTGTCAGCGATCACCTCCATCTCCGGGGCAATCAGCCGGCAGCGCTCGGCCAGCACCTCTACCTTGGGGCGGCCAATGGTACCATCCAGTGCATGCAGTTGGCGGTTCACATTGGAGACACACACATCATCCAGGTCAATCAGGGTCAAGCGGCCAATACCGGAACGCGCCAATGCCTCAGCGGCCCAGCTACCCACCCCACCAACACCTACCACCACTACATGCGCCGTGCGAAAAGCCTCTGCTGCACGGCGGCCATACAAGCGCCGGATGCCGCCAAAACGCAACTCATAATCCTGACCAGCTAGTTCACGCACAGGGCTTTCTTGCACCGCCATGAAAACTCCACAAAGATAATCAACCAGCGATATTCACACTGGAGAAATGGATGAACGACCTTCACTGCAGGGCGGCGTTCGCACGCTATCCAACGGCAGGTGCCCTGCCCAGCCGAGGTGTTCGAACAGTGCCGTCATGGTGTCATCCAGGGCACAACTGAGTTGAACGCGCTTGGCCTGTTGCGGGTGATCAAACGCCAGCCAGGTCGCTGCCAGCAACAAGCGTGGGGCCGCAAAACGCTCGGCAAAAAAGCGGTTATGGATACTTTTGCCATGTTTGGCATCACCGATGATCGGGTAGCCACGCCGGGAAAGATGACGGCGTATCTGGTGGCGTCGCCCGGTCAGGGGCCGGGCTTCAACCAGCGAATAGCGGGCCACCGGATAACGATCCACCTGCACCGGCAATTCTACGCTATCCAGGCGGCGGATATCGGTCATGGCGGGCATTGCCGGCATTTGTGCCTTGGGGCGCGTGCCGTCTTCCTCGCGCAGCGGGTAATCCAGCCGTTCCTGTTCGGGGGCCACGCCGCGCACCACTGCCAGGTAGCGTTTTTCTACCTGACGCTCCGAAAAGGAGGCACTTAGACGTGCCGCAACCTCGGATGAGAACCCAAACACCATCACACCTGAGGTCGGGCGATCCAGCCGATGCACCGGATACACCCGTCTGTTCAGCTGATTACGCAAACGCTGGAGCAGAAACTCACGCTCTCCCCGAGCCAGTTGCGAACGGTGAACCAGAAGCCCAGCTGGTTTGTGAACCGCCACCAAATCATCATCCTGATAAAGTATTGTCAGTGGCAACATCCTAGTCTCCGCCAGCGTTCAGCTGATCATCGTTAATCCTGATAAGGGTCAGGCAACCATTGTCGCGGCTTGCGGGAAGAATGTCACCCAGCTGCCAGATAAAGCATAACGGGCAGCCGCTTGGCTGCCCGTTATGCTGGTGAATACTTGCTGTGTGAATCACTCTTCGTCGGAGGCCAGCTGCATATATTTTTGCAAGTAATTTCTGACTCGTCGTTATCAGCTGTCGTTATTGGCTATTGCTTAGCCTTGTCCTTTCTGGATGCTGGTTTGGGCTGTACCACCGTCCGGGTGCCGGATACAATATCCGGCCAGCTACGCCGTTCACCATCAAACAGTACCCACCAGTAGCCCAATCCGAAAACGGCTAGCGAAACCCAGGCAGTCAGGCAGCGCAAAGCACTTTGCAGCCAGGTAATCGAATACCCATCGGGCGTTTGTACGCGCAACCGCCAGGCCTGCATGCCCAGTGTCATGCCGCCTCGGGTCCAGGAGTAGGCAAAAAGAAAAAGGCCGACAGCACCAGCAGAAGCCGTAGCGAGATAACCGCAAAAAATGTTGGCTCAGCCTCTTCAAGGTTTTGCCCCAGTACAAAGTGAAAGAACGCAAGATGGGCCACCGTCACGCCAATCCAGATGGCAGCAACCAGAAAACCATCATAAATCATTGCACCCAACCGTCGCCCCAGGGCGGCAGGCCATACGCTATCCAGTTGATCAAAACGTCGTTGCATGATGCCTCTCTTGTGAATCAGTTTAGAGCGCTAACCATTGCGGCGCAGAAAGTAAACACCCACCAGCGCACAGGCCAGGGTCGGCACCAACACCGCCCAGACCGGCGAAAAACCAAACAGCGTCGACGCAGGCGCCAGCAGATCCTGGGTGTATTTGAACAACAAACCGGTAATCACGCCGTAAAACACTCGGGTACCTGCCGCCACACTGCGCAAAGGGCCAAACACAAAGGAGGCGGCAATCAGTACCAGTGACCCCATGGTCAGCGGCATCAGCATCTTTTGCCAGAAATGCAGTAAAGGTTCATCCGCCTGCTGCCCCTGAGCGCGCAGAAAGCCTGCATAAGCATAAAGCTCACTGGGTGCCTGGCTGTCAATATCGCGCAGCAGCCGCTCCAGCTGCACAGGGGTCAGGTTGGTTTCCCAGCGCTGGGTGGCATGCTGTTCGGCTTCGGTGCGCTCCTCATAAAGCCGGGTAGTGGCGACATTTTCCAACTGCCACTGATTACCTTCCCAGCGCGCCCGTTGGGCATAGGAGATTTCCACCAGCTGGCGATCATCAAAGCGATAGCGGGTAAGGTCCAGCACGACATTATCAGCCCGAATGGCGCCAAATCGGTAGATGCTGTCATTCTCGATCTGCCAGCCGCTGCGGCTGGTCAGAACCGCGCCTGAGCCCTGGCGTTTTTCCAGCTTCCAGGCTTCGGCGAACTGCTCGGTACGCGGGCTGACGTATTCTGCCACCAGCAAGACCGCCACAATCACCAGCAGCACCGGTTTCATAACACCCCAGACAATGCGGGCCAGCGAGCGCCCAGATGCGCGCATCACCGTCAGCTCATTGCTGGAAGCCATACTGCCCAAGCCAATCAGAGCGCCGATCAATACCGCCACCGGCGCATACTGATAAAACCGCCAGGGTACGCGCATCAACAGGTACATCAACGCATCCAGAGCGGTATAACCCTGCTGCACATCGCCCAGGTCATCAATATAGGCAATGGTGATATCCAGCCCCAAGAGTACAACCTGCACCACGACAATGGCGGCCAGCACGTTGCGTGCAATGTAACGGTCCAGCTGATCCAGTAGCATTAGCGCATCCCCTTGCGTTGTGAATGCCACAGTAACATCAGCCCCAGCACCAGGAATAACCCGTGAACCGGCCAGACACCCAGCGTTGAAGACCAGCCTCCGCTGCCGATCATGTCAACCGCCGCCAAGAGCAGACTAAGATAAGCAACGTACAGAAAAACTGCGGGCAGGAGTTTGGCGAAGCGCCCCTGACGCGGATTAACCCGCGATAACGGCTGAGCCATCAGGGCAAGAATAAAGACCATCAACGGCAACCCGGCTCGCCACTGCCATTGAGCCTGAGCGCGTGGGTCAGGGTTGGCCAGCAGTGCAGGCGTGGTGGCGTACTCCAGCGATTCCACCGCTTCAACCCGCCCGGTAGCGCCAAGCCGCAAGGTATAGCGCTCAAACATGAGTTTTTCTGCGCCAAAGCGGCCCGGGGTTACTCCGTAGCGTTCACCGTTTTCCAGCACCAGAAAGCGGCTGCCAGTATCATCACGCAACTCCTGATAGCCTTGGGCGGCACGGGTAACGTAATGATGTTCGCCTTCAGCCGTATTACCCATCTCGTTAACGAAAACATTTTCCATCTCGGTGCCGTCGCTGGAAAAACCGCTGATATAGGCCGTGCGCCCCTGGCCAAACTCCTGAAAACGCCCGGGTGCCAGGATCGACACATCCAAACGGCTGCGCTGCTCTTCCAGCATGGTTTCAGTATTGTAGGCGCCCAGCGGCGTCAGCCACAGGCTGCAGACGCCCACTAGCACGGCCACCACGATCGCAGGCAACAGCGTTACCTTCAGCAAGTGCGTCGGGCTGACACCGCAGGCCACCATCACGGTGATCTCGCTGTTCATATATAGCTGACCATAGGCGAGCAGAATGCCCAGAAAAAAGGCCAGCGGCAGAATCAGCTCCATAAACCCAGGCAGATGAAAAAGCATCAGGCTACCCAGAATATTTAACGGAATATCGCCTTCGGCAGCGCTGGAAAAATAACGGATAAACCTGCTGCCCATGATCACCAGCAGCAGAATACCCGCCACTGCGGTCATGGTGAGTAGCACTTCGCGGGTTAAATAGCGAAATAAAATCAAGGCGTTCTCCAGCCAATCGTGCAGGATGCCATGCAATGCGCCCAAGGCTTGGGTACACTTGCTTCAGAGGGCACAATAACAGCTCACTTTTGGGGCATTATCCCGAATCCTGCGATGCTTGTCTTGTTGGAGACGTCATGGAATTTTCCGTTCATACCGCTAATCCGGCGAAAGCCGAAACCGCTTGTCTTGCTGTACCGGTGTTTAACGATAGTGAACTCCTTCCCGCGGTTGCGAAACTCGATGACGCCAGCGAGCGTCTGATCAGCCAGCTGGTTGAAAGCGGCGACTTCGACGCGGCACTGGGCAGCACCCTGATGCTGCCCTTTGCCCCCGGGCTTGGCACCGAGCGTTTGCTGCTGGTAGGACTAGGAGCGCGCGAAAAATGCAAGGATGCCGCCTTTCTGAAAGCGCTGGACGCCGCTGCCAGTGCGCTTATCAAGCTTCCCATTGACGAGGCCTGCCTGGCGTTTACCGATGTGCCGCTGGAAGGCCGCGACTCAGCATGGAAAGCACGCAAGATCATGGAAGCAGGCGAGCGCGCGCTTTACCGCTTTGATACCTTTAAATCGCAACCCGCCCCACCTTCTTCCCTGCAGCGCTTTACCCTGCTGCTCAGCGATAGCGATGAAGCCGAGCAGGCCCGGGAAGGTGCCCACATTGGTGTGGCGATCGGCCAGGGCATCAACGCCGCTCGCACCCTGGGCAACCTGCCGGGTAATGTCTGCACGCCGCGCTATCTGGCGGAGCAGGCCGAAAAGCTGGCCGCCGGTTCCGAAGGGCGCCTGACCACCGAAATTCTGGATGAAGACGACCTGGAAACTCTCGGCGCCCATTCGCTGCTGTCAGTCGGCCGTGGCAGTCGCGAGCCTTCACGCCTGATTGTAATGCGCTATCAGGGCGCAGAAGACGCCGCAGACGCCCCCATGTGCTGGTAGGCAAGGGTATCACCTTTGACACTGGCGGTATCTCGCTCAAGCCCGGCGAGGCCATGGACGAAATGAAGTTCGATATGTGCGGCGCCGCCAGCGTGTTTGGCACCGTTAATGCCGTTCTAGCCATCAAACCCAGGCTCAATCTGGTGTTTATTGTAGCGGCGGCGGAAAACATGCCGGACGGCGCGGCCACCAAGCCGGGGATATCATCAACACCCTCAAGGGCTTGACGGTTGAAGTTCTCAACACCGATGCCGAAGGCCGTCTGGTACTGTGCGATGCGCTCACCTACGCCGAGCGTTTTGAACCCGCCAGCGTGGTGGATATTGCTACCCTGACCGGCGCCTGCATCATTGGGCTTGGCCACCACGCGACCGGGCTTTTATCCAACGATGATGACCTGGCGCTGGATATTCTCGATGCGGGCGATACCGCCTGGGATCGCGCCTGGCACCTGCCGCTGTGGGATGAGTATCAGGAGCAGCTGGATTCCAACTTTGCCGACCTGGCCAACATTGGTGGGCGCCCAGCAGGCACCATCACCGCCGCCTGCTTTCTGTCGCGCTTTGCGGATCACTTCCCCTGGGCACACCTGGATATCGCTGGCACCGCCTGGCATTCCGGCAAGCAGAAAGGCGCCACTGGCCGCCCGGTTGGGCTGCTGACTCAATACCTGCTGGATCGTGAAACCGATGTCCAGGTAGAAAATAGCGACGACTAACTTCAAAATCAGGCACCTGACGGTTGCCTTTCACTGACGCAACCGTTACATCTTGGGGCAGTGATACGTCGTGTAGGCACTGGGCTGGCCGGTGCCTATATCTGGTTAACAAGATTAAAAGCGTTTTAACGCTAGCTGTGGAGAATCATCGTGCCCACCGACCGCTTTACCCTGCTGCCATCCAATCAGCCGACGGCAGACAACATCCGCGATAACATCCTGCAAAACCCCGGGTTTGGCAGCCACTTTACCGATCATATGGCCCATGTACGCTGGACCCTTGATACCGGCTGGCATGCCCATGAAGTTCGCCCCTACGGCCCTTTGACCCTTGACCCGGCGGCTTCAGTGCTGCACTACGGCCAGGAAATTTTCGAAGGTATCAAGGCTTACCGGCATGCCGATGGTTCCGTATGGACGTTCCGCCCGGAAAAGAATGCCGAGCGCTTTCGTCGCAGTGCCCGCCGTCTGGCCCTGCCGGAGCTGTCCGATGAAGACTTTATCGGCTCACTGAAAGCCCTGCTGGCTCAGGATCATGCCTGGGTGCCCACGCCTGCCAGCGATTCCGACGAATGCAGCCTCTATCTGCGCCCCTTCATGATTGCCTCAGAAGCGTTCCTGGGCGTACGCCCCGCTCACGAGGTCGATTATTACGTGATCGCTTCACCCGCGGCGGCTTACTTCAAGGGCGGCATTGATCCGGTTTCGATCTGGCTATCCACCCACTACAACCGCGCGGCACCAGGTGGCACCGGTTTTGCCAAGTGCGGCGGCAACTACGCCGCTTCACTGGCCGCCCAGAAAGAAGCCTCCGCTAACGGTTGCAGCCAGGTGGCGTTTCTGGATGCGGCGGAAGGCAAATGGATCGAAGAGCTTGGCGGCATGAATCTGTTCTTCGTGTTCAAGGATGGCCGCGTCGTCACTCCGCGCCTGACCGACACTATTCTGGAAGGGGTCACCCGTAACTCGGTACTTACCCTGGCCAAGGACGAAGGCCTGACGCCAAAAGAGCGCGCCATCAGCATCGACGAATGGCGTGAAGGCGCGGCCTCCGGCGAGATTACCGAAGTCTTTGCCTGCGGCACGGCAGCGGTGATTACCCCGGTAGGTGAGCTGGTCACCGATAACGAACGCATCACCCTGACCGCTGGCGGCAACAACGAGATCGCCAAGCGTATTCGCACCAAACTGCTTGACCTGCAGTATGGCCGCAGCGAAGACAAGTACGGCTGGCTGACCCGGCTGGTCTGACCCTCGCAAACGCCTGCCACCCAAATTGCGGGGGCAGGCGCTGGAAACCGCCATGGCCCGCATTGATTTCTACATCCTGCCAGACACTACGCTGGACGCCCGCCTGCAGTTTGCCTGCAAATTAGCAGAAACCATCTGGCGCAAGGGCTACCGGCTTCACCTGCACTGCGAGGACGAAGCCCTGGCCAGGCAGGCCGATGACGCCCTGTGGAACTTCCGCCCAGATGCCTACCTGCCCCACGCCCTGGAAGACAGCGACCTGGCCGCTCAGGTGCCGGTCACCCTCGGCTGGAAGGCCCTCCCCGCCCCGACACAAGACGCCGCTCTGCTCAACCTGCACCCGGAAATCCCCGACGGCTTCGACGCCTACGCCCGTGTTGCAGAAATCATCAACCAGCACCAGGACGTACTCATCGCCAAACGCGCCTGCTGGAAACGCTACAAGGAAATGGGCCACGAAGTCGTGCCGCATCAGTTGGGGTGAGGAACAAGCACCGGAAAAGGAATATTGACCCAAGCAGGAAGCATAAAAATGGATCAGAACCAACTGCAGAAAACACTCACCCGAGGCGAAGACAGCCGCCACCAGTTCAAACCCGATGCTACCAATGCAGATGGTCTTGCGGCTGAGCTGGCGGCCTTTGCCTTTTGGCGTCCTGAGGCAAACACCCCACAAGAGCCCCCAAGTCACCGACCAAGTCACCGACCAAGTCACCGACCAAGTCACCGACCAAGTCACCGACCAAGTCACCGACCAAGTCACCGACCAAGTCACCGACCAAGTTAGCAGGGAAGTATTCCGCCTGCTTGAATCTTTGAAGGGAGAAATGACGCGGTCCGAGCTACAGGATATTTTAGGTCTCAAACATCAGCCCCATTTCAGAAAAGCGTACCTAAGACCGGCATTGAACGCTGGCTTGATTGAGCAAACGATTCCGGAAAAGCCCAATAGTCGCTTACAAAGATACCGTTTGACGGCTGCCGGTCAGCAGTGGGTAAAACATCAAGGAAGGCAGCCTTGAAATATTATCCTAATCAACAGATTGTCCCGACGCTGTCGAGACAATTGTCCTGGAGCCATTTTAATGAATAACACCAAAACATGGCTGACTCTTTTCTTCACCATGACCTTATCGGCCTGTTCGACGCTGGACGAAAACAAGACATCGAGCGTTACCCCGCTAAGCGAACAGGATCAGTATGCGCTGGAGGTAGGGCACAAGGTGCTTGCTATTCAGGCGGCGCTGGAAAGCCCTGAACAGCCTGCCTCGGTGGAAGTTGTTAAAGCACTGGGGCTGGATTCAAGACATTATGTGATGGTCAGAGGCTGGTTGAGTCAGGCGCTGCGTTCAGCCGAAAGCTGGCAAGATACGTCCACCTACCAGACCTCAGCCGCCTATAAAAACACCACCAATAAGCGGATTAGCGCTTTGCGTCGTATGATACGCGCCATTGACCTGGAGTAGCTCCACCATGCTCAAACGCCACCCGCTGATCACTATCGTGATTGCCCAGTTATTCGGCACTTCGCTGTGGTTCAGCGTCAATGGCGTGGGCACTGCCCTGCAGCAATCTGCCGGGCTGAGCGGCGCGGATCTCGGTCTGCTGACCATGGCAGTGCAGGCGGGGTTTATCAGCGGCACTCTGGTGATTGCCACCAGCGGTCTGGCAGACCGTCTGCTTGCCAGCCAGTTGTTTGCCATGGCTGCCGTCTGCGGGGCAATCATCAATGCGGCGTTTATTTTCAGCCTGGAAAGCCTGACAGGTGCCATCCTGCTGCGTTTTATGACCGGGCTTTGCCTGGCCGGCATTTACCCTTTGGGCATGAAACTAGTGGTCAGCTGGACGCCACATCAGGCGGGTGCAGCGCTGGGCTGGCTGGTGGGTATGCTGACCTTGGGCACTGCCTCACCGCACCTGTTGCGCGGGGTGACCCTACACATGCCCTGGCAGACGCCTCTGCTGCTGTCCTCCTTGCTGGCGCTGGTGGCCGCCGCCATGATCTACCGTCTGGGGTTGGCCCCCACCTGCCGCCAACAGCCGCAGGTGGCCGCCCCTGGGCGGGGTTGGCGGCCTTTCGTCGCCGGGACTTTCGCGCGTCAGCACTGGGCTATTTCGGCCACTGCTGGGAGCTTTATGCCTTCTGGACGCTCACCCCTTTTCTGGTCGCCCGTGAGCTGGCTCGCCTGGACGCGCCGGTCACCCGCATTGCCTGGCTGAGCTTTGCGGTGATTGCCATCGGCATGCCCGGCTGCGTGCTGGCAGGCCGTGCCAGCCGACGCTTCGGCAGTGCCCGGGTAGCCTTTGTTGCCCTGGCCACCTCCGGCGCCCTTTGCCTCTTTTACCCCTGGCTGGGTAGCGCGCCGCCTTTAATGCTGCTGGCCTTACTGCTGCTGTGGGGCTTAAGCGTCATCGCCGATTCAGCACAGTTTTCTGCCCTTGCTTCAGTGTCAGCACCCAGCGACCGGCTAGGCGCGGCGCTAGCGATGATGAATGCCATCGGCTTCAGCCTGACCCTGCCGGCCATTGCGCTGGTCACCTCGCTGTGGAGCACCCAGGGGCTGATGGTGATCTGGTGGCTGCTGCCCGGGCCGCTGCTTGGCTTGCTGGCCATGCGGCGGCTAACGCTCAGGGCCTGACGTCAGTGCCTGTGACGCGCTATACTAGCGGCCATTTTGCGAACCCAATCAATGCATTCGCTGCCCGGTAACGCTGGGCACCGCCGCTGTGAGCCAATCCATGGAAAAGACCTACCAACCCGAACAGATCGAAACCCGCTGGTACACGCGCTGGGAAGCCGATAACCGCTTTGCCCCTTCCGGCCAGGGCGAGCCTTACGCCATCATGATTCCGCCGCCCAACGTGACCGGCAGCCTGCATATGGGCCATGCGTTTCAGGATACCATCATGGATACCCTGATCCGCTTCAAGCGCATGCAGGGCAACAATACCCTCTGGCAGATCGGCACCGATCACGCCGGTATCGCCACCCAGATGCTGGTGGAGCGCAAGGTGGCCGCTGAGGAAGGCAAGACCCGCCATGAGCTGGGCCGCGATGCGTTTATCGACAAGGTATGGGAGTGGAAGGAAGAATCCGGCGGCCATATTACCCGCCAGCTGCGCCGCATGGGCGCCAGCGTGGATTGGTCGCGGGAACGTTTCACCATGGATGACGGCTTCTACAAGGCCGTGCAGGAAGTTTTCGTGCGCCTGCATGAAGACAACCTTATCTATCGCGGCAAGCGGTTGGTCAACTGGGACCCCACCCTGCACACCGCCATTTCCGACCTGGAAGTGGAAAACAAGGACCAGCAAGGCAGTTTCTGGCACTTCCGCTACCCGCTGGCGGATGGCGTGACCACCGCCGATGGCAAGGATTATCTGGTGGTGGCGACCACTCGCCCGGAAACCCTGCTGGGTGATACCGGCGTGGCGGTCAACCCGGACGACGAACGCTATGCCTCACTGGTCGGCAAGTTTATCGAGCTGCCGCTGGTCGGTCGGCGTATTCCTATCGTCGCTGATGAACATGCCGATATGGAAAAAGGCTCCGGCTGCGTCAAGATTACCCCGGCCCACGACTTTAACGACTACGAAGTCGGCAAGCGCCAGAATCACCTGCTGATCAATGTGTTCAGCAAGGATGCCACTATTCTTGAGCGCGCGGAAATCTTTGACCTCAAGGGTCAACCACAGCCTGAAGAAGACGCCACCCTGCCCGCCAAATACGCAGGGCTTGACCGCTTCGAGGCACGCAAGCAGATCGTCGCCGATATGGATGCTCTGGGTTTGCTGGCGCAGGTCGAAACGGTCAACAACACCCTGCCCTATGGCGACCGTTCCGGCGATGTGATTGAGCCACTGCTCACTGATCAGTGGTTTGTCGCGGTGGAAGAGCTGGCCAAGCCCGCCATTGCCGCGGTGGAAAACGGCGATATCCAGTTCGTGCCCAAGAACTACGAAAACATGTACTTTGCCTGGATGCGCGACCTCCAGGACTGGTGTATCTCCCGCCAGCTGTGGTGGGGCCACCGTATTCCCGCCTGGTACGACGCCGACGGCAATGTCTATGTGGCGCGCAGCGAAGAAGAAGCCCGCGAAAAGCACAAGCTGTCGGCAAACATCACCCTGACTCAGGACGAAGATGTTCTCGACACCTGGTTCAGTTCAGGCCTGTGGACCTTTGGCACCCTGGGCTGGCCGGAAAAGACCCCGGAACTGGCAACCTTTCACCCTACCAGCGTGCTGGTGACCGGTTTCGACATCATCTTCTTCTGGGTCGCCCGGATGATCATGATGACGCTGAAGTTCATGGACGAAGTACCGTTCAAGACCGTCTATGTGCATGGCCTGGTGCGCGATGGCCAGGGTCAGAAGATGTCCAAATCCAAGGGCAACGTGCTCGACCCCATCGACCTGATTGACGGCATCAGCCTCGAAGATCTGGTTGAAAAACGCACCGGCAACATGATGCAGCCGCAGAAAGCCAAGGCAATTGCCAAGGCGACCCGCGACGAATTCAAGGGCGGCATTGAAGCCCACGGCACCGATGCCCTGCGTTTCACCTTCCTTTCCCAGGCCACCACCGGGCGGGATATCAAGTTTGATATGAACCGCCTGGACGGCTACCGCAACTTCTGCAACAAGCTGTGGAACGCCTCGCGCTACGTGCTGATGAACGCCGAAGGCGAGGACTGCGGCGCAGAAGGCGGCGAAGTGAGCCTTTCCCTGGCGGATCGCTGGATCATTTCCCAGCTACAGAAGACCGAAACCCAGGTGACCAGGGCGCTGGACGAATACCGCTTCGACCATGCCTCCCAGGCGCTGTATGAGTTTGTCTGGAACGAATATTGCGACTGGTACCTGGAGCTATCCAAGCCGGTACTCTGGGACGAAAATGCCAGCGAATCCGCCAAACGCGGCACGCGGCGAACCCTGGTGCGGGTGCTGGAAGTAATTCTGCGCCTTGCTCATCCGATGATGCCGTATATCTCCGAAGAGATCTGGCAGCGGGTTGCGCCACTGGCAGGCACCTACGCCGGTGATAACCCTTCCATCATGAACCAGCCCTGGCCACAGGCCGATGAAAGCCGCATTGACGAGCAGGCCACCCGGGATATCGAATGGCTGAAGGGCGTGATTATCGCGGTGCGTAATATCCGCGCTGAGATGAACATTGCCCCCGGCAAGCCGCTGGATATCCTGCTCACCAAAGGCAAGGCGGAAGATGCCGAACGTCTTGAAAGCAATCGTCACTTCCTGGCTAAACTGGCCAAGCTGGAAAGCGCCACTTGGCTTGCCAACCCGGACGACGCACCGCTGTCAGCCACCCAGCTGGTGGGTGATATGGAAGTCCTGGTGCCCATGGCGGATTTAATCGACAAAGACGCCGAACTCAAGCGGCTGGCCAAGGAAATCGACAAGCAGGACAAGCTGATCAACGGCATTGAGAAAAAAACTCGGCAACGAAGGCTTTATCGCCAAAGCCCCGGAAGCCGTGGTGGAAAAGGAACGCGGCAAACTTGCTGAATTCCAGGCCGCTAAAAAACTCTTGGAAGAACAGCAAACTAAAATCTCCGCTTTATAAAGCGGCTACGTCAAAACAGCAACGGCACCCTTGGGTGCCGTTGCTGTTTATTACTGGTTGGCGTTAACGCTTGGCGGCTAGGCAGCGTTTTTCATAGACGCCATGTCGATGACAAAGCGGTAACGCACGTCGCCTTTTTGCATACGCTCAAACGCAGTGTTGATGGTTTGCATATCAATCATTTCCACGTCGCAGGTAATCTTGTGCTCAGCGCAGAAATCCAGAAGCTCCTGAGTTTCAGCAATACCGCCGATCAGAGAACCTGCCAGTACACGACGTTTAAAAATCAGGTTAGCGCCTTGAACAGCCGGTTCAATCGGGTCCATCAGGCCAACCATGATATGGGTGCCATCGTAGCGTAGCGCAGCGAGGTAAGGGTTAATATCGTGCTGCACCGGCACGGTATCCAGCATGAAGTCGAAGGTTTCAGCCACGGCTTTCATCTGTTCCTCATCAGAAGACACCACCACATGGTGGGCACCGTGCTGTTTGGCCTCTTCCACCTTGGCATCAGAACGGGTAAACACCGTCACCTCAGCACCCAGCGCCTTGGCAAGCTTGACGCCCATATGGCCAAGCCCACCCATGCCGATAACGCCCACCTTGTGGCCCTTACCCACACCATGATGGCGCAGCGGTGAATAGGTAGTAATACCCGCACACAGAATCGGCGCAGCTGACGGCAGATCAATGCCTTCCGGCATAGTCAGCACAAAATGTTCGCTGACCACGATGGATTCAGAATAGCCCCCTTGGGTCATGGTACCATCATGGCGATCATCGCTGCCGTAAGTCATGGTGAAGCCGTTCAGGCAGTACTGCTCTACATCATCCTGGCAGGCAGAACAGGTGCGGCAAGAGTCCACCATGCAGCCCACGCCCACCACATCGCCGGGCTTGAAACGCGTGACATCGCTGCCAACACCGGTCACCCGGCCAACAATTTCATGGCCTGGCACAACAGGGTAGCGGGTTAAGCCCCAGTCATTTTTAGCGAAGTGCAGATCACTATGACAAACGCCGCAGTACAGAATCTCAATCGCCACATCATCGGGACGCGGGTTGCGGCGGTCAATTGACAATGGTGCCAGTGGTTGATCATCAGCATGGGCAGCAAAGGCTTTAACTTCAGTCATTATATTCTCCGTTAAATTCGCTAATGATGGTGCGCTTCAGAATGTTTAACTGTCAAGGAAGGGCTGGTTCGAGGTGCTTGTTCAAGATACCTGTTTGAGATGCCCATCCAAGTCAGTTAATTAACCCAACGCTAAATTATTTAATTGAATATCTATTTCTTATTCCCACGCCACTGCGTGGAAATGCATACAAAATTAATATAATAAAATTAACTTTAGATATAGTACTTAAATTATACCTGTCTTTTAAATGGGCTCTGGACGGCAGCTATCAACCTCGGCACAGTAAGCAGGCTGACCAACCTGAAAAGGGTCGAGGCACCAACCAAGGCACGGGTCTGGCCGCATCGTCGATGCCAGGCAGTTATATATTTTTGTCGAAACCCTATTAATAGAACTTCGGCCATTCTTTGAGGACTCATCATGGATGACTCAGCTATTGCATCTATTGATCAATTCCCCGTGGGCTGCCTGGTTTCAGACATTAATCGCCAGATTCACTACAGTAACCAGTATTTTGAAAAACGTTACGGCTATGCACGCAATGAGCTCCTCGGCTGCGATCTGTTCGTTTTGTTAAGCAAAGCATCGCAGATAATGTATGACAGCTTCATCATGCCAATGATTGTTTATGAAGGCTTTTGTGATGAAATACGGGTAACCTTGACAACAAAAGCGGGAGAACCTCTTCCTGCTGTTATAAGCGCTTATCGTGATCCAGAAAACAACGAGCGGATTTTCTGGAGTGTCGGCAGTGCCGCACGCTCCGAGCAGCTTTTTCAGGAGTTAACAGAAACCAAAGAGCTGCTAAGTAAGAAAATCTCTCTTTTACGGTCATTATCTGAGACGGATCAGTTAACCGGTTTACCCAATCGCAATGCCTTGACGCAACATATGGATCATGAGATGGCGCACCGTGACCCTGAAACGCTGGCGTTTACACTTGCGTTTATTGACCTCGATGGATTCAAGGAGGTCAACGACACCTACGGCCATGATATGGGCGACAAGGTATTACGTTGGGCCGCCAACCGCTTGGTCAAGAACCTCAAAAAAGAGGATGTGGTGGCCAGGTTTGGGGGCGACGAATTTGTTGTTTTTCTGGATACGCTGGATGACATCGCTTCGGCGAAAAAGGTTTTTAATCGTTTGATCAACAAGCTATCTGAGCCGTTTGAAGTTGACGCGATGACTATTCAAATCTCTGCCAGCATCGGTATTACGTTTTACCCTCAGACGGAAAACGTCGATACTGGCCAACTGCTTCGTCAGGCCGACCAGGCTATGTATCAAGCCAAGATTGCAGGTCGTAACCAGCTTAGCGTTTTCGACACAGCGACCGAACAGCATCAGAAATATACACTTAAAAGCCGCAACGTGGTTCAAACCGCGATGCTGGATAACCAGTTCGAGCTTTATTATCAACCCAAAGTTAATATGCGCACTGGCGCCGTCCTCGGGGCTGAAGCACTTCTGCGCTGGAATCATCCCGATGAGGGTCTGAAGAGTCCCGCCACTTTTCTGCCTGCAATAAGCGGCACCTCCACAGAGTTGAGCCTGGGCAGATGGGTGCTCATTACGGCACTGGCTCAGCTACAGCAATGGCTCGATCAAGGGCTGGATATGTCTGTCAGCATCAATATTGATGGCTATCACCTGCAGCATCCTGAATTTCTTAACGACCTGACCACAGCGCTATCCGGCTTCCCAGACCTCCCTCTCCAGCGGCTTGAGCTGGAAGTGATTGAAACCAGCACCATTGAGGATATCAACCGCGTTGCAACGGTGGTTACCTCGTGCCGTAAAATCGGTATCCGGGTTTCTCTGGACGATTTTGGAACCGGCTATTCGACGCTAGGACATCTGAGAGACCTTTCGGTCGACGTATTGAAAATTGATCGCAGCTTTGTCCAGAACATGCTGCACAGCAGCGGCGATCTGGCCATTATCAAAGGGGTTATCGGTTTTGCATCCGCTTTCGAATGCGACCTAATTGCCGAAGGTATTGAAACCTTACAGCATGCCCAAAGCCTGATGGAACTGGGCTGTGAAAATGGTCAGGGTTTCTATATTGCACGCCCCATGCCCGCCAATATGCTTGAAGGCTGGATAGAAGACTGGCAGCGACAAGGATTCCACCGACATTTTCCCAGTCTAAAACCTCTTGGCCCAACACAGAAATAGAGCACAGAACCAGATGATACTGACGAAAGAAAAAGTCATTGCCCGCAATAATATAGAAATCTTGGGTTCGGGAAGTACGACCTTACTGATGGCCCATGGTTTTGGCTGCAACCAGACCATGTGGTATCGCCTGACGCCGGAATTGCAAAGCCGCTATACGCTTGTCCTATTCGATTATGTCGGCTCTGGCCAGTCCCAGCTGTCTGCCTACAGTGAAGCCCGCTACAGCTCGTTGGAAGGTTATGCTGCGGATATCAACGAGATCTGCACCACCCTTGATCTCACTCAGGTTCACCTGGTTGGCCATTCGGTCAGCTGTACTATTGGCATGCTGGCGGCTAATAACGACCCGGAACGCTTTGCAAGCCAGATCATGGTGTGCCCATCGCCGTGCTTTTTGAACCTGCCACCTGATTACCATGGCGGTTTTGAGCGCTCAGACCTGGAAGAACTGGTTGAATTGATGGATCGCAACCACATGGGCTGGGCCAGCTACCTCGCCCCGCTGGTAATGGGCAGCACCAGCCCGGATTTGATGGTGGGAGAGCTTTCCGACAGTTTCTGCTCAACGGACCCTTTGGTGGCCAAGACCTTTGCAAAAGCGACGTTCTTTTCTGACTATCGCCACCTGCTGCCCAAGAACCAACACCCTACCCTGCTCCTGCAAAGTCAGGTTGATGCCCTTGCCAGTGTAAGTATTGGTCATTATATGCAGGCACATATACCCAAGAGCACGCTTCATGTACTGCCCACCGAAGGCCACTGTATCCACATGACACACCCGGAACTGGTCAGTCAGGAGATGATCACCTGGCTGAATAGGTTGGCTTGAACGTTGCAAGGCAGCTCAGGCTACCAAGGTTAGGCAGGTGTGCGCATCAATCTCAGTATATGAGCGAAACTGCCAGCAAAAAACATTTCTCACTCAAAATATTATATATCACTAAATTAACATGTATTTATTTATACAATAGTATCAATTTGGATAAATCCTGTATAACTTCTTGAAGTTCCGCTCCAGCATGACTAAGCTCGTCTTAGTTGTTCAGCACTTGAATGCTGAACAACTTCTGTAACGGATTATCTGTCGGCAGTTCACCGCTTGCGTGCTCAAAAGCACCTTAAAGTGCGTATCCGGTGCCTGCTTGCATAAACAACGCTGCTGGAGACAAACTCATGGAAATTGAAGCTTTATCCCTAGGGCAATATTCATTCGTACAGAATGGCTATTCGTTCGGCTTTGCTGTCATGGCAGCTGCCACCCTGTTTTTCTGGTTGATGAAATCAGAAATTGCACCATCCTATCGTCTCGCTATTACCATTACCGGTCTGGTAACTGCGGTAGCGGCCTATCACTACCTGCAGATCATGCTGTCGTGGAATGCTGCTGCTGATGTCACCACAGGTGAAGTACTGGCGACCGGCAAGCCCTTCAACCAGGCTTACCGGTATGTGGACTGGTTGCTGACCGTACCGCTGCTGCTTATTGAGCTGATTCTGGTCATGCGCCTTTCCAAGGCGGAAACCATCAAGAAATCAACTGTTCTCGGTGGTGCTGCAGCATTGATGATCGTCCTGGGCTATCCGGGCGAAGTATCCGATATTGGCGGTCTGCGCTTTGTATTCTGGGTACTCTCCATGATCCCGTTCGTGTTCATCGTGTACCAGCTGGTCGTCGGTCTGAAGGAGTCTATCTCCAAGCAGCCTGAAAGCGTCCAGAACCTTGTACAGATTTCTATCTACTTGGTCATCGGTTCCTGGTTGTTCTACCCGATCGTCTACCTCTTCCCGCTGGTAGGCCTGGACGGTGGCGCCGCCATCACAGCTGTCGAAATCGGCTACACAGTGGCAGATATCGTGGCGAAAGCAGTCTTCGGTGTATTCATCTTCGTCATTGCGATGCGCAAGTCGCAGGCCGAAAGTGAAGAAGCCAACGGCGCGACTGCCACACTGGCAGACGATGACGCTGAAGGTGAAGAAACGTCGAAACTCTCGTAAGCCTCGGCCTTTCATAACAGGAGTTCTACCGGCCATGGATGGCCATGATCAAAAGGACGTTGGTATGGTCACTGCAACATTCAATCAAACTGCCATGTTCAATGTCACAGATGCTGTCAGCATCAATCAGCCATTGTCGGAGCACGCCGACGTTTCTGTTACCGACAGCATTGATGGCGACATTGATAGTCAACTTGTCCGCGTCGGGGAACTGATGCGCAATAGTCTGAATGCACCTGTCGACTGGCCTGCAACCGCTGCCAGTCTTTATCATCTGAGTACCCAAGGTAGCCAATTACGTGCACGTCTGGCGCTGTTGAGCGGCATGGCGTTTGGCGCTTCCGTCAGCCACCGTATCGCTGCTGCTGCTGCCGCAGAACTGATTCATAACGCGTCACTGGTTCATGATGATCTGTGCGATGGTGATACTCAGCGTCGTGGGCAAGCGGCCGTCTGGCAACGCTACAACCCTAATGTGGCGCTATGCACGGGAGACATGATGCTGACTGCGGCTTTTCGGGCTGCACTGGCAAGTGACTCCTCTGAACACCAGTTGGCACTTGTACAACTATTGACCGACCGCACCAGCCAAGTGATTGCCGGACAAAGTATTGAAATTGCCAACCCTACAACCCCCACTGAGAAGTCTTCTGAAAATACTCCTCAGGTTTCCCATAAGCATCAGAAGAAAGTCTGTTTGACCGACTATCTGCAGGCGACATTAGCAAAGACAGCTCCCCTGATTGCCCTGCCCCTTGAGGCTGGCGCATTGGGTGGTAAGTTGACTAGCGGGGAACACGACCAGATCCGCTATTTTGCCAATGCCGTCGGGCTGGCCTATCAGATTATTGATGATCTTGACGATGTCGATGTCACCCATCTGAGCGCCTGCCAGCCAGATAACTTTCATGACTACCATGCCTGGCCGCAACACTGGCCATCAGGTTCCACGCACTCTGGTTTCACATACCCTGGCGGCCCAGTGGCAAGCGCCATGCAGCGCGCTGTGCGCCACGCCTCAGCGGCGTTGTCTCGCGCTGAGAAGCTGATTGCAAATTTTCCTGATCAGCTGGCAAGCGCCTTAGCCGCCATACTTGCCAAGCTTCGCCAGCAGCTTGTGGAACATCGCCAGTCAATCGCGAGCCACCTTCATTATTACCCAGGGAAATCGGCCTCATGAATACATCCGACGCCTTTGCAGCGCACTCATCCGCCGACTCGGTCAGCCATACCAACAAGGCGGTTGTCATTGGTTCAGGTTTTGGTGGCCTGGCCATTGCCCTGCGTCTTTTGTCAGACGGCTGGAATGTGGAGCTGCTGGAGCGTCATGGTGACCTTGGTGGCCGAGCCCGGGTATTTCATCTTGATGGGGTGGCTTTTGATGCCGGCCCCACCGTCATTACCGCCCCATTTCTCTTTGAAGAATTATTTGAGCGTTTTGGGGAAAAATTTGATCAACATGTAACGCTTTTGCCAGTCGAGCCGTTCTATCGGATGGATTATTCCGATGGCAGTTATTTTGATTATAAAAGCACTACCGATGAGATCATGGCTGAAATTGAGCGTTTGGCACCTGGCACTAGCAAGCGCTACAACGACTTTTTGACGGCCACAGAGAAGATGTATCAGCGCGGCTTTGTCGATCTGGCCGAGCAGCCATTTACCAAGGTTACCGATATGCTCAAGGTGCTGCCGGATCTGGTGCGCCTGCGGGCAGATAAAAGCCTGTATAGCTTTGTCTCGCGCTTTTTGACGACGAACGCCTGCGGCGCGCGTTCTCCGTACCTTCCCTGCTGGTCGGTGGACACCCATTTCGTACTTCCTCACTGTATGGCTTGATCCATGCCCTGGAACGGCGCGGTGGCGTCTGGTTTCCCAAAGGCGGTACCGGCGCCCTGGTCACGGCACTTGCCGAGCTTTTCCAACGCAACGGCGGTGTGATTCGTACCCGTCAGGATGTTACCGGACTGAGTGTCGAGAATAACCGCGTGACCGGCGTTGAAGTCAGTGGCGGTCAACACTATCCGGCCGATATTGTGGTCAGCAATGCTGACCCCTTGCACGTCTATGAAAACTGGCTGCCGATGAAGCGCTGGGGCAAGCTCCTGAATGGCTTCCGGCGGCGCATGAAGCAGTCCATGGGGCTCCTGGTTGTGTATTTTGTGACCAAGCGCCGTTACACCGAGCTTGAGCACCACACCATCGTATTTGGCGACACCTTCAAGGAAATCCTCGATACCATTTTTGATGATCATGAAGTGCCTGAAGATCTGAGCCTGTATCTGCACAGGCCCAGCGCCACCGACCCGGAGATGGCGCCGCCAGAGGGCGATGCCTTCTATGTCCTGGCACCAGTGCCTAACCTTCAGGGCCGTCAGGACTGGGAGACACTCGAACCGCAGATGACCCAGAATATCCTATCGACCTTGCAGCAACGCCTGATGCCGGACCTGTTTGAACAGCTTGGCGCGACCCACACGGTGTCGCCGCGCTATTTCCACGCCGCACTTTCCAGCCCCTTTGGCAGCGGCTTTTCCATCGCCCCGACGCTGACCCAGTCAGCGGGTTTTCGCTACCATAACCGCTCACCGCATTATCAGAACCTCTATTTTGTCGGCGCGGGCACTCACCCCGGCGCCGGGGTTCCTGGTGTGGTGTCGTCGGCCGGCGTGGTGGAAAAGCTGGTCAGAGAAGATCGCGCCGTCAGCCGTGAACAACTCACTGCGGTTCAGGACAAAACTGCCGTATGACCACAGCGGCCGCGACCTCCCAGGCCACTCTGCGCCAGCATGGGAAAAGCTTTCATTGGGCAGGATTTTTCTGCCCCGCGAGCAGCTACAGGATGGCGCACGGCTGTATCACGTCTGCCGCCAGGTGGACGATATTGCCGATAATGCCGCAACCGATGCACAACGCCAGCGCGCACAGAAAGTGCTTACCTGCCTGCAAGCCAGGCTGAATGCTCGGTTACAGCCCCAGCTGACAGCCGCGGAAACCGGCACTAAGCCAAGCACCGAGCCCAGGCTGTCAAACAGCGAGCAACAACTTGTTAGTGCTCTCGAAGCCGATATTGTTGCGCTGTTTGCGCAGGACTCTCGCTGCCTGCACGCCATGCAGGATCTGGTGGCCACCATGGTCGTTGACCTCTCCCCCGTTCAGCTTGAAGACGAGCAGGCCCTGCTGAGCTATGCCTACGGCGCTGCGGGCACTGTCGGGGTGATGATGTGCCAGTTGATGGGCGCCCGTGAGCCGGATCACTCCCTGGCCTTTGCGATTGATCTGGGGGTGGCGATGCAGATGACCAATATCGCTCGGGATGTGCTGGAAGACGCCCAACGCGGTCGGGTTTACCTGCCGCAAACCTGGCTGAAGCAGCCGATAACGGCTGACGCTATTGCCCATGGCGAACCACAGGCGCGCCACCAGGCCTGGCAAGCAATTGGTCAGCTGATTGAACGGGCGGAAGCCTATTACACCAGCGGCTGGCGGGGGTTGGCGTATCTACCCCCGCGTACCCGGCTGGCCATCGGCATTGCCCTGCGGGTGTATCGTCAGATCGGGCGGCGTATTCAAGGTTTAAGCGCAGAGGACTATTGGGCTCAGCGGGTAGTGGTGCCCAAAAGCCGCAAGTTGCAGCAAAGCCTGCTGGCGCTGCCAGCGCTGTTTAACACCTCAGCCGCCTGGCACGATGCGGCCTTGCATCAGCCGCTGGAAGCCCAACTGTCAGGGTATGCGCTGACTCCCAAATCCCTTGATGATATTGCTGCTCCCCTGCCAGAAGATCATCCGCCTGGAAGGGAACAGCGCCATTCAGAGAAGGCATGACCATGAGCCTGCCAAAGGAAACCGACATTGCCATTCTCGGCGCTGGGCTGGCGGGGTTGAGTATTGCCAGCTGGCTGGATGAGCTGGCACCGGCAAACGCAGCGTTGCCACGCCTGCATCTGCTTGAAGCCCGCGAAGAAGATACTCACGACCGCACCTGGTGTTTCTGGGATCAAGCTCCTCACCCCTTTGGGGATGCCATCAGCCACCGCTGGCCAAACTGGCAGGTCAGCCATGCAGGTCAGCAGGTGGAATATAGCGACCCTGACCATCCTTACGCCATGCTACCCGCCGATGCCATGCGCCGCTCGGCCTACAACAGGATAGCAATACGCGATGAGTTCTCGCTGGTGCGGGGCGTCAAGGTTAATGCCATCGCGCCACAAAGTGAGTCACTGCGCATCACCACGTCCCAGGGTCAGCTCAACGCCAAGGTGGTGATTGATACTCGCCCACCGCCGATGAACGCGCTGGCAGAATCACAGGGCGTCTGGCAGGTGTTCCACGGTGTGGAAGTTCACCAGCCCCACCACGGCCATGACCTGTCTAAAGCCTGCCTGATGGATTTTCAGGCTGGGCACAGCGGTATCCATTTTGTCTATCTGCTCCCACTGGATGAGCACCACCTGCTGGTAGAGTGGACCTGCTTTGCGGCTGACAGACACAGTGAGGTATGCCAGACCCTGCTGGCGGCCGAGTTACCCTGGATGCTGGCAAGCTGGCTGGATGATCATCTCGGCAAGGGGTGGGTAGTACAGCGCAGTGAAACCGGCTGCCTGCCCATGATGCCGGTCACCCCTCCCAGCCTGAATTCACGCTATCTGTCTGCAGGCATTCGCGGCGGCTGGATGCGCCCGGCGACTGGCTATATGTTTGCCAGCTGCCAGCTGGGGGCCGCCGATGTGGCCAGACAGCTACTCAAGGCACATACTCACAACCGCTGGCATCTGGCCCCACCACGCCTGCGTTCACCGGCGCTCGGCTGGATGGATAAAGTCTTTCTACAGGCAATTCGTCAGCACCCGGACGCCGCTTCCGGCTGGTTTCTACGCCTGTTCGCCAACACCACGGCAGCTCAGCAGCGGCGTTTTCTGGGTGACCAGCCCAGCGCTGGCGACCTGCTGGCCATCATGCAGGCCTTGCCCCCTGGCCCCTTCATGCGCGCTGCATTGCCGCGTTTTTCAACATCAGGAGGGCACTGATATGCAGGCGACTAACCGTCCACCCGCTTTCTGGCTGTTTCCCATTGGCCTGGTCGTTGCCCTGGGCGTTTCTGCACTGCCCGGCGAATGGCCGCTGTATGCCATCCTGGCGATCAGCACTGCCCTGCTCGGCCTGCCCCATGGCAGCCTGGATACCGCCGTCGCCAAGCAGCATCTACCGCTGAAGGACCCCTTGCAGTTGGTCGGGTTTCATCTGGGGTATCTGGCACTGGGCGGAGTGGTGCTGGCGATCTGGTGGCAGGCGCCCAATGCGGCATTGGCGGCTTTTCTGCTCTATTCAGCGGTACATTTTGCCGATGATGTTGCCGTGCGGATTGGCCATATAGGCGGTACCGCCTATGGGCTTTGGGTGCTGTCACTTCCAGTCACCTTTCACCCTGAGCAGGTGCAGCCGCTGTTTGAAATGCTCGGCGCTGATCAGGCCGCTCAGATCGTCGCAGTGGCGCCTTATACCCTGGCACTTGGCGGTGGGGTGCTGGCCATCTGCCTGGCGCTGCGCCCCCAGCGGGCAACCAGCGACTGGCGTGACCCCTTGCTGCTGGCAGCCGGAGCCGCCCTGCTTCACCCGCTGGCCTATTTCATTGCTTACTGGTGCTTTCTGCACAGCCCGCGTCACCTTGAGCTGGCCGCGCGGGATCTGGGCATCTATGGCTGGCGCGAGCGCCTCAAGGCGGTCGCGCCCATCACCCTGGCGACCTACGCCCTGGCTCTGGCCGCCCTACCGTTCCTGATGGAGTTGCCCAGTGATGCCGCCCTGATGCGCATCGTGTTTATCGGCCTGGCCGCCTTGACAGTGCCCCACATGGTGCTGGAGCTGATTGCCAGCCCGCGTCGCGCGGGTTAGCGTTACCAAACCAATCTTTTGATATTTCTATAAAATATCGCCGCTGGCCACTTCACACAATAATTCGTCGCGCCAGCGCTCTGCTTGCTCACGTGGCATCCAGGGCAACGTAATCCGCCCGCCGGCGGCGCGCACATCCAGGCTGGCCAGCCCCAAACGGCGCTGCCAAAGGGGCTGCAAAAGCGACACGGACTGCACGCGTGCGGTCGGCACCCAGCGCACAGTGCGCCCAAACACCCCTGACGAAGCCCCACCCAGCTTGCCTCGCGGCACAGCCGCAGGCGCCACCAGCCGAGGGCGGAAACCATGCTGATCACAAGCGCCACCGCCGCCAACGAGACCAGTAGAGAACCCGGCGCCCCTTGCAGCATCAGGCTGCCGATCAGGAGTGCACCCAGCACCCACCAGCGGCAGGCCCCCGTCAACATGGCGCCGCTATGCGGACGCTGCCAGGCTGGCTGGTGCGGCAAGTGCAGCTCCTGCGCCAGCGCTTCCAGGGCAGGCCTGTTCAGTACCGGTACCACAAAACGCTCGGTGTCCTGGCCTGCCTGCCGATCACCGGCCTTGCTGATCACCAGCGAATGTCGCCCCAACAGTCGCCCCATCCAGCTAAGGCGTACCGTCACCATCTGAATGCGCTGCCTGCGCACGCTGCGGGTCAATACAGTCGTCAAACCAGCGCGATAGCGGAACTGCTCAGCATGGCGCTCCAGCCGATAGCCGTGATAACGCACCAGCCCCAGCACCACCGAAACCAGCGCCAGTAACAGCAGCATGCCGAACAGCAGCCCGCCAACCGCCAGAAACCGCTGCCCTCCGGCCAGGGACTCGGCGGTCAGCCAGTTAGGCGCGATCACGGCGATGAGTTCTTCAAGACGGCGCAGCAGCACCTCCGAAAAGGGAGCCAGCACCGGCAAGATGACCAGCAGAGTGTTGTGCATCAGTCCATAGCGGAGCACTTCAGAACGGGGCAGAGACAGGCTGAAATCGGCGCTGGCATCGGGCTCTTGCGTCTCTGTTGCCGCGGGAGCCGCCTGGGCACGTACGATCAGAATCTGCTCGCGCAGATCTTCGGCGCGCGCCGCTGGAATGCCGGATAAATGCAGCGTCTCACCGCTGGCGCCAGCGCTATCAAGGCTAAGCACGGCCAGCCCAAAGGGCCGATAATACCAGGGCACCTGCACATCAGCCTGCTGCACGCGCTGAAAATCCAGCGTCAGCGTGCGGCGCCGAAAGACGCCTTGGCGCAGCAGGATTCGTTCGTCGCTGACGTCATACAGGAAAGTCAGATACCAGGCCAGCGCTCCACCTATTAACAGCAAAAATGCAGCCAGCGGCCCGTATTGGATGGCCAGCTGGCGCAGAGTGTCATTGAACAGTACCACCACCAACAAGGGCGCCAGGTTAGCCGATGCGCCCACCAGCCGACGCAGCCCGTGCAAGGCAAAGAACACAACGGCAACCGGTGACACCCGCTGCCAGTGAACGGGCTGGCAAGAATCGTCGCCAGGCTTCATGCGTCGCCCTCCGCTGCCTCCCGCTCCCCTGCTTCAGGCTCACCCAGTTGCTGTAGCACGTGCAGCCTTAGCTGGTCGGCACGCGCCTTTGCTAAACCTGGAATGGCCAAATCCTGGCCACTGCCACCAGCGGTGTAGACCAGCAGGCGGGCAATGCCCAACAAGCGCTCCAGCGGCCCTTGGCTGACTTCAAGATGCTGGATGCGGTTGAGGGTGACCGAGGTGGTGCATCGCCACAGCGCGCCGGTACGCAAATGCAAGTCATGCTGGCGCAGGCAATAGCCGGTCAGCCAATAACGCCTGGGCGCCCAGAACAGGGCCATCAGGAGTACAGCAACGCCGGGGATCAGCAGAGCGAGGCTGGCCACCAGCGGCAGGCTAATGGGTAGCTGGTACAGCTGCCACCCAAGGGGCGCAGCCAGTAGCAGGACAGGTAGCAGCGTTAGCCGCAACTGCTTCAGGTAGGCGGGATCTACCGGCTGGAAATCCGCCTCCTGCAGAGGCGTAAAACGGTCTGGTTCAAGTACAGGGTTTGCCTGCTCAATCATCAGCGATTCTGCCATTTCGTGACTATCTGTGGGCTGTCGCACCCAGGTCATCAGGTGCTGGAACTGATCGCCAGCGGGCAGGCTAGCTCAGGGGTTAACCGGGCTGACGTTTTCGACCTGCAGCAGGCGGCCAGTTTCCCGTGAGAAACTGAAGTGGCCTTCCACTTTCACTTCCTTACCCAGGTACGGGGCAATCAGTTCGTGCGGTTTGATTTCCACCCGATTGAGATCAACATCTTCGATCCAGTAATGCAGCGGCTCATCAAATGAGCGCACCCGGCCTTCAGTGACCACGTTTTGCTCGTCATGGGCACTGCTATTGGCGACCAGTACGGCGAGTGTGACCTCCGCGGCTTGGCCGCATCGCTGTCGCATCCGGCCAGTAGTAGTGCTATTACCAGCCCGGCGGCCAGTGCCGCCGGGCCAGCGGTGAGTTTTATCCTCATTAAATACCTCGCACTAGGTGGGCTTGTGCGCTATTAGCGCGCTGGCATCCGCCAGGGGCGGCCGCCACAGGTGGCAAAGTTCTTGCAGTCAGCGGTGCAGCCCCGGCAAGGCAGGCGAGTAGGCTGGGCGGTATTGGGTGTGGTTGACGTCGTCATGGCGGTCTCTTTTGTGAATCGTGAATCGTGAATCGTGAATCGTGAATCGTGAATCGTGAATAGTGAATAGTGAATCGTGAATCGTGAATTAATAGTAGCCTGATAGCAATCTGGCGTTTCAACCCTTTTGCGGCCGCATTCTCTCGCGGGCATTTTCCAGCCAGGACAGCAAGGCCGGAATCACCAGCAGCACCAGAAAGGTAGAGCCCCCTAGCCCAAAGGCAATCGAGGTGGCCATCGGGATCAGGAACTGGGCCTGCAGCGAAGTTTCAAACAGCAGCGGCAAGAGGCCACCAATGGTGGTCAATGAGGTCAGCAGCACCGCCCTGACCCGCTGCACCACCGCCTCGTTGAGGGCCGCGGTAATGTCCAGCCCCTTATCGCGCTGCTGGCGGTAGAAGCTGACCAGAATAATGGCGTTGTTCACCACGATACCGGAGAGCCCGAACAGACCAAACAGCGACAGTATCGTCAGATCGATACCCAGCGCCCAGTGGCCCAGCAAGGCCCCTACCAGCGAGAAGGGGATAATCGCCATCACAATCAATGGCAGGCTCCAGGACGCAAACACCCAGGTTAAGACGCCGTACATCAGCCCCAGCCCGATCACCAGGCCGGTGCGCATATCCGCCAGGGTTTCACGCTGGTCAGCGGCGCGCCCTTCAAAGCTGGCCTGGAGGAAATACTCGCGCTCCAACTGAGGAATCAGCTCAGCGGAAAGGCTATCAAGCACCTCCTCGGCTGACGTTACTTCGCCGTTGATTTCCGCCGTGACCTCGACCGCCAGCTGGCCTTCGGCGTGGCGCAATGTCTCAAAGCCCTGGCGATGGGAGAATTCCACCACCTGGGCAAGCGGCACCTTGCGGCCATCGGCCAGATTGACCGCCAGCTGCGACAGGGTCGAAAGGCTTTCGCGCTGCTCTCTGGGCAGCTGGACACGCACTTCAATTTCATCCGCGCCAGACTGGTGAATCTGCACAATCTGGCCATCAAAAGCAGTACGCAGCTGGTTACCCAGATCGGCTGTAGTTAAACCCAGCGCCTCACCGTAGGCGTTAACCCGATAGATCAGCTGCTCGCGCCCCCAGGGCATATCATCTGCGGTGCTCAACACCCCAGGCAACCCGGCCATCCCTTGGCCCAGGCGGTCAGCTGCTTCTCGCAGCCCTTCGGCGTCTTCGCCAGTCAGGCGCACATTAACATCCTTGCCCGGCGGGCCTGCCGCGCGTTCGTTGATATTCAGGCTATCCAGTCCAGCGGGCTGCCGGATGCGCTCCCGCCAGGCCTCGATAAAGGCGGCATTGCGCACCTCGCGGGCATCCGGCGAGATCATTTCCACCATCACTGAGCCCACCCCATCGCCGCTGCGGGCAGACCCGTCGCCAGACTGGCTGGTGCCATAGTGAGAGACCGCCGTACGCACCAGGCCGCCGCCCATTGCCTCGTCGGTTTCTTCCAGCGCGGTTTGCAGGTGGTCAACAAAGTCTTCCATCCGGGAACGCTCGGTGCCCGCCACAAAGCTGGCGTTCGCGTAGATAATGCTTGATTCGGGCGATGGAAAGAAGTTGAAGCCCACGCGCCCACCGGCCAGAAGCCCAGCGGTGACCAGGGTCACCGCCAGTGCAGACGCCACTGTGGCGCCACGGTGACGCAGAGTAAACATCGAAAAGCGCCGGAAAGGCCCTTCGCGGAACGCATCAAAGCGCGCTTCGAAGCCTTCTCGCAGCCGCTCCACGCTGAATGTTGAACGGCGGGGTTGCTTGGCAGGTGTCTTTTTCGGCAGAAAGGCGTTGCGCAAGTGGGCAGGCAGAACAATAAAGCATTCCATCAAGGAGGCGATCAACACGCAGATCATGATCACCGGAATATCACCGAGGATATTGCCGATCACCCCGCCCACCATCAACAGCGGCATAAACGCCGCCACCGTGGTCAGCGAGGACGCCACCACCGGCCACAACATACGCCGCGCGGCCCTGCGGAGGCCAGCCGAGGATCTTCCCCCATGCGATGATGGGCATCGGCATCTTCACCCACCACAATAGCGTCATCGACAATCACCCCCAGCGCCATGATCAGCGCAAACAGCGACAGCATGTTGATCGAACCGCCAATCAGCCAGAACACGCCCAGGGATGCCATAAACGCGGTCGGAATCCCCACCGCCACCCAGAACGCCACCTGAGCGGGGAGGAAAAAGTATAAGAGCACAACGACCAGCAGCAGACCGGTCAGGCCGTTCACCAGCAGCAGCGAAATACGCTCGTCAATCAGCTGCCAGGACTCATCAAACACCTCAAGCTCGACCCCAGGCGGCAAGGTCGGGCGCGCTTGCTTTAACCAGTTATCCAGACGTTGGGCTGACGCCAGCGAGTCGCCGCTTTCGGCGCGCTGAAGAATCATCTCTGCAGCGGGCTCGCCACCATAGGAAAGGGTCACTTCCCCTTCGCGTGCTTCCTGATGGATGATGGCAATATCCCCCAGGCGCAGCTGCAGGCGGTCACTGCTCATCACCGTGACATCTTCAAACCCCAGCGCATCGCGGCGCTGCTCCAGCGAGCGCAGTTCGCGGGTGCTGTCCTGCTGGCCCAGCAGCCCGGCAGGTAAGTCCCGAGACATGCTTTGCACCCGAGAGGCAATTTCCTCAAGCGAAAGCCCCAGCGTCTGCAGGCGTTCAGAAGGCACTTCAATACTGATTTGCTGAGCAGGCAGGCCATTGATTTCAATCCGGTCAATGCCATTCATCAGCAGCTCGTCTTCAAAGCGCTGAGTTACCTGGCGCAGTTCCTGAGGCGACATATTGCCGTGCACCAGCAAGCGGGCCACCGGCTCATAGCGGGCCAGGCGCGATACTTCCGGGGCTTCGGCATCCGCTGGCAGGTTGGTAAAGCTATCCACCTGTTGGCGCACGTCATCCAGCACCAGGACAGGATCGCTGCCTTCCTCAAACTCCAGGGTGATGTTGGAAATCCCCTGGGCTGAGGTCGAGGTCATGCGTTTCAGGCTATCCAGGCTGCGCAGGCGCTGCTCAAGGGGGTTAGTGATGCCCTGTTCAATATCTTCGGCAGAGGCACCGCTCCACACTACCCGCACGCTGACCACATCCAGCGCAAAGGTCGGGAAAAACTGGATATTCATACGCGCAATGCCCAGCGCACCGCCCAGCAGCATCACCAGCATTATCAGATTGGCGGCCACCCTGTGGTGGACAAAAAAACCGATCAGGCCACCGCGTTGCATCATGAATCCTGCCCTGTTGCTGCTGGCGCGTTAGTCACTTCCACCCGCAGGCCCTGCACCGCATTGGGCAAATGGGTCGACATGATACGCTCGCCGTCATTCAACGCTTCGGCGCGTACCAGCAGCCAGCGTCCACCGTCGCGCTGGCGAACTTCACCCAAGCGCTCGACCCGCTGGCGCTCAAGGCGATTATCGGCGTTGATACGGTAAATCAGGTCAGCGCCATGCAGAGCGGCATAAGGCACTGCCAGGGCGTCTTCCACCGCCGGGCGGCGCAGCTGCAGCGTGACCATGGCGCCAGGGCGTAGCCCGCTGGCCTCGTCCTCCACTGCAAAAATGGCTTCGATACCGATGGGGTCACTTTCTCCCGCCAGACGTTCCAGCCTGAAGCGCTGTCCGCCTTCACCTACGGCCACCAGGGGCGTGCCCGCATCGAGCGCGGCTTCCAGCTCCGTTTGAAAACGGCGTGGAATACGTGCGCGCACTTCCAGGCCATCCAAGGGGAAGAGTGACAAAAGCGATGCCCGGGCGGCGACATCATCACCGGGGGCCACGTCAACACGGGTGACCCGGCCATCAAAAGGCGCTTCTACACGGCCACGAGCCAGATCACGACGGGCGTTTTCCTCCACCACTCGCGCGCGGGACAGGCGCGCTTCCAGACTCGCCTGCCGCGAGGGATACTCGGCAATCGCGCTTTCCCGGTTGGCAACACTCAGCTGCGCGCGGGCCACGGCATCCCGGGCAGCATCAACATCGGCCTGAGATGTCAAGTTGCGCCCTGCCAGCGAGCGGCTACGCTCAAGCTGGCGGTTGGCACTGGCCAGAATGTTGCGTTCCTGGGTTAATAGCTGACGGTTGTTCTCATGACGAATACGTTCATTTTCCAGCTGAGCTTTCAGGTCGGCTACCTCGGCCTCGGCCTGGCGCACCGGCGATAGCAGATCCTCATCATCCAGCGCCACCAACAGCTCACCCTCAGCCACCCGCTGGCCATCACTGACCGGACGGGCCGTCACGCGGGCCGCAATGGGCGCTACTAGATTGACCATCTCAGGCGCCACCACTTCACCATAAAGCGGCAGTAACGGCACATGCTCGCTCAGCGAGATTGCCAGCGCCTCTACCGGCCAACTGCGTTCCTGAGCCTCAACGGGCACCGGCTCCGGACGCGTCAGACGCAGTGCCATAAAACCGCCCACCCCAAGGGCCAGAATGATAACGGGAATTAAACGTTTAAGCATAAGGATATCTATGTATAGAATAAGTCAAAGCCATGATAACGCATTGTCGCACTTAAGGTCTGTACCGCTGTTAAAGGTTGTACAATACAGCCTGCGACACACCCGCGCAGCACAAAAAGGCCGCTCATGAGTCAACGCCCGAACCACCGTGTACTGTTTAGATTATTAAGCTTACTGCGCCCTTATAGGCTGCGCCTTGCCCTGGCGGGCCTGGCCCTGCTGCTGGCGTCCGGCAGCGTGCTGGCGCTAGGCAACGGGCTACGACTAGTAATTGATAATGGCTTTCTCGCTGAAGACGCCCAGGCGCTAGGCAAGACTCTGGGCCTGATGTTGGGCGTGGTCAGCGTGCTGGCCATGGCATCGGCGCTGCGCTATTACCAGGTGAGCTGGATTGGCGAGCGCCTCGCCGCTGATCTGCGCCAGCAGGTATTCGATCACCTGCTGAGCTTGGAGCCAAGCTTTTTGAAAGCGCCAGCGAAGGGCGCTCAGCCGGTGATATCGCCTCGCGGCTGACCGCCGATACCAGTGTGCTGCAGAGCCTGTTTGGTTCTTCCATTTCCATGGCGTTGCGCAATCTGGTCATGCTGATAGGCGCTGTTGTGCTGATGCTGATCACCCAGCCGTGGCTTTCGGCCATGGTGCTCATCGGCATCCCTACGACCCTTTTGCCGATTGTCTGGTACGGGCGCCGGGTGCGTCGGCTGTCGCGCACCAGCCAGGACAGGGTGGCCGAGCTTGGCCGCTATGCCGAAGAAGCGCTGCGCGGCATTCAGACCCTGCAGGCGTTTTCCCATGAAGCGCAGGACAAGCGCCACTACCGCCAGCGGGTTGAGCAGGCGTTTAGCTCAGCGGTGGCGCGCACCCTCCAGCGCGCCTGGCTTACCGGCATCGCCTTACTGGTGATCTTCAGCGCCGTGGGCCTGATGCTCTGGCAAGGCGGGCAGGCGGTGCTAGCAGGCACCTTAAGCCCCGGCGAGCTGTCAGCGTTTATCTTTTACGCCATACTGGCCGCCGGGGCGGTGGCTACCCTGGCGGAAGTCGCTGGTGATGTGCAACGCGCCGCCGGAGCCGCCGAGCGGCTGCTGGAACTGCTCGATACTCAACCCAGCATCCAGGCGCCCAAGGCCCTCGCCACCCTGAAACAGCCCGCCCAGGGCGCTCTCACTCTCAGCAACATTCACTTTACCTATCCAGGGCGCACGTTTGCGGCGTTGGATGGCATCGACATTACTATTCAAGCCGGTGAACAGGTCGCCGTGGTAGGCCCCTCCGGGGCGGGCAAAAGTACCCTACTGGGGCTGCTGCTGCGCTTTTACGACCCGGCGGCAGGCCGCGTGCTGCTTGATGGTGTGGATATCCGCACGCTTGATCTCAACCAGCTGCGCGCCACTATGGGCTTGGTGGCTCAGGAGCCGGTGCTGTTCAGCGGCTCGGTGGCGGACAACCTGCGCTATGGCGACCCTAATGCCAACCTCGACAGGTTGCGCCGCGCCGCCCAGGATGCCAGTGCGCTGGGCTTTATTGATGCCCTGCCCAATGGCTTTGACACCCCGCTTGGCCCAGGCGGTGTGCAGCTTTCCGGCGGCCAGCGCCAGCGTCTGGCGATTGCCCGCGCTCTGCTCAAGAACCCGGCTGTACTGCTGCTGGATGAAGCCACCAGCGCCCTGGATGCCGAAAGCGAACGGCTGGTACAGCAGGCGCTGGACCGCCTGATGCAGGGGCGCACCAGCATCGTGATTGCCCATCGCCTGGCCACCGTGGTCAACGCTGACCGCCTGCTGGTACTCAAGGATGGCCAGCTGGTGGCGTCAGGCACCCATAGCGAGCTGATTCAGAGTAGCAACCTGTACCGCCACCTGGCCGCCCTGCAGTTTGGCGCTGAGGCGCCTGTTGCTCAAGCTCACTGAACACTGCCACTCAACTCATTCAGTGCTCAACTCATCAGGAGGTTAACGACCATGCCACCCCGTCTACGTGACCGCCGCGTCTGGTTCTCGCTGCTGCTTGGCCTGCTGGGGCTTATCTACCTGTTTAGCATGTCCCAAAGCGGCTTGGCCGAATTCCCCCACCTGATGGCAGGCCTGACAGTGCTCATCCCCTTGACCCTGTTCGGTGTGGTGCTGCGCAGCCCTGGCCCGCCGTCGGCGCACTGATGATGCTGGTGGTGATCAACATCACCCTGGGGTAGCGGCCTGTGGGCATCTGATATACTTGCTAGGCACTCGCAACGTGTAGGCAGCTATCATGGCACTTGCTTCGCCGGACCCTCAGACGCTGGACATACTTCAAACCCTGCTGGCAAGGTTTCCGCAGGTTCAGCTGGCGGTGCTGTTTGGTTCCATGGCCAGCGGTAGCGAAACACCAGATAGCGATATTGATATTGCCGTACAGATGCCACGCCCCATGAGCGCAGCTGAGCGCATCGCCTTAACAAAAGCCATTGCACTGGCCTTCAAACGCCCGGTAGATCTGATCGACCTGCGTACCGTTGGCCAGCCTCTGCTTGACCAGATTGTCGGCAGCGGCAAGCAAGTAGCAGGCACTCGCCACCTGTGGGGGGATCTTATCTATCGCAACATCATGGAAAACGAAGATTTTGTTCCCTATCAGAAACGCATACTTGAAGGACGCCGCCGCCAATGGATGAAGGACTAGTTGCCCAAAAGCTCGAATCACTCAGGCGCTGCATCCAGCAGGTTCCGCGTCCACCTTCTGCCTGACGTGCTAACATCCTTTCCAGACTACAACCTGCCGGAAAGGATGTTTGCCGATGTTCGACTCACCCGCTGCCGTTGCCACGCCGGATGCTATTGAAGCCTTTAAACGATGCCAAAAAGCCGCTTTCGCTGACCTTTGCGATTCCTGATCACCCCTGGGTGGATGGCAACGACGGCGGCGCCGTGCGCATCGCCATGACCGTCGGCCGCGCCGGTGAAACGCCAGGGCTATTGCAGCAGGTCACCCAGGAAAGCAGCGACGAACACCGCGAAGCCCGCGATGTAGTGCTGAATCGCCGTGAGGGTGAAGTGTTTGCCGATTTAACGATTGGCGCAGATGTGGCGGGAGCAAAGCCGCTAAAGTCCAATGAAAATTTGTGTGCTGAGGGAGTGAAACCTCATGGTATGGGCTTTGTACTGTCTCGCGAAGAAGCTAAGTCACTTGGTTATGAGGCAGATGGAAAGCTAGCCAAAGTAATTCGTGAATACAGAAATGGAAGAGATTTAACTCAAAAACCTAGAGATGTGCTCATTATTGATCTTCATGGTCTATCGATTGATGAAGTACGTAATGATTATCCGTCTGTATATCAGTGGATATTAGAGCGGGTTAAGCCTGAGAGAGACCAAAATAGAGAACCTTATCGGAGACAAAATTGGTGGCTTTTTGGAAGAAAAAATACTGATCTCAGAAACTCGATGAACGACATCGACAGGTACATTGCTACCGTAAAAACATCTAAGCATAGACTTTTTCAATATTTATCAACCGAAACATTACCTGATAGCAAACTCATTGCAATTGCTATTGCAGAGAGTTTTGAGTTGGGGGTTGAGGTGGACCCAATCAGTTGGACAACCTGATGGTATCCCTAAGCTATAATCCGGTTGTTTCCCTGACTCAGGCTGCCAGAGATATGGGTTGCCCGTAGTACACCTCATCGGGCGTTTGGTAATCAAGGGTTTGGTGGTACCGGGTCTGATTGTAATGCCAGAAGTACCGGTGGAGCGCCTGCTTCAAGTGTTGTCCATCCTCGAAAGCGGCAAGGTAAACACACTCGTATTTGACGCTGCGCCAGAGCCGTTCCACGAATATATTGTCATGGTAGCAGCCCTTGCCGTCCATGCTGATCCGGATGCCATGATCTTTGAGAACGTTTGTGAAGGCCTCACTGGTGAACTGGACACCCTGATCGGTATTGAAGATCTCCGGCGCTCCATGGCGCTGTAGAGCCTCCTCCAGGACATCGACACAAAAGTCTGTGTCCATGGTGTTGGAGACCCGCCAGGACAGCACCTTGCGGTGTACCAGTCGATGATGGCGACCAGATACATGAAGCCCCGGGCCAGCGGAATATAGCTGATATCTGTTGCCCACACCTGGTTGGGGCGGTCGATTTTCAGCCCTTTGAGCAGGTACGGATAAACCTTGTGCCCGTCGCCCGGAATGCTGGTTCTGGGGCGTGGATACACCGCCTGAATGCCCATGGTGCGCATCAGCCTCTGCACCCGCTTCCGATTGACCCGATAGTCCTGGTGCTGCAAATGGGCACGCATCTTGCGAGAGCCATAGTACGGCGTTTCCAGGTGTTGCTGATCAATCAGATACATCAGGTCCAGATCCTCCTGACATGGCTCACGAGGGACGTAGTACACCGATGAGCGGCTCAGCTTGAGCAGCTCGCACTGGCGTGAAAGACTGATTTGGGGATGACCACGCTCGATCATTGCCAACCGCTGTTGGCGGCTTACTGATCGAGCTTGCGCGACAAAAAATCGCGTTCCACCGTCAGTCGACCAATCTCACGGTACAGCTCGTCTGTGCTGGGCTCATCGGATTGCTTGCCGACCTTCTTCTTGCCTTCGAAGAGGTCGGTAGCGTTCTCCAGCAAGTCGCGCTTCCAGGTGCTGACCATGGTGGGGTGGATCTGAAAACGAGCAGCAATTTCGGATGTGGTCTGGTCGCCCTTGATGGCGGCCAGAGCGACTTTGGACTTGAATGATGCGCTGTATTGTTTGCGTTTCTTGCTCATGATTCTCCTCCTTGTGGAGATGATGAATCATAGCTTAGGCACCTGTCCAAATTTTGGGGTCCACTTCAGGTTCTATCCTCAAAATTACATTTCACTTGGTCTATCGCAACAGGAAGCACGCTAGAAGATAGGCCAACCTATGTTGTATCTCGTTCCTTTGAGACTTTCCCATTCCCTGAACCCAGCGACGAGCAGGCCGCAAAAATCGGCCAACTCGCCGAGCAGATCGACGCCCACCGCAAGCGCCAGCAGGCCGAACACCCCGCGCTGACGCTGACCGGTATCTATAACGTCATGGAAAAGCTCCGCGCCGGAGAATCCCTGACCCAGAAAGAACAAACCATCAACCAGCAAGGGCTGGTCAGCACTCTGCTGGATGATCACGACAAACTTGACCGCGCGGTATTCAGCGCCTACGGCTGGGAGGATCTCGCCGAACAACTGGTCGGCCTGCCCGGCGCCACCACCCCACTGCCGGACAAACCCGCCGCCCAAGCCCAAGCCGAAGAAGAACTGCTGATGCGCCTGGTGGCCATCAACAAAGAACGCGCCGCCGAAGAAGCCCAAGGCAAGGTGCGCTGGCTGCGCCCAGAGTATCAGGCGCCGCAAGAAGCCGCCCCGACCCAGGCCGAAATGGCCAGCGCCACCCGCGCCGACGCCGCCCCCGCTGCCGACAAAACCAAGGCCAGCTGGCCCAAAGACCTCGCCACCCAAGTCACCCTGCTGCGCGATATGCTCGCCGCCAGCCCCCACAGCGCAGAAAGCCTGGCCAGCCAGTTCAAACGCAAACCGGTCAAAGGCGTCAGCGAAGTGCTCTCAGCGCTGGCCGCCCTCGGCCAAGCCCAGCAGGAAAATGAACAATGGCGGCTGGTGAGGTGATAGTGGATAAGCCAAATGACAGTCAGACCCAATACAACCACCACTAACAAAGAGGCCCTGCTTTGCCCATAGACCTCAAAACCCTGGGGCTGTTTCTGGTCACCGCCTTGATGGAGATTCTGGGCTGTTACCTGCCGTACCTGTGGCTGCGGGAGGGCAAAACCATCTGGCTGTTAGTGCCAGGGGCGTTGTGCCTGGCGGCCTTTGCGTGGTTGCTGTCGCTGCACCCTACCGCATCGGGGCGGGTGTATGCCGCCTACGGTGGGGTGTATATCTTTATGGCCATTGTATGGCTGTGGGCAGTGGATGGCGTGCGCCCTACCGGCTGGGACTTGCTCGGTTCAGCGGTGGCGCTTACCGGCATGGCGATTATCATGTTTGCGCCCCGAGCGGCTTGATGCCCAGTGATCAAGGTTTTCTCCCATCATGTGCTTTCCAAACGCTGAATAGACACGTCCAAGAACTTGACCGGAGACCTTTCTTATGAAGAACCAAGTCCTTAACTCAGATCTCAATCGGCGTTACCAACCCCTGGCGGCAAAGCTCCTGAAGCATATCAATAAAGAACGTTGTCGTAACTTTGCTGCAGTTGGGAAACGAGTTCTGTGGTCATAGTCCATTATTGTATTGTTAGTGCACCAAAAGCCTTCTTGGCGCATGGTTTGGAACAGGAATAAACGCCTCGCTGAAGACCTCTGGATTAACCAATCAGGCCGCCACGCTGGCCAATTCGGTCACCCGGTTCCATAGCGCATCGGGCACCTCAACCAGCACTTTCTCTTCGCGCACCGCGCCGGGTAGGCGCGCATCTGGCTGTTCGTTCACAGCTTCTGCCAGGCGGGCAAAGCGTTCATCAAAATGATCCCCAAAGGTGCTGGAGTCAAGCAGCTAGCACTGTCCCAGGTCGTGAGGGGCGCCTTCTGGTGCCTTGAGCGCTTTGACATCCAGCGAGTTTACGCCTCCGGCAATCCCCGCCGCCAGCAATTCGGCCAGCAGGCCAAAGCCCCAACCTTTATAGCCGCCCGCGCTCACCAGGGAACCGCCTAACGCAGCTTCGGGGTCGGTGGTTGGGTTACCTTCTGCGTCAATCGCCCAGCCTTCAGGAATCGGCTCGCCCGCTGCCTTGGCCATAGTAATCTTGCCAAGGGCAACTGCTGAGGTTGAAAAATCAAAATGCAGGCGCAGCGGGTCATCAGTCTGGCGACCTGGCACGCTCAGGGCAATCGGGTTAGTACCAATAGCTGCTTTTGTGCCGCCTGGGGGCGCCACTATCGGTGAAGCATTGGTAAAGCCAAGGCCAATCAGGCCGTGGGCGGCAATCTGTTCGGTGAAGTAACCCAATGAGGTGCAGGTGTGCGCGTGGCAAACCGCCAGCATGGCTATCCCTTGCGCCTGGGCAGCGGCAACCGCTAGCGGTAGCGCCTCAGCAAAGGCAGGCTGAGCAAAACCGTAGCCAGCATCTGCCAGCACAGAAGCTGGCCGGGGTTGGCTGATCGTTGGTTTGGCCTCACCCTTCACCCGCCCGGATACCAATTGCAGGCAGTAGCTTTCCAGGTAATACAGGCCACAGATCACGTTGCCTACGGCCTCCGCCCGGCGCACCGCATGGGCCACGGCGGCGGCAGGCGTTGGTTCGGCACCGTGGGCAATTAACGCACGGTGGGTCGCTGCTTCAATCTCGTCCAGAGTGACCTGCATGAGCACCTCATCATTATCGGTTGTTATTACAGTCAGCTATCTATAGCCATTTACATCAGTCATACATTATATAGCGCTCATTTTATGTTCGCAGCGGCAGTGCGGCACCAATGATCATAAAAACGCCACCGCAGGTGCGGTTAAAGCCGCGGCCAGGTGTTGAACAGCATGAGAGTGCCTCATCAATGGGGAGTTTAGTATAGTAGGCGCCCCACCCTGCGGCGGCGCCCAATATCAGCACCGTGGCAATGACAATAGCGATGGATGAGCGCCGCATAAGGGTCCCTCAAGTGATTAGCCCATCAGGGCCAGATAATGGTCCAGCAACAGCCAGCCAAACAGATACATGATGTAGCGGATGGAAAACCAGAAAGCGCCCAGCGGAGTCTTGGGATCATCGCCGCGCCAGACTTTCCAGTTCCAGTACATGAACCGGCCGTTGAGACCTATGACTCCAAGCAGATAGACCCAGCCGCTCATTCCCGTTGCAAATGGCAGAAGTGTGGCGGCCACCGTCAACCAGCCGTACAGCCAAAGCTGCAGGCGGGTGAAGCTGTTACCGTGGGTGACCGGCAGCATTGGCACACCGGCAGCGGCGTATTCTTCGCGCTTGTGGATGGCCAATGCCCAGAAATGTGGGGGCGTCCAGGCAAAGATGATCAGCACCAACAGCAAGGCATCCGGGCTTAGCTGGCCGGTCATGGCCGTCCAGCCCAGCAGGGGCGGTGAGGCCCCGGCCAGCCCGCCAATAGTGATATTCTGCGGCGTGGCGTGTTTCAGAAAAGCGGTGTATATCACCGCGTAGCCCAAGAGTGCTGATGCAGTCAGTATGGCGGTCAGCGGATTAACCTCGCTCCACAGAAGCCCCAGGCCCGCTAACGACAGCAGGCAGGCATAGGCCGCCGCCTGCCAATCACCAATCCGGCCTTCTGCCACCGGGCGCCGGGAGGTTCTCAGCATCAGCTTGTCCAACCGCCGATCCAGCAGGTGGTTGAAGGCCGCCGCGCCCATTGCCGCCAGGCCAATCCCCACCAGCCCGGTTATGGCCAGCCAGATGTCCGGCAACCCTGGTACGGCCAGCGCCATGCCAACGGCGGCACATATCAGCATGACCAGCACCACGCGAGGCTTACCCAGTTCAAAATAGTCTCTGGCCAGGTTTAAGTACGCTGCCAGTTCCTGCTTTGGATCTATTACCAGTCCTGTATTACGCATGAACCACCTTCCTGTCAGCAAAGACTTGCGGTGTGGATTGACGGTTGCCGAGCGCCCAGCCGCTCTGCAGCAACAGCAGCATCAGCAAGGCCGCACCGGCGGTGTGCAGCAGCGCCACCGAGAGCGGCAGGGCATTCAATACCAGAATGATGCCCAGTGAGACCTGCAGCAGATAGGCGCCCAGCGCCACGCCTAACCAGTGGCGCGCCTGGGCGTGGTTTCTATAGCGCAGCGCCAGGGCCAACAGCACCACCCCCAGCAGCAGCGCCCCAAGGCGGTGAGTGTAATGAATGGCAGTGCGTGCCCCGGCGTGCAGCTGGCCGTACAGATAATTGGGGCCGACCTCCTGTGTCAGGTGGAAGCCTTCATTGAAATCCATGTAGTCAGGCCACCACTGGTGGTTACAGGTAGGAAACCCGCTGCAGGCCACACCGGCGTAATTGCTGGATGTCCACCCCCGAGCGCCACCTGCAAGGCCAGCAACGCTACCACCAGCCACCAGAGACCAGGCAGCTTCAAGCTGGGCGGGTGGCCGTCGCGACAGGCTTTGAGGCGGCGATATAGCCAGAAAAAAGTGGCCAGGACACTAAAGCCGCCCATCAGATGCAGGGTCACGACCTGGGGCCAGAGTTGGAGAGTAACCGTCCAGGCACCAAAGGCTCCCTGCAGGCAGATAAGGCCAAGCAATACAAAGCTTGCCAGCAGCGGATAGCCGGGGATATGCCGATTGCGCCACCCCAGCCAGGCCAGCGCCAGCGCTACCAGCCCCAGGCCGGAGGCAATATAGCGGTGGAACATCTCAACCCAGGCCTTGAAGGTATCCAGCGGCGCATCCGGTGCGAATCCGGCGGCGCGCTCGGCATCCGGCACCACCAGGGCGCCATAGCAGCCAGGCCAGTCCGGGCAACCCAGCCCGGCATCCACCAGGCGCGTCCAGACACCGACAAGAATGACCACAAAGGTAAAACCCACGCCAAGCCCAGCCAACTGCAAGGCCCGTTGAACGGCATGGCGATCATGTTCCTGAAGATTGCCGTCAGCTATCATCATAGCGACCCCTTGTTATTGTTATCCGGGTATATCTTTATCCGGGTCATATGGTTTTCCGGGTATATGGTTTTCCGGCCAGTTACTCCGGGTTGCGTTTGAGCAAACGCGTCAGGTCTTTATGTACATCCTCTATATCAGGGAGCGCCGCATAGCGGGTCACTACGATGCCCTGAGGGTCGACCAGCCAGACCTGAAAGTCCTCCACCCATGACGGCGGGCTGCCTTGCCATTGCAGGTTGGCTTCCCCGGCAACACCTTCTGTTGCTGCTCACTCAGGCGCAGGCGCTCTACCCGAATTGCCTTGCGCCCCAAGGCTCTGTGCATCCGCCACCATTGATCCGCCTGGGCCTGACATTCGGCCGCGCAGGCCTGCGGTGCGCTCCACACCAGTGACCAGCGCTCATTGCTGGCCTGCCATTCCAGCGGCCACTGGTTCAAGGGCGGCAGCTGATGATCCAGTTCCCCCGGGCCACATCGCTCTGCGGGATACCGACCTGCCAGTGCAGCATCGCCCAGGCAACCGGCACGGGCGCCCCCAGCACCACTATCAGCACAATAAACTGCAGTTTGGCTTTCATAGTCTCTCCCCTCATGCTCTCTCCTCACGGCGGTTGTGAGGCTTGTCCTGATAAAGCACCCGGTGCCCGACCACGCCCATCACCAACGCCAAAAGCGCCAGCAAGAGCCACTGAACGGCATAGCCAATGTGCCGTTCGGGAGGCATCTGGCTAGGCTTCCACCAGCTTGCCAGCTTGCCCTCGCCGGCATTCTGGTGCAGCACGCCCTGAAAATGCGGTTGGGTCAGCGCTTGCCAGGGGCTTAGCGCAACCGACTGAAGGCGGTTACCTTCGCGGTTGTCCCCCAGCACCAGATTGCCTGACTGAAGATGCTGCCAGACACCGCTGATTTCCTGTGGCCCCTGCGGTGTGCTGACCTCCGGCTCGACGCTGCGATCCACCACGGTGGGCATAAAACCGCGCTGCACAAGCCACCAGTGGCCGCTATCCGCCACGAAGGGCGTCAGTACCGCAACCCCGACCTGCCCCTCCAGCACCCGGTTATCCAGCCATAGGGTCTGTTCGCCCAGAAAGTGGCCTGAGAGCGTTACCTTGGCCAGATTGGCGGGGGCCGCCTGGGGGTTGTGCAACTTTTCAGTGGCGGCTTGCTGAGCAATCAACTGGGTTTTCTCTGCGGCCCGCTGCCACTGCCAATGAGCCAGCAAGAGCCCCACCACCGTCAGGCTCACCCAGAGCGCCCACCAAGCCGTCAGGCTGACCAGGCGTTTGACCTGGCGGCGGTTATTTGGTCGACTGAATGCCCTGCCATTTCTGCGCTTCAGCGCTGTGGAGTTGATCATGCTAAAGCTCCTGATCGCCCTTACCTTTATCGCCATGCTGGCCAGCCTGGCGGCAGGCGCCGGTTTTCTGCTCAAGGATGCCTCTAGTTCCAGGCGTACGCTGACCTCTCTGAAACTGCGCATCACCCTGGCCGTGGTGCTGATGCTGCTGTTGATCTATGGGTTTTCCCAGGGCCAGCTCAGCTAGGCGAGCGGCTTTAGAAAACCGATCTCAGAAAACCTATTTCAGAAAACCTAGTTCAAAAACATAGACAAACAGAAAGAGGCCAATCCAGACCACATCCACAAAGTGCCAGTACCAGGCACCGGCTTCGAAGGCAAAGTGGTTATCAGCGCTGAAATGGCCTTTCAGCACGCGGACCAGCAGCACCGCCAGAACAATGGCACCAATGGTGACATGCAGGCCATGAAACCCTGTCAGCATGAAAAAGGTCGAGCCGTAGATACCCGCTTGCAGCGTCAGGCCCAGATGATTCCAGGCTTCCACGTACTCGACGCCCTGAACCACCAGAAACACCAGCCCCAACAGCAAGGTAACGATCAGCCACTGGCGCAGCCTGGGCCGGTCGCCGCTTTCAGCGCATGATGGGCAATGGTGAGCGTCACACTGGAAGTCACCAGGATCAGGGTGTTGATCAGCGGTAACTTCCAGGGGTTAACGACTTCCCACGGCCCACCAATGCTGGGGTCCGGGGTATCCATCAAGGGCCAGCTGGCGGTGAACTCCGGCCACAGCAGCGCAGTAACCCCCTTGGCGCCCTCACCATCCAGCCAGGGCACGGCAAATACTCGGACGTAGAAAAGCGCCCCGAAAAAGGCTGCAAAGAACATCACTTCCGAGAAGATGAACCAGGCCATTCCCTGGCGGAAGGAGCGATCCATCTGGCTGTCGTAGAGCCCGCCCATGGATTCATTGACCACATCCCTGAACCAGCCCGCCATCACCAGAGCAATCCCCACCAGCCCTGCCACCAAAAACGGCAGACCCGTTCCATAGCTCATCAGGGAACCGGCGCCAATGGCAGTGCTGCCTATCACTACCACGGCAATGATCGGCCACTTACTGGTAGGGGGAACATAATACTGACTAGTCATACGCGCCTCCCAGTGCGACCACTTCATCTTCATCGCTTGGATAAAGCGAATAGGCCAGCGTTAATGTCTTGATATGCTCAGGCAGATCCGGGGCAATCTGGAAGACCAGCGGAAGCTGTAGCGTTTCGCCCGCCATCAGCGATTGCTGCTGGAAACAGAAACATTCCACCTTGCGGAAATGTTCTGCCCCTGCCGACGGCGTGATACTTGGCACCGCCTTGCCTGAACTGGTGATATCGCCCAGATTGGTAAATCGGAACATGGCCTGAGAAATTTCCCCGGGATGCACGGTGATCACAGGATCCAGCGCCTGCAGCTGCCAGGAAAGCCCAGTGCCCGTACGGGTGACCAGCTGAACCCGCACCTCACGGGATTTATCCACCTCACCTGCACTGACCACCTGGGCCGAACTGGCCGTCTTGCCATTCAGGCCGGTGATTTCACAAAAGACGTCATACAGCGGTATTAAAGCCAGGGTAAAGCCCACCATGCCCACCAGAACGCAGAGCGTCTTGATCACGGTTCGCCTGACTCCGGCACGTGCTTGTGTTGTGCGCATGGCAACCTCCAAAAGCGGCTAGTGACGACTCGGTGATTCAGTCAGTGGGTCGAAAGGGGGTGGTGTATCAAAGGTATGCAATGGCGCTGGGCTGGGTACCGTCCACTCCAGGCCGTCCGCCCCTTCCCAGGCATGGGCATGGGCTTTTTCTCCGCTGCCACGGATGGCTTTGATCAGCACCCAGACAAAAATCAGCTGAGAGAAACCAAACAGGAAGCCGCCAATTGAAGAAAGCATGTTGAAATCGGCAAACTGCAGGGCGTAATCAGGAATGCGCCGCGGCATACCGGCCAGGCCGGAAAAATGCATGGGGAAGAAGGTCAGGTTGACGCCGATCACCGACAGCCAGAAATGCCACTTGCCCAGGGTTTCACTGGCGTAATACCCGGTCCACTTGGGCATCCAGTAATAGGCGGCTGCCATGATCGCAAACAGCGCCCCTGGTACCAGCACATAGTGAAAATGCGCTACCACAAAATAGGTATCGTGATACTGGAAGTCCGCAGGCACGATGGCCAGCATGACCCCCGACAGGCCGCCAATGGTGAACATTACAATAAAGCCCAAGGCAAACAGCATGGGGACTTCAAAGGAAATCGAGCCCCTGAACAGGGTGGCGATCCAGTTGAAGATTTTCACCCCAGTGGGGACCGCAATCAGCATGGTGGAATACATGAAAAACAGCTCCCCCACCAGCGGTATTCCCACCGTAAACATATGGTGCGCCCACACCATGAAAGAAAGTAAGGCAATGGCCGCCGTGGCGTAGACCATGGAGGCATAGCCAAACAGGCGCTTGCGGGCAAAGGTCGGCACGATCAGCGAGACGATACCAAAGGCCGGCAGAATCATGATGTACACTTCCGGGTGTCCAAAGAACCAGAAAAGGTGCTGGAACAGCACCGGGTCGCCCCCCCGGCGGCATTGAAGAAGCTGGTACCAAAGTTGATATCCATCAGCATCATGGTCACCACACCCGCCAGCACCGGCATCACCGCTATCAGCAAAAAGGCGGTAATCAGCCAGGTCCAGACAAACAGCGACATATCCATCAGGCGCATGCCTGGCGTACGCAGGTTGAAGATGGTGGCGATAATATTGATCGCGCCCAGAATCGAGCTGATGCCTGCCAGGTGAATCGACATAATGAAGAAGCTGGTAGAAGGTGGCGCATAGGTGGTCGACAGCGGCGCGTAGAAGGTCCAGCCAAAGTTTGGCCCGCCGCCTTCCATGAACAGGGTGGATAGCAGAATGCCGAACGCTACCGGCAGCAGCCAGAAGCTGAAGTTGTTCAGCCGGGGCAAGGCCATATCCGGCGCGCCGATCTGCATCGGGATCATCCAGTTCGCCAGGCCGACAAAAGCAGGCATGATGGCGCCAAACACCATGATGAGCCCATGCATGGTGGTCATCTGGTTAAAGAATTCCGGCTGGATAAACTGCAGGCCAGGCTGAAACAGCTCAGTTCGGATCACCAGCGCCATACTGCCGCCGACAAACAGCATTACCAGTGAGAACAGCAGATACAGAGAACCGATTTCTTTATGGTTGGTGGTGACGACCCAGCGCATTATGCCAGTCGGCCCGTGCGATGCGTGCGCGGCACCGTCATGTGCGACACCGCTCGTACTCGCCTGCACGGTCGCTTGCGACGTATCAGATGCCATAACATTAGCCTCTTGTTTTTACGCTCTTTTATACGCTTTCCGTATTTCTTGTTATGAGCGTTGTTAAGAGCAGTTTATGATTGTTGTTGTCAGCGCTACGCTATTCAGATTCCAGCATGGCCTGAATCTCCGCTGGCTGTACCTCATCACCCGTCTCATTCCCCCAGGCATTACGCTCGTAGGTAATCACTGCCGCAATTTCGGAAGGTGACAGGTTTTCCCCGAAGGCAGCCATTGCCGTACCCGACCTGCCGTGCAGCACGATTTGCTTGTGGTCTTCCAGCGCACCCGGATCAACCGAGATACCTTCGCCAGCCAGGGCGGGGAAAGCCGGCGGCACCCCTTTGCCATCCGGTTGATGACAGGCAGCACAGTAGGTGGCGTAGGTCGCCTCGCCGCGCTCCATCAGCTCATCCATTGACCACTCACGCCCGGCGCCTTCGGCTTCAGCAGCGGCGGCGGCGCGTTTGCTTTCCAGCCAGACGGCATAGTCTTCCGGGGTCACAGCCCGCACCTCAATAGGCATCATGGCGTGGCCACTGCCACATAGCTCGGCACACTGGCCACGGTAAACGCCGGGTTCATCCACTTCGAACCAGGTCTCGTTGACAAAGCCGGGAATGGCATCCTTCTTGACCGCCAGATCAGGCACCCACCAGGAGTGAATGACATCGTTGGCGGTCAGCAGCAGGCGGATTTTCTGGCCCGTGGGCACCACCATGGCTTCATCCACTTCCACCAGATAGTTGTTACCCTTGGCTTGGGTTCCGTGGATCTGCTCTCTGGGGGTGGCCAGATTACTGAAAAACTCGACGTCATTTTCAAGATACTCATAGCGCCAGCGCCATTGATAGCCGGTCACCAGGATGTCGATATCGGCCTGTGAGGTGTCGTACATCTTTTTCAGGGTGGCGGTTGCCGGCACTGCCATCAGCACCAGTATCACCATGGGAACAGCTGTCCAGAGTATTTCAACGACGGTATTTTCATGGAAATGCGCGGCGCTGGCGCCTTTGGATTTGCGGTAGGCAATCAGCGAGTAGAACATGACGCCAAAAACCACGACGGCAATGGCGACGCAGATCCAGAAGATGGTCATATGCAGCCCGAACACTTCCCGGCTGATCTCGGTGACCCCAACCGGCATATTCCATCCGGATGATGTATTGATAGATGATGCTTGTACGGTAGCCGTTAAAAACGGCTGAGACGCGGCGCCCAGGGCGGCCCAGGTAAGTCGGCTCATCAATTCCCCCTCTTGTTGTTATCAGTCAGGAAGTGCAGCCAGAAAATAAATAGCGTTAAGGTTTTGCAGGTCTCCTTAGAGTTTTTGAGTCAATCACCCTGGGGGCGCTCCCCACGCCCCAGGATGCCTGTTTCAGGATTTTGCAGGTTCGTCAAAGCGCACCAGGTCTTCATAAGCATGCCAGCTGGCATAGCCGAGTACCGGCAGCACCAGTGCCAGCCCGATATAAAAGGTCAGCACACCCGCGACCACACAGCCCGTCAGGATGGCGGCCCACAGCAGCATCGGGCGGAAGTTATGGGCAACACTGCGGATACTGGCTTCAATGCCTTCCATAAAGGTGAGGTCGCGATCCATCAGGGTAGGAATGGCCACCACGCTGATAGTAAAGGCGCCAAAAGCCAGGACGCCGCCAATGGCCGTTCCCACCGCCAGCATGGTCAGCCCCTGCAGGGTAGTAAACAGCGCCAGATAGATCGTATCGACGTTGGGTACGTTCATGCCGAAGAACAGCGCGAACAAAAGTGTTGCCAGCCGAATCCAGGCCAGAAAGAAGATCATCATCATCAGACCCATCATTGCCAGCTGGCCAGCATGTGGCCGCCAGCAACCCAGGGCATGCCCCAGATGAGGCGTTTGCCCGCGCTCAATTGCCTGGCTAACGCCATAAGTACCTACCGCCACCAGCGGGCCGATGAACATAAAGCCAGCGATCAGCGGCAGCAGTACGTGCCAGAACCCCATGGTCACCGCACCTGCAGTCACGGCAAGACTCAGCCCCACCCAGAAGATCCCGTAAGACAGGCTGACAACCGGCGCCCGGCGGAAATCTTCCACACCTGCCAACAACCAGGATTTAGGTCGATCCATACCCACTGAGTTGATATAGATCTTGGTTATCGGCGGTTGTTGAGAGGCGGCGGAGGTAGTTTCTTCGCCATGCCCGCCAGTGTCGGATGCCCCCTGTTGGCGAGTTAGCTGTTTCTGGCGAATCTGTTGCAGAGCTGTTCACATCAGAGCTGTTCATCGCATAACCATCTATGGAAGAACTATTCATGGCAGAACTCCTTTTATTGTTATTGACCCCTGACTTTGCCAAGTCGATATCGTCTTTCAACATTAAGGTTTTATTAAGCATTCCAGATTCACTATAGATGATTACTCCGATGTCATAGACATCCCATGGCAACGAGTACAAAAAGTACATAGAAAGGCCTTCCGACGTCGAAAAAATTGGCGGGCAGACCCTGTGAATAACATTGTTTCTTGATAGTAGTGCTGACTCACCCACTCCCCAGCCAGCGCAGAAACGCCAACCCCCTCAATTGAGGGGTTGGCGATGACAGCTGCTGTGTTTAAAACCAAAACCTTACTGAGGCGCTTCAGCCTCCATCAGATAACGGGCAACGGCATTAAAGGCGGGTAACGTGGTGGCATCGTTGGCAGCATTAGCTGATACCGGGTGGCTGGCAAAACGGGCAATCACCATCTCTGCTGTGGGGTCAATATACAACGCCTGACCATGAACGCCTCGGGCCATAAAGGCCCCCTGCGGGTTGTGAGTTACCCACCACATGTTGCGGTAACTCCAGCCATCCAGCTGGGCGTAGCCCGCCTTGGCAAAGGCCTCTTGACTGCCTCCGGCGCGAATATCCTCAACCACTTCGGGAGCGAGGATCTGCTGGCCGTTATAGCGGCCCTGTTGGCGCACCATCTCACCAAAGCGCGCCAGATCCCGCAGGCCAAGGTTAAGCCCACCGCCTGCAAAAGGAGTGCCGGTGGAGTCAACGCTCATATAGGCATCCTGCTCGGCACCCAGATGACGCCAGACTTTCTCGCTAAGCAGCTCAGCCACCGTGCGCCCCGTCACGCGGGCCAGCACCCAGCCCAGGGCATCGGTGTTAGCTGTACGATAGTGAAAAGCCTCGCCGTGCTCGCCTTCAGACTGCACGGTTTGCAGAAATTCATAGTAGGAACGCGGGCCAGTATAGCCTTCGGGTTTGGGCAGCGGATTACCCGCCGCCGCGTGGGCCCAGACGTCGGCATTGGGGTCAGAATAATCTTCGCTGAAGCGGATACCCGTGGTCATGTCCATCAACTGGCGCAGCGTGGCCGAGCCAAAGGCGGACGCAGCCAGTTCAGGCACATAGCTTGCCACACTGCGCGCTGGGTCAAGCTTACCTTCTGCCACCAGCTGAGCGGCCAGGGTGCCGATAAAGGTTTTGGTCACCGACATGGCGCCATGCTGGCCTTCCGGTTTCATAACACCAAAATAGCGTTCATAGACAATATCGCCCTGATGTAGCACGACAATGCCATCGGTATAATTTTCCTGCAGGGATTGCGCCCAGGTCATGGGGGTATCTGATTGCGTCGGTGTAAACGTCAGGTCATCGATACCTTCATCCAGCCGCTTATCCAGGCTGCCCGGCGCTGACAGCCCACGGGATACATTGACCGTAGGCATCAGCTGGCGAAAGTGGGCGACGCTCCAGCGCATGGCAGGAAACTGGAAATAACTGCCATCCGCAAAGCGGATCATACGCTCTTCAGGAGGCGGTGAACCGACCATCCAGCCCAGGCGTGCCGGGTCACTTTCCGCTGCACTGGGGAAGTCCGCTGCCAAAGCGGTAGCGCTCATAGCCGACAGAAACAGGGCAGCAGCGGCGCAAGGTTTATTCCATTGCATACTCATATTAACTCCTTTTAATAGCTCGTTTTATCAAACAAACAATAGCGCTGATTTAGGGTCTGTTGACGTTTCATCACGGCCGCGACAGAGGCCCTTTTGGTGCAGAACAAGGCGTGAGGAGCGTGGTTGGGTGGTTCCCAATTAGCGACGAACAACGCAGGGCTGTGCCAAAAGGGCCCTGTCCCTTCGGGTTGCGCACCAAAGAACGCCATGCGGCGTTGCGCCACTCGGTAAGGGCACCACCATTGCCGTCGTGTCGCGCCTTGCATGACGCCCTTTGGCGCAGCAACGCGGTTCGCGATGAAACGTCAACAGACCCTAGCGCTGGTCTTTATAGATGCGCCCTCCTTTCATGATCATGGTCAGGTTGCCTTCAGGGTCATGCAGGAAGTCCAGATTCTGACTCGGATCGCCATCCACCAGCAGCAGGTCAGCCAGTGCACCTTCTTCTATCTTGCCCAGCACGCCGGGGTAAGGGTTACGTGGGCCGGAAAGCGCCAACAGTTCGCCGTTGCGCCCGGTGGCCATGGCCAGCGCCGTCAGCGGGTCGTAAAAGCGCGTCAGCTTGGCCAGGTGGCGCAGCTGGTTAGGGGTGTTCTTGGGGTTAAAGAGAATATCGGTTCCCCAGGCGGTCTTGACGTTGAAACGCTGGGCCATTTCGTAGGCGCGCAGCGTGCCTTCCGCCACCTGGCGCTGGGATTCGCGGCGCGCGGCATCCGGGTAGACGTTGGAATCTTCATCCTGCAGAAAGGGCTGCAGGCTCCACCAGGCATCGTGGTCGGCCATCATGCGCACACTGTCTTCATCCGCCAGTTGGCCATGCTCGATCGACTTGACACCTGCCCGCAGCGAACGCTGAATTCCCTTGGAGGTATACACATGCACCATGACGTAGGTGCCCCAGTCGTCTGCCGCCTCTACCGCTGCGCGCAGTTCACGCTCGGTAAACTGGGTGCTGTCCAGGGGGTCATAGGATGACGCCACGCCGCCACCGGCCATCAGCTTGATCTGCGAGGCCCCGAGCATCAGCTGCTCACGGGTACGGCGTAATACCTCCACTTCACCATCGGCAATCATGGCAACGCCCTGACGCTCGGCTTCGCTCAGCGGCGTTGTAGTACCACGGGGTACTTCATGGCGCATACGGAAATCGCCATGCCCAGAAGTCTGGGAGATCATCGCACCGGCCGGAAAGATACGCGGCCCAACCGCCACGCCGTTATCAATGGCGCGCTTAAGCGCAAAGGAAGGCCCGCCCACATCACGCACCGAAGTCACCCCGCGCATCAGGGTGCGCTCAGCTTCCCGAGCCGCCACCAGATGCACATAGCCGATATCAGCGGTCATGGCTTCCACCTGGGAAATCGCCGCCAGCGTGGTATGCCAATGGGCATCAATCAGGCCGGGCATCAATACCCGCCCACCGCAGTCAATCACATCAGCCTCTCCGGCTTCCCCCGGCAGGCAGAATGGCGGTGATCTTGCCACCTTCCACCCTGACCGCCATGCCTTCCTGCAAGGCGCCGCCGGTGCCATCAAACAGCTTCAGATTGGTCAACAGCATGGGCCCATCTCGCTGCTCCGGCTGCTGGCCCACCGCAAAGGGCGTATGCAGCCCCGCGAACATAGCCATGACCGCAGCCGTTCCGCCCAGCATCTGCCGCCGGGTGATCTCTGCCATCACCCGGTTATGAAACTGCTGTAGCACAGGCGAACCGCAGCAGCAGGCGCCATGGTGATGCCCTAGCGCTGGCTGACTTTGGGAAAGTGGGGTAAACACTGAACGGGCATAGGACATGCAAACATCCTTTATATGAATAAAATACTTATAAGCGAAGACTGAACAAATTAATTCCAAACGCAGGAATGACTACATAATTACAATAGGCCATATGTATTAACTATATACCAAGATACAGATTTCACTAGGCCAACAGGAATATACATTTTGCTTACATAAGCGGGACGCTATGGTCTAAGCTAAAAAAGATAACGGCTCAAAACAGGAAAAACGCGTGAAGAATACCGTCAGTGGAATAGGGATATCCCTGTTGTTTGTCTTGTCTGCCGTGCCTCTTCAGGCCTCTGCGTTAACTCTGGAACAGGCCTGGCAGCAGGTGCGCACCCTCAACGACGAGGTCGCGGCGGGGCAAGCGGCTCAGGAGCGGGCAGCCGCCTTGCTATCAACCCGCGACAACTTGCTGATGCCACAGCTTGATCTGATTGGCTCCTACACCTATCTGGACAGTGAGATTGAGCTTGACGCTCTGGCGCTCAACCCGCTGAGCAGCGTATCCAACACCCTGCCCGGGCAAGCCCTGGTTGGCCTGGCTGGCGGCCCTGACGCCTTCACCACACCGGTCACCGAGCGACATATTGCACGCAGTTCGCTGGCCATGTTCTGGCCGGTTTATACCGGCGGTAAGATTACCGCCGCCAGGGATTTACTGAGCCTGGAAGAACGCAAAGCCGACCTGCTGCTTGAAGAGATTTATCGTGAACGCTTTATCGAGCTGGTCAGCGTGTATTACGGCCTGGTGATGGCCCAGCGGGCACTGGCCACCCAGCAGCAGGCGGAAGAAACCCTTGGCCAGCACTTCCGCTCCGCCCGTTCGCTGGAAAACCAGTACCAGATTGCCCGGGTTGAACGCCTGGCCGCCGAAGCCGCTTACGACCGTTCACGCATCACCACCCGTGCCGTGCAGGAACAGCGGGATAGCGCTCAACAGGCGCTTGGCTCATTGGTTCATTACCAGGGTACATCGTCACCCTCACCTGCATCGCTGCTGTTCACTCTGGAATCACTGCCGCCCATTGAGCACTTTCAGGCAGGGCTTGCCGACCATCCCGTTCTGCGCCTGCTGGCTACCACCCAGGCACAGGCCGAAAGCGTGGTAGACGCTCGGCGCAGTGAGTACCAACCGGATGTATTTGTCTACGGTAGCGTTAACCTGTACGAAAACGACTCATTGGCCAGCGACCTGACCCCCGACTGGTTGGTCGGTGTGGGAGTTCGCATGCCGTTACTTGACCGCAGTGGCCGCAGCGGCAAGCTTCAGGCAGCGGTCAGCACAGTTTCCGAGTTGGGCTACCGCCAACGCGGCGCAGCGCGCAAGCTCGGGCTGCTGCTGGATCAGCAGTACCGCGAGGCCCATCAGGCATTGGCGGAGTATCAGGATCTGGCCAGCACCGTCAATCTGGCGAAAGAAAGCCTGCGCCTGCAGCAACTGGCATTTTCAGAAGGCCTGGGGCGCGCGCTCGATGTAATTGATGCCCAGACCTTTCTCTCGACCACCCATACCCGTCGCGATGCCGCCGCGTTCCGGTTTGTCCTCTCCTTTGCCCGCCTTTTGAACCTTTCCGGCCAGCAGGATGCGTTTTTCACCTATCTCAATGAAGGAGATCAGATTCCGTGACCCAACGTTCAGTAACCCCGCGCAGACTGCTTATTCTGGCTGTACTGGCGATTGTCGCTGTCACGGTAGCCGTGGTGTTCTGGCGCACTTATAGTTCTCCACCTTTGCGCCTGCAGGGGCAGGTGGAAGCTCACCAGTATATGGTTGGCTCCAAGGTACCGGGGCGGCTGGCCGAGATAGAGGTGCGCCGTGGCGACCGCGTTCAGGTTGGCGATGTGGTGTTTCGGATTGATAGCCCGGAGCTTGAAGCCAAGCTGACCCAGGTGGATGCCCTGGACACCATCAGCCGCTCGATTGCCCAGGCGGTGGAAGGCGGCACCCGTGAAGAAAAGATCGCTGCTGCCCGCAGTGAGTTCGAAAAAGCCAGGAGCGCCGAAGCCATGGCGCGCACCACCTATGAGCGCCTACGGGTACTGGTAGAAGAAGGCGTAGTGGCTCGCCAGCGTCTGGATGAAAGCTTCACCCTGCTGCGTGTGGCCGAGCAGACCCGCATCACCGCCGGTGAAATTCTGCGTCTGGCCGAAGCCGGCCCCCGTGAAGAAGCGCGAACCGCCACTCAGGCAGGCACAGAGATCACCACCAGTCTGCGCGATGAAATCAATGAGCTGCTGGAAGACACTAAAGGCTATGCCCATCACGCCGGGGTCGTCAGCAATGTGCTGCTGAACAGCGGCGAACTGGTGCCCCAGGGCTTTCCCGTGGTGATGATTACAGACCTGGAAGAAGCCTGGGGGCTGTTCCATGTGCGCGAAGACTTGTTACAGCGCTTTCAGGAGGGCGCTGAATTTGCCCTGTATATTCCCGCCCTTGACCGGCAGGCCCGCTTTGAAGTTCGCCATATCGCCGCTCTGGGAGATTACGCCACCTGGCGGGCCACCGTGCCGGGGCGTGGGTTTGATATGCGCACCTTTGAGGTGGAAATGCACCCGCTCGAGCCTGTGGACGGCTTGCGCGCAGGCATGAGCCTGCTGTTAGAGCTGCCGGAAGCTGACGGATGAAGCCCATCCGACTTGATGGCTGGCAGGCGTTACGCTGCCAACCCTGGTTACTGGCGCTGGCGGTGTGGTTACCGCCGCTGCTGACGCTGATGTTTATCGCCCTGTTTGCCTCCGGCACCCCTAAATCGCTGCCGGTGGGCGTGGTGGATCTTGACCACAGCACGGAATCACGCGCCTATCTTCGCCACCTGGACGCCAGCCCCGCATTGGCGCTGTATCACCCTTACCCTTCTGCTTACGAGGGCTCAGCGGCGTTGCAGCGCGGTGATATTCTGGCGCTGGTGATTGTGCCGCCGGAATTTGGCCGCGAGCTGCGTCTTTCGATCAGCCCGGAAAGCGTGGCTTTCTACAACAGCCAGTACCTGCTGGCAGGCAAGTTTATTGCCTCAGCGTTGACTCAGGCCAATTTCAGCTTTTCGGCTAAGGCAGGCGTGGCATTGCGCTTAGGGCGCGGCTACTCGCTGCCGGATGCCATCGCTGCAGCGGCGCCGGTGCGCCCGCAGATCACCGCGCTTTACAATGCCGGCATGAGCTATGCGCTGTTTCTGGTGACCTCTATCATGCCCGCGCTCTGGCAGATCCTGATTGTGGTGGCCACTGTACTGACGCTGTCCTGGCGCCTGGAGCAGGCCAGCTTGCCAGCCGGTTTTGCCGCGCGCAGCCGAGCCCTCTGGCAGTTGATGGCACCCCTTTCACTGATCCTCTGGCTCCAGGGGTTGATCATGCTGGGAATGTTTTCAGTCTTTCTCGGTTGGCGGCCGGAAGGCAATATTCTCTGGCTGGTGGCCGGTATGGCGCTAATGGTAATGGCGGTGCAAAGCATGGCCACGCTGATTCTCTCCCTGGTGGCCAACAAGGTGCGGGCGCTGAGTCTGTGTGCCGCCTACCTCGCCCCGGCCTTTGCCTTTATGGGCATGACCTTCCCGCGTGGCGACATGAACATGCTGGCCCGCTGGTGGGGCAATCTGATGCCGTCAACCCACTATATGGAGTTGCAGGTAGCAGTCGCGGATCACGGCGCTTCCCTGCAGACTCTGGCGCTGCCATTAGCCGCTTTGCTGGTGTTTCTGGTTCCGCTGGCGCTGGCTATTCCTGCCCTACCCCAACAGATGGCGATAGACCCTGCTGAAGAGGTGCCGTCATGAAACGGGCGCCTACTCCACCACAAGCTCTCTGGCAGGCCTTTCAGGCAGAACTGGCCAATATCTTCACCGACCGCGCCGTGCTGCTGGTGATTGTCGGTGGTCTATTATTCTATGCGGTGCTTTACCCGCTGCCGTATCAGAAGAGCGTACCCGGCGAGCAGGCCATCGCCGTCATCGACCACGACCGTACCCATTTGGCGCGCAAACTGATACGTATGGCAGATGCCACGCCCCAGATCCGGGTGGCGGCACGGCCAGACAGCATGCTGGAAGCTGAAGCCCTGCTGGCCAATAATGCGGTACACGGCCTGCTGGTGATTCCCAGCAACTTCGAGCGTGATGTGTATCGCGGCCGCCCGACCAGCCTGTCCTTTGCCGGAGATGCCAGCTATTTCCTGATTTACGGTAACGTGGTCGAGGGCCTGTTGACGGCGGCGACCACGCTCAGCGTTGAAACCCAGATAGTCGCCAGCCTGATGAAGGGCGAAAGTGCGGCGCAGATTCCCGGCCAGGTCATGCCCGTGCGACTGATCAGCAAACCGGCCTTTAATCCGACCTCCGGCTATGTCAACTATATTGTTCCGGCGGTATTTGTATTGATTCTGCACCAGACGTTACTGATTGCGGCGGGCAGCGTGACCATCAAGGATCGCGCCCGGCGCTTTCTTGGCAGGCCAGCAGCGCCGTTACATCTGGCGCTGCCCCTCAGGGTGATGACCTTTGTGCTGATCTACCTGCTGTTTGCCATGCTTTACTTTGGTTTCTTCTTCCAGCTGTACGGCATACCCCATCAGGCATCGCCCTGGGCGCTGTTGCTGTTCAGCCTGCTATTCTTTACCACCACCTGCCTGTTTGCTCTCTGGCTGGGCGCCCTGTTACCCCGGCCAGAGCTGGTGACCGTCATTGTGCTGGTAACCTCACTGCCCATCGTATTTACCGCCGGCTTTGCCTGGCCAGCTGAAAACCTGCCGGCCTGGCTTGACTACCTGACCCTGCTGATACCGGCCAAGCCCGGCATCCAGGGGTTTCTGGCACTTAATCAGCTGGGCGCTCCACTGGCCAGCCTGGGGCGCGAAGTCGCCATACTTGTAGGGCTATGCCTACTTTATGGCGGCGGCCTGATCTATCTAATGCGTACCCAGGCCAGACGACGTGCTCGTAACGCTGCTTATGACCATCCCGCACCATCATCGGCGTGGGGTGCGGCTGTTGATGAATGAAGCCTAACCAGTATCGGGTTCAGCCCAGCTCCATTAGTGTTATTACCGTTCAGACCTTGGGCGCGTCAAAGTTCCAGGGTTCATCGGTGTAGACACACACATTGGCATCTTCAATATCACCGTCTTCGGCTTCCACATGGCGGGCAAAAAGTCCTGAATCTCGCTGCGCTGGCAGTGCGCTTCAAATTCTTCTCGGCTGGCCCAGATTTCGTGAAAGACAATCGGGTAGCTGCTGCCCTGGGCAAAGGGGTTATCAATCTGGCGGGTCACAGTGTACTGCAGGCAGGCATCTTCACGTCGGGTGTTAGGTTCCAGTGCCTGCAGCGCCTTGAATACGGCTTCTTCCTTGCCGGGCTTGGGTTTGAAACTGGCAATACAATAGATCTTTTTTGACATTTTAGCGCTCTTTATAGATATCAATAAGAAGTGGCAGCTTACTCGCCCGCTGCGGTTTCGGCTACACCACTAGGGCCTATGCCAGTAAACGTTCCGTTAGCGCCTGCAAGTCCATGACTGTCATATCCGGCTCAATCCCCCAGGGGTCGAACGGCGCATCCGCATGGCGACGTACCCAGGCGCTGCGTAATCCGGCATGGGTCGCCCCGATGACGTCAAAGGCGTTGCTGGAAATCAGCCAGGTATTTTCAGGGCGGGATTCCAACCGGGTGCGCAGGTGGGTGTAAACCGCTGGGTCGGGTTTAAAGCGTTTTACTTCGTCGACGCTGATAATGTCATCCATGAATTCACCCAGGCCGCTACTTTCAAGCAGCTGACTGACGGCCTCCCGGGTGCCGTTGGAAAAAGCCACACAGCGCACACCGGCCGCTTTCAGGCTTTGCAGGGCAGGCGCGGCGTCGGGAAAGGCGGGCAGCTCGGCATACACGGCCATCAGGTGGTAGTAATCATTATCTGTCAGCCCTGTCTGTAATGCTCGGTCGGTAAAAATCAGCGCTTCGCGGGTACATTGTCCAAAAGGCAGGTAATGCCCCATCAGGGTATGACGAAAGCTGTACTCCAGCTGTTTATCGCCAGCGGCGGGCAAATTCGACGGCTTTACCAGGCTCACCCAGGCGCTTTTCAAGCTCGGCGGTCACACCCTGGGTGTCAATCAGGGTGCCGTACACATCAAAGGCAATAACGGGGTGCATACTTTTCACTCCTGTTGTTATGAGCTGTCACGTTACCTGAGTTAATAGATATAACACCATCCCCCGCTGCACAATCTCCAGCGACCCAAAAAACAACGCCGCTGCCTGGTATGCCAGGTAGCGGCGTTGAGGAAAACAAGACTGAAAACGTGTGGCTTATACCGCCAGCACTTCTTCCTTCTCGCCTTTGCTCAGATCACCGGAACGTACCAGTTCGTCGGCGACGTTATCCACGGCACGCTTGGCGCGGCTGATCATTTCATCCACTTCGGCGCGGTTGATGGTCAGCGGCGGAGCAAAGCCGAGAATGTCACCCTGCGGCATGGCGCGCGCAATCAGGTTTTCTTCCAGTGCTGCTGCCGATACCCGTGGGCCGACTTTCAGAGCCGGGTCAAAGTGCAGGCGCTGCTTGGCATCGGGTGAGAACTCCAATGCGGCCATCAGGCCAACGCCGCGCACATCACCAATCAAGGGGTGACCCTCAAAAGTCGCCTTGAGCTGCTGCTGGAAGTAGGCGCCGGTATCCGCGGCGTTGCCCACCAGGTTCTCGCGCTCAATGATATCCAGATTGGCCAAGCCAGCGGCGCAGCCCAGGGCGTGGCCGGAATAGGTCCAACCGTGGCCGAACGGGCCGAATTCGCCGGTGCCCTGCTCCAGCACTTTCCAGACTTTATCGCCAACAATCACCCCGGACAGCGGCTGATAAGCGCTGGTCAGGCCTTTGGCGATAGTGATCAGATCCGGCTGCATGTTGTAGTGGTGGCTACCGAACTCGGAGCCGGTACGGCCAAAGCCGCAGACCACTTCATCGGCAATCAGCAGAATATCGTACTTGGCCAACACTGCCTGAATACCTTCCCAGTAGCCTTCCGGCGGCGGCACGATACCACCGGTGCCGAGCACTGGCTCGCCGATAAAGGCAGCAACGGTATCCGGGCCTTCTTCAAGAATCATGGCTTCGAGCTTTTCCGCGCAGAACGAGGAGAACTCACGCTCGGTCATACCGTGCTGCTCCGCCGCACGGTGATAGTAATAAGGCGCTTCCGTGTGACGAATGGTGTCAATCGGCAGGTCAAACTTGTCATGGAACGCCTTCAAGCCAGTCAGCGAGCCGGAGGCAATACCGGAACCGTGGTAGCCACGCATCCGCGAGATGACCTTCTTCTTCTGCGGACGGCCCAGTACGTTGTTGTAGTAACGTACGATCTTGAGCTGGGTTTCGTTGGCATCAGAACCGGACATACCGTAATAGACCTTGGACATATTCATGCCAGCGGCCTTGATGATGCGCTCGGAAAGCTCGATCTGCGGCTCGTTGGAGTGGCCTACATAGGTGTGGTAGTAGGAAATTTCCAGCGCCTGCTTGTAAATCGCTTCCGCGACTTCGGTGCGGCCATAGCCAATGTTGACGCAGTAAAGGCCAGCAAAGCCATCGATGAACTCACGGCCATCCTTGTCGACGATATTGATGCCTTTACCCCCGGTGATAACACGGCCCGGCGCATCGCCGTGGGCGAAATCACGCAGGTGGGTAGAAGAGTGGAAGGTCACCTTGCGGTCACGTTCAATCAAATCCTGATGCAAGCTCATAGCGTACTCTCTGTTTCGATGATGTCTCCTCTTCCATGACGGGTCTATGAGGAGAATGTTTATAGATTAAGGCACCACCTTAGTCAGGCGGTGCCTGTCAGACGTTAAGCGTCTGGAATCAACTTCCTGACACTGACCCCAAGGCGCCCAGGCAGTAGTATTTGGTTTCCAGATATTCATCTATACCGGTTGCCCCGCCTTCACGACCAAGGCCAGACTGCTTGACGCCACCGAAAGGCACGGGTGGGCCTGTCATCTTGACCGAATTGACGCTGACCATGCCGTATTCAAGTGCGCGCATCAGCTTCCAAATGCGGCGGATATCATGGGTATAGACGTAGGCAGCCAGGCCATATTCGGTATCGTTGGCCAGTTCGATGACTTCATCATCATCGCTGTAGGCGGTGATACCGGCAACAGGGGCGAAGTTTTCTTCCCGCCATACCTGCATGTCCGGGGTTACCTGAGTCAGCATGACCGGCATAAAGAAGTTCTCACCCGGCGCCTGGCTTTGGTCACCCGCTACCAAAGTCGCCCCGCGGGCAATGGCATCATCGACGATTGCGCTGGCTTTTTCCACTGCCTGGCGATGAATCAGCGGGCCAAGATCAACTTCACTCTCCATACCGTTGCCCACCGTCAGAGCGGCCATGCGCTCGGCAAACTGCTCGACGAATTCATCGTGGATGGATTCGTGAACCAGAATACGGTTGGCCGCAAGGCAATCCTGGCCTGAAGTCTGGAACTTGGCATCCACGGCAGCGTAGGCGGCTTCTTTCGGGTCCATATCCGGGCCAACAATAAAGGGCGCATTGCCACCCAGTTCCAGCGACAGGCGCTTGACGGTGCCAGCGCTCTGCTCCATCAACAGGCGACCTACCCGAGTGGAACCGGTAAAGGACAGCGCCTTGATGCGCGGCTCGGCGCACAGGATCTTGGAGACTTCAGCCGGCTCGCCCAGCACCACATTGAAGATGCCTTTGGGGATACCCGCGCGCTCGGCCAGCTCTGCCAGTGCCAGGGCAGAAAACGGAGTCTCGTTGGCGGGCTTGACGATTACTGGGCAGCCTGCGGCCAGGGCAGCGGCTGCTTTGCGGGTAATCATCGCCAGCGGGAAGTTCCAGGGCGTAATCAGCGCGGCAATGCCCACAGGCTCCTTGATAGTGCCCAGGGACGCATTGGGAATATGGCTGGGAATGGTTTCGCCATAGGTGCGCTTGCCTTCTTCAGCAAACCAGCGCACAAAGCTGGCGCCGTACTCGACCTCACCCCGGGCGTCCGGCATCGGCTTGCCCTGCTCCAGGGTCATGATGGTAGCCAGATCTTCACGGTTGGCTTGAAGCAGGTCATACCAGGCTAACAGGCGCTCGCAGCGCTCATCGGCACGCATCGCACGCCAGTGAACGAAGGCGGACTCGGCGGCATCAACGGCAGCAGTGATCTGGCTGGCATCCAGCAAAGGGATATGGCCCAGAACTTCCCCGTCGCTGGGTTGGTCACCGCTTCTTCCCGATGGCCATGAGTCCACTTACCGTCGATATAGGCATACTGACGGAACAGGCGCGGGTCTTCCAGGCGCTCGGCCAGTGTAATAGCGTGGATTGCAGTCAGTGCTGACATGAAAAACCTCCCTGAGCGGCCACGCCGTGGCATTAACCACGGCGCTGCATCATTGATTCACGATGTAAAAAGCTCAACGGCCGAATGGCCGTTGGCGATTTTATGTGCTCAGAGTACGCCATAAGTCGCACGAAGTGCTTTTGAAAGCGCCTGTTAAAGATGGCGTTTTTGTGGCAGGCGGCTTTACATGGTGTTTTTTTGGTGCCTGTAGCCCCTCATCCGCTGTTATCAGCCTGCTGCTGGGTTGATCAGCGCTTCTTCAGTAAATACCACCAGGCCCAGTTCAGGCCTGTAGCCATGGATTTCCGTCACATCCAGTGCCTGCAGGAAGTGAATAATTTCTTCACTGATGACCTGGCCCGGCACCAGTACCGGGAAGCCGGGCGGATAGGGAATCACGAAACTCGCTGATACCACATCGCGCCCGTCACGCATCTGGGCCTGAAGCTTGCCGTTGTCAAAGCGCAGGTACTCGGTATTTTCCTCATCGTAGCTAAGGAAATAGGCGCAGCGGATATCCCCCTGTGAGGTTTCGGTGCTGGGCCGGAAGGCATCGTGGAAGCGGCTGAAGTCCGGTAGCGGCGGCAGATCATGGTTCAGGGAGTGCACCTGATTTTCGATGATCGTGCGCTCGGGTCGGCTGCTGTCTTCCAGCTGGTAGTCGAACTCCTTGGCCAGCTTCAACAGTACGTCGAGCAGGTAGGCAATCGAGCCGCGCGTGGTGCCGATATTGGTCATGAACAGCACGGTATTGCGTGAGGTCTTGTTGATCTGAATACCGTACTTGTTCATCAGGTATTCATTCTTGAAAGTATCGCCATCCACCCCGGTGTTGCCGATGGCGATAGTGATACGGGTGGGATCGACCACAAACTCATCCCGCGCCCAGGCTTCTTCCATCTTGTTCCAGCCGGTGACGGGGTCATAGAAGGACTCCACCTCGGATTCCCGGTAGGCGGCAGGCACCATGTCGCTGTTCTTGAGCACACGGAAGTATTTCTGCAGCAGCGGATGGGTGTAAAGCTGCTCGCGCAGGGACAGCGCGGTTTCCACCTGGGAATGCACCAGCTCAAAGCCCTCCATCTCCGCCTGCATACGCCCGACATCCAGCGAGGCCACAATCTGATAGTTGGGCGACGTTGAGGTGTGGGTCATATAGGCTTCGTGGAAAGCGGACTCCACTTTCTGGCGGTAATCCTGATCCCAGATATGGATCATCGACCCCTGGCGCAAGGAGGTCAGCGTCTTATGAGTCGAATGGGTCGCATAGGTGCGGATACGCACTTTATCCGGGTCCGGCATCAGACGCTGATCCAGCCAGGTTGCCTCATCTTCAGGGTCAAGCTGATCAAACTCGGCCTTCCAGGCGGCGTATTCCTCGCGGTACTCTTCGCTGCGGTAACGGTTACGCAAGGTTCGGGCGGCATTCATCGCCGTACGCGGGCGGTAAGTCGGGTTAAAGCCGGCAAAGGCAAACCAGGCTTCATCCCACAGAAAGATCAGATCCGGCTTGATGGCCAGGCACTCTTCCATCACCCGGCGCACGTTATAGACAATGCCATCAAAGGTGCAGTTGGTCAGCAACAGCATCTTGACCTTATGCAGCTGGCCGGAACGCTTGTAAGCCAGCAGGGTTTTCTTGATCTCGCGCAGCGGCACGGCCCCGTACATGGAGTAGTCGTTAAGCGGATAGGAATCCAGATAACTGACGTGGGCACCGGCCAGCACCATGCCGTAGTGGTGGGATTTGTGGCAGTCCCGGTCAACCAGCACAATGTCGCGGGGTTTGATCAACGCCTGCACGACGATCTTGTTGGCCGTCGAGGTGCCGTTGGTGACAAAGAAACTGCTTCGCGCACCAAAGGCCCGGGCGGCATATTCCTGGGCTTTCTTGATCGGCCCATACGGCTGCAGTAAAGAATCCAGCCCGCCGGACGTCGCTGAGGTTTCGGCCAGAAAAATATTGATACCGTAAAAATCGATCATATGCCCCGCCCAGTGGGAACGGGTGACCGACTTGCCTCGGGAAATAGGCATGGCGTGAAAAACGCCAGTGGGCTTTTTACTGTATTCACGCAGGGCATCAAAAAACGGCGTGCGATAGCGGTTATCAATGGCGCGCAGGATCGTATGATGCTGCTCGATATAATCGGTTTCGCGATAGAAGATCCGATTGAAGTGTTTGATATCACGGCTTGCCGTGGCTTCCACATCGCCGCTGGTGACCAGGAACTGATCAATTTCCGGGCGCAGCTCGTGAATCATCGAACTGAGCAGGATGTTGCGCTCGGCTTCGCTATGGTTGGCCAACTCATTCTCTGACAGGCCTTCCAGGTAGTTGCGCAGCGCGCTGAGGTTGTACTTGGATTTATAGGGAAACTCGTAGCGGATCAGGCACGCCTGGATATTGGGGTTCACCAGAATCGCAATCAGGGCATCTTCAAAGCTTTTGACCGTTACTACGTCGTAAACAAAGCGGTCTTCGGGGCGGCGCATGTTATGAAAGGCTTCGCGCACCACCTCTTCTTCCTGATTGGACAGGTTATCCACCACCAGAAGCTCAAAGTACGGCTGGGCCGAACTGTTGGAGGCAGGATGCCCACGGCGCAGCTGATTGAGGGCATCGCGATTTTCCATATCCTCGGCGCCTGCATCCGTCTCGGAGAGATCAACGTTGCGCCGACGGTAGGACTCGCTGATCAGGGCCCGCACCAGGCGCCTGACCACCTTGTCCAGCATGGTGTATTCACCGCGCTGGAAGAGTGTCCACAGGTGACGAAAATCTTCCTTGGAGGGGAAGGCGTGGTAGTCCTCAATGATTTCCAGGCGCGTCAGCTTGATCTCAATCGACTTGACCAGATTCTTGACCCGGTTTTCCTCTTCCAGCCGAATCAGAATCCCCAGATCACGCTTGAGGGCATTCCAGGTATCGGCACGCAGCTGGGAAATCTTGTGATAAAAACCCAAAGCGGTATAGGGAGTTTCAGTAGTATTGTTTTCTGGCATAACGACACCCATCCATTGTCGGTATTTATCGGAAAGAAACACGGGTTGCGGCTACGCTGCCTTTCACTCAGCTATCCGATCCGCTATTGAGTCAACCATATAGGCCACGAGATGCGTAATGTACGGTGAACTGCTCTTCAGGAAAGCTATCGAAACCCAGGCTCAACACCTTGCCAGGCCAACGAAATTCGGTTTTCCCTTCGTTGGGACGGTAGACAGACGTGTATACCGTACCCAGGCCCCGCCGATAATCATGGCGAAACAGCGGAGGCGCTGAAAAGGCCGCAATCAGGCGCTCATCCGTGGTGGCGTCATCATCCACCAGAATGGATAACTGACGTTCGCGAATCAGGGTTTCCGAGGCCAGTGCGTGGGCATACCATTCAATCTTCTTCTGATGATTAGTGGCCACGGCGACCCGCTTGATACTGGCAGGCCGATCCGGCGCGATCATGGCAGTCACGTAGCGTCCGGCGGCATCGGCTACCGTGATGTTATAGGCCATATGCGTCGGCACCCTTTTCAGTACAGCCGCCGCTTCGGGTACAGTGGCGCAGAACTCCAGAATGTAACGCAGAATAATCGGAGCACCGAAACCCTCACCCACCACCTTACGCCCGCCAAAAGCCAGTGAGACGGCAAGCCCCGCATCATTCATGCCGTCCAGTACGCCCCACAGGCAATCCGACATGGCAATCACCTGACGCTGGTTCCAGCAGGTGTAGAGAATAGTGCCCTCGCAAAGCTCTGGCGGGTAATCGTAATTACGTGCCAGCACGGTTGACTGTGGACTTGCCAGCACCGCCTGAGAGCAACCGGTGATGTACGGCGGTGGCCGATACAGGCTTAACAGCCGCGATGAAAGATCGCCGCCCCCGGCCAGCTCGCACAGGGTGTTGTAGGTCCCCAGCAGCTCCGGCATATGGTGACGCAGGGCGTTGTAGCACTCCAGATAAGAGGGGCGCTCACGCTCACCTTCAGTCAGGTACCAGGGCCGATAAGCCGGCCAGTGGTACTCGAACAGCGACTGCCATTTTGGCCCTGCCATTGGCTCGTGAACGACGCGAAACGTCAATGCCTTGTTCAGTTCGCCATCCAGCGCCGAGCCTGCAGCATGATGGCCATCCATCATCACAGGATCTTGAAGTTGCCACCGCCGATAGCATGGCTGACGGCAACTTCCTCCACCACAGGGTCTTGCAGTGCTTGCCCGGTGTATTGCTGACGAATCCCGTCTATCCAGGCCTTGGCCCGGTCATTGAGCTGGAAGTCATCATCCATCAAGCGGCCGCGGGTAATCAGAATACCCAGATCAGCGCCTTCATAGCGGAAATCACCCGCTCCACTGATGCGCAGGAAGAAGGCTTCGTTTTCATTTTCTGCTGCATGCGGGTGGTAGCTGTAATGATCGTAGCTGATATCGCCTCCTTCATGCATGCGCCAAACGCCGGTCTGCGGCGCCTGGGTCAGCAGGTCGACGCTTTCATCAGTATGCTTGATCACCAGCTGGCTCCAGCTATCGACACTTTCAGGATGCGCCCAGCGCTCATTGATGTCGTCGATATCCAGGTCGAAGTCGACCTCGGAAAATTCCAGCAGATGGAACAGGAAGAGCGGAATATCCGAGTGGGCAAAAGCCGCCACGTTGGTCAGTGAGCTTGCACCCGTCACGCGCGGGTTAAGTTCGCCCAGATAGACATCATTGGTGTCCATATCAATCAGGAAGTCGAGCTCGAAATAACCGCGATAGCCTTCTTCGCGCAGGGCTTCACCAAACTTGAAGGTATATTCACGGGCCAGGTCGCGCACTTCCTGACTGAAAGCACCCGCAAACATCTCGTTACCGCACCAGCCACCCTTGTAAGGTGTCAGGGTCTTGAAGCCCACCAGCTCGGTCATCAGCGGGCCCACCACGGTGCCACAACGGGTCGCGCAGGCTTCTATCGCGGAGCCGCGACAGTTGATGCGCTTCATGATCTTGACTTCAGGCTCCGCCTCAATCTCTTCGGCGTGCTTGTAGTAGTCTTCTTCATTGGCAATAAAGAAGGTGGTGTGACCAGAGTCGCCAAAGGCTGTCTGTACCACAAGGTCAGTACCCAACGCCTGGCTGGCTTCTACCAGCTCCTGGTAGCTGCCGACCTTGGCCAGCACGTTGGGCACGCTGGGCACGCCGGCTTTATTGCCGATACGTACTGTTTCAATCTTGTTGTCCATGCGCGTACGCAGCTCGGCTGGGGGAAGGCGACCCGTAGTCCCAGCTGCTTGCAGATTTCTTCGGTATGCTCGTCAAACATCAGAAACGAGGCCACACCGGCATTTTCGCCATCCGCGCGAGATTGAATGAAATCAATCACTTCCTTGTGCTCAAGCAGATAGTTATTAATATCTTCAATGCTTTCGAAATCGCGGGGAAACTTCTGCTTGGGAACAAAGACGTTACGCTGTTTGCCTTCAAAGCAGTCAATGTAGTTGATATGGCGGAAAGCACCGACCCAGTCGCCAATCCCCAAAAGGTTGAAGTTGGTGGCAGAAATAAAGTAGATGGGTTCTTTGTTGTTACGAAAATGACGACGAACATCAGCAATGGACGTAATCTTGTTCATTGTTATAGCTCCTTGTTTAACAGCTGCTTCAGGTCGCACTGGGCCAGTGCCGACCAGGCGTTTTGTTATATAGCGCGCTAGTTGCCTGAACCTGGCGGTTAGTCTGGCGCTGAATGAGTCTTGCCTATCTCGATCGGTCAAATCCGAACACCCCCAGCATCTTCCTGTCAGTCCTGTCAGACGGTGTCCTCAAGGAAGATGCTTTCTTGGTCATAATCTCTTGGCAATTGGCGATTAGCTGTTAGTAATTACTTTTCAGAACACTTCCTGGTCAGCACGTACCGGCTTGGCCAGTGGCCCCAAGGTATCCAGGAAGGGCGAGGAACCGTTTTCACTGCGGTACAGCGAGAAATCCACATCACGGTCGCGAAAGCTTTTGAGCGGCTGTCCCAGGCCATGCAGGCCATTTTCACGTTCACGGCGCACACGGTTAAGATCAATTTCAATCGGGATGACTTCGTCTCCAATCCCCGACTGGTGAATCACATCGCCCGATGGCCCTACGACAATCGAACGCCCATTGCCCAGGGCGCCAGCGCCGTTGATATCAAAGAAGTAGCACTGATTGATGGCCGCATTGGTGCGCGCGATGGAAAGCTCGATATCCCGGTCGATGGTATCGGTCATGGTTGGATGCAGAATGACTTCAGCGCCCATCGCTGCCAGGGTACGTGTTGTCTCGGGGAACCACATGTCATAGCAGATAGAGACACCAAAACGGCCTACTGTCGGCACATCAAACACCACAAATTCAGTGCCGCCTTCAATACCTGCTTCATAAGGCCGGAAAGGAAACATCTTACGGTAACGGGTCACCACTTCTCCCTGTGGGTTAATCACCACCAGGGTATTGTAAACATGCTCGCCTATCTGCTCGAACATCGAACCGGGGATCAACCAGATGCGATGCTGGGCCGCCAGCTGGCAGAACATCGCCTCAGTATCGCTGGGCAACACCTGGGCATTGAGCGGCGAGGCGCCCATGGGCATCAGCTCACTGAACATGACCATCTGAACTTTCGGAAAGCGGTTCATCAGGGCATCAACGCGATGACGCATGGCGTCGGTATTGTCGCCGTGGTGCAGGGCATGCATTTGAACACCGGCAATGGTGAAATAAGACATTAGCTTCTCTCTGCGTCAGGCGATCTGACTGTTTTAGCCTGGCTGGACGAAAGGAATGTTGGTATTAGCCAGGCAAGTGGTGAATGGATTTGACTTCATGTTAAGCCAATCAAGCGCTGAATTGGCGTTGACCAGACCACTGGCCAAATGATTAATTTCTATTTACATGAGTAAATATCACACAATATCTTTTGGGTCGATCTCCAGTTCACAGCGTTTGACTGATTTGGTCACAATATAAGTGAAATAGCGTTCTATGCCCGCGTCAGACACCAGCCACTGATCGATCAGACGCTGATAGCCATCAATAGTGCGGGTTTCAAATTTCACCAGGTAATCCACGCCACCGCCCACGGCAACGCATTCCGTTACTTCCGGGGTCTGCATCACCAGAGCTTCAAAGCAGGCAAAGCTGGCAGCATCGTGCTTTTTAAGCTCGATCTGCACCCAGACCGGGTTACGTGGCACCAGTATCTGGGTGTTGATGCGGGCACTGTACCCCTGAATAACGCCGGCTTTTTCCAGCCGTTTTACCCTTTCCCAGCAGGGGCTGACCGAAAGATTGATCGCCTCGGCCAGCTTGGATTTGGTGATCCTCCCGTCACGCGAGAGGATTTCCAGAATTTTCAGATCATAGCGGTCAATTTTCATCATGACAGGTATTTACCACCCAAGGTATTTGTCGCCTCAGGCGTCAAGGGTCTCCACCACGTCGGCAATCACGGCCAGCGTATCGCCCATATTGATCAGCGCCGGGGCACGTCGTGCCATCAGCACGCCGTCACGCTCGGCATAATAGGTCACCGGTGCGCTGCCGCTGCGGGTCATGTCGTACACATGGGCAATCGGCTGGCCCTTGGTCACGCTATCACCCAGCGCCACCATCAGTTCCAGCACGCCACTATGCTGGCTTTGCACGTAGCAGCTGGCATCCGGCATATCCAGGTACTGCTGGCCACTTTGAGGCATTTCCACCTCGCCCTGAACCAACCCATAATGAATCAGGAAGTTGCGCACACCGCGTTCGGTAATGGCCATGCTTTCCGGCGTGGAAGTGCCGCCGCCACCCAGTTCAGTGGCGACAAACACCTTACCCTGGCGCTCACAGGCGGTATCAAAGAGCTTTTCCGCATCCAGCTCGAACATCACCATGGCATAAGGTGCACCAAAGGCCTTGGCACCTTCTAACGCGGCTTGCTGCTGGTCTTTATCGTCCAGCACGTGAGAAGCGCCAAAGGGCAGAATATCCAGCGTGCGACCACCGGAGTGCAGATCCAGCACGACGTCGCTCATCGGCACCAGGACGCGGGTAAAGTAATCGGCAATCTGCTCGGTAACGCCGCCGTTAGGGTCACCGGGAAAGCTGCGGTTGAGGTTGCCCCCATCCAGCCCTGAGGTGCGCTTGCCGGCCATCACCGCCGGGGTGTTCATACAGGGCACAATAATCACCCGCCCGGATACATCTTCCGGCTGCAGGGAAGAAGACAGCTTCAGCAGAGATGTAATGCCTTCGTATTCATCGCCGTGATTACCCCCGATTAACAGCGCCGTCGGGCCTTCACCATTCTTGACCACGGTGACCGGGATCATCACCGCGCCCCAGGCGGACTCATCGGTAGAAATCGGCAACTTCAGAAAACCGTGCTGGATGCCTTCGGCATCAAAATCTACGGTGGCAGAAATCGGGCTGGGCCGCATGCTCATGGTATTTCCTTGTTCACTGATAGAAAGTTATTTAACGAACAACTGACGCGGAAAATCCGCCAGCGTTTCACAGCCGTCTTCGGTAATCAGGATGCTTTCGGTAATTTCCAGCCCCCAGTCGTCTACCCAAAGCCCGGGCATGAAGTGGAACGTCATGCCTGGCCGTAGCTCAGACTCGTCTGAAGGGCGCAAACTCATGGTACGCTCACCCCAGTCTGGCGGGTAGGAAATCCCGATTGGGTAACCACAGCGGGCGCCGCCGCGGTCAAAGCCGTATTTATCCATCGCCGAACCCAGGGCCATGGCAATATCCGCCGTGCGGTTGCCAGGCTTAGCCACGGCCAGACCGTTTTCGATGCCTTCCAGTAGCGCCGATTCAGCGCGCAAAAAGTCTTTAGGGGGCGTACCCAGGAAAACCGTCCGCGACATAGGCGCATGGTAGCGTTTATAGACACCGGCAATCTCGAAGAAGGTACCTTCACCTTCACGAAACGGCGTGTCATCCCAGGTCAGGTGAGGGGCTGCCGCATCCTTGCCGGTGGGCAGCATGGGCACGATGGCCGGATAATCACCGCCAAACACCTTGCCGTTGTCATCAATATAACCTTCGATACCCACCCGGTAGATTTCAGAAACCAGCTTGCTTTTTGGCAAACCCGGTTCAATCATTTCCAGAATACGCGAATGCATGCCTTCAACAATCTTGGCCGCACAGCGCATGTAGGCAATCTCCTGGGGAGATTTGATTGCCCGGCACCAGTTGACCAGACTGTTGGCATCCATAAAGCGCGCATGAGGCAATTCACGCAGCAGGCTCAGGTAGGCCTTGGCAGAAAAGTAGTAGTTATCCATTTCCATCCCGACCACCCCTTCATGCCAGCCGCGATCCGGCATGATGGACTGGGCAAGATACTCCATCGGGTGCATGTCAGGATTCTGCACATAGTGATCCGGGTAGTAGGTTATATTCTCCGGATCAATCCAGCAGGTGCGCAGCGCGCCATTCGCATCCATACGACGGCCATACCAAACCGGCTCGCCTTCAAGACCTACGAGCACACACTGATGCACATAAAAAGACCAGCCGTCATAGCCGGTCAACCAGGCCATATTGGAAGGGTCACTAACGATCAGAACGTCAATGCCGCGGCTTGCCATTTCAGCGCGCACCTTCCAAAGCCGATTAGCGTACTCTTCACGTGTGAAGGGCAGGGAAACCTGAGTCGTCATCGGGCAACTCGTTATCAAAGGGATCACCAAGAACCGAAAAAGCGACTCTCGTCGCTTTTTCGGACCACCGGATCGACCTGGCCACCCCCGCAGTAGGCCCGCCAATGTCGTCTTGAGACGATACTAGCACCCTACCTTGGTTGCGGGTCAAAGCCTTTATGACAAAAAAACCATTCACCTCAGAAACCGAAACCATCGTTAACACAAAAAGCGGAGCCAACATGAAAATAGTGGTACATATCGAAGACGCTCAACGCTGGCAAAACGCCCTCGCCAGCGCTTTCCCGGACGCTCAGGTCATCACCAGTGATGCTCCATCCGAAGAGCGCATCAACGCTGATTACCTGGCGGTCTGGAAGCCTTCAGAATCACTGCTGCGCGAGCAGACCCAGCTCAAGGCGATCATCAACCTCGGCGCCGGTGTCGACTATCTGCTGCATACCCCTGGCCTGCCCGGTAATGTCCCTATCGTTAAACTGCGCGATGCGGGCATGGGTGAGCTGATGGCCGATTACGTGCGCTATGGCGTGCTGCATTTTCAGCGTAGCTTTGACCGCTATCGTGCCCAGCAGCCCAAGGCCCACTGGCTGACCCATGAAGTGCCTGACAAGGCCGACTGGCCAGTCGGCATTCTGGGCCTGGGCGCTATCGGCACCCATGTGGCCCAGGCGCTGAGTCACGATGGTTTTCCGGTGCTGGGCTGGAGCCGCTCGCCCAAGCAGATTGACGGTGTCAGCTGCTATTACGGTGAGCAAGGCCTGGCCGATGTATTGCGCCAGTCGAAAACGCTGGTGACACTGCTGCCGGATACAACGGCCACCCGTGGCCTGATCAACGCCGAGCGTCTAGCGCTGCTGCCTGATGGCGCCAGCCTGATCAACCCCGGACGCGGAACCCTGCTTGACCATGACGCCCTGCTGGAAGCGCTAGGCGATAACGGCCATCTGCGCGGCGCCCTGCTGGATGTGTTCCCGGAAGAGCCGCTGTCTGAACAAAGCCCGCTGTGGCAGCAGCCTAACGTGATCATTACCCCGCATATGTCAGCCCCTACCCCGCTGAATGAGGCCATCGACCAGGTGATCGACACCCTGCGCGCCTTTGAGGCGGGAGAAAAGGTCGCCACCATCAACCGCCAGGAAGGCTACTGATGATACATTTTTTAAATACGCGTTTTAAAAACACTTTTTTATTAGCAGTTGATCAGGAACCGAATGGCCCCTGACAGGCTCACAACAGAATGCACGCTTCCTTCAGAGACACGCCGCCTAATGATAACCCTTAAAAACCCAACGTTATCGACATCACAACCCAAATCCTGGCTGAAAGCCCTGATCGCTAGTACTGCGCTCCTGATGCCGCCGGTTAGCGGCTTGGCCGTGGCTGACAACACCGCTACGCAGGGTGATCTTCAGCCATTGGCCCCCTTTGAAGCCCAATATCGTCTGGAAGTGAGCGGCTGGCCAGGTGCCACCATTACCCATCAGCTGAGCGAGGAAAGCCAGCACTGGCTCAGTGATATGCGCTTTTCCATCACCATTGCACGGGGCCAGGAACGCAGCCGCTTTACTGCCGATGAAGCCAACACGCACTCCTTGATGTATGACAGCAGTTATTCAGTCCTCGGTATCGGTGATAGCTATCAGCTCAGGGCGAGCGAACTTACCGTCCTGGACCGACAGACCGCGATTATCGACCTGGCCAGGCGCGCGGGTAGCGAGACCTGTACTGTTCAGGCACCCTGCGATATGTATTTTGCCGACCACCGTGGCCGCAACGAGCACTTCAGCTACTACCTGGCTGATATCCACCGCCTCAAGGTGCCCGCTGGCGAATTTGATACTCAGTCTGTGATACTGTTCGATAACGAAAAACCTGATCGCCAACTGCGTATCAGCTTTCATGCCGATTACCCAGGCTTAATCCTCGAAGCGCTTTACCAGAAAGATGGCAAGCGCAATACCCATATCACCCTCACCCGGCTGAATTCACTGGGTGATAGCACAGACTGATTTATGCTCTCCGGACTCGTTATCGTTTTATTGCCGCTGCTGCTCGGTTATCTGGTGCCTGTGCGCCAACCAAGCTGGCAGGCGGTTATCAATCACGCCGTCAATGGCTCGGTGTACGTCATCCTGCTGCTCATGGGCATCAGCCTTGCCGGGCTTGAAAACCTGGCCTCCCAGCTTTCCGCTCTGGGCAGCAAAGCGCTTTTACTGTTTACCCTGACCACTTTATTTAATCTGGTGGCGTTGTGGTGGCTATCACGGCATCTCAAGCTCAAGGCAGGCACCTCGCCAGTCATCAACGACGCCCCCACCAGCAAACTGGCGGCCATGCAGGGTTCGCTGTTGCTGGTGGCAGTGGTGGCCGCTGGCGTCATTATCGGCCTGCTCTTGGGGCCAACCGTTGGCGACATCTTGTTTGATACCGCTGACCGCCTGGCGGAATGGGTGCTGTATGCACTGCTGGCGCTGATTGGCTGCCAGCTGCGCAACTCCGGCATGCCGCTGCGCCAGATCCTGCTGAACCGCATGGGGCTTGGCATAGCGGTAACGCTGGGGGCCAGCTCACTATTGGCGGGGCTGGCGGCGGCACCGCTGCTGAGTTTACCGTGGAACGAAGGCCTGGCCATGGCCGCTGGCTTTGGCTGGTATTCGCTCTCGGCAATTCTGATTGGCGATCAGCTTGGCCCCTTGATGGGTGGCGTGGCGTTTTTCAACGACCTGACCCGTGAGCTGCTGGCCTTTATCCTGATTCCTCTGGTGATTCACCGCTACACCGCCATGGCGATTGGCTATGGCGGCGCGACCTCGATGGACTTCACCCTGCCGGTGATTCAGCAGCATGGCGGCGTGGCCTGCGTACCGGTCGCCGTGGTCAGCGGCTTTATTCTGTCCCTGCTGTCGCCACCGCTGATTCTGTTCTTTTTATCGTTATCGGGGTGAATGTCGTCTAAAAAATGGCCTAGCATACGTATTGAGCCTGTTCATCCACGCAAGGACGCTTTGGCACCATGTTAAACGGCATCTGGTTAAGCTTTTTATCGCGGCCTTTGCCGCCTCGCTGTGGCAATGGCTGATCGGCGGTGATCATGAAGTCTTCGCCCGCCTGGTCCAGTCGCTGTTTGATATGGCCAGGGTCAGCGTGGATATCATTCTGGTGCTGCTGGGCACCATGACCCTATGGCTGGGGTTTCTGTCGATAGCCGAAAAAGCTGGGCTGATCCGCCTGCTGGGGCGCGCGCTTGACCCACTGTTCAGCCGCCTGATGCCTGAAGTACCGCCCGGCCACCCCGCCATGGGGCTGATCAGCATGAACTTTGCCGCCAACATTCTTGGCCTGGATAACGCCGCCACGCCAATTGGCATTAAGGCAATGCACTCCCTGCAGGAACTCAACCCCAGCCGCGATACCGCCAGCAACGCCCAGATTCTGTTTCTGGTGCTCAATACATCCTCGCTGACACTGTTGCCAGTGACCATCTTCATGTATCGCGCCCAGCAGGGCGCTGAGGACCCGACGCTGGTCTTCCTGCCTATTCTGCTGGCCACCAGTACCTCCAGCCTGGCCGGGCTGCTGGTGGTAGCTATCGTGCAACGCATCAAACTCTGGCAGCCGGTCATCCTGGCCTACCTGCTGGCCGCGGCTCTGAGTCTGGGGCTCTTGCTGACAACACTTGCCGGCATGTCCGCTCAGGCGCTGGCCGCCGCCTCTACCCTGGTGGGTAACCTGACGCTGTTCAGTATTGTCATGCTGTTTCTGTGCGTGGCCGCGCTGCGCGGGGTCAAGGTCTACGATGCCTTTATCGAAGGTGCCAAGGAGGGCGTCAGCTTCACTATTACGCTACTCCCCTACCTGATTGCCATGCTGGTGGCGGTGGGCGTATTGCGCGCCAGCGGCGTGCTGGATGGCGGCTTGAGCATTATTCGCTGGCTGATTGAAGGCGTGGGCTGGGATACCCAATTTGTCGATGCCCTGCCCACGGCTTTCGTCAAACCGCTTTCCGGCAGCGGCGCCCGCGCCATGATGATTGAAACCATGGACACCTTCGGCGTCGACAGCTTCCCAGGCCTGCTTGCCGCCACCATGCAGGGCAGCACCGAAACCACCTTCTACGTACTGGCGGTGTACTTTGGTGCCGTCGGCATCACGCGCATCCGCCACGGCCTCGGCTGCGCCCTGTTTGCCGATGCGGCAGGCATCATCACCGCCATTCTGGTGTGCTACTGGTTTTTTGGTTAGGAACCGGGATGTTTTTTAGGCTTTGGGCATGTGGTTCTTAAACCATCAATGCCAGGTCTTCCTGAACCACCTAAGAATGGCGAAACGCAATGTCGATAAGTGCCTTCTAGCCCGGTAACGAAGTGACTTATCACTTAAGCCTTTCAAGCCAATATTGAGGGCGTCGACGATCATGGGCAACCGCCAGAACCTGAAAGCCATCCGGCTTCTCTCGGTAAACGATGGATAGCGGAAACCTGTGCAGCGGTGCCCTGCGAATATCAGGCTTTAATTCAACTTGCCAGGCGCATGGTGACTCACCCACTAGATTGGCAAGGGCCTCAAATTCCTCGATCAAGGCACCGCCCAGCCCTGGAATTTTTGATTCGTAATAACCAACAGATTCCAAAAACTCGGCTTCCGCTGCCGGGTGGAAGGAATACTTCATTTGATCAGGGCTCGAGCCTTCCTTAGAACATCCTCACTGCAGACAGCCTGTACCCACCCGTTGTCGAGCTCTTCCCCCCTTCTTTCGGCTTCGAGTAGCCAGTCTGACCTGAGCTCTTCCTCTGAAGGAGACTCCAGACTCAACACCAGGCGCTGAACCAACTGAGCTCGTTCTTTTTTGGGCAGATGAAGCGCTTCGTCTGCAATTTTCTGGAGATTCATTAAAAGAAACCTCTCGTTCACGTATCACTCAATATTGGCACGGATAAATACCCGCTGCCACCGCCAACATAACGGTTTATTACCTATCACCCCTTCCAGGCAACCATAAACAGCAGGCTGCCCGGATTGTGACATCAGCTAGCCCTTGCTGCCCTCGCGGCATGGAGTTTTTGATAGCTTTCGATCAGGCGCTGGTGGCGCTCCAACCCTTCCAGCGCCATGCTGGTGGGTTCCAGACCAAAGAAGCGCACCTCACCCGCGACCGACCCCACCACTGCTGACATGGTGGCTTCACCAAACATGCGTGTCAGGTTAGGCAGGTAGTCTTCCAGCGCCAGCTCATCATCAAGGACAATTTCCAGCACCGCATTTACCGCCTGATAGAAAAGCCCGCGCTCAACGGTGTTGTCGTTGTACTGCAGGAACATCTGCACATACTCCAGCGCCGCCTCATGCTCCTGAAGCGCCAGATGGATCAACAGCTTAAGCTCCAGCAGGGTCAGCTGGCCCCAGACGGTATTTTCATCAAACTCGATGCCAATCAGGGTGATGATATCGCTATGCTCATCCACTTCGCTGTCTTCCAGGCGTTCCAGCAGTGCTGCCAGCTGCTCATCATCCAGGCGATGCAGATTGAGGATATCCTCACGAAACGCCAGCGCCTTGTTGGTGTTATCCATGATCAAGTCTTCCAGCGGGTAGACCTCTGAATACCCCGGCACCAGAATACGGCAGACTGGCGCCCCCAGGTCTTCATGCACGGCCACATAGACTTCGGCTTCAAGGTCTTCAAAAATGCCGAACAGGGTGTCCGCTTCTTCCTGAGTGGAACCGGAGAAATTCCAGTCGCAGAAATCGAAATCCGCCCGGGCGCTGAAGAAGCGCCAGGACACCACGCCCACGGAATCAATAAAGTGCTCAACGAAGTTGTTCGGCTCGCTGACCGTCTGGGAATTGAAGGTCGGCAGCGGCAAATCGTTCAGGCCTTCAAAACTGCGCCCCTGCAACAGCTCGGTCAGGCTGCGTTCCAGCGCCACTTCAAAGCTTGGGTGCGCGCCAAAAGAGGCAAACACCCCGCCGGTACGCGGGTTCATCAGGGTCACGCACATCACCGGGAACTGCCCGCCCAGGGAGGCATCCTTGACCAGCACCGGGAAGCCCTGGGCCTCAAGCGCCTCGATACCTGCCACGATGCCAAGGTAGCGGGCCAGCACTTCAGCGGGCACATCAGGCAGGGTCAGTTCCTGCTCCAGAATTTCCCGCTTGACCGCTCGCTCGAAAATCTCTGACAGGCACTGCACCTCGGCTTCCGCCAGGGTATTGCCCGCGCTCATACCGTTGCTGAGAAACAGGTTCTCGATCAGGTTGGAGGGGAAATACACCGTCTCGCCATCGGATTGGCGGGTAAACGGCAGCGCGACAATCCCACGGTCGGCGCGGCCGGAATTGGTATCGATCAGGTGCGAGCCGCGCAGCTCGCCTTCCGGGTTGTAGATCGCCAGACAGTGCTCATCCAGCAGCCCTTCCGGCAGTTCATCATTCGGCCCTGGTTGAAACCAGCGCTCCTTGGGGTAGTGGACAAACTCACTGCCCGCGATCTCCGGCCCGAAATACTGATCGTTATAGAAGAAGTTACAGCTCAGGCGCTCGATAAACTCGCCCAACGCCGAACACAGCGCGGCTTCCTTGGTCGCGCCCTTGCCGTTGGTAAAGCACATGGGCGCCGCCGCATCACGAATATGCAACGACCAGACGTTGGGCACGATGTTGCGCCAGGAAGCAATCTCGATTTTCATGCCCAGGTCGGCCAGCAGGCCACTCATGGTGGCGATGGTCTCTTCCAGCGGCTTGTCCTTGCCTTCGATATAGGTCTCGCCACCTTCTGGGGCGCCCATCAGCAGCGCCTGGGCGTCCTCGTCGATATTATCGACCGTCTCGATGACAAACTCTGGCCCGGTCTGCACCACCTTTTTCACCGTGCAGCGGTCAATCGAGCGCAACATGCCCTGGCGGTCTTTCTCGGAAATATCCTCCGGCAGCTCGATCTGGATCTTGAAGATCTGCTTGTAGCGGTTTTCTGGGTCGACAATGTTGTTCTGGGACAGGCGGATATTTTCGGTGGGAATACCCCGGGCATTACAGTAGACCTTGACGAAATACGCCGCACACATGGCGGACGACGCCAGAAAGTAATCAAACGGCCCCGGTGCCGAGCCATCGCCCTTATAGCGAATCGGCTGGTCAGAGATAACGCTGAAGTCGTCAAACTTGGCTTCCAGACGCAGGTTATCGAGATAATTGACTTTAATTTCCATGCGGAGTCCCGGATAAAGGAATGAGGTGCGCCATTGCATTGGCGAATGGCGCCATTATCCAGTTTTTACCCCGGTACGTCTTGGGCCGTGTAGCGAGCGGACGAAATATCCAAGTAATTTCTGAGACAGTCAAACGACGGGAGGGCTCGTTATTCCCGCATACTCACCACCCCGTCATTCCCGCAGGCTTTTAGCGGGAATCCATGTTGACCTTGAGTTTCAGGCTCTGGCGAGAAAGGTCAAGGTGGATTCCCGATTACTCCATTCGGGAATGACAGTATCCAACGACGAGTCGATTTGCTGCGTAAATTGTAGGGTTAAACAACCTTTTTCCAGTGCGTGACATCTTGAATTTCCGCCAATTCATCTTCTTCGGCTTGTTGCGTCTTATAAAGATCCCACCTGATTTGCAGGTTCAACCAGAAATCGGCTGAGACACCAAAGAACCGAGCCAAACGCAGCGCAGTGCTAGGCGTAATACCACGCTTCTGATTAACTAGTTCATTAACCCTTTGATAAGGAACATGAATAGCATCTGCTAGCTGGCGCTGCGTAATGTGCATTGGACGCAGGAACTCCTCTACCAGCATTTCGCCAGGATGAGTCGGCTGCCTATGTGTAGGAATGCGGACCATACTTCACCTCTAATGATAATCAGTTAACTCTACTTCGTCGGGCCCAGCGTCAGTCCATTTAAAACAGATCCTGTATTGATCGTTCACTCGAATGCTGTGCTGCCCCTTTCTGTCGCCAGATAAGGATTCCAAGCGGTTACCTGGAGGAACTTTTAACTCATCTCTATGCACAACAGAATCAAGTAATTCGAGCTTTATTGACGCGATTCGCCACAAAGACTGCGGACATACTTTACGAGCGGCCTTTGAGGCCACTCCGTTGAATACGTCTTCCGTGCCTTTATCTTTGAAATGAATGATCATGGTATAACGGTAGCACGGTATTCATGCTACAACAATGCAAGTAAGATTGAGATTAACGCGACCATATCGTGCGGCCCGTCGCCCCGTCATTCCCGCAGGCTTTTAGCGAGAATCCATGTTGACCTTGGGTTTCAGGCTCTGGCGAGAAAGGTCAAGGTGGGTTCCCGATTACTCCATTCGGGAATGACGGAACTGGGGGATTCGGGAATGGTTCACCAGTACTACATCCCCCGTGCCGTCGTCATCCATGCTTGCCATTGAGTACAGCCTTGCATCATTTTTTTATCAGACTCAACATATTAGCAGGCGCTATAAAAACGTCTTTTTACCGATTTTGTATTTTTTCAGTAGATGGTATTTGTCCGCTAGCGCCAGCAAGTCGGTGCGTGCCGTTTGATACGCGATGCCATGCGCATTTTGGTGGGACTTGATCGTGTATTCCATGCCTGGATTATCCAGCGCATTTTTTAAAAGCCCTAATTGACGGTGATTCAGTAATCCGTTGAGCTGTGATTTCTTGAGAATTTTTTCAGCCTCTCTGACCTCGCCTGCCTTATCTGCAAGATAGCGATGCAGGTCAGCAATCGATTTTTTGATCACTTCAAGCTGATGGATAATGAAATAGGTCACATCATTACCATCCGTTTCAGTGTGCAGATAAGCCGCCATGTACTGTGCCGGCGCCTGCTTTAACACCCGGGAGATGGAGATATACTCCATCAACCAATACCCTTCCTTCGCCATCACCCAATAGAAAAGCGCCCGCGCTGTTCTACCATTTCCATCCACAAAGGGATGGTCATAGCCAATCATGAAGTGGACAACAATGGCCTTGATAACCGGCGGTATAAAACTCGTCCCGCTGTCACTTTCTGAATTAACAAAGTCACATAGCTGCTGAATACGGTCATCAAGCTGTTGATAGGCTGGCGGCGTATGTAGCAGCTTGTCATCCAGTGAGTAAACCCTGATATCGTCATCCTGCCCGCGAAAAACACCTGCTTTATCTTCGTTTCCAGCAGGTAAGGTATCTTCTGTCACTATTCTATGCAGTTCACAGATCATTGATTTTGTGAGCGTTTCATCCTTGTACTCGCGAATAAAGCGCATGGCATTGTAGTTATTACGAATCATTTTTTCTGAATGATCCTTTGGTGCTCTGCCTGAACGCAGCATATCCTTGGCCACCTGGCGGGTGGTGGCAGCGCCTTCCAGTTGGCTGGAGCTAATCGCTTCTTCAATCAGGGAGTTGATCAGGTAGGTTTGCTTTGTTTGCGGGTCTGAGATGCGGCTGTCCGCCTGGATAGCGCCCGTGGCATTTTCGCTTATCCAGAGGATATCGCGCATGACGGTATCCGGTACGCAAAACCGAAAGGGCGCCCCCTGCTTGTCTTTGAAGGGTAGGTCTTTTGAAATACTCTCCCGCGCATGGCGCATGGCCAGCCAGTAAAGCTCGGCATCATAACCTTCTGGCATCGCCAGATGCCTGAGCTTGTCCCAGTGCAGGTAACGCCCTTTGCTGTCTGTCGGCCCCACCGTGCCACCGAATAGCAACGCTATTTTCGCAATATCACCACTTTTAAGCAGCTCAAGCAGCCTTTCTTTAGGTGGTGGAGAGACAGGTACCTTCATCGAGACCACCTTTGTTACTAATTTTAGTCAGATTAGTATATGGAAGGGCACGATAAATTAATACTAATGATCAGAATTTTAGTAGATAAGAGGGCATAGCACCGCCTCGCAACCTAGTCATACAGTAGTTTGCCAACGCTGATACTTGCCCATCTCGCCTCCGCTCAAGACTGAAGGCGTATCTCCACTGCAAATTCATCGATGCTGGGAATGAAGAGGTTCTTGATCACCACAGGTGTCTTGGCCGCTATCGGCCAAAAGCGGAAGTTAAGGTAATGCTGATATAACGCCAACGGCAGGGGCGCGACGTCAGGAGCGTCCCTTGACCGTACTTGTTACGTGGGTCTAGATCAGAATGGTATGTCATCGTCCCACTCTACTTCAGCTTTTGTCTCGACTAGCACAAGCTTAGCGACTCCAAATTTTGCGAGCATTTCATTAAATGATGCCAAGAACTTTTCAGATTCAGATAGGACACTGTTGTCTTTCACTCTGTCCTTCAGGTTCTCCAGATTATCCTGCGGGACAGCATCGACGGACTTCAGAATGGTAACTTTATCCAGTGCCTCACCAATATCTGTTGATTGACCTATGGCGTTACATAATGCGAGCAACATTTTAGATCGTGTTTTTGGAGACTTAACGATCGTGATAAATACTTGCTCAGCAACCTCACCGACGGTTTTGTTTACCCCTTGAATACCTTGGTACTTTCCAATAAAACCATAAGGGTCCATGCCTTTTCGGATTGGTATGATTAAAACATCCCTACCGACGGCCACGCCGATTTCTTGATCGCACCAATTACTCTCTTTAAAACCATCCATTAAGATAGCCGCAAGCGCATCCATCGTTGCGAGCCCTGCCTCAATTTCCTGCTGCCACTCCCGAGATGGTTCAATATCTTCATGAGCAACGAAAGCGGATATAGCATATCTTTTGAGAACTGATTGTAGGTGAGACGTCTGAACCTTGAATGAAGCAAGATGGGTGAGGAATAGTCGAAAGAAGCCTGGTTTCCAGAAAGTTGCTTCGAGTGGCAATTTCGTTGAAAAATTATGTAGAATTTCAAGCTCTTCTGCGATCTTCAAGATTAGATCGTCACTCTCTTTTGCCAGCACTTCCTTGGCGTAAATGCGTTTGCTGTTGGCACTTGGAACTATCCCAGTGTACTCGACTCTGTGAGCATCAAAAAGATGTCTATTTCCGAAAATGTCATTCGGGATTGAAGCTCTTGAGCAATTTTTTCCAACAGCTCTATTTTCTCTATAGCTCTCATCTAAGGCCCAGCTCCAAAAGGATGTTTTTGTACACGTAACGCTAAAGTTGGGCGTTTTATTCGCCGATACTTTGAAGCAATGCTGAATACTGATCGGGGTCCTTTTCCCTGATTTTCCGCAAAATGAAGTTTGCTGTTGTCTTCATCTCTGGAACATCAATAGGTAAAACACTCCTCTCAAATACACCCGCTAAATGGGAGAACTCATTGTTGATGCGATCCGTTAGTGACGCAGCCAATGCATCATCTCCGAAAAAACGCGCCAACTTATCATCTTTTTCTACGGCATTGGGGTATTTGTAGTACAAGAATGCTTCAAGGAACTTTCGGGCATTATTCCCAAAGTTGTAGTAGCAATCATGATTTTCATCACACTCGATCTGGGCGTAGGCGCATTTATAAATTTGATGAAACAGATAATTAAACTCCGTGACGTAGTCTTTCAGGTATCGAGGCATTAATGAAATGTCACTGACTTGATCTGCTCGGGCAATGATAAAGTATTGAGACTTGTTTTTTTTCAAAGCGCCGGGAAGCCTCTTCAGATACTTCTTGGCCGCAGAAACTGAGTGCAACACCTGAGTATTTCGCTAAGGTGTTGTCCCATGTCTTACCTCGAACTCAGCATTGAAGAACGTGCCAACATCCAAGTGGGTCAAGCCCAAGGGATGAGCCTTCGGCATATTGCCCAGCTCTTAGGGCGAGCTCCTTCAACCATATCTCGTGAAATACGCCGTAACCAAATGGCCCAGAACGGTTACTGTGCCCGGCACGCCCAACGTCAGCGAGAAAAGCGTCGAGTGGTCTGTCGTCCTGCGCGTAAGCTTTTGCCAGGCACCGAGCGGTTTGACCTCATCGTTTATATGTTGCGGCGACGCTTGTCTCCCGAACAGATTAGCGGCAAGCTCAAGGCCATGAAATTACCTGACCTAAGCGATGCCTACGTCTGCCGAGAGACGATATATACGGCTATTTATGCACTGCCCGTTGGCCACCTGCGCAAGGAGCTGATTCACTGTTTGCGACAAGGAAAAACCACGCGTAAGCCTCGCCGTGGCGAAGTGGATCGACGTGGTCAGATCCCTGACATGGTCAGCATTCACTTACGTCCGCCCGAGGTCAGTAAGCGTGAAATGCCCGGCCACTGGGAAGGCGACCTGATCAAAGGTAAGAATAACGCGTCCGCGGTAGGCACCTTGGTAGAACTTAGCAGTGGCTATCTGATCCTCGCAAAAATGGACGACGCCACCGCCACATCCGCTGTAGCAGGCTTTAGTGCTGCTCTGAACCGAATGCCGACCACCGCTCGAAAAAGCATGACCTATGATCAGGGGCGTGAAATGACACACCATGCAAAAATTACTCAAGAAACCGGTGTTGCGATTTACTTTTGCGATCCCCATAGCCCCTGGCAACGGGGAGCCAACGAGATATCAATGGCCTTATCCGTCAATATTTACCGAAAGGAACAGACCTTTCAGTACATAGCCAGGAAGAGCTGGATGCCATTGCCTTTGAGCTGAATATGCGGCCTCGAAAACGCTTTGATTTTAAATGTCCGATAGAAGTGATGAGCGAGCTGATGGCCAAGTACCATGAAAGCCCATCAACCATCCAATGAGTGTGTTGCACTCAGAGCCTGCATCCGCCCTTCAAAAAATCCAGATTGTGAGTCGAAATAAATAACTGCTTAAAACGGTCACGTTCCTTGATCTCACCGCCATCTTCATATTTCTCCGGCGTTACAATCTCAGCATTAATAAGGCTGTAGACAAAAAAGATATGGTTTGCATCCAAGCTGGAAATGGGATCATCGATCCAGATGATCGGCTGGTTACCTTTAGTTTCTATATCTTCAAGCTTAGCCATGAAGTAACAGAAAGCTATCAGGCTGCATTCGCCCTCGCTGAGATGGAATGCTTTTTTGTCGTTTCGAGTTACCTCAAACCGGTATCCAGATGACGCGTCCCCCGGGGTTTCTTCAATGGCTTTGAGTGAGAGTGACTGGTGGCCGAAAAAATTGTTCAGATAATCGTTTACCCGATCCGCTCCCTTGCTTTCATCTTTTAACTGGGCCTTCAGTTCAGCGATCTTTTCTCGTTTTACATCAACTTTTTCTTTTGCGGTGTTTTTAGCGTCCTCCGCTTTGCCCATAGCCACATTCAATCCCTCAATGGCCGTACACTCGTCTCCATACTTAATGTCGTTTATGAATGTATAAACCTCATGGAGGCGGAGAGCTGCACGAGCTTTAGATTGATCGGCGCTTAGTGAAGCTGTAAGCTGGTTAGATTCGTTTCTGAGCTGCTCATACGAATCCCTGACCGCATTCAAAGCATCTTCAACGGACTCAGGTGCATCAAATTCGAGAGGTGTAAAAATGTCGTTTTTCCGTTTTTCGATCTGCTTTTTTATGAAGTTCAGGCTTGTACAGTAAGAAGTTGATTGGGTTGATAACTGTTCTGCCAGCGAATCCAAGTCAGCGGAGAAATTAGAATAGAAATCAGAATTCTTGATTTTCAGTAGATTGGGAACTCGTGACCGCTCATGTTCAATCGATCCAAGCAGGGTTTCCAATGCTTGACGAAGCTCTTCAGACTCCTGATTAAAATGCTTGTCCAGCTTCTCCCACAAATCGTCAGGAAGATCGCTGCCACAAAATGCACACGTATCTCTTTTCTCTTGATGGTGGCCCCGACCAGCCCTCACCCAAGTGGCCAAAGCCGCATCGTTTAGCAATTCCTGAATGGGATCAGATGCCTGAATCTTTTTTCGATTAACTCTTTAGTTTTTGAATCGATAGCAGAGTATTGTAGATTGAAAGTTGATGATTCAGGGATTTCTGATTTGGGTTCTTCTCTGAGAAGGTAATGAAACTTGACAACCTGCTCATCAGAAAGCTGAGAATAAGTGTCTTTGGTAACAGTCGAGATGTCTGCTTTTATTTTAGGAACATTGTAGTTGGCATCACCAAACGTTTTATTGTGCTTGATTCCAGTGCCTGCCTTATTGGCTTTATCACGTAACTTTCCCTCCAATTCTGACGACTTGTCGCCATGGTCTTTTTGGGCTCCTTTGAATTTTTCTTCAGCCCCGTGGAATTCTCCCAGCAGTCCAGACTTGTCCTCTTCGCTGCCAAGTTCGACTTCATGCTTTTCGATTTCCTCCTCAAGCTTTGTATTGTCTTCCCCCAAGATGGCGAATGAATTAATCGTCTGCTCGTCATCAACAATGAACCGAAGGTTGTCCCGGACAAAGTCCTCATTGAAAACCCGAAAGACTTGACCATGATTGCTTAATGAATTTTGCATGGCAGTGCTGCCGCCATCAAAAGCCAATTGAAACTCAGGTGAACTATATTTGTCTGAGATCGTACCGGTTTCGAGAGCTCTGAAAATCCGCGAGAGCGTTGTTTTAAGTAGTTATGCAAAAGTTATCGTGTTATCTACGCCATAACCGTTACAGACGCCTTTCACCGCCTGACAGAGCCTATCGAAAGAGCTATAGGCCGTCAGTGGTAACCAGCGATATTTGATTTCACGCCAAAGAATTTCGATCAGATTCAACTCAGGCGAGTATGGCGACAGATAAATCAGGTGAATACGGTGGGTCATCCAATCAATGATTTTCCGTCGAAATGCCTTGGAGTGATGCATTTTGGCATTGTCTAGCACAACAACAGCGAAGGCATCAGGATCTTTCTGTGCTGCAAATTGGTCAAACGCCTCTATAACCGTTTCACTATTCACCGTGTCCATTGTCATATGATGAAAGAACATCCCTTTTCTGGATAAAAAACCTAATACATTCAATCTCTTGCTATGAGAGTAAGCAGTGACTTCCCAGGGTTGCCCTATTGGGCTCCATGCATAAGGCAGTGATGAAGACTGCGAAAATCCAGTTTCATCAAAGAAGTAAAGATCACAGGTGCCGCTGTCTTCCCATTCTTTCAATGCGTTGATCAGGCCTTGCGTATTGCGGAAATCTGTCTCGTCACGCCGTGCCTTCAGCGAGTAGCGAACACGTTTACAACTGTTACCGTTTTTTTAGAGCACGACGTAGGGTATCTCGACTGACCACTTTCCCGGTTTTTTCTTGAAACTTGGCATGCAGCACCGGCAACTGATGAGGATGATCTTCAACAAGCTGCTGCAATAACGCTATCTCGCCATCATTGAGAAGGTTTGGCCGCCCGTCGCGGGGTTTGTCTTGCAGACCGTCAATACCGTCTGCTTCCCACTGGGATAGCCATGTCGATACCGTATCGCGCTTGACCCCGAGAATGTCACGAATTTGATTGATCGTGTGCCCTTTATGGCTCAATAAGATGGCATGAGCGCGACGGCGTAAGGCTCGCTTTTCACCGTACTGATAAGCGTTATTTACAATGCGCTGTTGGTCTGGTGTCAAAGAGATGAAGCGTAACGGCTTGGACATGATGTATCTCCTCGTTGAGTTACATCTTTATACCCTATAATTATTGCATAGGCACTTACCAGAGTAGTTCCGGCCATAAAAAATGTTGATCTTTTTAAACTCAGCGATGTTGTTGCCGTGATCCCGCAGAGACGACGCCCATCGGAAGTTCTGAAAAACCGCCATATTTTTGATCAAGTCAATTTTCTTGATTCCGTCACTCATATGAGACCCTAATTATCACGCCCAACGCCCGCAGCACGCGCGGCTTTGTAATGGAGGCGCAGCCGCAATGAAGAAGCCGTCGCTGTGCCTGCGATTGTTAGATTTCAGGCTGCACACAAGATTGGCCAGCCGAATTTCGTTCGCCATACCTGCTCACCCAGCTTGAGGATGAACACATCTGAAACTTCATCAACTAAGTGCCTATGCAATAATTATAGGGTATAAAGATGTAACTCAACGAGGAGATACATCATGTCCAAGCCGTTACGCTTCATCTCTTTGACACCAGACCAACAGCGCATTGTAAATAACGCTTATCAGTACGGTGAAAAGCGAGCCTTACGCCGTCGCGCTCATGCCATCTTATTGAGCCATAAAGGGCACACGATCAATCAAATTCGTGACATTCTCGGGGTCAAGCGCGATACGGTATCGACATGGCTATCCCAGTGGGAAGCAGACGGTATTGACGGTCTGCAAGACAAACCCCGCGACGGGCGGCCAAACCTTCTCAATGATGGCGAGATAGCGTTATTGCAGCAGCTTGTTGAAGATCATCCTCATCAGTTGCCGGTGCTGCATGCCAAGTTTCAAGAAAAAACCGGGAAAGTGGTCAGTCGAGATACCCTACGTCGTGCTCTAAAAAAACGGTAACAGTTGTAAACGTGTTCGCTACTCGCTGAAGGCACGGCGTGACGAGACAGATTTCCGCAATACGCAAGGCCTGATCAACGCATTGAAAGAATGGGAAGACAGCGGCACCTGTGATCTTTACTTCTTTGATGAAACTGGATTTTCGCAGTCTTCATCACTGCCTTATGCATGGAGCCCAATAGGGCAACCCTGGGAAGTCACTGCTTACTCTCATAGCAAGAGATTGAATGTATTAGGTTTTTTATCCAGAAAAGGGATGTTCTTTCATCATATGACAATGGACACGGTGAATAGTGAAACGGTTATAGAGGCGTTTGACCAATTTGCAGCACAGAAAGATCCTGATGCCTTCGCTGTTGTTGTGCTAGACAATGCCAAAATGCATCACTCCAAGGCATTTCGACGGAAAATCATTGATTGGATGACCCACCGTATTCACCTGATTTATCTGTCGCCATACTCGCCTGAGTTGAATCTGATCGAAATTCTTTGGCGTGAAATCAAATATCGCTGGTTACCACTGACGGCCTATAGCTCTTTCGATAGGCTCTGTCAGGCGGTGAAAGGCGTCTGTAACGGTTATGGCGTAGATAACACGATAACTTTTGCATAACTACTTAGTTCCTCCATGAACACCCGACCGACTGACATAATATAAATCACTCCTAAATTAAATCACCCTTTGTGGTGCCAATACAAAAGCGCGAATTACCGATTGTCATCCCGGCCTTGCCACTGAGCACCTTTCCCACCTTCCACACACTTTGCACATTGTGTGTCGATTGGTTGCGCGTGCATCGCGCATGCTGGGTCATGTTATCTTTATGGCCTTTTCGCCTGACGTTATTTTGAATCCCGGAAGTGTTCACGCCTATGCCTGCTGCTCGCCTGTGCCTTACTCGCCAACGGGGCCGTTTTCGGCCCGGTATTCTGATTGCCCTGCTGGTGCTGGTGGGCGGGTTGGGGGTGCCTGGTGGTTGTTGAATGAACCGCCGCGGGTGGAGCGTCGCCCGCCGCCGGAGCCGGTGCCGCCTCGGGTGGAGGTGGTGCGCGTGGAGGCCAGCGAGCAGGCGCCGCGCTTGCTCGCCTTCGGGCGTGTGGAGGCCGAACAGCAGGCCAATATCGCCAGCCGTGTGGCGGGGCAGCTGGAGCGCTTTGGCGATAACGTGGTGCCCGGCAGCGTGGTGGAAGCCGGGGCGGCGCTGGCACATATTGACCAGGCCGACCTGCAGCTGGCGCTTCAGGATGCCGAGGCTCAGTTGGCCAATGCCCAGGCCCAGCTGGCCCTTGAGCAGGCAGAACAGCAGCGGGCGCGCAGCGAGTACGAATCCTTTGGCCGCCAGCTCTCGCCGGAGCGCCGTGCCCTGGTGCTGCGTGAGCCGCAATTACGTCAGGTACAGGCGCAGCTGACCCAGGCGCGGGTCGCTCGCGATCAGGCGGCGTTGAACCTTGAACGCGCCACCCTGCGTGCGCCCTTCCGGGCCATGGTGCAGGAGCGTTTGGTGGGTGCGGGCAGCCTGCTTAACCAGGGCACTGAAGTAGTCAGCCTGATCAGCGTGGAGCAGTTCTGGGTGCGTGCCTCCCTGCCCGGCGAGCACGCAAGCTGGCTGGCGCCTGGCGATAGCGTCACCCTTACCAGCCGGGGCTGGCCTGACGATAGCCAGCGCCCGGGCCAGCTGCTGGCCGTGCTGCCCAGCCTGGAAGAAAACGGCCTGCAGGTGCAGCTATTGATTGGCGTGGATGACCCCTTGGCTTTGGAAAGCCCCGGCCCGGCCCTGCGCCTGGGGGACGTGCTGCGTGCCGAGATTGACCCGGCAAACACGCAAACCCTGATCGCCCTGCCCGCCGCAGCGCTGCGGCCCGGCAATCTGGTGTGGTGGCTGGATGATCAGAACCAGCTGCAGCAAAGCCAGGTCACCCTGGCCCACCGTGGCGAACGGGAGGTACTGGTCAGCAGCGGCCTTGAAACGGGCCAGCGGGTAGTGGTTGCGGGGCTTGTTAACCCCCGTGAAGGCCAGCGCGTTCGCACGGGTCAGGAGGAAACACCATGAACCGCCGTGGCCCGCTTGCCTGGATGGTCGACCATGGCGTCGCCCCCAACCTCTTGATGGTTCTGCTGATTGCCGGAGGCTTGCTCGCCTCGCTGAGCATCAAGAAGGAGCTGTTCCCTGATTTCGAGATGGAAATCATCAATGTCAGCATCAGCTACCCGGGCGCCACGCCTGAGGATATCGAGCAAAGCATTCTGCTGCCGGTGGAAGCGGCGCTGGCCGATGTTGAGGGCATTGACGAACTGACCGCCACCGCCAATGAAGGCAGTGGCCGGCTGCGCGCCGAGCTGACCGAAGGTATCAACGTGATGCGCGTCTACCAGGATATCCAACAGGCGGTAGATGCCATCACCATCCTGCCGGAGGCCGCCAACCCGCCGCGGATCAGCCTCTCGGGCGGGTCGCGCAGCGTGCTCAGCCTGCAGGTTTACGGCCAGGTGGGCTTAAGCGCCCTGCACGACGCCGCTGAAAACGTGCGCGCTGAACTGCTGGCAGCCGCAGGCATCTCCCGGGTGGAGGTTTCCGGCGACCGTGACCGGGAAATCCAGATCCATCTGGACGAGGAAGCCATCCAGCGCTACGGCATTGACCACCAGGCGTTGGCCAACCTGATTGGCCAGGAAGCTCTGGACCTGGCCAGCGGCCAGCTGAGTACCCGGGAAGGCGAATGGCTGGTGCGCTACCAGGGGCGGCGTAACGGCGCCGAAGAGTTTGCCGATTTACCGGTCATCACCAGCACTCAGGGCGCGCCGGTGCGCCTGGGGGATATTGCCCGCGTGCAGGCGGGCTTTGCCGAAACGGATCGCGAAGTTTTCTATAACGGCGAGCCAGCGCTGTCGGTCAATGTGTATCAGGTGGGCAACCAGACCCCGACCGGGCTTTCCGGTGCGGTTCAGGGCGAGCTTGAGCGCCTGCGCGCCAACCTTCCTGACGGCGTGAGCCTGGATATTTCCCGCGATACCTCGGAGATCTATCAGGGCCGTCTGGATCTGCTGCTCAAGAATGCCTGGCTGGGGCTGACCCTGGTGATGGTGCTGATGGCACTGTTCCTGCAGGCCCGGCTGGCCTTCTGGGTCACCTTGGGCATTCCGATTGCCTTTCTGGGCGCCCTGCTGTTTCTGCCCTGGATGGGCGTCTCGCTGAACATGATTTCCATGTTCGCCTTTATTATCGCCCTCGGCATCGTGGTGGATGACGCCATCATGGTGGGTGAAAACATCTACAGCTACCGCGAGCAGGGCTATTCCCTGCGCGATGCGGCGGTGCTTGGGGCACGCGAGATTGCCACGCCGCTGACCTTTGCCATTCTGTCCAACATCGTCGCCTTTCTGCCGTTGCTGTTCCTGCCCGGTTTCCTGGGGCTGATTTTCGCCACCGTGCCCATGGTGGTCATCACTGTCTTCCTGATTTCCTGGGTGGAAGCGCTGTTTATCCTGCCCAACCATCTGGCCCATAGCCGAGCGAACAAGAAAGCAAGGGCCAACTGGCTGGACCAACTGCGCCAGCGTATGCAGGCTGGGTTGCATCATTTCACCTACCAGCGTTTTGAGCCTTTTCTGCAGCACGCACTGAATCAGCGCCTGCTGACGATTTCCATTGGGGTGGTCATCTTGGCGCTGACCCTGGCCTGGGCAATGAGCGGACGGCTGGGCTTTTCGCTGATGCCCAGAATCGAATCCGATCAGGTGCAGGCCAGCGTCACTCTGCCGATTGGCAGCCCCATTAGCCTGAGCCGTAGCCTGAGCCAGCAACTGCTGGATGCCGCCGACACCCTGGCAGAGAGCGAAGACAGCCTGAGTTTTAGCAGTTCACGCACCCAGCTGGATGGCGAAAGCCTCAGCATACGCCTGGATATCGCCGCGGAAAGCCTCGACGACTGGCCGCCCTCACGTATCGCCCCGGCCTGGCGCGAGCTGAGCGGTGATCTGGTGGGCGCCCAGTCGGTGCGTTTTGAATCAGACGTTGGCGGCCCGGGAAGCGGCGCGGCGCTTAGCCTGCGGCTTTCCCACCCGGATACCCAGGTGCTGGAAAGCGCCGCCGAACGGCTGGCGACTGAGCTGACAAACTTTGGCCTGATTGATGTCGACAGCGGCCTGGGCGATGGCAAACCCCAGCTTGAAATGCGCCTTTCCAGCGAGGGCCGGGCGCTGGGCCTGACCGGCAGTGAGCTGGCGCGCGCTCTGCGCGGCCCCTTGCAGGGCGCCACGGCCATCGAGCAGTTCAGCGGCCGCAGCGAGGTCAGCATTGAGGTACGCCTGCCCCCTGATGCCCGCGACAGCCTCGACGCGCTTTATCGGCTGCCGATCCAGACCCCGGAGGGGCTGAGCGTGCCGCTGTCCCGGGTCGCAGAGTTCACCCTGAGCCAGGCGTCCAGCAGTATTCAACGCATTGACGGCCGACGGATCATTACCGTGACGGCGGACAGCGAGGGCGATGTGGCGATCAATCAGGTACTGGCGACCCTGCGCGAGGAAGTCTTCCCCAACCTTCAGGCGCAGTTTAGCGGTCTGGAAGTCGGCCTGGGTGGCCGCCAGCAGGACACCGCCGATAATCTAGCCACACTACGTACCGCCATGTGGCTGATGCTGGGCGCGCTGTATTCTCTCATGGCTATTCCGTTTCGCAGTTATACCCAGCCGCTGCTGGTGCTGGCGGCGATTCCGTTCGGCATCGTTGGGGCCATGGGCGGGCATGTGATTCTGGGCTTTGGCCTGTCGATTATCAGCCTGCTGGGCATGCTGGCGCTCTCTGGCGTGGTGATCAACGATGCCCTGGTGCTGATTGACTACGCCAACCGCAAGCGCCGCGAAGGCATGGCCGCCCGCGAGGCGATTGTCGCCGCTGCGACCCGCCGCCTGCGGCCGATCATGATGACCACGTTAACCACCTTCCTGGGGCTGGCCCCCATGATGCTGGAAACCTCCCGTCAGGCCCGCTTCATGATCCCCATGGCCATTTCGCTGGGCTTTGGCATGCTATTCGCCACCTTGATCCTACTGGTGCTGGTGCCCTGCCTTTACCTGGGCCTTGAAAACATGCGCGAGCGCTTTACCCGCCAGACGAACACGGCGGAGGCCAGGCCATGAAGCTTTTTGCCGCACTGCGCCAGACCTCGCGGCTGGGAATCAAGCTGTTTGTGATCATTCTCAGCGTTAACGTGGCGATTTCTGCCGGGGTCTTCATGGCGGTTTCCCACAGCATTGATCGCGGTTTTTTCGAGTATCTGAACCAGGCCCAGGAACGCCGCGCCCAGGTGCTGGCCGAAGGGCTGCAGACTCGTTGGCAATATCATCAGGGTTGGGCGTGGCTGGCCGACGAACCTGACCGCTGGCCTGCAGTGGTGCGCCATGCGCTGGGCAAATCCTACCGTGAGCGGCCTTCCTTGCTGGGGGAAGCCCGCGACTTTGTACTCCGCGACCCGGATGGCGACTTCGTGATTCAGGCCGATAACCGCCGGGCAAGCGGGCCGGATGCCTGGCACTGGCTACGGCTTGAGGTGGAGGGCCAAACCATTGGCACCCTGGGTTACCGCCCACCGCGGCAGGTCATGGAGCGCATGGAGAGCCGCTTTCTGGAACGCCAGCAGCGTAATCTGGTGATTATTGTGGCCTCTCTGGGCCTTGCTTCCCTGCTGCTGGCCGGGGGCTTGCCTGGTGGCTGGGTCGTCGTGCCCGGGTCCTGGCAAGCGCCACCCAGCGCCTTACCCAGGGGGATTACCATACCCGCCTGAAAGAACGCGGGCGTGATGAGCTTTCACGCCTGGCCCGAGACTTCAACGTGCTGGCCGCGACCCTGGAGGCCAATCGCCAAGCTCGCGCCCGCTGGGTCTCGGATACCGCCCACGAACTGCGCACTCCGCTGGCCGTGTTAAGAGGTGAGATCGAAGCCATGCAGGATGGCATTCGCCCGCTGACCCAGGAAAATCTCGGATCTCTGGGCCAGGAGGTCGCTCAGTTGGAACGCCTGGTGACCGACCTGCGGCTACTCTCGCAAAGCGACGCCGGTGCTCTCGAGATCCAGCTGGCGCCGCTCAACCTCAGCGATCACCTGCAACACCGTCTGGACGATGCCCGCTACTGGCTGGAAGACACAGGCCTGACCCTGAAAAGCCGGATCGAACCTGATATTGAGGTGCACGGCGATGCCCAACGCCTGCGCCAGCTATGGAGCAACCTGCTGGATAACAGCTGCGCCTATACCCAGGCGCCCGGCATCCTGCGCGTGACGTTACGCAGTGACGGCCAGCATGCTGTGCTGGTATGGGAAGACAGCGCTCCCGGCGTGCCTGAAAGTGAGCTGGCCCGTTTGACCGAGCGCCTCTACCGGGTGGAAGGCTCGCGCAATCGCGCCAGCGGCGGCAGTGGCCTGGGCCTTTCAATTGCCAATGCCCTGGTGCACGCCCATGGTGGGCAACTGCAGGCCAGCGCCTCACCGCTGGGCGGGTTGCGCTGGACTTTGACCCTGGCACTTTTACCAACTGATTGATGGCCTTCAAGGAGAGACTTATGGCGGATGACCACCGCTTGCTGATTGTCGAGGATGAACCCAAAATCGCCCGCCTGATGGCTGATTACCTGCAGGCCGATGGGTTCACCACCCAAGCGCTGGAAAACGGCAACGATGTCCTGCCCTGGCTGGCCAACAACGCCCCGGCGCTTGTCCTGCTGGACTTGATGCTGCCCGGCAAGGACGGCCTGACGCTGTGCCGCGAGATTCGCCAGCACCACCCCGGGGTCGCCATCATCATGGTGACTGCCCGGGTGGAAGAGGTCGACCGCCTGCTGGGCCTGGAGTTGGGCGCCGATGACTATATCTGTAAGCCGTTCAGCCCCCGTGAAGTGGTGGCGCGGGTAAAAGCCGTGTTAAGACGCGGCTTGGCCAGCGAGGCAGGCGTTTCATCCGACGCCGCCCTGCTGACACTTAACGAAGACGGCTGGCAGGCTTTTGCCGCTGGCGAGGATTTGAGCCTCACGGCGGTTGAGTTCCAGCTGTTGCGGGTGATGATGGACGCCCCCGGGCGTATCTTTACCCGCGAGCAGCTGATGGATCATATGTACCGCGATAACCGCATTGTCTCCGAGCGTACCGTCGACAGCCATATCAAGAAACTGCGCCGCAAGATCGCCGATACCCTGCCCGACAAGGAAATCATCCGCTCTGTCTACGGCGTGGGTTACAAGTACCAGCCGCTGGGATGACGCCTCTCAACGCGGGTTCACCTGCTGGTTAAGAAAGGCGATACCCGCTTCGATCGCCTGCCCTTCCAGAACAAAGCTGGTGATATGGCCGCGCCCGCGCAACAGGTAAAGTTCACTTTCAACGCCCTCTGCTTTGAGCTGGGCATAGAAATCCGTGGCGTGATCCACCGGCACCAGCTGATCCAGTCGGCCGTGGTAGATAAAGAAAGGCGGCGCATTGTCACTGATCTGGCGCGCCGGCGACGCCAGCGCATAGGCCTCTGGTTTTTGCGCCCGAGTGCCGCCGATAAACTGCACCACCAGGCGGCCATCGTCGAACTTGAGCAGGTCACTGGGCACACCGCCCGCCATCACCGCTGCCAGGCGCGCATGCTCGCCGCCATAAGGCTCCGCCAAGGGGCCTTCAGCACCGGACAGGGCCAGCAGGCTGACCAGATGCGCGCCGGACGAAAAGCCTACGCCAACGATCCTGTCGGTATCCAACTGCCAGTCATCGGCATTGTCATTCAGCCAGCGCATGGCCTGCTGCAGATCATGCACCTGAGCCGGAAAGCGGTAGTCCGGGGCAAAGCGATGCTCGATATTGACGGTGACATAGCCCTGGGCCGCCAGCTGTTCAGCGATATCGGTCATATCCTCCGGCCCACGGTTGCGCCAGCCGCCGCCGTGCACCACCAGTGCCGCCGGACGTAGCTCGCCGTTGGCCTCGGGCAGGTAGACATCCGCATTAAGCGGCTGTGGCCAATCCTCCGGGGAATAGCGCTGAGCAGGCAGGCGGGTAAAGGCCACCGGCGCATTCAGCCCCTGGGTTTCCAACGCCGTTTCACCCTGGCTGGCCTGATGAATCACGCCACAGCCTGAAAGCAGCGCCGCTGCAAGACTCAACCCGGTTAAACGAGCAAACTGGCTGAATAGGCCAGAACCTTGGGCATTATCCACAGCTGACGACGTTCGGTGCGGTTTGGCAAGCTTCATGGTATAGCTCCTTGAGCGTGATAACCTCTCCCCTGAAGCACAGTCTGACCCGCCCTTACCTGGATGTCACGCTTGCCCGTTGGGTGAATCACCTTCTTTATTGCACATTCTGTGCAATGCCCTTGCATGAGCTAATGCCATTATTTTTGTGTCCAGGGGCCGTTACCTTCTTCCTTCCCGCCCCTTCAACAGGAGAACTTCCATGCAGACATCACCATTGACTCCTACATTACGCCGTTCACTTGCCCCGGCACTGCTGGCACTCGCCCTGATGCCGCTTGCCCTGACCGCTCAGGCTGATCAACACGGCAAGCATGGTGGCGAGCGCAGCAACAAAGCCGAGCAGATGCAGGAACGGATGCAGGAACGCCGGGCAGAGCTGTACCAGCGTGCTGGGATCAGCGAATCAAAGCAGGCCCAGCTGAATAAAGCGCGCGAACAGCATTTCAACGCCATGCGCGAAGTCCGTGAAGAGCATCAGGCACGTATTCAGACCATTTTAAGCGACGAAGAGCGCCAGTCGCTTGAGTCAACCATGCGCGAAATGCGTGAGGAGTTTCATGAGGGCCGTGGCCAGCAGGGCCAAAAAGGTCATGGCCAGGGCAACCAAGGCCAGGGGCATGGCAATCAAAGCCAGGCTCGGGGTAATAGCCCACAAAATGCCCAATAAACGTTAATTCTTACTTAATTTAATACAGTCAGCTAATGCCCGGTTTCCCGGGCATTTTTGTGTCCAATCAGCGTTGAATCGCCATTTTCCTGACGAAGAATCTCTGTTCCGGCCTTGAAGCCTGCGGGTAAAGTGCGTATTTTATTTGAACGTTCATTCAAAAATAAAAACTTTTCCCTGAACTGCGAACCAAGGAGATCGTCTTTATGGCGCATAATGATTCCGACCTTCCTTCGCGAGACCGCTTAAACCCCGTGGTTTTTCACGGCAGCGTTGCGGGTATCCTCGTTTTTCTTGTCATGACCATGCTGTTTACCGAACAGGCTGGCGCGTTTTTTGATGCGGGCCTGGCCTGGGTCAGCAAGACCTTTGGCTGGTACTACATGCTGGCTATCGTGGCCTATCTGGTCTTTGTGGTGATGATTGGCATGTCCCGCTTTGGCAGCATTCGCCTCGGGCCTGACCACTCGCGGCCCGAGTTTTCGCTGCTGTCCTGGTCAGCGATGCTGTTTGCCGCCGGTATCGGCATTGACCTTTATTCTTCAGCGTTGCCGAGCCGGTCGCGCATTACCTGGCACCGCCCGACCTGACGCCGGAAAGCCAGGCCGCCATGCGTAATGCCGTCGTCCAAACCTATCTGCATTGGGGGCTTTCCGGCTGGGGCCTTTACGTGTTGATGGGTATGGCGCTGGCCTACTTCAGTTACCGCCACCGCCTGCCGCTGGCAATCCGTAGCGCCCTTTACCCGCTGCTGGGCAAGCGCATTCACGGCCCGATCGGTAATGCGGTGGATATTACCGCTGTCATTTCCACCGTTTTCGGTATCGCCACCAGTCTGGGGATTGGCGTCCTGCAGCTGAATTACGGCCTGAACTACATGTTCGATGTGCCGGAAAATCTTGGCGTGCAGATCATCCTGATCGTGATGGTGGTTGTCATGGCGACCATTTCGGTGGTCAGCGGCGTGGATAAAGGTATCCGTCGTCTATCCGAGTTCAATATGCTGCTCGCGCTGGGGCTGATGCTGTTTGTGCTGTTCAACGGCAATACCCTGGTGCTGCTGGATAAAGTGGTTAACAACGCCGGGGATTACTTTGCCGGTTTTGTTGCAGCTAGCTTTGATACTTATGCCTTTGCGGATGAAGGTGCCCAGGAATGGAAGATGTGGTGGACCATCTTCTTCTGGGGCTGGTGGATTGCCTGGACGCCTTTTGTGGGGCTCTTCCTGGCGCGTATTTCCCGTGGACGTACCATTCGCCAGTTTGTGGCAGGCGCGCTGTTTATTCCGCTGGCCTTCATGATGATCTGGATGTCGATCTTCGGTAACAGCGGTATTGAGCTGGTGGCCAACCAGGGTGTCGCCGCACTGGGTGAACAGGCACTGAATACGCCGCAGACCACCATGTATACCCTGCTGGAATACTACCCCTATGTGGCTATCTCAGCGGCAGTGGTCACTGTTCTAGGCATTGTGTTTTTCATTACCTCGGCGGACTCCGGTGCCCTGGTTCTAGCCAACTTCACCTCGATTCTGTCAGATGTGAACCATGACGCACCGATCAAGCTGCGTATTTTCTGGGCGGCCGTGATCGGCTTAATCACTATTGCGCTCTTGATGGCAGGTGGCCTGAATGCGCTGCAAAGCGCTGTGGTAATTACCGCCCTGCCGTTCTCGGTGGTGATCTTTGCCATCATGATAGGCATGTATAAAGCCCTCAAGCTGGAAGGCAGCAAGGCGGATGCTCGCCGTATGATAGCCGGAAGTGCACCGGGTGGTGACTGGCGTGAACGGCTTGACCGGGCGCTGGACACTTCCAACCGTGCGGGTGCTGCGGCGACAATCAAGCACTCCATTCGCCCAGCGATGACCCAGTTTGCCCAGGAGCTTGAAAGCCGTGGCCAGACAGCCAACGTGACCGAAGAAGCCCTGGAAGGTGAATCGCTGCCACGCCTGACGCTTCAGGTGGATCTGGAAAATGCGGCAAGCTTTGTCTATCAGGTTTGCCCACAGCGGCTGCGCACCCCCAGCTTTTTGCCCGCCGACGATGATTACTATGTGCGCCTGGATGTCTATCTTGCCGAAGGTGGTCAGGATAAAGATCTCAACGGCTACACACGGGGTCAGGTGATTGGTGATCTGGTTGCGGAATACGAGCGCCACATCCACTTCCTCACCCTGGCCGGCCAGCAACTGGGCAACGTCCAGGCCATGCCGGGCACCATCGGTGAGCTACCCGAGGATTCCCAGCAGACATAACGCGGCGCTAGCGTGTTGGATTAGCAGGCCTCGCAACGAAAATCCCGGCCCCGAATGTTTAAAAACACCGGGGCCGGGATTTTTGTGGCGTAGGTTTTGTGATGTGGGTTTTGTGGTATGGGTTTTGTGATGTAGATTTTATGGCGTTAACGCCAGCTCAGCGGATATCGGCTGCCTAGAAAAAGCCCAGCGGGTTGATATCGTAGCTGACCAGCAGGTTCTTGGTCTGCTGATAGTGCTCCAGCGCTACCTTGTGGGTCTCGCGCCCGACGCCGGACTTCTTGTAACCACCAAAGGCCGCGTGTGCCGGGTACTGGTGGTAGCAGTTAGTCCACACGCGCCCTGCCTGGATGCCACGCCCCATACGGAAAGCAACGTTCATATCACGGCTCCAGACGCCCGCCCCCAGGCCAAACTCGGTATCGTTGGCAATCGCCAGCGCTTCCGCTTCATCCTTGAAGGTGGTGACCGCCACCACAGGCCCGAAGATCTCTTCCTGGAAGACACGCATCTTGTTGTCGCCCTTGAGCAGGGTCGGCTGGATGTAGAAACCATCATTGATGCTGGCATCCAGTGTTTCCCGGTCGCCGCCGGTCAGGAACTGGGCGCCCTCATCACGGGCAATATCCATGTAAGACATGATCTTGTCGAACTGTTCCTGGGAGGCCTGGGCGCCTACCTGTACATCGGTATCCAGGGGGTTACCGCGCTTGATGTTCTGGGTACGCTCAACCACCTTGGCCATAAACTCATCATACATGGATTCCTGAACCAGAGCCCGCGATGGGCAGGTGCAGACTTCGCCCTGGTTGAAAAACGCCAGCACCAGCCCTTCCACGCATTTATCAATGAACTCAGGCTCGGCGTTCATGACATCGGCAAAATAGATGTTGGGTGACTTGCCGCCCAGCTCAACGGTCGAAGGAATAATGTTCTCGGCCGCGCATTTAAGAATATGTGAGCCGACTGGCGTTGACCCGGTAAAGGCGATCTTGGCGATGCGCTTGCTGCTCGCCAGCGCCTGGCCAGCTTCAGCGCCATAGCCGTTGACGATATTCAGCACGCCTGGGGGTAGAAGATCGCCGACCAATTTGGCAAATTCCAAGATGGAGGCTGGCGTCTGCTCGGCGGGCTTGAGTACCACGCAGTTACCCGCGGCCAGCGCCGGGGCCAGCTTCCAGGTCGCCATTAACAGTGGGAAGTTCCACGGGATAATCTGCCCGACCACACCCAGCGGTTCATGGAAGTGATAGGCGACGGTGTTGGCATCAATATCCGCTGCGGTACCTTCCTGGCTGCGGATACAGCCAGCAAAATAACGGAAGTGGTCAACGGCCAGCGGCAGATCAGCGTTCACGGTCTCGCGTACCGCCTTGCCGTTATCCCAGGTTTCGGCGACGGCGAGCATTTCAAGGTGCTGCTCCATGCGGTCGGCAATCTTGAGCAGAATATTGCTGCGCTCGGCGGCAGAGGTTTTCCCCCAGGCAGGCGCCGCGGCGTGGGCGGCATCAAGCGCCTTGTCGATATCTTCCTGGGTGGAGCGGGGAATTTCACAGAATACCGCGCCGTTAACAGGGCTGACGTTATCGAAATATTGACCATTGACTGGCGCTACGAACTCGCCACCAATATAGTTGCCGTAACGCTTGTCGAAGGTAATGACTGAGCCGGTCTCACCGGGGTTGGCGTAGATCATGAAAGTGCTCCTGAGTATTATGATTATTAAAGGTGCTTTCACAGTGTTGGCCATGCCGAGAGCGGACAACATCGCCCATTGGCACTAGCCACCCTCATCCATTGGTAGGAGTTCGCATGGTTTCACTGCTGGTTGCTGATGACCACCCGCTGTTCCGCGATGCATTGCAGGCGGTGATTCTGGGCGGCATGGCGGATTGCCAGCTACATGAAGCCGATTCGCTGGACGCAGCGCTTACCCTGGCTGAGCAGCACCCGGATCTGGATCTGTTACTGCTGGATCTCAGCCTGCCAGATGCCCAGGGGCTGGAGGGTTTGCAGCAGGTGCGTCAGCAGCAGCCCTGGCTGCCGGTGGCCATTATTTCGGCCAGCCAGACCCGCCAGCATATACTCGATGCCTTAGCATTAGGTGCGGTGGGCTATATTCCCAAATCCACCCCGCGCGAAGCACTGCTGAATGCACTGGAACAGATTCTTGGCGGCCAGGTTTACCTGCCTTCCGACATCATGCGCCGCCCAATTGACGAGGCCCCGGCGGCCAGTGCCATCGCGCCGCCTGTCATCAATAGTGCGGTACTTAAGCTGACCGATAAACAGCTGGCGGTGCTGGCCTGCATGGGGCGCGGCAGTTCTAATAAGGAAATTACCCGGGAACTGGAGATTGCTGAAACCACGGTTAAAACCCACGTCTCTGCCATCCTGCGCAAGCTGGGCGCCAGCAGCCGGGTGCATGCCGTTGTAATGGCGGGGGATGCCGATATCGAATCACTGCGCCAGCAGCGACGTTAACAGCATACGCAGGCGTAGCGGTTTCAGCGGCTTCAACAGGCAATGCATCCCGGCTTCACGGGCCTGACGGCTGATTTCAGCATCATGGTTGGCAGTAATCACCACCGTTGCCAGCCCCGGATACCGTCTTTCCAGGCGCTTGGCCAGCGTCAGGCCATTTTCACGCCGCTGGCCCAGCTGATAATCAACCAGCAGTACCTGCGGGCGTTCACCGTCACTGGCGGCTTCCAGCGCCGTGACAGTCCCCGCCGCCCGCACCCGGCAACCCCACTGCCCCAAAAGCGCCTGCATCCCTTCCAGAATGGTCGGGTCATCGTCAATCACCCAGACCACCTGACGGCTAAAGTCCGTTTCCAGCCGCGCGGTTACCGGGCCAGGCAGGCGCGGCGCGTGTTGGCCATAAGGCACAGTCACCGAGAAGCAGGCGCCCTGGCCTGGCGTGGAGACCAGGGTCACTGGGTGGGCCAGCATGGTGCTGATGCGATCGACAATCGCCAGCCCTAATCCCAGCCCACGGCTATGCTGTTGGCTGGTCAGGGCATCTCGCTGAAACTCCTGAAAAATCCGTTCACGCTGCTGCTCGGCAATGCCCGGGCCGGTATCCGCCACCATTATTTCAAGCCCATTCGGACGGCGGCGACAGCCAAGCAGAATCCGGCCTTGAGGGGTGTAGCGCACGGCATTGCTGAGGAAATTACGAATGATGCGTGCCAGCAGCGAAAGGTCAGACTCCACGACCACCGAAGAGCCCACATAATGCAGTGCCAACCCTCGCACCCCCGCCACCTGGCGGTATTCCTCGGCCAGCGCATCCAGCAGCGTATCGACGCTGAAAGGTGCTTTATCGGCCTGTAATACGCCGGCATCAAGACGTGACATATCAACCAGGGTGCCGAGCAGTGATTCGACATCCTTCAATGAACGGCCAATCCGCCCCACCAATGGCTGGGCATCTTGTGGCAAGGCGTGGGTTTCCAGAGCGCTGGTAAACAGGCGGGCCGCGTTAAGCGGCTGGAGAAGATCATGGCTGACCGCTGCCAGGAATTTGCTCTTCGACTGATTGGCGGCCTGGGCCTCGGCATGGGCTTCGCGCAGTTGCGCATTGACCTGGTTGAGCTCATCCAGGGCGCGATGCAGGGCATCCGTGCGTTCGCGCACCTGTTCGGCAAGCAACACAGCGTGCTCGAACGCCGCATAGGGGGCCCCATTGGCAGCGCTACCGGATTCCACCCGTTCGATCAGTGCCTGACAGACCTTGCGCAAGCGGCGGTTTTCTTCCACCAGCGCCTGAGGGTCAGCGTTCTGGTCATACTCATCATCCAGCTGAAAGAGTGCCAAAGGCCACCCCCGTAAAGGTCTGGTTAACGTGCATACCATGATGCTGTTCGCCGTAGGTATTGAAGCCAACCACCTGGGAGGCGCGCAACAGCGCTGAGGCTGATTCAAGCTGGCCGAGTGCTTCAAGTTCCATGCGGCGCAGAAAGCAGTCACAGCCGATCATCAGGGCAGGTGGCCCCACACGCGCCTTGATCTCATCCAACATGTTTTCCAGATCCGCCAGCAGCGGCAAGGGCCGCATGGCGCTGAGCACAATGCCGTTTTCCACCGCGCAGTAGAAACTCAGGCTGCCATCCTGATTGGCGCGCTGGATCGAGCGCACAAAATAGTGATCCCCCAGACGCACTGCCAGCGGGTAGCGGGCAAACAACGCAGGCGTCAGGTCTTCCACCGCCACACCCACCCATTGAGCATACAGGGTGGCGGCAGGCACACCGTTAAGCTCCCGCACCCGGCGTTGCTCCCGGTCGGCGGCGGTTACCACAAACTTCTCGGTGCGCGGGGCAAGATGGTGGGTAGAAAACACATCAAAGGGCAGCCGGGTGTTGATCATCAACATGACCGCTGCCTGGGTATGAAAAGCCCCTTCGGCAAACACATGGGTATGGGTCAGGTGATTGTCATCTCCGGCAGAACCGCCAAAACTGGGAATACGTCCCAGAGCGGCATCCAGGGTCGCCAGCACCTGTTCTTCACGGCTGGAAAGGCCGTCCAGTAGGGTCATGACAAAGCTGTTTTCATTCAGTGGCGCCACTGCCTTGGGCCGACAGTTGGCCAGCAGGGAATCCACCAGCTGCTGGGCGCGGGGCAGATCAAACCCGACCAGATCATCTACCAGAGCAGGCACCACGCTGAATACCCGGCCATCAAAACCAATCGCAACGATACAGCCGCGCCCGTAGCCAGAAGGCGTAATTTCTCCGGCTGTGGTACAGCCACATATGGGCACTTTGGCAAAGCTGTTCGATAGCGCCTGCCCCAGCGCCTCAAGGTCGTATTCAGCCGTGCAGAAAAAGACCACGCCACCTAATGCCGGGTGATAAAGCCTGGCGGCCAGCTCAGCCACTGCTCGCCAGGCATCGCGTTGGCTGCTCACAGCAGTGATAATGCCATTGCCAGGCTCGTGAGCACCTTGTTCGTCAAGAGGATGAAACATCAACCTCCTTCTTCAGAACCTTAAATGCGCCAAAGGTATCCTGGGAAAGCTGCTCAAGAGCTTTCCAGCGTTGCTCTATCGCGCGCTCAGCTTCTACAGCCTGTTGCAGCTTATGGGCAGCATCGGCCATGGCAAAAGCGCCCACGCTGGCTGATTCACCACGCAGTTGATGTGTCAGGCGCTGAATATCTTCTGTGGGCATGGGCTGAACAGCGAGCTGTGCGCGAAGCTGTTCAAGGTACTCGGCGGCATGTTTCAGGAAAAGGCCAAGCAGTTCATACAACGCTGGCTTACTCAAACTGGTTTCCAGCTGTTGCAGTACCCAGCCATCAATCAATTCATCAACCCGCCCGTCAACGCTCAGCGGTGCTGTTGAGGATGTTTTTTCGAAAATCTGACTGTCGATATCGATATACAGCGCCAGCCGTTGACTTAGCGTGGCAAGGCTTAACGGCTTGGTCAGGTAGTCATTCATTCCTGCGCTCAGGCAGCGTTTGCGATCATCGACAGCGCCACCGGCGGTCATGGCCACAATCGGCACCTTTGCCAACCAGCCAGGCTGCTGGCGAAGCTGACGGGTCAACGTCAAGCCATCCTGATCGGGTAGCTGGACATCCATCAGAATAATATCGTAGGATTTGCGCTCAATCAGGCTAAGGGCTTGCTGGGCATTTTCTGCCACCTCCACCTGACAACCCAGGCGCCTTAGCATCCCCACCGCCACGCGACGATTGACAATATCATCTTCCACCAGCAGTACCGGGCAATCACTGAAATGACTTATTTGTGGCGTAGCCAACGGCGCTTGCGGCTGCGCGTCCACTCTTGGCAAGGTCATCCAGAAGGTGCTGCCCCGGCCCTGCTGACTCTTGACACCTATCTGACCTCCCATGGCATCGCAAAGACGTTTACAGATCGCCAGCCCCAGCCCTGTGCCGCCATAGCGCCGTGTGATCGAGACATCTGCCTGTTGGAAGGGTTCAAACAAATAATCCTGCTGTGTCGCTGGAATGCCGCAGCCCGTATCCGTCACCGTCAATAACAGCTGATTTTCATCATGGCAGCTTAGCGACAGCTTCACTTGGCCCTGCTCGGTAAACTTAAGCGCATTGGCCACCAGGTTCTGCAACACCTGACGCACCCGATAAGCATCCAGGCTGACCCAGGCAGGCGCCGTGTTATCAATATGCATTTGCAGCTGAATGCCTCGGGCTTGGGCACGCGGTTCGTACAGGGCAATAACGCCACGCATCAACGCTTCCAGCTCAACAGGTTTTTCTTCCAAGGTTAAGTGCCCGGCTTCAATCTTGGAAAAATCCAGGATGTCGTTGATCATGTTCATCAGCTGGGTGGCGCTGTCATGAATCGTACGAGCGTATACACGGACTTCGTGAGGACTTGGCGTATGCTGCTGCGGCTGGATCAGCAGCTCGCTCATACCCAGCACCCCATTCAACGGTGTGCGGATTTCATGGCTGACCACTGCGAGAAAATCAGACTTGGCCTGATTGGCTGATTGTGCTTGTTTGGCTGACTCTTCAAGCCGCAGGCCAAGCAGTTCCTGTTCGCGTCGCGCCGCAGCACTTTCACGCATTTCACGCACCAGAAATACCACGACCAGCAGAGCCGAGACGCTCATGCCAACAAGTAGCGTGATCAACAAGCGATACAGGGCACTTAACTGAGCGCGCTCTTGTGTAGCAGCTTCGGCTTGATAGGCGTTGATGGTCATCACCAAACGCTCAGTGTGCCGCGCCAGCACTTGCAGGCCGTCTTCAATATCAGCTACCGCCAAAGGGTTTTGCTGCTCATAGGGCATAATCAACTGGTCAAGAACATCCAGCGCCTGGCGAATGTCTTCAACCAACACCCGGGCATTGGGGATTTGCCCCAACAAGCGAGTGAACTCGCCCTGAGTTAACACATTGATACGACTATAGAGGAGTTCAAAGCGCAGATTGATTGCATCCTGCTCTTTCGCCGACAGTGACTCGCCAGACGCCGCCAGGAGGGCATTCAGCAACTGGACAGTATCTCGGTCAAGTTTGTAGACCACCCAGGACGTATCTTCACGCAATCCTTGGGTCAGGCTATCCTGACGCCACGCCGCTAGTGCCGCTACCATCAAGGCCAAGGCAAACAGCAGGACAGAGACAATGGTGACAAACTTGAACCGCCTGGGGTAGCGCAGCAAGGACGGCTTGCGTAGGGACACAGTGTCAGCGCACATCAATCTTCATAACCTGCCAGACTGCCCGGGAACGAAACGTCTCATTCAAAAGTTCCGTATGATGATCAAAAGGATAGAGTACCCAGAGCGGGCCATATTCGCGAATGGAAATAGGCTCATTATTACGCTTCAGGGCCAGTAGCACATCGTATTCAGCAAAGTCACGAGTGGGAATATAGGCTTCATAACCGTTCAGCGCCGATACATGAATATGCTTGCCATCCGCCTCCAGATAGGCCAGCAGATCGCGCATCAAGGGGCCACTATAGTGAAAGGGCTGACGAGTCCAGGGTGTGCCTGTGTAATACTGATGCTGAGGCAGGTCAGTGAGCATGGCGAAGTCAAAATGCGCCTCTTCACTGACATTAGTGCGGTCAATATTACCGGATACTTTCAGAATGACCCGACCTTCGGGGTCAGGCAGAACCTGCTCGGCATTGGCAACCCCTACCTGTAAGACACAAGCCAGCCACAAAACAGCAATTGATAAGCGTTTTTTCATTCATGGCCTCCTCGCAAGTGCCCTATGAAAAGAGATGGCGTAAGAATACGCCATCTCGCTTGCAAGGTCAGTCAAAAGGCACTTGGTTAACAGTTACCAAATGAAGCCGGAATGAAACCCACGATCAGAAACTCACTCAAAGCTCACCAAGTCTTCGTAGGCGTGCCAGCTGGCGTAACCCAATACGGGCAATATCAACGCCAAGCCAATATAGAAAGTCGCTACGCCTATAATGAAACTAAGCGTCAGCATGGCTCCCCACAGTAGCATGGGACGGAAGTTGGTGGTCACACAGCGAATGCTGGCTTCTATGCCTTCCATGAAACTCATGTCACGATCCATGACAACCGGAATGGCAATCGCACTGATCGCAAAGGCACCAAATGCCAGCAAACCGCCGATAACAGTACCCACTCCTACCAAGCCTAGCCCCTGGGGCGTTGTCAGCAAGGAAGCGTAAAGTACTTCCGGGCTGGGCACTTCAAGACCAAAAAATAGCGCGAACAGCAGAGTTGCCAGGCGAATCCAGGCAAGAAAGAAAATCATCATCATCACACCGACCATTGCCAGCTGGCTGCCATGCGGCCGCCAATGGCCCAAAGCATGGCCAAGATGCGGTGTTTTTCCATCCTCTATCGCTTTGCTGATGCCATAGCATCCCACTGCCACCATGGGGCCCACAAACATGAAGCCAGCGATCAACGGTAACAGCCAGTGCCAGAACCCCATGTTGACGGCACCGGCGGTAATGGCAATGCTCAAGCCCACCCAGAACAACCCATAGGTGAGACTGACAATCGGCGCCCGACGGAAATCTTCAAAGCCGGCGGCAAGCCAGGCTTTAGGACGGTCTGTATCGATGTGCTTGACGTTGATTTTGGTCACGGCTGAATCCGCCTGGTCAAGTGGCTTTGTTATTGATGTACCCATAGTGAAACTCCTTTATCACGCTTACCTGTCGCTAGCTGCCGGTAAAAATCCAGACTGATTAAGTACTCATTAGCATGTAAAGTATCACTTAATCGCATATTTTCACTGTAGCGGACTTCACGGCATCCGCAAATAGTTATTCAAAATATGTACAAAAACCCTACCAAAGTGTTAACCAAGAATCAAAAGCGCCCTTCAAAAGCTCGAAAAAAGCCCCGATCAAATGACCGGGGCTTTAAACACGTCTTAAGGCCTTACCTGCGTTGGCCGTTAGCGCACTATCATCACTGACATTTTGGCATGGTGTACAACATGTTCAGCGTTAGGGCCCAGCACGTAATCCACAAACTTGCGCTTGTTGTGCGATGCCATCACGATCAGGTCGACCTCCAGCTTCTTGCCTGCCTTGATGATGGCTTCCCAGGGCGAACCGTCGACAATCACGCTCTGAGTCACAATGTCCTCAGGAATATGCTCCTTGATAAACGCATGTTGCGCTTCAGAAATCGCTTCATGCGCCTGTTTGGAGAAATTCTTCGGAAAATAGGCACCCACCATGGGCATGTTGAACTCCGGCATCACCGTCACCACATGCAGGGACGCCCCAAAGGTTTGGCAAAGCGTGATCGCCGTTGGCAAAGCCTTCTGCCAGGATTCTTCTGCATTAAGGTCAACAGGCAATAAAATTTTCTTGTACATCTGTACGCCTCCTATGCCGTTGCCGTTTGCGCGTCAGCCTTGCTGCGCCGACGGCGTTGCAACACAACCACAAACCCGAATACCACAAAGGCTGGAATCCACATCAGCTCCTTAGTCCAGCGTTCAACCGGGGCCAGTACTTCAATGATTTCCTGATCAAAGTCAAAGCCAATGTCGGCTGCCTGGCTTCCATAAGTCACCATGTCAACAATCGCCCTATCATCCTCAAACAATAGCATCAGCCCCAGGTTATCCAGGCGCTCCTGACCTGTTTCACCTTCAGGTACCGGCACTTGCATATAGGTTGTCAACGGGTCACCAAAATCATCAAGCCCTTCAATCTGAACCCGCAAAGTGGAATCTTCATCAACGTTACCCAGCGCCTGCACAAACTGTGAAGGCGGCACAGAACGGTAAGGGTCATGAAGCATGTCCATGAAGAAGCCAGGACGGAAAAGCGCAAAAGCAACCAACAGCAGCAGAATCGATTCATACCAGCGGTTGCGGGTAATCATGAAACCTTGCGTCGCCGCTGCAAATATCAGCATGGCAATGGTGGAAATGATAAATATCACTATCCCCTGTAGCCAGGTCACATCAATCAGCAACAGATCCGTATTGAAGATAAACAGAAACGGTAAAGCAGCCGTGCGCAGGCTATAGTAAAAGGCCTGGAAACCGGTACGTATCGGGTCGCCGCCGGACACCGCTGCCGCGGCAAAGGAGGCCAGCCCCACCGGCGGTGTCACATCCGCCATGATGCCGAAGTAGAACACAAACAGATGCACGGCGATCAGCGGTACAATCAGGCCATTCTGCTGGCCCAACTGAATAATTACCGGTGCCAACAGGGCAGACACCACGATGTAGTTGGCCGTGGTCGGCAGGCCCATCCCCAGGATCAGGCTCAGAATGGCGGTGAAGAACAGGATCAGCATCAGGTTACCCATGGAGATGGTTTCCACCACATCCGCCAGCACCAGGCCAACACCGGTTTGCGACACAGCACCAACAATAATCCCCGCCGTTGCCGTGGCGATACCGATACCGATCATGTTGCGCGCACCAGTGACCAACCCGTTCCATAAATCCATGGCACCTTCGCGTAAATCGGCCTGCATATCGCCTTTACCGCGGAAAATGGCGGTAATCGGGCGCTGCGTCAGCATGATAAAAATCATGAAGACGGTTGCCCAGAAAGCCGAAAGCCCTGGCGACAGGCGCTCCACCATCAGGCACCAGACCAGCACAATCACCGGCAGGATATACTGCAGGCCGACCATGACGGTTGGGCGCGTTTGCGGCAGTTTGATGACAGGTTCATTGGGGTCATCCATTTCCAGCTCTGGGTAAGCCGCCGCCATTTTCAAAAGTGCAATATAAATGACCACCAGACCTGCCGCTATGACCCAGGGAGCAGCGCCGCCCAGGGTTGGCTTCAACCAGCCCAGGCCGTAGTAAACCGCCAGCGCGGTAATCATCATCAACAACAGGCCACCCAAAAGCCAATCACCTTGCGTACCAGCGGCTTGGGCGGATTACTGCTTTCCAGCCCCTGCATATTGGCTTTCAGCGCTTCAAGATGGACGATGTAAATCAGGGCAATATAGGAAATCAGCGCAGGCAGGAAGGCGTGTTTGATCACTTCGACATAGGAAATGCCCACATATTCAACCATCAAAAAGGCCGCTGCACCCATAACCGGCGGCATAATCTGGCCATTCACTGACGAAGCAACTTCAACCGCACCGGCTTTTTCTGATGAAAAACCAACACGCTTCATCATCGGGATTGTAAAAGTCCCTGTGGTGACGGTATTGGCAATGGAAGAACCGGAAATCAGACCAGTCATACCAGAGGCTACCACCGCAGCCTTGGCCGGGCCGCCCTTGAAATGGCCCAACATTGAAAAAGCTACCTTGATGAAATAGTTACCCGCACCGGCTTTATCCAGCAAGGCACCAAACAGCACAAACAGAAAGACAAAACTGGTAGAAACCCCCAGGGCGATACCAAATACACCTTGCGTGGTCAGCCACTGATGGTTGATCAGGCCATACAGGCTAACGCCGCCATGAGCCAACAGGCCTGGCATATAAGGCCCTGCCAGCGAGTAGATCAGAAACACGGAAGCGACGATCATCAAAGGTGGCCCCAGCGCCCGCCGGGTTGCTTCAAGCAGCAGCACCAGACCGATGACGCCAATCACTACATCCTGCAGCAAAGGTGCCCCAGGGCGCGCCGACAGCCCTTCATAGAAAAGGAACATGTAAGCACCGCAAAACGCAGCGACGCTGGCAAGTACCCAGTCCTGAATGGGAATACGGTCACGCGGTGAGCGCTTGAGCGCTGGATACGCCATATAGGCGAGAAAGAGTGCAAACGCCAGGTGTATGGAACGCGACTGCGTCGCGTTGAACACCCCAAACCCAAGCATATAGGGCAGCGGTGAAGCAATCCAAAGCTGAAACAGCGACCAGATGGCCGCAATGCTCACTAGCAGCTTGCCCGGCATACCCGTGGGCTTACGTGCCCCGGAGTCGGATGAGGCGACCATATCCTCAAGATCAACAGCCGCATCGGGGGCCCTGTTGTTCTCTGTCATAAGCATGCCCTGCTATAAGTAGAAGACGCTATTGATGCATGACGTCTTGTTAATCCAATGCCTTTTGGCACCCTAAACACAATGCGCGGCCCCAAGAGGGACCGCGCATCACTTCCGTTGAGGCAGTTTACCTCGCTTGTACAGCCGCTAATGATGATAACGATGTTAACGGCTGAACAGGCTGAACTTACTCGATCCAGCCCTGCTCACGGTAATAGCGAGCGGCGCCATCATGCAGCGGCGCTGACAGGCCTGAGGAAATCATGTCTTCTGGGTTCAGGTTTTCAAAGGCAGGGTGCAGACGCTTGAAACGATCAAAGTCATCAAAAACAGCCTTAACTGTTTCGTAGACGGCTTCTTCTGATGTTTCTGTTGTGGTGACCAATGTGGCCGCTACACCGAAGGTTTCCACATCATCCGGGTTGTTCTTGTACAGGCCGCCCGGAATGACAGATTTGGAGTAGTAGGGGAACTCTTCAATAATGCCATCAATATCTTCATCGTTGAGCGGAATCAGGTGCGAATCGACCGTGGTTGTCGCTTCCTGAATGGAACCATTTGGATGGCCTACCACGTAAACCATGGCATCGATGTTGTTATCTGACAGTGCTGCCGCCTGCTCAGCAGCGCCCAACTCGGAAACCAGTGAGAAGGTATCACGATCCCAGCCTTTGGCATCCATGACCACTTCCATGGTGTTACGCTGACCGGAACCTGGGTTGCCGATGTTTACGCGCTTACCTTCCAGATCACTCAGTGTTTCGATGCCAGAATCAGCACGGGCCAGCAGTGTCAGTGGCTCACCGTGGATACGGAAAATAGCACGCAGATCTTCGTAGGCGTCACCTTCAAAATTGCCAGTGCCGTTATAAGCCTGATATTGGACGTCAGACTGGGCAACCCCCATATCCAGCTCGCCGGACTTGATGCCGTTGACGTTGGCAACAGAACCACCGGTAGACGGGGCGTTACAGCGAATGTTGTGCTCATCGCTGCCACGGTTTACCAGACGGCAGACCGACTGACCGACGACGTAATAAACACCCGTCTGGCCACCGGTACCAATGGTAATGAACTGTTCATCCTGGGCCACTGCAGGAGAGGCAAACGTTGCTGCTGCGATCAGCGCACCAGAAAAAGCTGCGGTCGAAAATACATGACGATTCATTGGCTTACCTCTTTTCTTGATGTTATCTAGCTAACGCATATGGTGCTGTGGTGACAGAGCACCGCCAGCACTCTTTTTATTGACGACCCATGACTGCAGGTCATCATTTCAAGATGAAGCACTCAGCACACCAGCTTTGCAAACTGGCAAGTGCTACTTTAGCGAAAAAACCTGTTGGCGAATATGCAAGCATTAACAAGCAAAAACGTTACGTCGCATTTGACAGGTTATACCTGAGTCTAACGGCTTGCAGCGTTGGTAGGCGTTTATTTTTATGCCGACGTTGCATAAGGCATTACAGAAAAGTTTAGAACCTACCGACGTTTCGTCTTCTCCTGTTCAAATCGCGATAAGCAATCTAAAAATTTAAACTTTCAATCCAGCATGGCATAGATGCCTGTTTTTTCAAACACTTTATGAAAACAGTGGCTTCTCAGGTAGGCGACACGAGATTTTATACGCCCATAGCACCTCATTGCAGGCGCCCACAAGCGATGTTTAACGCACTATTGTTCAGGCTTTTTAACCAGCTTGGCGGTGATCTTCTGCAACTGCGGTGCACCGATCAAAATCAGCACGAACGCAACTGGCCACGCAATATAGAAGGCTCGCCACCAGCGCCCTAGAAAGCCTTCAGCCAGACCTGTATTTGCCCAGGTGATCACGAGTGTCATCAATGTCACCATGTAGATTGACATCAGAACCGCAAAAATCCAGCGCGCATAACGGGGTGGAAAAAACATGACCTCTCCTCATCGAATGTTGATGAACCTGCATATAGCATAAATAACCATAAGAAATACACTAATAACTTAAACACCCATCAATGCACGTTTGCCTCATTTTAGACGTTGTAGCCAAGTAGTGTTGGTAGCCATAGCGCTATACTGGGAAACACCGCCACCATCGCCAAGGCAGTCGCCATGGCTAACACAAACAGCAGCGCCCAGCCCACTGTCTGCTCCAACCTTATCTTGGCGACCTCAGTTGTCACCATCAGGTTGACAGCCACCGGCGGGGTAAACTGCCCAATGGCAATATTCATGGCCAACAAAATACCGAACCAGACCGGATTCCACTCAAAGTGCTGCATCACGGGAATCAGAATCGGCATCATGATCAGATAGATTGAGATGGCATCCAGCAGCATACCCGCGACGAGTACCGCCAGCATGACCAGAACCAATAGCAGCACGCCGTTATCTGTCAGGCCTATAATCCATTCAGCCAGGTGACGGAAGGTACCCAACATGGTGCCTGCCCAGGCAAAAATACCGGCCAGCGCGATAATCAGCATCACCACGCCGGAAATGATCGCCGCTTCGCCAAGCAGCTCCCAAAGATCTTTTAACGTCATTTCACGGGTGAGCAGCAGGCCAACGGCCGCCCCATAAGCCACTGCCACCACAGCTGCTTCAGTGGGCGTAAACAAGCCGGAACGCAAACCACCGAGAATGAGCACGGGAGCAAACAGCGCCGGCAAGGCTTGCCGAAACGTAGTACGGATACTGAGCCGCTCAACCTCCTCACCGACTGCCGGGCTGCCTTCCCAACCACGCCGACGAGACATTATTAATGCAGGCACCAACAGTGCCAGCCCAGCGAGAATGCCGGGGAACAGCCCCGCAGCAAACAGCGCTCGCAAATCCACTCCTGGTACCACAATGGAATACAGGATCAAGGCGACCGATGGCGGAATAAGAATCGCCGTCGAAGCAGAGGCCGCGATCAGGGTTGCAGAAAATGGCTTCGGATAACCCGCCTTGGTCATGCTCGGCAGCATCACCATGGCGACAGCCGCTGCATCTGCCGGGCCGGAGCCGCTCATGCCGCCCATCATCATGCAGACCAGAACAGCGACCAGCGCAAGCCCCCATGGCGCGGCCCGATCAAGGCCTGGGCAAAGCGCACCAAACGTATCGCGACCCCCGCACGTTCGAAAATAAGCCCGGTCAGGATAAACAGCGGAATCGCAATCAAGGGGTATTTGGCGATGCTGTTATAGGTGTTGGTGCCCATGGTGGCGAGCATATCTGGCGATAGCCCGATCATAATCCCCACTGCGCCAGATAGCGCCAGTGAAAAAGCCACCGGCACACCCGCGATCAAGAAACCGGCAAAGGCCAGGATCATCCAGACATCAGGACTCATCTTCAAGTCTCCCGCTCAAGCGGTCACGGGTTTGCTGCACAAGACGCACCAACATGGCAAACGCCAGTAAAGGCAGCCAGAACAGATACCACCATTGTGGCAGCCCAAGCCCTGGAGACAGTGATTCCCACTGATATTCCTGCCAGACGAGTTTTACCCCAAACCAGATAATCAGCCCCAGCACCAGCGCACCGCAACCTGCCTGAAAGATAGTCAGTGCCTGGCGTAGCTTTGCAGGCAACGCCCTCTCCAGCAGGCCAATACGAATATGGCGATTGCGGCGCAGCGCCACCGAAGCACCGGCAAAGGTCAGTACCACCAACAGAAAAACGGAAAACTCTTCAGTAAACGAAAAGGATCCACCGGTCAGGTAGCGCGTCACCACGTTGCCCAGGCTGATCACAGCAATGATCACCAGTGCCAGTGCCCCAAGCCAACGTTCCGGGCGCGCATCAGGCGTTTGTTTCATCACGATTCCACCCTGTTCAAACAATGACCGGCCACCTGGGCCGGTCATCAATTTTGCCTATAGCATGAGAGATATCGCTTAACGGGACTCAACGGCTTCCCGAGCATCCTCAACCAAGCCTTCACCAATCCGCGGTACCCACTTTTCATAGACCGATTGAGTGGCATCCACAAAGCGCTGGTACTGGTCGTCGGTCAATTTGGTGACCGTCACCCCACGTTCCTGGATAGCCGCCAGACGCTCGCTTTCCTCTTCACGGGTCATGGCAATTTCCCAGGCGCCGGCCTCTTCGGCGGTTTCACGCAGCAGCGTCTGATGCTCTTCGCTCAGCGACTGCCAGACGCTCTGATTCACCGCGAAGATAAGCGGATCATTCATATAGTTCCAAAGCGTCAGGTATTCCTGACCGACCTGATCAATACGCGCCACATCAAACACCGACAGCGGATTTTCCTGGCCATCAACGGCGCCGGTGGTCAGGGCAGGCTGGGCATCCGTCCAGCTCATCTGGGTCGGGTCAGCATCGAGTGCCGAGAACGTATCCTGAAAAAGCGGCGAGCCAACCACGCGGATCTTCAGGCCGTCCAGGTCACCGGGCTCATCCACCGGGCCGCGGGAGTTGGACAGCTGGCGAAAACCGTTTTCGCCCCAGGCCAGCGGCACCACGCCTCTGGATTCAATCGCTGCAAACACTTGCTCGCCTGCCGCACCGCCAGTGACGGCATCAACCGCAGCTTCATCAGGCAGGAGAAAAGGCAATGAGAAAAGATTCAGCTCAGGCACCTGCGGCGACCAGTTAATGGTGGAACCCACGGCGGCATCAATCAGGCCAGAGCGCATGGCTGAGAACTCACGGGTCTGATCACCAGAGACCAGCTGGGAATTGGGGTATACCCGCAGAGTCAACTCACCTTCACTGCGCTCTTCAACCAGATCTGCCCATTTTTCGGCCGCCTGCCCCCAGGGAAACGCATCCGAAAGCACGGTTGAAACCGACAACTCACGGGCTTGAGCGGACAGGGCGCCTGCCAGGAATACCGCACCGGCCAGACCTGCCGTTACATGAGTCATCTTGCGTGTCAGCGTCATAATGAATCCTTATTGGTTTTATCAGTTTTATTGTATTGAGCGGCGTGTTATGCGGCTTAAATTATAGGCCCTTTATGGATGAAAGACAGTCATCCAGATCTCGCCCGCTTAAACGCTGGGTGAGCAAGCTGCTTGCCCCTCACCCGGCAAGGCCACGCAGTCACCTTCGCGAATCCCCGCTTGGCGAAGTAACCGGCATTGACTTCAAGCGCCGCCGCATAGGGCGTATCCGGCGTATAGGAGCGGCAGTCGCTGGGGGATGATGAGCCGCACGGCTGCATGGTTCTGATCGCTACTATCGTACCCTCACTGTTGATGAAGGCAATATCCAGCGGAATCAGGGTCTGAAACATCCAGAAGCCATTACGCCCGGATTGCTCGCGGGGATACATGAACAGCATGCCGTGGTCGGCTGGCAGGCTTTCCCGCCCCATCAGGCCACGCTGGCGCTGCGCTGACGTACGGGCGACCTCAACATCCAGACGATGCGGCCCTTCAGTCCCATGCACGGCCAAGGCCATCCGTTCAAGCGGAGCTGCTTCTGGTGTCGTGGCCAGTGCCGATAGCGGCCAGGCCAGCGCCAGAAGCGGTACTGCCAGTGAGGCGGTTAAAAATGCACGGCGATTGAGATGCATGGTGGTTTCCTCAGGTTTCATAAACGCCAGGGGGTGTGGATACTTCATTAGCCACTGGCCCCATCACATGAATGCCGGATGCCAGCAAGGACACCTTCACCATGGCGCCGGGCGCCAGCTGGTTACGACGCGCCGCATGGGTGCCGACTTCAAACCGTAGCATATCGCCATGGGCAACCCTCAGAGCCACCGATGTCATTCCCCCAAGCGCGACAACTTCGCTGACCATGGCGGCGACCGGGTTTTCCCGCTCGCCATTGGAAGGGCGCTCGCGGCGATGCAGCACAATATCTGAAGGCGGCAGATACCATTCCAGCTTGTCACCTACCCTATAGCCTCCCAACTGGGCTTGCACCTCAGCACTTACTTCGAGCAGAAAACGCCCCCACTCAAGGCAGTAGCGGCCCTGGTAGTGTCTCAGCGTGGCACGATAAAGGTTATGGCGGTCCAGCAGCCTGGCCACAGCAGATGATGCCGGACGACGAAACAGCGCCTCTGGCGGGCCGCTTTGCAGGGTGGTGCCATTATGTAGCACGCACATGGTATCTGCCAGGGCCGCCGCTTCAGTCAGGTCATGAGTCACCAGCACAATCGGAATGGCAATCTGCTGACGTAGCAAAGCCAGCTCGCGCTGCAGGCGACGGCGGGTGACCTGATCCACGGCGGAAAAGGGCTCATCCAGCAGCAGCACTTCAGGTTCACGGGCCAGGGCGCGCGCTAGCGCAACCCGCTGACGCTGGCCACCCGATAGCTGATGGGGAAACCTCCCTCCCAACCCTTCGAGCTTGACCCGCGCCAACCATTCTTCGGCCCGATGGGCCTGAGTGGGCTTGGGCAGATGGCGTAGCGGTATGGCAATATTATCCCGCGCACTCAGATGCGGAAACAGCGCATAATCCTGAAAAACAATCCCCACTCGGCGCTGCTGTGGCCTAAGTGAGTGCTTACGCTGAGCATCAAACCAACATTCTTCGCCACAATGGATGACACCCGCAGCGGGCTGATAAAGACCGGCAATGGCCCGCAGCAAGGTGGTTTTTCCGCTGCCAGAAGGACCGACCAGCGCCAGCAATTCGCCACTCCGGCAGGCAAACTCAGCCTGCAAGGGAATCGGCCCCGGCTGGGCGAGCTGTAGCGATAGTTCAGCCATGCACCCTCCTGCGTCGCCCGGCAAGACCATACACCACGCCAATGGTGATAAACGAAACGCTTAGCAGCACAGCGGACATCATGGCGGCGGCGGCCTCGTCAAACGCCTGCATGCGGTCATAGATGGCAATTGCCAGGGTGCGCGTTTCAGCATCGATGGAGCCGCCTACCATCAGAACAACTCCAAACTCACCCAGGGTATGCGCAAAGGTCAGCGCAAACGCCGACAGCAAACCCGGCCATACCAGCGGCAACTCAATCTGCCATAGGGTTTGCCAGGGTGACAGGCCACTGCACCAGGCCGCTTCTCGCAAATTGGCAGGGATGCTTTCAAAGGCACGCTGAATCGGCTGGATGGCAAAGGGCAGGTTGGCGACCAGGGAAGCCAAAAGAATACCCGTAAAGGTAAAGTTCAGACCGCTGCCAAACACGCTGGCCCAGAAAGCGCCAAAGGGCGCATCGCGGCTGAAAGCCGTCAGCAGATAAAATCCCAGCACCGTCGGCGGCAACACAAGGGGCAAGGCCACCAGCGCCTCAAAAAACCACGCCCCTTGAAACGCGCATAGGCCAGTGCCCGCCCGGCCCAGATGCCCAAAGGCAGCAGAATAAGGCAGGTCAGCACGGCCAGGCGCAAGGATATGGATAGCGCTGCCCAATCCATCATTGCGGCACAACGAAACCATAGTCACTCAATATTGCCCGCCCGGTGTCCTGCTGCAGCCATTGATAGAACTGTTCGGCGACTTCACCGGCCTGGTTTGTCAGCACCATGCGCTGGCGCAGCGGGTTGTGCCAACTCTCAGGAATCAGCAGGTGCTCGCTGCGCGCTTCAAGTGCAGGCGCCAGTGCCAGGGAGTAGGCCACCAGGCCACCGCTGACGTCGTCGGAAAGGGCGTATTGCGCCGCCTGGGAAACGTTTTCGCCAAGAATATGCAAGTCGGCCGTCGCCGCCCAAAGCCCAGCATGCTCAAGCACCTCCTGGGCGGCGACGCCATAAGGGGCATGCTCCGGGTTGGCCAGGGCAATCCGCTGGCGCTCGCCCGACTGGTGAGCGGCCAGCGCCTGCTCCACGGCGGCCAAGGGGTCATCCTCATCAAGCTCAGCCGTACCGGGGCTTTGTAGCCAAGCAAGGCGCCCAATCGCATAAATGACACCCTCATCCTGCACATGGCCTTCCTGATGCAGCGCCAGCACATAGGATTCATCGGCGGAAAGGTAGAGCTCGAACGGCGCGCCCTGGGCAATCTGACGCCGGAAGTTACCGGAAGAGCCAAAATTAAGTCGCAAGGCATGGCCACTCTGCTGCTCGAAACGTTCGGCTGCCTCGGTCAGCGCAAACTGCAGATCCGACGCGGCGGCCACCACCGGCGGCGCTGACTGTGCCTGTACGCTGGCAGGCAAACACAGGGTTGCCAGCCACAGGCATAAGGCAGTGACAAGACCGCGCATGGTTTACTCCTTACCCAGGTGCTGTTCGGTAATTGTCATTACTTTCATGGTGTTGGTGCCGCCATGGGCGTTCATATGGTCGCCACGGGTCAGGATCACATGGTCACCTGGGGCGACAATGCCCTGCGCCACCAGCAATGACAGGGCGCGGTCATTCAACTCAGTGGCGCTCATTTCAGAGGTATCAAACGGCAACGACACCACGCCGCGATACAGCGCCATACGGCGCTGGGCAATCGGGTTATGCGCCAGCCCGACAATCGGTAACCCGGAACGAATCCGTGAGGCAATCAGCGGGGTGTAACCTGAGGCGGTCATGCAGGCAATCGCCGTGACACCCTGCATATGGTTGGCCGCATACATGGCAGACAGCGCTATGGTTTCATCCGCGCGCAAAAAACCCTCATGAATACGGTGGCCGGATTCCTGGGCAATTTTTCCCGCTCTGCGCCCAGGCAGACCCGCGCCATCGCCTCGACGGTCTCCACCGGGTAATCCCCTGCAGCGGTTTCTGCTGACAGCATGACCGCATCGCTGCTGTCCAGCACGGCATTAGCCACATCAAACACTTCAGCGCGGGTGGGCAGCGGCGCGCTGATCATGCTTTCCATCATCTGGGTCGCCGTGATGACTGCACGATTCAGGGTGCGCGCACGTTTGATCAGCTGCTTCTGAATACCCACCAGCTGGGCATCACCAATTTCAACGCCCAGATCGCCCCGCGCTACCATGACAGCCTCGGAAGCTTCAATAATCCCGTCCATGGTGGTTTCATCCATCACCGCCTCTGCCCGCTCCATCTTGGCCACCAGACCAATGTCAGCGCCCGCCTCGCCCAGCAGTTCACGCGCTTCCAACATATCCTGTGCCGAGCGGGGAAATGAGATCGCCAGGTAGTCAACGCCAATGGCAACGGCGGTTTTCAGATCCTGCTTGTCTTTTTCCGTCAGTGCGGGCGCCGACAGGCCACCGCCCTGTTTGTTGATGCCTTTGTTATTGGAAAGCTTGCCACCGACAACGACCTTGGTGAGCACTTGCTTTCCTTCTACGCCAGTGACATCCAGCACCAGGCGGCCATCATCCAGCAGCAAACGGTCACCTGCGCTGACATCATCTGCCAGCGTCTTATAGTCACAGCCTACCCGCTGGGTATCGCCTGCATCGCTATCAAGCGCCATATCGAGGATAAAGGGCTCACCTTCCTTCAACACCACTGCCCCTTCCTTGAAGCGGGCAATGCGAATCTTCGGCCCCTGCAGGTCGCCCAGTGCTGCAACGCTGCGGCCCAGGCGGGCGGCGGTTTCCCGTACCGCCTGCAAACGGCGCTGATGGTCTTCGGGGCTGCCGTGGGAGAAGTTCAGCCGCACCACATCCACTCCTGCCGCCAGCATGGCTTCAAGCACACCTTCGCGATCACTGGCTGGCCCCAGGGTGGCGACAATTTTGGTGCGACGAATAGAGGAATAATGCAGTGCGTTCATAAAGCTCCCAGGTTATGCGGATAGACTATCCAAAAACATTTCTGAGACTGCCTTTATCAGGTACTCAGAAACATCAGGTTTTAACCAACCATTTTCTAGCCTAGCATTGTAGCGCCATCAAGATGACGGTTTCGATCATGACGTTATGCCAGTGCCAACCTGATCCGCATGGGCAATGGATACTCATCGCAATTATCGCCCTCGCCGCCACGGTCAATCACCAGGAACTCACCTTCCCGATCGAGCACTGACTGAATCGCATGCCAGGTACCCGCCCGGTAGTTAACGCCCTGGCGGCCGTCGGTCACAAAGGCACGCACATCGGCCGCGTCAATGCTTTCTCCGGGCGGCGCCACAACAACAATAAAGCGCTCCTCGTGCAGCGGCATAAAGGCCTGGCTGCCCAGCGGGTGACGCTCAAGAAACGTCAGCTCCAGTGGCAGGGTCACCGGCTGGCTGACAAAGAGACTGATCAGGGGTCGGGCGTTTTCCCCCAGGGTCTGCACCGTCGCCAGGTCGTGATGGCGCTGGGTGCGGCCAGCATTGATGGGAAATGACGCTGACGTACGGGCATCGATGACCTCGCCAAAGGGAGCAAAGGCGTCAGCGGTCAGGGGTTCAGCAATCAGTTCGAGCATGAAATTCTATCCTAAAGCGTTAGCGCTGCGTGGCGGTTAACGTCCTTGTAAAGCAGGTAGCGAAACGGCCCCGGCCCGCCGGCGTAACAGGCTTGAGGGCAGAAGGCACGCAGCCACATGAAATCACCGGCTTCGACTTCCACCCACTGCTGATTGAGGTGATAGACCGCCTTGCCTTCCAGCACGTAAAGGCCATGTTCCATCACATGGGTCTCATCAAAAGGGATCACACCACCGGGCTGGAAGGTGACGATATTGACATGCATATCATGGCGAACGTCAGCGGGGTCGACAAAGCGCGTCGTTGCCCAGCGCCCTTCGGTGCCGAGCATTTCAATCGGCGTAACGGTCTGCTCGTTGGTGACAAAGGCGGCGGGCACCTCCAGGCCATCCACAAAGGCGTAGGCTTTGCGTATCCAGTGAAAACGTACTGGCGCGGCGGATTCATTGCGCACCTGCCAGCGGCTGCCCGGCGGAATGAACGCATAGCCGCCCGGCTGCATAAGATGCGGTTCGTCTTCCAGCGTCAGCGTTAATTCCCCCTCCACGATAAACAGCACGCCTTCGGCCCTGGGGTCCAGCTCAGGCTTGTGGCTGCCCCCTTCAGGCTGCACTTCCATAATGTATTGTGAAAAGGTTTCCGCAAAACCGGACAGCGGCCGAGCCAGCACCCACAGGCGGGTTTTTTCCCAGAAAGGCAGGTAGCTGGTGACGATATCGCGCATGACGCCCTTGGGAATCAGCGCATAAGCCTCGGTGAATACCGCGCGGTCAGCGGTCAGCTGCGTTTGCGGCGGATGCCCGCCCTGGGGCGCATAGTAAGGTGATGGGTGCATGATTGACCTTTAGCGATTAGGCGCAGGATGGTGTTCAGCCCAGTGACGGGCAATATCCACACGACGGGCCACCCAGACATGGTCATGGGCTTCGATGTAATCCAGAAAACGCTGCAATGCGCGAAAACGCCCGGGGCGCCCGAGCAGGCGGCAGTGCATACCTATCGAGAGCATCTTGGGCGACTCGCCACCTTCGGCATAGAGCACATCAAAAGCATCGCGCAGGTAAGTAAAAAAGTGCTCGGCGGTATTAAACCCCTGGGGGCTGCAAAGCGCATATCGTTGGTATCCAGGGTGTAGGGCACAATCAGGTGGTCATGCTCGCGCCCCTGGCTGTCCGTCACCTGCGTCCAGAAGGGCAGGTCATCGCCGTAATAATCGCTATCGTAGAGAAAGCCACCTTCGTCAACAATCAAGCGGCGGGTGTTCGGGCTATCCCGTCCGGTATACCAGCCCTGGGGCTTTTCGCCATAGAGCTTTTGGAAGATGGCCATTGCCTTATGCAGATGATCGCGTTCAACCGCCTCAGGCACTTCCTGATAGTGAATCCAGCGATAGCCGTGGCAGGCAATTTCATGCCCCAGCTCCTTGAACGCCATGGCCACGTCGGGATGACGCTCCAGCGCCATGGCAACGCCAAACACGGTGAGCGGCAGATCACGTTTTTCAAACTCGCGCAGAATCCGCCACACGCCTGCCCGCGAACCATACTCGTAGATGGATTCCATACTCAGGTGACGATCAGGATAACTCTGCGCACCAATAATCTCGGAAAGAAACTGCTCTGACCCCGCGTCGCCGTGCAGCACGCAGTTTTCACCGCCTTCCTCATAGTTGAGCACAAACTGAACGGCAATACGGGCCTTGCCGGGCCAGTTGGCCTGAGGTGGCTGACGGCCGTAGCCGATAAGATCACGCGGGTATTCCGACAGGGTATCCACAGGCATAAAACACTCTCACAAATGGGTTGCAGGACATGACAGCTTCACAAGTGAAGATATCTCCAAGTTGAGTAAGCTCAGATCAATATAGCAGCTAAATTGTATACAAATTAAGGCCACAAGTATTCAAACACTGTTTTATAATATTTTGATACCAAGGTCTAACTACCCAGTAAAACCTTTATATATATACAAAATTTCTTTTATTTCTTCATTTTACCCGCTCATTGGCTGAAAAATGCACCTCCTTGCATCCTACTACTCTCTTGCACTGCACATAAAAGGAATCTATTTTGTATACAAGATTACCCTTTATCTTTCTGGATGATTCATGAAGCTACGCATCATTAACCCCAATACCACTCACGGTATGACGCAAACCATCGGCGAGGCTGCTCAAAGGGTGGCAGCGCCAGGGACACATATCGTGGCGACGCAACCTGATGCTGGGCCGGTCTCGATTGAAAGCCATTTTGACGAGGCCATCAGTGCCGTCGGCGTGGCCGAAGAAATCATCAAAGGTGAGCGTGACGCCACCGACGCCTATGTGATTGCCTGCTTTGGCGACCCGGGCCTGCTGGCCGCGCGTGAGCTTACCCGCGCTCCAGTGGTGGGTATTGCCGAAGCGGCCTTTCATATGGCCACCCTGATCAGCACGCGTTTTTCAATCGTCACCACCCTGGGGCGCACCGGCATCATTGCTGAACACCTGCTTGAGCAGTACGGGTTTTCCCAGCACTGCCGACGGGTGCGCGCGGCGGAAATCCCGGTGCTGGATCTGGAAGAAAATAGCGATGCAGCGCTTGAGCGCATCATTGCCGAGTGTCAGCGCGCCCGGGATGAAGACAATATCGGCGCCATTGTACTGGGCTGCGGGGGCATGGCCGATCTGACCGAGACGATCTCTCGTGAGGTGGGCCTTCCCGTTCTGGAGGGCGTGACCGCAGGGGTCAAGCTCGCCGAAGCGCTGGTCGGCCTGGGGCTGGGTACCAGCAAAGTTGGCGATCTTGCCTTCCCGCGCCCCAAACGCTTTACCGGCCAATTTGAGCATCTTTCAGATTGGCAGCCAAAACGCTAAGTGGCACACCACTTGCTTAATTGCACTAACAATAATTGCACTAACAACAATCGTTGACGCCATTAACAGGCACGCCAGCCGCAAGCCTTCCCGGTCAGGTAGACCGGAAGACAACCATAATTTCTTGCGAGGAAACACATCATGACTCAATCAACACCCTCTGACCTGGCAGCGGGCACCGCCAAGCCAGACACCTCTCCGGGCAAAGCCCCTGGTGAAGAGTCCCTAGCCCCCAGCAGACCCGGATCATGGGCAGGGCCTCCTACTTTCTGGCCTGGTTTGGTGGCTGTGTTTCTATTGGCACCTTTGCTATGGGCTCAAGCGTGGTAGGAACGCTCAATCTACTCCAAGCAACCCTGGCGATTGCCATTGGCTGCTTTGTGATCGGCATCGCCCTGGCGCTTAACGGTGCTGCCGGCTACAAGTACGGCATCCCCTTTATGGTGCAGGCCCGCAGTGCGTTTGGCTTTGCCGGTACGCGTTTGCCGGGACTTGTGCGTGCGGTTCCTGCGATTGTCTGGTATGGCTTTCAAAGCTGGATCGGCGCAGGCGCGCTTAACATGGTCTCCGCCACCCTGTTTGGCTTTGATAACCTGGTGTTCTACTTCATTACCTTCCAGTTCCTGCAGATCGGCCTGTCCGTGATGGGGTTCCAGGGCATCAAGTGGCTGGAAAATATCGGCAGCGCTTTTATTCTGCTGTCCTTGATGTACATGTTCTATGCCACCGTGCAGCGCTACGGTGATGAGCTGTCCGCCAGCCTGCTGACCATGGAAGGCTCCTGGGGAATGCCGTTCTGGGGGCCACCATGCTGTTTCTCGGCATTTACAGCACTATGATGCTGAACGTTAGTGATTACTCACGCGAGCATAAAAAAGGCACTGCCCAGAGCTTGTTGACCATTATTTATGCCATGTCGATTCTGCCCTGCACCCTGTTCATGGGGCTGATTGGCTATATGGTATCGGAAGCCACCGGCACCGCTGACCCGATTCAGGTGTTTGCCAACGCCGTGGATAACACGCCGCTGCTGATGACCACCTTGCTGTTCATCGCCTTTGCCCAGGTCACGACCAACGTACTGAACAACGTCGTACCACCCACCTATGTGTTGATGGATGTGTTCAAGCTTAAATTCACCACCTCAACCGTCATCGTTGGTTTGCTGGCCTTCGCCACCTTCCCCTGGAAGCTGGTTCAGCCGGATTCTGCGGCCGGTTTGCAGCTGTTTGTTCAGACCTACTCAGCTTTCCTTGGGCCTATCTTTGCCATTCTGGTGGTGGATTACTACCTGATCCGCAAGCGCACGCTTGATCTCGACAAGCTCTACGACGAACAAGGTCCTTATAAAGGCGTCAATGCGGCTGCTCTTATCGCCACGGTGGTGGGCATTATTGCGGCCCTCACCTTCTCGGCAGTTTCCTGGTATGCCAGCCTGATCCCGGCCGGTGTGACCTATTACCTGCTGATGAAGTCATGGGCTCCCTGCCAGCGGTTCAACCAGTAAGCCCGAGCCAGTCAAGACACCGGACAAGAGAGCATTAACCATGAATGAACCACCAGCGTATAGCGATCTCAACATCAAGCAAATTGACCCCAGCCTTTGTAATGAGGATCTTGCTCCTTTAAAGCCTGAGCACCGTAACTGGGGCGCCTTTGAAATCTTCAATGTATGGTCAAACGACATCCAGAGCCTGTTTGGCTATACCCTGGCAGCCTCGCTTTTTCTTTCCTACAGCCTGAACGGCTGGGCCGTTATGGCGGCGATCATTGTCGCTGGCATCATCGTCATGTATCTGGTCAACCTGACCGGCAAACCCAGCGTTAAATACGGCATTCCCTTTCCCGTGATGGTGCGCGCCGCGCCAGCATGGGGGTACGTGGCGCCAACCTGCCCGCCATGCTGCGTGCCATCGTGGGCATTTTCTGGTACGGCGTGCAGACCTACTTTGCCTCAACCGCCGTGTCCTTGCTGATCACTGCCCTGCTTGGCGCAGGAGATGGCAGCACTTTCCTGGGGCTCTCTGGCGTCGCCTGGCTATCCTTTGTAATTGTCTGGCTGTTTCAGATTGCAATTTTCTGGCAAGGCATTGAGCGCATCAAGCACTTCCTTAACTGGGCAGGCCCGCTGGTCTACGTGGTCATGGTTGTATTGATGCTGGTTGTCTGGTTTCAGGCCGGGAGTGAGCTGCTGCCTGCCATCGGTAGTATCTTCAGTGGCAACGAGGCAGAAGGTAGCAGTGGTATCGGTGCCTTTATGGCGATTGTAGGCACCCTGGTGGCCTACTTCGCGGCCGTTGTGATCAACTTTGGTGATTTCACCCGCTTTGTCAAAACCGAGCGCCAGATGAAGCCTGAGTGATTGAATGACCATCCCGCAACGCTAACACTTACCTGCCTGTATCAATAGAAACGCCCGGTTTAGCCGGGCGTTTTTAATGGCACCACTGTTTGTCATACCTATTTATCACACACCCAAGGTTAAACGCCAAATACCTGACGCAGGTCGGGGGCGCTGCTGTCTTCTTCAATGATCGAAAGCGACGATTCGATGGTTTTAAGGTGGCGACTCATAAAAGCCTTGGCGCGCTCTCCGTCACCTTCCTCCAGAAAGCGGATCAACTCATCGTGATCGTGGGACTCACACCCCAGATGGCCCGGGTTGCCGTAGACGGCCAGAATCAAGGATGACCGCGAACATAGCCGTTCAACAAAATCCGCCAGCACCTCATTGCCAGACAGTTGTGCCAGGCGGACATGAAAATCAGCGGAGAGTCGAATCGCTATGCTCTGCTGCCCTTTACGCAAGGCCTGTCGTTCCTGATTTGCCATCTCACGTAACTCGGCCGCCTCAGCGGCGCGCATGTTACGCGCCACATCCGGCATCAGGCCACACTCGACCAGCTGGCGGGCATCAAACACATCCTTGGCATCATCGGCACTGGGCCGCGTGACACTGGCGCCGCGATGGGGGCAATAGTCACCAGCTGTTCCAACGCCAGGCGTTGCAGAATCTTGCGAATCCCGGTACGACTGATACAGAACACATCCGCCAATGCATCTTCACGCAGACGCGCGCCTGGCTTTAGGCGGTGCTCGATAATGGCATCACTGATTGACCGATAAATCTCTTCATGGCGATGTTTGCCTTGCTTGCCGGTGGTCTGCGATTGCTGAACGCCCTGCATATCAATCTCCTTTGCAAGGTCGTTATGTTACCCGCCAGAGGCCGATACTTGCCATCTCCACTGACGCCTGGACATAAAAAACCCCGTTGGCAGCTCGGGCTGCTCAACGGGGCTCTGGCGGTCAGTCAGTATTAGCTGGCGGCTTTCTGGGTGGCCTCAGTCACGCTTTTCAGACTGTCTTCAGCCAGTTTCTGGCTGTCCTGAAAGAAGCTCTGGCTAAGAGCGTTCATTTTTTCTGCGTCGCCTTTGAAGCGTTCCATCAGATCCGTCGCTGCCTTTTGCTGACTCTCGGCGGCTTTTTTCATGCTGTCGGCATCTTTCACATCCAGCCAAGTGCGCATCTGGGCGACAGAAAAATCGCTGTAGGCGCGTGCTGCATCAACCTGGGCGCTTAACATCTGATCGCAATAATCAAGCGTTTTGGCAGCATAGGCGCGCATTGGTGCAGCCACGATGGATTCCAACTGCTGGGTCGTCTTTTCGGTAGCTTTATTCATACTTCCTCCGCAACGTTTTTGATCGTTCATCTAAAACGTTATGACAATAAATAGGCAATGAATGAGCAGCGATGAGCAACAACCCTCTGGTCATAATCAATCTCTACGCTGCAAGGTTCATGCAGTGGCCTCTGCTATCCATAAAGCTAGCAGGCATTTTTGTGCAGTGCAACATAATTTACCCAGAGATTTATCATGCCGACTGTTCGTCGCCCAGGTCACGTACGGTAAGTGCTTGATCACCCAGCCCGTTATGGGCAGCACATAGCCGTTTGAACCAGTCGCCAACCAAAGGCTCTTCAATCACCGGCGCCTGTCGGGAGACGATATTTGCCCACATGACGCTACCAAACAGCAGGTAATCAGCACCGCTGGGTGTCTCGCCATCCAGAAATGGGCTGGTGCGTAACACTTCCCTTACCGGCGCCAGGGCTTTATATAGCAATGCCTGGCCCTGTTCGGGTGAGTGAAACTCTTCCAGCGTGCAACCAAAACGAGCCTCACGGGTGGCACGGAAGTAATCTCGATCATCCGGGTGAATGGCGGCCAGCAGATCCAAGGCGACAATGCGAAACAGGGCCGGCGAAATCTGGCGATCAACAAAATGGCAAAACAGCAGCGCGCGCTGATAGCTGACACCGCTACCCAGCACAGCCGGCGTTTCGGGGTAGGCATCGTCAAGGTAACGCATGATCGCGAAGCTATCGGCAACGACCTGGTCGCCATCACACAGCACCGGCACCTTATCGGTATTGGCAAAGGCAATGGCGTCTTTTTGTTGAAAACGCCAGGGTTTCACCTCGACATCCAGCCCCTTATGGGCCAGTGCCATCCTTACGCGCCAGCAATAGGGCGAAAAACGTAGTTGCTCATCGCGACCGTAAAGGTCATAAAGAACGCGCGCCATTGTTGATTCCTTTTGTTGGATCTTGGAAATATTGGATCTCTAAAAATTGTCTATTAGTCTAATAAAGCTGACCTTTAATCTTTCTGAAACTTGCACATATTCCATTTATAAACAATATTTTAATCTTTAGTCGTTGTATTACTCGCAGAAAAGTACACCTACATATTGGTATGACCAATTATCCAGCAATAGCCATGCGCCGACTGACTACGTATCTTTACAGCCGTTACGATGACTGCTTATGCAGTTGATCAATAGCGGAGCATATCATTATTAATAACAGGGGAAATGCCTCCCATGAATGACACACTACTCGCATTACTTGCCTTCGTACCTCTGGTGCTGGCAGGTGTGCTGTTGATCGGATTACGAATGGCGGCCAAAACGGCCATGCCGATTGTTTTTGTGGTCACAGCACTGATTGGACTGCTCGCCTGGGATATGACGTTCTCTCGTGTGCTGGCGTCAACCTTGCAAGGGTTGATCCTGACGATCTCGATACTCTGGATTATTTTCGGGGCCATCCTGCTCCTCAACACGCTGAAGCACTCCGGTGGCATCACGGCGATCCGTAAAGGTTTTTCGGGTATCAGCCCTGACCGCCGCGTGCAGGCAATTATTGTCGCCTGGCTGTTTGGTTGCTTCATTGAAGGGGCGTCCGGTTTCGGTACGCCAGCGGCGGTTGCCGCACCGCTGCTTGTAGCGCTCGGCTTCCCGGCCCTGGCGGCTGTTGTAGTGGGCATGATGATCCAGTCCACGCCGGTTTCCTTTGGCGCCGTGGGCACGCCTATTGTCGTCGGCGTCACGGGAGGTATTGACCGTGGCGGTATTACTGAAACGCTGGCAACCGGCGATGTCACCTGGATGGAATACTTCCGCCTGGTCGTCAGCGAAGTCGCCATTGTTCACGGGCTTGTCGGTGTACTGATGCCGCTGTTGATGGTAATCATCATGGTGCGCTTCTTCGGGGCCAACCGTTCCTGGAAGGAAGGCCTTTCGATTACGCCCTTTGCGCTGTTTGCCGGTGTGTCCTTTGTCGTTCCCTATATGCTGGCTGGGGTTTTCCTTGGCCCGGAATTCCCGTCAATGATTGGCGCCATGGTTGGCCTGGCGATTGTAGTGCCCGCTGCACGGCGCGGCTTCCTGCTGCCGAAAGACACCTGGGACTTCCCGGATTCCAAGTCCTGGCCTGATGAGTGGATTGGCAAGCTGGAAATCAAGATGGACGACATTGCCGGTAAGGCGCCTGTTTCCACCTTCATGGGCTGGGTTCCCTACGGCCTGCTGGCTATCATTCTGGTAGCCTCACGCGTGGTCGACCCTTTCCGTGAAGCCCTTCAGTCACTCAGCTTCGGGTGGAGCAATATCCTCGGTGAAGCGGGTATCTCCGGCGCCATACAGCCGCTCTATCTTCCCGGTGGGATTCTGCTGATGGTGGTTATTTTGACCGCCCTCTTGCACCGCATGAAGCTTGGCGAGTTGAAGGATGCCTTCACTGACTCTTCCAAGACGATTCTGGGTGCTGGCTTTGTGTTGATTTTCACCATCCCGATGGTACGTATTCTGATCAACTCAGGTGTCAATGGTGCCGATCTTGTTTCCATGCCAGTGGCCATGGCGCAACTGGTGTCCGACAGCTTCGGCGGTGTCTACCCCTTCTTTGCCCCCGCCGTGGGTGCACTGGGTGCCTTTATTGCAGGTTCCAACACCGTCTCCAACCTGATGCTTTCAGACTTCCAGTTCAACGTGGCCAATCAGCTGGGGCTTTCAACGGCCTTTATGGTGGCCCTGCAAGCTGTAGGTGCTGCCGCCGGTAACATGATTGCCATTCATAACGTGGTGGCCGCATCGGCAACGGTCGGGCTACTTGGACGTGAGGGAACCACCATTCGCAAAACCATCCTGCCGACTATCTACTACCTTGTCGCTGCGGGTGTGATTGGATTGATTGGTTTCTATGTTATTGGCTTAAGCGATCCGCTTATGCAGGTATTGGGAGGATAACGCCTTACTCCCTGCAAGCACCTTCGCCGGGGCAACCCCGGCGAAGGTCAACGTTACTTCCATGACGTTGTGCAAACGCAGACGCTTCCCCTACCTCCTAGCGCCCTGCTTCCCGCCAAGCCATCTCCACCAACACGGTTTTCAAGAGCATGTTGCAACCGCCTTCTCAAGGTTAATGCTCAACTTAATGCTCAGGATTCGTGTCAAAACGTTATGACACCCCAGGATTCCAGAGCCTTACTCGACACTATTGACTGTCCATGGCGATTCAACTGCTTGCCGCCACTCGACAGACACAGGAGCAGCCAATGTCCGCATCGACGCTTATTAACGCCCTTTCTGCCGCCACCGGCAGTGACAACATTGCCACCGACGACGCTACCAAGCGCCCGCACCAGATCGGCTACCGCTCTGGCTATGGCGAAGCCGCTGCCGTGGTCTATCCCACTTCACTGCTGGCGCTATGGGAAGTGCTTAAAGCCTGTCATCAGCATGATGCTGTCATCATCCCCCAGGCGGCCAACACCGGCTTGACTGAAGGCTCAACGCCCAAGGACGACTACGGGCGGCCAGCCGTCATCCTTAGCACCATGCGCCTGAAAGGCCTGCACTTTCTGCAGGAAGGCAAACAGGTGGTTGCCTTGCCGGGTGCGACACTGTTCGAGCTTAGCCAGCAGCTAGCGCCCATTGGCCGCGAGCCCCACTCGGTGATTGGCTCCACCTCGATTGGCGCTTCTGTGGTGGGCGGTGTGTGCAACAACTCCGGGGGCGCTCTATGCCGCCGCGGCCCGGCCTATACCGAACTTGCCCTCTATGCCCGAGTGAATGAGAACAACGAGCTTGAATTGATCAATGAGCTGGGTATTGATCTGGGTGACACCCCAGAAGAGATCCTGCCACGGGTTGAGCAGGGTGACTTCCCGGAAGATAGTGTGCGCCATGATGTCGGCAAGGCCTCCGACGATGACTATCAGACCATTATCCGTGGCGCCGACCAGCCTGGGGCCGCGCGCTATAACAACGACCCGCGCCTGCTGCATGGTGCTTCCGGCAGTGCCGGTAAGGTCGTGGTGTTTGCCGTACGCCTGGACACCTTCGAGCAGGAAAAAGATGTCACTACCTATTACGTGGGTACCAACGATACCCAGCAGTTGGCGGACTTCCGTTTCCGCTTCCTGCTAGAAGCGTCACGCCTGCCGATTACTACCGAATATCTGCACCGCGAGCTGTTTGATGTCGCCAAACGCTACGGCAAGGACAGCTTCCTGCTGATCAAGTGGTTGGGCACCCAGCGCCTACCTGGCGCCTTCCGCCTCAAGAACCGGGTGGATAGCCTGTTCCGCAAGATTCCGTTTTTACCAGAACCCTTTACCGACCACGTTCTACAAGCGGTTTCCCGCGTACTGCCATCTCCCTTGCCCAAGCGCCTGCACACCTGGCGGGATGCCTATGAGCACCACCTGATCATCCGCGTTAACGGCGACATGTGTGAAGAGACCGAGCGCTTCCTGAGCGAATGCTTTGGCCAGGATGCATGGTTCCGCTGCACGCCGGATGAAGGCGAGCGCGCCATGCTCCATCGCTTTGCGGCGGCTGGGGCAGCGGTGCGCTACCGCACCATCCACCATAAGGACGTCGAAGACATTCTGGCCCTGGATATTGCGCTGTCACGTAATGATCCTGAATGGTTCGAACAACTGCCGGAAAGCATCTCCAAGGATATTGTCCATCGGCTTTATTACGGCCACTTTTTCTGCCATGTGTTTCACCAAGACTATATCTTCCGCCGCGGCGCTGATGTGGATGCGCTGAAAAAGCCATGCTGAAAATTCTTGATGAAAGGGGCGCTGAGTACCCTGCCGAGCATAATGTCGGACACCTCTATCCTGCCAAGAAGGATCTGGCGGCGTTCTATCGCAAGCTCGACCCGACTAACTGCTTTAACCCTGGCATCGGCAAGCTACCGCGCACACCCTATTACAAGTAGGCAAGCGCTCAGTCACTGATGAGCTCGTCTGATTAGCGGGCGCTAGGTTAATGCTTTTTAATGGCAGGGATAGATTTATGAAAACATTTTCCATAGAATTAAAACCAGCGTTTTTCTTACGCCCTCCTTGCCCTCAGGAGCAGCCATGAACATTCTTTATGATGAACATATCGATGGTGAACTGCAGTCCTTTGAAAAAAGCGACATTCTCGCAGATTTACAGCAGTCAGTGCCCTCACTGACGCTACTGCATCGCGAAGAAGACCTGCGTCCTTTCGAATGCGATGGCCTAGCCGCTTACCGCGTTCTGCCCATGCTGGTCGCCCTACCCGAGACACTTGAGCAGGTGCAGACACTGCTGAAACGCTGTCACGCGCTGGGCGTCCCCGTGGTCACTCGCGGCGCTGGCACCGGCCTTTCCGGCGGCGCATTGCCGCTGGAGCGCGGTGTCCTGCTGGTAATGTCACGCTTCAAGAAAATCCTGTCCATCGACCCGGATGCCCGCCTTGCCCGCCTTCAGCCCGGGGTACGCAATCTGGCCATTTCCGAGGCCGCTGCGCCTTACGGGCTTTACTATGCGCCAGACCCGTCTTCCCAGATTGCCTGCTCCATTGGCGGCAACGTTGCTGAAAACGCCGGTGGTGTTCACTGCCTGAAATATGGCCTGACCGTTCACAATGTCATGCGTGTCGATATCATTACCATCGAAGGCGAATGCATGACGCTCGGCTCCGAGGCGCTGGACGCCCCTGGTTTTGACCTGCTGGCACTGATGAATGGCTCTGAAGGTATGCTCGGCGTGGTTACCGAGATTACCGTCAAACTGCTGCCCAAGCCGGAAACCGCCAAGGTGCTGATGGCAAGCTTTGATGATGTTGAAAAAGCTGGCCGTGCCGTGGGCGATATCATTGCTGCGGGGATTATTCCCGGTGGCCTGGAAATGATGGACAAGCTGGCTATTCAGGCCGCGGAAGACTTCGTCAAGGCGGGCTACCCCGTTGAGGCCGAGGCCATTCTGCTGTGCGAACTGGATGGCGTGGAAGCCGACGTCGACGACGATTGCCAGACCGTTCGCCAGGTGCTTGAGAAAGCCGGCGCTACCGATATCAAACTGGCCCGTGATGAAGCCGAAAGAGCCAAATTCTGGGCGGGTCGCAAGAACGCCTTCCCGGCGGTGGGGCGCATGTCACCGGATTACTACTGCATGGACGGCACCATTCCGCGCCGCGAACTGCCTCGCGTACTCAAGGGCATTGCGGCGCTGTCCCAGGAAAGCGGCCTGCCCGTGGCCAACGTATTCCATGCCGGTGATGGCAACATGCACCCTCTGATTCTGTTTGATGCCAACCGCGAAGGCGAACTGGCGCTGGCAGAAGAGGTCGGCGGCAAGATTCTTGAACTCTGCGTGGCCGCCGGTGGCTCGATTACCGGTGAACATGGCGTTGGGCGCGAGAAGATCAACCAGATGTGCAGCCAGTTCCAGGCCGACGAGATCAGTGTCTTTCATGCCCTGAAAGCGGCCTTTGACCCTGACCGCCTGCTCAACCCTGGCAAGAACATCCCGACCCTTGCCCGCTGCGCTGAATTTGGCGCCATGCATGTACATAACAACGAGCTTCCGCATCCGGAACTGCCCCGTTTCTGAGCCTGCAGGAAAAATTATGACTGAGACCGCCACGCTGAACGCTGATCAAGACATTGCTGATTCTCTTTGCGCCCAGGTCAAACAGGCCTACGCCGAACGCGCACCGCTGCGCATTGTTGGCGGTAATACCCGAGCCTTCTACGGTCTTCCGGTTGACGGCGAACCGCTGGAAATGGCTGGACACACCGGCATTGTCTCCTACGACCCCATCGAGCTGGTGATTACCGTGCGTGCCGGCACCCGCATCAGCGACCTTGAGGACGCTCTTGCCGAGCATAACCAGATGCTGGCCTTTGAACCGCCGCGCTTTGGTAGCGCCAGCACCATTGGTGGCGCGGTGGCCACCGGGCTTTCCGGGCCACGCCGCCCCTGGGCAGGCGCCGCCCGCGATTTCGTGCTGGGCGCACGGGTCATCAGCCAGGAAGGCAAGCTGTTGCGCTTTGGTGGCGAAGTTATGAAAAACGTGGCCGGATACGATATGTCGCGCCTGATGGTGGGTGCCCAAGGCACTCTAGGTGTGCTGGCAGATATTTCCTTCAAGGTGCTGCCCAAACCCACTGTAAGCCACAGCCTGAAGCTCTCCATGCCCTTGGATGATGCGCTCAAAAAACTCGCCAAGCTGGGCCGCCAGCCGCTGCCAATCACCGCTGCTGCCTGGCACGCCGGTGAGCTGTTTGTGCGTCTGGAAGGCGGCAAAAGCTCCGTCAACGCGACGCGTGAACAACTGGGGGTGAGGAAATCAGTGCGGACCTGTGGCGCGAACTGCGCGACCTGGAGCACGCTTTTTTCACTCAGAATAACGACAAGGCACTGTGGCGGCTGTCGTTGCCACCCAACACCCCAGCCCTGGCGCTGGATATTGCCGAGAACGATATTTTCTATGACTGGGCGGGCAGCCAGCGTTTTATCAAAACATCCCTTGACGCCGACACCCTCCGCGACGTCTGCCAACAGGCAGGCGGCCATGCCACCTGTTACACGCCTGCTGTCTATGGCGGTGCGCAAGCCCCCTTCACACCACTCAATCCAGTGGTGGAAAAATATCACCGTCAGTTGAAAGCACAGCTGGATAGCCAGGGTATTTTCAATCCCGGGCGTCTTTATGCGGCGTTTTAACCAGGAGAGCTGACATGCAGACGCATTTTACCGACGCAGACCGCCAGAAGCCGCATATTCAGGAAGCTGAACGTATCTTACGTAGCTGCGTTCACTGCGGCTTCTGTAACGCGACCTGCCCAACCTACCAGATACTCGGTGACGAGCGTGATGGCCCGCGCGGGCGCATCTACCTGATGAAGGAACTGCTCGAAAGCCAGGATGACGATGACCAGGTCACCGAGGAAACCCGGCTTCACCTTGACCGCTGCCTGACCTGCCGCAACTGTGAAACCACCTGTCCGTCTGGGGTGGAGTACCACAAACTGCTGGATATCGGCCGCGCTGAAATTGAACGCCGCGTCCCGCGCCCAGCGGCAGAACGCGCCCAGCGCTATGCGTTACGCAAGATGCTGGTCGAGCCCAAGCGCTTTTCTGCCCTGCTCAAGCTTGGCCAGACCTTCAAGCCCCTGGTGCCCGGCAAGCTGCGCGACAAGATGCCCCCGCGCCCCTTGATGCTGGGGCACGTCCTTCGGCTACGACTCATTCGCGCCGCATGCTGATGCTCGAAGGCTGTGTACAACCTGGCCTGTCGCCGAACACCAATGCTGCCACTGCCCGCGTCCTCGACCGCCTCGGAATCAGCATCACGCCTGCGACAGAAGCCGGTTGCTGCGGCGCCATCGACTTCCACCTTAACGCCCAGGACGACGGGCGGGAACGCATCCGCGCCAATATTGATGCCTGGTGGCCCCAGGTTGAACAGGGCGCAGAAGCCATTGTGCAAACCGCGAGCGGCTGCGGCGCCTTCGTTAAAGAGTATGGCGAAATGCTCAAGGATGACCCGGACTACGCGGCAAAGGCCAAGCGTATTAGCGAGCTGGCAAAAGATCTGGTGGAAGTGCTGCGCGAAGAGCCGCTGGATGAGCTCAGCGTCAAGACAGACCAACGCCTCGCCTTCCACTGCCCTTGCACCCTGCAACACGCACAGAAGCTTAACGGTGCCGTAGAAGGCGTACTGACCCAGCTCGGTTTTGAACTGACGCCGGTTCAGGATGCTCACCTGTGCTGCGGCTCGGCAGGCACCTACTCAATTACCCAGCCTGAACTTGCCACCGAGTTGCGCAATAACAAGCTTGACGCACTGGAAGCAGGCAGCCCGGAAATGATTGTCACCGCCAATATCGGTTGCCAGACCCATCTGGCAGGCGCCAACCGTACCCCGGTCCGTCATTGGATTGAAGTGGTCGATGCCGCGCTTGGCTAAGCGCGGCTACCGCCCAGTTCATCACTGTTTGGTTGATCATTAACCTTTTGATCAACCATTCACTTATCACCCACCCAAGAGAAGTCACCATGCAAAGCAAAGCTGTATTAACCCAGGATGATGTTGCCAAGGTACTGGATGCTGCCCAACAGGAAGCCGAACGCGAAAACTGGGCGATTACCGTGGCGGTTACCGATGATGGCGGCCATCTGCTGGCCTTGCGCCGTCTGGATGGCGCGGCCCCTTTCACTGCCGATGTAGCTGCCAACAAGGCGCGCAGTTCTGCCATGGGGCGCAAGGAAACCCAGGTATTTGAAGAAATGATCAACGGTGGCCGTACGGCCTTTGTGTCTGCGCCCATGCAGGCACTGCTGTCAGGCGGTGTACCCATCATCGTTGACGGCCAGGTAGTGGGCGCTGTAGGCATCTCCGGCGTCAAGCCTGACCAGGACGTGCAGGTTGCCAAGGCTGCCGTCAGCGTGCTCTGATCAACGTACTGTGATCAACAGACACAAAAAACCCGGGCCAATGACCCGGGTTTTTCAGGAATCTTTCCAGCGTTGCTGGTATCACTTAATGGCGGACCGGACGAGACTCGAACTCGCGACCTCCGGCGTGACAGGCCGGCATTCTAACCAACTGAACTACCGGTCCGCATCTAAGTGCGATCTATCTTTTGCTTTTTCCACATGCCAAACGAATTTTGGCAAATGGTGGGTGGTACTGGGTTCGAACCAGTGACCCCCAGCTTGTAAGGCTGGTGCTCTCCCAACTGAGCTAACCACCCGACTGCCATCATACTAACTTAATTTTACAGATAATACATCTCATTATCGTGGCGGACCGGACGAGACTCGAACTCGCGACCTCCGGCGTGACAGGCCGGCATTCTAACCAACTGAACTACCGGTCCACTTGACGACAATAATAAACATCTATGGCGAAAATTCTGTGATGATAATGGCGGACCGGACGAGACTCGAACTCGCGACCTCCGGCGTGACAGGCCGGCATTCTAACCAACTGAACTACCGGTCCGCATACTATCTATCGCATTACTAACAACAAGATGCCTTTTCACGTGGCCATATGACGCTTTTTAAGGCGTGGTGGGTGGTACTGGGTTCGAACCAGTGACCCCCAGCTTGTAAGGCTGGTGCTCTCCCAACTGAGCTAACCACCCGCTGGTCACGTGGCGCTGCATTCTACCGAAGCGCCGGGGAAGTCAACAATGAATTGACAACTTTTTTACTCGGCTTTGAAAAGAGCGCACTGCTTAGGCCGTTTCTTATGCTCACACCCCATTAGCACACCCCATTAACATCACGGTGTGTCAGCATGAAATTCGCGGCTTTCCGAGTCGCCTGCTGAATCAGCGCGCTTTGATCCCATCCACTGGCACGCAGTGGCTTGAAGTCGTGATCGCCCGTTACCAGCCATTCAACTTCCGTATTTGCGGGCAGCGAATAGGCAGCCACTTCATCACGGCGGCCAAATGGATCACGCTCGCCCTGGATAATAAGACTCGGCGCGGAGACGTCTCCCCAATGTGCCAACCTGAGTTTATCGGGTGAGCGTGGCGGATGAAACGGATACCCCGCGATAATCACGCCAGGCACCTGGCGCTGAGCCGCTAACAGGCTGGCCACTCGGCCGCCCATCGATTTGCCACCCACCCAGATGGGTTGATCGGTCGCCGCAAGGAGTGACTCATACCAGGCTGACATTTCTGTGACGAGCTGCTCAATTTTAGCGGGCGGGCGTCGACGGCCTTCAATGTTCATACGTTGCATATAGGTAAAATCGAAGGTCATCAGCTGGATACCGTCCTGAGCAGCTGATGTGGCAAATTGCCGCACAAAATCAGACTCCTGGCCTGCTCCGGCGCCATGGGCAAACAGCAGACAGCCCTTCTCTGCACTCCCTTGTAAAGTAACGGGTATATGATTATCTACGTAAAACCGCCCGCAGGCGCCTGCCTGCATTGTGGACACAAATAAATCAAAATTAATTTCAACATAACCCTGTTGGGCATAATATAGCGTGTGATTCACTCTCATACCGCCAGCTTAAACAATTGGCTTGTTCAGCTTGGGCGCCTCCTGCGTTAAAATCTTTAACGGATCTTGACCTGCGTCATCAAGCGGGCGGTCGCATCCAGACAAAATAGCACTGGGTTACCCCCTAACCGCGTTCGATGGGAACATGAAATGAGCACAGCACTAGAACACCCGACCTACAACTACAAGGTAGTTCGGCAGTTCGCGATCATGACTGTTGTGTGGGGCATCATAGGCATGACGCTTGGCGTCATTCTTGCCGCACAGCTGGTATGGCCGGAACTGAACCTTGGCTTACCTTGGACTAGCTTTGGGCGCCTGCGTCCTCTTCATACCAATGCCGTTATCTTCGCCTTTGGCGGCTCGGCACTTTTTGCCACCTCATACTACGTGGTGCAGCGAACCTGTCAGACGAGACTCTTTTCTGACAAGCTCGCCGCCTTTACGTTCTGGGGCTGGCAGGCAGTGATTGTCTCTGCCGTTGTGTCACTTCCGTTGGGCTATACCACTACAAAGGAATATGCCGAGCTGGAGTGGCCGATCAACATCCTGATCGCCATTGTCTGGGTCACTTACGCCCTGGTCTTCCTGATGACCATCAAGCAGCGTAAGACCTCGCATATCTATGTGGCGAACTGGTTCTTTGCTGCCTTCATTCTGACGGTAGCGGTGCTGCATATCGTCAATAATGCGGCCATCCCCGTTACGCCGATGTTCTCAACCTCCATCTATGCGGGCACGATTGATGCCATGGTGCAGTGGTGGTATGGGCACAATGCTGTAGGCTTCTTCCTGACTGCTGGCTTCTTGGGCATGATGTACTACTTCGTCCCCAAGCAGGCTGAACGTCCGGTCTATTCCTACCGCCTGTCGATCGTGCATTTCTGGGCACTGATCATGGTCTACATGTGGGCTGGCCCACACCACCTGCACTACACTGCACTGCCTAACTGGGCGCAGTCACTGGGCATGGTGATGTCGATCATTCTGCTGGCACCTTCCTGGGGCGGCATGATCAACGGCATGATGACCCTCTCCGGCGCCTGGCATAAGCTGCGCACCGATCCGACCCTGCGCTTTCTGGTGGTTGCCCTGTCCTTCTATGGCATGTCGACCTTTGAAGGCCCGATGATGGCGATCAAGACCGTCAACGCTCTATCGCACTACACCGACTGGACCATTGGTCACGTACACTCCGGCGCGCTTGGCTGGGTCGCCATGATCACTATCGGCTCCATGTACCACCTGATCCCGCGTCTGTTCGGCCGCACTGAAATGCATTCCGTCAACCTGATTGCCGTGCACTTCTGGCTGGCCACCATCGGCACCGTGCTGTATATCGCCTCCATGTGGGTGAACGGTATTCTGCAGGGCCTGATGTGGCGTGCCATCAACGCGGACGGCACTTTGATGTACACCTTTGTTGAAGCCGTTGAGGCGAGCGCGCCAGGTTACTTCGTACGCTTGATTGGTGGTTTGTTCTGGGTCACCGGCATGCTGATCATGGCCTACAATGTCTACCAGACGGTTAAACGTAGCGAAGCTGTCAGCCAGCAGCCGATGCCACAAGCCGCTTAACCGGGGAAGTTGAGACCAATGAAACACGATATCGTTGAAAAGAACGTTGGCCTACTTGCCGTACTGATTTTGGTTGCAATCAGTTTCGGCGGTCTGGCTGAGGTTGTTCCACTGTTTTTCCAGAAACAGACCACTGAGCCGGTTGAGGGGCTGGAGCCCCTCACCGCTCTGGAACTGGAAGGACGTGACATCTACCGCCGTGAAGGCTGTGTCAGCTGTCACTCGCAAATGGTTCGCCCCTTCCGCGCTGAGACCGAGCGCTACGGCCACTACAGCGTGGCGGGCGAGTCTGTCTATGACCATAACTTCCTGTGGGGTTCCAAGCGTACCGGGCCTGACCTGGCACGTGTAGGCGGCCGTTACAGCGATGACTGGCACCGTGCGCATATGTATAACCCGCGCGACGTTGTGCCAGAGTCCATCATGCCTGCCTACCCATGGCTGTTTTCAAACCGCTTGGATGGCGAAGATACACCGGCCAAGATGCGTGCGCTCCAAAGCCTGGGCGTTCCCTATACCGATGAGCAGATCGCCAACGCGACTGCCGAGGTCAATGGAACTCAGGAAATCACTGCACTGATCGCTTTCTTACAGCAACTGGGAACTGTGCTTGAGGGCACTCGCTAAGCTATGGATACGGGAACTTTTCGCGGCCTCATCACGCTGATATTAATCATCGCTTTTCTGGGCATCACCTGGTGGGCCTATTCCAAGCGACGTAAACCAGACTTCGAGGAAGCGGCCAACCTGCCCTTCGCTGATGATGATGAGCAACCGTCCCGTGACAAGCCTGCTGCATCCGGGGATGAAGCAGATTCCCGCCACGACAGGGGAGATAAAAATACATGAATAATCTATGGGGCGACTCCTTGCCTGGCTTCTGGAGCGCCTGGATCATCGTCATCACACTAGGCACGATCGCGCTTAGCGCCTGGCTGCTGTTTGCTAACCGGCGCACCGATAAACAGCCGGACGCTGAGGGTAATGTCGAGACTACCGGCCATGCGGCTGACGGTATCGAAGAGTACGATAACGCACTACCCAAGTGGTGGTTCCAGCTGTTTGTCGGTACCGTTATTTTCTCATTGGGCTATCTGGTGCTCTACCCGGGCCTGGGTAACTTTGCCGGGGTTCTGGGCTGGTCTCAGGAAGGCCAGTGGGAAGAGGAAGTTGCCCGCGCCGAAGAGCGCTTCACGCCTATCTTTGCCCAGTATCAGGAAGTTCCGATTCCTGAACTGGCAAAGGACGCGGACGCCATGCAGGTCGCTGAGCGTATCTACCTCAACAACTGTGCGGTATGCCATGGCTCCAATGCTCAGGGCGGCTACGGCTTTCCCAACCTGACCGACGATGACTGGCTGTATGGCGGCGAGCCTGACAACATCATGATGACGCTGAACAATGGTCGTAATGGTCTGATGCCTGCCTGGCAGCAGCTAGGTGAAGAAAACATCGAGAACCTGACCCAGTACGTTCTGTCGCTGTCTGAGCTTGAGCACGACGCCGAACGGGCCGAACAGGGTGAAAGCACCTTTATGTCGGTCTGTGCTGCCTGCCATACGCCTCAAGGTACAGGGAATATTGCCTTGGGTGCGCCTAACCTGACGAACGATATCTGGCTGTATCTGGCTCAGGGCCAGACCGTTGCCGACTCTATTCGCCAGACGCTGCGCAATGGACGTAACGGGCACATGCCATCTCAGACCGCCTACATTGGTGAAGAGCGCGTTCATCTGGTAGCCGCTTATGTCTACAGTCTAAGATTTAGCAACTAACTGCTATAACTTAACTCTAAGCTGTTGATATTGAAGGGTGCGGCTTGAAGCCGCACCTTTTTTGACAGTATCTGCCTTAAACTGGTGCATAGATTGTGAGTAGTGAATAGTGAATTATAGGTCGTGAATAACGTGTAGTGAGCCAGATCGCGTCTGTTGGTGAACTAGCGCCCAGACACGTTCCGCCATTTTCGGGCGGTTGCCAGTCTCCCGCCTCTTTGAGCCGCAAAATTGCCATGGAAAAGATACCCAGTAAAGACGTTACCCCTCGTCAAGCCGATCATCACGGCGCCAAAGGTGAAGCCGCCACCCAGGAAATGTATGCCCAGCGAAAACATATCTATGTGCGTGAGATTAAGGGCTTTTTTCAAAAACTCAGACGTAGTGCCAACTGGGGGTTAATGCTGGCTTTCTTTTTACTGCCGTGGATTAATATCGGCGACAGACCGGCCATCTGGTTCGATCTGCCAAGCCGAGAATTCCATATTTTTTTGGTACCTTTTACCCGCAGGAATTTGTTCTGCTCTCGTGGTTATTAATTATCTGCGCCTTTGGGCTGTTTTTTATTACCGTGTTCGCTGGGCGTGTCTGGTGCGGCTATACCTGCCCCCAGAGCGTATGGACATTTTTGTTCATCTGGCTTGAGCACCGCATTGAAGGGCCGCGCAACAAGCGCATCAAGCTCGACAACCAACCGCTGACAGGTGAGAAACTTCGCCGTAAAACCCTCAAGCACATCGCCTGGCTTTTAATCGCGTTCGCGACAGGCGCTACCTTTGTGGGTTATTTCACCCCCATCCGTGATCTGATGCCTGACCTGGCCACCCTGCAGGCCCACGGCTGGTCATATTTCTGGGTGGGTTTCTTTACCGTATTCACCTATCTCAATGCTGGCTGGTTACGCGAGCAGGTATGCATTTACATGTGTCCCTACGCGCGTTTTCAGTCCGTTATGTTTGACCGTGATACACTGATTGTTTCCTACGATACGGCTCGAGGTGAACCGCGCGGCAGACGCAAGCGCAGTCTCAGCCATGAAGAGGCCCGAGCAGAAGGCCACGGCGACTGCATCGACTGCGACCTGTGTGTACAGGTTTGCCCAACGGGAATCGATATTCGCGATGGCTTACAGTATGAGTGCATCACTTGCGCTGCCTGCATCGATGCCTGCGACAGCGTCATGGACAAGATGGGCTATCCGCGTGGTCTTATTCGCTATACCACCGAAAATGCCCTGGAAGGTAAGCCCACTCATATCCTTCGCCCACGTTTGATCGGCTATCTGGTTGCTCTGCTGGTGATGATTGGCGCCTTTGCCTGGGCAGTGAATGACCGCATGCCGCTCAATTTTGAAGCAGAGCGTGAACGCACCGAGCTTTATCAGGTCACCCGCGACGGTCAGATCAGCAATGTCTATAACCTGATAGTGCGTAACCTGGACAAACGCGACCACACCTACCAACTGAGGCGCTTCCGGTCTTGCCGGGCTGACACTTGACCAGCAGAGCATTAGCGTTCCTGCAGGCGAATCACGCTCAACGGTCGTCACTGTCACCGCTGACGGTGACGCCATCCAACAGCCCAGCCATGACATCGTGCTGACCATCGAGTCCGAGCTGGATGACAGCATACGACTGGAACGCGACACACGCTTTATTGGCGAACTCAGGAGATAGTGCAATGTCATCCACTCCGGTGACACCGTGGTACAAACAGTTCTGGCCGTGGTTTCTTCTCGGCCTGCTGTTCTCATCGATTATTGTCAGTACCACCTTTGCCGTCGTCTCGATCAAAAGCTTCGACGGCATGGTGGTTCAGGAGGATTACTACGAGCATGGCAAGGCCATCAACATGGTGCTAGCCAAACAGGAGCGCGCCCGTGAGCTCAACCTGATAGCAGATATGCGCCTCGACCCGCTGACCAGCGATATCGTGGTGGATCTCAGCGGCGATGCTCGCCCGGACGAGCTTTACCTGAGTCTGGTCTTCCCGACTGAAAATGACCGCGACCAGACGTTTGTGCTTGAGCATGTCCGCAATGGCCGCTACATCACGCAAGGCCCGGACAACCTGCGCTATCGCTGGTATCTACAGATTCAACCTGAGCTTGAACAGGATGATGCCGAATGGCGGCTGATCGGCGAAGCCACCTTCCCGACTGAAGAAAGCATTGTGCTGCGCCCTGGAGGCCGCTCGGAGAGCTGATGGCCGATACCTGTTACCACTGTGGCAACCCGGTGCCAGACGGGGCACCCTGGCATATCGAGATTAACGACACTTCCCACCCTCTGTGCTGCCCCGGCTGTGAAGCCGTGGCCCACGCCATCATCGAGGGTGGCCTTGAAAGCTACTACCGCTACCGAACCGAACTCCCTGAACGCCCGGATGACCGCCAGACCGCCAATGCGGATACCTGGCAGGTGTTCGACGACCCTGGCCTGCAGGCCAAGTTCGTTCATCCTGACGGCGATGAAGGCCATGTACGCGCCACCCTGGCGGTCGATGGAATTACCTGTGCGGCCTGTGCCTGGCTGATCGAGCATCGCCTCAATGCCTTGGAAGGGGTTGCCAGTAGCGCCGTCAACCTGACCCACCATCGTGTGCGCATCAGTTGGGATCCAGAGATCATCCAGCTTTCCCAACTGTTGGCTGAACTGGCAGCGATTGGCTACACCGCCCAACCCTATGAGCCGGATCAGGCCCAGTTACGCCTGCAGAAAGAAGAGCGCATGAATGTACGCCGCCTGATCATTGCCGCCGTTGGCATGATGCAGGTGATGATGTTTTCCATTCCGATCTATGTCGCCGGGGCAGACGGCATGTCGGAAGATTTTTACGTGCTGTTTCACTGGCTGTCGTTTGCTCTTGCCACACCGGTGGTGTTTTTCTCCGCCCAGCCGTTCTTTCACAATGCCCTGCGCGACCTCAGAACCGGCGTGCTGGGCATGGATGTACCGGTATCACTGGCAATTGGCTGTGCCTATGCGGCCAGCGCCTACGCGGTAATCTTCAATGTCGGCGAGGTGTATTTTGACTCAGTCGCCATGTTCACCTTCTTCCTGCTGTTCAGCCGCTATATCGAGGCCCGCGCCCGACGCCGCAACGGCCAGAGCGGTAATGCGCTCAGCAGTGTGCTGCCGGTGTCGGCTACCCGCCTGGAAGCGGACGGTAGCGAGCGCATCCTGCCTGCCAGCGAACTGCGTGAAGGCGACCGAGTGCTGATCAAGCCCGGCCACGGGGTTCCGGCTGACGGCATTATTGAAGAAGGTGACTCCAGCCTGGATGAATCCATGCTGACCGGCGAATACCTGCCGGTAACCCGCCAGACGGGCGAACGCATTGTCGGCGGCAGCCAGAACATGGAAAATCCCTTGGTTATGCGGGTCACTCATGCCGGTAACGATGCTCGAGTGGCCAGTATTGTCGACCTGACCGACCGTGCCTTTGCCAGCCGCCCACGCCTGGCCCAGATGGCTGCGCGTATGGCGCATCTGTTTGTCCTGCGACTGCTGGTGGTCACCGTCTGCGTCACCGCCGTCTGGTGGTGGGTCGACCCCTCACGGGTGCTTTGGGTGATGCTGTCCGTACTGGTCGTCACCTGCCCTTGCGCTCTGGCGCTGGCCACCCCCACCGCCCTGACCGCCGGGCACGGCCAGTTGCGACAACGTGGCGTGCTGATTACCCGTGCGGATGCTCTGGAATCGCTTTCCAGCGCCACCCGAGTGATTTTCGACAAGACCGGCACCCTGACCCGCGGCGAAATGCAGCTGACCGAAACGCACCTGTGCAGCGATACCCTGGATGCTGAGCGCGCCAAGGCGATTGCCGCTGCGCTGGAGTCACGCTCCGAACACCCGATTGCCCGCGCTTTTCGCCCTTACCGAAATGCGACTCTTAAGGCCACTGGCCTGCGCAGCCTCACCGGCCAGGGGCTTGAAGGTTCTCTGGATGGCGCCCTCTGGCGGCTGGGCAAGCCCGCCTTTGCCTGTCAGGAGGCCGCGCCAACCGCTCCCGGTTCGGGCCAGTGGCTGCTGCTCAGCGAAAACGCCGCACCAAGGGCCTGGTTTCGTCTGTATGACGGCGTGCGTGATGATGCCGACGATACCATTGCCGCCCTTAAAGCCAACGGTATTGCCGTTGAACTACTGTCCGGCGACACGACCGCCACGGTCAGGGAACTTGCCGAGCAGCTTGGCATCGATACCTGGCAGGCAGGCGCCAGCCCCGAAGGCAAGCTCGCCCACCTTCAGGCCCTGCAGGAAAAGGGCGAATGTGTCGTCATGGTGGGTGACGGTATCAATGACGTTCCCGTGCTGGCGGGCGCTGATGTTGCTATTGCCATGAACAGCGCCACTGACCTGGCGCGTACCCGCGCCGATGCGGTGCTGCTTAACCCGCGCCTGCTGCGCATTGCCGATGCCGTTGATATCTCGCGGGCGACCCGGCGTATCATGCGCCAGAACATGATCTGGTCGGTGTGCTACAACTTTACTGCCCTGCCACTGGCTGCCCTTGGGCTGGTGCCGCCCTGGCTGGCCGCGTTGGGTATGTCATTCAGCTCTCTGGTGGTGGTCGGTAATGCGCTACGCCTGACCCGCTGGAAAAGTCGTCGGCCAGCACCTATTTCGCCCCCCACCCCCAAACCGGTATCAGCATGACCATTTTATATCTGCTCATTCCACTGTCGCTTATTCTGCTGGGACTGGCCGTCTGGGCGTTTTTCTGGGCGGTCAAGCACGACCAGTTTGACGACCTGGAAGGGCCTGCCCATCGCATTCTGTTTGATGAGGATGAAAACGACCTGGCCCCGGAAGAACGCCAGCGGCGCCAGCAGGCACGCGATAAGAAAAGTGCCGCCCGCAAGTCACACGATGACAGTGAACAACCATGAACCCTACCGGCTTTGACCTGCCCCCATGCTGGCAGCTTTCATTTTTGGCTTGATGGGGGCGCTCACTGTATTGGTATGTGCGGCGGCATCATGAGCGCACTGACCTTTGCTGTGCCGCCTAGCATGCGCCAGCCAGCGCGCCTTGGCGGGCTTTTGCTGAGCTACAACCTGGGCCGCATTCTGAGCTATATGATCGCCGGCGCTATCGTGGCGGCTCTGGGCACCCTGCTTTCGTTATCTCCCAGCGCCGGCATGGCGTTGCAGGCATTTGCCGCTGTCATGCTGATTCTGATGGCCTTGTATATCGCCAACTGGTGGAAGGGCTTGCTCAAGGTAGAAGCCGTGGGACGACGCGTTTGGAAGTATATTGAGCCTTTTGGGCGGCGCCTGATGCCAGTAGTCAAGCTCCCCCAGGCCTTTGCCTTGGGCGCCGTATGGGGCTGGCTGCCCTGCGGTCTGGTCTATTCCATGCTGGCCTGGAGCCTGGCGATTGCCGACCCGCTGGAAGGCGCGCTGCTGATGGGCGCCTTTGGACTTGGCACCCTGCCCGCACTGCTGGCCACTGGGATTGCCGCTCGCCAGCTGAGCGGGTTGATTCGCCACCCCGCCACGCGCAGCATTGCCGCATTGAGCATCATCGCTTTTGCGCTGTGGCAGCTTTACGATCTGGCCATGGCCTGAGAAGTGATCAGGGGCCAATTAGCCCCTGCCAAGTCAACTTTTCAGCCACATCCATGCTTCCTTGACGCAGCTCAATTCTTGCCAGGTTCACCAGGAGTAGGATGGTATTTAATCCTTATTCACTGAGCACTGGAGTTCCTTCATGGCCGTTCACGCTCTCGCTGCTACTTCAACCGCTAACAGAGCGGCGCCGCCAAACAACCCAGTATGGGATGAGGCGCTGTTGCGTCGCTACGATAAAAGCGGGCCACGCTATACTTCTTACCCAACGGCCCTGTCGTTTCACGACCAGTTTGGCGCCGCTGATTTTACCGCAGCGCTGGAGCGCAGCAACGCCACCCAAAAGCCGCTGTCGCTTTACGTTCACGTGCCTTTTTGCCGCAAGATCTGTTTCTATTGCGCCTGCAACAAGATTGCCACCAAAAACACCGCCTTGGCCGAGCCTTATCTGTCACGCCTCGACCGTGAAATGGTACTGACTTCACAGCATCTGGATACCACACGCAACGTTGAGCAGCTGCACTGGGGCGGCGGTACGCCAACCTTTCTGACCTTGAGCCAGATGAGTGACGTCATTGATCGCCTGGATGCGCGCTTTGGCCTGTCATCATCCCCCAGCCGCGACTATGCCATTGAGATCGACCCCCGCGAGGCGGATGTGTTCACCCTGCGCCATCTGCAATCATTGGGGTTTAACCGCATCAGCCTGGGCGTACAGGATCTTGACCCTGTGGTACAGAAAGCCATCAACCGCGTCCAACCTCGAGTGCTGACGGAAACCCTGATGGATGAAGCCCATCGGTTGGGCTTTCGCTCATTGAACCTTGATCTTATCTACGGTCTGCCCCACCAGACTCAGGCGGGGTTTGCCGATACCCTGCGTCAGGTGATTGACCTGAACCCGGCACGTCTATCGGTGTTCAACTATGCCCACATGCCTCAGCGCTTCGCGCCACAGCGACGCATCAATGAAAGCGACCTGCCCAGCGCCGAAGAGAAACTGGATATCCTACACACCACCATTGATATGCTCACCAGCGCAGGCTATGTGCATATCGGCATGGATCACTTTGCCCGCCCGGATGACAGCTTGGCCATTGCTCAGCGCGAAGGCACTTTGCAGCGCAACTTCCAGGGCTATTCAAGCCATGCCCAGTGTGACCTAGTGGGCCTGGGCGTTTCGGCCATTTCGCGGGTCAATGACGTCTACGCCCAAAACCCGACTGACCTGGCAAACTATGAACAGGCGCTGGATCAGGGCCAGCTGGCCACGGTCAAGGGGCTGCGCCTGAGCACTGATGACCTGATTCGCCGAGATGTGATTGAGCGCCTGATGTGCGATATGCAGATTGACCTGGCAGACGTGAGCAAACGTTGGAATATTGATGCGCCACGCTACTTCGCCGCTACTCTGACGCGTTTACAGGGTGCGCTGCGTGATGGTTTGGTGGAGCACAACGGCGACCTGCTCCGCGCCACCCCTATCGGACGGCTGCTGATTCGTCATCTTGCCATGGCCTTTGATGCTCATCTGCCCAGCGATACCACTCAGCGTTATTCCAGAATTGTTTAACACTCGCACCTAACACACTTGTCGGCGGTATGCTCTTGCTCGCATAATGGATAAATTACCTTTTCAAGGAGGAGCCCATGCCGGAACTAATGAGCCGTCGGCGAGCTCGGCTCAATGAGGCGCGCTGCCAGACATGCAGCCTCAGCTCGCTGTGTCTGCCCCTGGCCCTTGAGCTGGATGACATGAGCCAGTTTGATGCCATCATCCGTCGTCGTGCGCCACTGAAAAAGGGTGAACCCCTGTTTCGTCAGGGAGACCGTTTTACCAGCGTGTTTGCGGTGCGTTCCGGCAGCCTCAAACAGTTGACGACCGAGGGCAGTGGCACCGACCAGCTGACCAATTTCTATTTGCCCAGCGAACTGGTTGGGCTTGACGGGATTGATGAGCAGCATTATCCGGGCAGCGTGGTGGCGCTGGAAACCACCACGGTATGCGAGATTCCTTTTGACCGCCTGGATCTGCTCTCTGAAGAATTGCCGGAATTACGCGGCCAGCTATACCGCAGCATGAGTAAGGAGCTACGCGATGATCGGCGCATGATGCGCCTTCTTTCCCGCAAGACTGCCGACCAGCGCCTAGCCACTTTCTTGATCACGCTGTCTGAGCGCTTTCGCCGCCGCGGTTACTCCCCCTACAGCTTCCGGCTTTCCATGGCCCGAGCGGATATCGGCAACTATCTGGGGCTTGCGGTAGAAACCGTCAGCCGCATTCTAAGCCGTTTCCAGAGCCAGGGCGTTGTTGCCGTTTCCGGCCGGGAAGTGAATATCCTCGATATGCCGATGCTACTGACCCTGGCCGAAGAAGAAATCGAAGACGCCAGTTGAGTCAGGAACCTACTTCAAAGGCGTGAATACGGTCGGCCATCAGGTCGGCCTGCTTGGCTTCCAGCCCTTTAAAATCAAATAGCTGCCGGTCACCAAGCTGAGACGGGGCCACGTTGGTCACTGCCTTGAACATGCTTTCCAGTCGCCCTGGGTGTTTTTGATTCCACTCGGCCAGCATCTCCTTGACCACCTGGCGCTGCATATTGGGCTGCGAACCGCATAGGTTGCAGGGAATGATCGGAAATTCCATCTGGCGGGCAAACTCGGCAATATCCGCTTCCTTGCAGTAAGCCAGGGGGCGAATGACAATATTCTTGCCATCATCTGATAACAGTTTGGGCGGCATGGCTTTTAGGCTGCCACCAAAGAACATGTTCAAAAACAGGGTTTCCAGAATGTCTTCACGATGATGACCTAATGCCACCTTGTTGGCGCCGATCTGTTCGGCAAATCCATACAGGGAACCGCGCCGTAGCCTTGAACAAAGCGCACAGGTAGTCTTGCCTTCCGGCGTTTTTTCCTTGACCACTGAGTAGGTATCGCGTTCCAGGATATGGTAGTCAACGCCGAGTTTTTCCAGATATTCGGGCAGCACGTGCTCAGGAAAGCCCGGCTGTTTCTGATCCAGATTGACTGCTACCAGCGAAAAGTTCACCGGCGCATTACGCTGCAGGTTGCGCAGAATCTCCAGCAGGGTGTAACTATCCTTGCCACCAGATAGGCACACCATCACCTTGTCACCTTCTTCAATCATCCGGTAATCAATAATGGCATGGCCGACGCAGCGACGCAGGCGCTTTTGCAGCTTGTCGAACTCGCGTTTTTGTCGCGCCTGTGCTGTTATAAGGCTAGACGTCGCTTTGCTCGGCGCGGGATCGAAACGGTCAACAGCGGCATTGACCGCTTGTGGTGAAGACATGATGGTTGACATAAACAGGGCCCAGACAGTCGTGCTGCAGCAAAAAAGAATTCAACGGCTATTTCAAACCGCGCATTCTAACAGCTTATCTCCCTTACTGCCGACGGCCCGAAACCATAATGGCTGCTTACGAATACTCAAGATGATAGCGGTGTGACAGGCGCTGTTTGAGATCCTTGACGATATGCAACGCTTCACGCATGAGATCCCGCTCCAGCGAGGAAAGCTCCTGCACCACCACCCGGTCGGAGCGCTTGCTGACATTCGATTCGCCCTCTTCCAGCTGCTGCTTCAGGCGTAACTCGGTAAACAGCGCCAGCGCTTCCCCCAGGTCGTCGGCAAAGCGACGCTTAAGACGACCATCTTTGACCAAGGCATCCAGCCGGTCGAGAGTCGATGTGGCCAGTATGCCGCGTTCCAGCGCCATGGTACGCACGCCATGCACAATGGGAAAGATACCGCCTTTCTTGATATCAATGCCGTGCTGAGGCTTCTTCAAGGAGCCAAACAGGGTCAGCGGAGTAGAGAAGCGCAGCGTGGTGCGGGCAAAGTAGGAAAGCAGTAATTCATCCTTGGCACCGGCTTCAAACAGGGTGCTGCGCACCCGCTCAAGCAGTGCCGGATTGCCAGCAACCGCATGGGCATCAAGCATGATCGCCAGCTTCATCAGGCTGTCCCCATCACGCGCCTCAACCCAGCGGGCAATCCGCCGCTGCCACTGGCTGACCGTGCCGACCCACTCCGGATTGGAGACCATGATATTCCCTGGGCAGGGCGGATATCCCAGCTTGATCAGGGTCTCCGTCAGGCGCTGCATATCGCCTTCTACCTCAGGCCATTCCAGATGATCTTCCAGGATCAAACCATTGTCCTGATCAGTTTTCAGAATCTGCTCGCCGCGCCCTTCGCTGCCCATCACCATCAGGCAGCTATCGGCATGAAAACGCTCATCAACGGTAAACTGCCATGCCTTACTGATAATCCGCCCGTTCAATGCCGCCAGCAGATCCATGGCAAAGCGTAGTTTGACCCCTTGAGCCATCAGCGCTCTGACCAGCTCAGGGGTGCGCTGGCTGGCCGCGGCCAGAGTCTCCAGATCATTGGCCTGCTCAACCTGCAGGCTGACCACATAGCTGCGGCTGGAGAAGTAGCTGAGCACATCGGTCAGCTCAACCACGCCTTTCACTTGATTGCGCTCAACCACCACCACCCGGGACACCTTGTAGCGAGTCATCAGCACCAGGGCTTCAAACAGGTATTGTTGTGGTGTCACGGTGACCAGGGAGAAGTGGGCGATGTCCACCACTGGGCTGCTCTGCTCCCGTCCATCCATGACCAGGGCATTTAACAGGTCCGTCTTGGTGACCATGCCAGGTGCGCCATCATGCATGACCAGAACGCTATCGGCATGGCGCTCGTTCAGCTGCTTTACCGCGTCGGTAATATTGGCATTGGCCTCCATCATGACCGGCTCGCGCATGCACTCCTTGGCCTGGGCCAGCATGAAACCCGCCATGGTTACCCCGCCTTCAGCGCGTTTTTCTGTCATCAGACGGGCTTTATGCGCCAGGGTCTGACGGAAAAAATCGCTGAAATCAGAGTAATCACGGCATAACTGCTCAAATAGCGCCTTGGGCAGCAAGTGACACAGGCACTCCTGTTCAGCGATAAAGCGGTAACGGCTTTTCCCATTTAGGATGCTGATGGCGCCAAACAGATCGCCCGCCGTGTAGTGACCGATCCTGGAGGATGAGGAAGGCAAGGTAGGGTCGACTTCGGCCACTTCCCCTTGTGGATCAGAAAAACATACTCCCCGTCTGGCCTGTTTCCAGAATGATCTCATCACGATCGTAATACACCATATCCATACTACGACGCACCTGCTCACGGCCCGTCTCGTCGAGCATGTTAAAAGGGGGTTGCGTCAGATCCACTTCGACCATAATGGTCACCTCATTGATTGGCGTATTAAACGTCGTAACACTCGGCCGTTCAGCAATCCACTGCGAATTGGCTGTAGCGAGAGTCGCCCTGGAAATCAGAGTCGGCTGGCATTGCCTCACCGCTGCTATAAAACGTCAACAAACTCCAATATAAAAGTATTAGCTTAGTGTTGCAGTATAGCCAAGCTGTACAGCGATAAGGGCACAAAGCATCATGTAGGGGAGGTCAAAGCGAGCCCCAAGCATCCGCTAATATTAAAACAAAAGACTCCTGATCGCTCTATCAACGTCCAAAACAGTGATTTTGAGGCCTTCTAGACTATTGTCCCATAGCCTGAAAGGCACCCCTAAAAACCACCTAAAAACATATAAAAACCAATAAAATCAAATGATTAAAAACAACCCCTTAAAACCGCCAGTGTTTTGATACCAAAGTCTGGGATTTATTTTCATGCGTTATTGCCCACTATGTTCTCGAGCCATTCAGGGTCAACGCACGTTACACGCTTTTTCACATGCTACAGCGACCTGATTTTCCCGCTCACGACGACACTACAAGCATTAAAGGTCAGCGTTTTCCGGAAAAACAGACATGTGAGATATCAACTTGAGTGGCGCCCAACGTGCGATTGCCCTGATGGGCCAAACGCTATGGGTTAACTTTCCAAACCTATAAAATCACAAGTGGAGAGCAACACAATGGCAGATGATAAATCTAATGCTGCTGAATACTGGAAAGCGAACGTCCGTACCATCATCGGATGTCTCGTTGTCTGGGCATTCGTTTCATATGGCTGCGCTATCCTGTTTCGTCCGCTCCTGGCGGGTATTCCAGTAGGGGGCACGGATCTTGGCTTCTGGTTCGCCCAGCAAGGTTCCATCCTTACTTTCATCGGGATCATCTTCTTCTACGCCTGGAAGATGAACAAGCTCGATGAAAAATTTGGCCTGGGGGAGTAAGCCAATATGAGTCAGTTTGCAATTAACCTTCTGTTTGTCGGGGCCTCGTTCGCGCTCTACATCGGTATTGCGATATGGGCGCGTGCAGGCTCAACAAAGGATTTCTACGTTGCCGGTGGCGGTGTTCACCCGATCACCAATGGTATGGCAACGGCGGCTGACTGGATGTCAGCGGCTTCGTTTATTTCCATGGCTGGCCTTCTAGCCTCCGGCGGTTACGCCAACTCCACCTTCCTGATGGGTTGGACAGGCGGCTACGTTATTCTGGCCATGCTACTGGCCCCTTACCTGCGCAAGTTCGGCAAGTTCACGGTACCCGATTTCATCGGCGACCGTTTCTACAGCCGTACCGCGCGTCTGGTAGCGGTTATCTGTCTGATCGTCGCGTCAGTAACCTATGTTATCGGTCAGATGACCGGTGCCGGGGTTGCTTTCTCGCGCTTTCTTGAGGTCTCCAACACCTGGGGTATCTGGATCGCCGCCCTGATCGTCTTCCTGTACGCCGTATTCGGTGGCATGAAAGGCATTACCTACACTCAGGTAGCCCAGTACGTGGTACTGATCATTGCCTATACCATTCCGGCCGTGTTCATTTCGCTGCAGCTGACAGACACTGTCATTCCTGGCATCGGCATGTTCAGCACGCACACGGAATCGGGCATCCCGATGCTGGAGAAGCTTAATCAGGTTATCAATGAGCTAGGCTTCCGTGACTACACAGCAGATGTGGATAACAAGCTCAACATGGTGCTGTTTACCCTGTCGCTGATGGTCGGTACTGCCGGTCTGCCCCACGTTATTATCCGCTTCTTCACTGTCCCGAAAGTCGCTGATGCACGTTGGTCTGCTGGCTGGGCTCTGGTCTTCATCGCCTTGCTCTACCTGACAGCTCCTGCGGTAGGTTCCATGGCGCGCCTGAACCTTGCAACTACGGTCTATCCGGAAATGGCAGGTCAGGTTGAAGATTACGAATCAGCGGCTGAAAACGCGCTGGTTTACGAAGAGCGCCCGCAGTGGATTCGTACCTGGGAAGAAACCGGTCTGATCACGTTTGAAGACAAGAACAACGATGGTCGCGTCCAGATCTATAACGAAGGTAACGAAGACTTTGCGGAAACGGCCGAGGCACGTGGCTGGAACGGCAACGAGCTGAACGTTAACAACGACATCCTGGTATTGGCTAACCCTGAAATTGCCAACCTGCCACCCTGGGTTATCGGTCTGATTGCTGCTGGTGGTATCGCTGCAGCACTCTCAACCGCAGCCGGTCTGTTGCTGGCGATTTCCTCCGCTATCAGCCACGATCTGATCAAGACTATGATCAATCCGAACATCAGTGAAAAAGGTGAGATGCTGGCAGCGCGTATCTCGATGGCCGGTGCCATCCTGCTCGCTACCTATCTGGGCCTGAACCCACCCGGGTTTGCGGCACAAACCGTGGCCCTGGCCTTCGGTATTGCCGGTGCATCACTCTTCCCGGCGCTGATGATGGGTATCTTCTCCAAGCGCATCAATAACGTCGGCGCTGTTGCCGGCATGCTGACAGGCCTGATTGCCACCCTGCTGTACATCTTCACCTACCTGGGCTGGTTCTTCATTCCTGGCACTAACATGCTGCCCAACACGCCGGATAACTGGATCTTCGGCATCTCGCCGCTGTCCTTCGGTGCGATTGGCGCTATCTGTAACTTCGCAGTCGCCTTCGTGGTGGCCAACGCGACCGCAGAGCCGCCGCAGGAAATCCAGGATCTGGTGGAAAGCGTACGCTATCCGAAAGGTGCTGGCGGTGCAGTGGATCACTGATTCATAGAGTGACCCAGGCATCATCAACCCGAGCAAGGTATCTGTAAGTCGTTCGGGTTGATCACACATCGGGCTTCCCCTTGGGAAGCCCGATTGCGTTTACCCCCTGCCACGCTGATATTTTGGCATAATGGGCTGATCACAGCTCAATACCCCTCAGTTCAAGGATTTACCTATTATGATTTGGCATTTGATCGCCGCCATATTTGCTGGCCTCGCGGCTGCAGGTATCGGTCTTTTCCTGCGCACCCTCAGCGGCAAGCGCCTGCCCAAGTGGATTATCCCTGTGTTTGGCGGCCTGGGCATGCTGGGCTATCAGATCTCGACGGAATACGGCTGGTTTGAACTCAAGCAACAACAGTTACCGCCTTCTGCAGAAGTCGTCTCAAGCCAGGCCAGCAGTGCAGTATGGCGCCCCTGGACCTTTGCCTTTCCGATGGTCACTGAGTTTACCGTGGTTGACCGCGAGAGCGTGCGTGTAAGCGATGGCGCCACACCTGTTGCTGACTTCATGCTCTATCACTTTGAGCGCCACTACACAGAAACCGTTATCCCCCAGCGCTATGTGCTTAATTGCGACTCCCGCGAACTGGTGCCTATCGAGGATGACAGTGGCGAGCCAGACACTCAGGCCACCCGCACCCTGCGCCAGGATTCAGGCATCTATTCGGCTGTGTGCCCGGCAGGTACCTAACGTCATGTATTTCACTGACGCTGTGGCTGATTTCTCCTAAAATGGGTCAGAATCTGTCAGCCCTTAACTAAGTTCAGTGGCCTGGCGCCTGTTTTTGTAATTGCGGGGAAATAACATGTTTCACGGCGGACTCCTGGTTGCCGTATCGCTTGCATATATCGCGGTACTGTTTGGCATTGCCTGGTATGGTGACCGGCGCGCCCGCACCCATGGCGCTAGCCATAAACGCCCTATTATTTACAGCCTTGCCCTGGCGATCTACTGCACCTCCTGGACGTTTTATGGTGCCGTTGGCCAGGCGGCCACCAATGGCTGGTCGTTTGCCAGTATTTTTGTCGGGCCCATTCTGACCTTTCTGCTGTTCTGGCCGGTGCTGGCCAAGATGATCCGGGTGGCCAAGCACCAGAATGTCACCTCAATTGCCGACTTTATTGCCTCACGCTACGGCAAAGCCCAATCGCTGGCCGCGTTTGCCAGCCTGGTGGCTCTATTTGGCACCCTGCCCTATATCGCGCTGCAGCTTAAGGCCGTTGCCACCTCCTTCAGTATTCTCACCGATGCAGGCGATGTGGCCAAGGCGCCCCTGTTTACCGATACAGCCTTCTACGTGGCGATTGTCATGGCCATCTTTGCGATTATCTTCGGCACCCGTCACACCGATGCAACGGAGCATCACGAGGGGCTGATTCATGCCGTTGCCTTTGAATCCCTGGTCAAGCTTCTCGCCTTCGTTGTACTGGGCTGTGTTGTCACCTGGGGCATGTTTGATGGCCTGGGCGAGCTAATGAATTTTGCTGAAAGCCAGCTTGAACTGCAGCGTCAGCTGGCGAATCAGGATTTTGGTCAGGGCTTCTGGGCCCAGACCCTACTGGCCATGCTGGCGGTGCTCTGCCTGCCACGCCAGTTTCATGTAGCCGTGGTGGAAAACACTCACAGCGACGATGCCCGCAAGGCGCGCTGGCTGTTTCCACTTTATCTTGTAGCGATTGCCTTCTTTGTCGTACCGCTGGCGGCGGCTGGCCTGTGGATGTTTGGTGACAGTGGCATTGAGGCAGATAGCTATGTGCTGGCCCTGTCGATGGCTTCCGGACACGACTGGCTGACACTGCTGACTTTTATCGGCGGCTTTTCGGCTTCCACCGGCATGGTGATTGTCGCCGCTGTAGCAGTCTCGATAATGATTTCCAACGAGATTGTCATCCCCGCCCTGTTCCGGCTGCGCTGGTTTGATACCAAGGCCCGTGACTATGGCCGCCTGGTGCTACGTGCCAGGCGTCTGACCATTATCGCGGTACTGGGTATGGGCTACGGTTTTTACCAGCTGATTGCTGAATTTACTTCGCTGGCCTCCATCGGCATGCTGTCGTTTGCCGCAGCGGCCCAGTTTGCGCCTGCCCTGATTGGCGGCTTGTACTGGAAGCGCGGTAACCGTTTCGGGGTGATTGTCGGCATGAATGCCGGTTTCATGATCTGGACCTACAGCCTCTTGATGCCGGCTATGATCAATGCCGGCGTGTTACCTGATGCCTGGCTGCTCGGCGGCCCCCTCAGCCAACACTGGCTAACGCCCACTGCCCTGTTCGGCCTGAATCTTGGCGACCCCTTCACTCACGGTGTCATGCTGTCTCTTGGGGTAAACCTGTTCTGCTATATTTTTGTTTCCCAGGTGACTTCCCAACGGGTAGTTGAGCGCATCCAGGCCTCGTTGTTTGTCGATAGCGTTGAAACCCGCCAGACGTCGGTTAACCGTCCCTGGACAGGCGCCACCACAGTAGGGGATCTCAAAGTACTGTGTGAGCGTTTCCTTGGTGCCAACCAAGTCGCCCGCGCCTTTGACGATTACGCCCGGCGTACCGGCAAGCCGCTTGAAGACAGCACTCGCGCCTCGATTGATATCATCCAGTTCACCGAGCGTTTCCTGGCCTCAGTACTGGGCGCCTCTTCGGCGCGAATCGTTGTCAACTCAGCTTTGCAGGGGCGCGGCATTGGTATTTCGGATGTTATCTCCATCGTCGACGAAGCCTCCCAGGTACTCGAATTTAACCGCGCTCTTTTGCAAGCGACGATCGAGAACATCAACCAGGGCATCAGTGTGGTGGATCAAAACCTGCGCCTGGTGGTGTGGAACCAGCGCTACCTGGAGCTGTTCCGCTTTCCTGACCACCTGATAAGAGTGGGCGCCCCTATTGATCGCATCTTCCGCTACAACGCCCACAACGGCGAATATGGCCCCGGTGACCCAGAAGAGCATGTGCAGTTGCTGCTGGATAACATCCGCGATGGGCAACCCCACCGCTACGTGCGTTACCGCCAGGATGGCAGCGTGTTGGAAGTACAGGGCAACCCCATGCCGGGCGGCGGCTTTGTGTATACCTATCAGGATATTACTCAGCAGAAGCGCATCGAAGAAGCCTTGATCCGCTCAGAAAACAATATTCGTATCTACACCGATAACGTTCCGGCGTTGATCGCCTACTTTGATAAGGAATGCCGTTACCTGTTTACCAACCGCGCCTACGAGCAGGCTTTCGGGATTGACCGCAACGCCGTAATTGGCAAACGCAATGACGAGGTGCTTACCCGGCAACAGGCCGAGGAGCGCGCGCCCTGGGTAGCGCGCGCTCTGAACGGCGAGCGGGTCAGTTTTGAAGTGTCTTTAATGTTCAATAACAGCATGCATTACATGCTGGTCACCTATACGCCGCACTTCGGCGATAGCCAATCGATACTCGGCTTTTTTGCGCTGTACCAGGATATTACCGAGCGGCGCCAGGCAGAAATCGCCCTCAAAGAAACCAACGAGACCCTGGAAGAGCGGGTGCGCGAGCGGACTCAAGCGCTTTCCGAAGCCAATGCCGCCCTGCGCCAGGAAAATCAGGTGCGCGCCGAGGCTGAGCTGGCCCTCCGCCAGGCCAAGCAGTTGGCAGAAGATGCCAATGCGTCCAAGACCCGTTTTCTGGCCGCTGCCAGCCACGACCTGCTGCAGCCGCTCAATGCAGCTCGTCTGTTTACCTCGGCGCTGATCCAGGGGCAACATGACGACAATACCCAGCGCACTATCCATCATATCGATAATTCACTGCAGGCGGCCGAAGAATTGCTCAGCACCCTACTGGATATTTCCAAACTGGATGCTGGCGCCCTGACCCCACGGCGCAGCCATTTTGCCCTGGCCGATATTTTTCAGCCATTGCGGGCTGAATTCGATGTCATGGCGGAAGATCGCGGCCTGGATCTGGATGTGGTGCCCACCCAACAGTGGGTCGACTCTGACCCCCAGATGTTGCGCCGCATTGTGCAGAACTTTCTTTCCAACGCCCTGCGTTATACTCAGGAAGGCCGTGTGTTACTTGGCTGCCGCCGTCATGGCGACCGGCTGAGCATAGAAGTATGGGATAGCGGCCCTGGCATTCCGGAATCCAAGCTATCCGAGATATTCCAGGAGTTTCGCCGCCTTGATCAGGCATCTCGGCATAAAGAAAGTGAAAAAGGTCTGGGGCTTGGCCTTTCGATTGCTGACCGTATGAGCCGTGTGCTGGATCACCCTATCAAGGTGCGTTCCCGGGTCGGCCTGGGTACCGTCTTTGCGGTTAGCGTGCCGGTGGTTACCGCACGCGAACAAAGCAGCATCGAAGAGCCCAGCCGGCGCCGTGCCAGTAATAAGCTCTCAGGCACACGCATCGTCTGTATCGACAATGAAACGCTGATTCTTGAAGGCATGAGCGCCATGTTGAGCGGCTGGGGGTGTGAAGTCTTTACCGCTACCAGCATTGGCGGTGCCAAGTCCATTCTGCGCAACATGGACGGCGACCCGGATGCGATCCTGGCCGACTACCATCTGGACAATGAAGTGACCGGCATGATGGCGCTTGAAGCTCTGAGTGAACGGCTGGAAGGCGCGGTGCCCGGCATTGTGATTACCGCCGACCGCACCGAAGCCGTTGCTGAAGAAGTTAAACGTGCTGGCTACCAGCTACTGCTCAAACCGGTACGCCCCGCCGCCCTGCGCGCCCTACTCACCCGGACGCTACAGGCAAGCAGGGCGGGTGAGGCGTGAATCGTGAATCGTGAATCGTGAATCGTGAATCGTGAATCGTGAATCGTGAATCGTGAATCGTGAATCGTGAATCGTAAAAAGTGTGGCGTCATTCCTGGGACCATACCAATCATTCACTACTCACTACTATTCAGGAAGACACTTTCGGCGGTTCAACTTCCAGTTTCTGGGCGGCGATAACCGCCTGAGTGCGAGAGTGGACGCCGAGCTTACGCAAAATGGCCGTGACGTGGGCCTTGATGGTGGCTTCTGAAACGCTCAGTTCGTAGGCAATCTGCTTGTTGAGCAGGCCTTCGGTGAGCATATTCAGCACCCGAAACTGCTGGGGTGTCAGCGACGCGATAGCTTCAGCAAACTTGGTTTCATCTTCGCTGCTTTCATCAAGAACGCCCGCCAATGCTTCTGGTAGCCAGACTTCGCCGTCAAGGATCTCACCAACGGCTTCGGCAATCAGCTGCAAGGAAGACGACTTGGGAATAAAGCCGGAGGCACCGTAATCAATCGCACGGCGCACCACGTAAGGCTCGTCACTGCCTGACACCACCGCTACGGGAATGTCCGGCATTTGGCCACGCAGCTGAATCAGCCCCGAGAAACCGTGAGCCCCCGGCATATGTAGATCCAGCAGGATCAGGTCAGCGTCCGGGTGGCGGTTAACCACGTCGGCAGTGGCTTCCATGGTATCGGCTTCAACGATCTCCGCCTGGGGAGCCAGTTGCCGCAGCGCTTGAGTCAGCGCAGCGCGAAACAAGGGGTGATCGTCTGCAACAATGAATTTATGAGCTATGGCCATGGATATTCCTCCGGTTCTTAAGCAGCTAGCGTATTGCCGCGACGTTAGGCTTATTCTGTGTTGGCATGGTACCCCATGGCGTTATCCATTCCCAAGCGCCACGGGCACAAATTGTTATATTTACAGCAATAAAGCTATTATCCGCTTTTCAATACAATGCTAATACATGAACCTGCAAAACGCATCTTTACAGAATAAGTGACGGGTACGACCACACAAACAACCGTGCCGGCTTTAGAAGCCGGCACGGTATACATCAATCTTGAAAAAGGCGAACCATAAGTAGCGCTCGCCCTTATCTGGATGAGTCAACTAAGTGACAGGGCGCTACTACTTGATAGCGCGATGCTCGATCAGCTCATCCACAACGCTTGGGTCAGCCAGCGTACTGGTATCGCCCAGACCATCACATTCGTTAGCGGCAATCTTGCGCAGGATGCGGCGCATAATCTTGCCCGAACGGGTTTTCGGCAGGCCAGGCGCCCACTGAATAACGTCTGGCGAAGCAATCGGGCCGATATCTTTGCGTACCCATTTGGTCAGCTCTTTCTTCAACTCATCGGTAGGCTCGGCATCATCATTCAGGGTGACATAGATGTAGATACCCTGCCCCTTGATATCATGCGGGAAACCAACCACAGCGGCTTCTGCTACCGCTTCATGGGCCACCAGAGAAGATTCGATCTCGGCGGTACCCATACGGTGACCGGACACGTTCAGAACGTCATCAACGCGGCCTGTGATCCAATAATAGCCGTCTTCATCACGGCGGCAGCCGTCACCGGTAAAGTACATGCCATCGTAGGTAGAGAAATAGGTCTGCACGAAGCGGTCATGGTCGCCCCAGATGGAACGCGCCTGACCCGGCCAGGCATCCAGAATTACCAGATTGCCTTCGGTAGCGCCTTCCAGCAGGTTGCCTTCGTTATCCACCAGCGCTGGCTGAACACCGAAGAATGGCCGCGTGGCTGAGCCTGGCTTGAGCGGTGTGGCGCCAGGTAGCGGGGCAATCATGATGCCGCCGGTTTCTGTCTGCCACCAGGTATCGACGATCGGGCATTTTTCGTTACCGATCACTCGGTAGAACCATTCCCAGGCTTCAGGGTTGATCGGCTCACCCACTGACCCCAGCAGACGCAGACTATCGCGCTTGCTGGAATCCATGACGTTGTCGCCGTGCGCCATCAGGGCGCGCACGGCTGTGGGTGCTGTGTAGAGAATATTGACGGAATGCTTGTCAACGATCTCGCCCATGCGGCCATGGCTCGGGTAGCTCGGCACCCCTTCAAACATCAGGGTGGTCGCGCCGTTGGCCAGCGGCCCATAGACAATATAGCTGTGGCCGGTGACCCAGCCAACATCCGCCGTACACCAGTAGACCTCACCTTCCTGATAGTCAAAGACATACTGGTGAGTCATAGCAGCATAAGTCAGGTAGCCGCCTGTGGTGTGCTTGAGCCCCTTGGGCGCACCGGTCGAGCCTGAGGTGTAAAGGATGAACAGTGGATCTTCAGCGCCCATGGCTTCAACATCACACTCGGTTGACTGCTTGTCGACCATGTCGTCGAACCACAGGTCGCGACCGTCGCTCCAGTCCACATCGCCGCCCGTACGCTTGACGACCAGAACGTTCTTGCACACATCTGTGCCGTCACGGGTCAAGGCAGCATCGACGTTATCCTTCAGCGGCACGTGCTTACCACCACGCACCGATTCATCGGCGGTAATCACCAGCTTGGAGTCCGCCCCGATCACGCGCTGAGCAACCGCATCCGGCGAGAAACCACCAAACACAACCGAGTGAACTGCGCCAATTCGGGCACAGGCCAGCATGGCCATGGCCGCTTCAGGAATCATCGGCATATACAGAGTAACGGTGTCGCCTTTCTGAATGCCTAGTTCCTTCAGCGCGTTGGCGACCTGATTGGTGCGCTCATAGAGTTCACGGTAGCTGATGTGCTTGGCATCGGCAGGATCATCCCCTTCCCAGATAATCGCCGTCTGGTCACCCCGGGTCGCCAGATGACGGTCAAGGCAGTTGGCTGCTACGTTCAGCTGGCCATCTTCAAACCAGCGAATGTCGACGTTATCGCGGGCATAGGAAGTGTTCTTGATCTGGGTGGGCGCTTTGATCCAGTCAAGGCGTTTCGCCTGCTCGGCCCAGAAGCCTTCCGGGTCATCCACTGACTGCTGATACATGGCCTGATAAGTCTTTTCATCGGCCCACGCATTGGCGGCGAAAGTTTCGCTCACCGGATAGACGTTCTGTTGTTCGCTCATGAAGTTGCCTCTGTCCGTGAAAAATGCACTTTCTGTTGAACCAAGCCGCTTGCTCAAACGTTCAATAAAGCATGTTGCAGAAGACGTCAAACCAAGCTTTTAATAAAGATGTTTTAATACAGCCCAACGTCAGAAAGTGGCTTTGGGAATGTTACCGGCTTTTTATTATGATGCTGTTCCGGCGTTAAAATAGTGTTACTAGCATAAACCTCACAGCGCAACCTTCCCTTTAGACATTGGTATTAACATTTTTCCTTTTTATAACAATAGCTTATGTCTAACTTTTCGGCAATTCCTGGCCACAATAGACCAAGGTCTGAGCACATAACCGGCAGCGATAGCGGCGTCCACGGCGTACCTGCGCGTGACGCTGAGCAGTAAATCTATATTGGTTACCACCCTGTTCCTGACAGCCACATTGATAGAGGTAGGGGCGCGGCTGTGCTTTCACAATATCAAAGCGGTGAGTTACCCGGGGTGGCAAACCAAACAGGCCCACCATCACCCTTTGCCATTCACGGCCGTGGGGCTTGAGGCGCGGGCCATCCTGCAAATGAAATACCAGCCAGTGGGCCATTTCGTGCGGAATCACCTCATCAAAGAAGGCCTGGCGATTCTCACCCAGCAAAACCGCATTAAAGCGCAAGCCCCCACGTCCAAGATGCGCCTGCCCGGCGCTGGCTCCCTTGAGATCAAACCACACTTGTGGAAAAGGCAACGCCGGATAGACCTCACGGCAGCGCTGCCAAGCTTGTTCCACACGCTCTCGGGCAGCCTGATGTAGCTCGCTAACGCCCATCCCGTTCAGCTGGTTTTCCGGCCAGGCTGGCAGAGGCACCGCCTTATTTAATGGTAAACTGCCCATCATTGATCCTGTTACTTGTTCCCTTCATGCCAATCGCTAGTGAGACTTTGTATGTCAACCCGCCCTGACGCTCCCGAGACACCTTCCCAACAAACCCTTCCACCGCAACCCCTGCTGGAAGATGAGGCGCTAGACCGCCTGGATGAATTCCTCGATTCCGATAAGGTCGATGAAGATGCCCTCGACCTGATTTCTGCCCATGGCTTCATGCTGGCACTGGCCGTGGCGCCCAGTGAATTGCCCGCCGAACAGTGGCTTGTGGAGTTGTTTCAGGGCGAACCGCGCTACCAGGATGATGCCGAGCGCGATGATATCATCATGCTGCTTTCCAGCCTGCGCCGCAACGCCATGGCAGTGCTCGAACAGGGTGGCCTCCTGAGTTGCCTTTCGAGCTGACCCTGGGCGGATTAAGCGCGGAGGAAACCCCAATTGGCGACTGGTGCGCGGGCTTTATGGAAGGCGTCTTCTGCGATGAAGCTACCTGGTTCGCTGAGGACGAAGAAGCCGCTGCCACCCTGTTACTACCTTTTATGCTACTTTCCGGGCTGTTTGAAGACGAGCCGGATATGGCGGAACTGGCAGGCGATATTGAACGCCAGGAAGCGCTGGTCGCCCAACTTCCTGAACTAGTGCTAGATCTTTACCTGCATTACCGGGTACCGCCTGAACCCATCAAACCCTCTCCTCGCGGTAAACAGCCCCGCGGCAAACGCCAGCGGCGCTCTTAAAGGCCGTGATTGGTGATTGGTGAGTGGTGAGTGGTGAATCAACGCTTCAATGAGCGGTGCACATAAAGGTCATAGCGGCTGGTTTTGCCTTCAATCACATGCTGCGGCGCTGGCCCTTCAATCGGCGGTGCCTTGCGTGGCCGCTTGACCACCACCCTATGGGTGGCGGTCTCCAGCGCGGCTTCCAGCAAACGGGGCGCATCGTGATCGTCACCGGCCAGTTCGCGAAACAGACGCATTTCCTTTTTGACCAGCGCTGACTTTTCGCGATGGGGAAACATAGGATCCAGGTGCACCACCTGAGGGGCAAACCCAGCCTGGGCCACTAGAGTGGCCAGCGCTTGGGTAGCATCTCCCGTATAAAGCCGCATTCTGGCGGCAATCTCAGCGGTTTCCTGATCACACCGGGCCCGGTTCAGGCCATCTTCCAGCAGGGCGGCAATCGCCGGAACGCGTTCAATCATCAACACCTCAGCCCCCAGGCTGGCCAGCACAAAGGCATCGCGGCCAAGCCCGGCGGTGGCATCCACGACACTAGGCGTAATGCCTCCCGCTAACCCACAGGCTCTGGCAATCAGCTGGCCTCGGCCACCGCCAAACTGACGACGATGAGCGACCTTGCCAGCGGTAAAATCCACCCTTAGCGGTTTGCCAAAGCGCTTTTCATCCCCCACCAACACCATGCCTTCACTGCCCAGCTCAAGCGCCAGTCCTGGGGGCAGTGCAATGCTTGCCAGCGTCATGCCGGCTTTTTCCACGCCACATCATTACGCAGGTAGATCGGCTGTACCTGCCAGGCGAGCTGGCCCAGCCCTGCGGCAAAATCGTCAGCAGCCAGCCAGGCCATCTCCTCGGCCCTGGGTTCAAGGTCATCCAGATGCTGCAGCATGGCGGCCTGAACGTCGGCTGGAAACGTCTCCCAAAACGTAAAGCCTGAACCAACGCCGACCCATTCAACCTGATCATTGGGCAGACGCAAATGCTCAGGGGCTAGCACTGCTTCATCGCTCAGCGGCGTCAGCTTGCCTTTCACACACTGCCAACTGGCACAGTAGATTTCGCCCATACGCGCATCCAGTGCGGTTACCAGATGCTGCAGATGAAAGCGGCGATGCGCCTGTAACGCCAGCGCCGCCAGGGTCGACACCCCCAACAAGGGACGATCAAGCCCGTAGGCCAAGCCTTGCGCCGTGCCCGCGGCAATACGCAAGCCCGTGAAGGAACCCGGGCCACGCCCAAAGGCAACCGCATCCAGCTGGGTGGGGGCAAGGCCCGCCTCTGCCAGCACCTCGTTGACCATCGGCATCAGGCGCCGGGTATGCGCGCGGGGGTCATTTCAAAACGCGCCAGGCAGGTCGTTTGCTCGGCATCACGGCGTAAAAGGGCAGCAGAACAGGCGCTGGAAGACGCATCCAGTGCCAGCAGAGTTAACGACATAGCAGGGTCACTCTTATCGGTATCATTCAGGGGTCAATGGCGTCAGCCATGGACGCTAAAAGCCATAATGGCTGCATTATAGCGCCCGTGCCCCCTACGACGATGGCCCGCACAAGGCGGGCCATCAAAAAAGACGAGAGGCAAGCTGTCACGTCATTTATTACGCCTGTTAGGCCAGCGCTTCTTTCACCTGACGGGTAATGTCATCCACGCTGCCCACGCCTTCCACGCGGTGGTAGGCCGGTGCGGCGGCTGGGTCTTCCTTGGCCCACTGCTGGTAGTAATCCACTAGAGGTGCGGTCTGCTCGTGGTAGACGGCCAGGCGGTTGCGCACCGTGTTTTCCTGGTCATCCTCACGCTGGATCAGGGCTTCACCGGTAACATCATCCTTGCCCGTTTCCTTGGGCGGATTGTAGTCCACATGATAGACGCGGCCAGATGCCGGGTGGACGCGACGGCCTGCCAGGCGGTTGACGATCTCTTCATCCGGCACAGCAATTTCCAGCACATGATCAAGCTTGACGCCCGCCTCTTTCATGGCATCCGCCTGGGGGATAGTGCGGGGGAAACCATCAAACAGAAAGCCGTTCTCGCAATCCGGCTGGCTAATGCGCTCCTTGACCAGATCAATAATGATGTCATCAGACACCAGACCGCCGGTATTCATGATCTCCTTGACCTTGAGGCCCAGCTCGCTGCCGTTCTTGATTGCTGCCCGCAGCATATCACCGGTAGAAATCTGCGGAATATTGTATTGCTCACAGATAAATTGAGCCTGAGTCCCCTTGCCTGCGCCCGGGGCGCCTAACAGGATCAAACGCATGGAATTGCTCCTTTTTCGTTAAAAACACTGTCAATCAAGACGGTTTCAATTAAAACGCATTTAAGAAAAGCGTTATCAAATAAATATGGAAAGAAAGCCCAACCCAAAAATTTAATGATCGACAATACCTGCGCCTCACTGACGGCACAACTCCCCTAAAGGCTCAGACGATCTTTTTCTTGCTATTTTAATAGGTAAAACAGTCAGGTAGAGCTTGTTGCACTTTGGTCGCCAGGTCAATATCACCGCTCGCTGGCCGCGCCTGATAAAACCGGTTGCAGTTAAAAACGGCGCCCTAGGGCGCCGTTGTGCAATCAAGCCAAAGCTCACCAAGCCGAACTTACTAAAGCAGCAAGCGGCGAATATCCGTTAACGCATCCGCCAGGAAGGCGGTGAAGCGCGCCGCATCGGCGCCATTAATCGCCCTGTGATCATAGGAAAGCGATAGCGGCATCATTAAGCGTGGCTGGAAGGCTGAGCCATCCCAGACTGGCTTCATCTGCGCCTTGGAAACCCCAAGAATCGCCACCTCTGGCGCGTTGACAATCGGCGTGAAGGCCGTGCCACCAATCGAACCAAGGCTTGAAATAGTAAAGCAACCGCCGGTCATTTCATCGCGTTTGAGCTTCTTGGTCTGAGCCTTCTTGCCAAGCTCCGCCATTTCCTTGGCAATCTCAATCAGCGATTTCTGATCGGCGTTACGCACCACCGGCACCATCAGGCCATCCGGGGTATCCACGGCAATCCCGATGTGAGCATACTTTTTCCAAACCAGGGTTTCGCCATCGCCTTTCAGGCTGACATTAAACTGAGGGAATTTCTTCAGGGCAAAAGCACAGGCCTTGACCATGAAGGGCAGCGGCGTCAGCTTGGCACCCTGTGCTTCCGCTTCCGCTTTCATCGCCTTACGGAAGGCTTCCAGCTCAGTGATATCCGCTTCATCAAACTGAGTGACGTGAGGCACGTTCAGCCAGCTGCGATGCAGATTGGTCGCACCCATTTTGAGCAGGCGGCCCATCGGCTTTTCTTCCACTTCGCCAAACTGACTGAAGTCAACTTCTGGAATCGGCGGAATGCCTGCTCCACCAGCGCCAGCCGCCGGTGCCGCACTTGGCTTGGCACTGGGCGGGTGGGCCAGCGCCTGCTTGACGTAGTTCTGCACGTCTTCTTTCAGCACGCGCTCTTTCGGGCCGGTGGGCTTGACCAAGCCAAGATCCACACCCAGCTCACGGGCCAGCATCCGCACAGCCGGACCAGCATGCACCAGCTTGGCATCACGCGGCTTTTGCGCGGCCACCTGGGCTTCCGGGCTGGGCGTGCCACCGGCGGCAGGAGCCTTAGCCGCGGCAGGGGCTTGCGGGGCCTCTTTGGCGGGTGCTGAGGTAGCAGCGCCTGGGGCGCCAGCCACTTCGATATAGCCGATCACATCGCCTTCGGAGACCGTGTCGCCTTCTTTTACGGTCAGTTCAAGCAACTTGCCCTTGTAGGGGCTGGGCACATCCATGGAGGCCTTGTCAGACTCCAGGGTGATCAGGGCATCTTCTTCGTTGACCTCATCACCGGCAGCTACGCCAATTTCGATAATCGGCACATCCGCCGAGCCGGACAGATCCGGTACGCGGATTTCCTTGCGCTCCGGTGCGCCACCGCTTGATGCTTCAGGTGCGGCCTGCTGTGGCGCAGCAGAGGCCGGTTCGGCAGCAGGCTGTGCGTCACTGGAAGCAGGCGCGCTGTCGCCGCCATCACTGCCACCGGCAATTTCCATCTGGCCGATCACATCGCCTTCGGAGACGGTATCGCCTTCCTTGACGGTCAATGCAATCAGCCTGCCACTATGGGGGCTGGGCACATCCATGGAGGCCTTGTCAGACTCCAGGGTAATCAGGGTATCTTCAGCGTTGACCTCATCGCCGGCGCTGACGGCCACCTCAATGATTTCAACATTATCCGAACCACCCAGATCGGGTACCTTGATGTCAACAGTCTGCTTGCCACCCGCAGCGGGTGCAGCCGCCTTGGGGGCTTCACTGGCGGGCGCGGCAGCAGGTTCAGGTGCTGACTCTGCAGGCGCAGCACTCTCTGTGCTATCGCCACCGCCTTCGGCTTCAATTTCAACGATGGCGTCACCTTCGGAAACAGTGTCGCCTTCCTTGACCAGCACCTTGATAACCTTACCGCCCTTGGGGGCGGGCACATCCATGCTGGCTTTGTCGGATTCCAGGGTGATCAGGGTGTCTTCCGCTTCGATAACGTCGCCTTCTGACACCGCAATCTCGATGATTTCAACATCGGTGTCACCACCGATATCGGGGACTTTGATGATTTCGCTACTCAAGGTCGCGCTCCTTTAAAATCGGATCAAGCCGGCGAGCAAGACCCGCCGGGCTGCGGATCAGCTGGTCAGCGGGTTGGGTTTGTTAGGGTCAATGCCGTATTTCTTCAAGGCTTCGCCAACATGCTTGCGCTTGATATCGCCACGGTCAGCAAGCGCCTTCAGTGCCGCCACAACCACAAAGTAACGATCCACCTCAAAGAAGTAACGCAGCTTTTCACGGGTATCTGAGCGACCAAAACCATCAGTACCCAATACGCTGTAATCCGTCGGCACCCAGGCGCGCACCTGATCGGCGTATAGCTTCATGTAGTCAGTGGAGGCAATCGCCGGGCCATCGCGGCCTTCCAGACATTGAGTAATGTGCGGTTTGGGCGCTTCGTCATCCGGGTTGAGGAACGCTTCGCGGTCTAACAGCAAGGCTTCACGGCGCAGCTCGTTAAAGCTCGGCACACTCCAGATATCCGCCGCAATGCCCCAATCCTTTTCAAGCAGTTCAGCACCGGCCTCCACTTCACGCAAAATGGTGCCGGAGCCGAGCAGCTGAACGCGGCCTTTGTCACCCTGGGTTTCACGCAGCAGGTACATGCCCTTGATGATGTCATCCGCGGGCACTTCGTCCAGCGCAGGATGCTCGTAGTTCTCGTTCATCACCGTCAGGTAGTAGAAGCAGTTTTCCTTATCGACAAACATCCGCTTCAGGCCATTCTGCATGATCACCGCGACTTCATGGGCGTAAGTCGGGTCATAGCTTCTGCAGTTGGGGATGGTGGACGCCTGAATCAGGCTGTGGCCGTCCTGGTGCTGCAGGCCTTCGCCGTTGAGCGTGGTACGTCCGGCGGTGCCGCCGATCATGAAGCCACGCGCCTGCATATCGCCAGCGGCCCATGCCAGATCGCCGATGCGCTGGAAGCCAAACATCGAATAGTAGACATAGAACGGCAGCAGCGGCAGGCTGTGGTTGGCGTAAGAGGTGGCGGCAGCAATCCAAGCGGACATGGCACCGGCCTCGGAAATACCCTCCTCAAGAATCTGGCCTTTCTGATCCTCGCGGTAGAACATGATCTGGCCTTTATCGACCGGCTCATATTTCTGCCCTTCAGAGGTATAGATACCCAGCTGACGGAACATACCTTCCATGCCGAAAGTACGCGCTTCGTCAGGCACAATCGGCACGACCTGGCTACCGATATTCTTGTCCTTGACCAAGCCATTGAGCACGCGCACAAACGCCATGGTGGTGGACACTTCACGGCCCTTGGAACCGCCCATCTGGGAGGCAAAGGCCTTGTCATCCAGCCCCGGAATCGCCAGTGGCTCGAAATCATGGCGGCGCTGGGGCAAGAAGCCACCCAGGCGCTCACGCTGCAGGTGCATGTACTTGAGCTCGGGCGAATCATCGTCCGGCTTGTAGTAAGGCACGTCTTTGAGCTGCTCGTCAGTCAGCGGAATGCCAAAGCGGTCACGGAAGGTCTTGAGCGCTTCGTACTCCATGCTCTTGACCTGGTGGGCTTCGTTGGCAGCTTCGCCGTCGCCGCTGCCCATGCCATATCCCTTGACGGTGTGAGCCAGGATGACCGTCGGCTTGCCATTGGCGTTATTGACCGCCTCGTGATAGGCCGCGTACACCTTGAAGGGGTCATGGCCGCCGCGGTTGAGCTTCCAGATGTCATCATCAGACATATCCTTGACCATGGCTTCGGTCTCAGGATATTTGCCAAAGAAATGCTCACGGGTATAGTTGCCGCCATTGGCCTTGTAATTCTGGTATTCGCCGTCAACGGCTTCATCCATGCGTTTTTGCAGGATGCCTTTCTTGTCCTGCTCGAACAGCGGATCCCAGTGACGCCCCCAGACAACCTTGAGCACGTTCCAGCCAGCGCCACGGAAGACGCCTTCCAGTTCATCAATGATCCGCCCGTTGCCACGGACAGGGCCGTCAAGGCGCTGCAGGTTACAGTTGATCACGAAAATCAGGTTATCCAGGTTTTCGCGGCCAGCCAGGGAAATCGCCCCGAGAGATTCCGGTTCATCACACTCACCGTCACCCATGAAGCACCAAATCTTGCGATCCTGCATGTCCTTCATTTCGCGGGAGTGGAGATACTTCATCACATGGGCCTGATAAATGGCCATCAGCGGCCCCAAGCCCATGGATACCGTCGGGAACTGCCAGAAATCTGGCATCAACCAGGGGTGCGGGTAGGACGACAGGCCATCGCCATCGACTTCCTGGCGGAAGCGATCCATCTGCTCTTCAGAGAGGCGACCCAGCAGGTAAGCGCGAGCATAAACGCCTGGGGCAACGTGGCCTTGGATATACACCAGATCACCGTCAAAATCGCCCTCAGGGCCACGGAAGAAATGGTTGAAGCCTACATCGTAAAGGGTAGCCGATGACATGAAGCTGGCAATATGGCCACCCAGGCCCGGTTTGGCACGGTTATTGCGAATGACCTGAGCAATGGCGTTATAGCGCACCATGGAACGGATACGGCGTTCCATGAACAGATCGCCCGGCATAGGGGCTTCGCGATGAACCGGAATGGTGTTGCGGTGCGGAGTCGTCACCGAAAAGGGCACCTTCATACCATCCCGGCGCATGCGATCCGCCAAGCGAGTCATCAGGTGCCGGGCACGTTCTTCACCCTCACGATCCAACACCGATTCCAGGGAATCAAGCCACTCCTGGGTTTCGAGCGGATCGAGATCTTCTTTGTCTCCAGACTCATTGAGGTCTCTCCGAATGACGATAAATGACAAATGCCCCGCAAACCGAAATGGGGCCTGAACTGTCCTGACAATCAGCGGCTCTGCAATAAAGGCACCGACTTAACAGTTCAATATAGACCCTGATGCAGCGGCAATGCCACTGATTCAGGAAGAACAGCAAAATGTAGTAAAGCTACTAATATGAATTTGAAATTAGCTTTTCGTATAGCAGAAGATACCGCAAAGTCATCACACTGCCAATTCTGAATCTTGGTAAAACCGTACCAAAAACAGCATAATGCACTGCAGCACAAACAAAAGATTACAGAACCCATTGTGCTGCATCATTTTTTTGGATGTAGTTAAACTACCGTTTTATTACGCGTTTTTAACTACCTGGATGCTAATCACGGCTTAATCATCGAGATATTGGAAAAAATAGGCCCAGTCGAAGGCTGGCCCAGGGTCACTCTTGCGAAGGGGGCCACCTTGGAATGACTGGTAATCCGGGAAAGGTCGAGTTGAGGATGGTGAACCAGCAAATCACCTACCAAGCTGGCCAGCGTCGCGTACTGCGCCTGGGTAAAAGGCGTTTCGTCATCGCCTTCAAGCTCTATACCGACAGAAAAATCATTCAGCGCCAGCCGCCACTGTTCACAGCGCGTATCCCACCAGCGCGAACGACCTGCATGCCAGGCGCGGCGCTCGGTCTCCACAAACTGCACGCATTCACCGTCGCGGCGAATCAAAAAGTGGGCTGACACTCTCAAATGGGCAATGCCGGTAAAGTACGGGTGCGCCTGGGTATCCAACTGGTTGGTAAACAGCGCCTCAATGGCATCGCCGCCAAACTGACCCGGCGGCAGGCTGATGGCATGCAAAACGATCAGGGATACTTCCCCATCAGGGCGCTCATCGGCATTTGGCGATGGCACCCAACGGCTGACTGGCTTTAAGGGAGCGCGTTGATCTGAAAACTCCGGCATTTGTTGCAGACTCCATTCTGTTAGACATGACAATGACGTTCAGGGATCTAATTCACTATACTGGTCGCCAGACCATTAACGCCAAGGGAATTGACACTGCCATGCACTACTACACTGCCCTCGCTGAAGAAATCCGCGCCAATGCTGCCCACCTGCTGGCAGAAGATGTTGGCCCAGGCGATATGACGGCACAGCTGATTCCTGATTCACAGTGGGCCAAGGCCAATGTAATCACTCGCGAGCCTGCTGTTTTGTGCGGGGTTGCCTGGGTGGATGAAATTTTTCGCCGCCTGGATAGCCGCGTTATTCTGCACTGGCAGGCGGCTGACGGTAACCGCCTGGAAGCAGATCAGACCTTTCTGACCTTGGAAGGCCCAGCCCGCAGCTTACTGACCGGTGAGCGCGCTGCATTGAATGTGCTGCAAACGCTTTCGGCAACGGCAACGGCCACTCGGCGCTATGTGGATTTACTCGCCGGAACGGATACGCGCCTGCTTGATACGCGCAAAACCCTGCCCAATATGCGCCTGGCACAGAAGTACGCCGTGACCTGCGGAGGCGGTCATAACCACCGCATCGGGCTTTGGGATGCTTTTCTGATCAAGGAAAACCATATCGCTGCCTGTGGTGGCATTGGCGCTGCAGTGAAAGAGGCCCGCAAACTGGCCAGCGACCTGCCCCTGGAAGTCGAGGTGGAAACCTTTGCTGAGCTTGATGCCGCATTGGAAGCCGGTGCCGATACCATTATGCTGGATAATTTCTCGCTGGAAGAGCTACGCGAAGCGGTCAAGCGCACAGCAGGACGTGCCACCCTGGAAGCCTCAGGCAACGTCGACGCCACCACGCTCAGGGCGATTGCTGACACCGGCGTTAACTGCATTTCCAGCGGCGCACTGACCAAGGACATAAAAGCCATTGATCTGTCGATGCGAATTACAGAGACCTATAGTGAGTCGTGAATAATTAAGGCCTGTTGACGTTTCATCACGAACCGCGTTGCTGCACCAACAGGCCCTAATGGTGACCCCCACCCCGGCAAAAAGTGTACCGCACCTTCCGATGCAGGAATGAAAAGAGCAAGTTTTTTAAATACCCTTTCAAAACGCCACCGCCCCCGCAACGAGACGCTGCGGGGGCGGTAGTAACCTCTGAACAGCTATTTATTCAATCAGCCTTCAGTTGTTTCTGCTTCAGCATTAAAAGCAGCCTTTTCTTCTTCCGTGATTTCCTTGATGGTCAACTTGACGCGATTACGGTTGTCAATATCGAGCACCTTGACGATCACATCATCCCCTTCGTTGAGGAAGTCACGTACATTATTGACGCGCTCCGGCACGATCTGGGAAATATGCACCAGACCGTCGGTACCCGGCATGATATTGACAAAGGCACCAAAGTCAGCGATACGCACTACCTTGCCCATGTACAGCTTGCCGATTTCCGCTTCAGCGGTAATCGCCAGCACGGTATCGATGGCTTTCTTGGCGGCCGCCTTGTCTTCTGCGTAAATACGCACGGTGCCGTCGTCGTCCAGATCCACCGATGCGCCGGTATCATCACAGATCTTACGGATGGTCGCGCCACCTTTACCGATCACATCACGGATCTTGTCGGGTGAAATCTTGATAGTCGCCATGGAAGGCGCGTTATCCGACACGTCCGAACGGCTCTGGCCAATAATCGTATTCATCTGGCCAAGGATATTCAGACGCGCCTTGTTGGCTTGCTGCAGGGCCACTTCCATGATTTCTTCGTTAATGCCTTCGATCTTGATGTCCATCTGCAGGGCGGTGACACCCTCTTCAGAACCGGCCACTTTGAAGTCCATATCACCCAGATGATCTTCGTCACCGAGGATATCGGTCAGCACAGCAAAACCGTCATCATCCTTGACCAGCCCCATGGCGATACCCGCTACCGGCGCTTTCAGCGGCACACCAGCATCCATCAATGCCAGAGAAGCGCCGCACACTGACGCCATCGAACTTGATCCGTTGGATTCAGTAATTTCAGATACCACGCGAATGGTATAGGGAAGGCATCTTCAGCAGGCAGCATGGCTTCAACACCGCGTCGTGCCAGACGGCCGTGGCCAATCTCGCGGCGCTTGGGGCCACCCATAAAGCCAGCTTCGCCCACGCAATAGGGAGGGAAGTTGTAGTGCAGCATAAAGCGGTCCTTACGCTCGCCTTCCAGCGACTCAATCAGCTGGGAGTCGCGCAAGGTGCCCAGGGTCGCAATCGCAATTGCCTGGGTTTCACCGCGGGTAAACACAGCAGAACCGTGGGTTTTGGGCAACACGCCAACTTCGATATCCAACGGACGCACCGTCTGGTTATCACGGCCATCAATGCGCGCTTCGCCCTTGATCACCCGTGAACGCACGATGCGCTTTTCGATACCAGCGAAGGCGCCTTTGACTTCATCCTTGCTGAACTTGCCGTCAGTTTCTTCACCTTCAGCGGCGACAAGCTGTGCAACTGCCTCGTCCTTCAGGGCTGACAAGGCATCCTGACGCTGCATTTTGTCGGTGATCCGGTAGGCGTCGCCAATCTTGGCTTCAAACGCTTCGGCCACGGCGGTTTTCAGCGCGACGTTTTCTTCAACCGGCTGCCATTCCCAGCGCGGCTTACCGGCTTCTGCTACCAGCTCATTGATCGCCTGGATAGCCACCTGCATTTCCTGATGACCGTAAAGGACGGCACCAAGCATTTCATCTTCAAGCAGTTCCTTGGCTTCGGATTCCACCATCAGCACGGCTTTTTCAGTACCGGCCACGACCATATCCAGCTCTGAGGTAGTCAATTCTTCAACCGTGGGGTTGAGGAAATAACCTTTTTCCTCGTTAAAGCCCACTCGTGCCGCGCCAATCGGGCCATTGAAGGGCACACCCGCAATCGACAGCGCCGCCGAGGTACCGATCAGGGCTGCAATATCCGGGTCGTGGTTGCGATCCGTCGACAAGACAGTACAGATCACCTGCACTTCATTCATGAAGCCTTTGGGAAACAGCGGGCGAATGGGGCGATCGATCAGGCGGGAGGTCAGGGTTTCCTTCTCTGTTGGGCGCCCTTCACGCTTGAAGAAGCCACCGGGAATCTTGCCTACCGCATAGGTCTTTTCCTGGTAATGAACCGACAGCGGGAAGAAGGGTTGAGCCGGATTGGCTTCTCTCTTGGCGACCACCGTACACAGGACGACGGTATCATCCATGGTGACCATAACAGCGCCAGTAGCCTGGCGGGCAATACGCCCAGTTTCGAGCGTGACGGTGCTACGACCGTATTGAAACGTTTTCTTTACCGGATTCACGGCGACTTCCTTTAACATTAAATATCTACTTGTCTTTTCGCTTGGTCGTTTTGACTCGCCACTATTCTAGGCGCTGGCGCGCTTCAGGGCTACCACAAACAAAAAACGGGCAGCTCTCAAAGAGAGCTGCCCGTTCCGATCACGATAGCAAGGCAGGGGGTTGCATCAGGTGCAAACGCTGCTTGTTATCTGACGACCTGATTAGCGACGCAGGCCAAGGCGCTGAATCAGCGACTGGTAACGTTCGAAATCCTTACGCTTGAGGTAGTCCAGCAACTTACGACGCTGGTTTACCATGCGAATCAGACCACGACGCGAGTGGTGATCCTGCTTATTGGTCTTGAAGTGATCCTGCAGGCCGTTGATGTTGGTGCTCAGCAGCGCTACCTGGACTTCAGGTGAGCCAGTGTCGTTCTCGCCACGACCGTATTCATTAACAATCTGGGCTTTCTGTTCAGCCGTTAGTGCCATGTCTATCTCCAGTAAGCAATATGCCTAATGTGTGAATGGGTGAGACCACGCATATTTGCAGTCTCAGTCGTACTTTTCGTGTAAGCCTGAACTTACACAGCGACGTTGCTTAACAGCCGCTTGGGCGCCACTTCATCGTCGCCCTTGACTACCCCCAAACCAATAAATACTGATGCGTGATAAAGCCGCATCAAGGTATCCGGTGCAAAGGAGGAAGCATCCAACCGTGCAGACTGACCGTGACTCAAACACCGGTAGGCCTGCTCATCAACAGCCTGGGCGGGCAAATGCTCGACCAGAATATCCACCCGCATCAGCTCGGCTTCACGAGCGGCCTGGTCGTCCAGTTGTTCGAGCGCGTCCAGCGTCCACATGTTACTAGCGCCAAACGGGCCGGTTTTTAACCGCCGCAGCGCGCTGATATGTGCGCCGCAACCTAACATAAGACCAATATCTTCAGCCAGTGTGCGTATGTAAGTCCCTTTACTGCAGCTCACTTCGAGCTCAAAAGCATGATCGTCTAACGATAGCAGGCGCGCATCATACACGTTTATGCGCCTGGCTGCACGCTCCACGTGCTTGCCCTCGCGGGCGAGTTCGTAAAGCTTTTGCCCTGGTGCTTAAGCGCTGAATACATCGGCGGCACCTGTTCTATCTCACCGCGAAAGTGAGACAGCACATTTTCAACCTGTTCGGCCGTAAAATCAGGCACCTCGCGACGTTCAATCACAGCACCTTCGGCGTCACCAGTATCTGTAATCACTCCCAACTCGACGCGGGTTCGGTAAACCTTATCCGCTTCAAGCAAGTGTGCAGAAAACTTGGTGGCTTCACCCAGACAAATGGGCAAAAGCCCTGTCGCCATAGGGTCCAATGTGCCCGTATGGCCCGCTTTCTGTGCTTCAAGCAACCGGCGTACCCGCTGCAAAGCATGATTGCTGGACATGCCTTTAGGCTTATCCAGCAAGAGCACACCATTGACCGGCAAGCCTCGACGGCGACGCGCCATTAACGCGCCTCCTCGTTACCTGCCTCATCCTCCGACTGATCATCACCCTGACGGTCACGATCACTGGACACTGCTTCATCGATCAAGGAGGACAGATGCTGACCACGCACCACGCTTTCATCAAAATGAAAGCGTAATTCGGGCACATGGCGAAGTTTGATTCGCTTGGCAATCTGGCTTCTCAGAAAACCACCGGCGCGCTTAAGCACCTGGAGGTTTTCCTTGATGCGTTCAGGGCTCTGCTCACCAAGCAAAGTGACATAGATATCAGCGTAGCCAAGGTCGCGGCTAACGGTTACACCACTGACCGTGACCATTCCCAAACGCGGGTCTTTGACTTCGCGCTGAATAAGTACCGCCAGCTCCTTCTGGAGCTGGTCGGCTACTCGGTCGGTACGCTTGAATTCGCGCATAGTAAACTCCCGGCGAACTTAGAGGCTGCGTTCGACTTTAACCTGGTCGAAGACCTCGATCTTGTCGCCCACCTGAACATCGTTGTAGTTTTTCACCCCGATGCCGCACTCTACGCCGCTGCGTACTTCCTGAACGTCATCTTTGTAGCGGCGCAGGGATTCCAGCTCACCTTCGTAAATGACGACGTTATCGCGCAGTACACGAATACGCTTGTTACGGAAGACGCTGCCTTCAACCACCATACAGCCTGCCACCGCACCGATTTTCGGCGCACGGAAGACATCACGAACTTCAGCCACACCGACGATTTCTTCTTTCCATTCGGGGGCCAGCATACCGCTCATCGCCTGCTTCACTTCATCGATCAGCTGGTAGATGACGCTGTAGTAACGCAGATCCAGACCTTCACGCTCGATGATTTCACGAGCTGCCGCGTCAGCACGAACGTTAAAGCCCACTACGATCGCTTCAGAAGCCAGCGCCAGGTTGGCGTCCGTTCCGGTAATACCGCCAACACCAGAGGACACCACGGCAACCTTGACTTCTTCAGTGGAGAGCTCTTCCAGAGCGCCTTTAATCGCTTCCAGCGAGCCCTGCACATCGGCTTTCAGCACGATGTTGACCTTGGCAATCTCATCCTGGCCCATCTGGCTGAACATGTTCTCAAGCTTGGCTTTCTGCTGACGTGCCAGGCGAACTTCACGGTATTTGCCCTGACGGAAGTTGGCCACTTCACGCGCTTTCTTCTCATCGGCAACCGCCATGAACTCTTCACCGGCTTCCGGCGTACCATCCAGACCCTGAATTTCGACCGGCTGAGAGGGGCCGGCACTATCCACCTGTTGGCCCAACTCGTTGGTCAGTGCACGGACGCGGCCATAATGCAGGCCAGCAAGCACGATATCGCCTTTCTTCAGGGTGCCGTTCTGCACGAGTACGGTTGCTACCGGGCCACGACCTTTATCAAGGCGTGACTCAACCACAACCCCTTTACCCGGTGCAGAAGGTACTGCCGTCAGTTCCAGTACTTCAGAGACCAGCTGGATCGCTTCCAGCAGCTCCTCAATACCGTCGCCGCTCTTGGCGGACACGTGCACAAACTGGGTATCACCGCCCCATTCTTCCGAGATAACGCCATGCTGGGAAAGCTCGTTACGAATGCGGTCAAAGTCAGCGCCTTCCTTGTCGATCTTGTTGACCGCCACCACCATAGGCACTTCTGCGGCCTTGGAGTGCTCAATCGCCTCGACCGTCTGGGGCATAACGCCATCATCAGCCGCTACCACAAGGATAACCACGTCAGTTGCCTTGGCACCGCGGGCACGCATGGCAGTAAATGCCGCGTGACCTGGCGTATCCAGGAAGGTCACGCCGCCGTGGTCGTCTTCCACGTGATAGGCGCCGATATGCTGAGTGATACCGCCCGCTTCGCCCGTCGCCACCTTGGCGCGACGGATATAGTCCAACAGCGATGTTTTACCATGGTCGACGTGACCCATGACGGTAACCACCGGTGAACGGGTGATTTCCTCACCTTCGTAGGAAATGCTGTCCAGCACTTCCGTCTCCAGCGCATCATCCTTGACCAGACGTGCCTTGTGGCCCATTTCTTCCACCACGATGGCCGCTGTGTCCTGGTCAATCGTCTGGTTGATGGTCACGGCGGCGCCCATATTGAACATCGCCTTGATGACTTCGTTGGCCTTGATCGACATCTTGTCAGCCAGTTCCGCCACACTGATGGACTCAGGGATAGACACTTCGCGGACTATCGGCTGTGTCGGCTTCTGGAAAGCCTGCTTGCCGTTGCCGCTTTGGCCACCACTGCTGCGACGGCCACCGCGACGTTCGGAACGCTTGGCTTTCTTGGCACCACCGCCGCGTTTACGTTCTTCGCGGTCAGTACGATCATCTTCCTGGTCATGACGGCCTTTTTCTTGGCCGCTGCTTTCTTGGGCGGTGCGGTACGGCGATCAGAGCGGCCTTCCTTGGGCGGTGCCGGCGGCATTTCTTCTGCAGCTGGCTCGCTGCTTTCCAGTTCAGGAACCGGAATTTCAAGATTGGTCGGCACGTCTGCCTGCTTGGCTTTTGCTGCTACCGCCTGGGCTTCCTGCTCCTGACGCTTTTTACGTTCAGCTTCATCGGCCTGGCGCTTGGCTTCAGCGGCCTTGCGCTCTTCGGCATCGCGAGCATCCTGAACCTTACGCTCTGCCTCAGCCTCAGCCATATCACCTACCAGCTGACGAGGGCCGCTGTGCTTGGGCTCCTGTGCTTTAGGCTTATCGTCTTCGGCACGCTTCACATAGGTTTTTTTCTTGCGTACCTGAACTTCAATGGTCTTGCCGCGATCACCGGTCTTGATTTTGCTACGCGTTTTACGCGTCAGGGTGATACGGTTTTTGCTGGTATCATTATCGCCGCCATGGCTTTTCTTCAGGTGGCGCAACAGGGTCTGCTTGTCTTCTTCAGACACTGCATCGCTTTCCGAGCTATGGGGCAGCCCAGCTTCTTTCATCTGTTCCAACAAACGAGGCGCTTCACGCCCCACTTTTACTGCAAAATCTTTTACTGTCATATCTGACATATTGATCCTCCTCAGCCCGTGTCCTGTTTACTGTGTGTTCGAATCAGATGCGGCATCATCTTCGAACCAGGGCGCACGGGCAGTCATGATCAGTGCCGCTGCGCGCGCTTCGTCCAATTCCTCGATATCGACCAGATCATCGACAGACTGCTCTGCAAGGTCTTCCATGGTCACAATGCCACGGCTGGCCAGAATGAAGGCCAGGTGGCGTTCCATACCGTCCATTTCAAGCAGGTCATCTGCCGGCTGAGCGCCGTCAAGTGCTTCTTCCGAGGCAATCGCCATCGTCAGCAGCTCGTCTTTTGCCCTCGCGCGTAACGCTTCAACCAAGTCTTCATCGAATTCTTCGATTTCAAGCATTTCGTCAAGCGGCACGTAAGCAATTTCTTCCAGGGTGGTGAACCCTTCTTCTACCAGCAAGCGGGCGACATCTTCATCCACTTCCAGATGCTGGATAAAGGTATCTACCAGGCTATCAATTTCCTGTTCGCGCTTTTCGTCGGCTTCGGCTTCAGTCATGACATTGATTCGCCAACCAGTCAGCTCAGATGCCAAACGCACGTTCTGACCACTGCGACCAATCGCTTGAGCGAGATTGTCCGCCGCAACGGCAACATCCATGGCGTGGGCGTCTTCATCGACCAGAATGGAAGCGACATCCGCCGGCGCCATGGCGTTAATCACCAACTGGGCAGGATTGTCGTCCCACAGCACGATATCAACCCGCTCGTTCTGAAGCTCAGACGACACTGCCTGAACGCGCGAACCACGCATGCCCACACAGGCGCCTACCGGGTCTATGCGGCGATCATTGGTTTTCACCGCAATCTTGGCACGTGAACCAGGATCACGAGCAGCACCCTTGATTTCAATCAGCTGTTCAGCAATTTCCGGCACTTCAATCTTGAATAGCTCAATGATCAGTTCAGGGCAAGTACGTGACAGTAAGAGCTGGGCGCCACGCGCTTCCGGATCAACCTGAACCAGCAGTGCCCTGACCCGCTCATTCATGCGGTAACGTTCACCGTGAATCATTTCATTGCGCGGCAAAAAGGCTTCAGCGTTATCACCCAGGTCGATAATCAGACCATCACGGGTGGTTTTCTTGACAATACCCGCCACCAACTCGCCTTCGCGATCAGCGTATTGGCGTACGACTTCAGCACGCTCGGCCTCGCGTACCTTCTGTACGATCACCTGCTTGGCCGTTTGCGCAGCAATGCGGCCAAATTCGGCGTTTTCGATCTGCTGTTCAACCACATCGCCGAGCTTCAGCGGCGGATCACGTTGCTCTGCAATGCTTTCCTTGATCTCGTAGTCCGGCGTTTCGAACTCGTCATCTTCAACGACTGTCCAGTAGCGGAACGTCAGGTAATCACCCGTGCGACGATCAATGTGAACACGAACGTTTGCTTCTTCCTTATCAAAACGCTTACGTGACGCGCTAGCCAATGCGGCTTCAACCGCCTCAAAGATGACATCGCGGGGAACGCCCTTTTCATTGGAGATCGCGTCCACGACCATTAAAATTTCTTTACTCATGCGCTTGCCTCGCCAGAAAACCTGTCCTTATATGCAAAAGTCCGGCACTCCGCCGGTCGCGTCACCCGATCAATCATCGAACTGAGGAACAATGGTCGCCTGATCAATACTTTCGATCGGAAAGCAGAATTCTTCTCCGTCCATATGCAACAGCACCTCATCCTCTTCTACACCCGCAATCAAGCCACTGAATTTGCGTCGACCATCAAAGGGTATACGCAGCTTGAGTGCCGCTTGATGGCCGATATAACGGGTAAAGTGGTCAAGGGTATAAAGAGGGCGCGCCATTCCCGGGGAGGAAACTTCCAGCCGGTATTCGCCGGGGATCGGGTCTTCCACATCCAGCACAGCACTGACCTGGCGGCTGATATCGGCACAGTCGTCAACGCTGACGCCACTCTCGCGTTCAATGTAAATGACCAACCGCGAGTGCTTGCCCTGGGACAGGTGGTCGACACCCCACAGTTCAAAACCCATCGCAGTAACAACAGGCTCGATTAGCGCATGAAGCGCAGCATGTTTTGTGGCCACAGACAAAGCTCCTATAGCCGTTGCATCAGGCACCTGGCCAGGAGTCGAAAGGAAAGCTAGGTGGCTGATTGGCGTTACCCGAAAACGTGCCTGGCGTATAAACGCAGGGCATCCGTTAGTGAGATACTGATTCTTCGTGAACGTCGTATGATCAAACGCTCTGCTATTGATTCTACTACCAGCACACTCGTTACCGACCATGCTGCTAACAAAAAGCCCCTTCACAGGAAGGGGCTTTTTAAAAAACCTGTAGTACCATCAAGTGATTTGCAACTGATAAGGCTATTTCTAAAACCGTTTTCAGCACACTTGAGATGGTAGCGGGGACCGGATTTGAACCGATGACCTTCGGGTTATGAGCCCGACGAGCTACCAGACTGCTCCACCCCGCATCAATCTAGATGGACGATAATAGACCTTTGAATCAGTTTCGTCAAGGCTTATTTCGTCTTGGTTGCTAATCCCGACCTGGAAAACTGACATCTTGAATAAACTGTCAGTGAATCAGTTGGTGCCGAAGGCGGGACTTGAACCCGCACGACCATACGGTCACTACCCCCTCAAGATAGCGTGTCTACCAATTCCACCACTTCGGCAACAGGGGAGGCTTTCAAAGAAACGCCGCTTTATTGGTCGTCGTTCTCCTCTAGCACTGGCGCAGTATTATCCACACTTCTCGAGGACTCGTCAAGCATCGGAGCCTCATTACGTTGCTGGATCAGTTGCGCATCAGGGATGCCCATTTCCGGCGCCTGACCGGCTTGAGTGGCAAAGTAAGCCAAGGTCAGCGAGGTCACAAAAAATCCAGCTGCCAAAATACCGGTAAACCGAGCCAGAAAATTGCCGCTACCGCGCGATCCGAAGACCGTCTGGGAGGCGCCACCGCCAAAGGAAGCGCCCGCCTCTGCCCCTTTACCTTGCTGCAGTAGAATGAGCACCACCAAGGCGATCGCAATCACCACATGAACCATCAAAATTATTACTTGAACTTGCATGAGTTTATCCTGCTGACTGACAAATAGCGTAGAAGTCGTCGACCTTGAGCGAAGCACCGCCCACCAGGCCGCCGTCGATGTCTGGCTGGGCCAATAACTCAGCCGCGTTGCCTGCGTTCATGCTGCCACCGTAAAGCAAGCGCAGTTGCGCTGCCAGTTGCGTATCAAAGCCTGCCTGATACTCACGAATACCGGCCATCACCTCTTGAGCCTGCTCAGGAGAGGCGGTGCGTCCTGTACCAATAGCCCAGACCGGCTCGTAGGCAATGACTATCTGCTGCCGCTGAGCGGGCTCCAGACGCGCCATAACATGGCCAACCTGGCGCAGCACAACCTGCATGGTATCACCGGCATCGCGCTCTTCGAGTGTTTCACCCACACATAGAACAGGTGTTAACCCCACACTGAGCGCTGCCTGGGTACGGTCATAAACATGGTCATCAGTTTCCCGGTAAAGCTGGCGACGCTCAGAGTGCCCAATCAACACATAGCAAACGCCGAATTCCTTGAGCATCTGGCCACTCACTTCACCTGTATGGGCGCCGGAGTGAACGGGATTAAGCGTTTGTGCGCCCAACCCAAGCCGGGTGCCCTCAAAGGCATGCTGGGCTGCATCCAGATAGGGAAAGGGCGGAATAATGGTAATATCCAGCGCTTCCGGTAAACCTGCCTGAGCAAAGCGCTCACCAAACTGGCGAATGAGTTCGGCAGAACCGTTCATTTTCCAGTTACCGGCAATTAAAGGCGTTCGCATAGGAATTCCTCACAGAAAGTGGTGCAAAATGGTATAGGAGCTACGCCAGCAAGACAACCGCTATTGCTGTCTCTGCTAATCTTGCTGGCGGCCGCAGCCCTCCTGCATAACCGCCCAGGTCATGTTGACTGCATCTACATTGGGGGCCACATCATGCACGCGCAGGATTTTCGCACCGCGCTCAACGGCTAAAGCCGTCAGCGCCAGCCCACCTGGCAGACGCTCCTCAACCGGGCGCTCCAGCACCTTGCCAATCATGCTTTTACGTGACGTACCCACCAAAAGCGGGCGACCCAAAGCGCGCAAACGCTCCATATGCTTAAGCAGGCGCAGGTTATGTTCAACCGTCTTACCAAAACCGAACCCCGGATCCAACAGCAATCTGTTCTTGCGCAAGCCTGCCGCTTCACATATTTCCATGCGCTGCATAAGGTAATCCGCGACCTCATCTTCAATGGCACACTCATAGCGGGGTGCTTGCTGCATGGTCTGAGGCTCACCCTGACGGTGCATCAAGCACACCGGCAAAGCACTGGCAGCGGCGGCAGACAAGGCACCCTCCAACTCCAGGGCACGCACGTCATTCAGCATACCCGCTCCCAGCGCGGTTACTTCACGCATGACGCTGGCACGGCTGGTATCCACCGACACCAGCGCATCCAGTTCGCGCACAAGCGCTTCTACCACAGGGGCAACACGATCAAGCTCCTGCTGTTCTGCCACCGGCGAGGCGCCCGGGCGCGTTGACTCACCGCCAACGTCAATAATCGCCGCACCTTCAGCCAGCATGCGTTCAGCGTGGCGCAAGGCCTCATCCAGTGAGGCATGCTGCCCACCATCCGAGAAAGAATCAGGAGTGACATTCAGGATCCCCATGACTCGTGGAAAGGAGAGATCCAATAAATGACGACCACAACGCAACTGCTCACCGTCTGCGGGCACATTGACATCTACTGGAGAAGGGGTTCGAGTTGGAGAAGAGATTAGAGTTGAAGTAGGCGCTGAAATTGATGAAGTATTTGAGATCATGCAACCGCCTGGTCAAGTAAAAAAGTGGACAGAAACCATCTGAAGATATGGAAGCAAAGAACTGTCGAGCAATACCTTTTCAAGACGAACAAAAAGGCGCCCCTGTTATGGGGCGCCTTTTTGCCTGGCAAAAGGATCAGGGTCCGGCTGGGCCTCCTAGGGGGTCAGAAGGACGGCGACGTGGTCCGTCTTCGTCACTTTCATCCCCAATATCATTGCCCTTATCGTCAGCGCCGCCATCAGTGCCGTTACCGCTATTACCCGACACTTCTTCCTTAGGCTCTTCAGAAGACTGCTTGCCGGTTACCGGCGAACCACCACCGGATGAATCGCCTTCATTCCAGTCTTCCGGAGGACGCGGCGTACGGCCTTCCATAATATCCTTCAGCTGGCTGGCATCGATGGTCTCGTATTTCATCAAGGCATCTGCCATGGCATCAAGCTTATCGCGGTTGTCTTCAAGAATCTTTTGCGCTTGCTCGTAGCAACCATCAATAATCTTGCGGACTTCCTTATCCAGACGCGTGGTGGTTTCACCCGACTTCATCTTGGCGCCGCCCTGGCTTGAACCGAGGAACTGGTGCGATTCATCTTCGTCGTAAAGAATCGGCCCCATTTCATCGGAAAGCCCCCACTTGGCCACCATATTGTGGGCAAGCTCGGTCGCACGCTTGATGTCGTTGGATGCCCCTGTGGTGACACCGTTTGGCCCAAGCGTCATCTCTTCGGCAATACGTCCTCCGAACAGCGAGCAAATCTGGCTGATGATCTGCTGGCGTGACAGGCTGTAGCGATCTTCCTCCGGCAGGAACATGGTGACACCCAGCGCACGACCGCGAGGAATGATGGTCACCTTGTAGACCGGATCATGCTCAGGCATCACCAGACCAATAATCGCATGGCCTGATTCGTGATAGGCCGTGTTCAGCTTCTCTTTGCTGGTCATGACCATGGATTTGCGCTCTGCGCCCATCATGATCTTGTCTTTGGCCTGCTCAAGCTCATCCATGCCCACCAGACGCTTGTTGCCACGTGCCGCAAACAAGGCTGCCTCGTTGACAAGGTTGGCCAGATCCGCGCCGGAGAAGCCAGGCGTACCGCGGGCAATCAGCTGCGGTTTGACATCTTCCGCCAGCGGCACCTTGCGCAGGTGAACGCCCAGAATGTGCTCACGACCCCGAATATCCGGCAGGCCTACCGTAACCTGGCGGTCAAAGCGGCCCGGACGCATCAACGCCGGATCAAGCACGTCAGGGCGGTTAGTGGCGGCGATAACAATGATGCCTTCATTAGCCTCAAAACCATCCATTTCAACCAGCAGCTGGTTGAGCGTCTGTTCGCGCTCGTCGTTACCGCCGCCCATGCCAGCACCACGCGAACGGCCTACCGCATCAATCTCGTCAATAAAGATAATGCAGGGTGCCTGTTTCTTGGCCTGTTCGAACATGTCACGTACACGTGAAGCGCCGACACCCACAAACATTTCAACGAAATCCGAACCAGAGATCGAGAAAAACGGCACCTTAGCTTCACCGGCAATCGACTTGGCCAATAGCGTTTTACCCGTACCTGGAGGCCCGACCATCAAGACACCGCGCGGGATGGTGCCGCCCAGACGCTGGAACTTGGTCGGGTCGCGCAGGAAGTCGACCAGTTCTTCCACTTCTTCCTTGGCTTCATCGCAGCCTGCCACATCGGCGAAAGTCGTCTTTATCTGATCTTGGGAGAGCAATTTAGCCTTGGATTTACCAAAACTCATCGGCCCGCCTTTACCACCACCGGCACCGCCCTGCATCTGGCGCATGAAGAACATGAAAATAGCCAGTATCAGCAGAATCGGGAAGCTGGCAATCAGCAAGCGCGTCCAGATGCTTTGCTGATCAGGCTCCTTACCTACAACGGTTACGTCGTTGGCCAGGAGATCATCCATCAGTTTAGGGTCTTCCGCTGCCGGACGAATCGTCTGGAAGCTTGAACCGTCGCTACGCTCACCGTTGATGGTATAACCATCAATAGTGACGCTGCGCACCTGCTGATTTTGCACCTGCTGCACGAACTGTGAATAGTTCATGGTCTGTGTCGGCGCTTCGGTGCTGAAATTATTGAACACCGTCAGCAGTACTGCTGCGATGACCAACCAGAGAATCAGGTTCTTTGCCATATCATTCAAGGGGCTACCCTCATTACAAGAATCTTTCGGTTAACACTCGTTACTGAGACAATACACCAGCAGCAAGCGTTCAACCATTGCCAAAGCAGATGTCGCTTTGGGCCATATGCATCAAACTTGATCAAAAACCGTCATTATGCAAGACATACTTTGACACAACTTAGACACGGAGTGCGACAAGGTTTATATCTATCAAGATGATAGCCTGTCGCTATCAATCATTAAAGCCTCTTTTACCTATGAGTCAGAGTATTACTTTTTGAAACCTTCAGCCAGCAGATAGACTTCCCGGGAACGCGCCCGAGAGGCGTCTGGCTTACGGGTGACCACGCGCTGAAAATCATTACGTAGTGCCTTAAGGTAGTCATCAAAACCCTCACCCTGGAACACCTTGGCCAGAAAGCGCCCACCTGGAGACAGGGTATCACGCGCCAACTCCAGTGCCAGCTCGACAAGATACATTGCCTGAGGTTGATCAATCGCCGCCATACCACTCATATTGGGGGCCATATCCGACATCACAAGGTCAACAGGGCGATTCTGCAAGCGATCAAGAATCGCGTTAAGCACCTGCTCTTCGGTAAAGTCGCCCTGAATGAAATCAACGCCTGCCAGCGCATCCATTTCCAGAATATCCGAGGCAATCACGACACCCTTGTCGCCAACGCGCTCAGCCGCTACCTGGCTCCAGCCGCCGGGGGCCGCGCCCAGGTCAATCACCGTCATCCCTGGGCGGAACAGCTTGTCCTTGTCGTCCAGTGCCAACAGTTTATAGCTAGCACGGGAGCGGTACCCATCCTGCCAGCTCTGTTTGACGTAAGGGTCGTCAAAATGCTCTTTCATCCAGCTTGCGCTGGTCTTGCTTGCCTGCTGTTTACGGTCTTTAGGCTTTTGCTGCATAAGAAATCTGATGGTGGAAGTCAGGATAGGTGCTTTCACCTTGCGGCATTTCACCGTAAGATGGAACGTTAAGCGCAAACTGGGATACCGCACGATACCATGAGCTTGTCACAGGCACAAAAAAAAGCATTTCGCAGCATTGGCCATCACCTCAACCCGGTGGTGACCGTTTCTGAAAACGGCGTTTCAGAGAATTTGCTGGCGGAACTCGACCGCGCACTGCGCGACCATGAACTGATCAAGGTGAAACTGGCCATTCCTGAACGCGAGGATCGCGCCGCCATACTTGAAAACCTGTTGGCGGAACTACCCGGCAATGCCAAGGCTGAGCTGGTTCAGACCATAGGCAAGATGGCCCTGCTCTATCGCCGCAACCCGCAGGCCAACCCCAAGCTTTCCAATATCAGCCGTTTCGAAAATCACCACGGACGTTTTTAGGCACTTGACGGCAACAGCTAAATCTTGCCGCTAATAAGTAAGCCATCTATAAAAACATGCCCCACTGCCTGAGTTGGCAGCGGGGTATTTTTTTATGGCTCAATCAAAGGTGTTCAACACCTTCAATTTCATATTCAACGTCGCCGCCGGGCGTCTTGACCATGACAACATCGCCCTCTTCTTTGCCAATCAAGGCACGAGCGATGGGTGATGTCACTGAAATACGCCCTTCTTTAATATTGGCTTCGTCCTCACCCACGATGCGGTAGGTCACCTGCTCGTCGGTATCCAGATTGAGCAACTCAACCGTGACGCCAAAAATTACCTTGCCGGTTTGCGGCAACTTGGTCACATCAATGACCTGGGCGCTGGAGAGCTTGCTCTCGATTTCCTGGATACGCCCTTCGATAAACCCCTGCTGCTCACGCGCCGCATGATATTCGGCGTTTTCCTTAAGGTCGCCGTGCTCACGCGCTTCCGCGATAGCGGCAATCACTTTAGGACGAGCTTCGCCCTTCAGGTGATTGAGTTCTTCACGAAGGCTTTGTTCTCCCGCAACCGTCATCGGGACCTTATTCATTGACTTGCTCCTGCGTGCAGTTCCTGAAGGCGCCGCACCGTAATCTCCCGACCGTATTCAAGCGCCATACACACAGCATTAGCGCCCGCCAAGGTGGTGGCATAGGGCACCTTGCGTGATAGCGCAGTACGGCGAATGACCGAAGAGTCGTTAATCGCTTGGCGACCTTCGGTAGTATTAACGATGTAGGCGATTTCGTCGTTCTTGAGCAGATCGACGATATGCGGCCGGCCTTCATAGACCTTGTTGACATGCGTAACGGAAAGTCCGACGGCCTCTAGGGCGGCTGCCGTTCCCCGTGTTGCACATAGTGTGAAACCTAATGTTAGCAGAGAACGAGCCACTTCGATAATCCCCTCCTTGTCCGGTTCACGCACGGAAAGGAACGCCTTACGCTCGCCCTCAAGAGCAGGAATGGCTTCACCTGCGCCCAGTTGCGCCTTGAAAAAGGCTTCGGCAAAGGTATCCCCAGAGCCCATCACCTCACCGGTTGACTTCATTTCAGGGGATAGAATCGGGTCAACGCCCTGGAACTTGTTGAATGGGAAGACCGCTTCCTTGACGCTATAGAAGTGCGGAATGATTTCTTTCTCAAAACCCTGTTCTGCCAGGGTTGTACCGGCCATGCAGCGGGCGGCAATCTGCGCCAGCGAGGTACCTATGCATTTGGAAACAAAGGGCACGGTACGCGAGGCACGAGGGTTGACCTCAATGACATAGATCTCGCCATCCTGCCAGGCCAGCTGGACATTCATCAGCCCCTTGACGCCCAGCTCTACGGCCATGCGCTTGACCTGATCACGCATTTCATCCTGCACATCAGCAGGCAATGAGTAAGGCGGCAGCGAACAGGCGGAATCACCGGAGTGTACGCCCGCCTGCTCAACGTGCTGCATGATACCGCCGATGACGACCTGCTTGCCGTCAGACACCGCATCAATATCCACCTCGACGGCAGCACTCAGGAAATGGTCGAGCAGGACAGGCGAGTCGTTGGATACCTTGACCGCATTGGTCATGTAGTTCTCAAGCTCGGAGGCGTCATAGACGATCTCCATGGCGCGACCGCCCAGCACATAGCTGGGGCGCACTACCAGCGGGTAGCCGATTTTCTCGGCCTTGGCAAAGGCATCTTCAAAGCTGCGCGCTGTGGCGTTGGGTGGCTGCTTGAGGCCAAGCTTGTCGATCATCACCTGGAAGCGCTCACGGTCTTCGGCACGGTCGATGGCATCCGGTGTGGTACCAATAATCGGCACGCCTGCCGCTTCCAGCTCGCGGGCCAACTTCAGCGGCGTCTGGCCGCCAAACTGAACAATCACGCCGACCGGCTTTTCTTTATCGGCAATTTCCAGCACATCTTCCAGGGTAACCGGCTCAAAATAGAGACGATCAGAGGTATCATAGTCGGTCGACACGGTTTCCGGGTTGCAGTTGACCATGATGGTTTCATAGCCGTCATCGCGCATGGCAAAGGCAGCATGCACACAGCAATAGTCAAACTCGATACCCTGGCCGATACGGTTAGGGCCACCGCCCAGCACCATGATCTTCTGACGGTCTGACACTTCCGCTTCGCACTCCTCTTCATAAGTGGAGTACATATAGGCGGTATCCGAGGCAAACTCAGCCGCACAGGTGTCAACACGCTTGTAAACCGGACGAATGCCCGCCGCCTGGCGATTTTTACGGAACTCTTTTTCCGACACCCCAAGCAACCTGGCCAGCCGCGCATCGCCAAAGCCCTTGCGCTTGAGCTGATACAGCTCACGGGCGGAAAAATCGGACAGGGAGCGTTTGGTAACAGCACTTTCCGTCAGCACCAGATCTTCCATCTGCACCAGGAACCAGGGGTCGATATTGGTCAGTGCAAACACCTCGTCAACACTCATGCCCGCACGCATGGCATCTGCCACGTAAAAATACGCTCGGCACCAGCGGCCTGCAGCTCCCCCTGGATGATCGCCATGTTGTCTGGGGTAAAATCGGTGATGATCGGGTCCAGGCCATCATTGCCGGTTTCCAGGCCACGCAGAGCTTTCTGGAGCGATTCCTGGAAGGTGCGACCGATAGCCATCACTTCACCCACTGACTTCATCTGAGTCGTCAGACGGTCATTAGCCTGGGGGAATTTTTCGAAGGTAAAGCGCGGAATCTTGGTAACGACGTAATCAATCGACGGCTCAAACGATGCCGGCGTGCGGCCACCGGTAATATCGTTCTGCAACTCATCCAGGGTGTAGCCGACCGCCAGCTTGGCGGCGATCTTGGCAATCGGGAAGCCGGTGGCCTTGGAGGCCAGCGCCGATGAACGCGAGACACGCGGGTTCATCTCGATCACCACCAGGCGACCGGTTTTCGGGTCCATACCGAACTGGACGTTAGAGCCGCCGGTTTCTACTCCAATCTCACGCAACACCGCCAGGCTGGCGTCACGCATGATCTGGTATTCTTTATCGGTCAGCGTCTGCGCGGGGGCAACGGTAATCGAATCACCAGTATGGACACCCATGGGGTCAAAGTTTTCAATCGCACAGACGATGATGCAGTTATCGTTCTTGTCCCGCACCACTTCCATTTCGTACTCTTTCCACCCCAGCAGCGATTCATCAATCAACAGCTCGTGGTTGTTGGAAAGCTCGAAACCGCGGGTGCAGATTTCCTCGAATTCTTCCTTGTTGTACGCCACACCACCGCCAGAGCCGCCCATGGTGTAGGAAGGACGAATAATAGTCGGAAAGCCGAGCTCCGCCTGAATTTCCCAGGCTTCACTCATGGTATGGGCGACTTTTGCCTTCGGGCATTCCAGGCCGATACGTTTCATCGCCTGGTCAAACAGATCGCGGTCTTCTGCCATGTTGATGGCATCCGCATTGGCGCCAATCATCTCGACGCCATATTTTTCCAGCACGCCGTGTTTTTCCAGGTCCAGCGCGCAGTTCAGCGCTGTCTGCCCGCCCATGGTCGGCAGGATGGCGTCCGGCTTTTCGGCTTCGATAATTTTCTCGACCGCCTGCCAGGTAATCGGCTCAATGTAGGTTGCATCGGCCATGGCCGGGTCGGTCATGATGGTCGCCGGGTTGGAGTTCACCAGCACGACGCGGTAGCCCTCTTCGCGCAGCGCTTTACACGCTTGGGCGCCGGAGTAGTCAAATTCACAGGCCTGGCCGATGACAATCGGGCCAGCGCCAATAATCAAGATGGTGTTAATGTCGGTACGCTTAGGCATATCGGTTCCCGCAAAAATGATGACGATGAATCAGATGCTTCCTGACCCTGAATAAGTGTGCTGGCCGGTTAGCGACGCGCCTGCATCATGGCAACAAAGCGGTCAAACAGCGGCGCCACATCGCGCGGGCCGGGGCTGGCTTCAGGGTGCCCCTGGAAGCTGAAGGCCGGCCGGTCGGTACGCTCAATGCCCTGCAAAGTGCCATCAAACAGTGAACGATGGGTGGCGCGCAGGTTGGCAGGCAGGCTGGCTTCATCGGCGGCAAACCCATGGTTCTGGCTGGTAATCATCACTTTTCCACTATCCAGATCCTGAACCGGGTGGTTGGCACCATGATGGCCGTGGCTCATCTTGATAGTTTTGGCGCCAGACGCCAATGCCAGCAGCTGGTGGCCCAGGCAGATACCAAAGACCGGCACCTCGGTTTCCAGCACCTCTTGAATGGCCTTGATGGCGTAATCACAGGGCTCAGGGTCACCCGGGCCGTTGGCCAGGAAGATACCGTCCGGCTGCATGGCCAGTACCTCAGCAGCCGGCGTCTGCGCGGGCACTATGGTCAAGCGGCAGCCACGGGAAGCCAGCATGCGCAGGATGTTGCGCTTAACGCCGTAGTCGTAGGCGACCACATGGAAGGGGCGTTCGCTTTGGGTGGTGTCGGCGTAACCCTCACCCAGGGTCCACTCACCTTCGCTCCATTCATAGGACGACTGGCAGGACACCACCTTGGCCAGATCCATCCCCTTTAGCCCAGGAAACGCCTTGGCAGCGGCCAGCGCCCGCTCTACCGCATCGTCACCCTCTGCGTCTGCGCCTGCCAGAATCGCGCCGTTCTGAGCGCCTTTATCGCGCAGAATCCGGGTTAAACGGCGAGTATCAATATCGGCAATGCCCAATACGTTCTGGCTGACCAGATAATCAGACAGGGTCTGCTCGGAACGGAAACTGCTAGCCAACAGCGGCAAATCACGAATCACCAGCCCCGCCGCCGCAATGGCGCCAGACTCAACGTCTTCAGCGTTAACGCCGGTGTTGCCGATATGGGGGTAGGTCAGGGTAACGATCTGGCGGGTGTAGGAGGGGTCGGTAAGAATTTCCTGGTAGCCGGTCATGGCCGTATTGAACACCACCTCACCGCTGGTTTGTCCTTCGGCGCCTATCGCCGTTCCGTGGAATATGCTGCCATCTTCCAGGGCCAATATTGCGGGTTTGCTCAATGCGGGGTTATTCAAGACAAGTCCTCCCATGCTGGTAGGCGCCGCAAGGCGCAGGCTCGGCAATCTGATGATAATGGTGGCTGGGCAACCATCGGGTCGTAAAAAAGCGGGACGAAGCCGATTAAAAAACCGGTCTCATCCCGCTTGTTGTTCTTCGCTATAGTGCTGCATGCTGCTGGCATCGCTAAATGTGGCCAGCGCAACAAGCGCTGTATTCTAGGGTACTTGGGTAGCCACCCGGGCAAAATTTTGTGAATACTACAGGATTTATCGACCTTCGACTAGCCCTTATCGCCGTCGAAACGTTGAAGGCGCTCAGGCATCAACAGTCAGCCCTAATACATCCTGCATATCATAGCGACCGTTAGGCTGGGCAGCGACCCAGCGGGCAGCGCGCACGGCACCTTTGGCAAAGGTCATCCGGCTAGAGGCTTTGTGGGTAATTTCAATCCGCTCGCCTTCAGTGGCAAACATCACGGTGTGCTCACCGACGATATCGCCCGCGCGAATGGTTGCAAAACCAATCTCCTTATCGCTACGCGGCCCGCACTGCCCGACCCGTTCAAACACACCGTCCTCGTTCAGGCTTCGGCCAAGGCTGGCTGCCACTACTTCCCCCATCTTCAGTGCCGTGCCAGAAGGGGCATCCACCTTATGGCGGTGATGGGCCTCAATGACTTCAATATCATAGCCCTCATCGCCCAGCGCCTTGGCGGCGGTTTCCAGAAGCTTCAGCGTCAGATTGACCCCCACGCTCATGTTAGGCGCAAACACCATAGGCACACGCTCACGGTAGCTATCCAGCTCGGCAATCTGTTCATCACTCATGCCGGTGGTACCAATCACCATCCGCTTGCCGTGCGCGGCACAGTACGCCAGGTTTGCCAGAGTGACCTCAGGTGCGGTGAAGTCAATCAGTACCTCGACGTCATCCGCCAGTGCCTCCAGAGAATCCACGGCGGCAACCCCTTTCTTACCCACGCCAGCCAACTCACCGATATCAGCCCCGGCCAGCGAGCTTCCCGGCTCCACCACGCCGCCTGCCAAGGTCGCCTCTGGGTCCAGCTCCACGGCATTTACGAGTGTGCGGCCCATACGGCCAGCCACGCCAACAATGGCAATTCGGGTCATGGAAACTCCTGTTATGTCCTTGAGGATGAAATAGAAAGCAGTATACCAGAAAGCAAAACCCCCGATGACGCGAGTCACCGGGGGTTTATAACATCTGCCTGAAACCTTAGGGCTTCATATCTTCAAAGAACTTCTTGACGCTGTCGAAGAAGCCGGTTTTCTTGGGCGAGTGGCTGTGACTGTTGCTGCCGTCAAAGCTTTCCTGCAACTGGCGAAGCAGGTCTTTCTGCTCGTCGTTGAGGTTGACCGGGGTTTCCAGTACCACCTTGCACAGCAGATCACCGGGGGTGCCACCGCGGACTGGCTTGACGCCTTTGCCACGCATGCGGAAGAGTTTGCCGGTCTGGGTTTCCGGTGGAATCTTCAGCTTGACGCGGCCATCCAGAGTCGGCACTTCCAGCTCGCCGCCCAGTGCTGCATCCACAAAGTTGATGGGTACATCACATTGCAGGTGTTTACCATCACGCTGAAAAATGTGGTGCGGTTTGATCGATGCCTGGACATAGAGATCGCCCGGCGGGCCGCCGTTAATACCGGCTTCGCCTTCACCGTTCAGACGTATGCGGTCACCGGTATCCACACCTGCCGGAATCTTCACTGACAGGGTACGGGTCTCACGCACACGGCCTTCACCGTTACATTTGTGGCAAGGCACTTTAATGTGCTGGCCACTGCCGTGACAGGTCGGGCATGTCTGCTGAACCGCGAAAAAGCCCTGCTGCATACGCACCTGACCATGGCCATGGCATGTGGGGCAGGTTTCCTTGCTGGAACCGGGTTCGGCACCGTCACCGTCGCAGCGGTCGCAGTTGATATGGCGTGGCACCCGGATATCGACCGTGGTGCCGGCGACAGCGCTTTCCAGATCAAGCTCCAGGTTGTAGCGCAAATCGGAGCCACGTGCAGGAGCATTGGGGCCGCGACGACGACCACCGCCACCTCCGCCGAAAATATCGCCAAACACATCGCCGAAGATGTCGCTGAAATCACCAGCACCACCGCCGCCAAAGCCACCGCCGCCGCCAAATCCGCCACCTTGGCCATCTACACCGGCATGGCCAAACTGGTCATAGGCAGCACGTTTTTCGCCATCGGCCAGCACTTCGTAGGCTTCTGAGACTTCACGGAATTTCTCAGCCGAGGTGTTATCGTCAGGGTTTCGATCGGGGTGATATTTCTGGGCCAGGCGGCGGTAGGCCTTTTTGATCTCTTTCTGATCGGCCCCTTTATCGACCCCCAGGACTTCGTAATAATCGCGCTTGGACATGGGTCCTACGCCTCCTGGTTAGCTATACATTCTGATTAGCTACGCATTCATTCAAACGTCATGACCGGAAACAGCAACGCGGGAGTTGCCTCCCGCGTCACCACTTTCCTGGACAGAAAGAGGGTGTTTACTGCTTTTTCTTATCGTCGTTGACTTCTTCGTATTCAGCGTCAACCACGTCTTCTTCCGGCTTGGCGTTTTCGGCGCCATCACCCTCTGCCTGCTGCGCGGCTTCAGCCTGCTCGGCGTACATCTTCTGCGCCAGCTGACCGGAGGCTTCCGTCAGTGTATCCAGTTTTTTCTGGATATCGTCCTGATCGTCACCCTTAATGGCTTCTTCAAGCTCAGTAATGGCGGTCTCGATGGCCTGCTTCTCGTCATCAGTCGCCTTGTCGCCCGCTTCTGTCAGCGTCTTGCGTGTGGCATGAATCATGCCATCTGCCTGATTGCGCAGCTGCACCAGCTCTTCGAACTTTTTATCTTCGTCCGCATGAGCTTCCGCATCACGTACCATCTGTTCGATTTCATCATCGGTCAGACCACTAGAGGCCTTGATGACAATCGACTGCTCTTTACCAGTGGCCTTATCTTTCGCCGAAACGTTCAGGATACCGTTGGCATCCAGATCAAAGGCGACTTCAATCTGCGGAACACCGCGCGGTGCCGGCGGAATATCAGCGAGGTCAAAACGGCCCAGCGATTTATTCTGCGACACCTGCTTGCGCTCACCCTGTACCGCGTGAATGGTGACCGCTGTCTGGTTATCATCCGCCGTGGAGAAGGTTTGCGTCTTCTTGGTCGGGATGGTGGTGTTTTTCTCGATCAGCGGTGTCATCACGCCGCCCATGGTTTCGATACCCAGGGTCAGCGGAGTAACGTCGAGCAGCAGTACGTCTTTAACGTCACCGCCCAGAACACCACCTTGGATTGCCGCACCGACGGCCACAGCTTCATCCGGGTTGACGTCCTTGCGAGCGTCCTTACCGAAGAAGTCAGCCACTTTCTGCTGAACCTGCGGCATACGCGTCTGGCCACCGACCAGAATCACTTCATCCACATCACCTGCAGACAGGCCAGCATCTTTCAGGGCCACCTTGCAGGGCTCCAGCGAACGCTGAACCAGGTCTTCCACCAGCGATTCCAGCTTGGCGCGGGTCACCTTGACGTTCAGGTGCTTGGGTCCGGTGTTATCTGCAGTGATATACGGCAGATTGACGTCGGTCTGCTGAGCGCTTGAAAGCTCGATCTTGGCTTTCTCGGCGGCTTCTTTCAGGCGCTGCATGGCCAGGTTGTCGCCGGAAAGATCCATACCGCTATCTGCCTTGAACTGGTCAACCAGATAGTTGATCAGCGCCAGATCGAAATCTTCACCGCCCAGGAAGGTGTCACCGTTGGTCGCCAACACTTCAAACTGGGTTTCGCCATCAACGTCAGCGACTTCGATAATTGAGATATCGAAGGTACCGCCGCCCAAGTCATAGACCGCGATGGTTTTATCACCACGTGACTTATCCATACCGTAGGCCAGGGCGGCAGCCGTCGGCTCATTGATGATGCGCTTGACTTCAAGACCAGCAATGCGTCCGGCATCCTTGGTGGCCTGACGCTGGCTGTCATTAAAGTAAGCTGGCACGGTAATGACCGCTTCAGTCACTTCTTCGCCGAGATAATCTTCGGCGGTTTTCTTCATTTTCTTAAGCACTTCCGCGCTGACCTGCGGGGGTGCCATCTTTTTGCCTTTTACGTCAACCCAGGCATCGCCGTTATCGGCTTCTGTAATCTTGTAAGGCACCATCTTGATGTCTTTCTGAACGACGTCGTCCTTGAAACGACGACCGATCAGACGCTTGATGGCGTACAGGGTGTTTTCCGGGTTAGTCACCGCTTGGCGCTTGGCGGCCTGACCGACCAGCGTTTCGCCGTCGTCAGTGTAGGCGATGATGGACGGCGTAGTGCGGCCGCCTTCTGCGTTTTCGATGACCTTGGCGCTATCGCCGTCGAGCACTGCCACACAAGAGTTGGTGGTGCCCAGGTCAATACCAATAATGCGTCCCATAGTAGAAACCTCGAATTCGTATTTGGAAACGGATGACAAAAATGTCGTCTGAGTAATAGCGGCTGCTAAATATTAGCCATACCGCGTGGTTGCTATTCTATTTGGGGGCCACTGACAGCATTTCAAGGGCCCTTTCGCTTGGTTATCCCGCTTTTTGGCTCACTACCACCATTGCCGGGCGCACCAGACGGCCATTAAGTAGATACCCTTTCTGCATCACGTCCATTACCGTATTCGGCTCCAGATCAGGGTTAGGTACCATGGTCATGGCTTCATGCACCTGCGGATCAAAGGGCTCGCCGTGGGGTTCAATCACTTCAACGCCGAATTTGTTCAATACATCCAGCTGCATTTTCAGCGTCATGGAGACACCTTCACGGTGTACCTCTGAGGCTTCTTCCTGCATGTTTTCCAGCGCTTTCTCAAGGCTATCCACCACGGGCAGCAGTTCCTTGATAAATTTTTCCAGCGCAAACTTGCGTGCTTTCTCGGCTTCCTGCTCGGCGCGCCGACGTACGTTCTGCGCTTCCGCAGCCGCGCGCAGGGCTTGATCCTTGGCCTCGGCCAGGCTTTGCTCAAGCTCTTCCACCTGAGCAGCCAGCACCTGAGCTTCCGGGTTATCGTCGGCTGTATCGATGGTGTCCCCTTCATCGTCAATCAGGCTTTCGAGCTCACCTTCAGCCAGGCGTTCTTCAGCCTCCTGTTCAGGGGTCTCGGATTCCTGCTCGTGGCGAGCCAGTTCATCATCGAGTGGGGTTTGTGGTTCTTTGGCCATGGGATACTCCTGCAAAGCGTGTTCTTAAAACGAAACTGGGTCTTAAAACATGAGATGACTAAATGGTTTGCAGGGTATATGGGGGCCATAGCGTTCATCTCAAGAGGAAAATGTGAAGAGATGGCATTGAAGTGCATCATCAGCTACTGTATATAACAACAATAATTGGATGCCTATCCAGTCATTCGCCACCGTTGATCTGCCCAAGCGCCGGGAGGAAAGCATGCTGACCCAGCTAGCGATACAGGACTACGCCATCGTCGACCACCTTGAACTGGAACTTTTCGGTGGAATGACCGCCATTACCGGGGAAACCGGTGCAGGCAAATCTATTCTGTTAGGTGCGCTGGGGTTATGCCTGGGTGAACGGGCAGATGCGGGCAGCGTCCGTCACGGCTGCGAACGCGCAGATCTTTCCGCGCGCTTTGATATTCATCACTTGCCTGCCGCTCAGGTCTGGCTTGCCGAGCGCGAGCTGAACGTCGATGAATGCTTGCTGCGCCGGGTAATTACCGCCAACGGTCGCTCCAAGGCATGGATTAACGGCCAACCAGCCACCATTGCCGACCTTAAATCGCTGGGTGAGCATCTTATTCAGATTCACGGCCAGCATGCCCATCAGGCGCTACTGCGGGAAGAAACTCATTTGGCACTGCTGGATGATTACGCAGGCCTCAACGCTGATGTCAGCGCCCTGACCGAGACTTTCCGTGCCTGGCAGCGCACCCGGCGGCGGCTGAAGGAGTTGAGTGAAGCGGGCAGCGAGATTGAAGCCAAGCGCCAGCTGCTACGTTATCAGGTGGAAGAACTCGACCAGCTAGGCCTGGAAGAAGACGAACTTCCTGAGCTGGAGGAAGAACAGCTACAGCTGGCCCATGCCGATGAAATCCTGCGCGAGACCGAATTTGCCACCGAGTGCTGCGCCAGTGACGAAGGCGGTGTTCTTAACCTGTTACATCAGGCTCACCAGCGCTTAAGTGCACTGCCGGGTAGCGACAAGGGCGCGCTGGCCAATACGCTCAACCTGCTTGGCGAAGCACAGATTCAGATCGAAGAGGCCACCAGCGAGCTTTCACGCCTGGCAGGCCACACCGAGCTTGACCCCGCTCGGCTTTCTTATGTGGAGGATCGCCTGGGTGATATTCACCGCCTGGCGCGTAAGCATCACATCACCCCGGAAGAGTTGTATGCGTTTCACCAGCAGCTGGCAGCGTCCCTCAACCAGCTGGATACCAGCGATAATGACCTGGATGCCCTGGGCGAGAAAGCCAATGAGCTACGCGAGCGCTATCGCCAGCAGGCCAGAGCGCTTAGCGAGGCGCGCCAGAAAGCCGCACTGAAGTTGGGCAAGGAAGTTCAACAGCAGCTCGCCTTTTTAGCCATGGGCAAGGCCCACTTTGAAGTGGCGCTACAGGCGCGGGAAACGCCCGCGCCCGAAGGGCTGGATCGGGTGCAGTTTCTGATCAGCGCCAACCCTGGCCAACCGGCGCGGCCCTTGGCCAAGGTGGCCTCAGGGGGTGAGCTTTCCCGGGTCAGCCTGGCGATTCAGGTAGTGGCGGCCAGCCATTCGACCATTCCCAGCCTGATATTTGATGAGGTAGATGTGGGTGTTTCCGGCGCTACCGCAGAAATTGTCGGCCAGCTATTGCGCAAACTGGGCAAGAACGGCCAGGTGATGACCGTGACCCACTTGCCTCAGGTAGCGGCCCAGGCACATCAGCACCTGCATATTGAAAAGCGCGCCAAACGCAATACTACTTTGACCAATATGGCCCTGCTGGACGAAAGTGGCCGCGTCAGCGAGCTGGCGCGCATGCTGGGGGTGTTAACCTGTCTGAGCAAACCCTGGCCCATGCACGGGAAATGCTCAACGCCAGCCAGAATCCGCCCCACTGAAGCGTTTTCCCCTATCGACACTCAAGCGATAAAAAAGCCCGCACCGTTCAGAACGGGCGGGCGTTTTTATTACTTGGGGCTTGGCTTAGCCAGCCTCACCTCTCCATAACAAGTGCCTAGAGCGACAGCACCTTGTCACCACGGGCAATCCCGGAAACCCCGGTACGCGCCACTTCCAGAATACCGATCGGCGCCATGGCCTGCAGAAAAGCATCCAGCTTGACGGCATCACCGGTAATCTGAACGGTGTAGAGGTTAGGGGTGACATCCACTACCTGGGCACGGAAGATATCTGCCGTGCGCTTGACCTCATCGCGAGCGGCCCCGATGGCCTTGACCTTGACCAGCATCAGCTCGCGCTCAATGTGATTACCTTCCGTCAGGTCAACCAGCTTCACTACATCAATCAGCTTATTAAGGTGCTTGGTGATCTGCTCGATCACTCTGTCATCACCAATAGTGGTTACCGTCAGGCGTGATAGCGAGGGATCTTCCGTCGGGGCAACGTTAAGCGTTTCAATGTTGAAGTTACGCTGAGAAAACAGACCGACCACACGCGACAGAGCACCCGGTTCGTTCTCCATCAGAATCGAGATGATATGACGCATTAGGTACGCTCCGTTTTAGACAGCAACATGTCACGCATGGAACCCAGCGGAACCTGCATCGGATAAACGTGCTCATGGGGATCGACCTTGACGTCCAGGAACACTAGTTCGTGCTTGTCGGCAAAGGTACGTTCCAGTGCCGCATCCAGCTCATCAAGAGTGTTAACGGTAATGGCGGTAAAGCCATAGGCCTCAATCAGCAGGTGGAAGTCAGGCAGCGATTCCATGTAGGAATTGGCATGGCGGGACTTGTAGTTCAGATCCTGCCACTGGCGAACCATGCCCAGAGATGCGTTGTTGAGGTTAACAATTTTCACCCCGATGCCGTACTGCTTACAGGTCGACAGTTCCTGCATCATCATCTGGAAACTGCCTTCCCCGGTCACACATACCACATCATCGTCCGGGTAGTTCTGCTTGATGCCCATGGCCGCTGGAAAACCGAAGCCCATGGTACCCAGGCCACCTGAGGTAATCAGACGGTTGGGCTTCTCGAACTTGTAATACTGGGCAGCAAACATCTGGTGCTGGCCGACATCCGTGGTCACAAAGGCTTCACCGCGGGTCACTCGGCACAGCGCTTCAACCACTTCCTGCGGTTTGAGCACTTCGCCCGGTTTGGAGGACTCATAAAGTTTGCCTTCACGCTCGGCGCGCCAGCCGTTGATCTGCTGCCACCAGGCACTGACCGCTTCCGGATTGGCAATTTCCTTGCCTTGCACCAGGCTGATCATCTCATTGATCACGCTTGAGGCTGGTCCAACGATAGGCACATCAGCGCGTACCGTCTTGGACACCGAACTGGGGTCCACATCCACATGGATGATCTTGGCCGTTGGGCAGAACTTGGACGTATTATTGGTCACACGATCATCAAAGCGAGCGCCGATAGCAATGATCAGATCAGCGTGGTGCATGGCCATGTTGGATTCATAGGAACCATGCATGCCCAGCCAGCCCAGGCACTGATCGTCACCCTGTGGATAGGCACCAATCCCCATCAGCGTAGTGGTAATCGGGTAGCCCAACTGCTTGACCAGATTGGTCAAACCTTCGCTGGCCTTGCCCGTGACCACACCGCCGCCCGTGTAGAATACCGGGCGCTTGGCCTTGAGTATCATATCGACGGCTTTCTTGATCTGGCCGGTATGGCCACGCGTCACCGGGTTGTAAGAGCGCATCTTGACCTTTTTCGGGTAGACGTACTCATAGCGCTCGGTGGGAGCGGTCATATCCTTGGGGATATCGACAACAACCGGCCCTGGGCGGCCAGTAGCGGCCAAATGGAAGGCCTTTTTCAATACTTCAGGAATTTCCGAAGGGTGCCGGATCGAGAAGCTATGCTTCACGATCGGGCGCGTAACGCCGATGATATCGGTTTCCTGGAAAGCGTCATCACCAATCAGGTGGCTCATGACCTGGCCACATAGCACTACCATGGGAATCGAATCCATGTAGGCGGTGGCAATACCGGTCACGGCGTTGGTAGCACCAGGGCCTGAGGTCACCAGCACTACGCCGGGTTTTCCTGCCGCACGCGCATAACCATCAGCGGCATGGGTTGCCGCTTGTTCATGACGTACCAGAATGTGTTTGACTTTATCCTGACGGAACAGCGCATCATAGATATGCAGCGCTGCTCCTCCGGGATACCCATAAATATATTCAACGCCCTCATCCTGTAAGAAGCGGGCGATCATGTCTGCGCCGGAAAGCAATTCCACTGTGTATCTCCCCTGGAGGTCTCGAGTGCCATCAACAGGCCCATGCCTGCCGTGTCGAGTGCGGCGGTATGCCGCTGCCGGTTACGCCGGCACCTGATGCCAAACCCTGGCAATAAGACCCGGTTAGGGTCTGCACTCTCATCGCAGCAGGTCGCTGCGTCGGGGCATTGGCCAGGTTGAGCGGTTAGCTCAAACCCGGAAGTCCTTCGGCGGGTAAAGGCTAAAGCCTACCCTTCACGCGGGGATTGGGGGTTACCCGTTGATTCCGCGTCCGCAAATCAGGAATCCACAAGATTCTATCAGTGCATCAAGCTGTCAACCTATTAACCTGACTCTTTGTTGACTCTGCGACAAAAGAACCCCTTTGTTATAACTATTTAACAATCACGCTCTCAACAAAAGCACTCCAAAGAAAAACCCCGCCGGGCAATCGCCAGGCGGGGTTAGCGTTATTTACGTTCAGGGTAACACCCTGTGCAAAGTACCGTTTACTCGGCGTTAAACACCAGCGCTCCCTCTTCAGCCGTGACGCGAATCACACTGCCCGGTGCAAACTTGCCCGCCAGCAATGATTGCGCCAGCGGGTTTTCAATCCGGCTCTGGATCGCCCGCTTGAGCGGTCGCGCCCCAAACACCGGGTCAAAGCCAACCACGGCAAGCTGTGCCAGCGCTTCATCGCTGAGTTCCAGACGCAAATCGTGCTCGGCCAGACGCGCCTGCAGACGTTCAAGCTGGATCCCGGCAATCGCCTGAATCTGCGCCTGACCCAGGGCATGGAAGACCACCACTTCGTCAATGCGGTTGATCAACTCCGGGCGGAAATGGTTGCCGACCACTTCCATCACCGCGTTTTTCATTGCTTCGTAGTCACTGTCCTTGTCAGCCGTCACATCGCCACCCATGCGCTGAATGATGTCCGAGCCCATATTAGATGTCATGACGATCACGGTATTGCGGAAATCCACTGTCCGCCCCTGGCCATCGGTCAGACGACCATCTTCCAGCACCTGCAACAGGATGTTGAACACATCCGGGTGAGCTTTTTCGACCTCATCCAGCAGCAATACCGAATAGGGCTTGCGGCGCACGGCTTCGGTCAGGTAACCGCCTTCCTCATAGCCCACATAGCCTGGCGGTGCACCAATCAGGCGAGCCACAGAGTGCTTTTCCATGAACTCGGACATATCGATACGCACCATGGCCTCTTCGGTGTCAAACAGGAAGTTGGCCAAGGATTTGCAAAGCTCTGTCTTACCCACCCCGGTTGGGCCGAGGAACAGGAAGGAACCGTTTGGCCGGTTCGGATCAGACAGCCCCGCCCGGGAACGGCGCACCGCGTTGGCTACGGCTTCTACAGCTTCATCCTGGCCGATGACACGCTCATGCAATGCTTCTTCCATACGCAGCAGTTTATCGCGTTCACCTTCCAGCATCTTGTTGACCGGAATGCCTGTCCAACGCGAGACCACTTCGGCAATTTCTTCCTCGGTGACGTTGGAACGCAGCAGCTGATGGCTGGCGGTATCCGCCGCTTCACCTTCATTGCTTTCGGCAATCTTTTTCTCCAGTTCCGGAATCTTGCCGTATTGGATTTCCGACATCCGGCCCAGATCGCCCTGACGGCGCGCCTGCTCAAGGTCAATGCGTGCCTGCTCAAGCTCGGCCTTGAATTGGGCAGCGCCCTGAATACTGGCTTTTTCCGCCTTCCAGATTTCATCCAGATCGGCGTATTCACGCTCCAGCTCGTGGATGTGCTGATCCAGCGCTTCAAGGCGCTTCTTCGAGGCATCGTCGGTTTCTTTCTTGAGCGCCTCACGCTCCATCTTGAGCTGAATCAGACGACGGTCAAGGCGATCCATTTCTTCCGGCTTGGAGTCCAGCTCCATACGAATCCGCGAAGCCGCTTCATCAATCAGGTCAATGGCCTTATCCGGCAGCTGGCGGTCAGTGATGTAGCGAGTCGAGAGCTTGGCAGCGGCAATGATCGCCGAATCGGTGATATCGACGCCGTGGTGCACTTCGTAACGTTCTTTCAGGCCACGCAGAATCGCCACGGTATCTTCTTCACTGGGTTCATCCACCAGTACTTTCTGGAAGCGGCGTTCCAGGGCAGCGTCTTTTTCAATGTATTTGCGATACTCATCCAGCGTCGTCGCACCTACGCAGTGCAGCTCACCCCGCGCAAGGGCTGGTTTGAGCATGTTACCCGCATCCATGGCACCTTCGGCCTTACCGGCACCCACCATGGTATGCAGCTCATCAATGAACAGGATGACGCGCCCTTCTTCCTGGGAAAGCTCCTTGAGCACCGCCTTCAGGCGCTCTTCAAATTCCCCGCGAAACTTGGCACCGGCCAGCAGTGAGCCCATATCCAGCGAGAGCACGCGCTTGTCTTTGAGACCTTCCGGCACCTCGCCGTTAACAATCCGCTGAGCGAGCCCTTCGACAATCGCCGTCTTGCCCACGCCCGGCTCACCAATCAGCACAGGGTTATTCTTGGTGCGCCGCTGCAACACCTGCACGGTGCGACGAATTTCATCATCGCGGCCAATCACAGGGTCGAGTTTGCCGTCCAGCGCATGCTGGGTCAGATCCAGCGTGTACTTGTTCAGGGCTTCGCGCTGGTCTTCAGCATTAGGGTCGTCAACCGAATCACCGCCGCGGAGCTGGTCAATAGCGGTAGTCAGGCTTTTACGCGTCAGCCCTGCATCTTTCAGCAGTTTGGTCAGCGCCTGATTCATTTCCAGTGCCGCCAGCAGCACCAGTTCAGAGGCAATAAACTGATCGCCCCGCTGCTGGGCTTCACGATCGGTGAGGTTAAACAGCTTGAGCAGTTCACGCGACGGTTGAACCTCACCATCAAACTGGCTGACCTTGGGCAAGTCATCAAGCTGGTGAGTAAGGCCATCGCGCAGGCGGGCAGCATCGCCACCGGCTTTCTGTACCAGCGCCTTCAGGCCAGTATCACGATTGTCCAACATGGTGAACAACAGATGCACAGGCTCCAGCTGATTATGCCCACGCCCTACCGCCAATGACTGTGCATCAGCAATGGCATTTTGTAACTTTGCAGTAAATTTATCGAATCGCATTATATTCCTCCCGGGATGGCGATGCTTTTGGACGCATCGCTTGGCCCTTTTATCTTGACTTGAGAGAGGAAATGGTGCTTGGCAGGGGTGTTTTCAAGTCGCCACGGCAATATTTGTTAACGCAGCCAGATGACACTGGCCATGCGACCGGTGCGTCCTTCATCGCGACGATGGGAGTAAAAGCGTGATTCACAGGCCGTACAGAAGTGCCCACCACTGAAGTTACTCACACCGAGCGCCTCCAATCGCAACCGCGCCAACTTGTAAAGATCCGCCATGCGGTGGCCCATGCGGTAGGGGCTGTGATCAAAGGCCTCTTCTGCTTCGGGCTGTACAGCTACAAAGGCATCGTAGACCTCAGGCCCCACTTCGAACTGGGCCGTGGAAATCGCTGGCCCCAGCCAGACAAGAAGCTCTTCAGCAGGCGTATTCATCGCCGCCACTGTGGCCTCCAACACGCCACCGGCCAGCCCTCGCCACCCGGCATGGGCGATGGCGACCCGGGTACCCGCACGGTCACAGAACATCACCGGCAGGCAGTCAGCGGTGAGCACCACACAGGCATACTCCTGTGTGGCCGCAAGCGCCGCATCCGCTTCCGGCGGTGGCGCCTGAAACGCCTGCTGAACCCGCGCTCCGTGGGTTTGATTCAGCCACAGCAAGGGGCGCTCGTCACCAACTTCCTTTTGAAGCAGACGACGGCAAAGCGCCACATGATCCGGGTTGTCTCCTACATGATCAGCAGGATTGAATGCCGCAAAATCCCCCTGACTTGGCCCCGCCTCACGAGTGGTCACAAAGGCGCCCACGTTGGCAGGCGCCGGCCAGTCCGGAGTGATCAGGGATGGGCGCAGGTCAATGGCATCACTCATGCAGGCTCCTTAACGCATAGTGGCGTGATCTTCACGCAGGTAGTCCAGCAGCATCAGTAAATCATCCGGCAGCGCAGCGCGAAAGCTCATGGTGTCGCCCGTGCGTGGATGAATAAAGCTCAGCTTGCGCGCATGCAGCGCCTGGCGGGGAAATTCGCGCAGAATGTCTTTCAGCGCGTCGGCAGCACCAGGGGGCAGCTTGGGGCGGCCACCATAGAGCGGGTCACCGATCAAAGGGTAGCGGGCATGGGCCATATGCACACGAATCTGATGGGTGCGGCCGGTTTCCAGCTGGCAGCGCACATGGGTATGCGCACGGAAACGCTCCACCACCCGGTAATGGGTTACCGCTGGCTTGCCGGAGGCCGTCACCGCTTGGCGCTTGCGATCCTTGGGATGTCGACCAATAGGAGCATCCACGGTGGCGCCGGAAACCGGTGTACCAATCACCACCGCATCATATTGGCGCGACACCGTACGCGCCTGCAGCTGCTGAACAAGGTTGGCCTGGGCTGGCAGGTTCTTGGCCACCATCATCAGGCCGGTGGTATCTTTATCCAGACGGTGAACAATCCCGGCACGCGGTACCTGGCCAAGCGTCGGCTCATGATGAAGCAGCGCATTCAACAGGGTGCCATCCGGATTGCCTGCCGCTGGATGCACGACCATACCGGCAGGCTTGTTAAGCACTATGACGTCCTCATCTTCAAAGACAATCTCAAGCGGAATATCCTGCGCCACAAAGCGCCCTTCTTCCTCAAGCACGGCACTCAAGCTTAACACTTCTTCACCATGCAGACGGGTTTTAGGCTTTACCTTATGGCCATCAACGGTTAATTCTCCCGCATTGATCCATGCTTTCAAGCGCTCGCGCGAATAATCACTGAACAGCTCAGCGGCCGCTTGGTCTAAACGGCTGCCAGCAAGCGAGGCTGGCACCTGCAAGGAGGCTTCAACAGTGCGGGACATAACGGTTCCTTTCTTATCACCTGCTGCGCATTGCGCTTTACGCCTGCGTTTTCTGCCAAGGTGATTTATAGTGGGGCAACGAAAATCTATTCTACCATGGCCGCTAGCGCTTTTTAGTGTCAACGGCCTGATTGTCACGAGGATAACCATGCGCGTTTTTCTGCCGCTACCCGATTCGCAGCGCTCGCTCTTAGTCTTGCCTTCCTGGCAGGCTGTGCCAGCAACCCTGCAGAAGAAGAAGGTAAATACGATGCGCTCGCGGAACGTGAGCTGTACGAAAGCGCCCGGGATGCACTGGACCGCAATATATTGCCTACCGCGATTGAGCGCCTGGAAGCGCTGGATACCCGCTTCCCGTTCGGCGCCCACGCCGAACAAGCCCAGATCGAGCTGATCTACGCCTATTACGAAAATGGCAACTGGGAAGAAGCCCGCGCGGCCGCCAGCCGCTTTATCCGCTTGCACCCGGATCACCCTGAAGTGGATTACGCCTATTACGTACGTGGGCTATCCGCCTGGCAGGCCGGACGTTTCAGCCTGGAGCGCCTGCGCCTGATTGATATTTCCAAGCGCGATGTGGGCGCCACCCGAGATGCCTACAACGATTCCGTGAACTGATCCAGCGTTTCCCTAATAGCGAATACGCCGCCGATGCCCAGCAGCGAATCGTCTACCTACGCGAACTACTTGCTCGCCACGAACTGCATGTAGCGGACTATTACCTGCGCCGTGGTGCCTATGTGGCCGCCGTTGAACGTGGCCGCTGGGTGGTTGAGAACTATCCGGCCTCCAATGCTTCTGAAGACGCCCTGGCCGCCATGATTGAAGGCTACATGGGCCTGGGCATGGACGACCGTGCCAAGGAAGTGCTCGACGTTTTGCGCGCCAACAACCCGGATCATGCCCAGCTTGACGGCAGCCGCTTCTCACCCAAGCATCTGTGATCTCACCCGTGGGTGATCACCTCGGTTGATGTCAGAAGCAGTGACATCCAGCCATTAAATAAAAAGCGCCCTTTGAACAAGGGCGCTTTTTTCGTTTTCGCTATCTGTATGTTTTTCCTTATCTATAAGGTTTATTCACCCGGCTGCCAGCCGTTGACGATGGGATAGCGACGGTCGCGCCCAAAGCCTCTGGGAGTCACCCTGACGCCAACCGGTGCCTGACGGCGCTTATACTCGCAGCGATCCACCAGTTTGACCACCTTGTAGACATCATCTCGTTCGAAGCCAGCGGCGATAATCGCTTCGGCACTCATATCGCCTTCGATATAGCGCATCAGAATGGCATCCAGGGTGTCGTAATCCGGCAGGGAGTCGCTGTCCTGCTGATCTGGTGCCAACTCAGCGCTGGGTGGGCGTTCGATCACCCGTTCGGGCACGGCCAAAGATTCGCGGTTACGCCAGCGTGCCAGACGATAAACCCAGGTCTTATAGACATCCTTAAGCGCGTTATACCCCCCACCATGTCGCCGTAGAGAGTGGCGTAACCCACGGCCATTTCACTCTTGTTGCCGGTGGTCAGCACCATCAGGCCTTTCTTGTTGGAAATTGCCATCAGCAGCACACCCCGGCAGCGCGATTGCAGGTTTTCCTCGGTGGTGTCCCGCTCAGTGCCCTCAAAGCTTTCGGCCAGAGTGCCCATAAAGGCTTCCACCATGGGCTCAATCGGCATGACCTCATAATGCACACCCAATAACTCAGCCTGTTCGGCGGCATCTTGGCGGGAGATGTCCGCCGTGTAGTGATAAGGCATCATGACCGCTTGAACCCGCTGCGGGCCAAGGGCATCCACGGCAATGGCCAGCGTCAGAGCAGAGTCAATGCCGCCTGACAGGCCGATCACCACGCCTTTGAAACCGCTCTTGTTGACATAATCACGCACCCCAGTCACCAGCGCACAGTAAAGGCTTTCTTCTGCTGTTGAGTCTTCTTCTATCTCGCCGGGTTGTGGCACCCATTGATCGGCGCTTTGCTGAAGAAACTGCACGGGCATCAGGCCAGCCTGCCAATAAGGCGCCAGCACCTTAAGCTGACCACTGGCATCAACACAGCCTGAGCCGCCGTCAAACACCAACTCATCCTGGCCGCCAATGGTGTTGACGTAGACAATCGGGCGCTGCGCCTCAGCTGCACGCTGCTCCAACAAGCGCAGCCGTTCGCCAGGTTTGTCCTGATGGTAAGGTGAGGCATTCAGGGTGATCAGCACCTCAGCGCCCGCCGCACAAGCCGCTTTGACCGGCGTGCCTTCCCATAAGTCCTCACAGATCAAAAGCCCAAGCCTGGCACCCTTGTGCTCGTAGACCAAGGCTTGCTGGCCGGGGGCAAAATAGCGCTGCTCATCAAAGACCTGATAGTTGGGCAGCGCCTGCTTGGCATATTCAGCTTCCCACTGACCGTTATACAGAATGCCTGCCAGATTGTAGCAAACCCCTTCACGTACGCCGGGGTAACCAATAATCACCAGAACATCGCGAGATACTTTTTCGGCCATCACTGCCCGTGCCTCGCGCAGACGCGTTTCCATTGAAGGTCGCAGCAGCAGGTCTTCCGGTGGATAGCCGGACAAAAACAGCTCGGGGAAGACCACGATATCCGCGCCATGTTCTATACGCGCCTCGCGCACGGCTTCAATTGCACGCGCCGCATTACCGGGAATATCGCCTACCAGGGGGTCAAGTTGAGCCATGACCAGCGTTAAGTCTTGCATGGGCGTTTAAATCTCTTGAGAATCGTTAAATCACAGGGGCGCTTATTATGCCTATTGTCACGCAAGCACCACCTTGTGGCAAAGGTAGCGCTAACATTGAGGAGCCACATAGGATGAATCTCTTGATCATTCGCTTAATTATTTTCGCCGTGCTGTTTTTTGCCGGCCTAAAACTTTACGGTATGTACCGACAGTGGAAGCTTGACCGAGAAGCGCTGGAACATAAGCCTGAACGTCGAGAGGGTGGCCAGATGGTGCGCTGTAAATGGTGCGATGTACACGTGCCGGAAGATGAAGCACTACGCGACCAGCAGCATTGGTTCTGCTCCAGCGCTCACCGCGACCGCTTTCTGCAAGAGCAACGCGACCTGAACGCATCAACGCCCCCAAGGATTCATCAGAAGATGACAAGCACTGACACCTGGAAGCGCTGCTAATTTAATGGAAATTCACTTACTTAAGAGATATCTTACAAAAAATGCCGACATCGGCTGATAGCGTAACGACGTCCGCCTTCTAATGTGAAATAAAGCATTGCAAAGTTGCATGCGCTATTTGCCGAGGGTCGCAATATGCAGCCCATTTCACGAGGGTTCACGCTGCTGGAAATGTTGGTTGTGGCCGCCCTGTTCAGCTTGCTGACACTGTTAAGCTTGCCAAGCTTCATGGCTTTTGGTGAACGTAATGCACGAACTGCGGCGGTTAATCACCTGCACAGTACCTTGGCTTATGCTCGCCAACTGGCTATCAGCGAACAGACCCATGTTAGCGTCTGCGCTACCAATCCGGCACGCGACACCTGCCTGAACGATTGGCACGGCGATTTACTGGTGATGATTGGCGATAGGTATCATGCTGTTCGGCAAGAGGATATCGTACGAATTGTACCTGCTTTACCGTCTATCGCGATTAGTTATACCCGAGAAAAGCAGCGCAAAGCAGTAAAGTTTAATCCTATGGGGTTCAGCAAAGGCTATAACGGGCGTTTTCACATCTGTCCCACGGGTGCCGAGACCGGCAGCACCCTGGTACTTAGCCAATATGGCAGGCTGCGCCTGGATGATCAGGCGCATGCCTGCCTTTAGAGGATCATAATTATCGCTATCAACTCAGGCCATCCAGATAGCGCTCAGCATCCAGGGCAGCCATGCAGCCGCTACCCGCTGAGGTGATCGCCTGTCGGTAAATATGATCCATGACGTCACCACAGGCAAATACACCGGGTACGCTGGTCGCCGTGGCATTACCGTCAAGGCCGGAGTTGACCTTGATATAGCCACCATTCATGACCAACTGGCCTTCAAAAATGCCGGTATTTGGGCTATGACCAATCGCAACGAACAGACCCGGCGCATGAATTTCCTTGGTTGAGCCATCTTGGGTGGATTTAACTCGCACGCCGGTAACACCGGTGTTGTCGCCTAACACTTCGTCAACTTCATAGAACCACTCTACGGCCATATTGCCTGACGCTACTTTCTCGAACAGCTTGTCCTGGAGAATTTTTTCGGCACGCAGACTGTCACGACGGTGAACCAGAGTGACCTTAGAGGCAATATTGGAAAGGTACAAAGCTTCTTCTACTGCTGTATTCCCTCCGCCGACAACGACAACCTCCTGATTACGGTAGAAAAAGCCATCACAGGTTGCGCACGCAGAAACCCCTTGCCCCATGAATTTCTGCTCCGACTCAAGGCCCAAATAACGGGCGCTGGCGCCTGTGGCGATAATCAGCGCATCACAGGTATATACACCATTGTCGCCCTTGAGCGTAAACGGCTTTTCACCTAGTGTGACCTCATGAATATGGTCAAACAATACCTCGGTATTAAAACGCTCGGCGTGCTGTTTCATCCGTTCCATCAGCTCAGGCCCTTGCACACCTTCAGCATCACCCGGCCAGTTATCAACATCCGTGGTCGTCGTCAGCTGACCACCCGCCTGCATCCCGGTAATCAAAAGCGGTTTGAGGTTAGCACGCGCCGCATAAACGGCGGCTGTGTATCCTGCCGGGCCAGAGCCAAGAATAATCAAGCGTTCATGACGCGTTTGCATACAGTTACCTTTTAGTTTCAACAGTTATCTTGCTAGGAATGAGATGGGCAGTCTGCCTGAGACATATCTGATCGCCAACGGTTGTGAAGCAAAATCCACATGAAATAACCAGACGTCTCTTGAAAGCGCTGGATGACATCCTCACAACTGACTTGCATCTATGCTATTAATGTAAGGACATGATGTTTTGAGTACGACATGCCACCTGCAGCACATTAGTTGCATTTTATTATAAAACCCTGTTTGAGGTACCGACGAAAGGCACAGATCGCCGCACTGTAAAACAGTCCAGAGCCGAATCATTGAATGAAAAGGAGCGCATAATGAGCAAGATTCCCGAGACGCTACAATCGCTTGACATAGATTCCCATACGTATCATTACCATAGCCTTCCACTCGCCGCCGATACGCTTGGCAACATCGACCGCTTACCGAAAACACTCAAGATTCTACTCGAAAACCAGCTACGCAACGCGGACGATGAAAGCGTTTCCTCGGAAGATATGCAGGCTCTGGTAGACTGGCAGCAGGAAGGAAAGTCCAGCCGCGAGATCGGTTATCGCCCGGCCCGTGTGCTGATGCAGGATTTTACCGGCGTGCCTGGCGTCGTCGACCTAGCTTCCATGCGTGCAGCGGTTGAGAAACTGGGTGAAGATCCTGCCTGTATCAACCCGCTGTCGCCGGTTGATCTGGTCATTGACCACTCAGTCATGGTCGACAAGTTTGGTAACCCTGCCGCCTTCCAAGACAACGTTGATATCGAGATGCAACGTAACCGGGAGCGTTACGAATTCCTGCGCTGGGGCCAGAAAGCGTTCGACAACTTCAGTGTTGTCCCTCCGGGCACAGGCATTTGTCACCAGGTTAACCTGGAATACCTGGGGAAAACCGTCTGGACCAAGGAAGAAAATGGCGCCACTCTGGCTTACCCTGATACCCTCGTCGGTACTGACTCCCACACAACCATGATCAACGGTTTGGGCGTTCTTGGCTGGGGTGTTGGTGGTATTGAAGCCGAAGCGGCCATGCTCGGCCAGCCAGTATCAATGCTGATTCCCGAAGTCATTGGCTTCAAACTGACCGGTAAACTGCGTGAAGGTATCACCGCCACTGATCTGGTGCTGACTGTCACCGAGATGCTGCGTAAAAAAGGTGTGGTGGGCAAGTTTGTTGAGTTCTACGGTGACGGCCTCAAGGATCTGCCGCTGGCCGACCGTGCAACCATCGCCAATATGGCACCGGAATATGGCGCTACCTGCGGCTTTTTCCCGGTGGATGACGAAACACTCAACTATCTGCGTCTGACCGGCCGTGAAGATGCCCAGGTGGCACTGGTGGAAGCCTATAGCAAGGCTCAGGGATTATGGCGCGAACCCGGTGATGAGCCCATTTTCACCGACACCCTGCATCTGGACATGACCGAGGTTGAAGCTAGCCTGGCCGGGCCAAAACGTCCGCAGGATCGGGTTGAATTGAAAAACATGCCAGCTGCCTTTGCGAAAGTAATGGAAGATGATGGCAAAGCAGAAGAGCTTCAGACAGTAGGCAAACTAGCATCCGAAGGAGGTCAGACAGCCGTTGGCGTTGATCGCAGCTATGAACACTCTGACAGCCAGGCCGTTTCCTTTAAGGGACAGGATTTTAAGCTTGACCCTGGCGCTGTGGTGATTGCGGCGATTACCTCCTGTACCAATACCTCCAACCCAAGCGTGATGATGGCGGCGGGGCTACTGGCGCGCAAGGCGCTCGAGAAAGGCCTAGTCACCCAGCCCTGGGTAAAAACTTCATTGGCGCCTGGCTCTAAGGTGGTGACCGACTACCTGGAAGCCGCCAACCTCAGCGATGACCTGAATGCCCTTGGCTTTAACCTGGTCGGTTATGGTTGCACCACCTGTATCGGTAACTCTGGGCCACTGCCTGAGGAAATTGAAAAAGCGGTCTCCGATGGCGACCTGACCGTTGCCTCAGTGCTATCAGGTAACCGTAACTTTGAAGGCCGGGTTCACCCGCTGGTCAAAACTAACTGGCTGGCATCACCGCCCTTGGTGGTCGCCTACGCTCTGGCGGGTAACGTTCAGTGTGACCTGACCCAAGACCCGCTCGGCACGGATAAGCAAGGCAATCCGGTTTACCTGAAGGATATCTGGCCGAGCCAGGCCGAAATTGCCACCGCCGTCGAGAAGGTCAATACCGCTATGTTCCGCAAGGAATACGGCGCTGTCTTTGAAGGCGACGACACTTGGAAAGCCATCAAGGTATCGGAAAGCAAAGTTTACCAGTGGCCCGCCTCCACCTATATTCAGCATCCGCCTTTCTTTGAGGGTATGGGCCGCGAACCAGATGCCATTGAGGATGTTAAAGACGCTCGTATACTGGCCATGCTGGGTGACTCTGTTACCACAGACCATATTTCCCCGGCAGGGGCCATCAAGCCGGATAGCCCGGCAGGACGCTACCTGCAGGAACACGGCGTTGAACCGGTGGATTTCAACTCCTACGGCTCACGGCGCGGTAACCATGAAGTCATGATGCGCGGCACTTTTGCCAACGTACGAATCAAGAATGAAATGCTCGATGGCGTTGTCGGTGGCGAAACCCGCCATGTGCCCAGCGGTGAGCAGATGGCCATTTATGATGCTGCCATGAAGTATCAGGAAGCCGGCACACCGCTGGTGGTCATTGCTGGCAAGGAGTACGGCACAGGCTCCTCGCGCGACTGGGCCGCCAAAGGCACACGCTTGCTTGGTGTACGCGCTGTTATCGCTGAATCGTTTGAACGCATTCACCGTTCCAACCTGATCGGCATGGGCGTGGTGCCGCTGCAGTTCCCTGAGGGTGAAAGCCGGGAAACGCTAAGTTTGACCGGAGATGAGGAAGTTTCCATCGCAGGCCTGAGTGACCTCAGCCCGGGCGGCAGCGTTAAGGTAATCATTAAAAACGCCGAAGGCGAGCGTAGCGTTGACGCCAAGTGTCGTATTGATACCCTGAATGAGCTGGCGTACTACCGCCATGGTGGTATCCTTCATTACGTGCTGCGCAAGATGATTGGCGCAGCCTGATAGGGAAACCTACCAATGCTCGCCTCGCCCCCACCTAGGTGGGGGCTTTTTTTTGAATAACTACCCAACAAATCAGTAAGCACGCCGCCGATAGGCACGATATTTGGGCAGCCAACAGCTGCGCTCAATCGCCTCACGCAGCTCGGTACCACCGGTTTTCAACGCAACGCCATTCTGCTGGGCCTGAGCGGCCACTTCAAACGCTATTGACTTACTGATGTCACTGATCCGTGACAGCGGCGGCAGCAAGGCGCCTTTACCGTCTTTCACCAGCGGGGCTTCACGGGCCAGGGCACGGGAAGCGCTCATCAGCATATCATCAGTGATGCGACTGGCTTTAGCGGCCACCACTCCCAGGCCAATCCCCGGGAAAATATAGGCATTGTTACACTGGGCAATCGGGTAACTGCGGCCATTGTGAACCACAGGCGCAAAGGGGCTACCAGTCGCCACCAGCGCCTGACCGTCGGTCCAGCGGATGATATCTTCCGGCACCGCTTCGGCCTGCGAGGTCGGATTGGACAACGGCATGATCACCGGATTTTCACAGTGGGCATGCATGGTGCGCACGACCTGTTCAGTAAAGATCCCCTGCTGACCACACACGCCAATCAACACAGTGGGCTTTACCCGCGCTACAGTTTCTTCAAGCCCCTGCCCGGTCCATTCCGCTACCAGAGCAGCATCATGTGCCAGACGACGCTGGAAATCGCGCTGCCATTCCTGATCGTTGGTCATCAGACCTTCGCGATCAATCATGAAGATACGTCCGCGGGCTTCGGATTCACTCAAGCCTTCCGCCATCATTGAGACCACCACCTGCTCGGCAATCCCACAGCCTGCTGAGCCACCGCCTACAAAAACCACCCGCTGCTTCGCAATGGTTTCCTGGCGCGCCTGACAGGCTGCCATCAGGGTGCCTACGACGACCGAAGCCGTGCCCTGAACATCGTCATTGAAGCAGCAAAGCTCGTCTCTGTAACGCTCCAGCAGAGGGACGGCGTTTGCCTGGGCAAAATCCTCAAACTGCAGCAGCACGTTCGGCCAACGACGTTTTACCGCACTAATAAACTCTGCCATAAAAGCATCGTATTCTTCCTGGCTGACCCGTGGATGACGCCACCCCATGTACATGGGGTTCTCCAGCAACGACTGATTATTGGTACCTACATCCAGCATGATCGGTAACGTGTAGGCGGGGCTGATCCCCCCACAGGCGGTGTACAGTGCCAGCTTGCCGATGGGAATCCCCATTCCCCCAATGCCCTGATCCCCCAGGCCAAGAATCCGCTCGCCGTCTGTCACTACTATGACCTTGACGTTATCCTTGGTGGCGCTACGCAGAATATCATCCATGTGCTCGCGGTCTGGATAGCTGATAAACAGCCCGCGATGATTACGGTAAATATTCGAGAACTCCTGACACGCCTTACCCACCGTTGGGGTATAAATAATCGGCAGCATTTCCTCCAGATGCTCGGACACCAGCCGGAAGTACAGGGTTTCGTTATCATCCTGTATCGCGCGAAGATGGATATGCCGCTCCAGATCACTGTTGCACTGCTGGTACTGGCGATAAGCGCGAGCCAGCTGCTCATCAATGGTCTCCACTTTCTGTGGCAACAAACCAATCAGATTGAACGACAGGCGTTCCTCCCGACTGAAAGCGCTGCCTTTATTAAGCAAGGGCATTTCCAGCAAGGACGGGCCAGCATAAGGAATATACAGGGGGCGTTTGTTAGACGTCGTCATAGGCTTTCTCGCTATCTTCACATGGCAAGCTTGTTTTTTTAGCTCTGTCGTTATGGCTTTAATGACACAGTATGAAAACGACAAAAGTTTGTGCAATGCAGTAAAATCCGTCACTTACTGCGATTTAAAGCTAATGTAACATGCTTAGGTGACAAAAGTAGGGGGAGTGGCCACGTTAGCAAGATACACAATGACACAACCAGGTTTTGAACCAAGCTGACACATTGAGCTGAAGGGAAGTGGCTTGTTGGCGCTAATAGCAGGTTCCCGCCTGACATAGCCAAGCGGGAAAGGATCAGACGATCAGCGGTGTCGCTTTATTGATCGATGGAGTTATTGGAGGTGTCCAAATCTTCATGTGCATTGGCAGCATAAGCTGGGGTAGCCAGCGAACTTTCGGGCTCCTTGGCCTGCCGCGTGCCGGACGTACGATCTTCTTCTGTGAAAAGCGCCTCCTCATCGTCTACTAGCAGTTCGTTAGCATTCAAGCTAGTGGCATTGGCCGGCTGTGTCGCTTCATCAGCGTCATTTTCAATAGCCAGGCTTTCCTCATTGGCCTCGTCATTGATAGCGAGCAAAGGCTCTTCTTTGGCCAGCAACCTGTTGAAAGAAAAAACTCCCTGATTGGTCCCAGCACTGCTGCCTTCTGCAAAGACAAGATTGGCACCAATGTTCAGAACACCAGTCAAGCTGTCACCATCGCCATCTTCAGCCGTGGCATTGAGTTTTATTGCCTGATCCAGGAGGTTTATCTGATTGTCTTTATCGTCATTGATCTCAATAACGCTGCGGTATTGGGCAAGTGTCACAACCCCCTGGTCATCTACGCTTGCCTCAAAGGCCAGTTCGCTATCTCTCTCTGTGCGGCCTTCAACCCTGCCATCAACCAGGCTCAATAGGATTGCCTGACCAGTCTCGGCATCGGTCAGGTTAGGTTCACCACCAATAGCCAGTTCATAGCTGATACCACCCTCACCATCAGAACCAAACCCGGTGACAAAAGCACGTGAAAAATCCGCAACACCTTCTTCTTCGAGGCTCGCTTCAGCGAGGGGGAGATCCCGGCTGTCAATCATGATCATAGGACCGTCATCACGCACTTGCAGATATTGCCCAAGGCTTATTCCTTCTGTAGTACTGTCGCCATCACTATCTATCGCTGTTGCATTCAATGTAATGCCATTTGGAAGTGTCAAAGTGTTATTTGAGCCACCTCCAACCGGGTGTTGAAGAGCTAAGAATTGAGTGAACGTTACTTCCGCGTTTTCATCAACCTCTACGGTCAGCACAAGTTCGTTACTATCAAGAGTGCGTCCTTCAATATTGCCATCCGGAGTGGTCATTAGCTGAACCTCTTCGCCACTCAGTGTCGCGACCAGGTCAGTGCTTCCATCTCCTTCAATTTCGAGCGTATAGTTAACAGCCGCTTCACCGTCAGCGCCAAAATCTACATTGAAGGCGTTTGCAAAGTTTCCAGAGACAGACTCCTCCAGATATCTTTCATCAACCTTCATTACCAGATCATTGTTATCCAGATACTGGCCATTGATTTCAACAACAGGTACGTCATCTTTCACCTCGACCACGCTACCCAGATCGGCTGCCAGGCGATCGCTGGCGGTATCACCATCCTGGTCGGTGACCGTGACATCCGCACGGAGACTCACCAGGCCGGCAGGCAGGCTGAGGGTATCCATGCCCGGTTCCGGGTGATCCAGCGGCGCCGACTGGGTCACGGTGAGCGTACCACTGGTCACATCGACCTCTATACGCAGCACTTCCGTGCTGCCATCGTCCACGGTGCCGGTAATGACACCACCATCAAGGCTGAATACCACCGGCGCGCCTCGGCTGGTGATGGCGCTGGTATCAGCGGTGGTGTCCAGCGTCAGGGTATAGTTATCGACCACGGTACTGCCCGCACCGTCGGCGCCGTACTCGGCCGTAACGGCTGCTTCAAACGCCGCCGCTGCGCTACCACTGGCCTGCGAGGTCCCCGCGAGGGTTTCGCTGTCCAGGGTGGTCAACGTCAGCTCCTCCAGATCAACACGCCGCAGCGTGACCTCCGGGATATCATCGACCACCTCGACCACGCTACCCAGATCGGCTGCCAGGCGATCGCTGGCGGTATCACCATCCTGGTCGGTGACCGTGACATCCGCACGGAGACTCACCAGGCCGGCAGGCAGGCTGAGGGTATCCATGCCCGGTTCCGGGTGATCCAGCGGCGCCGACTGGATCACGGTGAGCGTACCACTGGTCACATCAACCTCTATACGCAGCACTTCCGTGCTGCCATCGTCCACGGTGCCGGTAATGACACCATTATCAAGGCTGAATACCACCGGCGCGCCTCGGCTGGTGATGGCGCTGGTATCAGCAGTGGTGTCCAGCGTCAGGGTATAGTTATCGACCACGGTGCTGCCCGCACCGTCGGCGCCGTACTCGGCCATAACGGCTGCTTCAAACGCCGCCGCTGCGCTACCACTGGCCTGCGAGGTCCCCGCGAGGGTTTCGCTGTCCAGGGTGGTCAGCGTCAGCCCCTCCAGATCAACACGCTGCAGCGTGACCTCCGGGATATCATCGACCACCTCGACCACGCTACCCAGATCGGCCGCCAGGCGATCGCTGGCGGTATCACCATCCTGGTCGGTGACCGTGACATCCGCACGGAGACTCACCAGGCCGGCAGGCAGGCAGGCTGAGGGTATCCATGCCCGGTTCCGGGTGATCCAGCGGCGCCGACTGGGTCACGGTGAGTGTACCACTGGTCACATCGACCTCTATACGCAGCACTTCCGTGCTGCCATCGTCCACGGTGCCGGTAATGACACCACCATCAAGGCTGAATACCACCGGCGCGCCTCGGCTGGTGATGGCGCTGGTATCAGCAGTGGTGTCCAGCGTCAGGGTATAGTTATCGACCACGGTGCTGCCCGCACCGTCGGCGCCGTACTCGGCCGTAACGGCTGATTCAAACGCCGCCGCTGCGCTACCACTGGCCTGCGAGGTCCCCGCGAGGGTTTCGCTGTCCAGGGTGGTCAACGTCAGCTCCTCCAGATCAACACGCCGCAGCGTGACCTCCGGGATATCATCGACCACCTCGACCACGCTACCCAGATCGGCTGCCAGGCGATCGCTGGCGGTATCACCATCCTGGTCGGTGACCGTGACATCCGCACGGAGACTCACCAGGCCGGCAGGCAGGCTGAGGGTATCCATGCCCGGTTCCGGGTGATCCAGCGGCGCCGACTGGGTCACGGTGAGTGTACCACTGGTCACATCGACCTCTATACGCAGCACTTCCGTGCTGCCATCGTCCACGGTGCCGGTAATGACACCACCATCAAGGCTGAATACCACCGGCGCGCCTCGGCTGGTGATGGCGCTGGTATCAGCGGTGGTGTCCAGCGTCAGGGTATAGTTATCGACCACGGTGCTGCCCGCACCGTCGGCACCGTACTCGGCCATAACGGCTGATTCAAACGCCGCCGCTGCGCTACCACTGGCCTGCGAGGTCCCCGCGAGGGTTTCGCTGTCTAGAGTGGTCAGTGGAATATCCAGCTCAACGTCTGACGCTGTCACCGTTGGCACATCATCATTGAAGCCAACGCGTTCCCCCAGATCAATGCTTTCACTTTTACTGGTGGTGTAGCCGTTGTCATATTCAACTGTCACCGCACCCTGCAAGTTAATCACACTGCTTTCGAGCAGTAGTTGGTCAACATCCGCACCACTTGTACCTTCAGTGACATGGTCGATGGCACCACTCTGAGTCAACTTAATTATTGCATTGCCATCGTCATCTTCAGTTAGGCTGAGGCGAAACACTTCATCCTCTTCAGCAGTACCGACGATATCGCCACTGCCTCCCTCCTCGACTAGGCTAATGGGGCTGTCGTCACTTGTCAGGCCAGTAGTGGCATTCTCTACCAATTCTAGAGAGTAGCTCCATGAAGCGGTGGCCTGTACGCCATCTTCTCCATAATTTGTCTCTCTATAGCTGAAAATATCGCTCAGGCGAACACTGTCCTGATCGACAAGCTCAGCATCACTGGTAATTAACGACAGGTCGCTCGTCGTTGTTATGACTTCAATAATCGGATTTTCATCAACAATGGTGGCGTTGCCACTGTCGGTAATGCCATCCGGCAGGGCATTGCCCGCGGCGGTCTCGCCAGTGAGAGTGGCGGTCAGGGTAAAGTCTTCCGGCCCTTCAAACACATCGTCATCGATGGTTGGCACGCTGATCACGATGCCGTCGGTGGTACCCGCGGGCACGTCCAGGCTGAAGGTGCCGTTACCGTTGTCAGTGATCGTGACGTCCGTGCCGCCAATACTGGCGGTGGGGGTGCCAATATCGTCGCTGTCAATCTCGCCGTCCAACTCAAAGGTCAGGGTGGTGGCGTTATCCACCGGGTTGCTCAGGCTGACCTCGAAGGTGCCGGCATCGCCTTCGTTGATGGTGCCGGCATCGGCGACGCTGAGTACTGGAATATCGTTATCCGGATCTTCCTCGGGGTCATCTGGCGTGCCGCTGCCGTCATCAACAATCGTAGCGTTGCCGGTGTCGGTGATGCCTTCTGGCAATACGGTGCCACTTTCAATCTCACCAGTGAGAGTGGCGGTCAGGGTGAAGTCTTCCGGCCCTTCAAACACATCGTCATCGATAGTTGGCACGCTGATCATGATGCCATCGGTGGTACCCGCGGGTACGTCCAGGCTGAAGGTGCCGTTACCGTTGTCGGTCACCGTGACGTCCGTGCCATCAATGCTGGCCGTGGGGGTGCCCACGTCATCGGCATCAATCTCGCCGTCCAGTTCAAAGGTCAGGGTGGTGGCGTTATCCACCGGGTTGCTCAGGCTGACCTCGAAGGTGCCGGCATCGCCTTCGTTGATGGTGCCGGCATCGCCCACACTGAGCGCTGGGGTATCGTCATCCGGCTCTTCATCGGGGTCTTCCGGGGTGCCGCTGCCGTCATCCACGATGGTGGCGTTGCCACTGTCGGTAATGCCATCCGGCAGGGCATTGCCCGCGGCGGTCTCGCCAGTGAGAGTGGCGGTCAGAGTAAAATCTTCCGGCCCTTCAAACACATCGTCATCGATGGTTGACACGTTGATCACGATGCCATCGGTGGTACCCGCGGGTACGTCCAGGCTGAAGGTGCCGTTACCGTTGTCGGTCACCGTGACGTCCGTGCCATCAATGCTGGCCGTGGGGGTGCCCACGTCATCGGCATCAATCTCGCCGTCCAGTTCAAAGGTCAGGGTGGTGGCGTTATCCACCGGGTTGCTCAGGCTGACATCAAAGGTGGCGGTGTCGCCTTCGTTAATGGTGCCGGCATCGCCCACACTGAGCGCTGGGGTATCGTCATCCGGCTCTTCATCGGGGTCTTCCGGGGTGCCGCTGCCGTCATCCACGATGGTGGCGTTGCCGCTGTCGGTAATGCCATCCGGCAGGGCATTGCCCGCGGCGGTCTCGCCAGTGAGAGTGGCGGTCAGAGTAAAATCTTCCGGCCCTTCAAACACATCGTCATCGATGGTTGGCACGCTGATCATGATGCCATCGGTGGTACCCGCGGGTACGTCCAGATTGAAGGTGCCGTTACCGTTATCGGTCACCGTGACGACCGTGCCATCAATGCTGGCCGTGGGGGTGCCCACGTCATCGGCATCAATCTCGCCGTCCAGTTCAAAGGTCAGGGTGGTGGCGTTATCCACCGGGTTGCTCAGGCTGACATCAAAGGTGGCGGTGTCGCCTTCGTTAATGGTGCCGGCATCGCCCACACTGAGCGCTGGAGCTTCCTGCTCGGCTGGTGAAGTATCAATCCTGCCATCGTCACGATCAGTGGCGCTATTTCCTTCAGGGTCAGAAACCGTGGCAGTCACGCTCACAGAGGTATCATCGTTATCTATGTCTGTGACGGTGACCGACAGACCATCATCCAACATCTCTTGAGAAACTGGGCCTTCAAACAAGATATTGTCTTTACCATCGACAATAACAAGATCGTCGCCAACCTTGACATCTCCTCCCAGGCTGACATTTGCCTTGATGCCATCGGCAATTTCATCCTCGTCGTATGCATCCTTGCTAGGGGCCTCCAATACAACGTCAATCAATTTTACGATTTTAGCTGGCGTCAAAAAAGCCGAAAACTCAGGTGCTGTCAGCTCATTATCTCTACCTGTATCAAATGCATATTCCACACCTTCAATAGACTCGGTGATGCGTGCGAGTCTTACAAAGGAGATTCCACCTCCACCACCTACTTCACCACTACCGGCTGCAGTGGCTTCAAGCAGCTCAAGAATATCGCCCTCTTCATCTTCCAGGACGGCAAGAATCGCTTCCAGCTCATCATCCTGAGTGGCAAACTCATCATCACTAGCAGCGTTGTCCGCGTCAATCTCATCATTTATGGCGACTTTCTCATCCCCACCAATGACTGCAGGCGATAGACCATCATTAAAATCAACCTTGACCTCACTCATCGGTGCGGTGATCAGAACATCACCTTCCTGCAACCTATCGCCTACGCTAAGCTCGCGCAGGTTACCGTTTTCATCACGCGAAAATGCCCGACCCACAATGTTAACTATAGTAACAATTTGCATAATATAGCCCTATATTTAAATCGCATTAAAACTACTACTTACAAATAGTAACTTAAAATGCGGCAATAAATATTGGACTGCAGTACAACCAGCAAAAGCTAATTAAGATTAATAAATTATTATTTTCAATAACTTAAAGAAAAAATAGCGCTTTTTATTAATTTTTAACATATTAGCATGCGTACTATCATGACATTTATGAATCAATAAAAAGAAACATATAGTAACAATTAGCCAGGTGTTAACGAGTAAGGAAGCGAGATCGGCTGCTACATACCAAGAGGGAGGTTAACTGCTCTATCTGCAAGTTTGAGAATCAGCTGCATCCGATCCGTAATCTCAAGCTTATGAAAAATCGAGGTCAGGTGCGCCTTGACCGTGCGCTCGGTGATGTTAAGGGTGCGCGCCACCTGTTTGTTGCTTGCCCCTTGTACCACCGCCAGCGCCACCTCGCGTTCGCGCTCGGTGAGTTTGTCCAGCAGCGCATGCCTGAGGCGCTGTTCGCCGTTGAGCGCTTGCCAGGTGTGCCCCATCACCTGGGCCATCAGGTCGGCCGGTACCCAGATCCCGGCATTCGTCACCACGGTGGCGATCTGTTGCAGCGTGGCCACCGGGCTGAGCGCGTGGGCATAGCCTCGCGCCCCGGCTTGCAGGGCCTGCAGGGCATCGGCCTGCTGAGGGGCGTTGGCCAGCACGACCACGGCGCTCTCGGCGGATAAACGGGTTACTGCCTCCAGAAGGGGCGCTGAGAGGGGTTGCTGTTCGCCTTCGCAGACAATCCATATGATATCCGGCGGTGGTGTCAGGCGGTCTGTTTCAGGGGCGACGGCGGCGAGCGTGGCCTGTGGAAACGCTGCCTGCCAGCGGGGCTGTAAACGCGCGGCGGGGGTGATAAAGAGGTGGTTCATCAGCGTTCTCCCAATGAATTGTTCCAGGCCCGTAACACCGGCTTGAGCAGAAATTCCATCACCGTGCGCTTGCCGGTCATGATGTCGACCTGGGCGGTCATGCCGGGGATGACGTCTATTTCGTCGGTGTCGACCTGGCCTTCCTGGGTGCGCACCCGCACCTGGTAAAAGGTGTTGCCTTCTTCGTCGGTAATGGTGTCGGCGCTGATATGCTCAAGCTCGGCCTCCAGCCCGCCGTAGACGGCGTAGTCGTAGGCGGTCAGCTTGACGGTGGCCGGCTGGCCGGGGCGTAGGAAAGCGATGTCCTGGGGGCAATCCGCGCTTCAACCAGCAGCTGTTCGCCGCTGGGGACGATGTCGACCACCTCCTGGCCGGGCTGAACCACCCCGCCGCGGGTGTTGATATACAGCTGCTGGACAACGCCGTTGACCGGCGAGCGAATTTCTGAAAGTTGGACGCGGTCTTCCAGTCCGGTACTGGCTTCTTCAAGCGATTGGATATCCCCAATGGTGTTGGCCAGCTCATCCCGCCATTCGCTGCGCCGTTCGGCGCCGAGCTCACGCAGCTGGGATTGACTTTCTTCCACCGCGGCCTGCAAGCGGTCGATGGCGGCGTTGGCTTGGTCGCGCTCGCCGCGGTTGCGCGAGACTTCCCGCTCCAGGCGCAGGACTTCGACCTCGGAGACGGCGCCGGATTGCAGCAGCGGCCGGGTGAGCTGGAGTTCCTGGTTGGCCATGTTGAGTTCCCGGGAGGCGGTATCGCGGCGCAGCCGGGCTTCCAGCAGCTCGGCCTCACGCTGGCGGATACGATCACGCAGCACGGTTTCCTGTTCGCGCAGTTCTTCCCGGCGGCTGTCGTAGGCTTCGCGCTCCTGGGCCACCACGGAGGGGGCGTCGCGAAGCAGGTCTTCATCAGGGGCAAAGGGGGTATCGGTGACCAGGGCGCGCAGCCGTTCGGCGCGGGCGCGCAGGGCTTGCACCTGGGACTGGTTTTCGCGGAAGTCCGAGACAAAGCGGGTTGGGTCGATTTCCATCAGCACTTGCCCCGTCTCGATCAGCTGGCCTTCGCGTACCTTGATGGCCTGCACCACGCCGCCGTCAAAGGATTGCACTTTCTGCAGCTGCTGGGCGGGTATCACTCGGCCCTGGCCGCGGGTGACTTCGTCGATCTCGGCAAAATAAGACCAGGTGATCAGGGCCACCACCGCGAGCACTACGGTGTACAGAAACAGCCGGGCACGCAGCGGGTTCTGCTGCAGCCGCGCCCAGTCGGCGTCGCTGGCCCAGTCACGGTTGAGGTGGGCGGAGGTGACCCGCTTGGAAAACAGCCGGTCCATAAAGGGGCGGAAGAACTTGCCGCCTTTGGCAGTAAAGCGGCCAAGGTTCTCGAAACTTTTTTCTTCGGCGGTTGGCTGCTGTTTTTTCGCCATTAGCTGGCCCTCCCGATTTGCCCTTTGCGCAGCGCTTCCACCACCTGCTCGCGGGGGCCGTCGGCCATCACCTTGCCGCCGTCCATAACGATAATCCGGTCGACCAGGGAGAGCAGTGAGGTGCGGTGAGTCACCACGATCAGGGTTTTGTCGGCGGCGTAGCGGGTCAGCTGTTTCTTGAGCCGGTCTTCGCTGGCGTGGTCCATGGCGCTGGAGGGCTCATCGAGCAGCAGCACCTGGGGCGCATGCACCACGGCGCGGGCAATTGCAATTGCCTGACGCTGGCCGCCGGAGAGCAGGCTGCCGCCTTCCCCCACGGGTAGATCCACGCCTTGCGGGTGGGAACGCACCAGATCGGCCAGGCCGCTGAGGTTGATGGCGTCGAGCAGCTTGTCGTCATCCACGCCGTCAATACCGCCGCCAGCGACAATGTTGTCGCGCAGAGAGCCGTAGAACAGGGTGATATCCTGGGGCACATAGCCGATATGGCGGCGTAGTTGCAGGGGGTCGTACTGGCGAATGTCCACATCGTCGAGCAGCACAGCACCGCTGGTGGGCTGGTAGAACCCCAGCAGCAGCTTGTTGAGGGTGGATTTACCGGAGCCAATCCGCCCGATCAGGGCGACTTTTTCGCCGGGTTTAAGGCGGAAACTGACCTCGCGCAGGGCATCGCGTTCTTCGTCCGGGTAGCGCAGTGAGACGCTGTCAAAGCGAAGGTCGCCCTGCACCACGGGGCGGTCAATGTAGCGTTTGCTGTCGGTGCGTTCCTGGGGTTTGTCCATCACGCCGTTAAGCGCTTCCAGGGCGGTGGCCGACTGGTGGTATTAAATATTAGGCCGGCGGCCTGGCTGATCGGCGCCATGGCTCGGGAGGACAGCAGGTAGGCGGCTATCAGGCCGCCCTGGGTCAACTCACCTTCAATGATCAGGTAGACGCCGATGATAATGATCACCACCGAGACGGTGTGCTGGGCCCAGAGGGCCACACTGGTCACCGAGGTGCTGACCAGACGCAGCTGGGCGGCGGTGCGGGACAGAAAGGCCGAGGCCCGTTCCCAGTTGCCCTGCAGGCGGCTTTCGCCGCGCAGGGCCTTGACGGTTTCCAGATTGCCCACTGCTTCCACTAGGGTGGAGTTACGCTGGGCGCTGATCCGCCAGGTGGTCTCGGAGAGTTCGTGCAGCTTGCTTTGGGCGGCCATGGCGTACAGCAGGACAAACACCGCGCCCACCACAATCGGGATCACCAGGGGCACGCCGATCAGGGCAATAATGGTCATGAACAGTAGCACAAAGGGCAGGTCCACCAGGGCAACGATAGTGGCCGAGCCGATAAAGGCCCTGACCGATTCAAACGACTGCAGGGTGGAGGTGAAGGAGCCGGTGGAGGCCGGCTTGGCTTCCATGCGCATGCCCAGTACCCGCTGCATGATTGAGGACGTCAGCTTGACGTCTGCCCGACTGGCGGCGAGATCGACAAAGAAGTTGCGCATCAGGCGCAAGGCTAGATCAAAACACAGCACGATCAGGATGCCTACTGCCAGCACCCAGAGCGTTTCAGTGGCGGCGTTGGGCACTACCCGGTCGTAGACGTTCATCACAAACAGCGGCATGGCCACGGCAAACAGGTTGATCAGCACCGAGCCCAGGATCACATCCCGATAGAGTTTGCGGTTTTCGCGGATCACCCCCAGAACCAGTGGCGCTCGCGGGACTGTTTGACTTCCGGCCCGCGGGCGTCAAAGCGGAACTTGGGGCGCACATAGATAGCCTGGCCGCTGTAGGCCTCTGCCAGGCCGTGCAGGCTGATATCGGTGGTGGCGTCGCTGAGTTCCGGAAAGCTGACCGTCGCCTGCCCGGTGCTCAGATCCACCGCTTGCAGCAGACAGGCGCGGCCTGATTCCAGCAGCAGGATGACCGGAAACAGCGCCGGGTTCAGCTCGCCCAGCGGGCTTTTGACAATCCGCGCGGTCAGGTCAGCGCGAGCAGCGGCGCGGCCCACGACGCCCGGGGTCAGCTTGCCCTCTTCCAGCGGCAACCCCGCCCGCAGCGCTTCCCGGGTGGTCTCGTAGTGGTGCTGGTGGGCAATACTCAGCAGGCATTCCAGCAGTTCATCCGCCTCCGCCAAGGTCGCGGGCTCTTCTGGCATTGAGTGGCTTTCGTTAGGCACACAGACCTCAACATAATCCGACTTAAAGTAAGCTACAGAAATATTGCCACACACCAAGAATTTGGTGCATGGCAATAAACTATAAGTGAGGTGTATTGATTACTTACCTGCTGACAGGAAAGGTCTCAGTGTAACCCAAGGCATCCAGCTCACGTTTCAGCTCCGCAATACTGTTATCGGTACCTACCTGAACACGGTATAAACCACCACCTTCGAGGACACGAACAGGACCATCAAGATTATTCTGCAAACGTTTCTGCAATTCAGCGGCGGATGCCTGTTTACTTAAAGCCGCCACCTGCAGATAAACACTCGCACTTGCAACAGTTGGTGAAGCATCAGTCGCATTAGTGTTAGCAGTAGGAGTTGGTGATGAAGACCGTGGTGTAGCAGCCTGACTGCCCTGTAAAGCAGCTACTTCTTGAATGGTTTCCAGGGTTATTTCAACCCGCCTGTTTAAACGACGCCCCTCAACGGTTTCATTAGTAGCGGTAGGTTTGCGCGAACCAAATCCTTCAGTTTGGATAAGTGCACGGCTAACCCCTTCGCTAGCCAGGAAGTTGGCTACGCTTGCAGCACGGCGGCGTGAAAGCGGTTCGTTGATGGCGTCATTACCCGTTATATCCGCATGACCAGCAATATATATGCGGGCTAGATCGGATCGTTCACGGATACTTTCAGCCAAGCGCATCAATTCCTTGCGAGCTTCTGTGCCGATTTTAGCGCTGTTTATCTCGAACAAGGTCTCGGCTGATAAAATAATATCAGGTGCTCTTGTCGGTGCTCCACGCTCTCCAATTAAGTCATTTAGAGAAAGGCTCGCAGGCGATTCAACTGGGCACACCGACTCAGGATCAATCTTGACGCCTTGACTGTTCAATTCAGCGAGGCTTGGGATATCAGTATTAGCCACTTCGAGCGTTTGTAACAACTGCCCCATAGAAGCCAGGGTTCTTACATTGGCAATCACTACATCGTACTTTGCATTGACATAAGCACGGCTCGCTTCAAAGTATTCGTTTTCACTATCAAGTACATCCAACAATGTACGCATGCCAATATCAAACTGCTGCTGATAAGCGCCACGAACGCGCTCAATGGACTGACGGTGCTGTTCAATATATTCCATCTGCTCACGCAGGCGCTGAGTATCGTTATAAGCAATCTGGGTCGTTTGGCGCACGTTGCGGCAGATCAGCTCGCGATCATACACAGCCTCATCAACTCGTTCACTGGCCGCACGGAAAGAGGCCAGGTCAGAGCCACCACGGAACAGGTTGACGCTTGCAACCAACTCAACACTTTGCTCATCGCGACGCCCTGACAGGCCCGTATCGCTACTGTTATTCGTTCCGGCACGGCCAACAAGATCAACCCGCGGTTGGAATCCAGAACGAGTACCGTCACGTTGGGCTCGGACAGATTGAATATTCTGAATAGCAGCATGAAACTCAGGATTACCTTCAAATGCCATGTTAACGGCGTCAACAACCGATACAGGCAGATGGTGGTCAAGATCAGGAAATGGCGCAAGACTTTGTGCAGGCAAGGTTCCCACTATGCGTTTGTAACGCGCAGACACATCATGAAGGTTTGAGGCTTCTGTCAACAGATTAGATTCTGCCAATGCCAAACGGCCAGCAATTTGTTCAAGATCAACGCCACGCCCGGCCCCCGAAGCGGCTCTTTCTTCCATTTTGTTATAAATTTGCTGATGTTCTGCATAGTTTTCGCGCGCAAGGTTCACAAGTTCACGGTAGCGCTGGACATCAGCGTAGGCCCTTGCCGCTTCAAGAGATACCTGCTCACTGGCATTGAGTAACTCGTAATAACGCACCAGCCGGGCACTGTTCAGGCGCTCAACTTCATTGGCAGTCGCAAAACCATCAAATACCATCTGGTTAAGCTCAATCTGCGCGAAGTCCGTATCAAAACTGCCGCGGCCATCATCTTCAAGGTTTTCACGACCAACACCCGCTGTCGCATCAATCGACGGCAAATAATTGCCGCGCGCTTCATCAGTATCAAAGCCTGCTGCTGCAAACGCCTGAAACGCTGCTTTTACTTCAGGGTTTTGCATAATCGTCTGTTGTATCACTGACGGAAGATTAATGGGTGAAGGGGATGTCATATCAGCAGAAGAAGACTGTGCACCAACCTCTGCTGCCGATAGAGGCATTAGTGCGGCCCCGAATGAACATAGCAAAATTGTGCGTATCGATGCCTTACCTACTGTAAGTTTTGAGCTTACCTTCATTGTTGATCCCTTGTGTGTCAGTCGTCCGAGCCACTGCAATAAAGCCTTCACATAAAAATTAAGTAACGTTTTGATTTATAAGACATTCACCAATTTGGTTAGATATGTGCTTTCCAGATACATGAGTTGACAAGCTGCACCAAGTGCTCGCCAAACACTTTTTGATACATAAAATTCTCAAAGCAATCAAATTGAACATTATGCAAATAAAATACACAGCAAATAACATTTTCTAATTTAGCCAACTTTTCCCCTTCTTGCAAAAAAGACTCAAAAAAATCTTTATTTAATATTATTTTACCAAGCAGTAACCCCCACCACCCTCCACGCACTTCGTCCACAACCCTTCCGTCATCAGCAAGCCTCTGTGCATCTCAAAATAGACGCACTCTTCGCCCCGTACCGGATGCTTGCGCATTTTGCTATGGGCTGAATAACAGATAAAAACTCACTGGCCAGGTAAAGCCGTAGGCTTTCATTATCTGCTAAACTAAATGTAAATTATTATTTCGGTGAAACTTATGGCGCAACGGGCTCCTGTTCGCCCCCACAGCCTTCTTCTATTTCCCGACGCCAATTTCTGACGGCAATGGGCGTAGTGGTGGCCACTGGTGCACTAAGCTACTTCCCTGGTTCAGCGAATGCCTTCAACCCTCAGCGTCTGCGCAACAGCATGAACCGCCTTTACGGCACCCGTGGCGTACAAACGCTGGAAGAGTGGTTTGCCTTGCTTAACCGTTTGCGGGGAGCCAACGTAGCCACACAACTGCGCAATGTGAATGGCTTTTTCAACCGACGTGTTTTATGGCGTGATGATATCCAGATATGGGGACAGGAAGACTACTGGGCTACTCCCCTGGAAACCATGGGCAAGGGTGAAGGAGATTGCGAGGATTACTCGATTGCCAAGTACATTACCCTAAAAGCGCTGGGCGTATCGGGCAACAAACTGCGCATGATTTACGTGCGCGCGCGGATTGGTCGTTCACAGATCACCCAAGCGCACATGGTGCTCGGGTTTTATCAGACACCCGCCTCAGAGCCACTGGTACTTGATAATCTGGTCGCTTCCATTCAGCCCGCTTCACGGCGTAATGACCTCGATCCTGTTTTCAGTTTTAACAGCAGTGGCCTATGGGCGGGTAACAGCAATAATTCACGCGCTGACCCCATGGCGCGACTCTCCCGTTGGCGTAGTGTGGTCTCACGCATGCAGGAGCAGGGCTTTGTATAAAACAGCTTTCGGACGGGGAGCCTTACATCTCCATCACGTTCAGACAGTACACCATCTATCCGCCACCAACGTTTATAGGCCAGATGTCATTAAGAGGATGTGCCCATGTCGTTAATCAAACAACTCTGGCTCACTGTGATTGCCATACTGCTACTGGCGTTTATAGGCAGCCTAACCATCAGCGTGACCAGCAGCCGGCACTACATCGAACAGGAAGTGCAAATCAAGAACGCGGATAACGCCAACGCACTGGCACTTTCAATGACCCAGCTGGAAAAAGACGACGTCAGTATGGAGCTACTGGTAGCCGCACAGTTTGATACCGGCCACTACCGCCGGATTGAACTGCGCTCGCCGGAGGGAGAAATCCTGCACCTGCGGGAAGCCGAAGAACATATCGACGATGTGCCTCAATGGTTTATCAATCTGGTCAGCTTTGAGGTTTCGCCCGGCCAAGCCGTAGTGCAGGACGGCTGGAGCCAGTACGGCACCCTGACGCTGGAAAGCCAGCACAGCTTTGCCTACCGTACCCTGTGGCGCAGCAGCCTGGAAATGACCGGATGGTTTGCGCTCGCCGGTATGGTCAGCTTCTTGTTGGCCTGGTGGATTGTTCGTACCATCCGCAAACCACTGGTAGACGTCATTCAGCAGGCCAAAAGCATCAGCGCCCGGCGCTTTACCACCACGGAAGAGCCCTACACTCTGGAACTCCGCCAGGTAGTTCGCGCGATGAATACCCTCTCAGGTGCCGTGCATGAAATGCTCAGCGAGGAAACCAGCAAGCTGGATGTTCTACGCCGACGTTTGCAGGAAGACACGACCACCAAGGCGTTGACCCGGGAGTCCTTACTTGAACGCCTTAAGCGTAACCTGGAAAGCAACTCCCATCGCGCTAGTGGCGCGTTGGCGCTGGTACGCGTTGAGCAGCTTGCAGAGCTTAACGAAACACTCGGGCGGCGCGGTGCTGATACGCTGCTAACCTCTCTCGTTCAACATCTGCGTGAGGTAGGCGAACACTACGGTGATGCCGATGTTGGGCGCCTGAATGGCAGTGATTTCATGTTGATCATTCCGTCAGCGACTGACCTAGAAAGTGTCGCTCAGGCGCTAAATACTCACCTAAACAGCCTGAAAGCGAGCATTAACGACGATGTTGTGCTGGCCTCTGTGCTGGCGGACTACCAGGAAGGCGATACCCTGTCGCAGCGTCTTGCTGCTTTGGATAGCACTCTGGCTGCCGCTGAAGCCAGAACAGACTGCCTTACCATGATCACCCAGGGTGATCAGCGCCATGCTCTCTGCACTACCCAAGAGGAATGGCGTGAAGCCATTGATCAAGCGATGGCAGCAGGTGTTCAGCTGGCCTCTTACCCAGTGCGTGACAGTAAAGGAGGCCTGATTCATTACGAGGCACCTTCACGCTTATATATGCAGGGAAGTTGGCGTAATGCCGGCATCTTTATGCCTTGGGTACATCGCTTGCAGCGCGACGATGCCTTGGATATGGCCGTACTTGAAGCCGCGCTGACGCATATCAGCAAGCATCACCAGCCCGTGGGCATCAATGTATCGGCGCGTTCCCTGCGCGATGTTCACTTCATCAAACACCTCACCCAGCGGCTACGCCAGGCAGGAAGGGCCACTCAGTGGCTATGGATGGAACTACCTGAACACGTGGCCATTCATGATCTGGCCAGCTTCCGCCTGCTGTGTCGTGAGCTTCAGCCGCTGGGGGTCAAGGTCGGCCTGGAACATGTGGGCAGCGAGTTCAACAAGCTCGCCGACCTGCACGATCTAGGCCTGAGCTTCCTCAAGTTCGATGCCTCTCTGGTTAGCGGCATCGAAAGCTCGACTGATCAGCAAACCATCTTGCGCGGCATGGCCACCCTCGCCCATTCGCTTGGCATTCTGGCGATTGCTGAAGGTGTGAAACACGAAGCTGAAGCCGAAGCGCTGTTTGACCTCGGCCTGGACGGTATTACCGGCCCAGGGGTGAAGTAAGCCGTAACATCTGTTTTGAAACTATCCTGACGCCCGCCTTTTTGGCGGGCGTTGGCATTCAGCACGCCTAGATCACATCACTGTCATCATCATCCATCAGGCCAACATCGTTCACCCGCTTGCGCAATGTCTGGCGATCCAGCAGCTTTTCCTGAGCTTTTTCCGGCAGATCCGTAAAACGCAAAATCCCCTTGTCCATCAGCAAGGTAATCACGTCTTCTAGTACCCGCACAAACTCCATATCGGATTCACGCAGCCTTGCCGTCTCGTCCTCAGCCGCAAAAAACGCCACCAGCTCCGCCGAGCCTGGCGTCAGGTACTCCTTGCAGTCAGGCGTTGGCTCCTTACACACCTGGACAATGCTGCCCTTTTCATCACGTTTTACGTACATTCCAAGGCTCCTTGACACATTTATTCATCATCTTAAAGGCTTTGATGGCACAACGCTGCCTGTTCTTTGGGTGGATAATAAAAAGCCCCGCCGGGCAAGCCAGGCGGGGCGAGGTTATCTACTTATTGCGCTGTAAGGTTATTGATCAATTGAATTGTTGGACGTATTCAAATCGTCATGTGGATTAGTAACATGAGCCGGAGCTTCCGCCTGATCAGCAGGCACCTTGGCTTGCTGGGCACCGCCTTCCTCACCTTCATCCTTGAAGAGTTCGTCTTCGCTACTGTTGAGTAACTCGTCGGCAATTAGCGAAGCGGCCTCACCGGCTCCATCAGTGTTTTCAAGGCTAGCTACAGATGCCTCTTCTACAGACTCCCCTTGATCGGAAGACTCATCATGAGTAAACAAGGGCTCTTCGTCTTCGCCAATCAGGCTAACAACATCAGCATCTTCATTCAGCCTATTGGTTCCTGCCAGTTCAGCTTGCGGAGATAACAAGGCGTCGAGTTCTTCGTGACTAACAGTAAAGCCTGCCTCGTCGAAACTGATAACACCATCATCACCTACCCTATCGGCAGAGAAACTGGCTACCAGCTGCTCACCAACAAACAGCTCGATGGTATCACCATCACCGTACTCAAAGACGCCATCTACCATTTCTCCTTGCAGGCCAGAAGAGGCCACGTAGCTGAGACCTTCAAGCGTGCCTTTGGCAAGGGTGGCAGTCAGCAGGTCGTTATCCGCCACACGCTCATCGAACTCGCTGATACCAGCATGCAGTTCCAACATCTCACGAACGTGCTCCATCGCCTCCGCTTCCGTGACGTAGGTGTGGCCCGCTGTTTCGATTGCCGCTTTCAACTCGGCTTCTGATGCGCTGCGCAGGTCCAGATTGGCCTCAGCGAACTGGGCATGCATCTCTGGTGTAATGGTAATGCCGTTTTCCGCATTGCCATCGGCATCCAGCGATTGCAGGAAGACCGCCATGTTCTCGACGTATTCGTCATTGAGATCCGTGCGTTCAACATCCGCCAGATCCTGCAGGAAGACCTGCCCGGCCGCCAGATCCTCAGGTGTTGCACTACCGATTACAACATCCCCCACCATAAAGGTGACACTATCGCCCTCACGGTAGCTGAAGGCACCTTTGGCATCGGTGGTGCCGGTGACACCCGAGGTGGTGGTATAAACCGCACCCTCAACGATGCCGTCGACCAAGATACCATTCAGAATAGGCGATGAGTCAGGCTCCACAATGGCCTCTACGCGATCAATATCAAACAAGTACTCATCCGTATTTCGAATTACGACCTCATCAAAGAGATCACCCGACCCGAACGTATTGATTGATTGGTTACTACCATCAAACACATTATCAAGATCATAGTTTTCAACAGTAATGCCATCTTTCTTCAGTACAATCTCGCCATTTTCGACCCCATCACGATAGCCGCTGATATCAACTTTTACTGACGAGGCAAGACCGCCAAGTTGATAAACTTCTTCAGCATTTATATTTTGTATTATTGATCCGTTAAAGATCTCGGCACTTTGTGTTGTTAGCACAAGTGAGGAAGTGTCTGTCGAGCCGTCTGCATCCTGAACAGTATAGCTCACAGTCGCGGTTTGGTCTGCTGTAATGCTATCTGCCTGGGTAAACTCATACGAGCCGTCATCACGAATCAACAGATCACCCGCATCTGTGTTAATCGTATGTTCCGTTTGTGACGAATTAAAGGTATAAGTTGTTCCGCCAAACTCGACAGATACCAGCGTGGGATTACCCCAGCCATCAACACCTTCATCATCATTATCCGTAACGTTACCACTTGCTCCCACTGTAAGCCCAAGTAGTGACTGCAACTCTGCGCTCAGATTGTCATTATCAACGGTTAAGACAACATCACTATTATCAAAAGTATCAGAATAATTGCCATCAGCATCTGGCTTAGCCGCTATCGGTAAAATTTCAGACGTGTCGTTACCAAATCCTGAACCAAAACCAACAACATAGGAGGCATCGAAACCATTATTTTCAAGGAAGTTTAGCCATTGAGTTTCCTCGCTAGAGTTAACTCTGTTATCACTACCATAACTTGGCTGGCCATCGGTCATAAAAACAGAGGCTAACGACGTACCGCCTGTCGGTTGCGTGAAGTTTTGCTGCGCTTCCTCAAGCGCGTCATCATAATCCGTGCTTCCGCTAGCTTCAGAGCGCTATTGATAGCAGCATAGGCATCAACCGTATTGGTGTACCACCCGCCACCATTAAGCGAAGATGCATCGCCTGAGAAAGTGATAACCCGTACGCTATTGATATTTCCTGTATTGAACAGATCAGCAATGGCTTGCTTCATGGCATTCAGGTTAGCATCATTGTTAAAGCCCATACTGCCACTGTCATCAAGTATCAGCTGGAGGTTCAAGCTACCTTGATTTTGGCCCTCAACCACAGTGACATTGTCTACTTCTGCAGACGGTGCGCTGTCAGTTGTCTTTAGGCAAAGATCGGCTGTAGCCGTATCACCATCGCTATCCGTGACTGTGTAGGAAATAGAGTCCTCAACATCACTAGATGTCTGATCCAAAGCTGTGAATGTGTAGCTACCATCCTGATTAATAGTTATTTTACCTGCATTTGTATTAAAAGTTTCCGACGAAGTATTCGCATCGAAGACTGTCGTGTTGCCGTTATAGGTTACTGACGTTAATTCAGGTTGCGTAATTTCATCCGCCCCGAAGTCAATGGTATCAATAACACTGCCAGTCACACTATCAGGCGTAGTTGTCACTGTAGACTCAAGTGTGGACGATAGATCATCGATATTATCAAGAATGATGACATTATCATCGTTTGCCACAGAACTACCTTGGTTTGTTACGGCAGTTTCACCTTCTGTCCAGGCAATGGGTTCTAAGGCAGCTATATCAGAAGAGTCCAAGCCGCCATAACCGACTGAGAATGATTCGTCAAAATCATTATTTTTAAGAAAATTAATCCAGCCTGATTCTTCTTCACTATCAATACCAACAGATCCAGAGCCATTGTCTTGATTTGGCTCGCCATCTGAAACAAACATTGAAATAAGCTTTCCACCAACGCTTGGTGGTGCTGTGAAATTATCAGTTACAGCCTCAATTGCCGCATCATAATCTGTAAATCCATTATTAATAAAGCCATCTATAATATCAATTGCCGCATCAAGATCGGTAAACCATCCACCGTTTTCGCCGGAATCATAGAAAGTAGCATTCGATGCAAAACTGGTAAGGAAAACTGAGTTTACCGCTCCACTATTGAACAGCGTTTGAAGTGAGTCACGAATGGAATCCAGATCCGACGAGCTTACACTACCTGATGTATCAATCATCAATACAAGGTCAGCACCCAGGGTAGACGTTACTACTCCGCCAGTTTCAACATCAACAACACATTCAGCGTCTGTGATTGTCGGCATGTCGTCGTCGATGGTTAGGGTGAAGCTTCCGTTACCCTCATTGCCAACAGAATCCGACACTGCAACACCAACATCCAAGTCGATGTTATCTTCCGTGCCAGAGGCAGTGTGTTGAACCGCCTGCAACAGTTCAGCCGTATAGCTTGCCGTGTTGTTGGTTGCGTCGATCGCATCAATGTAATAGTGAACACATGGCTATCTGTGTCACTGGCATCACTGCCGGTATAAGCAACCAGGGTATTACTGCCTGCATCCCAAACACTTGAAACAGACTGCCCATCCGAGGTTGTTAACGATGACACATCCACCGAGAGTGCAATCGGCTCGGAGGATGCCAGTGTATTCCCCGTGGGCAATACACGATGGTACCGCTCAATACCTGATCATCATCGCCTGCCGCTGAGTCATTGTTACCTATTATTGGTAAGTCGTCTTCATCAACAATCAGATCATTGCTAGTAGTTACGCTTACATCGTTGTCGAGGATCGTGGCCGTGTTGGTGGCACTGCCGTTCACCGTGCTGTCGGTGGTTTGTTCGCTCGCCGTCAGCGTGAACGCTTCCGTCGGTTCTGCCACATTGTGTCGGTGATCGGGGTGCGGACCAGCACACTGGTATCACCTGCCGCAAACGTGGCAACCGTGCTTGCCGTCCAGGTATTACCGCCGTCCGTAGAGACCTCCAGACCAGGCCCGAAGTCGTCTGCCAGGTCCGCAGTCCCTGCGTTCAGAGCCAGATCAAAACTCAGGTCGCTGGCCGCGGGATTACTCAGGTTGACTTCAAAGACGGCAAAGTCATCCGTGCCTTCGGTCACGGTGACTGCGTCATCGTCCACGGTATTACTCACCGAGATCGTCGGCAGGTCATCGTCGAGGATCGTGGCCGTGTTGGTGGCACTGCCGTTCACCGTGCTGTCGGTGGTTTGTTCGCTCGCCGTCAGCGTGAACGCTTCCGTCGGTTCTGCCACATTGTCGTCGGTGATCGGGGTGCGGACCAGCACACTGGTATCACCTGCCGCAAACGTGGCAACCGTGCTTGCCGTCCAGGTATTACCGCCGTCCGTAGAGACCTCCAGACCAGGCCCGAAGTCGTCTGCCAGGTCCGCAGTCCCTGCGTTCAGAGCCAGATCAAAACTCAGGTCGCTGGCCGCGGGATTACTCAGGTTGACTTCAAAGACGGCAAAGTCATCCGTGCCTTCGGTCACGGTGACTGCGTCATCGTCCACGGTATTACTCACCGAGATCGTCGGCAGGTCATCGTCGAGGATCGTGGCCGTGTTGGTGGCACTGCCGTTCACCGTGCTGTCGGTGGTTTGTTCGCTCGCCGTCAGCGTGAACGCTTCCGTCGGTTCTGCCACATTGTCGTCGGTGATCGGGGTGCGGACCAGCACACTGGTATCACCTGCCGCAAACGTGGCAACCGTGCTTGCCGTCCAGGTATTACCGCCGTCCGTAGAGACCTCCAGACCAGGCCCGAAGTCGTCTGCCAGGTCCGCAGTCCCTGCGTTCAGAGCCAGATCAAAACTCAGGTCGCTGGCCGCGGGATTACTCAGGTTGACTTCAAAGACGGCAAAGTCATCGCGGTCACGGTAACTGCCTATCGCCGCCCACGGTATTACTCACCACCGTCGGCAGGTCATCGTCGAGGATCGTGGCCGTGCTGGTGGCACTGCCGTTCACCGTGCTGTCGGTGGTTTGTTCGGCCGTCAGCGTGAACGCTTCCGTCGGTTCTGCCACATTGTCTTCGGTCACGGTGACCCTATCGCCGCCCACACTGTTGATCGACACCGTCGGCAGGTCATCGTCGAGGATCGTGGCCGTGTTGGTGGCACTGCCGTTCACCGTGCTGTCGGTGGTTTGTTCGCTCGCCGTCAGCGTGAACGCTTCCGTCGGTTCTGCCACATTGTCGTCGGTGATCGGGGTGCGGACCAGCACACTGGTATCACCTGCCGCAAACGTGGCAACCGTGCTTGCCGTCCAGGTATTACCGCCGTCCGTAGAGACCTCCAGACCAGGCCCGAAGTCGTCTGCCAGGTCCGCAGTCCCTGCGTTCAGAGCCAGATCAAAACTCAGGTCGCTGGCCGCGGGATTACTCAGGTTGACTTCAAAGACGGCAAAGTCATCCGTGCCTTCGGTCACGGTGACTGCGTCATCGTCCACGGTATTACTCACCGAGATCGTCGGCAGGTCATCGTCGAGGATCGTGGCCGTGTTGGTGGCACTGCCGTTCACCGTGCTGTCGGTGGTTTGTTCGCTCGCCGTCAGCGTGAACGCTTCCGTCGGTTCTGCCACATTGTCGTCGGTGATCGGGGTGCGGACCAGCACACTGGTATCACCTGCCGCAAACGTGGCAACCGTGCTTGCCGTCCAGGTATTACCGCCGTCCGTAGAGACCTCCAGACCAGGCCCGAAGTCGTCTGCCAGGTCCGCAGTCCCTGCGTTCAGAGCCAGATCAAAACTCAGGTCGCTGGCCGCGGGATTACTCAGGTTGACTTCAAAGACGGCAAAGTCATCCGTGCCTTCGGTCACGGTGACTGCGTCATCGTCCACGGTATTACTCACCGAGATCGTCGGCAGGTCATCGTCGAGGATCGTGGCCGTGTTGGTGGCACTGCCGTTCACCGTGCTGTCGGTGGTTTGTTCGCTCGCCGTCAGCGTGAACGCTTCCGTCGGTTCTGCCACATTGTCGTCGGTGATCGGGGTGCGGACCAGCACACTGGTATCACCTGCCGCAAACGTGGCAACCGTGCTTGCCGTCCAGGTATTACCGCCGTCCGTAGAGACCTCCAGACCAGGCCCGAAGTCGTCTGCCAGGTCCGCAGTCCCTGCGTTCAGAGCCAGATCAAAACTCAGGTCGCTGGCCGCGGGATTACTCAGGTTGACTTCAAAGACGGCAAAGTCATCCGTGCCTTCGGTCACGGTGACTGCGTCATCGTCCACGGTATTACTCACCGAGATCGTCGGCAGGTCATCGTCGAGGATCGTGGCCGTGTTGGTGGCACTGCCGTTCACCGTGCTGTCGGTGGTTTGTTCGCTCGCCGTCAGCGTGAACGCTTCCGTCGGTTCTGCCACATTGTCGTCGGTGATCGGGGTGCGGACCAGCACACTGGTATCACCTGCCGCAAACGTGGCAACCGTGCTTGCCGTCCAGGTATTACCGCCGTCCGTAGAGACCTCCAGACCAGGCCCGAAGTCGTCTGCCAGGTCCGCAGTCCCTGCGTTCAGAGCCAGATCAAAACTCAGGTCGCTGGCCGCGGGATTACTCAGGTTGACTTCAAAGACGGCAAAGTCATCCGTGCCTTCGGTCACGGTGACTGCGTCATCGTCCACGGTATTACTCACCGAGATCGTCGGCAGGTCATCGTCGAGGATCGTGGCCGTGTTGGTGGCACTGCCGTTCACCGTGCTGTCGGTGGTTTGTTCGCTCGCCGTCAGCGTGAACGCTTCCGTCGGTTCTGCCACATTGTCATCGGTGATCGGGGTGCGGACCAGCACACTGGTATCACCTGCCGCAAACGTGGCAACCGTGCTTGCCGTCCAGGTATTACCGCCGTCCGTAGAGACCTCCAGACCAGGCCCGAAGTCGTCTGCCAGGTCCGCAGTCCCTGCGTTCAGAGCCAGATCAAAACTCAGGTCGCTGGCCGCGGGATTACTCAGGTTGACTTCAAAGACGGCAAAGTCATCCGTGCCTTCGGTCACGGTAACCCTATCGCCGCCCACACTGTTGATCGACACCGTCGGCAGGTCATCGTCGAGGATCGTGGCCGTGTTGGTGGCACTGCCGTTCACCGTGCTGTCGGTAGTTTGTTCGCTCGCCGTCAGCGTGAACGCTTCCGTCGGTTCTGCCACATTGTCGTCGGTGATCGGGGTGCGGACCAGCACACTGGTATCACCTGCCGCAAACGTGGCAACCGTGCTTGCCGTCCAGGTATTACCGCCGTCCGTAGAGACCTCCAGACCAGGCCCGAAGTCGTCTGCCAGGTCCGCAGTCCCTGCGTTCAGAGCCAGATCAAAACTCAGGTCGCTGGCCGCGGGATTACTCAGGTTGACTTCAAAGACGGCAAAGTCATCCGTGCCTTCGGTCACGGTGACTGCGTCATCGTCCACGGTATTACTCACCGAGATCGTCGGCAGGTCATCGTCGAGGATCGTGGCCGTGTTGGTGGCACTGCCGTTCACCGTGCTGTCGGTGGTTTGTTCGCTCGCCGTCAGCGTGAACGCTTCCGTCGGTTCTGCCACATTGTCGTCGGTGATCGGGGTGCGGACCAGCACACTGGTATCACCTGCCGCAAACGTGGCAACCGTGCTTGCCGTCCAGGTATTACCGCCGTCCGTAGAGACCTCCAGACCAGGCCCGAAGTCGTCTGCCAGGTCCGCAGTCCCTGCGTTCAGAGCCAGATCAAAACTCAGGTCGCTGGCCGCGGGATTACTCAGGTTGACTTCAAAGACGGCAAAGTCATCCGTGCCTTCGGTCACGGTGACTGCGTCATCGTCCACGGTATTACTCACCGAGATCGTCGGCAGGTCATCGTCGAGGATCGTGGCATTGCCGGTGTCGGTCAGGTCGGCCGGGAGTGCATTCCCCGCCGCCGTCTCGCCGCTCAAGGTCGCAGTCAGAGTGAGGGCTTCCGGCCCTTCAAACACATCGTCATCGCTGGTCGGTACGCTGATCGCGATGCCGTCGGTGGTACCGGCGGGCACGTCAACACTGAAGGTGCCGTCACCGTTGTCAGTGACCGTGACCTCTGTGCCGCCGATATTGGCGACCGGGGTAGCCACGTCATCGCCGTCGATCTCGCCGCCCAGCTCAAAGGTCAGGGTGGTGGTGTTATCGACCGGATTCGTCAGCTCTACATTGAAGGTGGCGGTATCGCCTTCGTTGATGGTGCCTGCATCGGCAACCGTCAGGGTCGGGGTGTCGTCATCCGGGTCTTCATTGGGATCATCCGGGGTGCCGGTGCCGTCATCGACCAGGGTGGCATCCCCACTATCAGTGATGCCGTCTGGCAGGGCATTACCGGCAGCAGTCTCGCCGCTCAGGGTCGCGGTAAGGGTGAGAGCTTCCGGCCCTTCAAACACATCGTCATCGCTAGTCGGTACGCTGATCGCGATGCCATCGGTGGTACCGGCGGGCACGTCAACACTGAAGGTGCCGTCACCGTTGTCAGTGACCGCGACACCCGTACCGCCAATGCTGGCAGTGGGCGTCTCCACGTCATCGTCATCGATATCGCCGCCCAGCTCAAAGGTCAGGGTGGTGGCGTTATCCACCGGGTTGCTCAGGCTGACATCAAAGGTGGCCGTATCGCCTTCGTTGATGGTGCCTGCATCGGCAACCGTCAGGGTCGGGGTGTCGTCATCCGGGTCTTCATTGGGATCATCTGGGGTGCCGGTGCCGTCATCGACCAGGGTGGCATTGCCGGTGTCGGTCAGGTCGGCCGGGAGTGCGCTACCTGCTGCAGTCTCGCCGCTCAAGGTCGCGGTAAGGGTGAGAGCTTCCGGCCCTTCAAACACATCGTCATCGCTGGTCGGTACGCTGATCGCGATGCCGTCGGTGGTACCGGCGGGCACGTCAACACTGAAGGTGCCGTCACCGTTGTCAGTGACCGCGACACCCGTACCGCCAATGCTGGCAGTGGGAATCCCCACGTCATCGCCGTCGATCTCGCCGCCCAGCTCAAAGGTCAGGGTGGTGGCGTTATCGACCGGGTTGCTCAGGCTGACATCAAAGGTGGCGGTATCGCCTTCGTTGATGGTGCCCGCATCGGCGACCGTCAGGGTTAATGCCGGAGAAGCGTCGATATCAACATCACGCGTTGCGGTGGCGGTCTGGCTATTACCAGCCTCATCGGTAGCTGTAACGCTGGCTTGAATGCTGTTATCTGCCAGAAGGTCAGCGGTAGCCACTGTAGTGCTGTAAATCAGGTTGCCATCGCCATCTGCCAGCACATCAGTCGTCGTGGTAGTTCCGTTGACGCTTAGGGTGACAGTGTCACCCACAACGACATCACCACTAACCGTACCGCTGATGGTGGTAAACTCTTGATCAGCCTCTTCAGTATTGATTATGTCGTCACCAGCAATGGTGTCGATGGTCACAGTAGCAATAGCTTCCAGATCAACGGCGTAATCACGGCTGGTCTCAGCCGTGAACTCATTACCATTTTCATCGATGCCGGTGACTTCACCTCCAACATTACTGTTCTCGGCCAGCACACTGCCCGGCACGTCGATGGCGTAGGTCAGGTCTTCACCCACCGTACCTGTGTACGTGTCTTCACCTACGGTAAGAGTGACGGTATCGCCTTCACTGGCGTCGCCGCGGACGCTACCGGTAATGGTAATGTTGTCTTCAGCCTCTTCACCGTTGATCACATCGTCATCGGTGATGGTGTCAATGATAATGGTTGCCGTGGCTTCCAGATCAACGGTGTAATCAGTGCTTGTCTCAGCAGAATAATCGATATCGTTTTCGTCTGTACCGGTCACTTCTGCATCAACACTATCATTCTCAGCCAGCAGTGCCCCCGGTACATCAATGGCGTAGGTCAAATCTTCCGTGACGGTGCCGTTAAAGGTGTCATCACCCACTGTCAGTGTAATCGTATCGCCTTCACGGGCGTCACCACCGACTGAACCTGTGATGGTGATGTTATTGCCCTCTTCAGCATCAATACTATTGATCACGCCAATCTCATTAATCGAGATGGTAGGCTCAGGCAGCGGCGCGGATTCAGGCTCTTCTTCTACCTCGGCAGCTGCGATTCCTGAAAATTCAGCCGTTGTCAGGCCACCCTCTATGCCGCCATCAAAATCATATTGGAGACCTTCAACAGGCTCAACAATGCGCGCCAACTGAACAAAGTCAGAGCCACCACCACCACCACCGGCGGCGCCACCACCGGCTGCAGTGGCTTCGAGCAGCTCAAGAATATCGCCTTCTTCATCTTCCAGGGCGGCGAGAATCGCTTCCAGCTCATCATCCTGAGTAGCGGACTCACCTTCATCCGCGGCGCTTTCTGCGTCAACATCACCGTTCATGGCAACTTCTTCACCCCCTCCAATGGAGGTGGGTGGAAGGCCATCGTTAAAGTCCAGTTGAACCTCGCCATTGGGCGAGGTCACCAAGGTTTCGCCTTCCTGAAGGGTATCCCCGACGCTTAGCTCTCGAAGGTTTCCATCTTCGTCACGGGCAAAGGCCTGACCGGTAATGGCAACAACAGTAGCAATACTCATGGGATACCCCTTTTTTGACTTGGCCTGAATGCTTTGCGCGTTTTAAACAGGCGCAAAGTTTCAAAATGTTAATTTTGATTTATTAACAAGTGTATCCAGGCAGGGCAAGAAAAGTATTGGACTGAGGTACAGTTAAAAAATGTTAATTTAGAGCTTCCTGTACTTGCTTGAGAGATGTACTGCTACAGAGGATATGAGACAGGAAGGGATAGGGCGGGAGAAAAAAATGCCAGCGAATATTACTGATGTGGATATTCGCTGACGACCTGCATCTACAGTTAAAATATTGATTTTATTTGTAGTTTTTAAATTCTTTCTTTAGCTGATACCTTCTCCGTCAATTTCAACATCAGCTGCATCCGATCCGTAATCTCAAGCTTATGAAAAATCGAGGTCAGGTGCGCCTTGACCGTCCGCTCGGTAATGTTGAGGGTGCGTGCCACTTGTTTGTTGCTTGCCCCTTGTACCACCGCCAGCGCCACCTCCCGTTCGCGCTCGGTGAGTTTGTCCAGCAGGGCGTGCCTGAGACGCTGTTCGCCGTTGAGCGCTTGCCAGGTGTGCCCCATCACCTGAGCCATCAGGTCGGCGGGTACCCAGATCCCGGCATTCGTCACCACGGTGGCAATCTGCTGCAGCGTGGCCACCGGGCTGAGCGCGTGGGCATAGCCTCGCGCCCCGGCTTGCAGGGCCTGCAGGGCATCGGCCTGCTGAGGGGCGTTGGCCAGCACGACCACGGCGCTCTCGGCGGATAAACGGGTTACTGCCTCCAGAAGGGGCGCTGAGAGGGGTTGCTGTTCGCCTTCGCAGACAATCCATATGATATCCGGCGGTGGTGTCAGGCGGTCTGTTTCAGGGGCGACGGCGGCGAGCGTGGCCTGTGGAAACGCTGCCTGCCAGCGGGGCTGTAAACGCGCGGCGGGGGTGATAAAGAGGTGGTTCATCAGCGTTCTCCCAATGAATTGTTCCAGGCCCGTAACACCGGCTTGAGCAGAAATTCCATCACCGTGCGCTTGCCGGTCATGATGTCGACCTGGGCGGTCATGCCGGGGATGACGTCTATTTCGTCGGTGTCGACCTGGCCTTCCTGGGTGCGCACCCGCACCTGGTAAAAGGTGTTGCCTTCTTCGTCGGTAATGGTGTCGGCGCTGATATGCTCAAGCTCGGCCTCCAGCCCGCCGTAGACGGCGTAGTCGTAGGCGGTCAGCTTGACGGTGGCCGGCTGGCCGGGGCGTAGGAAAGCGATGTCCTGGGGGCAATCCGCGCTTCAACCAGCAGCTGTTCGCCGCTGGGGACGATGTCGACCACCTCCTGGCCGGGCTGAACCACCCCGCCGCGGGTGTTGATATACAGCTGCTGGACAACGCCGTTGACCGGCGAGCGAATTTCTGAAAGTTGGACGCGGTCTTCCAGTCCGGTACTGGCTTCTTCAAGCGATTGGATATCCCCAATGGTGTTGGCCAGGTCGTTGCGCCATTCGCTGCGCCGTTCGGCGCCGAGCTCACGCAGCTGGGATTGACTTTCTTCCACCGCGGCCTGCAAGCGGTCGATGGCGGCGTTGGCTTGGTCGCGCTCGCCGCGGTTGCGCGAGACTTCCCGCTCCAGGCGCAGGACTTCGACCTCGGAGACGGCGCCGGATTGCAGCAGCGGCCGGGTGAGCTGGAGTTCCTGGTTGGCCATGTTGAGTTCCCGGGAGGCGGTATCGCGGCGCAGCCGGGCTTCCAGCAGCTCGGCCTCACGCTGGCGGATACGATCACGCAGCACGGTTTCCTGTTCGCGCAGTTCTTCCCGGCGGCTGTCGTAGGCTTCGCGCTCCTGGGCCACCACGGAGGGGGCGTCGCGAAGCAGGTCTTCATCAGGGGCAAAGGGGGTATCGGTGACCAGGGCGCGCAGCCGTTCGGCGCGGGCGCGCAGGGCTTGCACCTGGGACTGGTTTTCGCGGAAGTCCGAGACAAAGCGGGTTGGGTCGATTTCCATCAGCACTTGCCCCGTCTCGATCAGCTGGCCTTCGCGTACCTTGATGGCCTGCACCACGCCGCCGTCAAAGGATTGCACTTTCTGCAGCTGCTGGGCGGGTATCACTCGGCCCTGGCCGCGGGTGACTTCGTCGATCTCGGCAAAATAAGACCAGGTGATCAGGGCCACCACCGCGAGCACTACGGTGTACAGAAACAGCCGGGCACGCAGCGGGTTCTGCTGCAGCCGCGCCCAGTCGGCGTCGCTGGCCCAGTCACGGTTGAGGTGGGCGGAGGTGACCCGCTTGGAAAACAGCCGGTCCATAAAGGGGCGGAAGAACTTGCCGCCTTTGGCAGTAAAGCGGCCAAGGTTCTCGAAACTTTTTCTTCGGCGGTTGGCTGCTGTTTTTTCGCCATTAGCTGGCCCTCCCGATTTGCCCTTTGCGCAGCGCTTCCACCACCTGCTCGCGGGGGCCGTCGGCCATCACCTTGCCGCCGTCCATAACGATAATCCGGTCGACCAGGGAGAGCAGTGAGGTGCGGTGAGTCACCACGATCAGGGTTTTGTCGGCGGCGTAGCGGGTCAGCTGTTTCTTGAGCCGGTCTTCGCTGGCGTGGTCCATGGCGCTGGAGGGCTCATCGAGCAGCAGCACCTGGGGCGCATGCACCACGGCGCGGGCAATTGCAATTGCCTGACGCTGGCCGCCGGAGAGCAGGCTGCCGCCTTCCCCCACGGGTAGATCCACGCCTTGCGGGTGGGAACGCACCAGATCGGCCAGGCCGCTGAGGTTGATGGCGTCGAGCAGCTTGTCGTCATCCACGCCGTCAATACCGCCGCCAGCGACAATGTTGTCGCGCAGAGAGCCGTAGAACAGGGTGATATCCTGGGGCACATAGCCGATATGGCGGCGTAGTTGCAGGGGGTCGTACTGGCGAATGTCCACATCGTCGAGCAGCACAGCACCGCTGGTGGGCTGGTAGAACCCCAGCAGCAGCTTGTTGAGGGTGGATTTACCGGAGCCAATCCGCCCGATCAGGGCGACTTTTTCGCCGGGTTTAAGGCGGAAACTGACCTCGCGCAGGGCATCGCGTTCTTCGTCCGGGTAGCGCAGTGAGACGCTGTCAAAGCGAAGGTCGCCCTGCACCACGGGGCGGTCAATGTAGCGTTTGCTGTCGGTGCGTTCCTGGGGTTTGTCCATCACGCCGTTAAGCGCTTCCAGGGCGGTGGCCGACTGGTGGTATTGGGCCATTAGGCCGGCGGCCTGGCTGATCGGCGCCATGGCTCGGGAGGACAGCAGGTAGGCGGCTATCAGGCCGCCCTGGGTCAACTCACCTTCAATGATCAGGTAGACGCCGATGATAATGATCACCACCGAGACGGTGTGCTGGGCCCAGAGGGCCACACTGGTCACCGAGGTGCTGACCAGACGCAGCTGGGCGGCGGTGCGGGACAGAAAGGCCGAGGCCCGTTCCCAGTTGCCCTGCAGGCGGCTTTCGCCGCGCAGGGCCTTGACGGTTTCCAGATTGCCCACTGCTTCCACTAGGGTGGAGTTACGCTGGGCGCTGATCCGCCAGGTGGTCTCGGAGAGTTCGTGCAGCTTGCTTTGGGCGGCCATGGCGTACAGCAGGACAAACACCGCGCCCACCACAATCGGGATCACCAGGGGCACGCCGATCAGGGCAATAATGGTCATGAACAGTAGCACAAAGGGCAGGTCCACCAGGGCAACGATAGTGGCCGAGCCGATAAAGGCCCTGACCGATTCAAACGACTGCAGGGTGGAGGTGAAGGAGCCGGTGGAGGCCGGCTTGGCTTCCATGCGCATGCCCAGTACCCGCTGCATGATTGAGGACGTCAGCTTGACGTCTGCCCGACTGGCGGCGAGATCGACAAAGAAGTTGCGCATCAGGCGCAAGGCTAGATCAAAACACAGCACGATCAGAATGCCTACTGCCAGCACCCAGAGCGTTTCAGTGGCGGCGTTGGGCACTACCCGGTCGTAGACGTTCATCACAAACAGCGGCATGGCCACGGCAAACAGGTTGATCAGCACCGAGCCCAGGATCACATCCCGATAGAGCTTGCGGTTTTCGCGGATCACGCCCCAGAACCAGTGGCGCTCGCGGGACTGTTTGACTTCCGGCCCGCGGGCGTCAAAGCGGAACTTGGGGCGCACATAGATGGCCTGGCCGCTGTAGGCCTCTGCCAGGCCGTGCAGGCTGATATCGGTGGTGGCGTCGCTGAGTTCCGGAAAGCTGACCGTCGCCTGCCCGGTGCTCAGATCCACCTCTTGCAGCAGACAGGCACGGCCTGATTCCAGCAGCAGGATGACCGGAAACAGCGCCGGGTTCAGCTCGCCCAGCGGGCTTTTGACAATCCGCGCGGTCAGGTCAGCGCGAGCAGCGGCGCGGCCCACGACGCCCGGGGTCAGCTTGCCCTCTTCCAGCGGCAACCCCGCCCGCAGCGCTTCCCGGGTGGTCTCGTGGTGGTGCTGGTGGGCAATACTCAGCAGGCATTCCAGCAGTTCATCCGCCTCCGCCAAGGTCGCGGGCTCTTCTGGCATCAAGTGGCTTTCGTTAGGCACACAGACCTCTATCTAGGGTAGGATCAGCATTTAGCAGCACGCTCACTCTAGCTACTCCGCTTCCTGTTCAGGATGCGGAGTAGCCGGCTTCATTAAACGCGATTAATTAACTGCTGACAGGGAAGGCATCATAGTAGCCCAATGAATCAAGTTGACGGCGCAACTCCATCGGATTGCCATTGGTGCCTACCTGGACGCGGAAGAAACCACCTCCGTTAACCACCCGAACCGAACCATCCACGCGCTGCTGTAGTGACCGTTGTAGCTCACGAGCAGATTCCTCGTTGCTCAATGCCATAACCTGCAGATAGAAATTGGCGGTTGACTGATTAGCGGTTTGGCGCATTGTTTGCGCGGGTTGCTGACGCGACGAAGTTGACCCGGCGTAGCTCGCATTCAAGCTGCCCTGCTGTTGCTCAGCCGATAAGGTCGGCACAGGTTGGGCGCTGCGAGTATCGGTTACCATATAATCGCCGAGTTCACCCAAGGTTTCCAAGGTCACCTCAACGCGCCGATTTTGGCGTCGCCCTTGCGCTGTGTCGTTGCTGGCTACCGGCTGGCGGGAACCGAACCCTTCGGTTTGTATCAGGCTGCCGTTTACTCCTTGCTGGATAAGGAAGTTAGCGACACTCTCAGCGCGCCGACGTGACAACGGCTCATTAATCGCGTCATTACCGGTAGTATCCGCATGGCCAGCGATATAGATGCGCCCAAGATCTTCGCGACCACGAATCTGATCGACCAGCTGCATCAGCTCCGAACGCGCTTCTGCACTAAGCACCGCACTGTCAATAGCAAACAATGCATCTGCCGACAGAATCGCATCCGGTGCACGGGTAGGCTGTGCTGTCACATCACCTACCAGGTCGGCTAACGTAAAGCCTTCCGGGCCCTCAACCGGACACACGGTTTCCGGGTCGATATTGACACCCTGACTGTTAAGATCAGACAGGCTCGGGATATCACTATTGGCCACTTCCAGAGTTTGCAACAGCTGCCCCATCGAGGCCAGTGTACGCGCATCCGCAATCAGCACGTCATATTCAGCGTTAACGTAAGCGCGGCTGGCTTCGAAGTATTCGTTTTCACTGTCAAGCACGTCCAGCAAGGTACGCTCGCCAATATCAAACTGCTGCTGATAGGCGCCGCGCACGCGGTCAATTGACTGACGGTGCTGGTTAAGGTACTCCATCTGCTCGCGCAGGCGCTGGGTATCGTTGTAGGCAATCTGAGTAGTCTGGCGAATGTTATGACAGATCAGCTCACGTTCATTAACTGCAAGATCAATACGCTCACTGGCTGCGCGGAAAGAAGCCAGGTCAGAGCCACCGCGGAATAGATTAACGCTGGCCACTAGCTCAATGCTCTGTTCATCACGGCGCCCCTGCAGGCCTGCATCGCTGTTATTGTTGGTGCCAGCACGCCCAACAATATCCATACGTGGTTGAAAGCCGGAGCGGGTCACATCCTGCTGAGCACGGGCTGCGTCAATATTCTCAATGGCCGCATGAAATTCCGGATTACCTTCAAAAGCCAGGTTGACCGCGTCAGTGACCGAAGGTGGCAAAAACCCAGCCATTTCAGGCGCCTGCTCAAGGGTTTCAGCAGGTAAATCACCCACTATGCGCTTATAGCGAGCTGACACATCGTGAAGGTTGGAAGCCTCTGTCATCAGATTGGATTCGGCCAATGCCAGTCGGCCAGATATCTGCTCAAGATCCACGCCTCGCCCAGCCCCTGAGAGAGCACGCTCTTCAATCTGATTATAAACCCGCAGATGCTCGGCATAGTTATCTTGCGCCAGGCGCACCAGTTCCCTGTGACGTTTGACATCTGCGTAAGCACGGGCAGCTTCAAGAGCGACCTGCTCACTGGCATCCAACAGTTCGTAGTAACGTACTAGACGTGCCTTGTTGAGACGCTCAACTTCATTGGCCGTTGCAAAACCATCAAAAACCATCTGATTGAGTTCAAGTTGCACAAAATCGCTATCAAAACTGCCTCGACCATCCCCTTCCACACTTTCACGCCCGATACCTGCTGTGGCGTCCAGCGTGGGCAAAAAACCTCCGCGCGCTTCATCAGTATCAAAGCCTGCAGCGCTAAACGCTTGGAAGGCAGCCTTCACTTCGGGGTTCTGAGTAATCGTCTGCTGAACCACCGAGCGTAGATCGGCGGAACCTGCTGCCGACATACCGTTGGGCAACGACTGAGCAACGGCCTGTGTCAACGGCAACAGTGCCAAGCCTCCTCCTACAAAAGCCGCTGTAGAAAGCAGTGTCGCTTTGCGAACCGCTGACTTGCCTAGTGTGTACATTGGTTTCATATCCATTGTTGATCCCTTATGTGTCACTCAGTCAGGCTATTTCAGCAGGACTGTTGATGAAGACGTTGTGGTGAGCGCACGCAGTGCCTAGAGAAACATTTTTTAATTATTTTCTTCCGGCACCAAGCTTTTGGACGATTTATAGCCAGCCGCTTCAGACATTGCCTCTACGTCCATCAAGAGCAAAATGACCCAGTCGTGCGGCGCAAAATTTTTGCATGGAACAGATAAATTTTATTTAAGTGCTGCCAGAGTATTTCAATGCTATGAGCAATATAACGTAACCCGATTTAACATTCTAATCCACGCAAAAAATTTTCGCCTAAAAAATCTGATAAATTCCCACGCAACTAGGGTTACATCCTGCCTTACTCCTAAGTTCGCTTTAGAACAACCACATCATCCACCATAGCACCTGCTATCAGGCGACAACTTCCACTCAGCGCTACTGATACGGATATTTTTTACCTTCTACCATAAGCGTCTACCAAGCATTTCATGACTCACAGCCACCGGCTATATAAGAATTTTGCATATAAATAAAGTTATAATATACTGCTATAAACTCAGTTTAATTGACTATAACTATTCGAATTGCTTAAAAAACCCCGATCACTGATCGGGGTTTTTAATATGGACTAGCACCCTTTGGCGATTGGAGAAAGTTGACGTTCACCCGGGAAGAACAATGGCCGTAACCGAATGCCTGCCATGTTGCCGACAAAAGCGGCAATCAGCCATATCCAGCCATGCAGACTGCCTGATGCAATACCACTGAAATAGGCGCCAATGTTACAGCCAAATGCCAGTCGCGCGCCGTAGCCCAACATGATGCCGCCAATCACTGCGGCTGCAACTGAACGTAAAGGTATCCTGAAGTTAGGCGCAAAGCGCCCCGCCAGGCTCGCCGCCATCAAGGCACCCAACATAATGCCAACGTTCATGACGGTAGTGATATCGCCCCAGATGCTGGAATTCAATGCGGCTGCATTCCATGAAGATTGCCAGTAACCCCACTGGGTGACATCACCGCCCACTAACTGATACGCCTTGGCTCCCCATAGTGCAAAAGCCGATGTAATGCCCCAGGGGCGGCCTGCCAGTGCCAGAGTGGCAAAATTCAACAGCGCCAATGCCACTGCCCCAAACAACAGCGGCCAGGGGCCACTCAACCAACGTTCAGTCCCTTGCTTGTTGACGACGCTGGTACGCTCAAGCTGTCCATGACGACGTTTCTCCATGACTACCGTAAAGACAGCAATAGCGGTGAAAAGCGCAAGGCTAATGGCGACACCGCCCCAAGCGCCAGCAAGTTTGACCAGCGAGACGGGCGCAAAGGCCGGCAAGCTTTGCCACCAGGTAAAATGTGCCGAACCAATCACTGAACCGACAATAAAGAACACTAATGTAATCAACATGCGGGCATTACCGCCACCGGCAGTAAACAGGGTACCTGACGCACAGCCACCGCCTAGCTGCATTCCTACGCCGAAGATAAAGGCCCCCACAATCACTGAAAGCCCAATCGGGGCGACAAAGCCATAAACAGAGGTGCCGAACAGTGAACCTGCATCCAACGCTGGGAAAAACAGCACAACCGCAAGGGCCAGCATTACCATCTGGGCGCGTAAACCGCGCCCTTTGCGTTCAGTAATAAAAACCCGCCAAGCGGCAGTAAAACCAAAGGCCGCGTGGTAAAGCACCATACCCAGCAGGCCACCTACCAGCATCAACAGACCGTTACTGGCATCAAACACCATACCCACCAACAAGGAGCCAAGAATAATCAGGGCGCCAGCCGCCAAGGCAAGGCGCGAAGGTGGCGAAGCGGTCAGGGATGAAGAAACAGGGGAGGAAGCGGTCGACATGGTAATCACCTTGAGCAACTCGAAGTAAAAGCGCCGGTTGAGTAACCGGCGTTCAGGGGCTGTTGACGAATTGGCTCAGGGTACCGTGAGGGTGAAATAGCGTAAAATTACTTATTCAAAGGTTAATAGACAAAACAAGAATATCAGCTTAGATAAAGCGCCCAAGCCCAGCGGCACTGCGCAATTTATCCATGGTGATGGCAGCTTCTTCACGGGCGCGCTCGGCGCCTTTTTGCAGTACCGCCTCAATATGCGCTGGGTCTTCCATTAGCGCATTGTAGCGCTCACGAGGAGCTTCCAGATGGGCATTGAGATATTCAAACAGCTGATTTTTGGCATCTCCCCAACCAATACCCTGGGCATATTGCTCGCGCATGGCAGCCACGTCTGACGCTGAGGCAAAGGCAGAATAGATCTGAAACAGCGTGCAGGTCTCCGGGTCTTTTGGCTCGCCAGGCTCCAGCGAATTGGTCTTGATCTTGCGCACCAGCTTCAGCAGTTTTTTCTCACTGACAAACAGCGGAATAGTATTGTTGTAGCTTTTTGACATCTTGCGGCCATCCAGGCCCCCAACACTTCCACTTTTTCATCCACCACTGCTTCCGGCAGAGTGAAGTACTGGCCTTTGTAGAGATGATTAAAGCGCCCGGCGATATCCCGCGCCATTTCAATATGCTGAATCTGATCACGCCCCACCGGCACCTTGTTGGCATTGAACATCAGAATATCCGCCGCCATCAGCACTGGGTAGCCAAACAGCCCCATGGTAATGCCTTTATCCGGGTCCTGATTACCCGCTTCTTCGTTTTCAGCCACGGCGGCTTTATAGGCATGAGCGCGGTTCATCAGACCCTTGGCGCACACGCAGGACAGCATCCAGGTCAACTCGGGGATCTCAACGATATCCGATTGACGGTAGAAGATGGCGTTATCGGTATCGAGCCCCAGCGCCAGCCAGGTGGCCGCGATTTCCAGCCGCGATTGCTGTACGCGTTTAGGATCCTGACACTTGATCAGGGCGTGGTAATCAGCCAGAAAATAGAACGACTGGACGTTAGAGTCCTGACTGGCTTCGATCGCCGGTTTGATCGCTCCGACATAGTTCCCCAAGTGCGGCGTACCTGTGGTGGTAATACCGGTAAGAACGCGAGTTTTGCTGGTTGGATGCATGCGGTTAAGGCTCTTGGTCAAATGCGTCAATGATAACGCGACGCCTGCGCCAAGGCGACCATCGCCAACCGTCAATCCATGCCTGAACATTCAGCGCTACGGGCAACAGGCTATAACGCATGCCAGCGTAGCGTCGCGGCTGCGTCAATCTCATCATACAGACGGGTCATCACCAGGGTTCGGCTGGCAATTGCGCGCGCCCTGGCCTGGTCAATCAGCTGTGCACGCAGCAAGACGGTGGCCGTGACACTGTGCTCAACCGCCACGCCATCGATTACAACGTCAAGCTTATCTCCATTGCTCAGGCAATGACCGGCAATGCTGTCAACACATTGACGACACTCAAGCTGTACGGCTGGGTATACACTGCTGAAAGCGTTAAAATCACCCCAGTCGTGATGACCTGCACAGCTGGCCAGCGCTGAATTCGCCGGATTTTCCAGCAGCATGACAGCCACACCTTCGCTGGCCATCTGCACCAGCGCCGCCGCACGGTAGCTGGCCGCCTGTTTATTTTCCAGCAAGCTGGCATGCATGGCGGAAATAGCTATTAGGGCGGTACTGGCCAGCAGCACCATAACAATCACCAGCGCTACGCCGCGCTGCGCCTGCATCACTTACCTCCTGTGAGCACTGTGCTCGCATCATGCTGGGCCAGCGCAGCAACCCTGCTCTGCACGTTGAAGGCAATGGTTTCATAGCCCTGGGAGTTATCAGCGCTAAGCTGCAAAGTCAGCTGATAGCGGCCCTTGCCTTTCGCCTCTACGGCAAACGCACTGTCATCATGAAAGCCACTGATCAACGGCTGGCTGGTTTTCCATCCCCCAGGCTCCCTGCATTCGCTGAGAGTCAGTGAATAACCGCCCGATGGAGCCGGATTGAGGTAATAACGTTTATCCAAGTCAGGTGTTGCACAGCTGGATAACGCATCCTTGGGCACCGCCAGCTTGATGGCATGGCTTTCATGAGTGACCGTATGAGCATTGCGGATATCGCGGATCAGCGTTTCCGTTACAAAAATCAGCGTTTCCTGACGACGGCTTAAAGCGTCTACCTGCTGGAAAGTAGTCAGTGCTGACAAGTAAAGCTGCCCTGCCCCGAGGATGGTAAGCGCCGCAATGGCCAGAGCGACCATCAGTTCCACCAGGGTAATCCCCGCCTGACGCTTCATGATCAGGCATCGCTCAGGTCGGGCAAGCGGAAGGTATAGGAATAAGCAGGGTTACCATCGTTCAGGGTAACCTCAACTTCAAAGGTACAGCCGGAACCTTTGAGATGGCCGCTTAGCGCCGCAAGTGGTGTCTGGCTATCGGCAAACCAGGCGGTTTGCCAGTCACTTCTGACACTGGCGGTAAGCCCGCTGCAGTTGCCGTCCGGGGAATTGGCCAAGGCTGCCCAAAGACGTTCCTGGGCATCAATAGCCGCCAGGGTAGCAACACTGCGCTGATAGCTTTGGGTAGCACTTTTCAGCGCATTCAGCTGGAGTGCAGCCATCCCCAACAGCCCAAAGGCCAGAACTACCAGCGCTACCAAGACTTCTATCAGCCCAAAACCCGCTTGTCTGCCCGCTGCGATTCGATATGCCATTGTGCCTCCCTGCACATGCGCGATGTTATCCCATGATTACCAGCATTCTTGCGGTGCACGCTCTCCAAGGGCATTGAGGGTAATACCACTGTCACAGCCATCGCTGCGCTCTGTGGCTGCGGTTAGCGTAAACCCGCCATCATCGTCTTCTACTGATTTAGTAATAGTATAGCTGCCGTCCGGGGATTCTGCTGTATCAGGCGTGCAGTCTTCATAGGAATATTCACGCGAATAGCAGCGCTCCATTTCCGAGGCTGCCTGCAGCAGCCCTGCGTGGGCATCGCTGCGCAGGGAACGCTCCACATAGGCGGTATAGCGCGGGTAGCCGATGGCTGCCAGTATTCCGATGACGGCCACGACAATCAGCATTTCGATCAGCGTAAAGCCGTGCTGGAAGCGTCCAGCACGCAGGCGTAAAACGTAAGGGGAGTAAGAGGACACGGGGTGCTCCATAGGCTGCTCGAGTAGACAGGCAGTATGTCGCAAGCCCCCGTTGATTGCATTAGAAGAGAGTGCTCTAACTGCTGGCAATAACCCGTTCGCGCAGTTCGCTGGGCATTGAAAACGTGATCGTTTCCTCACGACCCACCAACTCCTGTGGTGCTGTCGCCCCCAGTGACTGCAGCCGCTCAATCACACCTTTTACCAGTACTTCAGGGGCACTGGCACCGGCGGTGATGCCGATACGGCTGACGCCTTTCAGCCAGCTTTCGTCAATCTGTTCAGCGTCATCCACCAGATACGCGGCCGTGCCCATACGTTCGGACAGCTCACGCAGGCGGTTGGAGTTGGAACTGTTGGCGCTGCCGACGACCAGCACCAGATCGCTATCTGCGGCCAGTTCACGTACCGCATCCTGACGGTTCTGGGTGGCGTAGCAGATATCGTCCTTGCGCGGCCCCTGGATCTCAGGGAACTTGTCACGCAGGGCATCAATGACCCGAGCGGTATCATCCATGGAGAGCGTGGTCTGGGTAACAAACGCCAGGGTTGTCGGGTCATTGACTGTCAGGCGGGCCACATCCTCTTCGTCTTCGACCAGATAGATACGCCCCCTTTCGAGTCGTCGTAGCGACCCATGGTGCCTTCTACTTCAGGGTGGCCCTCATGACCAATCAGAATACATTCCTGACCGCGCTTGGCGTAGCGCAGCACTTCCATATGCACCTTGGTGACCAGCGGGCAGGTGGCATCAAACACCTTGAGACCGCGGCGCTCGGCATCCTGCTGCACCGCCCGAGAAACGCCATGGGCCGAGAAGATCACGATGACGTCATCCGGCACTTCATCGAGTTCCTCAACAAATACTGCCCCACGTTCACGCAGGGTATCGACCACATAGCGATTGTGTACCACTTCATGACGTACATAGATCGGTGCGCCAAACACATCCAGCGCACGATTGACGATATCAATTGCCCGGTCGACGCCCGCGCAGAATCCGCGCGGGTTGGCCAGCTTGATCTGCACCGGCTGAGTCGGCTCGGCAAGCTCTGTTGCACCTTGTGATGAAAGCTCTGGTGACTGCATAAAAGCGCCTTGATGCCTCACGCATCGGTTAATAAATAAAACTAGCCCCTAATGCTTGGTGACCGGCGTCACATTCAGCACTTCAACTTCAAACGTCAGCGTACGCCCTGCCAGCGGGTGGTTGAAATCCACCTCGACCCGCTCGTCATCAATGGTTTTGACCACTCCGGGCAGTTCGGTTCCCGCTTTATCGGCAAACGACATCACCATACCAATCTCGGGTTCCTGGTCACCAAAATCTTCACGTTTGAGGGTCTGAATATTCTGCGGATTATGCTGGCCAAAGGCATGCTCAGGCGTAATGGTGTAGCGTCCGCCCTGGCCAACCCCCAGCCCCTTGATCGGGTTTTCAAAGCCCGGCGGCAGGTTGCCATCACCAAACTGGAAGGTGGCGGGGGCTTTTTCACGGGTTGAATCCACTACCGTGCCATCTTCAAGCGTCAAGGTGAAGTGCAGGGTAATTTCCATACCATCGTCAATCAGATAATCGCTCATCGGTAATCTGTGCCCTTGAAAAGTAGAAGCAGGCATCAAGCCTTGCGTTGTTTACGCCGACGGTCGGCAAAGAGTGATTCCCAGATCATGCCCGCAGCGCCCAGGGTAATACCGATATCCGCGATATTAAACGCTGGGTAATACCAGCCCGCCACGTGGAACGACAGAAAATCCACCACATAGCCGTGTACTAGCCGATCATAAAGGTTACCCAAAGCGCCGCCAATAATCAGCGGCAGTGCAATCGCCAGCAGCTTTTCATCCGTCTTCAACCGCGACAGCCAGACCGTCAGGGCAATACTTGCCCCAATAGCCACCGCAGCAAAGAACCAACGCTGCCAACCAGGGTGCCCGGCCAGAAAGCTGAACGCCGCGCCGGTATTGTGCAACAGCGTCAGGTTAAAGAACGGCAGCACCTCTACCGGCTGGGCATAATTCAGCCAGTGGCTGGCGGCATATTTAGTTGCCAGATCCAGCGCTATCACCACCAGCGCCAGCCACAGCCAGCGCAGCGGTTGACGCATGGGCGCCAGCGGCGCTTGCGAGCCCGCCTGATCAGGCATAGCGGCGCGTCTCCCCGGGCCTTCCGGCAGGTTGCTGATACAGCGTCCGCATAGATCCGGATGATCCGCATGGGTGCCGACATCTTCACGGTGATGCCAGCAGCGCTCACACTTGGTGTGTTCGCTGGCCGCTACAGCCACCTTGAGGTTAGCAAGCTCAGTGACTTCGGCGTTGTCTCCCTCGGCAAGCGGCGCCAGATGTACCTCGCTGGTCAGCATCACGAAACGCAGCTCATCGCCCAGCTTGGTCAGCGTCTGCTGCAGGCTGTCATCTACATACAGGGTAACATCCGCGGCCAGGCTGCCCTTGATCACCTTGGCATTACGTGCATCTTCCAGGCACTTGTTGACCGCATGCTTGACTTCCAGCACCTGCTCCCAGAAATCACGCCCCAGCTCCGCCTGATCATCCAGGGTGCCAAGACCCTGATAATACTCTTCCAGCAGAACGCTATCGCCCCGCTCACCCGGAATATGGGTGTAGATTTCTTCAGCGGTGAACGACAGGATCGGCGCTACCCAACGGGAAAGCGCTTCCACCACATGATAAAGCGCAGTTTGCACACTGCGCCGAGCCAGCGAATCTACCTGAGTGGTGTACTGGCGATCCTTGATCACATCCAGATAGAAACCGCCCAGCTCCCGGGCGCAGAACCCATGAACCTGCTGGTAGACATCCAGGAAGCGGTATTCTTCATAGGCTTTTTCAATCCGCCTCTGCAGCTGGGCAGCGCGGTCGACCACCCATTGATCCAGCGCCAGCATATCGCCAAAGGCGACCTGATCACGCGCCGGATCAAAGCCGTTGAGGTTGGAAAGCAGGAAACGCGCCGTGTTGCGAATACGCCGATACACATCCGCCGTGCGCTTGAGGATTTCATCGGAAACCGCCATTTCACCGGAGTAATCCGTTGAGGCCACCCATAGACGCAGGATGTCAGCCCCCAGCTTGTCCATCACTTCCTGGGGCGCTACCACATTGCCCACAGATTTTGACATCTTGCGACCCTGGGCATCGACGGTAAACCCATGGGTCAGCAGGCCACGGTAAGGCGGGTGACCGTCAATCGCGCAGCCGGTCAGCAGTGACGAATGGAACCAGCCACGATGCTGGTCGGAGCCTTCCAGATACAGGTCAGCCTGCGGGCCGCTGGCATGCCCATGCGGGTGAGAGCCGCGCAGCACGTGGCGGTGGGTGGTGCCGGAGTCAAACCACACATCCAGGGTATCGGTGACCTTATCGTACTCCGCGGCTTCTGCCCCCAACAGTTCAGCGGGGTCAAGCTTGAACCACGCCTCAATGCCATCCTGCTCGACGCGCTTGGCCGCTTCCTCCATCAGCTCAAGCGTTCTAGGATGCAACTCGCCAGTCTGCTTGTGAAGGAAGAAAGGAATCGGCACGCCCCAGTTACGCTGGCGGGAAATACACCAGTCCGGGCGATTGGCAATCATGCTGTGCAGCCGCGCCTGACCCCAGGCAGGTGTAAAGACGGTATCCTCGATCCCCTTGAGCGCCTTGTCACGCAGGGTCTGGCCGTCTTTACCCTGAATATCCATGCCCACAAACCACTGCGCCGTAGCCCGGTAAATAACCGGCGTTTTATGGCGCCAGCAGTGCATATAGCTGTGCTGATAGCGCTTGTGATTCATCAGCGCGCCCACCTCGCGCAGCTTTTCGACAATCTGCGGGTTGGCCTTCCAGATCATCTGGCCGCCAAAGAAAGGCAGATCATCAACATACACACCGTTGCCCTGCACCGGGTTGAGCATGTCATCAAAGCTCATGCCGTGCTCACGGCAGGTGTTGAAGTCATCAACCCCGTAGGAAGGCGAGGAGTGAACAATACCGGTGCTGCCTACCTCAGATTCCACATAGTCGGCCAGATACACCGGTGAGAGGCGCTCATAGAAAGGATGGCGGAAGTTGATCAGATCCAGCTGCTTGCCCTGAGTCGTGGCGATTACCTCGCCGCTCAGCTCATAGCGTTCCAAGCAGCTTTCCACCAGCTCTTCTGCCAGTACCAGCAACTTGTCACCCACATCGACCAGCGCATAGGTAAACTCAGGATGAACGTTAAGCGCCTGGTTGGCCGGAATCGTCCAGGGTGTGGTGGTCCAGATCACGATGGAGGTCGGCTTGGGCAAAGCATCAAGGCCGAACGCCGCCGCCAGCTTGTCAGCGTCTTCCACCGGGAAAGCCACATCAATGGCGTCTGATGTCTTGTCGGCATATTCAACTTCGGCCTCGGCCAGCGCCGAGCCGCAGTCAAAGCACCAGTTAACCGGCTTTAGCCCCTTAAACACGTAGCCCGCATCGACCATATCGGCCAGGGCACGCATCTCACCCGCTTCGTTGGCGTAATCCATCGAGCGGTAGGGGTGTTCCCAATCGCCGATAATACCCAGGCGGACAAAATCCGTCAGCTGGGTTTCAATCTGTGACGTGGCATAGTCACGGCACAGCTCGCGAGCTTTATCCGCTCCCAGATGCTTACCGTGGGTGGTTTCCACCTTATGCTCAATCGGCAGGCCATGGCAGTCCCAGCCCGGCACGTAAGGGGCATCAAAACCGGCCAGGTTCTTGGACTTGACAATAATATCCTTGAGAATCTTGTTGACGGCGTGACCGATATGAATGCTGCCATTGGCGTAGGGAGGGCCATCGTGCAGAACAAACTGTGGCCTGCCCGCGCGCGCCTCGCGCAGGCGCTGATACAGGTTCATGTCCTGCCATTTGGAAACCCGGCCAGGCTCCTGCTTGGGCAGCATGCCGCGCATCGGAAAGTCTGTTTCAGGCAGGTTCAGCGTGTGCTTGTAATCCATAATCCGGTCAGCCGTCGTTAGCGTCAGCGGAATCGTCCGCTGACCTTGTGTCAGAGAAAATAGCTGTCGCTGCGGGAATATCAGCGGCAGAAATATCAGATAAAGGGGCCGGCGCCGAGGCAAGTGGCAAGGCCTGGTTTGCGCCCTGATAATTGGCCAGATAGCGTCGCGCGCGCGCCTGATCCGCGTAAATCTGTGCTTTCAGGGTATCAAAATCATCAAAGCGGGTTTCGCCCCGCAGCCTGGCGCAGGGGTAAACCGTGCAGCGCTGGCCATAGATATTACGGTCAAAGTCAAACAGGTGCACTTCCAGCGTCGGGCGCTGCGCGCCGACGGTAGGGCGATAACCAATATTGGCCACGCTCGGGTAGCAGCACCCGTCTTCAAGCTCTGCTACCGTTGCAAACACCCCACGCAAGGTCAGCGGTTGCGGTAGCAGCGGCAGGTTAGCGGTGGGCACACCAATGGTGCGCCCCAGCTGCTGGTCGCGCACTACGCGCCCGCTTAGTGAATAAGGACGCCCCAATAGACGCGCTGAGGCGTGAAAATTACCGCTGGCCAGCAGAGTTCTCACCCGGGTGCTGGAAACCCGTTCGTCAGCCACGGTGAACGTACGGGTGTGTTCGACGCCAAACCCCTGCTCGCGACCGACTGCTTTCAAGAGATTGAAGTCACCGCGCCGGTCGCAGCCAAAGCGGAAATCATCCCCCACTACCAGATGGCGGACGTCCAGCCCCTTGATCAGCACTTGATCAATAAATTCACGCCCGGTGAGACTGCGTAGCGCATCGTTGAACGGCAGACACAGCACCTGTTCAGCGCCATGAGCCATCAAAAGGCGAACTTTCTCACGCAGGCGGGTCAGCCGTGGCGGTGCCTGCTCGCCAGCGAAGAACTCACGCGGTTGAGGTTCAAATACAACCACCGTCAGCGGCACATCATGGCGGGCCGCGTGTTCGCGGCACTGCTGCAAAATGGCCTGATGCCCACGGTGCACACCATCAAAGTTACCGATGGTTGCCACGCAACCCCGGTGTGCATCGGTCAGATTGTGCAGCCCTCGAATAACGCGCATGGCACCTCAACTGTGTGAAACCTGTAACATCAGGCGATTATAACCAACCTGCCCGCGTCAATGTATGCCTGGCACCGTATTGTAACCTTAACTGTGCATTTTAAGTTGTTTAAGGCGCAGACCAAAGGCCGCCAGCCAGGCAAAGTAGACACCGGCGCCCAACCCTACCAGCACGCTCACCCAACCAACCCGCTGGAAAAGCGAAAACTCGAGCCAGGCCTGCCATTCCGGTGCCAGCCAGTAAAGGCCAATGCTCATCACCGCACTGCCCCCACCAGCTGGAGTGCAAAACGCGGCCAGCCTGGCTGAAACACCAGAATACCTTGCTTACGCAATAGATAGCCCAGCATGCCTGCATTCATAAAGGCCGACAAAGCCGTCGCCAGCGCCAGCCCGGCATGGGCTAGCGGCCAGATCAGAATCAGGTTGAAGACCATATTCGCCAGCATGGCAATGATACCGATTTTGACCGGCGTCTTAGTGTCCTGACGGGCAAAGAAACCCGGCGCCAACACCTTGATCAGCATGAAGGCCAAGAGGCCAAACGCATAGGCGCGCAGGCTCATCGCGGCCATCTGAATATCGTGATCGGTCATGGCGCCATAGTGGAACAGGGTAATCAGCAGCGGCTCGGCCAGCACCGCCAGCGCCAGCGCCGCAGGCAGGCCCAGCAACAGCACCATGCGTATTGCCCAATCCAGCATGGCTGAAAAATGCTCCCGAGACTGGCTGGCATGGCGTTTGGAAAGCGCCGGCAGAATCACCGTGCCAATCGCAACGCCAAACACCCCTAGCGGCAGCTCGACCAGACGGTCTGAATAATACAGCCAGGAAACGCTACCCGCTGCCAGAAATGAAGCCAGAACGGTATCCAATAAGAGGTTGATTTGCGATACCGAGACCCCGAACAGCGCCGGTGCCATCAGCTTCAGAATGCGCCGCACTCCTTCATGGGCAAAATTCGGCCAGGGCTTAGGCAAAAGCCCCAGGCGAAAAAGAAACGGCACCTGAAAAGCCAGCTGGGCGGCACCAGCAATCAGCACCCCCAAGCCAGCGCCATGGCCGGAGTATCCATCAGCGGCACCAGCAAAAGCGCAGCGCCAATCAGTGAAAGATTCAGCAGCACAGGCGTAAAGGCCGGTACTGCAAAACGGTTCCAGGTATTCAGCACGCTGCCTGAAAACGCTGTTAATGAGATCAACAACAGGTACGGAAAGGTCAACTGCAGCATGTCCGCCGTCAGCGCCAGCTTTTCTGGGTCACGCCCGAAGCCGGGCGCAAACACCCATACCAGCCAGGGAGCTGCGAGCATAGCCAAGGCGGTAATCAGCGCCAGCACGGCGGCCAGACTACCGGCGACCGCGTTAAGCAAATCGCGGATCTCTTCCCGGGTGCGCGTCGTGGAATACTCCGAGAGCACCGGAACAAAGGCCTGGTTGAAGGCTCCCTCCGCAAATAGACGGCGCAAAAAATTGGGGATCTTGAACGCCACAAAAAGGCGTCTGCACCGGTGCCTGCCCCTAAAAGGGCGGCAATCACCACATCCCGCGCCAACCCCATGACGCGAGAAAGCATCGTCATTGCACTGACAATCAGCCCCGAGCCCATCAGCCCACGACGGGCGGGCGGCTGATCAGTGCGATCAGGCGTTGGTCTACTCATGGCAGCCTCTCTTGCGTCTCATCCATTAAGACGGGCGTTGACCCAATCGTGTTGACGTCGTTATGGCAGGCAACACAGCTGACAGACACAAAAAAACCGGCCTTGGCCGGTTTTTTTAAGGCGCTTGCCGGCTTACGCCGCCAGAGCCTTGATACGCTTGTTCAAGCGGCTCTTCAGGCGAGCAGCCTTCTTCTTGGAGAGCACGTCCTTGTCCGCAATGCGGTCGATAACCGGCTGCATGGCATGGAAAGCTTCCATTGACTTGGCATGGTCACCAGTATTGATCGCCTTGATCACGTGCTTGATATAAGTACGGACCATGCTGCGCTGGCTGGATTTCAGGACGCGACGCTTCTCGGCCTGGCGGGCGCGCTTGCGAGCTTGCTTGCTGTTCGCCACAGGGTATCTCCTTGGAGAAAAAGGTTGCCGTTAATGGCAACGGATTAACTGTATATTCATCGCTTGGCACCTGGCTGTTAATCAGACAGTGCCTGCTGCGACGTTTCCGACACTCAGTTACCGCTCAGTAAATAATGCGGTAACCGCTTAATTGGATTGGCGTTTTGCCTTACCAAAATGTGCAACTGGCAGTGTTGAAAACTGCCCGTTCACGGGTCTTGTCTGAGAGGATGGCATAGTCTATCACCTGTCAGCCAGGCTTGCCAGCGGTTAGGCGTGTGTCGTGTCGCCGTCAAAGGCAACCTCTATCGGGGCGGGGCGACCAAACAGGAATCCCTGATACAGCCCGCAGCCATGGGCTTTTAACCAGGCAAGCTGCTCCGCCTCTTCAACCCCTTCTGCCACCACTTTCAAGCCAAGACTGCTTGCCAGCAGAATCGTGGTCTCGACAATCGCCGCATCGGCTTTATCAGCCAGCAGTTCACGCACAAAGGATTGATCGATCTTCAACTCATCCAGCGGCAGACGCTTGAGATAGCTTAATGACGAATACCCGGTACCAAAATCATCCAGGGCAAAACGCACGCCATGCTCACGCAGCTGCAACATGGTCAGCCGCACACGGGCTGGGTCGTGCATCAGAAGGCTCTCGGTGACTTCCAGCACCAACCGTCCAGGCGGTGCCTCGGTGCGGTGCAGAATCTTCTCCACATCACTAACAAATTCGGACTGCTGGAACTGAACCGAGCTGACATTGACGGAAATGGTCAATGTCGAATAAGCGGCATTCTGAGTCCACAGCGCCAACTGGCGGGCAGCTTTTTCCAACACCCAGCGGCCAATCGGCACAATCAGCCCGTTGTTTTCCGCCAGAGGAATAAAAAGCCCAGGAGACACCATACCACGCTCAGGGTGCTGCCAGCGCAGCAGCGCCTCCACTCCTGTTGTCACTCCCTGCTCATTGACCTGGCGCTGATAGAAAAGCCTCAATTCATCGCGCTCAAGCGCCTGGTATAAATCTGCTTCAAGGCTGGCTCGTTCCAGCACACTGGTCTGCATGTCGGCATTGAAAAAACGCAGCGTATTGCCGCCTGCCGCCTTGGCTTGCTGAAGCGCCATGTCAGCCTGCTGCAACACCACATCAACCTGTGCCACGGTTTCCTGAAAGAGAGTAATGCCGATACTGGCACTGATCGGCAGGGCATCCTGCACGCTGAGGCGCCCAACGGCATCAATCAGCTGACGGCCCAAGCGCTCAATCTGATTAGCGACGTCCTCAGAGTTGCCATCGATATCATCTACCAATAGCACAAACTCATCGCTACTGAAGCGTGAAAGTATCAAATGTTTATGGGTTTCACCGCCTGACTCTGCGGCTTCCAACGTAGCGGTATCGCCACCTGTCAGCACAGCTTTATGCTCATTGAACGCTGATGCCAGACAGTGCTGTAGGCATTCTGCCACCCCCGCCTTAAAAGCCGGTCTCCGCTATCATGGCCATGAATATCATTGACCAACCTGAAGCTGTCCAGATCAACCACCAGCAGGGCGGTAAAACGGCCATCAGGTATTTTTTTCTCTAACACGGATGCCAGCGACTCAAGCAACAGGCGGCGGTTTGGCAAACCTGTCAGGGCATCGTAAAACGCCAGATAATGAGTGCGCGACTGCATTTCAAGGTAGTCGGTCAAGTCGGTGGAGATACCACACAACGATGGTGCTTCCCCTGGCGCCATCACCAATGGCATCTTGATAGACAGAAAAGTGCGCACCTGCTTATCACCTTTGAGCGCCAGGCTTTCTTCGGTAGTGGTCTTTTTACCACTGGCCATCACACGACGGTCAATGTCGGCCCACTCAGCCACCGTTGCCGCGTCAAAAACTCACTATCACGATGCCCCAGAATCTCGCTGGAAGAACGCTTAAGAAAGTTACACAGTTTGTTATTGACGTAGCGGTATTCAAGGGTCGGCGATTTGATATAGACGTGAGCTTCAAGACTGTCCAGGATGGTTTCCAGCATTTCCCGCTGAGCTTCAAGGCGCGCCGCGCTATGCGCACTGCGCTGGCGCTGCAGCCAGTAACCAGCAAGTGCCGCCAACAGCATCATCAGCAAGGCCGCCAGCGTCCAGGGCAGCCATGCCGGTGTCCGGGGTACGCCAGGCTCAGCGCGCCACTCGCGCAGTGTGGTGTAATAGACAGAACCCGCCTGTGCCTTCCACTCTTTCAGATACTCATCAATGCGCGCCAGAACGCCTTGCGGCGCCTGAACAGAAACAGCGTAATAAAGGCGTACAGGCTGAAAAATGATCGCTGTTTCCTGCAAGCCCATTTCAGCGGCGCGCCAGCCACCAAAGAGATGATTGGCAACGGCAGCATCAGCCCTGCCCTCCTTGACCGCGTCAAAACCATCGGCAAAGCTCTCCACACCCAGCCAGTCAATCTCAATGGCAAAACGTCCGGACAACTCAGCCAGATAACGCTGCTGGATGGAGCCGTTCACCACGGCCAGGCGCCTACCGTCCAGATCCAGAATGGCATCCAACCCGAGCCCCTCACGCTGATAGATCTGCGACCAGCTGTGCAGGGCCGGTTCCTGATGAAACTCCATCCAGCCTGCACGGCTGGCACTCCAGGCAACATCCGGCAGGATATCGATCTCACCAGAGGCAAGCCCATCCAGGCACTCTTGCCACTGGCAATTGACACTCTCAAGCTGCCAGCCTTCGGCATTGGCCATCTCAACCAGCAGCTCGCCTAAAATACCGCGGAGTTCGCCTTCCGCACCGGCAAATAGTTTGGGCGGATTGTCGTAGACACCCACTTTCAGCGACAGCGACTGAGACTCAGCAGGCGTCAGGAGCAGCAGCGACAAGGCAACGGGCATAAGGCAGGCAAACACACCCCGCACGGCTATATGCCCGGCAGCGTCATGGGTCCGGCGCGCTCGACAACACGCTGCCAGGCCGAGTCAGCTTCAATACGTGCCACATAGCGGCTGATCGCTGGATAATCGCGCAATGAATCAGACAGGGCCAACGCCTGCAGCGGAAAGCTCATCTGCACATCCGCACCGCTTGGCCAGGTGCTGGAGAACTGGCCGCGTGGCTCCAGGTGTGCCTCGATCATGGAGAGGTGCTCTGCCAGCTGAGGCGCCAGAAAACGCTCATTGACCGTGGCATTGATGCCCTTGGCGATTGGCTTGATCAAAAGGGGTGATTGTTTGGGCAACTGGCTAAACACCAGACGCATCACCAGCAGCGGCATCAAGGAGCCTTCCGCATAGTGCCGCCAGTAACGTTCATTGACCCAGGCCGCGCTATTATCCGGTGACGGCTCCGTTTGCCCTTGGCCATAACGCATCAGCAGGTAATCGACGATAGCGCCTGATTCGGCAATGGTAATATCGCCATCAGTGACCACCGGCGACTTACCCAGCGGGTGGATCTCTTTTAATGCCTGAGGCGCCAGTTGAGTGTCGTTATCGCGGGCATAGGTAACGATTTCATAGTCAAGCGCAAGGATCTCCAGAAGCCAGAGAACCCGATGCGAGCGAGACTTTTCCAGATGATGGACACGAATCATAACGACTCCACGGTCAAAGAAAGGATGTGCTGATAAACGTCAGCAACAGGTAAACAAGCCTACCTACTTGTTGTGCTAAACCCTACTGGCACTCATCTGGCAACACCAGAGACAAACGTCACACTCGCCTTCGGCCACTAACGCCGCGCGGCCAAGGGTTCGATGCTGATAAATTTTCCCTGGTCGGAAAAGTTCAGCCGAAACGCCCCATGTACGCCGTCTCGGCTGACGACGCGGCGAATGGCTTCCGCCGGAAAAATCACCCAGCGGCCATCCAGGCTGCGGGTGCGCACATTACCTATCCGCCCTTCATAGTGGGCTAGGCATTCGTCATAGGAAAGATGCAATACGATATCAATAGAAGGCATTGACGTTGTGATGTTCCTGTCTTGCAGTCTGAGGACGAGTTGCCGATACTGGTCTACAATGTTACTTCATCGTTTACTTTCTCGGTACCGCTTATGTCCATCTCAGCTGTCAGTAGCGCATTACCGTCGACCTACTGGTCGGTCACTGCCTCTGCGACGAACCGCATAGGCGGTAGCGAGCGTGCCGCAGGGGCGACACTTTCACAGGCAGACCAGCGCCCGTTTGCCGAAACAGGCAATGACTACGCGCGGGTAGCTTCCTCTACCGCCAACCCGGCTGAAGGCACCGCCAACGGCCGCCGGTCTACCGAGCGTTCCACTGATAATGCTGCGCCTGTCAACGCGCCGGAAGGGTCAGAACAGAACCGCCCCGCACAGCCAGGCGACGAGACTCAAGAAAGCCGGGAAAGTAACGAAAACCCTTTTGGTAACGCTCCCACACGTCCGGACGGCACGCCGCTGAACGAACAGGAAATTCGTCAGGTTGAGCAGCTCAAGCAGAGAGATCAAGAAGTTCGCCAACACGAGCGTGCCCATGAAATTGCCGGCGGCCCCTACACCGGCAGTGCCAGCTATGATTATCAATCCGGCCCGGATGGCAACCGCTATGCGGTGGGCGGCGAAGTGCCGATTGATTACGGCCCAGTGAAAGGTGACCCTCAAGCTACCGTCGAGAAAATGCAAACTGTAATTTCTGCGGCCTTGGCACCGGCAGAGCCTTCATCCAAGGATCTGCAGGTCGCTGCTCAGGCGCGCCAGTATTTGCTGGAAGCCAAACTGGAAGCCTCCAGGCTGCAAAGCGAAATGAACAATGCCCGCGCATCGGGCGCAGAAAACAGCAGCGCTGCTGATGCTGAGAATGCACAAGCCGACACCGCCAGCAGCGCTGCTGGCAATACGGGAGACGGCATTGACGCCAGCGCCATGCCTGCCAGAGGCAATCTGGCCGCTGATACTGGTGGCCAAGCGGTTGATCCCAGCATGAGCGCTGACAACTCCCGCGCCGCCTGACGGTTTATTAAAGGGCGTGAAACACGGCCACAAAGCGGAGCACTTGGCCCTCATCATCATGCACAGCGGTGATGGCTTGCCAGTAAAGGGCAATGTCACCGCTTTTGTTGCGGTTCCACACCTGGCCCTGCCAGTGCCCCTTTTCACGCAGTGAACGCCACATCTGCTGATAGAAGTCGTCATCGTGGTGGCCAGACTTAAGCAGGCGTGGCGTTTGCCCTACCGCTTCAGCGCTTGAATAACCGGTAATCTCCTCAAATGCCTGATTCACCCGCTCAATGACCACATCCGCATCGGTAATCAGGGCAGCCTGGCCGGTTTCAAACGCGGCGGCCATCAAGCGCAGCTCATTTTCCTGGCGACGCCAGTGGGTAATATCTTCCTTGACGGCAACATAGTTGAGAATCTCACCGTCGGAATGCTTGACCGGCGTGATGGTCTGCTTCTCCCAGTACAGCTCGCCATTCTTGCGTCGATTGAGAATTTCACCTTTCCAGACATCACCGGCCTTAAGCGTTGCCCACATGGTGTCGTAGACCGCATTCGGTGTCATGCCAGACTGAATCAAGGCGGGCGTTTTACCCAGAAGCTCCTCACGGTCGTAGCCGGTGATTTCCAGAAAACGCTGGTTGACGAACTCGATGCAACCATTCGCATCGGTAATGGCTGTCGCCACCGGGCTCTGCTCAACGGCCACATAAAACTGCTCAAAGCGCAGTCCGGAAAGCGTATCAACCGTTGAGGCTTTTTTATCGGGGTGGCCACTACTGGCAGAGTTAAAAGGATGGGTCATGGCCAGAGGCCTCCTACCTACGCTGATCGTCAATATCCAGGCAGACTCTCTGGCAAAAATGCCTTAAGACAGCCAGGCGCTCGTTATAAAAGCGCCCAGATATCATGACGGCTGTGGCTAGGAAGACGCAAGCCGCGGCGTGGTGCCCACGTCGTGAACCTGATATTTACCGATCATTTCTGCCATTTCTTCTGCCTGCTCATCCAGCGAGCGGCTGGCAGCCGCGACTTCCTCTACTAGAGCAGCGTTCTGCTGGGTAACCTCTTCCAGCTGGGTCATGGCACGGTTGATTTCCTCAATCCCTGATGACTGCTCTGTGGTCGCAGAGGCCATTTCATCGACCAGATTAGCGACTTTCTGCACCCGCTCGGAAATTTTCTTGAGCGTTATCAGCGCTCTGGCGAACGGTCGCGGTGATTTCTTCCATACTTGAGGCCGTCTGCACCAGAGAAGCCTACTGCTCCTCAGTACGCTACGTGGGAATACAGAGAAAGAGAATTCGGGGGAGGCAGAAAAGTGTGATAAGGAGTGGACTGTTTAACGCCTCAATGCTTTGGGCGGCGGAAAGACCACATCCATGCCATTGGCATCCAGTTGGCGGATGTCTAACGGTCGGCCTTCTTTATCCAGAGTCACAAGTCCAATGCCACTACCGTTCCATAGCCGCTCACCTGCCTTTGCCTGTTCAGGGTCGCGGGGATAGACAGTGAATTTGCGGCGCCGGGTCAACCAGTTGAGCGGCGACAGGGGGCATAAAGCCAGCGGTTAAGGCGGTCAAAGGTATTTAACAGCATCTCTGGAAAAGTATTCTTGATCCCGCTTGAAGTAACCTGCCAAAGGTGAGGTGCATCCTCGCGATGGCTGATCAGAATGTCATAAGCAAATGAATAGTGCACATCACCGGAAAGGATGACGAAATTACCCGGGGTTTTTGAATGCCGCCAGATCTGCAACAACACGCTGGCCGCACCGCGATGGGCCATCCAGTTCTCGGCATCGACTACCAAGGGTTTGCCCAGCCAGGTGAAGATCTTCTGGATGCCCTCGATCAATTTGACGCCAAACATCGGCGCGGGAGACACAATGATCGCGCCTGGAGCATCAATCAGTGCCTGCTGCAATTCCATCAGCGCTTCCCAGTCCATCAGCCCAGAGGGCCGCTTGGGGTTGCTTTCACTACGCCAGCGGCGGGTACGGGTATCCAGCACAATCAAGGGCGGGCTGCCCGACAGCTGGTATTCCCAGCCCTGAAAGCGCAGCAGTTGTTCGATAAACTCATCATGCTGTTCAGCCACTAGCGGCCTGGGTGCGGGTGAAGAAGTGCGCAACAGCGCCTGAGCGCTATCAATCAGCCCTTGCAGTTTTTCCGGTGCATTCCCCCAGCCCTGGCAGAGCAGATAGGCAAACAGCGCATTACCGATAATCCGCTTGGAAAACGGATGGCCATAGGCCGTCATTTCCCAGTCAGCGGTCAGGTTCCAGTCGTCGGTGACGTCATGATCATCAAAAATCATCAGGCTGGGAATATGCGCCATCACCCGGGCACACTGGGGCAAACCCTCCACAAAGGCATCAATAATGCCTCTCTCCTGCTGGTAAAGCTGCGCTTCTGACGCCTCCAGCTTGGGCGCTGTCACCTCGATCAGCCGCCAGGGCGTGGGTGACCAGGTCAGAAAATACATGGCTAGCATTTCTGCCAGTGTCATCAGGTGATTCTGAGCATTGGCCGAGGTGAATATCGGTTTTTTGACGCCACCAAAAAGCGCTCGCGCAAGGCGGCATTGCTGGTCGCATCAGGCAACAACGCCTCACGCTGGTAGTAGCTGTTAGCTGATTGATACAGCGCCTGGCTGTCGCCCACGGTCGCCCCTTCCAGCACTTCATCTACCAGCCCCAGGCGCGCAATCAGGGCATGAATTGCCCGCAGCAGCGGGCCAGCCACGTCATCGACATACACCTGGTCACCGGTCATCAACAGCCAGGCCGGGCGCTGCTCGCTATCCATCAGGCGGCTCTCCAACCAGCTATCAGCGCGCACCAGGCCATCCGGGCCATCATGATGAGGCTTGCGACAGGAACCATGCAGCAGCCGTCGATGATCAGAGGCAATGACCAGGTTCGGGCAGTTTCTATCTTCATAACATAGCCAGGGCGCCCATTGTCCGATACCGGACACCTCACCATCCGCGCCTTCCACCAAGACGTCATAATCAATCAGCATATCGGTCGGCAGCGGCGATTCCAGTTCCAGGTCAATCAGGTACAGGCAAGCGTGGCGCCCTAGCCACACACATTGCTGGGCATCTTCAAGCGCGTAGTGTCGTGCGGGCTGACTTTCAGGCTGTAACTTGAGCTGAAGTCTCACGTCCCGAGAGGCCACTAACCACATCACCCAGCGGCCTGACGTTATTCTACGCAGCAAGGGCCCCACCAGAATATCTGGCAGGGTGTCTGTCGACGGCGTTTGTGTCGATAGGGTTGGCGCAAATAAAGGTGTCTGTTCTGATCCAGGCATGGAAACCCTCAAGGCTGTGCTACGACAGGCAACATCACGGTGACCTGCAACCCTCCCTGTGCTGCCCGTGATAGCGTCAATTCTCCCTGATAGAGTGCCACCAGATCTGCCACGATGGAAAGCCCTAAACCGCTCTGCGAGCGCCGCTCATCAAGGCGGCTGCCGCGTTCAAAGGCGGCTTGGCATTGCTCATCCGTCATGCCGGGGCCATCATCGCTGATCTGCAGGGTCAGCCACTTCCCCTGGCAGGCAGCTTCCATCATGACCGCATGGCTTGCCCAGCGCAGCGCATTATCCAGAAGATTGCCAACCAGCTCTTGGGCATCCTGCTCATCAAGGTAGACAGAGCGTTCCCCATGCCATTGGGAGCACAGTGTGAGCCCGCGCCGCTGGGCCAGCCTGGCAAGGCCTGAAAGCATAGGTGCAAGGGTGGTGGATAGCTTCAAGGGGGCTATGCGGGCACCTTCCCCTACCGCTGATGCTCTTGCCAGGTGATGACGAACGGCATTATCAATACGCGCAAGCTCTGCCTCCCAGCGAGGCCGCTGGGCCTCTGGCAGTTGGGCGAGCTGCAAACGCATCACACTCAATGGGGTTTTAAGGGCGTGGGCAAGATTGCCTGCTGTATGCCGCCCTCGCTCAATCAGGCGTTGATCTCTAGCTAGCAAGGCATTCATTGCGCTGGCCAGGGCATTCAACTCATCCGGAAAGTCATTGGGCAGCTGCTCGGCGCGTCCGTCATGAATGGCTTGCAGATTAGCGCGCAAGCGGCGCAGTGGGGACAGCCCCCAGCGAACCTGCAGCGCCAGCACAACCAGTAAAACGCCCCCAATGCGGCCAGCCCAGCCCATAACCATTGGCTGAAGGAGTGAATATCAGCGTTCAGTTCCGCATCACTGGCGGCGATACTGACATGCAGGACAGATGGCAGCGACGCCAACTGGATAACGCGCTCAACCATCCGCAAGGTTTGTTCGCGCGGGCCGCTCAGGGTATTCGCGGCTTTTTCACCGCTATGCACGGGCAGGCGCTGATCCCATAACGAACGTGAGGTCAGAGTACGCTCGCCGCCATCACTGATCTGCCAGTACCAGCCTGAGAACACCTGCTCAAAGCGCGGATCGCCCAGCGCACGATCCATCATCAGCTTGCCCGTCTGCGGATCAACTTCCACCCCGGCCAACAGAACGTTAAGCACTGCCGTCAGGCGGTTATCAAACCCCTGCGTGGCAGCTTCACGATAATGCTGGGACAGCAAAATACCCGCCGCAGGGAGCGCCAGGCCCACGATCAATAAGGCAGCGAGCAGCAAACGGCTGGCAATCGAACGCCGCCTCCAGCGACGATGATAGTGAGTCAGGCTAGGTCGCGTCATGGCGTATCAAGTGGCTCCGCCAGCAACCGATATCCTTGACCACGCAGGGTGGCAATCCGCCAGGCTCCCAGTTTGCGGCGTAGACGGCTGACCTGGACGTCAATCACGTTGGAATCCGGCTCATGATCGCGATCATACACATGCTCGGAAAGCTCAGTACGGCTAACCACGCGGGGCGCCGCCTGCATCAGATAGCACAGCAAGCGGGTTTCCTGGGCGGTTAGCGACACCGGCCGACTGGCCAGAGCAACGTGCTGAGTATGGGTGTCGAGGGTCAACTCACCCACGCTCAGCAGCGGATGGGCATGGCCGTGGCTACGCCTTACCAGCGCATGCAGGCGAAACAGCACTTCAGCGGCTTCAAAAGGCTTGGTGACATAATCATCGGCACCGGCGGAAAATCCTGCCGCCTTGTCAGCCCAGCGCTCGCGGGCGGTCAGGATCAACACAGGCAGGTTGATTCCGCCTTCTCGCCAGGCACTCAGCCAGCGCACGCCGTCACCATCGGGCAAGCCCAGATCAAGAATGACAGCATCATAGGTTTCGGTACGCACCAGGAAATCCGCTTCCTGGCCGGTGGCGGCAGATTCCGCCAGCCAATCGCCCTGACGCAGAACATCCATCAGCGCCCCCGCCAAAGCCAGGTCATCTTCTACCAACAGGCATTTCAAATGACATCCTCCTTAGAGGGCGCATCACGGCCTGCGCATGGCATCAATGTGCACTCCCTCGATTTCCATCAGCTGGCCGGTGTGGCCATCAAACTCGAACTCAACAATCTGGCCCCGCTCACCGAGCAGCTTGATTTCATACTCTACCTCACCGTCATCCCGTTCGACTTCCACTTCCAGCACGTCGCCGATATAGTGCGCTTCCAGCCAGTCCAGAATATTTTCCAGGGGCACCACTTCACCTCGCTGGACATCATCATGCAGCGAATGCCAGTGCTGGTCTGCCCACGGGGAGGCAGAAAAAGCAGGCACCCCAAGGCAAGCAGGCCGCCCTTCAGGGCACGGCGATAAAGGTAGTGATCAAATCTCATCATTTACTCAGCATGCCAAAAGGAACATGAACCGTCGATGAACCCAGGTGTCAGCTCCAGGTAAGCCAAGCAGTGCTATAACAGTGATCACGGTCACGCTGACGTTCCTTTCAATCCACATGCGTGACGTTTGATTCACCCAAGGAGAATATGATGACCTCTATCAAGAAAGCTCTGCTGATCCCCGCCGCGGCCCTGCTGTTTATCGGCACTGCCCAGGCGGACGACACCATGGATATCAACCGCATCGACCACATTCTTGAACGGACTTCCGCTTATGGGTTTACCTATCTTGAAGAAATCGAAATCAAACGCCCGGGGCAGGCTGAAGTAGAAGGCTGGCTGGATGATGAATGGAACGCCGAGGTTCGTTTTGATCTGGAAAACGGCGACACTCTAAGTGAAAAACGCGAACGCCTGATCACCGGTGCCTGGGGCATGAGTGACGAGGAGGTGCGTTCAGCCTTTGAGCTCGCCCGCTCAGAAGGCATGACAACCTTTGAAGAAATCGCGATTGACGAAAGCGGTATGATCGACATTGAAGGCCGGGATGCCAATGGGCGCGAGCTTGAAATCAGGCTACGCCAGGGTGCTGCTCAAATCAGCCACATCGAACGTGACTGACACCGGGCATTAGTGGCAGGATAACCTCAACCATCATCGGCGTTGGCCAGCGGCTACGCCGGTGATGGTGCTACAGGAGGCAAGCCTTTTGAGACACTTTTTCCTGCCACAGGATGACACAGGCGGACACACTCACTCTGCCACACTGGAAGGCGTGCCATCAGGCTGGCGCAGTAGCGTGATGCGCGATATGGCCTGGCTGCTGAACGCGCCGGATCTGGTGACGCTGGGGAATATTCCCGGGCGCCCGAGCCTTGCAACCCTGGGCTTGCAGTCATCGGCTGATATTGATGCCTGGCTGCATTGTCAGCAGGATGCCCTACATCATCTGCCACTGCGTGAACTGCGCCACGCGCGGATGGGCCATTACCATGAACGGCTGTGGCATTACTTGCTTGACCACGCTCCTGGCACGCGGCTACTGGCCCGCAATGTACGCATCTTTGCCCAGCGCAATACCCGCGGTGAGCTGGATATGCTCTACCGCACCTGCCAGAACCCCACGCCCATTCATCTTGAAGTGGCCATCAAGTTTTATCTGGGGTTACCGGACGGGCCGGGGGCCGCCGATAGCCAGAGCCGCTGGATTGGCCCCGGCGGATTCGACAGCCTCGATATCAAGCGCTACCACATGCAGCATCGCCAGTTGCCGCTTTCCACCACGGCAGACGCCCGGCGCGCCTTACGCCACTGGCTTACCCCGCGCGACAGCCTGGCAAATAACGGCCCCGAACCTGTGGCAATAGCGCATCAGATGGCCATGCCAGGCATTCTTTATTACCCGTGGCATGCGGATTTACCGCCACCGGAAGGGGCTACGCCGGAACATCGTCGTGGTATTTGGTGCCATGCCAGCGACTGGCCAGCGCTGGCCGCAAGTCTTGCACCGGACACTCTGGCCACCTGGCTGACCAAACCTCACTGGCTGGCGCCACCGCCGCTGGAGCAATGGCACTCCCTGGCAGAGATTGTAGAGCAGACACACCTATACGCAGACCAAAAGCAAACAGGCCCAAAGCGCTGGCCGCAGCAGCTGATGTGCTATACCCCTGCCGACGACCAGACAACACGTATTTTTATTGTGCCCAATCAGTGGCCAACGCATATCCCGCTCCCAGCGCCGCCTTAGCCAACCAGCCTCAAGCCGGTTGGATCAGACAATCACCAGATTATCGCGGTGAATCAGCTCGTGGGCCTCAACATAACCCAGAATGGCTTCGATCTGGTGGCTGGGTTTACCCGCCAGCCGACGCGCTTCGTCCGCGCCATAATTGACCAGCCCTTTGGCTACCCGAGTGCCCTGCTCATCCACGCAGAGCACCATATCGCCGCGTTTGAAGCTGCCTTGCACCTCACGCACACCGACCGCCAGCAGGCTGGAGCCTTTATCACGCAATACCTTGACCGCACCGGCGTCCAGCACCAGCGAACCGCGCACCTGCAGCTGGCCCGCCAGCCAGCGCTTGCGCGCGGCCATCGGCGCCTGCTCAGGGCGCAGCAGGGTGCCCAGGGCTTCACCGGCCATCAGGCGGGTCAAAACATTCGGCTGGCGGCCACTGGCAATCACGGTGACAGCACCGGAGCGCGCGGCCAGCTGGGCAGCGCGCACCTTGGTGCTCATGCCACCGCGCCCTAACGCACCACCGGTGCCTGCCACCGCTACCAGACGCGGGTCATCGGCCCAGCCTTCGGCAATAAGTTGAGCGTCTGCATGGTGGCGAGGGTCGGCATCAAACAGGCCTTCCTGGTCGGTCAGCAGGAACAACGCTTCGGCTTCGAGCAGATTGGCGACCAGCGCCCCCAACGTATCGTTGTCGCCAAAGCGGATCTCGTCGGTCACCACGGTGTCATTTTCATTGATCACCGGCACCACCCGCATTTCCACCAGGGTGCGCAGGGCCGAGAGCGCATTCAGGTAGCGCTTGCGGTTGGAAAGGTCATCGTGAGTCAGCAGGACTTGGGCGGTCAGAATACCGTGGCGGGCAAAATGCTGCTCATAGCACTGGGTCAGGCCGTTCTGTCCCACTGCAGCGGCGGCCTGCAACTCATGCACCGCACTTGGCCGTGCCTGCCAGCCAAGGCGCACCATGCCCGCCGCCACGGCCCCTGACGAGACCAATACCACTTCAACACCGCGCTGATGCAGCTCGGCAATCTGGTCAACCCAGCCACCGATGCCATCGGTATCCAGGCCACGCCCGTCGTTGGTCAACAGGGCGCTACCGATCTTGACCACGACGCGGCGCGCGCGACTCAGACTTTCCCGCCCCAGCTCATGCTCGCTCACAGTCTTTCTCCCATACCGTCGCTTCCCTCACTATGATGCAAGGTGTTCAGGGTGCGTATTCCACATCCACATCATAGTCATCATCATCGAAATCATCGTCATCCGCGTCACGGGGTTTGCGTTTGCGACCCAGCCGCGCTTCAGTACGTGCCACCGACTCCTCTTCCATACGCCGACGCATTTCCTGCTCACGGGCATGGGCTTCCTCGTCTTCGTGCTCCAGACGCTGCTGCTCGGTCAACCAACGGTGCGCCGCCTGCACCAGAGCATCAGTACCCTCGCCGCTGATGGCACAGATACGAAACACTGGACCTTCCCAGTTCAGCGCCTGAATAATGGACTGGGCGCGCGCTTCACGCTCATCTTCCGGCAGAAGGTCAAACTTGTTCAGCACCAGCCAGCGCGGAAGCTCCGCCAGGGCCGGTGAAAACTGCCCCAACTCATGCACGATGGCCTGTGCGGCTTCAATCGGGTCGGATTCATCAAAGGGCGCGACATCCACGACGTGAAGCAACAAACGGGTACGGGTCAGGTGCTTGAGAAAGCGCAATCCCAGGCCCGCGCCGTCAGAGGCGCCTTCAATCAGGCCCGGTACATCGGCCATCACAAAGTGTTCATGCATCCCCAGCTTGACCACACCCAGGTTCGGCACCAGGGTGGTAAACGGGTAGTTGGCCACCTTGGGCTTGGCCGCCGACACTGCACGAATCAGCGTCGATTTGCCCGCATTGGGCATCCCCAGCAGGCCAACATCCGCCATCACCTTCATTTCCAGGCGCAGGTTGCGGCGATCGCCTTCGGTGCCCGGCGTTGTGCGCCTGGGCGCCCGGTTGGTGGAAGACTTGAAGTGGATGTTGCCCAAGCCACGACGCCCCCTTCCGCCACCAGTACCACCTGGCCGATATCGGTCACGTCGGCAATCACTTCCAGGGTATCTTCATCAATCACCGTAGTGCCGACCGGCACCTTGACGTGCAGATCTTCCCCTGCCTTGCCACTCATCTGGCGACCCATACCGCCCTGGCCGTTTTCAGCCTTGTAGAAACGCTGAAAGCGAAAATCAATCAGGGTGTTCAGCGCATCATCACCAATCAGGTAGACGCTGCCACCGTGGCCACCGTCACCACCGTCAGGGCCGCCCTTGGGTACGTATTTTTCGCGGCGAAAGCTTAAACAGCCGTTACCGCCTTTGCCGGCCTCAACAATGATTGAAGCTTCATCGACAAATTGCATGGAATATTCTCCTGGCCGCTTTCGCCGCCGGTTGCCTCCAGATGTCTGCCCTGCGCATCCGCTAAAAGCGGGCTTCAAACGTCAATGACGTTAGCAGACAAAAAGCCCCGCCGTAGCGGGGCTTTTCCTGTTCAACGTCTTGCCTGGCAAAAATGCTTAGGCAGAAACAACGCTGACGAACTTGCGGCTTTTCGGGCCTTTGGTCTCGAACTTCACAACGCCTTCGTCAAGTGCGAACAGCGTGTGGTCACGGCCCAGGCCAACACCCGCGCCCGCATGGAACTTGGTGCCGCGCTGACGAACAATGATGTTACCCGGAGCGACGGCCTGACCGCCGAAAAGCTTCACACCCAAACGTTTGGATTCGGAATCGCGGCCGTTACGCGTGGAGCCCGCTGCCTTCTTATGTGCCATGGTAAAAACCTCCTACAAAGGAAATAACCTAGAAAATGACTGCTTACGCAGAAATTCCGGTAATTTTGACTTCAGTGAACCACTGACGGTGGCCCTGACGCTTCATGCTGTGCTTACGACGACGGAACTTGATGATGTTGATCTTCTTGGCACGGCCATGATCAACGATCTCAGCGGATACCTTAGCGCCTTCAACCAGCGGAGCGCCAACGGTAACGTCGTCACCGTCTGCTACCAGCAGAACTTCGTCAAACTCGATGATTTCGCCGGTCGGAATTTCCAGCTTCTCGAGCTTCAGTGTCTGACCTTCCTGAACGCGGTACTGCTTACCACCGCTTTTAATGACTGCGTACATGTTTCTCTCCGAGACGGCTTATAAATGCCGCGGCACATTGCCACGGCGCTCATCTGCGTGGCTCTTGATCGACCTGCTGCGAGTAGCGCCCCTTTCGGCAGCCATCTGACAGGGAGCATGATGAGCGGGCCGCGAATTATAGCGACTTTACCCGCGTACTACAACTATTCTGGCCGTTGTCAATGGCTGGCTTTTTTGACACGGCTTGACGGCCAACAGAGCTGACCATAGCATGACATCAACTCTATTTGGCGCTGTCGCCACTTTCACCTGCCGCGATGAATGAATCAATGACTGCGAACGCTTCTCCAACCTCGCCTGCCAGCTCCTCTCCTGCCCCGCTGCACGCCGTGGTGGCGGATGATTTCATCGCGGTTAACCGCACCATTGTTGAACAGCTCAGCTCCAAAGTGCCACTGGTAGCGACCATCAGCGAATATATTATTGAAAGCGGCGGCAAGCGTCTTCGCCCGCTGATGGTCCTGCTTGCAGCGCGCTCGCTTGGTTATCAGGAAGATAAACATATCCTGCTCGCCACCCTGATTGAATTCATGCACACCTCCACCCTGCTGCACGATGACGTAGTCGACGAGTCGCACCTGCGGCGCGGCAAGAAAACTGCTAACGACGCCTGGGGCAACGCCCCTGCGTACTGGTCGGTGACTTTCTGTATTCCCGCTCCTTTCAGATGATGGTCGATGTAGGCTCCATGCGCATCATGGCCATCCTGTCTGCCGCCACCTGCACCATTGCTGAAGGCGAAGTGCAGCAGCTGACCAATATCGGCAACCCGAGCATTTCTGAAGCCGACTACTTCGAGACCATTCAGGGCAAGACGGCCATGCTGTTCGAAGCCGCCTCACACAGCGGCGCCGTGCTTGCCAACGCCACCCCCGAACAGGAAGAAGCCCTGAAGCTGTATGGCCGCTATCTGGGGCTAGCTTTTCAGCTGGTGGATGACCTGCTGGACTATCAGGGCAACGCGGATGCCATGGGCAAGAACGTGGGCGACGATCTGGCCGAAGGCAAGCCAACGCTGCCACTGATCAACGCCATGGAACGCGGCACTCCCGAACAGGCCAAGCTGATTCGTCAGGTGATTCGCAAAGGCGGGCTGGAGCAGCTGGATGCAGTGCTTGAGATTGTGCACACCACCGGCGCCCTGGACTACACCCGTGCCCGCGCTGATGAAATGGCCGACCGGGCTCTGGCACAGCTGGACGCCCTGCCCCCTAGTCCCTTCCGCGATACCATGGCACATCTTGCCCGCCTCGCCGTAGACCGCGACACCTGATCAAGAATTGATCAAGAGCAACAACAGCTGGCGTTATAATCAACAGTTTTCAGCCAACAGGGCTTGAAAAAAAGCCACACCGCCCCGTATTATCCTCCTCCGTTGAACGGCACATACCGCAACGCATCGGAATATAGCTCAGCTTGGTAGAGCGCTGCCTTCGGGAGGCAGAGGTCGTAGGTTCGAATCCTGCTATTCCGACCAAAGAATTCAATGAAAACGGCCACTTAGCTAATAAAGCAAGTGGCCGTTTTTGGTTGAAGATGAAACGTCAACAGCCCCTAACAGTCAGCCTGACTGGCCAGCGCGGCTGTTCAAAAGTACGGCTAGCAGATCCGCATAAGCCTGTTCAGACTTCTCTGCCTGCCTGTTCGCCCCATCAATAGCCCGGTCAACGTCATTGTTCGCTTTTACCAGTTCCCTCTGGATTGTCTTTTCAATGTGAAGATGCCCCGAGTAATCGCCTTCCGGCAAGGCCTTGATTGCCTCTCTCACTTCGTGACGAAGCCGCTCTGCCAATTCGCGGGCCTGTTCTTCCTCAAGGCGTTTCTTGCGCGCCTTATGTACCGCTGATGCGAGCTTCTGGGCGGCTGTCAGAATATCACCGGAATGCGCCATCGCTTGGGGTAAGCTGATAACGGCGTTGCTGGATACATTAGTACGCATATATTTCCCCGTTTGCTTAAAGCGCTTAGTTTGGCGGAGTAATAATGCTCAGCAATTCCTTGTAAGCGCCCTGTGATTTTTCCGTTTCTTCATCAGCGCTTTCCACTGCCTTGTCGAGTTTTTTCAATGCTTTCAATACGTCCTTCTGAACCTCTTCAAAGCTGCGCATCTCCGCTGTCACCCGTTTTGCCAGGCGGGCCTCAAAGGCATCATTGGCCTCTTTTTGAAGCGCCCTTGCGGCCTGCTCGGCTTCCTCTTTTTCAACAAGATTTTTCTCACGCTTTTTTGCTGCCGAGGTAAGGGTTTTGGCCGCTTCCAGAATATCGTCCACCCGTGGGGTGACCTCTTCCAGGGATAAGGCGGGATACTCATGACCGTCAACAGCCGCAGAGCGACTGTCAGTATCCACAATGGCTTCAGATTCCGTATGACGTTCTACGCTGGCATCAAGGCCAACGCCATGTTCGTGCAGATCATTCATCAGATGTTGCTCTCCCGTGTACATAAAGGATTCCTTCGGACGTGCCTGGCATCGCCCACTGCATATTCATCCGGCAATCAAACAGGTTGCTCAGGATACGCCCTGTCCCACGGCTATAGGCCGCTGTAGAATATATAAACGACTGGCGTGTTAATATAGCCGTTCAAAAAATCTGCTCGTTTGCGTTGGCATGAAGTCGTCGTACCGAAGGCGGTGCCTTCATTAAGCCGAAGGAGACATTCATGACAGCTCATGCGGATATTTCCTTCGTCACGATACGACGCCGATTTGATTTTCGAAGTATCGAAATCGGACGCTGGGTCACACCGGCTGAGCGTGATCGTGCCGCCGGTTATTTCCTGCACGCACTGGAAGATTTAATGGCGGCACTCCAGGGCCCGGAACACCTGGTGTCCCTGCGTGGCACCCTGGGGTTGCAATATGGCATCGGAGGCCAGCTGGGTGTGGCCGCGCATTATTTACCTGCCAGCCGACAGCTGGCGCTGGCCAAAAATGCCGGTGCCGGAAGCCTGGCCCACGAATGGTTTCACGCGTTTGATCACTACATAGGGGCGAAAGCCTTTCTTCATACCGCCCCTCTTCAGTTCGCCTCCAGTGCCTGGCTGGAAGGAACGGCGCAAAGGCGCCACCCTCTCAATCAGCGGCTGGCCGATTGCCTCAAGGCGGTCTTACTCACCGATGATGGCACCGCACCCAGTCAGCTTTTTGAGGCGTCACAGAAAGCCGATAACCAGTTAAAAGTACTGTATTACGCCAGGCCTGAGGAGATGTGTGCCCGGGCATTCGAAGCCTTTGTGGAAGATTGCCAGCCCGGCAACCGTTTCCTGGTGAACGGCACTATCCAGTCCGATGAGGCTCATGCGGGCTTATACCCTCAGGGACGGCAGCGCCAGCAAATTAATCAGGCCTTCGAGAGGTATTTCTCAGCACTTGGTCAAGCGCTCTACCGGGAGCAGGAAAAGCCTGGGTGAAGCTTTCTGTTATTCCCCTCTCCATGCGCTTGTCACCCTGGCTGCAGGGAAAATGGTCATTGATTGACCTTGTGGCGCGGTGGCGTCATAGCCACAAAGCCTGAGCCTCTCCACATAGAATGTGCCAGCGCTGGTGCCTACGCTCCGGCGCTGTACGCATGGTTAAAGGGGCGACGAGGATCTATGTTATCGGGGGTGGCCTGCACCATCTGAACACGGCGTTCATGGGCAACGCGGCACAATTCTGCGTACTGAAACGCTGGAAGCTCATCGAATGCCGCCTGCTCCGCGACAGAGAGCCCGTAATAAACCTGCGTGATGCCACTCCAGTAAATGGCACCCAGACACATGGGGCAAGGCTCGCAGCTGGTATAGAGCACACATCCCGCTAAGCGCCTGGTACCCATGTACTTGGCAGCAGCCTGAAGCGCCCGAATCTCGGCATGACCGGCCACGTCTTGAGTAGCTTTTACATCGTTGACGCCTGTTCCGACCAAATGACCATCCTGCACTACCAGAGCGGCGAAAGGCGCCTGCCCCTGTTTAGCGTTGTCGAGAGCAAGCTCGATGCACTGCGCTACCCATTCCTGATGTGTCATGGCTTTCTCCTTTTTGAACGAACGTATTGGCGGTGTTTAAGACCTGAGGAACCCCACGTATATTTTCAATAAAATCAATCAACCCACTCGGCAAGTGTCTATCCTCGAACGTCTTTCACGAACTCGATTCGATGAGCGTCACAAAGCGCAACAGGACCACAGGAAGCAGGTTCTTTCGAGTGCACAAGATCACAGAAATGCCGTCAAATCCATCACAAATATTAAACAAGGCCTGGACATCCTGTACAGGAATGTATTGACTGTACCCGTGGCGCTAACTTTAAGTAGGCCGCCTGATAGCCCAGTCTATCGACGGAGCGTCTGACTGAAACACGGTCAATCCATTGAACGTTCAGACGGGAGATACTTGATGAGCATATCCATGATGGCACGAAGCGCGTTTGCAGCGGCTGTTGTAATGGGCACGATGACCACGGCGGCCATGGCCGCGTCCAGCGAGGAGGAAGTGCGCTCGGCGCTGGTCGGCAATACCTTCAAGGGGGCATGGGCGGAGGCATCTATAACAGCTACTTCGCCGAGGATGGCACCTACGAAGATGCCTCCGGTGGAGGTAACTATGAGATCACCGAAGACGGTGTCTGCTACCCCGACACCGATTACGGCTGCTATGCAGCCGAGATCAATGGTAACCAGCTGGAATGGTTCAAGGACGGCGAAAGCGTTGGCACAGGCATGATCGAAGAGGGCAACACTCTTCAATAATCGCACATGGCATGCGCCTCGTGGCCTGCTATGCGAGGCCATGCCAGTAGTTTACACCCAGGCTATTCATTTCACCTGAACCGGATAAAGGCTTAAGCTGGCAGCATACATTGAAGCATCTTGATTAATGGACAAGTGCGACAGCAAAGGGAGCCGTGTGTGCCAGCCAGCAACCCGACATCACAGAACTTCGCGTTTCTCAACGAGCATAATGCTCTGTTTGTGGAGCTGGCGGAATCCGCTGAGCGTGCCTTTGCCAGCGACCCCAACACCACCCTGATCAAGCTGCGCCAGCTGGGCGAGGCGCTCTCCCAGCATCTAGCCGCCCTTTCCGGTATCCCCTTTGATGACCAGACCACCCAGGCGGAGCTCCTTTACCGCCTGAACCGTGAGTTGCGCCTGGAACCGCAGATCAAGGAGCTGTTCCACATCCTGCGGGTTGAAGGTAACAAGGCCACCCACCAGTTTCGCACCCAGCATAAAGAGGCCATGAGTGGCCTCAGGGTGGCCCGCGATCTGGCCATCTGGTTTCACCGTTCCTTTGGCAAAGCGGGTGCTCAATTCAAGCCCGGCCCCTTTATCCCGCCCGCTGACCCCAGCGCCCAGCTGCGCCAGCTGCAGAGCGATATCGAAAAGCTCCGCCACGACCTGCAAAAGGCCAACAGCGAGCTGGACAGCAGCCAGCAGCTCAGCCAGCTGATCGAGAAAGAAAAAGCCGAATACGAAGCCCTGGCGCTGGCCATGGATGAAGAATCCCGCGCCCTGGCCAAGCAGGCCCGCCAGCACGAACAGGCCTTGAGCCAGCAGCAAACCGCCTACGAGCAGAAAATCAGCGCCCTGCAACACAAGCTGGCCCAACAGGACGCACAGAGTGCCGACCAGCAGCGCCAGCAGGTGGCCAGAAAGACTCAGGCGGCTAGCTATAGCCTGGTGATGAGCGAAGAAGTCACCCGCATCCTGATTGACCAACAGCTGCAGGATGCCGGTTGGGAAGCCGACAGCCAGGAGATCACCTACCAGAAAGGGGCCCGCCCGGAAAAAGGCACCTACCGGGCCATTGCCGAATGGCCCACCCAGAGCGACGCTCAACAGCGTGGCCGGGCTGATTACGTGTTGTTTGCCGGGTTAACCCCCATTGCCGTGGTGGAAGCCAAAAAGAAAACACCAACGTGGCGGGCAAGATCCGTCAGGCCGAACGCTACAGCAAAGGCCTCAAGGTCGACGCCCCACTAATCGCCGCCTGGGAATTGATCGGCCGCACCATCGCCTGGCCTGCCGAGGAAGATAGCCACTATCATGTGCCCTTTGTGTATTCCTGCAACGGTCGCCCCTATGTGCCGCAGCTGGCGGAGACCTCTGGCACCTGGTTCCGCGATGTTCGCGACCCCAGCCACTTAAGCCGCGCCCTGCCCCGGTTTCACACCCCAGGTGGCCTGCTGGACATGCTCCAGCGCGACAGGGAAGACGCTGAAAAACGCCTGCAGGCCGAACCCTTTGGCTACCTGAAATTGCGTGACTACCAGCAGAAGGCCATTGCCGCCACCGAACATGCCCTTTCCCACGGCCAGCGCACCGCACTTCTGGCCATGGCCACCGGCACCGGCAAGACCCGCACCATCATCGGCCTGATGTACCGCTTCCTGAAAGCCGAACGCTTCCAGCGCATCCTGTTTCTGGTCGACCGCACCGCCCTCGGCCAGCAGGCCCTTGATGCCTTTAATGAAGCGCCGCTGGAGCAGAACCACACTCTCAGCAAGATCTACAACGTCGCGGAGTTGGGCGATATGGCCGCCGAGGCGGAAACCCGCATTCAGGTGGCCACCGTGCAGGCCATGGTCAAGCGCATCTTCATGAGCGACGCAGCGCCGCCGATTGATCAGTTCGACTGCATTATCATCGACGAGGCCCACCGCGGTTACACCCTCGACCAGGAAATGACCGAAGGCGAACTGGCCACCCGGGATTCCCAGCAGTACCTCTCCAGCTACCGCCGGGTGCTGGATTACTTCGATGCGGTAAAGATTGCCCTCACCGCCACCCCGGCCAGGCACACCAGCGAGATTTTCGGCAAGCCGGTCTACACCTACTCCTACCGTGAAGCAGTAGCCGACGACTGGCTGATCGACCACGAACCGCCCATCCGCTATGAAACCCTGCTGACCCAGAACGGCATCACCTTCGAAAAAGGCAAGCCGGTGGACACGCTCAACATTCGCACCGGCGAAATCGACACCACCGAGCTGGAAGACGAGCTCAACTTTGAGGTGGACGCCTTCAACCGCCGGGTGATCAACGAAAACTTCAACCGGGTGATCTGCGAACAGCTGGTGCAGGAGCTCGACCCCTTCGGCGACGAAAAGACCCTGATCTTCTGCGCCACTGACCTGCATGCCGATATGGTGAAAACCCAGCTGGATAGCGCCTTCAAAGCGCTCTACAACGGCAGCTACCACGAGGCGGCGGTGGCCAAGATCACCGGCCAGAGCGAAAAGGTCGGGCAGCTTATCCGCCGCTACAAGAACGAGCGCTACCCCAATATCGCCATCACCGTCGACCTGCTCACCACCGGCATTGATGTACCGCGCATCAGCCATCTGGTGTTTATGCGCCGGATTCGTTCGCGCATCCTGTACGAACAGATGATTGGCCGCGCCACCCGCCGCTGCGATGAGATCGGCAAGACGGTGTTCCGCATCTACGACCCGGTGGATATCTATGCCGCCCTGCAGGATGTGAACACCATGAAGCCGCTGGTCAAAGACCCGCATATCACCCTGGAGCAGCTGGTAGAAGAACTCACTGATGATGACCAGCTGGAACAGGCGCTGGCCAGCCCCGGCGGACACCCGGAGGAAAGCCAGGCCGATGTGGTGCTCAACCAGCTCAGCCAGAAGGTCATGCGGGTACTGCGCAAGGCCGACAAAAAGCCGACAACAGCCCACCGCTGAAGCATAAACTCGCTGAACTGGAACACAGCTGGGGCGTGGAACCCAAAGCCCTGCACAGCCACCTGCATCAGCTAGGCCCGCGTCAGGCATCCGCCTTCATCAAGCAGCACAGCGGTCTGTTGCACCAGCTGGCCGAGGTCAAAGCCCTGGTGGGCAGCGAGCACCTGCCGATTATCTCCGAGCACGACGACGAAATCCGCGAACGCAGCCAGAGCTATGGCCAACATGCCAAACCGGAAGACTACCTGGACGAATTCAACCGCTTTATCAAGGAACAGCTCAACCAGTCGGCGGCGCTAGCAGTGGTGGTCAACCAGCCCCGCGATCTGACCCGCGAACAGCTGCGCGAAATCAAGCTGCTGCTGGATAACCACGGCTATTCCGAAGCCCGCCTGCAAAGCGCGGTGCGCAACCAGACCAACCAGGATATCGCCGCCAGCATTATCGGCTACATCCGCCGCGCCGCCCTGGGCGAGGCGCTGATTCCCTTTGAACAGCGCGTCACCCACGCCATGGACCGCATTCTCACCCAGCACAACTGGACCCCGAACCAGCGCAAATGGCTGGAGCGCCTGGCCAAGCAGCTCGTCCACGAAGTGATTATCGACCGGGAGTTCGTCAACCAGCGCTTTGCCGATGACGGCGGCGCCAAACAGATGGACAAGATACTCGGCGAGCAGCTGGATAGCGTGCTGAAGGAGTTGAACGAGACCATGTGGCCAGAGCAGAGCGCCTGATGTGGCTTGTGAAGGCTATGTTGATGCCATCGACATAGCCCCAACCTATGTCGATTTTTTGGGCTTTTTTTCGACATAGGTCGGCTGGCATGTATAGAAAACCGGCTTTTCTATACATGCCGCCCACAACGTGCAAAGATTTTGCCACTTTTTATACATGTAGCGCTGTTCCTTGAACGCGCTTAAAAAACACCGGAACCCCATGACCCACAACGATATCGTCCAGAAACTCTGGAACCTGTGCGACGTGCTGCGCGATGACGGCATCAACTACTCGGATTACGTCACTGAGCTGGTGATGCTGCTGTTTATCAAGATGGTGCATGAGAATACCGAAGCCGGCACCCTGAAAAAGCACCCGCTGCCGGCGGGCTGCCGCTGGAGCGACCTGAACGGTAAATCCGGCCTTGACCTGCTGAATGACTACAAACGCATCCTGCTCAGCCTTTCCAGTGGCCGCGACGGCACGGGGCGCCTGATTCACAGCGACCCGCTGATCAGCGCCATCTACGCCGATGCCCAGACCCGGCTGCGCGAGCCGCGCCATCTGGAGCAGATGATCAAGACGCTGGATCAGATCGACTGGTTCAGCGCCCAGCAGGATGGCCTGGGGGATCTCTACGAAGGCCTGCTGGAAAAGAACGCCAACGAAACCAAATCCGGCGCGGGGCAGTATTTCACCCCCGCGCCTTGATCAACACCATGGTCAACTGCCTGAAGCCCCAGCCCGGTGAGCGCATTCAGGACCCCTCAGCGGGAACGGCGGGCTTTCTGATTGCCGCCCACGAGTACATCAAGGCCCACACCGATGACCTCTACGACCTGACCGGCGAGCAGAAAACCTTTCAGGCCACCCGCGCCTATGTGGGTATCGAGCTGGTGCCAGGCACCCGCCGCCTGGCGCTGATGAACTGCCTGCTGCACGGCATGGAAGGCGACGACGAAGGCGTGGTGCACCTGGGCAACGCCCTGGGCCAGGCAGGTGCCGGGCTGGAAAAGGCCGATATGATTCTCGCCAACCCGCCCTTTGGCACCAGCAAGGGCGGCGATGCCAGCATCACCCGCGACGACCTGACCTATAAAACCAGCAACAAGCAGCTGGCCTTTCTGCAGCATATCTACCGCAACCTCAAACCCGGTGGCCGCGCCGCCGTGGTGCTGCCGGATAACGTGCTGTTTGAAGCCGGTGTGGGCACCGAGGTACGCCGCGACCTGATGGACAAGTGCAACCTGCACACCATACTGCGTCTGCCCACCGGTATTTTTTACGCTCAGGGCGTGAAAACCAATGTGCTCTTTTTCACCAAGGGCAGCGCGGCAGACAAGTATCAGGAAGAGTACTGCACGGAAAACGTCTGGGTGTATGACCTGCGCACCAATATGCCCAGCTTTGGCAAACGCACGCCGTTCGGTGAAACGCACCTGAAGCCGTTTGAAGCCGTCTATGGCGAAAGCCCCAATGGCGACAGCCCGCGCCAGGAAGGCGAATACAGCTTTCACTCGGACAAGATCGAGCTGCCGGAAGCCACCAAGGCCACGGATGAAAACCAGGGCGTGGACGAGCGCATGCTTCACAGCCGCTGGCGCTGTTTCAGCCGGGCGTGGATTGCCGAGCACAAGGGCGACTCGTTGGATATCAGCTGGCTAAAAGACAGCGACAGCGTAGACGCCGCCAACCTACCCGCGCCGGAGGTACTGGCGGGTGAGGCTATGGGTGAGCTGGTGCAGGCGTTGGGGGAGCTTGATGCTTTGATGCGGGAGCTTGGTGCTGAAGAGGAGGCGGATGGGGCTAAGGTGCTTTTGCGGGAAGTGATGGGAGAGGTGAAGTAAATGAACTCCCAACCCTCAGAATGGAAAAATATAATAGCCGCAGATGGATTCACCCAGATATCCACGACTGGCAAAAAGGTCAAAACAAAGGATTGTACTCCTACCGGCAAGTACCCTGTTGTCGATCAAGGCCAAGGGAAGATTAGCGGCTATGTCGATGACTCTGAAAAACTGATTTCAGTTACTGAACCACTGATTGTCTTTGGCGATCATACTCGTGCAGTGAAGTGGATCGACTTCAGTTTTGTACCAGGGGCAGATGGAACAAAAATTCTAAAGGCTGAACCATACTTTATACCTCGGTTTGCTTATCTCCAGCTCCGATCACTAGAGATTCCCAACAAAGGTTACTCACGTCATTTCAAGTTTCTAAAAGAACTTGAATTTAGCGTGCCCCCTATAGCCGAACAAAAAGTCATCGCCGATAAACTCGATACCCTGCTGGCTCAGGTGGAAACCACCCAAACCCGCCTTGAACGCATTCCGCAGATTCTCAAGCGTTTTCGTCAGTCTGTGCTGGCTGCGGCGGTCAGTGGGAAGTTGACGGAAGAGTGGCGTGATGGAAGATCTCTCGAAAAATTCGGAGACATAACATGGGAGGAAGTCCTTCGCGACAAAAAAACTTCTTTTAAAAGAGGCCCCTTTGGTAGCGCCTTGAAAAAAAAGCATATTTGTAGAGTCAGGTTATAAAGTCTACGAGCAATATTGTCCGATTAATGATGACTGTTCATTTGTCAGGTATTACATTACACCCGAAAAATTTGAAGAACTTAAAGCTTTTGAGGTAAAAGACGGCGACTTTCTAATTAGCTGTTCTGGCGTAAGCTTGGGTCGAATAACTCAAGTTCCGACGGGGAGTGAGCCAGGGGTTATCAATCAAGCTCTACTTCGAGTTCGTCTTAACAATCATATTTATGATGATAAATTTTTCAAGCTAGTATTCCGTTCGCCTGAATTTCAAAAAGCAATATTTGCAAATAGCACAGGCTCTGCGATTCCCAATCTAAAGGGAGTAAAGGAGCTAAAATCCATGCTATTGCCACACCCATCTATGGCTGAACAAACCGAAATCGTCCGCCGCGTAGACGAACTCTTCGCCCACGCTGACCGGATCGAGCAGCAGGTGAATAACGCCCTGGCCCGCGTTAATAACCTCACCCAGTCGATACTCGCCAAGGCCTTTCGCGGCGAGCTTACCGAGCAGTGGCGCAAGGACAACCCCGAGCTGATTAGCGGCGAGAACTCAGCCGAGGCGTTGCTGAAACGTATCCAGGCTGAGCGGGCGGCGGTGGCCGGGAAAAAGAAACCGCGTAAGGTGGTGAAGAAGGCGGCTGATGGTGATTAGCGGCTAGCGAGGTTAATGGCTTAAGAGCAGCTTTTTAGGAGCAATTGATATAGCGCTTTACGCTGCGCTTAGCGGCGCCCGACTAGAGCGCCCATAAGACTATTGCCTGGTCGGGCATAAACTTGAATGACATCTACCGTTAAGAGGAAATGCTGCCTCCGCTAACTGTGCTCGTAATCGCAAGGGAAACTAGAGTACCAATAGCTTCAGAAGCTTTTGACCGCCCGAAACTTGAGAGCCGCTCACCAATAGATGCCGTTCCCTCGAGTGATATAGGGACCCTGCGCAAAGATTCTAATCCTTTCTCACTGAGCACGACATCGAACTCTGGTCCTGCATCGTCGGAAAGATCCTGATTGACCCAAATATACCCGGCAGTCTCGAGCCACCTTACGGTGCTCTCAAAATACTCTACGAAATTGAATGAGCCCCGTAATCATCTTCTTCGATTGCTTCCTCGAGAAATTGCGCAGGCGTCACTCGTAGAGCTACAGGGAACTCCTCATAAAGCCTCCCAAACAACAGGCCGACTAATAAATTGAACTGCTCCACCCGCAATCAACTCCTTTGCTCGTTTGCCTCTTAAAACCGTCGCCGTATTTAGCCTTTGTTAGAGCAGGTCCTGGAATCAACCTCCGAGACTAATAAAAGCGCCTCCGCCATGTATTGCATTACCTGAGAACACACTTATTCTCGAGAAACAGTATTACTTTTTTCGCTTCATCAGACTCTATGGCTGGCGCATTCCACTGATAACCGAAAATCGGGCAGCTAAGGCCAGTGATATTTTTATAGATTATTTAAAACTTCAAAACTCACTCTTTGTGTACACACTTAACGAGTCTGTAGAAAAACTCCCGCCCCTTTGTCCGACCGCGTTCCTACGTAAAATCTAGGAGTGCTTTCAATCATAAGTGCTCCAGATTTTAAAAATAGACCCTATTTTTAGCTTATTTATTGTCCAATTTCGACTCAAAATAGGCCTTAGACCTTTTCCTACAGCCTCAACGCTTACAGCACCGACACCCTTGCCGAAGCGACGAAGGAGCGTAGACAAGGGTGTCCGAGTGACTGTGATTGTTATAGATACTCATCTTAGGCGGTAAGCTCATCTATTTTAGATACCACCTCACTCGCCCTACGATCTATGAACGTTTTATAATCATCTTTTTGATAAATCGTTTTATTTATTGGCAATACATTGCTTGATAGTACGTCAGTAAAGGTATCTTGCGGGACTAATGTCTCAAAATATGTCGATGGCGCTTTTCTTGAAATCGCCTTATTAGAATCAGACGAAAGGAAACAAAAATTTAAGACACAAAAAATATCATCATGATGCACACTTTTAGATTTTAAGTATGCCTGCGGAAAGACGTGATGATATTCTTTTCTGTTGTAGCTTGCGAGCGACGTTCCTAAATCTACCCTTTGATTTTTTACAAGGTCAACAGGATGGTATTGCGCCATCAGAAGAAGAAACGCCCTAGTCAAAGGATTTGCTTTCGAAAACTTTGTGTTTATTAGAGTATTTTCTGTAACGGTGTACTCATAAGACGAAAAGACGTTCGACTCACCGTCTGCTATTTCCTTAATCCTCTCAATATCAGAGTCCATTTTTGCATTTGACTGACCAGAAGTATATCTATTAGAAAACGATGTTTTCCAGAAATACTGTTTAACTTGTGATATTTGCTGTGCAGTCGGCCTTTTAATAGAGTCAAAAAAGCAGGTTAAGGGTATCAGTTGCTGCATATGGTAAAAAGTCCAAATGAAGACACTTCAAGTCAGTTGCCAGAAAATCAATGGCTTTCTTTATTGCATCAACAATTCTATCCCAGTTGTCGCGTACATCTTCCCCTTTAAGGTTAAGAATATTTTTACTTATAGTTGTTTCCTGAATAACTCCGGATATTATCTGCAATATTACTTTGTGCTTAATCCCGCCAAAGCCCTTATCTTCCAACTCTCCCAACAAACTGTTGCTGGCCTCGAGAAGGTGAAAGTCATCGGTCCATGTCCAAGCGGTCATCAAATCCAAGGGGCCAAGCTTTGTCCCTGTATTATTGATTCTTTCGAAAATTAGACCGACATCCTCTCTATTTCGATTTTCAATCGTGACGACGGGGACTTCATAATTTAGGAATTGGGAGGCGAGCGATTGAGCCCTTTGATGATATTTTGAATCCAAGCTACCCAAAGCAGGTATCAGAGTTTGTACGTCAAGCAGAGACCGCAATGGTATAGCCGCGTCTGCATTCTTAACTTCATTGTTTGGAACAAAAGAAGAAGAGATAAAATCGTAGCTAATTTCAAAAATATCAGGATTGGGATTATATCCTGTATCATCAGGCTCCTGAACAGTTTGTTGGCTGAAAACGCCATAAATACTAGCCATGCGCTGTTGACCATCCAACGCATAGTTTACGGGGTAGTTTTCTCCTCTCTCTGGAATCTTATATCCTGCGATGTTTCTCGTGGACTTCAACTTTTCTTCCGTATTCCACAACAAAACACTACCTATTGGAAATTCAGCGACAACACTTTCCAACAACTCAATTACCTGGCTTTGATTCCAAACATAACCACGTTGAAAAGCTGGAATTTTGATGTCGCCCTCATCGATCCGCCTAATAAGACGGTCAATTTTTTGTGCTGTTGGCGTTAACTCTGCAGTTCTCATAGCTTTTCTATGGTGCTCCATTGGTTAAGTGCCTATGCAATAATTATAGGGTATAAAGATGTAACTCAACGAGGAGATACATCATGTCCAAGCCGTTACGCTTCATCTCTTTGACACCAGACCAACAGCGCATTGTAAATAACGCTTATCAGTACGGTGAAAAGCGAGCCTTACGCCGTCGCGCTCATGCCATCTTATTGAGCCATAAAGGGCACACGATCAATCAAATTCGTGACATTCTCGGGGTCAAGCGCGATACGGTATCGACATGGCTATCCCAGTGGGAAGCAGACGGTATTGACGGTCTGCAAGACAAACCCCGCGACGGGCGGCCAAACCTTCTCAATGATGGCGAGATAGCGTTATTGCAGCAGCTTGTTGAAGATCATCCTCATCAGTTGCCGGTGCTGCATGCCAAGTTTCAAGAAAAAACCGGGAAAGTGGTCAGTCGAGATACCCTACGTCGTGCTCTAAAAAAACGGTAACAGTTGTAAACGTGTTCGCTACTCGCTGAAGGCACGGCGTGACGAGACAGATTTCCGCAATACGCAAGGCCTGATCAACGCTGAAAGAATGGGAAGACAGCGGCACCTGTGATCTTTACTTCTTTGATGAAACTGGATTTTCGCAGTCTTCATCACTGCCTTATGCATGGAGCCCAATAGGGCAACCCTGGGAAGTCACTGCTTACTCTCATAGCAAGAGATTGAATGTATTAGGTTTTTATCCAGAAAAGGGATGTTCTTTCATCATATGACAATGGACACGGTGAATAGTGAAACGGTTATAGAGGCGTTTGACCAATTTGCAGCACAGAAAGATCCTGATGCCTTCGCTGTTGTTGTGCTAGACAATGCCAAAATGCATCACTCCAAGGCATTTCGACGGAAAATCATTGATTGGATGACCCACCGTATTCACCTGATTTATCTGTCGCCATACTCGCCTGAGTTGAATCTGATCGAAATTCTTTGGCGTGAAATCAAATATCGCTGGTTACCACTGACGGCCTATAGCTCTTTCGATAGGCTCTGTCAGGCGGTGAAAGGCGTCTGTAACGGTTATGGCGTAGATAACACGATAACTTTTGCATAACTACTTACGTTGTATTTATAACGCCTTGCTCACCGGTAAATTATGAGCACAGCGAGTAATTTATCCGAGTGCAGCAATTTGTTATGCCTTGACTGCCCGGTGCAGCCTTTTTAGCTCTGAGATTACGCTAGGCATACTTATCGGGGAAATGAAGTTACCACCGTGAGCAATTGAATTACGCTCTTTATAATAATCAACAACTAAATTGTAGTCGCTTCCACCTTTTTCTAACAACAGAGCTAGGCGCTTCTTGAACGGCATTTCACCTCTTGATGCACTTGGCAGAATATCCCATACAGCTCGTTGCTTCCATGATGTTATAAAGGTCTGCTTCCTTGTTATTAGTTGAGAGCTTTCATCCCTTATTCTATCTTCAAATCGAGAGAACATAAAAAGAAAATATGCCTGATCATTAAGTTCTCGCTTCCTTTTATACTTCTCTTCTTTTTTTTCTCCAACCTCTACTGGTAGCTTCGAACTCAATTGATGCAAATTTGTTATCAATATCATTGTATTGCGCTTCCAGTTCGTCAAAAATACCCATGACTAAATCAGCCCTAGCACAAATTCTCTATCGAAAGGTATGCTTTTCTTCCTGTTTTTAGGTGTGTAAACACGCCAATCCGATGGTTTATCTTTACCTTCTAGGTCAACCAATATATAAGAACCTTCTTTAGTTAAAATATCGATCCGTCCATTGGCACCGATTACCCATAATCCGATCGGCTTAAAAGATGCAACGAGAACACCTTTCCGCTTAACCTCTAGAACAGGCAAAGAAACAGGAGAGACACCAAACTTCTGCATCAACTCCTCATTCATCTGTAGTGTTTTATTTTCAACAAATTCAATTTCCGAGTTGCCAGACAACGAATTCTTTACAAGCGAAAAGACGCTTTCTATACGTTGCTCCCAATCTTCCACTCTATTTTTGATATGTTGTTTGTTTATTTCACTCATTTATAGAACTCATGTTTCATTTTAAAGGCATAACAGTGATTGGACTGCGCATCCTGATATTGGATGAACACCGTTGCGCTTTTAACAGTATTATCCGACGCGCCACATTTCTTCCAACCCATTGATTTTAGATGCGCATAAGCATATACCTGCCACATATCCAGAATTCGCGCGCGAGCAAGTTTTGCCCAAATCAATAACGCTGGGTAGTTCACCACGCTGTAGGGAGCTGGATCGTCGTTATTGGCATGTGCCGAGTTGATAGGGACACAGACTGATAGTGTCGCTAGCTGGGCGATTGGGCTGCCAACGTATTGATAAGCCAACCTGGATATACCGGGCTGGCGGAGTGATGTTTGGGTGGTTGTCGCGTCTTGCGTCATTAGGTGCTCTTCCTTGGCGTCTTTGAAGTCACATTATCAGCTAATGCAGCATGTTTCTATAGGTTACAATTGGTAATTTGTGATACTGGGGATAATACTTTTGTCGCTATCGTCAAAGGCGCTGTGCTGAGCTTGCTGTCTGCTAACCCCGCTCGCCTGCGGCGAGTTGGTGGCTTGCTTCGCGAAGCCGCCCTACGTTTGTGGCCCACCTCCGTCATTCCCGCATGCTTTTAGCGGGAATCCATTGTGGCTTTTGGGTTGGGTGGCTTCGGCGGAAAAGGTCAAGGTGGATTCCCGATTACCCCATTCGGGAATGACGGTGAGGGGGGCAGTTCAGGAATGACGGTGTTAGGGGAGTTCAAAGCTGACGGAGACGTGCGAGGGGCAAGCCGTTAGCGTCAACGTATGCGTTCGAGCTTGCCAGGGCACTCGCATCCAGCAGCATGAGGACGTTTTGCATCTATCAAGGCGTCCATTTCCGCCATGACTTCATCATGGGGAATACCCGGACGGGAATCAGCTAAGCTGGCTTGGACGCGTTCACGGAACCAGCGTTTGTAGCTATCTGCTTGCTCCTGAGTTTCAAACTCACTCACAATCGGATCTAAGGGGTGCTCATGGGTAGCTCCTCTGTGGTTAGCAAAAGTATAACGCACTCCAACGGCACTTGCGTAAGTCGGTTTTTACGTCGGAGTCAACACACACGATAAGAACCGTGATCGTCAATTTGCTGCGTACGCATTATAGAGAGGCCTGGCTTGGGTATTGCTATTCACCATTTCGATGGGCGCAATATCGTTGTCCGCCGCCTGCTAACCCCGTTCGTCTGCGGCGAGTTGCTGGCTTGCTGCGCGAAGCCACCCTACGTTTGTGGCCCACCCCCTCGTCATTCCCGCATGCTTTTAACGGGAATCCATTGTGACCTTAGGATTGGGTGGCTTCGGCTGAAAAGGTCAAGGTGGATTCCCGATTACCCCATTCGGGAATGACGGTGATGAGATGGTTTCAAGAATGGCAGTGTTGAGGTGCTTTCGGGAATGCCGGTGTTGGGGTGTTTGCGTAGGTGCGTTGGTCAACGGCTACTGGTTACGCTGCATCAAAATCCAGAGGGTGAATTTCATCAAGATTGACAGTATTTCGAGCTAACCAAAGGTCGTACATATCCTGCATCGCCAACCAGCTCTCAGGAGTACGCCCGAGAACCTTGGATAGCCGCAGAGACATTTCCGGGCTGACACCACTATCCCCTTTTAGAAGACGAGACAGCGTAGAGGGCGAAACCTTCAGGTTAGACGCAAGCTGACGGGAACTGATGTCAAAAGGCTTCAGGTAAACTTCCCGAATGAATTCCCCAGGATGCGGCGGTTTGTGCATAGTCATTAGTGATAATCCTCATAGTCAAGAACGTAGGCGTTGCCATCCTTAAACCCGAACGTCATACGCCAATTTCCATTAACCCGAATCGACCATCGCCCTCTGTCTTTACCTTTCAATGGATGAAGCCGAAAACCGGGAATGTTCATGTCTTCCACTGAAGTGGCGGTATCCAAAGCAGCCAACTGCATACGCAGTTTCTCGGCGTGATCCGGCTGGATGCCAGATGTGCTGCCGGTCGAGTAGAAACGTTTCAGCCCTTTGTGACGAAATGATTTGATCATTAGGAGATAGTAGCATATTGCGCACCGCGCAACAAAATAGCTGAATGCCGAGGTACAGGGTCAAGTTGCTGGCTTGCTGCGCGAAGCTACCCTACGTTTGTGGCCCACCGCCCTGTCATTCCCGCATGCTTTTAGCGGGAATCCATTGTGGCTTTAGGGTTGGGTGGCTTAGGTAGAAAAGGTCAAGGTGGATTCCAGATTACCCCATTCGGGAATGACGGTGCTGGGGCTCGAAAATATCCGCTACGTGTACCATCTCTATTCCAACTCTGCTTGATATAACGCCTGGCTCTACGGCAAGCCAGCATGGAGACCGTTTTTTGTCCAGAGCGTTGAACAGTTCGACATAAGCTGCTTGCTAACTGTTCACTGCCACTCGATTTTCAGATCCTTGTGTGATTGAGCGCAATCACGCAGGTATAGGTTTATAAGGCTTTGATACGGAAGTCCCTTTTCCTCAGCAAGATCCTTAAAGTAGGCAACGGTGTCTTCATCCAGCCGGATCGTAACTTGCTTCTTGAGCTTCTTGGCATATGGATTCTTGACGGATTCGGAAAAGTCGTAGTGATCACGCATGTCTGTACCCTTCATAAGTATTTCGTTCTCGCGTAGAGCCCCGAAGTGGCCAGGCGCATCAACAGATCTCGCAAAGGGGCGGGATAAAGCACGCAGGCGTCATAGACGACCACGAAGCGCATCAGTAGCCCATGTCCAGATCCTGGGCCTGGTCGGCCAGCGCCTGCAGTGCGGCCTCGGATGCTTCCTCCTGCTGGCGCTTGTAGGCCAGCAAGTCCGGCAGGCGAATGCGGCGGTGCGTGCCCACTCGGGTGAAGGGAATCGCACCCTCCTCGATCAGCTTGACCAGATGGGGCCGCGAGACATTGAGCATGTTGGCGGCTTCCTGGGTCGTTATCTCGGCATGAGTCGGCAGAAGAGTCACGGCATTGCCCTGAGCCATTTCGGTCAGTAGGTCACGCAGCAGCACCAGCGCCTGACGAGGCAGCACTAGATCCGCCCCATCCAGCTTGATATGCGCCCGGTCGCTTTCGGGTCGCCCACGGAGCAGTTGGCTGAGTTCGGTGGCGCTGGCCCTGGCCAGACGGGTGAGTTCCACGTCGTGGGGCAAGGTATCCGGGGTGGCTGTGTTCATGGCATGACCTCCTGGCAGAACTTGCTATTGCTGGCTGCTTTTCGTGTTTCATTGTTACCATCAGGCTATTCGAAATAAACAAAAATCGCAATATCCGAAACGAGCTGCCAGCCCATAAGTTACATTTGGTGATTAGGGATGCTGTGCGTTATTCACCTTCACGCTATCGTCAAAGGCGTTGAGCTGGGCTTGCTGCCCGGTAACCCCGCTCGCCTGCGGCGAGTGGGTGGCTTGCTTCGCGAAGCCACCCTACGTTTGTGGCCCACCACCCCGTCATTCCCGCATGCTTTTAGCGGGAATCCATTGTGGCTTTAGGGTTGGGTGGCTTCGGCTGAAAAGGTCAAGGTGGATTCCCGATTACCCCATTCGGGAATGACGGTGCTGGGGGAGGTTCGGGAATGACGGTGCTGGGGTGTTTGCGGGAGTGACAGTACTGGGGGCGTTCGGGAATGATGGTAGGGGATGCTCGCGCAGAAAGGCGATCATCCCCGCTACCATCAGGCCGTGTGGTTTACAGCCCGCCGACGCAGACGTATTTCAGCTCGGTGAATTCTTCCAGGCCGTGGTGGGAGCCTTCGCGGCCGAGGCCGGATTCCTTCACACCGCCAAAGGGCGCCAGTTCGGTGGAGATAATGCCTTCGTTGACCCCAACCATGCCGTATTCCAGGGCTTCCATGGTGTGCCAGATGCGCCGGTAATCGCTGGCGTAGAAATAGGCGGCCAGGCCAAAGGGCGTGTCGTTGGCCATGGCGATGGCGTCTTCATCCTTGGTGAAGCGGAAAACCGGCGCCAGCGGGCCAAAGGTTTCTTCCGTGGCGACCCGCATATCCGGGGTAACATCCGCCAGCACCGTGGGGGCGAAGAAGCGCTCGCCTGCCGCATGGGGCTTGCCGCCGCAGATCAGGCGGGCGCCTTGGCTTACGGCGTCATCCACATGGCGCTGCACCTTATCAATCGCCGCCTGGTTGATCAGCGGGCCAATGGTGGTGCCGTCTTCCAGGCCATTACCTACCTGCAGCGCTTCCACCCGTTCTGCCAGCTTGGCAACAAAACGGTCGTAGATGCCGTCCTGAACCAGGAAGCGGTTGGTGCAGACACAGGTTTGCCCGGCGTTGCGGTATTTTGATGCCAGGGCACCGCTGACCGCCGCATCAATATCGGCATCATCAAAGACAATAAAGGGCGCATTGCCGCCGAGTTCCATGGCGGTTTTCTTGACGGTGCTCGCGCACTGGGCCATCAGGTGCTTGCCTACTGGGGTGGAGCCGGTGAAGGACACCTTGCGTACCCGCGCATCGCTGGTCAGCACATCCCCCACGGCCGCCGGTGTTTTGGCGGTCACTACATTGATGGTACCCGCGGGCAGGCCTGCTTCCAGCGCCAGGTAGGCTGCGGCCAGGGCCGTCAGCGGCGTGGCTTCGGCGGGCTTGATCACTACCGTGCATCCCGCTGCCAAGGCGGGGGCGCATTTTCGGGTGATCATCGCCAGCGGGAAGTTCCACGGGGTGATGGCGGCGACCACACCGACCGGCTCGCGCAGCACCAGCAGGCGCTTGTCGGCGGCGTGGGTGGGCAGGGTTTCACCGGCCATGCGCTTGGCTTCTTCGGCAAAAAACTCGATAAAGGAGGCGCCGTAGGCCACCTCGCCGCGTGATTCCACTAGCGGCTTGCCCTGTTCCAGGGTCATCAGGCGGGCCAGGTCGTCGGCATGCTCCATGATCAGCGTGAACCAGCGGTGCAGCAGCGCATGGCGCTGTTTGGCAGGCGTCTTGCGCCAGGCGCTGCCCGCTTCATACGCCGCCGCGACCGCATCGCGGGCATCGTCTGCGCCCATATCCGCTACCTGGGCGATGATCTCACCGGTAGCCGGGTTGTCGACGTCAAAGGTGGTGCCGGTGTGGCGCCATTCGCTACCGACCAGGCCGGGCACATCGGCTTTCAGCCACTGATCAATAAAGCCCATGAATATCTCCTGTTATCTGTTTATTTTTAATAACTTGTGTAATGGCAGCCATCAGTGCGGGCCAGGAATGCGACCCTGATGGACAGCCTTGTGTGGCATAGACGCTAGCACCTTCGGCGGCAAAGGCGAATGCACCACTTTGCCGTTCAACCAGACCACTTTAGGGATTTGGCGACAAGCAGATTACAATGACTGCCGAGCGGTGCATTCCACACTGTGAAACGAAGGCGCACGCATATGGCTCCCACGCCTGAACAGGCCAGCATTCAGCGGCTCACCGAGCATTACCGCCAGCAGTCGCCGCACCTGAGCAAGCAGGTGCGCATAGAGCAGACGCTGCGCCACGCGGCAACCCAGCTATGGCCAGCGGGAACGCGCCTGCCGCCCCACCGCCAGCTTGCCGAGGCTTTCGGGGTTGCCCGGCACACCCTGGCAAGGGCGATGGCCAGCCTGATCAACGACGGCTTGCTGGCCACCGCCCATGGGCGCGGCACCTGGACCCGCCAGCCCGCTGAGCCCGCTCAGCTGCCGCCGATCAATACCCAGCTTTCCCGGCGCGCCAAGCGGGTGCTGGCAGGGCCAGGGGCGAGCCTCGTCCAGACCGGCTCCTTTATGCCCGGGGTGCCGGATATCGCCCAGTTCCCGATGCGTAAATGGCGCGAGCTGTACGCCAGCGTGACGGTGCCCCAGAACACCCTGTTGCTGACCTACTCCACCGGCGGCTATGGGCCGCTGAAGCGGGCGATTCGCGATTTTCTGCTGCGCTGGCGCCAGCTTGACTGCGATACTGACCAGATCATCATCACCGACGGCGCCCATAACGGCTTGCAGCTGTGCGCCATGGCGCTGACCGATCCGGGCGACCGAGTGGCGATTGAATCCCCCAGCTACTGGGGCGCGCGCAAGATTTTCAGCGCCTTTGACCTGGCGCTGGACATGCTGCCCTGGTGGCCGGGCCAGGGCCACAGCCTGCCGGAACACCCCCTGCCCACCCAGCTTGCCTACCTGATGGGCGGGCACCATTACCCGCTCAGCGTGCCCACCCAACTGGAAGAAAAGCGCCAGCTGTGCCAGGCATTAAACCCGGCGTATGTGATTGAGGATGACTACGAGTTCGGCGAGGAAACCCACAACAACCTGCTGTACACCGCGCGCTCGGAGCGGCATATCCTGGTGGGGTCTTTTTCCAAGATCATGTTTCCCGGGCTGCGCCTGGGGTATCTGGTGGTGCCCAAGCATCTCGCCCCTTCCATCAACCGCCTGCGCAGCGAGCTGTTCCGCGAAGGCCGCATGCTCGATCAGGCGGTACTGGCACGCTTTATGTTTGATGGCCATCTGGACCATTGGTGTCAGCGCATCCACCGGGAATACCTGGGCCGCCAGCAGGTGGTACACGATATTCTGGGCAGCCTGCCCCAGGTGAAGCATATCTCTCCCCCAGCCATGCCATCAGCCTGTGCGTGGAGTTCGAGGATGGCGTTAATGATGTTGCCCTGGTAGATGCGCTGATGAAGGAACAGCTGGTCATGCGCCCGCTGAGCATTGCCTGTACGCCTGCTGATCAACGTTCCGGGTTGATCATGGGGGTGGGCATGCTCTCGGGAGAAACCCTGCTGCATGAAGTGAAACGCTTAAAGACTGCACTTTTAAAATTACTTAAAAATATATAAATATTATATTAAAGAATAATAGGTAGTTAACCTTGATTCACTTATCACCCCCATAAGACCTTTTATCCAGGTTTTTATGCCGCACCTTGCCAGCGTTTGAATAACGTTATGCACCACTTATTTATCGGCTTTGCTTACCTTGACAAAGATACGCCAACTGCCTGTTTTAACGATAAATAAACTACTTTAGGGAATGACTAAACCTAACTGGCAGGCTAACTTACTGTTTAGCAAGCTAACTTCTATAGTGTTGACATTAGACGATTTTATAGAAATTCTTATGGAATGATCACTTTCTGTGTGATTAACTCAGTTGGCAGCTTGATGGCTTGGCTAACTAGCCGTCTTCTAACTATAACGTCCAACTGCATCATCAAAGAGGTCCTATGAAACTCTCAACATTCGTCAAAAGTGCTCTGGCAACCTCCATCGCCGCCTCCGTCGTGGCTAGTCAGTTCGCCTATTCCGATACCGTGCGCCTGCGCATGCACACCTTCTATGGCACTGAAGTGGATCAGATGGCCGAAGACCTGCAGGAGCGCGTTGAAGAAGCCAGCGATGGCTCCATCCGCATTCAGTTCTTCTATGGTGGTGAGCTGGTGGATAGCGACCAGTTCGTTGATTCTGTTGCTCGCGGCACCATTGACCTGGCCCATGGGGTAGGCAGCTACTGGCCCGGTACGGTTGAAATCGGCACTATTGAAGGCGGCCTGCCAGGTGCCTGGGTTAATGTTGAAGAAGCCCGCGATATCTTCGCTAATCAGGGCCTCGAAGAGCTGGTGTCTGAAGCCTATGCCGAACAGGGTGTTGAGGTAATCGGCCGCGGCTTTGGCAGTGATTATGGCCTCTTGACCCGCGAGCCGGTCGAGAGTCTGGAAGACCTCAAGGACATGCGCATTCGCGCTACCAGCTCCATTGCCACCGTGCTGGACAAGTTTGATATCCCGACCACCTTCCTACCCGGTGAGGAACTCTACGTTGGCCTTTCAACCGGCGTCATTGATGGCGCTGTCTACGGTGGCCCGGTCGAATACGAACAGCTCAAGCTGCAGGAAGTTGCTGAGCACTACACCGACATCAACCTGCTCAACCCGGGCTGGACTGAAATCGCCTTCGTTAACCCGCGCAAGTGGGAAAGCATGAGCGAAGAGCAGCAGCAGATTCTGACCGAAGCGATTGATCAGTACCTGCTGGATGTACATAACTGGCTGGAAGAAGGTAATCAGAAGATCATCGACGAAGGGACGCTGTTCCAGTTTGCCACCCTGCCGGAAGAAGATTCCCGCCGCCTGGCCGAAGCCGCCCTGCCGATCTGGGAAGAGGAAGCCGAGCGCTCAGAGCGTAATGCCAAAGCGATTGAAATCCTGATCAACAACGCCAAAGAGCAAGGACGGCTGAGTGAGTAAGGTCACCCGCTATCTACGTTTTCAGGATGGCCTTTCCGACTGGGTCGGAAGGGTCATCTCATGGCTGACGTTAGGTATCATCGGGGTCCTGCTGTATGAGGTCGCCGCCCGTTACATATTCAATGCCCCCACGGTGTGGGGGTACGAGCTGGCCACCATGTTCTTCGGTGCGCTCAGTGTACTGGCGGGAAGCTACACCTTGCGTCATCAAAGCCATGTTCGCAGCGACGTCATCTATCGCCTGCTGCCACCCCGCGGGCAGGCGTTCTGTGATGTCATCGTGTTTGCCCTGGGGATAGTGGTACTGGCAGTGGTATTCGACATGGCCGTGGATTTTGCCTATCGCGCCTGGGAAATCGGCGAATACTCCAACCGCAGCAGTTGGCGTCCGCCCCTGTGGCCGATCAAGGCGACCATCCCGCTAGCCGTGGGTCTGTTGATCCTGCAGTGCCTGGCTGAATTTGTGCGTGCCGTGCTCAAGCTGTTTAAGGTGCCCTTCGAAGATCCGCGCAAGGATCCGGAAGAAAGCACCTGACACTGTCACGCCACCCTCAACCATCATCTTCCGGCATGCTGGCTTAAGCGTGTCGCGTAAAGGGTTTTCTTATGGCTAGCCTAGATCCCCTCGTAATCACCGGCATCATGTTCTTTTCCATGATTGTGCTGATGGCCATGGGCGCGCCACTGGCGTGGGCCCTGATGATTTCAGGCATGAGCAGTGCCTATATGATGTTTGGCCCTGGCGGCCTGGATCTGCTGCTCTCCTCGGCCTACAGCGCCATGGATAACTTCCTGCTGGTGTCGCTCCCTCTGTTCATCTTCATGGGCCTGGTGCTTGAACGCTCGGGCATCACCGATGATCTGTTTGAAATGATCCACCGCCTGATGGGCAGCATCCCCGGCGGGCTGGGTGTGGGTACCGTACTGATCTGTGCGCTGATTGCGGCCATGGCCGGGGTATCCGGTGCGGCTACCGTCAGCCTCGGCATCATAGCGTTACCTGCCATGCTCAAGCGGGGTTACCACAAGCGGTTGGTAACGGGCACCATCATGGCAGGTGGCGCTCTGGGCTTTCTGATTCCGCCCAGCGTGCTGATGATTGTCTATGCCTTTCTGGCCCGTGAATCCGTCGGCAAGCTGTTTGCTGCGGGCCTGATGCCTGGCCTGATGCTGGCCGGTATCTATATGATCTACATTCTGATTCGCTGCCGCCTGAACCCGGCGTTAGGGCCAGCGGCCCCGAAAGAGGAAGGTTTTACCACTCAGGAAAAGCTTGCCTCGCTGCGGCATATCATTGCCCCTGGCCTGCTGGTGGTTACCGTGCTGGGTTGTATTATCGGCGGGGTCACTTCACCGTCTGAAGCCTCAGCCGTGGGCGCTGGTGGTGCCCTGCTGATTGCCGCCCTGCGCGGCAGGCTTAACTGGAACCTGCTGCGCTATGTGATGCTCAGCACCACCAAGATCACCGGTATGCTGCTGTGGATTGCCATTGCAGCGGTCTTCTTCAGCCGCATCTATATGGGCCTGGGGGCCGGTATGGTGATTGAGGATATGATTCAGGCTTTCTCGCTCTCACCCTATGTGGTGATCATCTTCATGCTGGTCAGCTTTTTCGCCCTCGGCATGTTTCTGGATGACTTTGCGATCCTGTTCATTACCGTACCGCTGTATATTCCCATCGTCCGTGACCTTGGCTTTGATACCACCTGGTTTGCCGTGCTGTTCATTATCAGCATGCAGTCGGCCTACCTCACGCCACCCTTCGGGTATAACCTCTTCTATATGCGCTCGGTGGCGCCCAAGTCGATCACCATTGTGGATATCTACCGCTCAGCATTGCCCTATGTGGCGCTGCAGATTTTTGGGCTGGCGTTGATTGTCATCTTCCCGGAAATCGCCCTGTGGCTGCCCGGCCTGCTGTTCTGAAGCAGAGCATTGTTTGGTCAGGTATCAAAAAAGCCCCTCATTGAGGGGCTTTTTGTTGCCTGTTCGGCCGGTATTTTTGCTACTACCTATTGGGCCCATTCCTACATATTAGGATAGTTAGGCCCGCCGCCGCCTTCCGGGGCCACCCAGGTGATGTTCTGGGCCGGGTCCTTGATATCACAGGTTTTGCAGTGCACGCAGTTCTGGAAGTTGATCTGGAAACGCGGGTTGCCAGCGTCGTCTTCCACCACTTCGTACACCCCTGCCGGGCAGTAGCGCTGGGCGGGTTCGGCGTAGGTGGGCAGGTTATCGCGAATCGGCAGTTCCGGGTCGCTTAACTGCAGGTGGCAGGGTTGGTCTTCCTCGTGGTTGGTGTTGGACAGAAACACCGAGGTCGACTTGTCAAACGACAGCTTGCCGTCCGGCTTGGGATAGTCAATCTTCTCGAACTCCGCCGCTGGCTTCAGCGCACCGTGGTCGGTGGTGGTGTCGTGCAGGTTGGGCAGCTTGTTGCCCAGCAGCTGGTTGGCGAAGTTGTAGGCGCCACCGGCCACCGTGCCGTATTTGTGAATGGCTGGGCCAAAGCTGGCGCTGGCCTTGAGTTCTTCATAGGCCCAGCTAGCTTCCCATTTTTCGGTGAAGGTGGTCAGCTCCTGGCCGCCTTCATCGCCCGCCTGAAGGGCTTCAAAGACGCTTTCCGCCGCCACCAGGCCGGATTTCATCGCCGTGTGCAGGCCCTTGATCTTGGCAAAGTTCAGGGTGCCCGCATCGCAGCCAATCAGCAGGCCACCGGCAAAGGTCATTTTTGGCAGGCAGTTCAAGCCACCCTTGGTCAGCGCCCGAGCGCCGTAGGCCACCCGCTTGCCGCCTTGCAGATGCTGGCTGAGTACCGGGTGGTGCTTCATGCGCTGGAACTCGTCAAACGGCGAGAGCCAGGGGTTCTGGTAGGACAGATCCATGATCAGCCCGACCACCACCTGCTGGTTTTCCGCGTGGTAGAGGAACCAGCCGCCGTGGGTGTTTTTATCCAGCGGCCAGCCGGAGCCGTGCAGCACCAGCCCCGGCTCGTGCTGCTCGGCAGGCACGTCCCACAGCTCTTTCAGGCCGATGCCGTAATGCTGGGGGTCGCGGCCGGCATCAAGGGAAAACTCGTTGATCAGGCGCTTGCCCAGATGGCCGCGGGCACCTTCGGCAAAAAGCGTATATTTGGCGCGCAGTTCCATGCCCTGCATATGGCCGTCCTTGGGCTGGCCATCGGCGCCCACACCCATATCGCCGATCAGGATACCGCGCACGCTGCCATCTTCGATGATCACATCCTGGGCGGCAAAGCCGGGGAAGATTTCCACGCCCAGCTGCTCGGCCTGCTCGCCCAGCCAGCGGCACAGGTTACCGGCGCTGATCACGTAGCGGTTCATGTCCCCGCCAGTGTTATGCATGCTCTTGGGCACCAGGGCGTTGGGGATCTGCTGGCTTTTCTCAGCATCCTTGAGCAGGTAGACCTCATCGCGGATAGCGGGGTGGTCAAGGGCGCGCCGCGCTCCTCCCAGTCAGGGAACAGTTCAGCCAGGGCGCGTGGCTCGAACACCGCGCCGGAGAGAATATGCGCGCCGACTTCGGAGCCTTTTTCGACCACGCAGACGGTCAGCTCCTGCTCGGCGGCATTGGCCTGCTGCATCAGGCGGCAGGCGGCGGAAAGCCCGGACGGCCCAGCGCCGACAATCACGACGTCAAACTCCATCACATCGCGTTCGATCTCATCACTCTCTACGGCATTGTTATCCACAGTGTCTCTCCTGCTCGTCGCTTGTTTGTTTTAGCTCATCGCTATAGCCACTAAAATATATAAATTTTTAAAAATGTCTATAATAATGCCCATCCAGGCTTGAAGGGTAGTGAATGTCCAAGAATCATCACGAACGGGGGCAAGGTTTTAACAGCTTTTTGTCGGTGGCCAAGCCTGAGCGTTGACCTGGGCCTGATACCAGAGATTCAAGCCTGCGTCTTCCACAGCGTACTCTCCTCGCGTGGATTTCCATATATCCACTCAAGACGCGTCTCTCTGACTTTATGGACACATACGAAAAAGCCGCCCTTTCGGGCGGCTTTTTCTAAATCTGTGACGCTTTGATTTTTGGCCAGTTTTAGATGGTGCCGACACCAGGAGTCGAACCCGGGACCTACTGATTACAAGTCAGTTGCTCTACCAACTGAGCTATGTCGGCTTATCAAGCGCTTTTAAAAAATCACCGTAAGAATTACGATGATAAAAACAGGTTAGCAATGGCTGGGGTACCAGGATTCGAACCTGGGAATGCCGATACCAAAAACCGGTGCCTTACCACTTGGCGATACCCCAGCAGTGTGGTGGCCAGAGACGGAATCGAACCGCCGACACGGGGATTTTCAATCCCCTGCTCTACCAACTGAGCTATCTGGCCGCTGCCAACGGTGCGTATTAAACTAAAACTTCCGTGTTTCGTCAACACCTTTGTGAAACTTTCTGATTTCACCTAAAAATCGACGAGGTGGTATGCCGATATACGCACCTACTGATGACAAGTCAGATGGTGTGTCAGAGGGGCCAATGAGTAACCCGGAAGCCTCTATGCCTGGCTGGGTGGCACGTACCCTTCTGCCTGGTCAGTTTCCTGATTGTCGAAAAAGCGTTCCATCTGGGTCATCAGGTAAGCGCGTGAATCCGGGTCGAGCATGTTGAGGTGCTTTTCATTGATCAGACGCGTCTGTAGGGCCTGCCATTCATCCCAGGCTTTCTTGGATACCGTGGCCTGAATCTCCTGGCCCTGTTTACCCGGCAGAGGAGGAAATGGCAATGCTTCAAGCTCTTGGTGGTATTTGCGGCAGAAAACAGTGTTGCTCATGGTTACTCCTGAAGGTGTCTTTAAATGGCTTTTAGTGGTTGGACAGCCTACGCGTAGCCAGGTAGGTTCGCCAGTTGAAAGGGTTCTCTTTGCGCCTTTGTTTGCGCCAGCAGCTTTTTGACCGGCGCGGCCAGCCCCAGCGCCGGTGGGTCGGTAAGGTCATACCAGAGCCCATTTTCGCGCACACCGTTGAGCGTCTGGCACGCGACTGACTGGGGGTGATCTCCAGGCGAAAGTGGCTGAAGGTATGCACAAAAGCAGGCTGTGCCGCCTGCGGCTGGGCTTCCTTGACGTGGGTTGCCAGCCAGTCGTCCAGGGCGTCTTGGCTATCAAATTGAGGTAGGCTCCATAGCCCACCCCATAAGCCGCTAGGGGGCCGTTGCTCCAACCAGATGCGACCTTGGGCATCTTCCAGAATCAGCATCAGGGTTTGGCGAGTGGGCAGCGCCTTTTTGGGTTTGGACTGCGGGTAGCCTTGCACATTGCCTTCCGCCAACGCCAGGCAAACATCATTGAAGGGGCACTGCGAACAGGCGGGCTGGCTGCGCTTACACAGGGTCGCGCCAAAATCCATCATCGCCTGAGTGTAATCCGCCACACGCTCTTCCGGGGTGTAAACCTCGGCCAGTGCCCACAGCTTGCGTTCCACCGCAGGCTTTCCAGGCCAGCCACTTACGGCATGCAGCCGGGTCAGCGAGCGTTTGACATTGCCGTCAAGGATCACCGCCCGCTTGCCAGTGCTCTGGGCAATAATGGCTCCGGCCGTCGAACGGCCAATCCCCGGCAACGCCATCAGCGCCTCCAGGCTGTCTACCGGCAGTTGGGCGTTGTGGTCAGCCGCTACCTGCTGCGCTGCCTTGTGCAGGTTGCGCGCCCGAGCGTAATAGCCAAGCCCTGTCCATAAGTGCAGCACATCGTCCTGAGGGGCTTCTGCCAGCGACTGAAGCGTCGGGAAACGCGCCATAAAGCGTTCGAAGTAATCAATCACAGTAGCAACCTGGGTTTGCTGGAGCATTATCTCCGACACCCAGACCCGATACGCCGTGCGCGGCGACTGCCAGGGCAGGTCATGGCGCCCAAACTGGTCGAACCAGGTCAACATACGGCGCTGAAACTCGTCAGGCGCAAGTCTTGGTGTCAGTATATCTGTCAACTCGGTTTCGCCCTGCGCCATTGATTATCTCCGTACCTGTCAGCCAGACGGGTTCATTCAAACAGTTTACGCAAGCCATCACGCAGCTTCTGGGTCGTGCCTTCCCCCAGGTTTTCATCGAGCTGCTCTAAAGAACCTTCCAGCTGCTCGTCGAGCTGCTGCTGTACCTTTTCACCTAGCTGATTTTCCAGCTCATCGCGGAGCAAGTCCGTCAGATTCTGTTTGAAAGTCTCACGGTCAAAGCGGCACCATTCGCTGCGCTCATCGCTCACCTGGCCTTCACACATCACCGGTAATGCCAGAGATTCAAGGCGAGGGTTCACTTTACAGGCGGCATCAGCGGTATTCACCAAGCGAACGTTAGCACGGGTATCAAAACGCTGGGAACCCAGGTCGAACTGCCCTTCACCACTCAGATCAATGCCTGGCAGAGTAACCAGCAAGTCATCGCTGGACACTACGCCATTATTAATCACCAGGCGGGCGTCTGCTCGTTCAAAGCGCGTATCCTCCGCCCAGTCGCGGCTGGTTTCCTCCCCTCAAGAGCGGCCACCAGGGTGCAGATTTCACGCGATACATTGACATCCAGAATCGCGCCATTGGCCAGTGAAGTAGCCAGCTCGCCATTCAGGTTGCGAACCAGTTCGGTGTAGGCATTGCCACGGCTGGTGAGGTTACCATCCACTTCCAACTGGCCGCGCAGAGGCGCGCTTTCATTACCCAATGCTTCCAGCAGTGCCGCCACATCCACCTGTTCCACCTGTGGCGTCAATGACCAGGCCATCGTAGGCTCGCGGCTGTCCAGCTCGCCGTTGGCACTCAGCTGCCCGCCATAGAAGCCTGCCTCCAGGTCTTGGAGCTGGTGAAGACCGTCTTCACCTACCAGGCGCATCTTTGGTTCTTCAAAGGTGAGGCCCATCCATTCAAAGCGCTCTAGCTGCAAGGCGCCATCGATATTCAGGGTACTGAGCCATGCCTGGGGCAGTAGCGCTGGCTCTTCTTGTGCGTACGCCCGACGAAGCAGACCGTCGCTTGCAGGCCGGGCAGCGACAGAGGCCGGTAGATAGCGGTCAAAGTCAAGCGTATCGCCCTGCAGATCAAACCCCAGCCGGGTACCGTCAAAGGCAGCGGAAAGCTCCCCGGTGAAAGTGGTGTCGTCAACTACCAGCGACAGACTGGTCAACGCCAACTGCGACAGATCACCTTCCAGAGGGCTGGTCAAAGCGACGTCACGCAGTGCGCTTTCAAACTCGGTATCCACCTCAGTTCCAGTGCGCTCTAACCAGGCTCGCAGGTTGAAGGGTGAGGCCGTCACCTGCCCCTGATACCGGGGGCTTTCCAGCAGTTGCTCAACGTTGAGATGGCCACGCATCCGCAGGCCATCCGGGCCGTTTAGCTCCCATTTCTTAAAAGTCGCCGTTTGCTCGGCCCAGTTACTGGTGAGGCCAAAGTTCAGCGTCATGCTAAGCCCAGCCTCCCAATGGTCGGCATTGCGCAGCGTCGTTTCCAACACGCCTTGCTCAACGGCCAGACGTTTCTCTGCTAGCCAGGTTTCAATCAATGGCGTAGACAGGTTCAGCTGCTGGATTTCCCCTTCAGGCACGAAGCGGTTGCGGGTGGTGAGCTTGACGTTTTCTAGGCTGAATTGCTGTTCTGGCAATGCCAGCTTGATGCGCGTGTCCAGGTTCACTTCACTTTGCGCATTAGGCGTACGCTCCAATGCCTCGGCATCCAGGCTGTCGTGACGATCAACGGTAAACATGGCCTTCATGGGGAAAGACGAAACCGGATTGACGTTACTGCCGGAGACGTTCAGCTTGTGAACATGCCAGGATTGGCCCGCCTGGACATCGCGATAATGAATGTCGCCTTCTTTGACTTCAACGCTGGCAATATTGAGCACCACGGCGAGATTACCGGCATCCGCATGCGGCCCGGCACTGGCCGGCGCCAGCACGGTTTCGGCTTTTCCACTGCCTTCGGATAGACGCTCAAGCAGGGAATTCCAGTTGCCTTCACCTTCTTCATCACGCTCAAGTTTCAGACGCAAGCCGTTGATGGTCAGACCATCCACCGCAATATCACCGCGCAGCAAGGGGCCAAACGCCACACTGACTTCGGCGCTGGAAACCGCTGCAAAAGGGTCGTTATCTTCATCTTGTTCTGGCAGCCAGGCACGCGCCTTCTCGACCCGCATGCCAATGCGCGGATAGAACGACCAGGTTAATGGCCCCTCCAGCGCCAGGTTCAGGCCGGTCTGTTCTTCCACCACGGCGGTAAGCCGCGGTTTGAAATCTTCCGGGTCTAGAAACGTAGTGACATAAACCACAGCGGCCACGGCCACCACGGCCAGAATCCCTACCGCAGCAAGTAAGATACGAAGTAGCTGTTTCATTACCCTGTTCCCTTCTGGGTTTGATCAAGAGCGATCGTTATCGCTTCAGTGCTGAAAACTCATAGTGTTAAAAACCAACCCAAGCCGTTGTGACTATTGACGGGATGATGCCAGGGAAAGCTCGACATAATCGATGCCAGCGGGCACTCCAGACGCCTTGGCCGAGGCGTCCACCTGCCGATAACCCAGCTTGGAAACCAGCATGCGGTCAGCCATCGGCAATGTGGTTGTTTCAATGCGTAAAATGCTATTCTGGCGCATTGACCACTCAGCCAATAGCGCCATCAGTCGTGAGCCGACCCCACGCCGACGTGTTGTCTTGCGAACGCATAAATCGGAAAGCCACCAGGCACCGTCTGGCCCTTTTACCATGGTTACTGCTCCGAGCAGACGGTCATTAAAATGCGCGCAGCCAAAGCAATGTTGCGCGTTCAGGTGTTGATCAATAAAGGATTCAACCGTTTCAGCAGGTATCCTTTCCTGCGGTGCGTCATGATAGATGCGCACCAAGTCCAGTTGGGTCTGAGAATCGGCGTCCCATTTGGCTTGATCAACGATCTGTAGTGTCACCGGCATGCTGGAGTTCCTCTTGGCCTGGGCAATCTTGCTGCTTTTATTGTGGCAATCGTGAGCGCTGGTTATCACACGCATTGTAGCGGATGGGCAGGCCGATTCACTATAATAGTGGTTTTGCCTTTGGCTTTATCCGATTTATCCGCTGGTTGCCGCTTAGATCAAACGCTACAGGGAACGGCGGCTAGCACCTAACATGCGCTCAAGCGCAGGAGAAGTTATGTCAGCGCGTACTGCCACGGTCAGCCGTGACACCAAGGAAACCCAGATAAAGGTCACCATCAATCTGGATGGCGAAGGGCAACTGAACTGTGAAACCGGCATCCCGTTTCTAGACCATATGCTCGATCAGGTCGCCCGTCACGGTATGATCGACATGGCGATCAATGCCAAGGGCGACCTGCACATTGATGACCACCATACGATGGAAGATCTCGGCATTACCCTGGGCCAGGCCTTCCACGAGGCGATTGGCGACAAGCGTGGCATTTACCGTTACGGCCATGCCTATGTACCGCTGGATGAGGCCCTTTCACGGGTAGTGGTCGATTTCTCCGGTCGTCCCGGGCTTTATATGGATGCGGATTTCACCCGGGATACGATTGGCCGATTGGACACTCAGCTGTTCTCAGAGTTCTTCCAGGGGTTTGTCAATCACGCCCGCGTGACCCTGCACATCGATAATCTCAAAGGGTTTAACGCCCACCATCAGGCAGAAACCATTTTCAAGGCCTTTGGCCGCGCCCTGCGTATGGCCGTGTCCGAGGATCCGCGTATGGCGGGTCAGATGCCGTCCACCAAAGGGTGTTTATAAGGAGCGTTTTATGACAATTGCCGTCATCGATTACGGGATGGGTAACCTGCACTCCGTGGCCAAGGCGCTGGAGCACGTTACCCATGAAAACGTCGTGATCACTCGTGATCCTCGGCGTATTCTCGGCGCCACCCGCCTGGTATTACCAGGGCAAGGTGCCATCCGTGATTGTGTGGGTGAGCTTGAACGCACCGAGCTGCGCGGGCTGGTGGAAGATATCCTGACGCGCCAGGCCAAGCCGCTACTGGGTATCTGCGTTGGCCAGCAGATGCTGCTGGAGCACAGCGAAGAGAACGGCGGCATTGGTTGCCTGGGCGTTTTCAAAGGCAACGTGCGATGCTTTCCTGCCGATATGCGCGATGACCATGATCAGCGCCTGAAAGTACCCCATATGGGCTGGAACCTGGTTGAGCAACATCATGAGCACCCGCTGTGGGCAGGTATCGACAATCAGGAGCACTTCTATTTCGTCCACAGCTTCTATGTAGACGCCAGCAACGACACCGAGGTGTTCGGCACCACTCAATACGGCAGGGCAACGGCTCATGTGGCGATTGGCCGTGAGTCGACCTTTGCGGTGCAGTTCCACCCGGAAAAAGCTCTCGTGCAGGCCTGCGCCTGCTGGAAAATTTTGTTACCTGGACACCCTGAACGCCTCCTGACGGCGCTGACAAGGACACTATCATGTTAGTTATTCCCGCTATCGACCTGAAAGATGGCCAGTGTGTACGCCTCAAGCAAGGCCGCATGGACGACGCCACCTCCTACGGTGATGATCCGGTTGCCATGGCCGCCCGCTGGGTAAAAGCCGGCGCCCGTCGTCTGCACTTGGTCGACCTTAACGGTGCCTTTGAAGGCAAGCCGGTCAATGGTGAGGCAGTGACGGCCATCGCCCGGGCCTACCCGGACCTGCCCATCCAGATTGGCGGTGGCATCCGCAGTGCAGAGACCATCGAACACTACCTGGCCGCTGGGGTTTCCTACGTCATTATTGGCACCAAAGCCGTCAAGGAGCCCGATTTTGTGGGTGAGATGTGCCGCGCCTTCCCCGGCCATGTGATTGTTGGCCTGGATGCCAAGGATGGCTATGTCGCCACTGACGGCTGGGCTGAAGTCTCCACCCTGAAAGCCACCGAGCTTGCCAAGCGCTTTGCCGATGACGGCGTCTCATCGATTGTCTACACCGATATCGCCCGGGACGGCATGATGCAAGGGGTTAATGTCGAAGCCACCGCCGCCCTTGCCCGAGAAGGCGGCCTGCCGGTGATTGCCTCAGGCGGCGTTACCAACCTGGATGACATCAAGGCACTCTGCGAAGTGGCTGACAGCGGCATTCTGGGGGCCATTACCGGCCGCGCCATCTATGAGGGCAGCCTGGACGTCACCGAAGCCCAGCAATTGAGCGATCAGCTGACAGGAGGCCGGGCATGAGTCTTGCCAAGCGTATTATCCCTTGCCTGGACGTCGATGGCGGGCGCGTGGTCAAGGGCGTCAATTTCATTGGCATCCGCGATGCTGGTGACCCAGTGGAAATTGCCCAGCGCTACAACCAGCAGGGTGCCGATGAAATTACTTTTCTGGATATCACCGCCAGCCACGAAGACCGCGATACCACGGTCGAGATGGTCGAGCGAATTGCTGGCGAGGTGTTTATTCCGCTGACCGTTGGCGGCGGCATTCGTAGCTGCGACGACATTCGCACCATGCTCAATGCCGGGGCCGACAAGGTATCCATCAACACCGCCGCCGTGACCAACCCGGAATTTGTGCGTGAAGCGGCGGAACGCTTTGGCAGCCAGTGCATTGTGGTCGCGATTGATGCTAAACAGGTCTCCAAGGAAGGCGAAACGCCGCGCTGGGAGATCTTCACCCATGGCGGGCGCCGCCCTACCGGCCTGGATGCGGTCGAATGGGCCAAAAAGATGGTGGAGTACGGCGCAGGCGAGCTGCTGCTGACCAGCATGGATCGCGATGGCACCAAGAGCGGCTTTGACCTGGGCGTGACCCATGCGATTGCCGAAGCGGTCAGCGTACCGGTGATTGCCTCAGGTGGTGTGGGCAATCTGGATCACCTGGTCGATGGCGTTATCAAGGGCGGCGCGGATGCGGTACTGGCCGCCAGCATCTTCCACTTTGGCGAATACACCATTCCTGAAGCCAAGCGCTATATGGCAGAACGCGGCATTGAAATGCGTCTGTGAAGACAATGTTGTGTGAAAACAGTGTTGTGTGAAGATTGAAGGTCGGGGCGTCACTCTTCCAGTGACAGCCCCAGATTGCTGATACCTTCGTTGCGCCCAAGCTGGCGCAGGGCCTTTAGCGCGGCGGCATCCAGCGGCTGTGAGGCCGCATCAAGCACCGCATCCTGGAAGTTGTTTTCATCTTCCGTCAGGGGATGGTCGCGAATCAGCAGCGCCAGTTTCTGGGCGTCTTCCTCACCTTCAGTCAGCTCGATAAAGGCGCGCACGCCCGCCCGCGAGGTGCGGCTGACATCCAGCACGGCTTCCGGCGCTTCCCCCTGCAGGGTATCCAGAATCGAGGACACCGAGACCACTGTATCCAGCGCCCGGCGGGCACCAAAGCTTTCATCGCCTTCTGGCGGCTCACACTCAGCGAGTTTTTCCGCCTGACGAGCAAAGTCAATCGAGGCACCGCGTACGCTCAATTGCTCCCAGACCAGGTTAAGCACCGTGCGCAAGGTGTGTAGATCGCCCTGCCCAGTGGTTTGTGCATACAGCGCATAGTTCGGCATCAGCCGTTCGCACAGTGCAGCCATAAAGGCCTGCTGTGCAAATAAGGGCAGCTGCTGGAGTTGCTGGTAAAAACCGGGGGATTTGGAAGCCATGAATCAATCCTGAGAAAACGAGCTTGAGGAAACGAACCTGATAAAAAGCGCCTGACTTTAACGTATCGGGTGCCCAAAAAGGCATTTATTCCAACAGGTTTTTTATGCGACGCTGCCACTATCCGGGTTGGTGACGCACCCGCGATGCGCTATTGTCTCACCCCTGCCGCACGACGGCAGCACCTTGTTACGTTTTGGCCGGCGAGGAGATTACCATGCATATTCATCTGCTACAGCACGGCCCGGCGCATTGCCCCGCACGAATTACCGACTGGTTGACCAGTATGGGGCACAGCTTTACGGTCTTTCATCTGTATGACGGAGAGCTGGCGCCCCGCCCAAGTGACTGCGATGCGCTGATCGTACTTGATGGGCCAGAAACTCTGCTTAACGAGCCCCCCTGCCTGGTACAAGGCAGAAGACAAACTGATCCAGCGTCTGGTCGATAGCCAGAAGCCCCTGCTGGGCATTGGCCTTGGCGCCCATTATATAGCCCTTGTGCTAGGGGCTATCAGTGCGCCGGGCACCTACCCGGAAACCGGCTGGCATAAGATCACCCTGGCCGACGACAGCCCTTTTGACCTGCCCGAGCATTTTGATGCCTTTATGTGGCACCGCCAGGTGTTCAGCCTGCCGGATTATGCCCTGCCGCTGGGCGGAAGCCCGGCAGCACCGCTGCAGGGCTTTGCCTGGGATGCAGGCCGGGTGGTGGGGCTGTTATGCCATCTGGAAGTCACTCAATCCAGCGCGGCCAGCCTGATGGAATACCCACCAACGCCGCCGGGGCGCAACGACTACATGCAGGACGATGAGGAGATTTTTGCCACGCCCAAGCGGTTTACCCATCTGGCGCCCTTGCTTGACCGGGTGCTGACCCAGTGGCTGCGCAGCACCTCAGCGGCCTAGCGCCTGCTGTTGTTCTGCTAGCCATTGTCGGGTAGCTGCCAGACAGCTTTCCCAATCGCCCACATAGTATTCCAGCGCGCCAGCTTCCTGCTGGCGCTGCAGATGATAGCGGTACAAGGGGTCATAGTATTCGGTCAACAGCGGCGCCAACCAGGCTTCATGCGCCTCGCGGTCGCCCTGTTCGTGGGCGGCAAAGGCCAGTGCCTGCATGCGCTGCAAGCGCTTGAGACGCGCATCGCCCAGGCGCTTTTTCAGGCGCACCAGGGCATTGCCCAGCTGTTGCTGCATACGCTGCCAGCCCTCCTCTGCCCCCACAAGCTGGGTATAGGCCTGCTCCAGGTCGATAATGTAATCCTGAATCAACTGGGCAAGGCGCCAGTCCAGAGGCATTTCAACGCGGATTCGCGGCGCCGTCTCCATGGCCTGCCAGAAGGTCAGCGGTACATTGACGCTGCCGATCTGGCGCGATTCATCTTCGATGACCAAAGGCCCTGGCAGGCCAAGCAGGCGCTTGGCCAAAGCATGTTCAAAATCTATCTGCGCGGGCGGCGGCTCCGGCGAGCGGCCAAAGGCAGAGCCCTTGTGACGGGCCATGGCTTCCAGATCCACGCTTTCTTCCAGCTGGTTGATCAGCACGGTTTTGGCGCAGCCAGTTAACCCGCTGATGATCACCATGGGCTGCTGGGCAGCGCTCTCCACACGGGCGGTCAGGTTGTGGCGCAGCGCTTTCCAGCCACCGGCAATACGCGGGCGCAGCACACCGGCCTCGGCCAGCCACTGCTGGGCAATCTGCGAACGTAGCCCACCGCGAAAGCAGTAGAGTACTGCCTCCGGATGCTGTTCCACGTAGCTGCGCCAGGCATCAACCCGCGCGGCCTTGACTGCCCCGCTGACCAGCGTTTCGCCCAGCGCAATTGCTGCCGCCTGGCCCTCTTCCTTATAGGCGATACCCACCTGATGGCGCTCATCGTCATTCATCAAGGGCAGATTGACCGCACCGGGCAAGGCACCCTGGGCAAACTCCACCGGCGCGCGCACATCAATCAGCGGGCGCTCGTCACTGATCAGCGCGGTATCCGCCTCTAGCGTTGGCAAGATGGTCGGCAAGCTCACCCGATCACCTCGATTAACGCTGGCCCGTCCTGGGCAGACAGGCTACCAAAAGCTTTTAACGCCAGGCCATGCTGGCGGCCGATACGCTCCACGTCATCCTGCCAGGCCGGGTCAACGGCCACCAGCAAGCCTCCCGAGGTCTGCGGGTCGCACAGCCACTGCCAGTGGGATTCATCCATGGCAGGCAAGGCATCGCCCAGCGCCTGACGATTGCGCAGGGTGCCACCGGGTATCGCCCCCTGACGGCGATAGCCTTCTGCTTCAGCAAGACGCGGCAGCTTGCGAAAATCAATCTTCGCCCGCACCTGACTGGCACCGCACAGCTCGGCCAGGTGGCCTGCCAGGCCAAAGCCGGTCACGTCGGTCATGGCATGTACACCGCTTACCTTGGCCAGATCAACGCCAATACGGTTGGAAGCCAGCATGGTTTCCCGGGCCAGGTTTTCATGCCCCGGCTCTACCAGACCGCGCTTCTCGGCAGTGGTCAGCATGCCCACACCAATCGGCTTGGTCAGGTAGAGGAGATCTCCCGGCTTGGCGCCGCTGTTGAGCTTGAGCTGATCCAGCGCCACCAGGCCATTGACTGCCAGGCCGAAAATAGGCTCTGGCGCATCAATCGAATGGCCACCCGCCAGAGCCACGCCCAGTTGGCGGCATACCGCCTGAGCGCCTGCCAGCACATCTCCGGCGACCTCAGCCGAGAGTTTATCCAGCGGCCAGCCGAGAATGCCAAGCGCCATCACGGGCGTACCGCCCATGGCAAACACATCGCTTATCGCATTGGTTGCCGCTATGCGGCCAAAATCAAAGGGGTCATCAACAATCGGCATGAAAAAATCAGTGGTGGCGATCATGCCGCGACCATCGCCCAGATCATAGACGGCGGCATCCTCACGCCCCTGATTACCTACAATCAGACGCTCACCGCCTGCAGGCGGCCCAGCCTTGGCGAGGATACCATCCAGCACATCGGGGGCAATCTTGCAGCCACAGCCAGCCCCGTGGCTGTATTGCGTCAAGCGAATGTTATGCATGGCGTTGTCTCCATTACCAAATATTTTATCAGTCTACCTCAGGTCCAATGCCTGATAACCTTTCCTGAAAACCTCTTTCACCCCAAGGTTACAGGGCTTCGAGCGCGTCGGAGAGCTTATCAACCGCAATCACCTCCATGCCTTGCGGTGCCTTTTTGGGCGCATTGGAGCGCGGCACTATCGCACGGGTAAAACCATGCTTGGCCGCTTCGCTGATCCGCTCCTGGCCGCTGGGCACCGGGCGTATTTCACCGGACAACCCCACCTCACCGAATACTACCAACTCTTTGGGCAGGGCGCGGTTCTGCAGGCTGGATACCACCGCCAACAGCACGGCCAGATCCGCGCTGGTTTCCAATACCTTAACGCCGCCCACCACATTGAGAAACACATCCTGATCGCCGGTAAACAGCCCGCCGTGGCGGTTAAGCACCGCCAGCAGCATGGCCAGACGGTTAGGGTCTAGCCCGACGGCCACCCGGCGCGGGTTGCCCAGCGCGGATTCATCCACCAGCGCCTGCACTTCCACCAGAATCGGCCGGGTGCCCTCCCAGACCACCATCACCAGGCTGCCCGGCGCCTGCTCCTGCTGGCGGGAGAGAAAAATAGCACTGGGGTTTTTAACTTCCTTGAGGCCCTGCTCCAGCATCGCGAACACGCCCAGCTCATTGACGGCTCCAAAGCGGTTCTTCTGCCCCCGTAGGGTGCGAAAACGCGAGTCGGCACCGCCTTCTAGCAAGAGGGAGGCGTCAATCATATGCTCCAGCACCTTGGGTCCCGCCAGGCTGCCATCCTTGGTGACATGCCCGACCAGCAGCAGCACCGTATTGCTATGCTTGGCAAAACGCGTCAGCGCTGCCGCAGATTCACGTACCTGAGCCACGCCGCCCGGGGCCGAGCTGATATCTTCCAGATGCATGGTCTGGATGGAGTCAATGATCAGGATTTCGGGCATTTCCCGCTCGGCAACCGCCAGGATAGTTTCGATGCTGGTTTCGGCCAGCATCTTCAACCCCTGGGTGGGCAGCTGCAACCGATGGGCACGCATCGCTACCTGAGACAGCGACTCTTCCCCGGTGACATACAAGACCCGGCGCTGCTGGGCCAGCTTGCAGGCAGTCTGCAGCAGTAGAGTGGATTTTCCCGCTCCCGGATGCCCGCCCAGCAAGACCGCTGATCCCGGCACCAGGCCGCCGCCCAGCACCCGGTCAAACTCGCTGAAGGTGGAACTGAGACGCGGCACTTCGCTTAAATCAACGCTGCCAAGGTCGACAACATCCCTGGACAAGGCGCCGGCATAGCCGCCCCGCCCGGCACTGCTTGCAGAAGGGCTGGCAGCCCCTGGCCGGGCAGGCGCCAGGCGCACTTCGCTCAGGGTGTTCCACTCTTGGCAACTGCTGCACTGCCCCTGCCATTTACGATACTCAGCGCCACACTCGGTGCATACAAAGGCGCTTTTGGCTTTGGCCACTGGCTTACTCCTGCAGTTTCACAACGTCGCTCAAAAACGGTCATAGCCCCCATGTAGCTAGAATGAGCGACTAGAATAAGTGACTAGAATGAGTGGCTAGAACACGTAAAAGGCGGCCGAAGCCGCCTTTTTGTCACTATTGTGACTGCCTTACAACCACTCGCTGACGGCCTGATTACTGACGTTGAAGACGCAGCAGCTCGCTGTTTTCAAAACGGCGCCGCTCCGGGTCGATCAACTCAAGGGTCTGTGGGTCGATGCGCAGGAAGTAATAGGTCTGGCCTTCGCCGTCTGGCGTCAGCTCATACACGGTGGCATCCGGGTTGGAAGGCGTGCCTGTCAGGGTTTCCCAGTTACCCGCATAGTTTTCAGCCGGTGGGTTCTGGGGATGGTTACGATAGGTGGCATTAAGCGTGAAGGTGCGTTCTTCCGGTGCCTGCGTCTCGTCTCCCATCAGCGTGACGTCAAGTGCAATACCATCGCAGTTGCGGCACGGCAAAGAGCCCTGGTAGTTGACTTCTGTTGGCTCATAGCCCCCAGCACCTTGATCTGTCGGCCCTGACGCACAGCCGGCAAGCAGGGCCAGCATGGCCGTACCGACAAATAGATGTTTAAGCGGCATGGTTCTCTCCTTGGTTTTCAATGCTTGTATCTGATTCACACGCTCTGGGCGAACGCAGTTGGATATCAAAAATCACTCAGCGCATATGACAGCATACCCGCTACAAGGTGCAACGCCCACCCCAAAAACATAACAATGCTTGCGCTTTAGAAGACGTCAAGCGACCATGAAGGTTACCGATTTAATGCCAGCAGGACACCCTAATGAGCCAACTGTGGAGCCCCGCCGTTCAGTCGCTAACCCCTTATATACCCGGCGAGCAGCCGACTGAGCGGGTAATCAAGCTGAACACCAACGAGAACCCTTACCCCCCGCGCCAGGCGTAGGCGAAACATTGCGGGAATTCGCCTCCGACCATCTGCGCCTTTACCCAGACCCGACCTCGCTGGCCCTGCGCAGCGAGCTGGCCCGCTGCTATGGGGTTGAGCCCCAGCAGGTGTTTGTTGGCAACGGCTCCGATGAGGTGCTGGCGTTTGCTTTCCAGGCGTTTTTCTGCCACGGCGAACCGCTGGATGCGCCCTCCATCACTTACAGCTTTTACCCTGTGTATGCCAAATTGTATGGCATTGAACTGCGTCAACACCCGCTTACCCCTGAATGGGAAGTGGATCTGGAGGCCCTGAGCCAGCCGCAGCCACGTAGCGGGGTGATTTTCGCCAACCCCAATGCCCCGACTGGCCACACCCACAGCCTGGACGCGCTGGAAAGCCTGCTTCAGAAAGTCACTGACCGGGTGGTGCTGGTTGACGAAGCCTATGTGGACTTTGGCACACAAAGCGCCGTCACCCTGGTTGAACGCTACCCTAACCTGCTGGTCACCAGCACCTTCTCCAAATCCCGCAGTCTGGCCGGTCTGCGGCTGGGGTTTGCGATTGGCTCAGCGGAACTGATCGAAGGCCTGGGGCGCATCAAGGACTCTTTCAACTCCTACCCGGTCGATAGCCTGGCCAGCGCCGTGGGCATCGCCGCCCTGCAGGACAGCGACCACTTTGCCGCCTGCCGCGAGAAGGTCATCACCACCCGCGAGCGCACCCGCCATCAGCTGGAAACCCTGGGCTTCGAGGTGCTTCCCTCCCAGGCCAACTTCCTGCTGACGCAACACCCGGATCACGACGGCGCTCAGCTGTTTGCTGGCCTGCGTGAACGCGGTATTCTGGTGCGCCATTTCAACAAGGCAGGGTTAAGCAACTTCCTGCGCATCAGCATCGGCACTGATGACGAAATGGATTATCTGATTGAGGCGCTAGAGGCTCTGGTGCGTTAACCCCTGACGGTGCTCACGGCTCGCCATCGGCCAGCTGTTCGTGAATCAGCTCGGCCAGGCGCCGCGCAGGCTCTGAGGGGCGGTGCGGCGCTCGGTGCAAGGCAAGTTCAATGGACGGCAGCGCCGGCAAGCCGCTGCTTTCATCCAGCGGCTTGAGCATCGGCGTCAGCATGCTGCGCGTCACTACCACAATCGCCAAGCCCGCCATCACCACCGGCGCCAGCCCGGTCATCGACTGGCTGGTATAAGCGACCCGCCAACGTCGCCCAGCACTCTGCAATGACTGCTCGGCCACTTCCCGGAACACATCCGCCCCACGGGTGTAGAGCGCCAGCGGCAAAGGGTCACGCAACAAGGGCTGATAGCTCAGCCCCACCGCCCAAAGCAGCGGTTCACGGCGGATCACTTCCCCGCCCGGCGAATTGCGTTGCCGGGTGACCAGCGCCAGATCCAGATCGCCACTGCGCACCCGTTCAACAAGATCAGCGCTGACCCCACAGATCACCTCCAGCCCTACCCCCGGGTACAGCTGGTGGAAATAGGAAAACACCGACGGCAGCAGCGAAGCGTAGTCCTCAGGAATTCCCAGCTTGAGCTCGCCACTGACCTGATGTACCTGCATGTCCTGCCAGGCATCGTCATTCAGCGCCAGCAGCCGCCGCGCATGGGTCAGCAGGCGCTCGCCATCGGCGGTAAAACGTACCTGGCGCCCTTCACGTTCGTGCAGACGCAATTCCATCTGCGCTTCCAGACGCTTCAATTGCATGCTGATCGTCGACTGGCTGAACGCCAAGCGCTTGGAGGCCGCCGTCACGCTGCCGGTGTCAGCAATCGCCACCAGGGTACGTAGCAGGGTAAGGTCAAAGGTACGTGCGCGCATAGATCACATTTCTTGATGATTTATATCAATAATGATTGATTTTGTGATGGGTTGCTAGCGGGTATCTTGCATCAGCGGCCAACAGGGCCGCTTTCAAGATCTCTCAGGTAAGGAGCCTTTTATGCAACTGACGCGTACGTTCGGAGTATTTCCTGTCAGTATCCTGGCGGCGGTTGTCGCCATTGCACTCTGGGCCACGGCACCACTGCTGGCCGAGCAGGCACGCAGCGCCTCCCCCTTAAGCCTGACCACATTGACCCTGCTGGCCGGAGCTCTGGCCACCCTGCCACTTGGCAAAAGCCAAGGACAAAGAGTCAGCAGCCTGGGGTGGCGGTTCAGTCTGTGGTTGGGCGTACCCCTGCTGATTCTGGGCGCGGTAAGCAGCTACTTTATAGGTATGCGCCAGGCACCGGCCTCGGAAGCAGCGTTGATTACCTACACCTGGCCGGTGCTGTTTGTACTGCTCAGCCAATGGACGCAGCTGGGCAGAATAAGACTACGCAGCCTGAGCGGCGCCATGATTGCTTTCGCGGGAGCCGCCCTGCTGATGCTTCCCGAACAGGGTATGGCCTTTAATGACGCCTCGCTGAAAGGCTATGGCTTCGCCTTTCTGGCAGCGTGTTGCTGGGCACTGTATTCCTGGGTCGGGCAGGCGTCGCCTATCACGCTAACCCCCTATCTGCCGCGCCTGCTGTTGATTGCCAGCCTGTTGAGTGCACTGGCAACCCTGGCACTGGAAGGACGCCTGAGCGTACCCAGCGACAGCGCCCTATGGGCCGGCATCGCGCTGGGCCTGGGGCCCTTCGGCATTGCCATGGTCGCCTGGGACAAAGCTTTGCGCGGCGGTCCAAGCGCAACCATTGGCAGCCTGGCCTATGGGGTGCCGATTCTGGCAGCCGCCTTACTGGTAGTCACCGGCGCCACCCCGCTGAACTGGCAGCTGCCATTGGCGGGGCTTCTGGTGCTCACCGGCTGCCTGCAGGCCAGCCGTTAACCGCGCTGCTCAATGCGATACCAGAGGGCGTAAAGCGCTGGCACAAACAGCAGGGTGATCAGGGTGCCCACCGCAACGCCGCCAATCAGCACGTAGGCCAGCGGCCCCCAGAAACTGTCCATGGTCAGCGGTATAAAGGCCAGAATGGCGGCCAGCGCCGTCAGCACCACAGGCCGGGCACGTTGGACACCGGCTTCTACCACTGCCTGGCGCATCGGCATGCCTTCCTTGATGTTGTCCGCCACCTGCTGGGTCAGAATCAGGGTGTTGCGCATCAGGATGCCTGCCAGGCCAATCAGCCCCAGGGTGGCCACGAAGCCAAACGGCTGGTTGAACAGCAGCATGGCGGCGACCGCGCCAATCAGGCCCAGCGGCGCTGTCGCCACCACAATAAAGGTGCCCGCGAAAGAGCGCATCTGCAGCATGATGAATATCAGCATCAGCACGACCATCAAAGGTTGCAGCACCTGGATGGAGGCCTGAGCCTTGGCCGACTGCTCCACCGAGCCGCCGGTATCAATGCGGTAGCCTGGAGGCAATTCATCGCGCAGCGAGGCCAGATCCTCCCAGACCTGCTGGGTCACGTCATTGGGCTGGGCACCCTCGACATCGGCATTGATTGCCACAAACGGCTGACGGTTGTAGCGCTTGATCACCGGTTCTTCAAACGCCACCCGCAGTTCACCAAGCTGCGTCAAGGGAACCCGCTGGCCATCATTGGTCAGTACCTCCAGGCTTTGCACGTCATCAATATCCTGGGCAGCGCCGCGGCCAAGGGCGGGCACCAGACGGATACCGTCGCGCAGCTGGGTGATCGTTACCCCATCCAGCTGGAACTGCAGCTGACGGGCCACATCGTCCGGGGTCAGGCCAATCAGCTGCAGCCGGTTACGGTCGATATCCAGATGCAGGGTGGGCGCGCGTTCGTCCCACTCAAGATGCGGGTCACGAGTCGCCGGATGGGCCTTGATCACTTCACGCACCTGATGGCCAATGGCTCTAAGCTGGTCCGGGTCATCGCCCAACACCCGGAAGCTGACCGGCCAATCCACCGGCGGGCCGTACAGCAGCGCCTCCACCCGAACTCGCGCTTCAGGAAACTCACCGTCTTCAATGCGCTTACGTAGCATGGCCATCAGCTCATCGCGGGATTCGACACCTTCCGCCACGGCTATCAGCTTGGCAAAGGCAGGGTTGGGTTGCTCAGGGTTAGCCGAGATAAAAAAGCGCGGCGCCCCGGCCCCTACATAGGCAGACAGTGATTTCACCCCTTCGGCATCCTTGATCAGGGCTTCCAGGCGCCGGGTCGTGGCATTGGTGGCTTCGATGCTGCTGCCTTGAGGATGGTAAACGCTGACCAGCACTTCGGGACGATCAGAGCTTGGGAAGAACTGCTTCTCCACCGGGCCAGCCATACCGGCAATAGCAACGACCAGCAGCGCCAGCGTCACCGCTACCACGCTCTTGCGAAAGCGCACACAGCCGCTGATAAAGGCACGCAGACGCTGGTAGCCCGCCGACTGATAAGCGTCATCTTCGCTGTGATGAGTTTTCTGCTCAGGTAGGATTTTCACCCCCAGATAGGGGGTAAACACCACCGCTACCAGCCAGGAAATCAGCAGCGCAATGCCCAGCACCCAGAAAATGTTACCGGCGTATTCGCCCACGCCTGACTTGGCAAAACCAATCGGCACAAAGCCAGCCACCGTGACCAGGGTGCCAAACAGCATGGGCGCGGCGGTGACTTTCCAGGCATGGGAGGCGGCATCCAGGCGTTCCCAGCCCTGCTCCATCTTGACGATCATCATTTCGATGGCAATGATGGCATCGTCCACCAGCAGGCCCAGGGCGATAATCAGCGCCCCCAAGGTAATACGGTCAAGGTTGATCCCCATGGCCTTCATGACCACAAAGGTCAGCGCCAGGGTAATTGGGATGGCAATGCCGACCACAATACCGGCACGTAACCCCACCGCCAGCATGGTGACCAGCATCACTACCACCACAGCGACCAGGAACTTGACCTGAAAGAGGTTCACCGCCCCGGCGATGGCATCTGCCTGATTGGTCATCACCTGAAGCGACATCCCCAGCGGCAGACGCTGACGTTCTTCCTGCCAGAGGGCGTTCAGACGCTCGCCAAATGCCAGGCCATTTTCGCCCTCCTGCATCACCACGCCGAGCAACAAGGCATCTTCACCAAAGGCGCGCACCAGATAGCTCGGCGGGTCTTCATAGCCGCGTGACACCTCGGCAATATCCCCCAGGCGGATCAGCCGCTCGCCAATCCGGATAGGCACTTCCGTCAGCGCTTCAGGGCTTGCCATGTCATGGTCGATACGCACATAAAGGCGCGCACTTTGGGTATCCACCCGCCCAGCCGGCAGCAGGGTGTTCTGTGCTTCTATAGCAGCAAATACCTGCTGGGGTGAAATACCCAGGCTCTGCAAGGCGGCAAGGTCGAAATCGACATGCATGCGCTCTTCACGCTCACCAAGTATCTGGGCCTTATTGACGCCATCCAGACGCTGCAGGCGATCGCGGATATCCTCGGCCTCGCGCACCATCTCCCGCATCGGCATATCGGGTGCGGTCAGCGCCACCAATGTAAAGTAGACGTCGCCAAAATCCTCATTGATCAAAGGCCCCACCACACCTTCCGGCAGCTGTGGCGCCTCATCTTGCATGCGCCGACGTACCTGATAGAAGCGCTCGGATACCTCTTGGCTGGGCGTATAATCCTCAAACTCCACCTGCATATCCGCCCGCCCCGGACGTATGGTGGTTTCAATCCGGTACAGGTCTTCAACTTCCTGGATACGTTTTTCCAGCCTGTTGACCACACTTTCCTGCAACTCTTCTGGCGTCGCCCCCGGCCAGGCAACCGATACCATCATGACGCGCACGGTAAAGTTCGGATCTTCAGCCCGCCCCATAGAGGTAAACGCGTAAAGTCCGGCCAGCAAGGCAATTACCAGGAAAAACAGCGTCACCGCCCGTTCACGCACCGCCAGCGCTGAGAGATTGGGAAAACTCACTCGGCCCCCTCCTGCGCCAGCGGGCGCACGTCCATTCCCGGCGTCAGCAGGTGGGTGCCCAGCGCAATCACTTCCAGCCCTTCGCGCAGCTGCTCACCTCGCACCCAGGCCCGGTCGCGCTGCATACGTTCAATCGAAATCGCGACAGGCTGCGCCTGGCCGTCGCTCACCTGCCATAGCTGGGGGCCATCGCCACGTTCATCGATAGCCGCGACCGTCACTTGAAAAACGCCTTCCGGCAGGCTGTCCATGGGGAAACGGGTCTGCACGACTTCTCCCAGGGAATCACTGAACAGCGCTTCCTCCAGCTGATAGCGGGCTCGCCAGGTACGGCTTGCCGGGTCCGCAGCGCCGGCGACTTCGCGGCGTGACAGGCTGATCTGGCGGTCATCGAGCAAAAGCTCTCCCTGGGCAGGCGGGCGTACATGGGAGGGAAACGCCACCTCCACTTCACGTCGCCCTTCCTGGGCCAGGGTCGCAATTGCCTGACCGGTGGCCACCACTTGCCCTGGTTCACCGGCCACATCAATCAGGAGCCCGTCGGCCTCGGCCCGCAGGGTGGCGTAGTCCAGGGCGTTGCGGGATTGCTCCACACGCGCCTGGGCGGCATCTCGCCGCGTCAGCGCTTCACGGCTGGCCAGCTCCGCCCGCTCGAATGCCTGCTGGCTGAGGAAGTTACGCTCCAACAGCTGGCGGTCCCGGGCCAGATCAGCCTGGCTCACCGCCACCGAGGCTTCAGCCGCTGCCAGATCTGCCTGGGAGGCAGCCAGCGCCGCCTGCAGATCGCTGTCATCCAGAGTGAACAGCACATCGCCTTGAGTGACGTTTTGGCCAGCGTCTACATGCCGGGTGGCAATCTGGCCGCTGACCCGAAAAGCCTGAGGCGTTTCATAACGGGCGCGAACCACGCCTGTCAGCATCAGCATTGGCTGCTCGACAGGGGCAAGCTCGGTGGTCTTCACCCAGCGCGGTGATTCCTGCTGAACACTTTCGCTGCTGGTTTCGCCGCATCCTGCCAGCAGCAAGGCAAGCAGCAGCACAGTTAACTTGGGCATAACGGTTTCCTGATAAACGCGTAAACAAAGGTGTCTATGGATATAATGAGACAGGATAAATTAAACGCTCGTTTATGCCTATCAAAGTAGCCACATTGTTACCCTGTGCGAGGATAAACCCAGGCATAAATTTCCTCGCTGTGGTAGCAGTGAAAACCGGCGTTCTCATACAGGCATCGGGCAGGAGTATTGGTAGCATCCACGGTGAGCGCCAGCCGCGTCGCGCCTATTTGCGCCGTATAATCAAACGCGGCCTGCAAGAGTTCACGCCCCAGCCCCAGCCCTCGCCTAGTCGGCACCAACCCCATCAACAGCACTTCCACCACGCCCTGCGCCTGACGGGGCACCATTAACAGCACGCCGATTGGCTGCGGGTCATGTGGCGATGAGTAGACCGCAAACCAGTGTCGATCCGCTTCTGGCGATTGACGATGGAACCCCTGAAGCAGCTCCGCCGACCCCAACGCCTCGCAAATCAGTGGGCTATCCAGTGACTCTACCTGCACCTGTTCGATAAGTGACTGCGCCGCTGTTGGGGCGAGTTCATTCCAGGGGCGCAGGGTGAGTTGCGATCCGCGCGCATCACGATTATTGAGCGATGCACTCAGGTAGCGAAGGGGCGCCACCCGCTGCATACCCGCTGCTGACAGAAATGCTGTTTGTGCTGGCTTGTTCGGCATGACCACACAGTGGCAAAGGCGGATTGCATGCGCTTCCACCCATTTTCTTGCCGCCTGCAGAAGCGCTTGAGCCTCGGCGTCTTCCCTTTGGGGTCGCCACAGCTGAGCCATGTTACCGGGGAAAGGCTGCACCCAGACCGCTCTTGTTGGATAGTTGGCCGCATAATACAAAAGCCCGCTCCAATCCGGGGCAGGCGTTTGCGTAAAGGCCTGAATGGCGGCTGCCAGCGCTCGCTGCCCCGCACTGTTCTGGGCTGCGGCCAACGACCATAACGCATCGCGGCGCATTACCTCGGGGCATTCCACCACCTGATCATGCACATCCTGACGATTATTCACGTAAGCTCCCGAGGTGATTTTTCACTTGGCGACTTGAATCCCGCCGCGCTTGCCTGCATATCATGCTTAAATTCTTTCTGCCTAGAGTGACACCATGTCAATTATTGATCCACGTACAGGCGAAGCCCTGACGGCCCCTATCAGCCCAGATGCGGCCAACAGCCCATCTTCCACAGCAGCGGCGGCAGACGCGCCCTCAGCCGCCACCTCAGGGCCAGCGCCCCGCCGTGAAGACGTCATCATTGATCTGGATGCCAGCAATATTCAGCAGGTGCTGGAAGCGTCCATGCAGGTGCCGATCCTGCTCGACTGCTGGGCACCCTGGTGTGAGCCGTGCAAAAACCTGATGCCGGTGCTCGAAAAGCTGGCCGTCGAATACGCGGGCGCTTTCATTCTTGCCAAACTGGATGTAGAAGCCAACCCGGAAATTGCTGGCCAGTTAGGCGTACGCTCGGTGCCAGATGTCAAACTGGTCAGCCAGGGCGGCCTGGTCGACAGTTTCCAGGGGGCACTACCGGAAAAAGACGTGCGCGAATGGTTGGGCCGTTATTTCCAGCCCCCTGAAGACACACCGGCAAGCCCCGAAGAGCTGGCAGAAGAAGCTCTGAAAGCAGGTGATGCCGCCACCGCTCGCGAACATTATCAGACGTTGACCTCACAGTACCCCGAGCATTACGCCTATCAGGTGGGGCTGGCCAAGGCGCTGGTGGCAGAAGGCCGTGGCGATGATGCCCGCAGCGTACTGGACAACCTGCCACCGGAAGAACGCGATGCCGCCCCTGCTCGCGGTGTGCGCGCCAGCATTGAATTTGCCGAACAGGCGCTTTCCCATCAGGAAGTGGCCGCCCTGGGAGAACGCAACGACAGTGAAGCTCAATTCCAGCGCGCCTTACGCCAGGTCGCCGACGGCGACTACGAGCAGGGCCTGGAAGGCCTGCTGGCCCTGATGAAGAGCGACCGTAGCTTCGGCGATGATGCCGCGCGAAAAACCCTGCTCCAGGTCTTCGATGCCCTGGGTGCCGAGCACCCGCTCACCGTAACCTACCGGCGCAAGCTGTTTGCCCTGCTCTACTGAGAGCGCTGCATTTATCAAGGTATTACTAGGCTATAGGGTGGGGCTGGCAAGCGGCCCCGCCACGCTATATATGATGTCGACGACGTTGACACCCGGTTATCGTCTTAGTACTTGATCCATCCGCTTGAGGGCCTCTTCAAGCTGGGTGGCGGTGGTGCCAAAGTTCAGCCGCACAAAGCCAGGTTGGCCAAAATCAGCGCCGTTGGACAATGCGACTTTTGCCTGCGCCAACAGGGCTTGCTGAGGGTCATCTCCCAGGCCTGCATCGCGCATATCCAACCAGGCAAGGTAGGTGGACTGGGGAGGGTTGAAATGGACGCCAGGCCAGTGGGCGACATAATCACTGATCATCTGACGATGACCACGCAAGACATCAAGCAACGCCTGACGCCAGGGATCGCCATCCCGGTAGGCCGCTTCTGCTGCCGCCAGCCCCATCACGTTGCCATCCGGCAGCAGCCCTTTGGTTGCCTGGGCAAAACGTGCCCTCAGGTCAGGGTCAGGTATCACCGCACAGGCGGCGGTCAGCCCGGCCAGATTGAACGTCTTGGAAGGCGCCCACAGGGTGATAATGCGATCCGCAAGCGCGGGAAACGCCGCCGCCAGCGGTTGATGCCTGGCCCCCTCGTCAAGCAGGAGGTCGCAGTGCAGCTCATCGGACACCACGTATAGATTGTGGCGCTCGACCAGCGCGGCTAATCCTGCCAGCTCTTCATGGCGCCAGATACGCCCTGTGGGATTATGCGGCTGGCACCACAGCAGCAGGCGCGTTTTGGGGGTAATCGCAGCTTCCAGCGCCTCCAGGTCGAGCCGCCACTCGCCACCTTCTTCGCTTGGCGGCGCCATGGCTGCCTGCTGTGTTACTCTGCCAGTGCGCTCGGCCACCGCCAGAAAAGGTGGGTAGATAGGTGTGATGGTCAACACGCCATCGCCGGGTTTGGTCAACGCCAGACTTGCCAGATGCAGGGCAGGTACCACCCCTGGAAGCCACTGTTGCCACTCCGGCTGTATCGGCCAGTCGTAGTGGGTAGCACTCCATTCACACAGCGTTTGCTTGAGGCTGTCCGGTACCTGCCCGTAACCGTAAACGCCATGATCAACACGCCGTTTCAGCGCATCCATCACCGCAGGCGGCGCCGTAAAGTCCATGTCAGCGACCCATAACGGCAGTACATCTTCGCCATAGCGGTGCCATTTCTGGGAGCGCCATCCACCGGCTGGGTGGCGTCGTTCAAGGGGCGTGGCAAAATCGAACATCATCCGTTGTCCTTGTGGTTAACAGCATTTGTCGTTACAACGTATTAATTAAAAATCATTTCCATTACTTTTGACACTTTACAGGGTACTTCATCAGCATGATGCAAGATGACAATCAACCAAAGAACAGGCCTTCCAGCGATGCCCCGCAGCGCGACTTTTACGCGCAGGTGCGGGCTGGCATTCCTGCTTTATTGCGCCAGTGGCTGGCTCTTGGCCAGGCAGACAATACTCGCTTGGCTTTGATACTCGCCGAAACAGCCCGGGTTGCCAAGGTGGGCGCCCCTGATGAAACACCTGATGGTGATACATTCGAAGCTTGGTGCCAGGCCGCCAGCGGTGAAGATATCCCGCTCTGGGCGCCCCGTACGGCTGTATTTCTGCTGAACCAGATGCCCGCCCGCCCAGTGCCACAAAGTGAGGCTGAGGCTTGCGCCTGGGCCTACTGCTGGTTGCGCAACCGTACGTTTGATAGCGTGCAGGAAGCTCTTCAGGCATTGCCTGAGCACCTTCAGGAACCGTTACAACAAGCGCTTCAGGCCGCCTGGCAGGATCAACAGGGCTACGCCTGGTGTGACAACAATTAACGCCTGCGCCGCTGTGCTTTGGGTTTGAAACCAACCGGTTTGCTGGCCAGCCACGCAACAAAGGCGGCGATCGCCGCATCATCACCTAGTGCTGTAACGGTGTTAAGGCGTTCAGCCAGTTCGCGTTCACTATAAAGCCGATGAATGTGCTTGTGGCAGGGTCGACACAGCCAGGCAATGGCAGTCAGCCGCTCCTCGCGTGAATAGCGCTTACGGTAGCGGGGCTTATTGTGCAGCGCCCTGGGTATCAGGTGATGCTTGGTCAAGGATTCCGCCCGCCCGCATAATTCACAGCATTCAGGCATGGGCGGCGGTGATAACGGGTGGGCAGTGGAGGTCGGCATGCCAGCTGTCCTCATGAGCAAATCAACAAGGATAAAAGATGGCAGATGTTCCCCTGATCTGGCAACTGGGTAAGTTGCTGGCATCGATAGGTTTAGTACTTGGGTTAGGGTTGGTCGCCGTACGCGTTAGCCCGCGGGTTGCCGGTTTATTGGCCGGTTACCCGCTGGGTACGGCGCTGGCGCTGTTTTTCATCGGCCTGGAAATCTCTCCCGGCTTTGCGACACAAAGCGCCATCCATACCCTGGCGGGGTTTACTGCAACACTGGCGCTGGGGGTGGCTACCTGGTGTGTGGTGGCCGCACGGACGGCATCAAAGGGGTGTTGATGGGCTCTCTGGGTGGCTTGAGCGCCTGGGTGGCCGTCGGCTGGTCGTTATCGCATTTTGAGTTTACCCGCCTCACTGGAACCCTGGTCACCCTGGTGGCCATTGGCGTGTTTACCTGGCTCTACCGGCGGGTGCCGGAAACCCGGGTCAATGCCAGTGGCACGCTGTCGTGGTCGGCCCTGGGGTTACGGGCAGCCCTGGCCACGCTGATGATTTTTGTGATTACTGCCCTTGCCCACTGGGTGCCCGCTGCCTGGGCCGGCACCCTGGCAGCATTTCCTGTCACCATGCTGCCTTTCCTGGTCATTCTGCATGCCGGTTACGGTGCTGCCCCGGCGTCAACAGTGATCAAGCATTATCCAATGGGGTTGGGGGCGCTGCTCAGCTATACCCTGTGTGTGTCATTGACGTATGCCTCCTGGGGGCTGGCGGCAGGCACACTGGCTGGCTTTATCGTCGCCACGCTATGGCTGGTCGGTTGGATGCGCTGCCAGCAATGGTGGGCCGCGCGACGCTCAACGACTTGACCAAGCGTTTGCTTGGGTGAATGATTAACCAGTCGCTAACCGCGTCTGCTATCTTTCACAATGACAAGGAAATACCATGTTTACACGCATAATTGAGCCGGCCTTTTACGATACCGATGCTCTCGGCCATATCAACAACACGCGTTTGCCTGCCTGGTTTGAACTGGCTCGCAACGACCTGTTCAAGCTATTCACGCCGGACCTGGATACGCACAAATGGCGTTTGATGATGGCGCGCATGGAAGTCGACTATCGTGCTGAGCTTTTTTACGGCCACGATATTGAAATTCGCACTTATTTGACCCGTTTAGGCAATAGCTCCTTTACGGTGACCCAGGAAGCGCGCCAACATGGAAAACTGGCCAACCTGGGCCACACAGTATTGTTACAATACGATCATCAGGCTAAAAAAGCCGTCCCGATAGAAGGCCAGCTTCGCAAGATTCTGGAATCTCATCTCCAGGATGCTCCGGAGTAGGCACTTCCATCGTCGGGCGCCAACCGAGAGTAGCCCATAATGGCAATCCGCTATAACCTGTGGATAGACCCCGACAACAAGGCGCAGCACAGCGCCGTTGAAGCCGATCTTGAGCGCTATTTTGTTGAGCGCTTTGCCGATTATCCACATATCCGCTTGTCCGGCGCAGACCCTTACGATTACGATGCGCCGTTCAACCGCCTCTATGAGGCCCTGATTGCCCGCGGCGCCGAATATTGCGAGCGCACCTGGCGCTATGTCGCCACACCAGAGCAGCTGAATCGGTGCTTTTTCCGCGCTGTGGGCCAGTCAAACAAGTTTGTTCGAGACGACCGCTGACCGCACCTCCAGGAGCTTTACTGACACGCCATGATCATCCGCACCCATCATGCTCCCAGCCAGCATGAACTTGATATTATTGCCCGGCAGCTTGGGCGCGCGCCTCGCGGCATCGAGGCCGTGGCCGCCACTGACGGGGCAGGCACACCCCTGGTTCTACGTATGGCACCGATTGTTGATGGTAAACCTTTCCCGACGCTTTACTGGCTCTGCTCGGAACGTCTAAAAGTGGCCATTTCCCATCTTGAAGCCGCCGGTATCATCAAGCAGCTTGAACAGCAGCTTCAGGAGGATGCCGAGTTCTTGGCAGCCTATCATCAGAGCCACCGCGATTACGTCGCCGAGCGCTGGGAATACATGACCCCGGCTCAAAAAGCGGACGTTGATCAACGTGGTTACCAGACAGTGCTAACAGAGCGTGGTGTCGGTGGGATTACCAACTGGGATCAGGTGCGTTGCCTGCACACCCAGTATGCGCATCATCTCGGCAGCCATAATGTCATCGGCCAATGGATGGATACTGTTCATCAGATTGATCGCTGTGTTGAGTAAGGCCTCTCAAAAAAGGAACCCCCTATGTCACGCATCTGTGTTTATCTTGGCTCACGCGCAGGCACTCACCCGGACTACAAGACAGCCGCAATCGAGCTAGGCCAGCAGCTGGCGCAGCGTGGCCACACCCTGGTGTACGGTGGCGCCAGGATTGGCCTGATGGGCGAGCTTGCCAACGCCACACTGGAAGCGGGTGGCCAGGTGGTAGGCGTGATGCCGGATCATTTGGTTGAACGCGAGCAGGCGCATTTCGGCCTGACTGAGCTGATCCGCGTGAGTGACATGCACGAACGTAAGGCCACCATGGCGGCTCAGGCCGATGGATTTATTGCCTTGCCTGGCGGTATCGGGACCTTTGAGGAGCTGTTTGAGATCTGGACTTGGGGTTATCTAGGGCTACATGACAAGCCGATCGGGCTACTTAACATCAACGATTTCTATACACCGCTGCTGAGCTTTCTCGACAACACGGTCGAACAGGGTTTTCTCGCTACCGTGACCCGCGACATGCTGCTTGATGCCGAAACGCCTTCAGACTTGCTCGACGCCGTTGAAGCACAGCTTTGAATCGCATATAGGCGAACAGGCGATGCTCGTTATGAGGCGCGGCCTTCAGTCAAGTGTCGGGTACGCTCGAAGGTCAACTGCAACAGCCGAGCATCATCCCCGGCCCGATGGCGTTGAATGGCCTGTTCAGCAATGATGGCCTCCTTGGTGTCACTCCATACTGCCAACTGTTCTTCACTCAGCAGTATGCGCAAGGCTTCCAACCTGAAGCCGGGAATAATCCCAGCATGATGGAACAATAGTGACAGCCAAGTATTGTCGTAGCCCCAGCTATCGCTGTAGGCCTTGCCCAGGGTACGCAATTCGTCGTTGATCCATAATGCCACCTGGCGAACGGGATATCCCTCGCGCTCTAGGCGTTGGCGTGAAATACCGTGCAACAGTTCAGCCTTGGGATCCCAGTGAGTCCATTCATCCAGAGGCTGGATAAGAAACGCGCAGCAACTTCCATCCGTGCGGGCAATGCCCACTTCGATAGGATAACTGCCGCGCCCGAACCCGGACGCTTCTATATCCAATAATGTCGGTAGCGTCTCGGACACAGATTTCCTCACCTAGGCGTAAAACCGTTACATAAAAGTCGCTTGGCTGTTTTCAGGAAGCCAGTTCTGACGGACGATGGTTGACGTGCTGATCAGCCAGTGCCTGCCAGGAGGCAGCCAACTCGTGATCAACAGCCAGACCAAGTTGGCCCTGCTTGTAAGCACGTGCCAGACGCTCTGCGGCCAGGTAGTGGCCCGCTTCAGCCGCTCGGGCATACCAGGTCACGGCGTATTCATCACGTCGCGGATACTGCGCGCAACCGTTCTCATAAATCTGCGCCACCTGATATTGGGCTTTGAGGTCCCCCGCATGGGCCGCCTCGACAATATAGCGTGCGCCACGCGCCTTATCCTGCGGCGAGAGGCTGCGGTGAAACAGCATATGTCCATAGACTGACAGCGCATCCGGATGTCCTGCTTCGGCGCAGCGCTTCAATAAACGCAGTGTCAAACGCTGGGTTCGCGGTGAGTGTGGCAATAACCAGCGAGAATGAAACAACCGATCAGCAACTTGATATTCAAGCCGTGTGAACAAAGATGATGCCTGTGGCATGGCAGACCACCTTGCCTGTTGGGTTTACTTAAGTAAGGATGCCAATCAATCGAACAGCGGGCAACCTGACGAGACAAAAAACCGGCCAGTACCGGTAGGGGCTGGCAAGCATACGCCTGCCAGCGCAAGGACTCAACCCCAGTATTTGCCGCCTTGTCGGCGCCTCGTTACCATGCAGGGAAACGCATCACTCAGCATGGCAGAATAAACAGACTATTACGCCTTACGGCGTGAATGAATTCATCTTTCATCACAAGGAGAATCGCATGCAGACACGCCCTCTTGGCAGAACGGGAATGGATGTCAGCCGCCTGTGCCTGGGCACCATGACCTATGGTGAACAGAACACAGAAGCGCAGGCACATGAGCAGCTTGACCGTGCTGTTGCTTTTGGCATCAACTTTATTGATACCGCTGAGATGTATCCGGTGCCTCCTAAAGCTGAAACACAAGGCTTGACTGAGCGCTACATAGGCAGCTGGCTCAAGCAGCGCGGTGCCCGTGATGATGTAATTATCGCCAGCAAGGTAACTGGGCCTGGGCTTGGCCATATTCGTGGCGGCCCTCGGCTGACGCGAGAGCATATTCATCAGGCTATAGATGACAACCTGACACGCCTGAACACGGACTATATTGACCTCTACCAGCTCCACTGGCCCGAGCGTAAAACCAATTTTTTCGGCAAGTTGGGCTACACACATCAGGAAGATGACAACGCCACACCGCTGGAAGAAACCCTGAGCGCGTTGAAAGAACTGGTGGGGGCGGGGAAAATTCGTGCGGTCGGTTTATCCAACGACACTCCCTGGGGCGTGATGAAATGCCTTGAATTGGCTGATCGACTCGACTTACCCAGGGTCGCCTCGGTGCAGAACCCTTACAACCTGCTCAACCGCACATTTGAGGTCGGACTGGCCGAGATTGCCCATCGTGAGGATGTGGGCCTGCTGGCCTATTCACCGCTGGGTTTTGGCGTGCTTTCCGGTAAATACCTGAATGGCAATCGCCCTGCAGAAGCCCGTCTGACCCTATTTGAGCGCTTCAGCCGCTACACCTCAGCTGAAGCCGAATCAGCCACTCAGGCCTATGTCAGCCTCGCTCACAAACATGGGCTGGACCCGGCACAGATGGCACTGGCATTCGTCAATACGCGCAGCTTTCTGACCAGCAATATCATTGGTGCCACCACCATGGAGCAGCTTGAAAGCAACCTGGCCAGTGAAAGCCTGAAACTCAATGATGAAGTACTCGATGCGATTGACGCTATTCACCATCAGATGCCTAACCCTTGCCCTTAAGCTGATTCAAAGACTGCCTATGGGATGCTTCAGCTTCAAGCGCGTCTTCTTCAGCAACTGCGTCAAACTGGCTATTAGCCCGATAGCCCTGCCGCCTGGCAGGGCTTGATATAATGCCATATACGGTTTGGCCCTGCGGTTTGCCAGGCTGCCAGACCCTCAAATTCACCACAGGAAAACCAGACACAGGAAGACGTCATGCTCAGCGTAATTTCACCTGCCAAAACGCTCGATTTTGAAACACCGGCAACGACAAATCGGGTGACGCAGCCCGACTTTCTTGACCATAGCCAGGCGTTGATCGATATCCTGCACGATTATTCCCCCAACAGCTCAGCGATCTAATGGGGATCAGCGATAAACTGGCAGGGCTTAATGCTGCCCGCTTCGCGCAGTGGGCGCCGCCTTTCAGCCTGGATAACGCCAAACCAGCGGCACAGGCTTTCCAGGGCGATGTCTACACTGGCCTTGAGGCAGATACCTTTAGCAAAGAAGACAATCAGTTCGCTCAGCAACACCTGCGAATTCTTTCTGGGCTCTACGGATTATTGCGCCCCCTGGATCTGATCCAGCCCTACCGCCTGGAAATGGGCACCAAGCTTGCTAACCCAAGTGGCAAAGATCTTTACGCCTACTGGAAGCCAACCCTGACCCAGGCTGTCAATCAAGCCGTTGCTGACAGTGGCTCCAAGGTGCTGGTTAATCTGGCGTCCAATGAATACTTCAAGGCAGTCGATACAAAGTCACTGGATGCACAAGTCATCACACCCGTTTTCAAAGACGAGAAGAACGGCCAGTTCAAGATCATCAGCTTTTATGCCAAAAAGGCGCGCGGCTTGATGAGTGCCTGGATTATTCGTGAACGACTGAATACGCCCGAGGCACTCAAAGGGTTTGATGTAGACGGCTACCGCTTTGACCCTGCTTCTTCACAAGGCGATACCCTTGTTTTCATCCGCAGGGAAGCAGATCGTCCCAATTGATCGATTACTTTCGACTTGCGACCTTCTTAATTGAAATGAACCGGGCGCGCTGAGCGCGGTTTCAGAAACTGCTGGTGCGCCTGTTTGAACTCAGGCGTATCACAGCGGTACAGCCACTCATAAGCCACCATATCCGCCGTTACCGCCTGTGCGCCGTTTGCACAGGCCCGCTTGCGGGCCAGTTCAGCCTCGGCACATCGGCGGCTGGCCGTTGCGTCTGTCAGCCAGAGCACTTCATAACCGGCTTCCAGCAACCCCAGCCCTGTCTGCATGACACAGATATGCGCTTCAGTGCCACACAGCACAATTTGTGTTTTGCCTGAGGCAGCCAGGGCATCGCGAAAGTTACTCTCTTCCATGACGCTGAAATGGACTTTTTGCCAGAGTTGGTAATCATCAAGACGTTCAAGCAGCGAGGCGGCACTACCGCCCAACTTTTGCGGACTCTGTTCGGTTAACCAGACGGGAACACCCAGGAGGTTAGCCAAGCCTCCAAGCCAACTGGCTTCTTCAATAGCCTGAAGGCCGCCATCAATGACAGGCAAAAGCCCAGCCTGGAAGTCGACCATAAGCAGCAGGCTTTTTCTCGTTGTATGCGCATGCATCCACCTTAGGGGGTCATATTGAGTCAATGTTCAGCATAATCGGTGATGAACTCTGACTCCATCCCCAAAAACAAAAAACCCAGCCGATTGGCTGGGTTTTTTGCGGTATAAGTGCCTGACGATGACCTACTCTCGCATGGGGAGACCCCACACTACCATCGGCGCTAAGCGGTTTCACTGCTGAGTTCGGCAAGGGATCAGGTGGTTCCCACTCGCTATGGTCGTCAGGCGTAACAGGTAATACATCAAGCTGATGCGCAGGCGGTTAATTGATGGCCTGCGCTGCACGTGTTTGTAAACTGTCCGCGCTCCTGCTTTCGCTTTTGCGCGTGTGATGCGTCTCTGCGTATCCGGCTGGCTTATTTAGCCATCGTTATCACTGCCACCAGACCCCTTGGGTGTTATAGGGTCAAGCCTCACGGGCCATTAGTACACGTTAGCTCAACGCCTTGCAGCGCTTCCACATCGTGCCTATCAACCAGCTGGTCTCGCTGGGCCCTTCAGGAGGCTCTAGGCCTCAGGGATGTCTCATCTTGAAGGGGGCTTCCCGCTTAGATGCTTTCAGCGGTTATCCCGTCCGCACTTAGCTACCCGGCAATGCCACTGGCGTGACAACCGGAACACCAGAGGTGCGTCCACTCCGGTCCTCTCGTACTAGGAGCAGCCCTTCTCAAACATCCTACGCCCACGGCAGATAGGGACCGAACTGTCTCACGACGTTCTAAACCCAGCTCGCGTACCACTTTAAATGGCGAACAGCCATACCCTTGGGACCGACTTCAGCCCCAGGATGTGATGAGCCGACATCGAGGTGCCAAACACCGCCGTCGATGTGAACTCTTGGGCGGTATCAGCCTGTTATCCCCGGAGTACCTTTTATCCGTTGAGCGATGGCCCTTCCATACAGAACCACCGGATCACTAGAACCTGCTTTCGCACCTGCTCGACGTGTCTGTCTCGCAGTCAAGCACCCTTATGCTCTTGCACTCATTGCACGATGTCCGACCGTGCTGAGGGTACCTTCGTGCTCCTCCGTTACGCTTTGGGAGGAGACCGCCCCAGTCAAACTACCCACCACACACTGTCCTCGATCCGGATAACGGACCTGAGTGAGAACGCCAATGATGCCAGGCTGGTATTTCAAGGGTGGCTCCACTCGAACTGGCGTCCGAGGTTCAAAGCCTCCCAGCTATCCTACACAGGCAACATCAGCGTCCAGTGTGAAGCTATAGTAAAGGTTCACGGGGTCTTTCCGTCTAGCCGCGGGTACACCGCATCTTCACGGCGATTTCAATTTCACTGAGTCTCGGGTGGAGACAGCGTGGCCATCATTACGCCATTCGTGCAGGTCGGAACTTACCCGACAAGGAATTTCGCTACCTTAGGACCGTTATAGTTACGGCCGCCGTTTACCGGGGCTTCGATCAAGAGCTTCTCCGAGGATAACACCATCACTTAACCTTCCGGCACCGGGCAGGCGTCACACCCTATACGTCGTCTTACGACTTGGCAGAGTGCTGTGTTTTTACTAAACAGTTGCAGCCACCTGGTATCTTCGACCGGTTCGGGCTTGGAGAGCAAGTCTCGTCACCCTACGCCGGCGTGCCTTCTCCCGAAGTTACGGCACCATTTTGCCTAGTTCCTTCACCCGAGTTCTCTCAAGCGCCTTGGGATTCTCACCCTGACCACCTGTGTCGGTTTGGGGTACGGTCGCACATGATCTGAAGCTTAGAGGCTTTTCCTGGAAGCGTGGCATCGATGACTTCCTGACCGTGGTCAGTTCGTTTCGCATCTCGGCTTTAAGCGCCCGGATTTACCTGAGCGCTCGGCCTACTTGCTTTCACCAGGACAACCAACGCCTGGCTCACCTAGCCTTCTCCGTCCCCCATCGCAATCATGTCCGGTACGGGAATATTGACCCGTTTCCCATCGACTACGCCTTTCGGCCTCGCCTTAGGGGCCGACTCACTCTGCTCCGATTAGCGTCGAACAGAAACCCTTGGTCTTCCGGCGAGGGCGTTTTTCACGCCCTTTATCGTTACTCATGTCAGCATTCGCACTCGTGATACCTCCAGCGAACTTCTCAATTCACCTTCATTGGCTTACACGACGCTCCTCTACCGCTCACACCTAAGTGTGAACCCGTAGCTTCGGTACCTGATTTAGCCCCGTTACATCTTCCGCGCAGGCCGACTCGACTAGTGAGCTATTACGCTTTCTTTAAAGGATGGCTGCTTCTAAGCCAACCTCCTAGCTGTCTGAGCCTTCCCACATCGTTTCCCACTTAATCAGGATTTCGGGACCTTAGCTGACGGTCTGGGTTGTTTCCCTTTTCACAACGGACGTTAGCACCCGCTGTGTGTCTCCCACGCGTCACTCACCGGTATTCGGAGTTTGCCTCGGGTTGGTAAGTCGGGATGACCCCCTAGCCGAAACAGTGCTCTACCCCCGGTGGTGCTGCATGAGGCGCTACCTAAATAGCTTTCGAGGAGAACCAGCTATCTCCGAGCTTGATTAGCCTTTCACTCCGATCCACAAGTCATCCAAATCTTTTTCAACAGATCCTGGTTCGGGCCTCCAATTGATGTTACTCAATCTTCACCCTGCTCATGGATAGATCGCTCGGTTTCGGGTCTATATCCTGCGACTGGTGCGCCCAGTTAAGACTCGCTTTCGCTACGGCTCCCCTAATCGGTTAACCTCGCCACAGAATATAAGTCGCTGACCCATTATACAAAAGGTACGCCGTCACGGAACAAGTCCGCTCCGACTGCTTGTACGCACACGGTTTCAGGGTCTATTTCACTCCCCTCTCCGGGGTTCTTTTCGCCTTTCCCTCACGGTACTGGTTCACTATCGGTCAGCCAGGAGTATTTAGCCTTGGAGGATGGTCCCCCCGTCTTCAGTCAAGGTTTCTCGTGCCCCGACCTACTCGATTTCACAGGATCAGATTTTCGACTACGGGGCTATCACCCGCTATGGCCGCGCTTCCCAGCGCATTCGTCTAATCAGTCACCTGCTTAAGGGCTGGTCCCCGTTCGCTCGCCGCTACTAGGGGAATCTCGGTTGATTTCTTTTCCTCAGGGTACTTAGATGTTTCAGTTCCCCTGGTTCGCCTCCTGTCACCTATGTATTCAGTGCAGGATACTCATCTTGTGATGAGTGGGTTTCCCCATTCAGAGATGCCCGGGTCACAGGTTGTTTGCCACCTCGCCGAGCCTTATCGCAGGCTTCCACGTCTTTCATCGCCTCTGGCTGCCTAGGCATCCACCGTGTGCGCTTCATTGCTTGACCCTATAACCCGAAGGAGTCTGGGGTTCGCAATGATAACGATTGCCGGATACGCTTGAGACGTATCACACAACAATTTACTACGTACAAACCTCTCAGAGTGTTGTTAGTCACACAGAATGTGATTAACCACCCTCTTAAGAAGGTTTTTATCAGCTTGATATATTATTAAAGAGCGACTGCTATAAGCAGTGATAAACGCATGCTTTTTCACATTAAAAATAAAAAAAGAGCTTTCTCTTTTTTCAACGTAAAGGAGACGCTTATCACTGCATATCAACAGCTATCTGATCAGGTAATTCATTGTGAGCGCTTACCGCGAGGGATGATGCATCGTTTAAGGAGGTGATCCAGCCGCAGGTTCCCCTACGGCTACCTTGTTACGACTTCACCCCAGTCATGAACCACACCGTGGTGATCGCCCTCTTGCGTTAGGCTAACCACTTCTGGTGCAGTCCACTCCCATGGTGTGACGGGCGGTGTGTACAAGGCCCGGGAACGTATTCACCGTGACATTCTGATTCACGATTACTAGCGATTCCGACTTCACGGAGTCGAGTTGCAGACTCCGATCCGGACTGAGACCGGCTTTAAGGGATTCGCTGACTCTCGCGAGTTCGCAGCCCTTTGTACCGGCCATTGTAGCACGTGTGTAGCCCTACTCGTAAGGGCCATGATGACTTGACGTCGTCCCCACCTTCCTCCGGTTTGTCACCGGCAGTCTCCTTAGAGTTCCCACCATTACGTGCTGGCAAATAAGGACAAGGGTTGCGCTCGTTACGGGACTTAACCCAACATTTCACAACACGAGCTGACGACAGCCATGCAGCACCTGTCTCTGCGTTCCCGAAGGCACCCAGTGATCTCTCACCGATTCGCAGGATGTCAAGAGTAGGTAAGGTTCTTCGCGTTGCATCGAATTAAACCACATGCTCCACCGCTTGTGCGGGCCCCCGTCAATTCATTTGAGTTTTAACCTTGCGGCCGTACTCCCCAGGCGGTCGACTTATCGCGTTAACTTCGCCACAAAGTGCGCTAGGCACCCAACGGCTGGTCGACATCGTTTACGGCGTGGACTACCAGGGTATCTAATCCTGTTTGCTACCCACGCTTTCGCACCTCAGTGTCAGTGTCAGTCCAGAAGGCCGCCTTCGCCACTGGTATTCCTCCCGATCTCTACGCATTTCACCGCTACACCGGGAATTCTACCTTCCTCTCCTGCACTCTAGCCTGACAGTTCCGGATGCCGTTCCCAGGTTGAGCCCGGGGCTTTCACAACCGGCTTATCAAGCCACCTACGCGCGCTTTACGCCCAGTAATTCCGATTAACGCTTGCACCCTCCGTATTACCGCGGCTGCTGGCACGGAGTTAGCCGGTGCTTCTTCTGCGAGTGATGTCTTTCCTGGCGGGTATTAACCGCCAGGCGTTCTTCCTCGCTGAAAGTGCTTTACAACCCGAGGGCCTTCTTCACCACACGCGGCATGGCTGGATCAGGCTTGCGCCCATTGTCCAATATTCCCCACTGCTGCCTCCCGTAGGAGTTCGGGCCGTGTCTCAGTCCCGATGTGGCTGATCATCCTCTCAGACCAGCTACGGATCGTCGCCTTGGTGAGCCATTACCTCACCAACCAGCTAATCCGGCATAGGCTCATCCGATAGCGGGAGCCAAAGCCCCCTTTCTCCCGTAGGACGTATGCGGTATTAGCCTGAGTTTCCCCAGGTTATCCCCCACTATCGGGTAAATTCCTATGCGTTACTCACCCGTCCGCCGCTCGTCAGCATCTAGCAAGCTAGATCTGTTACCGCTCGACTTGCATGTGTTAGGCCTGCCGCCAGCGTTCAATCTGAGCCATGATCAAACTCTTCAGTTTAAAATCATTGTGATGCTTACCTGTCACCCGAAAGTAACAAAAGCGCATCAAACTTGGCTCAAGGTTCAAACGAATTCATTCAATACACAATCAAAAGCCGAAGCTTAAGACTGTCTTGCTGAGTCGCTTGCCTTGATATTTGGTGATTTATCACCCTCATCGGCAAGCGCCCACATGAATTACCTGATCAGATTTTTAAAGAGCTGTTCGCGAGGCGGTGTAGTTGCCGTTGTCTTTCAACAATGTTGTCATTCGATGACCTGAATGACTTGCCTCAGCGAGGAAGGCGTATTCTACGCATTCCTATGTGTTTGTCAACCGCTGATTCGATACCGTGTTTCGATCGATTTCAGCGAGGAAGTTAGATGCGGCAACTTCTCGCCGGCGTTTTCTCTAACCCTCTGACAAACCGAAGGTTTTCACCTCCGAACTTACGAATAAGTACCGCTAGTAACGCTGTGCGTCCCCGGCAGCGGATGCGTACTTTACGGATTTGATACCGAGGATGCAAGGACTATTTGAACAATAGTGAAAAAACGTCAGCTGTCAGGTGACATCTTGCGCATAACCGCCAGCACAGGGCCAGAACCAACGTAAGCACCAAACAGCAGCAGCAGCATGACAGACGGCTCAACGGAAATCATCACAAAACCCAGCACTATTGCCAACAACACCACAAAAGGCACCGGTTTTTTAAAATCCAGGTCTTTGAAGCTATAGTAGCGAATATTACTCACCATCAACACGCCAGCTGCAGCGACCACAAACAACATTAACAGCTTAAAACCAAACGCATCAGCATCAAAGCTATGAAACGTCCACACGCTGGCAGCCACTAAAGCAGCTGCCGAGGGGCTTGGCAGGCCAATGAACCACTTCTTGTCAACACTACCGATCTGGACATTAAAGCGCGCCAGACGGAGAGCGGCACACGCCACGTAAAGAAATGCCACGACCCAACCTGTCTTGCCAATATCCTGAAGAATCCAGGTAAACGCTACCAAAGCGGGCGCCACCCCAAACGACAGCATATCGGAAAGACTATCGTATTCGGCCCCGAAGGCGCTTTGCGTGTTGGTCATACGCGCAACACGCCCATCCAGCCCATCAAGCACCATCGCAATGAAAATGGCGACTGCCGCAGAGGTAAAGTCTCCATTGATGCCCGCAATAACCGCGAAGAAACCCGAAAATAGCGCCGAGGTAGTAAACAGATTAGGCAATAAATAGATACCTTTACGGCGGACTTTCTTGCCATCCTGCTCAGACTCTTCGATAACCTCCGTTTCTCGTAAAAACGTTGCGGCAAGATCCTCATTTTTACTACGTTTGCCCACCGCCTCATCGGGCGGCGTTGCCTTTTCCTGAGATTGATCATGAGCATCCTGAGTCATAAAAGCATCCGTTTGGAGAATTCACTAATAGGTATATAGCTCATTCTACACGGTGACACCCTTTCAACCACGTTCTCAACCCGCCAACTACAAACGCAAAGAGGTGCGACAATGCGCACCCCTTTGCTATTACTCATGCACCGGCATGATGACCGCTTAGTTTTTGGACTTATCGACCAGCTGGTTAGCGGCAATCCACGGCATCATGCCGCGAAGCTTCGCACCGACCTGCTCAATGTCATGCTCTGCATTCAAGCGACGGCGCGCCGTCATGGAAGGATAGTTGCTGTTACCTTCATTGATGAACATTTTCGCATATTCACCCGTCTGAATACGCTTCAGTGCATTGCGCATGGCGGCACGAGACTCATCATTAATAATCTCAGGTCCCGTCACATATTCGCCATATTCCGCATTATTGGAAATGGAGTAGTTCATGTTGGCGATGCCGCCTTCATACATCAGGTCAACAATCAGCTTAAGCTCGTGCAGGCACTCGAAATAAGCCATCTCTGGTGCATAGCCAGCTTCTGTCAGTGTCTCAAAGCCTGCTTTCACCAGCTCAACGGCGCCACCACACAGAACCGCCTGCTCACCGAACAGGTCTGTTTCGGTTTCGTCCTTGAAGGTGGTTTCAATGATACCGCTGCGGCCACCGCCAACGCCTGCCGCGTAAGAAAGGGCAAGCTCCTTGGCATTACCAGAGGCATCCTGATGAATGGCGATAAGATCAGGAATACCGCCGCCTTTAACGAACTCTGAACGCACGGTATGACCCGGCGCTTTCGGCGCAATCATGATGACATCCAGATCTTTACGTGGCTCAATCTGGTTGTAATGAATATTGAAACCATGGGCGAAAGCCAGCGTTGCACCTTCTTTCAGGTTGGGCTCAATTTCCTGCTCATAAATGGCTTTCTGGTTTTCATCTGGTGCCAGGATCATCACTACGTCAGCGGTTTTGCACGCTTCCGGTACGCTTGCCACTTTCAGGCCAGCGGCTTCTGCTTTTGATGCAGAAGAAGAACCTGTACGCAGGGCAACCGTGACATCGACGCCCGACTCTTTCAGGTTGTTAGCGTGGGCGTGACCTTGTGAACCATAACCGACAATGGTGATTTTCTTAGCCTGGATAAGGGACAGGTCACAATCTTTATCGTAATAAACGTGCATGAGGACTCCAGATATTGAGTTAATCAAAAATTGTGTATTCCAGCATTGATGACCACCTGCGCCGTCTTACGCGGCACTAGGTATTGCGATGTGTTCACTTTACGCCAGCCCACCTGTTGCGTAAAACGCTATATTTGCAACACACTATTTCTTAAAATGAAACACACCATCAGGTGCCCAATGGATTTTCGCTTGTTAAAACATATGGTGACGTTGGCGGAGACGCTTCACTTTGGCCGCGCCAGTGAACTGTGCCACGTTAGCCCATCAACACTGAGCCGTTCTATTCAGCAAATAGAAACAGAACTGGGAACCACCTTGTTTGAACGAGACAACCGCCACGTCACACTGACCCCCAAGGTCTAGCCTTTCAGCACTACGCCAAGGAAACGCTGGAACAGTGGGAAACCCAGAAACGCACTTTGGCCGCCACAATGGAGGAACTCAGCGGCGATATCAGCATTTACTGCTCCGTGACGGCCAGCTATAGCTTTTTATACGAATTATTGAGTGATGTGCGCACCCGCCACCCCGGCATTGAGCTAAAACTGCATACCGGCGACCCCGCCGAGGCAATGTCACGGGTATTAGAAGGGATTGATGACATGGCCATTACACCGCGCCCGCGAATTCCGCCGAGCGCGCTAGCGTTTAAATCGCTCACCCGCTCACCGCTGCTATTCATTGCCCCTACACAGACACATGAATGGCTACCACTCCGGCCAGAAAGCTCAACGGCAGCTCAATGGGAACAGGTTCCCATGATTCTTTCGGAAGCAGGACTTTCCCGGGAATATGCCAACACTTGGTTCAAGGCCATCGGTGTTGCGCCACGCATCTATGCACAGGTCTCTGGCCATGAAGCCATTGTCAGCATGGTCGGCCTGGGGTTTGGTATCGGGGTAGTACCCAAAATAGTATTGGATAACAGCCCACTGGCAGATAGGGTGCGTATTTTGAACGTCAAACCCGAACTCCCACACTATGATGTGGGGCTGTGCGTGCTGAATCGTCGCCTGAACAACCCCATCGTCGATGCTTTATGGGCCACCGTTGCAGAATACCGTCCATAACAACAGAAATGCCGATTTGCAAAAGGCAAAATCGGCATTCGGAGGGCGTTTAAAAAGAAAATAGTCGCTGTTAACGCTTGTTCATCCCATGCTTGGGGAGAACACTGTTATCTGGACGAACTGCCTTCGAGCCTTTGGGCCGGACATACAAGACCAGTGCATGATCCACCAGTTCGTAGCCATGCTCTTCAGCGATTTCCTGCTGCCGTCGCTCTATGATTTCATCAACAAATTCAATGATTTCACCACTATCAAGGCACACCATATGGTCATGATGGTCTTCCTGGGTGAGTTCAAAAACAGCGTGCCCACCATCAAAGTTATGGCGGATGACAAGCCCTGCTGACTCAAACTGCGTGAGCACTCGGTAAACAGTTGCCAGCCCAACATCTTCACCCGCATCAATAAGTGTCTTGTACACTTCTTCAGCGCTCAAGTGATGCTGACCCGTAGCATTTTCAAGGATTTGCAGAATCTTTACGCGTGGCAAGGTCACTTTCAACCCTGCTTTACGCAGTTCATGGTTTTGATCGGCCATGGTTGCTCTTCGCAGTTACAGGTTAGGTCGGTTATCATCGACCAAAACCACGATAGTGAAGAACAGGATCAAATGCAAAAATTAACTCGAATTATCGCACTCTCCGCCGCTGCTGCCCTGATGGGTGGCTGTGTTTATAAACGCGACATCCCACAGGGCAACCTGGTCAACCAGACGATGGTCAGCCAGTTACAGACAGGTATGTCACAACAGCAGGTTGTCTCGATAATGGGGCGCCCATTACTCGAAGCCCCCTTCGATGCCCGCGAATGGGACTATGTTTTCCAACTGGATAAGGCTTATGGTGATATCGAAACGCGCCGAGCCACCCTGACCTTTGACCGTCAGGGACGTCTTGCCGACATCCAAACGGAAGGCAAATTAGACAGCACACTTCCTCTGGAAGGCGATACAGAGCTTGGCCCAGCCAGTGAAGGTTCGGACGCTTTTCAGGCACAACCGTTGAATCTTGGCGTAGATACGCCGGAGCAATAACAGTGCTGTGAAAGCAACACTAAAAACAGCAACAACAGCCTTCACTGTTGCTGCTGTCTCTGCGCCCGAGCCAAGCGTGCGGCCTTTGGATCAATTTCCAGCGGACGATACACTTCCACTCGCTCACCGTCAGACAGGTGATGCTGTGCAGGTGCTTTCAAGGCTTTTCCAAAGATACCAAGCGATGCCCGCTCGAAGACCCCTCGCTCCACTTCAGGGAAAAGTGATGACAGATCCGCCAGCTGCACAGCATCAACGGCAGTTGTTCCTAGAGGAACCTCAAGCGCCACAATGCGCTGTTTGAGTGGCAAAGCAAATGCCACTTCAACATGTATCAGGCTGGGCGTTTCATCGGCCATACAATTGATCTGCCCGCTTGGTGAATGAATCTACCAGTTGTCCGGCAATTTGCTGGAATAGCTTCCCGAACGCCATACCCAACAGACGACTGGAAAACTCAAACTCCATTTCCAGGCTGACCTTGCAGGCATCTGCTCCCATCGGAATGAACGACCAGCGCCCCCTGAGATGCTTGAAAGGTCCTTTAACAAGTGACATTTCAATCCGCTCAGGCGTAAAAAGGTCATTTCGCGTTGTTATGGTTTGCTCAATACCAGCACGACCCAACGTCATTTCACCAATCAGGTGCTTATCATCACTCTCCACCAAGCGAGCGTGACGACATCCGGGCAAAAACTCCGGATAACGTTCAAAATCGTTGACCAGATCAAACATTTTCTGAGGTGTGTGCCGCACTAAAGCGGAACGATTCACGGTTGGCATTGACCTCTCCGCTGACTTCACAGTGCCCAAGGCGTATCATAGGCAATAATCGTAGTACATAAATGGTATCACGCCTCTCTGCCAAGCGAAGAGGCAACTAACAGATCAATGACGAGGTTTCATGGCCACAAAGAAAGGGAAAACGCAAAAAGGCCCCGGTAGCAGCGTCATCGCCCAGAACAAGAAGGCACGTTTTGAATATCATATCGACGAAACCTTCGAGGCGGGACTGGCACTGGCTGGATGGGAAGTCAAAAGCATGCGCGCTGGCAAGGCACAGCTAACCGACACCTATATTCTTGTGCGCAACGGAGAGGCGTGGCTGCTAGGTAGCCATATCACGCCTCTCAATACCGCCAGCACGCACGAATTGGCCGACCCGACGCGAACACGTAAACTACTGCTACACCGCAAGGAAATTGCCAAGATTTTTTCAAAAACCCAGGATAAAGGCCACACCTGCGTGCCTTTGAAGCTGTACTGGAAACGCAACCTGGTAAAATGCGAACTGGCTCTGGTGACCGGCAAAAAACTGCATGACAAACGTGCTACCGAGAAAGATCGCGACTGGAATCGCCAGAAAGGACGTATCATGCGTGAACACAATAAAGCATAGCTAGCCAGTGTGTGCTTTGTTTGTTAGGATAATTGGCTAAGTAAGGGGGCGACATGGTCTCGACGCTGATGACAAACCCTGCGGTGCATGCCGAGAGCGTGATGTATCTCGTAAATCCAACATCACGAATAATAGTCGCAAACGACGAAAACTACGCTCAGGGCGCGCTGGCAGCTTAAACACTGCTAGCTTCTTGTCCGGCTCCAAGGTGATGTGCCTATTCATCACTGAGGAGATACGAGCTAAAAATGATAGGACCGCGGTTGGTGGTGTCTTCTCGCCAATCGTTAAACTTCAGAAGACTCGCGTTGCTGGATCCTGATCGTCGGAGCCAGTCGCGTTAAAGCAAAAGACGAAATCTAAGCATGTAGAGCCAATGGGCGAGTGTCGGCGGACGCGGGTTCAATTCCCGCCGCCTCCACCAAACAAGGGTTTCAGGAGTTCTTAAAACATCCCAAAAACCCGGCAATCAAGCGCCTTCGGGCGCTTTTTTGTTGTCTATCGTTTTCACACGTTCCGTTGACATCTCACCCCTTACGGGGGCATAAATGGGGGCATGGCGTCGAAACCATAATTTAATGCCCCCAATGTTTTTACTACTGCTTCGAGCTGCCGTATAGCCTAGCCTTATCGCAACTCAACAACTGGGGCACATTTTTCCACTGCAGCATAGGTGCCCCCAATGAGCCGGCAAACTAACAAGCTAACCGCTACTAACGTCAAAGCAGCCAAACCCAAAGAAAAGCCTTACAAGCTTTCAGATGGCGGCGGACTGTATCTCGAAATTTCCCCAAATGGCAGCAGATACTGGCGCCTCAAGTACCGATTCAATGGCCGTGAAAAACGATTGGCAATTGGGGTCTACCCAGAAACAACATTATCGGCAGCTCGACAGTCTCGAGATGAAGCGAAGCGCCAGCTTGCCGAAGGTGTTGACCCGAGCCAAGCAAAACGCCTCAATCGACTGCATAATGAAGAAATTGGCGCTAATACCTTTTTATATGTCGCCACCGAATGGCTAGAAAGGGTACATCAGCATGAGGTTGTTACTTCTCACTATCAGCGCAATAAACGTCGACTGGAAAGAGATGCATACCCTAATTTTGGCAAAAGGCCCATTACTGAAATAAAGGCACCCGAATTACTGGCAGCACTCAGAAAGATCGAAGATCGTGGTCATATCGAAACTGCCCATCGCGTCAAAACGCTCTGTGGCCAGGTATTTCGTTATGCAATTTCGACTGGCCGCGCTGATCGTGACCCTATTCCAGACTTAAAGGGAGCATTACGTTCCCCGAAGAAAAATCATTACGCAGCCATTACCAACCCTGAAGAGCTTCCTCCCCTCTTGCGTGCCATCGATGGTTATAGCGGTATGCCGGTCACCACTGCTGCTCTCAAATTGGCGCCATTGGTATTCGTACGCCCAGGCGAATTACGCCAGGCACGCTGGAAAGACTTCGACCTAGATAAAGCAGAATGGTCTTTTCAACCCAGCAAAAATGCGGACCCACTAATCGTACCTCTACCAACTCAAGCAACTGAAATATTACGCGAGCTATACGGTTTGACAGGACGGAGTGAGTTTGTTTTTCCAGGAGCACGCAGTAGCAAGCGCCCCATGAGTAACGCCACCATCAAAGCAGCTCTGGATCGAATGGGCTTCAAAGGAGAAATGACGGCTCATGGATTTCGCGCAACAGCACGTACAATTCTTGCAGAGCGGCTAAATTATCCTGCTGATTACATAGAACAGCAGTTGTCACACGCAGTGAAGGATAGCAATGGTCGCGCTTACAACAGAACTCAGTATCTGGATCAACGACGTGAAATGCTACAACGATGGGCTGACTATCTAGATGATATGCGCAACGATGTGAACTCTGAGACTGACTGAAGGTTTATCAGATAACTCTGATACTTGAGTACCGCGAAGGATTTATGGCAGAGACCCGTGACGGCGCAAACAAAGCCTTTGACAGCACGTTGAAGCGGTTCCAGGACAAGTACCCGAAGGCCATGGAAAATCTGGAGAAGGATCGGGACGAGCTGTTGGCCTTCTACGATTTCCCGGCCATTCACTGGATTCACTTGCGAACCACCAATCCGATTGAATCCACCTTCGCCACCGTACGATTAAGAACCAAGCAGAGCCGATCATGCGGCTCTCGCGACACCACCCTATCGATGGTGTTCAAATTGCTCCAATCCGCCCAAAAACGCTGGAAGCGGATCAAGGGCTTCGATCAACTGAAGCTGGTCGTGGACAACGTCCAGTTTCGGGATGGAGAACGGGTGGATGATCAAACTGGCAGAGACGCCGCCTGATGGTCATACACAAGATTTGACAATAACTCCCTGCCGACGCGCAATGTCCAGACCGGCATTAGCGACATCGAGGTCAAGGTGCCTCGGGTGCGAGATCGTAGCGGTGAAGGTATCAACTTCAGCAGTGTGTTACTGCCGCCTTATCTAAAGCGGGCTCGCAGCGTTGAGGAGTTGATCCCCTGGCTCTATCTCAAAGAGGGCTTAACTGGCGACTACCAAGAAGCGTTGTCAGCCGTGCTGGGTGACAAGGCCAAGGGCTTGTCGGCCAACACGGTCTCGCGTTTGAAAGCCCAGTGGCTCGATGAACACCAAGCCTGGTGTCGGCAGACCGCCGCAACGTGTACTGGTGGGCCGATGGCGTCTATAGCAATGTACGCCTGGATGATCGCCTATGCCTGCTGGTGATCATCGGTGTCACCGAGCATGGACGCAAGGAGCTTGGTGCCGTCGAGAATGGCCACCGTGAGTCGGACGCCAGTTGGACTGAGCTGCTGATGGGGTTGCTAAAGCGTGGCTTGACCGACGCACCAAAGTTGGCGATTGGTGACGGTGCGCTGGGCTTCTGCAAGGCGGTGAGCAAGTTTACCCAGCGACAGGGCACCAACGCTGCTGGGTTCACAAAACCGTCAATATACTGAACAAATTACCCAAATCAGTGCAGTCCAAGATTAAGGTCGACCTGCATGAGATCTGGATGGCCGAGACACGGGAAGCAGCCTATCTGGCCTTCGACCATATGCTCAAATGCTCTGGCGCCAAGTACCCCCAGGCAATGGATTGTCTGGCCAAGGACCGGGACGAGCTGCTGACATTTTATGATTTTCCGGCAGAGCACTGGATGCATATCCGCACCACCAACCCGATCTAATCAGATTTCGCCACTGTTCGCTTGAGGAAAAAACGCATTCGAAGCTGCGGCTCTAGGGGAACGACTCTGGCGATGGTCTTCAAACTGCTCCAGAGCGTCGCGAAACGTTGGAAGCGTATCAAGGGGTTCAAAAAGCTGGAACTGGTCGTTAACAACGTCGAGTTCCAAGACGGAGAGCAGGTAACCGATCAGTCAGACAGAGGCGCTACTTGAACGCTATACACAAACCTTGACGATAACTCCCTGATGTAAGAACGTAAGCGAAACTACGAGGGCATGGTGGCCTTGGCTTGCAGCTTTTTATGGCTACCGATGTGAAAGTGATCCCAGCACCGTTACGTTGGTTTATTTGAGGACGCACAAGCGCTGCCTGGTCGTGCTGTTTAGGTAACGGGATCTGGCCATCACCCAGCTCTTCCCAGTCATCGTTATTCTGTCTGGATGAAGCATCCACCAGCGCCTGCTGTTTAGGTCGCTGGCATGCTCATCCATGGTCGTCGCGACATGAGAAAAATGCTGAACCATTGAAGCGTTTTCCTGAGTAACCGTATCCAACTCGGCAACCGCCTTATTGATCTGACTGATACCTGCACTTTGCTCCCGGCTGCTGGCCGTTATTTCAGCAACAACATCACTGACTTGAGTAATACTCTCAAGCAGCTTCTTGATGGTGACGCTCGTCTCATGTACCAAAGCACTCCCCGCTTGTGTGCCTTTGACAGAGGTATCAATCAGTTCACGGATTTCATTGGCCGCCTCACTGGATCGGCTGGCCAGTTTACGGACTTCCTCAGCAACGACGGCAAAGCCTCGACCATGTTCACCTGCGCGGGCGGCTTCTACCGAAGCGTTCAAGGCCAAAATATTGGTCTGAAAAGCAATGCCATCAATCATGGTAATAATTTCACTGATCTTGTTTGAAGAGGTATTCAAATCCTCCATGGTGTTTTCGACTTCCTGCATGGAACGTCGACCTTCCTTAGGCAATCTTGGCGGCTTCCTGAGCCAACTGGTTCGCCTGCTCAGATGATTCAGTGGAATGTTTGACGGTTGAGGAAATTTCTTCCACGGAAGACGACGTCTGCTGCAGGTTAGCTGCCGCCTGTTCAGTGCTTGAAGCCAGCTTTTCACTATCACGCGCAACATCACTGGCCTCCTGATTGACCGAATGGGCACTGGTGCGCACAGAGACCAGGGTTTCCTGCATGCGATTAGCGAAGGCATTAAAGGCAGCGGCCAATTGACCAACTTCATCCTTGGCCGATGCATCAAGCCGTCGTGTCAGGTCTCCATCCCCATTGGCAATGTCATGCATGGCAAGATTAGCCTGTTGGATGGGGCGTGAAATATTGCGGCCAAGCAGTAATGCCAGGGCAGCGCCGATTAGCAGGACAAAAAGCGAAATCACCGCTGTAACCGTCATTGCCGAGCGTTCAGCTGCAATATAAGCACTACGATCCATGCTGATCTCAACAACGCCCAGAGGGTCGCCCGCGTAATCCGTCATGGCTTTACCCATGACCGATACTGTTGTACCGCTCAGTGTCGCCTGTTCAAGGCGTGTCGTGCCGCTCAACACGTCGTCAAGCGTCTCTGTGTCCAGCAATGGGCCCTGGCCATGCGTAGTGCCAAATGCAGCGTAGCGACGATTGTCCTCCTTGAGATAGACGGCGACATCGACCCCGTAAGTCTCTTTGAAACGCTCAAAGGTGCTGTCGTCAAAGTTCATGCCGAATTCGACTGACCCGGTATGCTCTCCATCCTGCGTCATTGGGGTGAGCCCGCGAATACCGATGCCAAAGAGACCGCTATCCAGACCGAAGACGTCTTGCTGTGACCGATTTGTCTGGACAATGGTGGGGCGTGCATCTGTCAGGTCATCACCAAAGCGTTCAGGGCGATGTAGGCGAAGAAACGATGTGGCGGGCGGTGTATGAAACTGGAACTGATTGACCCCATAACTGGCAAGGCGGTCATAGCCAGGCAGGAAAAGCGATTCCAACGTTCCCCGATCACGCTCGGCAAACGCCTCCTGCACTAATGGAATGCTGGAAACCAAAGCACTCATTGTCAGCGCAGTCCGGCTCTCGGCAGCAAGCATTGCCGTGAAGTTACCATGGAACGCATCCAGTTCACGTTCTTCAGCCGTATCGATGATGTTATCAATACGTATCATCAAAATGCTGGCAATGGTAATGATCGTTATGAGCAGGATGCCCATGATCCCAACAGTTAAACGTGTGCCAATAGTAAAATCATTAATGCGCATTTAATGCCCTCCGAGACCAAGCCGGTAATCGTTATAAAAAATTTGATTCTATAGTTATATCGAGACCTGGAAGGATACCGCAAGAAACATTAAGAAATAATTGGGCGAGGTGATATGGCGCATATCTCAAGCATTGCCGGGTTGGCGTCGGTAAACATGGAATTGGCCAATGGTTGCCCCCCTTCAAACGTATGTTTGGCGCGGGCGAAAGCCAAGGCCTGCTTGAGTGTTCTACCATGAATTCTTGCCAGCTCGGTCTGGCAGTTGTGGCAATACCTATTACTCCGATTAGCCACTAAGGAGCAACCCCAATGCCCTTGACACCGTACAAAATCATACTAAGAGACAATGCTGGCAATGTGCAGCAGCATACCGCTCGCGCCGTTAATCAAGACGCGGCTATGTCTGTTGCGCAGTCAAAAGCGGCCGAGCTTAACAGGAGGACAAGTACATTTTGGCAAGTGGTCAGATGCATTCAACCTGAGTGATTGGGGTATACTCAAGCAGGCTATTGCCTTTAGAACAGCCTGTTCGATCTAGTCTTCGTTCAAAGATCCGGTTTGTTTATCTCTTGCATGAGGCGCCTTAGCTTTTGCTTGAAGCGGTGATTCTGCCATGGCCAGTGGCCCTCCACTTCAACATGCAACGTAAAACCCAGAAATGCCCTGATCAGCACAACAGCTGCCAAGGTAGCTACCTGTTCGCCAGTGTTAACCACAATGACAGTCTTGATCAGATCGCCAGCAATCAGAAAATCCAAACCTACCAGAATGGAACGGCCAATGCCGTGGCGGTAAGCCAGGTAAGCGTGCTTACTATCGTAAAAATCAGGTTGACGTACAAAGCGCCAGGTTGCAATCAGGAAACCTGAGACCATGACCGTCACCCCAACGGCTTCCACCGTCAGCGCGATGTACTCTATTAACTCTAGAAACAAAGACATGAATAACGCCCTCGAAGACACTTCCAAGCATGAATTACCCTATTTTTTGTATGCGGCTCGTGAACACATCTTTTACTGATCCGCGCTTTCCTTGAAGGTAGGTGTTCATCCGTTTTTTGTTGGATACTATCATGACTGAATCAAGCGTGTTGAAGCGCCTTGTTTTATTGAAGAGTCGCTAATGTGCTGATCCATGCTATACGGCCATTCATCTGATGCCGATGTGTGATATTACTTTTTATGAGAAAAACTAATTAATGAGGCGTTCTGAGGTGACGAGGACACAACCTTTTTGTATATAAAGCACCGCCATCGGCTATTCTTATGGTCGTTGCTGTATGCCTTCCTCGTATTTTGCACCTTGGTGAAGGGGGCACTCGCCAACGACCAGCTCCGTGTATCGGATGCCTTACCTGTAAAAGGTGTTGTGGGCTTTGCCCAGGACACTCTGGCGAATGACTGGCGCCTCATGCAAGTCAAGGAAGTTGAGCGCGCACTGGCCACCTATCCCGAGGTAGATTTCATCGTCACCGACGGTAAGGGCAGCGTAGCGCTTCAGGCCCAGCAAATCCGTGCGTTAGCCGAACAGGTGGATGTACTGATCATCAGTCCACGCACAGAAGCCTTACTCAGTAACATTATCAGCGACATTCATGCTGACGGAACGCCAGTTATTCTGCTGGATCGTGGTATTAAGGGAGACGGCTACACCAGTTTTGTACATGGTCAAAATGAAGCCATCGGGCGCCAGGCCGGTGAGTTTATTGCTCAGGCCCTAAAAGGTAAGGGAAGCGTGCTCATGTTGGAAGGCGTGCTAGGCGCCAGTGCCACCACGCAGCGTACCGCCGGTTTCATGGCGGTGATGACGCAGTATCCCGATATTCTGGTGATCACTCGTACAGCTAACTACCTGCGGGCCGACAGCATCCACGTCATCCGCGACCTACTGGAACAGGGCATTGTGTTTGATGCTCTCTTTGCCCAAAGCGACAGTATGGCGGAAGGGGCTCGTATGGCGCTTGAACAGGCTGACATCAACCTCGCCGATTTGCCTATTGTGGGGATTGATTATATACAGGCCGCTCAAGACGCTTTATTGAAGGGTCATCAATCACTCAGCCTGACCTATCCAACCGGTGGCAAGGAGGGGCTGAGCTGGCTATTCGCGTATTGCGCGGTGAGAGTGTTCCCAAACGGGTAGAGATTCCTTTTATTCGCGTGACACCCGCCAATGCCGCTGACGTGGAGCCTATTTTCTGATGGTCTTACGCTCGCTTGCCTTCAAGCTCCCAGCCCTGGTCATTATCATGGTGATAACAGCGTTAGTCATCAGCGGTTATCTGATTGACCGCAATCTACTCGCTTATCACCGCAGCGTTGCAGAAAAACGCTGACGACGAGCAGCCAGCAGATTCGTGGGACGCTGGAAAGCATTCGTGACGAGATACACGCAGAAGCTCAGTGGCTAGAACGTCAGGCCGGCGTGATGGCAGCGCTAGAGCTGATACGCGACTTTGAAGATCCGCAAAACTACCAGGCAGTTCTATTTAACCCTGAAAAACAAAGGATTGCCGACGACCTGCAGGCCCTGATCCAGAATGGGCGGGCAAACAGCGCTTACGTCTTCAGCCTTGATAACCAGCTGGTCAGCTATGCCCGTCAAGGGCGTCAGGAGCTGGAACAGGGCATTGTCAGTTTCGATCAAGGCAACGCCAGGCTTCAGCAGCATACTCGCCACAGCGATAATGACGACTTACTCTCATTGGCCGCTATTCAAGACGGTTGGCAAACTGCTCAGCAGCAAAACAGCGATTATCACCTGATTCATGGGGCTCCTTACTACCTTCATGTTCATCCGCTCACCCAGCAGAACCAACCGTTGGGCACCCTGGTGCTGGCCTATGCATTAAGTGAATCGGTATTCCACCAAGATCTATCAGGCGGTATTAAGGCGCACCTGATCAATGACGCTAATGCGCTGAACCTGCATAGTGACCAACCGCAACAACGGCTTGAAACGACGTCCTTACTGCATAACGACAGCGGTTTCTGGCAATACCAAGGGTTTGCCCATCCGTCTGCCTTTCCCGGGGTGCTTCTCTACTACCCCTCCAGTCAATACCGAGAGGAGCAACGCATCACCCGAGAAGGGCTGTTGGTTGCCATGCTGGTAACGACCTTGCTGTTAATCCCCTTATCATTATGGCGTATTCGACGGCTGGTCCTGAACCCTCTGGACAGGCTGATGGTGGGTATCAATACACTGGGCGACGGTAGGCAACAACCCATTCGCTATCGCTTCTCCCTGCGTGAGCTTGACCAGCTGGCCAAGACCCTGAATAGGATGGCCGACCAACTGCAGCATCGCGAACAGCGCCTGAAGGCATATGCACAGGACATGGAACGCCTGACGCAAGTGATGGCCCACCATTTTCAGGAACCGTCCCGACGCCTCATCGTCTTTTCCAGTCAGCTTCAACAGGCCGACCTCAACGACCCAGAGGACCGCCAGGCCGTTGACTTTATCAACGTACAAGCCACCCGGCTAAGCGCGCTGGTAGAGGGTGCCAGACGCTACCTTGAATTGACCCAATCATCACCCGCATTAACGGCCGTTGATCTCAATGATCTCGTGCACACCGTGCTGACAATGACCCCACTGGCAGAGCGTCTTGATCATCTTCAGGCGCATGTCATAGTTAACGAATTACCCACTGTCGTGGGCGACCCTCAACGGCTGCATGAGTTGTTTGCCATTCTATTTGATAACGCCTGCTGCTATCGTAAGATAGAAATGTTTCTTTATGTTACGTTATGGTCAAAGGAAGGGGCCGATCACTGGCAGGTATTTGTCCAGGATAATGGGCGCGGCATTGCCCCGGCGCATCATGATCAGGCCTTTTCCTTGTTCACACGGCTGGTCACTGATAGCGAACAGCCAGGCATTGGCTTGGGACTTCCCATGGCTCGTCAGATCATGCGGCAAATGGGTGGCGAATTGAGCATTGAGCATAGCAGCCCGGAAGGCACCACGTTCAAGCTTTCGTTCATCAAGAGGGTGACAAACGATGCAGGCGACGCGTCAACAGGCAATGCACCGAATTCTGCTGGTAGAAGATGATCAGGCGGATGCCTATCTTACTCAGCGGGTGTTCAAGGACATTAACCGGAACCTGCATCAACACATTGCCCTTGAGCACAGCGAAACCGGTGAAGCAGCTCTGACCCTGTTGGAGGCGCATCAAAAAGATAACGCCCCGTTGCCTGACCTGATCCTGCTTGACCTTAATATGCCCCGTATGGATGGGTTCACGTTTCTGGAACACATCAAGGCCGATCCGCGACTACGTCTGATTCCTGTTGTTGTGCTTACCACCTCCAGTGCGCAGAGCGACATTCGCCAATCCTATGCCCAGGGTGCTGCTGGCTATGTGGTGAAATCGACCAGCATGGATGAATTCACTCACCATATGCAGCGCCTGGCGATCTATTGGTTCGAGCTGGTCCAACGGGCAGCCCCTTGAGTTTCAGGACATCATTATGCAAGTACTTGATATCATTTTGATTGAAGATGAAGACGGCGATGCCGGCTTGATCCGCTATAGCCTCAAATTTAGCGGTGGCGAGCACAAGATAACTTGGCTAAAAAGCCTGACGGCATTGGACCGGCATCTTGCGACGCTTGATGCCGCCGCAGATGTCATTCTGCTGGACCTGAACCTGCCAGACTCCACCGGGCTTGACACCGTCTACCGCTGCAAGGCCATGGCGCACGGCACACCGATCGTGGTGCTGACCGGTCATGATGATATGGACTTTTCCATTAGAGCGCTGGAAGCCGGTGCCCAGGACTACCTGGTCAAGAACCAGCTGAAGGCTGAAAACCTGCTGCGCGCCATACGCTATGCCATGGAGCGTCACCAGCTGGAACAGCGGCTGCAGCAGTCAGAAGAGTTGATGATGGCCGCCATAGAAGGCGGCAACCTGGGCATTTGGGAGTGGGACCTAAAAACAGATGCCTGTTACACCAGCAAACGCCTGCGGAAAAACGTCGGTTTCAAAGCTGATGACGACACCGTACCGCAAACATTAACAGAGTGGATGACTCGCACGCACCCTGATGATACTGACGCTATTTATGAAGCACTCAAGCGCCATGTAAAGGGCGAAGAGAAGCGCTATCAACACGAGTTCCGACTCAAACACAAACTGGGACACTGGGTTTGGGTATTTGAATCTGGTCATGTGGTCAGCCGTGATGCAGAGGGCAACCCAGAGCGCGTGGTGGGCATCCAACAAGACATTTCCTCACGTAAAGACATGGAAGAACAACTGCGCGACCTGGCCATGCATGATCCCTTGACCGGCTTACTTAACCGACGCAGTTTCATGAATGCCATGGATCGTGAGTATGGCCGGGTCAAACGCCGGGAAGACTATCCAGCGAGCATCCTGATGCTGGATATCGACCATTTCAAGAAAGTCAACGATACTCATGGGCATGCGATGGGTGATGAGGTGCTTAACGCCTTTGCCACCACGATTGCCGATGAGCTACGCGAAAATGATGTCTTCGGCCGTTTAGGCGGCGAAGAGTTTGCTATTCTGCTGCCGGATACACCGCTTGAAGGGGCGCTTAAGGTGGCCGAAAAGGTGCGCGCCGGTGTTGAGACCATGCAAGTCAATCTCAACGGCCACCTCCTCGGTATTACCGCCAGCGTCGGGGTCGATACGTTGCGCGCTGATGATCACCACCCGGATGGCGCGCTGGCCCGTGCCGATGCCGCGCTCTATACAGCCAAACAGACCGGTCGTAACCGAGTGTGCCAGCAGATACCCTGTGGCACACTCGATGCGCCTGCCTGATAGAGAACCCGCCGAGACGTTTATGTCCCACTCACATTATGCCGCCCGCTTATTTCCGCTCGCGCTGTTTATCTTGCTAATGCTGCCTCCCCTGGCTCAGGCCACACCCACCTCCACCACTTTGGGCGTGTTTGCTTACCGCGATGCGGCCACAGTCGAGACCCGCTTTGCCCCTGTGGTTGACGCCATGCAGTGG
>NZ_JABFHI010000020.1 GCF_013112225.1 Vreelandella azerica | reverse complement strand
ACGGCTACCACGTCATCATCGAAGGCACCAAGCCCGAAAGCATGGCGAGCAAGGCGAAGCGCTTTCATGATTCCCGTGTGGAAGTCTATTCAAGCGGGCGTTACATGACCGTGACCGGCCAGCATATTGACGGCTATCCGGTTGCGATTGAACAACGTCAGGCGCAACTAGAAAGTGCCTGCAAAACGCTATTCAGAGATCAAGTACCAGCGGCAACGCCAGTTAAACCGGCACCCGTTGACGACCTAGACGACCACACGACGCTAAACCGCATGTTCAGCCATTGCAAAGGATCGCAGGCACTATTCAATGGACAGCAATCAAACGATGCCAGCGGCGATGACTTGGCGCTATGCAATCATCTTGCCTTCATGACCGGCAGCGACCCCACCCGCATGGATCGGCTATTCAGGCAATCGGGGCTGATGCGTGACAAGTGGGATAAACGTCACCGGTCGGACGGTGCAACCTATGGGCAGATGACCATAGAGCAGGCCATTAAAGGCACCAAAAACGCATACACCGGCCAAAAGGCTGACAACGTGACCAACCCCAAGGCTGAAGCGCAAGCGGCCATGCAAGCCGCTGAACAAGGCGAGCAGGACGCTAGCACGTTACCGCCGTTTCCTGATGACTTGATGGGCTTGCCTTATGGCCTGGGCGAGATTCAGCTTTATGTCTACAACCGCATGAAGTACCCAGACGCCGCCGCCGCCGGATTTACTGCGCTCGCCATTGCAACGACCTTTGCTCAAAAGCACGTTACGGTTAATTCATACGAAGGCCTGGGGCTGAATGAGCAGTACCTTGTGTTGGCTCCAACCGGCTTTGGTAAGGAGGATATGAGAAAAGCCGTATCACGACTGAAAAACGAGATAGGCGACCAGTTCTCAGGCGAGAATACTTCCACACTGCAATACGCAGCGCCCGCCAGTGCGCAAGGGCTTCATCAAGCGCTAGAAGAAGATCATTGTCAGATGTTCTTAGCTGATGAGTTCGCCGAATGGTTGCGGCAATCATCGTTTGACGGGATCAAGCAAGCCGCCGTTGGCTACCTGATGCAGATATACAGCAGCGCCCTAGGCACCGTTGACCCTGGACGAGCCGTCACCAAGAAATATACGCCGGTTGAGAAGCCGCGCCTGAGCATTCTGGCCACTAGCACTGCTGAGGCCATGCTCGGAGCTATGACCAGCGAGCAGGCAGACAGCGGCGCTTATAACCGCTGGCTTATACTGCCCATGGAAAACAAGCGCATACATAAACGCTATGAAGGGCTTGTTTATGATCCGCCAGCTAATGTTATGGACTGCCTGATATGGATAGATGAGCTAGGCGATAGCGGCGCAACCGCTGAAGTCCGATTTAGTCGTGAAGGCAAAGAGCTATTCAAGGAGATCGACAGCACCACAGCAGAGCCAATCAGATTTAAGGATGGCCGGTTAGGTGGACGCCTATCAGAGCAAGCCATCAAGATGGCCGCGTTAATCGCATTGTCCGACAAGCGCACCACCATCGACGCCAGCGACCTGCAAACCGCCTATAACATCCGCCTAGGGCTTTACCATCGAACCGCTGCCATGGTTGCCGATAGCGGCGCAATTAGCGGAATGCACGTCACCGGCCAAGCCTTTGAGCAGATCAAAGGAGTCTTGCACAAAAAGGCGACCTTCTACCGTGGCGAGTTCAAGACTCGGAGCCGCAAGTTCAAGGAGCTATCCGAGCGTGACAAGGATTCAGTCGTTCAGTCGCTTATCAGCAATGGCTTGATAACGCCCATTACCAATAGCAAGTTCACATCCAACCTCTATCAGGGGGAGGACTGACTTAGACGACTTCAGTAGTTAGACAGATAGACAACAAAGCCCTGGCTTAGACGCTGGGGCTTTTTTGTTAGACACCGTCTAAGAGTTAGACGTTTGTTAGACGTTTTTGTCTAACAGTCTAAGACAATGATTTATAAGGATTTTTAGGCTATTTTTGGGCTTTGTTAGACACTTAGACGGGGGGTGTCTATATACGCATAAATCGGCAGATAATAGGCCACCACACGACTGAGAGGGGGAGGGGGTGTCTAAGTGTCTAAGTAGTAGTATAAAAACCCTTGAAACCCGCATGGTTGAGCCGTTCAGCCTTGTTAGACAAAAGTGTCTAAGTAGCGTCTAACAGCGTCTAAGTGTCTAAGTGCCTGCTGCTGGCCTTGTGGGAGCCTACTCCAACGGCGCGTACCCACAGATTGAGCAACCGATAGCGCCAAAGATGGACGTATCCTTATCACCACACGCAGGTCGTCGCCTGACCCCTACCCTGGAGCCGTTTTTATAGTGGGGAAATTGCGCTCGGTAACGCTGCTGGCAAGGTGTGTTGATATGGGTGGGTTTGATTTACCGCTACGAATAGCACCCTTTTACCCTGCTGAAACCCGCATGTTACGGCGCGATTGAGCGTATTGGCTGAGGTATACTCTTATCAATACACCGTCAGGAAGGGGCAGAACATGAGCAAGAACCCGCGCAAGTTTGAGCAGGCAACCCGTTTGATCGTGAACATGGAAGCTAGCACCGTGGCCAGTATCGACAGCCTGATGAAACAACGCAGACAACACGCGCATGGCAATCGGGCTGAGTTTGTTCGCCGCGCGGTTGAGAGAGAGCTGGCAAGGTGCCAAGGCGCTAATGTTTGATGATTTTCGAACCCCTTAAAAAGGGGCTGTTTGATGATTTTCCGACATATTAACGCGCGGGCGAACCCTAAGGTTTTACTAAGGGTTTTCGGAGCAGTACGCGCGCAAGCTGGCCACCTGGAACAACACGACGCCGGAGCAAGGTGTAACTGGCGCTTCGCTTGTTGTCACCTTGGACGCACAGAGCGCGTCTAAGCGGCGCAATCCCACCCCTAGGCCAATGCACCACCCCACCCGTTAAAACGTCTCATACGGCAAAGCTGGCCGCACCAGAACCCGTAAGGGCGCACTTACGACTTGCAAGCAAGTCAGCGCTAAATCACTATCAACCAAACAGGCAACCAACCAAGGAAGGCACCCAATGATTGAGCAACGACACCATGATGAAGCCGCCGCAATGGTTAAGGCGTCAGGCTGGGCAGACGACCACAGCGAGGCGTTCCGTTGGGGGCTGGAGTACGCAATAGCCTGGACACTGGCAGGCAGGCCAACGACGCCAGAGCAGAACATCAACACCGCTTGCCCGTATGCAGATCGCACGGCAGAAAAAGACGCTTGGCATAGTGGTTTTCAGCTGGGCAAGAACAACACCACAGCGCCGGAGTCGATGGGGGCATAAATCGGGGCATGTTCAGGCAGGCATGGCGACAAAAGTCACCAACCACAGGCATTGCAGACGGTTATTCAGTGGAGAGTGTATCCACCTAATGTACTTTTCAATCAACCAGCTTTAGGAAAAAAATGAGACTTATTACCTTGGCGAGCATAGTCGTCACAGCCAGCATTACCGCGGGATGTACTCCATACGAAATGATGGGCGTCACTCCATATCAATCTATGGAGTTGATGTCAGGCACAGGAACAGTTGGACGCACAGAGAACGGTGAAACCATTTTTAACTTTGTAGTTCCTGAAAATGCCTGGTCACACCTGGATGAAGAGTCTTTGGAAAAGCAGCATGACTGGCTAATTTCTCGATGGGTTGGAGAAAAGGATATTTGTCCAGATGGTTACACCGTAGAGGTCACTGATGATGGTGGTGATGTAGGGATGGTGGTATACGAGGGCAAGTGTAATTAAGCAGGCTGGCTAGAAGGTTGGGCGATGGAAAAACTATCCACAGTGGTTGGTGAATAACAAATACCGCAGATGACGGCATTACACCTGCATTATTGCAATGATAGAATATGAGGGCAAAACGAAAGACGCCGCCAGTGGGGGCTGGCGGCATCCGGGTCTTTCATGCTTAACCTTAATCGTGCAGATCAGTGGTTGAGCGCATCCTTGCCAGATTGCTGGAGGTGTTGGTCGCACCGTTAGTACAGCAACCTGTAAGGTCATTTTATAGTCAGCAGGGCTTAACCTGCAACAGATGAACCTTGCATGGTGCAAGTATTTTTTTGCACTGCTTCCCCTCAGGATGCGCTCACCACGATAATTCAGTGGTGAAAACATGCCTATTGTTACCCGCCAGACCATCGCCGAGTGCGTACCCTACCGTTACCTCACCGTCACGGAGTGGGCGCGTACCGGAAAAGACTTCCCCAAGGCTATCGGCACTATTGGCCGTAGTTACGTTTATGACCTGGACAAGGTCGCTGCCTGGCTTGAAGCCAAGGGCAAAGCCACCCCTGAGCAGATCGGCAAGTTGCGTCAGCTTGCTGAGGGGGTGGAGTGATGGCAGATGCAGCAGCAGTTCAACCCCAAAAACCGGCACCGGTTGAGATCAATCCAAACCAGATCCCTGATGCGCTGACCAGTCGAAAGCAGTGGATCGTGTGGAAGTGGGTATGGAATGGCAAAAAGTGGGATAAACCGCCCTATAGAGCCGATGGACGCGGCAACGCATCCAGCACTGACCCAAGCACCTGGACGACCTTCAACGTCGCTCTAACGCTTATCAGGCCGGTGAATACGACGGTATTGGTTTTGTACTGACCAACGATGACCCGTTCACGATGATCGACCTGGACAAGTGTACCGGCGAAGCGTGGGCAGTCGAATTGATGGACGCGCTAGACAGCTTCACCGAAAGCACCCCAAGCGGCA
>NZ_JABFHI010000002.1 GCF_013112225.1 Vreelandella azerica | reverse complement strand
TTGTTTTGGGTGGCCAATGGGCTCAAGGCTATCGTCGCTCTGGGGGAAGGCGGGTTCGTTGAAGTGGCGGCGGATCATATGAGACGCCAACTCCACGGCAATTTTCACGAAGTCGCCCATATCCAGGCAGGCCAACGGGTTGTAGTGTTAATTGACGAATACGACAAGCCGATTCTGGATAACCTGCTCAACGCTGAGCTTGCCCGAGAGATGCGCGAGGGGCTGAAAAACCTTTACAGCGTACTAAAGGATGCCGATCCCCACCTGCACTTTGTGTTGCTGACTGGCGTCTCTAAATTCAGCAAGGTCAGCCTGTTTTCAGGGCTGAACAATCTCAACGATATCACCTTAGATGACCCGTATGCGGCCATTTGCGGCTATACCGATGACGATATTGATAGCGTATTTGCACCAGAACTCCGCGGTCTTGACCGCGAGGAAATCCGCCGCTGGTACAACGGCTACCGTTGGGGTGACCAGGAAGCCAGTTCGGTCTATAACCCCTTTGACGTGCTATTGCTATTACAGAAACGCAAATTCAGCCCCTACTGGTTTGAAACAGCCACGCCAACCTTTCTTGTCGATGTGCTGAAAGAGGGCGGTGTCTTTACTCCCCAATTGGAACGTCTTCAGGTACGTGAGCAACTGCTAGGGCGATTTGACATAGACGATATCGCCACTGAGGCATTGCTGTTTCAAACTGGCTATCTCACCATTCATGCAGTGGAAGAGCCACTCACCGGCTATTGGCTTTATACGTTGGGCTATCCCAATCTTGAAGTGGAAAGCAGCTTGAATCAGGCCCTGCTACCAACACTAGGTGTCAAGGAGCATCAGGAACACCATCTGCATCTGCTACAAGCGCTCCAACAGCCCAACTGGCAGCAACTTGAAACACACCTGAAAGCCCTCTACGCTGGTTTACCCCATGACTGGTACCGCAATAACCCGATTGCTCAATATGAGGGACACTATGCCAGCGTCTTCTACAGCCATTTTGCCGCCCTGGGCGTGGGCGTGACGGTAGAAGATGCCAGCAGCAAAGGCAAAGTCGATATGACCGTCGACTTTGGCGGCCAACTCTACCTATTTGAATTCAAGGTAGTGGAACAGGAACCCCAAGGTAAGGCGCTGGAACAGATCAAAGCTAAAGGCTATGCCGACAAGTACCTTGCCCGCGGCAAGCCTATTCACCTAGTGGGGATCGAGTTTTCCAGTACCGAACGACAGATCACAGCGTTTGATGTAGAGACGATGTCATAGGCGGGGGCCAGACATGGGGTCCTCTGGTCCGGGTAGATCAGACTCCAATTCTTGAACCCTCCGACGATTCATTCAAAAGAATCGAATCGCGGATTCTGATCACTCTCACGCGCTTTGCGGCCAAAGCGCGGACAGCGTCACCGGGGTTCGGGGTTCGCGGTGCATGGGCCGACGTCTGCGACCTCACACGGGCGGTCGGCTTGCGCTGACCACCCTGGAAAAACACATGGCCGCGTGCGGCGATGTTGTAAGCATTCAGATCGGCATGGTAGCGTTTACCGGTACTGAATGTGCACTGGCTATAGTTGCTCTTATCACGCTTCACCGGCCCCGATCCGTCAAATGCCTGGCTGGGCGTTCCTCGGGCATACACCGCCACGAAACGCAATCCCGCCTCGACGGCTTTACTGTCAATGCGCGTCACGAGCTGGCGATGAAACCAGCGGTGAAACCGCGCTTTCATCGGTGTACGCTTCTTGCCCGCTTTGGGGCGCCAACCCTTCAGATTCTCGACCGCGATACCCTCGCAGCCATGGTCAAGTGCCAAGTTCACCAACTGACGGCTGATTTGATGGGCTTGATTGTCCGCCAGGTGAGTGAGCCGTTGGTGATCAGGCCGACAGAAGCCTGGCGGCAACCGGCTGCCGTGCCGGGTTTGCTTCTTAGACATGATGGATTGACCTACCCCGCCTCAACGTCGTGGGTTACGTTGAAGGGGTAAAGCCAGACAACACAGAGCCACTATTGAGGAGGCAGGTCATGAAACAGTCTAACGCAACTCAGCAAGCCATAGTAGAACACACTGTCACCGAGCGCCTCAGCGCCGCCAGCGACGTCCATGCTGCCTACATCGGCCTGGACGTGCACAAGGCGAGCATCTCCGTGGCCATCGCCGAGGCGGGGCGTCAGGCGCCCGAGTTCCGCGGCGAGATCCCCAACGCGCCTCAGGCCATCGATAAACTGGTCCACCCGTTGAGCCAGCACTTCGACGGGCAGCCCTTGCTGTTTAGCTACGAGGCGGGTCCCTGCGGCTACGGGGTCTATCACCAGGTTCAGGCTAGCGGCCATGACTGTGAGGTGGTCGCCCCGACCCTGATCCCCTAACGTGCCGGGGATCGCGTCAAGACCGACCGGCGAGACGCGAAGATGTTGGCACGGCTATCGCGTTCCGGTGAGCTGACGCCGGTATGGGTGCCCACCCCTGAACAGGAGGCGATCCGTGACCTGACGCGAGCCCGCGAGGACATGAAAGCGATCGAGCTCAAGGCACGGCAACGCCTGGGTGCCTTCCTGCTGCGCCATGGCCAGGTCTATGCCGGCAAGAGCAAGTGGACGCAGACGCACTTCCGCTGGCTGGAAACGGTACGCTTCGACAACCCCGTTCAGCAGATCGTGCTGGAGGAATATGTTGATGCTGTGAAGGAGGCCCAGCGCCGCGTGGCCGGCCTGGAAAAGCAGATGACAGCGGCTCTGCCGAGCTGGTCGCTGGCCCCGGTGGTCGAGGCGCTGATGGCGATGCGCGGCGTGAGCCTGATCACGGCGATGACGGTACTCGCCGAACTCGGTGACATCAGCCGCTTCGACTCACCCCGCCAGCTGATGGCCTACCTGGGCCTGGTGCCAAGCGAGCACTCCAGCGGCGGCAGCCGGCGGCAGGGCGGCATCACCAAGACCGGCAACGGTCACGTGCGACGTGTCCTGGTGGAAGCTGCCTGGAGCTATCGCTTTCCAGCGCGCAAGACGCACACCATTCAACGGCGAGCGGAGAAGGCCTCGCCAGCGGTGCAAGTCATTGCCTGGGAAGCACAGAAACGCCTGTGTGGGCGTTACCGTTGTCTGGCCGCCACCGGCAAAGTCAAGCAACAAGTCACCACGGCCGTGGCGCGAGAGCTGGCCGGATTCCTGTGGGCTGCCTGATACATCAAGGTTGGCCTGTGCAAGCACCTTGCTTGATAGGCGAACCGCTGCGCTATTGCCCCACCGTTTAATTTCGCTATCCATTCTGATACTCCAATGTAGCCACTTATCTAGTCACTTTAGCTTTTGGGACGATATGTGTCAACAATAGTATCTACAAAGCCAGCTCGAAAGCTCTGCGCATGATCGACTAGGAGGCTGTCCGAGAATGGTGCGATATAGGCTATGATGGTGCTTTCAACTTCAAAAAGTCAAAACCGTCGCTATGAATGTCCCTCCGTTCAAAGACAGCCCGATCGAAGCGAACCAACATCTCTTGTTTCCCAGCAATCTCTTTGATTTGTTGGCCGACGACCATGACTGCTTTCTTTATGAAGAGCTCTTCAAGCAGATCGATACCACCGCGGTCGAGCAACAATACAGCCATCTTGGCCAGCGGGCCTACCACCCCCGCCTGATCGTCTCTCTGCTCATTTATGCGTATAGCCATGGCGTGTTCAGTTCCCGTGACATTCAAAGGCGCTGCCAGCAGGATTTGGCGTTCATGTACATCGCGCAGATGCAGTGTCCGGACTTTCGTGTACTTAGCCCGCTGAAGTGGTTATAGTTTCCCGGACACACAGACGCAGATAAAATTATCTGCCCATCAAGGTGTGTGTCATGAGTCAGAAGAAAAGTAATTCTTATACAGCTGAATTTAGAGAATCTGCCGTCAAACTAGCGGTGGAGTCCGGTCAACCGGTCGCCCAGTCCGCACGCGAGTTAGGTGTTAACGTCAACACGCTGCATACCTGGATGAGTAAGCTCCATGATAAGCAGACGAGTGAGGCAAGTGGTGTGGTTGATGACAAACACCTGTATGAAGAATTGAAGCAACTCCGGCGTGAAAATGCTCGGCTGAAGGAAGAGCGAGCTCTGTTAAAAAAGGCGGCCGCCTTCTTCGCCAAAGAATCAACCTGAGATATGCGTTCATCGAGGAACATCGGGGTAGGTTTAGCACCGCCCTTATGTGCCGAGTGTTTGAGGTATCTCGCAGTGGCTATTACGAGTGGCGAACCAGACCGCCTAGTCAGCGAGCCCAGGATGATCAGGCGTTGAAGGCCAGTATTCGTGAACATCATGAAAAGAGCCGTTCCACCTATGGCACACGGCGTATTCAAAAAAACTAGCCGAAGACGGTAAGATCGTAAGCCGCCGTCGAATCGGCCGATTGATGGATGAAGAGGGTCTTGAATGCAAGATGCGGCGCAAGTTCAAAGCGACGACTAACTCGAAGCATAACAAGCCGGTCGCCCCGAACCTGTTGGACCGTAATTTTACGGCATCAGAGCTTAATCAGGCTTATGTTGGCGACATCACTTATGTCGCAACACGGGAGGGCTGGCTGTACCTTGCTGTCTTCATTGACCTTTGCTCACGTGCAGTTGTCGGGTGGTCCATGGATAGCCGGATGCCGGCAGCATTAGTGAACGACGCGCTGACCATGGCGATCTTTAAACGTCGGCCAGAAGCTGGTCTGCTAGTTCATAGTGACCGTGGCAGCCAATATGCTTCGGATAGCTTCCAGGGCTTGCTCAAACAGCATGAATTCAAGTGCAGCATGAGCCGCAAGGGTAGCTGTTGGGACAACGCCCCGTCAGAAAGCTTCTTTCATACGCTGAAGACCGAGCTGGTGTATCACGAGGACTTCAAAACGCGAGAGGAAGCAAGACAGGCGATTTTCGAGTATATCGAGGTGTTTTATAACCGGGTGCGGTTGCACTCTAGCAACGACTATATGAGTCCAGCGGACTATGAATCGAGACCAGCTTCTGGCCGACGTTTAAAGATCGCCATGGTCAGCGCGTCGTTCACTAATGCTGCCGGCATCCGGCTATCCATGGACCACCCGACAACTGCACGTGAGCAAAGGTCAATGAAGACAGCAAGGTACAGCCAGCCCTCCCGTGTTGCGACATAAGTGATGTCGCCAACATAAGCCTGATTAAGCTCTGATGCCGTAAAATTACGGTCCAACAGGTTCGGGGCGACCGGCTTGTTATGCTTCGAGTTAGTCGTCGCTTTGAACTTGCGCCGCATCTTGCATTCAAGACCCTCTTCATCCATCAATCGGCCGATTCGACGGCGGCTTACGATCTTACCGTCTTCGGCTAGTTTTTTTTGAATACGCCGTGTGCCATAGGTGGAACGGCTCTTTTCATGATGTTCACGAATACTGGCCTTCAACGCCTGATCATCCTGGGCTCGCTGACTAGGCGGTCTGGTTCGCCACTCGTAATAGCCACTGCGAGATACCTCAAACACTCGGCACATAAGGGCGGTGCTAAACCTACCCCGATGTTCCTCGATGAACGCATATCTCAGGTTGATTCTTTGGCGAAGAAGGCGGCCGCCTTTTTTTTAACAGAGCTCGCTCTTCCTTCAGCCGAGCATTTTCACGCCGGAGTTGCTTCAATTCTTCATACAGGTGTTTGTCATCAACCACACCACTTGCCTCACTCGTCTGCTTATCATGGAGCTTACTCATCCAGGTATGCAGCGTGTTGACGTTAACACCTAACTCGCGTGCGGACTGGGCGACCGGTTGACCGGACTCCACCGCTAGTTTGACGGCAGATTCTCTAAATTCAGCTGTATAAGAATTACTTTTCTTCTGACTCATGACACACACCTTGATGGGCAGATAATTTTATCTGCGTCTGTGTGTCCGGGAAACTATAACCACTTCAGCGGGCTAAGTACACGAAAGTCCGGACACTGCATCTGCGCGATGTACATGAACGCCAAATCCTGCTGGCAGCGCCTTTGAATGTCACGGGAACTGAACACGCCATGGCTATACGCATAAATGAGCAGAGAGACGATCAGGCGGGGGTGGTAGGCCCGCTGGCCAAGATGGCTGTATTGTTGCTCGACCGCGGTGGTATCGATCTGCTTGAAGAGCTCTTCATAAAGAAAGCAGTCATGGTCGTCGGCCAACAAATCAAAGAGATTGCTGGGAAACAAGAGATGTTGGTTCGCTTCGATCGGGCTGTCTTTGAACGGAGGGACATTCATAGCGACGGTTTTGACTTTTTGAAGTTGAAAGCACCATCATAGCCTATATCGCACCATTCTCGGACAGCCTCCTAGTCGATCATGCGCAGAGCTTTCGAGCTGGCTTTGTAGATACTATTGTTGACACATATCGTCCCAAAAGCTAAAGTGACTAGATAAGTGGCTACATTGGAGTATCAGAATGGATAGCGAAATTAAACGGTGGGGCAATAGCGCAGCGGTTCGCCTATCAAGCAAGGTGCTTGCACAGGCCAACCTTGATGTATCTACACCCATTAGCATTAACGTTCGTGCCGGTAAAATCGTCATCGAACCGCTGGTTAAGAAGCGTAAAAAGCTGAAACTGCCTTTCTCAGAAGCTGAGTTGCTGCGTGGATTAACACCAGAAAGCGCCCACGCTGACGAACTAGCGATACCATCATCTGCCGAGATGGGGCATTCATGAGTAAGTATGTCCCTAAGCGGAACGACATTGTGTGGCTTGATTTTGAGCCAACGAAGGGTAAGGAAATTGGCAAATATCGACCCGCTCTAGTTTTGTCTTCTGAGGAATATAACAAACAGAGTGGCTTGATGATCTGCTGCCCAATTAGCACCAGTGTACGTGGTAGTGTAACAGAGGTTCCCGTTAGTAACCTGGAACAGCCTAGTGTTGTTGCGGCAAGCCTTATTCAAACGCTCGCGTGGCGAGATCGGAAGGTGAAATTCATTGTTTGCGCAGAGCGGGGCGTAATGGATGAAGTTCTGGTAAGGCTGATCCCACTAATTGGGGCTGACAGCGTTATAGAAAAATTTGTTGAATAGGAAAAGGAACGCGAGACGAAGTGGTTTCAAGTGGCAGCTCATCAACGTGCTAAGCTAATATGTATCAAGCCGTTGCCTTCTCTGAACCTCAGGAAATCCTATGTCCTCGGTCCAACATCGCAAACTGCCTATCGGGATTCAGACCTTTTCGGATATACGTGAAGGGGGCTACTACTACGTCGATAAAACGCCGTTCATAGAGAAACTGGTCAACCAGAACAAGTATTACTTCCTCTCCCGCCCGCGGCGGTTTGGCAAAAGCCTGCTGTTGGATACCCTGCGCTGTCTGTTTGAAGGCCGAGAAGCACTGTTTGAAGGGCTTTATATTCACGACAAGTGGGACTGGCAAGAACATTACCCGGTGGTGCGCGTCAGCTTTTCCAACGGAGTGGTTAGCAGCCGCCAGGATCTGGATGCAAATATTCGCTACCAACTCCAGCAACAGCGCGCCCATCTGGGCATTGAAGCAACGCCACCTGCAAGGATTGCCGACGATTTTGCCAGCGTGATTGAAAACGCTCACCGTATCCATGGCCAGCGGGTGGTGGTGCTGATTGACGAATACGACAAACCGGTTCTGGATAATATCCTCGATACCGACCGGGCGCATGAACTGCGCGAGGGGCTAAAAACCCTTACAGCGTACTCAAGGACGCGGACCCACACTTGCATTTTGTGCTCCTCACTGGGGTATCTAAATTCAGCAAGGTCAGCCTCTTCTCGGGGCTGAACAACCTCAGGGACATCACCTTATCATCCGACTATGCCGCTATCTGCGGCTATACCGATCACGATATCGATACGGTGTTTGCACCGGCGCTCGTCGACCTTGGCCGCGAAGAAATCCGCCGCTGGTATAACGGCTACCGTTGGGGAGGGCAGGAAGCTCCGAGTGTTTACAACCCTTTTGATGTTCTTCTATTGCTTGAAGAGCGTGAATTCGGCCCCTACTGGTTTGAAAGTGCTACCCCGACGTTTCTGGTCAACCTATTGAAAGAGCGCGGCATATTCACACCGGCGCTGACGGCTTGGCACAGCCGGCCCGCATTGCTCAGCCGCTTTGATGTGGATGATATCGCCACTGATGCCTTACTCTTCCAAACAGGTTATCTGACGCTGCAAGGGGTTCATGAAGAAGTCCCCCATCGTCCGCTTTATAAACTGGGTTTACCGAACCTGGAAGTGGAAATCAGCCTCAACGAAGCCTTATTGCCTATTCTTGGACTAAGCCACCACACGTTTGATGAACTGGTATTCCGCTTGCCGCGTTTATTGAAAGCTGCTGATATGGCGGGTCTTGAAGCACATATGAAATCTCTTTATGCGGGCTTGCCCCACGACTGGTACCGCAACAACCCGATTGCCCAATATGAAGGCCATTATGCCAGCGTCTTCTACAGCCATTTTGCCGCCCTGGGCGTGGGCGTCATCGTCGAAGATGCCAGCCACAAAGGCAAAGTCGATATGACCGTCGACTTTGGCGGCCATATCTACCTGTTTGAATTCAAGGTTGTGGAACAGGAACCCAAAGGCAAGGCGCTGGAGCAGGTCAAAGCCAAAGGCTATGCCGACAAGTACCTTGCCCGCGGCAAGCCTATTCACCTGGTGGGGATCGAGTTTTCCAGTACCGAACGCCAGATCACAGCGTTTGATGTAGAGACACTGGCACCATAAGCTTGCGTACTCTATATCGAGTAGGAGAGGGATAGCCTCCCCGTCCTCTCACACCACGGGCGTACATATATGGAGTCCACCTCGTTTGCAAGCATGAGGCACGATCGGCGGTAGGTACGACTGCACACGTATATCCGTCCGTGGCTGCATCAAGACGTTCAGCGGTACCATGCTCAACACCTTTCGAGAGATTTATATTAGACTGTTTCATGACCTGCCCCCTCAATAGTGGCTCTGTGTTGTCTGGCTTTACCCCTTCATCAACGTAACCCACGACGTTGAGGCGGGGTAGGTCAATCCATCATGTCTAGATTGTGTACAGGTGATAGCTGCTCATGAACATGCATAGCAAAGTGTAAGAGATATCTTACAAAGCGGTAAGACTTTAAAGTACTCAATTGTAGTCACACAGGAGAAAGTGTTTTTCTCCTGCATCACGCCGACCAGCCCAGTAGACGCTATTTACAAATGGTGTGGCGAGCGCTTTGCAAAATATTATAGTATGTTGCAAAGACGGTAACGCGTGAGCAGCATGTGAGTGTCACGCGATTCACGCCGCGCCGCAAAATGATAATTTTTATAAATAATATCAGCCGCTTACATCGCTATTAGCGGCTAACTTATGGTTTTTGGGGAACTAAGAAAAAACGTAAACTTATATTTTGCTCGATAATTTTTTAAAATTTTCAGCTTTTTCAAGGACAGAAACTTTGGATATTTTCTCGCTTCTGCTTGCACCACTCTTCAAGCTTCCCCGCACGTACAAGCGCGTCATTCAGTTAGCCGTTGATAGCGCGCTTATCATCACCAGTTTTTTCCTGGCGATGTTGCTGCGCTTAGATACCTGGTCCTTCATCACAGTGCCCAGAGTATGGTGGGTACTCCCAGTGCTACTGCCTGTCAGCCTGATTATCTTTATTCGGCTGGGGTTCTACCGTGCGGTGATCCGCTACATGGGCATGCACGCCTTCCAAACGGTCGCCATCGGCATCGGCGCGTCAGCAGTGTCATTGATCGCTGTCAATTATATGATGCAGCTGCCCGTACCGCGTTCCGTACCGTTTATTTACGCCATGCTGGCTCTGCTGACCATTGGTGGAGCGCGTTTCGTCCTTAGAGCTCTTTACCTCAAAAACCAGTTACGCTACAAAGAACGTGTTCTAGTTTACGGGGCAGGAACCTCTGGCCGGCAATTGGTCGTATCTCTCAGCCATGGCCGAGAACACGAACCCGTTGCTTTTATCGATGACAGCAGCGCGCTAAACGGGGCCTTTATACAAGGGTTGAAGGTCTACCCGCCCCACCGGATCAACAACATTGTCGAACGCTACGGGGTTGATAAGATTCTGCTGGCCATGCCCAGCGTGAGCCGTGCACGGCGGCGGGAAATTTTACAGGTGCTGGAACCGCTGTCAGTGCCTGTTCAGAGCGTGCCCAGCACCTCAGACCTAGTATCCGGCAAAGCCCGCGTGTCAGAGCTGCGTGATGTGGCGGTGGAGGACCTGCTTGGCCGCGATCCCGTACCCGCAGACCCGGATCTGCTCAGCGCTAATATCCGTTCCAAAACAGTCATGGTCACCGGCGCCGGCGGGTCTATCGGCAGTGAGTTATGCCGGCAGATTCTCTACCAACAGCCGCGCCAGCTGTTGCTGCTGGAAATTTCCGAATACGGGCTTTACCAGATTGAGGCAGAGCTTTTGGCCCTTGCCAAAACCAACGGTATCGATATCACCATTCGCGCGCTGCAAGGGTCTGTTCAGCACCGCTCACGCCTGGAAGCCATTATGCGCTTCTTTCATGTTGACACCGTCTACCATGCAGCGGCATACAAGCATGTGCCCATGGTTGAGCACAACATGATTGAAGGGCTCAGCAATAACGTCCTGGGCACCCTGGCCTGTGCACAGGCGGCGATTGCCGCGGGCGTTAATGCCTTCACCCTGATTTCCACTGATAAAGCAGTGCGCCCCACCAATGTCATGGGGGCCAGCAAGCGTCTTGCCGAGCTGGTGTGCCAGGCGCTGGGAGAGAAACAAGACACCACGCTGTTTTCAATGGTGCGCTTTGGCAACGTCTTGGGCTCCAGCGGCTCGGTGGTACCTCTTTTCCGCCGCCAGATTGCTGAAGGGGGCCTGTCACCGTCACCCACCCCAACATCACTCGCTACTTCATGACTATTCCCGAAGCCGCCCAACTGGTGATTCAGGCCGGTGCCATGGCCCGCGGTGGCGATGTCTTCGTGCTGGATATGGGCGAGCCTGTGAAAATTGCCGAGTTGGCGTCTCATATGATCCGGCTGTCAGGCCTGGAACCTGCCTTCCCCCAGAGCGACGATAGCCTTGAGCCCATTGGCCACCCAAAACAAGGGGATATTGAGATTCGGTTCACCGGCCTGCGCCCGGGGAGAAGCTCTATGAAGAACTGTTGATTGGGGATAATGTCAGTGAAACTGCTCACTCACGCATCATGACAGCCCATGAAAGACGCTTACCCTGGCACGAACTCACCGCCCTACTCGACCGCCTGCAGCTAGCCTGCGATCATTTTGATCACCAGGCACTGCGCAGTGTGCTGCTTGAAGCTCCGCTCGACTACCGGCCCTCAGGTGAAATTGCTGACTGGTTATGGCAACAAGACAAGCCCATCGCCCCAACGCTGACACCCTCTGTCATGAGCTCCGTAGACAACATGCCAATAGCAGCCAACACGGCTTACCGATGAAACAACGTGACACACCCCGCCTGCGCTTCGCGCTTAGCACACTCCGCGTAAACCTTCGCCCAATCGAGGGTGTCACAAAAGCTTTTTGGGACCTTCAATTTCAGCGCAGAATTCTGTGTATTTGCGCCTACGCACAATGGGATTTAATAAAAAGTGCATGCAAAGGTTTGATCTTAAAAGTATTGCCAGAAGCCTATTTGATTGCCGGATGAATAAGCTAATATGTGTCGAGCCGTTTCCTTCTCTGAGCCTCAGGAAATCCTATGTCCTCGGTCCAACATCGCAAACTGCCTATCGGAATTCAGACTTTTTCGGATATACGTGAAGGGGGCTATTACTACGTCGATAAAACACCGTTCATAGAGAAACTGGTCAACCAGAACAAGTATTACTTTCTCTCCCGCCCGCGCAGGTTTGGTAAGAGCCTACTACTCGACACTCTGCGCTGCTTGTTCGAGGGCCGCCAGTCGCTGTTCGAGGGACTCCACATCCACGACGACTGGGATTGGCAGCAGACTTACCCAGTGATCCGTCTGAGCTTTGGCGATGGCATGCTCACCAGTCGCGATGCTCTCGACATCCACACCCACGAACTACTCAATGCCCAAGCTGAGGCGCAAGGCGTCTCTCTACGCAACACCTCCATTGCTGGCCGCTTTCGGGAGCTGATTCACCAAACCCATCGGCGCCATGGCCAACGAGCAGTGGTGCTGATCGACGAATACGATAAGCCCATCCTCGACAATATCCTGGCACACGAGCGTGCCCGAGAGCTACGCGAGGGACTGAAAAACCTCTACAGCGTGATCAAGGACGCTGATCCTCACCTGCACCTGGTGCTGATCACTGGGGTCTCTAAGTTCAGCAAGGTCAGCCTGTTTTCGGGGCTGAACAACCTCAGGGACATCACCTTATCATCCGACTATGCCACTATCTGCGGCTATACCGATCACGATATCGATACGGTGTTTGCACCGGCGCTCGCCGACCTTGACCGCGAAGAGATCCGCCGCTGGTATAACGGCTACCATTGGGGAGGGCAGGAAGCCCCAAGTGTTTACAATCCTTTTGATGTTCTTCTATTGCTTGAAGAGCGTGAATTCGGCCCCTACTGGTTTGAAAGTGCTACCCCGACGTTTCTGGTCAACCTATTGAAAGAGCGCGGCATATTCACACCGGCGCTGACGGCTTGGCACAGCCGGCCCGCATTGCTCAGCCGCTTTGATGTGGATGATATCGCCACTGATGCCTTACTCTTCCAAACAGGTTATCTGACGCTGCAAGGGGTTCATGAAGAAGTCCCCCATCGTCCGCTTTATAAACTGGGTTTACCGAACCTGGAAGTGGAAATCAGCCTCAACGAAGCCTTATTGCCTATTCTTGGACTAAGCCACCACACGTTTGATGAACTGGTATTCCGCTTGCCGCGTTTATTGAAAGCTGCTGATATGGCGGGTCTTGAAGCACATATGAAATCTCTTTATGCGGGCTTGCCCCACGACTGGTACCGCAACAACCCGATTGCCCAATATGAAGGCCATTATGCCAGCGTCTTCTACAGCCATTTTGCCGCCCTGGGCGTGGGCGTCATCGTCGAAGATGCCAGCCACAAAGGCAAAGTCGATATGACCGTCGACTTTGGCGGCCAACTCTACCTATTTGAATTCAAGGTAGTGGAACAGGAACCCCAAGGTAAGGCGCTGGAACAGATCAAAGCTAAAGGCTATGCCGACAAGTACCTTGCCCGCGGCAAGCCTATTCACCTGGTGGGGATCGAGTTTTCCAGTACCGAACGACAGATCACAGCGTTTGATGTAGAGACACTGGCACCATAAGCTTGCGTACCCTACTCAACAAGCGATCTTCCATTCCGGCGCCAGGCGGCGTCAGTGCTGCTTCAGCACCTCCCTATGCGCGTCAGCTATCGGCATTTCCAACAGCTGGCTTGGCCAGGTCTCCGGCGCGTCATATTCGGACGACTCAATGATTGCTTCAGCACTCATAGCCTGGCCTCCCTACTGACGTGCAGCGATATTGCTACATTAATGCATCATATCTAGACAGGTCGCATACGTCCACTCCCCACCAGGGCTCCCGAATAATCGGTTTCATATAGACAGGTAGTTATTAACCCGGCAACCTTTCAGGTGTGAAAAAATGCATGCAACAATCTGATTTCAAATGCATTGACAGAAACCTATTTGATTGCCGGATTAATACCTAAGCGCAAGGATGTCAAGATTGCCCTGATGCGGCTACTGTATGAACGAGGTCACAGCCGCGAGCAGATCGTGAGACTGTTTAACATTATCGATTGGATGCTCCAGTTGCCCAAGGCCCTGGAACCCGAGTTTGTACAGGCGGTTAACGCCATACAGGAGGAGAAGCACATGCCTTACGTCAACACGATTGAGCGCGTTGAGCGAGAAAAAGCAGTTCAAGAAGGACGTCGGGAAACCCTTGAGGAAGCCGAACAGCGCGTAAAGGAAGCCGAGCAACGTTCGTTAGAAAGCAAACGTAATGCGGCCCGCAAGCTGATTGCACTGACCGAAATGAATGATCGGCTGATCGCAGACATCGAAGAACTGCCGGTTGAAGAAGTCGAAAAGCTGCGAGCCGAGACGCAGCACTGATCCCACCTTATCGCTACAAAAAAGCCACCTCGAATGGGCGGCCGTGTAGTGGTTTCTGGCGGTGCTTGTTGCGGTTTTTTTGAACCTTTCTGCTTCTTCGCCAACCGGCGCTGCAAGTAGGCCAGCTGCGCTTCGTAGCGTTTCAGGTGACGTGGATTGCCGGATTTTACGCCATCGCTGGTGATGAGCAGATCGCTCAGATCGAGGTCAATACCTACTGTTTTTAGCGTGATCGGGAGTGCTACTGGCGCGAAATCACACAGGCAGCTGATGAAGTAGCGCCCGGCACGGGTGCCGGGTTAAAAGAGTACTCTCGAAGCCGTCCCTCCCGGCTTCATGATTGACTCTGACTGGCTGGAACGCCATGAAATCAGCCGCTTCCTCACGCGCAAATATGTTGATCGGGGCTGGCTGGAGCGCGTGACCCGCGGTGTTTTCCTGCGCCCGGCGCCAGGCACAGGAAAACCCGATACAATCGACTGGAAGATCTGCCTGCTCTCGACACAGCACATCATGGGCTACAATGTCCATATCGGAGGCATGACAGCGCTCGCACAGCAAGGCTATAACCATTATTTGCCACTGGGCGGGAACGCTCCGGTTTGGGTCTATGGCAAAGACATACCGAGCTGGCTGGCCAGGCTACCGCTGAACGCACCTCTAGAAACGCGCACCACGCACCTTTTTTCCGATCCTGCGCTCGGTCTCACCCAGGACGACGCCGCCAGCACTCTGCCCTGGGACTGGCAACTAAGGATGTCATCGCCCGAACGAGCAATCCTGGAAGTCATGGACGAACTGCCCGACCATGAGAGCTTCCACAATCTCGACATGGTGTTTGAAAGCCTGACAACCCTGCGCCCACGCATCCTGACGGCGCTGCTTCACAGTTGCAGGAAGATCAAGGTTACGCGGCTGTTCTTCGTATTTGCTGACCATCACAACCACCAATGGCGCAAACGCCTCGACCCACAGGAGTTCAACCTCGGAAGCGGCGACCGTGCTCTGGTCAAAGGCGGCAGGATACATCCTCGTTACCGCATCATGGTGCCTAAAGAATTTGCGATAACGGAGACAGCCGATGGCGCGTGAAGCTTACGAAGCAAAGATCGCCCTGCTCGTGCACATTCTCCCCTATGTAGCCAAGGAAGACATTTTCGCCCTGAAAGGCGGTACAGCCATCAACCTATTTTACCGCGATCTGCCACGCCTGTCGGTCGATATCGACCTGACCTATATACCGGTCAAAGACCGTACCGAAAGTCTTGCCGAGATCAATGAAGTGATGGACCGCATTGCCACTGCCATCGAGCACGGCATCAGAGGCGCACAGACACAACGCATCAAAGGCGGTGGCGGTGGTGCCACCCGCGTACTAGCAAGGCTTAGAGGTTTGACATCCTCCCATCCCTTCGCGCTGACGCGATTCAGGAAGAGGATTCCCTTTCGGGTGACCACTGGTCGCCCGGTGGTCTGGTTCCTGCTGCTGGCGGCCCTACTGCACCACTCACTTCACAGGCGCTACGGGCGTCGTCCCGCCCTGATCAGGTCTTACTGGTTCGAGGCTTCGAGTAGATCGAGGCCTCGGTGAAGTACGTTGATAGCTCCCACGACATCGGCGTTTTCGGCGTAACCGCAGTGCGTGCAAAGAAAACTCGCCTGAGTCTTGCGGTTGTCTGCCGACTTGTACAAGCAGGCTGGGCAGGTCTGGCTCGTGTGATGCGGTGGCACCGCCACAAACAGGCCCCCGGTCCATGCCATCTTGTACTCAAGCTGGCGCCGAATCTCGTACCAGCCTTGGTCGAGGATCGATGCCTCTGGCATCATTAACGAGACCGGATATACGTGTGCAGTCGTACCTACCGCTCATCGTGCCTAGTGCTTGCAAACGCGGAGGACTCCATATACGTCAACAGACCCTAACCCGGCAACCTTTCAGATGTGAAAAAACGCATGCAAAGGTTTGATCTTAAAAGTATTGCCAGAAGCCTATTTGATTGCCGGATGAATAAGCTAGTATGTATCGAGCCGTTTCCTTCTCTGAGCCTCAGGAAATTCTATGTCCTCGGTCCAACATCGCAAACTGCCTATCGGAATTCAGACCTTTTCGGATATACGTGAAGGGGGCTACTACTATGTCGATAAAACGCCGTTCATAGAGACACTGGTCAACCAGAACAAGTATTACTTTCTCTCCCGCCCGCGCAGGTTTGGCAAGAGCCTGCTGCTCGATACTCTGCGCTGCTTGTTCGAGGGCCGCCAGTCGCTGTTCGAGGGACTCCACATCCACGACGACTGGGATTGGCAACAGACTCACCCAGTGATCCGTCTGAGCTTTGGCGATGGCATGCTCACCAGTCGCGATGCTCTCGACATCCACACCCACGAACTACTCAATGCTCAAGCTGAGGCGCAAGGCGTCTCTCTACGCAACACCTCCATTGCTGGCCGCTTTCGGGAGCTGATTCACCAAACCCACCGGCGCCATGGCCAACGGGCAGTGGTGCTGATCGACGAGTACGACAAACCGATTTTGAATAATATCCTCGATACCGACCGGGCGTGTGAACTGCGCGAGGGGCTGAAAAATCTCTACAGTGTGATCAAGGACGCTGATCCTCACCTGCATCTGGTGCTGATCACTGGGGTCTGTAAGCGCGACGTACAGTGGTCATGTACAAAACCTAGCGTAATATAAATAACCTGTCAAAAAGAGGCGCTACGCGCCTCGCGCTTTCCTTCCTCGCACTGAAAGTACGAGGTTTGACTCGCATTTTGATCAGGCGGAGTGAGTATCGCGTGGAGGCTTGATTAAGCTTTCAGCCGGAATACCGAACATCTCGTGTAGCTTCCAGACCATGATCAGGGTCAGGTTGCGCTTACCGTTGAGTATCTCGTAAACACGGTTGCGCTTGCCGATGGCTGGCTCCAGATCTTTAGCGGTAAGTCCCTCCTGCTCCATGCGGAACTTGATCGCCTCAATGGGATCAGGCAAGTCCACAGGGAATTGCTTTGCTTCGTAAGCTTCGACCAGGGTCAGTAGAATATCGAAGCGGTCGCCGTCCTCGGTGCCGGGTTCGGGCTCGTTGTCGAAATATGTGGATACCTCGCGCAGCACAGCCTTGTAGTCGGCCTCAGTGTGAATCGGGCGAATATTCATAGGATCACTCCACTTCAACTGTCTCGGCGTCCACTTTGTCATAATCAGCGTGGGTGCCGATGAACTTGATATAGACCGCACCGAATCGATAGGCAACGCTCACGATGAGTCGGTAGTCGTTGCCTTTGATGTCGAATACGACGCGCTTATTACCCAATATGCTAGCTTTTGGATATCTCGCCTTGATGTCATGCGAACTTCGCCACTCGGCGTGCTTTACTTCGTCGACCCAGGCCTCCAGCGAGCCTTTGGCGTCAGGATGCTGTTCCCAGAAATCCTTTAGATTTTTTGTCGATATTATTCTCATGTAGCCCCCTATACAGAGGCATACTATCCCAATTTGGGACTAACATCAACCCCGATTTAATCAAGAAACTCCATAGTCTCGTAGTCAGTACGCACCACCAGTGATGGCGGTGCTCTGCTGCTCCGCGGAGCGCTCGACAGCGGACTATATCGGACGTTGATCAAGTGCGCGTCAAACCTCGTACTTTGAGTGCGAGGAAGGATAGCGCGAGGCGCGTAGCGCCTCTTGGTTGACATGCTATATTTACTGCGTTATATCATAAACGTGACAACCGTACATCGCGCCTACCGTTATCGGTTTTATCCCACGTCTGAGCAAGCCGAGCAGCTTGCCCGGACGTTTGGCTGTGTGCGGTACGTTTACAACCACTTCCTCCGCCAGCGCACCAATGCCTGGTTCGAGCGTCAGGAACGCATGAACTATAACGCCACGGCCAAAGCGCTCACTGTTCTCAAGAAACAACCGGAAACGGCGTTTCTGGCCGAAGTATCCAATGTCTGCTTGCAGCAGTCGCTCCGACATCTGGATCGCGCGTTTAGCAACTTCTTTAAAGGCCAGGCGCGCTATCCAACTTTCAAGAAAAAGCAGCGCAAACAGTCCGCGACGTATATGGCCAACGGCTTTCGCTGGCGCGATGGTCAGCTGTGGCTGGCCAAGCACAAAGATCCACTAAGCATTCGTTGGAGCCGGTATTTTTCCGGTCAGCCGACCAGCATTACTGTCAGCTGTGACACTGCTGGCCGTTACCACGTTAGTTTCTTGGTGGAAGAAGCGGCCACACCGCTGCCCGTGACACCGAAGATGGTGGGTATCGACCTGGGGCTGACGCACCGCGTCATCACCAGCGATGGCGATAAAGTCTCCAATCCCCGCTTCCTGCGGCTTACTGAGCGCAAGCTGGCGCGGGCGCAACGAAACCTGTCCCGTAAACAGAAAGGCTCGAATAACCGTGCTAAAGCGCGGCATCGGGTGGCCAAGGCGCATGCCAAATTGGCCGATCAGCGCCGCGATGCCACCCATAAACTTTCTACGCAGCTTATTCACGAGAACCAAGTTATTGCTGCCGAAAGTTTACAGATCAAAAACATGCTGAAAAACCGCAAGCTGGCCAAGGCCATTAGCGACGTGAGCTGGCATCAACTCACGCAACAACTGGCGTACAAGGCTGAGCGGTACGGGCGCGATTTCGTCCAAATCGACAAATGGTATCCCAGCTCAAAACGCTGCTTTCACTGTGGCCATATCGCCGAGAAGATGCCGCTCAACGTGCGTACCTGGGATTGTCCAGGCTGCGGCACCCAAGGTATCGACCGCGACGTGAACGCCGCCTGCAATATTTTGCAATCGGGCAAAGCCATTCTGGCGGGAGCTGACAAGCTCCGCCAGCATGAAAAAAAAACTACCGTGGGGCTCACGGGAGGTTAAGCCTGTGGAGCTTATGTAAGACCGGCGGTGCTATCACCAAGGGCAACGGGCTGTGAAGCAGGAACCTGGAAGGCGACAACCAGGGAATCCCCTTCCTTTCCGCCGTAGGCGGCAGCTTCCTAAGAAGCTGAGGGAGGGGAGGAGGTCAACTCAGCTCTGAGCCGCTGCAGGTGACGCTTCAGCCACCGGGTAATGATCTTGTCGATCCGTTCCTTATTCGGGTCGGCCTGAATAATCGCAACTACCCGATCCACGGCCTGTTGCACCCCTTTTCTATCCGTCGACGCATTCTCGATGCTGAACACACCGCTCAACGGTGTCTGACGTTAGTTCAGTTCTTCATCAGTATAACGTCCCTCATCAACAAAATAGTAACCCGGCAACCTTTCAGATGTGAAAAAACGCATGCAAAGGTTTGATCTTAAAAGTATTGCCAGAAGCCTATTTGATTGCCGGATGAATAAGCTAGTATGTATCGAGCCGTTTCCTTCTCTGAGCCTCAGGAAATCCTATGTCCTCGGTCCAACATCGCAAACTGCCTATCGGAATTCAGACCTTTTCGGATATACGTGAAGGGGGCTACTACTATGTCGATAAAACGCCGTTCATAGAGACACTGGTCAACCAGAACAAGTATTACTTTCTCTCCCGCCCGCGCAGGTTTGGCAAGAGCCTGCTGCTCGACACTCTGCGCTGCTTGTTCGAGGGCCGCCAGTCGCTGTTCGAGGGACTCCACATCCACGACGACTGGGATTGGCAGCAGACTCACCCAGTGATTCGTCTGAGCTTTGGCGATGGCATGCTCACCAGCCGCGATGCTCTCGACATTCACACCCACGAACTACTCAATGCTCAAGCTGAGGCGCAAGGCGTCTCTCTACGCAACACCTCCATTGCTGGCCGCTTTCGGGAGCTGATTCACCAAACCCACCGGCGCCATGGTAAACGGGCAGTGGTGCTGATCGACGAATACGACAAACCGATTCTGGATAATATCCTCGATACCGACCGGGCGTGTGAACTGCGCGAGGGGCTGAAAAATCTCTACAGCGTGATCAAGGACGCTGATCCTCACCTGCATCTGGTGCTGATCACTGGGGTGTCCAAGTTCAGCAAAGTAAGCCTCTTCTCGGGGCTGAACAATCTTAACGACATCACCTTGGATGCCCCCTTCAGCACGATCTGCGGCTATACCGATGCCGACATTGACACGGTATTTGCCCAGGAGCTGCCCGGCCTGGATCGTGACACCATCCGCACCTGGTACAACGGCTACCGCTGGGGCAGTCCTGATGTGACATCGGTCTACAACCCCTTTGATGTGCTGCTGTTGCTGCAAAAGCGTAAGTTCGGTCCCTACTGGTTCGAAAGTGCCACGCCCACTTTCCTGGTGAATATCCTCAAGCAGCGTGGGGTCTTCACGCCTCAGCTGGATCAGTGGGAGACAGAGTACGAGCTCCTCAATCAGTTCGACGTCGATGACATCAGCACCGACGCCCTGCTGTTCCAGACCGGCTACCTGACTATCAAGGATGTTCAGGAGCCTATGCTGGGATACCGTCAGTACACTCTGGGCTTTCCCAACCGTGAGGTAGAGACCAGCCTGAACCACGCCTTGTTGCCGTCATTGGGAATGAAAAACGCTCCTCACCAGCGCCGTACACTATACAAACACTTGCATCGCCATGACCTGGTGGGCCTGGAAGCCCATCTAAGGGCACTCTACGCCGGCTTGCCCCATGATTGGTACCGCAACAACCCGATTGCCAAATATGAAGGCCACTACGCGAGCATCTTCTACAGCCACTTCGCCGCTCTGGGGCTCGCCGTCACCGTAGAGGACGCTAGCCACCACGGCCGGGTGGACATGACCGTCGACTTCGGCGGGCACCTTTACCTGTTCGAGTTCAAGGTGGTAGAGCAGCTGCCCGAAGGAAAAGCGCTTGCGCAGATTAAGGCCAAAGGCTATGCCGATAAGCACCTCGCCAGTGGTAAGCCTCTTCATTTGATCGGCGTTGAGTTTTCCAGCATTGAGCGCCAAATAGTGGCGTTTGACGTGGAAACGCTGCTGCCTTGACTGCTTGAAAAAACTGAACAAATAATTCTGAAATTACTCCGCGATGCATGCCATAGTGAGTCCCAGCTATCGGGTGGGTTGCCAGCGTCCAGCATCTTACGAAAAACGGCGTAAGCGTCCTGTTTGCTGCCATACGCCCGTTTGGTGGATTCATCATTGACCCACGCGTAGATCAGGATTTTACTCGCCGTATCAAACCGAAAAAAAAGCCGGTACTGCTGGTAAAACTTGGCGCGGTACCAGTGAGCTCGGTCACTGCCCAGTGTATTTCCCTGCCGGAACGCTGGGTTAGTGGGGTCCCTTGGAATATCCTCAAGCGCCAGCTTGGTAATCGCTGCCAATCGCTTGGCGGGCGCTTTCTTCTGATACCCGCCAGGGTCTTTGGCTTTCTGCTGCTGAACACGCTCGGTCAAGGCCGCCACTTGTTCCAGAAACAACGGATGGGCAAAGAGCGTCCATCCGTTAATGTTAAGCGGACTCATTCGTCATCATCATCTGGCAGAGCTTCGTCGAGATTTACTACCATGCCCTTGGTCAGCCGTTGAGCTTCAGCAAAGGTGTCCGCGGTCACCGGGCGAATCAGGCCAGGGTTTCTTAGCGTGTCACGCCCCAGAAAGGCCAGAAACTCACTAATCACTGGGTCTTCCGCCCGAGTCTCACCTGCCCTAGTCAGCACTACCTCGCCGTTCTCTCGAACCGAATAATGAATGCGGTCACGCTTACCCAGATTCAGTACACGGCGGATCGAGGCCGGCACGGTGGTTTGGTACCGATCCGTCAGGGTGGAATCATCTTCAATCGCAGGAATCATGTCATCACCTCTCAAAACAATGCACAAAGTAATGCACTTGCATTGTTAGGTCAAGTGTCGCCCGTGACTGCTCCCGCCCGTCGGGCAAGGCTTCCCACGTCTCAGGAGCCTCCGGCTGGGCGATACCGGCACTCTTTAACTAAATCTCCTGGCGTTATTTGATAGATTTAGTTAAATTACCCAGAAGCGCGTCAAACCCCTTCCTGAGTCGCGAAGCGCGAAGCGCGGATGTCAACGCAAAGACACCAGACGGAGGCTATATGGTGTACAGCGCATATCAGCCGGAACAAGCCAAGATCGTGACCAACACCCACCAACTCTTTGGGGCTCTGGAGGCGCTGCGCAGCCAGGCACGCCACGTCGAAGGCTCGATGCACTGGAAGGGCATTGCTGGACGCGAGTACCTATATCGCGCCTACTCCCATGGCAAGAATCACTCCCTCGGCCCACGCTCGGCAGAGACCGAATCCCTCAAGGTGTCGTTCGATGAGCGCAAAGCCACCCATAAGGCCCGAGAAGCCAGTCTCAAAGAGCAACTGTCACTTCATGCGGCTTACGTTCGAGCCAACCGGCTTAACCGCTTCCCTCGGACGGCCGCCCGAGTGATTCGAGCACTACAAGTACAACAGGTGCCCTATCGAATCATCGGTACCAACGCGCTCTATGCCTTTGAAGCCAGGGCTGGTGTCTTAATCGAACCTGAGCACCTGGCTACGGCAGATATTGACGTACTAATGGATGCACGCCAAGGGGTCAGAATTGCTGCACAAGTTAAGCCGGAGGGACTTCTTTCGCTATTAAAACGCACTGACCGGAGTTTTGAGCGGCTCTCGGATGCAGCCTATACCTTCTGCGCTGCCAACCAGAAGGGTTACCGTGTCGACTTCATCACACAGGGCAATAGCGACCCGCTACACATCAACGACTTTGAGCGACTGCTCGACAGTGATGACTTAACGCCGGTCACCATCGAGTCTCTGAAATGGCTGGTGGCCTCCCCCATTTTGAGGCAATCGTCTTCGATGATCGCGGCATGCCGCTACGCTTGGCGACCGTTGACCCGCGCGCATTCGCTCTGCACAAATGGTTTACTAGCCAACGCGCCGATCGCGATCCCGTAAAACGACAGCGGGATGCGGCTCAGGCCCGGCTAGTGGCGTCTCTATTGCACTACAACCTTCGTGACCTAGCGACCACAAAAGCGGTGTCTCGCGCCTTCCCCAATATTGTGCGGCAGGATGCAAGCTCTCAGCTTGATGATTTTGATGTATGAACACCTGCGTTTCTCTATTGTCGTCCTGCACGTCGATAGGCCTCATGGAAGTATGGGCTGTCTCCCCAGGCCTGGACCTGGCAGGGAACCTTGTTGCTACATGTCGTCAAATTTATAGAACAGAAAGCCTGATGCCCGGATAATGGGGTTTCAACACCAACACCATCCGGTCATGGGCTGTCATGGGCTGTCATGGGAATAGTCAATACAGTTTTACACAAGATATCCAGCTTCATCGAGGCTCCTTTTCCTTGGAGTTAAATAGAATCCGTTGTGAAGCCCGCATCACCGTCAGGTTTCTCTTCAGGCCTTGCGCCCAACCTGCCTGTGCAGCCAGCTCTGTTCCCTCTCTAACAGCGTGGTATAAATGTCTGAATTAATAATTTGCCAGCAGATCAGCTCATTACTGACTGTATACATCTCTAGCAAATCAGCAACAGCGTCTTTCAGTACCACGGCGTGCCGCACAGCGTCCGAGGCCACATATCTGGGCAACAAAAGCTCCGCAGCAAATGCTCTTGCTCGTTTTTCCAGACGCTCTGGCGTATTACCATTCAAAACTTCAGCAACAGGCAATGCGCCCTTTCGATCCAAAAGCAAGTGGCAGATTTCATGGGCAAGCGTTGAATTCTCACCATGAACATGAGCCGGTGTGCTTTCAGCAGATTTGTTCACCAAAATTGCGGGGCCATGGAGCCTTCCCCAACAGGCAAGAGCGTCCAGCTTGCTCTCAGGCATTTCAAAGCTCTGGATTTGCACACCCCAGGATTTTAGCAGTTCGGCCGGTTTAACAACGTCACTTTTACCTAGCCCAAGCTGTCGGCGAAGCCAGGCTGCTACCCAATAGCCTTGGTCATAGGGTTTACCAATTTCCATGAAATCCTTAACCAAGGTATTGGCTAACGCGTCCAGTTCATCAGTGGAGTTCTTACTTAGATTACGAATCAAGCCAAAGATCTGAGTTTGCTCCTCTGGAAGAAGCACTCCAACCGTCATCCGAGCGGCTGCAACTAACTCGCTATCTGCGAAAGGCCTACCGGGTTCTTGCTCCCAGAACTGGGCATCGTTTGCAGGATTAAGACACTCCAGAGTTTCAAGAGTTTCAGAAGAAAGCCCTGTTAACAGCGCTGACACTCCCCAATGAAAGGGACTCCTCCCCTCCTGAAGCTTCAACGAGCTACATTGATAGTGAACACATACATCAATGGGAAGAGGGGAAGAGTCATGCATCAGCATACGGTGATTGGGATTGATTTGGCAAAGCGTGTTTTTCAAGTGTGCATCGTCAATACACGTGACTGCTCCCCACCCTAAGCGCTGACGCGCCACGGGCGAGGCTTCCAACTTCTTAGGCAGCAACCGACGCGTGGCCGGATTGACGCATGCCTCCGTTGGCAGGAACCGACAGTCCTTCGGCTCGTAGTTTGATAATGCCCTGCTGGCGAATGTTGATCGCGGCGTTAATGTCACGGTCAATGCCTTTTGTGCCGCAACCAGGGCAATCCCAGGTGCGAATGCTGAGCGGCATCTTATCGACCTTGTGGCCGCAGCCAGCACAGGTCTTGGTGCTGGCAAACCACTGGTCGATTTTGACCAGGTGCTTGCCCTGGGCGTCTGCCTTGTACGCCAGCTTTTGGATCAGGCCGTACCAACTGGCATCGGCAATGTGCTTGGCCAGCTTGCGGTTTTTCAGCATGTTTTTGACTTTCAAGGTCTCCACCACCACCGCTTGGTTATCGTCAATGAGTTGTCGAGACAGCTTGTGCTGGAAGTCAGCACGGGTATTCGCCAGACGCTCGTGCGCCTTGGCGAGCTTGAGCCGTGCTTTCGCACGGCCTTTGCTGCCTTTCTGGCAGCGGGAGAGTGCTTTCTGCTTGCGGCGTAGGTTGGCGCGCGCCTGCTTGAGGAAGCGGGGGTTGGCCGTCTTGTTACCTTCCGAGTCGATGGCCAAGTGTGTCAGCCCCATGTCCACACCCAGTACGGTGCCCACTGTTTGCAGCGATGCTGGGGCTTCCTCTCCGTCATCGACCAGCACCGAGGCGTAGTATTTGCCGGTGGTGGTGCGGGTCAAGGTAATGCTTTTCAGCGTGCCGGTGATGTCACGATGGATACGCGCTTTAATCGGCGTGAGCTTTGGTAGCTTGATCTCGCCCTGACCGAGCTTGATGCCAGTACAGTGATAGCTCGATTGCTTGCCGTGCTTGCGCTTGAACCTCGGATAGCGAGCAGGCAACTTAGAACTCATTTCAAAACTGTCTTTTGAGACGATTAAAACAAATCAGCGAACATCCGATTAACGTGAATGCATAGTGTATATCGGTTCGCCGCTCGTACCGTGTTGCAAGTCGTCTCATCTGCTCCAACCAGGCAAAGGTGCGCTCAACTACCCAGCGATGACGCCCCAAGCGCTGCGTGTCTTCTACACCACGTCTGGCTATACGCGCTTGAATATGCCGTCGGCGACAGGCACGACGACAGCGTGCAAAGTCATAAGCCTTATCGGCGTGAAGCTTGGTGGGCCTTTGACGTGGGCGACCAGATCGACCTGCAACAGGTTTTATCGTATCCAATAGAACAGATAAAGGAATGCTGTCATGCATGTTGGCACCTGATAGAACAACTGCCAAAGGGGTTCCTTGTCGGTCAGTCAGAAGGTGCCGCTTTGTGCCGGGTCGTCCGCGATCCGCTGGGTTTGGCCCAGTGGCAGATCCCCTTTTTTTGCCTTGATGGAAGCACTGTCCATGCAGGCACGGTCCCAGTCGAGTTGTTCGGCTTCCTGTAAATGACTTAGCAACGTCTGGTGAAGCTTTTCCCAGACGCCGGCGTCGTGCCAATCACGCAGTCGTCGCCAACAGGTTACACCGGAACCGCATCCCATTTCCTGTGGCAACATCTCCCAAGGAATGCCTGATTTGAGTACAAACAGAATGCCTGTCAATGCGGCACGATTAGAAATACGTGGCCTACCACCTTCGTGCTTGGGCGGTTCAGGTGGTAAAAGCGGTTCAACAATGTTCCAGAGCTCATCAGGTACGATTTTCTTAGCCATAATGGATCGAGCTTAGGATATTAATGCTTGATTTCAAGGGTTTTGAAATAAGCTCTTAGGGTCAAAGAAGTTCTGGAAAGCCTGATCGAGGTTAATGCAGGCTTGTTGCAAGGCAATCGAGTCAAAATCCTTGAGCCAGTAATACTTGCGGGACTTCTTCGCTACGGCCAGCAGCGGCTTGAGGTCTTTTGTGGCGCGGAGTTTGGTGCCATGCCGCTTGTACTGTGTGCTGATGATATGCAATAGGAACCAGACCACCGGGCGACCGGTGATCACCCGAAAGGGAATCCTCTTCCTGAGTCGCGTCAGCGCGATGGGAGGGGAGGATGTCAAATTGCGTTGGTGGATAATCGTGCGACCGGGTTGACGCATGAGCATCACATCACAGGCCGTAAAGAAGCACGCCAGTATGGCAGCATCGCCCAACTACTCCGGCACCCCGCCGTGCAGTATGCCCGGGTGGTACGCGAACAAGCACCTCAAGACCATATGTTGTCGCTAGGCATCGCGCGGTTAAACGCCCTTCGCCAGGATGATCCAAGTGCGGCGGGATTGGTTGTGGCCTCCAGTATCACTCACGCTGAAGACATCGCACAGCAACTCGAAAGCGCGGGTCACGACGTATGTTTGGTGACCAGCCAAGAGCCGAGTGCTCATGCCCGGCTGGCTGAGTTTCGTGGTGCAACGACGCCGTGGATTGTGTCGGTTGGCATGGTCTCAGAAGGCGTTAACCTTCCCCGACTGCGGGTCTGTTGTTACCTAAGTCACGTCCGCACAGAACAGTTTTTAGACAGGTGCTGGGCCGTATTATGCGTCGCCAGGGCGATGGGGATGCCACCTGCTATTTTTATGCGTTGAATGAAACGCGGTTGCGCCGTTTTGCGCGACGCTTAACCAATGACCTCCCGGATGATCTGGCGAAGGTAATGCCCGTCGGCAACACCGCCAGAGCCACCGACGCGCAAGACACGGCAGCAACAGGCACAAAGGCAACCGCTGATGGCGATGATGACACATCGGCTGACTCACCTGTCGCCACAGGCGATATCGGTGACACGGTGAGTTCAGAGTCTAACGTAGCCATTAGCTTTAATGAGACGACGACGCAACAAGCCGTTGCCATGAGCGCGGATGTCGCCTTTTCTGACGCATTCTTTGAGCGCCTGGTCGCGCTGCAAATAACAGGCTGAGGGAGGTCAATATGCGGAAACGTTCAACGCCACCGTCCACACCGGTATCTCAATCGCATGGCCAAAATACCCAGGGTGAGTTCGCGGTTGATACTGTTGGGCTCTCACGAGATGCGCGACGCTTGCTCTCCGAAAGTGTGTCGCCCAATACCGTGCGGGCGATGCGGGCCGATTTGAAAGTGTATCAGCAAGCTGGGGGCTGTTTACCGGCAACGGAGACAGAGATAGTAAACTACCTGTCGGCGCAAAATGCCCTGGGAAAGGCGCCGGCCACCCTCGTACGCTATGCTAATTCGCTGCACATGTGGCATCGCTATCACGACCTGCCGTCTCCGGTGAAGACCATAGCGGTGCGCAGTGTCATCCGAGGGATCAAGCGCAGCCGCGATATGCGTCAAGCCTCGGCGCCGGCGCTACGACTAAAGGAATTGCATGCGCTGCTGGATAGCCTGGATCGGGAGACGCTGTATGGATTGCGCGATGCCGCCATGTTCGCCCTGGCGTTTTACGGGGCGTGTCGGCGCAGTGAAGTCGTAGCGATCACCGTTGATGATATTGAGTGGCGGCCAGAAGGTATCATCGTGACGGTGCATCACAGCAAAACCAATAAATCGGGCCGTGTGGAAACTAAAAGCATTGTGCGGGCCTCCGAAAAGGCACGCTACTGTCCGGTGCGGCTACTGGAAGCGTGGCTGCAGGCCAGTGACATTCGGCGCGGCGCGATCTTTCGGGCGGTGAGTCTGGCCGGTCGGATAGGCGCGGGACGCTTGTCGGCTCAGAATATCCATGTGCGTATGCAAAAAGCCCTTGAGACAGCCGGGTTGGCGGCCAAAGGCTATAGCCCGCACAGCTTTCGGGCCGGGTTTATTACCGAGGCGCACCTGCGCGGTCGTAGTAATGTGCAAATCAAGCGGGTGTCGGGACATCGCGATCAGCGCACGTTTGAGCAGTATATTCGGATTGCGGATGCCTTCGAAGACAATGCCAACGATTTCTTTTCGTTGGATGAATAGCACCTGACGGCCGGATTCTTTGCTCCGAAACCGAAAATAGGTAGGCGCTAGACACAAAACGGGCCATGCCAATTTTTTCTTGGTATGGCCCGTTCTCGACTCTGGTGAGCTAATGGCTGAACCACTTCATGACATCTTGATAATGTCGTATTTCGCGCGATTATTACCTTTTCAATCGCTTCCGAACAGATCTCGGGTGTAAACCTTGCTCGCGATATCCTCAAGCTCTGGCGCCATACGATTGGAGAGCACCACATCCGCTTCCTGCTTGAAGGCTTCCAGATCGCGCAGCACGCGAGAGCCGAAGAAAGTCTCCTCTTCCAGCGCCGGTTCAAATACGATGACTTCAACGCCCTTGGCTTTGATGCGTTTCATTACCCCTTGCATGGCGCTGGCACGGAAGTTGTCGGAGCCGGTTTTCATGATCAGCCGGTAAACACCCACAATCTTAGGCTGGCGCTTGAGTACCTGCTCGGAAATAAAATCCTTGCGGGTGCGGTTGGCATCCACAATCGCCTGCACCATATTGCTGGGCACATCTTCGTAGTTGGCCAGCAGCTGCTTGGTATCCTTGGGCAGGCAATAACCGCCATAGCCAAAGCTCGGGTTGTTGTAGTGCTTGCCGATGCGCGGGTCCAGCCCTACCCCTTCGATGATCTGGCGAGTATCCAGCCCGTGGGTTTCGGCGTAGGTATCCAGCTCATTGAAGTACGCCACCCGCATGGCCAGGTAAGTATTAGCAAACAGCTTGATGGCCTCTGCCTCAGTGCTGTTAGTAAACAGCACATCAATATCCTGCTTGATGGCGCCCTGCTTCAGCAGTGCCGCAAAGGTTTCCGCCCGATCAGAGCGCTCACCGACAATAATCCGCGATGGGTGGAGGTTATCAAAAAGCGCCTTGCCCTCGCGCAGAAACTCCGGCGAGAAGATCAGGTTGCGGGTGCCAAAGCGCTCGCAGGCCTCAGCGGTATAGCCCACCGGCACGGTGGACTTGATGACCATCACCGCATCAGGATTAATCGCCAACACATCCTCAATCACCGCCTCAACGCTTTGGGTGTTGAAGTAATTGGTTTTAGGATCGTAATCCGTGGGTGTGGCGATAATGACAAAATCAGCATTCTGATAAGCAAGCCGTTTATCCAGCGTCGCAGTAAAACTCAGCTCGCGGTTAGACAGAAAATCACTGATCTCGGTATCTTCAATCGGTGATATACCCTGGTTCAGCAGATCAACCTTCTCCGGCACGATATCCACCGCCACCACGTCATTATGCTGAGCCAGCAACATGGCATTGGAAAGCCCAACGTAGCCGGTGCCGGCAATAGTTACTTTCATCTTGCATCCTTTCATGACAGCTTAAATTTGATAGAAGTTTCGATACCATTCAACAAAGCGAGCGACGCCTTCTTCAATGCCTACCTGTGGCCGATAACCGGTCGCATCAAACAGGGCTTCTGTATCCGCCCAGGTACGTGGCACATCACCTGGCTGCATTCCGCGAAAATCACATTTAGCGTCACAGCCAGTCGCGCGCTCAATCGCCCGGATAAAATCCATCAGTGCTACGGGGCTGCCGTTGCCAATATTATAGAGGGCATAAGGTGCTGTGCTAGTATCTGGCGCCGAAGTACTGTTGCCTGAGGCAGGTATAACGTCGAGGATCCGCACTACTCCCTCGACGATATCATCGATATAGGTAAAGTCGCGTTGCATATCGCCGTGGTTATTTACCTGTATAGGCTTACCTTCCAGTAGCGCTTGAGTAAACTTGAACGGCGCCATATCCGGTCGGCCCCATGGGCCATAAACAGTGAAAAATCGCAGGCCAGTTGTAGGCAGTTCGTACAGGTGCGAATAAGTATGCGCCATCAACTCATTGGCTTTCTTGGTCGCAGCATACAGGCTGATGGGGTGATCGACGGCATCGTGAGTCGCAAAGGGTACCTTTTCGTTCATGCCATAAACCGAACTGGAGGAAGCGTAAACCAAATGCTCAATGCTATGACGACGACACCCCTCTAGGACATTCAGGTGGCCCACCAGGTTAGACTCAGCATAGGCGTGCGGGTTATCCAGTGAGTAACGTACCCCTGCCTGGGCGGCCAAGTGAATAACTCGATCAAATTGTTCAGCTGCAAACAATGCTGACATACCTTCGCTATCTGCAAGATCCAGCTCGATAAAGCGTACATCATCACATTTAATCAGATCGGACAAACGAGCATGCTTCAGTGCTACATCGTAGTAGTCGTTGAGATTATCAATACCTACTAAGTCATGACCCTGACCGGCCAGACGCTTAGCGACAGCATGGCCGATAAAACCAGCCATGCCGGTGACAAGGAGTTTCATACCATTCCCTTTACGAAGCATTAGTTTAGCGTGCAGCATCCTGCATCACGTCTTTTAACACCTGACACATCTTATCAATTTCAGCGTCAGTCAGCGTTGGGTGACATAAGAACATCAGGCTTGTTTCGCCTAGCTCTTGTGCGATGGGTAGCGACTTTCCAGGCCGCCAACCGGTGCCATCAAAGGCTTTTTCGCGATACACCTCAGAACAAGAACCGGAAAAGCACGGCACCCCGCGAGAGACGATTTCATTCATAATACGGTCGCGGCTCCAGCCTTCTGCCAACTGCACGGGTTTGACGAACACATAGCATTTATAAGCCGCATGTTCACAGCCAGATGCATGGGTACAGCCGTTGGCACAGGCAGCGCGGCAACGGAATTCAGGCACATGCAGGCCCGCACATTCACTGGCTGCCTGCCAGATGCGCTGCGCATGCGCCTGGCGGGCGGCCTTCCACTCCGGCATGCGTTTGAGCTGAATACGCCCGATCACGCTCTGCATTTCGGTCATTCGCCAGTTGGTGCCAAAGCTTTCATGCAGCCAACGAAAGCCCGGGGGATGGTCGCGTTCATACACTGCTTCCCAGCTTTTACCGTGATCCTTGTAGGCCCACATGCGCCGCCACAGAGCTTCGTCATTAGTGGTAACCATACCGCCCTCACCGCCGGTGGTCATGATCTTATCCTGGCAAAACGACCAGCAGCCCACATGACCAATGGCCCCCAACGAGCGCCCCTGGTAACGCGCCCCATGGGCCTGAGCGCAGTCTTCTATCACGTAAAGGCCGTGCTCTTCTGCCAAGGCCATAAAGCCCGCCATATTGCAGGGCCAACCGGCCAGATGAACGCAGATAATCGCCTTGGTGCGTGGACTAATCACCGCGCGAACCGTATCTGGGGTAATGTTTTGGCAGTCTCTGCCTACATCGGCAAATACCGGCGTAGCACCCGCAGTCACAACGCTGGAAACCGATGCCAAAAAGTACGAGATGTGACAACCACTTCATCACCTGGGCCAACGCCCAGACCCTTCAGGGCCAGATCCAGCGCGACCGTGCCGTTGGCCAAGGCAATGGCGTAATCCGCCTGCGCAAAATCAGCAAACTCACGTTCAAATTCACGCCCTTGCTGGCCCGTCCAATAATTGACCTTGTTGGAGAGCAGCACATCGCGCACAGCATCAGCTTCTTCCTCAGTAAAGGAAGGCCAGGGAGAAAAAGGTCCGTTCAGCATGTAAAACTCAACTTGATGAGAAGTTTCAGGATTTTAAAGGTCTGGCAGGGTTGCCCACCACAACAGCATTGGCAGGCACATCTTTGATGACTACTGCCCCCATGCCAACGGTGGCATATACACCTACCTTGCATAGCTGCTTTACTGTCGCGCCGGCACCCACCCAAGCAAAGGCATCCACCTGAGCGCCACCGGCTAAAACAGCATTAGGACTAATGTGGGAGAAAGCACCCAACATGCAATCATGCTCGATCACAGCGCCAGTATTGATAATGCAACCATTACCCACTTTAGCGCAGGCATTAACCGCAGCGTTAGGGAACACGACGGTGCCACAACCAATATCAGCGTAAGCACTAACGTCGGCGGAAGGGTGAATAAGGGAAACCAAGGGGGCACCAGCCGACTCAAGCTGGCGGTGTCTTTCAGCGCGTATGCGGTTACTGCCTATTGCTATCACTACCCCGGCGTAATCAGCCAAACAGGATAAAAGCGAATCAGTGTTACCGCATACAGGCCAAGGCCCATTATTTTCACGCGTTGGCCAAGCATCATCAAAAAAACTAGATGCTGCCAGCCTGCTTTTTCTGCCGTATCAGCGACGACCTTGCCATGCCCACTGGCTCCCAGAATCGCTATCGGTTTCATTTATCGTTTCCAGTAAACTTGGACATAGTGACTCCCCCTTCCCCACTGATACCATCCCGCACCACGACTTTTTAACTGTCAGCAGCAGGATCTTGATATCCAACCAGAAAGACTGATGATCAACATACCAGACATCAAGTTTGAATTTTTCATCCCAGCTAAGCGCGTTACGGCCATTAATCTGTGCCCAGCCCGTTACCCCAGGGCGCACCTCGTGGCGGCGATACTGTTCTTTAGAGTACAACGGCAGATACTCCATCAACAGAGGACGTGGGCCGACCAGGCTCATCTCACCCTTCAGTACGTTCCACAACTCTGGCAGCTCGTCCAGACTGGTGGACCGCAAAAAACTACCAAACGGTGTCATCCGTTGGTCGTCGGGAAGCGGATTGCCTTTCTTGTCGAGCGCATCCAGCATCGTGCGGAATTTAATCATTTGGAACGGCTTGCCGTCCTTGCCAGGGCGGGTTTGGCGAAATAATATAGGGAAACCGAGTTTTCGGCGGATCTGGATGGCGACCACGAAAATAACGGGTGACAGCACGAGCAGGCAAAACGCCGCTCCCAGTATATCAAAGCCCCTTTTCAACATTTCGAGCTAATCCCCATTGCTTGCAACATTACCTCGTTAACTTTATGAACATCGTACTTTTCCTCAGCGATTTCACGAGAACGCTTACCCATTTGAGGAATCAGCTCTGGGGCATCAAAAAATTTTTGCATCGCCTGAGACAGTGCCTGTACTGATTTAACTGGGACCAGAAAACCGTTATCACCGTCAACCACAGTTTCACGACAACCAGGAGAGTCCGTGGTAATGATTGCACGCCCCATAGCCATAGCTTCAAGAATTGTGCGGGGGTACCTTCTGGATAATAAGATGGGAGCACATAGACCGATGCACCCTCAATCGCAGGACGAACGTCATCTAGCGAACCCAAATAATCAATAATACCATCCTCTTGCCACTGCTGGACTTCACTCGCACTAACTGAATCCGGGTTATCATCCAAGCCGCCAACCAACCGAAAAATCACCTGCGGATACTTCCCGCGGATTATTTTTGCTGCTTCCACATACTCTCTTACACCTTTTGCACCTAGTAAGCGCGCAATCAAGAGAAAGCTCACTTCGCTTTGAGGTAATGGCACACACTGAAATTTCTCTGTATCAATGCCTGACCCGTTAACAACAACAGTTCGAATATGTCTCGGAATCACATTCAGTTTACGCAACAATGACTCATCATCTGGGTTCTGTAAAAGACAAGTTCAGCACGGCGAAGGGCTACACTATAAAATGAACGCCCTACGCTCTGAATTAGGCGCCCTTTCAGTGAAGAGACCGAGGCAAAAGCGTACCCAAGCCCAGTTATTAAAGCGAAACGGTGAGGCACCCGACTCAACCAAGCGGCGAAGGTTCCGTAAATAACTGGCTTAATAGTATAGCTAAGCACGAAAGTTGGCCGAACTTTAAGCATCAAGCGCACGAGATTGAAAAAGCCTAACAAATCTTTTAATGGATTAAGGCCCGCACGCTGCAGCGGGACATTGTGGGAAACAACACCCCAGGACGATAATTCGTTGACAACGTCTGTATTCGCCAGAAGACATGGCGCTGCAGCATGTACTTCAAGTCCTGAGTTCCGTAGTGCTTTAATTAATGAACCGCGGAAATTAATTAAGGACCTGTCAAGCCCAGCTAAAACCAAAACTTTAGCACGTTTGCCAGTGGAATTAGAAATAAAAGACTGCAAACTATAATCCTCACCTTCTAAGGAAACGCTGAACAATTCGTCGCTGAGCAGCTGATACGCTCAGCGCAGCAAATTCGAGCTCAGCGGTCGATTTCTGACCACCTCAGGTGGTCTATTTTCCCTGGCAGCCGGCTTATCCGGCTACCAGGCCAGATTCAAGACGGACTGGCCCCGTCAACTCGGCCTTTACATCGCTTAGCCAGCACCATATTAGCCAGACTGAATAAGCTGAACAGCTGTGCCTGGTTCTTGGCCAGCCCCTTGTAGCGCACCTTCCGGTAGCCGAAGAGGTTCTTGATGACATGAAACGGATGCTCAACCTTGGCACGGATGCTGGCTTTGGTCTTCTCGAATTCCAGCAGCAGCGTTTTCATGGGGCTGTCGTCCATCTTCTTGATGGTGCCGCGTTTGGCGGCGACACAGCACCGGGAATCCGGAGCATCCTTCTCTTCATCCAGGTAGCCCCACATGCCGGTGTAGCCCGCATCACCGTATACCCGCTTGTCGTCATCGCGGACCAGGTGGCTCGTCATGGTGACATCGGCGACATTGGCCGAGGTGGCGGCAACACTGTGGGTCAGTCCGGTGACCGCATCGACACCGATATGGGCCTTCATGCCGAAAAACCACTGGTTGCCTTTCTTGGTCTGCTTCATTTCCGGGTCACGCTGCTTAGCCTTGTTCTTGGTGGAGGGTGCGGCGGCCACAATGGTGGCGTCGACGATGGTGCCCTCGCGCATGAACAGGCCCTGCTCGGCCAAGTGGGCGTTGATTTCCTCAAAGATTCGTTGGGTCAGGGCATGCTTCTCCAGCAAATGGCGGAAGCGCAGCAGCGTGGTCGCATCCGGCACGCTCTCGACGGCCAGATCGATGCCGATGAAGTCGCGCATGGCTTGGCTGTCGTAGATGGCATCTTCCAACGCCTCATCGGCGAGCGCATACCACTGCTGCAGGAAGTAGATCCGCAGCATGCGCTCCAGGCCAATCGGCGGCCGGCCTCGTTTGCCTGCCGAGTTCGGAAAGTAGGACGGCGCCAGTGCCTCGATCAGCCGCTGCCATGGCACCAGGGCATCCATCTGTGCCAGGAATCGCTCTCGGCGGGTGACCTTCTTCTTGTTCTGGTGCTCAGCCTGGGCGAACGAGATCTGCTTCATCGGATGGCTCTGTCAGACAGTGGCGGGATGGTTAGATTCTACCCTATCGGTGACGATCAGGCAGCTACGGTGGGATTTGTGCAGCGTTTCCCTAACATTCAGGTTTTAATGGGAATTGAGGGCTGGAAAAATCATTTATTAACCAGCATTAGATTCAACAATAATCTGAGAGTATGCGTGGCCCCAGCTCCTAGTTGAGAAATATTTCTCTGCGTAGGTCGATGCAGCAACGCCAATTTTAGTGCAACTTTGGGGCCTCTCCATACAGTACCTAATCTGTTTAGCCCAATTACATGATGAATTCAACGGTAGGACCCATCCCGTTTCTCCATCTACAACAATTTCCGGCATTCCACCATTGTCGCTCACCAACACCGGCAAGCCGAGGTACATGGCTTCCTGTACTGTGTTCGGCACACCTTCGTCCTTTGAGGGCATAACCAGAAGGTCTGCCTCCGCCATCAGAGCATGAACATCCGTGCGCCAGCCACACAGTTCTACCACCGACCCAAGCCCCGTTTCCTGAATACTAGATTTAACCTGCTCCACATAGGCTTGGTCGGAAAGGCCACCAGCCAATAGCACTCGCACTTTGCGAGAAAGGTCTTCAAATGGAAGTTGCTTCAAGGCATCCAGCAGAAACATTTGATTTTTACGATCACAGACTGTTCCCACCTGCAAAATAACAAAGTTATCATCTTCACTTTTACAGCGTTTTTTTCGCATTTTATATGGCGAGGCAAGTGCCAAAAGGTTGATTCCGGGAATTATTGAATGAAACTTATATCGGTAATGGTGAGCCAACTTTTGCCCGAAAATTCCGTCTGGAGCTGCACGGTATTGAAACACTACCGCCTTGGATGCCCACAACCCGAAACGATGCAGCCACCGAACCAGCCCTTGAGACGGAAGCTCGTAATCCACATCCCAAATTAAAGGCCGCCTGGAGAGCATCGCGCCAAAGCCAGCAAAAGCGATACCTTTACTGGCCCGTATCCAAACAACATCAGCGTGAGAGGACCTCACCCTCCAACAGAAAACCAGATTTTGCAGTAGTAAAGAAAACGCCGTAAGCAGCCTGAAAAATAGTCCACCACCAAATAAAGCACTGCCACGGCGCTTCAAAACACCAATCGGCGAAATTTCCTGCACCTCAAACGCCAGTTCTTTTGCTGCGAGAGATAGCTCAGATTCTGCATCGCAGGCAATACAAACACCAAAACCGTGCTCACGCAGAACCTTAGCCAAGTTTAACAGCCTTCTTGGCGCACCGGTCAAACCACCAGGGGTGGGTAGGTATAAAAGGACTTTCATTTATTCACCAGTAATGCTTATAGAAAAGTAACGTAACCGTCACTAAAACGACCCGTGTACCTAACCATATTTAGCCCTGAGGGATCCCCACAAATATTTCAATAAAATTAGCAGGTAATGTTGAAGGAGCCTGCATGAGTCGGCATGTTGTTAATCGCCAAACAAACAATATGCCTAGTACTACAGCCGTAGCTATTGAGCTGATCGTGCAGATAATTTCAGCTGGAGATGCTGCTTCTGACAGTGGTATTGCCACGCTTTGTACTGGTGCTTTCGTCGCCAGTCTGACCAATGAATGGCATGGGACAAGGCTTGAGAGCCCTTCAATAGCCCTTTGTGTATGGTAAGCGCCCTTAAATCGACACACTTGATTTAACGGTGTTCTTTCACTTTTTTCGACAGGCGCCAAGTTCACGTTCCAGGGCAGCAGTGTTTCCAGTGCCTCCAACGTATCAGCGGTGGCGATGTGCTCCAGCACATGATGGATATAGGCAGCAGGCTCCAAGCTATTGGCTTTTGCCGTTTCGATAAGCGAGTAACAGGTGGCACTGGCGTGCGCTCCGCGGGAGGTATCCGCGAACAGCCAAGCTCTTCGACCAACGGCAAACGGACGGATGGCGTTTTCTGCCAGAACGTTACTGATGTTCAGGTCGCCGCGGGCACAGTAGCCGATGAGGAAGTCCCATTGGTTCAGCGTATATTCCATCGCCTGACGCGTCAGGCTGCCTTTCATGACGCGGGTAACATTAGCCTCTAGCCAAGCCTTGAAGGCCTCAAGACGCGGAAGGCTCAGCTCATGGCGGACACAGTAGCGTTCCGCTTCGCTGAGATCCTTGATCTTCCGTTCGATGGCGTAGAGTTTGTTGATATGGCTAAGCCCTACCTCGGCCTTGGCCGGCGTGGCGCTCTTGCCTTTCGCGTTGACCTTGGCTGCCTTAGACGCCTCCACGAACTTGCGTCGCGCATGGTCCCAGCAGCCAATGCGGGTAATGCCGTTGGCACGGCATACCTGGCCGTAACCGGCGTAGCCATCGGCCTGCAGGATCCCTGAAAAGTCGTCGAGTAGGCGCACCGGCACGCTGCCGCCGCGGGACGGGTCGTAGGCAAAGAGCACCGACGGTTGATCCGGTGGGCCACCTCGGGTGACCCACATCCATTTATCTGACTGATCGGTCTTGCCGTCTTCCTTGAGCACTTGCAACCGCGTTTCATCGGCTTGGAGATACGCGCTGCTGTTTTGCACTTCGCGCATCAGCGTGATCAAGGGCGTGAAGACGTCATTCAGGCGGATGATCCAGTTGGCCATCTGCGTGCGGCTAACGGCGTGGCCTAACCGCTTGAACATGCCTTCCAAGCGGTACAGCGGCAAACCGTCGGCGTACTTGGAGGTGATCACGTACGCTAGCAGTGACGTCGACGCCGTGCACTTGCCTAGCGGATGAACCGGACGCTCCGCAGTGAGGAGATGGTCGTTGCCCTCAAGAGGGAACACCGCTTTTTCCTGCCAGTATTCGAGGACTTTCAGCTGCGCGGGGATGAACTGAAGCTCTTCTTTTACCTTGGCGAAGAAGGTCTTGGTCGCCCCGACTTTTTCTTCTTCGCTGAGCGTAAGCTCAATACGCTCACGGACCAGAGTGTCGGAGAAGCCACGTTGGCGACTCTGACGTGAGGGACGCGGCGCGTCTTGCTCTTCGACATCATCGGGTAACTGATCGCGTAGCGCCTCGATGTCAGCTTCCAACTCCGTCTCATCGAACAGATGAGCCTGGTTCGCAGACTTTTCACTGCGCGCGGCGAACTGCTGAATGCGCTGCAAGCGCAGCTTCTCTTCGAGCAATTGAATATAGAGATTACGCTGCTGTAACGCCGTCTGTTGAGCCGTCACCTGTTGCTGAAGCCCCGCCACAAGAGCCACTACCTCAGCGGCGGAGAGGCCACTGAGATCAGGCAGTTGGGAGGAGACTTCGGGGTGCTTTTTCATGGGCCAATGATACCAGATTCGATGTGTTAAAGCACTGAAAATAAGAGCTTTATGGCCTATCCGCCGCTGTCGTAATGCAGTGTTTTATGGCCGCGCATCAGGGTGATATCGTAGCCATCCAACAGCCAGTTGATCTGCTCGCCAGTCAACGCCATAACGTCATCCGAGGGGCCGGGCCACTTGAAGCGCTCCTCGGCCAGCGCCTTGTAGTAGAGCACGAAGCCATTGTCTTCCCACATCAGGCACTTGATTTTATTTCGCTGCCGGTTAGTAAACCTGCCTTATTCATCGAAAATCACAGTCAAAAAATAAAACTATAAAATCAATGTCTTATGCTACTTATAGGCGTTTTATTCGATTCACCCACTGGGTGAGTCCAGCCTTAGACGCTTACTGTATGTAAGCCTATGATTTTTCTCTGGTATGCTTTGATTCATGCTTTGTGCCATGAATTATGTAAGCCTATGATTTTTCTCTGGTATGCTTTGATTCATGCTTTGTGCCATGAATAAGGCAGGGTAAAGGCATACAGCGCCCCGCTAAAGGGGTTGTGTCCCAGTTCTTGCTCCACCAGTAACGCCAGGCCGTTGGCTTGCTTGCGAAAATCGACCGGTGCGCGGTACAGGTAGATCTCGGGCATTTCCCACGCGGGGCGTAAATAGCGCGGCCGCTTCACAGTTGCCTCAGGATATCGCCCAGTAACGCCACGTTGCCCGCGTGCAAGCCCGTGATCGTGATACCGCCGGGCAGTGATACCGCAAGCCCCGTGGAATCTATTTCTTTTGCGGTGCCGGTATTGGGATACGCAACGGTGGCAAAACCGGCGGCTGGTTCTTTTGTTGCCGATGCGCTGGCCAAGAGCTTTTGACGCCAGTAAGAAAACTGATGGTACGTTAGCGCTTGTTGCTTGCAAAACGCCATGCCGGACAAGCCAGAGGCTTGCCATTCGGTTACTTGTTGCTGCCAATATTGCTCACGCTCTTGATGCGTCATGACACCACCTCAAAAAATCTGATGGCATCAGTGTGAGGGGGTAAAAGCGAGAGTGGTAGATGCCGGTTTAAGGGCGCTTACTGTGTATGGACTCCTCCTCTATTGCCAGCACTTTGTTCAATGGCATAAAGGTACGACTGCCTACGTGTATTTGGTCTCGTTAATGATGCTGTTTAACAGACATCGAACCCTGATGGGCTATCCGCGCACTAGTTTCCAATCGCTTACACGAGCTCAAGGCTCTCACCCTTAAAGGGGTTTCCTAGTGCCGGTTCGACCTGTTTGCCATCAATCAAAGTGCCACGCAATCGCGGTGTGGAAGGGCCTCCAAAAACAGGGCAAACGCATGAAAGATTTCAACCAGCCAATATCGTCGCTAAATAGCTTTCATCCAATGCTGCTTTTTTCTGCTTTCGGCGTATACCACCTTTAAAACTTGTCTCCCCCTTGAGGTAATTCAAGGCAATGTGACGAACCCTGGCAAGGTTCTCAGCCGCATAACCTCGATGGATTTTGCAAGCATCTTCTCGTAGGGCGAAATCCAGTGACCAGTGCAACTTATTTTCCACGAACCAATGCTGGCGGGCCGCTTCAGCCAGTTCTTTAGCACTCAATTCTGCTGAACTAATGTAGTAGCGCAACGTTGGCTCTTCTGGCGCCTGACCGGCTTCAGTACGAAATGACATCACCACACCCACTGTTTTCAACCCCGGCCACTCGTAGCTAAGATCTTGAAACTCTTGAGTGAATTCACTGGCAAAGTGATAACGCGTTTACTGACGTCCCCGATTTTTCTCATCGGTCACATAAGCATCACCTTCAAAACTAATCAGCTCATTCATTGGAAATGCCTGTTCGAAGGCTTGCATCAATTTGGGCTGGTTATCTTTGACAGCAAGCAGGTAATCAGCCCCTTTGTGGAGCACTTTTGCAGCTACTTTTTCTGGCAACCCATCGCGTCAATCGTCACCAGGCAGCCTTGTAGATTTAGGAGCTTGAGCAGCTCGGGTATCGCGGCAATCTCATTAGATTTCTGTGCCGTTTTCACTTGCCCTAACACAACGCCATTAGCCGCGCTGAAAGCACTCACCATATGGATCGCGCCCTTCTGCTTTCCTCGGCAATAGGAGCCCCGCAGTGTCTTACCGTCAATGGCCACCACTGCACCCTGAGTTACGTCGTGGCAGGCTTTCATCCATTCGGCAAAGGCTGTCTGAAGCTGTTCTGCATTGATCAGTGCCATGACACGCGCCAACGTATCTTGACTGGGAATACCGCCGCTAAAATCACCGTATTGTCTGAGAAAATCAAGCTTTGAGTGGCAAAAATCTTCTATTTCGTCCCATCCCTCGGAGCCACAAATCACTGCACATAAGCCAGAATATTGCCTCCATATTAGCAGGAGGTACGACATGGACGGCACCCAGATTTTAACACTCGGCCTTGGCCTGGAAGCGCCCTGGATTCTCAAGGATCAGCATCTGGATACCGCTGTGTCGCCTCACCGCTTAGAGCTGTATGTCGAGGCGGAGCGTGGCAGCCTCTATCCCTGTCCAGAGTGCGGCAAGGCCTGCCAAGCCCACGACTTTGCTGACAAAACCTGGCGACATCTGAACTTCTTTCAGCACCATTGTTACTTGCATGCTCGTGTCCCTCGTACAAAGTGTCCTGAACATGGCGTCAAACGCATAAAGGTGCCCTGGGCGCGGCCCGGCAGTGACTTTACCCTGTTGTTCGAGCAGGCGGCCATGTCGCTCGTCAAGGAGATGCCAGTGCTGGCTGTCTCCCGGCAGTTGGAGATTTCCGATAAACGACTATGGCGCATCGTGCATCACTACGTAAACCGCATGCTGGGAGAGCTGGATCTGTCCAATGTGACCATGGTTGGCGTGGACGAAACCGCGTCCCGACGCGGGCATCGTTACGTCACCGTGTTCCTCGATATGCAGCGCAAGCAGGAACCGGTGATTTTCGCTGTTCCAGGCTGCGGCAAGGACACCCTCAAGGCGTTCAGTGCCTTCCTGGCGGCTCATGGTGGCGATGCGGACAATGTGGTCGAGGTTGTCTGTGACATGTCACCCGCTTTCCTTAGTGGCGTCACCGAGTTTCTTCCCAAGGCGGAGGTAACGGTCGACTGGTTCCATATCGTACAGACCTTCACCAAGCGGCTGGACGAGGTGCGCAAGAAAGAACGCCGCGAGCAGAAACACCCCAAGTCGCTGCGCTGGGCACTGTTGAAGAGCCTGGAAAATGAGCACTATACACTTAAACAGATATCGGCACTTCAGGAGCTGGTTGCCGATCAGAGCGCCACGGCCGATGCTTGGGTGATCAAGGAAAAGTTAACCTGGATCCAGAAAGCGTCAACGCCCAGGGCAGCGCGTTGGCGGATCACGAACTACCTAAAAATCATGAAAGCAGCAGTTTCTGAGAAGCCTCTACTGAAGCCGATGGGGAAAGCGCTGGAGACACTTGAGCGACACGCTAAAGCGGTCGTCAGGCGCTGGCACTCGGGGCTGACAAACGCGCGACTAGAAGGAATGAACGGTCTGTTTCAAGCGGCTCGTTCACGTGCACGGGGCTACCGAAATGAAACTAATTTCATTGCTATGATTTATCTGCTTGGAAGTCCGGTGGGCCGCCTGCTTGATCAGGCCAAATCCAGATGAAGCCAAATCACATAAGCTTTGATTCATGCTTTGTGCCATGAATAAGATGACGAAGAGCCATAAAGCAATAAAAGACGTTCACCGATGATAACGTTCCAACACTGCTGCCACTGAGATCAGGCAGGCGCTTGTTCGTCGAGTCGCAGGCAAGCAAGGCCACCATTTATCAGCAGACCAGGCGTATTCGGATCTGACGGGCGTTCACCGTGATAACGGCTGCCCGGTATGCCGTTCCATCAAGCAACGAATACCATGCAGAACCTGGTAGGCCATGAGATTCAACAGCAGATGAACCTGGTTTCGAGCCATGACATCCTCGACTGTTGAAGCGCCTCGATCGGCCGACGATAAATGGAGATCGAGGGCCGACTTGAGTTCCCCCATATGGGCTTCCGCTTTACCGCGCGTTCGGTAAATCGCCAGTACTTTCTCAGGCGGGTGGTGATAGCGACTGAGGTTCGTGACCAGGAAGAAAGTGTTGGGTGACGAGGCATCGGTATTTTCCTGCACCACCAACACCACACACCGTGAAGATTCCCAGCTACCTGCCTGATAATCCAGGTCATGGCACCACTCCCTGGGGCTTTCCGGTGGTCGCCCAGGCGGGCGCCTGAGATAAGGCGCTGCGAACTAGTGTTTGATTGCTTTTCAAGCGGCCAAGGTAGGCAATGTCTCCTGCATCGAGTGCGCTGAGGGTTTCGCCATCGGTAAAGCCCGCATCCAGGCGTACACGGAACTGATCCACGTCTCGGTTCATGCCTTCCATCAAGCGCTGAACAAGATGGGGGATCCAGGTATCCGCATTTTCTGCCGAGCCCGCGTTCCCTTCCCGAAGCAAGCCGCCCACTATGTCGCCGGTTTCAGCGATGGAAGCAATCAGTGGTGAGTAAATGCGAGTACCGGCGTAGCCGTTATAGGCGCTGCCGCCCTGGTGCCCAAAGACCTCAATGGGCAGACCATCAATATCAAGCGTCACGGGGGTATCGTTTGTGTAGGACGTGACGGTGGGCAAGCTGTTTAATCGCCAGATCGCTAATCGTAATAACCCTTCATGCACCGTGTCGAGATTGTCAGGACGGCTCAAGCAGGTAATCAGCCTCGAAAGAGTCGCCTGGGAGGGATGTGCTGTTTCTAGCGGTGTCAGGCCACGTGCATCGCTACACGCCAACCGCCAAAGCGGATCATGGCGTAGCACCTGGGTGTAGGTCAGGTTACTCCACCCCATGGCACGCTGAAGAACGGTGATACGGAGTTGAAGCGCTAACGAGTGACTCACACGCAAAGGATCACGTGAATCGTTCAGATGAGACGTCATGGCGTCGATCACGCCGCTCGTATCAAGGGCTTCCCGGAGGACGAGCCCACCCCGCATCGCTGGTGGTGGCATCACCACTTAACTGCACATGAACAGAGCCATTGCAGGTCGGTTTCCAGGGAGTTAGTCTTTCACCCATGACGAATGGTTCTCTTGAGTCAGGCTCTTGGTGGAACATACTGATTTTTATAGAGAATGCCATTCGCCATCTTCATTTTCAGGCCTGTGCCGTGAATAAGGCAGGCTCAAAGGGCACGGATCTGTCGGTCTACAGCCAGAAAGAACTCGACGAAATCGCCGACTCACTCAATGCAAGGCCACGCAAGACACTGGACTGGCGCACCGCTGGAAGTCTACACCGAGGTGCTCAAGAAATCTGTCGCCGGCCCGAGCATGCTACAATAGTGTTACACTTGGAACTTGAGGCCGCCGTTCGTCAATCTCAACTTCTAACTCTGCTTCAACGACGAACAGCAAGATCTGACTGACCTGGTTTTCACTGCTTACGGCGAACTGCTGGATCTTCTTGCGGCGTAGGAGTTCTTCGAGGATCTCGATGCAAGTGTCCCGACTACGAATGGCTTGTCAAGACGCCTTCCTTGGCTCAAGTTCCAATAGTCTCAGGCATGAAGAATGGGATTATTATGTCATCAATGTGATCTGAGACCACAAACGTAAAATAAGCCCAAATGAAATTTATAGACAAGCCAAAGACCAAGACTCGAAATTTCACACTCCAATTTTTACTAAAACAATTATAGCCCAAAACCAAACCTACTAAAGCCAATAAAAGCAGCCCCCTAGCAAGACGTAAAAACTGAAGATCGACTAGATATAAAGGAAAAAATAAGAAAGACAATAGCACAGAAATAATAAACGCTGACAGCAAATACAAACTAAAATCGAGTTCGAGCGACTCAAATCCAGTGCTAATTCTTAGAGCCCTCTCACGCTTTAAATCTAACTTCAATAAGAACAAAACTAAAAAGCTACACATTGTAAAAAAACAGGATACAAAAAACCAAGGTTAACATCACTTTCACTGTACCTAGAAAGTCTATCTGCGCCACCAGAAAAAAGGCCAAAATATCACCAACCAGAACAAGATCACCACCTACTAAATATAACGCAAAAGTGGAAATTAGTGAAAATAATGAAAGCAAAAAGACGAGAGCGGCCTTTTTCTTTAAAATCAAAACCCCAAAAATAAGATATGCAAGCGCGCTTATATGAATCGTAAATGCCAATAAAACAAAAAAAAACATAAACGTGCAATCTCTTTTCAAAAAGCAAAAATTTCAAAGCATAAACCACTATAGAAAAAGCCAAAAAACTTCTTATTTGGACGGTATCTATAAATATCAAAAAAACACAGTAAAAAAGGTAGAAAAGAAAAACCTTTCGACTTAGCACTTTATTTAAGAATACTGAGATAGCAATCCAGGCAAAAAACACCACCATCAACCGAAACTCTACATAACTTAAACCAAGCGCATTCCCAATTTTTTCAAGTAATAAATAGCCAGGTTCATAAAAACCCAGAAAACTTAAACTTTGCGCCTCTACATAGCCTTTATGATAATAAAAGGTATCTGCTGTGAGCGCGCCACGCCCCATAAGATAAGTAATCAAACATACGATTATAAACTGGAGAAAATAAGATTTAGAGTTGAGTTTTACGCCCACTATGCATACAACTAAAAGAACTATATATATCGCTAGTGTCATGTATCTTATTCCACAAAAAATCTATGTAACCACTTATCAAAATCATATCTCTCTATAGCTAGGTTTTTTCCGGAATTAGGAGCCATAACAAAATCCTGAACCCTTGAAATTGGATCGACACCAATGATAAATATATCATTGGGATTATAAAAATCGCGCTCAACAACACTCTGATCTGTAGTTATAAGCTTTTTTCAAAAAAAAAAGAGACTCCAGAGGGCGTAAAGTCAACCCAGCTTGCTTTTCAGAAACTACATCAACTATCGCTCGAGATTTGGATATATATAACAAAACATCTTCATAGGCCAATTTCGCAACTGGATAATTAATTTTCGATAATTTTTTTTTGGATTTAACAATATGGAAATATGTTTTTACATTATTTTCTTTTAAGAGATTTTCGACACCGATCAAATCAGCATAGCGCCCCTTATCTGACCCCACAAAGAAAGCATCGAACTCAATAGACTCTTTCTCTAAATCAACATCATTAAAGTAATACTGAGTATTATAATTAATTTGATATTTTTTTGCATCTACCTCATCAAAAGTCCAAATCTCACAATATCTTTTGGGAAAACTACTCACTGGAACACATTTAGAAACGGGGTTCCAATACCACACAATAATTCTTATTTTTGGATTTTTCTTAGCAATAAACCTCACTACCACTGGAGTTAATATAGATGCATGAATAATTACAACATCAAATTCGCTTAATCTCTTATTCCAAGATTCAAGCCAAAAACTAATTGGCAGGAAATTTAATTTTATGTAGATTCGACGAAAAGCCTTTAACAATTTTGGAATAGATTTATAAATTGAGCACGTATTAACACCGCGCTTTTTCGATTCTATTGAATGAAACTGACTCTCATCTAGCCATAAAAAAGAATTCTTTTTTTTTTCTTTATCCGTAAGCAAAATATTCTCCTATAAATCATGTAGAACTAACGTGCCAAAAAGCAGCCAATGTTCATCATGCTTTTCTAAAGACGAAAGAGAGGGGATAACAACATCAAACAGCGGAAGATCTGAATGAAAGTCTATTTTCGCTGGCACCTGCTTAATTGAGCAGCCGATTATTGCAGGGCAAACGCATGAAAGATTTCACCCAGCCAATATCGTCGCTAAATAGCTTTCATCCAGTGCTGCCTTTTTCTGCTTTCGGCGTATACCACTTTTAAAACTTGTCTCGCCCTTAAGGTAATTCAAAGCAATGTGACGAACCCTGGCAAGGTTCTCAGCCGCATAATCTCGATAGATTTTGCAAGCATCTCCTCGTAGGACAACATCCAGTGACCAGTGCAATTTATTTTCGACATAAGTGCCTATTCAAAATTAATCGCGTGCAAAACTCCATAGCCGCCGAGTAGGCGATGAACCTCATTGTAGAGGCGGTCAAACGAAAGATAGGCGCTTAACGGCAACAATGCGTACTTCATCTGCTTCCATAAAATCTCAATTAGATTCAGCTCTGGCGAGTAAGCTGATAGGTAGATCAGATGCACACGATGCGACATCCATTCCACTATTTTTGTTCTGAAGGCCATGGAGCGATGCATACTGGCATTGTCGAGCACCACAACGGCGAAGGTGTCAGTATCTTTCTGAGCCGCAAACTTGTCGAAGGCTTCGATGACCGTCTCGGCCGTCACTGATTCCGTCGTGCTATGGTAGACAAGTTTCCCGGTCCGGCTGAGGAACCCTAATACGTTTAGTCTTCGGCTACGAGAGTAGGCGGTCACTTCACAGGGTTGACCGACAGGGCTCCACGCGTATGGCACTGACGATGATTGGGAAAACCCGATTCATCAAAATAGTAAAGCTCGTGCTCGCCTTCGTCTTCCTGCTGCTGAAGCGCCTTAAGGAGGCCCTGAGTATTGCGGAAATTCCTTTCGTTACGCCGAGCCTTCAGTGAACGCCGAATGCGCTTGAAGCTGAGATCATTTTTTCAACGCCCGGCGAAGGGTCACCGTGCTAACTGTCTCGCCAGTCTCTTCCTGAAACCGAGCCTGTAAGGATCGAATCTGATGAGGCTGTTCAACAATCATTTCTTTCAATCGCTGGTAGTCGTGCTCGTCCAGAATAGGTGTCCGACCACTGAGAGGCTTATCGGCGAGCCCGTCAAGCCTCAACGTTTCCCATTGTTTGAGCCATCGAGAGACGGCATCGCGGCGAACCTTCAGAATGTCACTGATCTGGTTGATGGTATGGCCCTGATCACTCAGCAGGATGGCGTGCGCACGTCGACGTAAAGCCCGCTTCTCGCTTTGGTGATAGGCCGTGGTTAGTGCCTGCTGTTCAGACTTTGTGAGAGGATCAATAAAGCGACGCCTTGCCATAGGTTTATCCGTGTCAGTGATTTTAAAATCGATGTTACACGGAAATTTATGATCAGGCACTTACAACCTCCGGTATGGGCAAGCACATATCTAACAACTCGCGTTTGATGCCCGCGCAGAAACCCATGACAAACCCGTTCATGGTAAAGCCCGCTGAAGCACTTAAAGACATTCACCGTCTTTGAACCAGCGTAGGGCAGATTTTTTGAAGTTGTCCATTACGAATCAATTGGCCTAACTGATCCCAAGCGCCTGCAGTAAACTCTTACCCATGCCGTAAATTACGTCTGCCGATTGCAAAAACTTTTCTGGTGACGACAGCTAATGCTTCCGGGTACAGCACAGCTTTTCGCATAAAGAATAGGAGGGTCGCTTTGTCACGTTTTTTTAAGGCAGATAAAATCCCGTTACCAATAAATTTGGATTTAATTTGCCGGGCATTAGTGCAATAGCGTTCGGCAACCTGGCGAACACGCTCATAGTGGACGATCAGATTCCTGGAGGTATTATTTCCGTGGATGTTCCGAATGAAGCACACACTCGACTCGAAATCGAAGTCACCGCCATCCATCACCAAAGCATTGAAAACCTTTATGTTGAAAACCCAATCATCGGCGATTAAATCGACATCAAAAGGTTGAATTAGTTTGAGAAAATCTGCTTTGGCGAGTACACCCTGAATGAACAGAACAGGAACCTGTGAGGTCAAGTGCTTGTGGATACGCTCAGCATCACCACTACTCATCAATTCTACGGTTTCTGTTGAATGGCAACGCTGACCAAGCTCACCGGCCATGCAGTTAATGCCGTCTGAGTAGCTAATTTTGAGGTTTGGATTAGCGGAAAATTTTTCAAGTTGTAACGTGAATCGGTGCTGCGAGAAAAAGTCGTCACCGGCCAGGAATGCGATAAAGTTTCCACTGGCGATATTAATCATCGACAAAAAATTCTTCGCGATTGCTGTCACGCCTTCATGTTTTTTGGCTAAAACCTTTATCGGAACTGGTGAGTTTTCGACAAAACCTTCTATTACATCAACGGTTGCATCTGAGGATCCGTCATCAGTTACTATTACTTCCAAGTCATAATTATTCGATTGCTGTTCGACAACGCTTTGCAGTGCTCGCTCAATGAACTGAGCCTGATTAAAGGTGAGAATGAGCACGCTAATTTTTGGTTTGATTGTCGCCAATTTCGATGTCCTTACTTTATTCTTGAGGCGGCATCCATGCCAGGGAAAATGCACGAAGAACGCCGCAACGGTGATGTCTTCAGCTCTTTACGATATCCATCTGATATGCTCATCTGAGCGTTTCTTCTTTGGATACCCTTTATCCTGGGTTATTCATGGCGCAGGCCTGAAAATAAAAATGGCAAATGATAGTCTCCATAAGATCATATCATAAGCTGCTTAAGAAGATAGATGTTATGATGCGCTTTTAATCGGCCAACCAAGCCGGGCGTAAACCTGATAGCACTTTTCTGGCAGCCGTCCTTCTGGGCCAGTCTTCTGTAACACAATGCGCAAGCCAACAACACCTGTTATAAAAGCAATTATTGGAGATATGGAGATAGCGAGCACTGGAAAAAGTAAGGCAAGTATCAGGAGACTTATTGCTAGTAGCACATGTAACGTAAGCAGTTGCAATGACAATGGCTGCCAACGGAAGCCCCGCAACTTTCGTACCAGTACGTAAACTGTAATGAAGTAAGTGATATAGCCTACCAGAAAAGCAATGCCGGTTATCTTTAAGCCCACTTCAGGCAATAGCCACCAAACTAATGCAAGGAACACAACGTTAAAGCTGAGCTCCATAAAGAAAAATATCTTGGCATGCGCTGCAGCAACAATCGCGAAACTCATTGCCCAACTCGCGATTTTAAAGACATTACCTACTGATTGCCATTGAAGCAGCGTAACGGCGGGGCCAAACTCGCGGGCATACAACAAATTGATCACCCAGGGCGCCATCCCGATTAGCAGAAGTAATACTGGTCCACCAATAGCCAGCCCCAGCTGAGCCTGATCGTTCATCAAACGGTTGGCTGCTTGGCGGTCGTTAATCACTTCAGTAAGACGTGGGTAGTAATCAGCTCCCATGGCGCCAAGCAAGAAACCAACATAAGTTATGGTGATTCCCCAGGCAGCAGCGAAATGGCCAGCGGCTTCCAGCCCCAGCTCCTTTGTTACGATGGTGCGTACCAGTAACAGGGTAACTGTGGTAGCAAGGCCGCCCATCATAAACGCCACGCCCAAACGCGCCATGGGTTTCCAAACGCCCCAAACATCTTTTAGACGTAAGGATACTGCCTTTTCTCGTTGTGGAAGTCTCAGGATAAAAAATCGCGCGGCAAGCAAATTGGCCAAGGGTTGCACCAACAAAAACCATATCAACCCAGACTGGCCTAGTTGCCAGACCGCCAACAAACCTATCAGCGTACCCACTAACGCACCAAAAACGGTAACACGACCCAAATCACCGATGCGGCGAAGCCCTTGAAGCAAAGCCGTATGTGCAGTTGCCAACAGCATTAGCAAAATAGCAACACCTACCAGCCCAACCTCGGTAGCCAGAGCTGTATCGCCAGTGAGCCATTCAGCCAGAGGGTGACGCAGCAGCCACACCGCCACCATAGCCAAACTGCCCTGTACAAGATGCGCCGCCAACAATACTTGCTTGACCCGGTTAAGAGTCTGAGCATCCTCTTTGGCACTTGCAATTTGCCTGACACCGCTGGAGCCCATACCTAGTCCAGCAACATTTCCTACCATCTGCTGTAAATTGTTGTATATGCCTAATAAACCAATACCAGCAGGGCCAAGAAGTACAGCTATCAACTTCATCCTGACAATTGAGATAGCAATCTTAACTACTTGGGCTGAACCAATGATCAGCATGGAGCGGATTAAGCCACGGGAATTAGACGAGTCTGTTTTTTTCATTAAAAACGAGTTACTGCTTCAGTAACTTGGCCTGATGTTTCCGATGTTAAGCACGGCCCCATCGGCAAGCTCAACACTGTTTGATGGATATTTTCAGTAATCGGGTAATGCTCGGCCTGCCAACACGCATAAGCTTTCTGATGATGTGGCGGGATAGGGTAGTGGATCAACGTCTGCACTCCCTGATCCGCTAGATGATGTTGCAAAGCTTCGCGCTGTTGGCAACGGATGACAAACAGGTGCCAAACATGTGTTTCAAGCGCCCCGATTGCAGGTAATTGAATACTTGGGTTATCAATATGCGCCAGGTAGTGCTCTGCCACTTGCCGCCTATTTTGAATTTCTTTATCCAGGTGGCGCAATTTAACCCTTAGCATGGCAGCCTGAATCTCGTCTAAGCGGCTATTGACACCCTGATAGAGGTTTTCATACTTTTTATGGCTACCGTAGTTGCCGAGTGCTCGTATGGTTTTGGCCAGTTCTTCATCATCAGTCGTCACAGCACCTGCATCACCCAGTGCACCGAGATTTTTGCCGGGGTAAAAGCTGAAACCAGCAGCATGCCCCCAACTACCCGCTTTTCTACCGCCTATGCTAGCGCCGTGAGCCTGGGCAGCATCTTCAAGCACCAATAAACCATGCTTTTCAGCCAACCCCATCAGCGCTGGCATCGGTGCCATCTGACCATAGAGATGAACGGCAACAATGGCTTTGGTGTTTGAAGTAATAGCCGCCGCTGTTTTTTCCGGGCAAAGGTTAAAGCTGGCCTCGTCTGGCTCTACAAGCACAGGTTTTAAGCGGTTTTCGGTGATGGCCAGAATACTTGCAATATAGGTGTTAGCGGGCACGATTACTTCATCGCCCTCTTTCAGCTTACCCATCTCTTTCCAGGCTCTTAGGGTAAGCGTCAAGGCATCAAGGCCATCGGCCACACCAATGCAGTGTTGGCTACCGCAATAGTCTGCGAATTCTTCTTCAAACGCTCTTACTTCATTGCCTTGGATGTACCAGCCTGACTCAATTACGCGAGTAGCAGCGGCTACAAGTTCATCTCTATATTGGGTATTAATTGACTTGAGGTCGAGAAATGGGATCATAACCTTCCCTCCGTTAATTCCTTAAATTCCGTGTAATTCCGAATATAGTCTTCATTATCATAATAATCGGAAGCAAAGACCAGTAATAATGCATCTGATGAATACTTATATTGAATTCCCCAAATCATAGGTGGCAAATGGATACCCACATCTGGTCGGTCAAGAATAAACTCTTGGCGGTTAGCACCATCATCAGCAACAACAAGCAACTTCCACGCACACAAATAAGAAATTGGTGGCATTGCTTGTGCGCATGCTCACCTCGTGTTTCGATACTGGGCACATCAAAAACCATAAAATACCGTTTCACAGCAAATGGGATTGATCTCTCAAACTCACCAACTGTTAAGCTACCACGTATATCAGTGACATAATTAAGTTGATATAAATTCACTCCAGGCACTTGTGTATCATGGGCACCTATACCTAGCGACCTGCTTGCTTGTTCTGTAGCTTTGTAGTCATCATAGTCAGCGTCAACATAACCCATAATTCTTGCAGGATTACCAACTACAATAGCATTTGGGGGCACAGAACGAGTCACCACAGCACCCGCAGCAACCATAGCATTGCTGCCTATTCTTACACCTGGAAGAATTACAGCACCAGCTCCTATTGAGGCTCCATTCTCAATTATTGTCTCTAAGAACTTTTCAGGGAATTTCTTACTACGAGGCATGCGATCATTCGTAAAAGTTGCATTAGGCCCGATAAAAACATCATCATGTATGCGTAATCCATCCCAGAGCTGCACACCATTCTTGACGGTCACACGATTACCGATATATACATCATTCTCAATGAAACAGTGCGAACAGATATTAGCATCTGTACCAATCTCAGCGTCTGGTAGAATAATTACGTGTTGCCAGATTTGAGAATTGTTACCGATTTTTTTCGTTTTAACATCTGCAAGAGGATCAATATAAAAACCCATTTTTTTTTCCTTCTCAGCACACCGAACCAAATTAATAAGAAAAATTCTATTAAGTCGCTCAAATTAAAAATATTCGGCATCTAAAAAATTTGAACCTTTTGAGTCTTTTGAAGAAACGATGGGCTTTTCAACGCTTAATAATTGCCAATCTATCGAAAGATGTTCATCTGCCCAGTTAATACAACGCTCATACTCCGGCGCATAGAAGTTCGTGCATTTGTACTGAAAATCCGCAGTGTCACTGGTCACCAGGAAGCCGTGGGCAAAGCCCGGCGGCACCCATAGCATGCGTTGGTTATCTTCAGAAAGTGTTTCGCCTACCCACTCGCCAAAGGTAGATGACCCCTGGCGTAGGTCTACGGCCACATCAAACACTTCTCCACGGGTTACCCGCACCAGCTTGCCCTGCGGCTGTTTGATCTGGTAGTGCAGGCCGCGCAGTGTATTCTTGACTGAGCGGCTGTGGTTGTCCTGTACAAAGGTGTGGTGTATGCCTGCCTCGGCAAAGGCTTTAGCGTTCCAGGTTTCCATAAAGAAACCGCGTTCATCACCAAAGACCTTGGGTTCAATCAGTTTGACATCAGGAATACGGGTGGGTGTGATCAGCATGCTGGCTCGCTTAGGTCGTGGCGTTAAGCAGTTTTTTCAGGTAGGCGCCGTAGCTGTTCTTCTTTAAGAGCTCGGCTTCTGCTGCCAGTTGTTCGGCCTTTATAAAGCCCATGCGGTAGGCGATCTCTTCCAGGCAGGCTATTTTCAAGCCCTGGCGTTTTTCCAGGGTTTCGATAAATCCTGAGGCTTCGTGCAGGGAGTCAAAGGTGCCGGTATCCAGCCAGGCAAAGCCACGGCCGAGCAGTTCAACGTTAAGGTCGCCGCGCTCAAGATAGGCCTGGTTGACACTGGTGATTTCCAGCTCGCCACGGTGTGAAGGCTGTACCTTCTTGGCAATGTCCACTACATCGTTGTCGTAGAAGTAGAGGCCCGTTACCGCGTAGTCGGATTTTGGGTGTGTTGGTTTTTCTTCGATGGAGATGGCGCGCTTTTGGTCGTCAAATTCCACCACGCCAAAGCGCTCGGGGTCTGTTACCTGGTAGCCAAATACTGTCGCGCCGGAGGTGCGCGCAGCGGCGGTTTGTAACATCTTGCTCAGGCCCTGGCCGTAGTAGATATTGTCGCCCAGCACCAGGCATACATTATCGTCGCATATAAATTCTTCACCGATGATAAACGCCTGCGCCAGGCCATCCGGGCTTGGCTGTACGGCATAACTCAGATTGACGCCCCACTGGCTGCCATCATTAAGCAGGCGCTTGAAGCTTTCCTGGTCTTCCGGGGTCGTAATCACCAGGATATCGCGAATACCCGCCAGCATGAGTACCGAAAGCGGGTAATAGATCATCGGCTTGTCATATACCGGCAGCAGCTGCTTGGAGGTGCCACGGGTGATGGGGTACAAGCGGGTGCCGGAGCCACCGGCGAGGATAATCCCTTTCATTTACGTCTCCAGGTATTCATTCAGGGTGAGCGCCAGCTGGCTTTGCCAAGTGGGCAGCTGAATGCTCAAGGCGTTTTCAAGCTTGTTCAGCGCCAGGCGCGAGTTCAGCGGCCGGACAGCGGGCGTTGGGTAGTCGCGGGTAGGAATGGGGTGTGCTGTGACCGTACACCCGGCCTGTTGGAAGATTGCCTGAGCAAACCCTTGCCAGCTGGTTTCGCCTCTGGGCGCCAGATGATAAAGCCCGGCGGTTAGCTGACAGTGAATCGCCAGGGTAGACACCTGGGCAATCAGCCTGGCTGGCGTGGGGGCGCCAACCTGATCAGCAACAATGTTCAACTCACGCTTGCTTTGCGCCAGGCGCAGCATGGTTTTCATAAAGTTATTACCGCGGGCGCTGTAGACCCAGCTGGTACGGAAAATCAGATGGTCGGCGCAACTTTGGGCAATGGCCTGGTCGCCTTCACACTTGGTATGGCCGTAGACCCCTAGCGGCCCGGTGGGGCTATCTTCCTGCCAGGGCTGGCTGCCGCTGCCCGGGTAAACGTAGTCGCTGCTGTAATGCACCAGGCGGGCGTTGTGGGCAGCTGCGTATTCCGCCAGCTGCCTGGGTAAGCCTGCGTTCAGGCGCCAGGCGGCCTGGTGGTTATCTTCCGCGGCATCCACGGCGGTGTAGGCGGCTGCATTGACAATCAGGCCTGGCTGAACCTTGGCCAGGTAACTGGCGACGGCCTGCTCACTGCCAAGATCCAGCGCTTCTCTGCCTGGGGCTGTGATGACCCCCAGCGGGGAAAGCGTGCGATGGAGTTCAAAGCCGACCTGGCCGGTGTTGCCCAGTAACAGGATGTTCATTGCTCGACACCCAGGCGTTCACGCTGATAGCTGCCATCCTGCACCCGCTGGCACCATGCAAGGTTATCCAGGTACCATTGCACTGTCTTGCGGATGCCGCTTTCAAAGGTCTCTTCCGGGCGCCAGCCCAGTTCCCGTTCAATCTTGCTGGCATCAATCGCGTAGCGTCTGTCATGGCCGGGGCGGTCTGCCACGTAGCTGATCAGCTCGCGATAGTGCGCTGCCTTCGGGCGAAGCTGCTGGAGGATATCGCAGATCGTCTGCACCACCTCGATATTCTGCTTCTCGTTATGGCCACCTATGTTATAGGTCTCGCCTACCTGACCTTGTGTGGCCACCTTGTACAGCGCCCGGGCATGGTCTTCCACATAGAGCCAATCGCGAATCTGGTCGCCCTTGCCGTAGACAGGCAGTGATTTGCCTTCCAGGGCGTTAAGAATCACCAGGGGGATCAGCTTCTCAGGGAAGTGATAGGGGCCGTAATTGTTCGAGCAGTTGGTGACAAGCGTGGGGAGGCCGTAGGTACGTCGCCAGGCACGCACCAGGTGATCCGAACTGGCCTTGCTGGCGGAATACGGACTGCTGGGGGCGTAGGCCGTTGTTTCAGTGAAGAGGTGCTGAAGTGCGTTATCTGCCTCGTCAGGATGGGGCAGGTCTCCGTAGACCTCGTCCGTGCTGATATGGTGAAAGCGGAAGGCATCTTTTTGCTCACTTGCCAAGCCTTGCCAATAATGCCGGGCAGCTTCCAGCAGGGTGTAGGTGCCGACGATATTGGTTTCGATAAAGTCTGCTGGGCCATCGATCGAGCGGTCTACATGGCTTTCTGCTGCCAGGTGCATGACGGCATCCGGCTGGTGCTCCCGAAACACCCGATCAAGCTCTACGCGGTTGCAGATATCGACCTGTTCAAAGCTATAACGGTGACTATCACTGATCTCGGCAAGCGATTCCAGGTTACCGGCGTAGGTCAGCTTATCGGCGTTGATCACGCTATCTACGGTATTGCGGATGATATGGCGGATAACCGCAGAGCCGATAAAACCGGCACCGCCGGTGATCAGAAATTTCATATTGATTGCTCTTGATGATTGTTGGCCTATTGCCATACACCGACAAAATGCATTGGTGCTATCGAAAAACTTGGCAAGTGCATCTACATAACACTACATACCATTATTTTTCGTCGTTAGTTATAGTAGCCCCGCTTTTGAGCATCAACTAACATCGCGTTGGCAAAACTAATGATTGTTTCCTGGTAATCGTGAGCCTCATTCAACGCATCGGCCAATAGATGGGCAGACTCGATATATTCATGGACCATCTGATTACGAATCTGGCGGATGGCCAGCCAGCGATCAGCAGGTTCCAGCATTCCCAGCTTTTCTGCCTTATCGAGATTATCGACTACTGCTCCCCGCTTCTCTCCCAACGCCTGCAGCCAGACAGGGAGAAGCTTGTCGCCAACGGTATCTTGCAGTCGGCAGAAACGGCTTGCAAACGCCTCGACCTTTCCAGCGAAAGCTTCATCATTGGCAAGAGTGGCTGCACGTTCAACATCCAGTGGCTGGTTGAACACGCGACCCGAGGAAAACTGAAGGTGCTGAATTTCTTTGCTGACGACCCGGTTCAGAAAGGCAAGGCGCTCTTGATGATTATTCCTCATGAGACAGTATGACTCCCTGCTCTCGAGCGATGCGGTGAATCGGCAGTGCTTCGAGGTTGGGTGCTGACAGTATCACATCCACCTTGCGACCCCGTGTGACACGCATGATCTTGACGCTCAGCCAGGCCGACAGCCGCGCTGGATGCTCAACTGTTTCATCAAGCTCCACCATGAGGTCGATATCGCCACCTTTGGCGGCGTCATCAAGGCGGGAACCGAAGAGCCGGACGACCGCGCCTTCACCGCATACGTCAGTCACCACTGTCTTGATAGCATCAATGTCAGACTGGGATAGACGCATTTTCCCTCACAGCAGTATGCCCTTCTCCCGGGCGGTCTCGTAGATCGTAAAACGCTTTAACCCGGGAGCCTCCAGCAGAACATCGATCTTTTGTTCCCCAAGCCTCATGGTGATAGTCCCTTCAAGACACGCACAAACTCATGCCGGATTATCGACGGGCTGGGTGACGTGACCATCAGATCAATGTCGCCGCCCCTGGCAGCGTCGTCAATGCGGGAGCCGAAGAGCCAGAGCTCGAAGCCGCTTTGATGACATCGATTTCATATGGGGTCAGTCGCATGGTCGACAGGTAGCTTGAAGCATTCTGGCGTTGATAGCAACGGACAAATATTGTAACAAAGATAAGACGGGCTAATGGGCCAGCGTGATTTTCCTGCACGCTTGCAAGAATAAGCGTTCGCTGAACCGCCTGCAAAAGTGCAGACCTTGGCTGCATTTTTGCAGTATTAGCCATTTCGTCGATTGCCCTGCAATTTTGCAGACCCGTGTTGCATTTTTGCCAACCCAACCTATCAAGAAATATCGTAGACCATTGATCTTAAAGGATTATAGCGATAAGTAGGGGTTATCAATATTCTTAAACATCTTCGCAACAAAGCATTCAGACACGCTACCGCCCGGAGGTTGTGTCCGGGCTATCCTCATGCCCTAGTACCCTCATCCTTTTGTTTCTTCCCAAGCCACATTTAGCTTTAACTTACAATTAAATACAATAATACATGAACTAACTTTTTTTAACACCTTTCCTGGGGCAAAAAATTGCTGTTTAAGCATAGGGCCTGTCGGCATCAACAGGCCCGGCTGCCTTACTCAATTGTGGGTTTGTAGCTGTAGTGGTAGTAGCCGTAGCCATAGCCGTAGCTGCTGGCGGCTTTCTTTTCCATGGCGTTTAGAATGGTGCCTTTCACCACTACCCCGGCGCTGGTCAGGCGGCTGGCGGCTTGCTGCACCTCTTTTACCGTGTTGCGCTCAAAGCGCGCAATCAGCAGGGTGGTACCGCACAGGCTGCCCACTACGGCCGGGTCGGTTACGGCCAGTACCGGTGGGGTGTCCACAATCACAAGGTCGTATTCTTGTTCGGCTTCTTCCAGCATTTGCGCAAAGCGCTCGCTCATCAGCAGCTCTGAGGGGTTGGGGGTGCCAAGCCGCGGGCCAGGTAGCTAAAATTTTCTATCGGGGTAGTGCGCAGCTGAGCTTGCCAAGTGCTGCGCCCTGAGAGCACATCTGAAAGGCCATTTTCGCTTTTGCCATTAAAGGCGGTGTGAATATGGCCTTTGCGCATATCGGCATCTATTACCAGCACCTTCTGGCCTGCGTTGGCACACACGGCGCCCAGGTTGATAGTAATAAAACTTTTACCGATATCCGGGCTGGAGCCCGTAATCATGATGCTGCGGTTCTTGGCTTCCATCATAGCAAAGTGCAAGCTAGTGCGCAGCCCGCGTAAGGCTTCAATGGCAAGGTCTGCCGGTTCATGGTGGGCCAACACACCGGTATTCACTTCATGGGCTTTTTTGCTGCCCTTTATTTTTATCTTACGCACTAGCTGCTGCTGGGTAGTAGAGAGCGGTACGCTGGCATATACCGGCAGGCCTATCTGCTCCAGCTGCTCTGGGCCTTCTACTCCACGGCGCAGCAAACCAACCAGCAATACGCCGCCTACCGCCAGCATGCCGCCCAGTAGGGTGGCCAGCACCACAATCAGGGGCTTTTTAGGTTCAATGGCAGCACTGCCGACCAAAGCATCGTCAATAATCCGCACATTGCCCACGGTGCCGGCCTTGGTCATCTGCAGTTCCTGCATCTTGTTCAGCACATTCACATAGATGGCCTGGGTGACTTCCACATCTCGGGTGCGACGGATAATTTCCTGTTGGGCGGCAGGCAGTTCACTTACCCGAGAATCCAGCTCATCAAGGTCATTTTGCACAAAACGTTTCTGGCGCAACAGTGCCTGGTAGCTGGGGTGGCTGGGGGTAAAGCGCTCAGCCAGCTCGGCTTCCTGGAATTCCAGCTCACTCAGGCGTGACTCCAGCTCGATATAGCGGTTGATCGCCGCCTCTGCTTCAGAATCCAACCCCACGTTCTGTGACTCTGAGCGGTATTGATTCAGGCGATTTTCAGCTTCATCCAGCTCGCTGCGAATTTCCGGCGCCTGCTCTTCCAGAAACGCCAGGCTTTGCTCTGCCTGGGCAGATTGGCGTTCTACGTTCTGGGTCAGGAAGGTTTGCGTAACGGCATCCAGTGAGCGGCGAATTTCTTCGCGGTTTTCACCGCTGAGCGTCAGGCGCAGCATACCGGTGCTGCTGCCACGGCCACCACCGCCTACCTCGGCAACCGTCAGGCGTGCTTTCAGGTTTTTGATGGTTTCCGGGCGGGTCAGTTTGGTCAGGGTGAACTCAGCGCCTGGGGCGGCTTCCAGCTCCGCCACGTTGACGATCACATCACCTTGTAGAAACTGGTTTTGCTGGCCAGCCTGGCCGGTGCCCAGGCGTTCATCTTCCAGCCAGAGGGAATATTCCGCTGGCTGGCCGGGTGAGCTGGGTTCTGCTTGCAGGGTAAAGGGCTGGCCCCGGTAGCTGTCGTGAACTTCCAGCCGGGAGACATTGATATCTTCACCGCCCCATACATAGGGGCTTTCCTGCATAAAGCCGGGGCGCTGAATGCCGCGCCGTTGGATGAAATCACCTACCAGCGGCAAGGCACGGGGGTAACTGAGGTATCCAGGGCAATTCTGTCTACCACCTGCCCCAGCACCATGCGTGATTGCAAAATCTGTACTTCGGCAGAGGCGGATGATTCATTGCCCTGCCCTAGCATAGCGTCCAGGTCTTCCAGCGGGTTGATGGAAGAACGTTCCTCAACCTGTACCAGCGCATCGCCCTGGTAAACCGGGGTGGCCAGCATGGCGTAGACCACGCCGATGGCGGCAAATAGCACGGTAATGCCAACAATCAGGTATTTATGGTCTATCAGCAGACCAAACAGCCGGCCCAGGTCAATTTCATCATCCTGTGGGGCGGTGCTTTGCTGGGCGGTGTTTTGCTGAGAAATGACGTCGCTCATGCTTTCTTGGTATCCACGTTTTTGAATCTCGACATTGGGTAGCGGCGGCACTGTCAGCCAAGCTTTCTGGCCCAGGCGCGTGTGGCGTCATCCATTAATCGGTGTACATAATAGAAGACTTCCTGGCTTTTCTGGTAGGGGTCGGGGATGTCCTTGCCCTGACCGTTTTCCAACCATTGGCCGAGGCGCATGGTCTTGCCCAGCATCGCCGGCGACATATCGGCTATCGCGCGGCGTTGGCCATCGCTCATTACCAGTATCAGGTCAGCGGCTTGCAACATGGCCGGGGTCAGCTGGCGGGCCTTGTGGCTGGCCACTTCCAGCCCGGCCTGTTCAGCCAGCTGGCGGGCTTTGGGGTCTACCCCTTCATCCACCACGGCATTCAGCCCGGCTGAGGATAGCTGCTTGCCGGGCAGCTGCTTACGCAGCATGGCCTCTGCCACCGGGCTGCGGCAGATATTACCGATACACACCACCAGAATATGTTGAAACATGCCTTACCCACATCAATGAATTCGCCAGGGGTGCCCTGGCGAATAAAGCCGCCAGCCATAAGTTGCATCTTTAACTTTTATACTATCAAGTATTGCCTTTGTGCTCTAACCCACTGCCTACGCTGGCTTTTGTAGCTTCTGCGTAGGCAGGCAAACCTGACACTGCCGTTATCTTCATTCAATCAGGGGCCTTTTGATATTTACGTTACCTTGAAAAGATTGAGAGTTTTTAACATATTTTTGGTCACAATTGGATGACCATGGGCATTTTATTATTAATTTGTTGGGGCAATACCTTGCCCACAGCCTTTATATTGCTCGCCATCAATGGAGAGGGTAACGCGCGCGGGGAAAGGCTCGCCGCTCATATCGTCAAAGCAGGCGCTGGCTTCAATGCGTACGCGGAAGAAGTCATCGGCCTGGGCATTTTCAATCACCACCCGCCCTGCGTCGTTATCCATCACGCTGACCATATAGGGCAGGGTGCGGGTTTCGCGGCCATAGTTGGAGATCAGGGTCATTTCGGGGTCTGGCTGGAGAGCTTGATCATCCAGCCGGGCTCGTTGCCACGGCCAAGAAACATGACATCGGGGTACTCTGCCCGGGTGAAGGCCTGGCGCTGTTGGGCCAATTGGCATTGCAGCTGGCCCCGCGGGGTTTCTACCTGGGCTTTGTCACCGCGATTCCATAAGCTGATATCGCCTTGCTGGTAGCGCGCGCCGCTGGCTACAATGGCCTGAGGTAATTGCCAGGCGCCGTGCATTGACCAGAGGCGCAGGCTTTCATCATTCACGGCGGTCACCAGGTTCTGGTTGGCAGGCGAACAGCGCCAACCATCAAAGCGCTCTGCATCGCCAGCAAACAGGCTGGAAGGCAGCAAGGGGGCTTTGGCATCCGCCGTGCCTGTGCTGGAAGGTGCCGATGTTGCCGCACAACCGCTGAGCGCCAGGGCTGCCAACCCCGCCACCAGGCCAGTGGTCAGGCGTGTTTCGATGTTGGGTTTACTCATCACAAGCTCCGTTTTATGAAGGGTTACAGCGCTAATATAACAGCTCTGGAAGGATGTGGTGCGGGGGGAAATGGTAAAAACTTGGCCACGGACCCTCACGGAAAACACGGACAAGGTCAAAACCAGACTACCCATAAAAACGAAAGGGGTTTGTCCGTGCCGCCCGTGAGCGTCCGTGGCTAACAAGATCCGGTTAATGCAGTGAGCGGCGGGCTTTGGCCTGTTCGCGTTCGAGGATGGCGTCGGCATCCAGCGAGTTGATGGGCACATCGGGGCTTACGGGAATCTCGCCGCTGGCCAGTAGCGCCTGGTAGCGCAACACACAGACCCGCAGGAAAGAGGTGAAATTCCCCAGGTCGTGCCCGGCGTCTATCGATTCATGATAGAGCCGGGTGATCAACTGGGCGGTGTTCATGGCGTCGCGGCGAGCCATTTCTTCCAGCAGCTGCCAGAAGTAGTTTTCCATGCGTACGCTGGTCACCATACCGTCGATGCGCAGCGAATGGGTCTGGCTTTGCCATAGCGTCGGGTCGGCATTGATAAACAGCCTGCACATAGAGCCTCCTGGTCAGCTGCGATTTATCTGCGTTTACCTGCTCAAGTATAGACCTCTTTAGCGATCCAGCAGCGCCATAAACTGGGCCAACCAGGCCGGGTGTGCGGGCCATGCGGGGGCGGTTACCAGATTACCATCGGTGACTGCATCCGTGACCTCAATATCGGCAAAGTGGCCACCGGCCAGTTCCACTTCTGGCTGGCAGGCCGGATAGGCAGAGCACTGCTTGCCCTTGAGCACGCCTGCCGCCGCTAGCAGCTGGGCGCCGTGGCACACCGCCGCAACCGGTTTATCGTGTTCGAAAAAGTGCCTCACCATGGCCAACACCGCACCGTTGAGGCGCAGGTATTCTGGCGCTCGGCCGCCGGGAATGACCAGGGCGTCGTAGTTGGCCGGGTCGATGTCGGCAAAGGTCGCGGTCAGGGCGAAACGGTGGCCAGGTTTTTCGGTGTAGGTCTGGTCGCCTTCAAAATCGTGGATCGCCGTTGCCACGCTATCACCGGCTTTTTTATCCGGGCAAACGGCATCGACCTGATGTCCCACCGCCATCAGCGCCTGGAAAGGCACCATGGTTTCATAGTCTTCGGTGAAATCACCGGTAATCATCAGAATGCGTTTGGCGCTCATTGTCGTGCTCCTGTTGGAATTGTTCGATGACAGTAGCAACCCCCAAAGCACGACGGGTATTAATGGGGTACTACAGGTGAGTAAAAATGGCCACGGACGCTCACGGACTACACGGACAAGGTCAAAACCAAACTGCCCATAAAAAACGAAAAGGGTTTGTCCGTGCCGTCCGTGAGGGTCCGTGGCGAAAAAGTGGTTAAAAACCTAACGATCAGTGAGGATGTGGTGAAGTTTGCCGCAGTTGACCATGGGGTCGTCGCAGTTGATGACGATTTCCGAGTTGGCGAGTACATAGCTGCGCCCGGTGATGGTGTTTTCGACTACCTGGAAGTTGCCTTGCTGGTGCCTGCCGGTGAAGGTGCCGATAAAGCCGGTTTCCCGCAGCGAGACGGTTTCCAGCTTGTCGCCGATATTCAGGCGCCCTTCATGGTTCATCAGCGCCAGCCGCGCTGAGGTGCCGGTGCCGGTGGTGCTGCGGCAGATCACGCCTGGGTGTACATAGGTGGTGGAACGCGAGCGGATATAGCCATCCGCCACCTGCTCTTCCGGCCCCATAAAGTGTAGAAAAGGCAGCGGCCCGACATCGCCCAGGGTGTAGTGGGAGAATCCGCGCTCCGCCTTGATGGCTTCGACAATCTTGTAAGCAGATTCCGCCAGGGCGCGCTCTTCTTCACGCACCAGCTTGAAGCCGAGCTGCTCTGCGTCTACCAGGGCGTAGAAGCCGCCGCTATAGGCCACGGAATAAGTAACATCACCGATACCGGGTACGTGGATGGAGGCGTGGTAGGTGTCGATGTAGCTGGGCAGACCTTCGCAGGTAATCGGTTCCACGACACCGTCCTTGACCGTGGCTTCAATGTTGACCAGACCAGCCGGGGCTTCAAGCTTGAAATGCTGAACGCCTTCACGCTTTTCAACAATACCGGCTTCGAGTACGGCCGTGGCGGTACACAGGGTATTGGAGCCGGAGTAGATCGGGTAGCCCATCACTTCCATGATGATATAGCCCGCCGCGGCCTCGGGGTTGGTGGCGGGTACGATCAGATCCACCGACATTTCGGGAATGCCGTAGGGTTCAAACAGTAACAGCTCGCGCAGGCCATCGGCGTTGTCGCGCAGGTATTCCATCTGCTCGCGCACTGTCTTGCCGGGTAGCGGGTCAATCCCGCCGGTAACGATACGGCTGACATCCCCACCCGCATGGGTGTCCATTAGCTGGATGCTGTGACGTGTTTTCATGCTGTTGTTCTCCTGGCTCAGCCGTTCAGGCTGAAGGGGGCGCCGTGGATTTGCCACTGGCTATCGGGGACGATGACGATCTTGCCCAGGTAGTTGCTGCCTCGGTTGACGAAGTAACGCTCGGCGTCGTGCAGCTCGGAAAGTTTGAAAGCCGCATGCAGAACGGGCTTGAGGTCGCCACTGCGAATCCAGGCCATCAGCTGCTCGGCCTCTTCGCGGGTGCCGTGGGAGACGCCAAAGATCTGCACCTGATACAGGTAGATGCGGGTCCACATCATTTCGCTGAGATTACCGCCACTGGCGCCAGCAATCGACAGCCGTGGGTAGCTTTTCCGCGCCTGCATGTCATTGATCATGGTGTCGATGAAAAGATTGGTCATCTCACCGCCAACCAGATCCATCACTGCATCAATCGGCGCGCCGCCAGTCGCTGTCAGTACGCGCTCAACAAAGGTGGGCAGGTCGCCGCGGTCGATGACGTCTTCTGCGCCCATGGCTTTCAGCGCATCAGCCTTGTCCAGCTGGCTGACCGCATAGGGAATAGCGCCAACGATACGGCACAGCTGAATCAGCGCTGTGCCCACGCCGCCACTGGCGCCTGTAACCAGCACCCGTTCCCCACGGCTAACATTGGCCGATGTCATCATGTGATACGCCGTCTGGTAGGAGCACATGCCCATACTGGCGAGCTCCGCATCGGCCAGTTCCGGATTGGGAATATGATGGAACTGATCCGCTGGCACGGCGACGTATTCGGCATAGCCGCCATCAGCACCGTGGCCGTAGTAATCCGGCGTCAGGTTGATATCCCGGCGGGCATCGGCGTAGAGGTTGAAATCCAGCAGGCCACGCTCACCTATCCGGCTGGCATCAACGCCCTCTCCTACCGCGGCAATACGCCCGGCAATATCGGCGCCCTGAATGCGCGGAAAGGTGAAGGTCGTCTCACCGCCCATGGCAAAAGAAGTCACATCGCTTTTGTCCTTGGTCGGATAAAGCCCTTCGCGGGCCTTGCGATCAGTGTTGTTCTTGGCGGTGGCGGTCACCTGCACCAGCACTTCCCCCGCCTTAGGTATCGGCACCGGTACATCCTGACGATATTCCAGCTTGTCGATATCACCGTGGCCGGTCAGCACCATGGCGGCCATGGTATCCGGCAGCGTCACGGGCACCTTGGGAGAAGTAGCGGTCTGGGTCATTAAAGGCTCCTGAGGAAAACGTGCGTAATCCGCAGGAAGATAGCAAATTTCGTTCTCGGTGCCAGCGGGGTAGGAGAATTTAATATTTTCTATTTATCTGCCGCCATTGTGCGTACGGGATTAGTAGAATTCGCAAGCCACCAGAGCAGGACATGCGTATCCAGCAGCAGCCGTCTCACAAATCACCTTCAAAGGCACATAGAAGATCATCGGGAGTGGTATCAAAATCATCAGCTATCTTGATTTGTCCCTTTAATCTTCCAGGTTTACGCTGAACCTTGGCACCATGATGAGGAACCAGATCAAGGTAGGGCTTGCCCGCTTTGGCAATAACGACGGACTCTCCTTCCCAGGCTTTTTCGCCGAGTTTAGAGAGCTGTGATTTGGCTTCGTGCATATTGACTTGCATCACACAATCTCCTTTGAACATACTTAGCAAAATCCCGCGTAAACCCTCGCCCAATCGGGGAGATACAAGCGGGAACCGCGCAGCGGTTCTACTCAGGCGTGGCCTGACTCTGAACGTACTCGCGTAGAGTCTCAATAGTCGCTCCTCCGGCGCTACATGCGAAGTATGAGCGTGACCACACCGCCCCACTTTTACTCTGCCGTGCTATGTGCGTGTTGAGTATTCGTATACGGCGTGACGATACAGATTTCAGGTTGTTCACCAGCACACTAACTGCCAGCTTGGGTGGATAACTTACGAGCAAGTGGACGTGATCACCCTCACCATCCATTTCAACCAGATCACACTCCAGCTTCTCGCAGGCCGACTCAAACGCTTCACGCAGTTGCTCGATCATGTAACCGTCAAACAGCTTACGGCGGTACTTCGTGGTGAAGATCAGATGTACAACTAACTTCGTAACGCTGTGACGTTTTCTCAGGTAGTCGTTCAGTGGCGGATGATCTTGTACCCCCATTTAAAATTGCCTTTTTAAAGCCTATAATAACAGTATTTTAGCTATGAGCACTGAAATGTTAAAGGCTACGAAAGTACGCATTTACCCGACACCTGAGCAGGCGGAGTTCCTTAACCGTCAGTTCGGCGCTACGCGGTTCGTGTACAACAAGGCACTGCATATCATCAGTTCACAGTATCGGCGGCATGGCTCGAAACTCCGCGCTAAGAAAGACCTCAAGCCACTGTTGGCAGTGGCGAAAAAGTCCCGCAAGTATCACTGGCTCAAGGATTTTGACTCGATTGCTTTGCAGCAAGCCTGTATCAACCTCGATAAAGCCTTTCAGAATTTTTTCGATCCGAAGCTCTCGGCGCGTTACCCGAAGTTCAAGCGCAAGCACGGGAAGCAGTCCAGTTACCACTGCATGAGCATCAGTGCGGGTGAGAGCTGGATCAAAGCGCGTATCCATCGCGAGATCACAGGCGCTATTAAAAGCATCACCCTGTCACGCACTGTCACAGGGAAATACTACGCCTCGCTGTTGGTCGAGGACAGCATGGAAGCCCCCGCCCCATTGCACACCGTTGATACCGTGCTGGGCGTCGATATGGGGCTGACCCATCTTGCTATCGACTCGGAGGGGAATAAGACTGATAACCCTCGGTTCCTGAAACGCGCTCAGTCGAACCTGCGACGCAAACAGAAAGCCCTTTCGCGCTGCCAGAAGGGCAGCAAAGGCCGTGCGCAGGCACGGCTGAAATTGGCTAAGGCGCACGAGCGTCTAGCGAATACCCGTGCTAATTTCCAGCACAACCTGTCCCGACAACTTATTGACGAAAACCAAGCGGTGATAGTCGAGACACTAAAAGTAAAAAACCTGCTGAAGAATCGGAAGCTATCTAAGCACATCGCAGACGCAAGCTGGTTCAGCCTGATTCAGAAACTGGAATACAAGGCGAAAGAGCAGGGTAAGTATCTGATCAAGATCAACCAGTGGTTCGCCAGCTCCAAAACCTGCTCCTGCTGCGGACACAAGGTAGAGTCCCTGCCGCTGTCGGTGCGCAACTGGAGGTGCCCAGCCTGTCATGCGGAAAGAGACCGCGACATAAACGCCGCAATTAATATCCGCCAGCAGGGTATTATCAAACTACGGGCCGAAGGACTGTCGGTTCCTGCCAATGGAGGCTTGCTTAAATCCGGCCACGCGCCGGTTGCAGCCTAAGAAGTTGGAAGCCTCGCCCGTCAGGGCGGGGAGCAGTCACCTAATACTGGCTAAACCGATATCTTAAATCAAGCATGTTCATCAGCCCTTTCTACGAGACATCGTATGACGACTAGCAGGTTATATTTTCTTAGCTTCACTGCTCCTGCGCCCTTCGGTGTCATTCGCCTTGAGGGCCATGATGAGGGCATCACGTCGATTGACTTGGGTCAGCAAGCCTCGGTGGTTGATGCAGATGTATCTCACCCGCTGCTTGAGCGCTGCCGGGAGCAGTTGGAAGGGTATTTTCAGGGCCAGCGCCAGACGTTTGATGTCCCTTTGGCGGCGGAGGGCACACCTTTTCAGCACCAGGTGTGGGCGGCGCTGCGGGAGATTCCCTTTGGCGAAACCGCAAGCTATGGGGCGATTGCCAGCGCGCTTGGCAAGCCCACTGCTAGCCGTGCGGTGGCCATGGCCAACGGGCGCAACCCGCTGCCGATTATTGTGCCCTGCCATAGAGTGATTGGCGCCAATGGCCAGCTAACCGGCTACTCGGGCGGCCTGGCGTGCAAGCGCTGGCTGCTGGAACATGAGCAAGGTATTAATCGACTAACCTGACTGCCATCTGCTGTGTTTTATCCTTGCGGCTTGCAGCCCGCCTTAAGCCCCTTCAAGCTAGGCGGCTTTTGTATTGATACGTATTTTACTGCTACTGACGAGTTTTGCATGCTGCCCTTTGCCACTGCCTATCACCGCCGTTTGACCTGGCGTTACTTTGCGCTGTTTATTGCCATCGGCATGACCGGTGGTCTGCTTGGCCCTGCCTTGCCGCATCTGGCAGATAGCGTAGGCGCCAGCATGAGCCAAATTGCCATTCTGTTTACCGCCCGCGCGGTAGGCAATATGAGCGGTGCCTTTGTGACAGGCCTGCTGCTGGATCGCTTTGATGGCCACAAGGTACTGTTTGCCATGGGCGCCATCATGGTGACGGGCTTGGCGATTACCCCTTTTAGCCCGCTGCTGATCCTCCTGGCGGGGCTGTTTGGCATACTTGGCTTTGCCGAGGTGGCGCTGAATTCTGGCGGTAACACCCTGCTGGTCTGGCTGCATCGTGATGATGCTGGGCCGAATATCAGCGCCCTGCACTTCTGCTTCAGTTTTGGCAATATGCTCACACCGCTTGTCATGGTGGCGGCGCTTTCCCTCACCGGCCAGTTTCACTGGGCATTCTGGGTCGTCGGCGCCTTTGCCCTGCTCACTCTGTTGCCCTTGCTGCGCTTTGCCAGCCCGCACAAAACGCCTACTCTTGATAGTGACACACCGCCTGCCACCACCCCCAAGCACAGCGATGCTGTTCTGCTAGTGCTCTTCATGCTGATTTTCGCGCTTTATGTGGGTATGGAAATTACCTTTGCCGGCTGGGTGACCTCCTACGGCGTACTGGTGGGGCTGGCCGCCAAGGACGCTGCCATTCTGGCCACCCTGTTCTGGCTGACCCTGTCTGCCGGGCGGCTGTTGGCCATTCCGCTACTGCGGGTGATCTCGCCTTGGTGGGTGCTATGCGGCTGTACGGCCCTTGGGCTGGTGACCGCCTGGGCGCTGCATGCGCTGTGGGTGCCGCTGTCGATTGGTGCCCTGCTGTTCGGGCTGGCGGCTTCGGCCTTTTTCCCGACCCTCTACGCGCTGAGCAACCAGGTAATGGAAATGCGCGGGCGCACCACAGGGGCGATTTTTACCGCCGCTGGCAGCGGCGCCCTAGTGGTGCCCTCGCTGACCGGCCCCCTGCTTGACTGGCTGGGCGCCGGAGCTTTCCCGCTGCTGCTGGCGGGTTTGGTTATATTGATGAGCGCTGGCCTCGGGCTGCTGGCACTCCGGTTACGCGCCCTGGGCCAAGCCACTCACGCTGAAGCCGTCAAGCCGCTGCCACGCGGCGAGCACTAAGCGCCAGCCCCACGCTGACCAATGTGGAAGCCAGCAGCGCCCCGACAAAAGGCGCCAGGGTGGGAATGCTGTTGGGGAAACTGGCTGCCAGCAAGCCAGCGCTGAGGCTACCTTGCATCACCCAGCCGGGCAGGATGGCGCCGAGCATGCCAGCAAGCCCGCCGGCAATGGCCGCGAACGGGGTCATCCGTTGCCACAGGCCGAGCAAGACCGGCACCACGATAGCGGCGCACAACAGGTCGGCGATCAGGAAAAGTCGCAGTACCGAAACGCCCTGTAATGCCACGACCACCACCGGCACCATCAAGGCAACCGTCGCCCAGCGGGCCAGGGGTAGCGAGCCGCCCCGAGTGGAGAACTGTTCGCTGGCCAGTGAAGCAATCGCGCTTTGTAGGGTATCCACACTGGAGGCTACCAAAGTGACCGCCAGCACCAGTGCGGGCAGCGCCAGCCAGGCGGGAGCTTCGGAAAGCAGTGCAAAAAACGGAATCGGCGGCTCGCCAAGGGCCACACCGCTCATGGCAGCAATAATGCCCAGGCCGCCAATCACCATCACCACGACCACGGTAGCGGCGCCGCCGATCCAGGCACCTCGCGCAAGGCTTTGATTATCCTCCGCCGCCCATACCCGCTGCCAATAGCCCTGGTGGAAAAGGTTGGCGGCGGTGACCGCAATCACCAGAGTCAGGGCAACGCTCAGCGCACTGCCCAGCGGCGCCGAGGGCATGGCCGCTTCGCTGGGCAGCTCCGGCAAGGCCGTTAACGCCACGCCGCCGACAATCACCAGCAGAGCAATCAGCAGCCAGGCCTGCCAGCGGTCGGTTGCCAGGCTGGCGCGCAGGCCGCCCACGGCGGTGTAAAGTAGCGTGGTCAGCGCCACGCCCATGATCACCAAGGCAGGCGGCACATCCGAGAGCAGCGCGGTAATCGCCCCGATGGCGGTCAGTTCAGCAGCCAGAAAACACGCCATATAGGCCACCGACACCAGGGACACCCAGTGGCGCACGCCGCGCCCGTAACAAGCCTCGGCAAATTCGGCGATGCTGCGCCCCTGAGGCAAGGCGCGGCGAATTTTTGGGCCATAGAGGCCCAGCACGATAAACGGCAGGGCCGAGCCAATCGCATAACCGGCCAGGGCTACCGGGCCGACAAAGGCGCCGATTTCGGGAGGTGCAAACAGAATCCAGGCGCCCATACCGGAGGCCAGAAAAGACAAACCAATGGTCAGTGAAGACTGGGAATTGCGCGCCGACAGATAATCATCCACGGCATTGGCACCCGTCAGGCTATTCGCCCGACGCGCCCGCAGGCCCAAAAATGCAAAGCAGAAAAGTGCCGCGCCAAGCGCAGCGGCGGTCAGGTATGGCATGTCGCACTTCCTCCGCCGGTATTAACCGGATCAGGTTCCAGGGTCTGCAAGCGCGATACAACGCCTGCCTTCTCAGCCGGTTGGCTCCCCTGGCGACAGTGAATGTAGGTTGTCGGTTTTATTGTTGCGGATTGCGCAAGCTTAGTAAAGCATCAGGCCTAGTCACGCGGCACTCGGCCCATCAGGTAGAACTCAGGATTGGGCGGGGTGCCTGTCAGAGTGACCAGGCGATTGGATAAGCCAAAAAGGCGCTGATGGCGCCAATATCCCAGATATCGTCACGGGTGAACCCGACCGCCGCCAGCCGCGCTTCCCAGTCGTCGGTCAACTCGCCCACTTCCAACCCGCAATACAGGGCAAAATCCAGCATCACTCGGTGGCGTTCGCTGATCGACGCGGTGCGATGGTTGATGGCTACCTGGTCGGCTAACAATGGATCCTTGCTGTAGATACGCACCAGAGCCCCGTGGGCCACCACGCAGTAAAGGCAGCGGTTGCGGGCACTGGTGGCCACCACGATCATTTCTTTTTCGGCCTTGGTCAGGGTATCGGACTCCCGCTCCATCAAGGCATCGTGATAGGCAAAAAAGGCGCGGAACTCGTCTGGCCGATGGGCCAGCATTAAAAAGACATTGGGCACGAAACCGGCTTTTTCCTGCACGGTAAGGATGGTCTCGCGAATATCGGCAGGCAGATCAGTGAGTTCTTCCGGTACGCCGAAGCGGCTGAGTGATGTGTTCATGGTGGTTCCTTGTTTTTTTGAATGGTGAATGGTGAATGGTGAATGGTGAATGGTGAATGGTAGGGTGGATCCTTGGCGTTATCCACCGGTTCCTGAACCAAAAACGCCTGGCGGGTTGCCTCGCCAGGCGTTTTTCTTACTTAGCGTTTCGTGATCAGTCTTCCAGGTCTTCAAAACGTGGTACGCCAACATTCCAGGGCACAATGCTGTCGCCTTTCTCGCCCCAGTTGGCGTGATCCGCCAGGCGATGATTGTCTTCCTCGCGTACCTGCCCATAGCTTGAGTGTTTGTGAAAGGTTGGACCAAAGCGCTCCAGCACCTCGTCAACATCACCCGCATAGCGGGGGTCCTGAGGACGTTCCTGCTGCATCATGTAATAGGCCACATCCCAGGCGTCCTGATCAGACAGTGATAGCGGCTGCCCCAACGGCATGTTGTTCTTGATAAAGCCAGCCGCTGTGTAGGTACGTACGATACCAGCCCCCAGTTATTGGAGCCATCTCCCCAGGTGGCAGGAAAGACATACTCGCCGTCTTCATAGTGCCCTGAGCCATCTTCCTGGTGACAGATGACGCACTGGTCCTGATAAACCGCTTTACCATTGGCATAGCTGAGTTCTTCCGGGCGATCAGGTGCCGGGAAACCACGCCCGTAGATGGGTTGATCAGGATACATGGGCGCACCGGTGGCCAGCCACTGGTGGTAGGCAGATAGCGCCAGCATGTCATCGCTACCGTATTCCGGCGGCGTACCGTTCATTGAGTAGGCGAAGCAGCCGGCAATGCGCTCTTCAAGGTTGTTGACGTGCTGGTTCTTACCACGAAAATTCGGCAGGGTGACTGCAGCAGGCCAGATCGGTGCGCTGAACGGCTGGCGGCCTTCACCCAGGTGGCAGCTGGAACAGTTCATGTCGTTAAAGACATGTTTACCGCGCAGCTGCTGGGTGTTGGTAAACAGCTCATACCCACGGCGAATGACTTTCTTGAGCTCAGGATGAATATCCGCTTCTTCCAGGTCTGCCATGGTAGGCGGCACATGCACCAACTCGTTTTCCTTGGGCGCCGGGTAGCCCAATTCTACCAGCGTCTGATAAGGCGCTTCCGCTTCCTGTTGCTCACTGTCATCAGCGGCTTGAGCCATCATGCCGGTTGCCAAGGCGACAGATACCCCGGAAACGGCCAGCGCCAGGCTTTTCTTAGATATGTTCATGATCATTCTCCCCCTTCTTCGCCCGGCGCCTGGTTGGCATACCAGGCCGATACGGCGGCGATGTCATCATCGCTCATACGCTTGGCAATCGCTCCCATCAGATTCTGAGGGTCGTTGGAGCGTTCGCCATCTTTCCAGGCATGCAACTGGGCGCTGATGTAACCGGCATGCTGACTAGCAACCCCTGGAAAATCACTGCCTACCCCGGTGCCGCCGGGGCCATGGCAACTGGAACAGGAAACAATGTAGTCATCCCAGTCGCCGCGATTAGCCAGTTGTTCTCCGCGTGCCAACAGCTTGTCGCTGGCTTCTTCGCCTCCTGATGCTGGGGTGACGTCCATCTGGCTGTAATAAGCCGCCACATCAGCAATTTGCTGATCGTTCAGCATGCTGGCGAAAGGCATCATGCTAGCGTTCTGGCGTCGGCCTGACTTGAAATCATGCAGCTGTTTTGCAATGTAACCTGCATCCTGGCCAGCCAAACGCGGCCAGGACTCCCCTCCGGGTATATTCATCCCGCTACCGTTGGCCTGATGGCAGGCAGTACAAGTTACCGCTGCTGCCTGGCCACGCTGTGGGTCGCCAGGTTCCAGTGCCAGCGCGCTACCTGCACTCAAACCAGCGCCGAGTAGCAGGCCTAGCCCGCTCAATATTCTCTTGCTCATCACGGTTTCCCCTGTGGTGTTATGATTATGAACCCCTTGAAATCCTTTACCTGCCTTATAAACATAGCCCATAGCAGCGCATCAAGGAGTGAACTGTGCCTTTCACTCGCGGGCAGCGAGCAAAGACGCAGGCACAACAAATTCGGCAACCAGACCGCCGCCCTGGTCATTGTGAAACGCCAGACGACCGCCAAAACGTTCGGCAATGGCCGCCACTATCGCCAAACCAAGGCCGCTGCCCTGCTCCTTGCTGGCACGCCAGAAACGCTGGGGCAGCTGCTCCAGCGTTTGCTCAGAGAGACCTTCGCCGCGGTCTCTTACCTGAAAAGCCACGGCCTTTTCTCCCTCAATCCAACGGGCATCCACGTCAATCGGTTGGTCTTTCGGGCCATGGCATAGGGCGTTATCCAGCAGATTACGCAGGGCGGTGATGGCAAGCTCCCTGGGCATTGCCAGCACCGCCCCCGGCCACTGACCGGGCACCACAAAACGAGTGGCATCCGGCACCCGAGAATCCGCCATGGCGCAAGTTGCCACATCGGCCACGTGGCTTTCCTCGCCATCATCAAAGCGTAGCCGACCTTCTACCCGCGCCAGCATCAACAGTTGATCCAGTGTGCGGCTTAACCGCACAACGCCTTGCTCGGCATGGGCCAGCGACGCTGCTGCCGCCTCCCCATCTACTCGCTGCGCGACCTGAAGATGGGTCTTGATAGCCGTCAGCGGTGTGCGCAACTCGTGGGCAGCGTCGTTGGTAAAACGCTGCTCACGAATAATCGTCTGCTGCACGCGGGCCAGTAGCCCATTCAAGGTTTCAATCAGTGGCTGAATCTCAGCGGGCACGCCGAAGGTGGAAATCGGCGCCAGCGCATCCGGATGGCGCTTGGCCAACGATTCGCGCAGGCGCGTCAAAGGAGCAAGTCCGCGCCAAACCACCAGCCAAAGTGCCAGAAGGCTGCCCACCAGGGCCACCACAAAGGGCACGACGGCAACGCGCATGACGTCACTCAGCAGCATGTCGCGTTCGTCCATACGGTCGGCAGTGGTAATCGTCAGCCCGCCCCTTTCATAGGTGAACACTCGCCAGGTCATGTCACCTTCCTCGCGGTAGGCATGGCCACGCTCACCCGGGGTCAGAATGTCTTCCATATCGGTATGAGTGCGTGCCATGATTTCTCCACGCGGGGAGTGCACCTGGCAGGCCAACCCTTCAATCGGTGGAATCGACAGTGCCCGTTGATCCGCCTGCTCCCATACCTCAGGCGGGAGCTGAAGCATCAAACCGGCTACCATCCGTGCCGACTGGGCCAGACGCTGATCAAGGGTTTCCACCACTTTTTCTTCCAGATCCCACATCAGCCAGGCGGCCGCGCTGCCCCACAGCAACAGCAGAGTCGCCCCAAGAGTCATCAATAGGCGTACGCGCAGACTCAAGGAATATCTCCGGGAACAACAGATGCCTTGCCCAGGCGGTAGCCGAGGCCACGCACGGTTTCAATCACACCAGCCCCTAGCTTGCGGCGTAAATGATGGATGTGAACATTCAGCGCATTGCTTTCCACATCGTCGTTCATGCCATAAAGGCTGTCTTTCAGCTGATCAGCAGTGAGGACACTACGGGGTGCATGAAGGAAGGCTTCGAGCAATACCAGCTCACGACGGGACAGGGTGACAGGTTCTCCGTTGAGCATTACCTGGCGGGCCACCGGATCCAATGCCAGCACGCCGTGCTGAATAATACCGCTACTGCGCCCTGATGCCCGCCTTAGCAAGGCATGTAAACGTGCCACCAGCTCATCCAGATCAAACGGCTTGACCAGGTAATCATCAGCCCCGCTGTGCAACCCGTCGACCCGATCACGCACTGCATCTCTTGCGGTTAACACCAGCACCGGAATCTGCACGCCCTTGCTACGCCACTCTTCCAGCAGCTGCAGGCCGTCACCGTCAGGCATCCCGCGATCTAGCACCACGACATCAGTGGTCACCGTGGCCAGTGCCTGGCGCGCTGCCTGCAGGGTCACCACATGGTCGACCACAAAATCATAGGTCATCAGGCCAGCGCGGATGCCAGCGGCCACCAGAGCATCATCTTCAACCAGCAAAACATGCATAACGGATCCTTTCTGTTAATTTCAAGCATGACAAATTGGCATTAACCGAACGTTAAGCGTTAGCTCATCATTTGCCTCACAACAAAAAAGCCCCTGCTAACAAGGGTTAGCAGGGGCACCACTACGACTAAAGAACCAGTTATTGGCGGCGCAAAGGCCATTTTGCAGCGCGCACAATCCTCGATGTAAGCCTTAACGGCTTAAGCGCTGGGCGGCAAACCAGCCGATTACCATGGTCACCAGCATCGCTGCCAGAGGCAAGGAGATGCCGCCAATCGAGGCAATCGCAGGGCCAGGGCAATACCCGGATAACCCCCAACCAATCCCGAAAAGGGCGGCGCCTCCCAGCAGTTTGCTATCCAGATCCTGCTTGGTTGGCAGCTGGAAGCGCTCACCAAACAGAGGCGCATTTTGCTTGAATACCAGACGATACCCTACAAAGCTAGTCACCACGGCCCCGCCGAGAACAAACATCAGAGTAGGATCCCAGGCACCGGCAATATCCAGAAACCCCAGCACCCGGGCCGGGTCGGTCATGCCTGAAATCGCCAGACCCAACCCAAACAGCAGCCCGGCCACATAGCCCATCACCATCTTCATGCGCCACCTCCCATCACGTGGCGAACCACGTAAACCGTAATGATGGCCGTGACCAGAAAAGTCACGGTGGCTGTCAGTGAACGTACGGACAGGCGCGACAGGCCGCATACACCGTGACCGCTGGTACAACCGCTGCCGAGGCCTGTCCCTATACCCACCAGGAAACCGGCAACCAGCATCAACAAGACACCTCCAGCCGGTTCACCGATAACCATCCCTGGGGCATTGGCCACGTTACCCAGGCCACCACCCAACGCCATCACCAACAGTGGCCCGCTAATCAGACCCAGCAGGAAGGTGATACGCCAGGCACTGTCACCTTTTGGCCGCTGGGTAATCAGGTTACCCACGATGCCACTAATGCCCGCGATACGCCCCATGGTACCCATCAGCCAGACGGCTGACAGTCCAATCAGAATACCGCCGACGAGCCCTTGCAGGGTTGCCGTCCAGTCCACTCTGTTCTCCTTGACTTAAATACGTGTTGCTAAGCGGCTTACTTGGTTTTACAGGTGTTGATACCCAGCAAGGAATACGCCGGGCAGGTATTCAATAAACCGGTTGCCAAGGGCACCACACCAATCCAGCCCCAGACACCGATCGTGCCGGTCAGGGCGAGAACGATCAGCAGGGCGCCAATAACGATACGTGCAATCTTATCAATACCACCAACATTAGTTTTCATAGTTAACTCCTTGATTTTATGACGTTATAAAACGTCAAGTTGATATCACTCTGGGTAGTCAGTACACCCTGGCCCCTAAAGCGAGCGTGTGTGTACCGGTTCTGCTGTCACGCCCTTCACCGTCAATCCCGGAGAGTTGGGCACATTACTTTCAAAGGAAAGCGGCAAAGATGTCGCCTGCGGGCAGATTGCCTGTTCAGGGTAAAGTGCATTTGAAGGCTGGGTCAGTGCCACCCAGGCGCTGTAGGTGCTTAAAAATACAAAGCCGGTCAGTTCCTTACAAAAAGCCGTCGTTTGCAGACGATCCATCACTGGACCCTTAACCTCCGCCAGATGCAGAGTTACACCCGCATCCTGCAAACGATGATTGATAGTTTCAAGGCTTTCCAGTGCCGAGGCATCAATCACATTAACCGCCTGACAGGCCAGCACCACGTGCTTGACATCAGGCTGGCGGGTGACCACTTCCATCACGGTATCTTCAAGATAGCGCGCATTGGCAAAATAGAGGCTTTCATCAACGCGAAGAATACATAGAAAAGGCACAGTCTCGACGCTATAGCGCTCCACGTTACGGAAATGCTCACTGCCTGGCACCCGGCCAATCACCGCACTGTGCGGGCGGCTGGTACGGTACAGATGCAGCGCCAGCGATAACCCGACACCGGCAAGAATCCCGCTTTCCACCCCGTTACCCAGGGTCACGGCAATGGTAGCGAACATGGCTGCAAAATCGCTGTGCGAATAACGCCAGGTGCGCACAATAATGGGCAGATCCACCAGGCTGAGCACGGCAATGATGATGGTCGCAGCCAGGGTTGCTACCGGCAGGTAGGCAATCAATGGCGTCAGCAGCAACGCCGCCACGCCGATTCCTACGGCCGTAAAAGCACCGGCCGCGGGCGTCTGGGCGCCCGCATCAAAATTCACCACCGAACGGGAAAAGCCACCGGTCACTGGCATGCCCCCGGAAAAAGCAGCGGCCAGATTGGCACTACCCAGCCCGATCAGCTCCTGATTGGGGTCGATACGCTGGCGCCGCTTGGCAGCCAACGTCTGGCCCACCGAGACCGACTCAACAAAGCCGACAATGCTGATCAAAAGCGCTGCCATCAGCAGCTCCTGCCACAGGCCGACTTCAAACCCGGGCAGGCTGATCGGTGGCAAGCCAGCCGGAATCGAGCCGACAACGGCGACACCCTGTTGATCCAGCTGAAATCCCCAGGTCACCAGAGTGGTGACGGCGACTGCCACAATTGGCGCCGCCTTGGTCAACAGGTCTGCCACCATGGCAGGCGCGCCGAGGTTAAGTAAAGCCCCCTTCAACCAGCGCCGGGTGGAGTACAGGAAAACCAGGGTGCCTAAACCAATCAGAAACGTCGCCAGATGAATATTGCCGACTTCGCGACCCAGGCCGATTAACAGCTCAACAAGATTATGGCCGCTAGCCTCAACGCCCAGCAGGTGGCGCAACTGGCCAGCGGCAATGATCAGGCCTGAGGCAGTGATAAAACCGGAGATGACCGGGTGGCTAAGAAAGTTGGCCAGAAACCCCAGCCGCGCCAACCCCATCAGGGTCAGGATCAGGCCGGAAAGCAGCGCCAGCACCAGAGCTGCGCCCACGTATTCAGCGCTCCCCGGTGTGGCAATATTGCCTAGGGCAGCCGCCGTCATCAGTGACACTACGGCTACCGGCCCCACCGCCAGGGTGCGGCTGGTGCCAAAGATGGCATAGGCCACCAGTGGCAGCACACTGGCATACAACCCGACTTCTGCAGGCAGACCTGCCAGCATGGCATAAGCCAGCGACTGAGGGATCAGCATGATGGTAACGATAACCGCAGCCAGCAAGTCGCGCGTCAGCGTGTCTCGCTGATAATGCGGCAGCCATTGCAGGATGGGTAGATAGCGTTTCACGTTCACTCTATCTCCTTATCAGGGCTTGAGAATCCAACACATAAAACGCTCAACGCGTTACCTTTTGATCAAAACTTATGATAAAAACCTATGCTCAAAACCTGTGACGAACACCGGTTGATCGGTTCACGCTTAAAGCTTGTTGATGGGGACTTTCAGATACACCTGGCCGTTATCCTCGGCGGGCGGCATATCGCCTCCGCGCATATTGACCTGGACGGAAGGGATAATCAGCTTGGGCATGGCCAAGGTGGCATCTCGCTCGGTGCGCATACGCACAAATTCTTCTTCGCTCACCCCATCATATACATGAATATTGGCAGCGCGCTGCTCAGCAACCGTGGTCTCATGCTGATACACATCACGCTGCGGTGCCTTGTAGTCGTGGCACATAAACAAGCGTGTGTCAGACGGCAGGGCCAGGACTTTCTGAATTGACTGATAAAGCGCTCGCGCGTCACCGCCGGGAAAATCACAGCGTGCAGTGCCAAAATCCGGCATGAAGAGGGTGTCGCCGACAAAGGCAGCATCACCGATCACATAGGTCAGACAGGCCGGAGTATGCCCGGGCGTGTGCAACACGCGACCTTCAAGCCCACCAATGGTGAAGGTATCACCTTCTTTGAACAGCGCATCAAACTGGCTGCCATCCCGGGCGAACTCGGTGCCCGCATTAAACGCCTTGCCAAACACGTCCTGAACGATGGTGATATTGGCACCAATGCCGGTCTTGCCGCCCAGGCGCTCATGCAGGTACGGCGCCGCTGAAAGATGATCGGCATGCACGTGGGTTTCCAGAATCCACTCAACGTCCAGCCCGTTCTCACGCACATAGGCAATGATCTCATCGGCTGAACGCACATCCGTACGGCCTGCGGCGTAGTCGAAATCCAGCACTGAATCCAGAATTGCACAGGCTTTGCTGCCTGGGTCTTGAACCACATAGCTGAACGTATTGGTAGGCTCATCAAAAAATGCGTTACCAGCGGGGAAGTCATTAGCGCCTCCATAAGCAATCCATGTCTGAACGTCGCTGCATCCAGAAAATAGAGATAAAAAGTATACTTATTAGAGTAACGCAAAAATCGTTATATGTTTATATTTTTTGAAATATAAAACCTGATGATTAAAACAAGAAGGCGAAAAACTGACCCAGTTACATTTAATTACAAAAAAGTGATACAAGGCCTTGGCAAAAGTTCATAAATAGCTATACTCAAATTGTACCCATTGGCGATCTTGTACACCCCTCCCCTTAGCCAATGGGCTGCAGTGAGCCAAGCCCTTTGATGCCCGCCTTCCCCGGCGGGCTTTTTTTTATTCTGGTTTTTCACTCTACATGGATCAAAACTTCTACACGGCGGTTTCTGGCACGCCCTTCCTCAGATTCATTATCCGCTAGCGGCTGGGTGGCAGCGCGCCCTACTGCCTTTAGACGGCTCGGTTCCACCCCAGCTTCAATCAAAGCCTCAACAATGGCAATCGCCCGTGCACTCGACAAGGCCCAGTTGGAAGGGAATTCCGGCGTATTGATCGGACGGCTGTCGGAATGCCCCTCAACGGAGACGTCGCCCTGATAACGCTGGATTGTCGATACCAGCGAATCAACCAGCCCGCTGCCGTCCTCGGTCAATTCAGCCGCTGAACTGGGGAACAACAGCTGATCCTGAACGCGCAGATTAATGCCTTCTGCCACCCGGGAAACCTCTACTCCATCCAGGTCAGGCAGGTAGGCAGACGCTTCCACGCGTTGGGAAAGCGCCTGCTCCAACGCCACCGCCGATGCCACCGCATCATCGTCAATTTCTTCAACATTTACCGGTGGCCGGTCAGTCAGCACCACCATGAATTCCGCCAGTGGCTGCTGCAGATCAAACCCGGAGGGCAGCATTAAGCGTGGCAAGATAAAAGGCGGCGTCTGCTCAACGACAACGTCCTCTGACTGACCCTTCGACGGTTTAGCCAACAAAGGCGGAACACTGCTGAGCGGCGCAGGCCGTGGCGGCAGACCTGCCACGCCCAGTGCTGCACTCACCGCCGCTGGGTTAAGCAGACCAGGATCAGCGTAGCGGAATTCACGCCCCTTTTGCCATTTCCGTAGCTCTGCCAGAGGCTCGGGCAAGGGCACTTCAAAATGTGGCGTGGGTGGCTCTACCGGTTCCGGCTGACGCGATTTTACCAGCCAGCCGGGGTTTGCTGCTTCAGCCGCTACGATTACAATCACAAATAGCGCCACCAGAAGGGTCATAATATCGATGTAACTAACCATCCAGGCACTATCACTGTCATCCTCACCCTGCGCCTTAAGCAGTGAGTCATGACGCGGGCCGCCACGGTGATCTTCAAGCATCCGGTTTATTACTCATTCAAGAAAAGCGCCTCATAGCCGATGGGGCAACAAGCATGACACACTAACCGTCAAACTGAGACACCATTAGAAGTTCTTCATGCGAGTTCTTCATGCATTGAGCCTACAAGCCATGACCTCTTTATATGGCTACTTTAATAGCCGATTTTGTGTTTCACCCAAGAGATGACACCCATTGGATAATGCCGTTCACTCACAGGCGCGAACCGTCCTGATTACCGGAGCAACAGGGGCGATTGGCAGCGCGCTGGCCATGGCCTATGCGCAACCTGGCGCCCGGCTGATTCTTCATGGCCGCCGCCATGGTGTGCTGGCAAACCTTGCTGAACGCTGCAGAGACAAGGGTGCCCACGTCGAGACAAGCGGCGTCGATTTGACCGATGATATGGCACTGGCCGAATGGTTAGCTCAGGTCAGCACCGCAAGCCTGCCGGATATCGCCATCTTCAATGCCGGGCAGAATGCCCACCCTATCAGCACTGGCTACCTGGAAGCACAAGAGAGTGCGCAGGCTCTGATTGACATCAATCTTAGCGTGCCCATGGCCATGGCTCAGCATTTGGTGCCTGCCATGCGTACGCGGGGCAGCGGCCAGCTGGCTTTTATCAGCTCACTTGCTGGCTGGCATGGGCTCCCCAGCACACCCACCTACAGCGCCACAAAAGCTGGCATCAAGGCTTATGGAGAAGCCTTACGCGGCTTGCTGGCACCGGTGGGCATTGGTGTCAGCGTGGTCATGCCAGGCTATGTTACCTCCCCCATGTGCGACGCCATGCCTGGGCCAAAGCCGTTCGAGATGCCTGCACACAAGGCGGCCATTCTTATACAGCGTGGTATTGCAGCCAACAAGGCGCGCATCAGCTTTCCTTTCCCACTTAATTTTGGCACCTGGTGGCTAGCGGTGCTTCCCGCTGCCATTTCACAGCGAATTATCCGCTTGCTCGGATTTGGTCGTATTAAAAGAGAGGCCAAATGATGGCAGCCCTGTCTGTTATAAGCCTTCCTCTTCTTCTAGGAGGATTGGGCACCCTGCTGATCGAATATCTGCTGCGACCTCAGCCATTGTCTCCCTGGCGGCGAGGTATTGCGCCGGGATTGATTCACCTGGGCAGCTGGCTACTGCTTTTCGGTCTATTTACCCTATTCCTGCAGCGCCCCTGGTTTGCGGTCGTATTTATTTTATCGCTTCAGTTGGTCATTGTGCAGTCCAGCAATACCAAGTCGCGGACGCTCAACGAACCTTTTATCTGTCACGACTTTGAATACTTCTGGGATGCCATCAAGCACCCAAGACTCTATGTACCCTTTTTCGGCATTGGCCTTGCCATCGCCGCCAGCAGTGCAGGCGCAGTAGCCATCGGCGCCTTCCTGTTCTGGGAGCCATCGTTAATGACCCAGACGGGAGTAACACATTTCATCACTCTCACCCTGAGCATTGCAATCACAGGTGCCTTGATACTGGCAGGCACCTGGCGAGCGCTGCCGCCACCCAGCCTGGCGCCCCGGCAGGACATGCATCAACTGGGGCTGTTTTCCAGCCTCTGGGCCTATGGCATCGCCCTGTTTAGCGCCCCGTCAACACCGCCGCTCTCACCCTTCACTCAGCGCCTGAACCGCCAAGGTCAGGCAGCTGATTCCCAACTACCTAACGTCGTGATGGTACAGAGCGAGTCATTTATGGACCCCCGCGCCTGGTGCGCTGAGATTAACCCGCAGTTGTTACCCCACTTTGACGCCACTTGCCAGCAGGCCGTGCAACGCGGTCAACTGAAGGTGCCCGCCTGGGGCGCCAACACGGTAAGAACCGAAGCGGCAGTGTTGACCGGTATCGCACCTGAAGCCTGGGGAGCCTGTCAGTTCAATCCTTATCGCCGCTTGGCCCGCCAGTCGGTTGCCAATCTGGTTCAGATATTTCAGCAGGCAGGCTACCGGTGTATCTGTGTGCATCCTTATCCTGCCAGCTTCTATCTGCGCGACCAGGTAATGCCTAAGATGGGGTTTGATCAATTCCTCGATATCGACGCTTTTGAGGGGGCTGATAAGGCAGGACAGTATATCGGCGATGCAGCTGTGGCGAGAAAGGTTGGACGACTGCTCAAAGATGACGATAATAGGCCACTGTTTATTTTCACAATCACTATGGAAAATCACGGCCCGCTACATCTCGAATCACCGTCCCGTTCAACGCTGGGAGAGACATTACCCGCAGCACCATGGCCATTATCTGGCCATCAGCGCGACCTGGCGGTTTATCTTAATCATCTGCGCCAGGCTGATGACATGCTGGGCAGTGTCAAACGGCACCTGCAATCATCGACACGCTCTGGTGTACTGTGCTGGTATGGCGACCATGTTCCCATACTCCCTGACGCTTACAGGGTTTATGGTGCCCCTGATGGCACGACCCCTTATGTGATATGGTCGACGCAAAATACCCTGGATGGCGAGTCACACCACTCGCCTGCAGCGTCTTCGCCACTTTTCAAGGAAGGTTCCCAGGAACGTCCTGAACTGAAGACAGCGCTACCGGCCGAAGAACTGGGCATCCAGCTGTTTAAACAGGTGTTCGAACGCGGTATAAAGTAGAGATGCGAGCAAGGCGATACCAGAACATCAGGAGTAAGAATGACTAAACGCGTTGCCATTATCGGTGCCGCCCATCGTTTCCCTGGCACGACCCCTGAAACGTTCTGGCAAGATCTGCAAGCCGAAAAGGACTTTGTGACCCAGGTTGCCCCGATCGTTGGGGCCAGGAAGCATTTTGGCACCCCAACAAGCGTAACCCAGGTACCAGCGTCAGTTTTGCAGCAGGCAGTTTGGGCGATATCAGTGGTTTCGATCCCGAATTCTTTGGCGTTTCACCCCGTGAAGCGGCCAATATGGATCCTCAGCAACGTATGTTACTGGAGCTGACCTGGGAAGCCATGGAAGATGCGGGAATCAAGCCTGGCAGCCTGCGCGGCAGCCAATGTGGCGTGTTCCTGGGCGTTGCCAGCCTGGATTATTCCTATCGCATGGCCGACGACATGGCGGCCATCGATGCTTCAACCGCGACGGGCAATACCTCAAGCATTGCTTCCAACCGGGTTTCCTACGTGTTTGACCTGCATGGGCCAAGCATGTCGCTAGATACGGCCTGCTCATCGTCCATGGTAGCCTTTCACCAGGCCTGTCAGGCGATTCGCAGCGGTGAAACCAATATGGCCCTGGCAGGCGGCATCAGCCTGCACCTGCACCCCTACGGCTTTATTATCTTCTCCAAGGCCAGCATGCTCTCCCCAACCGGGCGCTGCCAGGTGTTTGATGAAGCGGGCAATGGCTATGTGCGCTCGGAAGGCGCCGGTCTGTTCATGCTTAAGGACTACGACGATGCCGTGGCCGATGGCGACCAGATCCTCGCCGTTGTGGCAGGCTCAGCCGTCAATACCGATGGCCACAAGTCCGGCCTGACCGTCCCCAACCCCAGTGCCCAGATTGATCTGATGCGCCGCGCTTACCAGCAGGCAGGTATCACACCGGACGAAATCGATTACCTGGAAGCCCACGGCACCGGCACCGCTGTGGGAGACCCGATAGAAAGCCGCGCCATTGGCGAGGCCCTTGGCATGCATCGCCAGACACCGCTGCCGATTGGTTCCATCAAGAGCAACCTGGGCCACCTTGAAACCGCCTCTGGAGTAGCAGGCCTTGCCAAGGCCCTTTACAGCCTCAAGCACCGTGAGGTGCCCGCCACTATTGGCATTCGCAAACTTAATCCCAAAATCAAGTTTGACGAATGGAACATTAGCGTTGTCACCCAAGCCCATGCGCTGAAAAAACGTGGCCGTCTGGTGATTGGCGTCAACTCCTTTGGCTTTGGGGGCGCCAACGCCCACGTTATTCTGGAAAGCCCGCCTGAACGCGCTCCGCGCCCGGCTCCTGCACCGCACCCCTCAGCGCAGAGCCCTTATCCTATACGCATCAGCGGGCGTAGCGACGGCGCATTGGCAGACAACATTGCGCGTCTGATTGCCCTGCTGCGCGCTGACAGTTCAGATGCTTTCTACGATATTGCCCATACGCTCTATCGGCATCGTGAGCATCACACCAAAGGTGCTTTGGTGTTTGCCCATAGCGCCGAGCAGGCAGCTGATGCTCTGGCGCGATTTATCGATGATGCTGACAATAAAGACCAGAGGGAAGCCTCAGCGCCCCTGCCATTCGTCACTGCTTTTGACAGACTCAGTGATGCGCAAGGCCCAGTGTTTGTCTACGACGGTAACGGCTGCCAGTGGGAAACCATGGGCCGTGACCTGCTCGACAACGACGCGATTTTTGCTGCGGCGATTGATCAGGTAGACCAGCTTTTCAAGCCATTAGGTGGTTTTTCTCTCGCGGATGAGTTGCGCGGCAATAACGGCACAGAGCGTTTTGAGCACACTGAAATTGCCCAGCCAGCCCTCTTTGCTTTGCAGGTCGCGTTAACTCAATGGCTCGCCGCTCACGGCGTGCAGCCAGCGGCGGTGTTTGGCCACAGCGTTGGTGAGGTAGCAGCGGCCTGGGCGTCAGGCGCGCTATCACTGGCTGATGCCGTCAAGGTGATTTACTACCGCAGCCACTTTCAGGGCCAGACGCGCGGCCAGGGTGAAATGACCGCCGTCGCCCTTGGCGCCGAAGAAATTCAACCCTGGCTTGAGCAGCCCACCTACGATGATGTCCATCTGGCGGGTATCAATAGCCCCAACGGTGTGACGCTGGCAGGTAACCCCGCTCAGCTGGCGTTAATGGAAGCCGCCCTGGCCGAACAGAGCATCTTTGCCAAGCGTCTACCGCTGGATTACGCCTTCCATAGCCCCGCCATGGATACCATCGCCTCTGGCGTCATTGATGCCTTGGCTTCCATTACCCCAGGCCCGACCCGCATTCCCTATATCTCCACCGTAACTGGTCAGCTCCTGGAGGGTGCAGCGCTGGACGCCACCTACTGGTGGCAAAATATCCGTGAACCGGTGCGTTTCCATACCGCCGCAGCTGACCTGATCGCGCAAAGTTTCAATGTCTTTGTTGAAATAGGCGCTCACCCGATTCTGCGCCGTTACCTGACGGAAACCCTGCGCGAGCAGGATATCAACGGCATTGTGCTCAGCAGTGTAGAGCGCGCCAAGTCGGGCCCTGATTGCATGTCAGCCGCCTTGGGCAAATTGCTACTCAGCGGTGTCGATGTCGATGAGCAGGCCTTTTTCCCGGTAGAGGGCCAGCGGGTATCATTGCCGCGTTACGCTTGGCAGCGCCAGTCGCTCTGGGTCACCCCGAGTAGCGATAGCCAAGGGCTGCTTGACCGCTACTACCAGCACCCATTACTTGGCTACCCGCTGGCTCAGCAGGCGCGTACCTGGGAAAGCCAGTTGGATATTCAGCGCCAGCCCTGGCTGGCGGGCCACGTCGTGGGGGAAGGGGCCGTTTTTCCCGGTGCTGGCTTTGTCGAACTGGCGTTGGCCGCCGCCCTGCAGCGCCAGGATACGCCGGTGGTGGATATCGAAGAGCTGGAAATTCGCGCGCCTTTATTGCTGGATACGCCCCATGGCCGCTTGATGCGCCTGCATATGGGTGAACACGATGGGCGCATGGAAATACGCTCCCGAGAGCCTGCCGTCGGTCAGGAATGGCAATTGAACGGCGTGGCCCGCATGCTGCAGGAAACCTGCGGCTCACTGCTGGAACGCCCGGCGCCAAGTCGTCCGAAGCGCGCCCCGGACTACACGCTTGAGCACCACCTGGCCATGGCAGAGCGCCTTGGCCTGCACTACAGCGGTGCATTCCAGGCCATCGCTCACGGCTGGATCGAAGATAGCAGTGTGATTGGCGAGATCATGGCCAATGATGATCTACGCTCCTCTCAGCAAGGCCTGCATTTACATCCTGGTATTCTCGACAGCGCTTTCCAGATGTTTATCCCGCTTCTGGCCCATCAGGCGGATGCCACTCCTCTGGCGTTTGTGCCTGTGCGCGTCGGGCGCATTCAGCTGGATACCCAGGCCGGCATGCCTACACTGGCTCATGCGGTCATGGGCAAACGCTCGCCACACTCCTTTACCGCCGATTTCGAGCTGTTTGATGCCCAGGGCAAGGCCGTGGCCATCCTGTCAGAAGTGCGCTTCAAGGCCATTCGCCTGAACCGCTCCCAGGATCAGGCATTAAGCTATCTCGATATCCAGCTGACACCGGCTCCCCTAGAAAGCAGCGGCTTTGCCACCCCGGATGACGCCATGGCCCGCCTGGGCAATCTGGTCAGCGCCTACGGAACGCAAACCGGCGAGCGCTATGCCAATGAAGTCGCCCCCTTACTTGACCGCCTGAGCGAAGCGTTCAGCGAGGCACAAGTGGACGAAGAGCAGCCGACACCACAGGCTATCTGGCAGTTGCTGGTGCAGGATTACCCTGATTACTTTGCACCGATCCACCTGGTGGGCCGTCTGGGTTTACACCGTCAGGCGTTGCACTCAGGTGCCACCGATCTTGATTCCCTGGGTATCAATGACGAACAGCTCAGCCGCCTTAATCGGGTATTGGTGGGCGAAAGCGGCTGGCAGAGTATCGCCCAGCAGCTGACTGACCTGCTCGATACTCTGCTGGCCAGCCAGCCAACCGGCCAGCGCCTGTGCCTTTTGGAAGCGGGCTGCTGTGTGCCCGCCCTTGGCGAGCGGCTACTTGAACATCTGGCCCATTCAATGCGACGCTCCATGCTGGAGGATGTTTTCCATCAACGCATTCTGCCCACCACAGAGGCGGGGCTGCACCAGGCTGAGCAGCTGCAGGAAGCTTATCCGCTACTGGATATTCACCCTCTCGATGCGGCCATGCCCTGCTTGAAGGATGGTGAAAAAGCCCAACTGGCGCTGGTCAGCCTGGATGTTACTCACCCCAAGCGTACCTTCCAGTTGCTAGAGGCACTCCCTGCGCTGCTGGCACCCGGCGCACAGGTGCTGTTGCTAGGCATTCACCCCAGCCGTTGGCTGGATGATCTACTCGCTACCCCTGGCATTGATCGTCAGGTGCTGGAACCGGCCATGCTCAGCCAGTGGCTGACAGATACCGGTTGGTTGGCCACACCGGCCACTGCCTTGGAAGGCAATGACAACGGCGCCTACCTGATTCACGCGACTGCCTTGAGCAATAGCCAACCCAACCTGGCTACTCTGCCAAGTCGTCGTCACCTGCTAATCACGGATCACCCGGATGACCCACTGGCCCAAGGGCTGGCAGCACTGCTTGAACGGCGCAATGAAGCCGTTCTACTGATCGACACTCAGGATTCACCGGCCAGCCTGCTGTGCGAGGCACTTGAACAGCCAGCACTGGCCGAGCACACCAAACTCGCCCTGAACGTGGTTGATTTGCGTGGCATGCGTGACATCAATGCTCAGCACCAGGCAGTTGTCGACACCCAGACACAGCGCTGCGACCTGGCCAGACAGTGGACCATGGCATTGGAAGCTGCCTGCATTGAGGCCACACTGTGGCTGACCACCCAAGGCGTAGGTTCGCTATGGCAGCCTGAATCAGCCACCCAAGTGGCTGATCATGCCGTCGCCGCTGACGCCGCCCTTTGGGGGTTTGGCCGCTCCCTGGCCAACGAGGCAGTTGAACATGACGTTCGTCTGGTGGATCTGCCTGACGAGCCCAACACAGTTGCCTTGGCCTGCTGGGCCACCTCACTAAGCAGCCCGGACGCTGAGAGCGAACTGGTAATTACGCCGCAAGGCCAGCGCTTTGCCACACGCCTGCGCACTCTGCCAGCACCCAGCCCCGCTACGACCAAGCAGGCAGCCCAGAACGCTGATGATTTAACCCAACAGGCCATGACCCTTGGGTTTGCCATGCCGGGCCAGCTTCGCCAGCTGCAGTGGCGCCCTCGCGCCCTGCCTGCTCTGGGCGCCGATGACGTGGAGATCAAGGTCAAGGCGACCGGGCTTAACTTCCGTGACGTGATGTATACCCTGGGCCTGCTGTCTGATGAAGCCATTGAAAACGGCTTTGCCGGCCCGACTCTGGGGCTGGAGTTTGCCGGTGAAGTAGTCGCGGTGGGTGATGCTATCTCCCACCTGGCGCCCGGCGATGCCGTGGTGGGCTTTGGCCCGGCCAGCTTCAGTGATCGTCTGATTGCCAGCCAACATGCGGTTGCTCCCTTGCCAGAAGGCATCAGCTATGCGGCTGCGGCGACGATTCCGACCACTTTCTTTACCGTCTACTATGCACTCAAACACCTGGCCCGCCTGGAGCCTGGGGAAAAGGTGCTAATCCACGGCGCAGCAGGCGGCGTAGGTATTGCCGCCTTGCAGATTGCCCAATGGCTGGGAGCCGAGATCTACGCCACCGTCGGCTCTCAGGAGAAGCGCGACTTCCTGCGCCTGATGGGCATTGAAAAGCTTTACGACTCCCGTTCGCTGACCTTCGCCGAAGAAATCCTTCAGGATACCGGCGGTGAAGGGGTCGACGTGGTGCTCAACTCCCTGGCAGGCGAAGCCATCAACCAGAACCTGCGCGCGCTGCGCCCCTTCGGGCGTTTCCTGGAGCTGGGCAAGCGCGATTTCTACGAAAACACCCATATCGGTTTGCGGCCCTTCCGCAACAACCTCAGCTACTTCGGGATTGATTCCGACCAGCTGATGAAGGTACAACCCGCCCTGACCCAACGCCTGTTTGGCGAGATGATGGCGCTGTTTAACGATGGCACCTTAAGCCCGCTGCCGTTTACCGCCTTCAACCACAGTCAGGTCATTGATGCTTTCCGCTACATGCAGCAGGCACGCCAGATCGGCAAGGTGGTGGTTACCTACGAACAGCCGATTGCTGCCCAGACCAAACAGCCTCTGGGCAGCGGAGAGCTGTCCTTGTCCAGCGAGGCCAGCTACCTGGTCACCGGTGGATTGGGCGGCTTCGGACTGAAAACTGCTCAATGGCTGGTAGGTAAAGGTGCCAGAGCATTAATACTGGTCAGCCGCAGCGGCCCCACCAGCGAGGAAGCGCAAACAGCGATAGCCGAGTTCGAGGCCCAGGGTGTCACCGTGCTGGCTGCAGCCTGCGATATTACCGATCGTCAGGCACTGGCTGAGGTGCTGGCCAATGCCAGCCAGGCATTGCCACCCCTGCGCGGTATCGTGCATGCCGCTACCGTGATTGACGACAGCCTGATCCGTAACCTGGACGCTGAACGCATTCACAAGGTGCTGGCGCCCAAGATCGACGGGGCGCGCCACCTTGATGCCCTGACCCGCGACTGCCCGCTGGATTTCTTCGTGGTCTACTCGTCGGCCACGACCCTGTTCGGCAACCCCGGTCAGGCTAACTATGTGGCCGCCAACCACTGGCTGGAAGCCTTTGCGGCAACCCGCAGGCAGCAAGGCCAACCGGCAACCTGTGTACGCTGGGGAGCCATTGAGGATGTTGGTTTCCTGGCTCGCAATACTCGTACCCGGGATGCGCTGCAGGAGCGCCTGGGCGGTTCGGCGCTACGCTCCGACGATGCCCTGAAGGTGCTGGAACAGATGCTGCTATCCCCTCTGGCAACGCCCAGCCTGGGCGTGCTGGAGCTTGACTGGAATGCCTTGGCACGTTTCCTGCCTACGGCCAACACACCGCGCTTCAAGGAAATTGCCCGCACCAGCGATGATGATGGGCAGTCAGACAGCGACAGTAGTGATATTCTTGCGCTGCTCGAAACGCTCTCGCCAGACGAGTTGCATACCGCCGTTGTCGATCTTTTGCGCGCTGAACTGGCCAGCATTCTGCTGATCGAGGAAGACAAGATTGATCCTCAGCGCTCTGTCTACGAAATGGGTTTTGACTCACTGATGGGCGTTGAGCTGATGACGGCCATCGAAAACCGTCTTGGCATTGCCATCTCCGTCATGGTGTTGAGTGAAGCCTCTACTCTGGATAAGCTCGCTGCCGTACTGATTCATAAATTGCAGCAAAATGACGACGATGTTGAAGAAGCTCCGCAGGATGCGTTAGCCTCTCTCGCTGCTCGTCATGGAGCAGAAGGCCTGGAAGCCGATCGAACCACTGCCACTTGAGAAATAACATGACCGCGAAGCGCTCAGAACTAAAACGGCAATTGCTTGAACAGGCTCGACAAAGGCCCACGCCCCGCACCGCGGGCAATACGGGATTGGGGCCGTCTGGGCAATCGTCGCGCCCTGCATCGCGCAAGGTGCCTGAGCGCTTCACTCGCTTTGATGCCCACCCCGGCTATCAGCAGATTGCACTGATGCGCCAGGGCGCTGAACAGCTGGGTCTCAAGGACCCTTTCTTCAAGGTGCATGAAGGTACGGCGGGCGCCACCAGCGTGATTGACGGGCGTACCTGCATCAACTTTGCCAGCTATAACTATCTGGGCTACTCCGGCGACCCAAGAGTCAATCTTGCCTCCACCGAGGCCGTACAGCGTTATGGCACCTCGGTATCTGCCAGCCGGGTGGTGTCCGGTGAGCGCCCGATTCATCAGCAACTTGAGCAGGCCATTGCCAAGGCCTATCAGGTTGATGATGCTGTGGTATTCGTCAGTGGTCACGCCACCAATGTCTCAACCCTGGGTTACCTGCTAGGGCCAAAGGATCTGGTCATTCACGATGAATATATCCATAACAGCTCACTGGTAGGCGCTCAGCTATCCGGCGCCAAGCGGATGTCTTTTAGCCATAACGACCTGGCGTCACTCGACGCCCTGCTGGAACGCCATCGTCACCAGTTCGAACGTACCCTGATCGTCGTCGAAGGCCTCTACAGCATGGATGGCGACATTCCTGATCTGCCCGCCCTGGTCGCATTGAAAAACCGCCATCAGGCATGGCTGATGGTCGATGAAGCCCATTCCTTCGGTGTGCTGGGAAAAACCGGCCTTGGTTTGCGTGAGCATTTCAATATCGACGCCGGCGATGTGGATATCTGGATGGGCACCATGAGCAAGACGCTCTCGGGTTGCGGTGGTTATATCGCTGGCAGCGTGCCCCTGGTCGAGACCCTGCGTTATTTCGCCCCTGGCTTCCTGTATAGCGTTGGCATGCCCGCTCAAGTAGCGGCACCCTCGCTCAAAGTGCTGGAACTGATGCCCGAGGAACCCGAACGAGTCGAGAAACTACAGGCTATTTCACGCTATTTTCTCGAACAGGCCAATGCCCGCGGCATGGATACCGGCCACAGCATTGGTGCGGCCGTGGTCCCGGTGATTGTGGGCAGTTCGCCGCTCGCCGCCCACCTCTCCCATGCCTTGTTCGAGCAAGGAATGAATGTTCAGCCCATTCTGCACCCGGCAGTGCCTGAAAAAGCGCTCGCTTACGCTTTTTCATCTCCTGCGAGCATACTCAAGCCCAGGTTGACCAGACCCTGGATGCTTTGGCAGATTTATTAAGTGACGCTTGAAACCACAAGGATTGTCCATGTCCGTGCCTATCAATAACCCGGAACCCGCCTGGTACGTGATTCAGTGCAAAGGGGGAGAATCATTCCGGGCGGCAGAAAATCTGGGCAACCAGGCATACGACGTTTTTCACCCGGTGCTGAATACTCAGCGAAAACGCAACGGCAAACTGACCACTGTCTGTGAACCGCTGTTTCCGCATTATCTGTTTATCCGCCTGGATCAGATTGCCAGCAACTGGCGGCCGATTCGCTCAACCCGAGGCGTGCTCAGGCTGCTGACCTTTGGCGATACCCCGGTGCCCGTCTCCGATGCGCTGATTGAAACCCTCAAACAGCAACCTCACAAGCAGGAAGGCATCCACAGCTACTTCACTCCGGGGCAAAAAGTCACCATTACGGAAGGGCCGTTCAAGAACCTCGAAGCCATCTTCAAAAGCACCAAAGGCGAAGAGCGCGCCATCGTGCTGATCAACATGCTCCAACGCCCCCAGCACATCGAAATGAGCGTGCACCAGCTGAGTAAAGAGTGAGGAGGGAGGAGTGAGCGCGCTTCGCGCTTGAGAGGAGTCACCTCTCATCAGCCTAAAGCCCGCAGGGCGCTCACAAGCCCGCAGGGCGCTTACTTATCCCCCCCATACCACAAAATGCGGGTTGAGTTTTTCAGCGGGGGTGGCGTAGCTCAGCGGCGTGCCTTCCAGGGTTTCTACCCGGCCACCGGCCTGTTCGACGACGGCGTGGGCGGCGGCGGTATCCCACAAACAGGTGGGACCTAAGCGCGGGTAGACATCCGCTTCCCCTTCGGCGATGGCGCATAGTTTAAGCGAACTGCCCATCGGCACCATTTCATGCGCATCGAGCTGGTCTAACCAGGCGGCCAGGTCCGGGCTGGGGTGAGAACGGCTGCCAACCACGCGCCAGGAGGTGCCAGCGGCAGGCTTGCCTGCCACCTGAATCTCATGGCGCTGGCCATTGTCATCCACCTTGACGGCACCAAGGCCCTGAGCAGCCAGATAGGCGGTTCCCAGAGCAGGCGCGATGACGACGCCCAGCACCGGCTTGCCCTGCTCAATCAAGGCGATATTGACGGTAAACTCACCGTTACGCTTGATAAACTCCTTGGTGCCATCCAGCGGGTCAACCAGCCAATAGCGGCCATCGTTATCTACCCCTGTAAAACCCGCCTCGTCTTCTTCCGACAATACCGGGATCCCATGAGGCAAGGCGTTCAGACCTTTAACGATAATCTCATTGGCGGCTTTGTCAGCTTCGGTCAAGGGGCTCTTGTCTTCTTTCTCTTCGACGCTGAATTCCCGCGCGTAGACGGTCATGATCGCCTCGCCTGCCTGGCGGGCAATCGCTTCAGCGTTTTCCAACAGCGCCTGGTCAATTATTGCCATGTTCTTGTCCTTGCGATGGTGTGTCGCTCAACCCATAAAAAAACCCGCCAGCCAAGGGCCAGCGGGGAAAGTCAGTCGGCTATCAGTTAATCAGGCCGCGTTCACGCAGCGCCTTGATAACCGCATCGGCGGCGTCTTCCGGCTGCATTTTTGCCGTATGCAGGTGAATTTCCGCTGACTCAGGTGCTTCATAAGCAGAATCAATCCCGGTGAAGTTCTGCAACTCACCGCGACGCGCCTTCTTGTATAACCCTTTGGGGTCGCGCTCTTCAGCAACATCCAGCGGCGTATCAACAAAGATCTCGATGAACTCACCCTCGTCCAGCAGGTCGCGCGCCATACGGCGTTCGCTGCGGAACGGTGAAATAAAGGCTGTCAGCACAATCAGGCCAGCATCCACCATCAGCTTGGCCACTTCAGAGACACGGCGGATATTCTCGACCCGGTCAGCATCGGTAAAGCCAAGATCGCGGTTCAGGCCGTGGCGCACGTTATCGCCGTCCAGCAGATAGGTATGCTGGCCCTGAGCATAAAGCTTCTGCTCAACCAGGTTGGCAATGGTTGACTTGCCTGCCCCGGAAAGGCCGGTGAACCACAAGACCGCTGGCTTTTGCACCTTGGCTTCCGCGCGCTGCGGCTTGCCGATATCCACATGCTGCATGTGGATATTCTGGCTACGGCGCAGAGCAAAGTTGAGCATGCCCGCCCCGACCGTATTGTTGGTCATACGGTCGATCAGGATAAAGCCACCGGTATCTTGATTTTCCTTGTAGGGGTCAAACGCCACCGCCTTGTTCAGGCTCAGGGTGCACACACCAATGGCATTCAGATCCAGCTGCTTGCTGGCGGTATGCTCCAGGGTATTGACGTTGACCTGATACTTGATATCGGTGACGGTCGCCGACACCGTCTGAGTGCCCAGCTTCATCAGGTAAGGGCGGCCAGGCAGCAGCGGTTCGTCATGCATCCACACCAGCGAGGTTTCAAACTGGTCAGCGGTCTGCGCGGGCGAATCCACACCAGAAATAATATCGCCACGAGAGATATCAATTTCATCTTCCATCAGCAGCGTGACCGACTGCCCTGCCACAGCCTGTTCCAGGTCGCCATCATAGGTATAGATGCGCGATACCTTGCTGGTGCTACCTGACGGCTGTACGCGAATTTCATCGCCCGGCGTGATCACACCGCTGGAAATCATCCCGGTAAAACCGCGGAAATCCAGGTTCGGACGATTGACCCACTGAACGGCCATGCGGAAGGGATTGCGCTGCAGCCGCTCGTCATCCACCTCCACGGTTTCCAGATACCCCATCAGAGTCGTGCCGTGGTACCAGGGCATTTTCGCGCTATGCTCGATAACGTTATCGCCCTTGAGCGCCGACATCGGGATGAAAGTAATATTCTCCAGGCCCAACTGCTTGGCAAACTCGCGGTATTCCTCGACGATTTCATCAAAGCGGGCCTTGGAATAATCAACCAGGTCCATCTTGTTGATGGCCACGATCACCCTACGCATTCCCATCAGCGACATCAGAAAGCTGTGGCGACGGGTCTGGGTCATGATGCCATGACGCGCATCCACCATCAGGATGGCGGCATCCGCATTGGAGGCACCGGTGACCATATTACGGGTGTACTGTTCGTGGCCGGGGGTATCCGCAACGATAAACTTACGCTTGTCGGTAGAGAAAAAGCGGTAGGCAACATCGATGGTAATGCCCTGCTCACGCTCTGCCGCCAGGCCATCCACCAGCAGGGCAAAATCCATATCCCCGCCCTGGGTGCCATACTTTTTGGAGTCCGCTTCGATGGAAGCCAGTTGGTCTTCAAACAGCAGCTTGGATTCAAACAGCAGGCGGCCAATCAGGGTGCTCTTGCCGTCATCAACGCTGCCACAGGTGATAAAGCGCAGCAGCCCCTTACTCTCATGGGACTTCAGATAGCCCTCGATGTCGGCGGCGATCATATCGGATGAATGTGCCATTAGAAGTAGCCCTCCTGCTTTTTCTTCTCCATCGAGGCGGCGCTGTCGTTATCGATCACGCGCCCCTGACGTTCCGAGGTATTGGTTAACAGCATTTCCTGAATAATCGCCGGCAGCGTGTCGGCTTCCGACTCAATGGCGCCGGTCAGCGGGTAGCAGCCCAGGGTACGGAAACGCACCTTGCGCATCATCGGCACCTCACCCGGCTCCAACGGCATACGCTTATCATCGACCATGATCAGGGTGCCATCACGTTCAACCACAGGACGCTCGGCAGAGTAGTAAAGCGGCACAATCGGAATGTTCTGCAGATAGATATACTGCCAGATATCCAGTTCCGTCCAGTTGGACAGTGGGAAGACACGAATCGACTCACCCTTGTGCTTGCGGGTGTTGTAGATTTTCCACAGCTCAGGGCGCTGGTTTTTCGGGTCCCAGCGATGCTGGGCGGTACGGAAAGAGAAGACACGCTCTTTGGCGCGGGATTTCTCCTCGTCGCGGCGGGCGCCCCCAAAGGCTGCATCAAAGCCGTATTTATCCAGCGCCTGCTTCAGACCCTCGGTCTTCATGATCTCGGTATGAATCGCCGACCCATGGGTAAACGGATTAACGTTTTTCTCAACCCCTTCCGGGTTGATATGCACAATCAGCTCCATGCCGATATCACGCGCCATATCATCACGGAATTCGTACATGGCCCGGAATTTCCAGCGTGTGTCGACGTGCATCAGCGGAAAAGGCGGTGGCGAGGGTGCAAACGCCTTACGTGCCAGGTGCAGCATGACTGCACTGTCCTTGCCGACAGAATAAAGCATCACGGGATTGTCGGTCTCGGCGACCACTTCCCGCATGATCTGGATGCTTTCTGCCTCCAGACGTTGTAAATGGGTAAGAGATGTCATCGTTTTACCTGCTTGCTATTGGAATCAGGGTTGTTGGAAGCCCGGTTATGAGGAACACAGCCATTGGAAATACAGTTATTAAAAACAGTACTTTTTGCGCCAGCGCGAACAGATTCGCCGGGCACCAGGCCAATATCGGCGGGTACAGGCACCAGCCAAAAATCCCGCTGAGCGGCCAGCCACGCCGTTAGCTCAGGGGCAGCGCTCAAGGCAGCACCGTGAAACACCAGCGCAGCCGGGCCATTGGCGGCCAGTGCCTTCAGCGTTATCAGATAATCCTCAGCCACCGGCGGGCGCCTGAAAGAGCGCATCCACAACCGGCCGCGAGAACCATGTAAATAGATTTGATAGAGGGAGCCATCAGGATGTGACAGATGGCGTACTCCACCCTGCCAGCGCTGCGCGGCGCTGTTGAGCTGTTTGAACACAGGGGCGACCGCCTGGCGATACCAACGGCCACGCATTGAGCGCTCCTTGCTCAAGGAACCCAGCGGCCAGGCCTCGCGCTTTAGATGCTCTTCCTCCCACCAGTGCTCCACCGCCCGCTGGCTAACCGGCTGGCTATGCGCTTTTTCAAGGCACTGCGCCAGATCGGCGCTATTCCATCCAGGCTCGCCCACAGGTGGCAGCTCATGTAGGCATTGCCATAGCGTTGCTTTCAATGCAGGCGCCAGCACATTGGCCTGCCCTTTATGGCGGCCACGAGGCCTAACGGGCACCGCTGCCCATCCTCCTTCACGAAACGCTTTCCAGGCAGCAGAAACAGTGGGTGCAGAAAGCCCTGTGCGTTCACATACCTGCACCACAGTGAGACCGTCCAAGCGCAGCTGAACCGCTTTGATGCGGCGCTCATTCAGCTTTTCAGGCGATAAATGTTTAGTCATTTAAAAATCTTTAACTCACTGTTATACATGCATAAAAATTACAAATAAACGCTATTTCCAATCAACTGTTAGACACCATCATAAAAGGCTGCGTAAAATTGAGCAAGTCACCCGTTCACATGCAAGGATAATGACCAATGACGCCCTGGGCGGTTCTCGCTTCCATCGCTGTGCTGCTTGCCAGTCTGATCAGCGGAAAAGTCAAACCGGCAACAGCCTTTGTCAGCCTGGCAGGCGCCTACCTGGTCGCTGGCCTGGTGGACACCTCCGTTCTGCTGGCCCAATACACCAACCCGGCGCTGGCAACGCTATTGCTCCTGTTGCTGGTATCGCTGGCCCTGGAACGTTCCCCGCTGCTTGACTGGCTCTCCAGTCACCTGCTCAAGGGCAGCCCACGCTTCGCAACGGCGCGCCTGATGGGCACCACAGCGGTGCTTTCCGCGTTTTTGAACAATACGGCCGTGGTAGCGGCCTTTCTGGGGCCATATCGCGCCAGTCGCGTATCGCCCCTTCGCGTTTGCTGATTCCGCTGTCCTATGCCTCCATTCTCGGCGGTGTCACCACCCTGGTCGGTACCTCCACTAACCTGGTGGTCAATTCTTTCTATCTGAATGCCAACGGCAGCGAGCTGGGCATGTTCCAATTTGCACTGGTTGGGCTGCCCGTGGCCCTGATCACCTTTGGTGTACTGCTCTGGCGCGCTCAGAAACTGCCTCACCATCACCCTGAAGACACCGATGAAAAGCTCTCCTATTTTCTGGCCGCCGACCTGCATGCCAACTCACCCATGGTGGGTAAAAGCATCGAGGACAACGGCCTGCGCCGCCTGGAAGGTCTTTACCTACTGGAAATCGAGCGCCATGGCCGCCTGATCAGCCCAGTGGGACCGGATGAGCTGCTGCAGCCCGACGACACCCTGGTGTTTACCGGCGAAACCAACAAGGTTCAGGCCCTGCAGCGCTTTCCCGGCCTGACTCTGTTCGGGCATCAGGCCGACGATGTACTGGCCACCAACCTGGTGGAAGTGGTGATTTCTCATGAATCAGAACTGCCCGGCAAAACCCTGCAGGATGTGGATTTCCGTAGCATGTTCAGCGCGGGCGTGGTGGGCATAAGGCGGGGAGAAAAGCGTCTTGAAGGCCAGCTGGGCAAGATTCCACTGCGCGTAGGTGATTGCTTACTTCTGGCGGTCAGCGCCGATTTTCGCCAGCATCGCAATCTGGACCGCAACTTCCACCTGCTCAGCGGCAGTTTCAAACGCCCCCAACTCAATCGGCGTGAGAGCCTGCTGACGCTCAGCGGTTTTATGGCCGTGATCGGGCTTGCGACCTTTAACCTTTTACCGCTATTTCACGGCCTGATGCTGCTACTTGGCGGCTTACTGGTCGGCAAGGTGCTCAGCGTGACCGAGTTGCGCCGCCGCTTTCCGTTTGAGCTATGGCTGATCATTGGTTCAGCGCTGGCCATCGCCCAGGCGCTGGAAGCCTCAGGCGCAGCGGCTCTGCTCACGGAAGGCATGCAGGCCATGTTCAGTGACTATGGGATCTATGCGGCCTTTATTGGTTGCTACCTTCTCACCCTGCTATTGACCGAAACCGTTACCAACAACGCCGCTGCAGCGTTGGCATTTCCGTGGCCTGGAGTACCGCCCAAGCCTTTGGCGCCGACCCGCTGCCGTTTGTTATGGCGGTTGCCTACGGCGCCAGCGCCTGCTTTTTGATTCCCTTTGGCTACCAGACCCACCTGATGGTCTACTCACCCGGGCGTTACCGCATCAGCGACTTTCTAAAAACCGGTTTACCCGTCAGTCTTGTCTACTCCGCCGCCGTGCTGATCCTGACCCCGCTGGTGTTTCCGTTTTAGTGGATCGTGAGTCGTGAGTCGTGAGTCGTGAGATGTTACTACTTACCATTCACTACTCACTACTCACCATTCACTACTCACCATTCACTACTCACCATTCACCACCCTCAAACATGCAAACCACATTCGCGCTGCAGGCCGAAGAAGCGGGTATCTTCTTCCTGCATGCCGGGGCGTAGGGGCTGGCTGGTGTGCCAATCGCCGACGGTCACGTAGCCTTCTTCCCACAGTGGGTGGTAGGGCAACTCATGGCGGGTCAGGTAACGGTGGATATCGCGGTTATCCCAGTCAATCAGCGGGTAGACCTTATAGCGGCCATCCTGACGCTGCTCTACTACCGGGCGGGCCTGACGAGAACCGGATTGTTGGCGACGCAACCCGGCGAACCAGGTGCCCACCTGAAGATCTTCCAATGCCTGCTCCATAGGCGTGACCTTCATCAGCTGGTTGTAGCCGTTAATCCCCTCGGCACCCTGTTCCCAGAGTTTGCCGTAAAGAGTTTCCAGCCGCGCGGGCGACATCTGCGGAGTCACGACCTGCAGGTTCAGCTGCAAGCGCTCAGTAAGGGTATCAATAAACTGATAGGTCTCTTTGAACAGGTAGCCGGTGTCTACCAGTAACACCGGCAGGTCTGGCTTGATACGGGTCGCCAGATGCAAGAGAACCGCCGACTGAATACCAAAGCTGGAACTCAGTACAAACGCTCCCGGCAGGTGTTCCAACGCCCACTCAACCCGCGCCTCAGCGGGCTGCTGCTCCAATACTGTGTTAGCAGCACCCAGCTCAGCGGACGATGGTTCAAAACGGGTGATGCCAGTAACAGGTGATGCATGTTCAGTGTGATGGGCGGAATACGCCATGATCGCACCTCCTCTGTTAAAAGATGGAGAATGCCACCATGATAGACCGCCAACGAAAAGAACATAAAAGAATAAAAAATAATTTTATGATTCTTTTAAAGAATATAGTGATGTCAACCTTACTACTCGCGACTTGTCATGCTGCATAGCTTCTCAACAATGGCCATGCGCCTTGCTTAGACGCCTCAAGAATCACAATTTCAACAATCGACCCGTCGTTCGCATAGCTTATATGGGTATTCCAATCCTGAGAAACTTCTTTCACTATCGGCTTTTCAGAAAGATGGAGCACAAGAATATCATCAGCGTCATCGTAAGTTGTTCTCATGAAATTACTCCCCTTCGAAATAGTGCATTACCGTTTTAACTACCAATCGAGCCTCTAATGTTACAGCCACACGAAGCAAATTATCACTCCGAAAATCAAACTCTTTAGCTATCCATAACCGACTGTCATCTTTATAACGTGTTACTCCTGTTTCTAATAGATCATGCAGCTCAATCTCCGAGACCCCTCTTTGAAACATTCGTTCACGTGCATGTCGAGTAACCAAAACAGATAGCCCAAATCGCTCAGAAAACATCTTATTTCCTTCGTCTATTTTCTCCCCAACCGTTGCCAGAAATCTGCAAAAAGGGGCGCGGCTGATTCAAGGAAATAGATATCCTCGGTCGGCCGCGCCCCATCGCTTAATACTAACCAGCGCTCACTCCTCACTCCTCACTCCTCACTCGCCTAACGCAACGAAAAATCCTCATACGCCAAGGTAAGGTTAGGGTTATAGGCAGGATCATGATTCAGCAGATCTCTCCAGGTTCGACGCATGTAAGCCATTTCCCTCAATCTTCTAGTGCGCTTTTTAGGCGTATTATCAGCCCCACGCGAAATCGATTCATGATGATAAAGTTCTGCATAAGGCGTCCACAGATTTCGATATCCCGCTTTGTAAACTTTCAGGCATAGGTCCACATCATTGAAGGTAACCGCCAGTTTCTGCTCATTTAGCCCGCCCACTTCGTAGAATACGTCCTTGCGCACTAAAAGACAGGCGCCAGTAACTGCGGTTAGATTCTGGGTCAGTTTCAACCGTCCGCAATAACCCTCCGCCTGACGCGGAAAGAAGCGGTGCGCATGGCCAGCCACGCCACCCAATCCAAGAATGACGCCACCGTGTTGCAGGGTTCCATTCGGGTAATACAGCTTTGCCCCGACACAGCCGATGTCAGGGCGTAATACCTGCCCAACCATCTCGCTCAACCAATCGCCATTGATCGGCTCAATATCGTTATTCACCATGCCAATGATGTCGCCATTAGCGTGACGCACGCCGAAATTATTAATCGCCGAATAGTTAAACGGATGATGCCAATGCAATACCTTAACGCGTGAATCGCGCGCTGCAACATCCGCCAGATAAGCCAATGTTTGCGGGCAAGTACTCTGATTATCAAGAATTAATAGCTCGAAATGACGGTAGTGCGTCAGCGCTAGGATACGGTCGACACAAGGCCTGAGGATGTCGACGCCATCGCGGGTAGGCACCAGCAGACTGACTAACGGTGGCCTTTCACCAAGGGGCCATCGGACATGAGCGCTAAAGGGTAATTGGCCATGACTCACCCTTGCTTCACACCCCGGCAAGGTGAGCTTTACCCAGTCTTCGACCAGTAAGGGGATATAATCCAAGCGCTTCTGGTCTGCTTTATGGTGAGCAATATGGCGATGGTACAGCATCCAGGGTAAACGCTTGACCGTACCCACCGTCGAAGTTTCCCGTTGGGACAGCCAAGCCAAAAAGCGCAATGCGCGAGCATAATCCAGATCATCACGCCGCATATCACTGCGCACACGCCCACCGATCTCCTGATAGACTTCAAGGCGCCATAAAATACGTCGTTTATAGACCGCCATTCTGCCAACATAATGGGTTGAGAGCAGCAGATCGGGATTCCATTCAGGCTTGAAGGACGGCTGGGATCGCCGCTTTTCATTATCGACCACATCCTCATCGGCATAGAACAGCTGGCAGCTCGGCGCTTCGAGCCAGGCATCCGCTATACGGCTGAGTGCCAGCGGTGCAAGAATATCACCCGGTGATAAAAATAAGGTGCCTTCGCCAGAGGATTGAATAAACGCATGACGCGTCAAAGCGGCTAACGAGGCTTGCTGACAAATGCTCACATAGGCCGCGCTAGCGCATATATTGTGAGCCAACAGACGAATAGCTGCTACCTGTTTGGCATTCAGCGTAGCAGGAAGTGCAATGCTGACTTCCCACTTGGAATAACGCTGAGCCATCAACGAAAGCAGTGTTTGCTTAAGGCCCGCCATGCCAACGCGCTCAAACTCAACGTCATGCAAAGGCAAAAGAATGGCGAATGTAGGAGAGGCTTTCTCATCGGAATATAACCAATTTTCAGCCAATCGACATAAATCTGGCTCAACGCTGCTAACCCAATGAGTGTAGCCATATTGTGTACTGGCACGCATAAAGGTTTGGGTATGTTCCGCCAGCGCTACACTCTTTCACCGACAGCCACGCGCAACAGATTCACGGTGCAAGGCTCGTTTAACCTCACTCACCCCCATACCTTTGTAATCAGGATGAATACTTGATAAACGTCGCGCTAGCCGGTCATGAGCAAACCATGGCGTCAGCCACACCCAACGCAGGCGCTTTATCTTAAGGGTATTTGAAGCATTGGAGGTCGCCAGTGAAATGCGCCTCACACCTAAAGGGATGAAAACAAGCCGTTTAGCTATTTTCCCCGGCTGAACAGGAATACCCAGTTGGAACTTTTTGTGGCGCGTTTCTACCAGAATGATAGCCACACCATACATGGCACCTTCATCGACATGCAGTTCAATCATATTCCAGCCTGGCCAGGGCCGCTCGCCAACCAGATCGAACTGTAACTGATTCCCTGGTTTGCCAGGCTGCAACACAGGTTCTCTATGCCAGAAAGGCTTTCCAGAGAATTGCTTGCTCAACCACTGCTGTACCACATCAGATGCCTTTACCACTGTTTTAAACAAGCCATTTATAGCGATTTTTAGCATCGTCTGTGTTTACTCACGTCATTGCATAGTCAATCGATAAGCGTGACTCGCTCTATTTTGCAGGAAAGACTTCCTCGCTGTCACTCAACCGTCACACTCTTGGCCAAATTACGGGGCTTGTCTACGTCAGTCCCTTTAACCAGAGCAACGTGGTAAGACAGCAGCTGAAGCGCCACCACATGCAGCACAGGCGAAAGCAGGCCATAATGCTCAGGCATTTGCAGTACGTTCACGCCTTCACAGGAAGCCACCTGGCTATCGCCATCGGCAAATACATACAATTGGCCACCTCGGGCGCTGACTTCCTGCATATTGGCCTTGAGCTTCTCAAGCAACTCATCATTAGGCGCCACTACTACGACCGGCATCTCTGCATCCACTAGCGCCAGAGGGCCATGCTTGAGCTCACCAGCTGGATAGGCCTCCGCATGAATATAGCTGATTTCCTTCAGTTTAAGCGCGCCTTCCAGGGCAATCGGATAGTGGCGACCACGCCCCAGGAAAAGAGCATGGTGCTTGTTGGCAAAATGCTTGGCCCAGGCCTTAATGCTGGGCTCCAGTTCCAGCACGTTTTCCACAGCCACAGGCAGATGGCGCAATTCATCCAGGTAGGCTTTTTCATCCGGCTCACTCAAACGCTGATTGGCCTTGGCCAGCAAGAGCGTTAACAGAAAAAGCGCGCTTAATTGAGTGGTGAATGCTTGGTGGAGGCCACACCGATTTCCGGCCCTGCGCGAGTAATAAAACGCAGCGCGGTTTCACGCACAATCGCGGATTCCGGCACGTTACAGATCGCAAGTGTGTGCGTATGGCCCTGCGCCTTGGCATGTTCAAGCGCGGCAAAGGTATCTGCCGTTTCTCCAGATTGAGAAATCACCACCACCAGTTGACGCGGGTTGGCCACACTCACCCGGTAGCGGTATTCGCTGGCAATCTCGACATTGCACGGCAGACCCGCTACCTGCTCGATCCAGTACTTGGCGGTCATGCCCGCATAGCTGGAAGTACCACAGGCAATAATCAGCACCGAATCTACCTGCTGAAATACCTCAGCGGCCTCAGCGCCGAAAATACCGGGTTCCAGCTTGCCCGCCCCACTGATCATCTCAAGCGTGTTACCCAGCGCCTGAGGCTGTTCAAAGATTTCCTTCTGCATATAGTGGTTGAACTCACCCAGTTCGACCGCATTGGCAGAAAGACTGGAAGTGATGACCTCACGCTCCACCTGTTGACCACTAGCGTCTATCAGAAAAATGGAATCGCGGGTCAGTTTGGCCACGTCGCCGTTTTCCAGATACATCATACGCCTGGTCACCGACAGCAAAGCCGACGCGTCCGATGCCGCATAATGGCCATCATCGGCAACACCCAGCATTAACGGTGAACCTTGACGGGCCACTATCAGAGTATCCGTTTCATCCTCACTGATCACCGCCAGTGCAAAGGCCCCCTGCAAACGCGCAACAGCAGATTGCACCGCAGAGAAAAGATCACCCGCTGGCTCTGTACCATCAAGCTCACCTTTCAGGCAGGCACGGATCAGGTGCGCGATGGTTTCAGTATCCGTATCAGAGGTAAATTCGTACCCCAGCGTTTGCAGCGTGGAGCGCAACGCTTCGTAATTTTCGATGATGCCGTTATGCACTACCGCCAGACCGGTAGAAATATGCGGATGCGCATTATGCTCTGCCGGCACACCATGAGTGGCCCAGCGCGTATGGGCAATACCCACTTGCCCCGAAAGCTGCTGTTCAGCTACACGCGCCTCAAGCTCAGCCACTCGCCCCTTGGCTCGAGCACGCTGCAAGCCGTTGTTAAGCACCGCAAGCCCAGCAGAATCATAGCCACGGTATTCGAGTGTTCTCAGGCCCTGAAGCAGAAAAGGGATACATTCCGTTGCGCCGATCGCGCCGACAATGCCGCACATAGTGTTTCCTGTTGGTAGTGAGTAGTGAGTAGTGAGTAGTGAGTAGTGAGTAGTGAATAGTGAGTAGTGAGTAGTGAATAGAATAAAACCTGTCTGGCCACAGACCCTCACGGACGACACGGACAAAGACAAGAACAAGAATAAAAAGATTTTTAGGTTTTCGTCCGTGTTTTCCGTGAGTGTCCGTGGCCAAGAATTAACTTGAATCTGCCCTCTTTTATTCTTGTTTAGAAAACAGCACCTTGCCGACGCGCTGAATATGTGATTTTAGTTCATTGTTCTCAATCTGATCATAGATAGACAGGTCAATTTTATAAGGCAGCAGTAAGTCATCAAGCTCCATTTCCAAGCGATTAAACGTCTGCCAATCCAAGCGTCCTATCAAGGTGATGTCGATATCTGACGAAGCACGATAATTACCCTTAGCACGTGAGCCATAAATCACTGCCTTCTGAATGCCCACGTACCGTGAGAGTACAGATTGCAGTTTTTCAATATCGCCGAGTGATAGGCCAAAGCGAGAAGTCATGCTGGCTTTCCTTGAGCCAAACCACCTTGTTGAATTTCAAGCTGCACGAACGTTTCTTCAAGATCATCAAGAAGTAATGCGTAGCGCTGTTCAAGGTTAGCCAGAATTTCATTAGCCGTTGCTTCATTATAGGTATGCACAGTGCGATTTCTATCCTGCAACATCGCCATCCAGGTATGTCCGTCACTGATCAGACCTGCCTGAAACGCATTACGAATGGCATCTCTTGACCCTGCGATCGTTTCTCCTTGCCAGAGCAAATAATCACGCAACAAATTCCAGGCAAGCTCATAGGTAAATTCGAAGGCCTGAATGGTTCCCTGTTTTTCAAGTTCACTCAATGAACGTTCATGCATCAATGACAAAGCACTATTAAGCTGAGCATGAGCCTTTTTGAAATTCTCAAAACGCTGACGCCAGCGTATATCCTGATCGCTCATACCTCACTCCTCTCTTCAAGCAGCCACGGATGCACACGGATAGCCACGGATAAAACCTTAAAATCTTTTGGGTTCTGAATTTGTCCTTATCTGTGTTGATCCGTGTGTATCCGTGGCCCAACAGATTTTATCTGTGGCCTAAGTGTTTTTCACCCCAGCGCATCGGCAATTTCACGGGCGCAGCGGTGTGCCATCTGGGCATCTTCGGCTTCTACCATGACCCTGATAAGTGGCTCGGTACCCGATTTACGCAACAGCACACGCCCCGTTTCTCCCAGATGCTTCTCAACATTGGTAACAGCTGTTTTAACCGCCTCGACATCCAATGGGTCAACCCCCTGCTCGGCCTGGTAGCGTACGTTGATCAATGTCTGCGGCAGCTTGCGCATCCCTTGTTTGGCGGTATACAGGTTAATGCCACGCTTCTGTAACGACGCCAGTACGCGTACTGAAGCAATAATCGCATCCCCGGTTGAAGCATGATCCAGGCTCAGCAGGTGCCCGGAACCCTCACCGCCAATGCGCCAGCCGGTTTCTTTCAGTTGCTCCATGACATAACGGTCGCCTACTTTGGCCCGTCTGAACGGAATGCCACGCTCAGCCAGCGCCAGCTCAAGCCCCAGGTTACTCATCTGGGTACCTACAATGCCACCGGTGTAGCCTTCTGCCTGAGCCTCACGCGCCATCAGGAATAGCAGTTCATCGCCATCCACTTCAGCTCCGGTGTGATCCACCATCATCAGGCGGTCAGCATCACCATCCAGCGCAATGCCCAGATCAGCGCGTTTTTCGATCACCGCAGCCCGCAGGCTGGCCAGATCCGTTGCGCCGCACTGATGGTTGATATTCACCCCATCCGGCTGGTCGTGCAGGCTGATCACCTCGGCACCCAATTCGCGATAGACGGCCGGTCCGACTTTATAAGCCGCACCATTAGCGCTATCCACTACCACCCGCAAGCCGTTGAGGTTCTGCTGGCCAGGAAAATGAGATTTGCAATACTCAATATAACGCCCCGCCGCGTCATCAATGCGCCGCGCCTTACCCAGTTTTTCAGAACTGACGCAGGTCATGCCGTCTTCAAACGCACGATCCAGCCACTGCTCGATTTCATGCTCCTGCTGATCGGTCAGTTTCAGGCCAGATTGCGCAAACAGTTTGATGCCGTTATCGTAAAACGGGTTATGTGAAGCGCTGATCACCACCCCCGCATTGGCACGAAAAGTAGTGGCAAGATAAGCAATCGCAGGCGTCGGCAGCGGGCCGACCAGCGCAATATTCACACCAGCGGCAGAAAAGCCCGACTCCATGGCCGACTCCAGCATATAGCCGCTCGCCCGGGTATCCTTGCCAATCAACACCTCGCTGACCCCTTCTGCCCCCAACACCTGGCCTGCCGCCCAGCCCAGCTTCATTGCAAAGTCCGGCGTCATCGGAAACTCGCCAACACGCCCGCGTACACCATCAGTACCGAAATACTTACGCATAAAAATCTAGCCCTAGGGTATTTTTGCTAATTGTAAAAAAATTTTGCCATAGACACACACAGAAAACACATACAAAGCCAGCTCTCCCACGGACCCTCACGGACGACACGGACAAGAACAATTCAAAAAATAGAACCCTAAGAGATTTTTGGGGGTTTTAGGTTTTCGTCCGTGAGCGTCCGTGGCATAAAAAAGGTTTTATCCGTGGCTGAACTAACGGTCACTCGCTATCCAAGTACCCAGTCGATAGCGAAGCTGATGTAGACGCGCATCGGAAAGTGTCCCTAACTGCCCCAACAGAAGAGCACCGTCTAACACCGCAAGCCGCGAGAGACGAAATACGCTAGCGACCTTTAAACCCGATGCAGAAAACGCTTCATCATCAGGCATCAGCACCCAGTCCAGGCTTGGATTAGCCTGATGTAACTGAGACGGATCATGCACACCAACCAGTCATCCCAGGTGTCATTTAATTGACGCAATAGAAGTACGGGGCGCTTCTTACTGCTTTTCAAATCCGTGTAAGGAAACGGCATCAACGCAATCTGCCCGGCACGCTTCATTGCCAGCGTTCCTTCAAGTCATACTCGGAGTAGAGTTCTGGCTCCTCTTCAAGCCCACGCATGGCTTGATCCAAGCTCATGGCTTGAAACTGGTTCTCCGACCAATCGGCTTCGGCACTCTCAGAGGCTTCTCCATAGCGCTGCTCCAGAAAAGCGACAAAATCCATCACCTCTTGTTGACGAACAGCGGGAAGACGGCTGACCTTAGCAATAAGCTCTTCAAATCGCATGACAACGACCTCGAAATGATATCACTTAATTAACATCAGAATAGCATAGCGGTAGCGCCTTCCGCAGACTCCACATGGCCGCGCTTAAACAATAAATTAGAGGTTTATCGAGCAAGGTCTATAGCGCCACGGACGCTCACGTAAAACACGGACGCAAGCCTAAAACCCAAAAAAACCTTTTAAGATTTTGTTTTTGAATTTTTCTTGTCCGTGTCGTCCGTGAGCGTCCATGGCATAAAAAAGGATGTATCCGTGGTTATCCGTGCTCATCAGTGGCAGAGTTGGTAAGGGCTACACCTCGTACCCGGCCTCGCGGGCTAGCAGCGTATTTGCCTGTAGCCAGCCTTCGATGTGGCCGCAATCAAACGTGCGCCCGAGCATGCGGAATGCCTGCACAGTCTGGCCTTCCTGCATCAAGCGGTCGATGGCATCCGTCAGCTGGATCTCGTTACCCGCGCCGGGCGGCTGATCGCGTAACAGCTCCATAATGCGATACGGCAATACATAGCGACCAATCACAGCAGAAAGACAGGAAGGCGCTTCCTCAGGCGTAGGCTTTTCAACCACACCGCGCATATCGGCACTTTCACCGGCGTCAGGCTCATCGCAGTCCACAATACCATAGCGCTGCACATCTTCTTTCGGCACGGCTTCCACCATGATCTGGGCCGCTTGGTTAGCATTCCAACGCCCCACCATATCGCCCAGGTCACAAGCGCTGCTTGCCACCTGAGGCTTGACCAGCACATCCGGTAGGATCACCGCAAAAGGCTCGTTTTCATCCAGCAAGTGAGCCGCACAGTAAATGGCGTGCCCAAGCCCCTGAGCATTGGGCTGACGCACACTGGTCACTTTCAGCTGTTTGGGCGAAATGGCCGACAAGGTTTCCAGCAGGGCATTCTTACCCTTGCTGGCCAGTGAATGCTCAAGCTCAAAATGCCCATCAAAATGATCCTCAATGGCAGACTTGCCCGCCCGCGTGACCAGAATAATCTCATTGATACCCGCCGCCAGCGCTTCTTCCACCACGTGCTGAATCAAGGGGCGATCCACCACGGGCACCATTTCCTTGGGAATGGCCTTGCTGATCGGCAGTAGCCGGGTACCAAAACCGGCAACCGGGATAATGGCTTTATGTACTTGCGTCATCAAAATGATCCTTTAAGTCCCCATACCTATTAACAACAAAAGAGTCTGTTTATTTTACAGCGTCTGACGCTGCCTTGTGATGAATTGCTTCGCGAAGCCACCCTACGAAATACCCAGAGATCATCATAACCCTTAGGGTGGATTCTCGGCGGCATACGCCCGGCACATAACCTGAATCAATCAATAAACCCACCGACGGATGACGACGCAATCCACCGATTCCCGAAGCATAAACACATCAACCGCGTACGCTCGCCCACCTATAGCAAACAAGACAAATAATCAGCCGTTGTCTACCAACAACGCTTGTATGTCTTCCTGGGGCACCTGAATACTCTCAGGCGCTGCAAATGCCCGCTCGACACCTGTTGGCGCCACGCGCAGCGGTTGCCTGTTGCGTAATTGGTAAATATGCCACCGGCTCCAGCTCTCCCAATAGGCCAAACGTTGAGGTGACACCGCGTTTTCCTGGTGGCCGGTTTCCTTGGCCGTCATCAAGGAATCATCCCGATGCGCCCCAAAGGCCAAAGGCAGCGTCAGCCCCTTGACAGCCCTTTTGCCAAAATGCAATTTCAACCGCGCCAGAAATTCACTATCTGCACCGGTACGCACCAGATCCCAACCACCCATTTGCTCAATCACCTCACGTCTGAACAAGGGTGAAGACGGGTTCAAACGTGTGAACGGCGCCGTCTGGCGCACAAAAAACTGCCCGTCATCACTCAACCTTACCCATCTGGAGGTTGTTGCAATAACCTTCCTGGATGCCAACATAGGTGCTAGCTGGCGACTGATTTTCTCTGGGTGAGACCAATCATCAGAATCATGGCAGGTAATAAACTCCCCATTTGCGCGCTGTAGGCCATAGGTTTTAGCCACATAAGTACCCACGTTTTTAGGCAATTGATAACACCTTACCCGGCTATCGTGTTCAGCACATGCCTGCAACATCTCAAAGGTGTTATCCGAACTGGCATCATCCACCACAATAATTTCCAGCTGGCGGTGGTGCTGTGCCAACAAAGACTCAATCGCACGCACCGCTCGCGCACCAGAGCAATAGGTTGTCATCAAGACACTGACCAGCGGGCCCTCTGATAACGGCCCAGCCTGTTCGACGCTGGCAGTGGCCAGGTTCATTACGCCCATGGGCGCAGCCGCATCAACAGGCTGAACTTCTCCAAGCCCATGGCTTGCCAGAAAACGGTTAAGATACGCGCCCTGTTGCTTAGTTGATTGAGCTTTCAGGTTACTTTCAACCAACACCGCTTCAGGGTCAGGCTGCGTGACAGCATTCAGGTAAGCGCTCAAACGTGTTTCAGCCACATCTACCTGCCCCAAACGCAGCGCCAGCGCTGCCGGTAAAAACGAACCCCTCAGGCAAACGGGCACTATCACACAGCGATTCAGCCAAAGGGGTGAAAACGCCGCGATTGCCTGAATAAAGGCGGGCTCACGACGCCCCAGCAAACCGCTTTCCAGCAGCGAGCGCGCCACAGCCTCGGCCTTTTCAGCCTCACCCTGCGCGGTTAACGAAGCCGCCCTGGCAAACTGGGCGTTGGCATGATGGGAGTAAACAGGTAAATCAACCACCGTCTGATACATACCCAGCCGATAATGAGACCACACACCCATAGGCGACCGAGCAAAACGATGACCACCAGTGGCAAGCGCAGGAGCGTATTGCTGAATACTTGCATACAACCGCGCTTTCGCTGCCTGAAGAAAAGGCATTCATACTCCTGTTAGGATCAATTATTCGGCGGCTTTATTAACCGGTACGCTTAATTCTAAAAATTGGGTTGTTTATCCACGGGCCAGACCACGTCCAGATGCAGATGTGCATACAGAGCCGTCGCGAGTTATTGCCGAGCTCTGAATCTGATGTCAGGTTGATGCGCTAAAGCGGGATCAAGGTGGTACATCTCTCGCGGTGGTTACCAGTGACAGCAGGCAGCCTGCAACACACGAATACATGCTTGGCCGGTAAAACGCCCAGGTCTGCCTGGCATCCAAGTATAGGTGGCGGCGGCGAAACGGGCCAAGGCGTGAGGGTAACGCCTTAGCCACAAAAAACCGCAACACTAGCCTCGTTAACCAGGTTACGCATCATGCCTCTGCCTCCGGTTCACCTACTCCCCGATGCTCAGGCGGATAGCCGTTCGGCCAATCAGCCTGAACCTTGAACGCCTGATGCAGATGCTCGTCAATCGCTAAACACTCTTGTTCCGTCATGGTGTCGAGGCCTGCTTTATCGACCACGACTTGCTCACATTCCCACTTCGGGTACTGATCCAGGCAGTGCCGTGCCAATAAAGCGCCCACCACCACCGCCCTGGTAGCACGCACGCAGTCCTGAGGCCCGATAATGACTACATTACCCGCCGCTGCCATGGCTTGGTAGCGATCACGCACTGGCTGCATGGCCGGAGAATCGTAGTGACGCCAATGAAACAGCGCCACAGGCTGTGAGACGGAGTACATGCGAATCAATTGCTCTACGGCTTGACGTTCGGGTGAAGCCTCCCCAGATCAGCGACGATTAGCCAATCACACTTGAACGGCAACGGCGTTTTTTCAACAGCTGAGACGGAGCAAAGAAAGGCCGCTGACCGACTTCACAGGGCAGCGTACGAAAAGCGGGCTTACCGGCGGTACGGTGCCACCAGACCTGGGCCTCGCGATAGATACGCCGAGAGCCATAGTGAATGGTGCGCACATGTGTAGGGCCAGTTCGCGTTAACGAGGCGCTGTGCTGCAACGCGAAAGAAAGTGGTATATTAGGTTTGACCGCAACGATGGCGTTCTTTCCAAACGCTGCGCGAATGCGCCAGATAAACTCGGTGTCTCCTCCGGCACGCACCCGGTCCCAGGCGCCAATTTCATTGATTAGCGAACGCCGGAACATCAGCGAAGATTCATTTTCGCGAAGATAGCCCTTGCCAGGCGTGGCACCGATCAGCCTCACGGCGAACTCTTCACTCACCCGGCATAAGCTGCTAATGCAAGCCTGGGCTCTGGGCGCAGCCAGCAAGGCGTTTACTTGCAGTGCAAGTTTTTGCGGATGTGACCAGTCGTCAGCATCGTGTACGGTGATCAGCTCACCTCGCGCCTCGGCTAAAGCCGTTAAGCGCGCCGCATAGGCACCCTGATTGTGCTTATGCTGCAAGGGCCTGACGCGGGAATCCTCTGCTGCCAACCGGTTCAACACCTGCCAGGTGGTATCATCGCTGGCGTCGTCCACGGGTAATATTTCGAGCGCTTGCCAGCTCTGCGCCAGTAAACTACGGATTGCCGTTTCCACGGTGGCAGCTGACCGATAGCAGGGCACCAGAACACTGACTAAAGGGCAAGACTCATTAATAGTATCGACACAGCATTCACCACCACTCAGGTTGGCTAGCGTCAGCGGCTGATATTTATCTCGAAGCATCAACGGCTGGAGCTTGTAGCGCGCTAGTATGACATTGATCTGTGAAAGACGTTGTTCATCTTCTTTTCCCTCGGCCAGCGCCAGATTAGAGCAGGCCAGATACCACTCACTGTCGGGCTCGCCACTCTCTGCCAGAGCAGCCAGCAGCTCCCGGGCCTGTTCGAGACGCCCAAGAGAGATCAGAGCCTCGCACTCCAGCACGCCTTGCCCCGGTTGCCAGCGCCGCGCAGGGTGCAGGCTCCGCGCTAGCACCAAGTAGTGCAGCGCCTGCTCAGTATCCGCGCCATCGGCCAGATACCAGCGCGCCACCACCCATGCCGCCAACGCCTGAGCGCGTGGCAAGCCTAACGGTGCCGACGCAACATACACCAGTGCCGGCAGCGCATAACGGGCATAGCCAGCCCACAGCTTGCGCTCCAACTCCAGAACCGTTGCCATGGTTGGAACATTGGCTTTCGGCGCTACGTTAACAGTAATATCCCACCGGAGTTCAGTACCAAGTGCATTGAGTCTTGGCATCGGCTGCCGTTCAACTTTAGCGTAGCACCACAGCAGCCCTTGCAGTATTGCTTTGACCATGCCCTTCAATGGGCCGTTTATCAGCCACGCCAACAGGCGTTCAAGCTCGCGGAGTGTTTCAAACCTTGAAAAATTCAACTTGAGTCCTGTTCACCGTGAAATGCTTTTACCCAGCAACAATTGATGCTGATTTAAATGTTCATTCGAGCTTTAAAGGCCTCTGAGCCAATTCGCATACAGCCACGCTTTCCCTATGCACAACGAGGGCATGGCTACGCTTGCGTATACTGTAGCCACCCTGGCTTGATTGTACTCGGCTGCAGCCATCAGCAAAGACACTAACTGGATAACAGGCCACAGCACTTTAGGTGCAGGCTGCTGGTAATAATATAAACGCAACCAATAGGCGCAGTAATGCCAATCTTCCTGAAAGGCGAACCAACGTGCCAACATCCAGGCAGCAGAGCGCACATCGCCCGGCGGGCCTTTTTCAGTACATCAATACAGTCGGCGGTATGCTCACGCCGCCATAACTGCTGCATCAGCTCTTAAATGGTTTGTGCGACCCGCACTTGCCTTCCCGTTGGCCACGCGTTGCAAAATGGGCAAGCAGGCTGGGCTCGATATCAGCCAGTTCCGGGTAAGTTTCGGCATAAAAAAGTGAGTTGAACGCGGGACTTGGTTTTTGGCCCAGGCTTTCGCCACAACGAAGGAAGTCTTGCAGCGGCTGCATCCCCGTTTCTTGCACGTCCGGGTAACGCTTGCAGTATCAGGAGGCATCAAAAAAGCCTCAAATTTGGCTGACATATCGCTCCCTGATCATGTTAGTAACATTGGCTGGCGGCAGGCAACAATGGGGGTATCTCGATCACAACGAAACAACAGGATTTTCAAGAGGTGTGGCGATCTTCCGGTAATGAAAATCAAGGCCAAGGTGCCGCTCGTCATAGGCAGTAAATGTATTACTTTCATCGCTGGCTGCTTCTACTGGTAGCGTATTACCAGCTACTCCTTGTCTTACATGCTTCAAGCATGCTAGGCCTTTTTCCAGCGGAAAAACTCAAGATCAAACCCATAAAGTTCTGCCCAACGTTTACAAATGTCTATTTCATCCTGGCGATTGGCATCGTCTATCCAGACTTCAACATCAGCAGCCATGCGTTCATGTAAGGCAGGAACGGCTGGGTAGCGTGCGTAGCTGCAAGTCCCCTCGGGCGGGCCATCTACTACCAGTAACTCAATCTGTTGAATATTTTCGAAATGAAGCGGATACCAGCGAGACTTTTTTTTCTGCATTGACTGGGTTCAGGTGATCATTATGCCAATCAACCAACTCACCGACGCGAAGGTCTACCCAGCCAGTCAGATTTTCATCAACCAATGTTTGCCATGTTTGATTGCCGAATTTTTTAAGATGTTCAACTATACAGCTTACCCTGGTTATTTTGACGTAGTGCGTCTGCAATAACCAGTGTGCTCGCCCCACTCCCTGTCTCGACGATAACCTTTGGCTTGTGTTCAATGATCCAACGGTGCAGGCGTAGTAAAAAATCAGGAGAGACTGGCCAACCGCGCAAAGGCGGCAGACTGCCTTGCAGCTTTAATGAACGCTGAAGCCAAAAGAAGCTCTCAAGCTGTGTGTATATCTGGTCAACTTGACTTTTAATATTTCTTTCTTGCTGATTATTTAGCTTTCTAACCTGATTTGTAAGCTGCTTGACAAGTTCATCCTGTATATTTTGATCCACCAACAACCCCTTTGAATTAATTAACTATAAATCAGAAGCATTATGCCTTTTCGAAAATTCGCATAAAGCAGGTTCCAAATCCCCCTCAGCGCCAATCGCGCCCACAATAGTGGTAAATCTTCAGTCGTTTTTCTAAATTTACTGTTAACTGATGAAGTTTATTTTCAACAAATAAAGCGATATTTTGATTGACTATGTCGCAGTAATATAGACAAAAATTAATTTTGGGAACAGTAGGGTTTTTTTCAAACCTTACATAATAACAGAAGAATGGTAGGCCGCCATGATTCCTCGATCAAAACGCTTAAGAAAAGACTCAGCGGTCGCTATACGGTCGCGTTTCAAATGCACATAAAAGGCATCATTACCAAACCTTGAATGCAACCTCCCCAACATCCATGAAAGACGATTATCCACTTTAATATGCCTTGCTGGGTAGTTTATACGAGATTTACTTACTTTATGAGAGCTCGTTTCGTGACCTTATGTGTAGTTCTTAACATAGCTAAATGACCGAACTAAAGAAACAGAGCCACACCTTCCTATACATAAAACAAACACATTATCAAAAATCAAAAAACACCGCCTCAAGAAAAGCTGGCTTACAAAAATGATATAATTTATTTATATCGTCTCAATACGTTTCATCTGAGGACAATTTTATATTCGCCTCTTAGTTATGAAAATTTTTCCAAGGCTTCTTCATCGCAAATAATTTCGTTATCATCATTGCTTGAAGGCAAAATAAAATCTTTTTTACCAATAGATTTAAAGAAATGCTCCATTACATATCTAACACCAACATCATTAACTTCCCTTAAATTTGGCTGATAAAACATACCTCTAGAAGGGTGGCTAGATATAATTTCATAAGAAGGGAAATAGAAGACATCATCATAATCTTCGGCAAAATCACCAGCGACCGATCTAAGTATAGATTTTGAACGAATAGTAGCGACAAGAACATGATCGTTACTAGCAGTGGCATTTAATGGCACTGGGGAAACAGTCAGCAACATCTTGAAGAAAGGATTTATCTTTTTAACTATCTCTCGGAATTCTTTTAAATCATTATAGATATCATTATACCTGAAATTTTTAAAGTAGAACTCTTCCTCATTATAATTCCCTGCAATGGTTCCAGGGGCTGTAGGAAAAGCAGTATCATCCTTTTTGATAACCATGCTTCTGTTAAACCAAGAGTAAAAACAAAAACATCCAAATTTTCTAGCATTTCTCTTACGGCTTGAAGGTGCTTACTTCTAACTTTATGGACTAAATCTTCTGATTCGTAACCCGCTGGATCAACGGAAGGTCTTAATGCATCAAAGTATCTATTATTTTTTTCCCACACAATTTTTTGAGGAGAGCGAGCTTGCAATGCTTCTTTAACCAATTGCAACAGCTGTCTTGTCGTATAAATATTACCATATCTGCAGCTATAAACTTCATAGCCGAATTTTTTAGCTTGCTCTGGTTTAATAAAATCTGGCCTTGGCTCCATATCTAGATAATTAAAACCACTTTTTGTAAATGACGACCTATATGCTGAGCAAAACAACTTCCAGCTGTAGCTATTTTATCAGTGTCTTTAATTTCTATAGGTTGTGCCAAATCCTGCATATCAAAATAATGTACATCACGAACTGACTTTCCCCAAAAATTTTTGATAGGAAGTTTTGAATAAGGGTTTTTCATAGCAACACCATTAATTATAAGTTAGAAATTTTGCTCTGGATAGCAATCTCATCAGCTTCAAAACCAGCTTCTGAAGCAACAACCTTTAATTCATAAGCTCTGTCTTTTTCATCCTCTTTTCTTAATAATTCATATTTATCTGCAATACCTAGCACACTATTGGTATCATCTTCACAAGCAGCTTTAACCCAACGGCCCCATTCATTTGGTGGAAATCTATGACCAACATAACCTGTATGGTGAGAACTAATAAAAAGGATATATTCTTTATCTTTTTTATTTAAATCATTTATTTTTTGTAAAAAACCAACTGCTTGCATCCAAAAATGGTGGTCAGAAGGATTTTGGATGTAAATAATTTTAACATTGTTATCTTTATATTTCATATAGCAGTCAGCTGCATCCCAAACAACGTAATTTTCGATATCGTTCAAATTTGAAGCGCTCCAACCATATTTAGCATAACGCTCTATATGGCCAGAAAAATAATTTTTAATATTTAGTATTGGGTTTCTTAAAACCACTATTGAATTTTTAATTTTAGCGGCATGAGCAAGTGCTGGATATCCACCTATAGAACCTCCAGAAAACAAAACTTTTGATGGATTAATCTCATCAATTATTTTTTTAAATAAATAGTCTAAAAACACAGGCAAGTCTAAGTCTTTAATCCCAGCGTACCAAGTAACACCTAGCTCATCTGATATATTAAGTGTTGGGTCTGCTATTGAAATTACTAGCGCTCCTTCAATATCTATATTTTTTAAAAAATTTCCTTCAAAAACTGGCAAGGAGCGTTTTTTTCTATCAATGGCACCATGAAAGAAAAAGACTAATTTATCACAAAGCTCTTTATTTTCTGGCTTTTTTATAACTTTTACTGGAATATCCGCACACTCACAGTTAATAGAAACTGTAACATTCTTCCAATCTTTATATCTATTACCATCAAAAGCATGACTTAAGAATTCATCAATATTTAGAGCATTATCCAAATTCATATACTTCACCTAAATAAATCAAGAAACGTTTGATAAAACATCGCAGTTGGGCACTTGCATTTCAGCTTCTGCAGTATACCTTCTTTTCTTTAATGGGAAGTCTAAATATGCATTATCTATATTCAAAGAATTTTTATGCCAGCACACCCAAGAATCGCGATATGTTTTACGAGAATTTGACAACCCGCCATTATTAGAACGTATTCCATGATCAGGATGATTTGTTAAGCTAGTTTCTAAATCTAAGCAAATCATACCAATTTGTTTAAAATTCTTAAATTCATTACCTAATAACTTCTCTGCTCGCGCTATCATTTCGCTATCAGCACCAAACCTTACTGAGTCCCAATAGCCAAGCACTTCTTTTATGAATTTTCTTTCAAACATACAAGAGATTGACGCTTTTCGAGCAGCACCATCAAAAGAAAACCCTGTAACTTTGCCAATACTCCCAAAATAACCACTCGGTCTCATTCTTAGCATATGAGTAAGACTTGCCCTTGGATAACCATTCTTTTTAATTAATTCTATATGTTTTTCAATACGCTGAGGATGAGCCCAATCATCAGCATCATGGCCAGTTATATAATCGCCTCTTGCTTCTTTCAAAGCTATATTCTTCGAAACATATGGCCCTACATTAACTTTATTACTTATAACTTTAACACGCGAGTCACTCTCTTTTATTTTTTTAAAAAACCAGCAGTCTTATCTGTACTACAATCATCGACTAAAATAAGCTCAATATTTCTCCAAGTCTGATTGAGTATTGACTTAGCAGCATAGTAGACTGTATCTTGAGAGTTCCATACGGGCATAATAACAGTTACTAACTCTGCGTCAATATCCTCAAACCTCCCCTCAGTATAAAACCTAGATATCATACCCTCTTCGCGATCGTCCTTAAGCAACAATTTTGATATATTGAAGTACTCAAGATATTTATTAAAGTAATCTAGCCATCCTTTTTCATTTCCTTTTTCTAGCTCACAGTTTGCCAATATTATATTTTTAGTATAAGCAAGTTCTTTTGGTAAATTATCATCTAAAAATTTAATAGCCTTATTTTTAAAACCTCTACTTAAAAGATTGTTAGCTGCCCACAATATACAGTCTTTCTGTGGTTCCCTCCCACTTTTATAGCAAAGGTAGTGAACAAGAGGGTTCATCCCCTTTTTTCAATTCCAGGACGAGTATCAAAATGAAAAGAGGAGCTAAAATTTGGACCAGGATCTCGACGCAGCAACCCACCATACTTATAAAAATGCTCCACGGGAGCCATACCGGTCTTAGCAACATCTGGATACTTTTTTAAATACCATTCCTCATCAAAAAGATCTGATTTTTTTATTCTTAAAATTTCTTTATCGTTTACCTTATTCATTTAGAGCCTCACCTCACTCTTGCCTTCACTACTAAGTACGCTTTTCATATCAAAATATGTAGAAACATCTTTCCCAAACTTATAAATATCACTGCCCATGGCTTTAAATTCATTATGCGCTACGGCAATTACCACAGCATCATATTTGCCATTATTCAAGCTGGACACCATGCTAACACCGTATTCGTGCATGGCTTCCTCGGGGTCTACCCAAGGGTCGTAGATATCCACGACCATGCTGTAGGATTTCAACTCGGTAATCAGGTCGATCACTTTGGTATTACGAATATCCGGGCAGTTTTCCTTAAAGGTCATGCCCATTATCAGCACCTTGGCGCCTTTGATCAGTTGGCCTTTTTCAATCATCGCCTTGATCAATTTGGAAGCAACAAAACGTGCCATACCGTCGTTGATTTCACGCGCCTTACGAATCATGTCCGGGATATGCCCTACCGACATGGATTTGTGTACCAGGTAGTAGGGGTCTACCCTATGCAGTGGCCACCCACCAGCCCGGGCTGCAGCTTGATGAAGTTCCACTTGGTCGCTGCGGCTTCAATCACGTCGTTGGTGTCTATCCCCAGATGGCTAAAGATCATCGCTAGTTCGTTGATCAAGGCAATATTGACATCCCGCTGGGTGTTTTCAATTATCTTGGAGGCTTCTGCGACTTTAATGCTGCTGGCCTTGTGGGTGCCTGCCTCAATAATGTTGCCGTACAGTTGATCAACAAAATCAGCCACTTCCGGTGTGGAGCCTGAAGTAACTTTCATGATTTTGGTGACAGGGCGCGCTTTGTCGCCCGGATTGATACGCTCCGGGCTATAGCCCGCATAGAAATCTTGGTTGAATACAAATCCTGAAACAGTTTCAACTACAGGTATGCACTCTTCTTCTGTTGCGCCTGGGTAAACCGTGGATTCGTAAATCACAATATCACCCTTTTTGACAACACGCCCCAGCATTTCAGAGGCTTTGATCAGCGGGGTCAGATCCGGTTGGCGGTGGTCATCAATCGGTGTAGGTACCGTCACGATCAAGACATTGGCAGCTTTCAAGTCTTCTTCATTACAGCTGAAGGTAAGGTTAGCCGCTGCTGCCAGTTCCACCTCGTCCACTTCCCGGGTGTTATCTTTCCCCTGCTTCAGCTCTTCTATCCGCGCTGCCTTGATATCAAAACCAATGGTCGGGAAGTGCTTGCTGAAGGCTACTGCCAGAGGAAGACCAACATAGCCAAGGCCAAGGATTGCAATCGTAGTATTTTCCATTTGCATGGAGACTGACTCCTAATCATGTTATTTGCCTAAAGCAAACATATGGTTATTCATTAAGCAGAGGTTGGGTTGTTACGTTCTTCCAGCATGCGGGTAAGAATGGCCAGTTCTTCAAATCTTTCGTTGATATTGGCATCTTTTTCCTGCAACTGACGCTTTAAATCAGCAATCTGTTCGTTCAGCTGTTGTATTTCCTTACTTTCCAGCACTTGCTTTATACCTGGAGGCTTTTCACCTTCACCTGCCGCTATACTTTGTTCACATAAAGCGATGTTAATATCGAAGAGCTTTTCACCGTATTGTTGCGCTGCTTTACTGTAAAGCTCTTTCGCAGCTTTATAATCACCCTGATTAAAAGCATCGTGGGCGCGTTTGACGAGGTCTTTTTCCATGAGTGTCTCGTGAGTGGTGAGTGGTGAGTGGTGAGTGGTGAGTGGTGAGTGGTGAGTGGTGAGTGGTGAGTGGTGAGTGGTGAGTGGTGAGTGGTAAGTGGTCGAGCGAGTGGGGACTCTCTGTACTCAACACACTATGTTTATGGCTCACTGTTCACTTTATCCACTCTTATTCTCTTTGCACCTACCCTTCTACTCTGAGGCTTTGGGTATTGGGTAGGTTTAGCCAGTGGCCAGGGCGCTGGCGATTTTCTAGCAGTTTATTCCAGTTTTCTTGCAAATTGGTTTCCTGCGGCTGGCTGCTGCCTTCCAGAACGATATCCAGGCGCTGGGTGGGCAGTTGCTGTAGCAGCACAGGCAGCGTCACTTCACGGCTGTGGCTAGCATCGGGCAGGGCTTCACCCACTATTACCAGTACCCGGGCATCGTCGGGTAGCCATTGGTTAAGCCGTTGTAATGTGGCATCGGCTGCGTAGAACAGTGCTGATTGGCCGTTGGCCTGACACTCTACCCAGGGGGCATACACCACGCTCACCGCTTGCGCCAGCGTCTTATTACCAAGACGTTGCTTGAGCGCTTCACTGGCGGCTTTCTGGTGCTCAATGCTGACGACTGCCTGGGGCAGATCCGCATTGGAAAGCGTCACTTCATTGTCTTGCTGTTCGCGCTGGCCACCGCTGAGCCTTCGCTGCTGTTGACGAGTGTTAAGTATCGCCTGAGCCAGCAGCTCGGTGGTTTCTGAGCTCCCCAGTACCACGACAACATCATGTTGGGTAGTTTCGTAGTGCTCCAGCAGCGCCATGGCATAACCCGGGGGCAGTTGAGTACTTACCGGCCGCTGGCCATGCTGCAGGTAATGAGTCAGGGCCTGTTCGTCACGCTGCTGGCGGGCGCTGCGGGTCACATGTTGACCAAGGGCATTGGTAGTTTGCTGGATATAGGTTTTCTGCTCACCGAACAGCGCTTCCAGCTTGCCTTCAAGCTGTGCAAAGCGCTCATTGCTTTGCTGAAGTGCGTCCAGCTGTTCGCTGAGCTGGCTGATGGTGGCATCTCTTTCCTTCAGCGCTTGCTGGGCATCTCTCAGCTGAACTTTAGCTTCTTCATGCTGTTTCTTGCGGTCTGCGAAGTAACCATTATATTTTTCTCGTTCTGCTTCTGTGGCCTTTAGCCTTTCCTCAAGGTTAGCTGCTTGCTCTGCCTTGGTATGGAGTTCGCCCTGTAAGGTTGCAATCTTTTCTGCACCCTCTTCAGCCTGCTGCTTGCGGCTTAAAAACCAGCCGTGGGTTTCTTCAAGCTTGTGTTGTAGTTCCTGATGGGCTTTTTCAATCTCCTGACGCTGCTTTTCAGCCTGTTGATAGTTGCCCTCGGCAGCCTCCAGTTTTTGCTGCGTTGTTTTCAGCTGCTGGTTGGCTTGCTCAAGCTTTTCAGCCGTTTCTTTCTGTGCTTGCTGGTGCTGCTGGCTAGCTTTTAATGCTTTGTTCAGACGATTTTTCAGCGTGTCGCGTTCTTCACTAAGCTGCTTGAACTGCGCCTGCTGTCTGGTTAGCTGTGCCTGCTTGTCTTCCAGCTGTTGCTGGGCTTGCTGCTTGTCCTGTTGATAGATTTCTTCCAGCTGTTGTTTCAGGATCCTTCTTTCTTCAGATGGTGATCTGATGCATAGCCAGTGCTCAATATGCGGGTGCCGCTCCTCTTTGCGATGCACCACACTAAAGCCTGTTTTTTCAAGCGCTGTTGTCCAGGCCTTGGCCGATAATGCTTTTGGTGACTGCTCTGCTGTGCTGACGCGTATCATCAATACGTCTACATTTTTGAAAGCATCTTGGCAGGCATTCAGCAGATCTGCCTCACAGAAATAATCAATAAACACCCACTGACCAGCGCTTTTCCAGTGGGTGGCTGCCCAGCTGGAAAGGCTTTTGGGTTCACAAGGCTGCCGCTGTGTTTCTGAGATATTGGGCCATAGCACGTTAAGGGCGTCGGGGGCCAGCACGCCGCTTTCCGCGGGCAGGCTTGCCGTATAAAAAGTGTTTGCCTGATTGGCACTTGCTTGCATTACCTGATTGTGCAGCTGCCATTCTGGATGTAAAGCTTGCCAGACAGCGACAAGATGCTCGTATTGATCCTTATTGCCTTCTATTAAGCAAACGTTTTTGACCCCGTTTGCAGCAGCCCACTCAATCGCGGTGCTTTTGCCTTTACCGGCACCGAATACGGTTAACTGCGATAGTGGCAAAACACGGCCCAGCGCCTCAAGCCATTGCGCCTGAGACAGAGTTTCGTTGCCGGTCGTAGGCTGTGATATGAAGGGTTGGGCATTGGTTGCAACCGTCATGGCAAACTCTCTGATGAATGTTGGCAGTTAAAGAAAAGGGGCTTAGCGCTGGCGTTCGCGGCGAAACGCCTTGGCCTCACGGCTGAGCGCAAACGGTAGCCTGAACCAACCAATGGGTGAGCCTGCGTTTGCCATGATTGCCTGGCCCAGGCGGTAGGATAGGTGTTGTTTCACTTGGTCTGCTTTATCGGCATCGGCGTAGTGAGCAATAGGCGGTAACTGCTCCCCTTTTCTTGCTTTCATATCCTTTTTATAGGCGCTGTGTGCTCGTTTTAAGGCAAACGGCAGGAAGATAAAATCTGTGATGCTGTGGCTGTTGACCACCACGGCTCCCAGGCGGTAGGTCAGCTGGCGTTTAATGCGGTCATCGGCACCGTAATAAGACTTTGAGGGTGAGTGGCTTGCTTGGCTGGCTTTGCCAGAGGTGTACAGTTTTTCCAACTCTTCCTGTACTAACTGCAATTGCTGGAGTAATAGGCTGTTTTCTTCTTCCAGCTGTTGGGTATTGGCGCCTGCTGCGTTAGCTACGGATTCTTTTAGCTCACTGTTTTCTTTTTCCAAAGCGTTCTTTTGAGTTTTTTCTTCATCAAGAGTTTGCTGAAAAAGATTGATGATGCTACTAAGTGCCAACTGATGCTCACCAAAATACTGCCATGCGTCTTGATCCGTCACGGCTTGAATATTTTCTGCGGGTAGCAGTGCACTGGATTGCAGTTCTTCATACACGGTTTGTGCTGGGTGATGGCTGGCAACCTGGTTACTCAAGAAGTCTTCCAGCGGGGCAGCCTTTAGGCTTTCATACTGTTTTTCAGCTTCTTGGCCCAGTGCTGCCAACGCATTGGCCAGTGGCTCTGACTTGGCTGAGGGTGTGGCAGGCACCCCCGCCTGTTGAGCTGAAATGCCTGGCATTGCCTTAAGTAGTGCTGCGGGCTGGCTTAGCAGTTGCTGGGTGTTGGCGAGAACACAACGCTCCGAATGGCGAAGGTAAAAGGCCAACATGGCGCCGTGGTACGCCGCCCAGTTATCCAGGCATTCCTCAGGGTTGATGTCTTTCTGCTGGGTTAATGCTTGTTGCAGGGCAGCAGTTGGCGACTGGTACACCAGCAGAAACATTGTCTGCTCGTCCAGCTGGTGCCACATATCCAGCAGCAGCAGGGTTTCTGGGGCCGCCCACCCCCATACGGTTTCCTGCTCAATATTGCCCAGCAGAAAATCCAGCGCCAGGCCCTGCCATACAGTGCTGGGCATCACCTGGCTCAGCTGGCCTTCTTTTCGGGCTTGCGTAATAGAGGGCGCGTTATGATTCTTTAATAGCGTGGACTGGATTTCTTCAACACGCATGCCTTCCTTTCGGGAAGGAGCAGCGTGTAATAAGCCGTGATGTTGAAGCAGAGCTTCTGCGTCTAAATACCCTGATGATGGATGGCCGACAATGGCAATGCGTTTCACTGATTCAGGTCTCCTATGCGGGTGTTGGGCGTTTTACTCGGCCATTAATCGAGGCCATCCATTTCTTCCAGGGTGGTCTCTGCCTGCTCTTTCTGGCGGTGCGCTTCTTTCAATGCTTTTTCCAGCGTGGCCTTACGGGCGGTTTCCCACTGTTCAGCCTCTGCCTGTTCCAGTAACCGGGCAAACGCCTGGATACTCAACTGTGCCTGATTGATTTGCGCCTTGGCTTGCTGACGGGCACCGATTGGCGTCTTGTTGGTGACGTCGTTCAGTTCGGTTACCTGCTGATTGGCTTGTTGGCGAAGCTGATTAAGCAGCTGCACCTCTTCCTTCGGCCATTTTTCAAGTCTCGCCTGCTGAAGCCGCTGACCAATGCCGTTCATATGCTGGCGAGCTGCTTTGAGTTCTTTCTGCAGTTGCTGTACCTGCGTCTTATTGAAGGTGGTTGGGTCACCTTCAATAATGGGCGACGTTTCTTCTTCGCCCTGCTCGGTGGCTTGTTTTTCTCGTCGACATCGCTGTGGTAGGCCAGGATGGCTTCGTTGATATCGTCGTACCAATAAGCTTGGCCCTTCTTGATGTATATGCCTACCTGGCAGAGATCGCGCAGTATCCCTTCGCCGTGAGAGACCATGATAAGTGATGCCTTACCTATTTTTTCATTGAACAAGGCCTTCGCTTTTTCCTTGAAGGCACGATCCCCTACGGCAGTGGCCTCATCAGAGATATAGACATCAAAATCAAAGGCAAGGGAAAGCCCGAAAGAAATGCGCGATTTCATGCCTGAGGAGTAGGTTCGCACTGGCTCGTCAAAAGCCTCGCCTATTTCCGCGAAATCCTCGACAAACTGGATGACCCGTTTGACATCTGCAGGCCCGCTGCCTTGGGCGCGTGCGACAAACTTGACGTTCTGCCGGCCTGTCATGTTGTTTTGCATGCCCCCGGCCAGGCCCACCGGCCAGGAAACGCGGCTGTGGCGGATTACCTCTCCCCGCTCTGGTGTATCCATCCCGGCAATAAGGCGTAACAGGGTGGATTTACCCGCGCCGTTGGCACCAATCAGCCCGACACTCACACCGTTGGGAATGGTGAAGTTGATGTTTTTTAGTACCCAATCGCTGCCGTGGTGGTTGTGGTAGCGCTTGTAGAGGTTTTTGACTTCGATCATTTTGGGCTAGTGAATGGTGAATGGTGAATGGTGAATGGTGAATGGTGAATGGTGAATAGTAAACTCATGAGGCGTTGAGGTTTTATCGACTTTTCAGGTGATTGATCAAGCCGCCTAATTGAGAGGATATTTGCTGTAAGCTATTGATGCATATAGAGACATCACTTAAATAATTTAATCGGTCTGCTATGAGCACCTGAGTTTCAAGCTCGCTTAGTGCCCCCGGGCGATATGTAGAAATCGAATAAATTCTAGTGTACTCCCTCTTGCAGCACCTTCCGCAATATTGCTGGGTACCGATACTGCACAGCGCCTCATCTGGCTAATAAGACCATAACGCTCATCACTAGGGAATGTTTTCGTCATTCCATAAATTAATTCAACCAAATCCATGGACTGTTGCCATACACGCAGTTCCTGGTGTTTTCTCATCTTCGGCCTCCATGCCTACTCACCACTCACTACTCACCACACACCACTCACTACTCACCACTCTCAAATCTCTGCCCTTCCAAGCATACATGGCGTCCAGCTTCTCTTTGAGCGCCTGGCGGGCGTGGGTTTCGCCGTGTACCAGGTGGATTTTGCTGGGCCAGCGGCGCATGCGTTTGACGAAGTTAAGCAGGTCTTTCTGGTCCGCGTGGGCGGAGTAGCCACTCAGCGTGGTGATGCCTGCCTTGATATCGATGCGTTGCCCGTCGATTTCCACCCAGCCGCCTTGGGGGCCGTATTGCTGGATATCCCGCCCTGGGGTGCCTGCTCCCTGGTAGCCGACAAACACCACTTGATGGCGTGCGTCGCTAAGCATGGCTTTCAGGTAGTTCATGATGCGCCCGCCTGCGCACATGCCGCTGGCAGCGATTACGACGGCTGGCCTGCCAGTTCTGGCCAGATAATTCACCGTTTGCAGGTGTTCTTCGTGGCTATCCACCGTGTAGAGGTTCTCGAAACTCAGTGGGTGGCGGCCTCGTCGCAGGTGGCGTTGGGCTTCGGCGTCCCAGTAGGGCTTGAGTTCCCGGTAGACTTGAGTAAACCGCGCAGCCAGGGGTGAATCCACGATAATTTCCAGAGACTGCCACTGCGATGGCTTGGCCGCGTGAATAATGCCTTCCAGTTCGTAGAGTAATTCTTGGGTGCGGCCAATGCTGAACGCCGGGATCATCACCGTGCCGCCATTGTGAAGCGCCTGTTCAACCGCCTGCTTCAGGCTTGCCCGGCGCTGGCGGCGGTCCGGGTGGCGCTTGTTGCCATAGGTGCTTTCCAGCACCAGTTGATCACAGCTGTAAGGCGATCTGGGTGCAGGCAATAGTGGCGCGTAAGGAGCGCCAAGATCCCCAGAAAACACAATTCTTTCTTTTTTGTCGGCATCCTGATGAGCAATTTCAACGTAGCTGGAACCGAGGATATGCCCGGCCCGCTTGAGTTTGATCCGGGTGGTAATGCCTTTCACATCTGGTGCTTGTGCTTTTTCGTTGATCACCGTATGCCACTGGCCATAGGGCAGACTGACGACCTGTGATTGCAGCTGGGCCTGAAAGCGTTGGATCAAGTGAGTATTGCGGGTGAAGCCGATTTTCAGGGCGTCTTCAATGGCTAGAGGCAATAGCTTGGCAGACGGTATGGAGCAGATAATCGGCCCTTTGAAGCCAGCGGCCAAAAGGTAAGGCAAGCGGCCCACGTGGTCGATGTGTACATGGGTGATAATCAGCGCCTTGAGGGTGCTGATATCAAAGCTGACCTTGAGCTGTTCGAACTGGGCGCTTTCATCCTGCTCGGCGTCTTCGCCCTGGAAGAGGCCGCAATCAATCAGCAGTGAGTGATGGTGGTTCAATACCAGCTGGTGGCAGCTGCCGGTCACACCCTGGGCGCCACCATGGTGGATAATATCAGCCATGAAAAGTCCTTTTTTGGCTACGGAGAAAAGCTGTTTTGCCACGGACACTCACGGAAAACACGGACAAGGTCAAAAACAAAAACAATAGAAATAAATAGGTTTTGTCCGTGCCGTCCGTGAGGGTCCGTGGCAAGAAATACACCACTCACTACTCACCGCGATTCAAGACTGCACTTACTTCTTTTTCTAAGCGCTCGGCAAAGTACGTCAATGTTTCGATATTTTGGTGTGCTGTGATCAGAGCGTTATGTAATACAGGGGCCTCTTCAATGTACTCATGAATCATCTGATTTCTGAGCTGGCGTAACTCTACCCACTTTTCTGTAGAAACCAACCAGCCAAATTTTTCGGCTTTATCCAGGTTGATCAGCAATGCTTTATCCGGCTCACCTAAAGCACGCAGCAGGGTAGGAAGTAGCTTATCGCCCAGAGTATCCTGTAAGCGACAAAAGCGGCTCGCAAAAGCTTCTAACTTCAGAGCTAATTCAGGTTTTTGATCAAGCATTTCAATATCGGAAAGCTGCAAGCTATTGCCAAAAATCTGTTGATCAGCATATTGCAGGTGCATTATTTCCTTACTGACAACACGCAGCAGAAACTCAAGTCTGCTTTGAACATGAGGTTCAAGCGTCATAAGACAACCCCTTGGGTTTTGGCTATCTGATGGATGCTGGTGTGAGTTAGATTGGGGGCATCCAACACAACATCAATTTTTCGATCACCCAGCGCCATTATCATTTTTGCCTGTGCCTTGGCGATACACCTGGCAGGTTCTTCTATAGGCGCATCAAGGCTGACCATTAAATCGATATCTCCACCTTTTGCGGTGTCATCCATACGGGAGCCAAACAACCTAACGGATGCGTGATTACCAAACACATCAGTAATAGCGCCTTTGATGACATTGATTTCGTTTGGCTTCAGACGCATGTTTTTACTCTATCAATATGTTGCGTGAGGCAGAGGTAATCCGGTTTTCAACCCTTAGACTGCCATTTAATAAAAAGGGGGCATTTTCGAAGCTACCCCCAAACTGTCATTTTTTGCCACGGACACTCACTACTCAATCCCTGTGGTCCTTGATGATCATGATCATCATGCTGAGTATCAGCGCGAGGAAGAGTGTGATGATGGCAAAGACGGCGCTGTTGTAGAGGCGGTCCGGCTCGGTGGGGTATTCCGGCATCAGTGGGCTTTGTAACACGCTGACCTGCTTGAGCTGGCGGGCGGCTTCCAGGCGCGTGTTTTCAAGCGCGGCCAGAGCACTTGAGTAGGTTTCCTGGGCGAACTGAGCGCGCAGTTCCAGCATTTCATATTCCGCAGATACACGGTTAAGCGAATCTCCGGCGGTTTGGGCCAGGCGGTCACGCTGACGGATGATCTGATCGCGCAGGGCTTCAATTTCCCGCTCAACGCTGCGCAGCTGTGACGACTGGGCGCTCTGGTAGCTGGCCAGGGCATTGCGCTGGGCCTGCAGGCGGGCCAGATCGCCTTCCAGGGTGGCAACGACCTGATTGATATTTTCGACGGTGGTAGTCGGCGAGACCAGGCCGTATTCATTCTGGAACTCAAGCAGCTGGGTGCGCGTTTCTTCAAAGCGCTCCTCTAGTCGCACCATCTGGTTTTCCAGAAAGGTGACTTGTTCTTTAGCAAGACGATGGCCCATCTCATTCATATGATCTTCACCGGCCTGCAACAATTCGGTGGCCAATGCATGGGCAAAGTCCGGCGTGTAGGCTTGAACACGGATATTCAATACACCGGCGTATTCATCCAGCTCCACCTCTACCCGGCGCAGGTAGTAATCGTGAAGGTCTTCGATGGGGCCATCCGGCATACGCAGGGTAGCAAAGATGTCGCCGTGCTCACTGTAATGGGCACGAAGGTCAAGCTCTTCATCCAGGTACTTGAGCATATCCACCGAGAGCAGATGCTCACGTAGCAGCAAAAGGTCTGCCGTGCTGCCACCTCCCCCACCCATCAGCGAAGACAGGCTGATTTCCGGGGATGCCACCTGGGGGCTTTCAAGTACCACAGTGGCGTTGGAGACATAGCGTTCCTCGGCCCAGATAAACCAGTAAAAGCTCACCAACACAATTGAAATAAAGGCCAGCAGCCAGTGGGGGTTTTGACGTATAAAACGTTGCATGAATTATTTTGCCTTTAAGCGTTCAGCAAAGCGCAGGTGAAGCAACAGCCCCAGTGCGATAGTAGATAGCGTAAACATCCAGAAATACAGCATGCTGGTGCCGTTGACGACCTGGTATTTCTCGAAAAAGCCCAGACGCAAGGTTTCCAGCCCATGGGGAATCGGGTTGAGCATCAGGTATTCCAGCAACCAGTGGGGCAGCTGGTTAAGCGGAAAGATGACCCCGGATATAATCAGCAGCGGCAGCGATGCCACACGGATCACCCGCCCCACTTCCGGCACCATGGTGGCCGCTACTGAAGTGCAAAGCCCTAATCCTAGCCCGAGCGACCAGAGTGACAGCCAGGCTCCCATGGCACGAATGGCGTTATCTGGGTACATATTCAGCCCCAACATCAGGCCGCCAACAATAAACAGAAGGAAAACAAAGGTGCGCAGCATGCCTTCAAGAAAATTGCGCACCAGCACAGGGTCTACCGGTCGCACCTGTCGGTAGGCAAACAGCGCACTGTTGGCGTTGATGGCGCCCATACCCAGCATCATACCTTCACGCACCAGGAAAAACCCCATCAGCCCAGCAATCATCCAGGGGATAAATTCGGCATTGACGATCAGGCGCCCGCCGCGAATAAAGCTGCGGATAAATACCATGATGCCCACCATGGCAACAGGTTCGAAAATCATCCAGAACCAGCCCATGCGGTCGGCCATGGTGCGTGAAATGGCTTCGCGCATAAACATGGCATACCAGACGCTGCGGGTAACCTGCCAGGGCGTGCGGGATCTTCTTACATCAGCCATAGATTAGTGGTTCGTGAGTGGTGAATAGTGAGTGGTGAGTGGTGAGTGGTGAGTGGTGAGTGGTGAGTGGTGAGTGGTGAGTGGTGAGTGGTGAGGGCTTAGTGATCACCATTCACTTTTCACTATTCACAAAATTAAAGATCAACCGCGACGCGGGTGGCGACGGCGATCTGGAAAAGTATCTGCGTGAGCGTTGAGGCCAGCTGCAGGTTGTGGGTCGGGGCGGCGGGCATCACCAGGATTTCATCCCCTGGGCGCAGCGCAGAGGTGCTGGCGTTGATGACGGCACCGTTCTGGCGTACTAGCAGGATCTGGTCGTCATCCGCCCGGTTGGTAAAGCCACCGGCACTTTGAATGTAATCCATCACGTTCATACCCGGCTGATAGACCGCCGCCTGGGGCACTACCACCTCACCGCTGATCAGTACGGAGTCGCTGATTTCCGGGATGGTAATCACGTCGCCATCCTGCAGGCGGATATCGGCGATACCGTTTCTGCTAGCGACGACCAAGCGGCCGCTGGGCTCCAGCTCTCGGGCGCGGTTGACGAAATCCTGAATCAACTCCGCTTCCTGGGCGCGTACCTTAGCTTCTTCATTGGTGCTGGAAGGCGCGCTGAGATAGGTGGTTTCCAGCCGGCGCAGGCTGTCTTCCAGCGACTGTTCCTGTTGCTTGCGTACGCTTTCACGCTGTAGCGAGATACTCTGCACTGCGGTCATGGTTTCTGGAACGGCAATAGCGTCCAGCAACTCGTTAAGGCGCGCATCGCGGGGCAAGGCGTAACGGGAGGGCCCGTAGTAGCTGCCTTCCACCTCAACGACGATGGTTTCATTGCGTTTGTCGGCACTGAACATGACTTCGTCGCCACTGCGCACCGTCTGCTCGGCAAACAGGTCTATCGGGAAATAGTTGGCGATTGGGCCATCGTCACGGTTACCGCGCAGCAATACATGGGAAACGCCGCTCTGGGTACGTGCCAGATTCAGTATTTCAGCGCCGTTGAGCTGATTACCCAACAACTCGTAGCGATGCTCGCGGTGTACATCACCGGTCACGGCAATCGCCGGGCCGCGCTCTTGCACTACGATGGTGTCGCCATCGCGGAACTGCGGGCGTGGAATACTTCCAGACAGCAGGAAGTCATAGAGATCCACATTGGCAATCGTTTCGTTATTACGCTTGATATGGATCTGGCGGTAGCTGCCCAGATCCTGATCAATGCCGCCGGCTTGGTCGAGAAAATAAAGCAGCGAATCGTTGGGCGTACCGGCATAACGACCGGGGTTCTCCACATTGCCAGTGACAAACAGGGCCACAGGCTGTACACCCTGAAGGTTGGTGTAGACCTCGACGCTATCCGAATAGACCGCTGTAATGGCTCGACGCACAGCGTTATCCACCTGCTGGCTGTTCTGGCCTTCAATATTGATCGGGCCGATGCCGGGCAGAAAGATATTGCCTTGTGCATCCACAGGCAAGGCGCGGTCAAGCTCGATGGCACCCCAGGCGCGCACAGTGACCTGATCACCGGGTTTGACCTGATAGGCGGGGTTTAACCCCTCTCCCATAGCGCCACGAAAACCGCCGGTAAACAGGTTGGCACCGAAGGGTGGCAGGCCGTCGATCATGGTTTCACGCTCGCCCTGAGGCACTGGCCCGTAGGTGCCGCTGCGCCAGTCGGCGCGGGGCGTATCCTGCACCTGCTGTGAAGACTCGCCGCTGTCTTCGGGCAAAATGTTATCTGGCAGGCTGATGGATTGCGACCAAGCGGGGGTACTGAGAATTGTCATGCAGCTGATCGAGGCGGTAAGCGTCAACCTTGCAAGCCGAGTATGAAGCGCGCTTGAGTGTTCCTTTATATTCAGCATCTTTATAGCGTCCGTGAGGTTGATTCAGTGATAACCCGCTGGTTCACCCAGCCGTTAGCTGCCTGGCAAACCAACGCTTCCCGCTGGGGCTGCTGACTGCCCATGATTTCCAAACGGCGGCATTCACGGCCACTGGCTGCCATATAGGGCTGGCCAGCGGCAACATCAACGCCTGGCCCCCAGGGGCTGTCGGCCAGGTTGATGACGCTACCCGCCGGTGCCTGTTCGAGAAAGCCGTTCAGGTTGGTGTCTTGAATCGGCGTGGCGGAGTCTTGATTGAGTACATAACCGGCAGAGGATGCAGCACCTTGAGGGTATTGGGTGGCACAACCGCTAAGCAAAACAACGCCGGTGGCCACCAGCCACATGGGTGCTGAGGGCCATGAAAGGCGCGATTGTAAAAAACTGGATCTTGATAAGCTGGATTTTAGAGAATTAGCAGAAAATGACATGACGATACCCTAGATTCAGACACGCTACCGCCCCGGGATTGAAACGGGCATATTCCCTTGCCCAACCCCTGCGCGCTGTAAAAAAAACTGAAAATGCCTCATGAATCACAGGCAATACGGGTTATTGTAGGCCATTCACTGGCCAGCCTCTACGTGGACAAGGGTTATACATTTACCGACCACACAGTATTAACGCTTTGTTTGCTTTGTAGGAGATTTGCGTCAGGAGGCTTTTAAAAAAATTAATACTAATGTAAAGCAAAATGTGAAGAAAAATTAACAATTCAGGCAGTAAAGCACAACAGTGTCTTCAGTTTTCTTCGGATAGCTTCCTTGTTTCAGATACGGTTTTTGAAACCATCCTGATTCTTCTCAGTTTGCCCTGCCCCCGGACCGAGAGCATTCTTATGCCACATTTTTTGCGCCATTTGCCATGGCTGATACTGGTTACCGCCACCGCTAATGCGGACACAGAAGCACTGGAACAACAATATACCGACCTTGAAAGCTTTCAGGTGATTGCTCACCGAGGCGCCAGCGGCAATGCGCCGGAGAGCACACTGCCCGCTCTGGAACTTGCCCACCGCTCTGGCGCGGATTACCTGGAACTGGATATACAGCTCAGCGCGGACGGGCACCTGGTGGCATTTCATGACCGTGAGCTGCAACGCACCAGCAACGGTGAGGGTCGAATCAATGATTTTGATCTTGAAACACTGCAGCAGTTGGACACCGGCAGCTGGTTCAATGCAGCCTACCCTGACAAGGCCAATGAAGGTTTTGTCGGGCTGCCTATTCTGTCCCTTGAAGAGGTGTTCAAGCGCTTTGGCCATGATGCCCGCTATTATCTGGAAACCAAGGCGCCTGACCAGAACCCTGGGCTGGAAGCGGCCCTGGTCGACATGCTGGAGCGCTTTGAGATGATTGCAGACGGGCGGGTCATCGTGCAGTCGTTCAGCCGGGAAAGTCTTTTGGCCCTGCGTGACCTGCGGGCAGATTTACCCTTGGTGCAACTGCTGTGGCTGCCCGCAGATGATATGCCGCTCGACCTAGAGGCACTCGGTGATATCACCGACTATGCCTTGGGTGTTGGGGTTAATTTTCGCGCCGATGAAGAGATAGTCTTGACGGAAAACTTCATCGAGACTGCCCAGACCCACGGCTTGAAAGTGCATGTTTACACCGTGAACGAGCAGGAAGACATGCAGACGTTGATCGACTGGCGTGCAGACGGGCTATTTACCGATTACCCTGAGCGCCTGCTGGAACTGACAGAATGATTCTGGCGCTCTTTCGACTTAAGGAACCTATTACTGATGGCTGATAATACGGCGATTAACACTGTTCAAGTAGTCAACTCTGAGCGGGCAAGACCGCTTTCCCCCTGCGTACAGATTTGCCGTGTTGATTCGGCCAGCCAATGCTGCGAAGGCTGCGGTAGAACCCTGGATGAAATTGCCAATTGGGGCAGGATGAGCGAAGCGGAGAAAGCCCCTATCTGGGAACGCTTGGAAGCTGATGGATTTGTGAATAAAAGGGGGTCAGATCCAAATTAATTAATAGACATCTTGACCAAGCAAAGAAAACGGCACAATTAATTTTGGATCTGCCCCCTTTTATTTAAGTTCAAAACGGCTCATCGAGCGCCTGTTCAAGGGCCTGACGGAGAGCTTGACCGTGGTCTTTGGGGCCGAAGCGGGCAATCACCCGGCCATCGCGGCTGACCAGGAACTTGGTGAAATTCCATTTGATACTGCGGGTGCCCATCACACCTGGCGCTTCTTTCTTAAGGTGTTCAAACAAGGGATGGGTATGACGCCCGTTGACGTCGACTTTTTCCATCAGTGGAAACGTCACACCGTAGTTTTCCTCCCCAAAAGCACAGAAGTCCTTGGCACTTTCCGGTGACTGACGGCCAAACTGGTTACACGGAAACCCCAGCACGGTGAACCCATGATCACGATAGCGCTGGTAAAGGGCTTCCAGCTCCTTGAGCTGCGGGGTAAAGCCGCATTTGCTCGCCACATTGACAATCAGCAAGACCTGCCCGCGCAGCACGCGCAGGTTGAAAGGCTCGCCGAGATGGGTATAACAATCCTGATCGTATAGCGACATGGCCACCTCGTTAGCGTTGACAGTACCCCGGGGCACGAGAACATCTTCTATTGCTACCTTGCCATGCAGCACAACACGGCGCCACCTCTGATTCTTACCAAAGGGGTCCAGTGACTACACGCAGGGCCAACGCTATCAGCATGACGCCGGTGATCCGGTTGATCCAGTGGGCGCGCTGCTGCAGCCAGGGCAGCACCCGTGAATGTGAAAGCACCAACGCCACCAGCACATACCAGCCGCCATCAATGATCATCGCCGTTAGTACGATGATTGCCTTGGCGGTGACGCTCATTTCCGGCGATACAAACTGGCTTAAAAGCGCCACGAAAAACAGGATCAGCTTGGGGTTGCCAAGGGCGACCAGCACCCCTTCACGAGCGGCCTGGGCCGTAGTAGTAAGTGCTGCTCCGGCCTGGATGGCCCCAGAACGCCCTGCCTGAAGGGCCTTGATGCCCAGCCAGGCCAGGTAGGCCGCCCCACCCCAGGTCACCAGCTGAAATGCCAGTGGAAAGCGCGCCATCAGGGCGCCAAGCCCCAGCACGGTCAACAGCGCATAGAAGCCCACGCCGAAGGCATGGAAGATACCAGCGGTGACGCCGGGCAGGCGCCCGCCGCCCAGGGTGTGGCGTAGCACCAACGCCAGGCTTGGCCCGGGTGACATGGCGCCCATGGCGCAGATAGCAGCCAGCGACATCCACAGCGTTAATGGCATGAGGCATCTCCTTGGGTGATGGCAAACGGGTCGCACAGTCTAGCGCAAAGCACGCGCAATAACGCTGTTAGCCTAACCGCTTGTGACGTAAAATCGTGCTTTTTAACGTGGCGCCCCAGCAATATTTGATATGACCGGGCAGCGATAAATCAACCAACACAGGAGTGTACTATGGGTAGGGCGTTTCAGAACCGTAAAGAATCCATGGCCAAGACGGCCGATGCGAAAACCAAGGTTTACAGCAAATACGGGCGCGAAATTTACGTCTGCGCTAAGGCGGGCGGCACCGACCCACAGGCTAACCTGAGCTTGCGCGGCCTGATCGAGCGCGCCAAGAAAGACCAGGTGCCTTCCCATGTGATTGATAAAGCGCTTGATAAGGCCAGCGGCGCCGGCGGTGAAGACTTTTCACCTGCCCGCTATGAAGGCTTCGGGCCAGGCAATGTCATGGTGATTGTGGAATGCCTGACCGATAACCCTAACCGTACCTTCGGGGATGTACGCGGCTGCTTCACCAAGACCAAGAGCAAGATTGGCACCCCCGGCAGCGTCAGCCATATGTTTGATCACTGCGCCATTTTCACCTTTGCCGGTGAAGACGAAGAGGCGGTGCTGGAAACCCTGATGGAAGCCGATGTGGATGTTACCGACATCGAGCAGGAAGACGGCAAGATTACCGTCTACGCGCCGCATACGGATTACGCCAAGGCCAAGCAGGCGCTGTTGGATACCTTCGGTGAGATCGACTTCGAGATGGATGAAATCCAGTTCCTACCGCAAACCACCACCCCGGTGGAAGGCGATGACGTGGCCATGTTCGAGAAAATGCTCGATATGCTCAACGATCTGGATGATGTCCAGAACGTTTATCACAGCGGCGAGTTTCCGGGGTAAGAACGACTGCCCCTTGCTCACGGAGATCATTCCATGTTGTTTCCTATTGCGATTGAACGCGGCGATAAAGACCATGCCTTTGGGGTGGCTGTTACCGATTTGCCGGGATGCTACTCTGCCGGCGACACCTTTGAAGAGGCCATGATCAACGCTAGAGAAGCGATTGAAGGCTGGCTGGAGGTAGCTGTGGAGATGGGCGATCCGATTCCGCAGGCAACGTCTATCGACGAGCACATGGATAATCCGGATTTTGCTGGCTGGGTCTGGGCCGTTATCGATGTGGACTTGACCCCTTTTCTGGGTAAAAGCCATAAAATTAACGTCACTTTACCTGACCTGCTGCTCAAGCAGATTGATGACTTTGTGGCGCATCACCCCGGCGACAAAACGCGTTCAGGTTTCCTCTCCCGTGCTGCCATGGCAGAACTTGCCAAAGCGCGTAAACTAGCTTGAAAAAGTCCTTGAGGTTTATGCCAACGCATCCTCAGGTACAAAAATCCAGCCTTCTGCATTGGGCATGTTCGTGGGCGGCCAGGCCAAGTTGTCGGGGGCGTGGTTGAGGCTCCAGGCGACCAGGGCGCATAGCCAGGCGTCCTGAAGATCCTGCTGGCGGGGTTTTGGTGCATGCTGCAACGCTTCTTCCCAGTCGCCCAATTGGCAGCGTTCTTGCAGCGCCTTGAATTGCCGGGAACGTTTAGCGGGCGAGGGATAGCCTTCCACCGCCGTGATGGCCCCGCAGTGGCTTTGCCACTGGCCGCAGGTGATGATTTGCGGTGCAAAACGCGCCAGCAGGTGCATTCCCTTGGTGGCTTGACTGCCAATCATGTCCTTGATCGGTGATAGCGGCGTCACGCCACGGGCAAACAGCCAGCGTTCCGTTTCGCGGTAAAGGTAGGGGTTATCCTGTGAGCTACCCAGTTCCGCCACCGGCTCGCTCCGGCACAGCGCCAGCAGGGCCTCGGGAAACGCTAGGGGCGTATCAATCGCCATTACTAGCTGTTCGTCGCCACGGGCCGGCTGCTGGCAGAGTGCCAGCAGCCGATTAATCAGCTCCCGCGGCGTGGTGGCGGCGTTCAAGGTTTCGCGCAGGTTGCCCCGCCAGGGCTGGCCGACCAATGCTAGCGATTGATCGACAATCACCAGCGCATCCCGGCTGGCCGGATTTTTGTCGCAGTTCCAGCCACCTACATCCCAGCCCAGGTAGAGTACATTTTTAGCTGTCATTAATGTCTATTTTCCTGCGAATCCATCGTTGCGTCTGGAGGTAATAGCGCTGGGGTTACGCCAGCCGCGCTTAACACCTGTTTACCACGCACGGTCAGATCAGTGATAAACAGAAATTGCTGGCGCGGGTCGACCGGGTAAGCCCGAATCCGATAGTGAGTGCCCCAGGGTTTCTCTTCCGCTATGACGGTAATTGGCTTGTCAAACTTAAGATAGGCGCTGGTCAGTGCCACATCTCGCAACGCTTTCAGCACCCAACCTGCCTGATGCGCCGGATGTAGATAGAAACTCACCACGCATTGCAGGCTGACGCCACCATTGTTGGCGTTGTAAATAGCCGAGTTCCATAACTTGAGATGCGGCATCGCCACAAGATCATCATCCGGCGTCTGGATTTCTACCGTGCGCATTCCGACATGTTTTACCTCACCGTACACCCCTTCAATATTGACCCAGTCACCTGGACGGTACGGCAACTCAATGGCTGATACGACCCCGGCGATCAGGCTGCTGACGTAATCCTTCATGGCAAAACCAATAGCCAGACCCGCGGCTCCCAGCAGCGTCACCATATTATGTAGCGAGGGCTCGATCACAATCGGAACAATGACAGCCAGGGCGGTTATCAATATCAGCAGGCGGGTAAGTGGCACCAGGGCAAACACGCGAAACCGCAACTGACCATGCAAGCGATTAGCCAGCCAGTTAAGCGCCCACTGGCTGGCAATAATCAGCACTACCGTGCTGGCCAGGACACTCCCCAGGGTAATCAGCGCCTGGGTATCAATATCGTTAAACAGCCGGGCATATTGTTCTTGTTCGTCCATCCTGGCTCCTAAAGCACATCGGTCAGGTAATGTCTTGATTCCAGCAGCTGTCTCACACTGGAATAACTTAATGGCGCTACTTGCCAGCGTCCCTCGGCACTAACAAGAATCCCTTGACGCGTCAGCGAAAATCTTGCGCTCAATGCTTCATGGTGTGAAAACGGCAGCACATGGCCCAACGCCTGATCATCAAGGCCCCCATGAATCAGTAACGTATGTAACAACAGCGTTGCCACATCACTCGTGTCAGCGGGTAGTTCAGCTTCTGCCAACACATCTAGCAGCCATAGGGACTGTTCACCCTGCTGATCCGGGCGGCTGGCAGGTTGGCGCAAACGGTTTCGCCAGTAATGCCAGGCAATGCCTAAATGCCCCCGACAATGGGCGGCCAAGCGCTGCAGCTCTTTATAATGAGTTGCTGACGCCTTTTTGCTGACGCCTTTGTCATGGTTGGCTAGCACCTGTTTTCCCGTGCGAGTGCTGTACACCGCGGGGCAAGGGTCGCTGGCTGGCAAGTTGGCGAAATAGTTGGCAAGGTGCTTGCCTTCCATTGCCTGCAGCGTCACCGCCGGGATTCCCTCCAGGCCGATCACCTGCTGCAAATAGGCATAAGCCCAGCTGTCACAGCCGATGATTCCTTTACCTAGACGACCACTCAGGGTGCGTTCGATCAGCTCACGTATTCCCAGCAGGCCCATTGAGTGACGTAAAAAATAGCGTTCCAAGGCTGGCGTAGCCCAATAATGCTGATGACAACTTTGTTCAACCCATGCCAGGCAGCCATGAGTTAAATCTTTAAATCCGGGCACAGGCAGGCATTTGACACCTTGTTGCTCTGCCCAGTGGCTGACCACCGACTCATGCCCCCATGGGGAGGTGAGACAAATATAATGAGCGGTGCCTCGGGAAATCTTTTCATGGCCCGGTCCAGCGTTTCAGCGGCTGGCGTCCAGTCAATGGGGGAGCCCAGTGAGACAATGCCACTTCAGGCAACTTGCGCAACTCACTTTCCCGCTTGGCCTGTCGTTGGGATGCTTGTTTGCCGACCACCCTGGCAGTCGCTGCTCGCCAGCTGCGACGCCACTGACTGGTCTGGGTTTTTTCAGGGAGTTGGAATTCGTCCAGCGCCACTATGCTCCATGGCGATAACTCGTCTTTTGTCTGCAGTTCCGCCATGAGAGGTTTTGCGTCCAATAATGAAAAGGGCAACACAGCGCTAACAGAATACATCAAACCCGCACAAAAACGGCCATCAATATGGCCGTTTTTGACTAGCGGATTTTTTGCGGATTACCCGCATGCTCAGAACGTCAGGCAGATCTTGCCAAAGTGCTTGCCGGCTTCCTGATGGCGGAAGGCGTCGGCGATCTCGGCCAGCGGGAATTCGCGGTCGATGATCGGTTTCAGGCCGTTGGCGTTAATCGCACGAATCATCTCGATCTGGTCGCGACGGCTGCCGACAATCAGGCCTTTCAGAGTGGCCTGTTTGGCCATCAGTTTGATGGTCGGGATATCCCCCTGGCGGCCGGTGAGAATGCCGATCAGGGCAATGTGCCCGCCGATTTTCACCGCATCAATGGATTGCGGCAGCGTACCTGGGCCACCCACCTCAACGACATGATCCACGCCTTCGCCGTTAGTCAGCTCCAATACCGCCTTGCCCCATTCGGGCGTGGTCTTGTAGTTGATGACGTGCTCAGCCCCCAGTTCTTTCAGGCGTTCAAGCTTTGCATCCGAGGATGAGGTGGCAATCACCTGCGCACCCATCATCTGGGCAAACTGCAGGGCAAAAATCGAGACGCCGCCGGTGCCCAGCACCAGCACGGTGTCACCGGCCTTGATACCGCCATCCACCACCAGAGCGCGCCAGGCAGTCAGCCCTGCGGTGGTCAGGGTCGCGGATTCGGCGTGACTGTAGCCTTCGGGCTGATGGGTGAAGGAAGTGACCGGCGCTACCACCTGCTCGCGGGCATAGCCTTCAACGCCATCCCCTGGGGTAGTGCGAAAATCTGCCACTCGGGCCGGACCTTCCAGCCAGCCGGGGAAAAACGTCGAGACCACTGCATCGCCGACGGCAAATTCACTGACGCCCTCGCCCACGGCGTCAACGATACCCGCGCCATCCGACATGGGAATGCGGTTTTCCTCGGTGGGAATCATGCCCGCGGCGACGGCGTAGTCGTGGAAGTTGAGTGAGCTGGCATGCAGGCGAACGCGGATTTCCCCGGGCCTGGCTCACCGGGGGCGGCGATATCGGCCGGGGTCAGGTTGTCCAGACCGCCGGGCTGCTTGAGATGAATCGCTTGCATGCTTGATCTCCTGTTGAACGTTTACTGATCTGCCTGAATTATGTGGGGGTTATCATCGTTCACATCAAGGCCGATAAAGCCACCGGACTGGCGCTGCCATAGGCGCGCATAGATACCGTTTCTGGCCAGCAGTTCCTGATGGGTACCGCTTTCCACCATGCGCCCTTCATCGACGACAATCAAACGGTCGAGCATGGCAATGGTCGATAGGCGGTGGGCAATGGCAATCACCGTCTTGCCTTCCATCAGGGTTTCGAGCTGTTCCTGGATAGCGGCTTCGACTTCGGAATCCAGCGCGGAGGTTGCTTCATCCAGCACCAGAATCGGCGCGTTCTTGAGCAGCACCCGAGCAATGGCAATCCGCTGACGCTGGCCGCCGGAGAGCTTGACGCCCCGCTCGCCCACGTGGGCATCCAGGCCGCGCCGCCCCCTGGGGTCAACCAGCTCATTGATAAAGCTGTCGGCGTGGGCGCGGCGCACCGCCTGCCAGATATCCTCATCCGTGGCCTCCGGGCTGCCATAGCGGATGTTGTCGCGCAGTGAACGGTGCAGCAGCGAGGTATCCTGGGTGACCATGCCGATCTGGTGGCGCAGCGACGCCTGGGTGACTTCGGCAATATTCTGGCCATCAATCAGGATGCGCCCGCCCTGCAAGTCGTAAAAACGCAGCAGCAGATTGGCCAGGGTGGATTTACCTGCGCCAGAGCGGCCAATCAGGCCGATTTTCTCACCGGGTGCGATGCTCAAGCTGAAACCGTCAAAGACGTTCTTGGTCTCGCCCTGTTTTTCTTCGACCCCGGCTTGGGCGTATTCAAAGCGCAGGCTGTCAAAGACGATCTTGCCCTGGGGCACCGTCAACGCCTGAGCATTGGGCGCTTCCTTGACCGTCGGCTCCTGAGCGATGGTGTTCATGCCATCCTGCACGGTGCCGATGTTTTCAAACAGCCCGGCCACTTCCCACAGTATCCAGTCGGACATAAAGCGCACCCGCATCACCAGGGCAATGGCGATGGCCAGCACGCCCAGCGAGATCACCTCGAAATACCAGGTGGTGATCACCATGGCCGCCATACCCACCAGCAGCAGCGTATTGAGCAGCGTCATCACCACACTCAGCAGAGTGACCAGACGCATCTGACGATGCACCGTGCCCATAAAGCCCTGCATGGCGTCCTTGGCGTAGCCGAGTTCACGCTGGGTATCGGCAAACAGCTTGATAGTCTGGATATTGCTGTAGCTGTCCACCACTCGGCCGGTCATCTGAGCACGGGCATCCGCCTGGGCCATAGAGATATCCCGCAGGCGGGGGATGAAATAGCGCATGATCGCCAGATAGCCCACCAGCCAAAGGCCCAGGGGCAGTACCAGCCACAGATCCGCTTGAGCCAGCAGGTAAACTGCGCCGGTAAAATAGACGATGGCGTAGACCATCAGATCCATCACCTTGGTGACGGTTTCGCGGATGGCCAGGGCTGTCTGCATGACCTTTTGCGAGACGCGCCCGGCAAACTCATCCTGATAGAAGGCCAGGCTCTGGCCAAGCATATGGCGGTGGGAAAGCCAGCGGCCAATCATCGGGTAGTTGCCGAAAATGCTCTGATGGGTGATCAGTGCCTGCCCAAGCACCAGCAGCGGCAGGCCAATCAGTACGGCAACCCCGGTGCCGACCAGCCAGCCTCCGTTGGCGGCCCAGAAATCCGCGCGCTCCACCTCGCCCAGCCAGTCAACCAGCTTGCCCATGGTACTGAAAAACACCACCTCGGCAGCCGACACCAGCGCCGTTAATACGGACATGATCAGCAGAAGCGGCCAGACCGGGCGGGTAAAGTGCCAGATAAAGGCAAACAACCCCTTAGGCGGGGTTGTCACGACATCATCCGGGTAGGGGTTGACCCGCGATTCGAAATAATCGAAGGCGGCGGTCATCAGGCGTTTGAGCATGCTAGTGCCTCGTGTGGATGCGTGTTGATAGGGCTCGCTTCCCACTCAATAGCTGGGGGCATCCGGGTCGTCGTCATCGCCGCGTATGCGCGCTTGGCGTTCGGCCTCTTCTTCCTTGGCGTCGTCAATCACTTCCATCAGTTCGTCAACGTCGGCAATATGGCTGTCCAGCTCGAAATACCCGGTCAGCTGGCGATCAGGATGCAGCTCACCGGATTCATACAGGGCCCACATTTCCTTGGCGTAGTGGGTGTCGAGCAGCTCCGGCGCGAAGCGGCCAAAATAGGCGCGCATATTGTTGACGTCGCGCTCCAGCATGGCTTCGGCGCTGTTATTGCCAGCGGCATCCACGGCCTGGGGTAAATCGATAATCACCGGGCCATCGGCATCCACCAGCACATTGAACTCGGACAGGTCGCCATGGATCAGCCCGGCGCAGAGCATCTTGACCACATCCTCAATCACCTTGGCGTGGTAGGCCAGGGCCTGTTCATGGGTCAGGGTGACGTCATCCAGACGCGGGGCCACATGGCCATCGGCTTCGGTGATCATCTCCATCAGCAGGACGCCATCCACAAACCCGTAGGGCTTGGGCACTCGCACATCCGCAGCGGCCAGCCGATACAGTGCATCCACTTCGGCGCTGAGCCAGGCCTGTTCCTGCTCTTTCTGGCCGTAACGGGTTTTCTTGGCCATGGCTCGCGCCCGGCGGCTGTTGCGCTCCTTGCGCCCTTCCTGGTACTGCACCGCCTGCTTGAAGCTGCGCTGCTTGGCCTCTTTGAACACCTTGGCACAGCGCACCTCCTCACCGCAGCGTACCACGTACACCTGGGCTTCCTTGCCGCTCATCAGCTGAGTCAACACTTCATCAATGAGGCCATCATCCAAGAGTGGTTGTAATCGTTTCGGGGTTTTCATAACGTGCTGAAATAGCTCCTGTATGACAGCGTGAGCATTAATGGCGTATGCGGCGCACGCGGAAGACGCGGCCCTTGATTCTGTCGCGTTCCAGCTTGTCCTGGGCCTGTTGAATGGCGCTGCTGGCTACGGCCACATAGGCACTGCGCGCCAGCACCTTGATCTTGCCAACCTGATCGCCACGCAGCCCACCTTCACCGGTCAGGGCGCCCAGAATGTCGCCGGGGCGCAGCTTGTCTTTTTACCGCCCGCCAGCTGTAGGGTCGCCATTGGCGGCTCAAACGGCACCGCGCTTTTGGGCCTGGGCAGAGGCTCGGTGGTAATCGGCTGTTCCAGCAGGCCTTCCAGGCGCTCCAGCCGGTACTGCTCCTCCTGGGCGAGACCAGGGTACAGGCAATGCCGCTGGCACCTGCGCGGCCGGTGCGCCCTACCCGGTGAACGTGGACATCCAGCTCGCGGGCAATCTGGTAGTTGAAGACCGCATCCAGCTGAGCAATATCCAGGCCGCGGGCGGCCACGTCGGTGGCGACCAGAATCGAGGCGCTCTGATTGGCAAACAGCACCAGCCGGCGGTCGCGGTCTTTCTGTTCCAGATCGCCGTTCAGCGCCACAGCGCTGAAACCGGCCTGGGTTAATTGGTCCGCAACCGCCTGGGTTTCACGCTTGGTGTTGCAGAACACCACGCTGGTGGCCGGTCGATACACCAGCAGCAGCTGTTTCAGCGCGGCAAAACGCGCTTCTTCGTTGGCCACCTCGAAAAAGTGCTGCTCAATAGTCGTGGCATCGTGAACTTCCGCCACCTTGACGGTGACCGGGTCGCGCATCACGCCGCGGGTCATGGCCGCCAGCCCGCCTGAGGCCTGCTCATCCGGGAAGGTGGCACTGAACAGCAGCGTCTGGCGGTCAGGCGGTGTTTCGGCAATGATATCGTCGATAGTCACCTGAAAGCCCATATCCAGCATGCGGTCAGCTTCATCCAGCACCAGGATGTTAAGCGACCCAAGCGTCAGTGAGCCCCTGCGTAAATGCTCATCAATTCGCCCCGGGGTGCCCACAACGATATGCGCGCCGTGTTCCAGAGACGCCAGCTGCGGCCCAAAGGCCGCGCCGCCGCAGAGTGTCAGCACCTTGACGTTGGGCAGACCGCGGGCCAGGCGGCGCAGCTCTTCAGCCACCTGATCCGCCAGCTCTCGGGTGGGGCACAGCACCAGCCCCTGCACGGCAAAGGCGTCCAGGCGCAGCCCTTCCAGCAGCGCAAGCCCGAAGGCCGCCGTCTTGCCTGAGCCGGTCTTGGCCTGGGCCAATACATCACGCCCCGCCAGCATGGGTGGCAGGCTCTCGGCCTGTACCGGGGTCATGGCGTGATAGCCGAGGGAGTTCAGATTGGTTAATAGCGCAGGAGATAGCGCAAGCGATGCAAAAGAAGAGTCAGACACGAATTTTCCTGAAGGGGTTGGCCCAGCAAACCGATAGTATAATGCACCATACCAGAAACTGGTGGCGCCTGCTGTGCTGCAAGCCCTCTTCAATGTCAATGGATTACATCGCCAGTGGCACAAAGCGTGCATCGGTCAAGGCAGCCAGGTCGCCCGGCGCCAGCTCGATTTCAAGCCCGCGGCGCCCGGCGCTAACGTGAATCGTCGCATGCTGCTGAGCAGTTTCATCTATAAAGGTGGCAAGGCGCTTTTTTGCCCCAGCGGGCTGACGCCCCCAGCACGTAACCGGTGGCGCGTTCCACTTCAGCGGGGTCGGCCATCACGGCTTTCTTGGCACCAGCTGCCCGGGCTATCTGTTTCAGGCTGAGCAGCTGGGTCACCGGCAGAATACCAACGGCCAGCTGCTTGCCATCCAGCTTGACAATCAAGGTCTTGAACACCTGCTCCGGCGGCAAGCCGAGTTTCTCTGCGGCTTCCAACCCGTAGGAGGCAGCACCTGGATCATGCAGGTATTCATGCAGGGTACAGGCAATTCCAGCAGTTCTGGCTTGCTCCAGGGCAGGCGTCATGATGGCTGTTCTCCGACAGGCAGGCGTCAATAACCTTTAGCTTAAACGCTGCGTCAGCCATTGGCCAATATCACTGACCTGCTGGGGGCAAAGCGCATGGGCCATAGGGTACTGACGATAGTTAACGCTATAACCCAAGCCCTTGAGACGATCTGCCCCACTGCGGCCCAGGCTTTCGGGCACGACCGGGTCGAAATTGCCATGATGCACTTCAACCTCGATATCCCGGTTGGCATCGGCCAACTCGATGCTGTCAGCGGTCGCAAAATAGGTCGACAGCGCCAGCAGACCGCCTAGCGGTTCCGAGAAAGACAGGGTGGCATGATAGGCCACCGCCCCGCCCTGGGAGAACCCGGCCATAATGATGCGGCGACTGTCGATGCCCTGTTCCATCTGCTCGCGAATCAGGCCCTGAATGCGTTCCGCAGATGCCTTGAGCTGACCTTCATCTACCCGCCGATCCAGATCCATGGCGAGAATATCGTACCAGGCGGGCATCACCATGCCACCGTTGATAGTTACCGGGAGGCGCGGCGCATGGGGCATGATAAAGCGGACATTGGCATCCTTGGGCAGCGAAAGCGCTGGCACCAACGGTTCAAAATCACGCCCATCGGCGCCCAGGCCATGCAGAATAAACACACAGGCATTCGCGGGCTGCCCATTTTTGGGTTCAATAATCAACTCACCCGGCTCGCTCATTTCCAACTCCTTAAAAATCAAAGGCTACAGATTAGCGTAAAGTGACACCAACAGCGAGGCCAGGGTCTGTTGATGAAAAATGAAAAATCAAAAAGCACCCACACAAAAAACCCCGCCTAGGCGGGGTTTTCTATCACGCTAGCCTGTAGCTAACGGATAACGTCAAAACGGGCGTTTAGTCCACAACTTTAACGTTAGAAGCCTGAAGGCCTTTCTTGCCCTGAGTCACGTCAAAAGAAACCTTTTGACCATCCTGCAGAGATTTAAAGCCATCAGCCTGAATTTCGGAGAAGTGTACGAACAAATCGTCGCCGTTGTCTTCCGGAGAAATGAAGCCGAAGCCTTTAGTGTCGTTGAACCACTTTACAGTACCAGTTGCCATGATCGAAATCCTCGATGAAGCGAATTAATTAAGCCGGGGTAATACCCGAATTGCAGTGGGTAGAACAAGAAACTTTCACCAGACTCAACGCTTAAGGCGCCTTAATACTGCTGACAACGTTCGACTTGCTAACCAACTGTGTTCATGGTGCGCACAATTTTTACGCACGTCAAGATTAAGGTTAAAAAATGTCAGGCAGATAAAGCGTCATCCATCATCCACCCTGCTGCTTTTTCGGCGATCATCAAGGTCGGCGAGTTGGTGTTGCCACTGGTAATGGTGGGCATGATGCTGGCGTCTACCACCCTTAAGCCTGTCACTCCTCTCACACGCAGTTTTGAATCCACTACAGCTGTCGGGTCGTCGTCGCGGCCCATTTTCGCCGTTCCCACCGGGTGAAAGATGGTAGTGCCGATATCCCCTGCCAGCTTGGCCAGATCGTCGTCACTCTGGTATTCAAGCCCCGGCTTGAACTCTTCCGGCTGATACCTGGCGAAGGCCTGCTGCTCGGCAATGCGCCGAGTGACTCGCAGTGAGTCTGCGGCTACTTTACGGTCTTCTGCGGTGCTCAGATAGTTGGGTTCGATGGCTGGGGCAGCTTGTGGGTCACGGCTTTTAATCTGCACGCGACCACGGCTGGTGGGGTTGAGGTTGCACACGCTGGCGGTAATCGCTGGAAAACTGTGTAGCGGTTGGCCAAACGCCTCCAGGCTCAGTGGCTGAACGTGGTATTCGATATTGGCGTGCTGGTACTCCTCCGAACTGCGGGTAAAGATACATAGCTGGGAAGGTGCCATACTCATCGGGCCTGAGCGCTTCAGCACGTATTCCAGACCAATCTTGGCTTTGCCCACCAGGGAGTTAGCCATGGTGTTGAGCGTTTTGGCTCCTTTCACCTTATATACCGAGCGAATCTGCAGGTGGTCCTGAAGGTTTTCGCCCACGCCGGGGAGCGCTGACACCACGTCAATGCCGTGCTGCTTTAATAGCTCGGGCGCACCAATCCCGGAAAGCTGCAGAATCTGCGGCGAGCCGATGGCGCCAGCGCTCAATACCACTTCCTTGCTAACGGTCACCTTCAAGGTGTTGTCTTCACGCAGCAGCTCTGCCCCTGTGCAGCGCGGTGTGCCTTCCTGAGACTCAAACAACAGCCGGTTGACGTGAGTGGAATGCCAGATCGTCAGGTTGGCGCGCTGTTTGATCGGCCGTAGAAATGCCTTGGAGGTATTCCAGCGCCAGCCTTTGCGCTGGTTGACCTCGAAGTAGTTGACGCCTTCGTTGTCACCGCGGTTGAAGTCTTCGGTGCGCGGAACACCCGCTTGCACTGCCGCCTCGGCAAAGTCATCCAGCACTTGCCAGCTTAAGCGTTGTTTCTCAATCCGCCACTCACCGCCGTGGCCGTGGTAGCGACGGTGCTCATTATCGCCATCGCCACCTTCGTCCAACCGGTAGTGATTTTCGTGTTTCATAAAGTCGGGCAGGCAGTTATCCCAGCGCCAGGCATCATCACCGGCCAGCTCGGCCCACTGATCGTAATCCCGTGCCTGGCCGCGCAGATAGAGCATACCGTTGATGCTGGAGCAGCCGCCCAGGGTTTTGCCGCGTGGGTAAATCAATGATCGACCGTTGAGCCCTTTATCGGGCTCGGTACGAAACAGCCAGTCCGTGCGCGGGTTGTTGATGCAGTACAGATAACCCACGGGAATATGAATCCAGTGGTAGTTATCCGGCCCACCTGCTTCAATCAGCAGCACTTTATTATCCGGGTTGGCACTCAGGCGATTGGCCAGCAGACACCCCGCGGTGCCTGCGCCGATCACGATATAGTCAAAATTATTGTTAGCAGAATGAGACATGAACAGGCTCCCGTAACGTAGCGGCGTTACTTAGCCGTTGGCATCACAAATTCAGCACCCGTGTCGATGGAATCTGACCAGCGCTGCATGATGGATTTCTGCTTAGTGTAGAAACGCACGCCCTCTTCCCCATAGGCATGCATATCGCCAAACAGGGAACGCTTCCAGCCGCCAAAACCGTGCCAGGCCATGGGTACCGGAATGGGGACGTTGATACCAACCATACCTACCTGAATGCGGCGGCCAAATTCACGGGCGACGTTACCGCTTTCGGTAAAGCAGCTGACGCCATTGCCAAACTCGTGGTCGTTGATCAGCTGAATCGCCGTGGCGATATCCGGCACGCGCACACAGACCAGCACGGGGCCGAAAATCTCTTCTTTATAGATAGTCATCTCGGGGGTGACGTGGTCAAACAGGGTACCGCCCATCCAGAAGCCACCGGCACAACCGTCGCCGGTTTGCTCGGCATCGAAGTCGCGGCCATCCACGACCAGCTCGGCGCCTTCTTCCACGCCCTTGTTGATGTAGCCGGTAATCCGCTCATGGGCCTGACGAGTAACAATCGGGCCCATTTCTGCATCCAGCTGCATGCCGTCTTTTACTTTCAGCGCCTTGGCACGTTCCGCCAGCTGAGCCACAACGCCATCGGCGACATCGCCGACCAGCACGGCCACGCTGATCGCCATGCAACGTTCGCCCGCCGAGCCATAGGCAGCGCCAATCAAGGCGTCCACGGCTTTATCCAGGTTGGCATCCGGCATCACCACCATATGATTCTTGGCCCCGCCCAATGCCTGAACGCGCTTGCCATGTTTGGCACCGCGCTCGTAGATCAGATTGGCAATTGGGGTGGAGCCAACAAACGACAGCGCTTTTACGTCTGGGTGATCAATCAGCGCTTCAACGCTGCCCTTGTCGCCCTGTACCACGTTGAAAACGCCATCCGGTAGCCCTGCCTGCTTGAGCAGATCAGCTATCATCAGCGAGGCGCTGGGATCAAGCGGGCTGGGCTTGAGGATAAAGGTATTACCGGTGGCAATCGCGACCGGGAACATCCACATCGGCACCATGACCGGGAAGTTGAACGGCGTGATACCCGCCACCACACCTAGCGGCTGGCGCATCGTCCAGTTATCAATCCCGGTGCTGACCTGCTCGGTGTAGTCGCCCTTGAGCAATTGCGGAATGCCACAGGCAAACTCGACAATATCAATTCCGCGCGCCACTTCGCCCTGAGCATCGGTAAACACCTTACCGTGCTCCTTGGTGATTGCTTCGGCCAGCTCATCCTTATGAGCGTTCAGCAGCTCCAGAAAACGGAACATCACCCGCGCCCGACGAATGGGTGGGGTATCTGCCCAAGCAGGAAATCCAGCCTGAGCAGCGCTAACGGCGCTGTCCACATCCTGGGGGCTGGCCAACACCACCTGGCCGCTCACTTCACCCGTAGCAGGGTTGAACACCGGCTGCGTCTGGGCATTTTCACCTGCGCTACGCTGGCCGTCGATGTAATGGGTAATGGAGACTGTCATGGCGCCCTCTTATAAAATTTATTTAAGCCTTGTTTGACATCTGACCGCTGGATGTCACTTTATGGCCAGATTAGCCGACTCAACGCCACAATCAATTGAGTTATTCAAAAGCCAGATATAAGTTTTATTAATATCATGGCCCTGGGGAACGTTATGCATGATTTAGGCACTTTGCGCGCCTTTGTGGCTGTGGCGCGCACCGGCAGCGTCTCTCGTGCGGCCCTACAGCTGCACCTGACCCAGCCTGCGGTCAGCCTCAAGCTTAAACAGTTGCAGGAACAGCTAGGGCTTAGCCTGTTTCAGCGCCGCCCCCAAGGGTTGGCGCTCACAGCCGATGGTATGGCCCTGTTGCCCGCTGCGGAGCAGGCCCTTGCCAGCGCCAGCGCCTTTTTGCAAACCGCACAGGCCCTTCACAACACGGTGCGTGGGCAGCTGAAAATCGGCACCATTGTTGACCCGGAATTTATTCGCCTGGGGGCTTTTTACGCCGCCTGATGGCCCGCGCGCCTCAGCTTGAAACCGAGTTGCATCACGGCATGAGTGGCAACGTGCTGGGGCATGTGGAAGCAGGTCGCCTGGACGTCGGTTTCTACCTGGCCCCACCCGGCGAGGGCACTGGGCACCAGCACCCGACGCTTGCCCACCGTGAGCTGACCCACTTTGACTATCACGTCGTTGCCCCACCTGGCTGGGAAAGCCGCCTGGTGGATACCCGCTGGGAGCAAATGGCCCGCCTGCCCTGGATTATCACTCCGGCGGATTCGGTTCACCACCGCCTGCTTGGCAAGGTGATGGCCGCCCACAACGCCGTGCCCAACCGGGTCGCCCAGGTGGATCAGGAAGCCTGCATGCTGGATTTGGTTCGGGCGGGTGTCGGGCTGAGTCTGGCGCGGGATGCTCTGGCCATGGCCGAGCGCCAGGAAAGCGGCCTGTGCGTTGCCCAGAATGTGCGCTTGCCCTGCGCGCTCAGTTTTATCTGGAAGCGCGAACGTCAGGCAGAGCCTGCGATTGAAACGGCCCTCAATACGCTTGAGGATGTCTGGACGCTTAACTTTTCTGACGCTGGCGGGAACTGTCAGCCATGAAACTTATCCATAGGCTGTACGCATCTTTCATATCAGTGGAGCTCATATGATTTTTTCTGCCACACCGGCGCTATCTCGCCGCGCGCTGCCCGTTCTCACACTGCTTTCTGGCGCCTTATTTGTACCCTCATTGGCAGCCGATGAATCAAGCAGCGCCGAGGCTATTTTTGCTGGCGGCTGTTTCTGGTGTATGGAGCCACCCTATGACGACCAGCCCGGCGTTGAAGCCACTATTTCGGGCTATATCGGGGGCGAGCTGGAAAACCCCACCTATGAAGATATTACCGGCGGCGAAACCGGCCACGCCGAAGTGGTCAAAATCAACTACCAGCCGGACGAAATCAGCTATGAACAGCTACTGGAAATCTTCTGGCGCAACATTGATCCCTTTGCGGTTGATCAACAGTTCTGTGACGTAGGTGATCAGTACCGCTCGGCCATTTTCTATCTTGATGATGAACAGCGCGAGCTGGCTGAAGCCTCAAAGCTGAGATGGAAGAACGCTTCGGGCGCGATATAGCCACCCAGATTGTTTCAGCGGATACCTTCTGGGAGGCGGAGGAATATCATCAGGATTATTATCAGAAAAACCCGGTACGCTATAAGTTTTACCGCTTCAGCTGCGGGCGGGATAATCGCCTGGAAGAAATCTGGGGCGACGAAGCCGGTGGTCCAACGTTCTGATTCTATTAGCGCGAAGAAGCCCTGAACCAGGTGGCAGGCAGCCACTTAAGCAGCAGCGCCAGTACGATAAAACTCACGGCGGCGGCCAGAACATCATCAAGCACGATACCCAGACCGCCGCCTGCCAGCTCAGCCAGATGGATGGGCGGCGGTTTCAGGGCATCAAAAAAACGGTAGATGACAAAGGCCAGCGCCATGACCCAGGGCTTACGTGCCGCGCTTACCCCCATCACCACCAACGGGAAGGCGACAATTTCATCGGCCACGATACTGCCATGGTCACTGCCACCTAACTGCGTAGACACCCCTGGCAAAGCGGTATGGCCAATATAATCAGCGCGCCTAGCGTTACCCATCCCACCGGGCGCGACTGTTTCAGCAGCCACCATGCCAAGGGAATGCCCAATAGCGACCCTATTGTGCCGGGCGCAACTGGCGAAAGCCCTGTTCCTAAACCAATAGCCAACCAATACCAAAGTGATTCCACCATTACTGACGCCTTCCCAGCAGTTGAAAACAAGCAGTTTAAAACATAAGTATATCCAATTTACTGACATTCCAGAGGCTACCAGGCGCTTGATACGCCTGTTAATTTTTATTCCTGACACTCCCCGCCCGCCGCGCTTCGCGCTTTGGGCGAGGGCTCCAAGGTCACCCCCAGAACCTTCCTGTTTCCACACGCCTTCACTAGACAGTGGCTAAGCCGCTGCCCCCGCTCTAGTCGCTCCACAGGCTAACCCCGCCAGCCCGGCGGTTTGTATGTTCCTGGCCGCGTTGATGTCGCGGTCAATGGGGTGGCCGCAACTTTCGCAGTGCCAGTGACGTTGCGATAGCGGCAGCTTGGCCACTTTGTGGCCACAGCCATGACACAGCTTGCTGCTGGGGAACCACTGGCTTACTTTCACCAGTTGGCGCCCCGCCCAGGCGGCCTTGTATTCCAGTTGCCGGACGAACTCACCCCACCCAGCATCGCTAATGGCTTTAGAGAGCCGTTTATTCTTGACCATACCGATGATATTGAGTGACTCGATGCACAAAACTTGGTTTTCGTTAATGAGTGCGCGGGTCGCTTTGTGGGTGGCGTCACGGCGGCAGTCGGCTATCTTGGCATGACACCGTGCCACCTTCTGACGGTGTTTGTTGCGGTTGTTGGAACCTTTCTGCTTCTTCGCCAACCGGCGTTGCAAGTAGGCCAGCTTCGCTTCGTAGCGTTTCAGGTGACGCGGATTGCCGGATTTTACGCCGTCGCTGGTGATGAACAGATCGGCCAACCCGAGATCAATGCCCACTGTCTTGGACGTGATCGAGTGTGCTACTGGCGCAAAATCACACAGGCAGCTGATGAAGTAGCGCCCGGCACGATCGCGTGAAATCGTGATGCTGGAAGGTTCGCTGGGCAGCGGACGACTCCACCGGATAGGTAACGGCGTCTTTGCCTTGGCAATGGTGACCTCACCATCACGATAGCGGAACGCGGCCTTGGTCAGCCGGATCGACTGGCGACGATCCTTTTTCTTGAAACGTGGGTACCGCGCCTTGAGCTTGGGATTAAAGAAGTTGTCGAAGGCGGCTTTCTGATCCCGCAGCGCCTGTTGCAGGATCACACTCGACACGTCTTTGAGCCACGGAAACTCCGCCTTCAAGCCTACCAGGCGCTTCTCAGCGTCGGCGTGAGACACCGACTCCCCGCGTTGCTGATACGCTTCAGTGCGATAGGCCAGGGTATTATTCCAAATAAAGCGGGCACACCCAAACGACTGCGCCAATAGCTCAGCTTGTTCGGGAGTAGGATAGAACCGTTCTTTATAGGCACGCTTTGTCATACTGGAAAAATATCAGGGGTTGTTGGCAAAATCAACCGGGCACCGCGTTGCGGTGCGCGCTTGTATCACCGCCCGATTGGGCGATGCTTTACGCGCTGCTTGGTAATGCACTCAACATAGCCACGCGTTTTCCCCTATCTATTTAAAGGAGCTGCCATGCTGGATCGCTGGACCATGCCGATGACCCAAGGCCCGCTGCAAACATTAGCCACCAAGCTGGCAGGCCGGGTGTCGCCTAATCAGGTCACCCTGCTGGGATTTATCGTGGGTATGAGTGCCCTGCCGCTGCTGGCCTTTGAATATTACGCCCTGGCGTTGGTGGCGATCATTATCAACCGTATCAGCGATGGCCTGGACGGCGCCCTGGCCCGGCTGACCGGCAAAAGCAGTGATGCGGGTGGTTTTCTGGATATCGGCCTGGACTTTGTTTTCTATGCCGCGGTCGTGCTCGGTTTTGCCCTGGCGCGGCCCGAGGAAAATGCCCTGGCCGCCGCCTTTCTGCTGTTCGCTTTCATTGGCACCGGCACGTCTTTTCTGGCCTTTGCCATTGCCGCCAAAGATCAGCACAGAACGCGCCCCGACCTGCCCAACAAGGCTTTCTATTACCTGGAAGGCCTGACCGAAGGCACCGAGACGGTTGCTGCCTTGGTGCTTTTTTGCCTGTTTCAAGCCATTTTGCCTGGCTAGCCAGCCTGTTTGCGATCGCTTGCCTGATCACCACTGCAACTCGGCTATGGGGTGGCTACCGCGCCCTAAAAGCCCAGGGCGCGACGGCGGAGCGGGCGCAATGATACCAGCGCCAGCACCACCAGGGCGGCCCACTCCAGCCATTCTGGCAGCAGCTCCTGAACCTCGCTGGCCTGTTGAACAATATTCCACCCGGTCAGGCCTAGCAGCGCATCCAACCCCCAGCCCAGAAGCACGGTGACCACCAGGATACTGCTCAAATAGATGGCCACGGCTTGGCTACCCATTTCGCGCCGCAGAATTGCCAGCGTTGCCAGGCTGGTCAAAGGGCCAGCAAGCAGGAATACCAGTGCCATTCCCGGCGAGATGCCTGCCAGCAACAGTCCGGCGGCAATCGGCGTGGCAGCGGTTGCACACACGTAGAGGGGAATGCCGATCAAGGCCATCAGCACCAGGGCCAGAAAACCGCCCGAAAACCCTACCAGGGTATCCGGCGGTACAAAGGTCACCAGCACCCCGGCCAGCAATAGCCCGGCAAATACCCAGCCGCTGATATCATCCAGCAAGTCACTAAAGGCATATTTCAACCCGACGATAACCCCGGAACCGGCGGCCGTTTCCTTACTGCTATCGCCACAGCCTTTGGATGCGCAGCAGCCCTGTGAGGCACAGCTGCCAGCTTCTGGAACAGGTGTAACTTTTTCATCAGCACTGAGCCCAACCAGAATGCCGGTCACGATGGCCGTCACCATGGCCCCCAGCACCCGCGCCACCGCCACCAAAGGGCCGAGCAGCACGCTGGTCAGCAGAATCGAATCCACGCCCACGCCTGGCGTGCTGATCAGAAAAGAGGTCGTTGGCCCGCGCCCGGCGCCGCCACGATGTAAGGCCAGAGCGGTCGGAATCGCTCCGCAGGAACACAGCGGCAAGGGCATGCCGATCACAGCAGCGCGCAGGATACTGCCCAGGCCGTCACCGCCCATCCAGCGCTGTAGCAGATTTTGTGGCATCCATGCCTTGATCAGCCCAGCAATAAACAGCCCCAATAGCAGCCAGGGGGCTGCGCTCAGTGCAATACTCAATAGCTCTTCAATCATGTTCATGGCAATCGCTAAAACCCTGGGTATTTTGGCTGTTCAGACTAGCGCCTGTTCCTACACAAAGGTCAAGACTTGGAAAATAATCAACAAACCCTTTGACCTGAAGCGCTAATCATGTCACCTTAGGTGACAGTTGGTTAGCAAGAAGCAAGTCCTCAGCAGTGTACGATCTATTTCGGCAGCCTGATATTGTGTTCTTTGTTCTACCCGCTACTCACTCTGGGTAACACCAGGAACTTTATTACGGCGCATAAGCGCGAAAGGATCTACACATGGCTACTGGCACAGTTAAATGGTTTAACGATACTAAAGGCTTCGGTTTCATCGCTCCTTCTGACGGCGGCGACGACCTTTTTGCTCACTTCTCTGAGATTCAGGCCGACGGCTTCAAATCTCTGCAGGAAGGCGCTAACGTCTCTTTCGACGTTACCCAAGGCAAGAAAGGCCTCCAGGCTTCTAACATCAAGCAGATCTCTTAATCTTTATAGATTAACTGCTTGCTCAAACCTGTAAAGGTTTGATTACAAGGCCCGCTTATGCGGGCCTTGTTGCGTTTGGGGATACCATAATTTATTCCCATCCCCTGCATTCATTAACCCTGCTGATCAGCTGCGCTCCCACTGAATCAGGCGCACATCAACGGTTAACGCCAGTTGATCCAGCGCTGCCGCACGGGCGCGACCTTCAGCGCTAGCGCGATACAGATGCGGCGTCATGGCAAGCAAATCCGCAATAGTCTCCTGCCCTTCCAGCTTGATTGGATAGCTGAGCGTTTCCTCGCCAAGATAAGCAAAACCCTCTGGTGCTTCCAGTGCCGCCGAACGCTCTGGTTTGAGTTGCGGGTAGATAACCTCTCTCAACTCGCGCAGATGCTGTGGCCCTGCTTCCACCTGCAGTAATACACCTCCACTTTTCAACACCCTGGCAAATTCGCGGTACACCGGAAAGCCAAACATGCACAGCACACCGTCCAGCGCTGCTTGCTGCACCGGCAAATGCGCATTGCTGCCGACGACCCAACGGCTAAAGGGCGAGTGTTTATTATCCTGCCTGGCGGCCGCCATTACCGCCCACTTGGAAATATCCAGACCGATCAGCGCCAGATCAACCGGCACTCTGCTGACCAGTTGGCGCAGGTAATAGCCCTCACCGCACCCCGCATCCAGACAGCTGAAACTCTCAGCGTCTAACGGCTGTTTTTCTGCCCAGGCGACAATATAGCGGCTTATCGCCTCTGCCACCGGTTGGTAGTGACCTGCTTGAAGAAAACGCTGACGGGCAGCCACCATCGCCTTGCTATCCCCGGGTCTTGCGAGCGCTTTTGTTGAACCGGTAGCAGATTGACATACCCCTGACGGGCAATATCAAAACTGTGGCCTGCTGCGCAGCGCCAGGCGTTATCAAAAGTTCAAGCGGCTGGCCATCCAGCGGGCAAGCCAGGGCCTGAAAAGGAACACTAGGCATAGAGAAGGCTCTGTTGGGTGGATGGTGAGTGATCACTATTCACCATCCACTATTCACGCTTTACTGAAACATCATCTTCAAAGTAGGCGACCTGACTTTCTTCCGGCTCGGGCGGGCCGACCAGAGGTTCTGCCACGTCAACGTCGGGCACTGCATCGGACAGATCCTCGCTGTGCTCATGGTCAAGCGCACCCTGTATCAGCTCCTCGGTCACCACCAACTCGGCCCCAGCAGCGGTCATCGGGGTCGTTGCGGTGAAAGGAGCCACCGGAATAGGCGCAGGGCGCACACTACGGCGCCAGGCAAAGAACAGTGCAAAGAACAGGCTCAGGCCACCAAACGCCCAGAACAGACCGGCATCGCCAACCGCCGTCATCACCGGTGAAATCATCAAAGGGCTCAGCGCTGCGCCCAGCGAATTGATCAACAGCAACCCCTGGCTCATACGCACCAGAGCACCCGCAGGCGCTCGGTCGGCGGCATGACTGACCGCTACCGGATAGAGTGCAAACACGCCCCCGCCCAGCAGGAACAACAGCACCGCCAGCAGCGGCGTGGAAAGCGGCAGCCACAGCATGGCAGCAGAAATCAGAATGCAGAAGACGCTGATCGCAATCAGTACCATCTGGCGGTCATGACGGTCCGACCAGCGGCCAATCGGATACTGCAACAGCATGGCACCCAGAATCAACACCGCCATCATCTGGCCCACCTCAGCCACGCTCATGCCAATGCGCTGCAAATAAAGCGGCAGCAGGCTGTAGGCAGCCGCCACCACCATACCTGACCCCAGGCTACCCATCACGCCGGTGGGCGTCAGGGTAATCAGGCGATGGGGCGGCAGAGGCTCAGCGTGTTCAATCAGCGGCGATACCCGTGGAATCATCGCCATGGGCAACACCGACAGTGACGCCAGCATGCCGATAACCATAAAGGGCACGGTAGACCCCATGTCATTGACGACACCCAGCAGCAGCTGACCCAGGACACCGGCGGCGTAAAGGGCAATCATGTAAAGCGCCAGCAGGCGTCCTCTGACCTTCTGGTCACCCGAGGTCAGTAACCAGCTTTCGATGACCAGATAAACCCCTACCGTTGCCCAGCCACCAATCAGCCGCAGCACAAGCCAGGCCCAGGGGTCACTGGTCATCCCCTGCAATAGCACGGTGACCGCCACCAGTGAGGCAAAGCTGCCGTAGGCGCGAATATGGCCGATACGCAGCAAAAGGCGATCATTGAACATGGCACCCAGTGCCAGCCCGATAAAATAGGCCGACGAGACGATACCGATGACAGTGACCGACTCGCCGGCGGTATCCATACGCACGCTAATCAGGGTGGCAAGGAACCCGTTGCCGATTCCCAGAATAAACAGCCCCATCAAAGGCGCTAGCGCCATGGCGAGTAATTGACGTGACATTGATTTCTCACTTTGACATCGGTAAACCGCTCCAGCGATGAGCGGCGGCGCGCAATTATTGCGCCGAAGCCGTTAAAGTCAATGCTTTTTGCTGACTTCTGGGCGTTTTTGCATGATAACCGTATCCTGACCGGGAAACGTCAGCTCAAAACCATGACGAGACGCCCACCAGCAAAACGTTTCCGCACTAAAAAAAAACCACATGGGTCGGATCCTGGATATAGTGCCAATTGGCAAAGGCGGCGTGATTCTTGACACGTTTGGTCATAACCCCCAGGTAACCGCCGGGCACCAGCATCTCGCTCAATTGCGCCAGTACCTGCTGGGGCGAAGACAGGTGCTCCAGCACTTCGGTGGCAGTAATGAAATCATAACGTCGATCCAGCACCTGGCATTCAGGCGCGTAGAAAGGGTCGTAAACTTCCATGGGGTAACCCAGCTCTGCAAACATCACCGACAGAGTAGGCCCTGGCCCAGCGCCAAAATCCAGCCCCTTAGCACCGGGAGCCAGGCAGGCTTCAAGCGGAGTGAGCAGGCGGCTCAGAAAACGTCGGTAACCCGGGTCATCGGGACTGTTCTGATGGCGGTCATATTCCTGCTTTTCCTGCTCGGCGGACAGATGCTGGTCGGGCGGCACAAACACCAGTTGGCAGCAGGGACATTGATAATAATCACGTCGCGAATCACAATGATAAAGCTGATTTTTAGGTTCATACATAGCGGGCAGCGCCACATCATCGTATCCTCGCCTGATCACATCGTTATTTATCCCAAGAGGCAACCATGCTGTCAGGTCTTGATCATCTTGTCGTTACTGTGACCGATATCGGTCGTGCCGTGGATTTTTATTCCCGCGTGCTGGGCCTGGATGTGCGCTATCGCGATGCCCAGAGGGTAGACCTGATGATGGGCGATACCGCGCTGCGGCTACATCAGACCGATACAGACATAGCGCCTGTTTCCGCCACCCCGACACCGGGCAGCCTGGATCTGTGTCTACGCTGTCGATTGCCTTTGGATGAGTTCACGCAACACCTGGAAGCGCTTGGCATTGACGTCGAACTGGGGCCCGTCGATCGCCAGGGCGCCAATGGGCCGATTGTCTCGCTTTACCTACGCGACCCGGATGGCAACCTGCTGGAGATTTCACGTCCGCTAAAAACATAGCAGATGCCATTCCGTATCAGTCACGCTATCATGTTAACTGTTTAACTGTTTCCAAAAGGATGTAAATCATGCGTCAGGACGAAGCCCCTAACGAGATCAATACCAATGGAACTGATGAATCAGGTAAAGCGCCTGATACCACTATGGCCATGGTGATCTATGCGCTTTACCTGGCCAGTTTCATACTCGGCTTCACTTCCTTGATTGGTGTCGTTATTGCCTATGTCTATAAAGGCAAGGGGCCAGCCTGGCTTGATGAACACTACCGCTACCAGATCCGGACTTTCTGGATGGGCTTTCTTTATGCGGTGGTCTTTTCTTTACTGACCATCATCCTTATCGGCTTTCCGCTGCTGGTTGCTCTTGCTGTCTGGCTAATCATCCGCTGTGTGAAAGGCTTCAAGGGTCTGCAGGAAAAGCGCGCGCCCAGTAATGTGAATTCCTGGCTGTTTTAAGTATGCCATTGAACTTCAGTCGTGGGCGAGCCATCGCCTCGCTGTGGCAGTACCTGGCCAGATGGCCGCTCTCCCGTATCTGGCGTCTAGCCTACAGGGTTGGTCCTGTGGTCTATCGTTTCAGTCGCCGCGAACGCGACGTGACGATGACTAACCTTGAGGTCGTTTATCCTCATTTAGGCGCCACACAACGTACCCAGCTTGCCCGGGAAAGTCTTCGCCATTCTACGGCTACCATGCTGGAACTGGGCCATGCCTGGATGGCGCCTCACGCTCAGGTGGAGGCGCATATTCTGGCCGTACATGGGCGTGACAAACTCGACAGCGCCAGAGCCGAAGGGCGAGGTGTGATCGTGCTGGCTCCGCATTTCGGTAACTGGGAGGTGCTGAATTTCTGGCTGTCCAGCCACTTCCCGTTTACCGCCATGTATGAGCCCCCCAAGATAGTGGAACTTGACCCTGTGATCCGCCAGGGGCGCGAGCGTATGGGCGCCCTGCTGGTGCCCACCAACCCACGCGGCGTAGCAGCGTTGCTCAAGGCGTTAAAGCGCTATGAAGCGATTGGCATTCTTCCTGACCAGGAGCCCGACTGGGGCAGCGGCGTGTTTGCGCCTTTTTCCAGCGTGATGCCTACACCGCTACTCTGCTGCCCAAACTGGTGATGCGCACCCGTGCCAAGGTCGTCACCGGCGTTGCCAGGCGAGTTCCCGGCAAGGGCTTTGAGATTCACTTTCTGGATGCCGATGACAGGGTCTACAGCGAGGACGAAGTCCAGTCTGCCACCGGCGTCAACGCCAGCGTTGAGGCGGCTATTGCCCTCGACCCTGCCCAGTACCAGTGGGAATACAAACGCTACCGCAAGGTCGTTGAGGAACAGCAGCAGCGTCCTGATTTCCGTGATTTCCGCCTGTATTAATCCTCAACAAACCATCGCCTAACCTGTGAGCCCTGTATGTCAAATAGCTATATTCCCCAAGCCGATACCCGTACCCCCAGGTTGTTTACGCGCTGTTTCTGGCCGGACTGGTCACCGTCAATATTACCCTGCTGATCGGCGTGATTATTGCCTATGTCTACCGCAAAGACGCCGCTCCCTGGCTGCAGGATCATTACCGCTTTCTGATCCGCACCTTCTGGATTGGCAGCCTGTATTTCTGTATTGCCTTTGTCCTCAGCCTGATTCTGATTGGCTACCTGTTATGGCCACTGCTGGCCGTCTGGCTCGGGGTGCGCTGCGTGCTTGGCTGGATGGCGGTGCGCAAAGGCCAGCCTCCAGCCCGCCCCGGCAGCTGGCTGTGGTAAACGCTGATTAAGGCGCGTCACGGCTGAGCAAAATCCGCGCGTAGCCAGTGGCGCAGTTCGCGCATTTGAGTAACCTCACCAGCCTGATCAAGCGTCTGAGGACGCATGCCCGGCGTAAAGCCACGCGCCAACCAGGGCGCCAGCAGCGCTGAGTCAGCGCTGACCACATGCACCGGCACGGCAAAGGTTGCCTCGGCCACATTATCATCGCCGGTAATCAGGGGAGCGGCTTGATGATCGCCCAGAATGATCAGCAGGGTGTTGTCATCCGCGACCCGCTCACTCCAACGACCAGCCACTTCAACGGCATACGCCACCGAGCGCGCATAGTGATCGCGCACCTTTTCAAAGTCCTGCCATAGTTCGTCCGGCGCTTCTCCCGCGTTTTCCCAACGGTCGAACACACGGCCATTGCCGACCTGCGACCAATCTTCCAGCACCGGTAGAATCGGCGTCCAGGGCGCATGGCTGGAAATCAGCGCTAGCTGGGCAAATACCGGGCCATCACCCAAAAGCTTACGCGCCGTGTAATCCAAGGTGTACTGATCCGGCATGGTGACCCAGTTAAGCGGCGGCCCCGCGTAATCCAGATCCTTAGCCGCATGAATGTCATCAAAACCATAGGCGCGCCCTTCCGGCCAGGCGCGGGTAATCGCCGGCATCACCGCCAGGGTACGGTGCCCGGTAGCCTTAAAGTCATCCACCAGGGTGCCATGGCCACTGTCCAGCATCAGCCGATACCACAGCTGGTTATCCACTTTGCGCCCGCTTAACGCTGTTGCATGGGCAAGCCATGACTGGCCGCCGCGAATCGGCGATTCCAACCAGCCCGACGCCATCTGGATGCCCTGATTCCCCAGGCGCTTCTGCAGGCTATCCAGCATAGGCAGAATCACATCGGAATAGCGGCTATCTTCCAGGGCGGCAGCGCCGTAGGACTCGACGAAGGTGAGCAGGACACGCTTATCAGCCAACCCCGGCAAGGGCTGCACCTCAATGGGCGAATCTGCCAGGGTAGCGGTAAATTCTTGGCGCGCCGCATGGGTCTGGGTAACCTGCTGCCACTGGAACATGGCGGTGTTAACCATTGGCACCCGAGCGGTATCCACCAGCCGCTGGCCGTTAAGCTCCAGGGTGATCAGCACGGCGCTGCCCATCATCATCACTGCTGCCAAGGAGCCCGGCAAGCGCCTGACCGACAGCGGCCGTGCAGGCATCAGTATTCTTGCTAACATCACAAACAGGGCAGCCAGCAGCAGCATCGCCAGCAGCGTTACCAATATTGCCGCCGACATACCGATATTACCGACCATCAGCTCAAATACCGCGCGGGCCAGGGGCACATCCAGATAACTATTGAAGGAACGCCCAAAAGCCAGATAGGTTGCTACATCACCCAGGTTGAACAGGGTAATCACCAGCACGATGAGCAACCAGGCCACCACCAGCCAGGTTCGCAAACTCCCCTTGGGCAACAGCAAAATCAACGGGACTGCCAACCAGGCTTCCCAAGCGATCAGGCGCCCCCAACATCCTCGAATCGCCACCACAGCGGCGCTACCAGGATGATATTCATGACCAGTGCGCTAACCCATAACCGACCCATAGTATTGCCTCTATTGAAATCTGAGTGAAAAAGCACCGGACAAGGAACCTGAAAGAGTACTGGAAATCAGTAAAATCATGTACTGTAATAACTCAACGTATAACTATTGTTGAATTTTTATCAGGTAATTTGTTCATAAGCCATTTGACCGCGGCTTGCTATGTCAAAACCTGTTCTCCCTGTTCAAGGAGCCACGCTGTGCCTAAAGACACGTTTACGGTTTCAAGGAGGTTGGCCACTGCTTCGAGCAAGCTGGTTCAATGGGCCATGCTAGCGCTGCTGGCTTTGTTGAGCACCCAGGCACTGGCGGCTCCTACCCCGGCTGTACAGCAGCAGTGGTATCAGGAACTGGCTGAACGCGCTCAGGAACTGGCAGACCAGCCTTTTTCGCGGCCCGCCGATAGCTTGCCTGACGCCCTGAGAGACATCAATTACGATACCTATCGGCAGATCCGCTTTAACCCGGCGCAGGCTTACTGGCAGGATGATAGCCGTTTTTCGTTGCAGCTATTTCACAGCGGCTTTCTGTTTCAGCATCCGGTTGAACTGCATCTGGTTGAAGAAGGTAACGCTACCCCGCTCACCTTCAAGCAGTCAGACTTTATCTATGAAGGCGCGGCCCAGACTCTTGAAGAGCAGGAATTGAGCGCTGCCGGACATGCCGGCTTTCGGGTGCATTACCCCTTGAATACCCAGGCGTATGCGGATGAATTTGCGGTTTTCCTCGGTGCCAGCTATTTCCGCCTGGTGGGCCGCGACCAGGCCTACGGGCTTTCAACTCGGGGAATTGCCGTCGATACGGCCCTGCCACAGGGCGAGGAGTTTCCGGCCTTTCGCGCGTTCTGGCTGTTCAAACCTGATGCAGACGACCTCAGCGTACACATCATGGCCTTGCTCGACGGCCCTTCGCTGACCGGCGCCTATCATTTTGAACTTACCCCTGGCCACAGCACTCAGATGAGGGTCAAGGCGAGCCTGTTTGCCCGGGAAGACGTTGAAAAACTCGGGATCGCTCCGCTGACCAGCATGTTTACCCATGGCGATATCAGTGGCCCAGGCAAGGATGATTTCCGCCCTAACGTCCATGACTCCCAGGGTCTGCTGATCCACACGGGTGCTCAGGAGTGGATTTGGCGCCCGTTGAACAACCCGGCCAGTCTGCAGGTGTCCGCCTTTGTTGATGACAACCCCAAGGGCTTTGGTCTGATGCAACGAGAACGCGATTTTGATCATTATCTGGACCTGGAAGCCCAGTATCATCGCCGCCCCAGCCAGTGGGTAGAGCCTTTGGAAGATTGGGGCCCGGGCCATGTGGAACTGGTGGAAATTCCCACCCCGGATGAAACCCATGACAATATCGTCGCTTACTGGGTCGCGGATACGCCGTTTCTGGCCGGACAGTCGCGCCAGCTTGATTACCGTACCCAGACCCTGCATCACGCCCCAGACTCCCACAGTCTGGCCAAAGTTGTGCGCAGCCGCCAGGGCGATGCGGGCGTGCCGGGTGAAGCAGATTCCGCCAGTGCCGGGCAGCGTCAGTGGATTGTTGATTTTGACGGCGGTGAACTGGCCACACTCAACGCTGACCACCCGATCAAGCTGCGACTGCAAACCCAGCAGAAAGAGGCCGTTACTCTGGCACAAGTCAAAGCGCTGCCTGACCAGCAGTGGCGAGCCACTTTCCGAGTCGCAGAAACCACCCAACCAGTCGATATCCGTCTGGCGCTGATGCTGGAGGGCCGCATTATCAGTGAAACCTGGAACCAGATTATTTCACCTGCCAAGGTGGTAAGCGCTCCCGATGCCTAACAGCCGAATGTCTGTCGACATGCCCTGGCTACGCCCGCGCCGCTGGGGGCTGATGGCCTGTGTACTGATCACCAGCCTTGCCGGTTCAGCTACGCTTTTGCATATCACCGCGTCCTTGCCGCTGGCTGCGCGAATCAGCCTGCTGGTGATTTTCGTGCTGACCTTCAGCTGGATAGCACTGTCCTTCTGGAGCGCACTCAGCGGCTTCGTAATGTGCTGGTGCCGTCGCGATCCCATCACCCTACAGCGCCTTGACCACCCAACGGCTAACGGCACAGAGGGGATTTCGCGGACTCGCACGGCAATGATCATGCCGATCTACCAGGAGCCTCCTGAATCCACCCTGGCCGGTCTGGAAGCCAGCTGCCGTTCCCTGCTGGCGCAAAAGGCGCAGCGCAACCAAGATGCTATGCCTCAGCTGGATGTGTTTATCCTCAGCGACACCCAGTGCCCCGAGGCAGCGGCAAAAGAGGCTAGCCATGTGGCGGCGCTTCAGCAGCGCCTGAAGGGTGAACTAAGTGTTCACTACCGTCGGCGCGAAAATAATCATGGCCGTAAAGCAGGCAATATTGCTGATTTCTGCCGCCGCTGGGGCCGCCATTATGATTATTTTGTGGTACTTGACGCTGACAGCATCATGGGCGGTGACACCGTTCTGAGGCTGATCGAAAAAATGCATGCCCAGCCAGCGGTGGGCCTGATCCAGAGCGTGCCGATTCCGGTCGGCCAGATCACCCTGTTTGGGCGTATGGTGCAGTTTGCCGCCGCCCTCTACAGCCCCATGCTGGCCGCTGGGCAGAGTTTCTGGCAAGGCGATAGCGCCAATTACTGGGGGCATAATGCCATTGTGCGCACACGCGCCTTTATGGCCAGCAGCGGGCTACCCACCCTGTCTGGCAAGCCACCGCTGGGCGGGGAGTTGCTCAGCCATGATTTTGTTGAAGCCGCCCTGTTGCGTCGCGATGGCTGGCAGGTATTACTCGACACCACAACCACTTGTACTTTTCGGCCCACTAAAGCCGCGGACAGCTATGAATCCATGCCAAGCAACCTGCTGGATTTTGCCAAGCGCGACCGTCGCTGGCTGCAGGGTAACCTGCAACACCTGCGCCTGTTGACTGGCTCAGGGTTACACCCGCTCAGCCGTTGCCACTTTTTCTGTGGTGCCTTTGCCTATCTGTCATCTCCTTTGTGGCTGATGCTATTGATCAGCTCCAGCGTCATGATCGGCGTCAGCGCGCTTAATGATGCGCCCCCTGCACTCCCAACCCCTTGCCCTTGGGCTTTTGGGGGGGTAACGCTGGGCATGTTGCTTGCCCCCAAACTGCTTGGCCTGATGCTGGCGGTGTGCCATACGCCAGCCGATTATGGTGGGCGCCTACGGCTGCTAATCAGCACCCTGCTGGAAATTGTCTTCGCCGCCCTGCTGGCCCCGTTGATGATGGCCTGGCACAGCCTGTTTATTGGCGGAGTGCTGACTGGCCGCGCCGTTGAGTGGAATACCCAGCCTCGCGGTGAGCGCTCACTCAGCTGGAAAGAGGCCTGGCAGCCAACCTGCTGGATAACCCTTGGGGGCACGGCCTGGCTACTGGCATTGGTTGCCCTCTCCCCTTCGGCGGCTTTGTGGTTGACCCCGGCCTGGCTGGGGCTGATAGGTTCCACCCTACTGGTAAAAGTCAGCAGCTACCCCCTCGGCAAGCCACAACAGCGGCGCTTGAGCCTGTGGCAAACGCCTTACCAGCAGAATGTCAGCGTCCTTGAGGCTTACCAGCAACATCTTGCACAGGCACTTGCATCACCTGCTTTGCAAGCGCTGTCGCTCAGCCCCTTGCCTGCGGAGTTGCCCGGAGAGATGCCGATACAATCCTTCCAGCGTCATGTTCTTCCCGCCGACGCCTTCCCACCACCACGCACTGAGGAGACCTACTGATGCCTTCAAGGCTGTTTCATCAATTTTCCAGTGCCTTTGGCATCGCCCGCTCCCTGGTGATCTACTGGCGCCCCGGGCGTCAGCAAGGCCTAAAGAACCTTTATCGACCGTTTATCACCCCAGACGCACCCGCCTTTGATATCGGTGCTCATCTGGGGGATCGCAGCGCCGCTTTTCAGGCGCTGGGTGCCCGAGTGATCGCGCTGGAACCTCAGCCAGGCCTGGCGCGCTGGTGCAAGCGCATGGTGGGCCAGGAGCTGACCCTGATCCCTATGGCCGCCGGGCCAACCCCGGCACTGCGCCTATTGCCATCAGCCCAAGCAACCCGACGGTATCGACCCTTGCCCATGCCTGGCGCGAGCAGGTCAGCCAACACAACGCAGGTTTTGCCAGCGTCAACTGGAACACCCAGCTATCGGTGGAGGTCACGACTCTGGATGCCCTGATTGCCACCTACGGGCGACCCTGCTTTATCAAGATAGACGTTGAAGGCTTTGAAGCAGAGGTACTGGCGGGGCTGAGCCAGCCGGTACCCGCCCTGTCATTTGAATTTGTTGCCGGTACACTCAATGTCGGCCATGCCTGTATTCAACAGTTACGTCGATTAGGTGATTACCGTTTCAATGTGGTGGAAGGCGAGCAGCGTGTATTTCGCTGGTCAGACTGGAAAACTGCTGATCAGGTTGACGCCTGGTTTTCAGAAGGCGCCGACCACCTGAGCTCCGGGGATATCTATGCCTGCCAGGCTCATCATCCTGTCTGCAAGGATTCTTCTGATTGACATCTTTTTGTAGTACCTTGGTTAATAAAAAACATGAGCCAGATGATTTTTCTGAGGAACACCAAGATGCACACTGACTGGTCGTCGCTGACCACGCTGGAACTTGCCGAAATGGCGCGCCGTTCGCCGATTGCCGTGGTGGTCATGGGAGCCACTGAGCAACACGGCCATCATCTGCCGCTGGGCACGGATACCACCATTGGCCTGGGCCTACAAGCAGCCATGCTAGACGCGCTACCTCAGGAGCTGGATATCATCTGCCTGCCTGCGATCAGCGTAGGCGCCAGCGAAGAGCACAGCAGCTTTCCCGGCACTCTCAGCCTGCCTGCCCGGGTCGCCATTGATACCCTTGAAGCCTACGGTGATAGCGTCGCTCGGGCAGATATCCGGCGTCTGATGATCATCAACAGCCACGGCGGCAACAAGGCGGTGATGGATATTGCCGCCTTGGCGCTGCGCAAGCGCCATGCCCTCCAGGTCATCAAAGCCACCTATACCCACTTACCCCCGCTGGAAGGCGCTCTCGATGCTGATGAACTGCGCCGCGGCCTGCATGGTGGCCTGCTGGAAACGGCCATGATGCTGCATCTGGCGCCGGATCAGGTCAATATGGCGCGAGCCAGAAACGCCCTGTCGGAAAAGCCCGCTGATAATTCCCTGCTTAACCAGGAAGGCGCCGCTTCCCTCGCCTGGCTGGCAGAAGACTTGGCTTACGACGGCATTGCAGGTAACGCTACTGGCGCAACCGCCGAACTGGGCAAGAAGCTGGTGCACCACTACGGCTGCCAACTGGCCAAGGTCATACTGGAGGCCGTCGCTCGCCCCCTGCCAGCGACCTCGTAAGCTGTTTTCTTTCAGAACCGTTTTCCCGTTCAAAATACCCGGCACCCAGTGCCGGGTATCGATGGCCGTTTACCGGTCGGGAAGCGCCTTGTGCAATACATCCTGAAGATAGTGGCCGCCGCGTTGGGCCTTGGCCATCAGGTAGCGCTGGTTGTGGTCATTGACGCTGCCATAAAGCGCCTGGCGAGAGACGATTTCAATGCCTCCTTCACGCAGGGCCGCCATCTTGAGCGGATTATTGGTCAACATTTGCACCCGGCCAATGCCCAGTGAACGCAGCATATCCACCGCCACGCTGTACTGGCGCTCGTCATCGCCAAAGCCCAGCACCTGATCGGCATCTACGGTATCCAGACCATCATCCTGCAACGTATAGGCGCGCAGCTTGTTGGCCAAGCCAATCCCTCGCCCTTCCTGGGCCAGGTATAACAGCACTCCGCCGCCCATGGCGTTGATATCCGCCACGGCATTGCGCAACTGCTCGCCGCAATCGCAGCGCAGGCTGCCAAACAGGTCACCGGTCAGGCAGGCGGAATGCAGGCGCACCGGCACAGGCTCCTGGCTGCCCTCAGCGTCGCCAATCACCACCGCCACGTGCTCGCGCATACCATCCGGTTCGCGAAAGAGTACAAAGCGTGACTGCTGGGCGGTTTCCAACGGAATTTCTGCCTCACTGACCCGCTTGAGCATGCCTGGCGCACCGTGAATGGCGCGCTGGGCATCCTCGGCGGAAAGGCTCAACAGTTCACCACGCGCCAGGCGCTGATCAATTTCGGCTTCCTGCTCACTGGCAATATCGGCACACAGCGCGGCAGGCAGCAGCAAGGCACGGCGCATCAAGGCCAGGGCACCGCGTTCCCCTGGCCCGGCTGGCATCAAACCGCTTAGGCGGGATGACTTTTCCGGCTGCTTGGCCACTGCTAAACGGTAAAGATCCGCCGCGTCGGTATCGCCGCTCAGCGGCAGGACCGCTGCCTCTGCGCTGATCGAGTGGCCCAGCGCCGCCAGACGATGGCGGGTCAGCACCATCGCGGGTCGATTCCCGGCCAGCGCCGCCAGCTCTGAAAGGGATTCACTGTTTTCCAGGGCTTGTACCAAAAGGCGATACTGTGGCGTCACGATGACAACCGGTAGCCCTCGGCGAAGATCAAAAATGGCGCGTTCAATATGATACATAATGACTTCCTCACTTATGGCACAGAGAATATATGGCACAGGGGATAGGCGATACTTGCATGGGTTTCGGCAGCGCCGCATGATGAGGTAACTGAAGCTGCGAGGAGGCGCTATGCCTGCTGAAGATCAAGGGGTACCGGCTCATCAGGAGCCGTTGGAACCGAGCAGGGCCTGGGAATGGTTGCTGGCACTGCGCCACGGCACGAAGGTTGCCCAAGGGCCGCTGTCGGTCAGTGCGGATGGCCGCTGGCACAGCACCCGCCCGGTAACGCCGGAAGCCAGCGAACTGCTCGACTGCTGGATGCCGCTGGTGGCCACAACGCCCTGGGTAGTTGCCCAGCTTGGGCAAAGCATGGATGGGCGCATTGCCACCGAAAGCGGACATTCCCATTACATTAATGGCCACGAAAGCCTGGTACATCTGCACCGTTTGCGGGCCATGTGTGATGCGGTAGTCGTCGGCGCCGGCACCGCCTGCGCGGACAACCCACAGCTTACTGTGCGGCACGTCAGCGGTCAGCACCCACTGCGTGTAGTGCTTGACCCCCGCGGGCGTGTGCCTGAAGACCTCGCTCTGATGAGCGATGCCAGTGCCGCCACCTTGCATCTGATCGGCCCTGACGTGGAACGGCCCGCCCCAGCGGCTCACGTCAGCCGCCAAACGCTTGCCATCAATACCAAGGGGCAGTTTGCGCCCCAGGCGGTAATTGAGGCCTTGGCCAGCCTGGGTTATCGGCGCGTTCTGGTCGAAGGCGGTGGTATTACTGTGTCGCAATTTATCGACGCGGGCTGTGTTAACCACCTGCATCTGCTGGTGGCGCCATTGCTGATTGGCTCCGGTCGTCCAGGGCTTGTGCTGCCGCCCATCGATACTCTGGAGACGGCTCTGCGCCCCACGGCAAGGCGTTTTCGGCTCGGCGAAGACACCCTTTTCGACCTTGACCTGCGCCGCTCCTGAATCATCAGGAGCCGCCTGGCCACGGCGTTTAAAGGCCACCAACAGCCCTGGCAAGGCCGCCAGCAGCACCATCAACCCATAGGCCAGCGACACCGCCACGCCCTGGCTGGGCGCCAGGCCTACCCAGACCCAGACGCTGGCGGCGGTGCCTTCACGCACGCCCCAGCCTGCTACCGTGAAAGGCACCAGCATGGCCAGCAGCAAGGCCGGGGCCAGGGCCAGCAGTTGGCTGGCGGGCAGGCTTACCCCAATGGCGCGCGCCGCACACAGCATCACCAGGGCGTAGCTGAACACCACTAGCAATGAGGTTCCCAGCTGCCAGCCCCAGATGCGCCGCTGGAGTAAGCCACGCTGAATATCCTGCTTGAGGGGCGTGACCCAGCTCAGCCAGCGGGCCATCTTTGGAAAGCGCTGGTAAATAAGAGAGGTAAACCTCAACGCCGCCCAAAGCCCCGCCCCGGCCACCAGCAGCGCGGTGGCCAGCAGCAGGTACCCGTTGGCGCCAAGCGTTTGATGCCATAGCGGCGAACTGATCAGCGCCAGCGCGGTGAGCAAGGCCACGGCCATTTGCCCGGAGGCGCGTTCAATAATCACCGCTCGCCAGGCGCTGCCCTTGGCGGCAGGGGTCTGGTGGGCATGGCGCAGGGCACGTCCGGCATCGCCTAACACACCCCCGGCAATATCTGGTTAATGAACTGGGCCAAGTAATATTCCCCCAGAGCGTAGCGAAATCTCAGCGGCACACCAATCAAACCGGCGGTCAGCCGCCAGCGCCAGGCACACAGCATCATCTGTATCACGCTGATGGCTAGCCCTAGTGCCAGCCAGGGCAGCGAAAAACCTTGCACCTCACTGGCCACTGCCAGTGGGTCCAGCCATAGCACTACTCCCAGCAGCACGATGGCGCTGACGGCAATACGCAGCATGGCTGGACGGCGGATCATGCGTTGACACCTGCTAGTGGCGGCGTTGCAAACAGATCCCGATGCGCCACACGGGCACCAAGCTGCCCTGCCTCAACGGCTTGCAGACGCTGCGCGCACCAATCATCAATCTGTGCGCCAGCATCGGGTGACTGTTCCCGAGCGGCCTCGGCCCAGCCTTGAATCAGCTGAGTCAGCAGCGCACGATGGGCCTGATTGCCAGCCTCTAGCTGCCAAGGGGTACTGGCTTCTTCCACCGCAAAACCGGCTGCCTGCAAGCAGGCAACCAAGACGCCGTGGGCATGCCCACCCAAGGCCGCACCCAGGCCTTTATCGCGCTGCTGATGAGCCACAAAGCGTTCAAGCATGGCGTCGTCTTCCGGCTGCTGGCAACGGTTACCTGCAGCATCGGTCAGGTGCCAGTCACCGGTCACGCTCAACGCCACCAGCAGCGCCTGATGATGGCTGGCGCAGCCTTCAACCAGCTGTTCGATCCATTCCTTGGAGACCAGGTCAATCAATGCGGATGCAGCAATCAGGTGCGCCTCTTTGGGCCAGCGTGCGGTCAGCTCACTCAGCGAGAAGCAGGCTGTCTGCAGCGTAACCGGCTGCCCGCTGGCATCGCGTAGCATGCCACCCCGCTGACGGGCCTGGCTAAGCAACTGGGGGTCATGATCCACCAGAAGCCAATGCTGCGGCCCCGGCCAGCGCCTGGCCAGAAAGCACAGGTTACTGCCGCGACCACAGCCAAGATCTACCAGCCGCGGCGTCTGGGTAGCGGCTTTGAGCCAGTCAGCGGCAAAGCCTGCCAGCCGCTGGCTGCGCGCCTCCACATCCAGCGGCTCACGCAGGGCCAGCCAATCGGCTTCAAAACGGCTACCGGCTGGCATGGCCAGGGCGGTGGCAAATGCCTGGGCGGCGTCCTGCCAGCTGGCCAGCTGTTGGCGGGCTGCGTCGGCACCTTGGGTCAAAGATTCACGTAAGGCGGGTTTTTCGAGAAAACGTTCGATGGCAGCGCTAAGTGCCGCAACATCACCCGGTGGCACCGCAGTGCCCGCGCCTTCGGGCAAAGTATCCGCCAGGGCGCCGCCGGTGGTGGTAATCACCGGCAGGCCGTGGGCAAGTGCCTCGCTGACCACCATGCCGTAGCCTTCATACCAGGAGGGCAGCACCAGCACATCGGCGTTTTGATACGCCGCTTCCAGCTGGGCCTGATCGCACTCACCGGGCAGCAGGAAACGCTCGCTCAGGCCATGCTGATCGACCAGGGCAGCCACCCTATCAGCAAAGGCCGGATCGCGGCTCAGGCTGCCGTAGCAGTCGCACTGCCAATCCAGATGCGTGAGGCGGCTTAGCGCCTCTACCAACAGATCCTGGCCTTTGCGCGGCGTCAGGGTCGCTACACACAAAAGCGTCAAGGTTGAAGACGCCTTGGAGCGTCTAGCGACACCGGGTTCTGCAACAGGCGTCACGCCTGGCTCTACCACGCTGATGGCAGGCAAGGATACCTGAGAGTCTGCTGCCAGGGCCTTCAAGCGGCGCTGGGTAAAGGCACTGGTAACAATTATCTGCCTGACAGCTGCCAGCCCTTCAAGCTCCAGGCGGTGAAAGCGCGCCTGCTCATTACCACTCAGCCCTCGCTCATCGCCCAGCGGATGATGCACCAGGGCGGTGATCGAAAGCCGTGACTGATGACGTTTAATGACCTCAGGCAGGCCACCCATAGCCAGGCCATCAATAATTACCGGATGGCTCTCTGGCAGCTGACTCAAGGCGGTGTCCAGTGCCTGCTGCGCCACTTCGCCGGCATCGGGAAAGCGCCCATCAAGGCCTATCACTTCGATATCCCAGCCCTGCTTACGCAACTCGGCGACTATCTGGGCGTCGTACAGATACCCCCCCGGTGCGCTGGTCCGGCGACCCCGCCACCATCAGCGTCAAACAATGGCTCACAGCGCCCCCTCGAAGCTGGCCCAGGCGATATGTGATTCGTTCAGTTTGACCTCAATGCGCTCAATGCCTTTGGCGGTTTCTCCCAGGGTGCCGGCCTTGATAGCCTCCGCCAGGCGCTCGAATATCACCTTGGCCATAAACTCGGTGGTGGTGTTCTGGCCAGCAAACTCCTCCACTTCATCCAGGTTGCAATAGTTGTACTTGGCCAAAATGGCTTTCAGGGCATCGCTGGCCAGGCCGATATCAATCACCAGGTTGTCGCTATCCAGCGCTGAGCGCTGAAAGGCCACGTCCACCACATAGGTGGCACCATGCATGTTCTGGGCCGGGCCAAACACCTCACCCTTGAAACTATGGGCAATCATCAAATGGTCACGCACACTCAGGCGGTACATAAAAGCTCCTTTTCATTCAATTAATAAACGATACGCTGGCAAAGCACCGGGCTACCCGCAGCCAACAGACCGGGGGCTTCTTCAGGCAGTTTGGCAAAGAGGGTTTCACCGCTGATCAAGGCATCCAGCCGTGGGTCTTCCAACAGGCGCAGGGCGAGTTGCAGGCGGCGGGCGTAATCCCAGCGCGGCTGCTGATGGGGTGGCAACTGCCCGACCTGGCTGGCCCGGAGTGTCAGACGCCGCGAATGAAAAGCGCCCCCAGAGGTACGCTGACATTGCCGTTACCGAACCAGCTCATTTCGATAATCCGCCCTTCCATGCCCGCTAACCTCAGCGCCGTGGCAAGCCCATCGGCGTGGCCGCTGGCATGAATCACCAGATCCTGATCCTCAGCCGCCTGCTCTGGCGTACAGAAACTTACGCCCAAGGCATCCGCCAGGACTTGGCGGGCAGGGTTGATATCAATCAGCTGTATCTCAGTGCCAATAATCCGCTGGCACAAGTAGGCCACCAGGGCACCGACCACACCTGCGCCTATAATAGTGATGCGTTCCCCGGCAGCGGGCTGGCATCCCAGACGCCATTGATCGCCGTTTCCATATTGGCCGCCAGTACGGCGCGGCTGGCAGGCGTTGCCGTCGGCACCGGCTGCACCGCACTGATCGGCACCTGATAACGATCCTGATGGGGAAACAGGCAGAATACCGTCTGATCGATCAAGTCTTCAGGGCCCTTGATCACCTTGCCTACACTGCTATAGCCATATTTGACCGGGGCGGGAAATTCACCCTGCTGAAAAGGCGCGCGCATGCGCTGATGTTCCGATTCAGGCACCCGCCCGTGAAACACCAATGCCTCAGTGCCACGGCTGATAGCGCTGTACAAGGTTTGCACCTCAACGCAGGAGGCGTCATCAGCGGCCATGGGTGGCAGGCTTTCTTCACGCAGTTCGGCAACACCTGGCCGAGTCAGCCAAAATGAGGTAGCCCTTTGAAATGTGGCCCTTTGGTGAGACATAGACATCATCCCTGGGTTGAATCGCTAATGTGAGTAACTGGCATGAATAAACACTAACACTCGACAGCCACAACTTCTTCTACAAGAATGTTACATACTGCTAGCTTTGCACCACTTTGAACTTTTGACAACTTTTCTGTGCTAATAATGCGTGCCCCAGAATCCAGGGAGGTTTTATGACCATCTATCGCAAGGCCCAGCGGACAGGCAGCTACACCGCTGCGCTGTTTACCTTATCGGAAATCTCTCTTGGTGCACTAATGCTGGTAGTGCTAGGCGCTAGCCTGCCTCAGCTGCTCAGCTCCCTGCTCGCCTGGGGGCTGGCTTTTGGCCTCTATACCCTGATCGCGGGGCTGGTCATGGCGTTCTGGTCAGGCGGCCCCTTGGGCTGGGCCAATCGGGTCACGCTACTGCGGGCGGTATTGGTCGCCATTGTCGCTGCAGGTGTCTGGATGCCCCTGTCGCCGCTCGGCCACTGGCAGTGGCTGGGGGTCGCTCTGATCGCCCTGCTACTGGATGGCGTGGACGGCTGGGTGGCCCGGCGCACCGGATCGCAGACCGCCTTTGGGGCGCGTTTTGATATGGAGCTGGATGCCCTGCTGATTCTGCTGCTGTGCGTTGGCGTCATGTTGAAGACCCCAACAGGCCCTTGGGTGCTGCTGATCGGCGCCATGCGCTACGCTTTTGTGGCGGCTGGCACGCGTTACCCCTGGTTGCAGGAAGCCTTGTATGACAGCCTGCGCCGCAAGGCGGTATGCGTCTGGCAGATTGCCGCCCTGCTGCTGGCCTTGACGCCCTGGGCATCCGGACTGGCGGCGCTACTGCTGGCGCTTAGTGCCCTGGTCGTACTGGTGTATTCGTTCGGCGTGGATACCCTCTGGTTGTATCGACAGTATGGCCCAAGGCGTCGCTAGGCGGTTGGCACGCTCCCTGCATGAGTCATGAGTAACGTTTATTCTCAGAAGATCGGAAGACGATTCATAACAGATAATGACTCTGCGGGAGCTATCTGATGCCTTTTACTCCATCGCGTATTACCCCTCTTGATGACGCTGCCTTTGATCAGCGGGCAGACACTCACCTGAAAGCACTCTATGGCCCGCGTGCCGATGAGGTATTGCGCCGCCTGCACACCCTGCTTGAGCATCAGGCGCCCAGCTTTCCTGCACAGACCGATGCCCACTTATGGAGCGAAAAAGATCAATGGCTGATCAGCTATGGCAGTAGCCTGCAAGACGATGCTGACACCCCGCCACTGGCGGTACTTAAAACCTTTCTTGACCAGCACCTGACGGAAACGTTCAGCGGTGTGCATCTGTTGCCTTTTTTCCCATGGAGTAGCGACGACGGTTTCTCGGTGATCCATTACCGCGAGGTCGACCCGGCCTTAGGCGACTGGCCACAGGTGCGTGAACTGGCCCAATACGGCGACCTGGCCGTGGATCTGGTGCTGAACCATGTATCACGGGAATCACTCTGGTTTGTCGACTATCTGACTGGCAGCCAGCCTGGGCGCGACTACTTTCATGAGATGGACCCGGAAACGGATCTTTCCGCCGTGGTGCGGCCGCGCAGCTCCCCGCTGCTGGTGCCGATAGCCACCCGACGGGGCACCCGCTATCTGTGGGCAACCTTCTCGGATGACCAGATTGATCTCAACTTTGAAAACCCGGACGTACTGCTCGAGTTTATCGGCATCCTGCTGTTCTACCTGCAGCAGGGCGCACGAATCATCCGCCTGGATGCGATTGCCTATCTGTGGAAAAAGGTCGGCACTGACTGCATTCACCTGCCAGAAACCCATGAAGTCGTGCGCCTGCTGCGGGCGGTGGTTGACCATGTCGCCCCCGGCACCCTGCTGCTGACCGAAACCAATGTGCCCCACAGCGAGAATATCAGCTATTTCGGCCTGGAAAGGGTCACCCCTGATACGCCGCCGGATGAAGCCCATCTGGTCTATCAGTTCCCGCTGCCCCCGCTGCTGCTGCATAGCCTGACCAGCGGCGAGGCGGGCACCCTGGCCAGCTGGCTGAAAAGCCTGCCCGAACTGCCCCCGGCTGTAGTTTCCTCAACTTCACCGCCAGCCATGACGGTATCGGCGTGCGTCCGCTGGAAGGCTGGCTGGAACCCTATGAGGTGGAAGCACTGACCGAACTGATGCACCGTTTTGGCGGTTTTGTCAGCATGCGCCGACAGCCAGACGGTAGCGACAGCCCTTACGAAATCAATATCACCTGGTTTGATGCCATGAAGGGCACGCGCCGGGGGCCTGATCATTGGCAGGTGCCGCGCTTTCTGTGTGGCCAGCAGCTGATGCTAGGCTTGCAGGGCATTCCAGCCATGTATATCCATACCCTGACCGGCACCCTGAATGACCTGGAAGGCGTGGAACGCAGCGGCCGCCTGCGCTCGATCAACCGGCGCCGCTGGCAGCGCGAGGAGCTAGAGCGCTTGCTGGCAACTACCAGCACGACGACTCACGATACCTTCGCTGCCCTGAAGCAGCTACTGGCCGTGCGCCGCAATGAGCCTTGCTTTCACCCGGATGCCGGACAGCGGGTACTGGAAACACCTTCGACCCTATTGGCCTTTGAGCGCGGCCCTTTGCAGGATAGCCGCTGCCTGCTAGCCATTCATAACGTCACTGATACGCCCCAGCCGCTTGACGCTCTCGAACACACACTGGCTGACTGTCACTGGCAGGATATTCTCACCGAGGAGACATGGCCAAAGACACAGACCACGCTGGCCCCCTACGGCGTACTGTGGTTGATGACGCAAGGTGGTTGACCGCCCAGGCCGCTAGGGCGTCTGGGATCTGTCGTTATCTGCCTCTACCGCCGCATACATACGTGTTGCCAGATCAGGGATGGCAGCACGTACTCGGTTCCAGCTAGGGATAAAGGGCCGCTCGCCGGGGTTATCCAGAAAGGCATTACCAGCTTCCAGCAGGTTGGCAGCAAACAGCTCCACCGCGCGCTCTTCGGCGTGACGGTCCAGGCTCAGGCCGTTCATCACCGCATCGTGGTCGTAGGCTTCAATCAGATCCAGCGCCAGACGATAGTAAGTCGCCTTCAAGGTACGAAAGCCCTCAGCGCTGAAGGTCACACCCTGGGTCGCCAGCTTGCGATACAGCGCCTTGGCTATATCCAGGCTCATCCGATTAAGCCCTGCGGCGGCATTTTCTTCGGATACCGGCTGATGCTTGTGATCATAGGCGTCGGCCAGATCCACCTGGCACAGCCGTTTGGTGGAATAATTACGATGCACTTCGGACAGCACCCCAATCTCAAGCCCCCAGTCTGCGGGTATGCGGATGCCTCCAGCACCTCGGTGCGCATCGAAAACTCCCCTGACAGCGCGTAGCGATAGCTGTCCAGGTAATTCAGGTAGGGCAAGGGGCCATGAATCTGCTTGAGCGCGCGCAGCAGCGGCGTCACCATCAGCCGGGAGACCCGCCCATTAAGCTTGCCTTCAGCGATGCGCGGGTAATAACCCTTGCAGAATTCGTAGTTGAAATGCGGATGCGCCACCGGGTAGAACAACCGCGCCAGCAGGCTGCGGTCATAGGTGAGAATATCGCAGTCGTGCAGCCCCACCACAGCGCTGCGCCCCGAGGCCTGCACAAAGCCAGCGCAGAACCAGACGTTACGCCCCTTGCCCGGCTGTTGGGGCGATAAACCCTGGGCTTCCAGCTCGCTATCCAGGGCTTTCAGGCGCGGCCCATCGTTCCATAGAATACGGTGACGCTGAGGCAAACGTGAGAAAAATTCGCGGGCATGCTGAAACTGCTCACGGTCGGCCTGATCCAGCCCGATCACCACTTCTGCCAGATAAGGCACCTTGGCAATTTCCTCGACAATATGCGCAAGTGCGGGGCCTTCCAGCTCTGAATACAGCGATGGCAGGATCAGGCTCATCGGGCGGCGCCGGGAAAACCGCACCAGATCCGCTTCCAGGGCTTCAACGGAGCGATGGGTCAGGTTGTGAAAATCAGTGATGATACCGTTCTGATGGAAATCACTCATGACGTCAGCTCCGCAAGCGTGTGGGTATAGGCATAGGTCGAGGGGGAAGTGGCCGCCGGGGTTAACCGGCGGTCAACTCGCCCCCACCAGTACTCCACTCCCTCTGCCCAGCCTTTGGGGCCTGCCGCGGCTGTGCGGTAAAGCGCCGTCTGGCGAGGCTCCACCGGCAAGCCGTGGCAGCCCTGAATCACCACGGCCTGGTCAACGGCTTCCAGCATGGCGATATCGTTGGGACCATCGCCCAGCGCCAGCGTCAGCGGGGTGACGCCGCGCAGGGCAGCAAAACGCTCGATCATCCAGCTGACCGCATTGCCCTTGTGGGATTTACCGGTGACATGCCAGAAACGCCCGCCTTGGACCAGTTGCAGGTCATCGCCGGCCAGGCTGGCACGAAACGTTTCCAGGCCCGCCTCACTACCCTCCCAAACAAGCGGCTCACTACCCTCGCGCATCCGCGCCAGCCGCGCTTCCGGGTCACTCAGGCCGGTATAAGTACTCAGCCCATCCAGGGTCATTTCGCTCATCGCCGTAAAACGAATGCCTGGCGCTTCTTTCAGGCGCTCACGCCATACCCGCAGGCGCTGGCGGATAAAGCCGATATCCACTCCCAGCGTCTTAATCACCAGTCCATCACTGCCCGCTTGGCGTTCAAGCCCGGAATGGCACCAGCTCGATGGCAGGCCGACGACTGCGCCGTTTTCTGCAATAAAGGGCAGATCCTCAAGCCCCAGCGCCTTACGCAGGCTCAGCAGTTCACTGCGGGTCTTACTGGTAACGGGAATCACCGGAATGCCCAGCTGGTAGAGGCGCGCCAGCCAGGGAGCAGCCGGTGCCCAGTCGTAGCTGTGATGATCCAGAAGGGAGCCATCCAGATCACTGAATAACAACCTGGGTCGCACGGCATCCTGCGCGTACCTTCCCGGCGTTGACGTGGTGATTGGTGAAGGGCCAGTACTTGAACAACCCGGTTGCGAAAAACTGGTTTGCGACGACATACACCACCTACGATAGAGACTTTTACCGGGATATTGCAGGTTGCGTGCCAATATTGCTTTTAACCCGCCCTGGCATCTTGAAAGTGGCCCTGAACGTCCCTATTCAAGCATTACTATGGGGCAGGCATCGCCGCTTCAGGGATTGAAATGCGCCATAAAAGTGCATTCACGGAACCAGAGACAGCGCCATGCCGTCTTTATCAAGAATCAGCTGTTGCACTTTTTCAACGCTTTCTCTTCTACCGCCCTCTTGACCACCTCTTGCATCTGCAGCTTTAACAGGTACATGGCTTGCAATGATCAGTAGTCCTTCAGACTGATACGTAACCAGACATTGCACCACTGTACTACGGGTAGCCTCATCCAGACCTGCCAAGGGTTCATCGAGTATCAGGATCGGTCGCCTGGCAAGCATAACTCTCGCCAGAGCAATCCGTCGGGCCTGACCACCGGACACAGCTGCACCATATTCACCCATGGGGGTATCCAGACCATGAGGCAGGTCTCTCGCCCAGGTGCCCAGTGCCAGCGAGTCGAGCATCTCCCACAACATCCCATCACTGGCCTGCGGGTCTGCCAAGCGCAGGTTATCTGCGAGGCTCATATCAAACAGATCCCATTGCTGGGGCAAAAAGCCTATCACGTCACCGAGCGCCCAGTTCCGGACAGGCTGACCATTGAGGTGATACTTTCCCTTAGCAGCACTTAGTGAGGTGGACCCAATCAGTTGGACAACCTGATGGTATCCCTAAGCTATAATCCGGTTGTTTCCCTGACTCAGGCTGCCAGAGATATGGGTTGCCCGTAGTACACCTCATCGGGCGTTTGGTAATCAAGGGTTTGGTGGTACCGGGTCTGATTGTAATGCCAGAAGTACCGGTGGAGCGCCTGCTTCAAGTGTTGTCCATCCTCGAAAGCGGCAAGGTAAACACACTCGTATTTGACGCTGCGCCAGAGCCGTTCCACGAATATATTGTCATGGTAGCAGCCCTTGCCGTCCATGCTGATCCGGATGCCATGATCTTTGAGAACGTTTGTGAAGGCCTCACTGGTGAACTGGACACCCTGATCGGTATTGAAGATCTCCGGCGCTCCATGGCGCTGTAGAGCCTCCTCCAGGACATCGACACAAAAGTCTGTGTCCATGGTGTTGGAGACCCGCCAGGACAGCACCTTGCGGCTGTACCAGTCGATGATGGCGACCAGATACATGAAGCCCCGGGCCAGCGGAATATAGCTGATATCTGTTGCCCACACCTGGTTGGGGCGGTCGATTTTCAGCCCTTTGAGCAGGTACGGATAAACCTTGTGCCCGTCGCCCGGAATGCTGGTTCTGGGGCGTGGATACACCGCCTGAATGCCCATGGTGCGCATCAGCCTCTGCACCCGCTTCCGATTGACCCGATAGTCCTGGTGCTGCAAATGGGCACGCATCTTGCGAGAGCCATAGTACGGCGTTTCCAGGTGTTGCTGATCAATCAGATACATCAGGTCCAGATCCTCCTGACATGGCTCACGAGGGACGTAGTACACCGATGAGCGGCTCAGCTTGAGCAGCTCGCACTGGCGTGAAAGACTGATTTGGGGATGACCACGCTCGATCATTGCCAACCGCTGTTGGCGGCTTACTGATCGAGCTTGCGCGACAAAAAATCGCGTTCCACCGTCAGTCGACCAATCTCACGGTACAGCTCGTCTGTGCTGGGCTCATCGGATTGCTTGCCGACCTTCTTCTTGCCTTCGAAGAGGTCGGTAGCGTTCTCCAGCAAGTCGCGCTTCCAGGTGCTGACCATGGTGGGGTGGATCTGAAAACGAGCAGCAATTTCGGATGTGGTCTGGTCGCCCTTGATGGCGGCCAGAGCGACTTTGGACTTGAATGATGCGCTGTATTGTTTGCGTTTCTTGCTCATGATTCTCCTCCTTGTGGAGATGATGAATCATAGCTTAGGCACCTGTCCAAATTTTGGGGTCCACTTCATAGCTCACCTGCCAGCACGTGCAGCAATGTTGATTTACCGCATCCAGAGGGCCCTTGTAGGCATAACACCTGTTCGGTGTCATACTGAAGCTCACTGCCTTAAGGAATAGCCACAGCCACCTGCTCAAGCACCTGAATCAGGGCGGCATCGCTGGCCTGTGGTCCGGCAAGACGCAGGTTATCTGCCACACTGCCGCGCAGGATCGGCGGCTGCTGGCCGAGATAGCAAAGTCGCGACTGCCATGGCTCTCAAGAGAGAGGCCAGCTCAAGGCCGTCGATGGTCACGTTTCCCTGATAGCTGACAAATCCTAACAGCACTTCCAGAAGGCTTGATTTACCACTGCCACTGACACCTTGCGTTTCTTTTGTAAGACTTCAAGTGCCAACAAGGCACCTTAGTGGATGCCGCGCTTGTATACTCCCTTTGCTTGCGCTTCGCGACTCAGGAAGAGGTTTGACGCGCTTCTGGATAATTTGCCCCAGAATTTGGTCATATCGTGATAGATGGTTTTACCGATCATGACACAGACCGTCTCCATTACCGCCAGCAGGATTGAAAGACCCAGCGTCAAAGGCACCAATAGAAAATGCACCATCGCCATAAAAGCGAATTGCAATCGAGAAAGTTCAACGATGTCCATGGGCGGTTAGCATGGCAAACCATGAGTTCGTCAGGGATAATGCGCAAAATCAGAACTATAGATAGAAAATTTTTTAACGTCATGCGCGAAATTCCACGTTCAAGTCACACATTGGTCGTGGATGGATAGCGCGCCGTCCGTCAGGACGGCCTGATTGAGTTGTCGTGCGTTGTGTTTTGATATTGATACACACCTTTTTCCTGATATATTTACAGTAGGTGTTAATCAAAAGGCGACTCATGTTTGTTAATCGCGTTGAACGCATCATCATTCGCCCCGGCCATGCCAATCATGCGGCATGCCGTCGACTGTGTGTGGCAACGCGAAAAGTGGCCAATGCCACCTTGTATCACATGCGGCAGGCATTTTTTACCGACCAGCCAATCAACGCAAGCCAAGCGGACAAAATCCTCAAGCGTGAGCATAAGGACGTTTATAGCCTACTGCCTTCAGCGGGTGCTCAGCGTACCACACAGCTGGTTGGCGATAGCTGGAAAAGCTGGGTCAAGGCCAAGGCAGATTATGCCCGCCATCCTGAAAAATACCGCGCGCCGCCCAAAATCCCCGGCTATGGCAAAGGCGCTCGAACCTATGTCGTCAACCGTAATGGCTATAAAATAGTCAACGGTATGATCCATCTTAGCGGTGCCAAGGCGTTCGGTTTTCAGCCCGTTAAGACCACGGTGTGCGAACACCAACCTTTCAATGCCAAGGCCGATGAAACGGTGGTGACGGATATCCGCATTGTGCCGCTAGGCACCTCGTTTTGCATTGAGATCGGATATATCAAGGAGACTGCCTCACCCCCACTGCTCGACATGAGCCGTGTACTTTCGCTCGATATCGGTATCGATAACCTTGTCGCCATCACCTCTAATCAGCCGGATTACCGTCCTGTTCTGGTCAAGGGCAAGGTCATCAAGTCGATCAACGTGCAGTACAACAAGGACAAGGCGGCATTAGCGAAGAAAGGCAAAAAGCGGCACATCCGCTCGAAAGTCAGAAAACGTCATGCGCGCATCCACGACTATTTTCACAAGGTCAGTCATTGGATCGTGAGCGAGTGCGTGCGCACCCGCACGGGCAAGCTGGTCATTGGTAAAAATCCCGGGTGGAAACAGGGCGTGAATATTGGTCGTGTCAACAACCAGAAGTTCACCGCGATCCCGCACGCCAAGCTGATTGACATGATCCAGTACAAGGCAGAAGAGCAGGGCATCGAGGTAGTACTGATGAACGAAGCCTACACCAGCAAAGCCAGCGCCCTGGATCTTGCCCCCATCCCCGACTATGACGAAGCACGAAAGCAAAAACCGACCTTTAGTGGCCGGCGCGTCAAGCGCGGTCTCTACCGTACCGCGTCACGTCAGCGGATCAATGCAGACGTCAACGGTAGCGCGAATATCATGCGAAAAGAAATCGGCAACGAGTGGATCAGCAATCACCTTCGAGCCGGTAAGGGCGTTGTGGACACGCCCATGACCATCACGCATATCGATGCGCGGTTGTCATTAGAAGCTTGCCAACGCGCAAGCGAAACCACCTCTAACGGCGTAGCCGCTTAGGGGTGGGAGTTCATTAAGGCTGACATACATCAATATTTGTCATACCTATTTATTAACAATTAGAAATCAAAGTATTAGCACCTCGATGACGCACCATCTGGTGCAGTGCCGACAAAGTCGCTTCGTTTTTTATCAGCTACTTGCTTAGCTCCCCCTCTTTCTTCTGCAGCGCAGCATGTTAGTCTAAGGTCTCAGATCTAACTCTTAGCGGCACACTGCAATGTTTACCTCCTGCCTGGAGCCAAGAAGCAATGAACACCCCGGACAATCAGCCACAAACTCTCCTGCTGGTACCGACTTGTGAAGGTGCCGGCTTGACCTCCGCCTGCCTGGGGCTGATCCAGGCCCTGGATACCATTGGCCTGAAAGCGGGCTTTCTGAAGCCTTTCATGCAGGATGAACTCAACGGCCTAGGGCTTGACCGCTCAACCGCTCTGGTATCGAGAACCCTTAACGTACGCCCACCCGCGCCGATTCCCCAGGCACACCTGGAACGCCTGCTGCGCGACGACCATACCGACGACCTGATGGAAGAAGTGATTGAACGCCTGGAACAGGTCACTCAGCAGGCCCAGCACGATGCTTTACCGCTTGATCTTGTCGTCATAGAGGGCGTGGTGCCTACCCCGCATACCACTTACGCCACCCAGGCCAATGTCCAACTGGCCCATGCGCTGAATGCGCGCATCATCCTGGTCGGCACCGGTGATCTGAACGCCCCCAGGAGTTGGCTGAAGAGCTGGATATGCATGCCAGAAGCTTCGGTGGCATCAGCTCAGCCCGCACCCTGGGCTGTATTCTGATGCGCATGCGCAATCTTCCCTATGGCGCAGAAGACGATGACCTGTCTGCGGCTCCTGGCACCATCAAGCCTCAGCTGGAAGAGCCCGTTCTTGAAGAGTTACGCCGCTATTCACCGTCATTGGCCACCGAGCGCTTTCATCTGATTGGCGTGGTTCCTTACAGCAAGGCGCTGAGTGCACCGCGCACCCTGGATATCGCCCGTGCCCTTAACGCCCGCCTGTTGAACGAAGGCGACGCCAGCCAGCGTCGGGTGCTGGCCACCAGCCTGTGCGCCCGCAGTGCCGCCAATGCCTTGCATATCTTCCAGCCAGGCAGCCTGATCGTGACCTCGGGTGACCGCGACGATGTGATACTCGCCGCCGCCCTGGCCACCATGAATGGCACCCGACTGGCCGGCGTGCTGCTGACCAACGGTTACATGCCTAATGACAAGATGATCGACCTTTGCCGCCCAGCCCTGGCCACCGGCCTGCCGGTGCTGGAAGTGGATACCGACAGCCTGACGACCGCCACCCACCTGAGTCAGCTAAGCCATGAGATCCCCACCGATGATCTCGAGCGCGCTGAACGGGTGGCCCGCTTTGTCTCCGCTCATATCGATCTGGAATGGCTCAAGGAACACGTCAGCCGAGGCTATACACGCCGCCTGTCGCCATCGGCGTTTCGCCATCAGCTGGTCAAGCTGGCCATGCAGGCGCAAAAACGTATTGTGCTACCGGAAGGCAATGAACCGCGGACAATTGAAGCCGCCATTATCTGTGAGCGACGCGGCATTGCCCGCTGTGTGCTACTCGGCAATCGTGAGGAAATCAAAACCGTAGCCCGTCATCGCGGCCTGACCCTGCCAGGCTCCTTGACCATCATCGACCCGGAAAGCACCCGCGCGGATTACATAGCACCCATGGTGGGCCTACGCCGCGACAAGTTGAACGAGATTACTGCTGATGCCCAGCTGCATGACAATGTGGTGCTGGGCACCATGATGCTGCAGCTAGGCGAAGTCGATGGCTTGGTATCGGGGGCTGTGCATACCACTGCCAATACGGTGCGTCCGGCCTTCCAGCTGATCAAGACGGCGCCTGAATACCAGCAGGTATCCTCGATCTTTTTCATGCTGCTGCCCGAGCAGGTGGTGATCTACGGTGATTGCGCGGTCAATCCCGACCCGGATGCCGAGACCCTGGCGGAAATCGCCATTCAGAGCGCGCGGTCCGCTGAGGCCTTTGGCATTGAGCCTCGGGTTGCCATGATCAGCTATTCCACCGGGGATTCAGGCACAGGGGCTGACGTCGATAAAGTGCGCCAAGCCACGCGGATTGCTCAACAACGCGCCCCGCACCTGGCGATTGATGGCCCACTGCAGTACGACGCCGCAGCGATTGAAAGCGTCGGCAAGCAGAAGGCACCGGATTCACCAGTGGCGGGCCGGGCCACGGTGTTTATCTTCCCGGATCTGAACACCGGCAATACCACCTATAAGGCCGTGCAGCGTAGCGCCCGGGTGGTCAGCGTTGGCCCCATGCTGCAAGGCTTGAACAAGCCGGTGAATGACCTTTCAAGGGGCGCTCTGGTCGACGATATCGTCTATACCATTGCTCTGACGGCCATTCAGTCGGCTCAACAGGAAGGCTGATCAGGTTTCGACAAGGCAATATCAGAGGCATCCGTAAACAGGGCATCAAATTCATCCAGCATGGCGAAATAGGCCGGGCGCACCACCCCGATCTTGCTGGCATCCGCCACCAGCCAGCGCTGCATGGCAGTGGCGATGGCCGCCCGCTTGGGGGCGACTTCATGGAAATGAAAGCAGCTAACACCGCGCTTGGCATCAACACCAGCCGCTGAAATCAATGCCTTGTTGATGCCCAACCGTTCAATTCTGGCCTCTATGGTATCGCTTCCAAAGGATTGCGAAGCCGGGTAATACAGCCCGCCTAGCAGCACCAGGCGGACATTGCTCAACGGGGCAACGGCATTGGCCACATTCAACGCATAGGTCACAACGGTCAATTCGCTGAAGCGCTGCAACAGGCCCAACAGAGGTATCAAGGTGGAGCCACAATCAATAAATAGCGTATCGCCGTCCTCAATCTGCTCAACAACACGCTGGCACAGCGCTTTTTTGGCCGGGTAGCGGCTAGCCTGCTGTTCGGCCACATCATAGGCGGGGTCCATGCTGCCATTCAGCAACAAGCGCCCACCCAACAGATGAATTTCCTGCTGCTCGCCTTCCTGACGGGCCAGGTCGCGGCGGATGGTCATCTCCGACACATCGCATAAGGTGGCGGCCTCGCGCAGAGGCACCACCCTTCCTTGCGACAGGATATCGTAAAGTTTCTCCAACCGTGCAGCACTGCGCCCCTTCATGCTTTTCTCCCGTAAAAATGCCTTTATCTGGTCATCTATTGTGCGACCCGCCTCTCACCAGCGCCAGCATGCCAATAGTCGTAAAAAAACGTCTGAAAATTTTTTGTATGGCGAATAAATAGTTAGCGCAACCACGGCCTCTGTTGACAAACCTTGGCTCTAGCGTTGATGTCACTATCATTGCAAAATAGCGTCTTAGAAATAACAATTATTGTGATTTTTTTAACAAAACACTGTGCTGTCACCAAGTACAGGCGCTTCCTTCCAACGCTGAGGCTTTTATGAACTCTTCTTCCCAACGCCATTTGATCACCCTGAGCACTGGCTCCCTGCTGGTATGCGCGGCTGCCTTTACCCAGGCCCAGGCCAATAGCACACCGTTATGGTCGTTTGCCAACGTCTCAGCCAATTATCTTGACTGGTCAGGTGGCACTGAATCACGCACTGCCAGCAACGCAGCCAAGGGCGATTTCGTCTACCTTGAACTGGAAGGCGGGCTCGGCTATGAGTGGGGGAGTTCTACGGCTTCTTCGATTTCGAAAACCCCACGAATGACCAGTTTGATGCGGCCAGTGGCGGCAAGGACAATTTCCGCACGGCAGGCAAGGTGACCTCGCATATTTACCTCGGTGACAGCCCCTTCTCGGTCTATGCCCATGTCTATGACTTCCGCGATTACGGCTACAATGCCCGAGAGCAGGATCAGATCCTGGGCTTGGGGTATCGCACCACGTTTGCCAATGGTTTATGGTTCAAGCCGTTTCTGGGTGCCGCGCGGGTACAAAGCGATGGCTATACCGGCATGAACGGCTTTATGGCGGGCTGGGTGGCAGGCTATGACTTCACCGCCACCGGCCAGAACTTTAGCGTGACCAACTGGCACGAGCAGACCTTTGGTCGAGATGACGACTACCTGAATCAGAACTATGTGAACGGCAAGGCAGGCAGTGTGGGCACCAACGGCGCTGTCAGCCTGTGGTGGCATCCTATTGATCTGATCACCACCGGCATCCAATATCGCTATGCCGATGAAAAGCTCGGCACCCCGGATAACTATCAGAATGCCATGATCTATACCGTCAAACTCAACCTGCTGTAGCCATCACCCGATGTAGAACAGCCACTACAACCCAGTGACGACGCGACGCCAAGGGGCACAAGATGACACTGATAATGAGCCTGATAGGGATGATCACCCTGGTGACCATTGCCTTGATATTTTCCTATGACCGCAAGTCGATCCGCTTGCGTACCGTGCTGGGCGCCTTTGCTATTCAGGCCGGTATCGGCGCTTTCGTACTTTACGTGCCCTTTGGGCAGGCCGTATTGCAGACCATTTCAAGCGGCGTCGGCCAGGTGGTTGAATACGCCAACGATGGCATTGGATTTCTGTTTGGCGGCCTGGCTGATGTGGATAACGTCGGCTTTGTGTTCGCCATTAAGGTTCTGCCGGTGATTATCTTCTTCTCATCGCTGATTGCCGTTCTGTATTACCTCGGCATCATGCAGTGGGTGATTCGCATTCTAGGCGGTGCTCTGCAGAAAGCCCTCGGCACCTCGCGAACCGAGTCCCTCTCAGCAACGGCTAATATCTTTGTCGGCCAGACCGAAGCCCCCTGGTGGTCCGCCCCTTTATTGCCCGCATGACGCCGTCCCAACTGTTTGCAGTGATGTGTGGCGGCCTCGCCTCGGTGGCAGGTTCGGTGCTGGCGGGCTACGCTGCCCTGGGCATTCCCATGGAGTATCTGGTCGCTGCCTCCTTTATGGCCGCCCCTGGTGGTTTGCTGTTTGCCAAGCTGATCATGCCGGAAACCCGTGAGCCTGAGGACAGTATTTCCAAGGTCGAGGAAGAGCAGCAGGAGCAGGACAACAAGCCTGCCAACGTGCTGGATGCAGCCGCTGCGGGGGCAACCTCCGGCATGAAGCTGGCGGCCAACGTGGTGCCATGCTGCTGGCATTCATCGCACTGATTGCCCTGATCAACGGTATGCTGGGCGGCATTGGCGGCTGGTTTGGTTTTGAGACGCTCAGCCTTGAATGGATTCTTGGCTGGCTGTTTGCGCCACTGGCTTTCCTGCTCGGCGTGCCCTGGCAGGAAGCCACTCTGGCGGGTTCTTTTATCGGCCAGAAGCTGGTGGTCAACGAATTCGTGGCCTATATCAACCTGGCGCCCTATCTGGAGGGCGAGCAACTGGTTGAAGCCACCGGGCAGATCATGAGCGCCCACACCATGGCCATTCTGTCATTTGCGCTGTGCGGTTTCGCCAACCTCTCCTCGATTGCTATCCTGCTTGGCGGGCTAGGCAGCATTGCACCTTCACGGCGCGCCGAGATTGCCCGCTTCGGGGTCAAAGCCGTACTGGCTGGTACGCTTTCCAACCTGATGTCGGCCTCGATTGCTGGTTTCTTTATTGCCTTGAGCGCCATGGGCACCTAGCCATTATCAAGCGGCGCTAGTCTGCCACATATGGCAAGCTGGCGCCGAACTTCCAGGCTGTGAGCCATCACTGCCTTGCGTTTTGAACCTGTTTATTTACCTAACGTTTATTTACCTAACTGAGTAACCGCCTATGACCGCTTCGATCAATCTCACCCAGGCTGCCCGCCAGGCCATTGCCCTGATGGACCTGACCAGCCTGAATGACAGCGACACCGATGCCAGCACCGAAGCGCTGTGTCAGCAGGCAAAAACACCTTACGGCCACCCTGCGGCGCTGTGCGTCTACCCTTCCTTTATCGTCACTGCCAAGCGCGCCCTACATGCTCACCAGCTGAGCGACAAGGTCAAGGTGGCAACGGTCACCAACTTCCCGGACGGCGGCGATGACATCATGGCCGCTGCCCGCGCCACCCGCGAGGCCGTGGCCTCCGGCGCCGATGAAGTCGATGTGGTCTTTCCCTATCGCGCCCTGATGGCCGGTGATGAAGAGACTGGCCTTTGAGCTGGTTGAAATGTGCCACGCGGCCTGCGGCGGCCAGGCGCTGCTCAAGGTGATCATTGAATCCGGTGAACTGAAAGACCCGGCGCTGATTAAACGGGCCAGCGAACTTGCTATCGAAGGCGGCGCTGATTTCATCAAGACCTCAACCGGCAAGGTGGACACCAATGCCACCCTGGAAGCCGCCGAGATCATGCTCAATGCAATCAAGGCCAGCGGCAAACCGGTGGGTTTCAAGGCCGCAGGCGGCGTGCGCACTGCTGAAGACGCGGCGGCCTATATGGCGCTAGCCGCTGACATCATGGGCCCCCACTGGGTCACGCCAGAACACTTCCGCTTTGGTGCCTCCAGCCTGCTCGACAACCTGATTGCGACCCTGCGCGGCGATGCACTGATGGATAACGAGGAGGGTTATTGATGGCCACCACGCCACTGCTACCCCAGGAACTGATCCGGCTTAAACGCGACGGTCAGGCGCTGCCCGGGGAAGAAATCCAGGCCTTCATTCAGGGCATTGCCGATGAGCGTATCAGCGATGCCCAGATTGGCGCCTTCACCATGGCTGTTTTCCTTAACGGCATGAGCCGTGAGGAAGTTGTCGCCCTGACCACGGCCACCCGTGATTCCGGCCACGTCATGCAGTGGGATTCGCTCAACCTGCCCGGCCCGATTGTCGATAAACACTCCACCGGCGGCGTGGGGGATCTGGTCTCTCTGGTACTCGGCCCCTGGGTCGCCGCCTGCGGCGCCTTCGTGCCGATGATTTCAGGTCGAGGTCTGGGCCATACCGGCGGCACCCTGGACAAGCTGGAATCCATCCCCGGTTACGACCCCTACCCGGCACCGGAGCAGTTTGGCAGCGTGGTGAAATCCACTGGTGTGGCGATTATCGGCCAAACCGGCAACCTGGCCCCCGCGGATAAACGCATTTACGGCGTGCGTGACGTCACCGCCACGGTGGAATCCATTCCGCTGATTACCGCCTCCATTCTGGGTAAGAAGCTTGCCTCCGGCCTGGATGCTCTGGTCATGGACGTCAAGGTCGGCAGCGGCGCCTTCATGCCCACCCCGGAAAAATCCCGCGAACTGGCCAAAAGTATTGCCAACGTAGCGACCCAGGCGGGAACGCCGACCACGGCCCTGCTCACCGATATGAGCCAGCCGCTGGCCCCGTGCGCCGGTAACGCGGTGGAAATTGTCGAGACCCTGGCGCTGCTGCGCGGCGAACGTTCCGACAGCAGGGTGATGCAGGTGACTCGTGAGCTGGCGGTCGAAATGCTGATGGCGGGCAAGCTTGCCGCCAGCCGTGAAGAGGCGCTTGCCAAGCTGGAAAAGGCGCTTACCTCCGGCGCCGCCGCCGAAGTCTTCGCCCGCATGGTCAGTGAACTCGGTGGCCCCGCCGACTTTATGGAGCGTTCAGACCACTACCTGGCCAGCGCACCGGTCGTTCAAGCGGTCTACCCCGAGCACAGCGGCATTGTTCAGCGTTTTGATACCCGCGCCGTGGGTATGAGCGTGGTCGAGCTGGGCGGTGGCCGCCTGCGCAACGACGCCAGCGTCGATCACAGCGTTGGTTTCAGCGATATTGCCGGGATTGGCGAGCACGTGGATAACCAGCGCCCACTGGCCATGGTTCACGCCCGCAGTGAAGACGCCGCCAAGCGTGCTGCCGACCAGCTGCGCGCGGCGGTTACCCTGGGTGAAACCGCCGCTGAAGCCGACACCTTATTGCAAGATACCTTCCGAGGAGACGCCTGATGCGCCGCGCCATTGTAGTCGTGCTTGATTCTTTCGGGATTGGCAGCGCCCCCGATGCGGAAAAATTCGGCGACCAGGGGGCTGACACCCTGGGCCATATCGCCGCCGCCTGCGCCCGCGGCGAGGCCAACACCGCCGAGCGTTCAGGCCCCTTGAAACTGCCCAACATGGCCGCCCTTGGCCTGTTTCACGCCCACCGCGATGCCACCGGCAGCGTGGCTGAAGGCGTTAATCTACCGGCGCCGCTGGAAGGCGCCTATGCTCACGCCAGGGAAATCTCCAGCGGCAAGGACACCCCGTCCGGCCACTGGGAAATCGCCGGTGTGCCGGTACGCTTTGACTGGGGCTATTTTTTGGATAAAACCGACAGCTTCCCGGCCGATCTGCTGGAAAACATTGTCCGCGAGGCCGAGTTACCCGGCGTGATCGGTAACTGCCACGCCTCTGGCACCGAGATCATTGCCCGCCTGGGGGAAGAACACCTCCAGAGTGGCAAGCCGATTGTCTACACCTCGGCCGATTCGGTGTTCCAGATCGCCGCTCACGAAGAGCATTTTGGCCTGGAGCGCCTATACGCGCTGTGTGAAACCGTGCGCGAGCTGCTTGCCCCTTACAACATCGGCCGGGTGATTGCCCGCCCGTTCAACGGTGACGACAGCGCAAGCTTCGCACGTACCGGCAACCGTCGGGATTATAGCGTCGAGCCGCCTAGCCCGACGGTGCTGCAGAAACTCGCCGATGCCGGTGGCGAAGTGGTCTCGATCGGCAAGATTGCCGATATTTACGCTCACTGCGGCATTACCCACAAGGTCAAGGCCAGCGGCCATGATGCGCTGATGGATGCCACACTGGCAGAAGTGGCGCGCACCGCCAATGAGAGCGCAGATCGCCCGACCATGATCATGACCAACTTTGTCGATTTTGATTCGGTTTACGGCCACCGCCGTGACGTACCGGGCTACGCCGCCGCCCTTGAGCATTTCGATGCCCGTCTGCCGGAACTTATGGCGGCCCTGAATGACGATGACCTGCTGCTGCTCACCGCCGACCACGGCTGCGACCCCAGCTGGGAAGGCACCGAACATACTCGGGAATACGTGCCAGTTATGGTACGTGGTGGCGGTTTCAACCCCGGCCCGCTGGGTGAACGTGGCACCTTTGCCGATATTGGTCAGACGCTGGCGGACTTCTTTGGCGTTGATGCTATGCAGGACGGCAACAGCTTTTTACCCCAGGCAGCGTAAGCACAAGAACTACCTAATACATTAAGGAGCCACCCATGGCGACACCGCATATCAACGCAGAAATGGGCGATTTCGCCGATACCGTACTGATGCCCGGCGACCCGCTACGCGCCAAATACATCGCTGACACCTACCTGGAAAATGTGCGCCAGGTCAACGACGTGCGCAGCATGTTCGGCTATACCGGTACCTATAAGGGCCGCGACATTTCAGTCATGGGCCACGGCATGGGGATTCCGTCGGTGTCCATCTACGCCAAGGAACTGATTACCGATTTTGGCGTGAAATCGATTATCCGCGTTGGTTCCTGCGGCGCGGTGCGTGATGATGTCAACGTGCGTGATGTGGTGATTGGCATGGGCGCCTGCACCGATTCCAAGGTCAACCGCATGCGCTTTAACGACCACGACTTCTCGGCCATCGCAGACTTCGATCTGACTCGTCATGCCGTCGCGGCAGCCAATGCCCAGAACGTCCCGGTTAAAGTCGGCAATATCTTTTCCGCGGATCTGTTTTATAACCCGCAGACCGAGATGGCTGAGCTGCTCAAGCGTTACGGCATCGTCGGCGTGGAAATGGAAGCGGCGGGCCTTTACGGCGTGGCCGCCGAATTTGGCGCCCGCGCGTTGACCATCTGCACGGTGTCTGACCATATTCTGAAAGGCGATTCCCTCTCCAGCGCCGACCGCCAGACCACTTTCAACGACATGATGACCATTGCGCTCGATACCGTGCTGCGCGACGACGCTGACAAGGCCTGACCGCCAGCAACTCCGAGCCAAGAAGAGGATAATCCCATGACGCAAGTAAATCAGGCATTGGTGGACACCCTGCTAAACGCCCTGAACAACGCCTACGCACCCTACTCTCATCATCCGGTCGCGGCGGTCATGGAATGCTCGGATGGCCAGCAGTTTGCAGGCACTAATGTGGAAGTCGCCCACTACAAGGGACTGTGCGCGGAAGGCTCAGCCATTGCGGCAATGATTACCGCTGGCCAGCGCGAGCTTGCCAAGGTATACGTCATGGGGCCCGGTGAGCACCTGTGTACGCCCTGCGGCGACTGCCGCCAACGCATCCGTGAGTTCGCCACCCCAGACACACAGATCATGGTGCTTTCCCACCAGGGCGAGGTGCTGAAAACCTACAGCATGGAAACGCTGCTGCCCGACGCCTTCGGGCCGGAAAACCTGCCATCGCGCTAACGCACAGCGCCCACCTCTCTCTAAGAAGTGGGCGCTGGCGAGCATCTGCTTACACCGGATGATGCCGGCCGCGTTCAGTAACCGCCTACACCGCGTGGTGCATAGCCCAGATTATTTTTCACCTGGGTGACGCCAGGGGTGTTTTCAGCAGCAACTTCGAGGGCTTTGCGCTGGTCGCTGGAATCAATCAGCCCCCATAGCTCGGCCACCCCATTACTTACCGTCACGCTGATAGCAGCAGACCTGACGCCAGTGTTTTTCTCGATCTCATCGAGAATGGCCTCGCGTATGACACGGTCATCCTTGAGGGCGCTATCAGATACGGCATCCTCAGTGGCCAGGCCCTGAAGCAGGTTGGCGCGGCTGACAATCCCCACCAGCTTGCCTTCTTTGACCACAGGAACCCGCTTGATGCGGTGTTTTTCCAGCAGCCGGGCAATCTTGTGTAATGGCGTATCTTCCTCGATGGTCATGGGGTTGACGGTCATCACCTCTTCCGCCTTGCGGCCATGGGTCTTGACGTAATCGGCAGGGTCTTTATGGCCCGCGAAAAGAGACAGCCACCAAGAGGCTTCTTTACCGTCTTCCTTTTGAATGCGCCTCATCAGGTCACCTTCAGAGACAATGCCCACGACCTGATGGCTTTCATCGACCACCGGCACAGCACTGATATGGTGTTCCAGCAGCAGTTTGGCAATAGCACTGACCTCTTCCTGTGGCCCCACGCTGATGACATCTTTGGTCATAATATCGACAGCTTGCATAGACACTCCTCAGTTTGTGCAGTATGAATCAATCGCAGATTCAAAATGTGAATCATAGTCTCAGGTTAGCGCGCCTGACAGGGCTCTGCCATCTTCATCCAGCAAATAGACCTGGTTATTGATCTGGCTCAGTCTTTGCCTCGCACAGATCCGGCTTGCCATCTGCCATCCATCAGGCGACCATGGCGGGCTGTTTACCCCGCTGCCCTGGAGCCTGGGAATGTCGACTGCCCGTTTTTCCCCTTTTGAGTTGTTGCTGCTCAACAGCCGCAGCCAGGTGGATACGGCAATTCTGCTGCTGCTCGCCTGGGTGCTGGTTCAGCGCCAGCATATCAGCGAAGGGCAACGTCGCCGGCGCCTGGCCCAGGTAAGCGCCCACTTTCGCCATGGTCACGAACTTGGGCCCGTCATGCAGATTGCCCACCAGCAAGATATGCAGGCCATTCAACTTGCCGCTGAGATCGTCCATCGTGAATGCTCGCCGACCCGGAGCATGAAGGTCATCCAGCAAGCCATCGTAGTGGCTGGCGACAATGGCAACCTATGTCATGCTAACCACTACATTCTGCATTTTCTGGCCGATTTACTGAATATTACGCCAGATACCCTGACGACGCTTTATAAGGAGCTCACTGGCACCCACCTCGAAGCACCGGGTGATATGAGCACCCAGGCCTATTGGCGCCAGTACGACCCACACCACGATGAACGCCAGGCCCAGCAGCAAGCGGCTGCTGAGAAAGCCCGTGCCGATGCCGCCGCTACTGCACAGCAACGCGAACATGAACGCCAAGAGCGTCGCGCTGAAAAACAGCGCAAACGTCAGGAGCGCGCTGATCGTAAAGCAGAAGTACGTGCGCAGCGAGAAAAGGCCAAGCAGGAAAAAGCACGGCAAGCCCAGACCCGGCGTGAGCAAAAGCGCCAGGAAAATGCCCAGCGTAAAAAAGCGCACCAAGAAAACGCGCGCCAGGAACAGTATAGGAAGGACCAACACCAGCACTCACGGCAGGAAGGCGCTCGCCAGGCCCCCACTGACCGGACAGCCCGAGCACTCGCAGTGCTCGGGTTAAGACCTGGGGCCAGCCACAGTGAAATTCGCCGCGCATACCGCAAGATGGCCCAACTACATCATCCGGATCGTTTCTTTTCACAGAGCGATCAGCAGATTGCTCTGGCGTCAGCGCGATTTCAACGCATTAAAAATGCTTATGATTATCTGAGTCAGCGCGGAGAGCGTTCTTGAACGATCACCCTTGATTTCCCGAAAGGCGCACAGCAACATGGACGCTGCTCACAGTCGTGAGCTAACGCCCTTTTTGAACGGATATTCTGCCCGTCATGCGTGACCTTTATCAGCGTCTTGATTTGCCGCCTGATGCCAACCAACAGGCCATTGCCAAGGCCATTGAGCACTGCCAGCACAATACCTTGAAACAGGATGCCGCGGCGGTACTTGGCATTCCCGAGCACCGCCTCGCCTATGATCAGCTGCATGCCACCCTCAGCGATATCGGCCAACTGCGCTCGCGCCTGGGGTTAACCCACGGTGCCCACTGGCAAGGCAGCGTTGCCAATGATTTCTCGCTGCCTCCGGATCAGACACGCTCCTGCCAGGATGATCTGGCCGAGCGGATCAGCCGAGCGGCAATGCTTTATAACCGCTGGCAGCGCTTTCGGGTCAGCGGCTTACTGGTCGCCACCCTCTTGACCGTCGCTGGCATGAGCCTCGCCGCTGGGCTCGCCTGGGCCATGCGGCTGGCGAGCGCCTGAGGTTCTGGCCGGGCTATCCGCTGCTTGCCAACCAGCCGCCGCCTGGCCCTCCATACTGACGCTCAGGCGTGGTGCTCCCAGGTTGAGTTCCTGCGCTTCCATACGCTGTTTGAGCAGCAGGTTAAAGGCGCGGGCCACATCCCACTGCATTTCCGGAGCGGTTTTAAAGCGCATCCGCAGGATCGGGCAGCCTTCTTCAAAGCCATTGACCCCCTGCATTTCCAGCGGCGACCAGATGTAGTGGCGCATCATCGGGTCTTGCCGCAAGGCGAGCGCGGTTTCCTGCATCAGGTTGATGGCGCTGTCTATTTTCATATCAAAAGGAATGCGGATTTTCATCAAGGCGATACCGAACTGGCGGGACATATTGTGGATGGAATCAATCCGGCTGAAGGTAATGATATGCACAATGCCGTCCAGATCACGCAGGCGCACGGTGCGCAGGGTCAGCCCTTCGACGGTGCCCATATGGCCATTGATCTGGACAAAATCATCAACTGCCAGCGAGTCTTCAATCACAATAAAAATACCGGTGATCAGATCCTGTACCAGCGTCTGGGCGCCAAACCCGATCGCCAGGCCAATCACACCGGCACCGGCCAGCAGCGGCGTCACGTTGACCCCCAGGTTGGCAAGCCCGGCAATACTGGCGATGATCAGGATAGTGACCAGTAGCACGTTGCGAATCATCGGCGTGATTGTCTGGGCACGGGCCTGATTCACCCGCCTCCCGCGCGAACCCGCCGAGGTAATCAGCGCCCGCTGAATAGCCGTATCGGCCAAAATCCACACCAGCCAGGCAAGTAACACCGTAGCCCCCAGGCTCAATAGCGCTTCTCCAATGCCGGCCCCGGCCAGCCCCTGATGGCCAATGCCAAACAGCGAACTGCTCCAAACCTGCATAAAGAGTTCAGCGAAAATCATCCAGGAAACAATGTGCCCCAGCACAAACCCGAAGCGTTCAAGACGCTTGCGATACTGGCTGGTACGCCGGCGGTGACGATGTTTGCCTATTCGTTCTGCCTGACGCCTTAACAACCCGGTGATCACCAGGGTCAACACCAGCAGGCTGGCGGACACAATCGAACGGGCCAGTGCCGTACCTACATCACCCACCGAGATAAAGATGGCCAGCAGTGAACCGCCTACCAGCAGCAGCGCCGGAATATGCCAGAGCCCGCCCAGGGCACGGCTGATTTCCACTGCTGTGCTGGCATCGCGGCGCAGATGATAGGGCCGATTGCAGATCAGATGCCGTATCGGGCGCTTGAACTTGAAGATAAACCGCGCAGAGATAAGCGCTGCCAGCATGTTGGCAAAAATCGACACCAGGTTGGAAAGCTCTCCGCCCAGCATATCAACCAGGCGGCTCGAGTTAACCGCATCGCCCAACGCCACCAGAGCGCCAATCACAAACAGGCCGCGCAGCGCCTTTAACTGCAGAAGGCGTACGGCGGTGAAGCGATGGCCACGGCTGAAAAACGCTATCACGGTTTCAAACACCACCGACAGCGCCCGCCCACACAGGCACACATAGGCCAATACCAGCGCCGCCGTTCTTCCGGCGCTTTCAGGCAGCAGTTGCCCAAGGCCAAGCACAATGGCAAAAGACAGCGCCCAAGGCAGCATGCGCCGCAGAAAATGTACGGCCATTAGCCAGCCCTTAGGGTCGCGGGGCAGATCATGCGGCCACCCCTTACGGGTGGCGATCAAACGCCCTATGGCTATCATCACGATCAGCAAAATAGCCCAAACAGCCGCCAGCACCAGACCATCAGCGGCGGTTCTGGCCAGCTCGCTCAAGCTGGCGTTACTGCCAAGCTGCTGCAGGTCTTCCAGACCATCATTGAGTTGCTGGGTCCATTTTTCCTGAGGTGAGCCACCTTCCTGGGCCTGCTCACCGATATCTGTCAGGGTTTCCGCCAGCGCTCCCAGTAATCCCTGGCGGCTGATCACTTCCTCTTCGGTTGCGGCGTTGACAGTCTGCAACTCTTTTAACGAGCTCAACAGCTGCTGACGCTGCTCATCGCTTTCCAGCAGAGTGACCACATCGTCCAGCGAACGCTGGAACTCTGCCTGAGTAACTTCTTCCTCCTGGACTTCAGTGGTGCTGAACCCAGGGATCGAGACCATCTGGGCCTGCAACGGCGTTGTCATCAGGCTGAGTATCAGCAGACCAAGGAAGCTGGCCAACGGGGTTATTCTTTTGTGCAGTCGCACGAATATCTCCTAACAGGTGATCACCTAAACGCAGGCACTCAAAAGCATGTCTTGCTTTGCTGAGGTCTATGATAGGCTGAAGCCATGATTTGTTCAGCTCACAGGAAGCAGAGATGACAGTAACGGCACCACCGATGGGCGCCAATAGCGACCAGAAAACGCGCAGCGTAGGGGTTGAAGTTGAATTTGCCGGATTGCCACCACGCGACACTGCCAACCTTGTACGCGAGCTTTTTGGTGGCACTATACAGGTTGATAGCCCTCATCGCCTGCATGTTGGTGATACGCGTTGGGGCGAATTTGGCATAGAGCTGGACACCCAGTATGCCCACCCCGATGACGCCGTGCTGAACGAGCATGAAACTCTGGATACCGAGTGGGCGCGTCAGCAGCACCAGTTCCGAGTAGAGTTCCACCAGAAAACCCGTGAACTGATAGGTGATGTGGTCACCGGATTAGTACCCACCGAAATTGTCTGCCCGCCAGTTCCATGGGATGAGCTGGACGAGCTTGATCGGCTTTTCGATGCTTTGCGCGAGCACGGCGCCAAAGGCACCGATGCCAGCCTGCTCTACGGGTTCGGCTTACACCTTAACCCGGAAGTCGCCAGCCAGGACGCCGATTACCTGCTATCCATCTTACGGGCATACCTGCTGCTGGCCGCCTGGTTACGCGAAGAAATAAAGGTAGATATCACCCGTGAAGTGCTGCCGCATGCCAACCCCTTCCCCAAGGAATATGCCTTGAAAGTGCTGGCTGCCGACTATCGGCCTGACCTGGATAGCCTGATTGACGACTACCTTCACTACAACCCGACACGTAACCGCGAACTGGATATGCTGCCGCTGTTTGCCCACCTCCGCCCGAACCATTCCCACAAGCTGCTGCATAGCAAGCTGACCAAGCCACGCCCCACCTTTCATTACCGGCTGCCCAACGCCCAGCTGTCTGAACCGAGCTGGGGGTCAGTCAGCGAATGGAACCGCTGGGTAGAGGTTGAAAAACTGGCCGCTGATCGCGATACCCTCAGACAGCGCTGTGCCGATTACATTAGCGATCAACAGCGGCCCTTCTACAAACGCTGGGCAGACAGACTGCAACACTGGTGGCAAAAGCGCCGCTAGGGCAGCCGGCCACCAGACAGCTAACACTTTTCGCTCGCTGACAGGATGCTTTGCTTAATGCCACGCCCCTTGATAGGAATTACCACCTCTGACCACAAAAGCCGCCTGGCCTGGTGCTTTGACTGGTTTGCTGTATGGCGCCATGGCGGGCGCCCAGTGAGACTATCTCCCAAGCGCCCCAGGCCAACACAGCTGGATGGGCTGATTATCGGTGGCGGCGATGATATTCAGGCGCACCTTTATGATGCTGAAGTGCAGCTGGATGTGCGAGTTGACCCTGAGCGTGACGAACTGGAACTGGCGCTACTCGAACGCTTTATTCCCCAGCACACGCCGGTACTCGGCATCTGCCGGGGCGCTCAGCTGATCAATGTTCATCTTGGCGGCACCCTGGATCCGGATATTCATACCACGCACGAGGGGCTTAAACGCAGGCGTACGGTTCTCCCCCGCAAGACAGTGGATATCGTCGGCGATAGCCAGTTGCACCGCTTGCTTGGCGTTACCTGGTGTCGGGTTAACAGCCTGCATCATCAGGCCGTCAATGAAGCGGGCACGGGCGTCAGAATTGTCGCCCGTGACCGCGATGGGCTGGTGCAGGGAATTGAATCCGAGGCGCATGATTTTCTGATAGGCGTGCAATGGCACCCCGAATGGCTGATTTTCAACCGCCCGCAACAACGCCTGATTCGCGCCCTGGTGGAAGCATCCAGGCGTCGTTCTCACTCAGAAGATTAATTCAGCGCGGCCAGGGCAGCGTCATAGTCAGGCTCCTGCTTCACTTCGGCCACCAGTTCACTATGCAAGACCGTATTATCGGCATCCAGCACCACGACGGCGCGGGCGCACAGCCCTTCCATCACATTGCCATGAAAGGCAACGCCCCAGGCTTCGCGGAACTCGGGATGACGAAAGGTCGACAGGGTTTCAACGTCATCCAGGCCTTCGGCGCCACAGAAGCGCTTGGCGGCAAAGGGCAGGTCTGCCGATACCACCAGCACCACGGTATCCGGCAGGCCAGAGGCCAGCTCATTGAAGCGCCGGGTGGATACCGCACAGGTGGGGGTATCCACACTGGGGATGATATTGAGCACCTTGCGCTGACCCGCAAAATTTTCAAGGGTCACATCTTTAAGGTCGGTGTTGGTCAAAGTGAAGGGCGGCGCCTTTTGCCCAACGGCGGGTACATCCCCTTTGACTTCCATCGGCTCACCGCCGCGCGTTACATATGGCATCATTGACTCTCTGCGTGGGTTCAGGCCTCCGGCCTGAATGGTTGATTGGCACTTAAAGTAACATACAGGAATATCCATGCCCTTACCTTCTGCTGTCAATACACTGGTGATTGTCAAAACCGGCGATGCCTTTGCCGACGTCATCGCTACCCATGGCGATTTCGAGACGCTATTTGAAAATCAGCTGGCAACAGCCCTGCCTTCAGGCATGCGGCTGGAGATACTCAATGCCCCCCGAGAGCCTTCCCTGCCCGCCCCCGCTACCCTTGCTGGCATCGTGATTACTGGCTCTCACAGCATGGTCAGTGACGCTGAGCCCTGGAGCGAGCGCCTGAAGCCCTGGCTACAGCAAGCACTAAGCGCCAACGTTCCGATACTCGGCGTCTGTTATGGCCATCAGCTAATGGCCTCAGCTTTTGGCGGTTTGAGCGATTACCATCCTGATGGGCGCGAATCAGGCACTCATGCCGTCCAGCTCACCCCAGAAGGCCAGGCCGATGCCCTGTTTGGCCAGTTACCCATGCGCTTTTTCGCGCACCTGACCCACGCACAATCAGTGCTTGAAAAGCCTGAGGGCGCCACGGTATTGGCAAGTAATGCCCATGATACCCACCAGGCACTGCGCTACGGGCCACGCCAGTGGAGCGTGCAGTTTCACCCTGAGTTCACTCCGGCGGTAATGCGTGCCTATCTGGAACATCAGACCGAGGCGCTGCAGCAGCAAGGCATGGATGTTGAAGCACTGCATCGCTCAGTGCAGGACACCCCTGAGGCTACGCGGCTGTTGACGCATTTTCTCGCCTTTATCGATGCCTAGAATAAGCCGCCTGAGAAGGAAATGTTACTCTTGGTGTCGTCCCCTTCACCTTTTTACTGTCCGTAATAAAAAACACCTGACAGACAAGGCGTCTGCCAGGTGTTTCAGCTAATGCAACTAACGAAGCTTTTGGATCATTCAGGCGTTATTTTTACGCCTTACAGCTCAACACCCATGTGCTGCAGTGTTCCCATGGTCAGCTGGCCATATGGCAGGCCGTTATCCTGCTGGTACTGAATAACAGCATTACGTGTCCTGTCACCGTAGACGCCGTCAATCCACACAGGGTCATAGCCTTTCTGTTCAAGTGCTAACTGCAGGCGACGTACCACGTCTTCAGTCGTATTGGTTTCACACAGAATTTCACGCCATTCCAGGTCTGCATCACTGACCATACGCTGCTTGGTCACCTCAGCATATTCTGCTGGGATCTTGGTTACCTGCTTTTGCGGCTTGCGCACTTCACGCACCACTTCAACCGTTTCATAAACCGCTGGAACAGTGACTTTTTCAGTGCGTGCTGGCTGGTCAACCACGCGGCGCGTCACCGTTTTGTACTGGGCGGGCACGTCTACTTCAACGGTTCTTTCAGGGCTGACAAGCTCCTGACGAGTAACCGTTTTGTATTCAGCTGGCACTTCAACAAGACACATGATCTCGCCGGTGGCTTGATCAATACGCTCAATCGCGCCTCTACCCTTTTCCCAAGTGGTATAGGCTGGGCTGACCATAACCTCTTCAGTCACCGTACGGTACTCGGCTGGGATTGTCCTGAGCTCAGTACTGGCTTCAGATACCAAAACCTGTTCGGTGACTGTTTTATAGGTAGCAGGAATTACCCTGAGTTCTTCGTAGGCTTCTTCGACGACTACCCGCTCGGTAACCGTTTCATACTGAGCCGGAATCACCGTTACGCGCTCGCTTTCTTCAGCAACCAACACTGTTTCGGTCTCGGTTTCATAGACAGCAGGAACGACAACACGCGCATAACAATGATTAGGCTTGGCATTCGGTGGCAGAAGGCTTGATTGAGATGATTCATTTAACAATTCTTCAAGCCGATTGTTCTCAGCCGTTAATTGGGCCTGGCGGCTCATCAACTCTTTGAATTCCTCGGTTTCTGTCACGTTCTGCTGACTAGTGGCACAGCCGGATAAAATGACAGCAGCCGTAATTGGCGCCAAGAGATAGCGAAACTTCATGTTAACAACCCTTAAATTACTTAATTATGATGTCATTAAATAATACAAGGTACTTGGTAAATTAAAAGCACAATGCTTACTTATTCAATAAAGTTCACGATTACCTTGAGCAGACCGTGGAACCATTTCCTATTTGTGACTTTGTTGTTATCGGTACTTTATATGCTGACTCACCCGAGCAGCAGATCGCGTTCAATCGGTATAAACTGGCTCGCAGCATTAATGAGGGAGGCCGCGGTGAGCTGGGCCACGCCGTAGACCTCGACACGCTTGCCGTACACCTCACGAATTTTCTGCGCCAGCAGATCAAAATCGCCATCGCCGGAGACCAGCACCACCACATCCGCTTGCGCCGCGTATTCGATAGCATCCAGCGTGATACCCACGTCCCAGTCGCCCTTGGCGGAACCATCCATGCGCTGGATAAACGGTTTTAGCCGAACATCAAAGCCAATCGAACGGAGGATATTCTGGAACTCACGCTGCTTGGCATCGCCCTTATCGATGGCGTAGCAGCGGGCAGTCAACACTTCTCGGTTCGCCGTCACCTTTGCCCAGAACCGACGATAATCGAAGTGTTTACCGTAGGCTTCACGCACGGTGTAGTAGACGTTCTGGGTATCCACGAAAATAGCGACGCTTGTCATAGCAAATAAGCCTGGACTGGGAGTGAAACGCCAGCCTCGCAAGACTAACGTGGGTAAGCGCACATGTTACCGCGCAAGCGATTAGGAATACGTCTTACAGGGTAAAAAAGCTCATCCCCAACACTTTGCTCAATGGTAGCCAGGGCAGACGTCAGACCGTCACCCCGTAACTGACCGAACAACTCGGTGACCTCCCCTTCGTTGGAGACCAGGCCTTGGTTGGTCAAGGTGCGGCAGAGCAGGTCAACGGCCTGCTCGAACTCAATGCCACGCTCGGTTAGGCGGCGCTGGTTGAGGGTAGAGTCCTGCACTAGGTGATCTTTGAGAATCTGGGTTGACCACTGGCGAAACTGGGTGGCGCGTTTTGAGCTGACCCGATAGCCCACTGAAATAATGGCATCCAGGTTGTAATGTTTGATGCGGCGCCGTACCTGACGATTGCCTTACTGACGAACTACTAAGAACAGCTTAGTAGTTGCCAGCTCTTCCAATTCATCATCCTTGAAGATGTTTTGGAGGTGCATCAACACATTCTCAGGGCTGGTATCGAAGAGTTCCCCCACCTGAGCTTGGCTCAGCCAGACGGTTTCTTGATCCAGCGCCACTTCCAGCTGTGCTTGGCCGTCAGTCGGGGTAAAAATGCGTACCTGTTGTTCAGACATAACCGTTCCTTGTCGTTATAGACTGACACCTGAAAAGCCATCAATCCTTCGTGTTCCATAACGATGACGTAGAGCATTAGTCATAGCATAGCGGCTTGCGTACATCCACTACTCACCCAGGCATAACCGAATAACGCGTACTTCGCCCACCACCGGGCAGCTTGGAAAGGCAGCCTTTTTCCAGTAGCTCGGCCAAGTCCCGCGTAGAGGTGGCTTTACTTACCCTAGCCAACGATTGGTACTTGCGGGCATTAATCCCCTGCGCAAATTCCTCCCCTTTGGTATCCAACAAGCGGTTCAGCACTTTAATTTGCCGTTCGTTCAGCACAGTAGTGGCATGGCGCTGCCAGAAGGTAGCTTTGATTAATACACGGTCGACTCTTAACAATGCCTGTTCAAGCGCCTCTTTCAACGTGTCCAGAAACCACAACAACCACGGCGTAATATCGAGGCTGCCTTGTTGAGCGCTTTCAAGCTGATCGTAGTAAGCGTGGCGGCGCGCCATAATGGCTGCGCTCAAGGAATAAAAGCGGACGGATTGACGCTCTGCTTGTGCAAGCGCGCATCCTGAATGGTTTTCAACGTTTTGCCGCTCACGTCTCATACCTTCACCTTCCAGTAGCCCCGCGTACCGCCAATCCGTTCAATCGCGCCAGCTGCCTTCAGCTTGTTCAAATGCTTCTTTACTGCGGAGTCGTTGATACCGAGCTCTTCTGCCATTTTCCGGTAGGGCATGTGTGAGTCTCGCTTGATGAGTTCCAGTACGGCTAACTGACGATCGGTGAGTTCGGTTTGAGCCACCTTTCCTGAGATTGAGCCACCCATTGGGCCACCTATTGAGCCACCTGTTTCATCAGTATCTGTAGCCGCAAGGCTGGTATCCCTGGCAAACTCAATATCCACAAAATCCCCGCTTTCACTGAATGCAGGCTCGGGGTTGCTCGCTTGCTGACACAGTTCCCGAATACGGCTCATGCCGCTGCCCCACTGTTCGATATAACCCAGCTCCTTGAAGACCCGGGCCAGCACTTTATTGCGGATTTCCGAGCGGCCTTTTAAGGCTTCGCTCAGGGTGAGGCCATTTGGGAGGCCACCGGGAGAGACGATGTTCAGTATGTCATCGTAGATGCCGACTTTGATATCACGCCCGGCATTGCTGTAATCACGATGCACCACGGCGTTTACCAGGGCCTCGCGAATGGCCGGAATGGGGATTTCATAAGTTTCGGTGCGCTGCAGGCCGAGAATTTCCGCCTTCAGGTGCAAATGGTTTTTAATGAAGCCTTCAGTCTGCGCCAATTGGCTAAACAGATCGCCTCGGTATTCTTTCTTATCCAAAAATACCGCCATACTGGTGCCTTTGAACCGGCTGCACTTGATTTCCACATGCTCGTACAGGCCCAACAGAATCATCAGGCCGTGGGTCGGGCGGTCGACGCCGTGCTCTTCCCGAATCAGCTTCAGGCTTTTCATACGGGCGGTGTCGAGTGGTTTGCCGACCTGCTCGAAAGCCTGGGTGAGAGGCGTGAGGTCAAGCTCACCCAGTTCCACTTGCCAGGCGGCCTGCTCATCATAGCTTTGCAACAGGCGCTGGCGTTCCAACTCGTGGATCATTTCCAGACTGGCCGGGCGATTGGTTGCTCCCAGGCGTACATACACGCCTTCGTCCCGGCCGTGGCTTTTCAGGTGATAGGGCAATTGGCTGCCCCGGTGTACCTGCACCACAATCAGGGTTTTGTCTTCCAGGGTTTCCAGGTAGATATTCGGTAGTAACGTTGGCTGGCACTGGCTATAGAGCATGGAAGCAATCTGATCCATCAGATCAAACTCGTCGCCTTGCACACCGACTACCTGGCGTTGGTCATTCACGCCGATGATCAGCTTGCCACCACTGGTATTGGCAAAAGCCACCAGGGTTTTGGCCAGCTGGTCTCCTTTGGGGAGTTGCTGTTTGAACTCCAGGGTTTTGCCTTCGCCCTGCTGGATTTCGTCCCAGAGCGGGTGTTCAGAGCTCATAGCCCAGGCCCCCGAGGTTTCGCTTGATCTCGGCCTCCAGCGCGATCTGTTTCACAATCGCCAGCTCACGCTCCGCCGCCACTTCCTGCAAATATTGCGGCGTCACGGCCGTATCATCGACCACCACCCCTACCGCCTTCGCCGTCGTACGACCAGCGGCGGCACTGATATCATCCAGCGATGCTGCGGTTAACTTCGCCAACGCGGCAGTGTCGTCCAGTAATCCTATCAAGCCGCCTATGGCCATGGGTGTTTCCTCCGTGAATGAACCTTGTAGATAGTAAAGCACACAGCGGCGTGGGCGGATCGCTCTTTTACCTCAAAGCCAGCGCTAGCAATCCCTCGGCAATTTTTTATCGTCAAAGCATGGAACTCATTGAGCTAGCAATTATCTGCAGGGACTCATTACATCTCCATTTTCTGCCAACCGCCGGGTATGCTTAAAGAGCGGGAAAAGGTGGAGCATTTCATCAAGCAAGTTGTATTAATCTAAGAGGAAGATCAGGAGTGATATCTTCCAATGATTAACAAACAACATCGCAAATAAAACAATAGAAGAAATGGGAGTTTTTATATTCAAGAACCCCCAAGACTTTCATTATTTTCTTCTCTTTTTAGTTATACCCTCTTTTTCTTCTACGAATTCAAGGCCTAGCATTTTTACTTTCTTCCCCCTATCTCCAATTTTTAAACTCCATCTATCATCCATAAAATCTAGCAAAGAAACTCCTCTTTGTAGTATTTCAACAGCTCCCCATTTCTCATAGGTGGCTATTTCATTCTCTGCATATGAACCATACCTAAAGCCAACTTTAGTGCTAATATCGCCAACTTTATCTTGGAAACATTTATTTGAGAAAGATGAATTCTTGGGTCTAGAAAGTGGCACTAAATTACCCAGCGAGTGCCTTAAAACACTTCTCTCTTTATTAGTGTATGCAGCATACAGCTTTGTCCAACACTCGCGTCTGGCGCGCTGAGGATAAATATGTTCTACCGTATGATAATCTTCCGGAGTGTCTATATAAACATCCCAATCTATCTTTTCTCTTTGTGTTTTTGACTGTGACTTAAGATTTAAATCATACTCATAAAGAAAATATCTGATACCTCTCCAGCCATAGTAGCCTGACCGAATAAATTCAGCTTGAATTATCTTCCAAATCTCTTTGCTATCTCTTCCACTTTCAAATGCAACAGTTAATTCTTTAACTATATCTTCAGCACTAGACTTACCAGAACTAAGCTTTGAAGACATCTCTAAAAAAAGAACAGGATCAAATGTCATATAATGACGATATCTAACTAACTCATTTAAAAAAATGAGTTTCTCTAAAGCCTTAAGAAACTCAATCTTTAATGCATTTTTTCTGACTTTTTGATAAAAAACCATAATTAGAGGGGCAACAAATTCAATACCAAGCCTATTTATCTTATCTAACCACTCCTTCTCAACTCTACTAAATGTGCTGTCACTCGGATTAAGTATTTGATACCATATTTCAACTGAGTCTTTTAGACTTTTAGAATAATCATAAATATCTTTAGTCTTTATTGCTTTCCCTTCACTCTTCCCAACACCTTCTATATTTCTGGTTGTAAAGTGATTTTCCAGTAAATAGTCTTTATAATCGTGAGCATAACTTCTTCTCATCCTTAAATAACCACGGTAATCAGGATCATCCTCATCTGTTAGGCTTTTTCCAAAATACAGGAGAAAATGATTCCTTAAAAAGAAATCATCATCAAGTGGGTTATCTTTGTTCTTACCCAAATAGTGATAGATATTCTTCCAGCTTTCATTTACAACTGCACGGAGATTATCTTTCTCATAATCTTCCACTTGAAATTTAGTCGATAAATATATCAGTCTATTCTTTAGAAGCTCAAGATGAGATAAAGGCTTACCCCTGTTATTCATAGTCTCAAAAGCGACAAAAACGTCAATTTCACGCGAAATGGCATATATATTAAAAAGCAGTTGCTGCGTAACTTTTTTATATATTTCCTCTAGAGATCTTATGTCAAGATCAACTATTTTTTTAAGAAAAAACTCTTTCGCAAAACTTAAGTTATTTGTATAAATAGTGTCTTGACTTGGAAAACTTACATCTGATGACTCATTGAATATTTTTGTTTTCAAAAACTCATAACTTGGATTATCTTTTTCATAACCAAAAATATAAGATCTTGATATACCATCATCTTTAGAGTCCCAAAGGAATCTTCTTTTAATCTCGCATTTAGAAGTATAATTTATTTTCTCACCTTCTTTAATAACTTCTGTTATAGCCTGGATCAATATTATTGTAGTTGTAAGCCTTTGCTGACCATCAACGATATAAAAAGGAGTATAACCTTTAGAATCAATTATCCACTTATCATCTTTCCATTCCTTCACTACTTCTTCAGGGACATCCTCTAACGTCAAAACCCCTAAATAATGGCTTTTATCTTCAAGCTGCTCCAAGTCATTCCAGTAGTCTTTTAACTGCTTTTCTCTCCAGGCATAACCTCTCTGATAATCAGGGATTCTAAATAATCGTTCTGTAAATAATTTTGAGACTGTGAACAAATCAGTTTGCATAGCTAATCTCATTATTTTTTAATTAAAAAAACCACCCGACAAACAGGTGGTTTATGTTCATTCATTAGGCTTCCAAACTTCACTCCCACTCAATCGTCGCTGGAGGCTTGCTACTAACATCATAAGTCACCCGCGATACACCTTCCAACTCATTGATAATCCGGTTGGAAACCTTCTCCAGCAGCTCATAGGGCAGGTGCGCCCAGCGGGCGGTCATGAAGTCGATGGTTTCTACCGCGCGTAGCGCGATGACCCATTCGTAGCGGCGGCCGTCGCCGACGACACCAACGGATTTCACCGGCAGGAAGACGGCAAACGCCTGGCTGGTTTTTTTTTCGTACCAGCCGGAGGCGCGCAGTTCTTCAATAAAGATGGCGTCGGCGTCGCGCAGGATATCAGCGTATTCCTTCTTCACCTCACCCAGGATACGCACGCCCAGGCCAGGCCCCGGGAAGGGGTGGCGGTAGACCATGTCATACGGCAGGCCGAGTTCGAGGCCGAGTTTGCGCACTTCGTCTTTAAAAAGTTCGCGCAGCGGCTCAACCAGCTTGAGCTTCATGGTTTCCGGCAGGCCGCCCACGTTGTGGTGGGATTTGATCACATGGGCCTTGCCGGTCTTGGAGGCGGCGGATTCGATCACGTCCGGGTAGATGGTGCCCTGGGCGAGGAAATCGACGCCTTCAATCTTGCTGGCTTCTTCATCGAACACATCAATAAAGGTGTTGCCGATGATCTTGCGCTTCACTTCCGGGTGTTCTCGCCCTTCAGCTTGCCGAGGAAAAGGTCTTCGGCATCCACGCGGATGACCTTGACGCCCATATGCTTGGCGAAGGTTTCCATGACCTGGTCGCCTTCCTGCTTGCGCAGCAGGCCGTTATCCACAAACACACAGGTCAGCTGGGTGCCAATCGCCTTGTGCAACAGCGCCGCTACTACAGAGGAATCGACGCCGCCGGAGAGACCCAGCAATACGTGGCGGTCGCCCACCTGCTCGCGTACGCGCTGCACCTGATCTTCAATGATTTGTGCCGGCGTCCAGAGTTTTTCAGCACCGCAGATATCCAGCACGAAGTGCTCAAGAATACGTTGGCCTTGCAGGGTGTGGGTCACTTCCGGGTGGAACTGTACGCCGTAAAACTGCTTGTCTTCCCAAGCCATGGCGGCAATTGGGCAGCTTGGGGTGGAAGCGGTGACGGTGAAGGTATCCGGCACTTCGGCGACCTTGTCACCGTGGCTCATCCACACATCCAGCAGTGCTTTGCCGGTGCTGGCATCGACATGGTCTTTAATGGCTTTGAACAGGGCGTTTTCGGCGTCGATCTGAATCTGGGCGTAACCAAATTCACGCTGGTTGGAACCGGCGACCTTTCCGCCCAACTGCTCGGCCATGGTCTGCATGCCGTAGCAGATACCCAATACCGGCAGGCCCATGGTAAACACACATTCAGGCGCACGCGGAGAATCCAGCTCGGTCACGGATTCCGGGCCACCGGCCAGGATGATACCGTTGGGATTGTAGTCGCGGATCTCTTCTTCAGTGATATCAAAGGCGCGAATTTCAGAAAACACACCGATTTCGCGCACGCGGCGGGCGATCAGCTGGGTGTACTGGGAGCCGAAGTCGAGAATCAGGATCTTATGGGCGTGAATGTCACTCATGGCGGGGTCTCGGTTACGCGGTATGGAGCCGCTGGTAAAGCCAAAAAGCAAACGGCGAGGAGAGCCTCGCCGCTGTGATATAGCGCTTAGGAATTAACTGGCGCGATAGTTGGGCGCTTCCTTGGTGATCTGCACGTCGTGGACGTGGGATTCGTTAAAGCCGGCACCAGTAATCTTGACGAACTCCGGCTTGGTGCGCATTTCTTCAATCGTGCGGCACCCGGTATAGCCCATGGACGCGCGCAGGCCACCCATCATCTGGTGGACAATCGCGCCCATCATGCCTTTATAGGGGACGCGGCCTTCAACACCTTCTGGCACCAGTTTTTCGGCACCTTCGGTTTTATCCTGGAAGTAGCGGTCGGCACTGCCCTGATTCTGGGACATGGCACCCATGGAGCCCATACCGCGATAAGCTTTATAGGTACGGCCCTGGTAAAGCTCGATTTCACCCGGCGCTTCCTCGGTACCGGCCAGCAGGCCACCCGCCATGACGGCACTGGCGCCTGCGGCAATCGCCTTGGCCAGATCACCTGAATAGCGGATGCCGCCATCGGCAATCAACGGAATATCGTATTTTTCCAGCGCTGCGGCGACGTTGGATACCGCCGTGATCTGGGGCATACCCACGCCAGCTACCACCCGAGTCGTACAGATGGAACCGGGGCCAATGCCGACCTTCACCGCGTCCGCACCGGCTTCAGCCAGGGCGATAGCGGCGGCGCCGGTGGCAATGTTACCGCCAATCACCTGCACCTGGGGGAAATGCTCTTTCACCCAGCGAACCCGGTCAATCACGCCTTTGGAATGGCCGTGAGCGGTATCTACGATGATCACATCCACACCGGCTTCGGCAAGTGCGGCTACACGGTCAGGCGTTTCCGGGCCGGTGCCAACAGCGGCGCCCACCAGCAGGCGGCCATCGTTGTCCTTGGCGGCCATCGGGTAGGTGCGAGCCTTTTCGATATCCTGAAAGGTCACCAGGCCGCGCAGATGGAAGGCATCATCCACAATCAGCATTTTCTCGATGCGGTGCTCGCGCATCTTGGCCTTGCTGATTTCGATACCGGTACCTTCCGGCACGGTGACCAGGCGTTCACGCGGGGTCATGATATCCGCCACGCTGTCGCCGTGATTCGGCTGGAAACGCATATCACGCTCGGTCACAATACCGACCAGGGTTTCGCCTTCTACCACCGGGAAGCCCGAAAAGCCGTATTCACGGGCCATGGCCAGCAGGTCTTCAAGCTTGGCCTTGGGGCTGACGGTGACCGGATCGTTAACGATCACGCTTTCGTATTTCTTGACCTTGCGGACTTCAGCGGCCTGCTGAGACATGGTCATGTTCTTGTGGATGATGCCAATGCCGCCTTCCTGAGCCATGGCAATCGCCAGACGCGCTTCGGTCACCGTATCCATGGCAGCGGAAAGCAGGGGGATATTCAGCGAAAGGTTGCGGGTCAGGCGGGTTTTGAGGCTGACATCCTTGGGCAGGATATCGGAGAAGCCAGGAACGAGAAGTACGTCGTCAAACGTAAGTGCTTCTTGGGCCATACGTAGCATAGTGGCAACACCCAATTTGAAGTGGGAAGATGGGGCTGAAAAGTTAATCCCCCATTATAACGCCTATGCGACCAAGGCAGCAATTCATGTCACGATTCAAATTACCGCACCCCAGCCGTTACACGAGTTAATCTACCATGGATGATCATGATCAAGCCCTCACCGTCAGCCAGCTGAATCAGCGGACGCGTCAATCCCTTGAGCAGGGAATTGGCGATGTGTGGGTGGAAGGTGAGCTTTCCAATGTCTCCCGGCCTGCGTCGGGGCATCTTTACTTTACCCTGAAAGATGACGCTGCCCAGGTGCGCTGCGCGCTGTTTCGCCAGCGGGCACGTTTTGTCTCGGCGCCGATGCGCGACGGTGATCAGGTTCGGCTGCGCGGGCGGGTTTCCCTGTTTGAGCCACGCGGTGATTACCAGTTACTGGTGGAAGCCGTGCAGGCCACCGGGCTGGGCGAGCTGCTGGCGGCCTTTGAGCGCCTGAAAACCCAGCTTAACGCTGAAGGTGTGTTTGCCAATGCTCGTCCCCTGCCGTTTCCGCCGCGCCGCCTGCTGATCGTCACCTCCCCAGCGGCGCGGCGGTTCGCGATGTGCTCGCGGTGCTCAACGCCCGCTGGCCGCTGATTGAGGTGAGCGTGATTCCCGTACCGGTGCAGGGCAGCGAGGCTGCCCCGGCATTGATTTCAGCGCTGGGCATGCTCAACCGCCAGAACCGGCTAGACCCGCTCAGGGATGCGGTGCTGATCACCCGAGGCGGCGGCAGCCTGGAAGACCTGTGGGCATTCAATAACGAGCATCTGGCCAGGGCGATTTTTCACTCCCGCTTGCCGGTGATGTCAGCCGTTGGCCATGAAGTGGATGTCACCCTGGCGGATTTTGCCGCCGATCGCCGGGCGCCTACGCCGTCTGCGGCAGCGGAACAGCTGGTGCCCGACCAGCGAGAGCTAAAACGCCAGCTGGTTGACCAGCAGCAGCGCCTGCAGCGCGCCATCACCGCCCGGTTTGAGCGCGACAGTCAGCGCCTCGACACCCTGCGCGCCCGATTACGCCACCCCGGCGAACGGCTGGCGCAGCAACGTCAGCATATCAAGACATTGCACCAGCGCCTTGAGCGGGCCATGCAGCAACGCCTGTTCCAGGCGCGTGAACGCCTGGAGCTGTGGCGCAAACGCTTGGTAGTCGAGGATCTGCAACGCCGCCACCTGAACGAACAGCAGCGCTTAGGGCGTCTCAACCGACGCCTGCAAAACGCCATGGCCCTGCAGCTGGAAAGGCGCCAGACAACGCTTTCCAGCGCTGCCCGCGAGCTGAATGCAGTAAGCCCGCTGGCGGTGCTCGGGCGCGGCTATGCCATTGCTCAGGATGAGCACGGCCAGATTGTGCGCAGCGCCGCCGATACCTCCCCGGCCAGAAGCTCAAACTGCGGCTGGGTAAAGGCAGGCTCAGCGTTGAGGTCAAACGGCGCTTTACTCAGGGTAAATAGCGCTTAGCCGCCGAGGGCGAAGGCCAGCTTTCCCGCATAGGCAGACGCTTGCGTTGGGGCGATCATGAATTTCCCAGGCAACCCCATCCGCTTCAATGCGCATCACCGCCGTGGCCAGGGTGTTTTCCTGATCCGGGTCGTCGGCGGCAAGGCGCAGGATGGGCAGGCCATCCCCTGTTGATCGTGAAGAATCGCCAGAGGCGCCCGCTCACCGGCTGCGAGTAACTGCTCACCACGCTGCTGGCGGTCACGGGAGGATGCCGTGATCGACTGGGCGACGACTCCCTGGGGCTGAAAAAGCGCATGATTTGCATGTATCGCAGGCGCACTCAAGGCCCGCTGCGCCAGGGCACCTGCCCCGAACTCGACGCTGATCACCTCAGCCCGGCCCCTTTCAGCCAGTGAGAAATGAAAACCACCACATTCGGGGTGCTGCTCCAGCAGGGCGACTACCTCCGCAATACTGCTTTTATACAGAGCAGCGCGGCCCAGCACCATGCGCGGCATCTTGGGAATCACGCCATGCAAGCGCAGGTTATTAACTGCCTGCACAAAGCCCTGGCGGGTGATTGCCAGGGTGTGGCCAGGGATCGAGCCTGGATAGCAGAAGGCCATAAACCCATTGGCCTGCTCTGGGTTTACCTCGGCAATAAAGCAGTGCCCGCTGAAAAACGGCAGGCCGTCTTCGTTATGCGCTATCAGCGGATTATCACCGGGAATTGCCAATGTGGTGCAGCCATCCGGCACATGGGGCAGCAGGTCGCCACGGCAGTTCCAGGCAAATACTGCCTGGAAAGGCAACGCTAAGCCGTCTGCCAAACCCTCGAGTTCTTCCCAGACCGCCGGGAAATAATGCTGAGTGTTAGCGGCCATGGTGGCCACGGCCTCACGATGACACGGCGCGGTCACTTCCGCCCAGATGTCACTGGGCAACAGATGGCGGTGTACCGCATCATGCCCGGCTTGACCCAGGGCCATGCCAATGTCATAAGGGCATCCACTAATGCGCTGCCAGCCCAGCGATGAAACCTGATCAGACATGGCGCCAATACCCTCGCTGCGGTCGGTGAATGATTAAATATGAGCAGTCAAGCAAGCGTCTTGATCAGCACCTTGGATTTACGCGCGTGATTGTAGGTTTCGCGCTTGAGTAACGGCAGGTCATCAATACTGGCTGACGCAAAGCCGCGCTCCACAAACCAGTGGGCAGTATGGGTGGTGAGCACAAAGATGGCGCCCACCCCGAGGCGATGCGCACGCTGCTCAATGGCTTCCACCAGACGCTCACCGCGCTCGCCGCCTCGGTAGCTGGTATGCACGGCCACACAGGCAAGCTCCGCAATGTCGGCTTGCGGAAACGCATGCAGGGCCGCACAGCCGATCACCATGCCGTCACGCTCGATCACCAGGTAGTCATCAATCTCATGTTCCAGGCGCTCGCGGGAACGCGCCACCAGCATGCCACGGCGTTCAAGCGGTTCCAGCAGCTCAAGTAGCCCGGCAATGTCGTTAAGCGTCGCGGGGCGTAGCTGTTCGTAGCGATGCTGGGTGATCATGGTGCCGACGCCGTCGCGGGTAAACAGCTCCCCCAAGAGTGCATCATGGTTGCGCCAGCACAGTAGGTGAGTGCGCGCCACGCCTTCTCTAGCTGCCGCGCAGGCGGCCTGCAGATGGCGCGCCAGTTCGCTGCCCTGCTCAGCCGCTGCCAGGTGCGGTTCGGCCTCGTCCGGGCTTAGCTGGCGCAGCAAGGCACCCTGCTCATTGGCCAGCCCGTCAGATTCCCCAAGCAGAATCAGCTTATCGGCTTTCAGCGCCACCGCCGCATGATGCGCGACCTCGGCGGCATCCAGGTCAAACACTTCCCCCGTGCTGGAAAAACCCAGCGGCGGCAGCAGCACCAGAGAGCCCTTTTCAAGCAGCCCTTCAATCGCCCCGGCGCGTACGCGGCGCACCTCGCCGCTGTGGTCAAAATCCACCCCTTCACGCACGCCTAGCGGCTTGGCGGTCACCAGATTGCCGGAAATCACACTCAGATCTACCCCATGCAAGGGGTGCTTGGCAAACCCAGAGAAAGACGCGCTTCCAGCCACAGGCGTTGATGAGAGGCCACCTGCTCTACCTGCGCCATCACAGCGCTGTCAGCCACCCAGCGCCCTGCCACCAGACGCGGCGCCACCCCGGCTTTCTGCAGGGCCGCCTGTACCTGAGGGCGAATACCGAACACCACCACCAGACGAACGCCGAGCGAATGCAGCAGCGCCAGATCCTGAATCAGCTGTTCGCCGCGCTGCGACGCAATCGCTTCACCTTCGATCAGGATGACGAAGGTTCGCCCGCGGTGGGCATTAATATAGGGCGATGCATTGCGAAACCAGTCAACAAAGGGGAAGCGTGTATCCAAGGGCCGCTCTCCGGCAGCAGGTGAAAGAAAATATCAGCGTTTACTTTACCAGAGCTGAAAAAACAGCGGCACCTCTCCAGCATGATCAAATGCCGAAAAGATGCCGCCGGGGGCTTTCACAGGGTAAAACAGGACAGCGTTAAACTAGCCGAACATGCCCTTGAACATAAAGAAGAACAGAATAGCCAGACCCGCGCCTGCCGGCAGGGTGATCAACCATGACATGGCGATAGTACCGATCACCCTGAGGTTCAGGGCGGTCATGCCGCGTGCAAGGCCTACCCCGAGCACCGCCCCGACCAGGGTATGAGTGGTGGAAATGGGCAGCCCAGTGCCGGAGGCCAGCACCACAGTCGTGGCGGCTGCCAATGTGGCCGCAAAGCCCCGGCTTGGGGTCAGCTCGGTAATACCGGTGCCCACCGTGGCAATCACCTTATGGCCGTAGGTCACCAGGCCGACCACAATACCGCCACCACCCAGTACCAGCACCCACCAGGGCACCAGGGCAGCGCCGCCTACTTCACCGCCGCTTTGCACCACGCTGATAATCGCTGCCAGCGGGCCAACCGCGTTGGCCACATCATTGGAGCCGTGGGCAAAGGCCATGGCGCAGGCGGTGAAAATCATCAGCACGGCAAAGGCACGCTCCACGTTGGCGTAGCCGAAGTGGTCTTCGCTGGTTTTGACGTAAATCACGCGGCGCTCCATCACATAGCCAATCCCCATCAGTACAAGGCCCAGAATCACCGAGAGTATCAGGCTTTGAGCAAAACTCAGCGTCAGCCCCACATGCTTGAGTCCTTTGGTCATGGTGACCATGGCGACGACAAAGCCCACCAGGAACACATAGGCGGGCAAGTATCGTTTGGCGGCCGCCAGCGGGTTCTGCGCTTCAAACACCAGATGATGAATCGACTTGAACAGCACAAACCCGACGGTGCCCGCCAGCAAGGGCGAGACTACCCAGCTGGCGGCAATGGTGCCCACCGCGCTCCAGTCAACCGTGGCAGCACCCAGGCCTGCCACGGCAAAGCCGACAATGGCCCCCACAATCGAGTGGGTGGTCGAAACCGGCCAGCCTTTCATGGAAGCAATCAATAACCAAGTGCCCGCCGCCAGCAGCGCCGACAGCATGCCATACACCAGCAGCTGAGGGTCATCCTGCAAAAGCTTGGGGTCGATAATCCCCTTGCGGATGGTATTGGTGACCTCACCGCCTGCCAGCCAGGCGCCGAGGAATTCAAAGACGACCGCTATCAGGATGGCCTGCTTGATGGTAATCGCCCGGGAACCCACGGAAGTTCCCATGGCATTGGCAACATCATTAGCCCCGACCCCCAGGCCATAAAGAAGCCAAACAGGCAGGCCAGGATGATGAATATATCGCCGTATTGCGCAATGATCTGCATGTTGCCTCCTAGCGTGCCGTCAGAATTTGCAAGCGGCTACCGACGCGCTCGGCGCGGTCGGATAGCTCACCCACTCCGTCGATGATCTGGTAGAGAAAAATCACATCAATGGGTGGCAACTCGCTTTCCAGCTCAAACAGCTGGCGGCGAATGGCGATCTGCTGGCTATCGGCCTGGTTTTCGAGGGTATGCAGCTCGCGGATCATGTTCTGCATGACGTCTGACACATTGCGCCCGAAGAAGCCGGACTCCAGCAGTTCCTTGAGTTCTTCAAGAGCCTGACGGGCCTGGGCCACGCAGGCCACACTGGTGCGCATATAGACGCGCATCGGTTCGGCCAGCGGTTCAGGCACGCGCATCTTGCGCCCCAGCATAATGCCGCTGATATCCCGCACCTTGTTGGCAATCTTGTCCTGCACGCTGATCAGATCGAGCAGATCGGAGCGTGAAACAGGCAGGAACATGGTGTTGGGAAGGTTGAGACGCAGCTCTGTCTTGAGCACATCGGCATCATGCTCCAGGCGAGTGATATCCTCACGCAGCCTGGCCGCGCCTTCCCAGTCACCTTTCAGGGTTTCTTCAAAGAAGGGCAGCAGATGTTCTGAGCATTCGTGGGTTTTAACGATATGCGCCAGCAGCGGTTGGAATGGCGATCGGCCAAACATTGCAGAAAAAGGGTTGGAGGTAACCATAAAGCCTTTTAGCCTGTTCTCGGTGAGCCGGAAAACTGAATTCATCGAACAAGCGCCGCAGTATAAAGTTTGGCCGCCGTTTCGTCACAAAAAGTTCATATTGACATGTAAATTTAATCTTAAATTCATCTTTAAAGGTAGCATTTTCATGCGGCATCAAAACCAGGAAGCGCCCTCTCCTCAGGAAGTTGAGCTAAAACTGGCTCTTCCTGAAACCTCAATTCCGCTGGTCAAACACCATCCACTGTTGGCCCGCCATGACGTTCAGCAGCACACACTGGTCAACACCTATTACGATACGCCCGACAGCTTGCTCGCCGGGCAACGCATGGCTTTGCGCCTGCGCCATTACGATGGCCAGATTCTTCAGACCGTCAAAACGGCAGGGTTGGGCGGCGGCGGCTTATCCACCCGAGGGGAATGGGAATGGCCCCTGAAGCAGCCAGCGCTGGATATCGACGGATTAAAGGACTTGCCGCCCTTTGCTGATATTGACCCGGCACGCCTGACCGAGCTGGCACCTCAGCTGGAAACCAATTTCCTGCGCACCCGCTGGGAAATGGAATATTCGGACAGTCAGATTGAAGTCGTTCTGGATGAAGGCGAGATTGTCAGCGGCCAGCACACTACCCCCATCCGGGAAATCGAACTGGAGCTTAAGAACGGCCATGCAGGCGCCTTATGGGAAGTCGCTAGCCTGATCGCCAACACAGCGCCCTTGCGCCCTTCAGACAGCAGCAAGGCCGCGCGCGGCAAGTGGTTGGCCGAGCAGCACTGGCCGCTACCGGATGCCCGCGCGCCAAGCGCCCTGCTCCACCGCGCAACCCTGGCGCTGGATGCCTGGCACGACAGCCAGTGGGTAGCTCATCTGGACGCGGCGCTGGATAGCCTGCACCAGCTAGCCGCACATCCGGCGCTGGATGAGAGTTTACGTGAACTCGCCAAGCAGCTGGCGCCTAGCCTGGACTCACACGGCCAACCCGGCATCCATTACGGTCCGGCTGCCCTGGCACTTGCCCGTCGCCTTGGCGAGCCAGGTGCTTTAAGCTAGCACCTGTTGCCAGCACGCTCACACCAAGGACACTGCCATGTCTCTCAGCCCCGCAGCAGAAGGCCTGCGTACCCGCATTTTTCACGTTATTTTTGAATCTGATACGCCAGGCGCCAAAGCCTTCGATATTGCCCTGATTATTGCCATCCTGATTAGCGTGGCGGCCCTGCTACTGGATAGTGTCGATGCTTACCATCAGCGTTTCGGCACTTTGTTTGCTTATATTGAATGGGGTTTCACATTACTTTTCACCATTGAGCTAGCTCTGCGCCTCTACTGTCTGGAGAAGCCCTCGCTTTACCTGAAAAGCTTTTACGGGCTGGTGGATCTGGTCGCCATTGTGCCTGCCTGGCTGGTATTGATAGTGCCTGGCGCTCAAAGCCTGGTCATGATACGGGTACTACGTGCCCTGCGGATTTTTCGTATTCTGCGGCTAATGGAGTTTGTCGGCGAAGGGCACCTGCTGATTGATGCTTTGAAAAGAAGCTCGCGTCAGATATTTCTATTCTTTTTCAGCATCCTGATGATAGTCATTCTTTTTGCCGCCTTGATGTATGCCATTGAATCCCCGGAAGCAGGCTTTACCAGCATTCCGATGTCAATTTACTGGGCCATTGTCAGCATGACGACGGTTGGCTATGGCGACATTGTACCAGTGACACCTCTGGGCCAGGCCATCACCGTTTTGCTGATGCTGCTGGGTTACTCAATTATCGCCGTACCCACCGGGGTATTTTCAGCCCAGGTTATCCGCTCGATTCGTGAAGAACGTTATTCTGAGGAAGCCTGCCCCGGCTGCGGCCACGACCGCCATGAAAAAAACGCCTACTATTGCCTGCGCTGCGGCACCTGGCTGGATGAAAACACCCAGGATCCACGTGAAAAGCAACAACATGCCAGCCCGGACGGTTCGTCTGAGTGACCGGGCTGGACGACAACTCCCATTCGCCTGAAACAGGCTCAGTCTTCAAAGGGCGCGGTATCTCCGCGGCCTTCACGCAGAATTTTGGGTGGCAATTCGCGCAGGTCAATCACGCTGGTGGGGTCGAGATGGCAGGCCCCACCATCGATAATAGCATCCAGATGGGCACCAAAACGCTCGCGGATTTCCTCGGCATCGGTCATCGGCAGATCTTCGCCGACCGGAATCAGGGTCACGCTCATCAAGGGTTCACCCAGCGCGGCCAGCAGGGCATGGGTAATACGATGATCCGGCACCCGCACTCCGATTGAGCGGCGTTTGGGGTGCAACAGTAGCCTGGGCACCTCAGAAGTGGCATCAAGAATAAAGGTGTAGGCACCTGGCGTGTGCGCTTTCAGCAGACGAAAGACATCGTTATCAACCTTGGCATAGGTGCCGATTTCGGAAAGATCTGAACACACCAGAGTAAAGTTGTGCTTGTCATCCAGTGAACGCAGCCACTTGATCTTCTCGATGGCCTTCTTTTCCCCCAGATGGCAGCCCAGCGCATAGCCGGAATCCGTGGGGTAGGCGACACCACCTTTATTGATAATCTCGATGGCTTGATCGATCAGGCGTTTCTGCGGATTTTCTGGATGAATCTGAAAAAATTGGCTCACCGTCATTCTCCTTTGATGTCAGGGTCAGTTGATACGTTGAAATGTTCGGCAAGTAGCGGATGCTGCCATATGGGTGGCGCTGCTGTACGCGGTACCAGGCTCATACTGCCGGGGGCAGCGTGGCCACCCGGAAAATGAAAATCGCTCCCCAGCGAAGCATATAGCCCGCGTTCAACCAACTGGCGCGCCAGATCACGGGTGGCATCAGGGTTCTGCTGGCCATTGACCAGTTCGACCGCTTGACCGCCCGCTTCTGCAAACGCATCCATCAACAGCCCTCGCTTACGCCGCGTCAACTTGTAGCGTAATGGATGGGCAATCACCGCAACTCCCCCGATGCTACTATCCACTCAGTGGCGTGTGAAACCTCGGGCCACTGAGCTTTGACATCCCCTTTCTTACCGCTACCCAGATAGCGTTTGAAAGCATCCGCCCAATCCCGGGCCATACCGGCCGCCACCAGCGCACGGGCAAAATCCGGGCGCCCGAGCGGTCTTTCGCTACCAGCCTGTTCACGAGCTTTGGCCAGGGCGTCGGGCAGGCCAAGCTTTTCCAGCTGCCTGGCAATAATCTCGGCACGTTCTATACGCGCCTGGCGCTGGCTAACCAGACCCTCTGCCAGGGCCCCTTGCGCCCCCTGGGGCATTAACGCCACCACATGAATACCGACGCCGCTCCAGCGTGTGGATAATTCACAGCCAGGCAAGACGCTGATATCCAGGTGTTCAGCAGTCTGTTGGGCTTCAGCGACCCCTGCCATGGTGTCGTGGTCCGTCAGCGCCATATGCTGCAGGCCGCGCTGAGCACAAAGGCTGACCACTTCGCTGGGCGGCAGGGCACCGTCAGAGGCGGTAGAATGCATGTGTAGATCAAGTGGATAACGCCGGTCTGCATCAAGTGTTTCAGGAAGTTCGGTTCCAGGCATGACGGCGTAAGTCGAGTTTGTCAAAATAGCGCACTCTGGCTAGGCAAAAGTCAGGTTATAGTGCGGCCTTGGATTGATACGGTCAATTACACGTCCTTGTTATCCATATACCTTTGTTATCCACACACGCTTGTTATCGAGGATTTATTCATGCTGTATGCAATTATCAGTGAAGACGTTGCCAACAGTCTGGAACGCCGCCTGGCGGCACGCCCCGACCACCTGGCAAGGCTTGAAACCCTGCGCGATGAAGGGCGCCTGGTGCTTGCTGGGCCGCATCCAGCCATTGATGCCGACAACCCCGGCGAGGCCGGTTTCAGCGGCAGCCTGGTGATTGCCGAATTCGATAGCCTGGACGCAGCGCAGGCCTGGGCCGATGCGGACCCTTATGTGATTGCTGGCGTCTATGCCCATGTCAGCGTCAAGCCGTTCAAGAAAGTATTGCCTTGACTCAAAAGTGAAACAATGGGCGCCGTTCAGTTCTTCAAAGCCTGTGGAAAACTCTGTGAAAACCCGGCGGACGCTTTGCGCTAGGCGAGAGATAACGGCTCGCTTAGCAAATTGATCATTTTTTAACCAGCTTTCACGACTCATTCTATCAGCACGGGATACCTGCGTGACTCAACGCCCCACCCTGCCACCGCTAGCGGCTCTCACGGCACCTTCACTCAGCTGGAACGCGGCTTCGCCTTATTCCGAAGTATTCGAGGACGTCTACTTTTCCAGAGAGAATGGCCGCGCCGAAACGGAACACGTTTTTATCCACGCCAACCGCTTGCCTGAACGTTTCTCACACTGGCTTGAAACACGCCCTTTCGTGATTGGAGAAACCGGCTTTGGCACCGGGCTCAACATGCTGTGTGCCTGGGCATGCTTTGAACGCCACGCCCCCAAGCAGGCACGCCTGCATCTGCTATCCACCGAGAAGTACCCACTAACCCGCGCGGAGTTGGCACAAGCACTCGGGGCCTGGCCGGAACTGGCTAGCCACGCAGCCTCCTTACTAGCTCAATGGCCGGCTGCTGTCAGCGGCATTCACCGCCTGCACCTGACGGACAGGGTGACGTTGGATCTGCATTTTGGCGATACCTGTGAACGGCTGGCACTGCTTGACGGCCAGGTCGACGCCTGGTTTTTGGATGGTTTTGCCCCCTCCAAAAACCCGGATATGTGGCAGCCTGAACTTTTCCACAGCATGGCGGCGCGCTCACGACCAGGGGCCACTTTTGCTACCTTCACCTGTGCGGGCATTGTCAAACGCGGGTTAAAAGCAGCGGGGTTCAACTGGCAAAAGGTGCCCGGTTTCGGGCGTAAACGGGAAATGCTCGCAGGCCGGATAGACACTCCACCGTTGGATTGCCGCCGTCAACAGACCCCCTGGTTCACACCGCCAGCGGCGCGGCCCGCGGCTCATATCGTGGTGATAGGTGCCGGTATTGCCGGGGCCAGTGTGGCCGCCGCCCTGGCCAAGCGCGGCTTGCGCGTCAGCGTGATTGAAAAGCAGGCGATTGGGGCTGGCGGTTCCGGCAACCAGCAGGGGGCGCTATACGTCAAGCTGGCCGCCCAGACCAATGACCAAAGCCGTGTGTATTTCTCAGGGCTGTTATATAGCCGTCGCTGGCTGGAAAACCTCGACCCTGCTCACCAGCTATGGCACAACAGTGGCGTCATTCAACTGGCGCTCAACGCAAAAGAGGCACAGCGCCAGCAGCGCTTCCTGGCCGCCCATCCACTGCCGGATGGCGTGCTTAAAGCTGAAAATAGCGACTCGCTTGGCGATATTATCGGCATGGATGCAAGCGCTGAAAGCGCACTTTTCTATCCACAGGCGGGCTGGGTCAAACCCAGAAAACTATGTGAACACTTACTTTCTCAGCCAGGTATCACCTATCGACAGGGTGAGGTCATCAGGCTGGAAGAAAGCTCACAAGGCTGGTTGATTCACCTGACCAATGGTGAAAACGTCGAGGCAGATCAGGTGGTCGTCGCGAACGCCCAACTGGCCAACCGCTTTGAACAGACCCACGAATTGCCGCTGCAGGCGGTACGCGGCCAGGTATCGTCGCTTAACTTGCCGGACAACGTTGAAGGCCCCAGAAGCGTGGTTTGCGCGGGCGGCTATGTGCCCCCGGCAGTGGACGGCGTATTGACCTTTGGCGCCAGCTTTGTACCTAACAACGCCACCACAGAGGTGCAGGATCAGGATCACTTGGGCAATATTGAGGAGCTGCGCCAAACGCTTCCCGCTCTGGCAACCGCACTTGAGAAGGCCGGTGTGGATCTCACTCCCAAAAACCTTGACGGTCGGGCGGCGGTGCGTGCCGCCAGCCCGGACAAGTCACCCTACGCAGGCCCTGTCCCCAAAACTGAAGCATGGCAACAGGACTATGCGCTACTGAAAAAAGATGCAACCCGAATACCCGCACTGGCTGGGCAGCATTACCCTGGCCTTTGGATCAGCGCTGCCCATGGTTCCCGAGGGCTGGCCAGCGCGCCGCTGTGCGCCGAGGTGATTGCTTCACGTATCTGCGACGAGCCCATGCCACTGGAAGCACCGCTTGTCGATCATCTTCACCCTGGGCGGCGGATTATCAGCGCCTTAATCCGCGCTCAGTAATCGCCCTCTTCTTCATCATCCGCCAGGTCACGGCCGAAGCGACGCCACTGCTCCAGGGTCATCACTTCGGTCATTTCCAGCTCAAGATCATGAGCAATGATCAAGTCTCCCTGCTCCAGCTGCTGCTTGAGGTCAGTCACCCAGCCTTGCATGCCTGACTGGGTGTCCGTGGTGTCGTAACCCTGGCGGGTCACAAAGGTTTCCAGCAGGGCTGCCAGCGTCTCACTGGGCAGCATACGCGCGGGCACTTCGATAAATCGGCTCATGATGCCTCCCAGGCTTGCAATCGGTTCAGAAAAGTCGCTTCGTCAAGCACCTCGACCCCGAGCTGTTCGGCTTTAGTCAGCTTGCTGCCTGCAGCTGCCCCGGCGACCAGACCCGCGGTTTTTTTCGACACGCTTCCGGATACCTTGGCTCCCAGAGCCTGCAAGCGGGCCTTACCATCATCTCGGGTCATGCTCTCCAGCGTACCGGTCAGCACCCAGGTCTGGCCTTCCAGCGGCTTGGGGCCGTGCTGGACTTCTGCTTCATCAAAGCTCACGCCTGCGTCCAGCAGCGCTGCCAGGGTTTGCTGATTATGTGGCTGCCGAAAAAAGTATGTATGTGCGCTGCCACAATCGGCCCTACATCATTGACGCTTTCCAGCGTTTCCAGATCCGCCTGTTCCAGGGCGCTCAGCGTACCAAAATATGCCGCCAGGTTGGCTGCTGTGGCCTCACCCACTTCACGAATCCCTAACGCATAGATAAACCTTGCCAGCGTTGTCTGTCGGGCGCTATCCAGCGCCTTCACCAGATTGGAGGAAGACTTTTCTCCCATGCGCGGTAGTTTCTGCAGCGCTTCAACCGTTAACTGGAACAGATCGGCCGGGGTTTTGACCCAATCACGCTCCACCAGCTGCTCAATCAGCTTTTCACCCAGCCCATCGATATCCAGCGCACGCCGACTGGCAAAATGCTTCAGCGCTTCCTTGCGCTGTGCCGGGCAATATAAGCCGCCGGAACAACGCGCCACCGCCTCCCCTTCCAGGCGCTCGATATCCGATCCGCACACCGGGCAGTGATTCGGGAATTCAATCGGCCGCGCATTCTCAGGCCGTTTGGTCAGATCCACTCTGACGACCTGGGGAATCACATCCCCCGCGCGTCGAATCGTCACCGTATCCCCGATGCGCACATCCAGGCGGGCAATTTCATCGGCGTTGTGCAAGGTCGCGTTGGAGACGGTCACTCCGGCCACGCTAACCGGCGCCAGACGCGCCACCGGCGTAATAGCGCCGGTACGCCCTACCTGGAACTCGACCTCATTCAGCGTGGTGGTTTCCTCCTGAGCCGGGAACTTGAAAGCCACTGCCCAACGCGGGGCGCGGGCCACAAACCCAAGCTCCCGCTGCAGGCGCAGATGATTGACCTTGATCACCACGCCATCGATGTCGTAACCCAGTTGGTCACGCTTTTCACCCAGTGCCTGACAGTATTCCACCACGGCCTGGGGTCCCTTCATTACCGCCAGTTCCTTACTGGTACGCAGACCCAACTGGGATAGCCGCTGCATCAGGGCGCTATGGGTGTCATCGCCCAGATCAGGTTCAAGGCGAGCGGCCTGATAGGCGTGAAAAGCCAGCGGGCGCGTCGCGGTAATGCGCGGGTCCAGTTGGCGCAGACTCCCCGCTGCGGCGTTGCGCGGGTTAGCGAACACCTTGAAGCCGCTTTCCCGTGCAGCCTGATTCAAGGCTTCAAACCCCTCATGGCTGATAATCACTTCGCCCCGAACTTCCAGAAGCGCGGGGGATTCTCGCCGCGCAATACTAGAGGGACCGAACGCAAGGTGCGCAGATTCGAGGTAATACCCTCACCGGTTCGGCCATCTCCCCGCGTGGCGCCACTGACCAGCCGCCCCTGTTCATAGACCAAAGACACCGCCGCCCCGTCCAGCTTTGGCTCACAGCTGAACTCCAGGTCATCGGCGGTGCATTCCAACCGCTCTGCAACACGTTGGGCAAAAGCGCTAATTTCATCCGCATTGAACGCATTATCCAGCGACAGCATGGGAATGGCATGCACCACTTCTTCAAAACCATCCGCCGGTTTGGCACCGACGCGCTGGGTAGGTGAATCCGCCGTCAGCTGCTCAGGGTGCTGTGCCTCCAACTCCTGCAACCGCCTGAATTTACGGTCGTAATCGGCATCGCTAAGAGCGGGGTCATCAAGCACATAGTAACGGTAATTGGCGTCTTCTATTTCAGAACGCAGCCGTGCTATTTCCTCTGCGACGTCTGGAGTTTGATCTGAACCTGTTTGACGCATATTGAGTGCTTCCTTGAAATTTAGCCCTATTATACAAAACACCCGCTGCCTTGTGAGGTAGCGGGTGTTGAACGGGGAAGGTAAAAACCAACAGCGAAAAGTAGCAGAGGTTAGTTGGCCTGAACGCGATGTAGATGATGGCGACGCTCAAATTCGTGCACACGCTGGCGGGCAAATTCAATCGTCTGCGCCGTCATGACGCTGCGGTTTTCATCCTTGAGCTCACCGCCCATGTGCCGCACCACCACCATGGCCGTTTCCACCATGGCTTCAAAGGCAGCTGAGCTGTCCTCGGCGCCGGGCAGCGGCATCAGGAACGTAATACCGGGTGTCACGAAAGTATCCATTTCCTGAATAGGAAAGGTACCCGGCTTGACCACATTGACCATGGAAAACTGCAGTTCACTTTCAGGATGTTCTGTTTCCAGACGATGGAAAACGCCCATTTCACTGCTGTAACGCAGGCCGCACATCATTAGCAGTTCGAGCAGCTTGTCACCTTCGAAACCGTCTTCATCCCGGGACATAACAGAGATAACCACGACTTCTTCGGCATTCTGCAGGGTGTCAGCCGCATGCTTGCCTGAAACATCGTTACGCATGGCCTTAGCCAGGGTAGGATGCGGACGCACCACGTCATCGTAGTAGTCGCTTTCATAACCCTCACTGGCATAGCCATCATCATAATGATCATTATCATGATGCACATACCGCTCACTGTAATCATCTGCGGCGGCTAGATCTGCATTTGATGGCTGGTCATAACGGTCATCGTAATTATGTTCCTCAAAGCCAGCCTGCCTTTCGCCTTGAGCCTGATGCAGTTCACACTGCTCCTGAGCTTTACGTGAAGCCTGTTCAGCTCTTGATGCATCGGCACGAAGCTGTGCTTCGCGGCGGCGTTCAGCTTCTTCTGCCGCACGCTGCGCCTTGAGTTTTTCAGCTTCAATTGCGCGCTCGGCCTTTTCGGCTTTTAGCTGCTCTTTGCGCTTAATCTTGTCGAGCTTCTTCTGTTTGCGCTCTTCAAGGCGTTCCTGCATACGGTGCTTGAAAGAATCCTTGATACCGTGAAAATCTACCAGCTGGTAGGAAGTGTCTTCTTCATCGTTATCAGTTTCATCGCTATCAGCTCCATCAGAGTAATCACCCACAGTTGAACTGCGCAGTTGACGGCGTTTGGCTTCATGCTGAGCATTTGCCTCAGACTGAGCGGACTCAGGCTGACCAGAAGCGGAAAAATGATGACTGCTCTGGGGCTCAGATGATGAGATTGACGGGGCAGGTCCAGCATCATCGTCAATCGCCGTCATGCGTGTAAAGGCCTGATTGTTAGCCGCGGCTGGTTCAGCTGTTGACGCCCTGAGCGGAGGTGCCTCAGATGCGCTATTTTTTCTTCAGGCTCAACGCTTTTTTGTTCAGGCTCAACGCTTGCTGACTCTGCACTCACTGAATGGGTATTTGCCGTGGTGCGTTCAGCTGGATCAACCGCGCTCAAAGACGGCCGCTGCTTCTCGGCAGTCGCCGTCGATGTTGACTTACCGCGTCGAAATTCGGAAAGCACTCTTGAGGGGCCAGGGTGTTCCTGGCGTTCCAGCTTCGGCTTACCCGTCAGATTACTGTAATCTGCCGACTTGATAACCCGAGCACCTCCGTTGGGAAGCTCCCAGTTAAGCTCAGCCTCGCGTTTTGCTTCTTCTGGATCCATGTCGCTATCCGGAGCGTCTACCTGATCAAGATCCAGGCGAGGTACTCGGCGTTGACGCTTAAGTCGACGGATGCCATCAATGACTATAAGCGAGACCAGTGCCAGCCCTAAAATGATAAGCCATTCTCTTAATTCCATGTTGTACATTCCATGGGTCGTTTGCCAACAGCGGAGGCAAGCTTTATTGCTTGAAGTTGTAAGGCATTAAATTGTGATATTAGTTGCAACGATGACACGATAAATCACCTACACCGAACAAGGCTATATGTCTAGAATAGCGTTATTATTCTGAAAATGGTGACTTTTTACGATTTTTCACTCTTTTGCACGCGCAAGGCAAGCGCTGTAACAGTGTTAAGCTGTATTGCTGAAGAGCGAAAAACATGCAAGCAAAGCAATTATTTAATCACTATTTTTGATTAACTTAGCATTAAATTCGCAATCATAATAAAACACTAAAGCTCTCCAAATTTCAGCTTACTTCAGCGAGTGCTGCCGCCTCTTCAACATCAACGGTGACTAGCCGTGACACGCCAGGCTCCTGCATCGTCACCCCCATCAAGCGCTCTGCAGCTTCCATAGCAATCTTATTATGGGTAATATATATAAACTGAACTGTTTCAGACATCTCTTTAACGAGTTTAGCATAACGCCCGACGTTGGCATCGTCCAGCGGTGCATCCACTTCGTCAAGCATGCAGAACGGCGCAGGATTCAGCTGAAAAATGGCAAAAACCAAGGATAGAGCCGTCAGGGCTTTTTCTCCCCCGGATAGCAGGTGAATCGTGCTATTTTTCTTTCCTGGTGGCCGCGCCATGATAGCCACACCAGTTTCGAGCAGATCATCATCTGTCAGCGCCGCCAGGCACTGCCACCCCCGAAGACTCGCGGAAACAGCGCCTGAAAACCCTGGTTGACCTGTTCGAAGGTTTCCTTAAAGCGTGCTCGGGTTTCCTGGTCAATCCGCCGAATAGCACGCTCCAGCGTCTCCAGCGCCTCGCTCAGTTCGGCATGCTGGGCTTCAAGGTAATCACGCCTTTCTGCCTGTTGGTCATATTCTTCTATTGCTGCCAGGTTGATCGCCCCCAGGCGACGGATTTTATCTGAAGTGGCTTCCAGGCTCTGCTGCCAAACAGGCTCTTGCGCATCGCTTGGCAGGCTGGCAGCAAGCGCTTGTGCATCGTGGCCCATTTCAGCTAACTGCTCATCCTGAGTGGCGGCTTTCAGCCCCAGCGCCTGGGCATCCATACGCCGCTGCTGCAGCTGTTCGCGGCTTTGTTCGAGGCTGCGCTCATGGGCCTGACGGGCCAGCTCATCATTACGTAGCTGCTCGGCCAGTGCGCTTGCCTGCTCGCGGCTAGCATTGAGGCGCTCTTCCTGCTCTCCCCGCTCTTCCAGCAGGAGTGCAAGCTCTTCGCCCGCCAGTTCATCCGGCTCGATCAGGCTTTCACGAGTTTCTTCCAGTTCGGCAATACGCAACAAAAGGCGCTCATCAGTCTCCTGGCTGCGAGATTGCTGGGCGAGCAAACTGTCACGCTCGGTTTTTAAGCGTTCGCGTTCAAGCGCCAAGGGCTGCTGACGGGATTTTAAAGGCGCCAGCTGCTGCTCAAGACGTTCACGCTGCTCGCGCTGAGCCTGCAGTTCAGCATTGGCAAGGTCGCGCTGGGTGGTGGCCAGTTCAAGGCTTGCCATCGCCTCGTCCCAGCGTCCACGGCTTTCTTCAAGGGTGAGCGAAAGTTCCGCCTCATCTTCCTGAAGCCGAGTGAGCTCTTCGTCCAACTCCATCACCCGCTCTTCCAAGTGCTCGACTTTCTGGGCTAGGCTCCTTTCTTTGAGCGCTAACTGCTGGCGCTCCTGGGAGTGCAGGCGCTCACTTGCTGTGCTGGCATCACGCTGCTGTTCGAGTAATTCCAGCTGCTCAGCGGCCTCGTCCAGACGCTGCTGCGCTTGTTCCAGCGCTTCGTTTTGCTCATCAATTTGCTGTACACACTCTGACTGACGCTTGCGGGTAACCAGAAGGGCATCCACGCCTTCCCCTTCTGCCTGTTGGCGCAACCACTGCGCTGAGCACCAGACACCGTCGCGGCTCAACAGGCTATGCCCGGCGGGCAGATCTGCCAGGGACTCTGGAATCGCGTCGACACTTTCAACACAGTGGATAGTCGCAAGCCATTCATGCAGTGCACCTGCCCCTTTTAGCTGAGCCGATAAACGCCCCGGCACCGGTTGCGGATCTGGTGTATCGGCCAATAGACACCAGTCAGCGGGCAGTGCCTGAGGCAAGACAGCCAGTTTTTCTGCTGATACCAGTCGGGCATTCAGCCAGGGTTTGAGCAGCCAGGAGACGACGCCTTCCCAACCGTCAGCTACCTGAATCTGCTCGCCCAGGCGCGGCGCTTCTGCCAGGCCAAGCGCATTCAGGGTATCGTCTATCGCCGGGTCATGATCAGCTAGGGCAGCGTTGATCAGGGCATCAAGAGAAGCGCGCTCGCCTTCCAGGCGGCTGAGCGCGGCCTGGGCGTTTTCGCGAGCCATGTTGGCATTGCTGTGAGCCTGTTTTGCCTCACTGATACGCTGCTGCCAGCCCTCTCGCTGGCGTTCAAACCGTGCCGCTCCCTGTTCGGCAGCGCTTAGCTCCGCCTGGGATGCGGCATGAGCCTGGCGTAGCGCCGCAAGGTCTTCGATATCACCGCGCTGCTGTAGGCGGCGGCGCTGGTCATCTTGCAAACGCTGAATGCGTTGCTCAAGATCACGCACCTGATCCTGGCCACGCTCCGCTTGGCGCGATGCCTGGCGCCAGCTTTCATCAGCGTCTGCACAGGCATTTGTCGCCCGCTCCAGGGCCGGCGACAGATCGTTTAAGGTTTCTTCAAGCTCGGCAAGCTGCTCTTCTAGGCCATCACACTCCGGCACCAACATCTCAAAACGTTCTTCAATGGCGGCTAATCGCTCATTATCCCCACGGATGACCTGACGCTGCTGCTCCAGATCCCGACGCGCACTGTCAATATCACTGGCCAGTTGAGCAAGCCGACTGCGGCGGTGGGATTGATCCTGCTCCAGACGGGCAATCCGGGTGGTGGTGTCATAGAACTGTTGCTGATGGCGCTCCAGCACCTCCACCAGTTGATCATGCTGCTCACGGGCCTGTTCCAGGCGATTTTCACACTCGCGTACGCCAAAGACGTCTTTTTCGACGGCTATTTCCAGCTCACGCACTCGGTGCTCCTGCTGTTGCTGTTCAGCACGCAGGGCGCGACCGCGCAGCAGCGCAAGCTCACCTTTCAGACGGTATTCCTGCTGTTTAAGATCCTGGTAACGGCGCGCGGCTTCTGCCTGACGCTTAAGGCGCTCAAGCTGTTTATCCAACTCTTCACGGATGTCATCGAGACGGTCGAGGTTTTCCTGGGTTCGACGCATGCGGTTTTCCGTCTCACGACGCCGCTCCTTGTATTTGGAGATCCCGGCGGCTTCTTCCAGGGTCGAGCGCAATTCATCAGGACGGGCTTCAATCAGGCGAGAAATCATTCCCTGACCAATAATCGCGTAGGAGCGCGGCCCCAGGCCGGTACCCATGAAGAGGTCAGCAATATCTCGGCGGCGGCATTTCTGGCCATTAAAGAAATAGCTGGACTGGCCATCCCGGGAAACCAGGCGCTTGACGGCAATTTCAGCATATTGGGCGTAGACACCACCAAGGCTGCCGTCACGATTATCAAACTTAAGCTCAATGGCGGCCTGGCCCACCGGTTTGCGGGCACTTGAGCCGTTGAAAATCACGTCTGCCATGGACTCACCGCGCAGGGTCTTGGCGGAAGACTCCCCATGACCCAGCGCACGGCGTCAATGATATTGGATTTTCCGCAGCCGTTTGGCCCCACGATGGCTGTCATATTGCCATCGAAGGGAACATTGACGGGGTCAACGAAAGATTTGAACCCTACCAAGCGGATAGACGTCAGGCGCATGGAGCTAAAGACAGCGATTTATTCAAAGATGCTATCAATCAGAACGCTGACAGCGTCGCTGTCGTTAACAGGGCCAACCGCAACACTATCAAGGTCGCCAAACAGGTCACCCGGCTGTGGCGTTGCCCGGCCTGAGGGCGAGACCCGCACCATCAGGCGCGCTTCGTCTACCTGATCAAGGCTTGCCTGTGGCGACATGGCGTTGCTGGCATCCAGCACAAAGGTAGCTGGCAGATCAGACACCTGGGCCTGGGCAATGGCTAGCGGTGGCAACTCACCGGCTATATCCCGAGCGGTGACAAATACTGTTGCCTGCGGTGATACTCGCTCCGTCAGCGTTTCATCCAGCGAGACTTCAACGCGAATCCCAGGGCCATCGGATGCCTCCGGCGATTGGTTGATAGAGGCAGCATCTGGGGCAACACCCATGCGTTGCTGAGCAACTCGAATGCCTTCGCGCAAAGAGTCAGCAGTGCCCTGATTCTGAATGTTAGCAATGGCGCGCCGCCAGCGATCAATAGCCGTTTCATAATTGCCTGCATCAAAGGCGTGAATACCCAGCAGGCCGAGTACGGTGGGCTGCCTGGGATCCTGTTCAAGAGTTTCATCCACCAATCCTTGGACTTCGGGTGTCAATTCGCGCCCTTCCATAAAGAAACGCAATTGCGCCAACTGGGCAAGCAAGGGCGCGAGGCGACCTTCAAGGGCAATCAAATGTTCAAGAGCATCGACAGCTTTTTCTGCCTGGCCTGTCTGGCGATAAAGCGGGAAAAGCTCGGACCAGACATTGGGGTTGTCTGGTTGCAACACAGCCTGCTCTTCCATGCGTTCTATATACATGACCAAGGAACCTTCCGGATGATTCTGCACGTCTCGCTGGGTTTGCAGCAACACCAGATCCCCTTCTGCCCCGTGAAACTGGTACCAGACAACGCTGGTGCCCACGACGGCCAGCAGCACCAGAGGCACGACAAAGCGGCCAGAGGTATATGATTTTAAAGGGCGACGCTTCACGGTGGTGGTATCTTCAAGCAGGCTGCGCTCCAACTCAAGACGGTCTTCCGCGAAACGCTCCTCGTCGATATCTCCACGCTCCTTTGCCGCTTCCAGCGATGCCAGACGCCGCTTGTAAATCGCAACATTCTGCTCGGCTGTTGTGTCGTTGGCTTCATAATCACGCTGGGCATCGTGCAGGGCGCGTGCTTGGCGCAACGGGAGTATCAACAGCCAGATAGCCGGTAACAACAAGACAGCAAAGGCGATCCATAGCGACGTCATGAAGATCTCTCACGGTTGATAAGTTCATTCAGGCGAGCCTGTTCTTCAGCACTCAGTGCTGTCGCTGACGCATTGCGCCGGGCACGAACAATCAGCACTACCATTAAGCCGCCGCCAACAATCAAGGCAATAGGTATTCCCCAAAGCAGGTAGGTGCGGTTTTCCAGACGCGGGTTGTAAAGAATGTAATCCCCAAAGCGGGCGACCATATGGTTGGTAATCTCGATATCCGATTGACCATCCTGCAACAGGCGATAAACACGTTCACGCATATCGGCTGAAATGGGCGCATCAGAATCATCAATCGCCTGATTCTCACACAGCGGGCAGCGCATTGATGCCGTCAGATCTTTATAACGCTCCTCCATCACAGGGTCATCAAACTCTCGCAGCTCAATTCCTGCCGCCATGACGCTGACACTCAGCAATACACTCACCAAGGCGGTTATGCATCTCGTTAACGCCATTTTTCCACCTCCGGAAGCAGGGTGTTACGCACATCTTCCGGCGAGATATAGCCGGTATGGTGATAGCGAATAACGCCCTGCGCATCTACCAGAAAGGTTTCCGGAGCGCCGTAGACGCCCAGATCAAACCCCAGATCACCTTCAGGATCAAAGATATTGACTTCAAAGGGGTTACCAAATTCGTCGAGGAATTCACGCCCTTTTTCACGGGTATCGCGATAGTTGATACCCACCATGCGGATACCTCGGTCGGCCAGATCAAGCAGCTGAGGCATTTCCTGTTTGCAGGCAGGGCACCATTCTCCCCATACGTTGACCAGGGTGATCGCACCGGTCAGCAGTGACTCATCCACCTGACGTTCCGGGTCTTCCAGCGTCGATGCTTCAAACGCCGGGAACTCGCGGGTCATCAAAGCAGAATCCCGATAGGACGGATCCTGACCCAGCCCGTAGTAGAAGAATACTGCCAGGCCGATAAACCCTAACAGAGGTAAAAATAACAACACACGACGGTTCATGCGCCCGACTCCCCAGCAGCTTGCGGTTGAGCAGGCACTGCGAATGATTTCTGCGGCTTATCCTGACGCACCTTAACCCGACGGTAGCGTTTATCTGCCACGGCCACTAGGCCGCCCGCAGCCATTAACACCACCCAGCCACAGCCAGCGCACCATGGGTTTGAATTGAATTCGCATGGCCCAGCTGCCATCCCCCAGATCTTCACCCATGGCCACATAAAGGTCACGGAAGAAACCAGGGCGCAGCGCTACCTGGGTCATCGGCATCCCAGTGGCCAGATAGAGGCGTTTTTCAGGCCGCATGATGAAATTGCGTCCGTCACCACGCTGCACATTGATAATCGAGGTATCGGCCAGGAAGTTGGCACCGCGGCGCTCGGTCAGCTCTGTCATGGTGAAGGTGTAGCCACCCAGCTCTACACTGGTACCCGGCGACATGCGTACATTGCGCTCAAGGTTGTAGTTAGACACAACCGCCACGCCGACTATGGTCACCGCGACACCTAGATGCCCAAGTACCATGCCCCAGTAGGGGTATGAAAGCTTTTTAATGCCCGCCATAAAAGAACTGGCATGACGCACCTTGTCGAAAATGTCGCGCAGCATGGGAATCACAATCCAAAGGGCGACGATCATGCCTAGCGCCACCCATACGTTCCATTCGGGGCCGTAGAAGACCGGAATCAGCGCACCGATCACCACAGCGGCAACAGCAGATAACCACAGACGCTTGTAAATCTCTTTACCTGGCATGCGCTTCCAGCGCGACACCGGGCCCATACCCATGAAGATACTCATGATGACCGTCAATGGCACAAACAAAGCGTTAAAGTAAGGAGGCCCCACGCTGATCTTACCCAGGTTCAGAGAATCCAGAATCAGCGGGTAGAGAGTCCCCAGTAAGACGGTGACCGTCATGATCACTAGCAGAATGTTGTTGATCAGCAGCAGCGAATCTCTGGATAACCAGCTGAACCCTACTTGGTGGCTGACGCGCGGCGCGCGCAAGGCAAAGATAAACAGTGAGATCGCCACCGTAATGGCCAGCAGCATTAAAATGAAAAAGCCACGCGAAGGGTCATTGGCAAAGGCGTGAACAGAAGTCAGCACCCCGGAACGCACCAGGAAGGTTCCCATCAGTGACAGCGAGAAGGTGGCAATGGCCAACAACACTGTCCAGCTTTTGAAAGACCCGCGCTTTTCGGTGACCGCCAGGGAGTGAATCAAGGCGGTGCCCGTCAACCAGGGCAACAAAGAGGCGTTTTCGACCGGATCCCAGAACCACCAGCCGCCCCAGCCAAGCTCGTAGTAGGCCCACCAGCTACCCAGGGCAATACCCACGGTAAGAAACGCCCAGGCCACGTTACACCAAGGCCGCGCCCAACGGGTCCAGGCAGAATCCAGGCGCCCTCCTAGCAGAGCGGCAATGGCAAACGCAAACACGACAGAAAAACCGACGTAGCCCATGTAGAGCATCGGCGGGTGAACCACCAGGCCGAAATCCTGAAGCAGCGGATTAAGATCAGCGCCATCCTGGGGAATTCCGGGCAATAGGCGCTCGAAAGGGTTTGAGGTCATCAGAATGAACAGCAGGAAGCCCACGCATACAGCCCCCATAACGCCAATTACACGGGCGACCATGTCACGCGGCAGGTTGCGTGAGAACAGCGCCGCGACAAAACTCCAGCCTGCCAGCATTAAGCTCCACAGCAGCACAGAGCCTTCATGGTTACCCCAGACGGCACTGAACTTGTAGTACCAAGGCAGCAACGAATTGGAATTGTTGGCCACATTGGCCACGCTGAAATCATCCAGCATATAGCTTGTCGTCAAGCACGCATACGCAATGGCAACAAACAGAAACTGTCCCGCCGCCATTGGCAGGCCATAAGCCATCCATAAGGGTTTACGCATCGTCGCCCCTGCCAGCGGGGCAAGGGTCTGTACAGCGGCCATCAGTAGGCCAATGACTAAGGCATAATGGCCAATTTCAGGGATCATTTCAGTGAACATGTTCGCTCCGGTTCAGCACGTGTGACGTCTTGATAACTGAACATCTTGATATCAGGGAAGCGTGCGATGAGTGAAAACATTGCCACGAATCGCATCAGTAATCGCTCGCTTTGGGAACACCCTGGGCGTCAAGGCGCTTGCCGATTTCTGCTGCTTTTGCCTGATAGTCTGCCGGTTCGTACCCTGCTTCTTTCAGGGCTTCAGCCACTTCAGGCGGCATATAGTTTTCATCATGCCGGGCGAGCACTTCATCGGCTCGGAAGCGTCCATCTGCCTGCAACTGCCCCACCACCACAACGCCCTGACCTTCGCGGAACAGATCCGGCAGAATACCGCTGTAATAAACATCCAGATCATCAACGTAATCGGTCACCACAAATTCGACGTTCAGGGTCTCTGCATCACGGGCCACCGTGCCTTCCTTGACCATGCCCCCGGCACGAATGGTGCGCTCCATGGGGGCATTGCCCTGAGCAATCTGCACTGGGCTGAAGAACAGATTAATATTGGCTCTAAGGGCATATAACGTCAGCCCAACCGCAATGGCGGTTAACGATACAAGGCCAAGAATCACAAATAGTTTTTGCTTGCGTTTAGGTGTCATGATGACTCCCCTTGATCAACTGGATAAACCGTCGCCTGTCCACCTTGCTGTTGGCGCGCCTGCTCTCTACGGGCACGGCGCTTGAGACCCTCCACCAGTTGGCGGCGCTCAACACGTGCATGCCATACCAGCCCCAGAATCAACAGCAGCGTGATAATCCAGGAAGACCAGACATAGGGCGCATGACCTCCCATGGCAATAAATGCAGCAAAAGAGTCAAAAGCCATTTACTTTGCCTCCTCAATCAGTTCACGCACCCAACGTTTATTCGACTCGCGGCGCAAAATTTCGTTGCGTGTCCGCATCAGGGTCAGGGCGATAAAAAGCTGTAAAAACCCAGCACCATGATCAGCAGCGGCAGCCACATATCCATGGGCATTGCCGGGCGTGACGTGATCGTGAACGTGGCCGGCTGATGCAGGGTATACCACCAGTCCACCGAGTATTTGATGATCGGAATATTAATCACTCCCACCATGGCCAGCACCGATGCCGCCCGAGAGGCACTGTCACGACTGGTGAACGCGCCCCTGAGCGCAATCACGCCCAGATACAGAAATAATAGGATCAGCATGGATGTCAGACGCGCATCCCACATCCACCAGGTTCCCCAGGTAGGAACGCCCCACACGGCGCCAGAAAACAGCGACACAAAGGTCATCGCAGCACCAAGGGGGCCATGACCGCAGCGGCCATATCAGCCACTTTGATTTTCCAGACCATAAAGACCAGTCCGGCCACTGCCATCGAAACAAATATCGACTGGGCCAGGAAAGCTGCAGGCACATGCACATAGATAATTCGAAAGCTATTGCCCTGCTGATAATCTGCCGGGGCAAATAGCAGACCCCAGACCGTTCCCACCACTATCAGTCCGACGGCAGCCACCCAGAACCAGGGTTGCAGTTTTGCGCTAATCCGATAAAACCACTTGGGTGACCCAAGCTTATGAATAAAAGACCACATGTACGCGTGTCCTCAACCGTTAATACTGATTCGCAATGATGCGGCTATCGCCCAGGGTGCCAGCATTAAGGCAACCGCCAACAGCGCACCCAGGATGGCCAGATGAGCGGTGACAGGATCACCGGCTATCGCCGCTTGAACGGCACCCGCCCCAAAAATAAGTACCGGAATATAAAGCGGCAGCACCAACAGGGACAGCAGTACACCACCGCGCGCCAGGCCAACCGTCAAGGCCGCACCTATCGCGCCAATCAGGCTGAGTATCGCGCTCCCCAGCGCCAGTGAAACAGCCAATATCAGATAACTCCCCCTGGAAGCGCCAACATTATACCCAATACCGGTGCCATAAGCGCCAGCGGAAGCCCGGTTAACAGCCAATGAACCGCCACTTTGGCCAGGGCCAACGCAGGCAATGGCTGTGGGGCCAACAAAAGCTGCTCCAGGCTGCCGTCGTCGTAATCACTACGAAACAGGCTATCCAGTGAAAGAAGCGCCGCCAGTAGCGCCGCCACCCACAAGAGCCCAGGCGCTATGGTCGCCAGCAGGTCCGGATCTGGTGAGATACCAATCGGAAACAGCGTAATCACCAAGGCAAAAAATACCAGCGGGTTGAGCACCTCGCCACGGCGGCGCAGCATCAAGACCAGGTCACGCTTGAGCGTTGCCTTAAGGGCCAATGATAAATTTTCTGAGGGTTCTTTCAGATGCGGTTTCAGACCCGGGGCAAGCTTCGCGGTTTCAGGCTGCGACACCACTTTTCTCCTTCATGATTACCCAAGCTGAATACGGCGCAAGGCGGGCGAGGATGATAACTCATGGTGTGTCGTTACGATAACGCAACCGCCATTATTGGCGTGCGCTACCAACTGCGCTTCAAGTGCCGCAACGCCGTGACGGTCAATGGCGGTAAATGGTTCATCAAGCACCCAGAGAATGCGTGGCGTCAGGGTTAACCTGGCCAATGCAATGCGGCGCTGTTGACCGGCGGAAAGCTGACCGGCTGGCACATCTTCAAATCCGGCTAAGCCGACGTTTTCAAGCGCCTTCCAACTGACAGCCTGATTGTCTTTCTGGCCATCCAGTGCCTGATACCAGGCCAGGTTTTCAAGCGCGCTCAACCCGGTTTTAACCCCTGGGGAATGGCCCAGATATAAAAGATTGGCTAGGAAGTGCTCGCGCACCTGGCGCATCGCTTCGCCGTTCCAAATCAGCTCGCCATGATAATCGGTCAATTGCCCGGAAAGGATCTTTAACAGAGTGGTTTTGCCGCTGCCGTTAGGGCCTTCGATACGGACAACTTCACCGCTACGAATGTCCACATCAAGGCCCTTGAACAGCCAGCGTTCATCTCGCTCGCAGGCTAGCTGACGGGCTTGCAGACACAGGCTCAAGGCGCTCTCCAGACACAATTAGTTGTGTACGAACTTTACACGGAAAGCGTCTATCCCGCCAGTCACCCACTGCGGCGCCAGGTCGCAGCAGCGCTGCCTGTTATCGTCCTGACAGGTTGATCGAAAACCCACTGGCACTGTATAGAAAACCATGTATACTGAAAATACTGTATGAAAAGACATGCCCAGTAAAGCACGCTTCGTTAAAACGTGCCTAGTAACAGGCATCGATTAACTGCCTGCTTATATCCATTGCCCTGATGCTGGAGACTATCAATGAGCGCCACGACTGCCATTTCCATTGATCAAGCACCCTTCCCTTCTCACCGTATAAATCGGCTCTGGGCCAAGCGCAGGGCGCCTGCTCCCAACACTGTCAACAACACCACACGACGCCACACTACCTATGCGGTCAGGGTACGCGGCGACCGTATGCAGGATTGCAACCTGTTTGATGGGGATGTCATTATCATCCGTCGCTGCCAGACGGGAACCGCTGAGGAAACCGCCAGCGCAGAAATCAATCACAAGCCGATCAAGCTGCAACGCCTGATCATTGACCGCCATGGCCTCTACCTGCTTGCGCAAGATGACAGCGTGCCTGCCATTTACCTGCGTAACCAGGATATTCAGGTACTTAACCTTGTTATGGGGGTTGAACACTATCTAACGGAGCATTAATGCGCTATCTCGTTCCCGCGCTGGAAGCCCATAGCTGGCATAGCCATCAAATCGAGATTGAAAAAGCCAGTTTATTGCCTGGGTGGCACACACCCCTTCGCCCGATGCTCTCCACACTCTGGTAGCGGCGGCAAAACACGCCCACCCTAACGCCAGCCATCACTGCAGTGCCTTTATTGCTGGCGCCCCAGGTGAGCAGACGGCCATCGGCTTTTCTGATGACGGCGAACCGGGTGGCACGGCGGGCCGCCCCATGTTTCAGGTGTTGAACGGCAGCGGTATTGGTGAAATAGGTTGCGTGGTAATCCGCTATTTTGGTGGCACCAAGCTGGGAACGGGCGGGCTGGCGCGTGCCTATGCCCAGGCGGTCAGCCAGGCGCTTGACACCCTTCCCACCCGTGAAATCATTGAGCGCGACACCCTGGTCTTGCACCTGAACTTTTCCCAGGAAGCGGATGTCCGCGCCTGGTGTGCTGAAAATGCCCTGCCCGTTTTCAGCGCTGACTATGATGGAGACGGCGTGAGACTGGCCCTCGGCTGGCCACGAGACAAGCCTCTTGACCTCAGCCCCTTGGAGAACCGTCTCAAAAGCACCCTCACTATCGAATCAGACACGAAGGCTTCCCAGCCGGACCCATCATAGCGGGCAAAAAAAACGGCATGTGCCTCTTCGCACATGCCGTTTTTTGAATTTCCCTCAAAGCGACTCGTTGACGCTATCAGGGTTTAATGCCTTTTCCTTCTAGTGCTTTTACCCCAGGTACTTTTATCCTAAGTGCTTTTATCCCAGGTACTTGATCATCACCCCAGCCGCGACCGCAGAACCAATAACACCCGCCACATTGGGCCCCATGGCGTGCATCAGCAGAAAGTTATGGGGATTGGACTCAAGCCCTACCTTATTGGCAACCCGCGCTGCCATCGGAACAGCTGACACGCCTGCAGCACCAATCAAAGGGTTGATCGGCATGCGGCTAACCAGGTTCATTAGCTTAGCCATCAAGACGCCTGCGGATGTGCCGATGGCAAACGCCACCATACCCAGGCCAAGAATACCCAGGGTTTCAACCGACAGGAAGCTTTCCGCCATCAGTTTAGAGCCAACCGATAACCCCAGCACAATCGTCACTATGTTGATCAGCGCATTCTGGGCCGTATCGGCGAGACGCTCTACCACACCGCACTCGCGCATCAAGTTACCAAAACAGAACATCCCCAGCAGTGGCGCCGCATCTGGCAAAAAGAGGGCTACCAGAATCAACAGCATCAGCGGGAAGATGATTTTCTCCAGTTTGGAGACCGGGCGCAGCTGCGTCATGGTGATTTCACGCTCTTTCTGCGTGGTCAGAAGACGCATGATCGGCGGCTGGATCAAGGGGACCAAGGCCATGTACGCATAGGCAGCGACCGCAATCGCCCCCAGCAATTCAGGCGCCAACACGCTGGCCACATAAATGGACGTAGGACCGTCAGCCCCGCCAATAATACCGATGGCAGCCGCCTGATTGAGCGAGAAGTCCATGATACCCATTGAGCTAAGCCCTACAGCACCAAACAGGGTGGCAAAAATACCAAACTGGGCAGCAGCCCCCAGAAACAGGGTCCGTGGATTGGCAAGCAGTGGCCCGAAGTCAGTCATCGCCCCTACGCCCATAAAAATCAGCAGAGGCGCGATACCGGACGCAATAGCCACGCTATAAAAGCTGTAAAGCATGCCATCGCTGTACCCAACGTTGGTAGCCACATCCTTGGCGGCGCGCAGCGCCTCCGCCGATGTATTGCCATGAGCAACACTTTTCAGCGCTTCACGCCAACTTTCCACGTCGCCCAGAGGGTTCAACACCACCCCTAGCGCTGGTGCAAGCTGCTGCAAAACCGCGGGCTTACCGACCTCAATGGCCTGATCCAGGGCCGATATGGCCAGACCCGCCTCAGGAATATTGGCCAGAATACCGCCAAAACCAATGGGCACCAGCAGCAAGGGTTCAAACCTTTTATAGATTGCCAGATAGAGCAGTAAAAGCCCCACTACAATCATCACCGCCTGGCCCAGCTCAAGGTTATAAAGCCCCGAGCCTTCCCACAACGTGATTAGCTTATCCATAGTACGAAGACCTCTTAGAGTTCGATCAGCGCATCGCCAACGGAGACACTATCGCCCTCACTGACTTTCACGGCAGATACGGTTCCGCCACTGGAGGCTCGCACTTCGGTTTCCATCTTCATGGCTTCCAGAATGATGACCACGTCACCCGAGGCCACTGTATCGCCAGGCTTAACGTTCACTTTGAAGATGTTACCAGCCAATGGGGCGTTAATAGCCTCACCACTGGGGGCTGGCGCCGCTGCTGCCGGTGCGGATACGGGCGCCTCACCTTGTTGCTGAACGTCGGCAATTTCACCACCTTCAGCCACCTCTACCACATAGGCCTTACCGTTAAGCTTGACGGTGTAGGTTTCAGCCCCTTGTGCAACCGCAGGCGGCTGGGCCGGCTCAGCCTTGGCAGGCACACCTGATGCGCTGGTTTCCTGCGCCTGCGGCGCGGGCTCAAAGGCATCCGCGTTGTCACGGTTTTTCAGGAACTTGAGGCCAATCTGCGGGAAAAGTGCATAGGTCAACACGTCATCTACCTGACGCTCACCTTCAGCCAGGCGAATACCCTCTGCTTTGGCTTTTTCCTGAAGCTCAGTCGTCAGCTTATCCATTTCCGGCTGCAGGTTATCCGCCGGGCGACAGGTAATCGGCTCGCCGCCTTCCAGCACACGCTTTTGCAGTTCGGCATTAAAGGGCGCTGGCGCGGAACCGTATTCACCTTTTAAAAGCGCCTGTACTTCCTTGGAGATAGACTTATAGCGTTCGCCCATCATCACATTCATCACCGCCTGGGTACCGACAATCTGCGATGTCGGCGTTACCAGAGGAATAAAACCCAGATCTTCGCGCACGCGGGGATTTCGCTCAGCACATCATCCAGCTTGTCGCCGGCCCCCTGCTCCTTCAACTGGCCTTCCATATTGGTCAACATGCCACCTGGCACCTGAGCCACTAGAATCCGCGAATCAATACCTTTCAGGGAGCCTTCAAAAGCCGCGTACTTTTTACGCACTTCGCGGAAGTAACCAGCGATATCTTCAAGCAGCTCCAGGTCAAGGCCGGTATCACGGTCGGTATCTTTCAGCATGGCCACTACCGACTCGGTCGGGCTGTGGCCATAGGTCATGGACATCGAAGAAATCGCGGTATCAACGTTATCAATGCCCGCTTCCACCGCCTTGAGAATTGTTGAGGTGGAAAGCCCCGTCGTCGCGTGACACTGCATATGAATCGGAATCGACAATTCCTGCTTAAGACGCGTTACCAGGTCAAACGCTGTATACGGCGTCAACAGCCCCGCCATATCCTTGATAGCCAGAGAGTCTGCACCCATATCTGCAATGGTCTTGGCCAGATCCACCCAGCTATCCAGGGTATGTACCGGGCTTACCGTATATGAAATGGTGCCCTGAGCGTGCCCTTCGACATTACGCACAGCCTTGATCGCATGCTCAAGGTTGCGTGGGTCGTTCATCGCATCAAATACGCGGAACACATCGACACCGTTAATCTTGGCGCGCTCGACAAAGCGATCCACAACGTCGTCTGCATAATGGCGATAACCCAGGATATTCTGCCCCCGCAACAGCATTTGCTGTGGCGTGTTGGGCATTGCTTCTTTCAAGGCCCGAATACGCTCCCAGGGGTCTTCGCCCAGATAACGGATACAGGCATCAAAAGTAGCGCCGCCCCAGGATTCCAGCGACCAGAAACCTACCTGATCAAGCTTTTCTGCAATCGGTAGCATGTCATCCAGGCGCATCCGCGTGGCAAAAAGCGACTGGTGGGCGTCGCGCAGCACTACATCAGTAATACCCAAAGGGCGCTTCGTCTCTTTCATGACGTTTTCTCGCATTGACAAGTGAATCGTTAGAAATGGATCGTAAAAAAGGCGCCAAACAAGCCGTTGCTGCATCCGCTCGCCCTGACACAGGAGCGCTTTTTCTGGCGCTACACCTTGTAGGTAATTTACGTAGCTTAGCAAACAAACAGTGCCTGGGTGTTTCTAGAGGCCCTTATGACGACGATAACGGTGAACAGCAGCGCTGATGACCGCCATTACCTCATCATCCTGGCCAACAGGGGCGGAACTGGCCTTTGGCGTATTCTGTGTGGGTGAGTTGACGGCTACAGGCTGGAAGCGCCTGATAACGATCGACATCAGCGTTACAGTAATTACCAGAATGGTAAGAAAAACAAATACAAACCCCATACCCAGCCCCATAAGGACAAGGCCTTCCGTCAATAAGTCACTATCTTGCATCAGAGTCACTCCTCGTCTCAAGCCTCGCAGACCAGCAAAAAGAGGTGAAGCCATGAATGGCGCAATAAAAATGGTACACTAAACTGCCACACTCAGAATTGAATGCAATGGCGCCATAGTGGAAGTCAACGTTGTTAATTTACTACATAAAGGCAAGATAGGCCTAGCGCCAATGGAAGGGGTCATTGATGCTCTGACCCGCGACCTCCTGACCCGTGAAGCTGGCTTTGACTGGACGGTCACCGAGTTTGTCCGCGTTATCGATGCTCGCCTGCCTCCTCGCGTGTTCTATAAGCACTGCCCTGAGCTTCTGCATTCATTAAAGCAGTTGCCAGTAGCAACGCCTAGTGGCGTCCCAGTGCATTTGCAGCTGCTCGGTTCAGACCCGGCCACCCTGGCTGCCAATGCGCGCCGGGCGCTTGAACTGGGTGCGTTAAGCATTGACCTTAACTTCGGCTGCCCTGCCAAGCTTGTCAACCGCCATGATGGTGGTGCGGCGCTACTACGTAACCCTGAACGGGTTTTCAATGCTGTTCACGCGGTTGCCACAGCACTGGATGGCGAAATCCCCGTGACGGCCAAGATACGCCTGGGGTTTTCCAACCGTCTTCAAGCCGTTGCCTGCGCCCAGGCCGTGCAGGCCGGAGGTGCTTCCCAGCTTGTGGTTCATGGCCGCACACGGGATGAAGGCTATCGCCCGCCTGCCCACTGGGAATGGATTGGCCGAATACGCCACCATATCGACATTCCGGTCGTAGCCAACGGCGATATATGGACGCTGGAAGACTACTGGAAAGCCCGCACTCTATCAGGCTGCTGTGATGTCATGCTTGGCCGTGCCGCCCTTGCCGACCCCTGGCTGGCACCACGCATCCGGCATTGGCAAGCCACCGGCCAGCGCCTACCTGAAACCACCTGGCGCATGCGCGCCGAGGTGCTGAAAACCTATGCTCACCTGCAGTGCCAGAAACTGCCTGAACGGGTGGTGACCTCACTGGTTAAGCAATGGCTGGCCCAGATGCGCCAGGGCAACGCTGAGGCAAACGTCGAGTTTCAGCGCCTCAAACGCATCACCCGACTCGATGATCTATTACACAACCTTGTTGTCACTGAAACGCCTGAAACAAGCTATGCATAAAACACTCAAACCTGAAAACCACGCATAAAAAAAGCGCCCTACCGCCAATAGACGGGAGGGCGCTACACGATCGCAGGATCGGTCGCGAGCGACAGCCGATCCAGCTAAAGGAAAACGTTGACCCAGCGATACGCACCAAAATGGCATCGCGAACGGGCAGGAAACACTTCGGCAGTACATTTAACAGGTAAGCTGACCAAAAAAACCCGCTCTCAATTGAGAACGGGTTTGGTATCTGGCGCGCCCGGGAGGATTCGAACCTCCGACCCTCTGATTCGTAGTCAGATACTCTATCCAGCTGAGCTACGGGCGCTTAACAAAATGTGCTGATACTTAACGACTACAACAGTCCAGAATTACTAGCGTAAATGGCGCGCCCGGGAGGATTCGAACCTCCGACCCTCTGATTCGTAGTCAGATACTCTATCCAGCTGAGCTACGGGCGCACATCTGTCTAACCTGAACTGTGCCATGTGGCGGAGAGAGAGGGATTCGAACCCTCGATAGGGCTATAAACCCTATACTCCCTTAGCAGGGGAGCGCCTTCAGCCACTCGGCCACCTCTCCTCAACGGCACGGCGCGAATATTACCGATTTTCCTGCGCCTTGTCCAGACTTATGACAATTTTTTCAGTTTTCATACGAGAGTGGACGCTAACTTCGTCACTGGCAGGGACACTTGTGCCTTAACCCAGGAAGGCACTTGACGTGTATTCCATACGAACCGCCCACTCCTTTTTTAAAACACTGCTGAATAACAGCGTTTCACAACCGCATGTCACAACCACTTCCAACCCTGCGAACAAATCATCATCGATTTATTCATCGCTCACGTCAGCTGAACGTTCACGCTGGATGCGCTGGTATATTTCTTCACGATGGACAGAAACATCCTTCGGTGCATTCACACCGATTCGCACCTGATTACCTTTGACACCCAGTACAGTGACTGTAATGTCATCACCAATCATAAGGGTTTCGCCGACTCGGCGAGTCAAAATGAGCATGGCTGATCTCCTTCTCAGACGTTTTTGTATGCAACGGGATATCCACCAGCGAAATACGAAACCCTCTACGGGCATGACACGTTATTTCACTTTTGGTACAACAAATATAACACATCAAACCCGCAATGAAAGAAAGCTCATTACCTTGCAGCAACGAGCTTCCTGTCAGCTGGCAAATCAGACGGCTCGAATTACTCGGATTCGATATCAGATTTGCTCAAACCAAAGGCGTCGTGAAGCGCCTGAACCGCCAGCTCCATATGCTTTTCGTCGATCACAACAGAGATCTTGATTTCTGACGTTGAGACCATGCGAATGTTGACGTTTTCATCGGCCAACACGCGGAACATCTTGGAAGCAACCCCAGCATGTGAACGCATGCCTACCCCGACCAGTGACACCTTGGCAATATTGTCATCGCCACGCAGCTCACCGCCGCCCAGATCAGGCATTACCGTCTCTTCCAGGATACGCTTGGTCGCCTTGTAGTCGCCCTTGGCAACGGTAAAGGTGAAGTCAGTGTAATCGCCTGCAGGCGCTACGTTCTGGACGATCATATCAACTTCAATATTCGCGTCAGCAATCGGCCCCAGAATGCGTGAGGCAACACCCGGCACATCCGGCGTATTCAAAAGCGTCAGCTTGGCTTCATTCTTGGTAAAAGCGATACCGGAGATCAGCGGTTCTTCCATGGAGTCCTCGTCTTGGTCAGAGTCTGCAACAATAAGCGTACCGGGGCCGTCTTCAAAGCTCGACAGCACCCGTAGTGGAACATTGTATTTACCGGCGAATTCCACCGCCCGGATCTGCAATACCTTGGAACCCAGGCTTGCCAGTTCGAGCATTTCTTCCACCGTGATCTTTTCCAGGCGCTGAGCCTTGGAACACACGCGCGGGTCGGTGGTATAAACGCCGTCAACATCGGTATAGATCTGGCATTCATCGGCATTCAACGCAGCTGCCAACGCCACCCCAGTGGTATCGGAACCACCGCGGCCAAGCGTGGTGATGTTGCCTTCCTCATCGACCCCCTGGAAACCGGCCACCACTACCACCTTGCCATCATCCAGATCTTCGCGTAGATCATCGGTCTCAATGCGCTGGATGCGCGCCTTGGTATAGGCTTTATCGGTATGGATACCCACCTGCGCCCCGGTGTGCGAAGTAGCCGGCACCCCCAGGCTCTGCAAGGCCATGGCGAGCAGAGAAATGGTGACCTGCTCGCCGGTCGAGAGCAGCATATCCATTTCGCGCGGTGAAGGGTCATTGTTAAGTGCCGTTGCCATATCGGTCAGACGGTTAGTCTCACCGCTCATGGCTGATACCACCACCACCACCTGATGCCCTTGGTCACGAAACCCTTTTACCTTTTCCGCCACGGCCTTGATGCGCTCGACAGAGCCCACCGAGGTACCGCCAAACTTCTGAACGTAAAGTGCCATATAGGAGTTTTCCTGTTGCGTTCGGAAATGAAATATGAAGTGTTAAAAAGCTTTTATAGCCATAACTATAAAGGCCGGTAACATGAATGTCACCGGCCTCTTATTAATCCAGCTTATTTGCAAGCCAACTGGAAACACTCTTCAAGGCCTCAGGCAAGGCATCCGGCTGGCTACCACCCGCCTGCGCCATATCAGCACGACCGCCGCCTTTACCCCCTACCTGGGAGGCAACGTGATTGACCAGATCACCCGCCTTGATATTGCCCGTCAGATCCTGGGTTACGCCGACAATCAGGCTGACTTTTGAGGCCTGCCTGTCAGCCACACCGAGTACGATAACGCCTGAACCCAGCTTGTTTTTAAGCTGATCCATCACGTTGCGCAATTCCTTGCCAGCCACGTTTTCCAGCTGGGTCGCTATCAATTTAACGCCCTTGATATCCTGCGCCTGTGCCAGCATATCGCTGCCTGCCGCACTGGCCAGTTTGGCGTTTAGCTGCTCAAGCTGTTTTTCCAGCTGACGGTTGCGCTCAAGCAGGGCGTCAACCCGCGCTTCCACCTGCTCCGGTTTGACCTTGAGACGCTCCCCTACATGCTGAACGCGCGCCTCCTGCTGATAGAAATATTCCAGTGCATTTTCGCCGGTGATCGCTTCGATACGCCGCACACCCGAGGCAATACCGGCTTCTGATACCACATGGCAACAACCAATATCGCCGCTGCGCGCCACATGGGTGCCGCCACACAGTTCAATTGAGAAATCATCGGCGCCAATGGTGAGCACGCGTACGTTATCCGCATATTTGGCTTCAAACAGCGCGGCGGCGCCTTTGGCCTTGGCTTCGTCCAAGGTCATCTGTTCGGTTTTGGTCGGTGCGTTGGCCAATATCTGCTCATTCACCAGCCGCTCGACTTCCTTGAGCTGCTCCGTCGTCATTGGCTCAAAGTGGCTGAAGTCAAAGCGTAGGCGCTCGGCGGTCACCAGCGAGCCTTTCTGCTGAACGTGGTCACCCAGCACCATGCGCAATGCCTTGTGCAACAGGTGAGTGGCCGAGTGATTACGCACCGTCGCAGCCCGCAGCGAAGCATCCACCTGAGGATGAACCCGACTGCCTACATTAAGCGTGCCTTCCAGCATGACGCCGTGATGCAGGTGATGGCCGCTCTGCTTCTGGGTATCCGTCACCTGAAAACGCCCATCGGCAAAGTGCAGATAGCCGGTATCGCCCACCTGACCGCCCGACTCGCCATAGAAAGGTGTGCGCTCAAGCACGACAATCCCTTTTTGCCCTGCTTCAAGAGCCGCCAGCTCGTTACCCTGATGGTCAACAAGCGCCGTCACCTGGGTGTCGTCTTCCAGCTGATCATAGCCACTGAAGGTGGTTTCACCCTCCAGCTCCAGCGTGGCGCTATAATCGGCACCAAACTGGCTGGCGGCACGGGCGCGCTCACGCTGGGCGTTGAGCTCGCGTTGGAAACCATCTTCATCCAGGGTGACATCCCGCTCACGGCAGACATCAGCGGTCAGGTCGTAGGGGAAACCATAGGTGTCATACAGTTTGAATACGGTCGCGCCGGGCAGCACCTTGCCATCAAGCTCATCAAGAGCGGTTTCCAATAGCCCCATGCCATGATCCAGCGTGCGTGCAAACTGCTCCTCTTCCTTGAGCAGAATACGCGCAATCTGCGCCTTGGCCTCGCGCAGCTCTGGGTAGGCATCGCCCATTTCTGCGTCCAGAGCTTCCACCAGAGTATGGAAAAACGGCTCGTTTGCCCCCAGCTTGTGGCCATGACGCACCGCGCGACGAATAATCCGCCGCAACACATAGCCCCGACCTTCGTTAGAAGGCAAGACGCCATCGGTAATCAGAAACGCACAGGAGCGAATGTGATCGGCAATCACGCGCAGCGATGGTGTCGAGATATCCGCATGACCCGTTGCCTGTGCCGCTGCCTTGAGCAGGTTCTGGAAGAGATCAATCTCGTAGTTGGAGTGAACGCCTTGCAATACCGCCGCCACACGCTCGAGCCCCATTCCGGTGTCTATCGACGGCTTGGGAAGCGGGTTCATATTGCCTCCCGCATCGCGGTCGAACTGCATGAATACCAGATTCCAGATCTCGATATAGCGATCGCCGTCTTCTTCCGGGCTTCCCGGTGGGCCACCCCAGACCTCAGGCCCATGATCATAGAAAATCTCTGAGCTTGGCCCGCAAGGGCCGGTATCGCCCATTTGCCAGAAGTTATCTTCATCCAGCTTGGAAAAGCGTTCAGGATCAATGCCTATCTCGTCCTTCCAGATTTTTTCTGCTTCGTCATCACTGATATGGACGGTTACCCAGAGCTTTTCCTTCGGCAGCCCTAATGTCTGGGTCAGAAAGTTCCAGGCAAAGCTGATGGCGTCACGCTTGAAGTAGTCGCCAAAGCTGAAGTTACCGAGCATCTCGAAAAACGTATGATGGCGCGCAGTATAGCCGACGTTATCCAGATCGTTATGCTTACCGCCAGCCCGCACACAGCGCTGCGCCGAGACGGCGCGCACATAGGGGCGCGGGTCACGCCCCAGGAAGACATCCTTGAACGGCACCATGCCAGCGTTAGTAAACAGCAAGGTCGGGTCGTTGTCCGGCACCAGTGAACTGGAGGCTACTGGGGTGTGTCCGTGGTGTTCAAAATAATCAAGAAAGGCCTGTCTGATTGCTGCGCTTTTCATAGGGTATCCGTTAACGAGATGGCGTGATGCCCCAGGGCGCTTTAACCGCTACCCAACGGGGTCGCAAAAACGTCATTATAGCGTAGTTGTCAAATGACTAAAGCAGCAGCGAGTAGGAAGGCATTGAAAAACCCCTTAAACAGGGTTTGCGAAGGAGTTTTCAAAAAGATAAGCGGAAGATATTACAAACGTATCACAGGCAGGATAGCGCATAGCGGATCTGTTCAAAGTCAAAGCCACGCCCCAACAGAAAACGCTCGCGCTTGGCACGCTCCTTGGGCGTTTGACCGGGCGAGTCAAAACGCCTTACCAGCACGTCACGGGCCAGCTCAAACCAGTCAATGGCTTCCTGCTCAACCACATCATCCAACGCTGCACGGATAATCTCGCCATCAACCCCGCGCTGGCGAAGATCATTTTCAATGCGCCGCCAGCCTTGGCCGCGCAGTACGCGTGTGCGTATGAAGCTGGCCGCAAAACGCGCGTCTGACTGCCAGCCTTTTTCGGCCAGCTCGTCCAGGCAAACGTCGATTTCGTCTGCAGGCACCTGCTTGGCCTGCAGACGTGTTGCCAGCTCGGCGCGCGAGTACTCGCGCCGAGCCAACAGAGCGATGGCCATTTCACGCGGTGAAGGCGGTTCTTTGCCCCATGCCATAAATTACAGCAAATCGCCGCTATCGGGCTCAAAAGCCGTGTCATCAGTGGCAGCCGCTGCCTTTGCACCTTTTTTACTGCTGACTTTTTCTTTCTCGGGCTTTTCTTCCTTGTCCTTAGGCTCAGGCGGTGCCAGCAACTGGCCACGGATCTGGCTTTCAATTTCTTCCATGATATCCGGGTGGTCTTCCAGATACTGGGCGGAATTAGCCTTGCCCTGGCCAATTTTCTTGCCTTTGTAGCTGTACCAGGCACCGGCTTTATCGACCAGGTTGCACTGCACGCCCAGATCAATCACCTCACCAGCATGATAAATACCCTTGCCATAGAGAATCTGGAACTCAGCCTGCTTGAACGGCGGCGCCACCTTGTTCTTCACCACTTTGACGCGAGTTTCATTACCGGTCACTTCATCGCCTGACTTGACCGAGCCGGTACGCCGAATATCCAGACGGACGCTGGCATAGAACTTCAGCGCATTACCGCCGGTAGTTGTTTCGGGTGAACCAAACATGACGCCGATTTTCATACGAATCTGGTTAATAAACACCACCAGGCAATTGGCGTTCTTGATGTTGCCGGTAATCTTGCGCAGCGCCTGGGACATCAAACGGGCCTGCAAACCGACGTGGGAATCCCCCATCTCGCCTTCAATTTCAGCCCGTGGTGTCAGAGCCGCTACCGAGTCGATGACAATCACATCGACGCCGCCGGAACGAACCAGCATATCGGTAATTTCCAGCGCCTGTTCACCGGTATCCGGCTGAGACACCAGAAGATCATCAAGATTGACGCCCAGTTTTTCTGCATAGCTAGGGTCTAGAGCGTGCTCGGCATCCACAAAGGCGCATACCTTGCCCTGCTTTTGCGCCTGGGCAATAACCGACAGCGTCAGCGTGGTTTTACCGGATGATTCCGGGCCGAATATTTCGCAGACACGGCCAAACGGCAGACCGCCGATGCCCAGTGCGATATCCAGCCCCAAGGAGCCTGTGGACACGGACGGCATCACCACGCGGGGCGTATCACCCAGACGCATAACAGTGCCTTTACCGAATTGGCGGTCAATCTGGCTGAGCGCTGCGTTAAGCGCCTTGGTGCGGTTTTCGTCCTGAGCCATTTAAAAACTCCTCATAAAGATGCTGTATAACTAGCCAGTAGTATGCCAAAGTTTACACCATAAACAAATGCTCTGGCGCGTATTATTCACTGCTCACCGCTCACTGATCGACATGATCAAGGTGGCCATGGCTTGGCGAACCGTCTGTTCACGTACCGCGTGGCGGTCGCCGGGGAAATGCAGACATTCTGCCTGCTGGGCCTGCTGGTTACCCCATGCCAGCCAAACGGTGCCCACGGGCTTTTCCGGGCTACCGCCGTCCGGGCCTGCCACGCCGCTCACGGCCACGGCAAGGTCAGCACCGCTTTCCTTACAGGCCCCGGCCACCATGGACCTGACCACGGCCTCGCTGACCGCGCCTTCATTGGCAAGTACCGAGCTCTCTACCCCCAAAAGACGGGTTTTCGCCGCATTGGAATAGGTCACATAGCCAGTGGCAAAATAGGCGGAACTGCCCGGCACTGCAGTAATGGCACTGGCAATACCGCCACCGGTACAGGATTCTGCCGTGGCAATCTCAAGCTGATGCTGCTGGCAGAGTTTACCCAACCGCTGCGCCAACAGGGTCAGATCGAGATTTTTCAGGCTTTCAACGCTTGGCTCCATGCTCACTCCTTCATGTCGGTGATGACTTCAGCGTAGAATAGCGGCTTTTGCGTGGCTAAAGAATGGTTGCCTGCCCAAGCGCTGCCCATTCAAGCGTAGAACCTAATTCACGGAACCACGCGCAAGCCATTATACAGCTTGCGCCCTGCTTATTTCAGGACGCTCATGGCCAATACCAGCCCGGCAAACACGCCGATGATTGCTCAATACCTGAATATTAAACGCGAACACCCCGAGGTCCTGCTGTTTTACCGCATGGGGGATTTCTATGAGCTGTTTTTTGATGACGCCAAACGCGCTGCGGCTCTTCTCGACATCACCCTTACCCAGCGCGGCCAGTCCGGCGGGCAACCCATCCCCATGGCAGGCGTTCCCTTTCACAGTGCGGAAGGCTACCTGGCTCGTCTGGTCAGCGCGGGGGAATCCGTCGCCATCTGCGAACAGATTGGCGACCCGGCCACCAGCAAGGGCCCAGTAGAGCGCAAGGTAGTACGTATTGTCACGCCTGGCACCCTGCACGATGAAGCCTTACTGGATGCCCGCCGCGATAACGTGCTGGCCGCCATTGCGCCTCACCAGGCCAAATGGGGGATTGCCTGGCTGGAGCTGTCCAGCGGCCGTTTCAGCCTTTTAGAGCTTGAAAGCGACGAAGAAATGCTAGCCGAGCTGACGCGGCTCTCTCCGGCTGAACTGCTGGTGCCGGAAAACCTCACACTGCCCGAGCCGCTTTCCGCCCAGCGCGGCCTGCGCCGCCAGGGTGAGTGGCTGTATGATCTGGAGAGTGCCACCCGAAGCCTGTGCGATCAGTTTGAGGTACAGGATCTGCGCGGCTTTGGCTGTGCCCACCTGACCACCGCCCTGATTGCCGCTGGCGTCCTGGTTGATTATGCCCGCGACACCCAGCGCTCTCGCCTGCCGCACGTCACCTCGATCAGCGTTGAAAACCGTGACGATGCGGTAGTGATTGATGCCGCCAGCCGGCGCAATCTGGAGATCGACACCAATCTAGGCGGCGGCAGCGACAACACCCTGGCCAGCGTGCTCGACACCTGCGCCACCGCCATGGGTTCACGCCTGCTCAAACGCTGGCTTAATCGTCCCCTGCGCCAGCGTGACATCATCCATGACCGCCAGGCCGGGGTTGCCCTGCTGCAGCTTGATGTCACCTATGAAGCCTTGCGTGAAACGCTGAACGCCGTCGGCGATGTGGAACGCATTCTTTCCCGGGTGGCGCTCTACAGCGCCCGCCCGAGAGACCTAGCCAGGCTGCGCGATGCACTGGCCACCCTTCCACAGCTGCAGACGCTGTTAAGCCAGGTGGACAACGGTAGCGTCATTGACCATCTGCGCCCCCATATTCAGCCTTATCCGGCGCTGAGCGACACCCTGCAGCGGGCTATTGTTGAAAATCCACCCGTGGTGATCCGCGAGGGTGGCGTGATTGCCAAAGGCTTTGATGACGAACTGGATGAGCAGCGCGGGCTGGCCGAAAACGCCGGCGACTACCTGGTCGCCCTGGAAACACGCGAGCGCGAGCGCACCGGGCTTAGCCACCTCAAGGTTGGCTACAACCGGGTACACGGCTACTTTATCGAACTCCCCGCGCCCAAGCCCAGCAGGCACCGGCCGAGTATATTCGCCGCCAGACACTTAAAAATGCCGAACGCTTTATCATTCCTGAACTCAAGGAGTTTGAAGACAAGGCGCTATCCGCCAAATCCCGCGCCTTGAGCCGTGAAAAATGGCTGTATGAGCGCCTGCTGGATGAACTCAACACCCATCTGCATGCCCTACAGGCAAGCTCTCGTGCGCTGGCGGAACTGGATGTTCTGTGCGCCTTTGCCGAGCGCGCCGATGCGCTGGACTGGGTACGCCCAGTGCTGAAGGAAGACACCGGCATCACTATCCGCGCCGGGCGCCATCCGGTGGTTGAGCAGGTCAGTGAGACGCCCTTTGTGCCCAACGATGTCAGCCTCAACCCGGAACAGGCGATGCTGATCATTACCGGCCCCAATATGGGCGGTAAATCCACCTACATGCGCCAGGCAGCACTGATCACCCTGCTGGCCCACTGTGGCAGCTTTGTACCTGCTGATGCAGCAGAAATCGGCCCGGTTGACCGTATCTTCACGCGGATTGGCTCCTCCGATGATCTGGCGGGTGGGCGTTCAACCTTTATGGTGGAAATGACGGAAACCGCCAACATCCTGCATAACGCCACTTCGCAAAGCCTGGTATTAATGGATGAAATTGGCCGGGGCACCAGCACTTTCGATGGCCTTTCACTGGCCTGGGCCAGCGCCGAACATCTCGCCAAGCTGCGCGCCTTGACCCTGTTTGCCACCCATTACTTTGAAATGACTGCCTTGCCAGAGCATGCCGAAAGTGTCGCCAATATCCACCTGACAGCAACGGAGCACGGTGACCGCATCATCTTCATGCACCGCATTGAGCCTGGCCCCGCCAGCCAGAGTTACGGCCTACAGGTTGCCCAACTGGCGGGCGTACCTACTAGCGTTATTCAGCGCGCCAGGGAAACCCTGCACAGCCTTGAAAAACGTGACAGTGAAACCTTGCCCAACCCAGCAGGTACACAGACAGCGCCGCTGCAGGATGACCTTTTTGCCCAGGCTCCCCACCCGGTAGTAGAAGCCCTGGAAAACCTGGCCATTGATGAACTCACGCCCCGTCAGGCACTTGAACTGCTGTATCAGTGGCGGGAGCGGGTGTAATAGAATAATGACCTATCAAGGGGACAGGTACTTGCCGCAAGTAGCTGTCACCCTCTAAAATACAACACTTTATTTATATGAAAACTGAATTTTATATCCAAATGTTATTAAACCAGTCTGGGTATGCCACCTGACGACATAACCAGCACTTGAAGAGGGAATTAACGATGACGTTTGTCGTGACCGAAAATTGCATTCAATGCAAATATACCGACTGCGTGGAAGTCTGCCCGGTCGACTGTTTTTACGAAGGCCCCAACTTTCTCGTCATTCACCCTGATGAGTGCATCGACTGCGCCCTGTGCGAGCCGGAATGTCCTGCGGAGGCAATTTTTTCCGAGGATGAATTACCCGACGGCCAGGAGCAGTTTATCGAACTCAATGCCGAGCTGGCGGAGGTGTGGCCCAATATTGCCGAGAAAAAAGACCCGCTACCTGATGCAGAAGAATGGGATGGCAAGACCGGCAAACTGGAAAAGCTCGAACGCTAGCTTGGCTCAGCAAAATTAGTGGTGCGACACCTTGCCTCAACACCAGCAGGCAACAGGATTGCAGTCAGGGTGTCGCCGACTGAAAGAAACGTCACTCAAAAGTTTATTACACGCACAAAAAAGCGGCCCGTAGGCCGCCCGCTCCCAGCATGTCCACAGGCATTCCCTATGCCTAACATCCAAAGGTACATTCCCTGCCGGGGCCAACACCCCCTATATCACCCGGCGTACCTGACTATCCCGTTGCATCCTGCTCGAGAGCGTCCTTGCCTCCCCTTGTCCATAAATTCATTGTGGCAGATTTATCTGGCGACTCAAGGGCGTCCAAAATACACAAGGCGGGCTGCTTGGCCCGCCTTGTGTAACATTCAATGCCAAAACAATCAGTTGCCAGCTACACTGTTACATTATGGCTGATAAACAGTTGTTTTTGCGCTAATTTCTACGCCTTTTGTAAGAGATCTCTTACAAGAATTGAAGAGATCTCTTACACTACCCGAGGGTTAATTGCCGTTATTGACCCTTGATAGCCTGACGACCAGGATAGCTGACGTCACCCAACTCGGCTTCGATCGCCAGCAGGCGGTTATATTTGGCAACCCGGTCAGAACGGCACAGCGAGCCTGTCTTGATCTGCCCTGCCTGGGTACCCACGGCCAGATCCGCGATGGTGGTATCTTCTGTTTCACCACTGCGGTGAGAGATAACCGCCGTGAAACCCGCATCCTGAGCCATCTTGATAGCGTCCAGAGTTTCTGACAGCGAGCCAATCTGGTTGAACTTGATCAGGATAGAGTTACCGATCTGTTCATCGATACCCCGCTTGAGGATTTGAGTATTGGTGACAAACAGGTCATCACCCACCAGCTGCACCTTGTCCCCCAGCTTATCGGTCAGAGCTTTCCAGCCATCCCAGTCAGATTCGTCCATACCATCTTCGATAGAGACAATCGGGTAGTCTGCGCACAGCCCGGCCAGATAATCGGCAAAGCCTTCGGCATCGTAGCTTTTGCCTTCGCCAGACAGGTTGTACTGGCCATCCTTGTAGAACTCGGAAGAAGCGCAGTCCAGCGCAAGGGTGACGTCTTCATCCAGACGATAGCCCGCATCGGCAACGGCCTGCTTGATTACCGCCAGCGCCTCGGCGTTGGAGGCCAGGTTAGGTGCAAAGCCGCCTTCATCACCTACCGAGGTCGACAGCCCCCGTGCAGACAGAACTTTTTCAGGGCATGAAAGATTTCTGCCCCCATACGCAGGCCTTCACGGAAGTTGGCTGCCCCCACCGGCTGCACCATAAACTCCTGAATATCCACGTTGTTGTCAGCATGTTCGCCGCCATTAAGGATATTCATCATGGGAACCGGCATGCTGTACTGGCCCGGCTGGCCATAAAGCTCGGCGATATGCGCGTACAAGGGTACGCCCTTGGCATTGGCCGCTGCCTTGGCAGCCGCGAGCGATACCGCCAGTATAGCGTTGGCGCCCAGGTTGGCCTTGTTTTCGGTGTTATCCAGCGTCAGCATGGCGTTATCCAGGCCGCGCTGGTCACGGGCATCCAGACCCAGAAGGCCATCACGAATCGGGCCGTTAACCGCTTCAACCGCTTTCAGAACACCTTTGCCCAGATAACGTGACTTGTCACCATCACGCAGCTCCAACGCCTCGCGCGAACCGGTAGAGGCACCGCTTGGAGCACAGGCTTCGCCAACCGCGCCACTTTCCAGGCGAACCGTGGCAGAGACGGTAGGGTTACCGCGTGAATCAAGTACTTCCAGCGCACGAATATCGACAATTTTAGTCATCAAGCCGTCCTTTTTGTTGGTGTTAACATCATGGGTACTAAAAACTTTGTTCAATACTGGTTGTTTGAATCATTCTCTCAGCGGGTATTTCAACGGATAACCAAGGGATCAAACCCTTTTACCAGCGTATCCAGTTGCACCAGCTGACTGAGAAAAGGCGCCAGCTGCTTCAGCGGCAGGGCACAAGGGCCATCACACTTGGCGTTATCCGGATCAGGATGAGCCTCCAGGAAAACACCTGCCAGGCCCACCGCAACCCCAGCGCGGGCCAATTCAGCCACTTGGGCACGGCGGCCGTCGGCACTGTCAGCCCGACCACCGGGGCGCTGTAACGCATGGGTCACATCAAAGAAGACCGGAAAGCCTGTCTGTTTCATATCACCAAAGCCGAGCATATCAACAATCAGATTGTTATAGCCGAAGCTTGAACCACGCTCACACAGCAGCAGCTGATCATTACCAGCTTCCTGGCACTTGCTCAGGATATGGCGCATTTCGTGAGGCGCCAGAAACTGCGGTTTCTTGATATTGATCACGGCACCTGTTCTGGCCATGGCGACCACCAGGTCGGTCTGGCGGGCCAGAAAGGCAGGTAGCTGAATGATATCCGCTACTTCAGCTACCGGCGCTGCCTGCCAGGGCTCGTGCACATCGGTGATGATCGGTACGCCAAAGCGTTCCTTGATTTCCGCCAGAATGGCCAGGCCCTTTTCGAGCCCTGGGCCACGGTAGGCGTTGATCGAGCTGCGATTGGCCTTGTCAAAACTGGCCTTGAACACATAGGGAATACCGAGCTTGGCAGTAGCCTCGACGTAGGCAGACGCCACTTCAATGGCAAGGTCCCGGCTTTCCAGCACGTTCATGCCGCCCAACAGCATCAAAGGCAAAGAATTGCCGGCGGTAAGGCCGGCAATGTTGATATGACGCTCTGCAGGTTGCGGGTAAGTCATGGGTCGCTTACTCCTCGTTATGCCCTGCGGTTGACGGTGTCTGGCTCGCAGATTGCTGGCGAATGCGCGACGTCTTGTGCTCCAGCGCAGCGTTGACAAAGCCACTGAACAGGGGATGCCCATCGCGGGGCGTGGAGGTAAATTCCGGATGGAACTGACAAGCCACATACCAGGGGTGGTCGGCCAGTTCGATCACTTCCACCAGGGATTGATCAACACTCTTGCCAGAAATCACCAGACCGACTTTTTCCAGTTCATCTACAAACTGGTTGTTGACCTCAAAGCGGTGACGATGGCGCTCAACAATTTCGTCAGCGCCGTAGGCGGCTCTCGCTCGGGTACCCGCTTCCAGATGGCACACCTGGCCACCCAGACGCATGGTGCCACCCAGGTCAGATGCCGCATCACGCAGCTCAATCTTGCCTTCGGCATTGAGCCACTCGGTGATCAGGCCCACCACCGGGTGCTTAGTGTCGTGGGTAAACTCGGTGGAGTTGGCATCTTCCCAACCGGCGACATTGCGCGCATATTCGATCACCGCCACCTGCATACCCAAGCAGATACCCAGGTAGGGAACCTTGTTTTCACGGGCAAACTGCGCCGCCATGATCTTGCCTTCCACCCCGCGCTCACCAAAGCCACCGGGCACCAGGATGGCATCCTTGCCTGCCAGCCGCTCGGTACCGTGGTGCTCGATATCTTCCGCATCAATATAGTCAACGTTGACCTTGATACGATCCTGGATACCGGCATGAATCAGCGCTTCGTTAAGCGACTTGTAAGCATCAAGCAGCTCCATGTACTTGCCTACCATGGCAATGCTGACCGACTTCAGAGGGTTGAGCTTGGCATCCAGCACCCGCACCCAGTCAGACAGATCGGCCTCGCCCGCTTCAAGATTGAACTTGTTGCAGACGATCTCATCCAGGCCATGCTCGTGCAGCATCAGCGGAATACGATAGATGGTATCAGCATCCTGAAGCGGCACCACGGCGCGTTCTTCAACATTGGTGAATAGCGCGATCTTGCGGCGTTCGGCTTCTTCAAGCTCCACTTCGCTACGACAGATCAGGATATCCGGCTGGATACCGATGGAACGCAGTTCCTTGACGCTGTGCTGGGTCGGCTTGGTCTTGGTCTCGCCCGCCGTGGCAATATAGGGCACCAGGGTCAGATGCATGAAGAGTGCGCGCTGGGCACCCAGCTGGCTGCGAATCTGGCGGATCGACTCAAGAAACGGCAGTGATTCAATATCACCCACGGTACCACCGATTTCCACCAGCGCCACGTCAAAGCCTTCACCGCCCGCATAGACACGACGTTTGATTTCATCGGTGATATGCGGAATTACCTGCACGGTACCGCCCAGGTAGTCGCCGCGCCGCTCCTTGCGCAGCACGTGCTCGTAAACACGCCCGGTCGTAAAATTATTACTCTGGGTCATCTTGGTGCGGATAAACCGCTCATAGTGGCCCAGATCCAGATCTGTCTCGGCGCCATCTTCCGTGACGAAAACTTCGCCATGCTGGAAGGGGCTCATGGTGCCCGGGTCGACGTTGATGTAAGGGTCGAGCTTGAGCATGGTGACTTTTAGGCCGCGCGCCTCAAGAATCGCCGCCAGTGAGGCAGATGCGATTCCCTTGCCAAGCGAGGACACAACGCCACCGGTCACGAAGATATATCGTGTCATGGAAAACCTGTCGAAACGTGATCAATAGGCACAGCAGAAAGCCACACCAGGATGGGAGGACAGGATAGCAGAGTACGCCTAAAGGCTCAATTGAACGACGACCTTTAGGGCATGCCATGGCATCAGCTATCACCATGACATGCCCAACCGCCTGAATTGCTCAGACCCCCAGGTAGTCCAGAATACCTTCTGCCGCCTGACGACCTTCATAAATGGCCGTCACCACCAGATCCGAGCCGCGCACCATGTCGCCACCCGCAAAGATTTTCTCGTTGCTGGTCTGGAAGGCGTACTGGCCATGTTCCGGCGCCTTGACGCGGTCGCGTTCATCGACTGCGATGTTCGATGTGCTGAACCAGGGTGCGGGGCTGGCCTGGAAACCAAAGGCAATCACCACGGCATCAGCGGCAATGATTTCTTCTGAACCTGGCACAACCTCAGGGCGCTGGCGACCATTTTCGTCCGGCTCACCCAAGCGGGTTCGCACGACTTTGACACCCTCAACCTTTTCTTCCCCCACCACCGCTACCGGCTGGCGGTTAAACAGGAACTCGACGCCCTCTTCCCGGGCATTGGCCACCTCACGGCGTGAGCCTGGCATGTTTTCCTCATCGCGACGGTAAGCACAGCTGACGCTGGCAGCGCCCTGGCGGATCGAGGTGCGGTTGCAGTCCATAGCGGTATCACCCCCGCCCAGCACCACCACACGCTTGCCTTCCATAGAGATGTAGTCTGACGGGTCTTTTTCAAAACCCAGGCAGCGATTAACGTTGGCGATCAGGAAATCCAGCGCCTTGTAGACGCCTGGCAGGTCTTCGCCGGGGAAGCCCCCTTCCATGTACTTATAGGTGCCCATGCCCAGAAAGACAGCGTCGTAGTCCTGCAGCAGGGTTTCGAACTCGACATCGGTGCCGATTTCGGTGTTCAGACGAAACTCCACGCCCATTTCCTCAAACACCGCCCGACGGCGCTCCATGACGTTCTTTTCCAGCTTGAACTCAGGAATACCAAAAGTCAGCAGGCCGCCAATCTCCGGGTACTTGTCAAACACCACCGGCTTGACGCCGCTGCGCGCCAGAATATCGGCACAACCAAGCCCGGCCGGGCCTGCACCAATAATCGCCACCTTCTTGTCCGTCCACATCACCTTGGACATATCCGGGCGCCAGCCCATGGCAAAGGCCGTATCGGTGATGTACTTTTCAATCGACCCTATGGTCACCGCACCAAAGCCGTCATTCAGGGTGCAGTCGCCTTCACACAGACGATCCTGCGGGCAGACACGCCCACACACCTCAGGCAGTGAGTTGGTCTTGTGGGAAAGCTCTGCAGCTTCAAGAATATTGCCTTCCACCACCAACTGCAGCCAGTTGGGAATGTAGTTATGTACCGGGCACTTCCACTCACAGTAAGGGTTGCCACAGTGCAGGCAGCGATGCGCCTGGCTAGCAGCATCCGTGGGCTTGTAGGGTTCGTAGATTTCAGCGAACTCTTTTGCCCGTGAGCGAGCGTCTTTCTTTTGTGGATCCTGACGACCTACATCAACAAACTGGAAGTCATTATTTAATCGGTTAGCCATGATCATTTTCCTCTCGGCGATTCGGCATCAGCTATTCAGGCAAAGCAGCTTATTCAGCGTGCCGCCGCGACTGGTCCAGCAGGCTGCTCAAGCTTGCCGCCTTGGGCTTCACCAGCCAGAAATGGCGCACGTAATCACCAAAGTCTTCAAGAATATCTGCGCCTCGCTGGGAACCTGTTGCCGCTACGTACTCTTCAAGCAGTTCACGCAGATGGCGGCGGTAGGCTTCCATCGTCTCGGTGTTTACCCGGTGAATCTCGACCAGCTCGTGGTTGTACTTGTCGACAAAGGTACGGTCTTCGTCGAGCACGTAGGCAAAGCCACCGGTCATACCGGCACCAAAGTTGACCCCGGTTTCACCCAGCACGCAGACAAGGCCCCCGGTCATATACTCACAGCAGTGATCGCCAGCACCTTCGATGACGGCACGGGCGCCTGAGTTACGTACCCCAAAGCGCTCGCCGGCAATACCCGCGGCGAACAGCTGGCCACCGGTCGCCCCGTACAGACAGGTATTACCGACAATGGCAGTCTTGTGGCTCTCAAACTGACTTTCCCGCGGCGGAATGATCACAATCCGGCCACCGTTCATGCCTTTACCAACGTAATCGTTAGCATCACCTTCCAGATGCAGGTTCAGGCCGCGAGCATTCCACACCCCGAAGCTCTGCCCTGCCACGCCGGTAAAGCGCACATCCAGCGGCGCCTCTTCCAGCCCTGCTTCACCGTAGTGCTTGGCAATCACACCGGACGTCAGGGCACCCACGCTGCGGTCACAGTTGGTAATCCGGAAGGTGAAGGTACCGCCCGACTTGGCCTCAATGGCGCTTTTCACCGCATCGAGCACTTCCAGGTTCTTGGCACCCGGGTCATGGGGCACGTTACGGTTCACCTGGCAGAACTGCGGCGCATCCGCAGGCACATAGTCGTTACCCAACAGCGGCGTCAGATCCAGCTTGCGCTGGGAAGCCGTCTGGCCCTCCAGCACTTCCAGCAGATCCGTGCGGCCAATCAGGTCGGTCAGCTGGCGCACGCCGAGCATGGCCATCAGCTCGCGCACTTCTTCAGCGATGTAGCGGAAGTAGTTCTTGACCATATCGACGGTGCCGCGGAAGTGCTCGCCACGCAGATAGTCATCCTGGGTCGCCACACCGGTGGCACAGTTGTTCAGGTGGCAGATACGCAGGTATTTACAGCCCAGCGCCACCATCGGTGCGGTGCCAAAACCAAAGCTCTCGGCGCCCAGAATGGCGGCCTTGACCACATCAAGACCAGTCTTCAGGCCGCCGTCGGTCTGCAGGCGGATCTTGTCGCGCAGACCATTGATACGCAGCGCCTGATGCACTTCCGGCAAGCCCAGCTCCCAGGGCGAGCCTGCATGCTTGATGGAAGTCAGCGGGCTGGCCGCCGTACCGCCATCATAGCCGGAGACCGTAATCAGGTCGGCATAGGCCTTGGCAACGCCCGTGGCGATGGTACCGATACCCGGCTCTGACACCAGCTTCACCGACACCTGGGCATCCGGGTTGACCTGCTTGAGATCAAAGATCAGCTGGGCCAGATCTTCAATTGAATAGATATCGTGGTGCGGCGGCGGTGAAATCAGCGTTACCCCAGGCACTGAATAGCGCAGCCGGGCAATCAGAGCGTTCACCTTGCCACCCGGCAGCTGGCCGCCTTCACCGGGCTTGGCGCCCTGGGCCACCTTGATCTGCAGCACGTCAGCGTTGACCAGATAGTGCGGCGTTACGCCAAAACGCCCCGAGGCGATCTGCTTGATCTTGGAGTTACGGATGGTACCGTAACGCGCCGGGTCTTCGCCGCCCTCACCAGAGTTGGAGCGGCCGCCGGTCTCGTTCATGGCCTGGGCCATGGCTTCATGGGCTTCTGGTGAGACGGCGCCCAATGACATACCCGCTGTATCGAAACGCGGTATCAGGTCATCAATGCTCTCGACTTCATCAAGCGGCAGCGGTGTTGCCGCCGGCTTGAGGGATAACAGGTCACGAATGGTCGCCACGGGCCGCTCATTGACCAGCTGGGCAAATTTCTTCCATTTCTCATAGCTGCCGTCCTGTACCGCCTGTTGCAGGTACATGATGACGTCCGGGTTGTAGGCATGGTACTCGTGGCCATGCACATACTTCATCAGGCCACCCTGGGAAATCCCCTTACGGGCAATCCAGGCAGTTCGGGCCAGGGCTTCCTGCTGCAGCTGAAGCTCTGCAAAACCGGTACCCTGAATGCGCGATGCCATACCTTCAAAGCACATTGCCATGATATCGCTATCCAGCCCAACGGCCTCGAAAAGCATCGAGCCGCGATAGGAGGCCAGGGTCGAAATCCCCATCTTGGAAAGAATCTTGAACAGACCCTTCTGCATGCCTTTACGGTAATTCTCTCGCGCATCCGCGGGGTTGCCGGTCAGCTCACCGACCCGCTGCATATCCGTCATGACCTGATACGCAAGCCAGGGGTAAACGGCTGTAGCGCCTACGCCAAATAGCACCGCCATCTGGTGAGAGTCACGTGCATAGCCGGTTTCCACCACGATATTGGCATCCGGGCGCAGCGCAAGGCGCCCCAGGTAGGTATGCACCGCACCGACTGCCAACACAGACTGAATGGGAATCTGGCCTTTAGGAAGGTCAGCATCACTGAGCACCAGGATGACCTTGCCTGCCAGCACCTGCTTTTCCGCTTCTTCACACAGCTCGCCAAGCGCCTGCTTTAAGCTCTTCTCTTCAGGGTTATACCCCAGCGAGAGGCGGTAACTGGCAAAGGCCGGATCTTTCTCATTAACCAGCGCAGTGAACTTGCGCGGCGACAGTACGGGTGTCGTCAGAATGATACGATGCGCGTGCTCCGGCGTTGCCTTGAAGACATTGCGCTCAGCACCGATACAGGTTTCCAGCGACATCACAATCGCTTCGCGCAGCGGGTCAATGGCCGGGTTGGTAACCTGGGCAAACTTCTGGCGGAAGTAATCGGTCAGCAGGCGCTGACGCGATGACAATACCGCCATCGGCGTATCATCGCCCATTGACCCCACTGCTTCCTGGCCGCTTTCCGCCAGCGGGCGCAATACCTGGTCACGCTCTTCAAAGCTGACCTGGAACATTTTCTGCTGGGTGTTCAGGGCGTCGGTATCCATGACCTGAAAACGTGCCAGTTCAGTCAGCGCTGACTCCAGATAGTTAGCTTGCTGCTTCAACCAGCGCTTGTAAGGATGCGCGGACTTGAGACGACCGTCGATATCATCGGTATGCAGCACTTCACCGGTCTGGGTATCCACCGCCAGCATCTGGCCAGGGCCTACTCGGCCTTTGGCCACCACATCTTCCGGCTTGTAATCATAGGTGCCAATTTCCGATGCCAGGGTGATGAAGCCATTTTTGGTCATTACCCAGCGCGCCGGGCGCAGACCGTTGCGGTCGAGCATACACACTGCCTGACGACCATCGGTCATCACCACGCCTGCCGGACCATCCCAGGGCTCCATGTGCATGGAATTGTATTCATAGAAGGCGCGCAGCTCGGCATCCATGGTTTCCACGTTCTGCCAGGCAGGCGGCACCATCATGCGTACGGCGCGATGCAGATCCATGCCACCGGTCAGCAGCACTTCCAGCATGTTGTCCATACTGGAAGAGTCCGACCCCGTGGTATTGACGATTTCCTTCAGCTCAGCGACATCCGGCAGACGGTCGCTGATAAAGTTTTTCTTACGCGAGTTGGCCCAGCCTCGGTTGGCTTCAATGGTGTTGATTTCACCATTATGCGCCAGCAAGCGGAAAGGCTGAGCCAGCGGCCAGCGCGGTGCCGTATTGGTTGAGAAGCGCTGGTGGAACACGCAGATAGCGGTTTCAAGGCGCGGATCGTTGAGATCCTGGTAAAACGCGGGCAAGTCTGCGGGCATGACCAGGCCCTTGTAGGACACCACCTCGGAAGACAGCGACGCCACGTAGAAATCCGCTTCGTCCTGCAGCTGTTCTTCAGCACGGCGACGCGCCATGAACAGATCAACATCAAAGTGCTCACCGGCTCCGGGCATCACGAATATCTGGCGAATACGCGGCAGGCAATCCAGCGCCATCGGACCACAGACGGATGAATCTGTCGGCACTGTGCGCCAGCCTGCGACCTCGAGTCCACGCTGCTCAAGCATCTGCTCCAGAACAGACTCAGCGTGTTCGGCGCGCGCATCGTCGTCAGGTAAAAGATAACGCCGACAGCAAAAGTATCGCCCAGGGAGGTCCCTAAGGCATCTTTTGCCACATCGCGCATGAAATGCTCGGGCATCTTGAGCAGCAAACCACAGCCGTCACCTGTCTTGCCGTCGGCAGCAATACCACCCCTGTGGGTCATACAGGTAAGCGATTCAATAGCGGTTTTCAACAATTCATGGCTGGCTTGCCCCTGCATATGGGCGATCAAACCAAAGCCACAGTTATCGCGAAACTCGCCGGGCTGATGAAGACCTCTGTTCATGGGCGTGCCTCAAAAAACGTGTTTTATTTACAACGGCACCGTGGTAAAAGAAAGGTTTTTAATCTTTTTTGCTTACCTTCCCTGATACACCCAGGCTCTAGAAACATCGCCGTTGACGTGAAAATGGTCGGTCAGCATAGCGACTGCTGACCTGATAGTGCAATCGAATCGGCTTCACAAGAAAGCTAAAAACCTTGCCAAATCCACAGCTTGCACAACACTCAATATGAAAAAGTGATACGCTTCAATAACTTGCAGTGCAGCACAACGGTAATTTAACGCTGTTTCACAAAGATTAAACTTTAGTCTAAAAATACCTTAAAAAGCCATGCCGATAGCGCATAAGGCATTCTGATTATCAATTTTTGGCCGACCAGACACCTATTCCTATCCGCCTTCTGCTTTTCAGGCTTGGTATTTTATAGCTCGCCAAAAAAAACCCGCCGGATATCGACGGGTTTTTTTGGCAGTGAACCTGTAGCGATCTGGAACATCAGCGCTCAAGCACGTGGGTAATGATCCAGCAAATCATTCAGCAGACTGATGGGCGTTTCATCACTGATGCAGGCATCGCCCAGCTCGCGCAGCAGCACCAGACGCAATCGGCTATCAATGTTTTTCTTGTCGCGGCGCATAGGCCCCAGAAAATCATCGCGCTGCATACCCAGTGGCGCCTTCAATGGCAGGCCAGCACTTTCAATCACCTGCATACTGCGCGCCAATGCAGCCTCGTCAATCCATTCCAGGCGCCGGGAAAGGGTCGCCGCCATGGCCATACCGGCACCAATAGCCTCGCCGTGTAGCCAGTTACCATAGCCTTGATGCGCTTCGATGGCATGGCCAAAGGTATGCCCCAGGTTCAGCAGGGCTCGTACATCCTGTTCGGTTTCATCTTCAGCCACGATATCGGCTTTTATCTGGCAGCTTCTGGCAATCGCTTCTGCCAATGCCTTGGCATCATGGGCACGCAAGGCGGCCATATTGGCTTCAAGCCAGCTCAGAAATGCCTCATCGCGAATCAGACCATACTTGATCACTTCGGCAAGCCCTGCTGACATCTCACGGTCTGGCAAGGTAGCCAGGCTATCAAGGTCGACCAGCACGGCCTTGGGCTGCCAGAAGGCGCCGACCATATTCTTGCCTAACCGGTGGTTAACGCCTGTCTTGCCCCCTACCGAGGAATCGACCTGGGCCAGCAGCGTGGTCGGCACCTGAATAAACGCCACACCGCGCTGATAACTAGCGGCCGCATAGCCAGCCATATCGCCGATGACACCACCCCCAGGGCAATCAGCGTGCAGCGGCGATTGAAACCGGCCTCCAGCAAGGCTCCCCAGATGCGGTTAACCTGTTCGATGGTTTTATACTGCTCACCATCTGGCAGGATGCAGGTCTGCACATCCAGCGATTCTGGCAGCTGCTGCGTCAGTTTTTCCAGATATAACGGGGCGATGGTTTCATTGGTCACGATCATCACCTGCTGACCGGCCAGATAAGGCAGGATGGCGTCCGGATTGGACAGCAGCCCGGTGCCGATATGAATCGGGTAGCTACGATCACCCAGATCAACATTAAGCGTGCGCAAGGCGTCCGGTAACGGCGTCATCAAGATACCTTTTAAATTAGATGTTTTAATTAACTGTTTTAATTAACTGTATTTTTAGCTTTCTCTTCAGCTACTGCGCCATCCATCTGTAAGGGATCATTCAGGCGCTGAACCCGGCGCAGAATCTCGTTGACCACCGCCCGCGGGCTGCGTCGGTCAGTGCGTACGCTGACATCCGCCGTTGAACGATAAAGCGGATCACGCTTGGCATACATGTCGTAAAGCACCTGCTCGCGGTTTTCACACTGCAGTAACGGGCGGTTGCGATCCTTGGCGGTGCGCTTGAGCTGCTGCTCAACGGTCGTCATCAGGTAGATCACCGTGCCACGCTCGCGCAGTACGCGACGATTTTCTTCACGCAGCACAGCACCGCCACCGGTAGCCAGCACAATGGGGCTGCGGCGAGTCAGTTCGTCAATCATCTGCACTTCACGCTGACGAAAACCAACCTCGCCTTCCACATCAAAGATCCAGGGAATATCGGCGCCACAGCGGTTCTGGATGGCGTGGTCACTATCCACGAAGTCACGGGCCAGCTCAGCTGCCAGCAGGCGACCTATGGTGCTTTTACCAGCCCCCATGGGGCCGATCAGAAAGAGGTTGGGTAAATCCTGCATCAACGAACCGCCAAACCATCATCAAGTAAACGTGGAGTTATAAAGACCAGCAGCTCTACTTTTTCACTACTCTCTTCAGTGTAACGGAACAGCCTGCCAATCAAGGGGATGTCTCCCAGCAACGGCGTCTTGGCCATCTGACGCAGCTCTTCCGTTGTCAAGATACCACCCAGAACGACAGTTTGCCCATCATCAACCAGCACTTGGGTCTCAATGGTATTGGTATCAATTGGCGGCTCACCACCAAATTCCGACTCGCGGAAGCTGTCATTACGGATAACCAGATCCATGATAATCCGGTTATCCGGAGTGATCTGCGGGGTTACTTCCAATGACAGCAAGGCCTCCTTGAACTCAGTATCCGGATTGTCATTGCCGTCAACACTCTGAAAAGCCCGCTCTTCGCCTTGACTGATAACCGCCGTGCGCTGGTTGGCCGTGATGATCCGTGGCTGGGAAATCGTCTGGCTCTTGCCTTCGCTTTCCAGCGCTCTCAACTCCAGATCCAGCAGGATATCGCTGGATAGATAGCCAAAACCAAAGGTGGTCTGCGCCGCGGTATTACCGCCCAAGTCAACCGCCAGGCCGCCGGTACCCGGTGAGCCATTGGAAGCCCCATTGAACGTCAGCGCGTCTGGGTTACTTGATCCGCTAAAAATATTATTTACTGAGCCATTGCCGGAAATGCCCCAGTTCACGCCAAGCTCCCGGGAAGCGGTATCCCGGGCAATCACAATACGCGCCTCAATCTGCACCTGGCGTACCGCCACATCCAGACGGTCCAAGGTGGTCAGAATCTGATTGACCTGCTCCTGGGTATCCTGAATCAACAAGGTGTTGGTACGCTGATCGATACTGACACGGCCACGTTCAGTCAACAGGCCAAAGCCATCTCCTCCGCGCAACAGCTGCGCCAGATCTTCCGCCCTGGCGTACTTGACCTCTATAAACTCGGTGATTAACGGTGCCAGAACATCGCGCTGGTTACGGGCTTCAAGCTCTTGGCGTTCTAACTGGGCAAGCTCCTGGGCAGGCGCGACGACAATAACATTGCCTTTTTCGCGGCTTGAAAGCCCCTGGCTTTGCAGGATCAGATCAATGCCTGATCCCAGGGCACATCGTTAAGGTTCAGCGTCACTCGGCCGGTCACACTGTCACTGGCGACAATATTCAGGCCGGTAAACTCGGCCAGGGTCGCCAGTACCGCGCGCACTTCAATATCCTGGAAGTTGAGGCTTAAGCGTTCGCCTTCATAGACCTGGTCCTCGCTTTGCGCCTGCTGGGGTGCCTGGCTCGCTGGCTCCACTTCCACCGTCAGCGTCTGGCCGCTTTGCGACGACATCATGGCATAGGGGCCTTCGGTTTCGAGAATCAGCTGGGTACCCCGCTGGGTGGCTCTGGGCACCACACGCTTTATCGGGGTGGCGAAATCGGTGACATCGTAGACCTGATTGAGCGCATCAGAAATCGCCACATCACGCAGATCCACCACGACCCGATTGCGACCGTCTTCCTCTACCCGAACGCGGACATTGTCACGGTTGAACACCACATCCAGCTGCCCGGCTCCCCCACTGCCACGACGAAAATCAATCCGCTCGATCTGCGGCCCCTGACTGGTTTCCAGGTCGGGTGCTTCATCCATGCGAGCCATGTCATTAATACCGCCAGCTGGCCAAACAGGTTGATCAGAGTTCGCGGCCACTGAAATCCGCAGGAACTCTCCATCGCGCTGAGTGGTGTATTCATAGGCCTCAGCCAGATTAATGATCAGCCGTGTGCGCCCATTGCCTTCAACCGCCATTACTTGCTCCACGCCAGGGTGGTTGGTATCAAAGCGTCGCCGGTCGAGGGCGCTTTTGGTATCGGCCAGATCCAGCATCAGCCGATGGGGCGAATCCAACCGATAATCCTTGACGGTCGGCGCTTCACCAAAGAACTGTAGATTGATATCTACGCGGTCTGCGTTGGCATGCTCAACATTCAAATCGGTCAGCACCGCCGCACTGGAGGCGCCTGGCAACCATGCAGCCAGTAACACTATGCCGATAAGAATGCCGCGCACCTGCGTCTTACCTAACGTCTCGCTCAACATTCAGCGCCCCCTAATATTTAATCTTGCCTATTTAATCTTGCCGATAGCGGTATTTATTTTCATTCCTCACCGTCCAGCACAAGCGCCACCTCGCGCACCTGCCAGCCTTCAGTCTGGGTAAAAATACGCTCATCTATTTCAATACGTTTTGCGCCAATGCGTACAATCCGCCCGTAGTCCGGGCCTATGTAATTACCTTCACTGACGCTGACCACATCACCCTCAGGGGTTCGGATCAAGGCGCGCTGGCGGTTGTTCATCTCTAGCATGCCTACCAGCGCCAGCTCCTGTAGCGAGAAGCGCTCCAAAGGTTGCGGCTCGCGGGAAGTATCCGGTGCCAGATTGGCATTCGCCACCAAAACAGGCGCTGACTGGCTTGCTACCGCTTCTGGCGCCAGAAAGGGGCTACGCTCACCCCCATGGGTATAGGCGAGCGGCTGATATTCCGGTATGTGCGGCACCACCAGGGGCGGCTGCGTACCCGGCGCCTGACGTATCTGCTCCAGCTCCTCGGCCAGCTCACCCAGCCTGGCATCCGCACAGCCACCCAGCAGCCCCATCAGTATGAGCATCAGCCCCCACCCTGGCCAACGGTTCATTGCCTACCTCCCTGAGTGCTGTCATTCTCGGCGCCTTCGCTCTGGGGTCGGTCACTGTAAGTCCGAGCAAGTATGGCCAGCCGCAGCGTCTGCTCGTCATCCTCCACTGGCTCCAAGACAAAATCATGCTGGGTGACAATGCGAGGCAAGGCAGCTATATCAGCCACAAACTGTGCGATATCGTGATAGCCGCCCTGCACTTCGATATCAAAAGGATGTTCAATATAGTGTGTCTTGAGAGTGGTTTCCTGCAAACGAATAGTTTCCACGCTCAAACGGTTATCCAGCGCCGCATCGCTGATACTGTCCAGTAAGGAAGGAATTTCAGCGTTCGTCGGCAGCATGGCCCGCAGCTGCTGCATCTGCGTGTCCATCTCTGCCAACTGCTGCTCGATTTCTGGCAGATAGGTCGTTTCCATGGCTTTTTGTCTGAACTCCGTCAGCAGACTGGATTCCTCACGCTCGGCCGCTGATAGCCGCTCGGTACGCTCCTTGATCACAAACCAGTAAATCAGTGCCAGCGCCAGACTAAATACCAGCAGCAGGGTGATCACTTTAAGCAATAACGGCCAGGTACCGGCTTCCTTGACATCAAGCGCTTGCAGATCGGTATCGCGCAGGCGCTGCCATTCCTCGCTCAAGCGGTTAGTCTTCATCCTTGACCTCCTCGTTGCTACTCTCCACCTCGGTCTGGCGCACTTCAAAGCGGAACAGCCGCCGGGTGGAATCTGTTTCGCGCTCTACCTCTGACAGCGAGGGCGTACCCAGCCTCTGCGCGTCGGCAATCCGACGTAATTGCTCGGAGACCTGACGATCCGTTCCCGCTTCTGCTGTGACGCTCAACAACTGGGCGCTGCGCGACAACCGCTGATAGACGACCCCATCCACCATGCTGGCAGAGATATCATTAAACACCGCCACCGTGGCGCCACGCGCATTCTGTAGATTCTGAAACGAGGCTAACCGCTTGCTTAACTCATCGGCGTCGGCCTTGAACTCACTGACGCGACGAATATCCGCATCAAGCTGGATGACCTGCTGACGAATGAAGTCGTTACGCTGCTGCTGCGCTTCAAGCTCCGCGTAATAATAAAAAGCGATGGCGCCACCCAGCGCAGCACCCAGAAGCAGAGCCAGCACCAAGAGGGTATAGAAACGTCGGGTCAGCTTTTCACGCCGGACCTCTCGCCAGGGCAGCAGATTAATCATTATGCTCATAGCCCAGTTCTCCTATTGCCCGGCTCGCATGGCCAAGCCACACGCCGTCAACATGGCAGGCGCATCATTGCTCAAAGCGTCTTTTTTGAGGCGCTTGCTGACCAGCATGTGTTGAAACGGATTGGCAATGGTAACGGTCATACCACTGTCTTCGGCAATTCGCTCGGCTAAGCCGGGAATGACGCTTGAACCACCGGCCAGTACGATTTCCTTCACCTCGTGGTGGCGCCCCGCGGTATAATAAAGCTGCAGTGAACGCCCCACCTGCTGGACGACGGTTTCCAGAAAAGGCGTTAACACCTCGGCGTGATAATCTTCCGGCAGACCGCCGCGTTTTTTGGCAAACCCGGCTTCTTCCATCGAAAGGTCATAGCGTTCACGAATGGCATCCGTTAATTGACGTCCGCCGAACACGGTATCGCGACTGTAAACAATATGCCCTTCGCGCATCACATGAAAGGCGTTCATATGAGCACCAATATCCACCAGCGCCACGCAGGCCGAAGCTTCACCCTTGGTGGTTAACTGGCGACGTAGTGAATCGAAAGCGCGCTCAACGGCAAAGGTTTCCACGTCAACAGCTTCTGGCTCAAGCCCTGCTTTTTCCAGCGTTTCCGTCAGTTGCCGGACATCCTGCTGGCGACAGGCAACCAATAGTACCTGCTGTTCATCCTCATTGAACGGCGAAGGTCCCAGCAGCTGAAAATCAAACGCTACCTCATTAAAAGGGAACGGGATATGACGTTCAGGGTCTTCAATAATGCGTTCTTCAATATCTTCTTCGCTCAGCTCCAGCGGAAAAGATAAGGTCTTGGTGATGGTTGCACTGGCAGGGACGGCCACGGCGGCTTTACGGGTAGATGGCCTGGCATGTTCAACGGCTCGGCTAAGTACACTGGCCACATCATCGATATCCTGAATGCGGCGCTCAACAACCGCTCCATCGCGTAATGGCCGCACAGCATAGCTGGCTACCTCATAGTTTCCAGCGGTTGGCTTGAGCTCAAGCAGCTTGACAGTAGCCGACGTGATATCCACGCCAATCAGCCCTTTGCTAGGCTTTAGTAAGCGCATTATTGAATTTGACTCCCGCAAATAAGATCGCTTTGTAAAGGTTACATCAGTTTAACGATGTGCACACCCAGCAGCTTTTATCACATCAACACTGGTGAGAGCAGGCTGAGCTTCCTATAATGCCCGCTTATCATGTATGTCTACTTTTAGATTGCTGTGTATCATCAAACGTGACAACACACCTTATCGCCCACAGGGGCTTTTGTTCATGAAGTTGATCCGTAATATCATTTTATCTCTGTTTTTCATGCTGGTATCGCTCACCGGTGGTGTTGCGCTGGCTGTTATTGGTGCGGCACTCTATTTTGCCCCTGGCCTTCCGGACGTGCGTCAGCTGCAGGATTTCGAGCTGCATACGCCGCTTCGCATCTACACCCGTGATGCCAAGCTGATTGGTGAATTCGGTGAAGAACGGCGTATTCCCGTCGACTTTGCCGATATTCCCCAGCCTATGATTGATGCCCTGATTGCGGCAGAAGACCAGAGCTACTTCGAACACTCCGGGGTAGACCCGCGTGGCCTGGCCCGCGCGGCGGTTGAGCTGGCGCAAAGTGGCGGAGCAATTCAGTCCGGTGGTTCAACGATTACCATGCAGGTAGCCAGAAATTACCTGCTGACCCTTGAGCAGACCTTTACCCGCAAGATTCGTGAAATCCTGCTGGCGCTGCAAATGGAGCAGGTGCTCGACAAGGAAGACATCTTTGAGCTTTATGTTAACAAGATCTTTCTTGGCAACCGCGCCTACGGCATCGCCTCTGCTTCAGAAACCTACTATAACCAACCCCTTAGCGAGCTAAGCCTCGCCCAGACGGCGATGATCGCTGGCTTGCCCAAGGCACCTTCAGCGTTTAACCCACTGGCTAACTCAGAGCGCTCGCTAATTCGCCGCAACTGGATTCTGTTTCGCATGCGCGAACTTGGCTTTATCGACCAGGACGCCTATCAGCAAGCGGTGCAGGAACCCATTACCGCTCAGCGACATCGCACGCAAACTGAAGTGGATGCTGCCTATGTCTCCGAAATGGCACGTCAATACGCCATGGATGAGTTCGGCAACGATGCCTATACCGGCGGCTACCGGATTTACACGACGCTGGACAGCGAACTTCAGCCTTATGCCCAGCAGGCACTTGCTGACGGCCTGCTTGCCTACGACAGGCGCCACGGCTGGCGAGGGCCGGAAGAGCGTGACATCCCGGCCAGCCTGGTTGAAGCTCAGGAAAACACCGCTACCCGAGGCCTGGAAGAAGAGCTGGGCGAATCCCCCGAAATTCGCGAGACCGCCCGTCAGGCCGCTGAGCGAAGCCAGACCGTGGTCGATGGCTTCGATGGCGATGTCAGCAACTGGATTCAAGTGCTACAGAACACCCCCAGTTACGGCGTTCTGGAGCCAGCGATCGTCGTTGAAACCCTCGGTCGAGAAATGCAGGTACTCACCCAGGATAACGAAATTCGCACGATTCCCTGGGAAGGCATGGCCTGGGCACAGCCTTACCTGAGCCCACGCAGCCGGGGTGCCGCCCCCACATCAGCCGGCCAGATTGCCAAAAGTGGCGACCTGATAAGAGTTATTGAAGACGAGAACGCCAACCTGCGCCTGTCACAGCGCCCCCAGGTGGAAGGCTCTCTGGTCGTGCAGAACCCCGATGATGGTGCCATTGTTGCCCTTCAGGGTGGCTTTGACTTCAATGCCAGCAAGTTCAACCGCGCAGTACAGGCAGAAAGGCAGTCAGGGTCAATCTTCAAGCCCTTTGTGTATGTGACGGCTCTGCATAGCGGCGAGATGACCGCTGCCACCATCATCAATGATTCACCGCTGGTGCAGGCGGATGGTAGCAACTCTTTATGGCGCCCGATGAATTCAAGCCGCGACTTTCTGGGGCCGATGCGCCTGCGCCCGGCATTGGCCCGTTCACGCAATCTGGTGACGATCCGTATCCTGCGTGAAATGGGGCTCAACTACACGATCAACTACCTGGAAGGGTTTGGCTTTGAACCTGGACGCTTGCCTAGAGGTCTGTCACTGGCACTCGGCAGCGCCAGCCTGACGCCGTTGGAAATGACCAATGCCTACGCGATTCTTGCCAATGGCGGCTTCAAAGTTCACCCCTGGTACATTCACCGCGTTACCAAAGGCGAGGAAAACGGCGAAGTAATTTACGAGGCCACGCCTCGGGTTGTGTGTGAAAGCTGCCCGCCAGACCAGCAAAGTGTTGAAATTGATGGCCGGGAGTTTCCCGTCGCCCCTCGGGTGGTCGACCCGGAAGCCGCCTATATTATTCGCGATATGCTGCGCGAAGTGGTTGAACGAGGCACCGCCAGAGCCGCTTTAAGCCTTGAACGCAGTGACATTGTCGGCAAGACAGGCACTACCAATGATCAGCGCGACGCCTGGTTTGCAGGCTTTAACAGTGATTTGGTGGCCACGGTCTGGGTGGGCAAGGATAACAACGAAAGTATCGCTGAATACGGTTCCAATGCGGCACTGCCGATCTGGATTAGCTTTATGCGCGATGCGCTGGAAGGTCAGCCGGAAGCCTGGCCCGAACAACCCGAGACGGTTGTCAGCGTACGTATTGATCCTGACACAGGACGCCGCCTGCGTGACGGTCAATCGGGCGGTATTTCAGAGCTGTTTGATGTTGATCACCTGCCCGGCTATCAATCTCGCTCGGTCAGCCAGGAAGTGGAAGAGATCAGTGGCTCTCAAGGGACAGGTTCACCTGAATCCATTTTTTGAGCTGCCTAATCTTGCTTATTAAGTGAAACAAGTTTGTGACGTAAAAAAGCCCGGCGTTAAAGCGCCGGGCTTTTTTGCTGACCAATGGCTTTTATTCAAGCCGATTGCGGTGAAGACTCCCGACGGCTCGCCAACCAGTTGGCGACAATGGCGACGGCCATCACCACCGCACCCGCGGCTTCAATCATGAAATCAGGGTAGAAAACCGCCACAATCGCCCCCCGATAGCCAGACGTGAAAGCAGCCCCATGTGAGTAAACAGGTAGCCTTCCAAGGCCGCCGCAAAGGCCCCAAGGGCCAGCAGGGCAATAAAGCCCGTCCAAATCACCACCGCAACCGGCCCGCCCATGATGATTTCCGGGTTGAACACCATAAATAGCGGAATCAGGTAAAGCCCCTTGGCAAATTTCCAGGCCTGGAAGCTCGTTTCCATGGGCTTACTGCCCGCAATGGCAGCCCCGGCAAACCCAGCCAGGGCAACCGGCGGGGTCACATTGGAATCCTGGGAGTACCAGAACACCACCAGGTGGGCGATCAATAGCGGAATACCAAACTCCTGGGTCAGCGCTGGCCCAACCAGCACAATCAGGACGATATAGCTGGCGGTTACTGGCAAGCCCATGCCCAGAATCAGGCTGGCCAACAACACCATCACCAGCGCCAGAATCAGGTTACCCCGGAAAACGCCATCATCATCGAGGAAAACTTCAACCCCAGGCCCGTCAGGCCTACCACGCCAACGATAATACCGGCTACCGCACAGGCCATGGACACCGCCACCGCGTTGCGCGCCCCCAGCTCCAGCCCTTCAATCAGCTTGCGTAAACCGCTGGCCAGCGCCATTTTCATCCGGCTGGCCGTCACCGGCTGACCTTGCCCCGGGGCCACAAAGAAAAACCACACGACATAACGCAGCACGGCAACTGCCACCATGGTGATCACTGCATAGTAGCCAACCCGCATCGGCGACATACTCATTGCCAGCAGCCATACCAGCACCAGCAGCGGCAACAGGAAATGCCAGCCATCGCGCATGACATCACGCATCTGAGGTAACTCGCTGCGTGACATCCCTTGCATACCCTGTTTCAGGGCGATGATATGCACAAATAGGTAAACAGTGGCAAAGTACAGCACTGCGGGGAAGATGCTGACCTTGACGATATCCAGGTAAGGCGTATTGGTATACTCGGCAACCAGGAAAGCCCCTGCCCCCATCAAAGGCGGCATAATCTGCCCCCGGTAGACGCCGCAGCCTCAATGCCACCGGCCTGCTTGGGCTTGTAACCCAGTTTTTTCATCAGTGGAATGGTAAAGGCACCGGTAGTGACCACATTGGCGATCGCACTGCCGGAAATCGACCCCATGCCAGCCGAGGCAATTACCGATGCCTTGGCGGGGCCACCGCGCTGGCGCCCCGTGGCTGCGTAGGCCATATCAATGAAAAACTTACCTGCCCCGGTACTTTCCAGAAAGGCGCCGAACAGCACAAAAATAAAGATGTAAGTCGCGGCAACCCCCAGCGGCAAGCCAAAGATACCTTCCTGGCCCAGATACAGCTGCCCGGCAATACGATCAAGACTATAGCCACGATGAGCCAGAATCCCCGGCAGCCACTCCCCCAGCCAGGCCAAATCCCCCGCGGCCCCGCCATGGCATAAAGAATGGCAATGGTGCCAATGATCGTCATGCTGATACCCACGGCGCGCCGACTGGCTTCAAGCACCGTAAAGGTGGCGATACAGGCCACCAGAATATCGGTGTCACTCCAGAAACCGGCACGATTAATGATGTCATCCAGGAACAACACCAGATAGCCACCGGTAATCATGGCGCCAATAAAGAACAGCGTATCAATCGCGCCTGCCAGCAGGCCGCGCTTGCGATGCGGCCCAAAGGCAGGAAACATCAGAAAGGCCAGCATCATGATCAGCGCCAGGTGGATACTACGCTGATAGAAAAGCCCCAGCGGCTGGATACCCGCTGAATAAAGCTGAAACAGCGACAAGCCGACGGCCACTGCCGTAATGCACCATAAAATCGGGCGTGAATGCGGTATTTTGCCGCCTGGCATCACCACCGCAGGTTGTTTGGGTTCATTCATGAAATTCTCACCTGGCCCTATAGGATTTGCTTGTTAGTAGTTATTGATAGCCCGCTTCCTGAAGCTGAATAATCACCCGTTCCCCCGCCGCCTGTTCACTGATACTGACGCTTTTAGTGGGCGCTTGCGCTGGCCAGACAAGGCGATGGTTTACCCGCATGGCGCCGACACGCAAGGCGTAGCGGTTGCCGGGCACCGGTTCGTCAATCCCCTTGATCCAGTAGCCACCCTCGCCATCTGATACCTGTACGCCCCGCCCCAGAACGTGGCCAAGACCGGCTGCAAAATCCGGTTGATGGCTGCGCTCCAGTACCATTCGGCCTGCTACGTTCCGGTAGCAGTCAAGCACCACAAACTGAGCAACGGAGTGATTCCACTTCACACACCACCGCGCCCCTTGGGGCATAGGGATGGTGATCAGCCGCTGCTTACTTGGGGAACCTGGCTGAACATTGCGCTCAACCACCAGCTCATAGCCAACAGCCGGAGCAGAGGCTGACTCTGCTCCGGCTGCAGGAGAGGTGACGAAGACAGCCAACAGAACCAACCTCTGCCAGCGCCTTGCCCAGGGAAGCAGGCAAAGCATGATGTTGATCATGGCAACCTGACACCTGTTAATAAATCAGCAGACCCCGCTCAGGGGCGAAGACGATCCGGCACGTCGACACCGGCATCTTCCAGATAACGGATAGCCCCCGGATGCAGCGGCACTGGCGTTGATTCCAGAGTGAAGTCAATAGTGGTGTCGTTAGCCGCCGGGTGAACGGCAATCAGCTCATCGGTCTGTTCGAATAACAGCTCGGTGAGTTGATAGGCCAGCTCTTCATCCATGGCCGCATTGACCACCAGTACATTGGGAACACCAATGGTCGGCACCGCTTCGTCCATGCTTTCGTAGAGATTTTCACCCAGCTCATAGCGGGCGAAGACCGCTACTTCTTCCTGAGCATTGGCAATCTCTTCGTCCGACAGGCCCACCAAGCGAATATCACGAGTGGTTGCCAGGTTCAGAATCGAGCTGGTGGGTGGGCCAACGCTCCAGAAACCTGCATCGATATCGCCATCGCGAATGGCATCAGCGGTTTCATTGAAGTTCAGGCGCTGAGGGTCGAAGTCGTCATAGCTGATGCCATTGGCTTCCAGAAGCGCCCGGGCATTCAGCTCGGTGCCGCTACCCGGCGCCCCGACAGAAACCCGTTTGCCCGCCAGGTCGCTGATGGAATGCACATCCGATTCAGCCAACGTCACCAACTGGACAGCATTAGGATACAGCGAGGCCAGAGCACGGGTGTCCTCAATCTGGCGGCCCTCAAAATGGCCAGTACCGGTATACGCTTGATAGACGGTATCCGCCAGAGCCAGCGCCATATCCGCATCACCACGCATGATCAAGCCCATATTTTCAACCGAGGCACCGGTCACCTCAGCGGTCGCCTGAGCGCCTTCAATATGATTATTGATCATCTCGGCAAAGCCGCCGCCCATCGGGTAATAGGTGCCGCCCGTGCCACCAGTGGCAATTGAGAGCTGCTGAGCTGAGGCGGGTAGCGCTACGGCCAACATGGACGCAGCGGCCAGGGTGGTAACGGTTGTGAAAGCTTTATGAGATTGCATACGCACTCCTTCGCCCTCTCGGGCATTATTATTGATATGACACACGCATCTATCAAATGCATCAACTGAACGACGGGATCAGGGTTGGCTGACAGGCGTTCAGATTGTGTAACAAAAACTAGCATGTCTTAAAAGCGCTTGGCCACTGTCGATTAACGCTGGCGTAAACGCAAAGCTTATCCAGATAGGGTTCACGCCTCAACCATACGGTTTACCTGGCTGACAATATGGGCGCCAATCGGCAGTGCAGAGGTCGCTGCGGGGGAAGGCGCGTTGCCCACGTTCAAGGTGCGTCGGGTATTCACAAACAGGAAATCATCCACCAGTTTGCCATCATGGGACACCGCCTGGGCACGCACGCCTGCCGGGTAAGGTTGAAGATCATCCAGGGTAATACTCGGGCAGTACTTTTGCACCAAGGCCAGGTAACCACGCTTATAGAGTGAGTTTTTCAACTCCATCAGCCCAGGGCGAGCATTCTTGGCCAGCACCTTGAGAATACCGCCATGGGTGAGCATCTGGCCCATATCCGCAAGCGATATATCGCGCTTGCGATAGCCTTCGCGTTTGAAGGCCAGCACCGCATTGGGGCCAACGGTAACGCTGCCATCAATCATCCGGGTAAGATGCACGCCCAGAAACGGCATGCTGGGATCTGGAATCGGGTAGATCAGATGGTTGACGACCCGCTGATGGTGTTCAGGCAGCACATAATATTCACCGCGAAACGGGCAGATCGTGAAGCCAGGGTCTTTACCCAGCAGGCGGACAACCCTGTCGGCCATCAGGCCTGAGCAGCTGACCAGATAGCGGCTGGTCACAACATGCTCGCTGCTATCTTGTTGACTGGTAACCACTACTTCTGCCGGGCGCTCTTCCAGCCCGACCACCTCGTGGCCATAGCTGATTTCGCCACCCAGGCGCTGAAATTCATCCGCCATGGCGCGGGCAACCTGAGCATAATCGACAATACCACTGGAGGGCACATGAATCCCCGCCACTCCAGTGACGTTGGGCTCACGTTCTGCCAGCGCCTGCGCTTCCAGCCACTCTCGCTCCAAGCCGTTTGCCTGGGTGCGCTCCCACAGTGCCTGCATGCGCTGCTTTTCCAGATCATTGGTGGCGACCAGAAGCTTGCCGCAGATATCATAGGGCACCTGGTGTTCATCGCAGAAATCACGGGTAGCGCGATTGCCTTCCAGGCAGAACCTGGCTTTCAGGCTGCCCGGTGTGTAATAGACGCCTGCATGAATCACCCCGCTGTTATGCCCTGTCTGATGCTGTGCTGGCCCGTTTTCCTTTTCAAGCACCAGCATTTGTTTGTCCGGATAGGCTTTTTTCAGCTGCATGGCGGTCGACATTCCCAGAATACCACCGCCAACGACGACAAAATCCCACATGCTATCTACCTCCAGAATCCCTTATGATGGGAGGATAAAATTTCGCTGTTTCGCCAGTTTATGGATTCTTCCCCATGTCTTCTCGTATTTTTCTCCGGCGCCAACGTCGCCGTTAGTCACACCGACGACCAAAGACACCACAATGCCCAAGGACGGTGTGCGCGAAAACCTGGGCATTCGCGCCTACCAGCTGCTCAAGAACGACATTATCAAAGGCACCTTTGCACCCGGTGAAAAGCTACGCATGCATGCCCTCAAGGCCTATTATGACCTGGGCATCAGCCCGCTGCGTGAAGCGCTCTCGCAGCTGGTGGCCGAGCATCTGGTGGTGGCCATCAGCCAGCGTGGCTACCGGGTGGCGCCTATGTCATTAGCAGAGCTGCACGATATCTACGATGCCCGCGCCCAGCTTGAGGCCATGCTGCTGGGGCTGGCGATCGAGCGCGGCGATGACGCCTGGGAAGCCGATGTCGTCGCCAAGGCCCACCACCTGAATATCGTCAGCGCCAGCAATACCCCCGAAGGGCTGCTCGCTATCTGGGATGAGCGACACAGCACCTTTCATACCACGCTTGTCAGTGGCTGTAATTCATCCCACCTGCTGCAGGTGCGTGCTGGACTGTTTGATAAGGTACAACGCTACCGCCACCTATGGCTGAAAGAGACAGTCTTCTCCGAGCAGGCACTGGAGCAGAAGCGCCAGGAGCACTCAGCGCTGGTTGACGTCACGCTGGAGCGCCGCCATGAAGACGCCATGGCCATGATGCACGACCACCTGATGACACCCGTTCCCATCATCACCGAGGCCATGCATCAACAGGGGCTTGCCTGAGGGCCTCAATAAAAAATTTCAAAAAATGTAGAAATTTTTAAATAACAACGATAAATTAGCTGGGTCAGGAGCTTCACGCTTCAACCGCACAAGTTATAACGACGAGGACACGCCATGAGCCGCTTTAACTGGGATGACCCGCTTCTTCTCGAACAGCAGTTAACCGACGAAGAACGTCAGATTCGCGACGCCGCTTACGATTACTGCCAGGAAAACCTTCAGCCCCGCGTACTGTCTGCTTTTCGCGAAGAGCGTTTTGATCGCGAGATCATGACCGAAATGGGTGAGTTGGGCCTGTTGGGCGCGACGGTCTCCCCGAGTACGGCGGTGCAGGCGTCAACCACGTTGCTTATGGCTTGATTGCCCGGGAAGTAGAGCGCGTTGATTCCGGCTACCGTTCGGCAATGAGCGTGCAGTCATCGCTGGTGATGTATCCCATCGAAGCCTACGGTAGCGAAGAACAGAAACAGAAGTTTCTGCCGCGCCTGGCCACCGGCGAACTGGTCGGCTGCTTTGGCCTGACCGAACCGGATCATGGCTCCGACCCGGGTTCCATGGTCACCCGTGCCGAAAAAGTGGATGGCGGCTACCGCCTGACCGGCGCCAAAATCTGGATCACCAATAGCCCGATTGCCGACCTGGCCGTGGTCTGGGCCAAATCGCCCGCCCATGACAATCAGATCAAGGGCTTTATCGTCGAGCGTGGCACCGAAGGGTTCACCACGCCGAAAATTGAAGGCAAGGTCTCTCTGCGCGCTTCCATCACCGGTGAGATCGTGCTGGATAACGCCTTTGTACCGGAAGAAAACCTGCTGCCTAACGTTAGCGGCCTAAAAGGGCCTTTCGGCTGCCTCAACAAGGCGCGTTACGGCATCGCCTGGGGCGTTATCGGCAGCGCTGAATTCTGCTGGCATGCCGCCCGCCAGTACACCCTGGATCGCAAGCAGTTTGGTCGCCCGCTGGCACAAACCCAGCTGATTCAGAAAAAACTCGCCGATATGCAAACCGAGATTACCCTGGGGCTGCAGTCTGCCCTGCAGGTGGGCCGTTTGATGGACAGCGGCAACTGGGCACCGGAGATGATCTCGCTGATCAAGCGCAATAACTGCGGCAAATCATTGGACATCGCCCGCATGGCCCGCGACATGCACGGCGGCAACGGTGTTTCCGATGAATACGGGGTGATTCGCCATATGGTCAACCTGGAATCGGTCAACACCTATGAAGGCACCCACGATATTCATGCGCTGATTCTGGGTCGCGCCCAGACGGGTCTTCAGGCGTTCTTCTAAACCGCTTGGCATTTTGAGCGCTTCGCTGCGGCGAAGCGTTTTCGATAACGGTTTATGAGGAGCATCACAATGCAACAGTCTCCCCCAGCGCCGCTGGCTGGCGTCAAGGTGCTTGATCTGTCACGGGTGTTGGCTGGCCCCTGGTGCGGCCAGATGCTTGCCGATATGGGTGCCGAGGTCATCAAGGTAGAACGCCCGGACAAGGGTGACGACACCCGCCAATGGGGCCCACCCTGGCTGGCAAGTCAGCAGCCCGAACAGCGCGGCGAATCGGCCTATTATCTGTCTGCCAACCGCGGCAAGCGCTCGGTCACCGTGGATATCTCCCGGCCCGAAGGCCAGAAACTGGTGCGGGAACTGGCGGCGACATCTGACGTGGTGATCGAAAACTTCAAGGTCGGTGGACTCAAGAAATACGGTCTGGATTACGCGAGCCTGAAAGCAGTCAATCCAGCACTGATCTACTGCTCCATTACCGGTTTCGGCCAGCAAAGCCCCTATGCCCACCGGGCAGGCTATGATTTCATGATCCAGGCCATGGGCGGCATCATGAGCCTGACCGGCCAGCCGGATGACACGCCCGGCGGTGGCCCGGTCAAGATAGGCGTCGCCTTTACCGATATCTTTACCGGCCTTTATGCAGCCAACGGCATTCTTGCTGCTCTCTATGCCCGAGATAAGCAGGACGCCGCCAGCCGCGAAGGCACCCATATTGACATGGCGCTGATGGACGTACAGGTTGGCGTATTGGCCAATCAGGCGCTTAACTACCTGACCTCTGGCAAGGTGCCCCAGCGCCTGGGTAATGCTCACCCTAATATCGTTCCCTATCAGGCGTTTACCACAGCTGATGGCCATATGATTGTGGCGGTAGGCAACGATGGCCAATTTCAGCGTCTCTGTCAGGTGCTCGAACGCAGCGAACTGGCCCACGATGAGCGCTTTGCCACCAACGGCGCCCGAGTCAGCCATCGCGAACAGCTGATTCCAGAACTTCAGGCAGTGCTTGCCACCCGTACCACTGACGAATGGCTTGCCGCCCTTGAAGCTGTGGGCGTACCGGCCGGCCCCATCAATACGCTGGATCGCGTTTTCGATGACCCTCACGTCAAGGCGCGGGAACTCAAGCAACAGCTGAAACATCCACAATCTGCAAGTGGTAAAGTGGATCTGGTCAATAATCCTATCCGCTTCAACGGGATCCAGATGAGTGCCCAGAGTGCCCCACCGACACTGGGCGAGCATACTGACGCCGTACTCAAGGAACAGTTGGGGCTGGACAACGCCCAGATTGACGGACTTAAAGCACTGGGCATCTTATAAGCAATTCAAAATACCGCTTTAAGCTTTAAAAAACAGCTACTTATATCTAAAGTGTATAAATGGTGCTGAAAGCGTTACAATATGAACCACAATTAAAGGCCATTCACGCTAACGCAAGGTGCGTGACATTACCTTAGACGCCAAGCTGAATATTACTTTTCTATTGAGTCGTCACTCACAAGAGGAGACACCATGAGTAACGCAGAACTGAACGAACTGAAACTCAAATATGTTGCTGCCGGTGCTGCCAGCCCCGCCACGGCCTTTGCTGACCGTGCTGAAAACGCTGAAATCTGGGATGCCGACGGCAACCGCTTCATCGACTTCGCGGGCGGTATCGGTGTACTCAACGTCGGTCATCGCCATCCTAAAGTCGTTGCCGCCGTCAAAGCGCAGTTGGATAAGGTGATGCACACCTGCCAGACCGTCATGCCTTATGAAGGCTACGTGAAGGTAGCTGAAAAGCTCAGCCAGATCGTCCCTGTTCGCGGCCATGCCAAGGTCATGCTGGCTAACTCCGGCGCTGAAGCACTGGAAAACGCCATCAAGATTGCGCGTGCCGCTACCGGCCGTTCCAACATCATCTGTTTTGATGGCGGCTACCACGGGCGTACCTTCTACACCATGGCCATGAACGGCAAGGTCGCTCCTTACCAGACCGATTTCGGCCCCATGCCGGGCACTGTTTTCCGTGCGCCCTACCCGGTTGATTACCATGGCGTAAGCGAAGACGAAGCGCTGCGCGGCCTGCACATGGCGCTGAAAACCGATGCCGGTGTCAACAACACTGCGGCTATCGTACTGGAGCCTGTGCTGGGTGAAGGCGGTTTCTACCCGGCGCCGAAGAGCTTCCTTGAGAAGGTGCGTGCGATCTGTGACGAGCACGGCATCCTGATGATCATTGACGAAGTCCAGTCTGGCTTTGGGCGTACTGGCAAGATGTTCGCCATTGAACACAGCGGCGTTGAGCCGGACCTGATGACCATGGCCAAGAGCATGGCAGACGGCATGCCGATCTCAGCGGTTGTGGGCACCGACAAGCATATGGATGCTTCCGGCCCTAACTCACTGGGCGGCACCTACACCGGTAGCCCGACCTCCTGTGCGGCTGCACTGGCCGTGATGGAAGTTTTCGAGGAAGAAAACATCCTCGAGAAAAGCCAGGCACTGGGTAATAAACTGGCCGAGCGTTTCGGCGGCTGGGAAAACAAGTTTGATTGTGTCGATAACGCTCGCAACATGGGCGCCATGGCGGCATTCGAACTGGTCAAAGACAAGGCCAACCACACACCTGATCCGGAACTGACAGCCAAGGTCTGCGCCAAGGCGCGTGAGCACGGCCTGATTCTGCTGTCCTGTGGTCTGCACGGTAATACCATCCGCTTCTTGATGCCTGTCACTATCGAAGACAGCGTTCTCAATGAAGGCTTGGATATTGTTGAGGCCTGCCTTGAGGCACTGACCTGAGCAATCTCTCACGTCAGATGTTAAAAAACCGCCCGAAAGGGCGGTTTTTTTGTGGCTGGCAATCACAGGCCCCGGCGCCTCATGCACCCTCAGGGCGGCGATCCCCTTCCAGGAAGTTGGCGACAAAGGCAGCTTTGCCATAGGTTTCAAATGACCACTTCATCACATCAGACAACGCTGCCATGACGGCATCAAACTCACCAAACACCTGGGTGCTCATACGGTTGGGGTACACCTCCAGGCCGCTTTCCTGCAGGCGTTTCACCACTTCACGCACGGGCGGTTTGAAATCATCGGTTAGTGGATAAAAACTAAGCTGGACAGAAAGATACATGGTGTCTCCTTAAGTCATGCACGTTAAGTCATACACGGCAATGAAGAAATCTATATGAGCCATCGGACACTGAAAGCGTTAACCGACCTCACTATCTGCCATCACTCTACCATGCAGCTTGGCACCACTTAAGCAATCAAATCGAACGGTGGTGACATTCCCCAGCACATCGGCTTTCTGCAATAGCGCCAGACGCTGTGTTGCATGAATATCGCCCTCGACCTTACCGTCAATGGTGACCTGCCCACCCTTGATAGAAGCGGTCACATGAGCACCGGATGCCAGGTGTACGCGCTGATTTTCAGCCAGTACGGCTCCGAGAATACACCCTTTGATAATTACACTCTCACGCGCAATCAGATGGCCGTGCACCGTTGTGGCCGGCCCGATATGACAACCTGCCGATAGGCTTTTACCACGCTCCTCGCGGTGCACAGCCGGTTCAGGCATCAATTCCACTTCAGCATCAATTGGTTGTTGCTCTGGGTGATCCGACGTCAACACCTTCTGGGATAAGGCCGGGGCAGCCGCCGCCTCCTCAGCTAATTCATTTTTGTGGCTCTTACGACGACGGCGCAAACCATCAGCCACAATCAGCACCATGCAAAGCGCACCCGCCAGAATCAATACACCTTGATCAATCATGCCAAGAGCCTTGGGTAATATGCGATATCAGTCATCTGGACCTAGCGCATTAAGTTTGATTTATCCGTGAGAATAATAATGTAAAACACACATGACACACTTACTGACTAGAATCTTCATGCTAGAGTAGCTGAATTCATAAAAATCAACAAATGAATACACATTCACACAAACCAACAAGGGAAATAGCGATGTTCAACAAATCCAACTCAACGTCAGTGTCTCCTAAAAAAGGCGCTGAGCCCGAGAACAAGCAGCAAAGCAGTCTCGCCAGCATTGCTCCAGACAGCGCTCCAAAAGCGTCACTGCCAAGCCAATCCGGCTCCTCAATAGGCCGCTATACCGACGTACAAGGTGATATCTTCAGTGACGAAAACCTGACGATTGATGGCAACGTAGAGGGCACCGTGACCTGCAAGGCAAAAACAGTCACGCTGGGGCAGGAAGGCTCGCTGGATGGCAATATCTATGCCCACACGCTGCATGTTTCCGGGCGGGTAGAAGGTAATCTGGTTGCGCTGGAAAAAGTCACTATCCACGATGGCGCCAATGTCTCAGGCACCATTATTACCCCTAACCTGATTATCGAGGATGGCAGTAAATTCCGTGGCAATATCGATATGGATCCGGCCAACGAAATTTTCGAACGTATCTTTGACACTGGAACCCACAAAGCGCCCTCTTCGTCGGGCACAGCAGCCGTCAGCAAAGCCACGCTGTCTCCCAAGGCTAAAACCACCGACACCGATAGTGCCAGTAAAAATAACCAGCAGGCGGGCGACGAACAATCAGCCAAAAAAGCCAATTAAGCTGGCTGCAGCCAGGCTAGGCTAGCCGCCGCCAGGCGGCAAAATAGCGCTACGCGTCTCTTCAGGGTGCTCCATGGGAAACATATGGGAACCGGGCACTTTATCTACCTGCAAGCCGTGGCGCTCCAGGCGTTTGATACGCCCCGCCGTCAGCAGATCCGAGGCTTCTCCAGCTACTATGCTGACCGGCACCTTGAGCCGCCTGGGCAGGCGCGTCAGGTGGTCTGGCAGATGGCGAAAAATGGCGACTTCAATCGTGGGGTCAAAGGTCAGTTCAGCGCGGCCATCGTCAAGGAGCCGCGTTCCCGCTTCAATATAGTCATTGAGCGCCTCTGGCGTGAACTGACGGAAGAGCCCACGGCGACGCAGGTATATCCCCATGGCTTCACGGCCCGGCCACACGGTGCGCCGCCCCAGGGTCTTTCCAGCGGGGGTGATACGGTCAATAAATCCGAAGCGTTTGGCCGCTTTCATCACCCATGCATCCGTGCCCAGCATCAAGGGCGGGTCAAGCATCACGACCCCGTGAAAGCGCTCTGGCGCCTTGGCCGCGGCCATAGCCATCAGGGTGCCACCCAGCGAATGCCCAACCCCGAATACCGGCGCGCCCATTGCAGGCAACTGCGCCAGCAACTCATCCACCAGGTTCGCCCAGTTATGGTTCACCGGGTACTCCGGGTGATGCCCCAGTCGGTCCAGCGGGTGCAGATCAAACTGCTCCGACAGCGGCGCCAGCAGGCTGCGATAACTCATCCCCGGAAAGCCATTGGCATGGGCAAACACTAAACGGGGGCGTTGGGTATTATCAGCAGTCATATCAGGCTCGCAAAGTCGTCAATCAGTCACTGGACAACGGTTATTCATTGTTAAACCAATCTATCATACATCTGTTTTAACGCTCCCCTTCAGAGGCGTCAAGCCTTTAATAAGCTGATCAAAACAGCGCCAACTGCTGGGCACCGGCTTCTTCCGCCAGCCGATACCCCACGCCGAGCAGGCGTACCGGGCGGTTGCCGCGCTGCCAGCCAATGTTTAACAGGCCTTCAAACTGGGCGGCATCCGGGGCGGGGTCGGCGTGTTCCACGGTGGTTTGGGTGAAGTCGTTGAACTTGACCTTGACCATGGCGCCGCGCACGCCGGGCGGTGGGTCGAGCTTGGCATAGCGTTGTTCGAGATCGGCGATCAGGGCGGGCAGCGCCTCACGGCAGCTTTCCAGGGTGGGCAAGTCTTGCGGGTAGGTTTGTTCGGTACTCACTGATTTGCGTTCGCGCTGGGTTTTTACCGGGCGCTCGTCGCGGCCATAGGCCAGGGCGTGAAGGCGTTCGCCAAAGCGGCCGAACCGCTCCACCAACTCCACCAGTGCCCACTCGCGCAGGTCGGCACAGGTATGGATCCCCAGGCCATGCAGTTTTTCAGCGGTGCGCGGGCCGACGCCGTGAATCTTGGTGACTGGCAGCTCGCGCACAAAATCGTCTATAGCCTCAGGGGGATCACGCACAGGCCATCTGGCTTGTGCCAGTCGCTGGCAATCTTGGCCAGAAATTTGTTGGGCGCCACGCCGGCGGAAACCACAATGCCGACTTCATCACGCACCCGGGCGCGAATCGCTTCGGCCATACGAGTGGCGCTGCCCTGATAAGCGGTGATGGCGGAAACATCCAGATAGGCTTCATCCAGGGAAAGTGGCTCAATCAACGGCGTTATCTCGCGGTAGATGGCAAAGACTTCCCGGGCAACGGCCTTGTATTTGGCCATATCGCCGCGTACTACCGTCAGATGCGGGCAGCGCTTCAGCGCCTGAGCCATGGGCATGGCAGAATGAATGCCAAAGGCACGCGCCGGATAGTTGCAGGTGGCCACCACTCCCCGGCGCTCCACGCTACCCCCGATGGCAATGGGGATATCACGTAGGGCCGGATTGTCACGCATTTCTACGGCTGCATAGAAACAGTCGCAGTCGCAATGAATGATTTTGCGCACCTACCGCCCTCTCACCCTGTAAGAATGAACAGTTTACCACAGGCGACGCGGCGCGTAGCAAGGCTGCCACACCCAGCGGGTATCAGGTGCCACAGAAAGTGCGCAGTACCTGCTGCTGCTCGTTCGCTGGCTTGCTGAGTTCGCGGGTGTCAGCGGTATCTGTATAGGGGGTTGTCACCGCTGCCAGCAGGCGGTGGAAGGGCGCAAGATCGCCATCATTAGCCGCCTGAATAGCCTCTTCCACGCGGTGATTACGCGGAATAATCAGCGGATTCGCCTGGCGCATGGCCTGCCAGCGCTGTTCATCCTGGCTGGCCACCTGGTGTGCTTGCCATTCATCTACCCAGGGCGCCAGCGCCTCAGGGATGGCCGATAGGGCCAGCAGAGCCTGACGCGAGGTATCGCCCGGCGCTCGGGCCAGCTGGGTCAGCGCATCAAAGGTGGCAGTCATGTCCATGCGCCCCTGTTGCATCTGGGCTTCAAGGGCAGCCATCAGCTGGCTGGCCTGATCATTATCGGCGTCAAGCCCCAGCTTGTCGGCGTGAATACGCTGCTGCTCGGCGGCAAACACACCATCAAAGCCACGCAGAATGTCGGTCAGCTGGGATACGCGGGTCTCCTGCTCACCTTCCAGTAACGGCAGCAGACATTCGGCAAAACGCGCCAGATTCCACTGGGCAATCAACGGCTGGTTGGAAAACGCGTAGCGTTTGCCCTGATCAATCGAGCTGTAGACCTTTTGTGGGTCGAACTGCTCCATAAAGGCGCAGGGGCCGTAATCAATGGTCTCCCCAGCAATGCTCATGTTATCGGTGTTCATTACCCCATGAATAAAGCCAACGCCCATCCATTTGGCCACCAGCGCCGCCTGACGCTGCAGGACGGCTTCGAGCAGCGCCAGGTAGGGCTGCTCCGCCTGTTGCGCCTCTGGGTAATGGCGCTCGATGACGAAATCCGCCAGCGCCTTGAGGGCCGTGTGATCCTGACGCGCCGCCACAAACTGGAAGGTGCCAACCCGCACGTGGCTGGCGGCCACCCGGGTCAACACCGCCCCCGGCTCGACCATCTGGCGCATCACCCGCTCGCCGCTGGCCACCGCCGCCAGGGCACGGGTCGTGGGAACGCCCATCGCCGCCATGGCTTCACTGACCAGATATTCGCGCAGCACCGGGCCAAGGGGCGAGCGGCCATCGCCACCGCGTGAAAACGGCGTGCGCCCGCTGCCTTTGAGCTGGATATCGCGGCGAACACCGTTCTGATCAACCACTTCCCCCAGCAGCAGCGCACGGCCATCTCCCAACTGGGGCACAAAGTTACCGAACTGATGGCCCGCATAGCCTAACGCCTTGGGTTCGGCACCGGGCGGCAGGGCGTTACCGCTGAACCACTCAGCCAGGCTGGCATCATCCGGCACCTCCCCCAAGCCTAAGGCATCGGCCAGTGGCTGATTGAAGGCAATCAGGCGTGGGGCCTCAACGGGCGTGGGTTGGCAGGCAACCCATAACGGCTCGGGCAGGGTTGCAAATTGGTGTTCAAATGCCAGCATGGGGGTCTCCACTGTTGATCTGTTGAGCGTTATAATACCCTATCATTTTACTCAAGTAATAGGCGACAAGATGACGCCATCTGGCCTTTCAAGCGCTTCGTCCACATCCACATCGGCACCTGCGTCGGCGCTTTTGCCTCACTCCCCCTTGCCGCTGCCCAGAGATTTCTATGACCGCGATACCTTGCAGGTGGCGCGCGATCTTCTGGGCTGCCAACTGGTACGCCTTCATCAGGGCAAATTGATGATCGCCCAAATTGTGGAAACCGAAGCCTATCGAGGCTCGGAAGACTCCGCCTGCCATGCCCATCGGCGTAAAACGCCCAGAACCGAGGCCATGTTCGGGCCACCGGGCCACGCCTATGTGTATTTGGTGTATGGCATGCATTGGCTGTTGAATGTGGTCACCCAGCCTGAAGGCAACCCCTGCGCCGTGCTGATCCGCGCCGTGGAACCCGTGGAGGGTGAAGACGCCATGCGCGCCCTGCGCAACGCCAAGGGCCGCCAACTGTGTAATGGCCCCGGCAAGCTGACCCGCGCACTCAGGGTGGATAAAGCCCTGTATGGCCATGACATGACTCGCTCAGAGCAACTCTGGATCACTCAGGCAGCAGCTCCTGCCGTGATTGCCAGCGGCCCGCGGGTCGGTATCGACTACGCCCAGCCCGCTGACCGCGATGCGCCCTGGCGGCTATGGCACGAGGGCAACCCCTGGGTCTCCAGGGCGCGTTGAACGGGCGTTGCCCTGCAGGCAGTGCAGCGCGTGTTCCAGCACGGGGGTAATCGGCGCCTGCCAACGCTGGGCCATCAGTCCATCAGCACGGGTGACCCCGAGGGATAACGACGCCAACGGCAAACCTTGGGCATGGGCCTGGCGGCAAAAGCGGTAGCCGGAAAACACCATCAGCGACGTCCCCACCGTGAGTACTGCCTGGGAACGCTGCAAACCTTCTTCAGCCGCCTGACGGCGCTTGGCGGGCACCACATCGCCGTAGTAGACCACCTCGGGTTTCAGGATGCCGCTGCAACGCGGGCAGTCCAGCACCTTGAAGGTGCTGAAATCCATCTCCAGATCCGCATCGCCATCAGGCGCGTGGCCTGCCTGCAGATGGGCAAAGGCGGGGTTCATCCGCGCCATCTCAGCGTGCATGGCGTGGCGCATCATGCGGTAGCGGCAGGACATGCACGACACCAGATCAGCACGGCCATGCAGATCAATCACCCGCTGCGAGCCTGCGCGCTGATGCAAGCGATCCACGTTCTGGGTGACCAACTGTTCGATATAGCCCATGCGCTCCAGCGCCGCCAGGGCACGATGCGCACCGCTGACCGGGGCATCACTCAGCGCCCGAAACCCGACCAGGGCCCGCGCCCAGTAACGCTTGCGAACACTCAGCGAAGCCATGAAATCAGCATGCTGAACCGGCGGGGGCGCTTCCACTGGCCATCAACGCCGCGGTAGTCAGGAATGCCACTGTCGGTGCTCACCCCCGCCCCGCTGATCACCCACAGCTTGCGGTAGCGGTCGATATAATCGGCCAGAGCCTCACCTGCCTGCTCGACATTTGTGTGCATTTTCTTTACCTGTATCAAGATTTGGTCACAGAATAATGTTAACCCCTAGGCAAGGCTTGTACATCTCAACGATACTGTGATGATCAGTTTAACAACTTCAGGCCAGACAGTGGGCCTGGGTCACGTTTTTGGGTAGGAGAATCTGCATGCAACGCGATCATGAAGTGGTCATCATTGGCGGTGGAATGGTGGGTGCGGCGCTGGCGGCGCGGCTAGGCTACGCCGGTATGAATGTCGGCCTGGTAGAGCAAGGCGCACCGCCCACGCCCCCTGAAGGCGATTTTGACCTGCGCATTTCCTCGCTCAATGCCCGCTCGCTGGCGTTTATCGAAGCCAGCGATACCGCCTTACCTGAAGAACGTTGCTGTACCTTCCGACATATCGAAGTGTGGAACCAGGATGGCAAGGGCCATAGCCACTTTTCCGCCGAAGACAGCGGGATGGATCGGTTTGGCGTATTTATCGAGAACCGTACTCTGCAGTACGCGCTTTGGGAGCGCCTTGAACGCATGCCCGGCGTTACTCTCTATACTCACTGCGCCCCTGTCTCCACCATGGCCGCCAGCGATGCCCGCGTCATCGAGCTGGATAACGGCAAGATTCTCAACGCTGGCTTGATCGTCGGCGCTGACGGTGCCCGCTCGACCCTGCGTGAGCTGGCTGGGATCGAGATCACCACCTATGACTACCACCAGCGGGCGCTGATCACCAATGTGGAAACCGAGCTGCCCGAGCAGGATGTCAGCTGGCAATGCTTCACCCCCACCGGGCCTATCGCCATGCTGCCGCTGCCCGGCCACCATGCCTCCCTAGTGTGGTACGACAGCGATACCGCCACCCGCGAGCGGGAAATGCTCAGCGATGAGAGCCTGAAAGACGCCATTGAGGCCGCCTTTCCCAAGCGCCTGGGCAGCCTGATCCGCGTCACCGGACGCGCCAGCTTTCCAATCCGACGCCAACACGCCAGGCGCTATATCGCCAAGCGCCTGGTGCTGATTGGTGATGCCGCTCACGTCGTCCACCCGCTGGCCGGTCAGGGGCTGAATATCGGCCTACACGATGCCGACGCCCTGGCGGAAACCCTACTCGCCCAGCGCGACGTAGGCGACAGTACCGCCCTGCACCGCTATGAAATCCAGCGGCGTATTGCCAACCAGGCGATGATTGCCGCCACCGAAAGCTTCCACCATCTGTTTACCGGCGCCGCCCCGCTACGCCGCCTGGGTGATGCCAGCCTGCAACTGGCGGAGCGCTTCCCGTTGGCCAAACGCATGATGATGCAGCAGGCCAATGGTCTAAATCCGTTTAAAATGCGCTAACAGCGGCTAGGCTGAAGGTGGCAAGTTTAACCACCTTCAGTTTACTTCCAACATCAACGCTGATTGCGACAGCCTTATATATACAATGTTCTGAACAGGCCAACACTCCATGCAGGAACCGCTTTATGGATGCCATAAGCTACACAGCCGCTAGAAATCATCTGGCCAAAACAATGGAGCAAGTCTGTGAAGACCATTCTCCTGTGATTATCACCCGCAACAAATCACAGTCTGTTGTCATGATCTCTTTAGAAGATTATGAGGCGCTGCAAGAGACCGCCTACCTGCTGCGCGCTCCCAAAAACGCTCAACGTTTGCTTGAGTCGATTGCTGAGCTGGAGCAAGGTGGCGGTCAAGAAAAGAAACTGATTGAATGAATACCAAAGCGCAAAAATAGCGGCTGATTGCGCTTTACGGGCTGAAGATCAGCAGCAGATAGGCCAGGAACAGAACGATGTGAACAGCACCCTGCAGCACATTTGTTCGGGTGCCTCCAAAGGTCATCAGGCACACGACCAGTGTCAGCAGCAGCAACACCATGGGGGCCATATCAAGCCCTAGCTGCAGGTTGGCGCCTGTTATAAGGCTGACGGCAACCACCGCGGGTAGGGTCAGGCCAATGGTTGACAGCGCCGAACCCAGCAGCAGATTCACCGAGCGCTGAAGCTGGTTGGCACGGGCGGCGGCCAGGGCCGCCATGCTTTCCGGGGTAAGCACCACCAGGGCGATGATCACCCCGCCCAACGCCACCGGCGCGCCCGCCTGGACAATGCCAAAATCGACAATCATGGCGATAAGTTCCGCCAGCAGCACTATGGTCACCAGCGTCAGGAGCAACAGGACAGCGTGGTAGCTTGTCGCGTGCTGTGGGCCATGATCATGCGAGTGCCCGGGCGCTGCTTCATGGTCTGCCGCCCTTTCCTGCATGGGTTGCTCAAAATAGCTCTTATGGCGGAGGGTCTGAATGGCCAGAAAGATGCCGTAAAGCACCAGCGTGATAATCGCAAAGAACCCTGCCTGAACGGGAGTGAACGTCGGGCTATCCGTGGAAGCGGTGAAATCGGGCAAAACAAGTGCGAAGACAGCGAGGGGCACCAGAACGCCAAGATAGGCCCGCGCGCCTGGCAGGTTGTAGTCCTGCTCTCCGTGGAAGAAACCACCAATCAGCAGGGAGGCGCCGGTCAGGCCACCCAACACAATCATAAGCACCGCCGTCATGGTATCCCGCGCCATTGTTGGCGCCTCGGCGCCGGTCAGCATCACCGCTGAGATCAGCGACACCTCGATACCCACCACCGCCAGAGTAAGAATCAGCGTACCCAGCGGCTCACCCAGCTTGATGGCCAGAACATCAGCATGTCGAACCACATTAAAGGCAGCCCAAAGCACCACGGCAAACAGCCATACGGCAAACAGAGCTCCCACCAGGGGTTGAGCGGTTTCAGGGGTAATGGCCTTGTTCAGGGTGTCATGCAGCCCGAAATGCAAAATCACAAAGGTGAGCAACGCCACCAGAAACGCAGCTTCTTCGCGTAAAAACCGACCGACTAGAGAGCGTCCGTTAGAGGATGCGGTTGCAGTCATGACCCTGAACTCCTTTTCCAGTTGACCCTATAGTGAAGGTGAAATAACCACTGCATGTTAATCACCCGCCTACTCACTGATATTGATATCAACACCCTTGCGTTTAAGATGACTTAGAAAGTCATACAGAGACTGGTTATCAAAGGCGTTGGCGGCGTAATCCAGCTTGAAGTAATGGCCATCATCGAGCACAAACATCATCCGGGCAGCGGCTTTACTGTTGGCTCCTCGCTGGCCGGAGGAAGGTTTTTCCAATGTGTGGGTGCGGGTGCCGATATGAACCTTTGTAAGCTCCCCCAATGGCAGTTCATTGTCAATTGAACCGCGCCCGGAAATCCCCTGACCCGCAACAGCTGGCCGTTAAGGGATAATTCATAGGCGGCCAGAGAGCCAATCAGCCATTGGACATACAGGTAAAAGCCGCCGGTGAGCAGCACCGCGCCAATAATCAGCCCCAGCTGCTGGGCCAGTGCTGGTGCCATCCCCAATGGCTGCATCAATAGCCACACGGTAAACCCCACAAAGACAACACCGTAAAGCAGCAAGGCCACCAACAGCATGGGCAGCCAGGCGGAAAACGACTTGATGATCTGTGCGGGGGAATTCACTCTGACATCCATAAGGGCCCTTCCGGCATTGGCAGTTTTTCGCCAGCTTAGCAGCTGCCCTGTGTCCAGACTATTCCAAGCGTCGGCTTTGTGGGCCATCGTTTCGGTGTAGGCCGTTTCTCGCGCGCCTTGAGCTGCCAAGTACCCGCATCACCCAGATTAAGATTATAATCACGAACGCCGCCGCACCCATTCGACTCTTAAAACTCCAAGCCACGGGCCTATGACTGCTAGCAACCGCCATCGAAGTACAAAAAGCCAGACCAAGCCTGCCCACAAAGGCCTGCACCCGAGGAATCTGCACAACCAGGGTTATGACTTCCCAACGCTGGTAAAAAGCCACCCGGCACTGGCCCGCCATGTAAAACCCAATGCGTATGGCAACCTTTCCATCGATTTCGCAGACCCACTGGCCGTCAAGCGCCTCAACGCCGCGTTATTAAGCTGGCACTACAATATTGTCGGTTGGGATATTCCGGAGGGCGCGCTTTGTCCTCCCATTCCAGGCAGGGCTGACTATATCCACTACGTGGCGGACCTGCCTGGAATTGGCGCCGAGCGTGAACAGCCCGGCGTCAAACTGCTTGATATAGGGACGGGAGCCAATGGCATATACCCGCTACTGGCCTGCCAGATTTACGGCTGGCAGTGCGTGGGCAGTGACATCAACCCTCAGTCGCTTGACAACGTCGCCACCATTATCGCCCACAACCCCCAGCTCAAAGAGCGCTTTACGCTGCGCATGCAGCACGACAAACATCAGATTTTTGCAGGGATCATTCAAGCCGGTGAGTTCTTTGACGTCAGCGTGTGCAACCCACCCTTCCACGCCTCGCTCGATGAAGCACTTAAAGGCAACCAGCTTAAGCTCAATAACCTGGCCCGTCATCGCGGTGAGCAAAACACCGATACAAGATCCCCCTCGCTGAATTTCGGCGGGCTGGGAGCAGAGCTATGGTGCAAAGGGGGCGAACAGCTCTTTCTGAAAAAGCTGATAAAGGAAAGCCAGGTGTATGCCACTCAATGCCGCTGGTTTACCAGCCTGGTTTCAAAAGCCGAAAACGTTAAGCCCGCCAAAAAGCTGATTGCCAAGCTTGGCGCCATTGATTGCAGGGAAATAGAGATGAAGCAGGGAAACAAGATCACCAGGATATTGGCCTGGACTTTTATGTGAGCAGCCTCACGCTTATCAAATGGTTACCCCCTGAGCCCCAAGGTCTTCACGAATCACCTCAAGATGGCGGAAGGTAATCACGATAAGCGCTTTTGCAGACCCGGAGGGTTGACGTCGACCTTGCTCTCATTATAGCAAGGTCCGCGGAGAAATATGCGGCACCTCTGGGTCAGCGCATCTTGCCACGCGCTTCTGCAACCTCGTTAGGCGCAACACGACTGCTTAATGCCGCTTTTACGGGTTGCCCTGAAACCAATTGTTAAGTTTAACGCGCAACATGGCTTTGCGAACAATCTGAGTTGCGCTTAAGATGTTAAAAATGAGCCGCTGCATGGCCACCTGACCGGTGAGGACGGACGTGCTGATTGCACTCCGTACACCGAAAATCGAGGGCAGCGCTTGACCCGCTGTCTTTAATCTCAATAGCCTCATCAATGCCAATAGTGCGACCATTGAAAATGCAGTTTGTCATGGTTGCCATACTTAAATGCCTCCTGATTAGATATACCTAACGCCTGCCATAAACGGCCGAGTGAAACGAGGTCCGGCGACCGTAGGGAGCGAATTTCATGGCTTGGTTATGCAATTGTTCTCTGCCACTCCGCCAAAGCAAAAGTAATAGACTCATCAAGCCAATCATTAAATCTCTTTTTGATGCTTTCTTTTTCCTCTAGATAGTTAAACTGAAAAAGATCTTGGTTGCATGGTTTGGCATCAGTAGACTCTGAACCATCTTCTGAGGGTATTTTCTCAAACGTAAAGCCCGAGACGACCATCACGCCGTTATTGCTGTGGCCATATCCATGGATACTAAACACTATTTCGAATATCTTTTCTGCATATACAACCACCCTTGTCCAAGACTTATAATTATCACAGTTCGCGTAGTAGTCATGGAGCTTTGCCATTTCGATGATTTGTCTTCTAAAGTAATAGCTCTCCGCATCACCATCCATTGCTGATCTTATACTCGCGTTATAAGTTTCTGTGCCAACTGAGTCTATGCTTCATAGCTGTGGATCCAAAATCTTTTGAATTTCACCGAGCTTTCTTTCCACAATTAATTGTAACTCTTCAGCCACTTGATATACGGCTTGTATCTGATCTTTTTCTGCTCTGGACTTCTTGCTTAGCAAGGCTATCGCATTTTTTATGATTTGCTGAGAATGTTTCGCTTGCTCTACCTGCTGCTGCATTCCTAGTGCTGAAAGTATTGAATCTCTCTGTCAGAATCTCTTATAACTAAGGGAAAAAGCCCTGACTTAAGAAAAACAAGGGACGCTATTGCTCTAGCAATCCTTCCATTCCCGTCTTGAAAAGGATGAATTTGTGTAAATCGATGATGCAGCCAAGCTGATAGAATTTCCGGGGCTATATGAGCCTCTTCGTATCGGGAGTAAAGAGCTACAAAACGCTCCATTTCGTCAATTATCAATTCCGGAGGGCAATATTCATGAATGCTGCCATCTTGCCTCTTAGGATTGTTTGGTTGATTTTTATACTGCCCCTTAAGCAAGGCAACTTTAATAATCTTTCCTTCTGTCGTCAGAGCTTCTGTGAAGTCTTGATGGGCCGTTAACTGCTCATGCATTGAACGTATAAAATGCTCGGAAAACGGCTGCTCTCCTTTTACAAAGGAAAAAAAAGTCCTTCAACAATGCTCTGTTGGTCCTGAATCATTCTAGCTATATTCTCTGCCTCATCTCTATTAATACCACCTACATGGCTAATAAGTGACGAGTCAACACCTTGGTCAATTAGCGTTTCCGTTACACCTCTATCCCAAGAGTAAAGTCTTTCTATAATACCAGTTTCAATTGCCCATTCTCTCTGCATTCGTTTTATAAAATTTCGATATTCCCCTGAATTTTCAAGCTCACCTTTCTTTTCTTTCCAAAGCTTCCCTAACGCATCCAATTCCGAAGAACTTAATTCTTTTAGAGCTTCTTTCTCAGGTAGGTCTTCGATTGCTGCATATTCCATGTCGTTATCTCATTCTGAGTTCAGATTCGCCTTGCATAACAGCGTATTAGACAGCGAGCTCTATGATTGGATGAACATGCTGGCACGTTTATCGGGCAAATGCAGCCTGCCTTTTCCGATATAACTGCATGACTCTCAACAAAATTAATACTTCTTAGGCTGCATTTGCAGAAATCGCTTGCGTGCAGCATTTGCTGTTTCAATAACACTGTATAAAAAGTAAATCTATATTTAACTATTCTCGTTATCTCTCACTACTCAACTAGTCTAAGACTAGCAGTTAATTTATTTTAATCCCAGCCTTTGGCTAACATCTTTTGGTAGATGTTGGCTGATATAACAGGCTGCTTACAGGGCTCGCCTGCGGCGAGTTGGTGGCTTGCTACGCGAAGCCACCCTACGTTTGTGCCTCTTTTGGCAAAGTCAAAATGGATTCCCGATTACCCCATTCGGGAATGACGGTATGGGGTTTCTTTCGGGAATGACGGTGTTGAAGTGCTTTCAGAATGACGGTGTTGGGTGCTTGTTCACTCCTGGTGCAGCGGCACGCTGACCAGGGTTTCGAACCATTGCTGGCGGAGACCTCGGTGTGAGCCGAGTAGGATTGCCAGGTAGGGCTGCAGCGGGTGGGCGGCGGGGAGTGCGTTGCGGTGGCGCTCCAGCGCGGGGTGGTATTTTAGTTGCTTTGGCGGGTCGTGGAAGCCGGTGGCGTGGTGCTGCAGCCATTGTAGCGGTGGCACCAAAAGCGCGGTGGCGTTGCTGGAAAGCGCGATGCTGACGCCTTTTACGTCAAAATCTCCGACGTAGTAATGTGCCTTACGGGTTTTCCGCCAGGCTTCAGCCAGGGGCCGGAAGGCCCCGCCGTACTGGCTGTCGCCTCGGTAAACTATCAAGGGTTTATGGCAATGCTCCAGCGTCAGCCGCGTGGGGTCGAAATGGTAGAAGCAGTCGAGGTTTTCCACCTGAATCAGCGTATCGCAGGCGTCCAGCCGGATGCCGCGCCAATCCACATCGTGAATTGCTCGCGATGCCTTACCCAGCCATTCAGGCTGGTCAGCAGGTGCGTTGACCAGCACCCGTTGGGCTCTCGGGCCTTCACGGTTGCCCTTGTCTTCGTCAAACCCTTCCTTGGCCTGTTCCAGGCTGGTCAGGCCACTAAGTGAGCGCCCAACCGGCGGCTGCCCCTGGCTGAGCAGGGTGGTGTTGATCTGCTTGATCAGCTCGCGGTCAAAATGCAGCTCCCGGCCATTCAGACGCAGGCCGGGGTCGATATGGTTTTCATGGCACCAGGCCACCACATCATCCACCCACTGGCGGCGCGGTTTGACCACTTCTGGATGACGGCGCAGTAGATGATCCACTTCATTCAGGTTCTTGCGCGCCCGACCGGACAGTTTCATACCCTTTCCTTTCCTTATGCAATTCCTGCAAAGCGCAGCGCCACATCATGAATCAGGCGCACATCGTTAAAGGGGCTGGCTTTGCTCTCTTTCGGCTGCCAATCAAACGCCTGCTGCTCGTGCTGCCCCAACCCCTGAAACTCGGCAATCACCTGATACAGCCAGATTTCCTCGGGCCAGGTCAGCTCGCTTGCCTGCAGGTAGGCCAGGGCGCTGAGGGGTTCATCGGCACTGCTATCGACCACATGCAGGTAGAAATTTTCAACATCCTGCTTCAGGGCCTGCTGCCGAGCAGCCACCATGGCACTTTCTGCCATCACCGTGGGGCCAGCGGCGGCTGTTACCTCAGGAGAGTGCGTTACGCTGGGCAGGTTTTTCAACAGACTGCCCAGCAGGGCCATATCGTGATGGTGATCCAGCGCCGCAGACCCAGCCGCTGACAGCGGTGCCGCACGGTTGCAAAGCTCTGGCACCTCGCTGCGGCGGGCGTAGTTGCCCGGCGTGAAGCCGGGATGTTCGCGCAGAAAGGCGGCCATACCCGACACCAGACGGCTACGTGCCTGCATGCGCCGAAAGCGCGCCATCAGCTCGGTCAATCGGCTTTGCACTTCGCGCAGGCTGGTGAAGTGCTGGCTAAGCTGCTGCTGAAGCTGGCTGATCAGCAGCTTGCGCAGGGTGCCATCGCTACCCACCAGATCAATCAGCTCGTCGAAATCGATCAGCGCCAGGCCATCCAGCAGGCGCACTACCTGCTTCTGGGCGCGTTCGTTCTCGCGCACCTTGTCATTCAAGCGGCTGACAAAGCCGAAATCGCTGTTAAGCCGCTGCCACAGGCTGTCGATGGCATCGGCAAAGCGGCCGTTCAGGTCATCCACCGTCTGGCGCAGGCGCAACAGCTGCTGTTCCTGCTGCCAGTAATCGCCCAACTGGCTGGATTCACGGTAACTGGCGACCTGGGTGCGAATCTGCTCCAGGGTGTCAGCCACATCGGCGTTCACCTGACGACGCGATTCATCCGCCACCATATCGGCAATCAGTTCGCGCATCTTGGGCGTCAGCTTGACGCCGCTATGCTCGTCCGGGCGCCACAGGAGTCGCGCGGCAAGCAACTTGCGCAGGGCGTTACTGCTCAGCCCTTCCAGGGGCACTTCATCCTGAGTGTAGCCTTGCATCAGAACGTCGGCATGGCGCCCAATCAGCGCCAGCCGTTCAACGCCGGTGGTCAGCAAACGGCTTTCCAGCGGCGCATTCTGGGCATCGTTGAGCTGGCTCACAGCAGCGTCTCCTGGCTGGCCTCGCCCTGTGTATCAATCGGCAGTTGCTCTTCATCGCGAATAAAGCGCACCCAGTCAATCAGGTAGTCGATCTTGCCGGTGACCCGATAGACCTGGCGGTCGCTGTGGGGCTGCAACAAGTAGCCGTGCTCTTTCAGGCGCTTGAACACCTGCTTGACCTGGGCATCAAGCTGTTCGCTCTGGGAGCCAAAAAAGCTGTCGGTGGCCAGCCGTTCGATGCGCTCACGCAGGCTGGGGTTGTCTTCGCTTCTGGCCTGCAGTTCGCCGGGTTTGAGCACATCTCCTGGCGCCAGCACCGCATCACGCCCCAGCGCTTCCTGCACCAGCTGCAGCCATTCCAGCAGCGGCAGCAGATGATTGACCGTGTCATTAAGCTGGCGGGAAAGCTGTTCGCGGGCGGCATCATCCACCTGCCGCCAGGCCAGGAAATACACGCTGCCTTCGTCGTTGCTGGCCAGCCGCCGGTTGAGCGGGCGCAGATAAGCATCCAGCGCTTCACGCAGGCTGTCGTCCTGAAGCTGGCGAAACGCGCTTTCATCGCTTACCGCGCAGACAAATTCGCCGGCCAGCAGGCGTTCCAGCAGAGGCCCATGGCTGAGCATCCTGGCAAGGTTGATCTCGCTCATGCGGTTACCTCCTCGCTGCGCGCCTTGATGCGGGCGGCCAACGGGCTCAGGCGCGGCTCAATGCGTTTCAGGCGGCGGATATCCTTATCATCGGCGTCGCGCTCAATCAGGTAGCGGTGGTGGAACAGCATCAGCACGTCCGACTCCGGGTTGGGGAAGGCACCGACAATATGGATGCGGTTGCTGTCGCAGGCCTCAAACAGTTTCTCGACGTTGTGGTAGGCCAGGGTGCCAATTTCATCAATCGGCCAGTGGATGGCGATCTCGGCCTTGCCGCGCAGCAGCCGGGTGAAGGCCAGCAGAAACTTGCACAGAATCAGGTAGGCCATGCCGTGGCTGGAGGATTCCAGCAGCTGGCGATCATTACGGATAATCAGATCCGCACCGCCTTCGTTGAGGTGCAGTTCCAGGCGCAGCAGGCTTTCAAAGCTGTATTGCTGATCATGGCGCAGCAGATCGACCACATCCGCCAGGGCATCCAGATAGTCATCGCTGGGCAGGGTATAGCCCGCCTGCATCCAGTGCTGATAGCGCTGGGCGAAGTCCTTGAGTGGTTCCCAAAATCCCAGCTCGTCGATGGTTGACTGGATCTGCACTTCGGCCTTGGTGATGCCTTCCAGGCGCAGATCGTCCGCCACTTCGTCGGAAAGCCGACGGCTCTGGGCGCTGATGCGGCGGTTAAGATCACGGAAGACGGTAAAGAACTTGACCAGATCATCGCCGATATTGCGCCCCTGCTGCACCAGCTGCTGTTGCTGGTCTTCAAGCAGTTTGAGCATATCAGCGAGCAGGGGCAGCACCCGGCGTGGGTCTTCGCGATCAGGCAGTTTTTCGCGTTCGCCTTCCAGCATTTCGACAAACCCGCTGCTGGCGCCCTTGATCAGTTGGCTTTCCACCTCCTGACAGCCCTTGCGCAGTGTATCGCGGGCCTCGGCGCGCTGTTTGAGGGCTTGGCGCGCGCGTGCCAGGCGTTCACTGACATCTCCCGGCGCGCCCTGTTGGGGCGTGGCATCCGCGCTCAAGGCCAGCTCATCCAACTGTTTTAGCAGCGGTTTAAGCTCTTCGAGCAGCGCTTCGGCCTGCTGGTAGGTTTCCTGCAATTGGTTGAGGGTTTGGCGATAACTCACCTGGGCCGCCTTGAAGGCCAGCTGCTGGTTTTTCTGCTCGCGCTTGAGTTCATCGCAGCTGCGGGTCAGTTCACTCAGCTGCTCAATCAGTTCCGGTTTTTGCTGCCCCCACTCCACCCGCATAAAGCGTTGATAGTTTTCCAGTTCCTCCTGACGAGCCGCCGTTTCACGAATATGCGTTTCCAGCTGCTGCAGCCGCTGACGGGTATCGCGCAGGGTGACCGGGTCGACGCCACTGGCCTGAAGCTCCTGATCAAAGGCCTGCTCCAGCTCCTTGCACTGGCGCTGGTGTTCACTTTTAAGTTCGTTCAGCTGCTGTTTATGCTGCTGCAAACGCGCGGCCAGACTGTCCTGCTGGCTTTGGGCATCGGCCTTGAGCTCGATAAGCTCGGCTTGATGAGTGGCCTCCAGCTGCGCCTGGGCTTCCTGCTGTTCTTCTTGCAGGGCCTGTTGCACCGCTTCTTGCTCGGCCAGGGCTGTTTCCTGTTCGCCACGACGCTGCTTCTGGGCGTTGGCGTGGCGTTCCTGTAGCTGGTGGCGGGCTTGCTGGGCGTACTCAAGCTCTTCTTCAGCGCTGGTCACCGCCAGGCGAGCCTTACTTAGCGCCTGCTCGGCCAGGGTGACCTGCTCGCTGTGGCGACGCAGAGTTTTCTGCTTGGCTTCAACGTCTGCTTCTGCCTGCAGAACATCGGCCTCGGCGGCCTCGATGGCGGCTAGCAGGCTGGCTTCATCCTGGGCGTAATCCGGCAGTGCAATGGCATTGAGATTGACCTGCAGGCCATACAGGCTGTCGCTCTCAGGCGTGCGGATGGAGGCGTTTTCCTCCTCCAACATGGCGGGTGCCAAATCGCGGCGCTCCAGCAGTTCCGGTGCCAGCACTTTACCCAGAGACTGCTCCCAACCGGGGCGATGAAAGCGCAGGAAGTGGCGCAGGCTGCCCTGTTCCGGATCTTTCTGGCGATGCAGTTCGCGGCTGTGCTGCTGGGCAAGCGCCAGCTGCTGGCGGGCGGCATTGAAGGCGCTGTCGGCCTGTTCACGCTGGCGTTTGTGGGTATCCAGTTCAAGGCGCAAGCTGTTGTGATGCTCACGCGCCGCATTGAGCGCACCTTGCGCCTGATCCAGCCGCGCCTGGGCCAGTTCGGCCTCGGCGCTTTCTTCGCGGCTGGGGCCTTGATGCTCCAATGCCGCCTTGAGCATGGCCAGACGCTGCACGCCTTCCGACAAACGCCCCTGAAAACTGGCATCCAGCGTCTGGCGCTGGTGCTGATAGCGTTCGGTCAGGCGCTGCTGGTCATTCCAGTGGGCTTCACGGCGTTGCGCCTGCTCTTCACCAACGGCGTCCATCTGGGCCTGAATTTCTTCGCTCTGGCGGGCCAGGGTTTCCCCAGCTCGCGCAGGCGTTCTTCCTTGCGCGCCTGGCTGGCCTCGGCGGCTTCCTGCATCAACGCCAGATGTTCTTTCAGCTGCTGGTGCTTTTCGCGCTGTTGCGGCAGCGCCTGCAGGTCGCGCTCAAGCGCAGGCATGTCGGCGTCTGCATAGGCTTCATAGCGTTGTTGAAGGTCTTCCAGGCTGCGCTCGGCCTGCTTACGCTCACTTTCACGGGCGCTGAGCTGGTCGTTTAACGCATCGCGTGCGGTTTCGTAGTCTTCCTGCTGGGCCTTGAAGGCCGCCTTGTGTTCCTTGATCGCGGCGTCGGTATCTGCGGCATCGCCTTCGGTGCGGTGGCGGTCGGCGTCCAACTGGGGCTTGAGCTGCCACAGCAGGGCCTCGAGTCGGGCCAGTTCCGCATCGGTATCGCGCAGCTCGGCCAGTGCCTGCTGCAAGGGCGCCAGACGCATCGACTGGCGCATCTGGCCGATCCAGTCCCGCGCCTTGTTGCTACGAATCCGGGTGACCGGCAGCTCCACGCCGTCTTCCTCGAAAATCGCCGCCAGCATGGTTTTGAGGGTATCCATTTTGCCCTCTTTGGCATGCACCGCCGAGACCAGCTTTTCCATATGGCGGATGCGGTGTTCCGGCTTGACCAGGCTGAACTGGGCAGCCATCTGGCGCAGCCTGAGCGCTTCTTTACGGTTGCCATGAGAGGCCATACCGGGGATCGGAGTGAAGTCGTTCTGAATCACCGCGCGGTATTCCGAGGTGGCCGTGAGCTTGCTGGAGGTAGCAATGCCGTTATGGCGCAGGCCATTCAGCCATTGCGGATAATCGCGGGCGACCACCCTGCCCTGGCTTTCCAGCAGGTAATCTTGAGGTTGGTAAGGGGCCGCCACAAAACGGTATTCCACGCCGCCATTCGTCCCACGGGTCAATACCACCTGACACAGGCTACCCGCTTCACGGCGATATTCGTAGACAAGGTAACTGTTGCTGTTGGGCAGATAGAACGCATCGAATTTCATGCGCGTTTTGGGCACCACCCGATTAGGCAGTTCGCCATAGAACACCGGCACCAGACGCTGCAGGGTCGTCTTGCCGGAGGCGTTGGTGCCGCAGATATTGGTGTGACCATCCAGACTTAACTCGACCACGCCGTCGAGGTGGCCGTGAATCATCACGATACGCAGTAAGTGAGCCATGCCGCATCCCTGGTCATGTCGTTATCTGATAAATCGATTTATTGGCCCGACAGTTTACGTCATCACACAAGGGAGCAACATGCCCTGCCTGGATTGAACCGTTCAGGGCATCTTGCTATCAGGTCATGCGGGCATCAACCAATGCTTGAACGCGGGCAGTTCGCCGCGGACGGCGTGCTGGTAGGTTTGCTGTAGCCGGGCGGTGACGCTGTCGTCAGGGATAGGGGCATCTACGGCGGGGGCGCCTGCCCTGAAGCCGATTTTGCGTCCGTCCAGTTCACGCAACGGGAGGATTTCTGCGGCGGTGCCGGTCAGGAAGGCTTCATCGGCGGTGTAGAGTTCGTCGCGGGTGATGCGTCGCTCGCGCACCTCGATGCCCAGTGCGTCGCGGGCAAGCTGAATCACGCTGTCGCGGGTGATGCCCTGCAGGCAGGAGGTGACTTCCGGGGTGTGCAGCACGCCATCGCGCAGCAGGAAGACATTGGCCGCCGAGGCTTCGGCTACGTAGCCTTCCGGGTCGAGCATGATGGTTTCATCAAACCCAGCCTTGACGGCGGTATTCAGCGCCAGCATGGAGTTGACGTAGTGGCCGCTGGTCTTGGCCCGGCACAGGCTGATATTGACGTGGTGGCGCGCCCAGGAGGAGGTCAGCGCGCGCAGCCCGCAACGCTTGGCCTCCGGCGATAGATAAGGCCCCAGATCCCAGGCGGCAATCATCACATGGGTGCTTAACCCTTTGGCGCGCAGGCCCAGGCCTTCTGCACCGAGAAACACCGTTGGCTTGAGGTAGGCGTTGGTGAGCTTGTTTTTCGCAGGCATTCCTGCTGGGCATCAATCAGCGCGGCTTCGCTGAAATCCATCGGGATATCCAGCGCATGGGCGCTTTCTGCCAGTCGGCGGGTGTGTTCAGCGACCCGAAAAAGCGCCGTGCCCTGCTCGCCTGCATAGGCGCGCACACCTTCAAAACAGCCCATGCCGTAATGCAGGGTGTGGGTGAATACGTGCACCTTGGCTTCTCGCCATTCCAGCCATTCGCCGTCCTGCCAGATCCAGCCATCGCGATCATAAAGCGGTGTCATGCATTGTGCTCCCACTGTTGGCGCCAGCCATCGATCAGGCCGCTAACTTCAAGAATATTCTTCAGCCGCCGCTTGCTCTCGGGGCTTTCCGAGGCAGCCTGCGGTTGCAGAAACTCCCCTGGCGCGGAAAACACCCCAATAGCGCCCTGATCATGCCAGAAGCAGCGTTCATGCCAGTAAAAGCCTGTCTTTATCAACCCTGCCTCACTCATTCAGCCTCGCAGATAACCGCGCATAAAGGCGGTCAGGTTAGCGCTTAGATGCTCGGTCGGATAGCCACCTTCCTGAATCACCACGGTAGGCGGTGAAAGTGCGCTCAGCTGCTCGCCCAGGGCCACAAACTCCTCGGTTTCCACGCTTAACCCGGCCAGCGGGTCGTCCTTGTGGATATCCAACCCCAACGACACCACCACAGCCTCTGGCTGGAAGTGGTTGAGCTGCTCAATCAGGGTCGCCACCGCATCCAGATAGGTCTCGCCATCGCTGCCCAACGGCAGTGGCAGATTAACGTTGGCCCCTTTCCCTTCGCCAGTGCCGGTTTCATCGGCGCCTCCCCAGAAGAAGGGATAGAAATCCGTGGGATCAACGTGCACCGAGCCCGTCCAGATATCACCCCGTGTGTAGAAGATATCCTGGGTGCCGTTGCCGTGGTGCAGGTCAACATCAATGATAGCGACTTTAGAGACTTTCTCACGCAGCACGCTGGCGGCCAGCGCTGCATTGTTGATCAGACAAAAGCCACCGGCGTTATCCGGCCCGGCGTGATGGCCAGGGGGCGGCACAAGGCATAGGAACGGGCAGCCCCACGCAGCACATCTTCGACAGCAGCGACCGCCGTTGATGCCGACGCGAGCGCCCCCTGAAAGCTGGTGGCACTCAGCGGGCAGGCCATATCATGCAGATGCAAGCCTGCCTGCCCGATGGGGTGGCGCGGATAATGGCGCGCACCGCCACAGGGGTGAACGTTGGGCGCGACTAGCTCAGACGCCCCCGGCATGGCATGCCAGCGCTCATGAATGGTTTCCAGAAACTGCAAATAGCGCGGGGTGTGAATCTGCTCCAGACGCTTACGCAGCGTCGGTGAATCCGTTTCCATCGGGGCCGTCAGGCTCAAGCCCGCTGCCGCCAGACCTTCGCTGAGCAATTCAGCGCGCACCGGCCCTTCCGGGGAGGGCGCCGGCTGGCCACGTAATAGAAAGGTAGGCGGCGCATGCCGTGCCTGATCTGGATGGTAAAAACATTTCATCAATCGTTCACCCTGTCAGGCGTTAGCCATGTTTTCCCAGGTTTCAATAGCAGCGGCCAGGTCTTCAAGCGAGGCGCCGACTGACTTGAATAACGTTATCGCTTCATCGTCAGTGCGCCCCGGCTTGTCGCCTTTAAGCACTTCGGCCAGGTCGCCTTTGATATCATCAAACGCGAAACAGCCTTCCTCGATTGCCTGGTGAATATCCCCGGCTTCGCCTTTGGCGCCTGCGTAAGTATCGACGAAGACATCGGCACGCCGCAGGCATTCGCCATCGGTTTCGCGCATGGTCGGGCGGAAGGCGCCAATCAGATCCAGATGGGTGCCTGGGGTCAGCCACTCGCCCTTGATCAGTGGCTCAGTAGAGAGCGTGACGCAGCTGACGATATCGGCCTCACCCACCGCTGAGGCCAGATCGGTGACGCCTTCGGTGATGAAACGGTCGGCATACTCGGCGGCCACTGCATTCGCCTTGGCCTGGCTGCGCCCCCACACCAGCACCCGCTTGATCGGGCGTACGCTGGCGTAAGCCTCAATCACCATAGGGGCTAGCTTGCCGGTGCCGACGACCAGCAGCGTGTCAGCATCTTCTTTGGCCAGCACATCCCCTGCCAGCGCAGAGGCTGCCGCCGTGCGGCGACGGGTCAGCTCGCTGCCATCAATACAGGCCAGCGGTTGGCCGTGTTTGCCTTCGCTTAACAGGTAAAGGCCGGAAATCGCCGGGATACCGTGATCAGCATTCTGCGGAAAGGCATTGACGATCTTGACGCCAATGTAGCCGGCTTCTTCCCAGGCGGGCATTAGCAGCATGGTGGCTTCACCATCCGGGCGATGCATGGCGTGGTGATGGCGCGGTGGCGATTCCACCCCATCCACAAAAGTGGATTTCAGGCGCTGGATCAGCCCTTCCCAACCCAGATGACGTTCGACATCGGCAGCAGAGATGACCTGCATATCACGCCTCCGGCAACGCGGCCACGACCATGATTTCCACTTTCCATTCCGGCTTGGCGAGCTTGGCTTCCACTGCCGCACGCACGGGCGGGCGCCCCGGCACGACCCAGGCATCCCAGGCGGCGTTCATCTGAGTAAACTCATCCATGCTGGTGACCCAGATCTGCGCGGAGACGAGGTGCTCTTTGGAGGTACCGGCCTGGGCCAGCAGGTGATCAATACGTGCCAGTACCTGCTCGGTCTGGCCCTGCATATCCGCTGAAGCGTCCGTGGGCACTTGGCCTGCCAGGTAAACCGTGCCGTTGTGAACGGCAATCTGGCTCATGCGGGCGTTGCTGTCGTGGTAAGTCACACTCATGGCGTCTTCTCTCAAAATAGGGTGAATAGCAATAACACTTTGAGAGTACGAAGTTGCTGGCCATAGCGCTTGCCCCAGACTCAGAATATTTTGCCCGCAAATCCGCTGATACCTGCCAACGGGCCAAAGCGGCAAGCACTGAACCATCAGCGATCCGAGGAAGGCGCAATCTCATAATAGCGGCGATAGGCCCGCGAGAAACTGCCCTGATCGCGAAAGCCCACCAGCATGGCAATATGTCCGAGACTCAGGGCGCTGTGGCGCACCAGGGTGCGCGCATGTTCCAGGCGGCGGCGCTGCACATAGGCCAACGGCGTGACGCCGGTCAGCTCACGAAAACAGGCATGAAAATGTCCAGGGCTAAGGGCACACAGGGCCGCCAGCTGCTCGACGCGAATATCATCGGCCAGGTGCTGGTCGATCCAGTCATCCAGGCGCTTAAGATCCAGGCGCTCGCTGATGCAGTGTTTTCCACTCAGCTTGAGCCTGCTCGGCGCACCTAATTGGCTGACAGACGCTTGCGGCACATCCTGTAAATACATGGTCAGGGCGCGCAGCAGCAGAACGGCAATCTCGTTTTGCAGACCGGGGCACTGCTCCAGCTGCTGTGCCAGCGCATGGGTGAGCTGGTTAAGCCTGGTCGGGACGTTGAAAAAGCGCGGTTTATCGAACAGCCGGGCAATCTCGTCGCCTTTTTCCAGTGTCGCCAGATAGGTAATGGGAATATCCAGCACCAAGGTACGGTTGCAGCCATCGCCCTGGAATTCATGATGTCGGGTACACGGAATCAGACATCCCCGCCGGGCGGTCACCCGCTCTTCTCGGCCTTCCATGGCAAGCTCGGTGGTACCGCTGGTGGCCAGTATCAGCTGATGGAATTCATGGCTGTGAGCCACATACTCAGGCGTCAGGTTACGGCTATGGAGTTCAAAGTGCTGCGTTTTGATCGCGTCCTCGTCAGTCATGGCCGTTACTCAGCGCAATTGATGCACTTGAGCACCAGCGGGTCCCACTCAAGCCGTTTAGCCCCAATCCACTCGCCACATTCGATGCATTCGCCGAACTCTTCGTTATCGATACGCACCAGGGCTCCACCAATCAGCTTGAGGCGCCGCTGGCGACGCTCTTCTTCTGCCTTGGCCATGGCTTGCCCTTGCATGGCATCCATACGTGACAAACGCCCCACCGAGGTCTGATCCAGCACCACCGTATCGCGGGAGGATTCGCTGCTCGCACTCTCGGCCTGCAGCTCTTCGCGCAGCGCCAGCAGTTTGCGCTGGATCGCCGCCATATCCAGTTCCGGATGGTTCATTGGAGCCTCCTTTTATGTTGTATCTATCTGCCACAGCCCAGCCTGCTACACTAACGGCTTTTCGCGCGTTTGTTGAGATTGTGTCATGGGATATCGAACGCTATTACGCGAGCACCGAACGCTACTGAGCATCGCTTTTCTAGCCATGTTCACCTCCAGCCTGGGGCAAAGCTTTTTTATCGGCCTGTTCCAGGCACCGATTTCCAACCACTTGAACCTGAGCATTAGCCAGTTCGGTACCGGTTATGCGCTGATCACCCTGAGCGCTGGTTTTATCATGCTGCACTTTGGCCCCAGCATTGACTGGGTGGCTCCGCGCCGCTTTGCCACTATCGTACTCCTGCTGCTAGTAGCTGGCATCATGCTGCTGACATTTTCTCCCTGGTGGGGCCTTGGCCTCTTGGGCCTAGGCCTGGTGCGCCTATGCGGCCAGGGGCTGCTGACCCACTTGGGCAACACCTTGGCCGCTCGCGAGTTTACCCACCTGCGCGGGCGTGCCATGGGGCTGGTCGGTCTTGGCATTCCCCTCGGCGAAGCCCTGCTGCCTCCTCTGGTGGCCGCCGGATTGATATGGCTTACCTGGCAAGGTTTCTGGTGGCTACTCGCCGCTGCCATTGCCCTGCCCTGGCTGTGGTTACTCATTAAGGGCACTTGGCCACCAGCACCAGGCAAGAAGCCTTCACAGCGTGATACCCGTGGGCCAAAACCCTTCCGCGAGCGTTCCTTCTGGCTATTGCTACCGCTGCTGATGGCACTGCCAATCACCATGACAGGCCTGTTTATCTATCAGGCTCAGCTTACCGAAGCGTTAGACAGCTCACTGGCCGTTTATGCCCTTGCCCTGACCGGCATGGGGCTGGCCAAACTGCCGGGTTCCCTGCTAGGAGGACGCTGGGTAGATAAAATCGGGCCGGTAAAACTGGCCCGCTACTATCTGCTGCCTTACGCTCTGGCCATGCTCGTCGCCATGCTGATCGGTGGCAATATCAGCGTCTGGGCCTTGATGATTGGCGGCGGGCTAGCCACCGGCGCACAGGAAATGGTCGCCTCGGGTTTGTTGATCAAGCTATGGGGCGCTGAGCACCTTGGTCAGGCACGCTCAGCGCTGAGTGCTTCCATGGTATTTTCCACCGGCATCGCCCCGGCGATTCTCGGCTGGATACTGGGTGCGGGCATCACCTTCGAGATGATTATTGCGGGTATGCTGGCGTTTATCATCGCCGGCTGGCTGCTTGCCCAGCCGGTATTGAAAGCCGTGCAAAAGGGGTGAAGCTTGCTATAAAAACTGACGCTGCGGTTGTTCATCAACGCAGAAATCCTCTTCAGCGCAAGGTCTCTTGCAGCGGCGCTGTGAGGATCAGACCCTGACCAAATACAAAGTCATTATCGACCTTTACATGACGTGATGGGGAGTCAAGCCCTACCGGAGTGAGTGTGTAATCACCCGGTGGCACACCATCGATACGGTAGTAGCCAAACTGGTTTGTCCAGGCAGATCGGTAAAAATCAGACTGAGTTGATGCCAGTTCGACCTGTATTGCCTGAGCATCTTGACCACCTGACAGGCTGACCTGCCCTGCCACTCCATATTCAATCGCGACATCGAAATTCAGCGCAGTGGTGGCGCCCTGTTCCACTTCAACCCAATAAGCACCGCCTTTTGGTGAGTATTCAATAGGTAGTGATGAAGGGTCCAAGCGCACCTTGTAGGTGCCGGGAGTGATATTGTCCATGGCGAAGCGGCCAGGCGCACCGCCTGCTCTGCGAGGCTGTTCATCCAGCAGAAGCCGTAAGTTATCCAGCGGTGCAAGGCTTCCATCCGGCAGCCGCACAGTGCCATAAAGACTGCCGCGCAGGTTCTGGCTACCGCTTAGCGCCCTGGCGGGATACAAACGACCACCGCTAACACCAAAATCTGCGCTGAGTTCCAGAAACACCAAGGTATCCGAGTTTTCAACCTGCTCGAAACCGGGTAACTCGGGTAAAGCACGCTGTGTGACGTTCAGGTTTGCATAAAGACCAGGCAGCAGGCGATGGCGCAGATTAACCCGATAGCCGAATCCATCTTGTTCATCAATCAGGGCGCCTTGCACATAGAGCCCTTCACGCTGGGGAGAGAACCAGCCAAAGCCGGCTTCATCGCGCGTCTGTGTTTCGCGCCATTGACGTGACACATAGACCTGCCAGGCCTGAGAAACGTTGTAGTCCACACGCACTGTGTCGTCAGATGCTTCATTCAGGTATTGGAAGTGCCAGGGCCGCGATGGCCGATAATGAACTTCGCTGCGATAGTCTCCGTTGAAATTCGGTTTTGAACTCAGACGTAAAGAAGCCGTTGGGGAAGAATGGAAATAAGGCAGTGCAAAGGACGCTTCTTCAGTGTCATTAACTCGCCGACGCGCCAGCCACCCCAGACGCGTTGAGCCAAGTGTAAACTGCCGTGACGCATCCAGTTGCCCACTGACTCGGCGCTGATCATCGACAAAACCATGCTTACGTTCGTTCCAGTAGCCCTGCAACTGGTGGCGGCCCCACTGCCCCTGCAGGGAAAGATTACCTGCCGTATTGCCGGATTCATTCTGGTAGAGCCCTAGATGACCTTGTAGACCATCAAAGGGAAAAAAGCTGGCGCCGGTGCCAAAATATTGGCGCCCCTGCTGATCACGCAGCGTGGTGCCTTCAAGGGTAAGCCGGTTAGTAATGCCGTACCGTGCATTTGTAAAGATAGCCCCGCCGCTGCCGTCGGATTGCGTATCAAACACATTCCCACTGGCTCCACCCCCACCCTGAACGGTCCATTGCCCCTGGTTAAGAAGCTGGCTATTGGACAAGTAATTAACATCTTCCCGGCGAATTGGCTCACCGCTTGGATCAAACTCATAGATCCATACTTCCAGAGAGCCAAACCGCCCCACTTCGGTAGGCACTTCCAGGCGGTAGCGGCCTTCAAAGTCGATACGGCTGCGTACAATAGGGCGTCCATCCAGGCGTAGTTCAGCAGTGCCACCCAAGGGGCCAACGCCTTCAATAATGCGCTGATCAGGGCCGAAGCTGGGTTGCAGCGATGCATTAGAAAGGCTGCTGATGTCAGGTAGCGCAAAGTTGGCATACTGTAGCTGTAAGCCGGTGAACTCTGTCACAGGCAGCACCGAGCCATACTGAACGGACTGAATGCCGAACAGGCTCCGGTAATTGTCTTGGTCATTTAACCAGAATAATTCACTAAGCCCTTCACGGCCGGCGCTGGTACGGTAAGCACTGGCCCTCCATGGCCCTCGCTTGAAACGTCCTTTAAGGGTAACTTCATGCTCCTGGCCTATCTCACCATTGGCACCATCCGCACCACTGATGCGGTAGTCATAGCGCAAGCCGTTCAAGCTGTAAGACGGTGACCGAAAATCGGGTTCTGGCAAATCCCCCGCCGAGCCGGTGTTGTTCATACTGACAGGCCAGGGAGGGCTGACTTCCAGGGCAACGGTTTGCGGGTTCCAGCTGCCTCTTAGTCCCAGGTATGTTTTCAGCGCGCTGAGCGCTATATACCCCTGCGGGCCCTTGGCCTGAGTCAGACGAGCCAGGGGAGTTCGCCCCAGCGGTGTGATGAGTTCCCGGCTGGATTGATCCAGGCTAATCCCTGGCACCAGTAAAAGATCATCTTCAGAAATCCATACTTCATCATCACCTATCAGGGGCATGATGGCAGCAATTTCATCACCGCGAACAATCAGGGCGCCCAGCACAGGAGGCCCGGGGTGGCTGCCAGTGCACTGTTTGCCATCACGCCAAGCAATAACAGCCACTTTCCAACCATCCTTAGCAACCTGCACATTAGGGAACCCTGAACTCCATCTGCTGCTGGAAGACGCGTTGACGGTCATAGAAGTGACCTTCCAACGTCAGCATGTAGGTACCCGTTGGCAGCGTGGGCAGCAAGACGTATTGCGACGCCTTCTTGCCAGGCAATATCGGGCGCTTGGGCAATGATAGGCTAATGGGCGCTTGCTGTTGGTTGTTACGGTTTTCCAGCGTCACAGTTCCAGAGGGTCGGTCATGGGCATTACCCTGGTTGGAGAACTCCAGCCTCAGCCGATTTTTATCTGGCTCAATATGGGCGGCGATAAACTGCCCTGCCCGCTCCACCGGATTTTTATCTGCATAAATAGCCACGCCAATACGAAAACGTGCCTTCACCATTGGCGAGGGGGTCGCAGCATGCTTTTCCTGTATCCATAGCATGGCGCTATGCTCACTGAGGTGGACCCAATCAGTTGGACAACCTGATGGTATCCCTAAGCTATAATCCGGTTGTTTCCCTGACTCAGGCTGCCAGAGATATGGGTTGCCCGTAGTACACCTCATCGGGCGTTTGGTAATCAAGGGTTTGGTGGTACCGGGTCTGATTGTAATGCCAGAAGTACCGGTGGAGCGCCTGCTTCAAGTGTTGTCCATCCTCGAAAGCGGCAAGGTAAACACACTCGTATTTGACGCTGCGCCAGAGCCGTTCCACGAATATATTGTCATGGTAGCAGCCCTTGCCGTCCATGCTGATCCGGATGCCATGATCTTTGAGAACGTTTGTGAAGGCCTCACTGGTGAACTGGACACCCTGATCGGTATTGAAGATCTCCGGCGCTCCATGGCGCTGTAGAGCCTCCTCCAGGACATCGACACAAAAGTCTGTGTCCATGGTGTTGGAGACCCGCCAGGACAGCACCTTGCGGCTGTACCAGTCGATGATGGCGACCAGATACATGAAGCCCCGGGCCAGCGGAATATAGCTGATATCTGTTGCCCACACCTGGTTGGGGCGGTCGATTTTCAGCCCTTTGAGCAGGTACGGATAAACCTTGTGCCCGTCGCCCGGAATGCTGGTTCTGGGGCGTGGATACACCGCCTGAATGCCCATGGTGCGCATCAGCCTCTGCACCCGCTTCCGATTGACCCGATAGCCCTGGTGCTGCAAATGGGCACGCATCTTGCGAGAGCCATAGTACGGCGTTTCCAGGTGTTGCTGATCAATCAGATACATCAGGTCCAGATCCTCCTGACATGGCTCACGAGGGACGTAGTACACCGATGAGCGGCTCAGCTTGAGCAGCTCGCACTGGCGTGAAAGACTGATTTGGGGATGACCACGCTCGATCATTGCCAACCGCTGTTGGCGGCTTACTGATCGAGCTTGCGCGACAAAAATCGCGTTCCACCGTCAGTCGACCAATCTCACGGTACAGCTCGTCTGTGCTGGGCTCATCGGATTGCTTGCCGACCTTCTTCTTGCCTTCGAAGAGGTCGGTAGCGTTCTCCAGCAAGTCGCGCTTCCAGGTGCTGACCATGGTGGGGTGGATCTGAAAACGAGCAGCAATTTCGGATGTGGTCTGGTCGCCCTTGATGGCGGCCAGAGCGACTTTGGACTTGAATGATGCGCTGTATTGTTTGCGTTTCTTGCTCATGATTCTCCTCCTTGTGGAGATGATGAATCATAGCTTAGGCACCTGTCCAAATTTTGGGGTCCACTTCACACCCCTTTTAGGCTCGGAAGAAGGACGGATAGCAAAGCGCACGACCTGACTTTCGCCCGGGGCAATTTTCATATCAACCGGATTGAGTATGATCCATTGATCCAGGCTTGCGGGCGTGGGCGGCGTCGGAACCACCCGATCATTTTCCAGCGTCCAGCCTGATACGCTGGTGGTGGCCTCAATAGTTCTGTCCGACAGATTCATCACCGTCAGAGAATGGGGCTGGTTGTCATCTATATCGATCCGGAAAACATCTGGGGAAACTGAAATCTGAGCGGGCGCTTGGGCCATCGCCTGGCCAGCTAAGCAGGCGAGCAGGATACCCAGGAAGATAAGAAGCTTCATTGTTCGTAGACCTCAATCTGTAGCGTTCCTTGTGCATCACCGGCCACAGTCAGATCTGATAGATCCGGATAAGCGCGAATGCGTCCTATCACCTCAACAAATTGAGGATTAAATGGAGTAACAGAAATATCTGTTTCCAGAGTCACTGGTATAAATTGCCCACCAATACTTAAACCACCACTTTGCCCGGATGCCGCGTTCAGTTGGTAATTCACCACTATATTGTTGCCATTGACCGGTCTTCTCATACGGCAGCGCCAGTCCCAGTCATTGATAGATACAAGTTCTGGCGTCAGCCATACAGGCATGCCTGAATAGGCTGCCCCATACAGCAATATCTCGATTTGCCTGGGGCCACTGACCTGAGTGGGCCCTGTTGGTGATGCACCCAGCGCCATATCATAGGAAGAAAGCCCAAGCTGCCCAGGGGATATTTGTCCGAAATCCAGGCCATTGCCATTGATGTTGAGTTTCTTTCCTTGGCAATCCTGTGCCGCTGAGGCACTGGATGACCACAAGCTGAGCACCACACCACAAAAAAGCCACGCTGCGCTAAGGCACAGGTGGCTTGGTTTTCTGGCGCTTTTTGTCAGTGACAGAAGAGGCATTGCCCGCTCATCAATCAGATATTGGTGGCTTCGATGGTGTACTGAGCGCCCGTATACTCACCTGCGGAGGTCGCGCTGCTCATATCAAGTTCGAGGCTGACATCACCATACTCAGCGTTAATTCTGCTCATACCAGGAGAATCAAAAGTCGTTGTAGCACCAAAGGCGGTACCGTCCGCACTGACCTGAGCGTTGCTAAGCCCGATACTACCTGCCGAAGCATGAGTTGCCGTGGCTGTATCAAGAGTAATTCCAATCTGAGACTCACCAGTGGCGGAAATTGAGCGTACCGCCCAGGCATTGCGAATGTAGGCGGTAACTGCGTCAATGCTGGCATCTAACGGGCCACCTGATATATCTACGCTAGCATCGTCATCAAAACCGGATAGAGTCTTGGCTACGCTGTCATCAAAAGCCTGATCAGCACCACCAAAGTAGCTGGCGGGCACATCAAAGGTCACGTCGCTGACATAATGAAGAATGATGATACCCGGAAGATTGAAAGAAACACTGGTTTGACCGGTTGCCGCCTGGCCAGCCAGGGGAGCACTTAGAAGCGCCGCAGCAATAGCAGAAGCCGTATAGAGTTTTTTCATGGATTTCTCCTTGCTGGTTAGCCGACTGATTGCTTTTCACCAGCTTTTTATGACATTAGACACGTTTGATTAAAGTGTTCTAGTGCATTTTATGTCGTTTAATTAGAAAAAACTGAATACAATTATTAATAAGAGGGATTTGAGGTGAGAGATAACAGTGCCGCCTAGAGGCACCATTGAATGGAAAGCAGTCCAGCAAGGGCAAAGCAGGAAAGGAACAAGCAAAAATTCACCAGCCCTTAATCATAGGACTGGTGAACACAGGAAATTTCCCAGGTGAATCCATTAATATCAGCGCAGAATCAGCACCGGGATATGGCTGTTGCGCAGCATTTCAGTGGTGGTGCTGCCGATCAGCAGGTGGCGGATGCGTGAATGTCCGTAGGCGCCCATCACCATCATGTCGATGGCGTTTTCCTGCTCGTAGGCGTGCAGGGTGGCTTCGACATCACCGGCGCGGATGGCGCCTTCGGCGTCATGCCCAGCGTCGCGCAAGGTGCTCAGCGCCCATTCCAGCTGGGAGCGGTTTTCAGCGGTATCCGCGCCGATAATCACCACATGGCAAACGGCTTTATTGAACAGCGGGCTTTTGGCCAGCATCTCAACGCCTTTGCGGGCGGTCTTGCTGCCATCAAAGGCCATCATCACGCTTTCTGGCATTTTGAACTTGGCACTCGGCACCATCAGGATGGGGCGGTGCATTTCACGCACCACGCGTTCCAGGTTGGAGCCCAGGTGGCCGGTGGCCTGATCCGCCTTTTCACCACGCTTGCCGACGACTAAAAGGCGCACGTCCTTTTCCAGCTCGACCAGGGTTTCCACCAGGGTGCCGTTACGCTGACGGGTCTGGGGGTCGCTGACGCCATCCTCAATCGCCCGCTCGCGGGCGGCATCCAGCATCAGCTTGCCCTGCTCACGGTTGATCTTGGCGCGCTTTTCGTCAAGATCGGAAAGCTCTTTCATCAGGCGTTCACGGGCGCCAAAGCGCAGGTTACCGGAAAGATTCGCGTCATCCGGCACGTCCGAGTGGTTATCCACCACGTGTACAAACACCAGGGGGCATCCAGCGCCAGGCTGGCCCAGGCGGCGTAATCACAGACGTTTTCTGAAAAACTGGAACCGTCAATGGCGGCCATTACATGATCTGACATCTCACACTCCTCGGCTGCAGGATGGCTTAGTGGCCACCCATCAGTTTTTCGACGGCTTCAGGATCATCGTGCACCGCGTAGCGGTCAACAATGGTGGCACTGGCTTCGTTCAGGCCGATCATCTCAACTTCGGTACCTTCACGGCGGAACTTGATCACCACCCTGTCCAGCGCTTGCACGGCGGTAATATCCCAGAAGTGGGCGCGGGTCAGGTTAATGGTGACCTTATCAATGCTCTCTTTGAAATCAAAGGCGCCAATAAAGGTTTCAGAGGATGCAAAGAATACCTGGCCAACGATCTCGTATTCACGCTCAACGCCCGGCTGGATTTCTTTCGAGCCGATGTAGAGAATGTTACCTACCTTGTTGGCAAAGTTCATCGCTGCCAGCAGCACACCCACAAAGACACCAATCGCCAGGTTATGAGTACCCACGGTGACTAGTACCGTCGCTACCATCACCATGTTAGTGCTCATTGGATGCTTTTTCAGATCGCGGATTGATTCCCAGCTGAAAGTACCGATTGCCACCATGATCATCACCGCTACCAGAGCGGCCATAGGAATCTGCGAGACCCAGTCTGCCAAAAACACCACCATCATCAGCAGGGCAATACCGGCAATCAGAGTGGACGTACGCCGACGACCGCCGGATTTGATATTGATCACCGACTGGCCAATCATCGCGCAACCAGCCATACCGCCGATCAGGCCGGAACCGATATTGGCAATCCCCTGGCCTTTACACTCGCGGTTCTTATCGCTTTTAGTGTCAGTCAGGTCATCAATAATGGTGGCTGTCATCATCGATTCAAGCAGACCCACCACGGCCAACATGACCGAATAAGGCAAGATGATCATCAGGGTTTCAAGGTTCAGCGGCACGTCTGGCCACAGGAAGACCGGCAGCGTATCCGGCAGATCGCCCATATCGCCCACGCTACGGATTTCCATGCCGGTGAGCATATAAACCGCTGTCAACACAACGATGCACACTAAAGGGGAAGGAATCGCCTTGCCCACCACCGGCACATAGGGAAAGCCGTAGATAATCGCCAAGCCAGCCAGCGTCATGGCATAGACATGCCAGGTGACGCCGGTCAATTCAGGCAGCTGGGCCATAAAGATCAGGATCGCCAGAGCGTTGACAAAACCGGTGACCACCGAGCGGGAGACAAAGCGCATGACATCAGCCAACTTCAGGTAGCCAGCGATAATCTGTAGCACACCCGTCAGCAAAGTGGCCGCCAGCAGGTATTCAAGCCCGTGCTCCTTAACCAGGGTGATCATCAACAGCGCCATGGCACCGGTGGCTGCAGAGATCATGCCTGAGCGGCCACCCGTGAAGGCGATAATCACACAGATGGCAAAAGAGGCATAAAGGCCGACCTTGGGGTCAACGCCAGCAATAATTGAGAAGGCAATCGCCTCCGGAATCAGCGCTAGCGCAACGACGATGCCCGCCAGGGCGTCGCCCTTGAGATTGGAGAGCCAAGAAAGTTTGAATTTTTCGTACATCAGGGGGTCCAGGGTTATCGAACGGTGATTGAGTCGACCGATGACACTGCCTTGGCAAAGACGTATCAAGGCCGCATTAAACGGCTTAACAAAAAGCACACAGGATGAAGACAAGCCAACGGATTGGGCGAATGCCAGACGTTCGGGCAGAAGCCAATTTTTTGGCGCAAGCCTGGCATACCGCCGTGACAGCGCAGTGAACGCCAGGCAGAAATTGCTTGCAAAGGAAGGAAAGCGCTAGGGTGGAGTCATCAACCCTGAAAGCGCTGTCTTGAAAAAAGCTGTCTTAAAAAAAAACAGTATCGCGAAAAGCAGGTGCCATCATGGATGCCATTTGTGCCGAATGAAGCCAACGCTGAGCAAGGGTTACCAACAGCGCCGACGAAAGGCGCAAGAGTTTAGCAGCAAATAGCCGTCACTGCACCCTGCTGCGCTGCCGCATCTCAATTCGGCGTTCCATCAGCCCCTTAGCCACCAAAGTGCCAATCACGATAGCACCGCCCACCAGGGCCACGGGCGCCGGGCGTTCGTTGAGAATCAACCACACCCAGATCGTGCCCACGACCACCTCAGAGAGCATCAAGAGCCCAACGTCAGCGGCAGGCAAATACAGCGGCCCACGCTGTATCAGAGTAAACCCCAACGGCAAAAGGATCAGACAAAGCACCACCAGCCAGACAACGCTCATGGCGGGCACAGCCGAAAGCCCTGCTCCAAAGCCACTGGCCACAAAAGCCACCAGAGCGACGATCAGACCTGCCAGGGTCAGCATGGGGCTCATATCCACACCGGGGCGTGCTCGGCACAGAGTAAAATTGGCCGCCAGGGCGGTGGCGGCCAACAGGGCAAAGGCATTGCCCTTCCAGGAGCCTGCGCCTGCATCATCCAGCACAATCAAGGAGGTGCCCAACAGGCACAGGCCAATCGCGACCCAGGTGCGTAGCGGCAGGCGCTCATGCAGAAAGACGCGCGATAGCGCGGCAGCAATCAAGGGCGCACCGGCCAGTATCATCAGCACATTACCACCCTTGGTGTACTGGTTACCCAGCACAAAGCCAAAGGTCGACAGGCTGAACAGCACCGCCACGCCTACCCCCACCCCGCCGCAGCGGTAGTACGCATTAACAAAGCCACGCCCCTGGCGCAGCGCGACAATCAAGGCAAAGCCCAGCGCCGTCAAAAGCCCCCGCCACAGCAGTATGTCGCTGTCCGGCAGGTTGATCAGTTTGATCAGCAGTGCATCAGGGGAAATGATCAGGGCGCCGCCAGCGGTCATCAAAAGACCTTGCTGGCGGCGCGATAGGCTAGAATGAGCGGTCATTGATTACCGCTATCAGATTGGGATGCCTCGGGTGCATGCTTTGCTTTCATCTGTTTGAACGCCTCCATGATGTCCATCGGCAAGGGGAAAACGATGGTTGATGCGTTCTTGTTACTCATATCGCTCATGGTTTGCAAGTAGCGCAGCTGCAAGGCGGCAGAATTTTCCTGCATGACGTTAGCGGCTTCCACCAGTTTGCGCGAGGCCTGCAGTTCACCTTCCGCGTGAATCACCTTGGCGCGCCGTTCACGCTCGGCCTCGGCCTGGCGGGCAATGGCGCGGATCATGCTCTCATCCAGGTCAACGTGTTTGATCTCGACATTAGCTACCTTGATGCCCCATTCCTCGGTCTGGGAATCAATGATTTCCTGGATATCATCGTTGAGTTTGTCACGCTCGGACAGCATCTCGTCCAGGTCATGCTTACCCAGCACCGAACGTAGCGTGGTCTGCGCCAGCTGGCTGGTTGCCTGGGTAAAATTCTCCACCTGGATGATGGCCTTTTCCGGATCAACTACTCGAAAGTAGAGCACGGCATTGACCTTCACCGTGACGTTATCCTGGGAAATCACATCCTGCTCAGGAACGTCCATGGTGATCACACGCAGATCGACCACTTCCATTTTCTGGATGCCGGGAATAATGATGATCAGGCCCGGCCCCTTGACCTTCTGATAACGCCCCAGGAAGAACACCACCCCGCGTTTGTATTCAGGCAGAATGCGAATGGACGCTGCCAGCAGCATCACCAGCAGCACAACAGGAACAAGATAGGAAAGAATCATCGGGCACCTCGTCTGTGTTTTGCGTTTTCTATCAGTAAAAGCTTAGCTCAGGGCATCACTTTACAGGCAACGGCGCTGGCGATACCTGTACGGTCAACCCTTCAAAGCGAATGACCTTTAATCGCTGCCCTGCTACCACAGGCACCTCGGTGACCGCATTCCAACGCTCACCGTGCAGGCGCACATGGCCTTTATGTTCAAAGTCTTCCAGCGCCACGGCTTCTTCATACAGCATTTCCTCTTCACCCCCAGCGCTGGTTTGCGACGCAGACGCATCAGGTTAAGCAGTGTCCACAGCATAAATCCAGCCGCCAGGGCGGCGATACCGCCAATCAGGGGCAGCGATACGGCCAGATATTCAGCGTCCATCAGCATTACTGAGCCAAACACAAAAGCGGCTATACCGCCCACGCCCAGCACGCCAAAGCTGGGAACTAACGCTTCACCCACCATCAGGGCAATACCCACCAGAATCAGCGCCAGCCCCGCGTAGTTGATCGGCAGCACCTGAAAGGCAAACAGGGCCAACAGAAGGGAAATGACGCCAATGGTACCGGGGAAGAGGCTACCGGGGCTTGAGAGCTCAAAGATAATGCCGTAGAAACCGATCAGCATCAGAAAGTAGGCCACGTTAGGGTTGGTAATCACTGACAGCAGCTGGGTACGCCAGTCAGGATCAAAGCGTTCAACCTGAAGGTCAGCGGTCTCCAACACCTGTTCGCCACTTTCCATAACCACGCTGCGCCCATCAATCTGCGCCAGCAGATCGTCAATATCCGAGGCCACCACGTCGATGACGTTCTTTTCCAGCGCTTCAGGAGCGGTCAGATTAACCGCGTCACGCACCGCCTCTTCCGCCCAGTCGGCATTGCGGCCATGGCGCTCAGCCAGGCCACGGATAAAGCTCACCGCATCTTCCAGCACCTTGCGCTCCATGGCATTTTCCCCACGGCGCACCTCGTCTTCAGACCCAGACTGGTCGTCGGACGCCGCTTCGCCCTGCGCGGCGTCATCACCTGCGGACTCCTCACTGGTATCAGAGTCAGAAGGCGGCTCATCTTCGGGCGCCATACCCGGCAAACCGCCGCCGCCCATCTGCACCGGGGTGGCTGACCCCAGATGGGTGGCCGAGGCCATCGCCGCCACATGGCTACCGTAGAGCAGGTAGGTACCGGCACTGGCCGCCCGCGCGCCGCTGGGTGACACATACATCACGACTGGGATATCCGCGTTGAGCATTTCGCTGATCATATCCCGGGTGGTTTCCACCAACCCGCCAGGGGTATCCAGCTGGACGATCACTACGGCATGATTTTCGTCACTTGCCTGGCGCAGGCCGCGCTCTCAAAATAATCCTTGGTGGCCGGGCCAATGGCGCCCTCAATGGTCATCACCAGGGCGCTGTCTTGACTGGTTTGAGATTGACTGTTCTGGGCAAGCGCCTGCCACCCCAGCATCAGCAACCCCAGTAACATACATAAAACAAAAGCCATTTTTCGGTATGGACGTGCAGGAAGTGTCGGCATGCTTGCCTCCCGAATAACCCTCAGCGAATCGCGTAACGCATGATTTTATGACTTCAATTCACGCTATCAGGTTCAACGCTTATGACACAATGTATAACTATTGAAAAACTTTTGAATAACTCTCGAAGCCTCCCAAACCCTCTTCCCAAGAACTCTGCCTACGGCTTTTGCAGGATGACGTTTTGCCTCACTTTGGCGTACCATTGCCTCGCCTATCAACTGCACCGTCAACCCACGGCGAAAACATCTATCCGCGTTTCATTCAATCTAGTTCGCATAGCTGTCGCTCGCCGTCATCAACAGGAGAATGAAATGAGCCAGTCTATTGCAGTCATCAAGGGCGACGGCATCGGCCCAGAGATCATGGAGGCAACTCTGCGCGTTCTGGACGCGCTGGACTGCGGTCTGGACTACCACTTTATTGATGCTGGCCTGAGCGCGCTGGAAAATCACGGCACCCTGATCCCCAAGGAATCCCTGGAGACCATCGAGCGTTTCGGCATTGCCCTGAAAGGTCCGCTGACCACACCAATCGGTAAGGGTTTTTCATCAATCAACGTGCAGATGCGTCGCCATTTCGACCTCTACGCTAACGTACGCCCGGCCGTCAGCTTCCCCGGTACCCGTTCACGCTACGATGATATTGATATGATCACAGTGCGCGAGAATACCGAAGGCGCCTACCTGTCCGATGGCCAGGAATTTATTGATGACGGCAATACCGGCATTTCAGTGATCAAGGTCACCCGCAAGGGCTCCGAGCGTATTGTCCGCTATGCCTTTGAACTGGCCAAGAACAATGGCCGCAAGAAAGTCACCGCTGTGCACAAGGCCAACATCATCAAGACCAGTTCCGGCCTGTTTCTGGATGTTGCCCGGGAAGTGGCCAAGGAATATCCCGAGATTGAATTTCAGGAAATGATCGTTGATAACGCCTGCATGCAGCTGGTGATGAACCCGCACCAGTTTGATGTGGTGGTCACTACCAACCTGTTCGGCGATATCCTGTCGGATCTGTGTGCGGGTCTGGTCGGCGGCCTTGGCCTGGCCCCGGGTGCCAACATTGGCGAAAGCGCGGCTATTTTCGAAGCGGTTCACGGCTCAGCGCCAGATATCGCCGGTAAGAAGCTCGCCAACCCCTGCGCCCTGCTGCTGGCAGCCGCGCAGATGCTTGATCACTTGGGTATGGTCGAGAAAGGCACTGCCATTCGTCAAGGCATCCGCACCGTACTGGAAACCCGCCGTGACATGGTCACCCCGGATATGGGCGGCACCGGCAACACGGACACCTTTGCCGATGCATTGGTCGAGCTGTTCAACGCCTGATCAGCGCAAGCCTCTAAGCATGTAGGCCACCACTTCTTCAGCCTCAGCCTGGCGGATGCCGCTTTTCAGCAGCATCCGCAAGCCCGCAATTGACTGCGCTAAAAACGCGCGGCGCTTTGCGGGCTATGCTCAGCCGGAAGCGCTCCTTCGTGCTGAGCCTGCTCCATCACCTGGGTAAAAAAGCCGGTAATCGCCTCAAGGCTTGCCTGCGCGGCCTGGGCGGGTAGTGTCTGTTCGCTGCCCAGCTCAGTGGCGGAATTGAAGATCAGGCAGCCAAGATGTGCCCGATCGCTTTCCGCGTCCCGCGCGGTGTCATAGAGCAGTTGCTCGATAAAAGCCCAGGCGCTGGGGGCTTCGGCCAGTCGGTCAGCCAAGTGGGCCAACTGGCGCTCACGGTAATGATCAAGGGCGGCCAGGAACAGGGCCTCCTTGTTACCAAAGGAATGGTAGAGGGTACTACGCGATACCTGCATGGCAGCAAGTAGATCACGCAATGAGGCATGGTGATAGCCCAGCTGCCAAAAGGTCTGCATGGCGGCTGCCAAGGCAGCCTCGGGATGATGGGAAAGCGGGCGTCCGGAAGTCATTCCGGCATTCTAGGTATCTGCGCGTCCCTGCGCAATTGTGGCTGAATTAATTAACCTGTTCGCCTACCGTGGTCACGCTACCACCCGCTACCTGCAACGGCAGCTCGTTCTGACGTGTCCACTCAGCCATGGAACCATCGTACATGGAGGTATTTTCGAACCCGGCGACCTCCTGAAGCATGAACCAGCCAATCGCCGCCCAATGACCGGTATTGCAGAAAGCGATGGTGGGCGTTTCTGCGTCCAACCCCAGTTCATCGATCCGCGACATCAGCGGCGCTTCGTCCAGGTAATAGGCACCATCACGCTCAGTGATATATTTCTGGTGTTCAAGATTCACAGAGGTAGGAATGGTACCCGCGGCCAGCGTGGCTGATGATTGCGTATCCGCGGTATAAAAGCCTGCTGGGCGCGCATCGACTAGCTGGGCTGAGGAATCAATCGCTGCCGTTGTCTCCTCGGTGGTTGCCAACAAAGCATCCTGCAGGGAGGCGCTGAAATCCACTTCCTCAGGTGCAGCTACTCGGCCACTTGCCACTTCAAAGCCCTGCTGCTGCCAACCAGCAAAGCCGCCGTCCAGAATGGCGACGTCGTCATGGCCCAACACCTTGAAGGTCCAGTACACGCGAGCTGCACTGCCAAAGTCGGTTGCTCCAGTACCGGCAGGCACAATCACCACTTGGCTGTCGTTACCAATACCCAGGCCACCAATCAGGCTTTCCAGCTCATCTACCGAGGGCATGACGCCGGGAACGTCATTCCGAGTTTCCCGCCAGCCTGCATCGGTATAGCTGGAATAGCGGCTACCGGGAATGCGCGCTTGGCTGAAGCTTCTGGCATCGCCACCGTTGTCGATGGATGAACGCACATCCAGCACCACCAGGTTGTCGGATTCCAGGTGCTGATCCAGCCAGTTGGCGTCAACCAGGGGCATCATCTCAAGGGCATGGGCCTGGGTGGCAAAACCAAACAGAACGGCCAAACTGATAACAGTACGCGACATATGTCCTCCGGACACCCACAAGGCGTGGCTTGTGGGGTAGATGGCGAGTTAACGATTGCTTTATATTTGATAGAATATTGTGGTATATAAAAACAATGTTAAAGTTATTTTTTGGAATATAAATATAGCCATCCTATGCTGACTGCTCTCAATGCCTTCGAGCATGGGAGCCTTGCTGTGCAATAGAAAGGTGGTTGTGAAATAGAAAGGTGATCGTGAAAAAAACTGTAAGGAATCACCCGCACTGACCACTCAACCATTACCCAGCCGCTTTCAGGAGTTATACGATGACCTTTTCACGCACCCCCAAAAAGTTCTGGTTGAGCGGGCAGTGCCACGCGGAGCAGGATCATTTTTTTTCGCAAAACGCTTGAAGCTAGCGGCTGGCAGCAAGGCGATGACAGCGACTGGCAAGCGGCCTGGGTTACCGGCATGCCACCCAAGGCGGCGTTTCAGGCCACCTCGCCCCAGCATAAAATGAACCATATTCCCGGCAATGCAGCGCTGACCATCAAAAGCCGCCTGCATGACAGCCTCAAGCGGATGCGTGAACGCATCCTCGCCCAGTACGGGGAAGCCCATCCTTATACTCAGCGGCTGGCGTTTTTCCCGCGCGCCTATGAAATGCCCCGCGACTACCCGGCCCTGGTGGAAGACGCGGCGGCCAACCCGCACAAGGGCTGGATTCTCAAGCCGACCAATGCGTCCAAAGGCCAAGGGGTCAGGGTGATTGGCGACCCTAGCGAGGCACCGCTGGCGCCGAACTGGCTGGTACAGGAATATATCGGCAACCCCCACACCATCCGCGGCCACAAATATGTGCTGCGCCTTTATATGCTGATCGCCGGTATCGAGCCCGTACGGATCTATCTCTACCGCCAGGGCTTTGCCAAGCTGGCCTCCGCCCCCTGGGATCCGGATGATATTGATAACGTCTACAGCCAGTTAACCAACCCGGATATCAACGCCCTGAATGAAGACGCTGACGTTCCGGTTGAGTTCATCGACCTTGAGCGCTACCGCCAGTGGTTAAGGGAGCAGGGCCATGACGATGCGGCACTGTTTGCGCAGATCCACGATCTGGCCACCCTGACCGCCCTGAGCGGTATTGACGCCATGCGTACGCGCAGCCGTGAAAGCGGCGCCGACCCCTTGGGCTGCTATGAGCTGATCGGCCTGGATTGTCTGGTGGATGATCAGCTCAAGCCGTGGATTCTGGAATGCAACCTCAGCCCCTCGCTGGGCATCTGCGCTCGCCCTGAACACGGCGGAATAGTGGAAGAAGAGGTCAAGGCCAGCCTGGTCAGCGATATGATCAGCCTGACCGGGCTGGATCGCCCCGAGCAGGCGCCTCGCCAGCTTGATGCCGCCGCGCTTACCGCCGAACATCAGCGTGCGGGGAATTTCGCCACGCTTTACCCGAACGCGGCCATTGACTATACCCCTTTTGCCGGGCTGCCCAGCCTGGCCGATAGTCGGCTCACCCCCGAGCGCCCTCTGGCGCTGCGCGCCCATAAGGTCAGCGAACTGTTCGATAACGACCAACTGGCGCTTTACCAGCATGACAGCGGCCAGTTTATCCAGCTCAACGACAGCGCAGCGCTGATCTGGCTGCTGCTGGGCGAAGGCCAAGCTGTCAATGAGATTGTGGAGCAGCTGCAGGCCATGAGCGACGCCACCCGCCAACAGATTGAACAGGATCTATGGGCCACGCTGGAAACCTGGCAGCAATATGGCCTGCTGGCACCCGCCGATAGTACATCGCCGGCCATGCAGCGCACGGGGAGCCAGCGCCTAGTATCAAGCCAGGCAATGACGCTAACCTTTGCCGGGCAACGGTGGCGGCTGAGCGCGCCGGAAGAGCCAGTGGCAGATTGCCTGCAAGCCCATTTCCGGCCCTTGCTGGCAGGCCATGCCGCGCAGGATGCCGACACCTCCTTATGCTTGGCCGTGCTGGAAAGTACCAACGGCTACTGCCTGACCGATGGCGCCAGGATTCTGCGCTCACGCCTGCACCTGAATGAGATTTCCCCTGCGATTGAACACGCCCTGCTCAATCATGCGGCAGGAGAAAATACCTGCGTGATAGATCTGGTGCTGCTGAATACCGATCAACAACAGCTTGCTTTGCTAGCCCCCTTGAATGACACCGATTGTCTGGCATCACTGGGTACAGTTGCTGACCAACTGAGCGCCACCCTGACCCATGGCGCGCGCCTTGCATCATCCGCCACAGCGGCGCTGACCCCACTGAATCTGCCAGTGGCAGGCATGCCTTTCGCCGCTGAAAACCATTGCCAGCCGCTGGCCCTGCTGGCGCTGATACCTAAAGAAGCCGCAGCAGAAAAAGGGCCACTGGCGGCCATGAGCCTACTGCTACCCTATGCCTTTCAGGGTCAGCGCAGCACCCTGGACGAACAGACACTCAGCACGTTGTACACCTTCTGCCAGCAAGTGCCTTTACATCTCAGCCCCCGCGACCCGGCCAGCCTTGAAAAAGCCTGCCGGGAAGCCCTGGCGATAGCACCGACTTTCCCCACCACGCCAGCGTGGAAGGAAATGACGCCCACGGGCGTTTAACCGTGCCATGACGTCTTGTGGCACAGCACGACCCTGATCGACATCTGATCCGACAATAAAGAGGAAAAGTTATGCCTAACAAAACCATGTCTCAACAAGAAAGCAAACGTCGCCTGCTCAGCCGTCTTGGCCGCCAGTTCGCCTACACCGCTCCGGCACTGGCACTGGCTGCCAGCGGTCTGGCCATGCAGGCGCAGGCTGACGACACCCAAGGTGGCTACAGCCAGTTCGAGGATGCCCCTCATATGTTGGCCGAAGCCCATAGCGCCGAAGGCGGTGCGGAAGGCGAGGGTGAACATGAAGGAGAAGGTGAAGGCGAGGGAGAAGGCGAAGGCAGCGCAGAAGGCAGCCCAGAAGCAGGTTAAACCCCTCCTTTCATCACCCAAACCACATTGTGCCAGCCCTGGCGCTGGCACAGTGATTTCAGGACGAGGTTGAACGTCATGATGGCAGCAAGATTACTCTCATACACGGGCGCGCTGGCCGAGGAAAACCGCCAGGCCCTCAATCAGTTGGCCGCGCTGCTTGAGCATATTTCGCCTGCCAGCTACCAGCACCTGCAAGCGCCACAGGCCACCCAGTCGGTAGGCAAGCATGTGCGGCATATTCTTGAACATTATCAGACACTGCTTGATCACCTGAACGCCATCGCCAGCCTGGATTACGAAGGACGCAAGCGTGACACCTGGCTTGAAACCTGCCCTCAGACAGCATTGCAACATCTGCACGCCATCGATAACGCCCTGACCAGAGTGGCCACACTGCCAGCCGATACGGCGCTGACACTTGGCTATCCGCTTGACGCCAATGAGATGCACACAACAGCCTACCTACCCAGCAGCCTGGGGCGCGAACTGGCCTTTCTGACCAGCCACAGCATTCATCATATGGCGCTGATCAGCCTGCTCTGCGCCGAGCAGGACATTGCCCTACCCGAACACTTTGGCGTTCACCCCTCAACGCTACGCCATTGGAAAGCCCAGCTAGCCTCATAAATATGCCTTATGCGCGCTCTACCGGCAGGCCAGCCGCTTTCCATTCGGGAAAGCCCTCTTCAAATCGGCGCACCCGGTAACCACGTTCGCGCAGGCATTGCACTGCTTCATGAGAAAGCGCGCAGTAAGGGCCTCGGCAGTAGGCAACAATTTCCCGATCCTGTGGCAGGGTCTCCAGCAATAATTCCAGCGTATCCAGCGGGATGTTGATCGCTTCCGGCAAGTGCCCAACCGCAAACTCTTCCTGCGGACGCACATCCAACAGCAATACCTCACCCCGAGTAAGGCTTGCCAGCAATTCCTGGTGCGAAACAGCCTGCAGTTCGCCATCGCGTCTTGATCCGTAAATAGCTGCCCCACCAAGCGCTCCATTTCTGCCAGATTGGTTTCTGCCACCTCTCGTAACAGGTTCATTAGCAAAGGTATCCGCTCATCGGTGAGCTGGTAGATCATCTGCTTGCCACAACGCCGGGCAGTCACCAGACCTGCCCGGCGTAGATGCTGTAAATGCTGGGACGTGTTGGCAACTGCAAGATCTGCCTTACCTGCCAGAGTTTCAACCGAGGCTGGCGCCTGAGCCAGGTGCTCCAGCAAGGCCAGGCGATGACCATTCCCCAGTGCCCGGGCGACCTGTGCCAGGGTATTCAGCACATCCTGTTGCGAAGACATAACGGTTTTCCTCATTGATGAGACGCTTGACAACGGTGGCGTCTTCTACTCAAACTAATAATATTCTATTGATTAATTGAATGAAATCCAAGTGCCTGTTAGATAGAAGTACACACTAAAGCACCCGCAAAAAGAGGCAAACAACTATGCATACTTTGATCATCGTTAATGATCCTCCCTATGGAACCGAGCGCTTATATAACGGCTTACGTCTTGCCCATGCACTGATCAAACAGGAAACAGACGTAACGGTTTTCCTGATGGGGGATGCTGTATCAGGTGCTAAAAGTGGCCAGAAAACGCCTGATGGCTACTACAATGCCGAAAGAATGCTGAAACGTGTCACCAACAAGGGGCAAGTGCTACTTTGCGGCACTTGTCTGGATGCTCGTGGTATCAGCGACGAAGAGGTTGTCAAAGGCGCGCAACGCAGCACTATGGATGAATTGGCTGAGACCACTGTCCGAGCAGACAAAGTGCTGATTTTCTAACTTTTAACCTCTTCAGGAAAACATCCGAATGGTTGTAGATAAACAATCCCGCAACAATCAACAGGCCAACAGCGCGGATAGCGCCAAGCCCCGTGAGAAGCTCAACGTGGCCATTCTGGTGGTCAGTCAGATGCTGTTCATGGTCGCGACCATCACCGTTATGACGCTCAGCGGCGTGGTTGGCCAGCAGCTCAGCCCCAATCCGGCCTATGCGACTCTGCCGATTGCCATCATGATGATTGGCACTGTGACTTCTACCCTGCCCGCGTCACTGTTCATGAAACGCGTGGGCCGCCGTATGGGGTTTATCCTCGGCGCTGGCCTAGGCGGTGTTGGCGGTGGCCTGGTAAGCCTTGGCGGTATTGCGGCAGGTTCCTTCTGGCTGTTCTGCGCCGGTAACCTGCTGATTGGCCTGTATCAGGGCTTTGCCATGTATTACCGTTTCGCAGCCGTTGACGTGGCAAGCCCTGGGTTTCGCAGCAAGGCTATTTCGCTGGTCATGGCGGGCGGCGTCGTAGCCGCTTTCCTTGGCCCCTGGAATGCCAGCGCTACCCTGGATTGGGTGCCGGGCGTTCCTTCGGGCGGCCCCTATCTGATCATTGCACTGCTGGCGCTTTTCGCCATCGGCCTGCTCAGCCAGCTCAAGGTGCCCGCCAGCGGCGAACCTCAACCCGGTGAAGTCACTCGCCCCATGGCGAGCATTGCCCGCCAGCCACGCTTCAGGGTCGCCGTGATTGCCGGGGCGATCGGCTACGGGGTGATGGTGCTGGTCATGACCGCCACACCGCTGGCCATGCGCGGCCAGGGGTTCGAGATGTCTCAGGTGGTCTTCATCATGCAATGGCATGTGCTGGGCATGTATGCGCCGTCGTTTTTTACCGGCAGCCTGATCAGCCGGTTTGGCGTTGAACGCATTCTGACCGCCGGGGTGGTGATTCTGCTCGGTACCGTGCTGTTCAGCAATCTTGGCACCTCCATGGCGCATTTCTGGGTTGCCCTGGTGCTGCTGGGCATCGGCTGGAACTTCCTGTTTATCGGCGGCAGCGCCCTTCTGGCCGCGACCCACAGCGAGGCAGAACGCGGCAAGGTACAGGGCGTCAATGATCTGATCATCTTCTCCCTGGTGGCGGTTGGCTCGCTGATGTCCGGTCAACTCTTGCACCATCTCGGCTGGGAAACCCTTAACCTTGCCATGCTGTTGCCCATTCTGATCATCGCCATAGCGCTGATCGGGTGGCAGCAAAATAACCACCAGAAAGCCAGCGCCAGCACTTGAAAAGCCCGAAAAATTAGCCGCATGGAGAGCGTAAAGATGAAACTAAACATCACAATGCAACTGATCCAACGCCTCACCCGCAACCTGCTGGTGGCCATTCCTGTCACCATGCTGCTCGGCCTGGTAGCAGGCGCCCTGCTGCCGGTGAGCGGGCTGAGTGTCCTGGTGATTCCGCTGACGCTATTGATGATCTATCCCATGATGGTCAATCTGCGTCTGCATGAGTTATTCAACGGCGGCGACCTGCGCGCCCAGGGGCTGGCCCAGCTGCTCAACTTTGCGGTCATCCCTTTTATTGCCTTTGGCATCGGGCTGTGGTGGTTTGCCGACCAGCCCTATCTGGCGCTTGGCCTGCTGCTTTCCGCCTTGCTGCCCACCAGCGGGATGACCATTTCCTGGACGGGCTTTGCCAAGGGTAACCTGCCTGCCGCGGTCAAGATGACCGTGATTGGCCTCTTGCTGGGGTCACTGGCAACGCCTTTTTACGTGCAGTGGTTGATGGGCGCCAATATCCCGGTGGATCTGGTGGCGGTCTTCCGGCAGATCCTGCTGGTGATCGGCCTGCCGCTGGTGGCCGGACAGCTGACCCGCAAATGGCTGGTCAAGCGCCATGGCCAACGCCATTACCGCCAGCATATCGGCCCGAAGTTTCCGCCTTTTGCGACGCTGGGGGTACTGGGGATCGTATTTGTTGCCATGGCGCTGAAAGCTGATGATCTGCTGAGCCAGCCCATGCTACTGCTGGATATCCTCTTACCGCTCGCGCTGTTGTATGCCATCAACTATGCACTGAGCACCTGGGTTGCGCGCACCTGGCTTTCCCGTGGCGATGGGATTGCCCTGGTCTACGGCACCGTGATGCGCAACCTATCGATTGCCCTGGCGCTGGCCATGAACGCCTTCGGTGAGGCCGGTGCCGATGCGGCCCTGTTAATCGCCCTGGCCTACATCATCCAGGTGCAATCTGCCGCCTGGTACGTCAAGTTCACCCCGCGCCTGTTCGGCCCTGCGGAGTAAGTTCACCGCGGTTATTTGCCATCATCGGCGACCAGAACCCAGCGGGATAAATGATGTAAGGTATGGCTGATTGCCTGCACCAAGTCTCTTGTTAGCTTTCGGCGGCGCTTTGTCGCCTTCACCACAACAGGAGACATTAGATGTCTTTTTGCATACGCCACGCTTTCATCACACCACGTCTGTTAGCCCCGCTGTTGCTTGGCGCGGGCCTGGCATTATCCACTCAGGCCATGGCCGATAACTGGCCCGATGAGGGCTGGGAAGTGATACCCACCGAACAGGGCTATACCGCCTTGCTGGAAGCCTTGCACAGCGCCATCAGTGAGGCGGACATGTTCGTGGTGACCGAGGCGGGACCGACACAAGCCGCCGCCCAGCGCGGTATTGAGATTCCCGGTAATCGGGTAGTGGGTGTTTTTCGCAATGATTTTGCGGTGCGCATCCTGCGCCAAAGCGTTCCGGCCATGATCGAAGCGCCGCTGCGTTTTTACGTCACCGAAAATGAAGATGGCAGCGCCACTCTGGCATGGAAGGTACCCAGCGCGGTTTTTTCACCTTATAGCGAAGGTAAGGACGACGAGCTTGCCCGGATTGCCGCTGAACTTGACGCCCTATTTGCAGACATTGGCGCAGACACCACCGCGCCATAGCCACCAATAAAGGCCGCCTCTCCGACAACGGTGATGCGGCCTTATCGATAAAAAAAAAAGCGGCATTAATTTTCTTCGTTGTAACGGGCTTGGGCATCCACTACAAAAGCAGATAGAGACGCGATTTCGTCAGAATCCCAGGCTAATGGCTCTGCCGCCATCGGCGCTACCATACAGATCTGCACCATTTCATCGGCGTAAACAGTCTCCATGCCAAACTGCTGCACCCCCATGTTAACGCTATGCGGAAACGCCTGATCAAAGGTTCCCTGATAACCCGATTGCCCATCGCTACCGTGGCAGGTGGCACAGGAAAGCTTATAGCTACTCAGTGAAGGCGTCAGACGATTCCTTACATCCTGCCTCTACTTTCTAAGCATTGGATGACGATTTGCCATTTTTGTACTGATTGTTCCATAATCAATCTTACGCTGACGATGCATCTGTAGAATGCCCATACAGCCTCCAGCCACTGAAGTACGCTTTTGCTATCGGTACACATCGCCCTTTTAAGGGCTTTCCATGCGGCAAGTCAGACAGGGAGTTAAATCACGATGACTGAGGTCACAGGATCACCGATGGATCACCTTGCCGCGATGCGGCCAAGGCTTGTGACCTTTGCCAGGCTGCAACTGCGCGACGCCGCTGCCGCTGAAGATGTGGTGCAGGATACCTATGTCGTGGCGCTCGAAAAGCATGCCAGTTTCGAGGGCCGCTCAGCCTTTGAAACCTGGGTGTTCGGTATCCTCAAAAACAAGATGCTTGAACGCATGCGCCAACAGAAGCGTTTTGCCAGCTGGCAGTTTGATGACAGCCTGAGCCAGGATGACGCCCTCGATGCGCTGTTTCAGGAAGCTCCTTTCCAGGCCAGTGGCCGTTGGCAGGCGGCGTCGCGCCCTCAACCCTGGGGTGAGCCGGATAAGGTGTTGGAGAACCGCCAGTTCTGGCAAGCTCTCGACGCCTGCATGATTGCCCTGCCAGAAAATATTGCCCGCGTGTTCACGCTGCGCGAATTTATGGGCCTTTCTACACAGGCGATCTGTAAGGAAATCGGCGTCACGGAAACCAATTGCTGGGTCATCCTGCATCGTGCGCGCCTGAAACTGCGTCAATGTATTGAAAAAGGTTGGCTTGCCCATTAACTGCCGGTAGATCACCCAAGGGGGCCGATCATGATCATGTGCCGCGAAGCGACCAAGCTGATGTCGCTGAAGCTCGACCGCCCACTAACGCGCCGGGAACAGCTGCAATTGCGCCTGCATACCTTAATGTGCAGCGCCTGCCGACGCTGTGAATCACAGTTTGAGCTACTTCACGGCCTCGGTGATAAACTGCCGGATACCGACGACACCTCATCACGGAGCTAACCATGCCAGCCTCAAGCACGTTAGTGTCTTCCGCGCTACGCTGGTTATTGCTGACCTGGCTGGCAGTGGTGATCACTCCCGCCATCGGCAGCGACGATCAGCGCTTTTCTCCCTACCATATGGAAAACTGGCCGACCCGCAGTTTTGAAGGCGAAACCGATTACCAGATCATCGAGGAAGACGGGCAGGCAGCGCTTCAGGCCAGGGCCAACGGCCAGGCCTCGGCGCTATACCTGGAGCGCGAGATTGATCTTGATAAAACGCCTTACCTGAAATGGTGCTGGCAGGTCGATTCGCTCTACCCTGGCCTGGATGAGACCACCAAGGCGGGCGATGACTACCCCGCGCGGGTCTATGTGGCGCGCAAGACAGGCCTGTTACCCTGGCAAATTGAATCCGTGAATTACGTCTGGTCATCCAACCAACCGGCAGGCAGCGCCTGGCCCAATGCCTTTACCGACCGCGCCCAGCTTCTGGCCCTGCAGAGCGGTGAACAGAAACAGAGCCAATGGGTTGCCGAGGTGCGCAATGTACAAGCCGACTATCAACGTCTGTTTGGTGAACGCCCGGCAAGCATTGATGGCGTTGCGCTGATGACCGATGGTGATAACGCCGGTGGCGATGCCTCCGCCCGTTACAGCACTCTGGTCTTCTCCGCCGACTCAAACCCGCCGGACTGCCCCACTCTGTAAACTTCTCGCCCTATTAACCTTAGTCCTACACACATGCTGCCAAGCAGGTTAAATGCTATGTTAGACACTTAACCTGCTAAAGAAGTATTCACGGGAGCATTGCCATGTCACGCCGAAGGCTGAGGTTTCACCTTCCCGCCGTTACCACCGGGCTGCGTTCCGCCTGGCAGGCGGGCTACGGGCTCGCCGATTTACGTCAGGACGTCATGGCCGGGCTGACCGTTGGCACGGTGGCGGTACCTTTGTCCATGGCGCTGGCAATTGCCACCGGGGTGCCGCCTCAGCATGGCCTGTATACCGCTATTGTTGCCGGGGCGATTATTGCCCTCACCGGTGGCGCCCGCTTCAACGTCTCCGGCCCCACCGCTGCCTTTGTAGTCATCCTGTTTCCTATCGTCCAGCAGTTTGGCCTGGGCGGCCTGCTGATTGCTTCCATGATGGCGGGCGTTATCCTTATTGTGCTGGGCCTCACCCACATGGGGCGGCTGATCCAGTTTGTGCCCTACCCTGTCGTGCTGGGGTTTACCGTCGGTATCGCCGTGGTGATTGCGGTCTTGCAGATTCCCGATTTTCTGGGGCTGCAGACGGGTGAATTGGGTGAACACTTTATCGCCAACCTGGCCATCATCGCTCAATCCCTTCCAAGCCTTGACCCATGGGAGTTGGGCGTGGGCGTCTTCGCGCTGGCCGTCATGCTCTACTGGCCACGGCTTAATCTGCCGATTCCCGCCCCACTGATTGGCCTGGTGGTCGGCGCCCTGGCGGCCTATGGTCTGAACCTGTGGCTGGGCGGCGGCAGCATAGAAACTATTGCCTCGCGTTTTAGCTGGGAAATCAACGGTGAAACCGGCAGCGGCATTCCGCCGGTAGCACCGGTGCTGATGGCTCCCTGGCATCTGCCAGGGCCAGATGGCGTGCCTCTGGAGGTCAATTTCGAGCTGATTCGCGCCTTGATTGGCCCTGCCTTTGCGATTGCCATGTTGGGAGCAATCGAGTCATTACTGTGCGCCGTCGTCGCCGACGGCCTGACCAAGACCCGCCACGACCCGGATGCTGAACTGGTAGGCCAGGGGCTGGGTAACCTTGTCGCGCCGCTATTTGGGGGTATCACCGCCACCGCCGCCATTGCCCGCACCGCCACCAATATCCGCAGCGGCGCCGCTCGCCGCTGGCGGCAGTAGTTCATGCGCTGGTGGTATTGCTCGCCGTGATTGCCCTGGCCGGCGTACTGGGGCTGGTGCCCATGGCCGCACTTGCCGCGCTGTTGTTCATCATCGCCTGGAACATGAGCGAAGCGCGCCATTTCGTGCGTACCCTGCGTTCTGCCCCTTTTGATGACGTGGCTATTCTGGTGACCTGCTTCGGGCTGACCGTTATCTTCGATATGGTATTAGCGGTGGGCGTCGGGATTGCCCTGGCAGCGGCGCTGTTTATCCGCCGAATGGCGCTGCTGACCCAGAGTGACCGAGTCGATACTCGCCGGGATATCAGCCTGGTGACCCTGCCTGACGGGGTGGCGGTGTACAACATTGATGGCCCGCTGTTTTTTGGTGCCGCTGAAAAGGCGCTTGCGTCATTGCGCGTGGCAGACCCGACGATTAAAACGCTGATTCTCGATATGCACGATGTGCCCAGCATGGATGTTACCGGCATCATGGCGCTGGAGGCGCTGCTGGATGATATGGCGCGGGATAACGTCAGGGTGATTCTGGTCGGCCTGAAGGCGCGCATGATCCTCAAGCTGCGCCGCGCAGGTATTCATAAAGTGCCCGGCCAACGCCTGTATTGCCAGCACATGACCCAAGCCATCAAGGTCGCCAGGCGCTGGCAAGGCTGAATACGAAAACCGCCGCTACCTGAGGCAGATAGCAGCGGGAAAGCCTGTGATGGGAGAACAGGCTTTTGGGTTACTCGACCAGTGTCCGAGCCGCTTCCAGATACTCTGCGCCGTTCTCGGCCACGCGCTGCTGATCAAGCGATTCAGAACCGAGATGCACCTCTTCCAGCGTCACGGCCATGGCATCAACCTCAGCATCGATCTTCTGCAGGGCGTTTTCCAGGGTATAGGTGAGCATATGCAGCTCGCCCATCTGCTGGTTACTTAATTCATCAGAGGCCAACAGCTCAGCCAGCTGCTGATTGCCTTCAGAGAAGTTGGTGACCGCTTCCTGTAAGGTTTCCGACGACTTGCCTTCAAAATGATCGGCACGCTCATGATCATCGTGGTTGTCGGCCATTGCCATACCACCTGTCATCAGGGCAGCGAGCAGGAAACCGTTAATGAAAAACGCAATTGTACGCTTCATGACATGCTTCTCCTTTGGTTTGCGGGCAGGCCAACCGCTGACCTGCTTTTGATAACGATTATCGTTAGCAAACCATAGCACCTATTTATTTAAATGAGAAGCATTACTGAATGCGACTGCGTCAATTTGTCATTTGCCTATTAGCACTCACGCCTTTGCTGTAGAGGCGAAGCCGCAATGAAAAAGCTGTCGATGTACTTAGCCTTGTTAGGGTGATCACGCAACAATCGTACGGTATTTCCGTACATAAAGGGGAGTTATGGATATCATCAGCGTAAACAAGTTCAGAGACAACCTGAAAAGCGTTGTAGAGCAGGTGATCAGTAGGCACGACCCCCTCAAGGTGACGCGTCGTGCCGGAGAAGCTTTCGTGATTATAAGCGCTGAGGACTGGGAAAGAGAGCAAGAAACCCTTCACGTTCTCCAGAACCGAGACCTGATGCAACAGATTGCGACTTCCCTCGATACTCACAACCGTGGCCAAGGATATACACCTGATGATGAGCAGATGAATGAGACCACTGGTCTTTGAGGGCAACACCCGGGAAGCCTATGAGAGGATGCGCGAGAAAGACAAAAAGCTGCACAAGGCTCTGTGTAAACTGTTGAAAGAAATGCTCCGGTCTCAAGATCCATCCACTGGCACCGGCAAACCTGAACCGCTTAAACACAACTTATCAGACTTGTGGTCAAGACGAATCTCACAAAAGGACAGGCTGATCTACCGGTTCGATGACCAGCTCATTTATATTTTCGCCCTTGGAGGACACTACGATCAGCAGTGACTGCTCACCGCCTTGGCGGAGCGCCAGCGCAGGCACCTCCGACGACAGCCATTGGTAAATGCTTTCATGCGCACAGCCATGCACATAAGGTTAAACTGTATATTCAAGATCTTTTCGGAGACCCGCATGGCCGAACTCTATAATTCAGCCGCCCCCAAAAAAACAGCGAACCTCTCAATCAACAGCGATCTGCTGCGTAAAACCCGGGAACTGAACATTAATTTGTCTGCCACCCTGGAGCAAGCTCTAAAAGAAGAACTTTCAAAACGCGAAGCCACACAATGGGTTGAAGAAAATCGCGCTGCGATAAAAGTTACAACGATTTCGTCGAACAACATGGATGCTTCGGCGACGAATTCAGAGAGTTCTGATGGCACAGTTCGATGTATACCCAACCCGAGCAAAGCCAGTAAGGCTCACTACCCTTATCTGGTGGATATTCAGAGCAGTCTCCTGAGCGATTTGGCAACTCGCATTGTTATCCCCTTGGGTAAAGGTTCTGCCTTCGGTGGCGAAACCATGCAGGGGCTGACTCCAGAAATCAGCTTTGCCGATCAGAAGCTGTTGCTGTTAACGCCGCAAATTTCCGCTGTGCCCAAAAAACACCTCAAGAGCCCCATTGGATCCCTGTCACACTTCAGAAACCAGGTTATTGGGGCTCTGGACCTGGCTATCACCGGCATTTAACAGTGATTGAACCGCACGTCCTGATATTGGATGAACACTCTGCGCGTTCAACAATATTAGCCGACGCGACGCCACCCAGCTGCGCAATGTTCCAGGAGTGCTGGGTGGCCAAGGCCAACGCTGCCATCAGTCCCCTGGGCCACATTCCATGCAGCGCTCCGTTACGGCCGGGCCTAGCTGAAGATTGGCATTCAGATCACGCAGGCCGGAGCGCAGGCCTTCTTCCAATACCGGGTGATAAAACGGCATTGCCAGCATGTCGCTGACGGTCATTTTCTGCTCCAGCGCCCAGGCCAATAAATGCGCCATATGCTCAACCCTTGGCCCGAGCATCTCAGCGCCCAGAAACTGCCCGCTGCCGTGTTCGGCGTAGAGTGCCAGATAGCCGTGGTTCTCCCCCATCACCACGGCTCGGCCCTGGTCATCAAAAGATACGCCGCCTTCGGCAATACAATCGCAGCCGCCGAAACGTGCTTCCAGGCTTGCGCGGCTATCCCCGACGCTGGCCATTTGCGGTTCAGTAAACACAATTGCCAGGGGGACATTGCGCCGCCCTGCCTTGATGTCATTCAAGTTGGCGGCATTGCGTGCGGCTATCTGGCCTTCGGTTATCGCTTCGTGCAGCAGCGGCACGGCCTGGTTGGCATCACCGGCAATAAAGATATGGCTGGCGCTGCCATCTGTGTTGGCACACTGCATGGTAAAGCGGTTAAAGCTCGGCACGCCGCGCTCACTCAGTTCAATCCCAGCATTTTCCAGCGCCAGCTTATCCACATTGGGCTGCCGCCCAGTGGCTGCCAGCAGGTAATCAAAGGTTTCGGTCAACACCTTGCCGGTGGTGCGCTCAACGAACGTCAAGGTGACGCCCTCGGTGCTGCGCTCGATCTTCTGTACGTCAGCATCCGGGTCCAGGTAGAACTCGGCGTTAAACAGCTCATCGGCTATCTCGCGCACCTTGTCTGACTGCAAGGGCCCAATCGCCCCGCCTACCCCAAACGTGCGGGTGCGCACGCCCAAACGGCTCAGTGCCTGCCCCAGTTCCAGGCCAATCACCCCTGGGCCGAAAACGGCCACCGATTCAGGCAGGGTCTCCCACTCAAAGACGTCATCATTGATAATCAGGCGATCTTCCGCCGCTTCAAAAAAGCCCGGCCAGGTGGCGCGCGAGCCGGTGGCAATCACGATGGCATTGGCAGTGACCTGGGTGTGGTCACCTACCTGCAGGGTGTGGGGCTGAATAAAGCGGGCATGGCCACGCAGGCGCTGATCTTCTGGAATGCGCTTCATTGACTTGAGAACGTTACCGACAAAGCGGTCGCGTTCGCCTTTGACCCGCGCCATCACCGCCTCACCGTCAATGTCGACCTCGGCCACCTTGACGCCGAAGGTGCCCGCCTGGCGCGCGCGATGGGCCGCATCAGCGGCGGCAATCAATAGCTTGGAAGGCATACAGCCGACCCGTGCGCAGGTAGTACCGTACTCACCGGCTTCGATCAACAGCACATCATCGGCGCTCTTGCGTGCCATATGCCAGGCGCTCAGCCCGGCACTGCCCGCCCCGATCACCGCAACATCAACATGACGCTTCTGCATGGCAAACCTCCTTTCAGGAAACCCTTGGCAACATTAAGCTAGCCCAAGGATGACATACATACTCATAACCTTATACCTGAAAAGCTGCAGGGTGGTCATGCTGCATTTGTCGTTGCTTTGGGCAATCGCACCGGACAGGGTCACTATATTGGCTGCTGCACACTGCATTGCTCAAGCGCATCGGCCAACTGGCGCAGCAACTGATCGTACAACGTTGGCCCAAGCGGCAGCTCAACGCCCAGAGGGTCGATCACGCCCATCACGGCGGGGGTATCAGCGAAGACATTTTCCACCATGGCGGCGTTGAACTGCGGCTCACTGAACACGCACTGAATAGCATTTTCGCGCACATGTTGCTGAAGCGCTTCAATGCGTGCGGGGCTTGGATCAGAAGCATCCCCCAGGGAAATGGCGCCTTCCGAGGGCACCTCAAAACGCTGCTCAAAATACTGATAGGCATCATGGAAAACCACAAAGCGCGGCGTGGGCTGTTCAGCAAACTGCTCTTCCAGCGCCATCTGCAAGCCTAGCAGGTCAGCTTTTGCCTGAGTGGCGTTGGTTTGATAGGTCTCAGCATTTTCCGGGTCCAGCGTGCTTAGACGGCGGGCAATGGCATTCAGCCAGAGGCGGGCATTTTCTGGGTCAAGCCAGCCATGAGGATCCTGACCTTCGCGGCTGTGGCCGTGATGGTCGTGGCCGTGGTTCTCATGATCGTGTTCTTCATGACCGTGATGGTCGTGGTCGTCCTGCGCTGCCATAAGCGCTACTGACCGGTCGCGGTAGTTCAGCACCTGGGTCTCGTCCAGAGCCATCAGTTCCAGATGCGCAGCTTCAGAGGCCAAGGATGCCAGCGGGCTTGTAAGCCAGGGTGTCAGATCATTGCTGACCCAGACCACAAGTTCAGCGTTATCCAGCGTTTGTGCTTCCGAAGGGCGCAGCGAATAGCCATGCGGCGACGCCCCCTGCTGCATGAATAGCTCAGGCTCGCCCAGCTCCCCCATCACCTTGCTGACCAGCGAATGTACCGGCGGAATATCTACGGCAACGTTTGGCACATCGGCCAACGCCGTCAATGGAAGCCCCAACACCAGCGGCAATGCCACACGGGCAAACGGTTTATTCATTCAAAGCACTCCTTTCAGGTTGATTCGTTTAGCTGTTTTATTTAGCTGCATCGGTTAACGCTTGGCACCTACATAACATATGTTATAACATAACAATAAATCAACTCGGAGTCTGTTATGTTTTCGCGTCCATCCGCAACAGGTGATGCCCTGCTGACAACCGAGCAGCTAACCGTTCGGTTTGGCCAACAGCCTGTTCTGGATAATATCAACCTGGTGCTGCGGCCTGGGCGGATTTTGACCCTGATTGGCCCCAACGGCTCCGGTAAGTCCACCTTGGTCAAGACGCTGATAGGTGCCATCAAACCGTCTGCTGGTCGCATTATCCGCTCACCCGACCTGAGCGTTGGCTATGTGCCCCAACGCCTGCACCTGGACCCCACCTTCCCGATGACGGTGCGCCGCTTCATCAACCTGCCTAAGCGGCATGCCAGCCATGAGATTGGCGAGGCGCTGGAACAGGCGGGGGCCGAACATCTGCTCAATGCGGCCATGAATCATCTTTCCGGCGGCCAGCTGCAGCGGGTGTTACTGGCGCGTGCCCTGCTGTCACGCCCATCGCTTTTATTGCTGGATGAAGCCACTCAGGGGCTGGATCACAGAGGCGTTGCCGAGTTCTATCAGCGTATTGAGCAGATCCGCCAGCGCTCCCAATGCGCAGTCTTGATGGTCAGTCATGATCTGCATGTGGTGATGCGCACGGCGGACCACGTGATCTGCCTGAACGGGCATATCTGCTGTGAGGGTCAGCCGGAAAGAGTGGCCTCGTCACCCCAATACCAGGCGCTTTTCGGCGACCAAACGGCCAGCACTCTGGCCTTCTATCGTCATCAACACACGAGCCATCACGATGAGGAGACACTGCGCCATGCTGGATGATTTTATGTGGCGTGCGGCCCTGGCAGGGCTTGGCGTCGGGTTAGCCGCCGCGCCGCTAGGGTGTTTTGTGGTCTGGCGGCGGATGGCCTATTTCGGCGATGCCACCGCCCATGCCGCCATTCTGGGGGTCGCCCTGGCCCTGCTGTGGAATATCTCCATTTTTGTCGGTGTGATTGGCATTGCCCTGCTCATGGCATTCTGTGTCTCCACCTTAAGCGGCAAAGGCTATGCCATGGATACCCTGCTGGGGGTAATGGCGCATTCCGCCCTGGCCATCGGGCTGGTCGCCGTCTCCTTTGTTTCCGGCGTGCGCATTGACCTGCACGCCTATCTGTTTGGCGACATTCTCGCGGTGGGGAAAAGCGATCTTGCGATTATCTGGTCCGGAGCCGTTCTGGTCATCGGCCTGATGCTATGGCGCTGGCAGGCGCTGTTAACCGCCACGTTGAATGAAGAACTTGCCCATGCCAGCCATATCAACCCGCGCCGCGAGCAGCTGGTGCTGACCGTGGCGCTGGCCATCGTGGTGGCCGTTGCCCTCAAGGTTGTCGGGGCGCTGTTAATAGCCGCCCTGCTGATTATTCCCGCGGCAACAGCGCGGCCTTTCAGCCGCACCCCGGAACAGATGGCGCTGCTTGCCGCCCTGGTGGCCATGGCCGCGACCACTGGCGGGCTAGGCGCGGCCTATACCTTTGATACCCCGACAGGGCCGACCATAGTGTCGCTGGCCGCCGCGTTTTTTGTGATCAGTACCCTGGCATCCCAAGGCTGGCAGCGCTTGGCTCGCCGCTGAACACGCTCAGCACCTTCATCTTACTAACGTCATATCACGCTGATTATTATAAGGTTCCAATACCATGACTGATATCATTAACCCGCTCCCCGTGACTGTCCTTTCCGGCTTTCTGGGAGCCGGTAAAACCACGGTTCTCAACCATATTCTCGCCAACCGCGAAGGTCTCCGGGTAGCGGTGATCGTCAATGATATGAGCGAGGTCAATATCGACGCCGCTCTGGTACGTGGCAACGCCGGAAGCGAGCAGGACGTCACCCTGAACCGGCGCGAAGAACAGCTGGTGGAAATGAGCAACGGCTGCATCTGCTGCACCCTGCGCGAAGATTTGCTGATTGAGGTTAACCAGCTGGCCAGGGAGGGCCGCTTTGATTACCTGGTGATCGAATCCACCGGCATCTCTGAGCCACTGCCCGTCGCGGAAACCTTCACCTTTGAAGGCGAAGATGGCCAAAGCCTTTCCCAGGTGGCGCGCCTGGATACTATGGTCACCGTGGTGGATGGAGCCAATTTCCTGAACCTGTACCGTGAAGCTCAAAGCCTGGCGGAAGCTGGCGAAAGCCTGGGGGAAGACGACGAACGTAACGTCGCTGACCTCCTGGTTGACCAGATCGAATTCTGTGATGTGCTGCTGGTCAGCAAGACTGACCTGATCAGTGACAGTGAGCTTTCTACCCTCAAGGCCATCCTGAATTCGCTCAACCCGGATGCCGAGATTGTGCCTATTACCCAAGGCCAGGTGCCGCTGGATAAAGTGCTGGATACCGGCCGTTTCAGCTTTGAAAAGGCACAGCTGGCGCCGGGCTGGCTCAAGGAGATGCGCGGCGAACATGTACCGGAAACCGAGGAGTACGGTATATCCAGCTTTGCCTTTCACGCCCGCCGCCCTTTTCACCCGCAGAAGTTCCACGACCTGCTGCATCAGGACTGGTTCGGAGAAGGTTTGTTGCGCTCCAAAGGCTTTTTCTGGCTGGCCACCCGCCCGCAGGTTGCCGGGCAGTGGAGCCAGGCCGGCGGTATCGCCCACTACGCTCCGGCAGGGGTGTTCTGGAAGGCGGTGCCTGAAAGCAATTGGCCGGATGACCCCGAGTATCGCGGCTACATCATGGAAAAATGGCAGGAGCCCTTTGGCGATATGCGCCAGGAACTGGTGTTTATCGGCCAGGACATGGATAAGCAAAGAATGCAGCAGGCGCTTAACGACTGCCTGCTCAGCGAGGCAGAATTGCTGGAAGGCATGAAAAGCTGGCGCGAACTGGCTGACCCCTTCCCCGCCTGGGAGTAAGCTCTGCGGAACATAAAGGGCTGTTGGCGATCTCTATCTTTGCAAGGGCGTTGTGCCAATCACGAGGCGGTCTGTTAAACTCGAAAGTGATCACAAGGTGCGGCACATTCAGCCGCATTCACTCCCTGAACAGCAGGAGTTACTATGCCTCTTCTCGACAGCTTTACAGTAGACCACACCATTATGGAAGCCCCGGCGGTTCGCGTGGCAAAGACCATGCAATCGCCCTCCGGCGACACCATCACGGTCTTTGATCTGCGTTTCAACAAGCCGAACAAGGACATCATGGGCGAAAAGGGTATTCATACGCTGGAGCACCTGTTCGCTGGTTTCATGCGCGAGCACCTCAACGGTGACGGCATCGAGATCATTGATATCTCGCCAATGGGCTGCCGCACCGGCTTCTATATGAGCCTGCTGGGCACTCCGAGCGAACAAGACGTTGCCGACGCCTGGATCGCTTCCATGCAGGATGTTCTGAACGTCAAGCGTATGGAAGATATTCCTGAGCTCAACGAGTACCAGTGCGGCACCTATACCATGCACTCACTGGACGAAGCCCAGCAGATTGCCCAGAGCATCATTGACCATGGCATTGGCGTTAACCACAACGAAGACCTGGCCATGAGCCCTGAACAGCTCAAGGCGCTGGGCAACCACGCCTGACCCCTGCTCTTTTTTATTGAAGCGTCATCTTCTCGTTGCCGCAGCCCTCTCAGGGCTCGGCAATTTTATGCCACCGGCCTGAACCACGCCGATAGCGAAAAGTACCTGCTGATGACGATTGATCCCGCCTGAGTTTTGTTGTCAGCCAGCGCCAGACTGACGCCAAATATCAGCTACTGGCATCTACCGCCAGTGCAGCGGCCCGTTCTGCCTGGGCGCCTTGCTGGGCTTGTTGGGTGAGTCGTTGGGTATGAACCGCCTCATCTTCACAGGTATCGCGGCGCTCTGAGTGCAGACCCAGTTTGGCAAATAGCGCGCGGTCGCGGTCGGCTTGGGGGTTGCCGGTAGTCAGGAGTTTATCGCCGTAGAAGATCGAGTTAGCCCCAGCCAGAAAGGCCAGCGCTTGCGTTGATTCACTCATCTGCTCGCGGCCAGCGGAGAGACGTACGTGGCTTTGCGGCATCATGATGCGTGCCACCGCGATGGCGCGAATAAACTCAAGGGGGTCAAGATCTTCAACGTTTTCCAGCGGTGTGCCCGGCACTTTTACCAACATATTGATCGGCACGGATTCCGGATGCGGTGACAGCTTCGCCAACTGCTGTAACAAGGCGCTGCGGTCCTGGGCACTTTCCCCCATGCCGAGAATACCGCCGGAGCATACTTTCATGCCCGCTTCGCGCACAGTGGCCAGAGTATCCAGGCGATCGCTGAAGGTACGGGTAGTGATGATCTCGCCGTAAAAGTCGGGGGAGGTATCCAGGTTATGGTTGTAGTAATCCAGCCCCGCCGCCGCCAAGCGGCTAGCCTGATCACCGTTGACCATGCCCAGTGTCATGCAGGTTTCCAGCCCCAGTGCTTTCACCTGACGCACCATCTCTTCGACCAGCAGTAAATCCTTGTCCCGAGGGCTGCGCCATGCTGCCCCCATACAGAAACGGCTGGCACCGGCTTCCTTGGCCGCCTTGGCCTGGGCCACGACTTTTTCTATTTCCAGCAGCTTTTCTTTTTCGAGCTGGGTGTTGTAGTGGCCGGACTGGGGGCAGTATTTACAGTCTTCCGGACAGGCCCCGGTCTTGATTGACAGCAGGGTAGACACTTGCACCGCGTTGGCATCAAAGTGCGCGCGATGCACTTGCTGCGCCTTGAACAGCAGATCGTTAAAGGGCAGCGCAAATAGCGCTCTGATCTCGTCCAGCGACCAGTCATGGCGCGGAGCAGTGTTATTGAAAGCAACGTCGGTCACAAGTAAACCTTTTTAATTTTAAAAGTTAACCAACTCTAGCGATGGAGCGCCAGCAGTGTCAACTTTCTAAAAATTTAAGGTTTACTAAAAATGGACGTACTACCCAAAAGATTCTCACCTACTCTGCTATTCATCCCCTCGGGCATGTTTGATGCGCTTGAGCCACTGCTGCTTGGCATAGCTACGCAGGTTATCCACATGGTCGGTTTCATCGACGATATCCTGGCCGAGAATGGTCTCGATAATATCTTCCAGCGTAATCAGGCCGACAAAGGTACCGTGCTCATCATAGATGACCCGCATATGCAGGCGGTCACGCAGCATGGCGGTGAACACCTGCTCGACGTTATGGGAAACGTCTACACTGGCAATCGGATGCATAAGCACCTTCATGATCTGGTCATCTTCCGCCTGATACATATCTGCCTTGTGGATATAGCCAAAGGCCTGCTCGCCGTTATCCATCACCGGAAAACGGGTGAACGGCGACTTGCCATAGGTGGCATCAAACTCGGCTACCGTCATGTGCGGCGGCACGGTTTCACATACGGTACGTGGGGTCATCGCCTTGCTGACCGGGATATCATGCAGGTTGAGCATATTAGTAATGGTGCGCGACTCATCAGCGTCGAGTACTTTCTCTTCGAGCCCGACCCGGGCCAGCACCTTGATTTCATCGCGCAGGTCTACGTCATGCTCGGATTTTCCCAGCCGACGAGTGATCTGTTCTGACATCCAGATAAACGGCAATAGCATCACAATCATCGGCTTGAGTATCTTGGGCAGCCAGGGTGCCAAGCCGCGCCAATAGGTGGCACCAATGGTTTTGGGGATAATTTCCGACACAATCAGAATCAGCATGGTCATCACCGCCGAAACAATCCCGATGGATGCCTCACCAAACACCACCGCCGCCTGGGCACCTACTGCGGTGGCGCCCACCGTATGGGCGATGGTATTCAGGGTAAGAATCGCCGCCAGCGGACGGTCAATATTGGCTTTCAGCTCAACCAAGGCGGCATGCACGCGAGGGTGCTCTTCCTTGAGTTTGGCAATGTAGCTGGGGGTAATCGATAGCAGCGCCGCTTCAAGAATCGAACATAAAAAGGAGAAGCCAATCGACAGGGTCGCGGTCAAGACAAGCAGGAACATAAGCGTCCATAAGTGAAGGATGAAGGAAAGCGTCTGAAGTGTTTATAGGGCCAGGCAGCGACAAAATCAATCGTTCGCAGCTAACACCATGGCTTTTCATCCACTTAAACCATACCATAATCTTACTGAATGGAATTTATGTATAGATATTGTATACTTTATTCCTTTTACACCGTCAGGAGCAATGCATGCTGAGCCTGCGTCAGGTACACAAAGCCTTTAGTACACCACAGGGCGAGTTGCCAGTGCTTAACGGCATTGATCTAAGCCTGGATGAAGGTGAAAGCCTGGCGCTGATGGGAGAATCCGGGAGCGGTAAATCCACGCTGTTACATCTGGCCGCCGGGCTGGACGTTCCTGATCAGGGCAGCATCAAGATCGATGGCCAGAACCTGGCGCAGCTGGATGACGCTGCCCGGGCGCAGCTGCGCTGCCACCAGCTGGGCCTGGTGTTTCAGCAGTTTCATCTGGTTCCCAGTCTGAAAGTGATTGATAACCTGCGCCTGCAGGCACGGCTGGCGCAACGTGAAGACCCTGAATGGACAAACCACTTAATCCATCGATTGGGGCTGAGTGGCAGGGAAAGCGTTTACCCTGAGCAGCTTTCCGGTGGCCAGCAACAGCGTCTGGCCATCGGTCGCGCCCTGGCCGTTCGCCCACGTTTGCTATTGGCCGATGAACCCACCGGCAACCTGGATGAGCAAAGCGCCGACACAGTGCTTGGCTTGCTGCTGGAACTGGTGGCCGAAACCCGCTGTGCACTTTTGATGGTTACCCATAGCGCCCGCGTTGCCGCCCCGCTGGATAGGCTGGTTCGCCTGAAACGTGGCCACCTGCAGGATGAACCGGCATGATCTGGCGCGTCCTGCTCACCCTGCTCGGCCATTACCGCCGCCACCCTGGCCAGCTGGCGATGTTGCTGCTGGGCCTATGGGTGGCGAGCGCCCTGTGGAGCAGCGTACAGGCGGTCAACGCCACCGCTAAAGACAGTTACGCCCGGGCCAATGCACTGTTCAGCTCGGAGGTTGACCAGCTGACCCGCCGCGATGGTGCGCCACTGACCCGAGACGATTACCTCACCCTGCGCCGCGCCGGATGGCCAGTATCGCCGCTGCTGGAAGGCAGTATCCAGATTGGCGAGCAACGCCTGACGGTGATCGGCATGGATATCTTCAGTCTGCCTGCCAATAATGCGTTAGGCAGTGACGCAGGCGCCTCGTTAACAGCATTCTTCACGCCGCCCTGGCAAACCCAGCTGGCCCCGGAAACGCTCAGTGCCATAGGTATTTCCGCAGATACAGCACAAGACGCCAGACCAGTCACCACCAACGGCCAAACGCTCCCCCTCTGGCGTTACGCCCGGATCTGCCGCCCAACACCCTGGTGATGGATATTGCCGCTGCCGCTCAACTGCTGGACAGCGGCGCAGCTCTGAGCCAACTTGTCACCCCGCCTGGTGCGCTGGCAAGCCCGCCCGAGGGCTACCGTTTGACTCGGGCGGCTTCAATTGCCTCCCCGGCCAACTGACAGACAGCTTCCACCTTAACCTGATGGCCCTGGCGCTGCTTTCCCTGGTGGTGGGCCTGTTTATTGTTCAGGCCGCATTGGGGCTGGCCATGGAACAGCGCATGGCCACGCTGCGAACGCTCCGGGCGCTGGGAGTTCCAGCGCTTACTCTGGTCTTGGCCATTGCCCTGGAGCTTTTGCTGCTCGGCCTGCTGGGGGCTGGCCTGGGTCTGGTCAGCGGTTTATGGCTGGCTGGCACCCTGCTACCGGATGTGGCCACCACCCTGTCCTCCCTGTATCAGGCAGATGTCAGCCGCCGCCTGGCGCTGCCCTGGCATTACTGGCTGGGCAGTATCGGCGTCACCCTGGGCGGTTTGCTGCTGGCCGGTAGCAGCATGCTATGGCGGGCCGCGCGCCTGAATATTCTGGCCCTGGGGCAGGCTCAGGCCTGGCGTCAGGGGTATCAGCGCCAGCTTAAACGTATGCTGCAAGGTGCCATGGTGTCGACTGTTTTAGCCGTTGGAATACTGGTGTGGATCAGATCCCAGCCGCCCGGCGAGGGGCTATTGGGCAGCTTTGCGCTGGTGGCAACACTCTTGCTGTTCAGTGCCCTGGCTCTACCGCCCTTGCTGAATGGCCTGCTGCAACAACTGCAAACATATCTCCGCCACCGCCCTTTGGCTCACTGGGCAGTGGCAGACTGCCAGCTACAGCTGCCGCGTCTCTCCCTTGCTATGATGGCCCTGTTGATTGCCCTGGCCACCAACCTCGGCGTCAGCAGCATGGTTGGCGGGTTTCGGCTGACCTTTCTGGAATGGCTGGATCAGCGCCTGGCGGCGCCTTTATATGTTAACGCAGCCCCCTCGACGCTCTCGCCCATGCTGGAATGGCTGGATGCTCAACCTGAGGTAACGGGCACCCTGCCCACTGCCCAGGGCAGCAGCCAGCTGACGCCTGCTTCCAGTAACGCCCAGGCCGAGCAGCGTGAAATAGCCCTGTTTGGTATTGCGCCGGTGCCTACTCTTACCGATCAGTGGCCGCTTTTGGAGACCATCAGCGGGTCAGCTGAAGCCTGGTCGACTTTCAGCACAGGCCAGAGCGTGTTTATCAACGAGCAGTTGGCGGTGGCCGCGCAGCTGACGCCGGGCGATAGTCATACTGGAATCCCAGGATGGCCCGATCAACGTCAGCATTGCCGCCATCTATCCGGATTACGGCAACCCTCGCGGCCAGCTGCTGATGCCGATCCAGACGCTGCTTGAAGACTTCAGCGGCGAGCTGGCCTCACTGGGGCTGGTGCTGGATAACACAGCTGATACAGCCGCTTTTCGCCAAGCCTTGACGGAACGTTACGACCTGAGCGATGAAGCCCTGATCAACCAGCAGGAGGTCAAGGAGCTGGCCACCCAGATTTTCGAGCGCACCTTTGCCATCACCCGCGCCTTGAATGTCTTGACCCTGGGCGTGGCCGCTCTGGCGCTGTTGGCGACCCTGTTAGCCCAGGCCCGAGAGCGTCAGCGCCAGGTAGCGCCGCTCTGGGCCATGGGGGTTTCCCGGCGTAAGCTGGCGTTGTTGCCGCTTTATCAGCTGGGCGGCCTGGCGCTGCTGACTGCGGTGGCCGCCATTCCGCTGGGAATCGCGATTACCTGGTGCTGGTCGCCATTATCAATGTGGCAGCCTTTGGCTGGCGGCTGCCCTTGATAGTGTTCCCATGGAGCATTGCCGCTACCCTGGCCACGGCGGTGGCTGTGGCCTTGCTGGCGGCGGCTCTACCCGCGCTCAAACTGTGGCGTACTTCGCCCCGTGCCATGCTCAATGAGGGAAGCGCATGAAGCCTGTTTACCTATTTGTACTGAGTGTGGCAGCCCTGACAGGAATACTTGCTGGCTGTCAGGACGCCCCCACTGATAGCGCCGCTACGCAAGGCTTTGCTGGCCTGGGCGCGGATGCTGCCGCCTATGCTCAGGCCAGCGCGGACACGCCGCTGACATTTCCGGCTGATCACGGCCCACATCCGGATTACCGCATCGAATGGTGGTACCTCACCGCCAATCTGGAAAATGCCCAGGGCCAGCCACTAGGCTTACAGTGGACACTGTTTCGCCAGGCCCTGATGCCGCCTGACGAGCGCCCCGAGACTTCCGAATGGGCCGCTGATCAGGTGTGGATGGCGCATATGGGGATTTCACGCGGGGAAGCGCATATCGCTGCTGAGCGCTTTGCCCGCAGCCACAGTGCCCATGACGATGGTCAGGCCGGGGTGATCGCCGCGCCTTTCCAGGCCTGGCTGGATGATTGGACCTTTAAAAGCCCGCCTCAGGCCAACTTTAAGCGCTTTGAATTGAGCGCCTACAGCGGTGAAGGTGAAGAACGCTCAGGGTATGACCTGACCCTGACAGCGCAAGGCCCGCTGGTGCTGCACGGCCAGAATGGCTTCAACGCCAAAACGGTAGAAGGCCAGGGCACCCACTACTACAGCCAACCGTTCTTGCAGATCACAGGGCAGGTCACGCTCAACGGTGAAACCCAGCAGGTAAGCGGCCAGGGCTGGCTGGACAGAGAATGGGGTAGCCAACTTATCTCCGGCCAGCAAAGCGGCTGGGACTGGTTTTCGTTGCATCTGGACGATGGCCGAAAGCTGATGGCCTATCGATTGCGAGGAGGCGGCAAAGACGGCGGCGACTACCAGTTTGCCCACCTGATAGGCGCTGATGGCCACACACAGCAGCAAGGCCCTGACAGTGTCACTTTGACCCCCTTGGAAAGCCAGCCGGTTGCCGGGCGCGACGTTCCAACCCGCTGGGCGCTGACGCTTCCTGAAAGCGACCTGCAGCTGGAGGTAAAAGCCCGCCACCCCAACCGCTGGATGGACACCTCGGTTCCTTACTGGGAAGGAGAGGTCGTCGTGCGTGATGCTAATTCCCAGGCGGCCAGGGGCGTAGGTTACCTGGAAATGACGGGGTATTAGGAGCTAGCCAGTTGCCTATAAAAAGCCACCAGCTCGGCGGTTTTAATGTCTTCATGCCATTGCGCCGCATACGCCTGTCCACGTACCCCCAAGGCGATACGCTGGGGCGCATGACTCAAAAGCTGGTTCACCTTGCAGGCAAAATCCTGCTGATTGTCGTCGGCTATCAGGCAGCCCTCGCCGTCCACTAACACCTCACTAGTTCCCATCACGGCGGTGGAAACTACGGGTGTGGCCATCGCCATGGCTTCCAGCAGCACCAAGCCCTGGGTTTCGGTACGTGAGGCAAAGACAAACACATCCGCCGCACGATAGGCATCCTGCAGCGACCCAGAGCGTTCCAGATAGCCAATAAATACCACCGCTTCAGCAACACCTGTGTGATGAGCATGGCGCTTTAATGCTTCCAGCGCCGGCCCTTCACCGGTAATCACCAGGCGTGCCTGGGGATGCTTTGCCAATACGCCAGGCAGCATATCAATCAGAAAGTGGATGTTTTTCTCAAACGCCGCCCGCCCGACGAACAGCAGCAAAGGCGCCTTCGCGGGCAAGCCGTAGCGCTGACGAAAATCGTCCTCGCCGGTGGGCTTGGCAAACAGTTCCGGCGCCAGGCCGGTTGAAATCACCCGCTGTGCCGTCCTGACGCCATAGCGTTGCAGGGTATCGGCAATGATCCGCGACGGCACGATCAAGGCATCAAGCTGGTGGCACTGGTGAACAGACAGGCGGCGCGCTGCAAAACGCAGCCAGCGTTGAGGCAACCAGCGCACATAATGGTGCAGGTATTCTTCAAACAGGGTGTGATAAGTGGCGACTACGGGAATACCAAACCGCTTTCCCAGTGCAATACCGGCATAGTGGGCGATAAAGGGCGTATGCACATGAATGATATCGAAGTGGCGGGGATTGAGCCCACAGACCAGTGCCATTACATGCCGGTAGCGCATGATGCGATCTTCCGGGTCGTGCGGCACCGAACGTGACGCCACTCGCCAGATGCCCGGCTCATCTTTCTCATCGCCGCGATACTCGGGGCAAACCAGTACTACCTCATGCCCTTGGCGTATCAGCGCTGCACGAAAGCTGGCAATCGATGTTGCCACACCATTGACCCGGGGAAAGTAAACGTCTGACAGCATCAGGATTTTCATAGCGCAGTGAACCCGCAAACTCATGGAAGGTTTCACTGTGCCTGCACTGCATGACGCTGGAATGACGAAAGGTAGTAACGTCTAGGGTAAGCGCCCCTCACGCTTCAGCCGCCTTCTGACCCAGTGGTCATAGAGGTAGCGCAGCCCCTGATTGATACCCGGCAGGCCGATCAGCCAGGCCAGCGGTTTCAGGCGCGGTACTCGGCGCATCAGGATGATGTAGGCGGACATTCCTTCGTGTATCTCGCCCTGGGCATCTTCAACATGTAACGACATCAGCGCCGCTTGCGGGTCAATGCCTTTCTCGCGTAACTGTTCGTGGTGCTGGTTGAGGTCACACCAGACAACATCGCGGCCAGTCTCGCCTGCCCAGCGCTCATAGCGCATCCGGTCGCGGCGGCAGCCCGGGCAGGCAGCGTCGTAGTAAACCTTAAGGGGCGGCAGGTCCGCCATAGTCAACTCCTCAGCTAGGATAGTCGTGCCCGTAAAGCGAAGCGCCCTGGTGCGCGTGGTCGATATGTTCGAATTCCAGGCTGGAATGGCCAATACCGAAGTGCGTTTTTAGCTGCTTCTTGATATCCGCCTTGATGTTTTCCAGGTGCTGCCAGTTTGCTTCACTTACCACGACATGACAGTCAAGCGCAGCAATGTGTTCCTGCATCTGCCAGAGATGAACATGGTGGACATCTTCCACGCCATCAATGCGACGCATCAGGGCGATCACCGCCTCGCCATCGATATCAGGCGGCGAGCCGAGCATCAGAGTACGAATCGGGCCACCAATTTCACTCAGCGCCAGGTAAAGAATATATAGCGCAATGCCAATGGTAATCGCTGGATCTACCCAGCGCAGGTCGTAAAGCAGAATCAGGCTACCGCCAATAATGACCGCAACCGAAGCAAACGCATCCGAGAGGTTGTGCACAAACAGGGCGCGTATATTGACACTGCCCTTCTGCATCGACCAGGTCAGCCAGGCGGTCAGCGCATCCACAAACAGGGCAACGCCGCCGATAATCACAATCGCCCACCCCTGAATTTCCGGCGGGTCAATCAGGCGCATCGCACCTTCATAGATCAGAAAGGCACCAATAAGAATCAGCGTGGTGTAGTTGATCAGCGCCGCAACAATCTCGATGCGACCATAACCAAAGGTCATCTGTGCATCTGCCGGGCGGCGAGCAATCTTGCGGGCGGCAAAGGCAATCACCAACGCCGCCATATCCGAAAAGTTGTGCAGCGCATCTGCAATCAGCGCCAGGCTGCCTGCCAGCACGCCACCCACCAGCTGCGCCAGGGTCAGGAGTCCGTTTGCCCAAATGGCAATACTGACCCGTCGGTCACCGGATTCTGGATCGAGGTGGTGATGGTGATGATGTTCCATATAACAGACCTTTATTGTTGAAGCGCTGAATCAGCCATCGCACACTTGTCATCAATACTTTCTTGATACTGATAGTAGGACATTGACGCCTTTACAGTTGGAATTCAATGGACCCGCTAGCGATCGTCCAGGAGACAGGACATGACAAAGGTTGCACACCCCGGTTTTGAGACTGTCATCATTACCGGCGCCAGCAGCGGTATTGGCAGTGCCACTGCTGAGAAACTCGCTGAGCAGGGCAAGGCCCTGATACTGCTGGCGCGCCGCAAGGCCCCACTGGAGGCCATGATGACTCGGTTGCGCCAGCAACACCCGCAAGGCACCTTTATCGCCATTGCCGGGGACTTGGCCCATCGCCAGGAATGCGAAGCAGTGATCAACGGCCTGCAATACACATTACACAGCCACTCATTCAGGCTGGAGGGCTTTATCCATTGCGCGGGAATAGGGATACCCACCGATGATTTGCAACATTGGAAGCCGGATGACCTTGAGGCAGCGCTGGCGCTGAATGTGATAGCCCCGTTAAGATTGATTCAGGCATTGCTACCCTATCTTGACGGCAACGCCCGATCTCATGCCCACTTCTGCCGGATGGTGCTTGTCGGTGCGGGCATTGACCGCCAAGCGCAACCAGGTACCGGTACTATGGCATCAGCAAGATGGCTTTACGTCGTTTGTTCGAACAGCTTATTCTTGATCTGGCACCTTATTCCGCCAGTGTTGCCCTCTTCCAGCCGGGGATGGTTGATACTCCCGGGCTACGCCAGCACATCCGTGCCGCCAGTTCACTCGCCCTGCCTCACGCCGAATATCTCCATCAGCGCCTGGTGCAAGGTAACTGTTTAATGCCAGAGAGGGTGGGAGATGCCCTTTCTGACTTAATTAGTCAGGTTCCCATCGAGGAATTTAGCGGCCAGGAGTGGCATGCTCGGCAACTACTTGAATATCAGGTTAAATAAACAACAAAAAATCTGACCAAATATAACAAACTAGTTAATAATTTTCTATACAAGACATGTACAAGCAAGTATCTTGAGTCACCTTATGGATTCGCTTTTCACTGACCAGGAGATACTTAATGCTGCGCTTCCCCCGTCTTAAAGTTCGCAACCGCCTATTTGTCGGTTTTGGCGCGCTTCTTGTCATGTTCAGTTTGCTGACGGCAGTGGGCATTGATCGTGTCAACACCATCGATAATCGCCTGTATGCGATTAATGATATCAATGGACAGATGATGCGTTATGCGATCAACTTTCGCGGCAGCGTCCATGATCGCGCCATTGCACTGCGCGATATTACCCTGGTCAGTGACACAAGCGATGTTGACAGCCTGGTCAACCTATATGAGCAGCTTGCCGATAACTACCGCCAAGCCGAGCGCGGCCTGGAGACCATGATCGAGAACCATGCCAACACGGTCACTGAAGAAGAAAGAACCATGCTGGCGGATATTGACCGCCGCGCGCAAGCGGGTCGGGAGTTTGCCCGTGACATTATCAACGACCGGCGTGATGGCGACTTTATCAATGCGCGCGAAACCGTGGTGGGTGAAGGCGGCGATGCCTTTGCAGAGTGGCTGAACAGTATTAATACCTTTATCGATTACCAGGAAGCCAATACCGCCGCCGATACAGCGGTTGCCCGTGATGTTGCCGAAGGTTTCGGACGCCTGATGATTCTGCTGACCTTGGCGGCCGTCTTACTGAGTATCGCCATTGCCTGGTTCATTGCCCGCAAGATTGTTCGCGACCTCGGTGCCGAACCGCGTGAAGTACGCGCCTTTGCTCAAGCCGTTGGGCGCGGGGATCTGACCGCCAAGCCAACCCTGGCCCCCGGTGATAACACCAGTATCATGGCCGCCCTGGCTGGCATGGTGGATCATCTACGCGAGCTGGTGGCCCAAGTTCAGCACTCAGCGGAAACGGTCGCGGTCAACAGCCGCCAGATGGCTGAAGGCAATGGCCACTTGGCATCCAGCATGGAGCAGCAAGCCAGCGCCCTGGCACAAACGGCATCCGCCATGGAAGAACTGCACAGCACCGTCGGACAGAATGCCAGCAACTCCATGCAGGCCAATAACGAAGCGGAAAGCGCTGCCTCTACAGCCAAGCACGGTGGCGACTCCGTATTCCAGATGACCGAGATAATGAAGGATCTGAGCGAAAGCTCACAGGAAATCTCCGGTATTATCTCCACCATTGATGCCATTGCTTTTCAGACCAACATCCTGGCGCTGAATGCCTCGGTGGAAGCAGCGAGAGCAGGCGAACACGGGCGCGGTTTTGCGGTGGTTGCCCAGGAAGTGCGCAAGCTGGCTCAACGCAGCGCAGAAGCGGCCAGTGAAATCAAAACCCGTATCAACGGTAACCTGGAGCGTGTCAAACATGGCGATAGCCAAGCCGAAGACGCCCGGAAATCTACCGAAGACATTGTTGCCGCGATTGAACGGGTCACCGCCATCATGAATGAGATAAGCCAAGCCAGCGCGGAACAAAGCAAAGGTGTGGGTGAGGTGAACGAAGCGGTTACCGATATGGATCGTGTTACCCAGCGCAATACGCTCAATATTCAGGAAAGCGCTGAATCAGCTGGCCAGCTGGAAGAACACGCCCGTGACCTGCTGCATGCTATTAGAGCCTTCAAGCTACCCGATAGTGAAAAACACAGCACGGCGCTATTGCCCCATCAGCTCAATTGATGGGTTTCGCTGCAGACTGAAAACCTGGTGACGCCACCGAGGAGAAATATCCGATGTATACAGCAGCCCTATTGTTCTCTGCATTACTGTTTGGCGGGATGGTCCTTTACTCGTTCGGTTTTGCGGCGTTTTTGCTGACCACGCTGCCTACAGACGTCGCGCGCGCCTCGATCAGGCGCGCCTTCCCGCACTTTTACCTGTTTGTTCTTGTCGTCGCAGGACTGTCAGCCCTGCTGCTATGGCCATTTGATCGCGTCTCAGCCCTTTTAATGGCCGCCATCGCTATGACCGTCATCCCCACACGCCAGCTTCTGATGCCGGCTATCAACCGCGCCACTGATGAAGGACAAGTGGCGCGTTTCAAAAACTTCACGGCCTGTCTGTGATAATCGGCATCGCGCATATTGTCATTAACGCTTACGTTCTCAGCCGATTTATATAGTCTGAAAGTTGTCAATCTATGGTTGGCGTCAGCTGTCAGATACTGAATGATTGAGCGTTAGCAGGTAATCAATCACCGCTTGCGCCTCTTCAGAGAACCAGTCAGCGCTCCCCGTCAATCGGGCCACCTCACGTCCAGTGGGGTCTATCAGCACTGTCGTCGGCAAGCCAAGTACCGCCAGATCCTGGGCGATGGCACTGTCCGGGCTGTGGTAACTCGGCAGCCGACGGATGCCGGTCTCGTCCATAAAGCGCGCAATCTCAGTGGCGTCATGCTGACCCGAGGCAATGGTGATGACCTCAAAAGGCCTATCTGCGTAGGCTTTGGCCAGCCGATCCAGCGCTGGCATTTCCTCCCGGCAGGGAGCACACCAGGTTGCCCAGAGATTCACCAGCCGCCAGTGTCCATCCAGTGACTCGAGGGTCAGTTCGCGTCCATCAGCGGTCTTGAACGGTGTCTGCTTGGGTGCCAAGCGTGGTGGCTCAGTGGGCTTTAAGGCGCGCATTTCGCCCTGCAACAGGTGGAGCGGAATCCCTTCACTCGCGATAGATTCAGCAGCCCTTGCCAACGGCCCAGTCGTCCATTGAGCAAGCAGTAGCATACCTAGCAATAAACTTGCCGCTTTGGTCAGGTATTGGGCGTTAAACGGCATTAATGTGCGTGTCCTGCATGGCTATGCTGGCGGGCGCTCGCACTTTCGACTTCAACATGCAATGCCAACCTTCCAGCATTAGTGTCAAGGTGAACATCAAAATGTTCGCCTTCTTTCAGAGCTTTGGAGAGGCCTTCTAGCTGGATAGACAACCCATTGGGCGAGAGCACCAAAGTGCTGGAGGGGTCCAAAGGCATGGCCTCAATCGGCGCATACTGAGGTTCCCCATCTACCAGACGAAAACCAGTCAACTGCGCCGTTTGTGCGATCTCGGCATACGCACCGGTCAGCGTAATGGTCTGAGTGCCGGTGTTTTCCAGCTCCACATAGATATGCGCGTCTCTGTCGCGAGTGGCGTTGGTCCAGGCGTGCAGGGCGCGCAGGTTGTCTAGTTCGCTGACGTGGCTGGCCTCGTCGTCATGCTTATCGTCGTCATGACTGTCATCCTGGCCGTGATCATCCGCGTGTTGTTCGTCATGGTGATCGGTATCGCCTTGCTCATGGCCGCCGGCAAAGGCCGTGACAGCCATCAATCCCGCAACCAGCAACAGGGAAGCGATAAGGGTTTTAAAAGACACAGCCGTTGCACAAGGCTTAATCATCAGGGTATCTCCGCTATTAGCTTCTTAGATGGGTAACAGTGGGTTGGCGCAGGACCGCCAGGGCAGGAAGCATGGCCAAAGCCAGGGTAATGCCGGCGAAAGCAGCGGCCAGGCGGATTTCCTGCCAGCCAAGACGCGCCTCGACCAGAATGTCAGTGCGCTGAGTAATCACGGCCGACAGCACGCTGGCAGCGCCCTGACCTACTCCTAGCCCCAGCAGGGTGCCGCCGAGAATCAGCACCGCGCAGTAGCCCCACACCACCGCCATCAAAAAGCGGTTGGGAGCACCCAAAGCGCGCAGCAGCGCCATCTGACGGGCAAACAAACGGGACAGAATCAATAGCGCCAGCAGCACGCTGGCGGCGACCAGCATCTGGGTCACCAGCGTAGTGATCGACATCGCCTGACGCACATCGCCCATCACCCGATACAAGTCGGTCAACACGGTCGCCGGAAAGAACGCCATGGTGTTTTCGTTGCGGCTGAACTCTGAGCGCAGGGCGTAGTTGGCCCATAGTTCTTCGGCCTTGACGATAATCGCTGGGGTGCCGGGGAAGTAGTCAGCATCAAAAGGCGGGCCCAGCTGGTCACGTCGCTCGGGCGCATGGCCATTGGCCAGCCCATGAACCTCCCAGACGGCCTCGACCGGCATCAGAATGGCGCGGTCCCAGGGCGAGCCGGTGCGCGGCATGCGCCCCACTACCTCGAAATGTGCGTCATGCGGATCAGCTTCCAGGCCAGCCTCTACGCCCACACCGTGAGATGGCTGGAAAGTGTCGCCGATGGCAAGCTCCGCTGCTGCCCCGACTACCGCTTCATAGGTTGTCTCCCAGAGTCTGCCTTCAACGCTGTCATCGGTCAGGTGGCGGGTGAATTGCGCCGTGGTGCCGACAATCGGCGAACGCTGGTAACTATCGCCGAAGGCCAGTGGTGCGGCAATCTCGACCCGCTCATGGCGTGCAATCTGCTGATAAGTCGGGCCATTGAGCAGGCCGACATCGCTGGGCTGGAGGTAGACGGCGGCCAGCATCATGGTCATTTCGCTGCCGGGTGGCGTCACCAGCAGGTCAAACTTGTCAGCGGCCTTGGCACTGCCCTGGCGAAGCCCGCGTTCCTGGGCGATCAAGGCGCTGCCCATGCCCACCGCCACCGCAATCAGGATCACAAAGGTCAGGTTAGCCCAGCGAAAGCGCCACAGCATGTCGCGGATCAGGCGAGTAGCCGCAAAACCATACAGCAGTGCCGCTCCGATCAACAGGATCGGTAATAACCAAGCCCCTAGCAGCAGCATTTCCTGGGCCACGATGGGCAGCCCGTCCCACAAATCACGCATGGTTGATGGTCCTTTTGTCTGCGTCAGTGTCATCTGCGTCAGCAGGGTCTGCCGGGCGACCATCGGCAATCGTTAGCACCTCATCCATACATGCCAGCAGGCGCTCGTCATGGCTGACCACGATCAAGCTGGTGCCTGCATCGCGGGCCAGCGCTACCAGGTCCTGGCTCAGCGCATCGGCAGCACTGCGGTGCAGACTGGCGGTGGGTTCATCGGCCAGCAGGATATCCGGGTTAGCCGCAAGGGCGCGGGCCACGGCAACCCGCTGGCGCTCGCCGCCAGAGAAGCTGGCCACCTTGCGCGTGCCATCCTGAATTCCCAGCCGCTGCAGATGCTCGGCCGCCCGTGCGCGGATACCGGCACGTTCACTGCGTGGACGAAACAAGGCCGAGAGCCCGGCGTTGGTCAAGGCATCCAGCTCCTCAAACAGCAGAAAATCCTGAAAGATCATGCCCACATGGCGCTCGCGAAAGGCGGCGCGACGCCGCTGAGAAAGCTCGACCAGGTTGGTATCCCCCAACCAATATGCCCTTCCAGGTGGTCAAGCAAGCCGGAAAGCGCATACAAGAGGGTCGACTTGCCCGCCCCAGACGGCCCGCGAATGCCCAGCGAACGCCCTGGCTCAAGCGCCAGATGAGGAATATCGAGCAGCAGCTGGCCAGATTCGGCCCTGACCTGCAGTGCCTCGACACTCAGAGGAAGAGTCATGTAACAGGCCCCCTCAGCTGTAGCTGGCATCGGCCAGGCGCACCATGCTCAAAAAGCCGGTCTCCGGGTCACGGTAGGGGCCAAGCTCCAGCACGCCACGGGCTTGCAGGCGGATATTGAACGGCACTACATCGACGGTGCGCTTGGTGTAAACGGCCAGAATGTCATCCGGCCAGTCGGCTTCTGTCTCGCAAAACGGGCAGACCGCCATTGGAATTCGGGTCAGGACAAAAAATTCGCTCTCAGCCTTTAGCGGTGGTGCCATGAAGCCGTCCACGGTGATGCGCTTACCTTCAAGGCTTAAAGCGAGATCTGAAACGCCACGATCGCGGGCGTAAAGATCACGCAGCTTGATCAAGGTGTCTGCCTGAGCGAGCCGAGACACCATTGACGTGCCCATGAGCAAGCCAGCCGAGGCCAGGCCAGAGGCGAGAAATGTGCGTCGGTTCATGAAAACTCTCCACAATGCGCAGCCGGGGAGGCCAAGGACCTCCCCGGATGTTGACGATAGTGCGTACTGGTTACTCAGCAGTAGCCGCGTAGTGCATGGCGTGGAAGACCACGTTCTGCTCGATGCTGCCGTTGAGCAGGTGAGACCAGGGGCCAATGGCGTAGACCGCCACGTCAGGGCCAGCGTGGGTTTCAGAACTTCTGGGTACCAGCGCTTGCTGGATGTAGTCGATATCGGTGGCCTGCTCTTCGGTTACCTCTGGGCGAGTACCGAAGTAGTTGCCGTCCTGCTGCTGGGTCATTACTGAGCCCGGGCCGTTCAGGTAACCGGCAACTGTGTAGGGCTTGCCATCAGATCCCAGCAGCGGCTCACCTGTGTGCTCGACGCCGTTACCGTCGATTTCCATGCACAGGCCAAGGATGTCAGAACCGCGTCCGCAATAACCGTTGAAGGCCAGGGCGTGTTCGTGGTCAGCGGTGACGATGACCATGGTCTCGGACAGGTCGACCATGCTGATGACGCGCTCAACAGCTTCAGCAAAGGCGGCGCCGTCGGTGACAACACGTGCCAGGTTACCGGCGTGATTGGCATGGTCAACGCGACCGGATTCTACTTGCAGGAAGAAACCATCTTCGTCGTTAGACAGTGAGCTGACGGCGGCTTCGGCCATATCTGCAAGTGACGGCTCGTCATAACGGTCGGCTGAGTACATCATGTGCGAGCTTTCAAACAGGCCCAGCAGCGGCGTGCCGTCAACAGGCGCATTGGCAAAGGTTTCATCGTTATGGGCATGGTAGGCACCCAACTCAGTGGCGCGCTCGATCAGGTTGATGTCATCAGTACGACGACCAGTACCACCCACCGGCAGCTCTTCACCGGCAGGTACAAAGTGACGGTAACCACCGCCCATAGCAACCGAAACCAGACCGGCTTCCATGGCGTCGATCAGCTGAGTGGCAATATCTTTCTGGGTGTCGCAGCCTTCAGGTAACTGAGAGTCGTCTTCGAAATTACGGTCAACGGTCTTGGCATAAACCGAGGCAGGTGTTGCGTGGGTAACCCGCGCCGTGCTGACGAAGCCAGCAGACTTGCCCATGCCGTGCATAATCTCAGTGATGCTGGTCAGTTCGTTGCCGGGCAGCGTGGAGCAATCGCCACGATTAACGTTTTCGTTGACGCCAATGATGCCCGCCTTGGTCTTGACGCCGCTCATCATGGCAGTACCAGTACCGGCACTGTCTGGGGTCTGGGCGTTGACGTTATAGGTTTTGGCCAGTGCCAGATTGGGGAATTCCTCATAGGGCATGACGAAATCATCGCCCAAACCGCCTTCCTGCTGACCCATGAACAAGCGAGTGGCGTAGTTGGTGCCGACGCCGTTGCCGTCAGCGATCATCAGGATGACGTTCTTGGCAGTGTTGGTGTTGGCCTGCTTGGCAAGTTCGGCCTGAATACGTGCCTGACCGGCGGTGAACCAGTCGTTATCTGTCTGATTGACATCCTGAGCAACAGCAGGTGTTGCCAGTACAGCAGTGACCAGGGCAAGGGGAGTTATGCAACGAAGCATCGGGATAGCCTCAACAAGTGGATGAGGCTGCAACATTAACTTTGATTAGTTTCAGTTCTGGGTACTAATTATTTCAAAAAAATTAAGATTTTCTTGAGAGGCTCTGTCCAGGCCGTGTTCAGGCAAGACAAGGACACAGGCTCCACGTCAGAGCATGAACTTGAAAAAGAGCCAATACAAAAAGGGCTGCCATATCGGTAGCCCTTTCATGCAATGGTCATCTACAGCTTGACGGTCGGGTCACCAAAGCCTTGGGGAACGTAGAGGTTGTGCTCACCAAGATTCTTCACATCGGTTTCGCCGCATAGTCCCATGGTGGTATCCAACTCTTTATGGATGATTTCTAGCGCCTTGGTCACGCCTGCTTCACCGGCAGCCCCCAGGCCATAGGTGAAGGCCCGGCCAATGTAGGTCGACTTGGCGCCCAGGGCCAATGCCTTGAGCACATCCTGGCCAGAGCGGATACCGGAGTCGAGATGCACCTCGATATCGTCACCGACTGCGTCCATAATGGCGGGCAACATGCGGATCGAGCTGACGGCGCCATCCAGCTGACGGCCGCCGTGGTTGGAAACGATGATGGCATCAGCACCAATTTCAACCGCCCGCTTGGCATCAATGGGGTCCATGATACCCTTGACGATCAGCTTGCCGCCCCACCATTCCTTGAACTGGGCAATGCGCTTCCAGTCCAGCGAGACATCAAAGGCTTCCGCTGTCCAGGTCGACAGCGAGGAAGGGTCGGTAACACCCTTGGCATGCCCGACAATGTTGCCAAATGAGCGGCGCTTGGTTTGCAGCATTTCCAGCCCCCAGGGCACCTTGGTGGCCATGTTGGCAATCGAGCGAACCGTCAGCTTGGGCGGTGCAGAAAGCCCGTTCTTGATATCTTTGTGGCGCTGGCCGAGCAGCTGCAGATCGACCGTTACCACAATCGCCGAACACTTGGCCGCCTTGGCACGCTCGATCAGGCGGCGCATGAAGTCGTCGTCTTTAAGCGTATAGACCTGAAACCAGAACGGCTTGGTGGTGTGTTCAGCGACATCTTCAATGGAACAGATCGACATCGTGGAGAGCGTGAACGGCACGCCAAACTTTTCCGCGGCCCGTGCGGCCTTGATCTCACCGTCGGCGGACTGCATGCCGGTCAAGCCTACCGGCGCAAGTGCCACCGGCATGGCCACATCCTCGCCAATCATCTGGCTTTTGGTGGAACGCCCCGCCATATCCACCGCAACCCGCTGTTTGAGATGGATATGCTGGAAATCGCTGGTATTTTCACGAAAGGTCTGCTCTGTCCAACTGCCGGATTCCGCGTAGTCGTAGAACATCTTGGGGGTACGACGCACGTAATGGCGGCGCAAATCTTCGATATTGGTATAAACCGGCATATCAACTCCTGTTAAACAGAATTCATGGCCGCTGGGCCATCAAGAAAGGCTTATAAAGGCAGGGCATACACTGTGTATAACGTGCCAGAGAATCCTGAGCGACTCCAGAAAAACATGGATTTTATCATGTGCGTGATCCTGCGTTTGTACAAGCAATTTTCAAAGACACGGATAACCGGCACCAAAAGCGTAAACTCAATGTTAACAAATTCAGCTTCTGCCGTTAGTTTATAACCCCGGTATTAACCATGACAGCAAGGTTGCGGCGCCCATAGCCGATTACTCCCAACTCTAAAGGCCAGCTATGTTTCCTTATATTCTCACGCTGTTTGTGTCCCCCTTAGTGCTGTGTTGGGCAGTGCTTGCGCATGCCCAGCCCGCCGCTAACCTGGCGGGTAATGGTGATGTAAACGCAGTGGCTGGCCGGGTCGGTTTTGCCCAGGACACTCTGGCCAATGACTGGCGCTTGATGCAGGTGAAAGACGTGGAACGTGGACTGGCCGACTACCCGAACATAGAGTTTATCGTTACTGATGGCGAAGGCAGTATTGCCCTGCAGGCCCAGCAAATTCGCGAGTTGGCCGACAGCGTCGATGTGCTGATCACCAGCCCTCGTTCAGAAGCCGTGTTAAGTAAGATTATCAGCCGCATTCACGCCCAGGGCACGCCAGTCATACTGCTTTCGCGTGGTATACATGGAGATAGCTATACCAGTTTTGTCTATGCGCAGAATGAACTGATTGGCCAGCAGGCCGGTGAATTTATGGGTGAGGCCATCAACGGCACGGGTAACGTTCTGATGCTGCAGGGCGTGCCAGGCGCCAGCGTTACTACTGAGCGTACGCAAGGTTTTATGGCGGCCATGGGCGCTTACCCCGATATTCAGGTAATCACCAAGGTGGCCAATTACCTGCGTGCCGACAGCATACGGGCTGTGCGTGAGGTGCTGGCCAACCAGACCGCTTTTGATGCCATCTTTGCCCAAAGCGACAGTATGGCAGAAGGTGCCCGCATGGCCTTGACGCAAGCAGGCATTGATCCTTCCAGCTTACCTATTGTGGGTATTGATTATATCCGCAGTGCCCGTGACGCCTTGCTCAATGGCCAACAGTCACTTAGCTTTACCTACCCCACCGGTGGCCAGGAGGGTGCCGAGCTGGCTGTACGCCTGTTAAAGGGCGAGACGGTGCCCAAACGGGTAGAAGTGCCTTTTATACGGGTAACGCCTGATAACGCCACTGACGTAGAACCCATCTTTTGAGATCGGTTACTTTACTAACTTTCTTTCATCACCGACGAACCTTTTCCCTACTCTAATCAAAATACGACCATTGTCTAATTCTATTGATGAAAATGTCGCCTTTCACAAGATGACAAAAAGTTACATCGTGTTAAAATAAGACCAGCATTATAACTGCATCACTGTCATTTTGTTTTCTGACACCTGCCAAAAACAATGAAAGTGCTTTGTCTTAGGACGGCTTTAATTTTCTGCCTCTATGACCTGAAAACAGGCCCTAGCCTCAGTACAAGGAAGTGAAGATGCAAACGCTTGCCATCATTCTCATAGAAGACGAAGACGGAGATGCCGGGCTGATTCGTCACAATCTAAAATTCAGCGGCACCGCGCATCAGGTGGAGTGGGTAAAGAGTCTTGAAGCGCTTGACCAATACCTGCAAAGCGCCTCAACGCCTGCCGATGTCATACTGCTTGATCTTAACCTGCCTGATTCCAGCGGGCTTGAAACTGTGCAACGCTGCAAGCGTATGGCCAGCAGCACCCCTATCGTCGTGCTGACCGGCCACGACGATCTGCAGTTTTCGCTCAAAGCCTTGGAGGCTGGTGCACAGGACTACCTGATCAAGTGTCAGCTCGCATCAGACAATCTGCTGCGCGCCATGCACTATGCCATTGAGCGCCACCAGCTGGAGCGCCGCTTACAGCAGTCACAAGAGTTGATGACGGCTGCCGTTGAAGGAGGCAATCTGGGAGTCTGGGAATGGAATCTCAAAACGGGCATCTGCTTCAATAGCGAAAGACTTCTTAATAACCTGGGCTTCAGCAGCAAAGACCCAGATACGCCTGCCAGCGGCGAAGAATGGATAGCGCGGATTCACCCTGATGATCAGTCGTCCTTTCATGCCGCCTTAAACCAGCACCTGGATAATGCTGCAATTCGCTATCAGAGCGAATTTCGCCTGAAACACAAGAAAGGGCACTGGGTCTGGCAGTATGCGTCTGGCCATCTGGTCAGCCGAGATACTGACGGCAACCCTGAACGGATGGTGGGTATACAGCAGGATATTTCAGAGCGCAAGGCCATGGAGGAAAGGCTCCGCACACTGGCCATGCGTGACCCATTGACCGGGCTGCTCAACCGGCGCAGCTTTATGAGCACCATGAACCACGAGTATGGCCGGGTAAAGCGCAGTCCCGATTATTCGGTAGGTATTCTGATGCTGGATATCGACCACTTCAAGCAGGTCAACGACACCTATGGTCACGCATTGGGCGATGAGGCCCTCGAGGCTTTTGCCACCACTATCCAGAATGAGTTGCGCGAAAATGATGTTTTCGGCCGCCTGGGCGGAGAAGAATTTGCCATTCTTCTACCTGATACCCATTTGCAAGGCTGCCTTAATGTTGCAGAGAAAATTCTTGCCAGCGTCTCAGCATTACAGGTAAAGAGCGAAGGAAACGTTGTTCAGATTACCACTAGCATTGGCGCCGACAGATTGCTTGCTAACGATAATCGCCCCGACGGTGCCCTGGCACGGGCTGATGCTGCTCTCTACCTCGCCAAGCAAGGCGGCCGTAATCAGGTGTGCTTACAGCAATTCAATATGACACAGACGTAAAACAGCTTAATTTGTCAGGATTCATATGCCAGTGCCAATCAAAGAACCTGTTGATTCATAGACTTTATCTAACCCAGTCGTTACATCAGTAACGACTTTTTCAAACGCTGGGCGGGCAAAAAGAAACCTTGTTGCAGATTGATACCCGCCTGCAGCAACCAACGTGATTCTTCGACTGTTTCTACGCCTTCTGCTATCAGCGTCGTATCCAGGTTTTCCGCCATGGTAATCAGCGCTTTAAGCATGGCCTGACGACGAATATCGTGATCGCAGTTCATTACCAGTTGGCGGTCAATCTTCAGCTTGTCGGGCAGCAAGGTGGTGAGCAGATCCAGATTGGCGAAGCCGGTTCCGAAGTCATCCAGCGCGACGGAAAAGCCCATGGATTTATAGGCATCCACAATATCCTTGATATGCTGACGGTCACGGACTTTTTCCGTTTCGGTAATTTCGAAAATCAGCTGATCCATTGGCCAGCCTACCCGTTTCGACACTTCCAAAGTGGCCTGGATACAGGCTTCGGGCTCGTAGACAGCATTGGGCAGGAAGTTGATCGAGAGCGGCTTTTGCATGCCAAGCTGGCTTGCCAGTTCAATTGCCTTGACGCGACAGGACTGATCAAAGCGGTAAAGCAGCTTGTCAGTCACCTGGTTGAGAATGGAAAAGGCTGACTCATTGTTCAAACCACGCACCAGGGCTTCATGGGCATGAATCTTTTGATTAGCGACATCAACAATCGGCTGAAACGCCATCGAAAAACTGAAGGGTAGCTCATCTTCGCAACGCTTACAGTGCCCGTTGACTCTCGCACAATTGGCCATTTACCACCTCCTGATGGATGCTATCATGCATCTGTTGCAGCGTTATTCAGTTGATAACACTCACTTTAATAAAAGAGGCTCTGCCATCAACAAAAGTCTTGACCGACTTTATCACAGAGCACATAAAAAGATGAATTTTTGTTAACTCGGACTCGTTCAGAATAGCCTCTATAACGACAGAAAAGGCCATCTTTCGATGGCCTTTGACAAGATGACAATCACAGGGAAACTGATTCAGGGCGAAACGATAATCTTGACCTGGGATTTATCGTTCAGCAGCGCCTCAAACCCCTGCTCAACCACTGCCTCAAGGGGTATACGCTGGGTAACCATATCTTCCGCGCGAAAATAACCTTTCTGCATCAGCGCCATCACCGCCGGGTAGATATGCCGATAGGCAATAATCCCCTTCATGGTGCGCTCCTGAATGACCAGATCATTGGGCTGAAAACTGGCCTCACCTTCCCAGATACTCACCACCACGGTTTCACCTCCCGCATGGGTGCTGTGTAGCGCCTGATTGAGTACCGCCGGAATGCCGGTGACCTCGAACGCCACATCGACGCCGCCATCGCTGAGCGTCTGCAGTTTGGCAACGGCATCTTCCTGCTCGGGGTCGATGACCACAGCGCCCAGCGATTCAGCCTTGGCTTTGCGCGCAGACGAAATTTCCACTGCGTAGATCTGCGCGGCCCCTGCTGCCTTCAGTGCTTCGATAGTCATCAGGCCAATCGGCCCGGCACCAAAAACAGCGGCCGTATCACCCGCTTTCAGACTGCTCTGGCGTACCGCGTGCAGCCCCACCGCAGCTGGCTCGACCAGAGCCCCCTGTTCAAAGCTGAGGTCATCCGGCAGCACATGCACCATATGCTCGCCCATCACGGTGAACTCGGAAAAACCGCCGCCCCCGCCGGACAGCCCGTGAAAGCCCAACTGCGGCGACAGGTTATAGCGCTCCATCAGGTAGGCGCCATCCTGGTTGGGGGAAAGAATCGGCTCAATCGCCACCCGGTCGCCGACCTTGACCCGGGTGACCTTGTCGCCAACTTCCACGACTTCACCGGCAAACTCATGGCCCATGATGATCGGCGCCTTGTCACCGCTGATCGGGTGCGGCGCATCCACCGGGATAAAGATTGGCCCGGCGGCGTACTCGTGCAGGTCGCTGCCACAGATACCGCAGGCGGCCACCTTGACCTTGACCTCATGGGGGTCGCGGATGCTTGGCACCTCCGCCTGTTCAACGCGAAGGTCTTTGGCAGCGTACCAGACGGCTGCCTGCATGCTGGATGTGCTCATAAGTAAGGCTCCTTATGTTTTACGCAGTGTGATGAACAGGCTGAAGCCCGTAGACAGGTGTTTCAAGCCCTTCCATACGCGCCTTGAGCTGCAGCGCCAGATAATGCGAGTAATGGCGCGACTGGTGCAGGTTGCCGCCGTGGAACCATAGCGCTTGCTGCTGGGTGGGTTTCCACATATTGCGCAGCTCACCTTCCCAGGGGCCTGGGTCTTTGGTGGTGTCTGACCCAAGCCCCCAGCATTTACCCACTTTATCCGCCACTTCCTGGGAAATCAGCCGCGCTGCCCAACCGTTCATCGAGCCATAGCCGGTGGCGTAGACAATCAGGTCAGCCTCCAGCTCACTGCCATCGCTTAAGGTGATCGAGTGCGGGTTGATACGCTCAATACCCACTCCGCTGCGCAGCTTGATATCACCGCTGGCTACGAGGTCACAGGCGCCTACATCAATATAGTAGCCAGAGCCACGGCGCAGGTATTTCAGGAACAGACCGGAGTCGTCATCGCCAAAATCAAGCAGGAAACCGGCGTCTTCGAGCTTTTGATAAAACGCAGCATCGCGTTTGCGCACCGCATCAAAGGCCGGGCGCTGGAAGTCCGGCAAGACCTTGTAGGGAATCGAAGCAAACAGTAAGTCTGCCTTGTCGTGGGTCAGGCCATTCTCCACCGCCTGCTCTGAGTATAGCGGCCCCAGCACTTCCTCCATCAGGGAATCCGACTTGACGATATGCGTTGATGAACGCTGCACCATGGTCACATCCGCATCGTGCTCCCACAGGGCGGCGGCAATATCGTGGGCCGAGTTGTTCGAACCGATGATGACGCATTTCTTGCCCTTGTAGGCATCCGGCCCCGGATGCTGACTGGAATGCTGCTGCTCGCCTTCAAAGCTTTCCGCCCCTGGAAAACTCGGCACATTCGGCATCCCTGACATACCCGTGGCCATCACCAGCTGCTGGGGCCGCAGGGTAATCTCCTCGCCATCCCGGTTGACCTTGACCACCCACTCACCGGCGGCTTCATCGTAGTGAGCCCCCTGGCATTCCGTGGAGCTCCAGTAATTCAGTTCCATGACTTTAGTGTACATTTCCAGCCAGTCGCCCAGTTTGTCCTTGGGCGCAAATACCGGCCAGTTTTCCGGGAAGGGAATATACGGTAGATGGTCGTACCAGACCGGATCATGCAGACACAGTGACTTATAACGGTTGCGCCAGGAATCCCCCGCCCTTGGGTTACGTTCGATGATGATGGTGGGAATACCCATCTGCTTGAGGCGTGCCCCCAGGCCAATACCGCCTTGGCCGCCGCCAATCACCACGCAATACGGCTGGCGGGTATAACCCAACTCGGCTTCTTCGCGGGCACGCCCTTCCTGCCAGGTTTCCCGCTGTTTGTTGGCGCCATGCTCAGCCCCCTTCGGGCGCTGGTGATTGCGCGGCTCAGGAAAGTCATTCAACGCCTGCATGGTAGTCAGTAACGTCCAGCATTTACCGTCTTTCAAGCGCAGATACCCCTTCCCGCTGGCCACGGCTGTCTTGAAGGTTACCCAGCCTTCGCAGATAGCCTCGTTCTGGGTGGCCTCACCTTCCAGCTGCCAGTCCGTTGGCTGGGTATGGGCCAGAGTGGCCTTCAGCATGGCGTGTATTTCCTCCCGGCCTTCGCAGGTTTTCAGGTTCCAGGTAAACGCCAGAAAATCTCGCCAATAGCATTCATCGGCAAACAGCGCCGTCACCCGGGCAATATCACCGCTTTTAAGGGCGTTATCGAAATGGCTCAGCCAGGCTTGAACCGTTTCAGTGGCATTTTGTTGTGTCATGGATTCTTGTGTCATAAGGCGATCTCCAATCGAGCATTATTGTTGTTGGGTGAAAACGCTATATAAAGCGCCTTGTGTGCAACCACACCCATTACCAAGCAGCTCGCGTTCCAAATCGCCCAAAAACAACTTAAATTATTGAAATTAATAAATAAAATTAATTATCAAGGTGCTTTTTTCCGGCTTTTTATCGCGGACACCTGTCACGCGGTTTACACCCGGGCATTACAGGTGTAACACCGCGACAAAGGTATTAGGCGGATACACAGCAGGCGCATTGACTCCTTGGCGGCAACACCTAGGCTAGGAGGTAGCCAAACGTTTAATAATAATAATTACCAACACCTGTGAGCCTGCCATGCCAACTTCCGTGCCCGCTCGGCTTCACGCTGAACAGCGCCAGCATATTGAACATATCTTTCAGCTTGGTGAGGGGATGCCCCAGCATGCCCCAGCGCAGCCCACTATTCGCCGCTCCTGGCTGCGCTGTCTGAATGAGTATCGCCTGGACCCCACCCAGCCACGTCCGGCACGGGTAGTCCCCCAACAGACCCTGATCGAACACCGTGAGTCGGTCGATGAGCTTTTGCATGTGGCCCGCGCCGGGGTGGAACAGCTTTACACTCAGGTGGCTCAACTCGGCTATGTATTGTTGCTGACCGACCATCGTGGCATTACCGTCGAATTTCGCGGTGACCCGCATCAGGATAAGCAGTTGCGCAAGGCGGGGCTTTATCTGGGCGCTGACTGGGATGAACGTTTCGCCGGCACCTGTGCGGTGGGCACCTGTCTACATGACCGCCAGGCGATTATCTGCCATCGTCAGGAACATTTTGATGCCTCACATATTTCCCTGACCTGCACGGCAGCACCCATCACCGACCCCGATGGCGAGGTGATGGCCGTGCTGGATATTTCCAGCCTGAACTCGCCGACCGCCCATGACAGCCAGAACTTCAGCCTGTCACTGGTGACGCTTTATGCCCGTATGATTGAAGACGCCTATTTTCTGCAGAGCTACCGCGACTGTCTGATTGTTCGCCTGGACACCTCACGGGAGTTTGTTCACGTCAACGGGCGCGGGCTGATCGCTATTGAGGAAGATGGCCAGGTGATTGCCGCCAACGCGGTTGGGCGCGAACTGATCAACCGCCATCAGGCGCGCTGGCCGCCCTGGTCGGCGGGGTACGCGCCCAGGCTGGCAGAAGTGTTCGAATGTGATATCAGCGATGTGCTGAGTATCAACAGTGCTACCCAGGATCAGCTGCGTGCCTTTCGGGCAAGGGCAGATAACACCATTCACTTTATCAGCCTGTTAGAGCCACGCCGGGGGCGTCAAAGCCAGCCAATCAAGCCAATGAATTCAACCTTGCCGGAACCACTGGCCCGCCTGGGCGACGATGACCCCGCCATCCGCAAGGTGCAGAAACTGGCAGAACGGCTGCGCAACGAAAGTCGCGTCAATGTACTGATCAGTGGTGAAACCGGCACGGGTAAGGAAGTGGTTGCCCGTGCCCTGCATGACAGCGGCCAGCGCGCCCAAGGCCCTTTTGTTGCGGTTAATTGCGCCGCCATTCCAGAAGCCCTGATTGAAAGCGAGCTGTTCGGCTATGAAGCCGGTGCCTTTACCGGCGGACGCGCCAAGGGCATGCGCGGGCTGATTCCCCAGGCAAGTGGGGGCACTCTGTTTCTGGATGAAATTGGCGATATGCCGCTGACCCTACAGACCCGCTTACTCAGGGTGCTTGCCGAAAGAGAAGTAATGCCTCTCGGCGCCAATGCCCCTGTTCGTATCGATATTCGCGTGATTACCGCCACCCATCGCGATATTGACGCCATGATTCAAAGCGGCGACTTCCGTGAAGATCTTTACTACCGGCTGAATGGCGCCCAACTGCATCTGCCTGCCCTGCGTGAACGGGCCGACAAACACTTCGTCATTCGTCAAGTATTCGATGAACTTGTTGCGGAACGCACCTATGCAACACCTCCTCGCCTAAGAGCCGACGCCATCAGCGCACTGCTTGCCTACGCTTGGCCGGGCAATATCCGCCAGCTTAAAAATGCCCTTGGCTTTGCCCTGGCCACCGCAGACAGTGACGAAATAACGGTGAATGATCTGCCGGATCAGTGCCTGAGCCAGCGTATTACCCGGCAAATGGCTCCTCCCATACCCGCCACGCCGTCAACCAATACACCCCAGGAGGAACCACTTCTTGGCTTACTGCGCGAACATCACTGGAATATCAGCGCAGTAGCACGTGCACTGGGTATTTCCCGTCCGACCGTTTATCGGCGCATGCAACGCCTGGGAATTAAGCCACCTAACTGGAGCTGTTAGCGGTTTAAGTGATATCTCATCAGGTATAGCGCTGTCATCCCTGATATCGTTGATTGACTTAAACGCAAGATTAAGAGATCTTAAAAGGTTGGCAAGTTTTTAACCTAATGAGGCGGGCCAGCGACTACCCTGCCGCACCAGCCTTGCAGACATGATGGCACAGCTTGTGAATCTCTTTTTCGCGCGTTAAAACCAAAAAATAGTGGCTAAACGCCGACGTTCCAGACGTTTAAGGCCGTTCCGCTCATCTCGCCCCTGCGCCACCTTCCACTGATAAAAGACTTTTCACGCCAGTCAATCAATAGAAGTTTCGTCCTACTCAGCCTGTCAGTCTCTGTCAACTTGCCGCTCACTGTATGCCTTCAGATAGCTTCTTTCTCGGCGGATATGCTGTGGGTGGTTTTTTGTATTTATTAACCGCTTCGTTACAGTGGAAAGCACGCGGCAGCACAGCAAAATGACAATTTATCGCATTTGATATCACTGCTGGCCGTGCCTGTATGTTGTTGTAAATGAACTGCTAGAAATAAATTGTTGCAAGCTATTGGAGTGACCCCATGAAAAAGTTACCGCTATATGCCCTGGCCCTGACAGGCTCTCTTCTTCCTTTGACGGCCAATGCCCAGGCTGAATGTGGCGATGTATCTGTTGGCGAAATGAACTGGACATCAGGCGGTATCGCGGCTGGTGTAATCGAGTTCTTTCTCGAGCAGGGCTATGGCTGCAATGTCACCGTTGTCCCCTCAGCAACGACTACCGCCATCACCTCACTGGCTGAAAATAACGAGCCAGATATCGTGCCTGAGCTTTGGGTCAACTCAGCGCCCGCCTATTTCCGTCTGGAAGAAGAAGGCAAGCTGGTCAAAGCCTCTGACACCTTCAGCGATGGTGGTACCGAGCACTGGCTGGTTCCTTCCTATCTGGTAGAAGAGCATCCTGAACTTGCCACTATCGAAGGTATTCTTGAGAACCCTGAACTGGTGGGCGGACGCTTCCATAACTGCCCGGACGGCTGGGGATGCCGTATTGTCAACGACTCGCTGATTCAGGCGTTCGATTTTGAAGAACACGGCATGGAAGTCTTCAATCACGGGTCTGGTGAAACCCTGGCCAGTGCCATGGCCTCCGCCTATGAAAACGAAGAGCCCTACTTTGGCTATTACTGGGGCCCCACCGCACCGCTGGGCAAGTACGACATGGTCAGCGTTGACCTGGGTGAATACGACGAAGAGATTCACTCCTGTAACCAAGATGTAGAGTGCGATAGCGTTGGCGTATCTGCATTCCCGGCAGCGGGTGTCTTCAACGTCACTACCACGGATTTTGCTGAGCGCGCGCCTGAAGCCTTTGCCCTGGTCGAGAACGTCAGCTTCTCTAACGACCAGATGAGCCAGCTGCTTGCCTGGCACTCTGATAATCAGGCCAGCGTTGATGAGGCCATCGTCTACTTCTTGCAGAACAACCAGGAACAGTGGATGGGCTGGCTCAACGAAGAAGCACAGGCCAACCTTGAAGGGCTGTTCTAAACCTTACTCAGGTTAACAGGTGCGTTTGGGCGCTGGGGTTATCTCCAGCGCCCTGCAAGATTTAAACGTTTATTCTTTCAAGGTAATCCCATCATGGCAGCATACGATTTCGTGTTCGACAATTTGGGGCTACGCAACTGGTGTGGCGAGAAGACCGGCGGCACCATGAATATGGCCGAGCTGCTGTCAAGCCGCTCCGCTGAAACGGAAACATCCCTTTGGGATATGCCCTTTCCCTCACTGGATAATCTGCACGATGCCTGCCCGGCCATTGCCCAGACCCGGCAACTTACCTCTGGTCTGGAGAGTGGCTTTTTAGGCATTAAAGACACACTTACCATTGTGATTGACCCTATCACCCAACCGCTCAGCTGGATGCTCGACGGCGCCCTGACCACTTTTCAGTCCACCCCCTGGTGGATCATGATTCCGGCACTTCTAGCGATCGTTTATATTGCTTCCAAGTCGCTGAAGCTGGTGGGCATGGTAGCGTCATTTTTGCTCTTCCTGGCTTTTATCGACCACTACGATTACTCAATGCAGACGTTGGCTATCATCTTTGTCTGCTCGGTGGTCTGTGTACTGCTTGGGGTGCCCATAGGGATTGCCATGTCGCGCAGCGACCGATTGCAGCGCAGCCTGATTCCGATACTCGATATGCTGCAGACTCTGCCACCTTTCGTGTATCTGATCCCGCTGATCTTCCTGTTCTCGGTCACCGAGCCCAAGCTTTACGGTATTGCTATCATTTTGTATGCCATCGTACCGGTGATCCGTCTGACGGATCTGGGTATCCGGCTGGTCGACAAGGATGTGATTGAAGCGGCTAACGCCTTCGGCATGACCAAGCGCCAGAAGCTCTACGGCGTGCAGATCCCGCTGGCATTGCCCAACATCATGGCCGGCGTTAACCAGACCATCATGATGAGCCTGGCCATGGTGGTCATTGCCTCTCTGGTATCTGCTCCTGGCCTGGGTGTGCTGGTATTGCGCGGCATTCGTAATTTGGAACTTGGCGTGGGTCTGGTCGCCGGGCTAGGTATCGTGCTACTGGCCATCATGCTGGATCGTGTTACCAAAGCCGCCCTTGCTCGCGTCAATACTTCCCAGCAGCAATAGACCAGGATTCCTATCATGAGCGATCAGGTTAAAGTTTCGATCCAGCATTTATACAAAATTTTTGGCAATGACCCGCTGACGGCACTGGAGCACGTCAAAGCTGGCATGGATAAGTCCACCCTTCTCGAAGAACATGGCCATGTGCTTGGACTACAGGATATCAATGTGGATATTCTGGCGGGCAAGATCACTGTCATCATGGGGCTTTCCGGCTCGGGCAAGTCCACCTTGATCCGCCACCTGAACCGTCTGATTGACCCCACTGACGGGGCAGTGTTGGTAGACGGTGACGACATTGTTGGTTATGACGAACAGGCCTTGCGGGAACTGCGCCGCAACAAGATGTCAATGGTCTTCCAGAAATTTGCCCTCCTGCCCCACCGCACCGTGCTGGAAAATGCCGCTACACCCATGCTGGTATGCGGTAAAAAACCCGCCGATGCAAAAAGGAAGGCACCAAATGGTTGGCCCGTGTCGGCCTGCAGGGTAATGAAAACCAATACCCCCACCAGCTTTCCGGCGGCATGCAACAGCGCGTCGGGATTGCCCGTGCGCTAACGTCCAACTCGGATATCATGCTGATGGACGAAGCGTTTTCAGCCCTTGACCCACTGATTCGCACCGATATGCAGGACCTGCTGCTGGAGCTTCAGCAGGAACTGCAGAAAACCATCGTTTTCATTACCCACGATCTGGATGAAGCCCTCAAGCTCGCTGATCATCTGGTAATTCTCAATGAAGGCTATATCGTCCAGCAGGGTGAGCCTCAGGATATCCTGCTCCACCCCAACGACCCTTACATTATGGACTTTGTGCGTGATATCAACCGCGCACGGGTACTGAGGGTACGCTCTGTCATGGAGAAAACTACACAACCGGTTGACGATATATCAGGCGATATCGACGGCGACGATACCCTTGAATCGGTGATTGCCCTGTCAGAAGGCAACACCCAGAGGGTCTATCGAGTTGTTCAGAATGGAGAACAGGTGGGTATATTGCATATGAAGGATCTGGTGCGCGCCCTTGTTCCCACCGACCCACCGGAAAAAGACTTTCAGGCAGCGTAGAAAACGCCCACTACAGTCAGTAAAAACCCTGAAAATACTCAATAAAAAAGGCCACCCGAGGGTGGCCTTTTTATAATTTCTAAACCGTGCGTTTGCGACACGACCGTTTATTCACCATCAGTCACCGCGCCAGTGCTGGCTGAGCTGACCTGCTTGGCGTACTTCGCCAGCACCCCTTTGGCATAACGCGGCGTAGGCTGCTGCCAGGCTGCGCGCCGGCGGGCCATCTCTTCGTCGCTGATATGCACATCAATGGTGTCGGCTTCAGCGTCAATGGTGATCGCGTCGCCATCTTCCACCAGTGCCAGCGGGCCACCTACGAAGGCTTCCGGAGAGACGTGGCCAACCACAAAGCCGTGGCTGCCGCCAGAGAAACGGCCATCGGTGATCAGGGCAACATCGTTACCCAGGCCACGGCCCATGATCGCTGAGGTAGGCGTGAGCATCTCGCGCATACCCGGGCCACCCTTGGGGCCTTCGTAACGAATCACGACCACGTCACCGGCGACCACAGTGCCATCGTTGATGCGGGCCTGCGCTTCCTCTTCAGAGCCAAACACCCGCGCCGAGCCGCTGAAGCGGGTGCCCTCCTTGCCGGTGATCTTGGCCACAGCGCCTTCCGGTGCCAGATTGCCGAACAGGATACGCAGGTGGCTTTCCGCCTTCAGCGGGTTACCCAGCGGAGCAATGATCTGCTGATCCATGGGGTAAGGCTCAACGTCCGCCAGGTTTTCCGCCAGCGTCTTGCCGGTGACCGTCAGGCACTCACCGTTCAGCAGGCCCGCATCAAGCAGAATCTTCATCAGCGGCTGGATACCACCAATCGCCACCAGCTCGCTCATCATGTAATGGCCACTGGGGCGCAGGTCAGCCAGTACTGGCACGCGCTTGCCGATTTCGGTAAAGTCAGCAAGGCTCAGCTCGACACCAATTGTCCGCGCCATACCAATCAGGTGCAGCACCGCATTGGTAGAGCCACCCAGGGCAATCACGATGGTAATGGCATTCTCGAAAGCTTCGCGGGTCATGATATCGGAAGGCTTGATATCCCTGGCAAGCAGCTCCAGCACCGCTTCACCAGCCGCCTTGCAGTCGTCGCGCTTATCCTGGGAAATGGCATTCTGCGCCGAGCTGCCCGGCAGGCTCATGCCAAGGGCTTCGATTGCAGAGGCCATGGTATTGGCCGTATACATGCCGCCGCAGGAACCCGGCCCTGGAATGGCGGTTTCCTCGATGTTCTTGAGCTCGATCAGATCAATATCACCACGCGAATGGGCGCCCATTGCCTCGAACACCGAGACAATGTCAGTGTGCCCCTTGCCGGGCATGATGGTGCCGCCATAAACGAAGATACCGGGGCGATTGAGGCGCGCCAGCCCCATCACACAGCCCGGCATATTCTTATCACAGCCACCAATCGTCACCAGGCCATCAAAGCCCTCACAGCCCGCTACGGTTTCAATCGAATCGGTGATCACTTCCCGCGACACCAGCGAATACTTCATGCCCTCGGTGCCGTTGGCAATGCCATCAGAAATGGTGATGGTATTAAAGATAACGCCCTTACCACCGGCCGCATCGGCACCATCACGGGAAAACTCCGCCAGCTCGCCAATATGGCTGTTACAGGGGGTGACCATGCTCCAGGTGGAGGCGATGCCGATTTGCGGCTTTTTGAAGTCATCATCGTTAAACCCAACGGCGCGCAGCATGGCACGGCTAGCCGCTTTACCCGGGCCATCAACCACCTGGGATGAATGGCGACGTGACGTGTTATTAGACTCGGTCATGGATAGTTTCTCTTGGCTTGACTCAGGTTACCTGCATAGCTTGGCGGGATATGCTGTTTCCCGCAAGATGTAGAACTTATGGCACCATAGCGATATTGCCAACGTTGTAAAGGAATACTACTTTCATGTCTGACCCTTCACTGTCACTACCGCTGTCCTCTACGCCGCTCACGCCGGGCTTCATGGTGGTGCATGGCAACCGGCTGGAAGATTTGCGCAAGCTAGCGGTGGAGTGGATGCGCCTGCACCCGCTGGGGCCGCTGGAAAACGAGACTTTGCTGGTACAGAGCAACGGTATTGGCCAGTGGTTAAAGCTGGCGCTGGCGGAAGACCCGAAAAACGGTGGGGCGGGGATTGCCGCGGCCCTGGATGTGATGCTACCCGCGCGCTTCCTATGGCAGGCCTACCGCACCGTACTCACGCATATTGACCAGGACGGCGAGGCGGTACCGGAAACCTCGCCGTTTGATAAATCCCGCCTGATATGGCGGCTGTTGCGCCTCTTGCCCGACCTGGCAGAACAAGAGGCTTTTGCCCCCATCGCCCAGTTCCTGGAAACCGACCGCGATCAGCGCAAGCATTACCAGCTGGCGGAGCGGCTGGCAGATCTGTTCGATCAGTATCAGGTCTACCGCGCCGACTGGCTGGACGCCTGGGCCAAAGGTGAGGACGTGCTGATTACCGCACGCGGCGAAACGCGCCCCCTGGATGATCACCAGCGCTGGCAGCCTGAATTATGGCGCATTCTGCGTGACGACGTGGCGGCTACTCAGGGTAACGCTGGGCTGAACAGCAGCCGCGCCCAGGTGCATCAACGCTTTTTGAAGGCCGCTGAACAGCTTGAAGGCCAGGCCTGCCCACCCGGGCTGCCCCGGCGGCTGATGATTTTCGGTATTTCATCGCTGCCCAGCCAGACCCTGGAAGCACTGGCCGCGCTGTCCCGCTGCTGCCAGGTGGTGCTGTGCGTGCACAACCCCTGCCAGTTCTACTGGGCGGATATCATCGAGCACAAGGATCTACTCCGCGCCAGCCGCTACCGCCAGCAGCGTAAGCACGGCATGCCGGAAGCCCTCGATGTGCTCGGCACCGGCGACGCCGATGAGGCCCTGCACCTGCACGCCCAGCCGCTGCTGGCCGCCTGGGGCAAGCAGGGGCGCGATTACCTGCGCCTGTTGGATGAACACGATGATACCGGCGGCTATCAGACCCTGTTTGAGCAGCAGGCGCTGCGCATTGATATGTTTGAACCCTTCAGCGAAGAACATGGCTGCCTGCTGACCCAGCTGCAGGACGATATTCGCGAATTGCGTCCGGTGGTGGAAACCCAGCAACAGTGGCCAACCGTCCCGTCGGCAGACGACTCCATCGTTTTCCATATTGCCCACGGCCCCCAGCGCGAAGTCGAGATCCTGCATGACCAGCTGCTGGCCGCCTTCAGCGCCGACCCGGCGCTGCGGCCTAGAGACATTATCGTCATGGTGCCGGATATCGACCGCTACGCGCCGCACATTGATGCCGTCTTCGGCCAACTGCCAAGTGATGACCCGCGTTATATTCCCTACACCCTTTCCGACCAGGCCAGCCGCCACCGCCTGCCGTTGATGATAGCGCTGGAAAAACTCCTGCGCCTGCCAGAGCTGCGCCTCTCGGTTAGCGATGTGATGGACCTGCTTGACGTGCCCGCCCTGCGCCAGCGTTTCAGGTTAGAAGAACGCGACCTGCCGGTGCTGGAGCGCTGGATGGAAGGCGCTGGCATCCGCTGGGGGCTGAACGCCAGGCAACGCCAGACCCTGGCCTTGCCCGAAGGGCTTGAGCAGAACACCTGGGCCTTTGGCCTGCGCCGCCTGCTGCTTGGCTATAGCGTGGGCGATGGCAATGCCTGGCAGGGCATCGAGCCGTTTGATGATATCGGCGGGCTGGAAGCGAGCCTGGCCGGGCCGCTGGCCACCCTGCTGGAAAAACTCGAAGCGACCTGGGAGATTTTCTGCCAGCCCACCGATGCCGAGCATTGGGTCGCGCGGCTGCGCGAGCTGCTGGAGACCTTTTTCTCACCGAGGATGCCCAGGAAAGCCTGATGCTGGGCAAGCTGGAAACCGGCCTGCAGCAGATATTCGACAGCAGCCAGGAAGCCCGGCTCGACGACGCCCTGCCGCTTTCCATGGTGCGCGAACACTGGCTTTCGCAGATTGACGAGCACAGCCTTTCCCAGCGTTTTCTGGCCGGGGCGGTCAACTTTGCCACCCTGATGCCGATGCGCGCCATTCCGTTTCAACGGGTGTGCCTGCTGGGCATGAACGATGGCGACTACCCACGCTCCCAGCCCCCGCTGGATTTCGACCTGATGGGCAATGACTACCGCCCCGGTGACCGCTCCCGCCGGGAAGACGACCGCTACCTGTTTCTGGAAGCACTGCTCTCCGCCCGCCAGCAGCTCTACATCAGCTGGGTGGGCAAAAACCAGACCGACAACAGCGACATGCCGCCTTCGGTGCTGGTGGGCCAGCTGCGCGACCATCTCGACGCCGGTTGGCAGCCGGAAGAAGGCGCCAGCCTGGTTGATGCCCTGACCACCACTCATCCGTTACAGCCCTTCAGCCGCGCTTACTTCAATAACGCAGCCAGCCGACTGTTTACCTATGCCCATGAATGGCGAACCCTTCACCAAGCGCGCCCGCTAAAGGCCAGCCAGGGCACACTGCCAGCGCCACAACGCCTGCTCGAAAGCCTGACCCTGAGCCAGCTGGGGCGCTTTCTGCAGGAGCCGGTGCGGACGTTCTTCAACACCCGCCTGGGGGTGTATTTCGAACAGGAGGCGATTGCCGAACTGGATGCCGAGCCTTTTACCCTGGATGGCCTGCAGAACTGGCAGCTACAGGACCAGCTGATTGCCGCCCAGCGCCAGGCGGTTGATCAAGGCGAGCCGCGCATCGACGCCCTTCACGCCACCCTGGAACGCTTTCAGGGCCAGGGCGTATTGGCCATCGGCGCCTTTGGCGAACGTATGCGCGAGGCTCTGGCAGAGCCGATGGAAACCCTGTTCAACCACTATGCCCAAGCGCTGGAGGAATGGCCCATCGCCCTGGCAGAGACGCTGCCCGTCCGGCTGGAGGCCGCATGCGGCCTGACTCTTGAGGATCAATTGGGCGAGCTGCGCGAAAATACACAAGGCCAGCGTTGCCGCCTGTTGCTGCTCAGCAGCAGCCTGGTCAAGAACAAGCAATACCACTGGCATCATCTGTTGCGCCACTGGGTTGCCCATCTGGCGGGCAACCTGAAAGGCCCGATGACCACGCAACTGCTCTCCAAGGCAGGCAATGTCACCCTTGAGCCGCTGGACGCCGACACCGCCCGCGCCTACCTGGAAACCCAGCTAGCGGCCTACGCCCGCGGGCTGCAGACCCCCCTGCCACTGGCTCCGAAGGCCGCTTTTGCCTGGTTGACCACCCTGCAGAAAGCCAAGAACAACGCGCCGGATGATGCCTATTCCGCCGCCGAAAAAATCTACGAAGATGGCCGATACCACAGCGGCGAAGCCACCCAAAGCGCCTACATGAGCCACCAATGGCCACATTTCGAGACGCTCTATCAGGCCCACACCGACCAAGGCGACCACTTCCTCGGGCTGATGGAAGCTCTCTACGCCCCGCTGATTCAGGCAGTAAAAAAGGTATGAGGGCAGATAGAATCGCAAAAGTGCTAATCTTGAAACACAAGACTCAAACACCACCTTCAACACTGAACTCAGGCAAGGAGCGGCCAACATGCGCCTCACCCAAGCACAGCGCGATAGCATTATTTCAAGTGTCCGCGAATTCGCTGGTACGGAAGCAGACATTCATGTGTTTGGCTCCCGGTTGGATGATACCCGGCGCGGTGGCGATGTTGACTTACTGCTGCTTTCACCTACGGCTATCCCTCGGCTGAGCTGCGCCGAACTTAAAATGGCATTGGAAGAACGCCTACAGCTACCCGTGGATGTTCTGACCTATGTATCAGGGACAGAACCCACGCCCTTCCAGGCCATCGCCCTGGCCCAGTCACAGCCTATTAACACAGAGAAAGCCGCATGAGCCAGGCTGAAATGCCCACACCCCTCAACCCGCTCACGCTGCCACTCCACGGCAGCCGCCTGATTGAAGCCAGTGCGGGCACCGGCAAGACGTTTACTATTGCCTTGCTGTATGTGCGCCTGGTGTTGGGGGTCGACACAGCGAAGACAACACAGCCTTTATTCGCCCGCTGACGCCGCCGGAAATTCTGGTGATGACCTTCACCAACGCAGCTACTCAGGAGCTGCGCGAGCGGATTCGCAATCGGCTGGTGGAAGCTGCCGCCGTATTCAAGGCCAGCAATGAGGCCGGTGCCGATTCCCTGCTACTTGAGCTGCGCGACCAGTATGACCCGGCCGCCTGGCCTGCCTGCGCCCGACGCCTGGAGCTGGCTGCCGAATGGATGGACGAAGCTGCCGTATCGACCATTCACAGCTGGTGCTACCGCATGCTGCGTGAGCACGCCTTTGATAGTGGCAGCCTGTTCTCGCTGAATCTGGAAAACGACCAGCACGAACTCCAGCAGGAAGTGGTGCGCGATTACTGGCGCACTTTCTATTACCCGCTGGATGCCGATGCCCTGGGCAAAATCACCCGCTACTGGTCATCCCCGGATGCGCTTCACGACGAAGTACGCAAACTGCTGCATGAAAGCGACGCCCTGGGCGGCCAGCGCCCCGCGCCCACCGCTACCCTGAGCGCCGCCGAGGCCGAACGCAGTGCCACCCTGGCCACACTGAAAGCGCCATGGCCTGCCTGGCTGGATGAACTGGTGCCCGCCCTCGAAGAGGCCGCCAAGCGCAAGGCCTTCAAGGGCCAGAGCTTCAACGCCAAAAGCCGTGCCAACTGGCTAGGCGCCCTGCGGGAGTGGTGTAAAAGCGACCTTGAGCGCCCTGCTCTAACGGATGCCGCCTGGAAGCGCCTGACGCCAGACGGCATGGCCGAGATATGGAAAGACGGCACGCCACCCTGCCCCGCTATCTGGGAGGCGCTGGGCGAGCTGTCCGCTGCTTTGGACGCCCTGCCCGACCCCCACAGCGACCTGCTGATTCATGCCGTTCAGTGGTGCAAGGTCCGCCTGGAGCGGGAGCAGGAACGCCGCGCTGAAATGGGCCCCAACGATCTGCTCACCCATCTTGACCGCGCCCTGCAAGGCCCCAATAAAGAGGCCCTGGCCGCACAGATCCTGCGCCAGTTCCCGGTGGCACTGGTTGACGAGTTCCAGGATACCGATCCGATCCAGTACCGTATCTTCAACGCCGTCTATCAGGTGGCTCATCCGCGCCGAGATGCCGCCATGCTGCTGATCGGCGACCCCAAGCAGGCGATCTACGCCTTTCGCGGGGCGGATATCTTTACCTACCTGCAGGCCCGGCAAGACACCGATGGGCGCCACGTCACCCTGGGCACCAACTTCCGCTCCAGTCACGCCATGGTCGAGGCCGTCAACCACTGCTTTGACTACGCTGACCAGCACGCTTCCGGCGCCTTTCTGTTCCGCGCAGAGAGCGGTGATAACCCGCTGCCCTTTTTGCCGGTGGGCGCTAAAGGCCGCAAGGAACAGCTGATCCACAAGGGCCAGCCGCTTCCGGCCATGAGTCTATGGTGCCTGAAAGTGACGAGCCGCTTTCAAAGACCGCCTACCAGAGCGAGATGGCCGACCGCTGCGCCTCCCAGATGGTCGAGCTGCTGGCCGCCGCCCAGCAAGATCAGAGCGGCTTTCAAAAAGATGATAGCCTCACCCCGCTCAAGCCCTCGGATATGGCGGTGCTGGTCAACGGCCTGCAGGAAGCACGCGCCATTCGTCAGGCATTGGCCACCCGGGGCGTGAAAAGCGTCTATCTTTCCGACCACGACAAGGTGTTCAGCTCGCCGATTGCCTCCCAGCTGGAACGCTGGCTATTGGCCTGCGCCGAGCCGCTGGCCAGCTCCCGCCAGGCGCAGGCGCACCTGCGCGCTGCGCTTGCAAGCCCGGCCCTTGGGCTGGATTTTACCGCCCTGGACCACCTTCAGCATGACGAGCTGGCCTGGGAAGCCAGGGTCGAGCAGTTCAGCCACTACCACCGCCTATGGCAGCGCCAGGGCGTGCTGCCGCTGGTGCGCCGCATCATGGTAGATTTTGATGTTCCCGCCCGCCTGCTGGCCGAGTTTCAGGAAGGTGAGCGCTTACTGACAGACCTGCTCCACCTGGGTGAACTGCTCCAGCAGGCCAGCGCTGAAATGGATGGCGAACACGCCCTGATCCGCTTTTTGGCCGAGGCCATTGCCGACCCGGAGAGCCACGGCGACAGCCACAAGCTACGCCTGGAAAGCGACGCTGACCTGGTGCAGGTGGTCACCATCCACAAATCCAAGGGGCTGGAGTACCCGCTGGTATTCCTGCCCTTTATCGCCAACCATCGACCGGTCAAAAAGACGACCTGCCGCTGCGCTGGCACGATAGCCAGGGCCAGCTGCAGCTCAGCCTGAACGCCGATGACACCCTCGTGGACAAAGCCGATCGCGAAAGGCTGGGCGAAGATCTACGCAAGCTCTACGTGGCCCTCACCCGCGCCCGCCACGCCACCTGGCTGGGGGTCGCAGCGCTGAAAGAGCTGGAAAACAGCGCCCTGGGCTATCTACTCAACGGGGGCCAACCCATTGACCCCGCCGCGCTAAGGCAGGCATTGGAGGCGCTGGCCGAAGGCAGTGATATCCGCGTTAGCGAGCCGCCGCTGCCCAGCCTGAAGCGCCTGGACCCACCGGCACACAGCGCCTCCCTTGGGCATGCCCGCACCCCGGCACGCCCAGCCAGGGAACACTGGTGGATTGCCAGCTACTCGGCGCTGCGTCTGTCCAGCACCCTGAACGCCCCCACCGCCACCCAGCCGGAGCCGGGCACCGCCCAGGAGGCCACCGCCCTTGAAGTGCTGGACGAACCCCAGGAGCTGTCTCAAGAACTGTCTCAAGAACAATCTCAAGAACTTGCTCAAGAACAATCTCAAGCGGACACCTACCATCTGCACCGCTTTCCGCGCGGCCCCGGGCCCGGCACCTTTCTCCACGGGCTGCTGGAATGGGCAGGCAAGCAAGGCTTTGCAAGCGTTGCCAAGGACGTAGAATCCCTCAACGATATGCTCTGGCGACGGGTTCAGCTGCGCGGCTGGCAGGCATGGCAGGAACCCCTGGCTGGGTGGTTTTCGACCCTGCTGACCACGCCATTGCCGCTGGCCACCGCCGAGCGCACTCGCGTAACCCTGGCCGAACTTGCAAGCTATCAGGTTGAGCTGGAGTTCTGGCTGGCCGCCAAGGCGGTCAATACGCGAGAGCTGGATGCGCTGGTCAGCCAGCACCTGTTGCCCGGTATGGCCCGCCCGGCGCTGGATGCCGATACCCTGAATGGCATGCTCAAGGGCTTTATTGACCTGGCTTTTGAGCACCAGGGGCGCTTTTATGTGCTCGACTGGAAATCCAACTACCTGGGGCCGAATGACGCCGCCTACGCCCCGGACGCCCTATGCCACGCCCTGCTGGAAAAACGCTACGATGTGCAGTCAGCGCTGTATCTGCTGGCCATGCACCGCCTGCTCAAGTCACGCCTGCCGGATTACGATCCGCGCCAGCACCTGGGTGGTTCGATGACCGTCTTTCTGCGCGGCAGCCGCCGCCCTGAACGCGGCGTTTATGGCGAGCCTGCCCCGGTCGAGCTGATTGAAGCGCTGGACCGCCTGTTCAGCCATGAACCCAGTGCCCACACCCCCGAGGAGGCCAGCGCATGAGCCGCCAAGACGATACTCACACCCTCGACCTGTTTGGCGCTGACGCTGACAGCGGCACAGCGCCGCCTGCCGTTGTGGCTGCACCGCCGAGCTCTCACCCGGCGTTGAGTGATACCCAGGCGCTGCTTGAGCTGTGCGAGCGCTGGGTGGCCCGAGGCTGGTTGCGCGACCTGGACCGCGCTCTAGTGCGCTTTCTGGCCAGCGAAGCCGCGGATGCCTCGCCCCTGTTGCTACTAGCAGCGGCCCTGGCCAGCCATCAGCTGGGCCGCGGCCATGTGTGCCTGGACTTGAACGCTACCCTGAATGCCCCTGACTTTGCTCTCTCACTGCCGCCAGAAGGCGATGACCTGACCGACCCGCCACCGCTACCCAGCGAGGTATTGGCCAACCTGACCCTGGCCGAGTGGCAAGCCGCCCTGCACCACCCGCTGCTGGCCAGCCATGGCCCCGGCAATACACCCCTGGTGATAGTGAATACTCACTCAGGTGCAAGCGGCGATATGCCAGCTGCCAGCGCCAACACCCGCCTCTATCTGCGCCGCTACTGGCAGTATGAACAAAGCCTGCACCAGCAGATTGCTCGGCGCCTTGAAGGTGCCAGGCACCCCCAGGCCCTGAGTGACGACCAGCAAACGGAGCTGCTTCCCCAGGCACTGAACATCCTGTTTGAACCCAATGCGGCCCTGAACTGGCAGAAAACCGCCTGCGCCCTGGCCGCGCGCAGCCGTTTCGGCATTATTACCGGCGGCCCCGGCACCGGCAAAACCACTACCGTTGTGCGCCTGCTAGCCCTGCTGCAGACCCTGCAGCTGGCTCAGACGCCAGATCAGCCACTGCGCATTCGCCTCGCCGCCCCCACCGGCAAGGCCGCAGCCCGCCTGAATGAATCCATTGCCGGGCAGGTAAGCAGTTTGCCATTGGCACAGTTAGAAAAACTCTTAACGAATGGTGTTATAAGCGTAGACCAGGCAAGCAACCAATCGCCCATAGCGATTCCTACGGAAGTGACGACCCTGCACCGCCTGCTGGGCGCTCGCCCGGATACCCGCCATTTCCGCCATAGCGCCGTCAACCCGCTGGCGCTGGATGTGCTGGTGATTGACGAAGCGTCCATGGTGGATATCGAGATGATGGCCGCTGTGCTGAATGCCCTGCCCGCCAATACCCAGTGTGTGCTGCTGGGGGACAAGGATCAGCTGGCCTCGGTGGAAGCAGGTTCGGTACTCGGCGACCTGTGCCGCCGCGCCGATGCCGCCCACTACACCCCGGCAACCGCCCAATGGCTGGAAAGCGCCACCGGCCAGCCGCTGCCCGATGCCTACATCGATGCCAACGGCCAGCCGCTGGATCAGGCGATTACCATGCTGCGGGTCAGCCACCGCTTTGATCAACACAGCGGGATTGGCCAGCTGGCCCAAGCCATCAACCAGCCGCGCCGCACCCAGAGCGACCGCGACAAACAGCAAGCCGTGCAAGCGGTGTTGCGCCACGGCTACGCGGATCTACACCACCTGACGCTAACCACAGACACCGCCCTGGATAAGCTGGTCATCGACGGCAGCCCCACGGGCTTTATCAATAGCGGCAAGGGCCGAACCGACCATCAGGGCAAGCCCATCGCCCCACCCACCGGCTACCGCCATTACCTGGAGGTGCTGCAACGCCAGCGCCCGCACGGGGAATCCTTCGAGGATAGCCCAGCCACCTTCAACGCCTGGGCCACACAGGTACTCAACGCCTACAGCCATTTCCAGCTGCTCTGCGCGCTACGCAAAGGCCCCTGGGGCGTGGAAGGTTTGAACCTGCGCATCGCTAAAACCCTGCGCGGGGAAAAGCTGCTGTACGGCAGTGACTTCACCCTGGAGAAAGGCTGGTATGAAGGCCGCCCAGTACTGGTCACACAGAACGACTACGGCCTGAAGCTGATGAACGGGGATATCGGCATCACCCTGGCGGTGCCTGATCCACGCCCAAGCTCAGGCACGCCCGGCAAAACCCTATTGCGGGTAGCATTTCCCACCGGCGACCCGGACACCCCGATCCGCTGGGTACTGCCCTCCCGCCTGCACGCGGTGGAAACCGTGTTCGCGATGACAGTACACAAATCCCAAGGCTCGGAATTCCACCACACCGCCCTGCTGCTACCGCCCACCCTCAACCCGATTCTCACCCGCGAACTGGTCTACACCGGCATCACCCGCGCCCGCGACTGGCTCAGCGTGGTGGAAACCAAGCCAGGAGTGCTTAATGAAGCGGTGACGAGGTAGGTGATGAGGGTGAGTGGGGTGGAGTAGGCACATACCGCACTTTGCCGTGATTTTTAACTGCGAAACATTAGAAAAAGTTAATAAAAATCAGACCGAAATACGTTACCGGTAGCGGGATTAAAACTTTGAATAAATTAGGAATAAATTTTAAATTATAACATTAAAGCGAGCTCAATCATTAAAAAAACTCAGAATTTTTATAACACCATCTCTTACGCACCGGTTTTTAAAATTATATTTTGAAGAGAAACTCTCAAGCCTATCAACTTTATACTTTACTAACCGCTTTGAGAAAATTTTTCCTACTCTAATCTTAAATAGGTAGTTAGAGTAATCCTCAAAAGTAAATAAAACACCACCAAGGCAAATAGCTAACCACAGCAAAGACCACATAGAATTAAAGATAAATACAGGCTCATCGGGAAGAAAGAAAGTAATTCTATTTTTTTCAATATCAAAATATTTTTCTAATATACCTGAAGGAAATGGGGAATACTGACTTACAAAGCCTGTGATATTTGATACTGATAACGGGAGCTTATTTAAAATAACAACAAAAACCCTTGAAGCATCTTCGTTTTCTTTAACATCTAAAGTATAAACCTCAAGAATATAATACTTATCACTATGAGGAAAAAAATCTAGAACAAAACCACCTGGAATCAACGTTGAGTTATATATAAAAAAAACAAAAAATAAACTAAAAAAAAATAAAATAAAATACTTATAAAAAAAAGCTCTCCATCAACCTTTTTTATTTCTCGTATTATAAAATTAACGTTTTCTTGGTGATGCAAACTAAATTCCTTGTGCCTTATTTTCCTTACAATTAGACCTTTATTTAATTCACTCATCTGATAATTAACCATATAAACAGCGGATGAAAACATCAACCCGTTAACCCAACCATCATTATTCAAAATCGTACTAACAAGAGGTAAACTTTTAATCTCAGCACTAATATCCCAGAAGGAACCAACACCAGAAAAACCGATTATAGTCAAAACTACTGCAACAGATGACAATTTTTTTATTAATATATACATTACCTTAAACCTTTACAACTATAGACAGACCATAAAAACTCACTTCAACCACATCAAATTACCCACCCTGCTTAACTACACTATTATTATTTATTCACTAAGTGAACTATAATATCTTAAACTTAAAACGCTAATTAACCAGCAATCGCCCACACATCCTCAACCGTATGCTAGCACCTATCAGCAACTCTTGAGTCTCACTTAACGAAAAAAAATCATTGTGTGCCTCTTTAATGGTCAATAAGTGATGGTTCGCGACACTACTATCCAACCCCATCAACACATCTTCGCAGGGGAAATAGTGGCGTGGCGGGTAACCGAGCACGCGGAGTTCGATGGTGTTGGCGGAATCGGCCAGTAACATGCCGTTGGCATGCACCTGCAAATGTTGGCGACTGGGGTGAAGGTTTATGCGAGCATCCTGCGGCATTGTCGTCCCAGCTGTTCTTGTGTATCGAATTATTCTAGCAGTTAAAATTCGTTAATAAAGCCTGTACTTAATTAAATATGACTAATGCCGCACGCGCCGCCTCGACGCCCCCATGTTTTATCACGACACGGCTTAGGCAAGAACCGCCCGTTTTTTGCAGACAGACATCTCACTGAAGGTGATTGAGTTAAGCGAGACCGGGCGATTTAGCTCTTTACTCAGCGGAATATAAAACACGCCAACACGTCTTTTCTCAGCAGCCTTCACTTGTTGGCTGCACAACGGAAAAACGGGCCTAACGCCGCCTTTGCGCTGCCACGCCTTGCGTTCGCGTTGGTGGGCATCATCTTGTCGACTTGGTGCCAGCAGGCATCCTTGGGGTACGCCCTATCAAGCGCCTGGATGCTGCCCGTCGCGGCACGCCGCCGCACTCTGGGGATGTTTAGGCGCTTCGTCAGGTCGTTCAGCTCGGCATTGGGCCTGGTCGGCAGATTCCACTTCATTCACGGGTTCGGGCGCGTTTTTCCCAGTGTTTTGCGCGTTCGATGTCCTTTTGCACGCCTTTGCCCTCGCGGTAAGCGCTTGCCAGCTGCGTCATGGCGTAGCGGTCACCGATCTCTAGCTCACCGCCTTGCGATGATTCTGTTCGACGCCCTTGCCCTCTGAGTACATGTTGGCCACGTTTAACATGCCTTGAAGGCGTCCCTCCTCGGCAAGGCTGAGATAGCGTTCAAACGCCAGGTCGTACTGGCCCATCTTGTACACCGCGTACGCTTCTAGCGTCTTGACGATATCCCGCGCTACCCGAGTCTGGTCTTCAGCGGCCAGCACGGCGCTGTGGGGAAGCAGGGCCATCGATGCCATGAGCGTTATGATTTTTAATGCCTTCTTGTGTGATCGCATGACAGTATCCGCAGTTGATGTCGCAATCTCTCCTCAAGGCCATGCAGACGGCCTGGCGTGACGGCCGCTACGGTCGAAGAGGCCTATCGGCTGAGATCCCTTTTGGGTTCGAGCCAAAAGTATTGCCTCCGAGCGTACCGTTTTAAATGGCAAAAAGAACAGCACTGTCGGCCCAAGGATTGGAATGAATGCCAGCAGTAACTACCAACCCCAGCATAATGCCGATGATGGTATTAAAGAGTAGGAAGCGCCAATATTCTTTCCTGTGTGCTCGCCCATCAAACACCGCCTAATGTCTGAGCACTTCCACATACCAGCGCACCTTGGGGGCTTTTTGTCATGGTGAGGCGGCTTGATATGTGTATTGGCTAGACTCTGCGTCACTCAGGCCTTTTGACAAACTCGGCGGTGACCATCATGTCGCCCGCGCCATCGACCTTGCAGTCGAGCTGGTGATCCTTGGCCTCTTTCATCCGCTTGATGACCGCCTTGGTGCCGATCTTTAGCACCATAGAGGTGCCTTTGACTTTTATGTCCTTGATCAAGGTGACCTTGTCGCCCTCAGCGAGCGGGGTGCCATTGGCGTCTTTTACGTTGACGCTGTCTTCCTCTGTCACCTCAGCGGGGTTCCATTCATGGCCGCATTCCGGGCAGATCATCAGGCTTTGATCCTGGTAGACGAATTCAGACTGGCAGTTCGGGCAAGGTGCAGGACATAAATCAAGGTTTCCGTGAGTGAATAAGCCAGCTATGATACTGGGCCTTGGCGTGCATGGCGAATGGCTGTAGTGCCACTGCAGGTGAGAAAGACGGCGTATTTGCTCTGGGTGAGCAAAATCGATATCCGTCAGAATCGCTAAGTCACTGTCTATCGGCTACCGCGTGAACATGGTATCCAGACGATCAGCAAACAGCACTTCACGCATCCACTGTTGCAGTTGTTCGTGATCCGCTTGCATCAGTTGGGTTTCTACCCAGTCGGGCACCTCGCCAAACTTCAAGCCAAGCTGGGTGCGCAGCACGTCACGTGCTTCTGCCAAACGACCTTTTTGAAGTCCATAACGCTCACCTTCCTGGCGGCCTTTTTGTATACCCACCTGCTCACCTTCCTGTCGCCCTTCCAAACGCTCTTTTTTGACCAGGTTCTCTAAATTCTCTGCCAACATGTCTTTATCCTCCATCAGGCTGTCAAGCTGTGCCAGGTTCACCTCGGTGCCTAGCCAGGCCAGGTGCCGTTTAAGCCAGCGGGTGATGATCTTGTCAATGCGCTGTTTATCCGGGTCGGCCTGTAGAATCGCTACCACGCGATCCACGGCGGCTTGTAGTGTTTCCCAGCTTTCGCCGGCGTTTTCTACACCGAACACACCGCTGAGCGGTGACTGGCGCAACCCGAGTTCTTCATCAGTATAACGCCCTTCGTCGATCAGGTAATAGCGCAGATGCGGTTGGTACGCTTGCAGAAAACTGGGCGGCTCCGGCTGCACCATGGCGTAGATATCCAGTGGGGCTGTCCAGGGTTTCGAGCCGTTGTAGAGCACCACCGGAAATACCGGCGGCAGGCCTTGGCTGGGGGTGATTTTTTTCTGCTTGAGCAGTTCGCTATAGAAGCAGGCCACGTAGTGCATCAGCCGAATCGGCATGGTGCGGTCAACCGAGGATTGAAACTCCAGCAAGATATACAAAAACACCCGCTGTGTAACGCCTTGCCAGGTGACCTCCACCGACCACACCACGTCTTCGATTTTTTCCTCGAACAAGGGCGTGATGTAGTGCCCGTTTTGTTTTTCGAGGGTGGTGAAATCCATCAGCCCGGCAATCTCCGGCGGGGCGAAGCCTTCCATTAATTGCTGAACAAACTCTGGGTGGCTGAAGAGTTCCTTGTAGCCGGTATCGTGGTGGTGGCTTAGCATGGCGCTTCCCTGCTCCCTGCTGGGTAATGGGTATTAGCCTAGCATAGTGTTGAGAGGCGACCAGTACTGGGGGATTTGGTTATGCAGGGGCCATCCTTTGTTGACTGGGGAACGTCTTGGCCATTCCTCCGGGGACCGGCACCTAAAAAAGAAAAGGCGCCGTTGCAGGCGCCTTTAGTTATACATTGTCTGACAGGGCTTCTATTGGCCCAGATACTCCTTGACCTTTTCGATCAGGTCTTCCACTGATAGGCCAAAATTTTCCAGCATGGAAAGGTCGAAACCATACTCTTCAAGCAGCGAGGTTACGCTTTCTGCATCCATTTCTGTCAACGCTGAAAGATCAATGCCGCTTTCGCTGATTTTTGAAATCAGTTCGTCTGTTCCGCCAAACGACTCTGCAGCTTCTGCGGCCTTTCCACCCAAAGCCTCTTTCGCTTTGTTTACCAGATCACCAAATCCCATAACCTTCCCCTTTTCTGAATATTAAAAGCTGATTGAACCAATAGCAGTGTGCCAGTCAGGCTGACGGGGTAAAAGAAGCCTCAGACGCTTTACAGCGGGGAAGTGTAAACATCGGTTTAATCAGCTGTCCTCCTGGTACTTAAGGTCTTCTTTTCTGGGGGTTAGATGATCCTGAAGCGTTACTAAGTAGTTATGCAAAAGTTATCGTGTTATCTACGCCATAACCGTTACAGACGCCTTTCACCGCCTGACAGAGCCTATCGAAAGAGCTATAGGCCGTCAGTGGTAACCAGCGATATTTGATTTCACGCCAAAGAATTTCGATCAGATTCAACTCAGGCGAGTATGGCGACAGATAAATCAGGTGAATACGGTGGGTCATCCAATCAATGATTTTCCGTCGAAATGCCTTGGAGTGATGCATTTTGGCATTGTCTAGCACAACAACAGCGAAGGCATCAGGATCTTTCTGTGCTGCAAATTGGTCAAACGCCTCTATAACCGTTTCACTATTCACCGTGTCCATTGTCATATGATGAAAGAACATCCCTTTTCTGGATAAAAACCTAATACATTCAATCTCTTGCTATGAGAGTAAGCAGTGACTTCCCAGGGTTGCCCTATTGGGCTCCATGCATAAGGCAGTGATGAAGACTGCGAAAATCCAGTTTCATCAAAGAAGTAAAGATCACAGGTGCCGCTGTCTTCCCATTCTTTCAATGCGTTGATCAGGCCTTGCGTATTGCGGAAATCTGTCTCGTCACGCCGTGCCTTCAGCGAGTAGCGAACACGTTTACAACTGTTACCGTTTTTTTTAGAGCACGACGTAGGGTATCTCGACTGACCACTTTCCCGGTTTTTCTTGAAACTTGGCATGCAGCACCGGCAACTGATGAGGATGATCTTCAACAAGCTGCTGCAATAACGCTATCTCGCCATCATTGAGAAGGTTTGGCCGCCCGTCGCGGGGTTTGTCTTGCAGACCGTCAATACCGTCTGCTTCCCACTGGGATAGCCATGTCGATACCGTATCGCGCTTGACCCCGAGAATGTCACGAATTTGATTGATCGTGTGCCCTTTATGGCTCAATAAGATGGCATGAGCGCGACGGCGTAAGGCTCGCTTTTCACCGTACTGATAAGCGTTATTTACAATGCGCTGTTGGTCTGGTGTCAAAGAGATGAAGCGTAACGGCTTGGACATGATGTATCTCCTCGTTGAGTTACATCTTTATACCCTATAATTATTGCATAGGCACTTATGAACAATCATTTATAAAGCAAAATTACTTGCCTATTACCTATCAGGGAGACGGCACGGCACCGCTATAACTCACCAGATCATCGGCCTTTACCAACCCTAGCTCAAGGCTGATGGTATAGAAGCTGGTAACGGAAAACGGGTGAATCTCGCGGGCAGTATGCGCCACCGTAATGCCGCCGCATAGCTGATGACAGGCAGCTTTGGTTACTTCCTGCAGCAGGGCGAAATCACGAAAGTAGCTTTTAAGCGGGGCCTTGCCCATGGCGCTACGCTGGTGGTTTTTCTCGCTAATGGCGCGATCTACCCGCGCTTCAAGGCGCTGCAGGGTATCAGGCTGGTGGTGGTTCAGAACCTCGGTGAGCTGGGAATAGCGAACTTCCAGAATCACATTGTTTCTGTCGGCATTGGGCGCGTGGTAGTCCGCTATCGCTTCATCCAGGCAGACAAGCCCGCGTGACGCGCTCAGCTCTGCGGCCACCAGCGGCGTAATGGCGGAGATACCCCGCTCTTCCAGCGGGTCGCCCTGAATCACAATCAGCTTGGGCTTGTCGGTAGGCTTATTCTGCCAGTGCCTTCTCAGTCGCTGAGCAATGCTGGCGGCTACCGGTCGTGGGTCTCGGCTGTCAAAGCCGCCCATCCCTTCAATTACAACCGGGTGGTAGCGGCCGAGTGCCAAAAGGTGCTGCTGGTTCAATGCAATCAGTCCTGTCGGTTAGCAGTGATGTTGGACGACGGCGCTGCTGTGCAAACGCTACAGAAGGATTTTACGGCACCAGCCATTGCCCTGCCCAGTCATCAGCGCGGCTGAACCGGGCTCGACGGTGGTCCGGCCCCAGGTGCAGGGCGTCTATGGCCTGAATATCCAGGCGCAGCACAGCAAAGGCCGACTGATCCGTAGTTTTGCTATAGACCAGCGAATCGTCAATCGGCGTTCCCGGCGCTGGGCCGCTGCTGTAGGCAAGGCGCGAATGCTCGGGCAGGCGCTGCCATATGTCGCTGACGTCGTCGCCGGTCAACAGGGTGACGCTGGCTTCAATCCGCGTCTGAAGATGGGCCGAAGCATCCCAGACGTGCAGCGCTGCCAACGGCGAGGCGCGCAGTTCCTCCACCTTGGCGGAATGCAGATCGGTATAGAACGTCAGCGTGGCTGCCGACTTGTCAGCGCCGCGCAGCACTACGGTGCGGGCCTGTGGCCCCCTTGAGCGCTGACAGTCGCCAGCACAGGGTGGCGTGCTGGGGCGTGGCGGTCATGCACGCCCCGAATCAAACGCGCCCAGAGGTGTTCATAAAGCAGCGGTAGTGTTTCTGCCCAGGGGTGGGGGTTGTCCATGCAGCGGTTCCTCGATGAAAAATGCTCGCTTAGCGCGTCACCCTATCACTTGATCAATCACTTTGCCCTTGAACAACCACTTCGCTCTTAATCAACCACTTCACACAGGGTGCGGCAGGTGTAGAGACTGGCGGCCAGCTCGCGCACCAGGCCATGTACCCGTTCAACGGCATCGTCTGGGTTGGCGGCGTGTTCAATGCAATCTACCAGTGCCGAGCCGACCACAACGCCATCACTGTAGCGGCCAATAATGGCGGCCTGTTCGGCGGTGCGAATGCCAAAGCCAACCGCAATCGGGAGATCTGTCTTGGCGCGCAATTCACCCACCGCGTTTTCCAGCCGCTCAGGCGTGGGGGCATTACCACCGGTGACCCCCGCCACCGAGACATAGTAGATAAACCCGGAGGCATTCCCCAGCACCCTGGGCAGGCGCTTGGCATCGGTGGTGGGGGTGGCCAGGCGGATAAAGTCAATGCCGTGGCGGGCAGCGGGCTGGCAGAGCTCTTCGTCGTGTTCCGGCGGCAGATCGACCACGATCAGGCCATCAATACCCGCCTTGGCCGCATCGGCCAGGAAGCGCTCCACGCCGTAGCAGAAAATCGGGTTGTAGTAGCCCATCAGTACAATCGGCGTGGTGGTGTTGTCTTCCCGGAAGCGACGCACCATCTCCAGGGTCTTGGCTTGGGTCTGGCCGTTGTTCAGGGCTCGCAGGGCGGCTTTCTGGATGGCAGGGCCATCGGCCATGGGGTCGCTGAATGGCATACCCAGTTCGATGATATCCACCCCGGCCGCCGGCAGGCCGTGAATCAGGCGATGAGACGTCTCCGGGTCCGGGTCGCCGGCGGTCAGGTAGCTGACCAGCGCCGGGCGATCCTGCTGCTTGAGGGCGGCAAAGCATTGCTCAAGGCGTGATGTGGTTGGCATGGCAGGCTCCTGATTCATGGGGAAGTGGGTTTCACACCAAATTTTTCGCCCAGGTGCTGGGCAACGCTCATCATGTCCTTGTCGCCGCGCCCGCTGAGGTTGATGACCATCAGGTGTTCACGGGGAAGCGCGGGTGCCCGCTTGGCCACCTCGGCCAGGGCGTGGGCGGTTTCCAGAGCGGGAATAATCCCCTCCTGACGGCAGCAGAGCTGGAAGGCTTCCAGCGCTTCATCATCGGTGGCCGAGACATAGTCGACCCGCTTCTGCTCGTGCAACCAGGCGTGTTCCGGGCCGATGCCGGGGTAATCCAACCCGGCAGAAATCGAGTGGGCGTCGGTAATCTGGCCGTCCTCATTCTGCAGCAGATAGGTGCGGTTGCCGTGCAGTACGCCGGGGGTGCCGCCGTTCAGACTGGCCGCATGCAGGCCGCTTTTCACCCCCTTGCCACCGGCTTCAACGCCAATCATCTGCACATCGGCATCGTCAATAAAGGGGTAGAAAAGCCCCAGGGCATTGGAGCCGCCGCCGACGCAGGCAATCAGCGAATCCGGCAGGCGGCCATGTTTTTCCAGCATCTGGGTGCGGGTTTCGTGGCCAATCACCGCCTGAAAATCACGCACCATGGCCGGGTAAGGGTGCGGGCCCGCCACAGTGCCGATAATGTAGAAGGTATCATCCACATTGGTGACCCAGTCGCGCAGGGCTTCGTTCATGGCATCCTTAAGCGTGCCGGTGCCGGAGGTGACCGGAATAATCTCAGCGCCCAGCAGCTTCATGCGGAACACATTGGTCTGCTGGCGCTCGATATCTGTTTCGCCCATATAGATCACGCAGGGCAGGCCAAAGCGCGCCGCTACCGTGGCGGTGGCCACGCCGTGCATGCCCGCGCCTGTCTCGGCGATAATGCGCTTTTTCCCCATCTGCTTGGCCAGCAGCACCTGGCCAATGCAGTTGTTGATCTTGTGGGCGCCGGTATGGTTAAGCTCTTCACGCTTGAAATACACGCTGGCGCCGCCCAGGTGCTCGGTCAGCCGTTCGGCAAAATACAGCGGGCTGGGTCGGCCGATGTAGTCTCCCTGGAAGTAGGCCAGCTGACGCTGGAATTCAGGGTCGCTCTTGGCGGCGGTGTATTCCTCCTGCAGCTCCAGAATCAGCGGCATCAGGGTTTCAGCCACAAAGCGGCCACCAAAGCTGCCAAACATACCGTTGATATCGGGCAGGCTGGTCGCCTTGGGAGCGGCTAAATGGGATAGATCGATAGGCTTATTCATCACAACCTCTGGGTCAGACATCAGCCTGCTGGGTCAGCGGGCCGTGCGTTGAGTATGTGATGACATTAGCCCAGGCAGGCGTTGATAAAAATCGATAAGATATCACCAACCTGTGAGCTGGAGTCACACATTGATGAACCATACCCTTCCCCCGCTCGGCGCCCTGCGCGCTTTTGAAGCCACCGCCCGGCTGGGCAGCGTGACCGCCGCTGCCAACGAGCTGAGCGTGACCCATGGCGCCGTTAGCCGCCAGCTGAAAAGCCTCGATGAACATTTTGGTGTGGCGCTGTTGACCAAGGAAGGCCGTGGCCTGGCCTTGACGCCCCATGGGCAACGCTTGCAAAGCGGCGTGGGCGAGGCGTTTGCGCGACTGCGGGATAGTTGTGCCGCGCTCAAGGATGAGCTGCGTCAAGCGCCCTTCACCCTCGCCTGCCCCGGCAGCCTGCTGGCGCGCTGGCTGATCCCCCGGCTGGACCGCTTGCATGCGGCGTTGCCGACGCTCAATTTACAGGTGGTGGTGAGTGACACGGAACAGCCTGACACCCACAGCGCCACCAGCGCCCACCTGGCCTTTTCCGAGCCGCCCTGGCCAGCGGAAGCAGAAGTGATTGAGCTGATGCCCGAGCAGATCTGCGCGGTGATAAGCCCGGCGCTGGCCAGGCACTGCGACACGTATCACCCAGCTACCCTGCTGGCCAATACCTTGCTGTATACCGCCTCCCGCCCCCAGGCATGGCCGCAATGGGCCAGTGCCCAGGGGCTTGAACAGCCAGCGCTGGAAGAAGCCCTGCAAAAAGGCCAGGGCTTTGACCATCTGTTTTATCTGATTGAAGCGGCAGCGGCGGGCATGGGAGTGGCGATTGCGCCTACCCTGCTGGTTGAGGATGACTTGCGCAGTGGCCGCCTGATTGCTCCCTGGGGAAGCATCGAGACAAGCGCCCGACTATGCCTGTGGTTGCCCCCAGCATGGCAAAGTGGTCATCAGTCGCACGGCACCCGGCTGGCCAACTGGCTAAAGCAGGAGCTCGGCAGGCACTAGCAGAACATTTATTATGCGTTATTCGCCGAAGCTGATGCCCAGGCTCAAGCCTTTCAGGCTACCGAACGAGACCTTGAGTTCATCGCCAAACAGGGGATGACCTTCCACGGCCAGTTCAAGGCTAGCAGAGGCGCCCCGATAGCGAACATTGGCGGATACTTCGGCAGACTGGCTGATCGGCGCCAGCCAGTCGTAGTCAAGATTCTCCACCTCAACCGCCGTCATGCCGCGTGCATCCAACTGCTCATCAAGCACTTTTTCAACCGCCATTCCGTAATAGGTAGTTAGGCCGAAATACCCCAGCCCCAGCAATACCAGCAGTGAAAACAACTTACCCATAACATTCCTCTGTTTTTAAAAGACCGTTTTGAAAAGACCGTTTTGAAAAGACCGTTCAGCTTATGGTGAAACAGCGAGTGGCGATAATGCCTGCCCTCCTCAAGGTGAGCAAGCAGGCAAAGATGAACCTCGTTTAACCCGAGCAACGGGTAGATGGCTTGGCATCAACGGCGTATGGCAAGCCCTTTTACTCATTTACCTCAACTAGGGTATTGTGCAGATTAAATATCGCTCAAGGTAAGAGATCGTCGCAATGACAACACCCGGCTACCCCAACCACCTTGATACCAATGGCCCCCATGGTGATGGCCCGACCAACCCCTTCCCCGGTGTGCGCGTACTGGAACGTCGCCTGAACCGCGAGATACCCCATCAGCTGGGTTCCAACGAAGGGCTGGATATGCCCCATCGCGCCCTGCGCGAGCACTTTGGCGATGCCATGGCGGCGCATGTTTACAGCTATGGCGACAGCGAGGCACTGGGCATTCGCTCGCGGCTTGCTGAGCAAAAGCAGATCCCCCTTGAGGCCATGCTGGTGGATGCCGGGGCCGATAGCCTGCTGGCGCTCTCTCTGCGCGCCTTAACCCAAATCGGCGATAGCGTGATCAGCACCTCAGGCACCTACCCTACCTTTGCCTATTTTGCCCGTGGCCAGGGTTGCCGCCTGGTGGAAGTTTCCTATCAGCAAGGGCCGGGGCTTTTGGCGCCCGACCTTGAAGCCTTGGCTCAGGCCGCTCAACGCGAAAACGCGCGGCTGGTGTATCTCGCCAACCCGGATAATCCCAGCGGCCATGTTCACAGTGATGAAGACGTCCTGGCCCTGCGCCAGGCCTTGCCGGACAACTGCTGGCTGTTGCTGGATGAGGCCTACCATGATTTCCGTAAAGATGCGGGTGGAGACTTTGGCCGCCGCGTGCTGTCCGGTGTGGTGCGGGTACGCACCCTTTCCAAGGCCCATGGCCTGGCGGGATTGCGGGTGGGCTACGCGATTGCCGAGCCGGACACCTTAGCGGTGATGATGAAAGTGCGCATTCATTATGCCGTATCGACCCTGACTCAAGCCGCCGCCGAGGTGGTACTGGATCACCCGGACGAGGTGCTGGACCACGTCAACGCTGTGCGCCAGCGCCGCGACCAGCTGGCCGCACATCTGGCAGAGCTGGGTGCGGACGTGCTGCCAAGCGCCACCAATTTTGTTGGCCTGCGCCTACCAAGTGCCGAGCTGGCAGCGCGCATACATCAACAACTGCTGGAAGAAGGCAAGCTGATTGCCCGTCCGGCCGACCCAGCCCTTGGTCACGTGCTGCGTATTACCGCCGTCGAGGATGCCCTGGTGCCCGGCAGGCTGAAAACGCTGGAGCAGGCGCTTACCGCAGGCTGAGCATTTCTTTTTCCGAGCGCTGTCTATCCGCCGGATGCCATCTTCAGGGTGAGCAGGTCGCGGGGAGCCACGCCCAGGTCGTCCCAGTGCTGCGGGTGGCAGGTGAATAACAGGATCTGGTGGCGTTCAGCCGCATCAAACAGAATGCGCTTCATCTGCTCCAGGCGTTCACGATCACAATGCACCAAGGCATCATCCAGAATGATCAGGGTGGGCCGCCCGGCTTCGGCCAGCAGATCGGCATAGGCCAGGCGGCTGACCAGCCCCATCTGCTCCCGGGCACCAAAGCTCAGGGCCTCCAGCTCGCCATACTCCTCCGCTTGATGGTTGGATGATTGCGGGCGGATAAGCGCCTGTGGCAGGAGGTTGTCATCTACGCTGAGGGTGGCGCCGGGGAAGATCAGCTGCAGGTAGTGGTTAAGGTGTTTCTGCAGCGGTGCCTGCAGTTTGCGGGTCACGGCCTGACGCTCGCGTTTAAGCAGTGACAGCAAAAGCTCCAGCGCCTTGGCTCTTTTTCCAGCTGTAACCTGCGCCGTTGCTGGCTTTCAAGCTGCTGGCGAAGCGCATCGCGCTGTTCTTCCAGCCCTTGTGCCCCCAGGGTTTCCAGACGGGTTTTCAGGCGTTCGATCTCACTGGCTCGTTCGCGGGCTTCGAATTCCATGGCATCCGCGCTGTCGCTAAAACGCTTGATGTCCTGGGCGAGCATCGTCGGGTTGGCTGCGTCGATATCCCGCTGGCGCGTATTCATATCCGCCTGCAGCTGCTCAACCTCTGCCTTGAGTTCGATCAGACGCCGACGGGCACTCTGCTCACGCTCTTGGCGGTCGGGCGCTTGAATCGCTGCTTTCAGACGCTGCCATTCGCGCTCGGCGTTGGTGAGCGCCTGTTGCGCCAGGGTCAACGTCTGATGATGATGGCTACGCGCTTGCTCCGCCTCTTCAAGCTGGGCCTGGGTGGTTTCCAGCTGGCGGCTGGCCAGCTCTTCTGTTGGCAGAGCGGCATCGTCCTGATGCGCGGGCAAAGCTGCCAACGACGCTGCCAGAGTGCTGCGTTCCTGCTCAGCCAATTGGTGCTCACCCGCCAGGGTATCCACACCATTGGGGGCAAGGTCGCCCAGGCGCAGGGCCGTTTGTTCGACTTTGTGCGCCAGTTCGCGGGCTTTGCTGGCTTGCTGCTCAGCGCTGGACAGGTTGGTGACTTGAAGTTGCTGTAACAGGGCCTCGCGATCTGCTTCCAGGTTCTGCTGCTGGCGAAGCAGGTCAGCCACATCAGTGCCACCGGGCTGAATGGTCAGGGTGCCCACACCGGGAATGGCAACATCCGTTGCGCTCAGCAGCAGTTTTTCGCCTTCGCCTGCCACTGATGTTTGGTCAATCATCAGCTGTTGACCCGGCTCCAGCCGATAGGCCAGACGAGTAGCGAGCATTTCCTGCTTGGCTTTCAGCTGGCCCAGCTGCAGTTCAAGCTGCCTGAGCCGCTCAAGCGCATCGATATCCACCGCCTGGTGCTGATGCTGTGCGCTCAGTTTCTGACGCTGCTGTTGCAGCTCGCGGGCTTTTGCAAGCGTCTCCGCCAGCCGCCTGACCTTGTCTTCAGCGCTTTTCAGCTGCTGTTGAAGACGTTGACGGTGGGCCTTGTGGCGAGCCGCCGTGAGTATCTGGCGGGCGTCGTCATAACGCTGGCTGGCTGCTTCCCGCTGCTGCTCAATAGGGGCGGCGTGTGCCTTACATTGGGCTAGCTGCTGTTCGGCCTTTTGCTTGTCTTTCTGGCGTTCTTCAAGCTGGCTAGCCTGGGCCGCAAAGTCTTCCAGCTGCTGATGGTTAAGCTGCTGATGGTGCTGAAACTCATCCAATGTCTTTTGCGCCTGGGCCTGCTGTTCGCGGAGCTTCTCAACCGCAACCAGCTGAGTTTCAGCAGCCTTTGCCTTGTCGCGCTGGGCTTCCCAGGGGCGTTGGGCTTCTACCTCGCACTGCTTGGCCTGCAGCTGGCCCAGGTGATCAACTTGATCACGGTAGCGGGCAACCTGCGTTTCCTGCTCGGCAAGCTCATCGGCCAGGGTGTTGCAGGCTTCCCGGGTGTCACGCAGATCGCCAGTCGGCTTGCCTGTCTGGGTCAGCAGTTTGGCACGCTGCTGTTCAACTTGTTGGATCAGCTGATCGCCGCCACTGCTCACAACTTCCCCCAGGGCATCGCCCAGGTGCTGGCTCAGCGCCGATTGCAAATGCTCACCCGCATGGTTGGCCGGGTCGCGAATATGCTGCCCGGCGCCCTGCTCCACCCACAGTAAGCCGGGGATACCCCAATGCTCGGCTTTACTGGCACCCCGCGCAGGTGTGGCATAACCCAGCAGTTGGGCCAGGTGTTCCTCGGCTTCATCACCGCTGTAGTGGGTGTCGCCGACCTTTAGATCACAGCGCTTGCGTTGCAGAAAGCGCTTGTCCAGTTTCCAGTGTTGACCCTGCCATTCAAAGGCCAGGCTGACTTGCGGTGCAGCCGATGAATCGCCCCAGGGCTGTAGATCACTCAAGGTACTGGATTTGTGGCGCTCAAAAAACGCCGCCCGAATCGCCCGCACCAGGGTGCTTTTGCCGGATTCGTTAGGCCCGGTCAACAGGTTGATGCCCGGCGTCAGCCCGTTAAGCGCAAACCCTGTGCGGAACTGCTGAAATTCGCTGACTTCCAGAGAGATCAGTTGCATGAAGAGCTCTCCTGGCTAGCACTGACAGGCGTCTGGTCAAGCAGCAATCCCGCCAGTATGGCCAGCGCTTCATTGGCCACCTCGCTATCAGCGGCACTTTGCTGGCGCCTTTGTAGATCATCAATCACGCTGCCCACATAGCCATCAGCCTGCAGGGCGGCAATATCTTCAGCGGTGGGGGCCAGAGTCAGCTCGGCCTGATGGACCTGCAGGCTACGCTGGCGACCCGCCGCCACCCCCAGCGCCTGCTCCAGTCGCTGGTAGCTGGCCAGGTCCAGCTGCCCTTGCAGGGTCAGGTCAAGCACAGATCGCGGCGCCAGCGCCTGCAGCTCGGTAATCAATTCATCCACGTCAGAGGCGACCGACAGCGCCCGCTGCCATTGATACCAGCCGTGCTTGCCGACCTCCACCGGCGTTACCTTGGGCGCTACCCCGGCGCATCCAGAGTGACCAGGAGCGCATAGCCAGCAGCGTTATTGCGAAAACGATCAGCCTCCGGGGTACCGCTGTACCAGGTGCGGGCGTCAATCTGCTTACAGCCGTGCCAGTCCCCCAGGGCCAGATAATCCAGCTGGGCACTGGTAGCGCGCTCAGCGGCAATCGGGTTGGGGGAATCAACACTTTCTGCCAACTGACCGGTCACGCTGCCATGCGCCAAGCCAAGGCGTAGGCAGTGTTCAGGCGTTTCAGCGCGGTCAAACCAGGCGGTCAGATCCTGATAGGTCTGGCGCTGGGTAAGCGGCGCAGGCAGGATCGCCGTGCTGATACCGGCCAGGATAAAAGGTTCTGGCGATGCCAACAGATGCACATTGGCGGGTATGGCGCCAATGCGTGCTGCCCGCGTCCAGACGCTTTCGGCCAGCGCCGCATCGTGGTTGCCCGGCAGCATCAGCCATGGCCCCGAATAGGCGGAAAGCGCTTGAAAGGTGCGGTGCAGGGTGCGCTCGCTGAGGGTTTGGGCATCGAAGATATCGCCTGCCACCAGCACAGCATCAACCTGCTCATCGGCTGCCAGCGCCGCAAGCGTTTCAACGGCGATAAAGCGCGCTTCTGCCAGCGCCAACCCATCGTCTTGTTCAAAACGCGCATATTGGCGGCCAATCTGCCAGTCGGCGGTGTGGAGAAAGCGGGGCACGGCAGCCTCCTTGCTGAAAGTGGGAATGGCGAATAAAACAGGTACTTATTTCATCTCGAAGCCGCGTTTGACCAGAAAGTCACGCATATGCGGGCGCAGTTTGCTGTCAAAAAGCGGCGCCAGGTTGGTTGACCAACGCGCATCTTTGTTGCCGCCTTTGCGCGTCTGATAATAGTCCTGCATGGTGTTGTCGAACGCCTCTACTGCTTCTTGGTTCACGCGGTAGGTATCTGCCTTGAGAATCGCCGACACTGGCAGGCGCGGCTTGATATCCGGCTGGTGAGCCGGGTAACCGAGGCACATGCCAAACACCGGATAGACATGCTCAGGCAGCTCTAGCAATTCACTGATCGCCTGGGGGTTGTTGCGCACACCGCCGATATAGCAGATACCCAGGCCTTCGGATTCAGCGGCAATTGCCATGTTCTGGGCCATCAGAGAGACATCGATGGTAGCCACCAACAGCTGTTCAGTCATACCACGTACCACGCGCGCGCCTGCCGCTTCAGCGGCATCCGTCGGGCGCTTCATATCTGCGCAGAACACCAGGAAGGCACCGCTGCTGGCCACATAGCCCTGACCACCGGCCAGTTCGGCAATTTTTGCCCGATTGTCTGGGTTTTTAACGTGAATCACGCTGTAGGCCTGAACATGGTTGGAGGTCGCCGCTGCCTGCCCGGCCTCTACCAGGGTCGTGAGCAAGGCGGAGGAAACCGGCTGATCGGTAAACTTGCGAATGGAGCGGTGCGATTTAAGCAGTTCTATCGTCGGATTCATCGTCTCTCCTGAAAAGATCTGGATGGATGTTTTGCAGACTAACGTTTTATTCGCGGCTGCAAAAGAGCGCTCAAACGACAGAGTGTCTTGCCGATGCTAATCAGACCAGACCACGTAGCGGTCGCGGCCAGCACGCTTGGCTTGATAAAGCGCCTCATCTGCGTACTGCAATAACTGAGCCGACGTTTGCGCGTGATTTGGGTAGACGGCAATACCGCAGGAGAGGGTGATGCTACCCAACGTCTGTCCTTCAAAGTGAAAACTTTTTGCATGCAGCTCCGCAATCAGCCTTCTGGCGCGCTCACTGGCATCGCTAACGGAGATACCCGGCAGTAGGACCACAAACTCTTCACCACCCAAACGGCATACCGCATCGATACTGCGGAAGCTGCTTTTAAGAAACTCAGCTATATCCACCAGCACAGCATCCCCCGCCGCGTGACCAAAAGTATCGTTAATACGCTTGAAGTAATCCAGATCCAGCATCAGCACCGCCAACTGGGTACCCTGGCGCTCAGCTCGCTGCACTTCATGACCAAGCAGACTATCCAGATGGCGACGGTTACTCAGGCCAGTGAGAGAATCCTGCAGAGATAACCCTTCGAGCTTGTGCACCAGGTGATCAAGCTCTGCGGTACGCAGGGCGACCTTGTCTTCCAGGGTCTGATTAGCCAGCGTCAACTGCTGCTGGGTACGCCGATAATGCCATAGAGAAACCACCGCAATGGCTAGCGTAAAACCTAATGAGCCGTAGCTTAACGGCACCGAGCGCCAGGCAGCAAAGCCGTGTGCCACCAGCATATCGGCAAACAGCAGCGGCGCAAAAAAGGTGAAACTCAAGACCAGCAGGCGCTGCTCAATACCCAGTCGGCGAAAACGTACTAGCGCCAGCAGCAGCATTAACGGCAAGGTAAGCGCCAATAGCAGGTCAAATACGGGAAAGGTCAGCGACAGACTGATAACACCGGCGTAGACAAGCCCAATAGCGCCCACCAAATAAGCCAAGTGGAGTTTCCAGAGCCATGAAACCCATCGGCGTGGCGCACCGTCCAGCCAAGCACTCAGCAGCAAGCCCATCGCCACTGGTAGCATGTAATAGCTGGCCGCCCGCAGGATATCCCAACCCAGGGCAGCCTCTACCAGCAGCTGACGAGCGGGCGTTTCAGCCAGCAGCATCAGGCCAGATGACGAAGCAAATAACGCCACTGCCCCGAAACCGCGTCGATCTGGCCCCATCAAGGCAAAAACAGCCGCCAGAATTGCTAATAGCAGGCTGAAAGCACCGACCGTTAGGTCTTTGGCCGAGCGCTTGATCATTTGCTTCAATACATCAATCCGGTCGGTCAGGTGAACCTCCCCCACAGGCCAATATCGGTATAGTAGGAGAACACGCGCACTGAGAGTTGCTGCCCGGCATAGCCTTCCGGCAACTCGACCATATGCCAAGGCCAACCCGCAAAATCGCCCTCGCCGTTTTCGTCAAATTCACCGTACTGGTAGATCAGTTCGTCGTTCAGATAAAGCTGGCCGATCAGATCAATACTGGTGATATACAGAACAGGGTCACGCCATTCACCTTCAGGCAAGAGGGTGCGAAACCAGACGTGTTGCTGACCATTGCGCTCCGCAGGGTTGGAGGGAAAGTCAATCGGCTGCCAGGCATCAGAGCTATCGTTCAGCCACTCTGGTTGGCCTTGGGGATCACGCGGTGAGTCGCCCCAGCGATATTCCCAGCCGGTGAGCGGCTCTGGCGCCGTGCTGGCATGTAAGGCACCTGATATCACCAGCAGCAGGATGACTGTCGCAAGCTGCAGGAGACCAGAGCGCATGGCACACCTCATAGGCAGGTCAGAATGGATAAGAAGGTCTGTTTTCAAAAACAGAGCCGTTTCGAAAGGTCTTTTCTATCTCTTGCTATCTGCTATGGTTGGTCAAGCGCCTGACTATATCAATAATAATATAGATAAACCTTAACAAAACTTGGCTGTTAATAGTATTGCCTGCTGTATTCCCGCTTCAATTCACGCCGTGTCGTTTCAGCACCATTTGATGGGATGGACTTTAACTTACGTGAGGCGCCAGCCACTGACGCAGCTGCGAACCCTGCATGGCACCTGCCTGACGAGCCACTTCGCGGCCATTTTTGAACACTATCAGGGTAGGAATGCTGCGGATGCCAAAGCGCCCCGCCAGGGCGGATTGGGCTTCGGTATCAAGTTTGGCGAAGCGCATCTTAGGCTCTAGCGCCTGGGCTGTCTGAGCAAAAACAGGCGCCATCATCTTGCATGGGCCGCACCAGGAGGCCCAGAAATCGACTACAACAGGTAATTCACTGCGCTCAACCACCGCGCTGAAATTGGCCTGGGTCAGGTTAATCGGCTCACCGTTAAACAGTGGCGCCTTGCATTTGCCGCATTTAGGGCCATCCGCTAACCGCGCTGCGCTGACGCGATTAACCGCGCCGCAGTGTGCACAGCCCAAAGTAACAGTGTCTGACATGGCAACCTCCTTATATGTGTATACCTGAACTGAATATAGGGGCACATAAGGAGCTAAACAACCCATAGAATCAAACGGGCAAGGGTTGCCAGCCTGACGAGGTATAGAGTTCAAGACCCTCTTGAGTTGGGCGACATAGCCATGGCCAGCGATTGTTGACGAGCACCGCTGGTAATACTTCCACGTCAACATAGTTTATAACGATGCTATTGTTCTTTTATAAGAACAGACTAGAGAGGTTTATGCGCAATGAAGCTTAACTATCATCATCTGTATTATTTCTGGCAGGTCGCGAAATCCGGCCATCTGACGCGCACGGCTGAAGCGCTGCATGTGTCACAGTCATCACTTTCACACCAAATTCGCCAGCTGGAAGAACGCCTGGGGCAGGCGCTGTTTATACGCGAGGGGCGGCGGCTGATCCTTTCAGAAGCAGGCCGACTGGCGTTTGATTATGCTGATACGATCTTCCGCCAGGGGAGGAGCTTACCGCGCTGTTTGCCGAAGGCGGGCATGCTCACAGTGAAGTCGTGCGGATAGGCGCGGTAGCGACGCTGTCACGCAATTTCCAGGAAGGTTTTCTACGCCCGCTGCTGGAGCGTAATGACCTGGAGCTCAGCCTGAATAGCGGTAGCCTGGACGATCTGCTACGCCGACTCTCGGCTCATCAGTTGGATGTGGTGCTTGCCAATCAGCCTGTCCAAGGTGATGAGCAACATCCTTGGCGTTCTCGACGTCTGGCGCGGCAGTCAGTCAGCATGATAGGGGCGGCACATCTGGCCCTGCGCTTTCCAGACGGCCTACGCCAGCACGGCCTGATTGTGCCAGGCCCCGAAAATGCCATGCGTCACGCCTTTGACCAGCTGTGCGAATATCATCGCCTGTCGGTCAATATTGTGGCCGAAGTGGACGATATGGCAATGATGCGCCTGCTCACTCGTGATACTCGCCATATTGCGATTATGCCGCCGGTCGTTGTGCGTGACGAGTTGAGTGCTGGAACGCTCAATGACTTCGGCGCCCTGCCCGGCGTGTTCGAGGAGTTTTACGCCATCACTATCCGCCGTCAATTTGAATCTCCCAGCGTTCAGGCGCTGCTCAACCAGTCCGGAGACACCCTGTTGGCGGCAGCTCAGCGTTAGCCTTACCTTGCGCCCTACCCGCTTTTGGAAGCGGATAAAATCTAACGCAGACGCATGACAGTGGCGTGAACGCAACCTGTGTTAACAATGATATATTCCCCAGCCGAAATAGCCTGATGAGCGCTGAAGTGCTCGTTGGCATTGCCTTTGTGTGACTTTTTCACTTTTATATGTCGCTTTTATACCCGTAACACTTAAGAGTATTCTCTAGCCTAACGCTGCACATCCTGACTAATAATCACAACAGATTGCGAGGTAAATGCATGGAATGGATCCAGTATGCGATTTCCAATATCGATGTGCTGATAACACGCACCCTTGAGCATATCGCGCTGGTTGGCCTGGCTGTGGGTATTGCCACTCTGACCGGCGTACCTATCGGGATTGCGATTACCAAGAATGAAAGACTGGCCAAGAACGTGCTCTACCTGGCGTCGATTATTGTCACTATTCCGTCGATTGCGCTTTTCGGCATCATGATTCCGGTGCTGTCCATTATTGGCCATGGCATTGGTTATGTGCCGGCGGTCATTGCCGTACTGCTTTATTCCCAGCTGCCTATCATCCGTAATACCTATACAGCGATCAACAACGTCGACCCTGCCTTGCGGGAAGCTGCAAGGGGCATTGGCATGAGTCAGAACCAACGTTTGCAGAAGGTCGAGATTCCGCTGGCGATTCCTATCATCATGGCGGGGGTACGTACTGCCGTCGTGCTCAATATCGGGGTAATGGCGATTGCCGCCTATATCGGCGCTGGCGGCCTGGGTACCTTTATCAGCCGTGGCATTTCCCAATCTGACCCTCGACAACTGGTGCTTGGCGCAATTGCCGTCAGCCTGCTGGCCGTTATCGTTGATTATGCGCTGCTGTATCTGCAAAAGCGCCTGACGCCCAAGGGCATGACAACCCTTCCAGCCGCTGATTAACCGACGCACCGGAAACAACAAGGACAAACCATGATTCGACTTGAGAACTTGACCAAGGTATTCGATACGCCTAAAGGGGCTGTCGTTGCGGCTGACCACATCAATATGGAAGTACCCAGCGGCGAAATCTGCATCCTGCTCGGTCCGTCGGGGTGTGGCAAAACAACCACACTGAAAATGATCAATCGCATCATTCGCCCTACGTCCGGCAAGGTATTTATTGATAATCAGGACACCACCTCACTAGACACCCAGACACTGCGGCGCAATATCGGGTATGTCATCCAGCAGATTGGCCTTTTCCCCAATATGACCATTGAGGAAAACATCACCATTGTGCCCAGGTTGCTGGGATGGAATGCCAAAAAATATAAGGAACGTGCGCGGGAATTGATGCATATGATTGCCCTGGAGCCGGATGCCTTTCTGAAGCGCTATCCCAGCGAGCTTTCGGGTGGCCAACAACAGCGTATTGGCGTGGCGCGAGCCTTGGCCGCAGATCCACCAGTCATGCTGATGGATGAACCTTTTGGCGCCATCGACCCGATCAACCGGGCGGTGATACAGGATGAGTTCATCAAGATGCAGAAAGAGCTGAAGAAAACCATCATGTTCGTCAGCCATGATATTGATGAAGCGATTAAGATGGGCGATCGCATCGCCATCTTCCGCGATGGTCATCTTGTGCAATATGCCACACCCGACGAACTCCTGGCTGCTCCCCAAGACAACTTTGTCGAGTCCTTCCTGGGCGAAGATCGTGCCCTGAAACGCTTGAATCTGATCAAGGTTCAGGACGTCATCAACAGTGAAGTGGAAACGGTTACACAACAGGACAGCATGGAAACCGCGCTCAGCAGAATAGATCGTAGTGGGTACCAGCACGCTATCATCATGGTCAATGAACAGCGCCAGCCTACGGGCATCATCCCGCGCTCCGTTGCCCAGGTCAGCAAGGGCCGATGTCACGATCATGCTCAGCAAGTACCGGCCATCGTCAACATTAACGATGATCTGCGTAAAGCGGTGTCGCTGATGCTGGCGAATGACATCACCTGGCTGCCCTGCGTCGATGATAACAACCAGTTATGTGGCCACATCACCCAAAGAGCGATGACGCACCATCTGGGAGCACGCTTCCGTGCCCAATCTGGCAATACTGCGCCTACCGCCCCGCTAACCGAGGAGTGAGCTGATGCCAATCCAGAGTATGAACGGGATGCTGCGTGTTTTGCTGTTAATCGCTGCTTTCAGCCTTGGAGTCTGGGGGCATGCTAGCGGCGTCATTGATGAGTTTCTGTTCTACCTTCCGGACGTTCAGTTTCTGGCAGTTGAGCATCTGTGGCTGACCGCTATTTCCGGTGCCCTGGCGATTATTGTCGCCATTCCACTCGGCATAGTGTTATCGCGCCCAAGCATGGCCCGCTGGGCGGAATCCGCCATGCAGGTGCTGAATATCGGCACAACCATTCCCACGCTGGCCGTATTAGCCCTCTCCATGAGCCTTCTGGGCATTGGCATTGTGCCAGCAGTATTCGGGCTGTTTGTCGCCACCCTGCTGCCGATTACGCGCAATACCTATACCGGCCTGAAAGGTGTTTCTCCAGCACTTAAAGAAGCCGCTGCCGGGATTGGCATGTCTCCCGCCCAGCGCTTGATGCGGGTCGAGCTTCCTAATGCGCTGTATGTCATTTTTGCCGGTATTCGCACGGCACTAGCCATCAATATTGGCACCGTGCCACTGGCTTTTCTGATCGGCGCTGGTGGCCTTGGTGAGCTGATTTTCACCGGTATCGACCTTTACGACCCTGTCATGATGCTGGCAGGCGCCATTCCTACTGCCATTCTGGCGATTCTGGTCGATGCACTGATCGCCCTCATCGCCTTCGTTATTGTCCCTCGCGGGGTTAACCCTGCACGAAAGGCGCGTGCCTGAGGCGGCGCTGATTTAACCAAGAGCTGCACTTTAACCTTAGATGTCATAACAACGAGGAAAACATCATGATGAAACCGATTACCACCCTACTGACCGGCGCTGCACTAGCAGGCACGCTGTCAACGGCTTACACAGCTGAAGTCACCGTCGGCGGTAAAAATTTCACCGAACAGCAAATTCTTGCAACTATGACGGGCCAATATCTCACAGGTCTCGACTATGACGTCGACACCCGTTCCGGCATGGGTTCAGCAGTGCTGCGTCAGGCCCAGGAAAATGGCCAGATTGATCTGTATTGGGAATACACGGGCACTTCACTGATCAACTACAATGATATTTCTGAACGGTTGAGCCCGGAAGAAACCTACGCCCGTGTCAAGGAACTGGATGCCGAAAAGGGGCTTGTGTGGCTTGCCCCATCAGCTGCCAACAACACTTATGCGCTCGCCATGCGCGCCGATGACGCGGCGGAACGCGGCATTGAGACATTATCAGACTTGGCCGATGCAGTTAACGCTGATGAAGAACTCTCCTTTGGCTTGAACGCCGAATTTTACGCACGTGACGATGGTTGGCGCCCTCTCCTGCAGGCATATGATTTCCGCGTTGGCCGCCGCGATGTCAGCCGCATGGATTCAGGCCTAGTCTACCAGGCGCTGCGTGACGGCCAGGTGGATGTTGGCTTGGTGTTTGCAACCGATGGAAGGATTCCGGCGTTTGATTTTTATGTACTGAAAGACGACCAGAACTACTTCCCGGCTTATGCGTTAACGCCCGTTATCCGCCAGGAAACGCTCGATGCATACCCAGCACTTGCCGAACAGCTCAATGCCCTGTCAGCGCAACTAGACGATGACACCATGGCGGCACTCAATGCCCGGGTAGACGTAGAGCGTGAGACGATTGAAGACGTTGCCCAGACATTTCTTGAACAAAATGACCTGCTGTAATTCAATTACCTCGAATGACTAACCACCTTAACAGGGCTGCCTCAGGGTAGCCCTTTTATTATTGGCACTCATCAACCGGCAAATGAGGAAAAGCGCATGCATTATCAGGACAAACTGCTCGTTGGCGCGGCACAGATTAACGCTGACCTTTACGATATGGATGCAAATTTTGAACGCCACCTGAACATCATTGAAGAGGCTAGCGAGCATAACCTTGAACTGCTGGTATTTCCCGAGCTTTCGCTGACAGGCTATGGCTTGGGCAGCCGCGTCATGCAGGTTGCAATGCCGCTGGAGGATCCACGTCTGAGTGAGCTTGCAAAGGCATGTGGCAGCATGCAGACCATTGTTGGTTTCGTTGAAGAAGCAAGCCCAGGGGAATATTACAACGCCCTTGCCATCTTGCAGCATGGCACCTTGAAAGCCGTACATCGCAAATTGAACCTACCCACTTATGGAGGCCTTGAAGAAGGTAAGTGGTTTTCCCATGGCAGTGAGGTAACGCTGGCAGAAATTTGCCCAGGCTGGTCAAGCACATCGCTGATCTGCGCTGACCTTTGGAATCCAGCCTTGGTACACGCTGCCTTGCTGCCTCGTCCAACGGTGCTGTGCGCCCCCATCAATTCAGCCTCCGGTATTGTCAGCGAAGAGTTCTCCAACGAACAGAACTGGCTGCTTAATGTGAGTTTTTATGCCATGACGTATGGCACCCCCGTGATTATGGCTAATCGCTTTGGCCCTGAAGGAGAGAGCCATTTTTGGGGCGGCTCGCGCATTCTTGGTCCACGTGGAGAGTTACTGGCAACCGCTGACGATAGAGAGATGCTTATCTCAGCAGAGCTGTCCCGCACCCAAATCGCCAGAGCCCGCTTTGAACTGCCTACCCACCGGGATGCCGACACGCCGTTAATTCGTGAACTGATGGCCGGTTATCGCTAGAACCTGCAGACCTATTCACCCTGTTGCTACCTGTTTGCGCCGTTCGCGAGGCAGCATGCGGTAATACTTGCGATAGCACTTACTGAAGTGCGATGTAGACGAAAACCCGGTGGCCGTTGAGACGTCCAGAATACTCATGGAGGTTTTACACAGCAGGTTGTCACCATGTTCTAGGCGCAGTTGCAGGTAATAGGTTGCCGGTGTAAGCCCAAATTTATGTTTGAACAGCCGCTGCAGCTGACGATTGGAAATATTGACCATGGCGGCGATGCTTTCACAGTTCACAGGGTCTTCTATATGGGACTGCATGATTTCAATTGCACGGGCAAGCGCCGGGCTATGGATGCCCAGCGCCTCTTCAATCGACATGCGCTGCTGATCATGCGCAGGCCTAATCGTCGGGTGAATACATTGTTCAGCGATGCTTTTTGCCAGACGACTGCCCTGCTGCCGTTCAATCAACGACAGCATCATATCCAATCCAGCCGTTCCGCCGGAACACGTCATGATATTGCCTGAAATTTCAAACAGCTCATGGGTGACGATCAGTTCTGGATACTCCTCCTGAAGATTGGCCTGATCTTCCCAGTGAATGGTACAACGTTTGTTTTTAAGAACACCCGCTTTGGCTAGCAGAATACTGCCGGTTGAGGTTGAACCCAGCAAACGCTCACCGCGCGCTATATCACGCAGCCATTTAAACAGCCGCTGATCAGCGATCAGGCTGGTGCCAATGCCAGCCACTAAAATGATGGCATCCAGATCATGCCATTGCTCCACCTGCAAACTGGGTGTGAATAAAAGACCGTTGCTTGCTTCTACGGCCTGATCATCCAGACTCAGCAACTCCCAGTGATAAATATTTTTCCCACTCAGACGATTGGCGATACGCAGGGGTTCGATAACGGAACTGAACGACAGCATTGCAAAGTTTGGAAACAGTACAAAGCCAAAGGTAAAAGGTCTTCTACAAGGCATCTTGGATGTCATGATTGTTTTCTTTTATGACGTTTTAATATCTTTAACCATGGCGCTGATATTGCAAGATGTCAATGCCAACATCGGCATTCAAACAATGAGTCAGCGGAGCACCCCATGCATTCAGAAAGCCTTTCCATTCAAAGTGATGGCTACAAGCTTGACGGTTCTTATTACTGGGAAGAAGGTACCTTGAAGGATGACTCTCCCGTGGTGATTGTGTGTTCCGGCTTTACCGGACTAAAGCACATTCATCCTGAGCGCTTTGCTCGTTACCTGACGCGTCAGGGCTTTCTATGTGTTGGCTTTGATTATCGTGGCTTTGGTGAAAGCGAAGGCGAACGCGGCAAGGTGTTGATTGAAGAACAGGTACGCGATATTGCCAATGTTGTGACGCGGGTTCGCGCGCGTGCCGAACAGGAAAACCGCCCGCTGGTACTAGCCGGCTGGGGGATGGCAGGTGGCCTGGTATTGGATGCGTATCGCCTGGTAGAAGACCTGGTGGACGCCCTGGTAAGCATGAATGGTTTCTTTGATGCGGTACGAGTGCAAAAAGCCTTACGCGGTGAACTGGGCTGGAAACAGTTCCGTCAGTTTATGAATCAGGAGCGTCTGCGCATAGCTCAGGGTGGCGAGCCGCGCAAGCTGGATCCTTTTGATATCTACCCGCTGGATCCAATTTCCAAAGGCTATGTTGACGACGTGCTGTTCAAAACCAGTGGCTACGGTGTCATGTCGGATCTCGATTTTGCTGATTCGCTGATTTCATTCTGCCCTGAGGCACACATCGACCAGCGTTTTGCCAAAACACCACTGCTAATTGCTCATGGCGGTGAAAATGACCTCCATCCTGTCAGCGAAGCACATTCTCTGTATGCGACTTATCCCGGGCCTAAATCACTGTTCTTGCTGCCTCAAGGTGGTCATACAGAATGGATGCTGGATGATGACCCAAAGTTCCAGCACTTCGCAGCGCATATCGCTAACTGGCTGGAAACCAGCGTTGCACCTTTGAACACGCCCTCCGTTGCCGCCTAACTGCCATGACTGAGCTGTCATTTACGGATCTTGCCAATACGATTCCCTTCTGTGCGCCGGCAGACCCGGCGCCTAAAGCACCACGATTTGTAATGCCCCCAGGTGCCGTGGACTGTCATGCCCATGTATTTGGCCCTGCCGAGCACTATGCATATACTTCTGAGCGTACCTATACACCTCCTGATGCTTCGCTTAAAGCATACCAGCAGTTGCATCAGACGCTAGGAATCGAACGCGGTGTACTCGTCCAGCCCAGCGTCTACGGGCTAGACAATTCCGCGACCCGTGATGCCTTGCGCGCTCTCCGCCAGAAAGGGCGTGATTACCGAGGGGTCGCGGTCGTCAGCTCAGAGGTCAGTGAAAAACAACTTGATGCACTTCATCAGGATGGATTCAGAGGGATTCGTCTCAACCTGTTGTTCAAGGGAGGTCTGCAGTGGAAAGATGTGGTCGCGCTATCCGAGAGACTTGCAGCTCGCCGCTGGCACTTGCAGTTTCTTATTGATGTGTCTGATGTTGATGAACTTGAGCAGCGGATAAAGCGCTTACCAACACACTGTGTGATTGATCATATGGGCCATATGGAAGCTGGCAAGGGAGTAGAGCACCCTAAGTTTCAGACGCTGTGCAGGCTACTGGCAGATGGTCATGCCTGGGTAAAGCTTTCAGGCGCCTATCGAACAACAGGTCGCCAGCATCTTCCTTATGAAGATATCACGCCTTTTGCCCAGGCATTGATTAATTCGAATGCCGAGCGCTGCGTTTGGGGTTCTGATTGGCCTCACCCGCATATTTCTGTACCCATGCCCAATGATGGTCCTTTACTGGACGAGCTGGCTAACTGGGCACCTGACAAACATGTTCGTCAACGTATTCTGGTCGACAATCCTGAAGCACTCTATTTTGCTGACTCATGACCCCGTTGATCAACGTTCAGAAGTCAGCTCAACTCGCCTTATGCGGCTTAGGTAAGGATGTCCTAGGCCGCAGATCAAAATAACCTTTTTGCCTGCTTGTTATCGGTCACAGCAAGTCTTCAATCGCGCTGCGCATCGCGCCTGATTCCGGGCGTACGTTGGAGGGAAAGTGCGCCACCACCTCACCCTCTGACGAAACCAGATATTTGGTGAAATTCCAGCGTGGCGCTTCAGATTGACGTGCCAGTTCCGCAAACACAGGGTGGGCGTTTTCGCCGCGCACATGCACGGGTGCCAGCATATCAAAGGTCACGCCAAAGTTGACGAAACAGACATCAGCGGCGCCTTCTTCGTCAATTTCCTGATTAAAGTCATTGGATGAGAAACCAACAACGGCCAATCCTTTCGGGCCGTAGCGCTGGTGAAGCACTTCCAGCCCTTCAAACTGGCCAGTGAAACCGCAGCGACTAGCGGTGTTGACCATTAGTACAGGACGTTTATCAATCAATGCCTCAAGATTGACGGTCTCACTGGAATGCAACCGGCGCATCTCATGTGCCTGCCAGTCAGCAGCCTGAGCGCTGCTGCCTGCAAACAGCAGTATCAACGCTACCCCGAACACAGCAGACAAATGGCGATTTAACCTATTAATGCTTATCTGGTAACCCGAAAGTAACCCCATTGGATAACCTCTCTCTATAGACAAACGGTTTAGAAACCTTCAAGCTTAATATCTATACAATATCAGAATTGAAGCCGCCATCTGTAAAAGATTTATATCATATGCTGCTATCTGCAAACATTCTTGCTGTACCAACACCTTCTGTTACATATTGATTGTATCTTGGCCGTTTTATTGACCTGCATATGGCGTAGCATAAATACCTTATGTTTATTAGCATTAGCTCTATTTAAGGCAAGCAGGAATATCCCACTACCAGCATTTTTGCAATAAGGTAATAACGGAAGCAACTTTCAGAAGGGCAGGAGGAAACAAGGGGCAAAAGAACGGAGGTCTGACAAACTCGCCCCATTATGTGCAGAACCGGCTGACCGGAACTGACCCGTACGACCGTATTACCAGGGGACTCCCGTGAAGCATACTGAACTGCCTGCCAACGAAATAAAACGCTTGGAAGAGCTATGGCGCTATAGCCTGCATGACAAACAAGACGATCCTGCCCTGGATGCCATTACACAATTGGTTGCCAGCTCTTTTGATGTGCCTATCGTGCTGGTGTCATTTGTCGATCAAGAGAGTCAGTGGTTCAAAAGCCGTTTTGGTCTTTCCGAGACCCAGACGCCGCGCAATATTTCCTTCTGTGCCCATGCCATCCTTGAAGAGAAGTCGGTTTTAGAAATCAAGGATACTCATCAGGATTCGCGCTTTTGCGAAAATCCGCTCGTCACCGGGCCACCACATATCAGGTATTACGCCGGTGCGGCGCTGATAACCCCTGACGGTTTGAAACTGGGCACCTTGTGCATTATTGACTCGCAGCCAAGAGATTTTTCTGCCGACAAACTTCAGGAACTCAATCTTTTTGCTCATCGCGTTATTGAGCACTTAGAAGTATTACGCTTACAACGTCTGCTCGACATTGTTGATAAATCGGATGTGGGCCTTTGGGAACTGGATGTTGGCTCTAACGCCAGTTGGTGGAGCGATACCGTATTCCGTCTTTTCGGCACTGATGAGACATGCCGAAGCAATCACTCTCGGCAGGTGAACCTATACGAAGTAGATTCACAGCAAAAACTTGAAAAAAAGCTTTCAAAGGCCATTGCTACCGGTCAGCCATTTTCAGTCCAACTGAAGCTAAAACGTCCTGAACATGTGTCGCCTGCCTGGGTCAACGTTACCGCTACCGCTTTAGAAACCAATGGTGAAGTCACTCATCTTGCGGGCACTGTTCGCAATATCACGCCACTGAAGGATAAAGAGGCGCGCCTGGCTCGTCACGCAAGGCTTGAACAGCTTATAAGTGAGTTACAGGAAGAATTTATCCGCGACAACCAGTCGAGTAACACCTTTAAACACGCGCTGGAAAAATTACTGGTTGCCACTGAAAGTGAAGCCGGTTTTATTGGTGAAGTGTGCTATCGCCAGGATAGCACTACACCTTATTTACAAATGCATGCATTGACCGATATTTCATGGGACAAAGCCGAGTTTGAAAGCTTCAAGGCAAACGCTCCTCAAGGCATGGAGTTTACGCAGTTAAAGTCACTCTTTGGTCGCGTCATTCTTGACAAGACAACCATCATTTCCAATGCGCCTGCCGATGACAAGCGCCGATCTGGCAACCTTCCTGAAGGCCACCCGAACCTTGGTTGCTTTATCGGACTGCCAGTATTCGACGATTACGGCGATATCCTGGCCGTAATAGGCTTAGCGAACCGGAAGCAGGGATATGATGAAGCTTTTGCCCATGAGCTTATCCCTTTGCAACAAAGAATTGGTCAGCTAATCACAACGTTTACGTTGCGTAATGAGCAACAACTTTCTCGGGAGCGTCTTGAAATGGCCGCTCGCGTATTTGACTGTAGTCATAACGCCATCATGATTATCGATGCCGAGAATTGTATTCTCGACGTCAACCCCGTATTTGAGACGGAAACAGGTTACAGTCGCCAGGAAATATTAGGTAAGAACGCGGCTTTGCTAACTGCAGAAGGACATCTTCCAACGCTTAATCAAGGCCTGTGCGATGCTCAAACCCATCACGATTATTGGGAAGGCGAAGTAATTAACAAGCGTAAAGATGGGGAGCTTTTACCTCAATACCTGTCGATTTCAATTGTTCGCAACACCTTAGGCGCTATCAGCCATCAAGTCGTTGTTTTTACTGACTTACGGCGCATCAAGCAACACGATAAAGAGCTTTATCGCATCAGCCACTTCGACCCTTTGACCCATCTGCCCAATCGCATGCATTTGATGCAGCTGATGCATGAAGCAATTCGTCAAAGTAACGACCACCAGGGGCTTGCGATTGCGGTGATTGACCTGGATCGCTTTAACAGCATCAATCAAGTGCTCGGCTCGGAGGCCGGTGATGCTCTTCTGATTGAAATAAGTGACAGACTCTCTGATCAGCTGAATAAAGGTGAAACCGTCGCACGTATGAGTGGCGATGAATTTGGTTTAATCCTCATCCATAGCCCTCACCTGCTCGACCGCCTGGACAGACTGTTGTCAGATATTGTGACCGTTCAGTCGTTGCCGACCGGGAACCTGCTAACGATTACGGGTAGCATGGGAGTGACCTTCTACCCGGATGATAACGCCGATCCAGACACCCTTTTGCGCCATGCTGATCAGGCCATGTACCGTGCCAAGGAGGAAGGTGGAAACCGCTATATTATCTTTAACACCGACCATGAACAGGAACTCAAGTCAGCCCAGCGGCTACGTAAAGACATTGCCCATGGGCTACAACACGACGAATTTGTGCTTGAATTGCAACCTCAGGTAGATGCCAGAACCCTTGAACTGGTAGGCGTGGAAGCCCTGATTCGCTGGCACCACCCTGAAGGGCGGCGTATGCCCAATGATTTTCTGCCCTATATCGTCAACTCCATTCTTGAACATGATATTGATAAATGGGTCGTCATGCAGGCATTCAAGTTGCTTGATCAGTGGCGGTTAGAAGCGCCAGAGCTCACCCTCAGCATCAACCTGACTCCCCAGACGCTGGCGAATAAAACCTTGATCGCTATGCTGGATAACGCTTTGCGCCATTACCCGGACGTGGACATGAACCGGCTGCATGTAGAGGTGCTTGAATCAGCGGCTATTGAAGAACTCAATATTGCCACTGATGTGATGAAAGCCTGCCAGGCGCGTGGTATACGTGTGGCATTGGATGACTTTGGGACAGGTTACTCATCATTAACGTACCTTAAAGGCCTGCCTGCAGATATTGTCAAGATTGACCGCAGTTTTGTCATCGACATGCTCGAGAACGCAGACGACTTGGCCATCGTCGAGAGTGTTATCTATCTATCAAAGCGTTTTAATAAGACTGTTGTCGCAGAAGGCGTTGAAACAAAGGCACATATCGAAGCTCTGCATCGCCTTGGGTGCGATGTTCTTCAAGGCTATGGCATTGCCAAACCCATGCCTATCGAGCAATTCAATGCTTGGCGTTGTCAGCGTAGTCGTCAATAATACGCTTCATTTCAATTCGGTGTTATTTTTCAGTTATTGCTGTTTGTGATTCACAAGAAACCTAGAAAGTGCTTCTGTCAGGGCCATAACCTGCATGGGTTTCGTCAACACGTCCTGCATACCAGCCTCCAGGCAACGCTGATGATCATTAGCAGATGTACTTGCAGTAAAGCCTAGTATCGGCAAGCTGTAACCCTGCGCACGGAGACGTCGAGTAGTTTCAGGCCCATCCATGATGGGCATCTGCATATCCATCAATATCAGGTCTATATCTGCTGATGCCAGCTTGTCGATACCCTCTTGCCCATTGTTGGCCACAATGACTGTATAGCCTAAATCAGTCAAAATCTTGCGTGCAATTACCTGATTGAGCACATCGTCTTCAACCACCATAATCGATGCCCACGACACGCCCTCCGAGCGGTTAGCACCCTGTGCTATGTAATGTTGAGCATGATTTTTGACAGGACCACTGCGAGTACCAAGCAATCGATTTATAGTGGATTTGATCTGCATAAGCCACCCCCATATTAAAAATGCATGACTGATTGCAGTTTTAGATAAGGGCTTATCCTAGGGTATTTACACGCTGCAGACTGAAAACAATTGCAACCCTGACCATACACGCTCCGCACAGCAATACATTCTGGGCATGGCATGTTTTTACAATTTCGCTATACAAACAAAAAACCCCAGCTTCAACTGAAGCTGGGGTTTTTGCGGTATAAGTGCCTGACGATGACCTACTCTCGCATGGGGAGACCCCACACTACCATCGGCGCTAAGCGGTTTCACTGCTGAGTTCGGCAAGGGATCAGGTGGTTCCCACTCGCTATGGTCGTCAGGCGTAACAGGTAATACATCAAGCTGATGCGCAGGCAGTTAATTGATAGCCTGCGCTGTACGTGTTTGTAAACTGTCCGCGCTCCTGCTTTCGCTTTTGCGCGTGTGATGCGTCTCTGCGTATCCGACTGGCTTATTCAGCCATCGTTATCACTGCTACCAGACCCCTTGGGTGTTATAGGGTCAAGCCTCACGGGCCATTAGTACACGTTAGCTCAACGCCTTGCAGCGCTTCCACACCGTGCCTATCAACCAGCTGGTCTCGCTGGGCCCTTCAGGAGGCTCTAGGCCTCAGGGATGTCTCATCTTGAAGGGGGCTTCCCGCTTAGATGCTTTCAGCGGTTATCCCGTCCGCACTTAGCTACCCGGCAATGCCACTGGCGTGACAACCGGAACACCAGAGGTGCGTCCACTCCGGTCCTCTCGTACTAGGAGCAGCCCTTCTCAAACATCCTACGCCCACGGCAGATAGGGACCGAACTGTCTCACGACGTTCTAAACCCAGCTCGCGTACCACTTTAAATGGCGAACAGCCATACCCTTGGGACCGACTTCAGCCCCAGGATGTGATGAGCCGACATCGAGGTGCCAAACACCGCCGTCGATGTGAACTCTTGGGCGGTATCAGCCTGTTATCCCCGGAGTACCTTTTATCCGTTGAGCGATGGCCCTTCCATACAGAACCACCGGATCACTAGAACCTGCTTTCGCACCTGCTCGACGTGTCTGTCTCGCAGTCAAGCACCCTTATGCTCTTGCACTCATTGCACGATGTCCGACCGTGCTGAGGGTACCTTCGTGCTCCTCCGTTACGCTTTGGGAGGAGACCGCCCCAGTCAAACTACCCACCACACACTGTCCTCGATCCGGATAACGGACCTGAGTGAGAACGCCAATGATGCCAGGCTGGTATTTCAAGGGTGGCTCCGCTCGAACTGGCGTCCGAGGTTCAAAGCCTCCCAGCTATCCTACACAGGCAACATCAGCGTCCAGTGTGAAGCTATAGTAAAGGTTCACGGGGTCTTTCCGTCTAGCCGCGGGTACACCGCATCTTCACGGCGATTTCAATTTCACTGAGTCTCGGGTGGAGACAGCGTGGCCATCATTACGCCATTCGTGCAGGTCGGAACTTACCCGACAAGGAATTTCGCTACCTTAGGACCGTTATAGTTACGGCCGCCGTTTACCGGGGCTTCGATCAAGAGCTTCTCCGAAGATAACACCATCACTTAACCTTCCGGCACCGGGCAGGCGTCACACCCTATACGTCGTCTTACGACTTGGCAGAGTGCTGTGTTTTTACTAAACAGTTGCAGCCACCTGGTATCTTCGACCGGTTCGGGCTTGGAGAGCAAGTCTCGTCACCCTACGCCGGCGTGCCTTCTCCCGAAGTTACGGCACCATTTTGCCTAGTTCCTTCACCCGAGTTCTCTCAAGCGCCTTGGGATTCTCACCCTGACCACCTGTGTCGGTTTGGGGTACGGTCGCACATGATCTGAAGCTTAGAGGCTTTTCCTGGAAGCGTGGCATCGATGACTTCCTGACCGTGGTCAGTTCGTTTCGCATCTCGGCTTTAAGCGCCCGGATTTACCTGAGCGCTCGGCCTACTTGCTTTCACCAGGACAACCAACGCCTGGCTCACCTAGCCTTCTCCGTCCCCCATCGCAATCATGTCCGGTACGGGAATATTGACCCGTTTCCCATCGACTACGCCTTTCGGCCTCGCCTTAGGGGCCGACTCACTCTGCTCCGATTAGCGTCGAACAGAAACCCTTGGTCTTCCGGCGAGGGCGTTTTTCACGCCCTTTATCGTTACTCATGTCAGCATTCGCACTCGTGATACCTCCAGCGAACTTCTCAACTCACCTTCATTGGCTTACACGACGCTCCTCTACCGCTCACACCTAAGTGTGAACCCGTAGCTTCGGTACCTGATTTAGCCCCGTTACATCTTCCGCGCAGGCCGACTCGACTAGTGAGCTATTACGCTTTCTTTAAAGGATGGCTGCTTCTAAGCCAACCTCCTAGCTGTCTGAGCCTTCCCACATCGTTTCCCACTTAATCAGGATTTCGGGACCTTAGCTGACGGTCTGGGTTGTTTCCCTTTTCACAACGGACGTTAGCACCCGCTGTGTGTCTCCCACGCGTCACTCACCGGTATTCGGAGTTTGCCTCGGGTTGGTAAGTCGGGATGACCCCCTAGCCGAAACAGTGCTCTACCCCCGGTGGTGCTGCATGAGGCGCTACCTAAATAGCTTTCGAGGAGAACCAGCTATCTCCGAGCTTGATTAGCCTTTCACTCCGATCCACAAGTCATCCAAATCTTTTTCAACAGATCCTGGTTCGGGCCTCCAATTGATGTTACTCAATCTTCACCCTGCTCATGGATAGATCGCTCGGTTTCGGGTCTATATCCTGCGACTGGTGCGCCCAGTTAAGACTCGCTTTCGCTACGGCTCCCCTAATCGGTTAACCTCGCCACAGAATATAAGTCGCTGACCCATTATACAAAAGGTACGCCGTCACGGAACAAGTCCGCTCCGACTGCTTGTACGCACACGGTTTCAGGGTCTATTTCACTCCCCTCTCCGGGGTTCTTTTCGCCTTTCCCTCACGGTACTGGTTCACTATCGGTCAGCCAGGAGTATTTAGCCTTGGAGGATGGTCCCCCCGTCTTCAGTCAAGGTTTCTCGTGCCCCGACCTACTCGATTTCACAGGATCAGATTTTCGACTACGGGGCCTATCACCCGCTATGGCCGCGCTTCCCAGCGCATTCGTCTAATCAGTCACCTGCTTAAGGGCTGGTCCCCGTTCGCTCGCCGCTACTAGGGGAATCTCGGTTGATTTCTTTTCCTCAGGGTACTTAGATGTTTCAGTTCCCCTGGTTCGCCTCCTGTCACCTATGTATTCAGTGCAGGATACTCATCTTGTGATGAGTGGGTTTCCCCATTCAGAGATGCCCGGGTCACAGGTTGTTTGCCACCTCGCCGAGCCTTATCGCAGGCTTCCACGTCTTTCATCGCCTCTGGCTGCCTAGGCATCCACCGTGTGCGCTTCATTGCTTGACCCTATAACCCGAAGGAGTCTGGGGTTCGCAATGATAACGATTGCCGGATACGCTTGAGACGTATCACACAACAATTTACTACGTACAAACCTCTCAGAGTGTTGTTAGTCACACAGAATGTGATTAACCACCCTCTTAGAAGGTTTTTATCAGCTTGATATATTATTAAAGAGCGACTGCTATAAGCAGTGATAAACGCATGCTTTTTCACATTAAAAATAAAAAAAGAGCTTTCTCTTTTTCAACGTAAAGGAGACGCTTATCACTGCATATCAACAGCTATCTGATCAGGTAATTCATTGTGAGCGCTTACCGCGAGGGATGATGCATCGTTTAAGGAGGTGATCCAGCCGCAGGTTCCCCTACGGCTACCTTGTTACGACTTCACCCCAGTCATGAACCACACCGTGGTGATCGCCCTCTTGCGTTAGGCTAACCACTTCTGGTGCAGTCCACTCCCATGGTGTGACGGGCGGTGTGTACAAGGCCCGGGAACGTATTCACCGTGACATTCTGATTCACGATTACTAGCGATTCCGACTTCACGGAGTCGAGTTGCAGACTCCGATCCGGACTGAGACCGGCTTTAAGGGATTCGCTGACTCTCGCGAGTTCGCAGCCCTTTGTACCGGCCATTGTAGCACGTGTGTAGCCCTACTCGTAAGGGCCATGATGACTTGACGTCGTCCCCACCTTCCTCCGGTTTGTCACCGGCAGTCTCCTTAGAGTTCCCACCATTACGTGCTGGCAAATAAGGACAAGGGTTGCGCTCGTTACGGGACTTAACCCAACATTTCACAACACGAGCTGACGACAGCCATGCAGCACCTGTCTCTGCGTTCCCGAAGGCACCCAGTGATCTCTCACCGATTCGCAGGATGTCAAGAGTAGGTAAGGTTCTTCGCGTTGCATCGAATTAAACCACATGCTCCACCGCTTGTGCGGGCCCCCGTCAATTCATTTGAGTTTTAACCTTGCGGCCGTACTCCCCAGGCGGTCGACTTATCGCGTTAACTTCGCCACAAAGTGCGCTAGGCACCCAACGGCTGGTCGACATCGTTTACGGCGTGGACTACCAGGGTATCTAATCCTGTTTGCTACCCACGCTTTCGCACCTCAGTGTCAGTGTCAGTCCAGAAGGCCGCCTTCGCCACTGGTATTCCTCCCGATCTCTACGCATTTCACCGCTACACCGGGAATTCTACCTTCCTCTCCTGCACTCTAGCCTGACAGTTCCGGATGCCGTTCCCAGGTTGAGCCCGGGGCTTTCACAACCGGCTTATCAAGCCACCTACGCGCGCTTTACGCCCAGTAATTCCGATTAACGCTTGCACCCTCCGTATTACCGCGGCTGCTGGCACGGAGTTAGCCGGTGCTTCTTCTGCGAGTGATGTCTTTCCTGGCGGGTATTAACCGCCAGGCGTTCTTCCTCGCTGAAAGTGCTTTACAACCCGAGGGCCTTCTTCACACACGCGGCATGGCTGGATCAGGCTTGCGCCCATTGTCCAATATTCCCCACTGCTGCCTCCCGTAGGAGTTCGGGCCGTGTCTCAGTCCCGATGTGGCTGATCATCCTCTCAGACCAGCTACGGATCGTCGCCTTGGTGAGCCATTACCTCACCAACCAGCTAATCCGGCATAGGCTCATCCGATAGCGGGAGCCAAAGCCCCCTTTCTCCCGTAGGACGTATGCGGTATTAGCCTGAGTTTCCCCAGGTTATCCCCCACTATCGGGTAAATTCCTATGCGTTACTCACCCGTCCGCCGCTCGTCAGCATCTAGCAAGCTAGATCTGTTACCGCTCGACTTGCATGTGTTAGGCCTGCCGCCAGCGTTCAATCTGAGCCATGATCAAACTCTTCAGTTTAAAATCATTGTGATGCTTACCTGTCACCTGAAGGTAACAAAAGCGCATCAAACTTGGCTCAAGGTTCAAACGAATTCATTCAATACACAATCGAAGGCCGAGGCTTAAGATTGTCTTGCTGAGTCGCTTGCCTTGATATTTGGTGATTTATTACCCTCATCGGCAAGCGCCCACATGAATTACCTGATCAAATTATTAAAGAGCTGTTCGCGAGACGGTTATCAAACCTTGTCATTCGTTGACCTGAATGACTTGCCTCAGCGAGGAAGACGTATTCTACGCATTCCTGTGTGTTTGTCAACCGCTGATTCGATTCCGTATTTTGATCGATTTCAGCTAGGAAATTCGACGCGGCAACTTCTCGCCAACGTTTTCTCTAACTTTCTGACAAACCGAAGGTTTTCACCTCCGAACTTACGAATAAGTACCGCTGGTAACGCTGTGCGTCCCCGGCAGCGGATGCGTACTTTACGGATTTGCCGGCGGGGATGCAAGGACTATTTGAACAATAGTGAAAAAACGTCAGCTGTCAGTCTTTATGATCAACATAACGCCTCATCGCTACTTTTTCATACTCGCATCATTATCCATAAATTGGTAAAACCAATTAGTTGCTATCTTTCCATTTCATGAGCTAAAACTCAAGATAGCTGAAATCTGCATTGGCTCTACCAATCAAGGAGCTAACAATGTCCTACACGCCTCTTCGCCAACCCAGATTGGCCGACGTGATTACTGAACGCCTTGAAGCCATGATGCTTGAAGGTAGCCTTAAGCCTGGGCAACGCTTGCCACCTGAGCGCGAACTAGCACAGCAGTTCGGGGTTTCACGCCCCTCCCTGCGAGAAGCCATTCAAAAACTGGCCGCCAGAGGGCTGCTGGTCAGCCGCCAGGGCGGGGGCAATTTCGTCAACGACGATCTTAATAGTGGCTACACAGACCCTTTACTGGAAATGCTGACGCGGCATGAAGAGTTTCACCTTGACCTGCTTGAGTTTCGCGATGCGATGGAAGGAATCTCGGCCTATTACGCCGCTCTGCGTTCAACCCCTGCCGATAAGGCTATTCTGATTCAGCGCTTTGAAGAGCTCAACAATGGCTTTGCCGGCAAGGATCCTGCCGCAGAAGCCAAACTTGATGCCGCCTTTCACCTTTCCATTGCTGAAGCAGCGCATAACGTACTGTTGCTTCACACCATACGCGGCATCTTTCACCTACTGGAACAGAGCATTGTCGATAACCTGGCCTTTCTTTTCGCCAAACCCGATTCTCGCAGTCAATTGATGAAGCAACATCGTGCCTTGCTGGATGCCATCCTTGATGGGCGCGCAGAAGACGCCCGTAGCCGTGCACATGAACATCTAGTCTTTGTAGAGGAGGGTTTGATGGAAATGGCCCGCGCTGAAACCCGTGCGCAGCGTGCCTTACGCAGAGCACAAGGAAGCGTGACCAGCGCATGATTAAAAAAGCTCAGCGGCCTCCATTACGTTGGCGATGGTTTGCTCTGACGGTGGTTTCTCTCGGCCTATTATTGTGCATCTGGCAAGCCTCCCAGATCGCCCGAGTACAGGCATTGGAAAACTTACGCGAAGATGCCGAGAACGAGTTGCGTCTGTCAGCCGCTCACCTGAACGGCTATTTACTGCGTTACGACTACCTGCCGCAAATGCTTGCCACTCGCGAAGGCGTCCAGCGATTTCTTGCTTCACCGGATAATCAGGACCCGATGCCACTCAACCTGCTACTTGACCGTTTTCGCTTCACCGCTGGGGTTTCCGATGTCTATCTGCTTGATGAGCAGGGCGATACCATTGCCGCTAGCAACTGGCACCGCCCCAATACCTTTATCGGCCAGAACTACGCGTTTCGCAGCTATTACCGGGATGCCATTGCTGGCGGCCAAGGGCGCTTCTATGGATTGGGCGTACAATCACGCGAACGTGGTTACTATTTTTCATCTCCGGTGTATCTGGAAGACACCTCTCCTGATGCTCGCCCGGACGGCGTCATGGTCATCAAGGTACTACTCGATGACGTTGAACAAAGCTGGGCCGAGCAGGAAGCAACGTTATTTGTCACTGATAGTGATGACATCATCTTCATGGCCAGCAAGCCTGAATTACGCATGAATGCACTTTACCCACTTTCTGACCAACAGCGCGAAACGCTGCGCAACACTCGACGCTATGCGGTCGAGCCGTTAAATGCATCAGGCATCGTCATAGAACAAGCTCACTCGGCAGATGCCCATATCGTCAGCTTTTCACGCGGCGTGTTAGAGGATGAACGCTTTTTACGCCTGACCCGACCGATAGCAGAGTTTGAATGGGACATTCATATCCTCAAACCGCTAGACACTGTGACCAGCGCACAGTGGCTGGCAGCCCTGATGGCCGGTGGTCTTTATGGTGTTGTTGCCCTCGGCGGCGGGATAGGCTGGCAGCGCTTACGTTTGCGCCGCGAACGAGAAACCTTTGCTGAACGGGAAAGGCTCACTCTGGCGCGGGTTCGCGACGAGCTTGAAGAAAGTGTTGAGCGGCGAACCCGGGACCTAGTGGCAAGCAACCAGCGCCTTTCAGCTGAAATTGAGGAGCGCCGTCGCGCCGAGGAAAATCTGCGCCAGACCCAGGACGAGCTGATCCAGGCGGCCAAGCTTGCCGTGTTAGGTCAATTGGCGGCTGGCATCAACCACGAACTTAACCAACCCTTGGCGGCCATTCGTGCCTATGCTGAAAATGCCCGGCGCTTTCTGGCTCTATCACGGCTTAACCAGACAGACGCCAACCTGGAACAGATTGTCGAACTGACTCATCGCATGGCGGATATCAGCGCCCAGCTTCGTCAGTTTTCGCGCAAAAGCAGCGAGCGTCAGGAAAATATCGCCGTACAGTCGTGCATAGAATATGCCTTGCGTCTGTTCCATAGCCGTCTACGTGACAGTCAGGTTAAAGTTGAACAGCAATTACCTGTGGCGACTCTATGGGTCAAAGGTGATCTGGTACGTCTTGAACAGGTGATCGTCAACCTGATCAGCAATGCCTTACAGGCCATGACAGACATTTCCGCCCCACGCCTTATCGTGCGCGTGGAAGCAGACGAGACAAACGTGCACATTCATATTATTGATAATGGGCCGGGTATCGACAGCGCCCATATCAACCAGATCTTCGCGCCTTTTTTACCACCAAGGCACCCGGTAACGGCCTGGGGCTGGGGCTTTCCATTTCATCACGTATCATGGAGGATCTGGGTGGCCAGCTGAAGGCCTGCAACCACCCAACGGGCGGTGCTCAGTTCAGTATTATTCTCCCTCTTGCCATGGCCCCGAACACCTCAATGGAGCATCTCTCTCATGCATGACCCGTCGACACTGCCCGTCATGGTGATCGACGACGAAGAGCACTTGCGCATCACCGCCAGCCAGACCCTTGAACTGGGCGGTTATACGCCACACTGCTTTGAGTCTGCCGAACAGGCACTCGATGCCCTGACACCTAACTTTCCAGGCGTGATCGTCAGTGATATCCGCATGCCGGGCATGGATGGCATGACGTTACTACGCACCCTGCGCGAACGCGACCCGACGCTGCCGATTATCCTGATTACCGGCCACGGCGATATTTCCACCGCTGTTGAAGCCATGCGCGCCGGCGCCTGGGATTTTCTGGAGAAACCGTTTGCGGGTGACCAACTGCTTGATGTGGTGCGGCGAGGTATTGAGAAGCGCCAGCTCAGCCTCGAGAATGATCGCCTCAAGGCCGAGCTGGAAGCTCAGCAAGCAGCACTTGGGCCACGCCTTGTCGGGCGCACCGAAACTATTTCGCGCCTTGCGGCCATGATCCAGCGCATCAGCCAGGTTGAGACGGATGTATTGCTGTTTGGGGAAACCGGCACGGGCAAGGATCTGGTCGCGCGAGCCATTCATGAACGCAGCCGTCGACGTCATCACCCTTTCATGGCAATCAATTGTGGTGCAGTGCCTGAAAACACTATTGAGTCAGAACTCTTTGGCCACGAGAAAGGGGCCTTCACCGGCGCGGTTGAACGCCGTATTGGCAAGTTTGAGCACGCTAATGGCGGCACTGTCTTTCTCGATGAAATTGAATCCATGCCTCTGGCGCTGCAGGTCAAGCTGTTGCGCGTGCTTCAGGAGCGCAGCATTGAACGCCTCGGTGCCAATGATGTGATCAAACTGGATATTCGTGTTATTGCCGCCACCAAGGTTGACCTTAAAGCCGCCTCAGAAGCCGGCCGTTTCCGTGAAGACCTTTACTACCGGTTGAACGTTGTGACTTTGCCACTGCCTGCCCTGCGCGAACGGCGTGAGGATATTCCGCTATTGTTCCAGCATTTTGCGGTCATCGCGGCTAACCGCAGCGGGCTGGAAGCACCCCCGCTTGACAGTCACGCCATTGCCGCCTTGCTGGCTCACGACTGGCCTGGCAATGTACGCGAACTGCGCAATCTGGCCGAACGCTATGTCCTGCTAGGGGCGGCGTTTGACTATCGCCTGGCGGCTCTGCTGGAAGGCGATAACACAGAAACCCAGACAACCTCACTGACGCGCCAGGTAGAGCTGTTCGAAAAAGCCTGATCAGTCAGTCGCTGGCGCGTCATCATGGGCGGGTGACCCAGGTCTGTGAGCATCTCTGCCTGCCGCGCAAGACGCTTTACGACAAACTAAAAAAGCATACGTTACAAGCAGAAGATTACCGCCACAAAAGTGACCCCTGATGGAGCAGCTCCCAAAGGTCGGCCCAGGGCGGTAACCAGGGGGCCAGTGTCAGCGTGGCAATCAGCATCAGCAGGCTGGCCAGCGGGCGGCGGGCATCCGCCAGTTTTAGCGCCGTTCCAAAAGAGCGTTTAAGGCGGGCGCCTTCCAGGTCGACGCTGTAAATTTCATCCAGCACAAGGTGAATGACAAACCCCACCGCTATTGCCAGCCCATGGGACCAGGCAAACCAAGCTGACTGCACCAACAGCTGAAAGCTGATGGCCGCTGCGGCCATACCGCAGAGCGCCCCGGCCAGTAGTGAATGCCACACGCCACGGTGTACCGTCAGATGGGCAAACACCGCGCTGCCTACATAACGCACCAGCAGATAAATCCCACCGCACGCTACCAAAAGCGCCCCAGGAGACAGCCAACCTTGCAGCACAATAACGCCCAGCACTAGAGCTGGCACCGATAACAGACTGAAAATTAAACGGATAGAACGCGACCTGTCAGCATCAATGTCTGGCAGAATACCGCCAAAGGCCGTCAGCACACCTATCAACAGGGCTTGGGACACAGGCCACCACTGGGCCTGACAACCCACAAATGCCAGCGCTGCCCCGCCCACCGCTGCAACTGAAATATGCGTGCGAAAATTAGCCATGTCATGTGGCATCCTGAAAGCTGTATAAATTACCAGATTTCATTCCGCCACAACATGGCTTTTCAGCAAAAAACAAGAAAAAAGTACCGCCTGGCAGAGAGTTAGAAGATAGTTAATGGGCATTTAAACAAGTAAGTCGCACCATAAACCGTCAACCCGTTAATCGTTGGCTTCTGCCAGGAAGCGGTCTTTCAGCTTGACGTAGTTACCGGCGGTGTAGGCGAAGAAAGCACGCTCTTTGTCCTTAAGCGGCCGCAGCTGCCGGGCAGGGTTGCCTGCGTAGACGTAGCCACTTTCCAGCTGTTTGCCAGGTGTCACCACGGCCCCGGCGGCAATAATCACTTCATCTTCCACCACAGCGCCATCCATCACAATGGCGCCCATCCCTACCAGAATACGACTCCCCAGCGTGCAACCATGCAGAATCGCCTTGTGGCCAACGGTGACATCATCGCCTAACGTCAGCGGAAAGCCCTCGGGGTTATAGTCGCTGGCATGAGTAATATGCAGCACGCTGCCATCCTGCACGCTGACCCGTGCGCCGATACGGATACGGTGCATATCACCGCGAATCACCGTCATCGGCCAGACCGAACAGTCATCGCCCAGCACCACATCGCCGATTACCGTGCAGGCAGGATCAATATAAACCCGCTCGCCCAACTGCGGCTCGCTGCCCTGATAGCTTCTTAAAGCATTGCTCATTGCTGACTCCTGATTGATTCACACCAGTATTTACACTTAAAACAGTGCGCTCAACAATACGATAAAGGTCAGTGGAATGGCTATCCAGCGCACCACATTGAGCCACAGATAAAAGCCCCAACCGCTGTTACCCAGCGCCTGTTGCGCTTTGTGTTGAGGCATGACCCAAGCCGCAAAGAAAGCAATCAGCATGCCGCCCAGCGGAAGAAAGATATCCGGCGGAATGCTGCTGACCAGCTCAAACACATTGCGCCCGAACAAGGGCCGAAAATCTGCCAGCGTCGAAAATGATAGCGCGGATAACAGCCCCATCAACCAGACGCACAGTGCTACTACTGCCGTTGCCTTGCCACGTTTCAAGCCTGCGCCCTGCAGAGTCGCCACCATAGGCTCCGCCAGATTGATCGCCGATGTCCAGGTAGCCAGCAGTAATAGCAGAAAGAAAATGCTCAGCCAGACCGCCCCCCACGGCAGCCCTGAGAAGGCAATGGGCAGAGTCACAAACATCAGCCCCGGGCCTTGGGTCGGGTCAAGCCCCTGAGCAAACACAACGGCAAAGATCGCAATACCTGCGAGTAGCGCAACGCTGATATCCAGCACGGCGACAGCAGCAGCGGCTTTTGGCAGGCTTTGCCTATCCGGCATATAGGCGCCATACGCCATCAATGCGCAGGCACCAACAGCCAGGGTGAAAAGGCGTGCCCCATGGCATGCAGAATCACCGTTGGCGTTATCAACGCCATAGACGGTTTGAACAGCCAAACCAGCGCTGGCACAAAGCCTTCTGTGGTGCTGGCATAGATGGCCAGCGTTACTACAGCAGATAAAGCAGCGGCATCAAAAGGTTATTCAGCCGCTCCAGCCCTTTGGCAACGCCTGCGGCCACCACGCTCATGGTCATGAACAGAAACAGGGTGTGGTTGAAGACCAGCAATCCCGGATTGGCCAGAAAGGCATCAAACCCTGCGCCGATTTCCTGCGCAGTGGCACCGCTGAACTGTCCGTTGATAGAAGCCACCAGAAACTCAATCGACCAGCCAGACACCACCGAATAGAACGACAGAATACAGAACACTGTAAAGGCACCAAAGGCGCCCAACCAGCGCCAGTGTGGCGAGCCGCCGCCTTCTGCCGCCAAGGTGCCCAGCGCCTGAATCGGCCCGCGCCGCCCGGCTCTTCCCACCATGATTTCCGCCATCATGACAGGCAACCCCAGCAGCAGCACAAAGGCGATGTACACCAGCAGGAAAGCCGCCCCGCCGTTTTCACCAGCGATATAGGGAAACCGCCAGATATTACCTAGCCCAACAGCGGCACCGGTGACGGCCAGAATAAAAGCACGTCTTGATCCCCAGCGCTCCAGTGTTTCACTCATGACCTGCCCCGTTCACTCACCGTTAATAAAAAAGCACCGCCCATCAAAATGGACAGCGGATAAAACGTGCCAAACCGTGGTTGGCATCAGAGATTAAGCTAACGTGAGGATTGAAACCTCGTTAGCGCGCCCGCACTCTATAGGAAATGTATATTGCCCCGCAATTTTCCTACTGAGGTCGCCATGCCTAATAACCCCCTGCTCGCTGCACACACCCTGCCGCCTTTTGATGAAATTCGCGCTCAGCATGTCGTGCCAGCCCTCGACAGCCTGCTTGAAGAAAGTCGTCAACGCATTGAGGCACTGGCCCAACAGGCCGCCACCACGTCCCCCAGCTGGGAAAATTTCGCGGCCCCGCTTGAAGACGTTAACGACCGCCTATCCAATGCCTGGTCCCCGATTTCACACCTCAACGGCACCATGAACAGCCCCGAGCTACGTGAGGCCTATGAAGCCTGCATTGGCAAACTCTCTGACTTCAGCACCTGGGTTGGCCAGCACGAAGGCTTGTTCAATGCCTACCAGGCCCTGAGGGAAGGCCCTGGCTGGGCAGACCTCGACGCCGCTCAAAAACGTGCGGTCGAGAACGCACTGCGCGATTTCCGCCTCGCGGGGGTTGACCTGCCAGCGGAGCAGAAAGCCCGCTATGGCGAGATCAAGTCGCGCCTGTCGACACTGACCAACCAATATTCCAATAACGTTCTGGATGCCACTCAGGCCTGGCACAAGGATATCGAAAACGCTGACGATCTGGCCGGCGTGCCGGAAAGCGCGCTGGCTACCCTGCATTCCCTGGCAGAGGCCAAAGGCATCGACGGTTACCGGATCACGCTGGATTTCCCGAGTTTTTATCCGGTGCTTACCTATGCCGACGACCGCGCCCTGCGCGAAGAAGTCTATACCGCCTTTGTCACCCGCGCTTCAGACCAGGGCCCGAATGCTGGCCAGTTTGATAATGCTGCCATCATGGAAGAGATCCTGACATTACGCAGCGAGCTAGCCGCACTGCTGGGCTTTGCTACCTATGCGGATTACTCACTGGCCACCAAGATGGCGGACTCCCCGAGCAGGTGCTGGACTTTCTGAACGACCTGGCACAGCGCGCGGTGCCTCAGGCACGCGAAGAGTTTGCCGAGCTGCAGGATTTTGCTTCGCAGGAGCTGGGGCTGGAAAACCTGCAGCCCTGGGATGTGGGCTATGCCAGCGAAAAGCTGCGCGAGGCTCGTCACGCGATTTCCCAGGAGCAGCTACGCCCCTACTTCCCGGCACCCCGCGTGGTTGAGGGGTTATTCAGTGTGGTAGAGCGCCTCTACGGTGTGCGATTTGAAGAGGATGAGCAGGTCACCTGCTACCACCCGGATGTCCGCTATTTTCAGATTACCGAAAATGACACCCCCATTGCCGGTTTTTACCTCGACCTCTACGCCCGCGAAGGCAAGCGCGGTGGTGCCTGGATGGCCGATTGCCGTGTTCGCCGCCAGACGTCCGATGGCCTGCAGCTGCCGATAGCCTTCCTGACCTGCAATTTCACCCCACCGGTAGGCGACAAGCCCGCGCTGCTCACTCATGATGAAGTCACTACCCTGTTTCATGAATTTGGCCACGGGCTACACCACATGCTGACCCGCCAGACGATTGCCGATATTTCCGGCATCAATGGTGTCGCTTGGGATGCGGTCGAGCTGCCCAGCCAGTTCATGGAAAATTATTGCTGGGAGCGTGAAGGGCTGGATCTTCTGGCTGCGCATATTGATACTGATGAACCCTTGCCGGGTGAACTGCTTGAACGCCTGCAAGCCGCCAAGAACTTCCAGTCCGCCATGGGAATGGTGCGCCAGCTGGAGTTTTCACTGTTCGACTTGCGGTTGCATCATCAAGCTTCAGCGCCAGATGCTTCCCATATCCAGGCGCTGCTCGATGAGGTGCGCCAACAGGTGGCAGTGATGCCTGCTGCGCCTTTCAATCGTTTCCAGAACAGTTTCGGGCACATTTTTGCCGGTGGCTATGCGGCGGGCTACTATAGCTACAAATGGGCAGAGGTCTTGTCCGCTGACGCCTGGAGTGCCTTTGAAGAAGAGGGTATTTTCGACCCGACGACTGGCCAGCGCTTTCGTCAGCATATTCTGGAGCAGGGAGGCGCGCGCGATGCTGCCGAACTGTTCGCAGCATTTCGCGGCCGTGAACCCAGTGTTGAACCCTTGTTGCGCCATAGCGGCATTCGCGCTGCCTGAACACCTATTTCCATCAGCCGCGTGGCCCTACACGGCCACGCGTGGAGTTTATTATGTCAACGGTAAAACGCTTTATTGCAGGGGTTACCTGCCCACGCTGTGCCGAAATGGACCGCATTCGCTCCTGGGAGCAGAACGGCATCCGTTATCGCGAATGCGTCAGCTGTGATTTCTTTGAGCAGCTGCCCATTGAAGATGAAACTGCTCCGGAATTACAGACCCGCGTCAACAAACTGCGTGAAGAGCAAAAGCAGCAGGATATCCAGACGGTACGTATTCTCGACCCCGGCAGCTCATCGAAGTAAGGTAACGATACTTAACCTTCTTCAGGGAGCCTGCGATGCCATTTGCCGCCCAGCTTGGCCACTGGCGTAAACATGCCCACACGCATCCAGCGTTCACCACCCGGCTGGTGATTATCGGCCTTATTGCGGCAACTGCTGTGCTGATGTCCTATCTTGATCTGGCGACCCTCGCTGCCGGGTTAGGGCTTTTCCTGTGGGGAATGCAGTACCTGGAAAAGGGCATCAAGCAGCTCTCCGGCGGCAAGCTTGGGCGCTGGCTTCAGCAGGCAACCCGCACCCGGCCTCGCGCCATCCTGTTCGGCGCTGCAACCACGGCCACCGTGCAATCCAGCTCCCTGATGACATTACTGAGCATGTCGTTTGTCAGTGCGGGCCTGGTCACCCTGCCAGCCGGTATTGCTCTGCTGTTCGGTGCCAACCTGGGCACTACCACCGGCGCCTGGCTGATGGCCACCTTCGGGCTATCATTTGATCTGGCACGTTACGCCATGCCTTTTCTGGCCGCTGGCTTGCTTGGCGCTCGCCTGCTCCCCAAATCATTACGCGGCTATGCCCACCTGCTGATGGGTATTGGTCTTTTGTTTCTGGGCATTGATTTTATGAAGCTGGGGTTCAGTGCCTGGCAGGATAGCCTTTCACTGGCAGGGTTGGCAGGCACCCAGTTCTGGCACTGGCCGCTCTACGTACTGTTTGGCGTAATCGCCACTGTCGTCATGCAGTCCAGCCATGCGACCTTGCTGATCATCCTGACGGCGCTGGCCAGCGGCCAGTTGGACTATCTACCCGCCCTGGCAGTGGCAGTCGGCGCCAACGTAGGCACAACAGTGACCGCTTTACTCGGTGCACTGGGCGCCAGCACGGCTGCGCAACGGCTGGCTGGGGCGCATATAGTTTTCAACCTGTTAACGGCTGGGGTAGCGCTTACGTTACTGCTGCCATTGGCCTGGCTGGTGGATTTTTCCAGCACCCTGATCGGCATTGACGCCGACGCCTGGCCGCTCAAGCTGGCGCTGTTTCATACCTTGTTCAATGTGTTGGGCATCGTGTTGATGCTGCCCTTTATCACGCCATTGGCAAAATGGCTGGAACGCCTTTTGCCTTCTCCTGCCCATCATCTCGATCGCGCTCAGGCGCGCTACCTGGATGCCTCTGCCCTGCAGCACTCGGACACCGCCCTGAGTGCCCTCGACCAGGAATGCCGACGGCTTGAAAGGCGCGCTTATCACCTGCTTTGCAATGCCTTGCTGATACACAGTGCCGATGCGCTGGGCCACCTGCCGACAAGAGAGAAAGTGGAACAGGCCATTGATAGCCAACACTGGCCGGCCGTCAATGAGCGCTACCATGAACGCATCAAACCACTGTTAAGCGAAATCCTGGCATTTTACGCACGCCTTGAAGTCCCTATGGCAGACGATCAACAGGCCTACCTTGAAGCACGTTTACAGCAAACGTTCCGCCTGGTGGAAGCCGTACGTTTTGGTGAAGTCCTGCAGCGCAGCCTGCTGCGCCACACCGCCCCTGACAGCCCGCTAAGGGAAGGTCATGATGCCCTGCGCCTGGCACTGGCCAAAGGCCTCAACTACCTTAATCGACGCTCAGAAGAAAATACTGTCAGTACCAGCACCCTGGCTGAACCTATCTACACGGCCAGCCAGTTCTGGCAGGAAGAAACAGCCAGACGTTTACGCCAGCAGCGCCTGACGCCAGCGCAAGCCTCTACTCTGATGAACGATTTTCACCAGGCCAGCCGCTTGATTGATGCCCTGATGCCGTCAATGGCCAGTGAATGGCAGTACCACCCGTCACCTGACTGACGTGCCCAGGGCCACAGCACAGAGAAAGTGTGTGAAAAACCGCACAACCTGATCACCACCACGTGCGGGATTGTTAACACTTAAGCACTGACCGCTGTAGACAAAAGTTTAAACACAAAAATCCAAGCAACTGTTTATTAATAAAAAAATAATAAATGGCACACTAATCGCTTCTCTATAGGTGCTAATAATCATCTAAATAGTGACTACACTGATGTCATCGTCTCTGATGATGAGGCGATGAAACCATTTCACATCTAATAACAGTTTCAGGATATCTCGCCATGCGCATGAAAAAGACAGCAATGAACAATGCCCTGCCCACCGCCGCCACCCTGCTGGCTGGTGTGGCTCTGCTGGCCGCTAGCAGCGCCCAGGCTGACCGCTCCGAGTGGCCGGATAACTTTACTGTCGGCACTGCAAGCCAAGGCGGCACCTACTATGTTTACGGTTCAGGCTGGGCCAACTTCATTGCCGACGAGCTGGACATTTCCGGCGGTGGCGAGGTGACCGGCGGCCCGACGCAGAACCTGGCTCTGGTACACGGTGGCGATGTTGCCTTTGGCCTGACCACCATGGGCCCGGCTTCTGACGCTATCAGTGGTAAAAGTCCGCTGGCTCCCGGGTTGGAAATGGATAATGTCTGTGCCATGTTCCCGATGTACGAAACGCCTTTCTCGATCACTGCACTGGCGTCTTCTGATATCGAATCGATTGAAGACATTCCGGACGGTGCCCGCATCGGTTTTGGCCCGGCAGCATCAACCTCAGACACCTACTTCCCGGCGATGCTTGAAACCCTGGGTGTAGAATTTGACCGTCGTAACGGCGGCTGGTCTGATCTGGGCGGCCAGCTGCAGGACGGTCTGCTTGACGTTATTGCTTTTGCAGCAGGCATCCCGATTCCTGCCGTCAGCCAGCTTGAAGTGCAGACTGACGTCAACATCATCGAGTTTACCGATGCTGAAGTGGATACCATTCTCGAAAACTTCCCGGTAGCTGAGTTTATGATTCCGGCCAGCACCTATCAGACGCTGGAAGAAGATGCTCGTGCGGTTTCCATGTGGAACTTTGCCATTGCTGGCTGCGACCTGCCGGAAGATTTTGTCTATGAAGTCACCAAGGTGACCATGGAACAGAACGATCGTATGCGCTCCATTCACCGCAGTGCTGCCACGACTATTCCGGAAAATATCGACAAGAATACCGTGCTGCCCTTCCACCCGGGCGCTGCTCGCTGGTACGAAGAAAACGGCTATGACATTGCTGAAGACATGATCAAGTAAGCCTTAAGTACTCAAAGCCTGCCCCGCACCGGCGCCACCGGGCGGGGCAGCTTTTGCTTATACCTCCCCTTTTTCTGTTTGTATTGCTGTGAGGGTGGCCTCTTATGAGTCACAAATCTGACCCCAATTCTGGCGACCTTTCGGACGAACAGCCCGACGTCGTGGTCGTTGAAGGCGTTGATGAAGAAGTTGTCGAGAATAACCGCCGCCTGTTTAACGGCTGGCAGTTCTGGTTATTTGCGGCCATGGCGGTTGCCTACTCTTCTTTTCATCTTATTTCACTGAATATCTTTCCCATGGAAACCTGGTCCTACCGGATTGTGCACATTGCCGGTGCCTTGATCCTTGGGTACGGTCTCTATGCTGGCAGTAATTTCGCGAAAAGTGAGCATGAAGAGTCTCCTGTCGCGCTTAAATGGATCAGCTATGCGCTGCTGCTTCCGGCGCTCTATTCGCTGCTCCAGGTTTTCATGATGCAGCAGACCCTGGCAGGCGGCGCCATGCGCATTGATCCAACCATAGAGTCCTGGCATTACGGTTACCCGCTGATGCTGACGACCGCTGCTGCCATCGTGCTTTCTTGGGTGTATCGTCAGGTGCGTCACCGCTTCAACCCAGCGGATCTGGTACTGATGGTGTGCGCCCTGGCCAGTGCTGGCTATCTGCTCGTGGCGTTCAACACAAATATGCGCATGTCCACAGGCACTTCTTTTGCCCCTGTGGGTATTTCATGGGCCGCGGTTGCCGGGTCCTTGCTGATTCTGGAACTGACCCGCCGTGTAGCTGGCCTGGCACTGGTAGTCATTTCAGTCGTCTTTCTGCTTTATGTGTTTGCAGGCCCCTACCTGCCAGGCTTTCTGGGCTATCCCGGCTTGTCGATCAACCGCTTTTTCAGCCAGGTTTACACCGATACGGGTATTCTCGGCCCGACCACAGCAGTGTCTTCCACCTATATCATCCTGTTTATTATTTTCGCTGCCTTCCTGCAGGCATCCAAGGTCGGTGACTATTTTGTCAACTTCGCCTTTGCTGCCGCCGGTCGCGCTCGGGGCGGCCCAGCCAAGGTATCGATTTTTGCTTCCGGTCTGATGGGCATGATTAACGGCACCTCAGCGGGTAACGTGGTTTCAACAGGTTCGCTGACGATTCCACTGATGAAAAAGTTGGCTACCCAGGGCGTAGCGCCGGGGCCATTGAAGCCGCTGCGTCTACCGGTGGGCAGATCATGCCGCCCATCATGGGTGCCGGTGCCTTTATCATGGCGGAAATTACCGGTATCCCGTATACCGAGATTGCGATTGCCGCGATTATTCCCGCCATTCTTTACTTCCTGTCGGTCTACTGCATGGTCGACTTTGAAGCGGCCCGCAAAGGCATGCGCGGCATGCGCGAAGACGAGATCCCCCAGTTCCGCAAGCTAGCCAAACAGGTTTATCTGTTTGCTCCCATCATCATACTGATTGTGGCACTGTTCATGGGCTATTCGGTGATCCGTGCCGGTACTCTGGCCACAGCCTCCGCCGCCGTTGTCAGCTGGCTTTCACCCCACAAGATGGGGCTTGCCGCCATCCTGCGCGCCCTGCAGCTGGCGGGCATCATGTCGATCCAGATCATTGCGGTATGTGCCTGTGCAGGGTTGATTGTAGGCGTTATCTCCCTGACCGGGGTTGGCGCGCGCTTCTCATCGCTGCTACTGGGTGTCGCGGGTGTCAGCCAGCTGTTGGCGCTGTTTTTTGCCATGTGTATCTCGATTCTACTCGGCATGGGTATGCCGACCACGGCCGCTTATGCGGTAGCGGCGTCGGTTGTTGCACCGGGTTTGATCAATATCGGCATTGAACCGCTGATTGCACACTTCTTCGTGTTCTATTTCGCGGTGGTATCTGCCATCACGCCGCCGGTCGCCCTGGCATCCTACGCAGCAGCGGGTATTTCCGGCGATAATGCCATGGGCACTTCAGTGGCTTCGTTCAAGATCGGCCTGGCCGCTTTCATCGTGCCGTTCATGTTCTTCTATAGCCCCGCCATGCTGATGGAAGGCAGCGCCATGCAGATCCTGCGCGTTGGCCTCACCGCGACGCTGGGCATCATCCTGCTGGCTGGTGTGGTTCAGGCGTGGTTCTTTGGGCCAGTTAAAACATGGCAGCGGGTCGTCATGCTGATAGGCGCGATCTTTATGATCTATGGCGGTATCTATACTGATATTGCCGGACTTGCGATTGGTGTTGTACTCGTTGTAATGCAGCGCCGATTACATGGCAACGGCAAAGCCGCTGCCTCAACCGGCTAACGACAGCGCTTATAAAGCCGCAGACAAAAACCCCCGCACTCACAAGAGGCGGGGTTTTTCATATTAGGGTCTGAAACCCTAACCCGTCAGATTATCAACAATCTTCAGCACCGGAGCGGACTGGTTCAGCGTGTAGAAATGCAAACCTGGTGCACCGCCATCCAACAGCCGCTCACACAGACGCGTCACCACTTCGTTGCCAAAATCAGCAATCGCTTCACTATCATCGGCGTAACTTTCCAACTGCTTGCGGATCCAGCGTGGTATTTCTGCCCCACAGGCATCAGAGAATCGCGCCAGCTTGGTATAGTTGGTGATTGGCATGATGCCGGGAATAATCGGCTGCGTAACACCCAGTGCACGTGCCTTATCAACAAAGTTGAAATAGGCATCCGCAGTAAAGAAATACTGAGTGATTGCTATATTGGCCCCCGCTTTCATCTTGCGGGCGAAATTTTCCACATCTTTATCAAGGCTTGGCGCCTCGGGATGAGATTCCGGATAGGCACCTACGGCAATCTCAAAATGGTCTCCCGTTTCTTCACGGATAAACTCGACCAGCTCATTGGCATAACGCAGCTCACCCATGCTGGCCGTGCCCGAAGGCATATCACCACGCAAGGCCACCAGGCTATCAACGCCTTCTTCCCGGTATTCTGCAAGCAGGTCGCGTAATTGGGCCTTGTCACTACCAATACACGAGAGGTGCGGCGCAGTGGTGATGCCACTCTGGCTGATTTCACGCACCGCATTGCGGGTACGCACCTGGGTCGAACCGCCAGCACCGTAAGTCACCGAAAAAAACCGTGGTTGGTAAGCCGCCAGCTGGTCGCGGGTACGCATCAGCTTTTCACGCCCGGCGTCGGTATTCGGAGGGAAGAACTCGAAGCTGATACCGAGGGGGTGTTCTTGGCGGCTCATGATAATCCTCATAGTCAGTCAATTCGGCTCGCCGATAGAATGGCGCTTTATGAGGGTGTATTCTCGCTGCTGCGTGGGTTCGCGGCTAATGAAAGATTCCACACAGCAACGTTAATTTTATTCATGTTGAGTTTAGTAATGACAGGAAAATAATTCATGGAAAACCTTGCAGCCGGCGCTTTGACCGGGCCTCTGCTTATGCTGCTGTCGTTTGTTGGTCTTGGCTGGATTGCTGCTCGCGGGCTAAGGATTGACCCTCAGCCGATCGCGACCCTGCTGGTCTACCTGATTGCACCACTGACGTTTTTTCGCGCTCTGATGAACGGCGGCCCGACACCGGACTACCTGCTGTTGACCCTGATACTGTTCATTGCCAGCAGTGCCATTGCCTTGCTGGTACGCGCTATTACCCAACGCTATTTCGGTGCTCAGGAAAGCGCATTACTGGCGTTTTCCGCCGGTACGGGCAACACCGGCTACTTTGGCTTGCCAGTGGCACTGATCATATTGCCCGCGGAAGGTATCACCCTTTACCTGTTCTGCATTCTGGGCATCACCCTGTACGAATTTACCGTCGGCTTTTATGTCAGCGCCCGAGGCCATTTCTCGGTGCGCCAAAGCCTTAACAAGATTGCCCGCCTGCCACTGGTCTATGCTTTTCTGGCAGCGTTATTGATGACCCAGCTGGGTATCACACTGCCCGCGGCCTTGATGACCTCGCTGGATGTATTTCCCGCCACTTACACATTGCTGGGTATGATGATTATTGGCATGACGCTCAGCCATGTCACCCTGGCCGCCTGGGATTCACGCCTGATTGGCGCCTGTGTTGCCTTGCGCTATGGCGTGTGGCCACTGGCCACCCTCGGGATTGTGCTGGCATTGCAGCAGTGGTTTAACATTCCAGCACCGCTTGCCATGGCCATTCTGCTACTGGGCGTGGTGCCCATGGCTGCTAACGTGGTGGTAGTTGCCATGGAGCTGGGGATTCAACCCCAGAAAGGCGCCCTGGCAGTGCTGGTGACTACCCTGATGGCACCTTTGCTGATTCCTGTCTATCTGGGGGTAATGTTTACACTCAGCGGGCTGGGTTAACCGCTATCGTTCAAAAACCCCTCCACGCCTGCTTTTTCAAGCGCAGCCGCCATCCGCTGGATTTCCGAGTGGGTGAAAAACGCATCCAGTGCTCTGCTGCGCACTGGCCCAACGTTAGGCAATGCCTGCCATTGTGTTGCGCTCAGCGCGGCCAGGCTTGCCCAGTCGCCTTGTGTTTGATCACTGCCCGGTGGGGCGCCAAGCGCCTGTAGCCAGTTAGCAAATGGCTGCTTTCTTGCCGCATCAAACTCGGCCAGAAGCCGATTTGCCGTCGCGGCCCCAATACCCGGAGCCGCTATTAGCGCCTGTTCATCCAGCTGAAGCCAGCCGATCAGATCAGTCACCACATCAGCCTTTATCAGCTTCTTCCAGGTGCCTTCACCGATCCCCTTCATTTCAAGCGTCTCCCCAAGCCATACCAGACGGGCCAGTAGCTGATCCTGACAGCCCGGTAACGCCTCGTTAAGCGTCAGGCAACTCAATGCATGATAGTCCTGCCCATCCGGCACCCATAGAGACTGACGCTTGGGCGACGTCCAGACCACCCTCGCCAACTGAGGAATCGTCAGCCCTCCCAGCGTTACCGCTACCTTGTCACCAGCACGGATATCCAGCGCTTGCCACTGCGCCAGCGAACCCAGGGATACACGGCTGATTCGGCGCCCTTCTAATGTAACTGGTTGGAGATGCACCAGCGGCGTTATTCGCCCCGTCCGGCCAACCCGAAAAGCTATCCCACGCACGGTCGCCAGTGCCTGTTGCGCGGGATATTTCCAGGCCAGCGCCCATGCAGGAGGTGCATCGTCTAACGACAGTGCTTCAGTAGAGATCAGAGCTTGTTTGAGCACCACACCGTCGGTTGCAAACGGCAGAGGCTGATCAAACCAGCGCTCACGCCACTGCTCAGCCTGAGAATAATCCTTCACAGGATGGGAATATACTGCGCTATCAAACCCCAGCTCTGTGAGCCGGGCCAAGTGTTCCTCCATGGTCTGAGGGCCGTTCGGCCATGCCCAGACAAATAGCCCAATGCGTGCCAACGTCTTTGCATCGGGCGCCTCCTGCGCCATCGCTCCGGCGACTTTACCGCGCAGCTGACGGTGCCCGTCCCGGGACTGTATATAATCGCTGCCCGCTCGCCAGTAGAGCTCGCCCTGCAGAACTGCCGTAATGGCTCCTGGCAGCCGGTTGGGAACCGCTGATATCTGGCTGACACGGGGCGTCCAGTCCTGACCGTGCTGGCCATCGCCACGGCTGATCGCCTTTACCAAGCGTCCATCAAGGTATTCAAGAGTGATTGCAACGCCATCCACCTTGGGCTGTATCCAGAGATCGTCACGACGCTGCATCCAACGCTGAACCCCTGCATTATCGCGCTTTTCAAGGCCACGCTGAGCATAGGGGTGGGCGAGCAGTTCATGAGTCGTAACAGCCTCTCGTTCAGGCCGGTGTGGTTGAGAGGCCCCCATACAGCGGCGCCAGTGTTCCAACGTGGCAACGGCCTGATCGTAAATATCATCGCTGACCAGCGATTTGCCTTGCTGGTAATAAGCGTCATCCCATTGGCTGATCTGCTGGTTTAATGACCGGATATCAGCGTCAAGCGCTTCAGCCGGTTTGATTGGGCAATCAGCCCCCTGTACAACGGAACTCCATAGCATCATCCAAGCGAGCAACAAATACTTAATAAAATAGTAATGGCGACACATCCTTGTGCTCTCCTTTATTTAGCGCCTTTACCTGCGTCTTTTAAGCTAAGCGTAGACAAAAAACGCCCCGTGGATAAATTCCGCGGGGCGCTAGGCTGTTAAGAAATGCAACGTCTCAGGGGATGTTACAAGCCCGCCGACTGACGCAGGGCATCCGCCTTGTCGGTTTTTTCCCATGGGAAAGCAGTAAAGGTTTCAACCTGTTCCTGGCCTTTGACATCCAGCCAGCGATAGCTGTGTTCAAACGGTTCACGGCCAAAGTGACCATAGGCGGCTGTCAGTTGGTACATCGGATGCAGCAGATCAAGCATCTTGGTGATCGCAAAAGGGCGTAGATCAAAATGCTCGCGTACCAGCTTGACGATTTCAGTATCGGCAATATTTCCGGTGCCGAATGTATCGACGGATACCGACGTTGGCTCGGCTACCCCGATAGCATAGGAAATCTGGATCTCACATTTGTCGGCAAGACCGGCGGCGACCACATTCTTGGCTACATAACGGCCCGCATAGGCGGCACTGCGATCAACTTTGGACGGATCCTTGCCGGAAAAGGCACCGCCACCGTGGCGCGCCATACCGCCATAAGTGTCGACGATAATCTTGCGCCCGGTCAGGCCACAATCACCCACAGGGCCGCCAATTACAAACTTGCCGGTCGGGTTGATATGGAACTGGGTGCTGTCATCCAGCCATTCAGCGGGAATAACCTGTTCAATAATTTCCCGCTTGACCATGGTGCGCAGCGCTTCCTGATCAATCTCAGGGTCGTGTTGGGTGGAAAGCACCACGGCATCCACGCCGCAAGGCTTGCCATCGGCGTCATAACGGAAGGTAACCTGGCTTTTCGCATCCGGGCGCAGCCAGGGCAAGAGGCCCTGTTTACGCAGCTCAGCCTGACGCTCTACCAGACGATGGGAATAGTGAATCGGTGCAGGCATCAGTGAGGCGGTTTCATTGGTGGCGTAGCCAAACATCAGGCCTTGGTCACCCGCGCCCTGATCTTCTGGCTTGGTGCGATCAACGCCCTGGGCAATATCAACGCTCTGCTTGCCAATCAGGTTCACAACGCCGCAGGTCGCGCCATCAAAGCCAACATCTGATGAGGTATAGCCGATATCGGTAATCACCTGGCGCACCAGGGCTTCCAGATCGACCCAGGCAGCCGTAGTAATCTCACCGGCAATAATCGCAACGCCCGTCTTGACCATGGTTTCACAGGCAACCCGGGCCTGCTTATCACGGGCGATGATGGCATCCAGGACAGCATCAGAAATCTGATCGGCAATCTTGTCGGGATGCCCTTCGGAAACGGATTCGGAGGTAAACAGGGAATATTCGCTCATCGCGCTCTTGACCCTCTGTGTGACGGCTGTCGCTCGTAGCATCAGCAGGAAATCATGGCAGGAGGCCCTGCCTACATAATCGAAGGTGGCAAGGCCACCTCGGGGGCAAAGTCTACACGCTGTTGGCAGCGCTTCCCAGCGTCTTGCGCGGATATCCATACTATCAACTTGCAACCCTTGTTTAGCTCCATAAATGCAGCATTATTTGCCGCCGCTGGCGAAGTCAGCGACAATAAGCGCTTTATTATCGTTTTCAGGCGAGGAGCACCCCATGCCGTCCCGTTTCGAGTTGGCCAATGCCATTCGCGCCCTTTCCATGGATGCTGTTCAGAAGGCCAAGTCCGGCCACCCTGGCGCGCCCATGGGCATGGCAGATATTGCCGAGGTGCTATGGAATGACTACCTCAAGCATAACCCCGAAGATCCCAAATGGGCTGACCGTGACCGTTTTGTTCTCTCCAACGGCCATGGTTCGATGCTGCTTTATTCACTGCTGCATTTAAGCGGTTACGATCTTGGCCTGGAGCAGCTGAGGAACTTCCGCCAGCTGCACTCGCTAACTGCAGGCCACCCTGAATTCGGTTATGCACCGGGCATCGAAACCACCACTGGCCCCTTGGGTCAGGGCTTTGCCAATGCCGTCGGCATGGCGATTGCCGAGAAAACCCTGGGCGCCCAGTTCAACCGCCCTGGCCACACCATTGTCGACCATCGCACCTGGTGCTTTATGGGTGATGGCTGCTTGATGGAGGGCATCTCCCATGAAGTGGCCTCACTGGCCGGCACCCAGCAACTGGGCAAGCTGACAGCCTTCTATGATGACAACGGCATTTCAATTGATGGCGAGGTCGATGGCTGGTTCACTGACGATACTGCCAAGCGTTTTGAAGCCTACGGCTGGCACGTGGTGCCCAGCGTTGATGGCCACAAGCCAGAAGAGATCAAGGCGGCTATCGAACTGGCCAAGCAGCAGGATGACAAGCCCAGCCTGATTATCTGTAAAACCGTTATTGGCTTTGGTGCCCCCAACAAGCAGGGCAAGGAAGAATCCCACGGTGCGCCGCTGGGTGATGATGAAGTGGCGGCTGCCCGTGAACAGCTCGGCTGGCCGCATGCACCTTTCCATATTCCCGAGCCTGTCTACACCGCCTGGGATGCCCGCGAAGCTGGCAAGCAGCGCCAGCAGGCCTGGGAAGAACAGATGCGCCGCTATGCAGAGGCGTTTCCGGATGAGGCTCTGGAATTCAAGCGCCGCCTGAAAGGCCGTCTGCCGCCCCAGCTTTCCAGCGAAGCCCTTATTCAGCAAAGCCAGGAAAAGGGCGAGAATATCGCTTCACGTAAGGCATCCTTGGGTGCCCTGAATGTTCTGGGGCCGCAAATGCCCGAGCTGCTTGGCGGCAGCGCTGACCTGGCGCCCTCCAACCTGACGTTCTGGAACGGCGCCAAGGCCATCACGCCGGATGATGCCAGCGGTAACTACCTGCACTACGGGGTACGTGAGTTCGGCATGGGCGCCATCATGAACGGCATTGCCTTGCATGGTGGCTTTGTACCCTATGGCGCTACTTTCCTGATCTTCATGGAATATATGCGCAATGCCGTACGCATGGCCGCGCTGATGGGCCAGCGCGCTATCTATGTGTTCACCCATGACTCCATCGGCTTGGGTGAAGACGGCCCGACCCATCAGCCCGTTGAACAGCTGACCAGCCTGCGCACCACGCCCAATCTGAATACCTGGCGCCCCTGTGATGCCACCGAAACTGCAGCTGCCTGGGATGCGGCACTGAAGCGTCATTCAGGCCCGACGGCGCTGGTGCTGTCTCGCCAGAACCTGCCTAACCAGGCGCGCACCAAGGCCCAGCTGGCTGATATTCAATGCGGTGGTTACATCCTCAAGGACAGCGACACAACGCCTGAGCTGATTCTGATTGCCACAGGCTCCGAAGTCGCTCTGGCGATGGATGCCGCCGCCGAGCTGGAAACACACGGCAAAGCAGTGCGCGTGGTTTCCATGCCGTCTACCTACCGCTTTAACGGCCAGGATGCGGAGTATCGGGAAAAAGTATTGCCCGCCAGCGTCACTAAGCGGATCGCCATCGAAGCAGGCCACGCCGATTACTGGTACAAATATGTTGGCCTGGATGGCCGCGTGATCGGCATGACCACCTATGGTGAATCAGCACCTGCTGGTGATCTGTTCAAGCACTTTGGCTTTACCGTCGACAATATCGTCGCACAGGCCAATCAGCTGCTTGGGCAAGCCTGATAGGTTAATCCTGTGACGGCGTTAGGCGGTTTTCTATGGCTTGTCAGCTTCTGGCTGATCGGTGAGGTCATCGTTTATCTCACCGCCATTCCGGTCTCTTCCGGTGTGTTGGGCATGCTGCTGTTAAGTATCACCCTGGCCCTACGCGGTGGCGTGCCTGACACCCTGGCGGCCGCGGCCCAACCGCTGATTGCACTGCTGGCGATGCTGATCATGCCTGGTGTCGTAGGTGTTTTCTTCGTCGCCGGGGAGCTTGGTGGACAGTGGGTCGCTATCATTGTAAGTCTGATGCTGGGCACTCTGTTGAGCGTATTGACCACCCTGTGGTTGATGCGCCACCTGATGCGGGGCCAGAATGTTAAGTGACGCTTTACTTGAACAACTGACCACAACGCCATTGTTTGCCGTGGCACTGACCCTGACCGCCTACCTGATCGGTATGGCCATCTTCAGGCGGCTTAAACAACCTACCTGGTTACCGGCAGTATTGATCGCTGCCTTGCTACTGGCAGTGTTCCTGCTGATCAGCGGGCTTCACTACACAACTTATCAGCAAGGGGCAGCCTGGTTGTCGGTTTTGCTTGGCCCCGCCACAGTGGCGCTGGGTATGCCGCTTTATCAGCAGTTTCCACGTATTCGCGAGCTATGGCGCCCTCTGGTGGTGTGTTTGCCGGTGAGTGCCAGCCTGGCGGTTGTTTACGCAGTGGGTATTGCCTGGCTGATGGGCTTGCCCGACACAGTACTAGCTTCCCTGGCAGCGAAATCCGTCACGGCCCCGATTGCCATCGGGATTACCCAGCAGTTGGGCGGCTCCATTCCGCTGCTGATGGGCGGGCTTCTGATCACAGGCGTCGTGGCCATTGCCGTTGTCAGCCTCGCCGCCAAGTGGATGAAGATTAGCGATGAGCGCCTGATCGGCTTTGCACTAGGGCTTAATGGCCATGCTATTGGCACGGTCAGGGCCTTTGAGATCAGCCCTACCGCAGGCGCATTTGCCTCGTTAGGCATGAGCCTGACAGGCATTTTCACGGCATTGTTGCTACCACTGGCCTGGCACTTTATCGGCTAGTTCCCATCTTTAGCACGCATTAAGGAGACATATGGCCGCGCGGGCTTCCACTTTTCGTATTGCCATCAACGGCTATGGCCGCATTGGCCAGTGCGTTTTGCGTGCCTTGGTAGAGCGTCAGTCGGCAGATATCCAGATCGTGGCGATCAACGAGCTCTCCGACCTGGCGACCATCGCCTACCTGACCCGCTTCGATACCACCCACGGACGCTTTCCTGTTCAGGTGGAAAGCCATGACGACCACCTGGTGATCAACGGTCAATCCATTCGGGTTCTGAACGAACCTGACCCGGAAAAGCTTCCCTGGGCAGCGCTTGATATCGACCTGGTGCTTGAGTGCTCGGGCAGTTTCAAGGATCGTGCCACCGCCGAGAAACACTTGGCAGCAGGTGCCAAGCGCTTGCTGTTCTCTCAACCGGCCGAAAATGATCTGGACGCCACCATCGTGTGGGGCATCAATCAGAACATAATGTCAGCCGGGCAACATATCCTGTCGGCGGCATCCTGTACGACTAACTGCCTGCTACCGCTGCTAACCGTGCTGGATGAGGCCTTCGGGGTTGAACACGGCGTTACCACCACGATTCATTCTGCCATGAATGATCAACCGGTGATTGATGCCTACCATCAGACAGACTTACGCCTGACGCGCTCCGCCATGCATTCGATTGTCCCGGTAGATACCGGCCTGGCACGCGGCATCAGCCGTTTGATGCCCAAATTGACCGGGCGTTTCGAGTGTTTGCACCTGCGGGTTCCGACCATTAATGTTTCGGTGATGGATCTTGCCATCACGGTTGCCCGGGATACCCACGTAGAGGAAGTCAATCAGCTATTAAAGACGGCAAGCCAGCGCCATCTGCAAGGTATTCTGGGATATACCGAAACGCCCATGGCCTCAGTGGATTTCAATCATGATCCGCACTCCGGCATCCTGGACGCCACCCAGACCCGGGTAGCCGGCACGCGGCTGATCAAACTGCTTTGCTGGTTTGATAACGAATGGGGATTTGCTAACCGCATGCTGGATATCAGCCAGCGCCTGGCAAGACTGACACAGCCCCGCCACGATTTCTTATCATCTGACTCACACGAGGACAGCTGCACATGAACGTAAAAAGATGACCGACCTGCCGCTCCAGGGTCAACGCGTCCTGATTCGTGAAGATCTGAACGTACCCATCAAGAATGCCAGCGTTTCCAGTGACGCCCGCCTACGTGCCGCCCTGCCCACCATTCAGACTGCTGCCGATGCTGGTGCCAAGGTGATGCTCATGAGCCACCTTGGCCGCCCCACAGAAGGCGAGCCTGCCGAAGAGTTTTCCCTTGCCCCGGTAGCCGCTCACCTTGGCCAACTGTTGGGCCGCCCCGTCACACTGGTCAAGGACTACCTGGAAAGCGGTCCCGAGCTGAGCGATGGCGATGTCGTGCTGCTTGAAAACGTACGCTTTAACACAGGCGAGAAAAAGATGACGAAGCGCTGGCCAAGCAGTACGCCGCGCTGTGCGACATCTTTGTGATGGATGCATTTGGCACTGCCCACCGCGCCCAGGCATCGACCCATGGCGTCGCCCGCTTTGCACCCACCGCATGTGCCGGGCCGCTATTGGCCAACGAACTTGAAGCACTGGAAAAAGCCCTTGCTCACCCCAAGCGCCCGATGACGGCCATTGTGGGCGGCTCCAAGGTATCCACCAAGCTGGATGTGCTCAACGCTCTGTCTGAAAAATGCGACCAGCTGATTGTCGGTGGCGGCATCGCCAACACCTTTATCGCCGCAGCAGGCTATAATGTAGGCAAATCACTCCATGAAGCTGATCTGGTCGCTCAGGCCAAGACCTTGATGGAGAAAGTGGCTATTCCAATGCCGACCGATGTCGTCGTTGCTACTGAGTTTTCCGAGTCGGCAGAAGCTGTCGTCAAACCTGTGGATCAGGTGGCCGATAATGAAATGATTCTGGATATCGGCCCGGATACCGCAGCCCACTTGGCAGGTCTGCTGAAAGACGCAGGAACGATCCTCTGGAACGGCCCGGTGGGCGTCTTTGAAATTGACCAGTTCGGCAAAGGCACCGAAGTCATTGCTCATGCGATTGCTGAAAGCCAAGCATTCTCAATTGCCGGTGGCGGCGATACATTGGCCGCTATCGACAAGTACGCGATAGCCGAGCGTGTTTCCTATATCTCGACGGGGGTGGGGCATTCCTTGAATACGTCGAAGGCAAGACATTACCGGCAGTCGCTGCTCTGGAGGCTGCGGCATCAGACGCCTAGACGGCCAGGTAATCCATTTTGATCAGACTCTACCCACACACGATAACGATTTATTTTATATAAGGTGACTTTATGGCTCTTATTAGCATGCGTCAGATGCTGGATCATGCCGCTGAATACGGTTACGGCATTCCCGCTTTCAACGTCAACAACCTCGAACAGATGCGCGCCATCATGGAAGCGGCGGATAAAACCGACTCTCCAGTGATCGTCCAGGCGTCTGCTGGCGCACGCAAATATGCGGGCGCGCCTTTCCTGCGCCATCTGATCCTGGCCGCCGTTGAAGAATTCCCGCATATTCCGGTGGCCATGCACCAGGACCACGGCACCAGTCCTGCGGTCTGCCAACGCTCCATTCAGCTGGGCTTCTCCTCGGTGATGATGGATGGTTCGCTGGGTGAAGACGGCAAGACGCCCATGGATTACGACTATAATGTTGACGTGACCCGCCGTACTGTTGAAATGGCGCATGCATGTGGTGTTTCAGTGGAAGGTGAGCTGGGTTGCCTGGGCAGCCTGGAAACCGGCATGGCTGGCGAGGAAGACGGTATCGGGGCAGAAGGCAAGCTGGATATGGAACAGCTGCTGACCGATCCTGAAGAAGCCGCAGCGTTCGTCAAGGCAACCCAGGTGGATGCCCTGGCCATTGCCATCGGCACCAGCCACGGTGCTTACAAGTTTACCCGTCCGCCGACGGGCGATACCCTGTCGATTCAGCGTATCAAGGAAATTCATGCGCGCATTCCAGATACCCACCTGGTCATGCACGGCTCTTCTTCCGTGCCCCAGGAATGGCTGGAAGTCATCAATCGCTATGGCGGCGAGATTCCTGAAACCTACGGCGTTCCCGTAGAAGAAATCATTCAGGGCATCAAACACGGTGTGCGCAAGGTCAACATTGATACTGATCTGCGTCTGGCTTCCACGGGTGCGGTACGTCGTTTTCTGGCTGAGAACCCGTCTGAATTTGATCCGCGCAAATTCCTCAAGGAAACCGTCAGCGCCATGCGTGACCTGTGTATTGACCGCTACGAAGCGTTCGGCACAGCAGGCAATGCCAGCAAGATCAAACCGATCAACCTGGAAGAGATGTTCAAGCGCTACGAAAGCGGTGAACTGGCTCCCAAGATCAGGTAATTGCCTGATCCATGGCCAAACAAGGCAGCCTTATGGGCTGCCTTTTTAGTAGGTCTGTGCAGAACAATGCAAAAGTGATAGAACAGTGTTCGCTAACGTCGTAGAATCATCCTATTATGTTGTTATGGTGTGTGTCAGGTAGCCGCGCTTTGAACAGTGCAAGGATCAACCATGTTTTTGCCTCTTCTGCTATTTGATTGCGACGGCACTCTGGTCGATAGCGAGCCACTTCTGGCAGAAGAGATGGCAATCGGCCTCAATGCGGTAGGCCTTCCCTTTGTCGTTTCCGACTATATGGGTGAGTTCCGCGGTGCACGTTTTCGTCGTATTGTGGCCGAGCTGCAAGAGCGCTACGGCACGGTTGCCCGTGATCAGTTGGAAATCATGGAAAGTGCCATGCGTGCCAATCTGGCCACCCGCCTCAGCAATGAACTCACCACTATCGACGGTGCCCGCGAAGCTCTGCAGCAGTTAAGCGACTACCCCAGAGCGGTGGTTTCCAACGGGCCAGAAAAAAGATCCTCAACGCCCTGGCAACCACTGCGCTTGATGGCTACTTCAATGGCCACCTGTTCAGCGGCTATGCTGCCAACTGTTGGAAGCCAGAGCCTGGTTTACATCTTCATGCAGCACACAATATGGGGTTTGACGCTGCTGACTGCATTGCCATTGATGATGCACTAGTAGGTGTCAAGGCAGCACTGGATGCCGGGATGACAGTGGTACATCTGAACCGTTTTCCTGATGCCGAAAAAACTCCTAAAGACGCCATCATGATCAACAGCATGTATCAACTACCCACTGTCATTCAGCAGTTGACGCGTGAAAGATGGGGTAATAGCACCACACTCAAACGTTATAAAGGAGCCTAATCATGGCGTCATTACGTGATCAGCTCGGCGGGCTTGTTTACTCGACAGAACAGGGTGATATCTGCCCGGACTGTCGCCAGGCGCTTGAAAGCTGCTGCTGTGATGACCTTGCTGAACGGGCACGCATTGCCTCACTTGATGGTATCGTGCGCATTCGCCGCGAAACCAGTGGCCGCAAGGGTAAGGGCGTCACTACACTGTCAGGTATCCCTTTGCCCGAAAAGGAGCTCAAGGTACTGGCCAAGCAGCTGAAGAAACGCTGCGGTACTGGCGGCGCGGTCAAGGAGGGAGTCATTGAAATCCAGGGTGATCATCGTGAAATGCTCAAACAAGCGCTCACTGAACATGGTTACCAAGCAAAACTTGCCGGTGGTTGAACCCAACTGAATCGACCATCGGCTTACCAAGGCATTCGTTATGGTTTGGCTGGAATACCTGCTACCACTGATTTTTCTATTTCCGATGGCCGCTATGGCGGCCATCGTTCTTGCCTTGCGTAGTCTGTATGATGCCCGCGTTAATTCTCCCTTTGATGCCCACCCATTGCGCACGCCCGGCCAGGCCTTACGTAATCGTCTTGATCAGGCATTTTCTAGCCTTTTCCTTAACGGCACCTTAGGGCCGCTGATCAGCCTTGCACCCTTGGTTTATGGCATGGGCAGGATGTTGTTTGTCGATCGCCAGGACTGGGTGGAGTGGGCGCTTTATGGGCTGCTGAGCACGGTTCTGGTGCTGGTTTTTTCACTGTTGCTGGTACGCGATTACCAGCGTATCCGACGCCTCAAGCTTGGGCTGGCCTGTGAACTCGCTGTCGGCCAAGAGCTGGAAAGATTGATCCGGCCTGACGCGCATCCTTACTATATCTTTCATGATGTACCTACAGACAGCTTTACCATTGATCATGTAGTCGTCACACCACACGGAGTCTTTGTGGTGGAAACCCGGGCGCGTTCCAAAGCGCTGGGAAGCAATGGCAAAGAGTTGACTCAGGTATTTGTAGAGCATGAGCGTCTGCGCTTCCCGCATTGGCAGGAGCGCCGCCCCTTGTACAAGACAAGACAGGCGGCTCACTGGATCGCTGAGTGGCTGGAAAAGAACTGCGGCATCAGCGTTCCTGTTCGCGGGGTTCTGGTCTTGCCCGGCTGGGAAATTGACACCTCCGAAGCCGCTGATGATATTCTCGTTGTAAGTGGTGACGGTCTGGCTCAAAAGCTTTCAGAACTGCTTCTAGGCGAGCTTGATGATGCCCTGCATGACAAGATTATCTATCTGCTACTTGAACGGGCCCGTTTGATGGAAGGCAAGCCACTGCGACAGCCTTCCGTTTGAATGCGTCTTACCTTTTTAACTGCTGCCTTTAAGCTTGCCACCCATTTCCTGTGCCAGATCAACGGCAAAGTGGTCCGTCATGCCGCCAATAAAGTCCAGCATACGGCGATAGCTGGCGTATAGCGTCCAGTCACGCTGTGGCGTGTTTTCGCCTATCAGGGCCAACACCCTCTGATGCTTGAAGGACAAGCGCCCGGTGTGATGCAACTCATGGGCAGCGCCTATAAAGGCTTCCAGCAAGATGCCCAGCGTCGTGTAGGCACCAATTTCAAGTTTTGCCTTTCTTTCGTTCTGGAATATCCTTTCTCTTGCCAGCTGCTTGGCCGCACGCACCCCCAACCCAAATCAGGGTGACAAAGTTCCAGCAGGTCATTTTCCAGACGGCCTGCTAACAGCGCCTGCTCATGCTGAACAAACACAGCACTGACTTCATTCACCGCCCGCTCCATTGCCGAGCCGCGCAGAAGCGCAATGCGTCGTCGCTGGGAGACGCCGCGCTTTTGCATTTCAAGATATTCAACGGGCACCTCCCCGGCAATATGCTTGAGAATGTCACTCACCTCACTGTAGTGCAGAATCCCCATCTCCAGCCCATCTTCCAGATCTAGAAGGGCATAGCAAATATCATCCGCCGCTTCTACCAACCAGGCCAGCGGATGGCGACACCAACGATTGTCTCCCTGCGCTAAAAGCCCGAGTGCTTCAGCCACTTCACGCAATATGTCCAGTTCTGACTGGTAAGCGCCAAACTTACCTTCCTGAGTTCGATGCTCAACGCTCCAGGGATATTTCAACAAGGTGCCCAGAGTTGCTGCTGTCATGCGCATGCCGCCCTGGAACTGGTTGTACTCAATCTGGGTGATGACTCGAAATCCTTGGGCATTACCTTCATAGGTAAGCAAGTCATCCCGTTCAGGCGTTGATAAGCCACCCAGCAGGCCACTGCTCTCAGCGCGCTGGAACCAGTCACGGATAGCATACTCACCGGCATGGCCAAACGGAGGATTACCAATATCATGTCCAAGGCAGGCCGTCTGGATAATGACACCCAAATCAGCAGGTGATATCCAGCTAGGTAAACGGCTTCCCAATAGTTCACCCACGCTCATACCCAAGGAGCGGCCAACACAGCCCACTTCCAGCGAATGCGTCAAACGGGTATGGATATGATCATTCTCGGTTAAGGGATGTACCTGCGTCTTACGCCCCAGGCGGCGAAATGACCCTGAAAAAATGATACGGTCATGATCTTTATGGAAAGGGCTTCGACCAATCTCACGACTGCTGCCGAGGCGTTTGTCGTGCAAACGTTGTGGTGAAAGCAGCTGCTCCCAGCGCATTGATGTCATCAGGCTCCTCCTTAGATGCTGCATTCTGACACAAAAAGCTGGCAAATTTCGTCCACCCAAAAACAAAAACCCCATCACGTCGTCATTCCCGAGTGGGGTTATCGGGAACCCACCTTGACCTTTTCAGCCAAGGCCACCAAAACCTAAGGTCAAAATGGATTCCCGCTAACAGCATGCGGTGCAGCAGGAACACGGAATTGCGCACAGCAAAACGCCCCATGAACAGCGTGCATGGGGCGTTTCTTAATAAGTGCCTGACGAGGACGGCGCCGGGCTGCCGAGCCTCTCCATGGAGAGACCCCTATTTTCCTTTCGCTATTCGCCACACAAACAAAAAACCCAGCCGGTTGGCTGGGTTTTTTTGCGGTATAAGTGCCTGACGATGACCTACTCTCGCATGGGGAGACCCCACACTACCATCGGCGCTAAGCGGTTTCACTGCTGAGTTCGGCAAGGGATCAGGTGGTTCCCACTCGCTATGGTCGTCAGGCGTAACGGGTAATACATCAAGCTGATGCGCAGGCGGTTAATGGATGGCCTGCACTGTACGTGTTTGTAAACTGTCCGCGCTCCTGCTTTCGCTTTTGCGCGTGTGATGCGTCTCTGCGTATCCGGCTGGCTTATTCAGCCATCGTTATCACTGCTACCAGACCCCTTGGGTGTTATAGGGTCAAGCCTCACGGGCCATTAGTACACGTTAGCTCAACGCCTTGCAGCGCTTCCACACCGTGCCTATCAACCAGCTGGTCTCGCTGGGCCCTTCAGGAGGCTCTAGGCCTCAGGGATGTCTCATCTTGAAGGGGGCTTCCCGCTTAGATGCTTTCAGCGGTTATCCCGTCCGCACTTAGCTACCCGGCAATGCCACTGGCGTGACAACCGGAACACCAGAGGTGCGTCCACTCCGGTCCTCTCGTACTAGGAGCAGCCCTTCTCAAACATCCTACGCCCACGGCAGATAGGGACCGAACTGTCTCACGACGTTCTAAACCCAGCTCGCGTACCACTTTAAATGGCGAACAGCCATACCCTTGGGACCGACTTCAGCCCCAGGATGTGATGAGCCGACATCGAGGTGCCAAACACCGCCGTCGATGTGAACTCTTGGGCGGTATCAGCCTGTTATCCCCGGAGTACCTTTTATCCGTTGAGCGATGGCCCTTCCATACAGAACCACCGGATCACTAGAACCTGCTTTCGCACCTGCTCGACGTGTCTGTCTCGCAGTCAAGCACCCTTATGCTCTTGCACTCATTGCACGATGTCCGACCGTGCTGAGGGTACCTTCGTGCTCCTCCGTTACGCTTTGGGAGGAGACCGCCCCAGTCAAACTACCCACCACACACTGTCCTCGATCCGGATAACGGACCTGAGTGAGAACGCCAATGATGCCAGGCTGGTATTTCAAGGGTGGCTCCGCTCGAACTGGCGTCCGAGGTTCAAAGCCTCCCAGCTATCCTACACAGGCAACATCAGCGTCCAGTGTGAAGCTATAGTAAAGGTTCACGGGGTCTTTCCGTCTAGCCGCGGGTACACCGCATCTTCACGGCGATTTCAATTTCACTGAGTCTCGGGTGGAGACAGCGTGGCCATCATTACGCCATTCGTGCAGGTCGGAACTTACCCGACAAGGAATTTCGCTACCTTAGGACCGTTATAGTTACGGCCGCCGTTTACCGGGGCTTCGATCAAGAGCTTCTCCGAGGATAACACCATCACTTAACCTTCCGGCACCGGGCAGGCGTCACACCCTATACGTCGTCTTACGACTTGGCAGAGTGCTGTGTTTTTACTAAACAGTTGCAGCCACCTGGTATCTTCGACCGGTTCGGGCTTGGAGAGCAAGTCTCGTCACCCTACGCCGGCGTGCCTTCTCCCGAAGTTACGGCACCATTTTGCCTAGTTCCTTCACCCGAGTTCTCTCAAGCGCCTTGGGATTCTCACCCTGACCACCTGTGTCGGTTTGGGGTACGGTCGCACATGATCTGAAGCTTAGAGGCTTTTCCTGGAAGCGTGGCATCGATGACTTCCTGACCGTGGTCAGTTCGTTTCGCATCTCGGCTTTAAGCGCCCGGATTTACCTGAGCGCTCGGCCTACTTGCTTTCACCAGGACAACCAACGCCTGGCTCACCTAGCCTTCTCCGTCCCCCATCGCAATCATGTCCGGTACGGGAATATTGACCCGTTTCCCATCGACTACGCCTTTCGGCCTCGCCTTAGGGGCCGACTCACTCTGCTCCGATTAGCGTCGAACAGAAACCCTTGGTCTTCCGGCGAGGGCGTTTTTCACGCCCTTTATCGTTACTCATGTCAGCATTCGCACTCGTGATACCTCCAGCGAACTTCTCAATTCACCTTCATTGGCTTACACGACGCTCCTCTACCGCTCACACCTAAGTGTGAACCCGTAGCTTCGGTACCTGATTTAGCCCCGTTACATCTTCCGCGCAGGCCGACTCGACTAGTGAGCTATTACGCTTTCTTTAAAGGATGGCTGCTTCTAAGCCAACCTCCTAGCTGTCTGAGCCTTCCCACATCGTTTCCCACTTAATCAGGATTTCGGGACCTTAGCTGACGGTCTGGGTTGTTTCCCTTTTCACAACGGACGTTAGCACCCGCTGTGTGTCTCCCACGCGTCACTCACCGGTATTCGGAGTTTGCCTCGGGTTGGTAAGTCGGGATGACCCCCTAGCCGAAACAGTGCTCTACCCCCGGTGGTGCTGCATGAGGCGCTACCTAAATAGCTTTCGAGGAGAACCAGCTATCTCCGAGCTTGATTAGCCTTTCACTCCGATCCACAAGTCATCCAAATCTTTTTCAACAGATCCTGGTTCGGGCCTCCAATTGATGTTACTCAATCTTCACCCTGCTCATGGATAGATCGCTCGGTTTCGGGTCTATATCCTGCGACTGGTGCGCCCAGTTAAGACTCGCTTTCGCTACGGCTCCCCTATACGGTTAACCTCGCCACAGAATATAAGTCGCTGACCCATTATACAAAAGGTACGCCGTCACGGAACAAGTCCGCTCCGACTGCTTGTACGCACACGGTTTCAGGGTCTATTTCACTCCCCTCTCCGGGGTTCTTTTCGCCTTTCCCTCACGGTACTGGTTCACTATCGGTCAGCCAGGAGTATTTAGCCTTGGAGGATGGTCCCCCCGTCTTCAGTCAAGGTTTCTCGTGCCCCGACCTACTCGATTTCACAGGATCAGATTTTCGACTACGGGGCTATCACCCGCTATGGCCGCGCTTCCCAGCGCATTCGTCTAATCAGTCACCTGCTTAAGGGCTGGTCCCCGTTCGCTCGCCGCTACTAGGGAATCTCGGTTGATTTCTTTTCCTCAGGGTACTTAGATGTTTCAGTTCCCCTGGTTCGCCTCCTGTCACCTATGTATTCAGTGCAGGATACTCATCTTGTGATGAGTGGGTTTCCCCATTCAGAAATGCCCGGGTCACAGGTTGTTTGCCACCTCGCCGAGCCTTATCGCAGGCTTCCACGTCTTTCATCGCCTCTGGCTGCCTAGGCATCCACCGTGTGCGCTTCATTGCTTGACCCTATAACCCGAAGGAGTCTGGGGTTCGCAATGATAACGATTGCCGGATACGCTTGAGACGTATCATATAACAATTTACTACGTACAAACCTCTCAGAGTGTTGTTAGTCACACAGAATGCGATTAACCACCCTCTTAAGAAGGTTTTTATCAGCTTGATATATTATTAAAGAGCGACTGCTATAAGCAGTGATAAGCGTTTTTCTTTCGCTTATCACTGCATATCAACAGCTTACTTGATCAGGTAATTCATTGTGAGCGCTTACCGCGAGGATGATGCATCGTTTAAGGAGGTGATCCAGCCGCAGGTTCCCCTACGGCTACCTTGTTACGACTTCACCCCAGTCATGAACCACACCGTGGTGATCGCCCTCTTGCGTTAGGCTAACCACTTCTGGTGCAGTCCACTCCCATGGTGTGACGGGCGGTGTGTACAAGGCCCGGGAACGTATTCACCGTGACATTCTGATTCACGATTACTAGCGATTCCGACTTCACGGAGTCGAGTTGCAGACTCCGATCCGGACTGAGACCGGCTTTAAGGGATTCGCTGACTCTCGCGAGTTCGCAGCCCTTTGTACCGGCCATTGTAGCACGTGTGTAGCCCTACTCGTAAGGGCCATGATGACTTGACGTCGTCCCCACCTTCCTCCGGTTTGTCACCGGCAGTCTCCTTAGAGTTCCCACCATTACGTGCTGGCAAATAAGGACAAGGGTTGCGCTCGTTACGGGACTTAACCCAACATTTCACAACACGAGCTGACGACAGCCATGCAGCACCTGTCTCTGCGTTCCCGAAGGCACCCAGTGATCTCTCACCGATTCGCAGGATGTCAAGAGTAGGTAAGGTTCTTCGCGTTGCATCGAATTAAACCACATGCTCCACCGCTTGTGCGGGCCCCCGTCAATTCATTTGAGTTTTAACCTTGCGGCCGTACTCCCCAGGCGGTCGACTTATCGCGTTAACTTCGCCACAAAGTGCGCTAGGCACCCAACGGCTGGTCGACATCGTTTACGGCGTGGACTACCAGGGTATCTAATCCTGTTTGCTACCCACGCTTTCGCACCTCAGTGTCAGTGTCAGTCGAAGGCCGCCTTCGCCACTGGTATTCCTCCCGATCTCTACGCATTTCACCGCTACACCGGGAATTCTACCTTCCTCTCCTGCACTCTAGCCTGACAGTTCCGGATGCCGTTCCCAGGTTGAGCCCGGGGCTTTCACAACCGGCTTATCAAGCCACCTACGCGCGCTTTACGCCCAGTAATTCCGATTAACGCTTGCACCCTCCGTATTACCGCGGCTGCTGGCACGGAGTTAGCCGGTGCTTCTTCTGCGAGTGATGTCTTTCCTGGCGGGTATTAACCACCAGGCGTTCTTCCTCGCTGAAAGTGCTTTACAACCCGAGGGCCTTCTTCACACACGCGGCATGGCTGGATCAGGCTTGCGCCCATTGTCCAATATTCCCCACTGCTGCCTCCCGTAGGAGTTCGGGCCGTGTCTCAGTCCCGATGTGGCTGATCATCCTCTCAGACCAGCTACGGATCGTCGCCTTGGTGAGCCATTACCTCACCAACCAGCTAATCCGGCATAGGCTCATCCGATAGCGGGAGCCAAAGCCCCCTTTCTCCCGTAGGACGTATGCGGTATTAGCCTGAGTTTCCCCAGGTTATCCCCCACTATCGGGTAAATTCCTATGCGTTACTCACCCGTCCGCCGCTCGTCAGCATCTAGCAAGCTAGATCTGTTACCGCTCGACTTGCATGTGTTAGGCCTGCCGCCAGCGTTCAATCTGAGCCATGATCAAACTCTTCAGTTTAAAATCATTGTGATGCTTACCTGTCACCTGAAGGTAACAAAAGCGCATCAAACTTGGCTCAAGGTTCAAACGAATTCATTCAATACACAATCGAAGGCCGAGGCTTAAGATTGTCTTGCTGAGTCGCTTGCCTTGATATTTGGTGATTTATTACCCTCATCGGCAAGCGCCCACATGAATTACCTGATCAAATTATTAAAGAGCTGTTCGCGAGACGGTTATCAAACCTTGTCATTCGTTGACCTGAATGACTTGCCTCAGCGAGGAAGACGTATTCTACGCATTCCTGTGTGTTTGTCAACCGCTGATTCGATTCCGTATTTTGATCGATTTCAGCTAGGAAATTCGACGCGGCAACTTCTCGCCAACGTTTTCTCTAACTTTCTGACAAACCGAAGGTTTTCACCTCCGAACTTACGAATAAGTACCGCTGGTAACGCTGTGCGTCCCCGGCAGCGGATGCGTACTTTACGGATTTGCCGGCGGGGATGCAAGGACTTTATGAAAAAGTTCAAATAAGCGTCACACGGGCGTAACGTTTCTTCCCAGCCTGAATAACGTAAACCTGACCCGTTGCCAGCATCGTATCCTGAGCAACGACGTCGCCATCGACTTTCACACTGCCGTTTTTCAGCATGTCTTTGGCCTGGGCGCTATTCTTGGTCAGACCGGAACGGTTTAGCACGGCGGCTATCGGCGCCTGCTCGGCGGCATCGAAATTAACTTCGACTTCAGGCAGGTCTTCCGGGAGTTCGCCATCCGCTAACTGGTTACCTGCTGACTTATGGGCATTGGCGGCCGCTTCATCACCGTGGTAGCGGGCAATCAACTCGCGTGCCAGTTCCATTTTGATATCACGCGGATTCGCCCCCTGCTCAGCGCTCTGTTTGAGCGCGTCAATTTCTTCATTGGATTTTAGAGAGAGCAGCTCAAAATAGCGCCACATCAAACTATCAGGCATCGACACCAGCTTGTTGAACATGGAGCCTGGTGCTTCATCAACTCCCACATAGTTACCCAGCGACTTGGACATTTTCTGCACGCCGTCCAGCCCTTCAAGCAGCGGCATGGTGATAACGACCTGCGGCTCCTGACCAAAGTGCTTTTGTATTTCCCGCCCCATCAGCAGGTTGAATTTCTGATCGGTTCCGCCGAGCTCCACATCAGCTTCCAGGGCAACAGAATCGTAGCCCTGAACAAGCGGATAAAGAAATTCATGAATGGCAATTGACTGGTTAGCCCGATAGCGCTTCTCAAAATCATCGCGTTCAAGCATACGCGCCACCGTGCTCTGCGCAGCCAGCTCAATCATCTTGGCGGCACTTAGCTCACCAAACCACTCGGCATTGAAGCGCACTTCGGTTTTTTCGGGATCAAGGATCTTGAAGACCTGTTCCTTGTAGGTTTCAGCATTGGCTTTTACGTCTGCTTCGGTTAGCGGCTTGCGCGTGACGTTCTTACCCGTGGGGTCACCAATACGCCCGGTGAAATCGCCGATCAGAAAAATAACCGTATGGCCAAGATCCTGAAACTGGCGCATCTTGGTCAGCAAAACACTGTGCCCCAGGTGCAGATCAGGCGCGGTGGGGTCGAATCCGGCTTTGATGCGCAACTTGCGACCCGAAGCGAGCTTTTGCTTCAGTTCATCTTCAACCAGAATTTCATGCGTACCGCGCGACAGTAACGCCAGCGCCTGATCCACCTCACTCATTGCCTCTTCTCTCCGTTAGACTCGAACCACCCAATACAGGGCGCTAGAATGATCAATAACGTACGATGTTACCATGATCATTCTACGGGGTTGAGCTTTTGCAAAGGGATCACCCAGCAATTTACTGGCAACTGGCATTAACACCGTTTCGTAGCTCGTAACTCGTAGCCACTTGACTGAATCACAGAGATGCCTCCATGCACCTTTCATCACAACAATCTTTACAGCAAGGCTTGCCGCAGCGCTATATTGGCTTAATGTCAGGCACCAGCCTTGACAGTATTGATGCCGCATTAATTGAAATCACGCCCAATACCCTCCCTCGTCTAGTGACTACCCATGCTCTTGCCATTCCTGCCGCGCTGCGCGAGCAGCTGTTAATGCTATGCCATAGTGACCGCGCCCTGTTTTCACAGCTGGCGTCTGCAGAGCAGGCTTTTAGTGAGCTGCAGGCCAAAGCGGTCAAAGGCTTATTAATGGATGCGCAGCTTGATGCTGACGCTATCTGTGCGATAGGCAGCCACGGCCAGACCATTGAACATGCGCCAGGCGGCCACCATGCCGGCCCGGCCTACACCTTACAGTTGGACAACCCCAGCCTACTGGCCGAACTGACAGGATGTACTGTCGTGGCAGATTTTCGTCGCCGCGATTTGGCCGCTGGCGGGCAGGCAGCCCCTCTGGCACCAGCGTTTCATCAGGCGTTATTTCAAGATGGGCGCCAGCCACACGGAGTATTGAATCTGGGCGGCTTTGCCAATATCACCTGGCTGCCTGCTGGAAATGGCACGCCGCTGGGGTTCGATACTGGCCCAGCTAATGTGCTGCTGGATGCCTGGTATCAGCGTCATCATAGTGATGCGCTGTTTGACCGTGACGGCCACTGGGCAAATAGCGGCACCGTCGACCTATCGTTACTGGAACGCCTGTTGAGTGAGCCTTTCTTTCACCAGCCACCACCCCGCAGCACCGGGCGTGAGCTGTTTCATTTAACCTGGCTAGAAGGCTACCTTAACGGCCAAGAGGCGGCTCAGGACGTACAAGCCACCCTGGCAGAACTGACGGCCAGAAGCGTTGCCGAGGGCGTTCAGCAACTGGCCCAGCATCAGCCGTTCAAGCTGATTATTGCCGGGGGCGGCGCGCGTAATAGTGATCTGTGCAAGCGTATTGCCGAGCGCCTTTCTCAGGCCACTCTGATGACGCCAGATACCTGGGGCTGGCCAGCAGACTGGATTGAGGCTGGGGCTTTCGCGTGGTTAGCCTACCGGCGTTTACATCAACTCCCGGGTAACCTGCCCAGCGTGACTGGCGCTGCAGGCACTCGCGTACTCGGCGGTATCTACGCGCCCTGAACTACCTTCACATCCACCTGATTCAGTAATCATCTTCATCACGTAACGCCAAGCCACTGGGCACCCTGTTTTCCAACCCAGTGGCCGATGTGTCATTGGCGCCACCGAACTTCATCATCATGCGTAGATCATTGGCAGAATCAGCATGCGCCAGCGCAACATCGGCACTGATCTTACCTGCATTGAAAAGATCAAAAAGCGCCTGATCAAACGTCTGCATACCATCATCACGGGATTTCGACATGGTAGTCTTGATCTCGCCCACCTCACCTTTACTGATCAGATCGGCAATGCGTGGCGAACGCAGCATGATTTCCACAGCAGCCGAACGGCCAGCGGCTTTATTAGGCAGTAACTGCTGGGCCACCACTGCCTTCAGGTTGAGCGACAGATCCATCCAGATCTGCTCATGACGTTCGTGAGGGAAGAAATGAATGATCCGATCCAATGCCTGGTTGGCGTTGTTAGCGTGCAAGGTCGCCAGACACAAATGGCCCGTCTCGGCGAACGTCAGCGCATGCTCCATGGTTTCGCGGGTGCGGATTTCACCAATCAGAATCACATCAGGCGCCTGGCGCAAAGTGTTCTTCAAGGCGACCTCGAAAGACTCGGTATCGATCCCGACTTCGCGCTGATTGATAATCGCCCGCTTGTGTGGATGAAGATACTCGATCGGATCTTCAACGCTGATGATATGACCACCCAGCGTTTCATTACGCTGCTGGATCATTGAGGCTAGAGTGGTCGACTTGCCCGTACCGGTACCGCCCACCACCAGCACCAGGCCGCGTTTCTCCTGAGCCAGGGAGGCCAGCATTGCAGGCATTCCCAGCTGCTCAAGCTTAGGAATCTCATGGCTGATGCGTCGCACCACCATCGCCAACTGATTGCGCTGCTGGAAGGCACTGACCCTGAAGCGGCCTTTACCCCCAATACTCAGCGCAAAATTGGCTTCATGCTCCTGCTGAAAACGCGCGCGCAGACCTTCAGGAAGGGTATGCATCACCAACTCACGAACCTGATGTTCATTCAGCCCCTGTTGGCCAAGCGGCATCAGACCATCTGGTGTTTTCAGGCTGGGCGGTGCACCGACGGATACCAGCAAATCAGACGCCTGCTGTTCGACCATGATATCCAGTAGCTGATGCAGCCACTCTGTGGGAGTCACGCTTTGGCTCATCACATCCTCCTCAATCCTGCCGTTGGACATTTGCTGATAGGCATCGCATACCCTTACAGGGAAAGTTCACCCTTGGCCCGCGACTGGGCATCTTCGCGGCTTACCAAACCTTCCTTCACCAACTGTTTAAGCGAGGCATCCAGGGTTTGCATCCCCAGGCCACCGCTGGTTTGCATGGCCGAGTAGATTTGCGCAATCTTGTCTTCGCGAATGAGGTTACGAATAGCCGAGGTAGCGATCAGGATTTCATGAGCGGCCACCCGTCCGCCGCCTTCACGTTTAAGTAGCGTCTGGGAAACCACCGCCTGCAGGGATTCCGAGAGCATTGAGCGCACCATGGATTTTTCCTCGCCGGGGAAGACATCAACAATACGATCAATGGTCTTCGCCGCCGAAGTGGTATGCAGGGTACCAAACACCAAATGCCCGGTTTCAGCAGCCGTCAACGCCAGGCGAATGGTTTCCAGGTCACGCAGTTCACCCACCAGAATGACGTCTGGATCTTCCCGCAAGGCACTGCGCAAGGCATCTGCAAAGCTATGGGTATCGCGGTGAACTTCACGCTGGTTGATCAGGCAACGCTTGCTGGTATGCACAAATTCCACCGGGTCTTCGATGGTCAGAATATGCTCGTAGCGGTGGTTATTAACATAGTCAATCATCGCCGCCAGAGTGGTACTTTTGCCTGAACCTGTGGGGCCGGTCACCAGCACCAGCCCGCGCGGCAGCATGGCCAAGCGTTCAAACACCTCGCCCAGCCCCAGGGCTTCCATTGACAAGACTTCGCTTGGAATAGTGCGGAACACTGCCCCGGCCCCTCGGGCATGATTAAAGGCGTTCACCCTGAAGCGCGCTACCCCCGGCACTTCGAAGGAAAAGTCGACTTCCAGGTGCTCTTCGTAGTCACGCCGCTGGCGATCGCCCATAATATCGTAAATCAGCGCGCGGACTTCCTTATTGTCCATGGCGGGCACATTGAGTCGGCGAATATCGCCGTCAACGCGTATCATGGGCGGAAGGCCTGACGACAGATGCAAGTCAGAGGCATTCTGCTTTGCCGAGAATGCCAGCAGTTCGGTAATATCCATCTTTCTTCCCAGCTGCGGTAAGGTAATCGAGTATGACAGACAATGCGCTTTCTGAGTCGCTCATCCGGGCACGCCATCGCCTGGAAAAGGCGCTCATCGACGCTGGACGCCCGACCACCGATGCCACACTGCTGGCGGTGAGCAAGACAAAGCCTGCCAGCATGATTCGCCAGGCGTATGCGGCAGGTCAACAGGCGTTCGGAGAAAACTATCTGCAAGAGGCTCTCGATAAGCAGACTGAACTCGCCGATCTGGCTGACATTGAATGGCATTTTATCGGGCCGTTACAGTCGAATAAAACCCGTGCCGTAGCGGAAAACTTTGCCTGGGTGCATAGCGTTGACCGATTGAAAATTGCCAAGCGCCTCAGTGAGCAGCGCCCCAATGACAGTGCGCCGCTCAACGTCTGCCTTCAGGTCAATATCAGCAAGGAAGAAACGAAATCTGGCGTATTACCGGAAGCATTGGGCGAATTGGCCGCTGAGGTCGCCCGTCTGCCCCGTCTTCGGCTGCGTGGTTTGATGGCCATTCCAGCGCCAGCCGATACGCTGGAGGCGCAGCGCCAGCCGCTGGCAGCATTAAGGGAAGCATTTGAACGCCTCAAAAGCGACCTGCCGGATGCGCCGCTGGATACACTTTCGATGGGCATGAGTGATGACCTCGAAGCGGCCATTCTTGAAGGCGCGACTCAGGTGCGGCTGGGCACCGCTATTTTTGGTGCTCGCGACGCGCGCTAGGGCCTAACCACCGCTGAAACACACATTTTACAACAGGATTTTTCATGGCGACCAACATCACTTTTATCGGCGCAGGTAACATGGCCAGCGCTATTATCGGCGGGCTGATCGACAGCGGCATTGCCCCTGACAGCATTACCGCTACGTCTCCCACTGAGGACATGCTGCGCCCTGTCAGCCAGCGCTTTGGAGTGAATACCCAGACGGATAACAATGCGGCCATTTGCAATGCCGATGTGGTTGTGCTCGCCGTCAAGCCTCAAATCATGCGTGACGTGTGCGAGGCCATGCAGGAAACCGTCCTGCAGCAACGCCCGCTGATTGTTTCCATCGCCGCGGGTCTTGATGCCGAAACCATCAATCAATGGCTAGGCGGGGGCCACGCGGTGGTGCGCTGCATGCCTAACACGCCTTCGCTGGTTGGCTACGGTGCCAGCGGCCTGTTTGCTAATCAGGCGGTAACGTCTGAACAGCGCGACACGGCTGCCCAGATGATGGAAGCCGTTGGAATTGTTGAGTGGGTTGAAGACGAAGCACTGATAGATGCCGTGATCGCCGTCTCCGGCAGTGCTCCGGCCTACTTCTTCCTGATGTTTGAAGCCATGGAAGAAGCTGCCGTCAAACTGGGCCTGCCTGCTGATACCGCACGCCGCCTGGCCATTCAGACGGCACTGGGTGCCGCCACCATGGCCCAACGCAGCGAAGACACACCCGCCACCTTGAAACAGAATGTCATGTCGCCCGGCGGCACAACCGAACGCGCCATCCAGCACATGGAAGACGCCGAGCTGCGTAAAACGATTGCTGATGCCATGCAAGCCTGCGCCGACCGCGCCCAGGCCATGTCCAAAGAGCTTAGCGCCGGTTAATAACCACTTTACGACGATTTAAATAACGGAGATCTTCTATGGGCAATTCCTTGGGCAGCGCTGGCTTGATGTTGGTCAACTCACTGATCAATATCTACCTGTTTATCCTGATGCTGCGTTTTTTACTGCAAGCTTCACAGGCGGATTATTACAATCCGATGAGTCAATCCGTGGTCAAGATCACCCAGCCTGTGGTGGGGCTGTTCCAGGGCTTTCTTGGCCCGGTGGCCGGGCGCTTTGACCTCGCCACCCTGGCCGCTGGCTTTACCCTTAAAGTCGTCAGCATGGTCGTCATTTTTATGCTGGTCGGCGTTGGCATTCCACCGATTGTCGGCCTGCTGATCGGCGGTGTCGCTGCTATTGCTAACGCCATTCTGAAGATTTATTTCTTTGCCCTGATCATCATGATCATTCTCAGCTGGGTGGCTCCCAATGCCAGCCATCCGGGAGCAATGCTGGTGATGCAACTGGTCGAGCCCATCATGGCGCCCGTGCGCAAGGTCATTCCGCCATTAGGTATGATCGACCTGTCTCCCATCGTGGTATTTATTGCCATCAATCTTCTCGACGGCCTGGTGGTAGGGGCGCTGGTAAGAGCAGCAGGTATTTCCGGCGCTCTGGTCGGGCTGTGATTCATTCAATGATTTTTTTGAATACCCGGGGTAACGTCTTTCATGCCTGAGTCGCACCGTCTTAATGACCCGCTTCCTGCGGACTCCGTGGGGATTATTACGCCGCAGGTAGCGCATTTTGATACGCCGCTTGCCCTGGCGTGTGGAAAAGTGCTGCCCGATTTTGACCTGGTTTATGAAACCTACGGCAGCCTGAATGCTGAACGCAGCAATGCCGTTCTGATTTGTCATGCGCTTTCTGGCCATCATCACGCGGCTGGGTATCACAACGATGAAGAACGCAAACCCGGTTGGTGGGATGCCCACATCGGCCCCGGCAAGTCGATTGATACCAACCACTTTTTTGTCGTATCACTGAACAACCTGGGGGGCTGCCACGGCAGCACAGGGCCATTGAGCCACAATAGTGACACCGGCCGCCTGTGGGGGCCGGATTTTCCCTTGGTGACCGTCAGTGACTGGGTCAACAGCCAGGCGCGCCTGGCTGACCGTCTGGGTATTGAACGCTGGGCAGCCGCAGTAGGCGGTAGCCTGGGCGGCATGCAGGTGCTGCAGTGGAGCATGGCGTTTCCGGAACGCATCGCCAATGCGGTGGTGATTGCCGCAACGCCCCGGCTATCAGCGCAGAATATTGCCTTTAACGAGGTCGCCCGCCAGGCCATTCGCTCAGACCCGGATTTCCACGCTGGCTGGTACAGTGAGCATCAGACCCTCCCCAAGCGCGGGCTCAAGCTAGCGCGCATGGTCGGTCATATCACCTATCTTTCTGAAGATGCCATGGGCAGCAAGTTCGGGCGTGACCTGCGCACCAATGATCTTAATTTTGGCTTCGATGTCGAATTTCAGGTGGAATCTTATCTGCGTTATCAAGGCGATACGTTCTCGACCACCTTTGATGCCAACACCTACCTACTAATGACCAAGGCGCTCGACTATTTTGACCCGGCGGCGCGTTACGCCGGCAATCTGCCCGAGGCTCTGGCCCCTGCGCAATGCCCGTTTCTGGTGGTGAGCTTTACCAGCGATTGGCGCTTTCCGCCCTCCCGCTCGCGGGAGCTGGTAGATGCCCTGATTCAGGCGGGCAAACCCGTCAGCTATGCGAATATCGACTCACCCTATGGCCATGATGCTTTCCTGCTGCCGGATGATCGCTACCACGCGGTTTTTAGCGCCTTCATGCAGCGCGCGGCCAAAGAGGCAGGGATAATGCCAGCAAACGATGAGGTGACTCAGTGATGCGCGCCGATCTGGAAATCATTTACGACTGGGTTCCCGAAAATGCTCACGTGCTGGATCTGGCCTGTGGCGATGGCGCCCTGCTTGAGGCGCTGGCTCGGGATAAAGATGTCAGTGGTTACGGACTTGAAATCGACCCGGATGGCATTACCCGCTGCATCAGCCGTGGCGTGAGCGTCATCGAGCATAACCTCGACGATGGGCTAAGCAGTTTCAGCGCTAACAGCTATGACCTGGTGATCATGACCCAGGCGCTACAGGCGCTGCGCCGCCCGGATAAAATGCTCGATGAAATGCTTCGCGTCGCTGAGGAAGGCATTATTACCTTCCCTAACTTTGCTTACTGGCGTCATCGGGTACACCTTGGCCTGCGTGGCTATATGCCAGTGTCCAAGTCATTGCCGCATGCCTGGTATGACACACCCAATATCCACCTGTCGACGTTCAACGACTTTGAACACCTGTGCCGCGATAAGGGTCTGATGATCGTTGACCGCGCCGTTGGCGTGGGTGACCACCGCGGCCATTGGACATCGCGTTTATGGCCTAACCTGTTTGGGGAAATTGCCATTTTTCGCGTTCGTCGCCGTTCTTGATCACGGGAGAATCACGACCATGCTAGAGACAACTTTCAAGCAAGCGTTATCACGAGCACAGCTTCTCAAGCGGGCTGTACTAGGCAGCCTTGTGGTTAGCGGCCTGAGCCTGGGTGCCACCGCCGCTTGCGCACAACAATACACCGAGATAGATGATTACCAGATTCACTACAGCGCCATCAGCACTGATTTTCTCAGCCCAGAAGTCGCTCAGACGTATGGTATTCAGCGCAGCGTGGGGCTTGGGCTGGTCAATGTCAGCGTCCTGCAGGAGCAGGAAGACGGCAGCATGGCACCCGTCAGTGCCAGCATTGAGGGCAGCGTAGGCGAGCTTTCCGGCAGCAGCAGTGAGGAATCATTGCGTTTCAAGACCATGCGTGAAAACGATACGATCAATCAGATATCAACCTTCAAGCTACGCCATGACGAACCCATGCGCTTTACTCTTGATGTACGCTATGACCGCAATGCCGAGCCGGAAACGGTTAGCTTTGTAGAGCGGTTCTATATCGAACGCTGAAACACTATATCGAACCTTGAAACACCAGCGCCCGCGCCAGCCTCACCGCGACGGGCGTTTCCCCGTCACGTTCAAACTCAACGCCATAGGCAAGCACTTCGACGCCTTTATTCACGACCGTTTCAAGCGCCGCCGCATAGGCGGAATCAATATGCGCGGCAGCGGTGACGTCCTCAATGGCTTCATGGGCAACGCAAAACAGCAGCACTGCCCGTTCGCCGCTTTCCGCCAGCCTGGCCAGCGTATGCAGATGTTTTAGCCCGCGTGTGCTGACGGCGTCAGGAAAATAGCCGTGGCCGTCGTTTTCCTTGAGGGTGACCTGCTTGACCTCTACCCAGGTGCGCTCACCATTGGCATCTGTGAGCATAAAATCAAGGCGCGCATCGTCCACCTTGACCTCACGGCGCAGGGTCACGAAACTCGCAAGTGGCGCGATCTGCTGCTTTGCAAGAGCAGCTTCCACAATCCTGTTAGTACGCCCGGTATGCACTGAGACCAAGGCAGCACTACCATCTGGCTGAGGCAGCTCAATCAATTCCCAGGTCCAGCCAAGTTTGCGTGCCGGATTGTCACTTGGCGATAACCATACCCTGGCGCCCGGCACATTGACCGCCTTCATTGAACCGGTATTCGGGCAGTGTGCCACCACCTCGCGGCCATCATCCAGCCTGACATCCGCCAGAAAACGCTTGTAGCGCCGCTGCAGGGTGCCTGCCACCAAGGGAGGGTAATGCTGCAGGCTCACAGGCGGCTCACAAAGCGCGCAATCCGCTCAATAGCGTCTTCCAGACGCGCCACGTCCGTGGTGAATGCAATACGCACAAACTGCTCACCGCCCTGCACGGCAAAATCAATACCCGGCGTGATGGCCACGTTTTCCTCTACCAGTAACTGCTCGCAGAACGCTTGGCTATCACGGCTATAGCGGGAAATATCCAGCCATAGATAAAACGCTCCTTGAGGCGGCATGTCCGGTGCCAACCCCAGCTTGCTCAAGCCTGCCAACAGCACATCCCTGCGGTTTTTCAGAATCTGTCGACGGTCTTCAAGAATCTCGCGACACTCAGGCGTAAAGGCCGCCAGAGCGGCGTGTTGCGCGGGCGTCGATGCCGCCAGGAACACGTTCTGGGCAAGCCGCGTTAAAGGCTCAACCGCCCCTTCCGGCGCGACCAGCCAGCCCAGGCGCCAGCCGGTCATGCCAAAGTATTTAGAAAAACTGTTAACCACAAACGCATCATCGCTGAGCGACAGCGCAGAGAGCGGTGCATCATCGTAATTCAGCCCCTGGTAAATCTCATCAACTACCAGGTGGCCTTCCCGTTGGCGCACCGCTTGCTGCACGGCCTGTAACGCCTCAGCACTCAGCGTGTGGCCTGTCGGGTTGGAAGGCGATGCTAGCATGGCCAGCCGGGTAGCTGGCCGCCAGTGAGCCGCTATCAGGCTGGCGTCCAGCTGCCAGCCGGTCTCACGCCCGACGGGCACAGCATCCACCTCGGCCCCCGCCAAGGCCATGAAGTGCCGGTTACACGGATAATTCGGGTCCGCCATTAACACCCGGTCACCGGCCTCTACCAATAGCTGGCTGGCCAGTAGCAAAGCCCCTGAAGCACCGGGCGTGATCAGAATCCGTGACGGATCAACCTTCGCCTGAAAATGCCGCTCATAGTGCTGTGCGATAGCCTCACGCAGGGCAGGCAGACCAGCGGCCGGCGTGTAGCGCGTCTGCCCCGCGGCTAGCGCCGCCTGCCCGGCAGCCATCACCGGTTCAGGTGAGGGAAAGTCAGGCTCACCCACTTCCAGGTGAATCACATCATGCCCGCTCGCTTCGCGTGCCTGGGCCATTTCAAGAAGGTGCATCACTCGAAAAGGGGCGACCTTGGCGACGCGCGAATTCCACACCATGCTGACTCCTTAATGTCTGCCCGCCATATTGCCGACTTTGTTTTCAATGACAATCCCCGTCAGACTCGACAACAGAGGCGGTCATGAAAGCGGTCACGAGACCAGTAAGCAGGCGGTTATGAGATAAACCATCATATAAAAGCAGCTATTATGCTTGCAAAAAAGAACATTTCAGCTAAACAAGCATCCTTTTGGCACGCGATCATTACCTCGCGGATGGTTGATAAGCCATCATTTTGGTAGTCATTTATGTAGGGGGCAGTCCCATGCCAGTAGCGGAAAAGAAAGCGGAAGCGTCCAAATCATTCACTCCGTATGAGTCGCAAGCGGGTGAAGAGTATATGAACGAGCAGCAGCTAGAGCACTTCCGTCAGCTTTTGCTCGACTGGAAGCAGGATTTAATGGAAGAGGTCGACCGCACAGTGCGTCACCTGCAGGAGGACGCCAACAACTATGCCGACCCTGCGGATCGCGCCACCCAGGAAGAGGGGTTCAGCCTGGAACTGCGCACTCGGGATCGTGAACGCAAGCTGTTGAAAAAGATCAATGAGACGCTCGACAAGATTGATGAAGACGATTACGGCTTCTGTGAGGCCTGCGGAGTGGAAATCGGCATTCGCCGCCTCGAAGCACGCCCAACAGCCACCTTGTGCGTCGATTGCAAGACGCTGGCTGAACTCAAGGAAAAACAGCTCGGCGGTTGATGCCATCACCGCACGACGGGCGGGCACCTGCGCAAGGTGCCCGTTTTTGTTTGTTGAACCGTCATCCGCAAAGGCGACACTATGCTCATGCCTTCATTCACCGCCTACCGTGGCCGCTTTGCGCCTACTCCGTCCGGCCCCTTGCATATGGGGTCATTAGTAGCAGCGCTAGGCAGCTACCTGGATGCCCGTGCCGCTCAAGGTGAGTGGCTGGTGCGCATTGAAAACATTGACCCGCCTCGCTGCCCGCTCGGCGCAGCAGACACCATATTGCACCAGCTGGAGGCCTTTGGCCTGCACTGGGATGGTAACATCAGCTGGCAACATCAACAGGGCGAGGCCTATGCACAGGCACTGGAAAAGCTGAAGGCCCAAGGGCTAGCCTACCCGTGTAGCTGCTCGCGCAAACAGTGGCGTGATCATGCCATTTATCCTGGCTGGTGCCGTAATGGCGTACAAGCCCCTGGACAGCCGGTTGCCTGGCGCCTGCGCAGCGACCTTGGCCAACGCCCAGTTAACTGGCAGGATCGCCTGTTTGGTTCGCAGACCCACGACCCGGCGGAATACGGCGATGTGGTGCTACAGCGCAAGGATGGCCTCTGGGCCTACCAGCTCGCCGTGGTGGTTGACGATGCCCATCAGGGCATCACTGATGTAGTCAGAGGTATCGACCTGCTGGACAACACGCCCTGGCAACGCCAGCTGCAGGTGGCATTGGGCTACCCCCAGCCACGCTACCTGCATCTGCCCTTGGTCGTGACCCAAGAGGGCCAGAAGCTCTCCAAGCAGAACCTGGCACCGGCGCTGGCTGACAACACCCACGCCATTCGTCAGCAGCTGTTCAAGGCGCTGCAGCTACTCGACCAGTCCCCCCCGTCGAGCTGACCAATGCCACTGTCAGCGAACAGCTGGCCTGGGCTATTGAGAACTGGCAGGTCGCAAAACTGAAGGCTGAGCCACACCGCTACGCCTGCTAGCCTTCACTCAAGGAGTCGCCGTGTACGTTTATCGCATAGTGCTGTTTCTGGTGTTTAGCGGCTATCTGCTGTCGCCTCTGCTGATGAATGGCTGGGGCAACCCGGATATCGCCTGGTACCGCCCCTTTCTGATCTGGGGTAGCCTGATTGCCTTGACCATCTGGCTGGAACAGAAAAGGAAGCTGGATGAACGTTGAATCAATGACGCTGGATACTTCTCTACTGCTGTTTTTAGGCATCGGCTATCTGGCGCTGCTGTTTGTATGTGGCACGGCAGCCGAGCGCGGCTGGATCCCCGTGCGGCTGCTGCGCCATCCGGTTGTTTACACCCTGGCACTCGGCGTTTACGCCAGTGCCTGGGCGTTTTATGGCAGCCTGGAACTGGCCGCCCATGCCGGGTTTGGCTATCTCGCCTATTATCTGGGTGCTGCAGGTGCCTTTCTGCTGGCCCCTGTATTGCTAGTGCCCATTCAGCGCATCACCCGCACCTATCAGCTTGCCTCACTGGCCGATCTGTTTGCTTTTCGCTTTCGTTCGCGCTGGGTGGGTACTCTGGTGACCCTGATCAGCCTGCTCGCCGTGCTGCCTTTGCTGGGGATACAAGTCAAGACCCTGGGTGATGGCATTGATATGCTCACCGGCAGCCACCAAGGCTCTGGCATTGCCTTGGTTTTCTGCCTGATGATTGGCGCTTTTGCGGTCTTTTTGGCGCTCGCCACAGCGACCAGCATGCTCGCCACGACACGCTGCTAGCGACCATTGCCCTGGAATCGATTGCCAAACTGACGGCCATACTGGTGTTGGGGGCGTCGCTTTGTGGGGCGTTTTCGACGGGCCACAGCATGTACAGCAATGGTTGGCCAACGAAGGTCAGGCGCTGCAGCAACAGACACCCAAACTGGAAGCGGCTCAATGGCGTACTTTCCTGCTGCTGTTTTTGCCGCTGCCTTCCTGATGCCGCACCTTTTTCATATTACCTTTGCAGAAGGGCTATCACGCCAAACGCTGCTACAGGCCAGCTGGACACTCCCCTTGTTTCTGCTGTTGATGGCGCTCCCCGTGCCCGTGATCTGGTGGGCCGCCCAATCACAAGCCGAGATACCCATTGAGCTTCCCGCCTATGCCATTTACATGGTCAGCGAACATAGCGGGGTGCTGGTACTGGCCTTTATCGGCGGGCTTGCCGCCGCCAGCGGCACCATGATTATTATTGCCCTGGCACTTTCCGGTATGGTGCTCAACCATATTGTGCTGGTAGCACGTCCGCCGGAAGCGCGCACGGATCTTTATGGCTGGTTACGCTGGCTGCGTCGCGCCCTGATTATCGGCGTTATTATCAGCGGCTGGCTGTTCTATCAAAGCGTCAGCCACCAGCCGGATCTTTCTACCCTTGGGCTCGCCGCCTTTGTTGGCATGGCTCAATGTCTGCCCGGCATGCTGGCCCTGCTGTATTGGCCGGGCGCCAATCGTAATGGCGTCATTACTGGCCTGGTGGCCGGGATGAGCATCTGGCTATGGGGGTTATGGCTACCTCTGTTTGTTGATCTTCCCCTGCCCAGCCTGCCGTTTACGCCGCTAACGCCTGCGGATGCGCCGCTGTGGTACCAGATCACCCTGCTCTCCCTGTCGATTAATATTCTGCTGCTGATTTGCGTTTCGCTGTTCAGCCGCACCTCTGACGGCGAAAAATCCGCCGCTGAAGCCTGTTCCGTTGACGCCGTGATTCGCTCCAAGCGCATGCCGCTGGAAGCCGTCACGGTGGCCGATTTCACCCTGCATCTGGCCCAGGCCCTGGGCGACGAGGCTGCCAGCCGCGAGGTCAACCGCGCCCTTCAAGCGCTCAATCTTGATGCTCAGGAGCGCCGACCTTACGCATTGCGGCGCCTGCGCGACCGCATTCAGGCCAATCTTTCAGGCTTGATGGGGCCTTCTGTGGCGCGTGATATCGTCGACCGCTACCTGCCCTACCGCCATGATGACCTTCCAGCGACCGACGATATTCACTTCGTTGAAAGCCGCCTGGAAGCTTACCGCTCTCGGCTGACCGGCCTGGCCCGCGAACTCGATGGGCTACGTCGCCATCATCGCCAGACCCTGGCTTATCTGCCCGTGGGGTTATGCGTCTTTGGCGATGACGATGAACTCTTGATGTGGAATAACGCCCTGACCGAGCTTTCCGGTATTAACGGCGACAGCATCATTGGCTCACGCCTGGACAGCCTTCCGCTGCCTTGGTCAACCCTGCTCGGCAAGGCGTTGCACAGCGAGGCCACGCCGCTTTACAAAGAGCCCGCTCACCTGCATGGTCAAGACTACTTCCTGACCTTACATACGGCGCAATTAAGCGGCTACGACAGCCGTGGTGGCAGCGTGGTGCTGATTGAAGATCACAGCGAAATGAAACGCCTGGAAGATGAGCTGGTTCATGCCGCACGCCTGGCATCGATCGGCCAGCTAGCCGCAGGCGTGGCCCATGAAATCGGCAACCCGATTACCGGCATTTCATCGCTGGCACAGAATTTACGCTATGACACGGAGGATCCGGCCCTGCTGGAAACCGCCGACCATATCCAGCAGCTGACCCAAAGAGTCACTCGAATCGTCAATACCCTGGTCAGCTTTGCTCACGGTGGCCACCAGGCCTTGCCGCTGCCTTGCGAACCGGTCAACCTGTCAATGATCAGTGAGGATGCCCTGCATCTGATCCACCTGGCACGCAGCAGCGACGATGCCCGCTTTATCAATACCTGCCCAGAGGATATTGTAGTGTGCGGCGATGCCCAGCGGCTTACCCAGGTCATGGTCAACCTACTGAGCAATGCTCGGGATGCCTGCCAGTCAGATGGCCAGATACAGATTAGCGCCGGCATCACTGAACAACGCGCCTGGTGGCAGGTGCGCGATAATGGCAGCGGTATTGACCCTGCCATCAGCGATCGTCTTTTTGAACCCTTCACGACGACCAAGCCGGCCGGCAAGGGAACCGGGCTGGGGCTGTCACTGGCTTACCAGATCATCAGTGAGCATCAAGGCAGGATTGATGTTGCATCGCCGCCGCCCGGACATACTTGCGGCACAGCCATTACCCTATGGCTGCCACTTTACCAACAGGATGATGTGAAGCCCCATGCCCAGGATTCTGATTGTTGAGGATGAAGCCATCATACGCAGCGCGCTCAAGCGCTTGCTGGAACGTAACGACTACGACGTCACTGAGGCAGGCAGCGTTGAAGAATGTCATGACCTGGAGCTGCTTGACTACAGCCTGATCATTAGCGATCTGCGCCTGCCGGGAGACCCTGGAACCGCGCTGATAGAGCGCGCCACGCCGGTACCCGTACTGATCATGACCAGCTATGCCAGTATGCGCTCGGCAATCGAATCGCTTAAACAGGGCGCGGTCGACTATATTGCCAAGCCGTTCGACCACGCTGAGCTGCTTGAAACCGTTTCCCGCATTCTGCATCAGCAATCAATTCGCCAAAGTCCGGCACCGGATATTACTGATGAGGGCGGCGGCCGCCAGACCATGGTGGGTAATTGCGATGCCATGCAGCAGGTCTACACCCGCATCCGCAAAACCGCCCCTGCCGATGTTAGCGTGCTGATTCAGGGCGAATCCGGTACCGGCAAGGAGCTGGTGGCCCGCGCCATTCACCAGCAAAGCAAACGGGCAAACGCAGCCCTTATCTGCGTCAACTGCGCGGCGATTCCTGAAACCCTGATTGAATCCGAGTTATTTGGTCATGAAAAAGGTGCCTTTACCGGCGCCAGCGCAGCGCGCACCGGCCTGGTGGAAGCGGCCGATGGCGGCACCCTGTTTCTGGATGAAATCGGTGAGTTGCCGCTAGATGCTCAGGCGCGTTTGCTGCGCGTTCTACAGGAAGGTGAAATTCGCAAGATCGGTTCGGTGGAAACCCGCCATGTCGATGTGCGCCTGATTGCGGCAACGCACCGCGACCTGCGTTCACTCTCGAAAAGTGGCGAATTCCGGCTTGATCTTTACTACCGGCTCAATGTCATGCAGATTGCCCTGCCACCTCTGCGTGAGCGCGACGACGATATTCTGAAAATCGCCGACATCCTGCTCGACAAAGCTTGCCAGCGGCATGACCGCCAGGGTTTGCGGCTTTCCCGTGCGGCCCGCCAGGATTTACGCGACTACCCGTGGCCAGGCAATGTCCGCGAGCTTGAAAATGCTCTTGAACGCGGCGTCATTCTGGCTGAAGGTCATCTGATTCACCCTGATGACCTCGGCCTTGCCCTTCACCCCTCGCACAGCCGCGGCCCCGTCACCCCACCCGCCATCAGGCACCTCAGAAGAAGAAAAAGCAGCGACCCGAACGCCGACAACGATTTATCACTTGAAGACTATTTCCAACATTTTGTGCTCGAACACCAAGATCAGATGAGCGAAACCGAGCTGGCTCAAAAACTTGGCATCAGCCGTAAAAGTCTATGGGAACGCCGCCAACGCTTAGGGATTCCACGCAAAAAGGCGCCTCGCCGTCCTGACTGAGGCTGGGAGGCCAGGAAGTATTGGCGCTTTTTTATCTGGTTTTTTCAGCGTTGCCCAAAAATCTATGACCAAGGTCTACTTCACCTCTATCAAAAAATACTATGGCCCCAAAACGCTGCACCAAGGTGTTACCTCACCACACAACGCGCGCACAAAAATAGCTTCCAGCCAGTAACACTGCTTACTCCAAACGCTCGCATCGCCAGCCCAAAAAACAATAACTGATTGTTTATATTGATATTTAAATTCTTTGGCACAGCGAGTGCAACTAATACGAGCAAGAAAAACAAATTACCTAATTGAGTCGTGTGATTGTCGTCACCAACAAAAACAACGTCTGACAGCACACATGCTTGAGCCATAACAAAAACAATTTCGGCCAAGCCTGCAAGCGCTACACCAACAAGAACAACAGGTAGACATTGCAATTTGCAGCGTTCGTATAGTCCATAACCAACAAGAACAAGAATGGATGTACAGAAAATCGCTGCAATAGGCTCAAATTTAGACGCGATGTGCGCTGTCTGAAATAACAATAACAAATCAGGCCATACGTACGACTCGGCACCAACAAAAATAATACGCTGGGTGAATAAAATCGCGGTTGGATTATTGTTTTGAATACGAGGCGGTTGGAACTAGCAACATTGGAATTGGCTGTAGCATAGCCACCATCAACTGCGTTGCGTATTCAGGGCGATGTGCCATCACGAAAAAGAATAGCCGCAAGGACGCGGATTGTGGGCACGTAACAAGTGCTTATTGAAAAGGGGAAGGCCAGATGGCCTTCCCTTTCTGCATTTTATGGGACCTGAAAAAGCCTTGTACATTTGCCTCAACGTTTCTGCATCACGTCCTTCGACTCACCGCTGTCCCAGAATGTTTGTAGCCCCAGCTCTACGCCTCTTTAGCGCTCCTTAACTGGGCTCATGCTGAATATAACGCTTGGCCAGCCACGCTTATTGGCATTCATCGCTGCATGGCACTTTGCAAGCTAGAAGGCGTCGGCTACACTCAATGACTTTCTTACATAGCCTTACAGATGTTTGACAGCCGTGCATCGGTGTAGCTTTTTTGACCATCGCTCATGATGGGTGGCCAATCTAACCCAGCCAGCCGCTGGGTGGTTGACCTTAATGACCACACTGGCTGTTATTCACTCTGAAGGATTGACCTCTTCCCTGAACCACCCGGGAGTCCATTTGAAATCGCTGTACGACACCCAAGCGCCGCCACGCACCCCTCACAGGCGCATATCATTCCTCGCGATGAGCACCCTGTGTCTCGCCAACATATCAGCGAGGCAGCACTGAAAGTACTCTATCGCCTGGACGGTGCTGGCTTTGAGGCCTATCTGGTGGGCGGCTGCATTCGTGATGCCATGCTCGGCAAAATGCCCAAGGACTTTGATGTTGCTACCAATGCAACGCCAGAACAGGTGCGCGGGCTGTTTCGCAACTCGCGCCTGATCGGCCGCCGGTTCCGGATTGTCCACGTCCGCTTTGGACGTGAAGTCATCGAAGTCACTACCTTTCGTGGCAAGCCGCAGGACGAACACGGTCAGCACCTGGCGCAACAATCTGACGATGGTTTGCTGTTAAGAGACAACGTATGGGGCAACATCGAAGAAGACGCGCTGCGCCGTGATTTCACCGTTAATGCACTGTATTACAGTATTGCTGACTCCAGCATTCATGATTTCGCCAATGGCATGCAGGATATTGAAGCCCGCACCCTGCGCCTGATTGGTGATCCGGCAACACGTTATCGAGAAGACCCAGTACGCATGCTGAGAGCGGTTCGCTTTGCCGCCAAACTTGATTTCACGCTGGCAGATGACACCGAAGCGCCAATTTACGAACTGGCCCCGCTATTATTGCAGATTCCTCCTGCGCGGCTGTTTGATGAGGTACTCAAACTGTTTATGGCCGGGCACGGCCTGATGACCTTCCGCCTGCTAAGCCATTATGACCTTTTCGGCATGCTGTTTCCTGAATCCGAAGAAGCCATGGCCGATGCCGCCTGGGCAGAGCGCCTGATTGAGCAAGCACTGACCAACACTGACAAACGTATCGCTGAGGGCCGCCCAGTGACGCCCGCCTTCCTGCTGGCGGCTTTCCTCTGGGCACCGGTGGTACATCGCCAACAGCAGCTTGAAAGCGAGGGGATGCCGCCTATTCCTGCCTTACAGACGGCCGCCCAGCAGGTGATTTCCCGCCAGCTGCAGCACACGTCCATTCCCAAGCGTTTTGGTATGCCCATGCGCGACATCTGGGAACTCCAGGCGCGTCTTGCGCAACGCGGTGGCAAGCGTGCTTTCCAGACCCGTGAGCATCCACGCTTTCGGGCCGCCTACGACCTGCTGCTATTGCGTGAACAGGCGGGGGAAATACCCAGCGGACTGGGAGATTGGTGGACAGCCTTTCAGGAAGGTGATGAACATCAACAGCGCAGGCTACTACAAAAAGTCGGCAGCGACCCCGCCGACCAAGGCAGTGGGAACAAGAAAAAACGTAAACGGCGGCGCAAGCCTAAAACCGATGCCTGACAACGGCAGAGAGCATGAGATGCCCATTTTTTCGCGCGCCTACATCGGGCTAGGCAGCAACCTTGACCAACCTGTCGAGCAGGTTCGTCGAGCGCTTGATGAACTCAACCAACTGCCATTGACGCGCCTGGTATCGGCTTCACCACTTTATTGCAGCTCTCCCATAGGGCCGCAGGACCAGGATGACTTTATCAATGCGGCGGCGGCGGTGGATACGCAACTCTCACCCCTGGCCCTGCTGGATCAACTGCAGGCACTGGAACAGCGCCACCGCCGTCAGCGTGAAAGACGCTGGGGGCCTCGCACTCTCGACCTTGATCTGCTGCTGTTTGATCAGCTTGACCTTGATCATCCGCGTTTGCGGCTGCCGCATCCTGAAATCCGCGCTCGCCGCTTCGTGCTTTGCCCTTTGCAAGACATTGCCCCTCAGCTGACGCTTTTCGAAAAGTTGCTGTCCCACTGGTTGAACGCTCTTCCGCAAAGCGACAGTGTTACGCTGCTGGACTGATCCAGGCCTGTTGGCAGTGGCACGATTCCAGCAGGTATGTTGAAGCGCCCTCGACAGCCGTGACATATTCAGGTAACAATTGTCGGCTATGCCACCAAAATGCCTGTCAAGGCGTTAACCTATCCAGCGCATTGCGCTGGCTGAATGCAAAAATACGAGAGCACGCCATGAAAACCGTCACCCTGAGCACACTGCAAGCGTTCAAGAACGCTGGCGAAACGTTCAGCTGCCTGACCGCTTATGATGCTTCCTTCGCTCATGCCGCAAGCCAGGCCGGTATCGAAGTCCTGCTGGTCGGCGACTCATTGGGCATGGTACTACAAGGTCATCAGAGCACCCTTCCCGTGACGCTGGAAGATATCTGCTACCACACGCGCTGCGCGGCACGCGGCAAGGGTGCCAGCCTGCTTATGGTGGACTTGCCCTTCATGAGCAACTCAACAACAGAGCGCTTACTGGAAGACTCTGCCGCCCTGATGCGCGCGGGAGCCGAACTGGTCAAAGTTGAGGGTGAGGCCTGGATGGCCGATGGCATACGCGAACTCACTCGGCGAGGTGTGCCTGTCTGCGCTCACCTTGGGCTGACACCGCAAACCGTCTACCAGCTAGGTGGCTATAAAGTACAAGGCCGAGAAACCGCGCAAGCCCAGCAGATCCTTGAAGACGCCAAGACTCTGGTTGATGCAGGCGCCTCCGTGATTCTTCTCGAGTGCGTCCCTGCCGCTCTAGGCCAAGCCATTACCGAGGCCCTTGATGTCCCCGTCATCGGCATCGGTGCGGGCGCCGGAACCGACGGCCAGATTCTTGTCATGCATGATATTCTGGGGGTTACCCATGGCCGCACGCCGCGCTTCGTCAAGAACTTCATGGCTGAGGCAGGCAACATTCAGGAGGCTTTTGAGCATTATCATCAAGCCGTCAAGCAGCGCACCTTCCCCGCCGCTGAACACTGTTTTTAACAACGGTTTTTAACAACGGTTTTTAACAACGGTTTTTAACAACGGTTTTTAATAGCAGTTTAAAAACGCCTCCGAAATCGGTTATCCATCTATAGTCGGTTCGTCATGTTCCAAGCGGGTGTTTACTATGGAGCATGATTGAGCTGTAATGCGACGGAGTTGATATGCGTACCTTGCGCGATATACCTGCGCTGCGTCATGCGTTGGCGGAATACCGTCAACGGGGTCAGCGCATTGCCCTGGCACCCACCATGGGCAACCTGCATGCAGGGCATCTGGCACTAATTGAGAACGCACGTCAGCATGGTGATGTGGTCGTTTCCAGCCTGTTCGTTAACCCCATGCAGTTTGGGCCAAATGAAGACCTTGACGCCTACCCGCGCACCTTTGAAGCCGACCAGCAAGCGCTGGAAGCGGCTGGCTGCGATGTCCTTTTCGCCCCTATAAGTGAAACGCTGTACCCCAACGGCACCAAGCAGCAGACCTATGTGCATGTACCCAGCGTCAGTGAGGGGCTTTGCGGCAGCTCGCGCCCCGGCCACTTCGACGGCGTATCCACTGTGGTTACCATGCTGTTCAACCTTGTTCAGCCGGATATCGCCCTGTTCGGCGAAAAGGATTACCAGCAGTTAGCGGTCATCCGCAAGATGGTGGCCGACCTGCATATGCCTATTGAGATCATCGGCGTGCCCATTGTGCGTGCCGACGACGGCCTGGCATTATCATCACGTAACGGTTACCTGAGCGCAGAAAACCGGGCAAAAGCACCTGCTCTGTATAAAACCCTGTGCGATATGCGTCAGGCACTTGAGGCGGGCGGGGTTGAATTCAGTGCCCATGACCACGATTATCGTCAACAGGTACTACAACAGGGGCGTCAGGCGCTGTATGATGCCGGCTTTGAGCTTGATTACCTCGAATTGCGTGATCGCACCCTGGGCCCTGTTGAACCAAACACCCGCCAGGCTATTCTGCTTGCAGCAGCCAGACTTGGCGATACACGGCTTATCGATAATCTTGACGTCTTGCTTCCTGCTCCAACAGACACTTCCGCTGCCGCTGATACGGCAACAGCGCGGTAACAGAGGAAATCCTCATGCATACCATCATGCTTAAAGCCAAGCTCCACATGGCACGCGTCACCCATGCTGTTTTGAACTACGAAGGCTCCTGTGCCATCGACGGTGACCTGCTCGATATGGCAGGCATCCGTGAAAACGAACAGATCCAGATTTACAACGTTGAAAACGGTGAGCGTTTCACCACTTACGCCATCCGTGGTGAAGAAGGCTCCCGCCTTATCTCTATCAATGGCGCTGCAGCGCATCTGGCAGGCCCTGGCCATCGCATCATTATCTGCAGCTATGCACATTACAGCGAAGCCGAGCTGGATAATCATCAGCCTGCCCTGGTGTATCTGCAGGAAGGCAACCACGTCAGCCATACCAGTAATGCCATCCCGGTTCAGCTGGCCTGATAAAGCCTGAGCCTTTCAGGCGATGCTACTTTTTTAAACCTGCACTACCCAGTATCTTTCTGATTAGCGGGCCGTTTTTACGGCCCGTTTTTATTTGCTGCCAAAAGTGTATTGCCGCATTGCACAAGCTTCACCTATGCTAGGAACGCCTATTAACAAAAATGCCGATATGGCATCGTGACATGCTACCTAGGAGTTTTACTATGCAAGATGTGGTCATTGTTGCAGCTCGTCGTACCGCCGTTGGCGCCTTCGGTGGGTCGCTTGCTGGTATTCCTGCCAGCGACCTTGGTGCACTGGTCATCAAGGATATCCTCAGCACCACAGGTGTTGCGCCGGAACAGGTCGATGAAGTCTTGCTTGGCCAGGTACTGACAGCCGGCGTTGGCCAGAACCCGGCGCGCCAGGCTGCCATCAAGGGCGGCTTGCCTGATGCGGTTCCCGCCATGACGATCAACAAGGTCTGTGGTTCCGGCCTCAAGGCACTGCACCTGGCGACTCAGGCGATCCGCTGTGGTGACGCTAGCGTCATTCTGGCCGGTGGCCAGGAAAACATGTCAGCGTCTCCCCACGTACTGCCCAATTCCCGTAACGGCCAGCGCATGGGTGACTGGAAAGCGATTGACTCCATGGTTCATGATGGCCTGTGGGATGCGTTCAATAACTACCACATGGGCATTACTGCCGAAAATCTGGCAGAAAAATACAGTATCACCCGTGAAGCCATGGATGAGTTTGCTGCCGCTTCACAACAGAAAGCTGCTCAAGCCATCCGTGATGGTAAATTTAAGGGTCAGATCGTGCCGGTGGAAATCCCCCAGCGCAAAGGCGATCCCATCGTTTTTGACACCGACGAAAACCCGCGTGAAGTCAGCGCGGAAAAACTCGGCGGCATGCGCCCGGCCTTCAAGAAAGATGGTACCGTTACTGCCGGTAACGCGTCGTCATTGAACGACGGTGCTGCGGTTGTCATGCTTTGCTCGGCTGAAAAAGCCAAAGAGCTGGGCCTTGAGCCGCTAGCGCGCATCGCGGCCTACTCCAACGCAGGCGTTGACCCGGCCATCATGGGTATCGGCCCGGCACCGGCGACCCGCCGCTGCCTGGAAAAAGCCGGTTGGAGCATCGACGACCTTGACCTGGTAGAAGCCAACGAAGCCTTTGCTGCCCAGGCGCTTTCCGTCAACAAGGAACTTGGCTGGGATGTTAGCAAGGTCAACGTCAACGGCGGTGCCATTGCACTGGGTCACCCGATTGGCGCTTCAGGCTGCCGTATTTTCGTCAGCCTGCTGCATGAAATGATTGCCCGCGACGCCAAGAAGGGCCTTGCTACCCTGTGTATCGGTGGCGGCCAAGGCGTGGCACTGGCCATCGAACGTTCGTAACGACACTTTTTCTAGCATTGTTTTAGACATTTAAACGCCATGCCCCCGCTGCTACCAGCGGGGGCATTTTATTTGCTGGATAATATCTCCTGACATGCGCAAGCGAAGTCGTTAGCGTGAAGCAATATTAGCCACGAATACCAGGATCAGGATGAAAATGACCGCTAGAACCAGAGCGACGATAATATAAGGCGTCGCATTACTCTGGTTATTATCGCGCTCCAGATTACTGCGCTTTTGAACCCCGAACATAGCGGCCAGCACACTACCCACTACCTGGCGAAAACTCGGCTTGGCGGATGGGGGCGTCTTATTATCATTTTTCGACATTTTGCGTTCCTGCTGTTAAGGCCTTTTAACGTTTACTCACTGCCGCAACAGAGGCCCTATTCCCTATCAGGTTTCAACCGCATTTAGCGGTTTACGTAAGCGGTAGCGTTTTAGCACTTCGCCGCCCCGTTCCACCATCTGCTCGTTCAAGTTAGCCCAGCCGCGGCGGCACAGACGGTCTACCAGCATTTCACTGGCCTCTATCTCAATCGCTGCGTGACCATCCTCTAGCAGGAGACGTTCGGCATGAATCAACAGCGTAGTACCGATACCCCGCCCCGCCAACGACGGCCATACATAAAGGGTTTCGACTCGCCCGCTGCGCCCATCCAGCTCGATAAAACCAACGCAACGGTTATCACTGGTCGCCACAAGCGTTGTGTAAAGCAAATGGCGCGCCGCCCAGGCGCTGGCTTCACGGGGCAGCACGTTAGCCCAAGCGCGACGCTGCGCCAAGGTATAGTGGTTTGAGGCTCCTTGCATCACCGCATGATAAAAAACCTCTGCCTGATCAGCAGCATCACGCATCAAGGCCTGACGATAAACAATCCGTGATGTTGTTTTCGCGAAAAGTGGAGCCAACACGTCTGCCATCTTTGCCTCTCCTGTTAGTATCAAAGCCGGAGCCAGGATCTGTGGATATCACACAGTGCATGGACATCAAGATGTTTGTTATCTTAAAAGTATCAGACAATCAAAAAATAATGATTCAGCTTATACTGATAAGCGGCTATCTGCCAAGCTGGGTCTTCAGCCACCCTATTTCTCAACCAGATCATTAAACGCCATGTCTGAACCGAATAACGTCCTACATTTCAGCTTATCACCGATTGGCTATATCAGCAGTGATTACCCGGACAAGTTTGGCGTGCCACGCCAACCTGGGTTGGTAACCGCCGCCAGTGCTATTCTTACCCTTGTTTCCCCGTTTAATGATCCACTTTGCGTACGCGGCTTGGAAGATTTCAGTCACTTATGGATCAACTTTATTTTCCATCAAAACCCTGAACGCTGGGCACCCATGGTTCGGCCACCCAGATTAGGTGGTAACAAGAAAGTGGGCGTATTTGCCAGCCGTAGCCCCAACCGCCCCAATCGGCTAGGGCTATCGTTGGTCGCCCTTGAGCGTATTGAGACTACGAAGGGAGTTCGATTACATCTGAAAGGCGCCGATCTTGTCGACGGTACGCCAGTTGTCGATATCAAGCCCTACCTGCCTTGGGCAGATGTTCACCCGGAAACCTGTGCCGGTTTCGCACCAGAACCACCCAAGGTTCTCAATGTCAGCTTTTCAACAGCATCGGAAAGTACGCTATATTTACGTCAAGACGGTGAAGAACTGCGTGAACTGATTCGTCAAGTAGTCAGCCAAGATCCGCGCCCTGCGTATCATGCTAACGATTCAGATCGAATCTATGGCATGCCCTTACGAGATGTGAATGTGCGTTTCCATGCCGTTCAACGAGAAGATGGCAACGTCGAGATGCATATTAACATCATTGAACCCCTGGATTAATCCAAGGGGCAGGCAGGTAAACTAAGAGTAAAGTGACTGCCTTCGCCCAATTTGCTTTTGCACACGATGCTACCGCCATGCTTTTCGGCAACGGCTTTTACTAATGCCAGCCCTAAACCATGGCCTTTGGCAATATTGGCACTATCACTACGCTGAAAATCTTCAAAAATGCGTTCTATATCGGAATCGGCAATCCCCACACCGTCATCTATGACCTCCAAGGTCGCCCATTGCTCATCAGCGCTAACACATACCTGTACCCGGCCATTTTCACGACCGTATTTCAGGGCATTTTCTATCAGGTTGAAAACAGCACGAGCCAGGTAGCCTTTATCGCCTAGAACAGGGGCACCATCCTCATGGTTGAACTCGCTACTCACCTCAATCCGCTTTGAGCATGCCAGCGGGCGCACCTGATCAAGCACTTCCATCACCAAGTCTTCAAGCAGAATAAAGTCATGCTCAAAGCGAAAAGACTTAGCTCGGGTCAAGCCGATAAAGTCATTGATCATACCCAGGCTCATTCTCAGGCTCAGTTCAACCTGTTCATAAAAACTTGCTTCAGGTAGCGCATTTTCAGGCTCCTGCTGAGCATCAATAAGTGCCAAGGCACGGGTCTGAGGCGCTTTCATGTCATGAGAAAGAAAACTCAGCATACTAGCACGTTGGGCTTCAATCGCCACTTCACTGGTCAGGTCGACCAGCCACACCAACCAACCACCGCCCATGACGCTGGTCGATGTCGTCAAACGCCCCATTTCCAGCCGGTAGGTGCTACCATCGACGTCCCTGCACAACCCCCGTCAGCACTGAGGGGGAATCTTCACCATCAAAGGCAGTGGGTGGCCATAGAGCAGCAAACTCGCGCTCTTCCTCAAAGCTAACCACTTCCGGCAGATCTTTAATATGTTGAACAGGCTTAGCACGCTCACCATTTTCTCCCAGCATCACAGCTTTGCGGTTTGCAAGGAGTACCGAGCCATCTTCGTTGAGGATAAAAATAGGTAGCGGCAGAGAATGCATCACATCCAGTATTAAACGCCGCCCCTGAACAAGGCGGGTTAGGGCAAACTCCAGCGATTGTAGCTGCTGATAGAGCTTTCCCCCTTCATTCGGCGCCAGAACCTGCCGATAAGGTAGAATCGGCGGCTCACGGTAAAGCAACTTCAGCTCCTGCTCAAACCAGGATAACAGCGTGGCCTGGCTGCGCCAGACAATCACGACAAACGCCAACCCAAGAGCAATCAGACTGGCAGAAGGCGGCCACCACCAGCCCGAACCAAGGGCAAAGAGCGAGCCAACCACTGCCACCCCTGAAAGCAAGATGACAATTCCCAGCATAAAACGAAAGCGTAACCACCAAGCCAACAGCATCAGCATAATAATTGGCAACCCAGCCAGCACAGCACCTGTGAGTGGCGGCACCGGATAAATCAGATTATCGTCACGCAAGGCATCCAGCAGATGAGCATGCACCTCTACGCCAGGCATCAACTCACTCGAAAGCAATGACATATTGTAACGATCTCCCATGCCCAGAGCCGTCATACCCACCAGTACAATACGGTCTTTCAGGAAAGATTCTGGCAAACGCCCTTCCAATACGTCATGGTAAGACACCGATGGGTAATGCTTGGGCCAACCGCGATAAGGAATACGCACAGGGGTGGTATCCAACGCCTCAGCAGGGATACCCGCTACACTGGCCATTAACTGCGGCCAGATGACATCATCGCGCGCTTCTTTCAACACCACTTCACGAGCCACGCCATCACTATCGAGGGATATATTAATGTGACCCACAGACGCTGCCGCTAACATCAAAGCAGGTATCGGCATCAAGGTATCGCGGAAGGGGGCACCAGAGGTGCGTTCGGGTAACAAGGCAAGAGGGATATGGACATTACCATGCGCCTTCATGGCTTCTACCAGTAGCTGGTCTTGCTGTGAGTCTCGGCTCGACTCAATCAGCAGGATATCCAACACCACCGCTGACGCACCCGCCGCATCAAGCTTTTCAACCAGGCGCGCATGAATATCACGCGGCCAGGGCCAGCGTCCAAACCACTGCAAGCTCGGTTCGTCAATCTCAATAATCAGGATATCCTGAGAAGGCGGAGAAGACTGGGACGATAACCAGGTATCATATAAGTAGTTATCAGAGAGCAATGGAGAGATACTGTAAATCAGAAAAGCAAAGGGAAGCAGAAGGCTTACCGTTGCCCACCAAGTAATCACAAAGCGCCTATGAAGTGCCTGCGTTAGGTGGACACCGGAAGACTGGTAATTATCCTGAGGCATCAAGCAGGCCGCTATCAATAACGCTGGTAATATTACCCTTGTCATCCAGCTTGACCACTCGCCAGTAGACTTCTCCACTCGGCACTTGACGTAACAATACTGCTCCTGTGGTGGCAGGCGGATAGCTAATCAGGGGCTGGTCAAAAGATTTATCAAATGCCAGTTCTAGTTTGTGAGGAGTATTATTCTGGCGCTTCCAATCAAAGCGCCATGCATCGCCTTCCCGAGTGACGGTCACACCGGTTGAGAAATGCGGAATCAGGCGTTGGGAATATTCCCCCACTACACCTTGGTTTCCAACAGCGGCAACACGCAGGTAATAATCCCCAACAGGAAGCTCAGGAAAAATAAACTCTGGCGCGGTGCTACGCTGATCGGCAATCACATCTAACGACTGAGCATCCCGAGTTAACTGTGCCCGATAACCGCTTGCCGGTGCTATCGGTTTTACTAGCACCTCCAAATCGCCGCCTGCCAGGGACGTTACACTCAACAGTTGCGGCGCTGCCAACAACCCGACAACATCAATATCACCTTGTTGGGAAATTCGCGTTCCCTGCCCTGCAGCAACCTGAGCGCGCTCAGACATTTGCTGGCTCTGCACAGCGACCTTGCCTTCATAGACTGAAGACAGCACCGCAGCATCACCATAACTCACTGTAAAGCGCGTACCACGCACGCCGAGTACGCCGCTGGTCGTTTGAATGTTGTAAGGTCGACCAGAGTTTTGCCGAGAAGGTACCTGAGACTCAACCTCACCCTTTACGAGAATCAGGCGGATACCACGCTCACCGTCACGGTTTACCATCACGCGGGAGTTGGAAGGTACTACAGCACGCGCGCCATCACTCATTTCAAGCGTCAGTGAGGCCCCTCTGCCCGTTTCGACGATATCGCCTTCATCAACAGCAATGCCTTGTTCAAGCGCCACCTTGCGGCCACCCTCAATAAGCCAAGCGTCACCGTAAAGGTATAGCACTGATAGAGGGAAGGCATCCTGCAGGGTTAGATCGACTAGGGTATTCGGCTGTAACAGCACCGGCTCATCAATGGTATTGACCTGCTGCAGAAAATACCACTCATAGGGGTCATCAAAATAAAATTTGGCAATATCCCAAAGGGTATCGCCAGGCATTACCCTATGCACTTTAGGTCTGTCTTCATCTTGACGAACAGTATCTGACACGCCTGAACCAGGCAGACTCAAGGTAGAATCAAGAATACTGGTTTCAGCCATGCTGGATGGTTCATCCGTTGCAAACAACGGCGAAGACAAAAATAGCAAAGAAGTGACAGAAGCAAAGGCAAATTTACCAAAAGAAAAACGTGAAGCCTGTAGGCAAGTAAACCTCAGCGTGTCGCGGATGACATGATGAATTTTCTTCATGATAACTCCAAGTGGTTACAAACCGAGGGAGTGTTGTTGGAACGCACTTTTTGCCTGAAAAACACACTATCAGAGAAACAAATGTAAACAAAAAAACAATAATGTAAAAATTGTGTATTTATTATTCAATTAGGGTGTTGGAAACCCAGCCCAACATAGGCCCTTGCTCACCATCAAAATGCACCTGACTCCAGCCATCATTGCTGCCCAGCACATAAACAGTGACACCACGCTCCAACTGAGCTATGCGCTCAAAATCAGTACTATTACCAGCACGAATATTAACTCGGCTAGCGGCTATTTGCTTTTGCGTGAGGTTTTGTCGACTAATAGTAACATTTTCCAATGCTAGCTGATTACCACCACGAGCCGCATTGACAAACCAGAAAACGGCCCAGGCATGGTTACGTTCAACGCCGCTTCCCCGAGCATACATGGCGCCAAGATTGTTCTGAGCGAAAGGGTCATCTTGTTTAGCTGCGCGCTCATACCATTCAAAGGCACGCGTAAAGCTCTGCTCAACGCCACGCCCATTTTCATAAAGGCTCCCGATGTTGTTCTGGGCCGGCACATGGCCCTGCTCTGCAGCCAGCGAAAACCACCGTGCTGCCAATGCAGGGTCTTCATCAACACCCTTCCCTTCAAGATACATCAGACCCAACTGGAACTGAGCGGGAACGTTTTCTGCTTCGGCGGCGCGCTGTAACCACTCAATTGCATCTTCAGGGCCCTTGCCGTCAATTTCTTCACGTATAAAAAGTCCAGCAAGCCGCACCTGCGCATCCACTTCGTCGTTATCCGCCGCTAATCGGTACCACTTATAAGCTTCCTCCATATTCTGGCCAACGCCCTGCCCACGCTCAAACATCATGCCCAGCGCAAACTGGGATTCGCCATCACCACGCTCAGCAGCAGTACGCCACTCATGCACTGCAGATGCAAAATTGCCTTTCTGATATTCACCTAAACCTTTGTCATAGTCAGCATGAACTGGCTTTGCAGATAAGGCAGCCAAAATTCCCACAATAGCAACACTAAAAACAACTTTCGGCCGTCGGGTAAACATCATGGGGTGAGGTCTCTTTAATGTTGTTACTAATAGACTGAACTGAAAGGCCGTAAATCATAGCTCCCGAACAAGCCATATCCGAGAGCTATGGAAAGCTTGTTACTTAACTGGGGGAATATTCTTAACTACTTCAGCTAAGATACGCGCATAGGTGTTACGCGCCGTTTGGGCAATCGCCATCTGATCCTGCATACGCTGCATTTCTTGGTCAGTAACGCGCAGGTTCTGTAACTGCTCACGGCCTTTCTGGCCCAGGCTTTCGAGGGTATATTCCTTACCGTCGATGATAATGGTTGGCTCCTGGCTGTTCTCACCGACGGCCACCGCCTCTTGCTTAGCGGTGACTCTGTTTTCAGCGGCGTTACTTTCAGTCATATTGTGCTCACTCTGGTTTTCAGTTGCTTCTGCTTTAGTGCTTTTACGACGGGTGGTGCGAGGCTTGCTCATTTGAGTTCTTCCCTGTTACTAGAATTCAAAAACAAACGTTTAAAATAATGAACAGGCATCCGTTTATGCTGTCGCTTCAATTTCTTATTCTTCACTAGCGTCAGCGGCTTCTTCCTGAGCAGCGACGTTGATTCGTTCGTGCGTCAACACACATAAAACGCCGGCCTGGGTTTGATGGATCTGGTAATTGGTATCGCAATAAAGTGCCATAGTGTTCAGCAAGCGGCTTTCTCGAACCAAGGGGTTCTGAACATCAGCTTCGCTCAGGGCCAGACGCGCCATAAATAGTTCACCTTCTGGGCAGTCCAACGCCTGTTCATCGCTTGAAGCAACGCATACAGTTCCCTGGTTAACCCGAGCACTTTGATTTTTATCACTGTCCTGTTCAGCCAGCGCATTAACGCTGACAACAGAAAGCACAACTGCTGCAATCACTGACAGTGTGAAGGTGGCGATATAACCGAATAATTTCATCACTTTTCCTTTAGAATGAATCTCACTGACGATGAGACAACTAAGTGCCTATGCAATAATTATAGGGTATAAAGATGTAACTCAACGAGGAGATACATCATGTCCAAGCCGTTACGCTTCATCTCTTTGACACCAGACCAACAGCGCATTGTAAATAACGCTTATCAGTACGGTGAAAAGCGAGCCTTACGCCGTCGCGCTCATGCCATCTTATTGAGCCATAAAGGGCACACGATCAATCAAATTCGTGACATTCTCGGGGTCAAGCGCGATACGGTATCGACATGGCTATCCCAGTGGGAAGCAGACGGTATTGACGGTCTGCAAGACAAACCCCGCGACGGGCGGCCAAACCTTCTCAATGATGGCGAGATAGCGTTATTGCAGCAGCTTGTTGAAGATCATCCTCATCAGTTGCCGGTGCTGCATGCCAAGTTTCAAGAAAAAACCGGGAAAGTGGTCAGTCGAGATACCCTACGTCGTGCTCTAAAAAAAACGGTAACAGTTGTAAACGTGTTCGCTACTCGCTGAAGGCACGGCGTGACGAGACAGATTTCCGCAATACGCAAGGCCTGATCAACGCATTGAAAGAATGGGAAGACAGCGGCACCTGTGATCTTTACTTCTTTGATGAAACTGGATTTTCGCAGTCTTCATCACTGCCTTATGCATGGAGCCCAATAGGGCAACCCTGGGAAGTCACTGCTTACTCTCATAGCAAGAGATTGAATGTATTAGGTTTTTATCCAGAAAAGGGATGTTCTTTCATCATATGACAATGGACACGGTGAATAGTGAAACGGTTATAGAGGCGTTTGACCAATTTGCAGCACAGAAAGATCCTGATGCCTTCGCTGTTGTTGTGCTAGACAATGCCAAAATGCATCACTCCAAGGCATTTCGACGGAAAATCATTGATTGGATGACCCACCGTATTCACCTGATTTATCTGTCGCCATACTCGCCTGAGTTGAATCTGATCGAAATTCTTTGGCGTGAAATCAAATATCGCTGGTTACCACTGACGGCCTATAGCTCTTTCGATAGGCTCTGTCAGGCGGTGAAAGGCGTCTGTAACGGTTATGGCGTAGATAACACGATAACTTTTGCATAACTACTTAATACATAGCGTATTTTTTATGCTAGGATCTTTAGGGTTTGTTGACGTTTCTTTGAACAGAATAGGCCTAGCAAGCCTTTCTTAAGTGCCTATGCAATAATTATAGGGTATAAAGATGTAACTCAACGAGGAGATACATCATGTCCAAGCCGTTACGCTTCATCTCTTTGACACCAGACCAACAGCGCATTGTAAATAACGCTTATCAGTACGGTGAAAAGCGAGCCTTACGCCGTCGCGCTCATGCCATCTTATTGAGCCATAAAGGGCACACGATCAATCAAATTCGTGACATTCTCGGGGTCAAGCGCGATACGGTATCGACATGGCTATCCCAGTGGGAAGCAGACGGTATTGACGGTCTGCAAGACAAACCCCGCGACGGGCGGCCAAACCTTCTCAATGATGGCGAGATAGCGTTATTGCAGCAGCTTGTTGAAGATCATCCTCATCAGTTGCCGGTGCTGCATGCCAAGTTTCAAGAAAAAACCGGGAAAGTGGTCAGTCGAGATACCCTACGTCGTGCTCTAAAAAAACGGTAACAGTTGTAAACGTGTTCGCTACTCGCTGAAGGCACGGCGTGACGAGACAGATTTCCGCAATACGCAAGGCCTGATCAACGCATTGAAAGAATGGGAAGACAGCGGCACCTGTGATCTTTACTTCTTTGATGAAACTGGATTTTCGCAGTCTTCATCACTGCCTTATGCATGGAGCCCAATAGGGCAACCCTGGGAAGTCACTGCTTACTCTCATAGCAAGAGATTGAATGTATTAGGTTTTTATCCAGAAAAGGGATGTTCTTTCATCATATGACAATGGACACGGTGAATAGTGAAACGGTTATAGAGGCGTTTGACCAATTTGCAGCACAGAAAGATCCTGATGCCTTCGCTGTTGTTGTGCTAGACAATGCCAAAATGCATCACTCCAAGGCATTTCGACGGAAAATCATTGATTGGATGACCCACCGTATTCACCTGATTTATCTGTCGCCATACTCGCCTGAGTTGAATCTGATCGAAATTCTTTGGCGTGAAATCAAATATCGCTGGTTACCACTGACGGCCTATAGCTCTTTCGATAGGCTCTGTCAGGCGGTGAAAGGCGTCTGTAACGGTTATGGCGTAGATAACACGATAACTTTTGCATAACTACTTAAAAGGATTTTATAGCCAAACAAAGTGTTAACTTTAATGACTTAAAAAGCACTAATATGACTATAAAAATAAAAGGACGCTTGACTGCATTAATTATCAATCGTCCTGCCTTTTCCAATTTTTAACGTTGTAGTTCGTTCACCGTAATTTCAACCCGACGGTTAGGTCGCAAGCACTCAGTCACTGCCGCAGTTGCACGTGTACCTGAGCACTCCACCACCGGATCGGCGTCACCTCGGCCAATGGTGTCAATATTGCGGCGCATAATCCCCTGCTCAGATAGATAACCCGCCACCGTATCCGCACGAGACTGGGAAAGACGCATATTATAGTCTTCACTACCAAAACGGTCCGTGTAACCAGCAATCATCAACCCTGGCAAGGTAAAGTCAGTTAGTGTCTGCTGCGCAACACGATCCAGGGCACGACGACCCTCCAGCGTCAGCTCATCACTATCGAAATCGAACAGCACATCACCAGAAAGCGTCAGCAGGCGCTCTTCCTCCACCTCTTCTACTTCGATTGGTACCAACAGCGCAGGGCACTGCTGGTCGCGCCAATGCGTGCTTTCCAAGGCCATATCGTCGTCGTAAATCACTTTATACTGACAGGTCAGGTAATCATTGCCTTCACCTGTATAGAGGTTGAAGACGTAGTCCCACTCACGCACCCCGAAAAAGCCTTCGCTGAAATGCGGGTCGCCTAGCAGCTGGCGAACCTGATGCTTGCTCTGAGTTTCACGAATACGCAGGATAGCCTCAGGTTCAACGAACTTCCCGCCGTCGTACCATTTGTCGTCCAGAGCCGGCCAGCCATCGCCAGCTTCTACCAGGTCCGTCCGGTCATTATTGGGCGGGCTAGCACAGCCTGCCAAGGTAACGATTGCCGCCATACCGGCGGCCCCAAGGGCCGCCTTAAACATTGGATTAGTGTGCATTGTATGCTCCCGTTATCCCTTACCAGTGCCAGCCAGCGCCGACGCCTGCACCAAAGTTACCCTGCGAATCGCCGGTGACCTTACCCTGGATGATCCAGCGGCCATTATCCGAGAGACGTGACACGCCTACCGCAACCGCTGATTCGCCTCCATAGGTACCCGCACCAACCGATACCATGCTTTCGCCCGATCTCCAGGCCTGTGGCACAGAACTTGCCGCGATGGCACTTGCTGAACCGGCGTTGGCGTTCTTCTCAACCCCGTCGATACGGTTATTGACGTTGTTGATCTCGTTCTGGAACCGCTGCCCCAGTTCGTTCATCTGGCCAACGTTAACGGCATCACCTGCTTCCACACCGGGCGCCACATTGGTGATCACCTGACCACCCGCATCGACACCATCACGCGTTACACTTGGGCCATCTTCAATGGTCAAGCCATTGTCATTGATGGTCGTTCCGCCTGTGGTCACACTATCCACATCAAGTCACGTTTCAGCGTTACCTGAACACCATCGTCAGTGGTCTTGGTGGTGATGTTCTCATCACCGGTAATCGCCACGGTGTCACCCAGCTGACGATTAACATCCTCGCCTTCATCAGCACCAAAGTTCAGGCCTTTATCAATCGTCTCGTTGATATCGCCAATGTTGTTCTCATTGGTGGTAATACGCTGGCTGTTGTCAGCAATGTCACCTTCGTTATTGGTAATACGCTGGCTGTTGTCATCAATATTGGATATGTTGTTCAACACATCCTGGTTGGTGTCGTACAACTGGCTGCCGTTGATCGCATCCGAGCTATCGTCAGCAACATCACCATCGGCCACATTGGTCATCGTAGTGCCATCATCGCCCTCCAAGGTAACGCTATCGTAGTTGATAGTGTTATCTTCATTGCGATCATACCGGACAACACCTTCAACTCCCCGCCTTCAACATTTGTCAGACGGCTGTCAAGGTCGTTCATAAAGTCCACCGCCGCGTACAGCTGGCTGCCGTTGATAGCATCCGTACTGTCAGCCGTAATACGGCCTGCCGCGACATTCGTAATGGTACGCTCACTACCCGCGCTGCCAACGCTGACAATGGAGACGGGGTTGATGCCGGCGAAATCATAGCTCTGGGCGGTTTCACCTGCGCCCAGCTCAATGAAGTTTGCATTCTGCGCTTCGCGCAGTTCGCCACCCAGGTTGGCAGTTTCAGCATCACCGACCTGAGCATTGGCACCCAAAGCAACGCCTCCCTGATGTTGAACCATGGCTGCATAGCCTAACGCCAGTGATTCATCACCCTCTGCCGTCGCTTCATAGCCAACCGCCGTGGAGCCCTGGCCATTGGCAAACGAGTCGCTTTCCGTCAGACCTTCATCGTTGGTGTTGACATAGCGAACTTCGATATTGCCGCTATTAAAGACGTCATACAGCTGGCTGCCGTTGATAGCGTCCGTACTGTTTTCCGAAATGTCGCCTGGTGCCAGGTTAGTGATCTTGTTGGTTGGGCTACCCGCATCATCCAGACCGCCCATATCGATATCGTTGTTGTTGAGCGTCGGGCCATCGTTGATCGTGATGCTGTCAAGATCCGTCAGGTTCTTGGCCAGGGCAACGGTAATGTTGTTACCGTCGACCTGCGTCATGATGTTCTGGCCTTCGTCAAACGCTGACCAGTCAACATTACCTGCCGCACCGGTGATATCTACTTGGGTGTTCAGCTTGGCACTGTGGACATCGCCATCATTCGCGCCGAACTTCAGGTCGTCTTCCAGCGTGGCGACTTCATAGTCATTACCTTCGCCGTCTTCATAGACGATGCGGGTGATACCGTCGGTGCCGTTGACACCTGGCGCACCATCGGCAACAGTAATGTCCGCACCGGCACCGTCTTTACCTGTGATACCGATAGCACCGTTCTGGCCGTCAAGACCTACTCCAGGCTCTCCATCAACACCGTCTTTGCCTGGCGTGCCGTTCTCGCCAACGATGACTTCCTCCAGCCCCGTCAGGTTCTTGGCCAGCTTGATCTGCAAGGCACCGTTATCGTTATCAGCAACAACACCGATGTTGGGATCATCCGACAGCTGAGCCGCGTCGGTTTGACCGCCCGTGATCGCCAGGGTATCGCCCAGGTCACGTTCAACCTTGGCATCACCCAGGTCACCGGAGAAGTTCAGGCCTTCATCGATCAGATTCGTAGTGGTGTTCTGAAGATCACCTACATTGACCGCGTTGGTAAGGTCGTCGCCTTCAGCGGTTTCCAGGGTTGTGCCGGTCAGGCCGCTTTCTACGCTGGTGATCTGTTTGTCACCCATGTCCGCACCCTGGAAGTTCGGGGTGTCGGCGAACTGGATTTCAATACCACCGTCCTGCGTCGCTACTGTCGTCACGTTGCTTGACGAGTAGCTGGCTGTGTCGGTGTCCGTGGCACCGCCCACAATCTGCATTTCTTCGTTCAGCTTGCGGGTGACGTAACCTTCGGCCGGGTTGTCGTTACCAGAGAACTTCAGGCCGTCTTCCAGCGTGGCGACTTCATAGTCATTACCTTCGCCGTCTTCATAGACGATGCGGGTGATACCGTCGGTGCCGTTGACACCTGGCGCACCATTGGCAACGGTAATGTCCGCACCGGCACCGTCTTTACCTGTGATACCGATAACACCGTCCTGGCCGTCAAGGCCTACCCCAGGCTCTCCATCAACACCGTCTTTGCCTGGCGCGCCGTTTTCGCCAACGATGACTTCCTCCAGCCCCGTCAGGTTCTTGGCCAGCTTGATCTGCAAGGCACCGTTATCGTTATCAGCAACAACACCGATGTTGGGATCATCCGACAGCTGAGCCGCGTCGGTCTGGCCGCCCGTGATCGCCAGGGTATCGCCCAGGTCACGTTCAACCTTGGCATCGCCCAGGTCACCGGAGAAGTTCAGGCCTTCATTGATCAGCTTGTTGCTGGCACTCTGAAGATCGCCAATGTTGGCCGCGTTGGTAAGGGTGTCATCTTTCGCGGCACCCAACTCAACAGGAGAACCGTTCTCATCAACCAGGCCGCTGCCGACGCTAGTGATCTGGTTGTCGCCGCCATCAATGCCGTCTGCTGCAATGCTTGGTGCCGTCTCATCCCGATCACCGTTCACATCCACAAACTGAACGCCGTCCTCATTGATGGTGAATCGGTCGTTACCATTCGAGTTGACAAAGGTGGCGCTGTTTAGACCAGTTAGGTCTTTGGCCAGGGCAACGGTGATGTTGTTACCGTCTACCTGCGTCATGATGTTCTGGCCTTCGTCGAACGCTGACCAGTCGTCATTGTCTGCCGCACCGGTGATATCCACTTGGGTGTTCAGCTTGGCACTGTGGACATCGCCATCATTCGCGCCGAACTTCAGGCCGTCTTCCAGCGTGGCGACTTCATAGTCATTACCTTCGCCGTCTTCATAGACGATGCGGGTGATACCGTCGGTGCCGTTGACACCTGGCGCACCATTGGCAACGGTAATGTCCGCACCGGCACCGTCTTTACCTGTGATACCGATAGCACCGTTCTGGCCGTCAAGACCTACTCCAGGCTCTCCATCAACACCGTCTTTGCCTGGCGTGCCGTTTTCGCCAACGATGACTTCCTCCAGCCCTGTCAAGTTCTTGGCCAGCTTGATCTGCAAGGCACCGTTATCGTTATCAGCAACAACACCGATGTTGGGATCATCCGACAGCTGAGCCGCGTCGGTCTGGCCGCCCGTGATCGCCAGGGTATCGCCCAGGTCACGTTCAACCTTGGCATCGCCCAGGTCACCGGAGAAGTTCAGGCCTTCATCGATCAGCTTGTTGCTGACACTCTGAAGATCGCCAATGTTGGCCGCGTTGGTAAGGTCGTCGCCTTCAGCGGTTTCCAGGGTTGTGCCGGTCAGGCCGCTGCCGACGCTAGTGATCTGGTTGTCGCCGCCATCAATGCCGTCTGCTGCAATGCTTGGTGCCGTCTCATCCCGATCACCGTTCACATCCACAAACTGAACGCCGTCCTCATTGATGGTGAATCGGTCGTTACCATTCGAGTTGACAAAGGTGGCGCTGTTTAGACCAGTTAGGTCTTTGGCCAGGGCAACGGTGATGTTGTTACCGTCTACCTGCGTCATGATGTTCTGGCCTTCGTCGAACGCTGACCAGTCGTCATTGTCTGCCGCACCGGTGATATCTACTTGGGTGTTCAGCTTGGCACTGTGGACAACGCCATCATTCGCGCCGAACTTCAGGCCGTCTTCCATGGTGGCGACTTCGACATCGTCGACAACGATACGGGTGATGGTTTCACCGTTTAGTCCATCACTACCATCAGAACCGTTAACCCCGATAGTCCCGTCCTTACCATCTTTACCCACGATAGTGATGGTACCTGGATCGCCGTCTTCGCCGATGGTCAGGTCATTGCCCAAGCCCAGCTGCAGTTCACCCTTATCGTTATCCGCCGTGGTGACGATATTGCCATCCGGGTCGGTGACTTTGATGGTCTCACCGAGATTCTGCTTGACTGTTGCGCCACCCGTGTCTGCCAGACCGAAGCCGCCGCCGTTTTCCGCGGTTGAGACGTCTTGCAGGTCACCAACGTTAACCGCGTTGTTGAGGTCGTCGCCGGTGATATCCGCCAGCACCTGGCCGTCAAGACCGCTGCCAACGCCGGTGATTTGATCGCCACTCACATCCAGAGCACCACCAACATTGGTGAGCACCGTGCTCGTGGTCGAGTCCGAAGGATCCCCAATGGTGACTTGGTTGAACTCAACATCGTCCTCGGTGGCTACTTCGATCACCTGATCCGCAGTGCGGGTGATATCGATATTTTTGCCATCGATAAACTGCACGCTTTCACCCGGTTTGACGTTGTCGGCGGTCTCAGTGTTCACCTGAACATCCCAGCCCGCATTGGCCACATCACTGACACTCTTCAACTGATCTTCTGTTGCTGCCTGACCGGTGGTGTAGTTGTCCGGGTTAAAGGTGGTGTTGGTCAGGCCACTGATGGTGCCTGTGTCACCGTCGATCGAGATAGTATTGGTGGCCCCCACATCGATAGTGTTGGCCAGACCAAAGTCGATCTCGTTGTCATTGTTCCCGAAAGTAGTCACGATGTTGCCATCGGCGCTGGTGTAATCAACGGTTTCGCCCAGCTTGACGTTATCCTCGGTGATTGAAGGGTCTGTCAAACCGCTGTTGTCCGCGGTGATGTTGAAGCCTTGATCGACGACGCTGCCCAACGCCTTCAGCTGGCTGACGTTGACCGCATCAGTATCCGTTGCGCCAGCAGCCACACCGGTGATCTGACGATAGACGCCATTAGCAGCATCACCGACGGCCAACGCCCCTGTAGTGGATTCAGTGGCCGCGATAGCCGCGTCCGTACCATCGGCAGCCCCCGTCAGCGGGTTATAACCCTGAATGCCGGCACCGGTCGTAGCGACGGCACCGTTACCCAGTGCCACGCCTTCAGCAATCGTCACGTCCGCGCCGTTTCCCATCACAAAGGCATCGGCCACATCAATGTTATTGCCGTTACCCACGATGCGGCTGCCCGTGGCGGTGGCTGCTAGGATATTATTGTTGCCGAAGGTACCCGCTTCGTCAGCGTCTATGGTGTTGTCGTTACCCACGGAGTAGGAGCCCGCACCAGTGATAACGGTCGGATCACCAATGGCACCGGAGCCTTCCCCTGAGACCTCGTTCCCAAATCCAATGCTGAGCGACTGCGTGCCACTGACTATATTGCCATTACCTATCACCAAGCCGTTAGCAACCGTCACATTGTTGCTGTTACCCAGAATGTAGCTGCCTTCATTGGTCTGATAATCGCCTTCCGGGATGTTCAGCGTATTCCCTATACCCAGCACCATGCTGCCGGCATTGTTACGCATACTTCCACCATCCCAGCTCATGGCATTGCCATTACCCAGCGCGTAGAAGCCATAGTTTTCCCCCGAGCTGCCACCAACCCAGTTGGGCCCGAAATCCATGGTATTCTGTGTACCAATCAGTGCTCCCTGGTTAAGCAGAGCGTTGGCAGTATTCTCATAACCCAGCACCACTGAGCGGCCACTGCTCTGAACAGTGTTGCGTGTACCAATAGTAGTGGCGTTACTACTGGCAGAGACGGTATTGGACAGACCGATCGCGACAGCCCCACCAGGGCTTGAGTCAATGGATGCATCGCTACCAATCGCAATGGCATTAGGCCCACCAGCAACCGATGTATTGGTGCCGATCACGATAGCCTCTCTCGCACCAGTAGTAGCCGACGCGCCATCACCCATCGCAATCGATCTGTCACCTTGGGCAAGCGCATTGGTACCCGCCGCCAATGCATTGGCACCAGACGCCCCGTCGTTGTCGTAGTTGCCCTGAATAACACCGTCATCGTTGACGCTGTAGTAGTGGGTTTCCTTGCCGTCGACGTAGTCCTTGTTGACGATAGAATCGCCCTGGTTGATCGGGCCATCGTAGAAGACTTCGTTGTCAACAACGGAGAAGTTATCACCCAGGTAAGTATCACCCGCCACGGTCAGGTCTTCGTTCACCGTCACGTTGTTGGTAGTGACGCTATCACCATTGACGATGGTATCACCCATCACAACGCTGCCGTTCTCGCCCAGGTCGACGTTCTCGGCCAGCTTGATGTTGAGCGTATCGGTACCGTCAGCCACTACACCAATGTTGCCATCGGTCAGAGTGCCGGTGTTGCCACCTTTGACGTTGGTCTGCTCACCCAGTTTGCGATCAAACGGCGTACCGCTGTCGCCCATAAAGGTCAGCGGGTTATTTTCGATCAGGTCATCACCGGCCTGCGTGACGTACTTCTTGTTCACCACCTGGTAATCGTTGGTGATTTCATCAGGCTCAACGTTGTAGATCGCTTCGTTGTTGACCACTGAGAAGTCGTCACCCAAGTAGGTGTCACCATTGACAGTCGTGTCGCCCTGAATCGTGGTGTTACCACCAATATTCGTATCACCAGCAACGTCCAGCTGCTCAGTAACATTCACATTGGTGAACTCAACGTCATCAGCGGTGGCCACTTCAATGCTGTTACCAGTACGCGTGATCGCAATGTTCTGGCCTTGCGTGAAGTCGGCGGTTTCACCCGGTGCAATGTTTTCACCTGTGGCTTCACCGTTAGCCGTCAGATCCCAGCCTTGGCTGGCCACTTGATTGACCGCCTTTAGCTGGCTGACGTTAACCGCATCGGTATCTTCAGCGCCCGCAGCTACGTTGGTCACACGGCGCTCGTTACCAGCACTACCCACTGAAACTTCGCTATCCGCCGTGGGCGCTGCAACAGCAATCGGGTTACCATCAACATCAACGGGCTGATAGGCCGCTGTGCTCAGCGTGCTACCATTTGCAACAGAGCCGCTACCCAGCGCAACACCATTGTCATAAGTCACTTCAGCGTCATGGCCAAGTGCAACACCATCTCTCTTGCCAACCGTCGAGGCCTTAGCACCGTCACCAATCACCACATTACCTGCACCATTGGCTTGAGCATCCATACCAATAGCAATATCACCTAGGCCAAAAGTGGTAGCGTCATTACCGATGGCTACCTGGCCACTTCCAAAGACCTTTGTTGTAGCGCCATCACCCACAGCAACTGAAGAATCGCTTTTGGCTGATGCATTAGTACCCGCTGCCAGGGCGTTGACACCCTCAGCGCCAAGGTTGTTGAAGTTGTCTTGCTGAGTGCCGTCATCATTGACGCTGTAGTAATGGGTTTCTTTGCTGTCAACGTAGTCCTTGTTGACGATAGAGTCGCCCTGGTTGATCGGGCCATCGTAGAAGGCTTCGTTGTTAACAACGGAGAAGTTATCACCCAGGTAAGTGTCGCCTTTAACGGTTGTATGACCCTGAATCGTGGTGTTACCGCCGATATTGGTATCACCGGCCACATCCAGCTGATTGGTGACGTTGACGTTGGTGAAGTCAGGCGAATCTGTCATCTGCAGATTGATCGCACCTGTCGCCGGGTCCGTCACGGTCTTCAGGTTCGCACCCGTGTAGGTACCGCCAGAAGTTGCCTCACCCTGAATCGCCAGCGTCTGGCCAAGATCACGGTGAACATCCGCCCCTTCATTGCCTGCAAAGTCCAGACCTTTGGTCGTCAGGTCGGTTTCGACTTTAGTCAACTGATCCACATTGACGGCATCGGTGCCATCAGTGCCAGGCGCTACATTGGTGATCTTGTTGTCACCCATGTCGATACCGGCATCGTTAATCACCGGGCCACCGTTATTGATGGTCAGGCTATCCACAGTCAAGTCTGGCGAGGTAGCAACGGTAATATCTTTACCAGTGCGGGTAATATCGATGTTGTTGCCATCGAGGAACTGTACGGTATCACCCGGCGCAACGTTGGTCGACGTATCGCCATTGGTCTGGACGTCCCAGCCAGCATTAGCCACATCGCTAACGCTGGTCAGCTGTTCCTGTGTCGCCGCTTGGCCACCGGTGTAAGTGGCGTTCGGGTCGAAGGTGGTGTTGGTCAGGCCACTGATGGTGCCTGTGTCACCGTCGATCGAAATAGTATTGGTGGCCCCCACATCGATAGTGTTGGCCAGACCAAAGTCGATCTCGTTGTCGTTGTTCCCGAAGGTAGTCACGATGTTGCCATCGGCGCTGGTGTAATCAACGGTTTCGCCCAGCTTGACGTTATCTTCGGTGATTGAAGGGTCTGCCAAGCCGCTGTTGTCCGCGGTGATGTTGAAGCCTTGATCGACGACGCTGTCCAACGCCTTCAGCTGGCTGACGTTGACCGCATCGGTGTCTTCACCACCTGCCGCCACATTCGTGATGCGACGCTCACTACCATTGGCACCCACTGACACTTCGCTAGCTGCTGTGTCTGCCGCTACAGACGTTACGCCTGCGGGCACATAGGCCGCTGTGCTCAGTCTGCTTTCATCAGTCACTGAGCCTGAGCCCAAAGCCACCGCATCGTTATAGTTAACAGTCGCGCCATCGCCCAGCGCAACGCCACTCAGCGTGACAGACAAAGGATCGGTAGCATCAAAGACTGTGGCGCCATTACCTAAGGCAACATTGTTATTACCTTGCGATTTAGCATCTCTACCAATGGCAATATCCCCTTCACCAAAAGTATCAGCTTTTTGACCAATCGCCACTTGACCAGGGCCAAAGCCGCGGGCGATGGCCTCATCACCAATGGCCACACCGGACACACTTTGTGCATTTGCCGAGTTACCGACAGCTGTCGCGTTCTCACCGCTCGCTAACGTATTAGTGCCCGCTGCCAGGGCGTTGGCAGCTGAAGCACCTTGGTTATCGTAGTTACCCGTAGTTGGGTCTGTATTGTTAACGCTGTAGAAGCGAGTTGCCTGGCCGTCAACGTAATCCTTGTTGACGACCTGGGTGCCGTTGGTGATCTGATCAGGCGCGATATTGTAGGTAACCTGATCGTCCACCACGGTGAAGTGGTCGCCCAGCGTGGTCGTGCCATCAACATCTAGATCACCAGAGACATTGACGTTGGTAAACTCAGGAGAGTCAGCCAATTGCAGTTCGATCGCGCCGGTTGTTGGGTTGGTCACCGTCTTCAGGTTGTCACCGCTGTAGGTGCCCGTTGTAGCGGCAAGACCCGTGATCGCCAGAGTTTCCCCCAGGTCACGATGCACATCGCCTGCGGAGTTGTCATTACCGGTGAAATCCAGACCATCGGTTGCCAGAACACTCAACTGATCTTCTGTTGCTGCCTGGCCGGTGGTGAAGCTGTCCGGGTTAAAGGTGGTGTTAGTCAGGCCATCAATAGTGCCGGTATTGCCATCAATATTGACAGGGTTGGTCGTACCAACATTGACAACGTCCGCCAAGTCGACGGTGTAATCCGTCAGATTGGTGGTCGCATCTGTGCTTGCCGCGACAGACACATTCGTTGAACCCGCGCTAACCGTCGCCCCCTCTGCATTAACGGTGTAGATCGAGCCACCATCAGTGTTCTCTGTAACAGCAACATCAGCAACGTTAGTCCCCGCTGCTACCTTGGATTGAGCGGCTATCAACTGGCTGACGTTAACGGCATCATCCAAGTCAGTACCCGCTGCCACACTGGTAATTTGGCGGCTGCCTACGTCCACAGAGGCACGCGTGGAAACCGTTCCAGTAATATTGCTTTGATCTGCCCCCGAAGCGCCAAAAGGCACATAACCGTTTATACCCGCGGCAGTATTAGCCACAGAGCCGTCACCCAATGCAACCGAACTGCTTAGTGTTGCCTTGGCATAGGGGCCCAGCGCTACGGCGCCATAACCATCAGCTCTCGACGCACGGCCCATGGAAATGCTGCTATTACCAACGGCATTACTCTGCCCCCGATAGCAATGGAAAAGTTGCCGCCATTCTGGTTCGATTTGGCATCCAAACCAATAGCAATCTGCCCAAGCGTTTCGGTCTCGGCACTATCACCAATGGCAACCTGGCCAGCATTACTTGCAGGAGTGAAAGTATTACTTAAGTAATCGCCATTAACCGTATTGGCACCAATGGCAACACCATTGACACCTTCTGATGTCGAGTTATGGCCAATGGCGACAGAACCCTCCTTAGCGGCGGAGGCATTAGTGCCTGCCGCTAAAGCATTAAGGCCAGACGCACCCAGGTTATCTACGTTATCTTTTGGAACGCCGCCGTCATTCACACTGTAGTATTCCACGCCGCCAGAGCTGGCGATATCCCGTACCGCCTTCAACTGCGCCACGTTAACGGCATCGCTATCTGCAGAACCTGCAGCTACGCCCGTGATCTGGCGAAAGTCGCCTTCAGCTACATCACCTACAGACACCGCTCCCCAGGTACCTTCGGTTAGTGCAATAGCGCTTCCATCAATAGCGGCTGAATTCAGGCTAACATCATAGCCTCTAACCCCTGAATTTCTGTCTGCGATTGATTCACTCCCCAATGCCACGGAGTAATCCAGTGATGCGTCTGCTCCGGCTCCTATTGCAGTTGCCCTTACGTCTGTTGCTTGTGCAGCGGCCCCTATTGCAGTTGCCCTATCGGCTAATGCGTCCGCACTGGTACCAAATGCGGCTGCCCTATAACCACTTGCTACACTTACATTACCGACCGAGATGGCCTGGTAACCACTCGCTCTAGAGTCAAGACCGATTGCTGTTGTGTAATCACCAATAGCCCGTGCGCGACAGCCCAACGCAAAGGCAACAGTACCGTTTGCAACCGCTTGATCACCAGGAGCAGAGCAAACAAGCGCAAACCCTGCCGCTGAAGGGCTGGTTGTTAAATTTGCCTGTGCGCCTTGCGGATAAAAACCACTTATCGGCAAAGCAGCCAACACCACCGCCAACGTCAGTGGACGGAGAAATGCAGGCACGCCTGAAATAGCGGCTTCCGGTGCGGGTAGCAGCCCTACCGCACCATGCTGTGTGGCCGCTTTATCACGACTCCTGGCTGCCTCAGAGGCAACCACCAGCCTACCTAAGGTACGATTCCAAATCAGGCGAAAAACGTTATTCATGCGTGCTACTCCACTTACGTTATCAGGGGTGAGAGGGGCGTCATCACCCCGTTGCACATACTTCCCAGGTTGACTGGCGAGCCTATTGCTGCAGGAAGCGCCAGGCCGTTCTTTTCTTCTAGATAAGCGACTCAACACAAGCGTTTGTGCGCCTGCATTGACTTACATCGGTGTCAATAACGCACGCCACCCTGAACACTTGCCCCATAAGACCGATGTAAATACCAACAACCAGTGCACAGAAAGCCAATGCCACTACCCTTTCGAATAGAAGTACTGACTATGCTTCCATTTGTCGCAGCAACTTATCCAAGTCGCAAAGCATCGCGTGATGTTCAGCATCAAAGCTCATGCTGAAGTATCTTTAGCTTTTCTTTTAATTAATATTTTCGGCCTCTTAAAGACACTTATCAACAGCAAGCAAACATTGTTCACATTTATAAAACATAATAAATGAAGTTAGTGATCTGACAGCATGAGAACGTTTTTATTGACCAACAAAATCAAGCATAACACATTTATCAGGCATATCTAATTCAACAGATCACAGCACATAAAGCGCTACCAAAACCAGACCAAAAATCGTCTAAGCATCAGAAATATAAGAAAATTAATTCACGCCAAGGTAAGCAGCAATTTATTTACATTATTTAAGATTCATATGTGATTTTATCAAAACTCCGTTATTTAACTTTTATGTACATTTCAGATTTTAAAAAACAATTTTTTTTACGTCGCAGACAACTAATGTTGTGATAAAGATAATAATTAAGATCAAGACGCTATACAATCAAGCATAATGCCACTTCATGGTAATTAAATAATTATTCATAATGCATGCCCGTTAAATAGCGCGTTATTTTTTGCTCATATTAACAATACTTTTATTATAGGATATGGAGTGCAGAGTGAAGATAATCCATCCTTTATCCTGCTAGCTTATTGAGGAGGGGTTAGCGGCGTTCACCGCTGATATTGATGATAAGGTCAATGTTGTATTGCGGTGAACCAAAGCGGTCAGTGTAGCCAATGATATGCAGAACCGGGTTGGAGTCGTTTTGCTGCAGCTGCTCTGCCAGGCGGTCTATGGCGCGGCGGCCTTCAAGGGTTAGTTCGGCGCTATCAAAGTCAAACAGCACATCGCTGGAAAGGGTAAGTGTTTGGCTCTGGTTTTCTTCTTCCACTTCAACGGGTACTAGTAAGTAGTTATGCAAAAGTTATCGTGTTATCTACGCCATAACCGTTACAGACGCCTTTCACCGCCTGACAGAGCCTATCGAAAGAGCTATAGGCCGTCAGTGGTAACCAGCGATATTTGATTTCACGCCAAAGAATTTCGATCAGATTCAACTCAGGCGAGTATGGCGACAGATAAATCAGGTGAATACGGTGGGTCATCCAATCAATGATTTTCCGTCGAAATGCCTTGGAGTGATGCATTTTGGCATTGTCTAGCACAACAACAGCGAAGGCATCAGGATCTTTCTGTGCTGCAAATTGGTCAAACGCCTCTATAACCGTTTCACTATTCACCGTGTCCATTGTCATATGATGAAAGAACATCCCTTTTCTGGATAAAAACCCTAATACATTCAATCTCTTGCTATGAGAGTAAGCAGTGACTTCCCAGGGTTGCCCTATTGGGCTCCATGCATAAGGCAGTGATGAAGACTGCGAAAATCCAGTTTCATCAAAGAAGTAAAGATCACAGGTGCCGCTGTCTTCCCATTCTTTCAATGCGTTGATCAGGCCTTGCGTATTGCGGAAATCTGTCTCGTCACGCCGTGCCTTCAGCGAGTAGCGAACACGTTTACAACTGTTACCGTTTTTTTTAGAGCACGACGTAGGGTATCTCGACTGACCACTTTCCCGGTTTTTCTTGAAACTTGGCATGCAGCACCGGCAACTGATGAGGATGATCTTCAACAAGCTGCTGCAATAACGCTATCTCGCCATCATTGAGAAGGTTTGGCCGCCCGTCGCGGGGTTTGTCTTGCAGACCGTCAATACCGTCTGCTTCCCACTGGGATAGCCATGTCGATACCGTATCGCGCTTGACCCCGAGAATGTCACGAATTTGATTGATCGTGTGCCCTTTATGGCTCAATAAGATGGCATGAGCGCGACGGCGTAAGGCTCGCTTTTCACCGTACTGATAAGCGTTATTTACAATGCGCTGTTGGTCTGGTGTCAAAGAGATGAAGCGTAACGGCTTGGACATGATGTATCTCCTCGTTGAGTTACATCTTTATACCCTATAATTATTGCATAGGCACTTAGCACAGGGCACTGGGGGTCGCGCCAATGGCTACTGGTGACCCATTTACCCTCATCAAAGCGCAGCTTGTATTGGCAAGTGATATAGGCACTACCTTCGCCGGTATAAATGTTGAAGGCATAATCCCATTCGCACACGTTGAAGATACCTTCACTGAAGTGCGGGTGGCACAGCAGGCGGCGCACCTGATCCTTGTGCTGGCCCTCCGAGATACGCAACACCGCATCCGGGTCGATAAAGTCACCGGTGTCCAGGTAGGTGCTGTCCAGATCAGGGAAGCGGGGTTCGTCATCGTTATGAGCGGACTGCCCAGTGGAGCCGGCTGACATTCACCGCGTCCTGCGGTGCCTGGCCATCGTCTACACCGCTGATAATGGTGTTACCGACATTAATACCCGCGGCACCGATCGTTACCGGTCCTGCACTCAGGGTGTCGTTCTGCACATCGCTGAAAGTGACGTTGTCGGTGTTGTTATAAGAGGCGCAAGGGTGTTTTTTACTTGCTGGTTTTAACAGAGCAGTACTTCATGAACACTTGTGTGCCCGCGTTGGCTTGCTTAGGCATTAATATCGCGCGCCTTCCTTAGCACTTGCTCTGTAAGCTCCGTTTAAACGCTAAAAATTAACATGCGTAGAGACTGATACCAAACCCCTTTCAGGGAAAAGCGCTACACCTTGCTTCCATTTGTCGCAGCAACGTGTCTGATTAGCAGGTAATTTCGCGATTCATTGAGACAAAGATCAGACTTACGTGCTCATTATTTTTAAGCCAGGATGATATCCTCGACCTCTTAACGATGCCTATCAACACCAAGTAAATATTGTTCATATTTATAAAGGCAAGACAGCTCAGATTGTTAAAGCAGAGAAATTCAAGCGTTTGTTTTATATCGGGTTTAATATAGCCAATTGTATTATTTCTTTTTTTTATATGGTGACATCCGTACATATACTGATCCCCAATGCTAAGCCTCTATCGGCTCCAGCCCTAGCATCGGCGAGTACATATCAAACGGAATTTTAGCGGTAAAAATTAACCAATATTAAATCATAGTTAACAATAGTAAACGGCTCATTTTAAATGCATAAAAATCATAAACTATCAACACCTAAAACTTGATAACACAAGGCATCAACACTGGCACCAATGGCTGCAAAGGTGTATTTTAACAAAATTACTTAATCGGCTATAACAACAAACCTGAAATCAAGTAAATGTTACATAAACTCAGGCGTTAGCTATGGATAGACATCAGAAAACGCTAAATATTTTATGATTATTAACTTTCTTGCTTGTTTGCAGGCCTATTATTCAAATAGTTAAGTAATTTACAAATGAACATTACTTGTTTATGAGGGTCGTATTGTAAACCTTCGTTGTCACCCAAAAATTCCTGAGGGTACCAGCAAGGATGCTTTAGTACGCATAATATGTGTTCGCGTGAGGGATAGACAGGCGTACACAGCTTTCACCAGACTGACTTGGAAACAGACCTATGCGCATTGCAGTTGTAGAAGATGACACAGTGGTACTTGAGCGCATCAATAAGGCACTACTTGATGGCTTCGAAGAAAGAGGCATCCAGGCTAATATCACTTCATTTGAATCCGGTAAGGATTTTATTCGGATTGCCAGCCGCGAGACGTTTGATCTGGTGTTTCTGGACTGGCACCTGCCTGACGGTACTGGCATTGGCCTGCTTGACTGGATGAAGAAGTATCTGGAAGCCCTGCCCGCTGTTTTGATGGTGACTCAACGCCAGGAAGAGAGCGATATCATTGAGGCGCTCAATGCTGGAGCAGATGATTTCATCAGCAAGCCTTTCCGTCCGCGTGAGTTGGCTGCTCGTGCGTTTGCTGCCATTCGTCGTCGCTCGTTGCGCACCTCCGCCACTGCCCAGCAGAACGAGCTGGAATTCGGGCGCATCAAGCTCAATTCCAACCGCGAAGTAGCCTATGTGGAGGGCGAGGAAGTCGCGCTGACGCGCCAGGAATTCCGCTTGGCCTACTTGTTGCTCAACCAGTTGGGCAGCCCGCTTTCCCGTTCTTACCTGTATGAATATGTCTGGGGTCGCAGCAACGATCCAAACACGCGCACACTGGATGTGCATATTCATAGGGTGCGTAAAAAGCTGAAGCTGACTGCTGAGAATGGCTGGAATCTGGTTTCTGTTTACGGCTACGGGTATCGCCTGCAAACCGTTGATGAACCTGAAGCCGTCATAGCGCGCAAGGAAGGCTAGGCAGCAAGCCACCATACCATGCGTAAAACACAAAACACCCGTGATCGCTGTTGAAGCGATCACGGGCGTTTTATTGACAAGCGTTTATATTATTCTGAAAGGCGAATTATTCGGGAAAATGAATTCCGATGCGCCGACCTACTTCTTCGTAGGCTTCGATCACTCCCCCAACCCCTGGCGGAAGCGATCCTTATCCATTTTTTCACGCGTCTTGGCATCCCACAGGCGGCAGCCATCCGGTGAAAACTCATCGCCCAGAATCACCTGTCCCTTAAAGATGCCAAACTCCAGCTTGTAATCCACCAGCAGCATGTCGCCTTCAGCAAATAACTGCTTAAGCACATGGTTGACCTTGAAGGTCAGTGATTTCATTTTGCTTAGCTGCTCTGGTGTTGCCCAACCAAATGTTTCAGCCAGAGATTCGTTGATCATCGGGTCGCCTTTCTCGTCGTTCTTGAGAAACAGCTCAAACGTCGGTGGCGTGAGGCTCATACCTTCCTCCACGCCAAGGCGCTTGACCAGACCGCCCGCCGCCACGTTACGAATAACGCACTCGACCGGGATCATTTCCATCCGCTTGACCAGGCTTTCTGTGTCAGAAAGGCGTTTTTCAAAGTGAGTAGGAATACCCGCATCTTCCAGACGCGCCATGATGAAGGCATTAAAGACGTTATTCACCATACCTTTACGCGCCAGAGATTCTTTCTTTTTGCCGTCAAAGGCACTGGTATCATCACGAAAGTGCATGACCAGCAGATCAGGATCGTCAGTGGTATAAACGGATTTTGCCTTGCCGGCATAAAGCTCTTGGCGCTTTTCCATGGGAACTCCGAGGCGGGAAATAGAAAAATTAGAGTAGGCATTCAAACGGCAAATGGTCGATGAGGCCATTTGCCGGACTGGATACCTGTTTGAGTTTACCTGGTCCAGGTTAGATGACTGATTCAGCGTAAGTAACCCGCAATGCGTTCCAGCAGTTCACGCTGGTCATCTGCAGTAAAAGCACGCTCGCTAGCATTGATGGCGCGCAACACGGTTTCCCCCCGTTCTCGTTCAGCTCCAGACGAATATCCTGAGACATCTGGCGAACATCGGCACTGAACACAATTTGCAACGGGTTACGGTTACGCTCGCTAAGGGTCATGTAGTTCACCAGGAAGGAGTAGTCATTGACGTTGGCTTCCAAAAGGTTGCGCTCGCCTTCCACAGTGAAATCCTGTTCGATGAAATGCTTGATTTCGGCCCAAACCCGTTCAACCGGTTGAGGAATCACCACTTCCCAGCGTTCGCCTTGCTGGCGAAAAGCCAGGGCGTCATTTTCATTCATGCGCTGCGCCTGCCAGGAGGCAGCACTGATGCTATTGCTGGCGCTGGCACTGCGGCCTTCAAAATAGCTTTGCAGGGCATCCAGGCAGTCACTGGAAGATCGCCCGCCCTGTTCACAGCGGAGTTCACTACTGCCAGCACGCAGTGCGCGTTGCAAACGGAACTGGCCCTGGTCGGTATCGACACGGCCACGGTTGGTATCCACCGCTGTGACATTCAAGCCACGGCTGCGAATAAAGCCTTCCAGCTGTGGCCAGACATCGGCTGGCGCTGCATTGACGACCAGCCAGGTTTGATCACCGACTTCGCGGCGTTCCACAAACTCTGGCTCCATACTGCTACCCACCCGCATGGCCTGCGGGGGGCACATCCGCTGCCTCTTCAACGCCACCCAGCATGTTGGCCCGGGGGATGGGCAGAGCATCACCATAGCGCCTGGGGTCTCGCGTGTCCGGGAGCATCAAGGGTTCACCCAGCTCGATATCGGCGTAATCCAGATTACGGTCATGGTAGAAACCATCGCGCGCGCAGCCTGACATCACCAGAGCGGTTGCCAGCGCTAGCGGAATCCATTTAAGCGCACGTTTTTCAAGCACAGAACTCATCATGCCACCTTCACGTTTGACAAAAGGGCCGAACACCAACCTCTATGCACTGGACACTGGCGAATGCAGAGAGACTGGTGCCGCTCAACTTAGTTGCTTTCAACAACGTTTTCTTCAATAACGCCGGCCAGCTGAAGGGCTTCGCTGACCGTGGCGTGATATTTTTCCGACAGCCAGGTCAGCGGCAGGCGAATACCGGCGTCAGCATAACCCATGCGGTTCAGTGCCCATTTGACCGGTATCGGATTGGACTCGATCCCAAGGTTGGTATGCAGCGGCATCAGGCGTGTATTGATCTGGTGAGCCTTGTCGGCATCACCGGCCACGGCGGCGACACATAGTTCATGCATGGCTCGCGGCGCCACATTGGCGGTGACCGAGATATCGCCGTGCCCACCCATCAGCATAAAGTCACAGGCCGTGGCGTCATCACCGGAGTAAAGCATGAAACCGCTGCCCTTGAGGCGGGTGATCAGATCTTCTGCGCGTTCAAGATTGCCCGTGGCATCTTTCAGGCCAACGATGTTGTCAAGCTCCGCCAGGCGCAGCACGGTTTCATTATACAGATCAGCCACTGTACGGCCCGGCACGTTATAGAGAATTACCGGCAGTTTGCTGCCTTCCGCCACGGCCTTGAAATGCTGATAAAGACCTTCCTGGGTCGGCTTGTTGTAGTACGGGCAGACTGACAGGCAGTAATCTGCACCCACTTCACTGGCATAGCGTGCCAGCTCGACGGCTTCTGACGTGGCATTAGCGCCGGTGCCGGCAATCACCGGAATGCGGCCATTAACCTCTTCGACAATACTGCGAATCACATCGAAGTGCTCGGCAAACGACATGGTGGTGGGCTCACCTGTGGTACCTGCGGCCACGATGGCGTCAGTGCCGTTTTCCAGATGGAAGTTCACCAGACGACGAAGCGCCTCCCAGTCGATGTCGCCATTGACCTTCATCGGCGTCGCGAGGGCGACAATGCTGCCTGTGATCATCCGTTTATTCCTCAACTACAAAAGTTATGGGAGCGTCACGCGTGACGGGCTGTAATGGATTATCCTGCTGCGTCTCTCAGAGAACGTTAGCCGTTCAAAACATCCACAAGATAAACCTTGAATGGTACTCAGGCGACCTCAACGTGTACAGCAGCAAAAACACGCACCTCGTCGTTGAGCTATTATCTTTGCACACCCTAGAGCCGCTATATTTGAACCGTCTTAACTGAATCGTTCAATTCTAACTGTGTTTTGGCCCTCCTGGCGGGCATGAAATCTATATAATCATCCTTGATCTGTTGTAGGCTTGTTTTTTGTTATGCGCTTACACAAGGAGTCAGGCATGGGTGTCACATTAGGTCAGCCAGTGGATGATTTTACTGCCCAGGCAACGGGCGATAATACCGTTACCCTTTCCGAACTGAGTGGCCAGCAGATAGTGGTCTATTTCTACCCCAAGGCAAGTACCCCGGGCTGCACTACTGAAGGTGGCGATTTCCGTGATTGTAAACCTCAGTTTGATGCGGCCAATACCGTCATCCTGGGTGTTTCCCGGGATGGCATCCGCGCTCAGGAAAACTTCAAGGCTAAGCAGGGTTTCAACTTTGAGCTGATTTCCGACAAGGATGAAGCCCTGTGCCAACTGTTCGATGTGATCAAGCTGAAAAAAGATGTATGGCAAGGAACACCTGGGCATTGAGCGCAGCACCTTTCTGATTGATAGCGAGGGTAAACTGGCCCAAGAGTGGCGTGGCGTCAAGGTGCCGGGCCATGTAGAGGAGGTGCTGGCAGCGGCTCAGGCCCTACACTCAGGCACCTGAGCGTCAGACATCCGGCCACGATTAATGCCAGTACGTAGCCGGATGCTCTTCAATACTACACGGGCGCTGAGTCTGTCACCGCTGCGCGTTCAGCGTCTCTTTCCTGCAGCCCTCGCGGCCAAGCAAACACCAAGGCCTTAAGCAGCGTAGCGAGCGGGATGGCAAAGAAAATCCCCCAGAACCCCCAGATACCGCCAAAAAACAGTACCGCGACGATAATCGATACCGGGTGTAGATTAACCGCTTCCGAAAACAGCACCGGCACCAGGACATTACCATCCAGCGCCTGGATAATCCCGTAGGCAACCAGCACATAGGCAAACTGATCACTGATGCCAAAATGAAAGCCCGCCACCGCCGCGACCGGAAGCGTCGCCACGGCCGCGCCGATGTACGGCACCAGCACGGAAAAACCAACCAGCACCGCCAGCAATGCCGAATAAGGCAGGCCAAAAAAGGCGAAGGTAAAAAATGCCACGCTGCCGACGATAATAATCTCGATAAATTTACCACGGATATAGTTGGCAATCTGGGCATCCATTTCCTCCCAGATACGCGTCAGCAGCTTGCGCTTTTGTGGCAGTAGTGAAAGCGTGAACCCCACCAATACCTCACGATCCTTGAGCATGAAAAAGACCAGAATCGGCACCAATACCAGGTAAATGATCAGCGCCATGATATTACCCAGCGAGGCTAGCGACAGCGTGATGGCACGCTGACCCAGCTGGCTGATTTCACGGCTGGCAACGCCGATCCAGCTCTGCATCTGATCGGGGGTAATCAGGTTGGGATAGCGCGCCTGCAGCTCATCAAGCCAGCTCTGGCCGCTGGCAAACATGCGCGGCGTTTCCTGCACCAGACTGACCATCTGATTCCAGATCAGCGGCATCAGGATAAAGGCCATGGTTAACAGCACGCTGATAAAGGCCATAAATACAATGATCACCGCCATCAGTTGCGGCACGTGACGGCGGGTCAAGGCACTGACTGCGCCTTGCAGCAGGAAAGCGATCACCAGTGCGGTCAAAAACGGCGCCAGCATACGGCCAAGCCAGATAATAGCGGCAAAACCGGCCACTAGCACCAACAGCAATGTCAGCGCTTCCTCATCAGATAGATAGCGCTCGACCCAACCTTTCAAAATTGTGCGCATAGTCATGTAGCGCGGCTCCCTGCCTTGCGAATCCAGTAGTAGTAAACATCTTCACGCTGTTCACGCGCTTCCAGCACGTGGTCGCTCTGCTCGGTAAAGGAGGCCATATCCCGCCAGGAACCGGCATCCGTCGAGCGCACCTCAAGCAGCTGCCCAGCACCCAGCCCGACCAGCGCCTGTTTGGCTTTCAGCAGAGGGAGTGGGCAATGCAGTCCACAGGCATCTAGCGTGGCATCCGGCATCAGGCTCCCGGCAGACTCAGTTATCGACTGATCAGACATCTTTCCCCCTCAGATTGACCTGAATAAACTGTATTAACGCATTATTGTGACATATTCGTGATTATGGCATTGAAGCATTAGTGCGGTTATCAAGCTATGTTAAAAGGCCATTAGCATTGTACGATGATTATCGCGGTTCAGATATCCGCTGATTTAACGGCACTTCCCCCGTTGAGGCAATGTCCTAGAAAAGGAACGTCATGCTAACTAAAGAGGATGTCATGCTACGCTTTCGTTGCTGCACTACTCGCTGGCTGTGCATTGTCACCCTGTCTCTCGGCAGCTATACCGCCAGCAGCCCCAGCGTTGCACAAAACGACCCGCTACTGCCGACCCTGCGTTCGAGTAGTGAGGTGGTGAGCAACGAAGAAATTCGTCTCGGCCAGGCCTGGCTTCGCCAGTTTCGTGCCCGGGTGCCACAGTGGCAGGATCCCATCAGCCATTATTATCTGGATCGCTTGATTGCGCGACTGGCGCCCTATAGCCAGATCGGCGGGCTCAGCACCCAAACGCTCATTGTCGATAGCCCGTCTTTGAATGCTTTTGCGGTGCCAGGCGGTATTATTGGTGTGAACACCGGCTTATTTGCTTTTGCGGCGGATGAAGGCGCTTTTGCCTCAGTGCTGGCCCACGAGATGGGGCACCTTTCCCAGCGCCATTATGCGCGAGGTAGTGCCCGTGCGGAACAGAACCAGCTGCCCGCCATGGCTGGTATGCTGGCTGGTCTGCTGTTAGCCGCCAGCGGTGCAGGCGAAGCCGGTATGGCCGCCGCCATGAGCTCCCAGGCCGCCGTGATTCAGGATCAGCTGGCCTATTCACGGCGCTTTGAAGAAGAGGCCGACAGAGTGGGTTTACAAACCCTGGCAGCCGCAGGGTATGCTCCCGAAGACATGGTGCGGATGTTTCGTGCCATGCTCAACATGGCTCGTCTGCAGGGCAATACACCGCCTGAGTTTATGCTCACTCACCCCATCACTGAAAGCCGCTTGAGCGACACCCAGGCCCGTGCCGCCCAGCTGGAAGTCAGTAATCGCCGCGATAACAACCTGCTGTACGGCATGATGCGTGGGCGTGCCCTCTTGCATATTCATGCCAATAACCCCCAAGACGCCTTGACTCGCCTGAAGGCAGAGACCCCAGACCCGGATGCCGTTACCTATTTGGAAGCACTGATCATGGCGGAGAACGGCCAGACCGAGCAGTCGCTTCAGGCACTTGATCGCCTGGCGCACCAACACCCGGATTTCACCGCCCTGCCCGCTTCCGCTGCCAACGTCGCCTTTGAAGCCCGCCGCTATACAGAGGCCATATCACGCAGCCAACAGCTATTACGCCTGGTGCCTAACTATCTGCCAGCGCAGCTGATCATGGCCGAAGCTCAGCTGCAGCGCGACCCGCAGACAGCCTTCGCGCAATTACGTGATATCACCACCAACCACCCCGACACTCCCTATGCCTTTAATCTGTTGGCAGATGCCGCAGGCCGAAGTGGCCACAATGGTTGGGGGCATCTGGCCCGGGCTGAATACCTGCAGCTGACCGGACGTGTGGATCGCGGCATCCAACAATTGGCGATTGCCCGCGATGCTGCTGAGCAGGAAGGCGATAACAATCTACTGGGCCGCATCGCCCAGCGCAGAGACGCCTTTATTAGCTACCGAGAGGCACTGGATAAATTCTGAGTAAGGTGGTGTGAATACAGACTCTGAGTGACGTGCTCATAGCAAAACGGCCACTGCTGGACAGTGGCCGTTAGAGAAAATGAGCAACAGACAATGCCGAGTTGTTGCATCAGCCTTGGAGTTAAGCCTTGAAATTAAGCATACGCTCCAAAGGCTTGAGCGCTTGTAAACGCAGGGCGTTACTGACCAGCACTTCACCGCTGCCGTTGCGCAAGGCGCTCGCCAAGTTATCCAGCGCGTTCATTGCCATCCACGGGCAGTGTGCGCAGCTGCGACAGGTAGCCCCGTTACCCGCCGTAGGCGCCTCAAACAAGGCTTTTTCGGGTACGGCCTGTTGCATCTTGAAAAAGATACCCCGGTCTGTGGCCACAATCAGCTTGTCATTGGGCAGGGTTTGCGCTGCCTTGATCAGCTGGGAAGTAGAGCCCGCCACATCCGCCAGCTTCACTACGGCTTCAGGTGATTCTGGGTGTACCAGTACCGCCGCATCCGGGTGAAGCCGCTTGAGGTCTTCAACCCCTTTGGCCTTGAACTCTTCATGCACAATGCAGGCGCCATCCCACATCAGCATATCAGCGCCTGTCTTTTTCTGGATGTAGCTCCCCAAGTGCTTATCCGGTGCCCAGAGAATTTTCTCTCCTTTGGCCTGCAGGTGTTCAATCACCTCAACTGCAATGGAGGAGGTCACCACCCAATCAGCCCGAGCTTTCACCGCGGCAGAAGTGTTGGCGTAGACCACCACAGTGCGCTCTGGGTGCTGATCGCAGAAGGCACTGAACGCATCTGCCGGACAGCCGATATCCAGCGAGCAGGTCGCTTCCAGCGTGGGCATCAGCACGCGCTTATCGGGAGATAGAATCTTGGCGGTTTCACCCATGAAGCGCACACCCGCGACCACCAGGGTAGTGGCATCGTGGTTAGCGCCAAAGCGCGCCATTTCGAGGGAATCCGCCACACAGCCGCCGGTTTCTTCGGCCAGCTGTTGAATGGCATCATCGGTATAATAGTGTGCTACCAGCACGGCATTATGTGCCTTGAGGAGCTGCTTGATTTCAGCAACTCGCGCCTGATCTTGCGCAGGAATACGCGTGGGGCAATATGCCCTGGGAAGCGATGTTTCCAACGCTGCCTGAGAAGTCATAATCGTCATCGTGTCTACCACTGTGACAAACAGGGAATCCCCTGTTGAAACCAATCATGCTGGGTGTCATCCACACCCGGCATGCCCGGGTGGCAGGGCATTGCGTCTATCGCGCTGCACTGCCGATCGTCTATTCAGCACTGGCCGGATCTTTACCGATCAACATCAGCACTGTCTAGAATAAATTCGATAATAGCTTATTTTGGTAGAAAATAGCCGTTTTGTGCAAGCAAAATGTCACCCAGCCGTTATACATTGATCAGCTTGAACTTATCCCGTTTCAACCCGATTACGGCCCTTGGTTTTAGCCTGGTAAAGCGCCTGATCAGCGCGGGCATAAAGATGTTTGAAATCAAGTTCGCTCTGCCAGGCGGTGGCTACGCCCAGGCTGACAGTCAATTGCAACGGTATGCCCAGCTGCAGATGTGTTAACGTCGCAACCCGTTTACGTATTCGTTCGGCAAGCTCCAGGGCACCGTCAGTAGAGGCATCAGGCATCAACACGCAAAACTCCTCTCCGCCCAGACGAGCAACAATATCTGCATTGCGGCTTTCCGATATCAGCACCTGCGCAAACACCTGCAGCACCCGGTCACCAGCAGGGTGGCCGAAGGTATCATTCACCTGCTTGAAATGATCGATATCCAGAAGCACCAGGCTTAGCGGACGCCCACTGCGCTGGCTTTGCTGGCACAGGCTGTCGGTAAAGTTTAGCAGGTAGCGGCGATTCCCCAGCCCTGTCAGCTCATCTACTTGGCTGAGTTGTGTGATTTTTGATGCTCGCGATTCAGCTTGCGTAACGCCAATGACAGCCCTACCACCAACAACAGGACGACGAATATAAGCGAGGCTACCGTTAGTGCCAGACGCTCCATAATGATTCGCTGCTCGCCAGCTTCTGAGTGCACCAGGTCGCTGAGCTCGCTATAAGCTTTCGCCAGGTCGTTTTCAACCATGAAACCCAATGCTAGACGCTCTCTATGAGAGACGTCTGAATTCGGCTGACGGGCCTGAAAGATGTAAAGCATCGCTGCCAAAGCACAGATGCCACCCAACAAGGTAAACCCCAGCACTACCTGCCAACTTAGTGTCCGACTGCAATACAGCTTCATTGAATATGAATATTTCGAATTGACCAAACCCAATCCATCATACTTGCCTTACCCAACTCAACGGCTTCAGCATCAGCCGGAATAATCAGCATGCTGGGGCCTAACGTTTCCAACGTAAGAGGCTCACCATCCAGCCGTGTTGCAAGCAGGTAGCGTCGTTCTTGACGGTCATCGGGCGTGATGAAAACGGTGTAATCGTCATGGGCGATAAAGCGTAGTGTTGCTGTTTCATCAATTCCCTCAGCCGTCATTAAATCCTCTAGCCATACGCCTGAAAAGCGCCCTTGAGAACCTTCGAAATGCGTCAGGTTAGATTCATAAAGCGGTAAGGATTCGATGTCCGCACGACTGAGTGCGCGACGTTTATCCAAGCCGTAAAGAGTCAGAATAGGCGTTTGATCCTGCGAAGCAGATAGATCGCTGGGCACGACATCAGCCGCCTGAACCGTTAAGAAAAGCATACTGGCTAAAAGGGGAAGCGCGCTTAATATTCGAGAACACAAATAGGCCATATACGATGCCTCACCTAAAAATATTAATAAAAGTAACTAAGATAGTTAGCAGGCAGCTGAATTTTACAGAAAATAACAATATCAGCTTATCACTGCAATCAAATACTGGATTGTTTCAAGTCAAGGCGTATGCAGGTAGGATCTAGGGTCTGTTGACGTTGCATCGCGAACCGCGTTGCTGCGCCAAAGGGCGTCAGGCAAGGCGCGACACGACGGCAATGGTGGCGCCCTTACCGAGTGACGCAACGCCGCATGGCGTTCTTTGGCGCGCAACCTGAAGGGACAGGGCCCTTTTGGCACAGCCTGCGTTGTTCGTCGCTAACTGGGAACCACCCAACCACGCTCCTCACGCCTTGCTCTGAACCAAAAGGCCCTCTGTCGCGGCCGTGATGCAACGTCAACAGACCCTAGGTTTTGTGCGAAAAGTTGGCTCGTAAGCAACGGTCGATGCACGCTACGCATACCATCGCCTTAAAGCTACTTGCCAGCTTTTCATAGCGCGTGGCGATGCGGCGACATTCTTTAAGCCAGCCAAAGCAGCGTTCTATCGCATTCCGTTGCCCATATTTGGGTTTATCGAACCGCCTGGGTAGCCCCGGCCGGGTTCTTCGGTGCATGTTGCGCCGAGCAATTACGGGTTTCATGCCGTGCCTGTCGCAATAATGACGCAACTCATCGCTGTCGTATCCTTTATCCGCCACCATATAGCGACTACGTTTGCGAGGACGCCCGACGCTACCTGGTAGATGAATTCTCTCTAATGTCGAAACGAAGTGCCTCGAATCTGCCTCTTGACCAGGAGACAGCGTGAACGCCAGTGGCCAACCATAGCGATCACAAACCAAATGAATTTTGGTTGTTAAACCGCCGCGGCTACGGCCTAGCGCGTGGTCTAACGGTTCTTTCGAGCCCCCTTTTTACCGCCTCCGGCGGCAGCGCGCGTGGCTCGCACGGAAGTGGCATCAATCATCCACGTGTCCAGATCCATAAGCCCATCTTCACGTAACTTGAGCTGCAAGCGAGAAAGCACCGCTTCAAAGGTGCCGTCATCACGCCACTTGCGGAACCGGTCATACACCGTCGACCATGGACCATACCGCTCGGGTAAATCACGCCATTTGGCGCCAGAGCACAACACCCAGAAGATACCATTGAGCATTTTTCGGTCGTCCCGCCTGGGTCTGCCCATGGTTTGAGGGGGCGACACGATATCTTCAATCTGTGCCCAGCCGTCATCAGATATCTCGTAACGTCCGACCATTGCTTTCCCTATGCTGCTTTTGCATAGGTAAAATTAGCAGATAAGGCTTTTCGTACAAAACCTAGCTCTTATGACAAGGAGGTTATCACACCGATGGTAACTGACGGCTTACCCTTCTGCTTGTAAGAGTATGGCGGAGATGGGGCAGCCTTATCTACAGTCGCCATTCCTTGTTGCCAAAGGAGGCACTCCAATGCGCACACCCTTGACCTTGGCAGGACTGACTCTGCTCGCCACCTTGAACGGATGCAGTGATTCCAGCACCTCTTCTGATAATGCCAGCGAGCCTTCTCCCCAGACCACGCTGGCGCCACCCTCGGAAACCGGTATTCTGCAGGTCGCTACTCGCAACGGCCCGACCACTTACTTTATTGACCGCCACCAGCAACCGGCAGGCCCTGAGCATGACCTGATCAAGGCCTTTGCCGACACACAGGAATGGGCACTTGAATGGACGGTCTATGACTCGACATCCGCCGTGCTGGAAGCCATCAACCAGGGCGAGGCCCATATGGCGGCCGCTGGCCTGACGCACCTGCCATCACGTTCAGACACCCTGACAGAAGGACCCGTACATACCCGGATCAACGAGCAGCTGGTCTGCCACCGCGACCTATCGCCCATGCCTCGCTCGCCGGAAGAGATGGCTGATATTGAGATCGTGGTGACCGCTGATTCAAGCTATGTCGAAGCCCTTGAGCAACTCGCCAGCGAACATGAAGGCATCACCTATGAACAGGACGACCAGCGCACCACCGAGTTATTATTGAGCGCTGTAGCCGAAAAACACTGGATTGCACCGTCGCCGACGCCAACATTGTTCAGGTGGTTCGTCGCCACTTTCCAAGTCTTGAAATTGCTCTTGAGCTGAGTGCCCAGCACGAACTTGGCTGGTATCTATCCCAAGAGCAGACAGCACTGGCGCAAAGCAGCCAGGCATGGATGGCCAGCGAACAGGGCAAGCAGGCCATTGACGCCATGCAGAACCACTATTACGCCTATATCAGCGAGTTCGATTTTGTCGACCTGAGAGCCCTTAATCAGCGGATTGACGAACGCCTGCCCGCCTACATCGATCAGTTCATCGCCGCCGAAGAAAAGACCGGCATGCCAGCCGACCTCTTGGCAGCACTCGCCTATCAGGAGTCACACTGGGATCCAGCGGCGGTATCGCCGACCGGGGTGCGTGGCATCATGATGCTCACCCAGAACACTGCCGAGTCATTGGGTGTCACCAACCGGCTGGACCCAGCGGCTGCGATTGATGGCGGCGCCCGCTACCTGGCCGACCGGCACGAAAGGCTGCCTGACAGCATTCCGGAACCCGACCGCCTGTTTCAGGCCCTGGCCAGCTACAACATCGGCCGCGGCCACTTGCTGGATGCGCGCACTCTGGCCCGTGAACTGGGCAAAAACCCGGACTCCTGGGAAGATCTGGAAACCGTCCTGCCCCTTAAAGCCGACAAACGCTATTACCCCAACACGCGTTACGGTTATGCTCGGGGCTATGAGCCGGTTCATTATGTGCAGCGCATCCGCAACTATCGCGATGTTATTGCCTCAGCCTTCGAATAGCACTGCCCTCGATGACACTGAAATTACCTGCCCCCAGCACGGGGGCGGGCTTCAGAACGCCTCCCAGTCATCCTCACTGCTTCCTGACTTCGGGCTTTTCAGCACAACTCGCTCTTTCTTAGGACGCTGGTCACTGACATAGCCGACACGGTGAAAAGTGTTACTGCTGTCACCCAATACAAAGCCACTGATCAGCTGCGATAACTTCTCGGCCTCTTCGCGCATTTCCTTGGCCGTGCGCGTCGATGCCGACACCATGGAGGCGTTTTTCTGGGTCATGGTATCCATTTCGCTCATGGCCGTGTTGACCTGAAGAATGCCGGCATTCTGCTCCTGAGCACCTGCCGTAATCTCGCCAATCACGTCGTTAACCTCGCTGACACGCGTCAGGATTTCCTTCATGGTATTTGTCGCTGTATCGACGATTTGCTTTCCACGCCGTGAGTGCTCGACCGATTCATCAATCAGGCCACGAATTTCCTTTGAAGCCTCAGCGCTACGCTGCGCCAGCTTGCGCACTTCCTGGGCAACAACGGCGAATCCTCGACCGTGCTCACCGGCACGCGCTGCTTCCACTGAGGCGTTAAGCGCGAGGATATTGGTCTGAAAGGCAATCGAGTCGATCATCTCAACGATATCGCCAATGCGTGTTGATGAGTCATCGATCTTTGTCATTGTCTCCACTACATCAGACATCGCTGCATCGCCCTTTCGCGCGACCTCCGCAGTGTTATCGGCGATACCGCTGGCGGTAACCGCATGCTCAGCGCTGTGCGACACCGTTGAGGTAATTTCTTCCATCGCTGATGAGGTTTGCTGCAGGTTTGCCGCTGCCTGCTCAGTGCGCGATGCCAGCTCCTCACTGCTTTGCGAAATATCGGCTGAGGCACGGTCAACCGCCTGGGCAGTATCACGCACATCAATAAGCGTACGCTGCATATTGATCAGGAAGTCGTTAAAACGCTCGGCAAGATCGCTGATTTCATCATGGCCCACCACATCAAGCCGACGGGTCAGATCTCCGTGCCCATCGGTGACGCTCTGGGAAATCTCGGTAATGTCAGTTGCCGCACGACGAATACGCGCCACAATGCGCCGGGTGGCCCATAAAACACCGGCTATAACTACCAGATTCACCAAACAGGCCAACACGAAGGTACGAATCAGATTCTCTTTCAGGTTAGCCGCATATTCAGCTTCGAGGGCGGTTACCGTGGTTTCAATATCATTGGCATAAACCCCTGCACCAATGACCCACTGCCACTCGGGCACCGGTACCACATAGCTATATTTGATCTCATCTTCGCCTGTGTCTGGGTGAGGCCAAACGTACTGATATTCTCCTCCACCCTGCTGGGCCAGATCACGCATCTCGCGCAGCGGCTCCCCACCATCCGGGCCTTGCACATCCAGCATATAGGTGCCTTCTACTGAAGGTTGAGGCGGCTGGACGCGCATGATGCCGTCATGGGTATAAGCAAAAACATAGTTGTTATCATCAAAGCGTATACTGCGCAGACGGTTAGCGGCCAGCTCCCGTGCGGCGGCCGTATTGCCTTCTGTTTCAATAATGTTTTCTACCAAGGAGTGCGCCATCTGCATCACATCCTTGACGCCTTCCTGACGCGACTCAAGCAGCTGCCTGCGTTGCTCTGCCACCTGTTCACGATTTTCCCGCACCTGCTCAATAGTGACTAACCCTAGAATACTCCAACCGGAGATCAACAACGGAATCATCGCCAACAGGAATATCTTGCCTTGAAGATTGAAGAGTCGGTGCCTGAGAGACTTGCGAGACATTGAATATCCTTCTTTTGTTATTAAGTGTTATCAACCGCAGCGCCAGCAGATAAGTTAAAAAAGATTAAATTGCGTACACAATGATATTCTCTTCGCTGCCATCAGCCTAGGTTTGTTGGTAGGGAGATTGACGAGAAACTCTTGAGTGCTAAAGGAAAACGCTTGTCAGAAGACATTGCTGGAAATAGGCGGGAGAAATGGGGAAATAAAAAAGCGCCCGTAGGCGCTTTTTTGCAGCTTCAAAAACATGGATTTTCTGAAGCTAACATCTGGTGGGTCGTGTAGGATTCGAACCTACGACCAATTGATTAAAAGTCAACTGCTCTACCAACTGAGCTAACGACCCTGACGGGGTTCGGATGGTGGGTCGTGTAGGATTCGAACCTACGACCAATTGATTAAAAGTCAACTGCTCTACCAACTGAGCTAACGACCCCCGAACGGATGCATATAGTACGGATACTACTGACTATTCGCAAGCACTTTTCACAATTGCGCTATATTTTTTATGGCGTTCAGCGCCGCTTGGGTTTGCGCATTGCCTGAACCGGGCGCCGCTTGTTCTTGTCGCGGCTCCAGCGATTTTTCTCATCGGGCGTCAACTCGGGCACCCTGCGCGATTCAAGCGCTGCCAACGTAGCCAGATCATCGACTTCGGCTTGAGTTAGCTCTACCCACTCGCCCGCTTTTGCCCGCTTGTCGAGGAAGATATTGCCATAACGGACGCGCTTGAGCCGGCTGACCGTCAGCTCCTGTGATTCCCAGAGGCGGCGTACTTCACGGTTACGGCCTTCCAGAATTACCACGTGGAACCAGGTGTTGATGCCTTCGCCGCCAAATTCCTGAACATCCGTGAAACGGGCAGGGCCATCTTCCAGCATGACACCGTCAACCATGGCTACGAGGTGTTCTTTCTTGACCTCGCCCATCACACGTACCGCGTATTCGCGTTCTACCTGAGTAGACGGATGCATCAGCCGATTGGCCAGTTCACCGTCAGTGGTAAACAGCAACAGACCACTGGTGTTGATATCCAGGCGCCCGATGGCAATCCAGCGCTCGCCTTTCAGGCGTGGCAGGCGGTCAAAGACGGTACGCCGCCCTTCCGGGTCTTTGCGGGTACACAGCTCGCCTTCAGGCTTGTTGTACATAATGACCCGGCGCGGCACGTCATCTTCAGCCACCAGGGCCACCAGGCGCTCGTCAAAGGTGACTCTATCGTGGGTTTCAATACGGTCGCCCAGGGTGGCGACCTGATTGTTCACGCGGACGCGGCCATCCGCAATGGCTTTTTCCATTTCGCGGCGTGAACCCAGCCCGGCACGAGCCAGGACTTTCTGGAGCTTTTCACCGCTGGGGGCATTACGGGTGTGATTCTGACTCATGGTCATCTGACCTCTTTCTCTCGTTCTGCGCGGGTGGCTCGTCTTGTGATCGCGCCTGCCCGCGTGCCGCAAGCCGTGCTTCTAGATCAGCAAAGCTCAGCGGCTGGGTTAACGCCGTCTCGGCGTGTGGGTCGGCACTCTCGGCCGTCTCAGGGGGCGCATCCTGCACCGTTTTGGCGTCGCCGTCCAGCGGCGCATCGTCACTTTCGGCAATCAGCTCATGCATGGGTGGCAGGGCATCCAGCGTTTTAAGGCCGAAATCATCCAGAAAGCTGCGCGTCGTCGCAAACACGGCCGGCCGGCCGGGGACATCACGGTGACCCACTACGCGAATCCAGCCCCGCTCGGTAAGGGTTCGCATGATGGTGGTGCTGACCGCCACCCCGCGCACCTCTTCGATATCGGCGCGGGTCACCGGTTGACGATAGGCAATCAGCGCCAGGGTTTCCAAAAGCGCCCGGGAATAGCGCTGTGGGCGCTCATCCCATAGCCGCGAGACCCAGGGCGATAGCCTTGGGCGAATGCGTAACTGGTAGCCAGAGGCAGTTTCCAGAAGCTCCAGCGCGCCAGCGGAGTGGCGCTCGCCCAGCCGCGATAACGATTGTTTAAGTTCACTGCGCGGCGGGCACTCGGCCTCACGAAACAGGGTTTCCAGGCGCTCCAGCGACAGCGGCTCACCGGCTGCCAGCAGCGCGGCTTCAAGAATATCATCCAACGTTGTGGTGACGTCACTCATGCAGGCTCCTCGTCAAAGGCGCCATCCTGCTGTTGGCGGGCGCGCACATGAATCGGCGATAGCGGTGCATTCTGAACGATCTCGATCATTACTTCTTTAGCCAACTCCAGAATCGCCATAAAGGTCACCACCACCCCAGCGCGGCCTTCTTCAAGCGCGAAGAGTGCTTCAAAGGCGACATAGCGGCTGGATGCCTGATTCAGCTGATCCATAATCGCCAACATGCGTTCACGGGTAGACAGCACCTCACGGCTGATATTATGCGCCTGGGCCAGATCAGCCCGCTTAAGCAGACTTTTCAGCGCCCCCAAAAGCTCATCCAGTTCCACATCAGGATGGATGACCTGAGATTCCAACGCTGGCAAGCCGGCATGCACGCTGAACCAGTCACGCCCCATACGCGGCAGCGTATCCAGGGTTTCTGCCGCCTCCTTGAGGCGTTCGTACTCTTGCAAACGGCGGATCAGTTCAGCGCGCGGGTCTTCTTCATCGCCGTCCTGTTCCTTTGGCGGGCGTGGCAGCAAGGTACGCGATTTGATTTCGGCCAGCATGGCCGCCATCAGCAGATATTCCCCGGCAAGCTCAATCTGCATGGCTTTCATCAGCTCTACGTATTCGATGTACTGATGAGTAATAGCGGCCACATTGATGGCCAGGATATCCAGGTTCTGGCGGCGAATCAGATATAAAAGCAGATCCAGCGGCCCCTCAAAAGTCTCCAGGAAAACGCGCAGCGCTTCCGGCGGAATATAGAGGTCTTCCGGCATCTGGGTAATCGGTTCATCAAACAGACGCGCCACGGCCTGTGACACCTGCTGCTCTGGCGCTTCCTGCGTCGCGTCCATAGTGGTCTGCGGGCTCTGAAATGAATGGAGGATGGCATGCACTTAATCGCGGTGAAGGCTCAGGCAACCGCCTGACGGTGCTTGGTCATATCACCCTGTCCTGCCAGCAGGCCTTCAATGGAAATGTCCTCATCAAGGACATCCCAATGAATCCCTCGTGCGCTTAGCTCATAGCTGGCTAGCTGCTGCGGCGTCGCCCTGAGTAATCGTGGGTACCAAGCCAGCGGCACCCCTAAGGTGCGCCCATCATTTAAAGCCACCCAGAAGTTATTATCGTCAAAAGTCACATTTTTAGGAGAAGTAGTCATGCCAAGAAGCCTCCAACAAGCTGCAGTGTTCAATGATCATCTGAGTGATAATACGCAATTGTTTCGCATCAAATCCGTCGTTACTCGCCAGCTGAACCTCAGGAGTCAACCAGAACTTTGCTTCTGAGCCCGCTTTAAACACATGAATATGTGGCGGTTCCAAAGGATTGCCTTCTTTGAGTAAAAGAAAAACCTGAATCCATTCAAGCGTAAAATAACGGGCATTACGCATATCTCCTGATACAAACATTAAACTCCAAGGCCCGGCAAACGCTGGTGATTCTATGAAGCCTCGGCTGCCTTGCGAAAGCGGCCTTGGTAATCAAACAGTTTATCGCGAATCTGGAAGTGACGCCCGACCTTGCGCCCGACAACAAAATCCGGGGCGCGCAGGCGCTGCTGTTCCTCTATGACCTCGTCGGGCGACATCGGTTGCCAGCCAGATGCCGGGGCGCGCAGGTGGTCACGCAGAAAGGCCGCAGAAAAAGCACGGCGTTGCGCCGGGGTTTCCAGTGCAAACCATTCGGCCAGGCTGGCGCCGTCTTCATCGTGATAGGTGACTTTCAGACGTGGCAAGCCGCGCCCGTTGGTGGTGGCCTCAAGCTGCATACCGCTGACCCTTAACACCTTGGCATCTTTCAGTTTCAGCGCATCCTTGAGCTTGTCATCAGCATCCACCAGTAGCATCTGGCAACCATGACAGCGCCGGGCGGCAATGTCATTTTCCGCGCCGCATTCACCGCACACCTTGAAACGAAAGCGAAAATCGCACTGCTGCCTGCCGCTGCCACCCTCAATCAGCCCCTGGCAGCGGCGGCCGAAATGCTCAATCACAATGTCACCCTCGCGCTTGCCCCAGAACAGGTTGGCGTGGCCACAGGCCGGACATTCCACCTGCACCGGTTCGCTGTCGCTATCCGGTTTTGGCGAGCCGACTTCCGGCGCATAGAGATCCCAGGGGTTACCGGCGTAATCGAGAATCAGGCAATCCTTTTTACCGGGTGCCAGGCGCAGCCGCGCCCGACAATCTGCTGGTAAAGGCTAACCGACTCCGTGGGGCGAAGAATCGCAATCAGATCCACATGCGGGGCATCAAAGCCAGTAGTCAGCACCGCCACATTGACCAGATATTTAAGCTGTTCAGCCTTGAACGCCGCAATCAGCTGGGTGCGCTGCTGTGATTCCGTCGCCCCGGTAATCAGCGCCGCCTGCTCAGCGGGCAGATACCCGAGTATTTCCTCGCCGTGGGCCACGGTGGCGGCAAAAATCATCACCCCACGGCGGTCGGCTGCGTGATGAATAATATCGGCGATAATCTGCGGCGTCGCCCGATTGCCTGCCACTACCCGATTAAGCTCTTCATCGCGGAACGCTCCTGAGCTGCCAGGCTGGAGGGCAGAAAAATCATAATGCGCCACCGCCATATCCCGGCGCACCGGTGGTGCCAGATAATGCTGCTTGACCATCAGCCGCAGCGGCTGCTCAAACACACAATCGCGGAAGAAGCTGTCTTCATCGCCGCGCACCATACCGTGGTGATGACGATAGTAGATAAACCCCTGCCCCAGGCGATAAGGCGTGGCGGTCAGGCCAAGAATCTTAAGCTGCGGATTATGCGCTCTCAGATGTTCAATCACCTGACGATAGCTGGCATCTTCATTGGGTGATACCCGATGGCATTCATCAATCACCAGCAGGGTAAAGCGCGCATCGCTGAAGCTTTCCAGGTTGCGCACCACCGATTGCACCGAACCAAACACCACCTGGCGCTCGGCCTGCTTGCGTTTGAGCCCGGCGCTGAAAATATCCGCTTGTAGCCCATACGCCTCATACTTGGCATGATTCTGCTCCACCAGCTCACGCACATGGGCAAGCACCAGCACCCGCCCACGGGCAATCCGTGCCAACTCGGCAATCACCAGGGATTTACCGCTGCCCGTCGGCAGCACCACCACTGCAGGGTCGCTGCCAGCGCGAAAATGCGCCACCACCCGCTCAACCGCCTCACGCTGGTAAGGGCGCAGGCTGGGAGGAGATGACAACAAAGGCGACCCTTGGGTCGCCTTGTGGAGGTAGTGGGCAGACATAGGTTAGCCGAGCCAGACCCGGGCATTGCGGAACATACGCAGCCAGGGGGCGTCTTCACGCCATTCCGGCGGGCGCCAGGAGTTGGTCACCGCGCGGGTGACCCGCTCCGGGTGGGGCATCATGATGGTCACGCGGCCATCCGGGGTGGTCAGGCCGGTAATCCCCGCCGGCGAGCCGTTGGGGTTGGCCGGGTAACGGGTGGTCACCTGGCCATAGTTGTCGATGTAGCGCAGCGCAATCTGGCTGCTCGACTGCATGCTACGCAGGTGCGCGGCATCACGGAAGGCAGCGCGGCCTTCGCCGTGGGCGACAGCAATCGGCAGGCGTGACCCTTCCATGCCCGTCAACAGGATGGACGGGCTTTGCTCAACCCGCAGCATGGCGACCCGCGCTTCGAACTGTTCAGATTCATTACGCACGAACGCCGGCCAGTCCTCGGCGCCGGGGATCAGGCCTTTCAGCTGTGACAGCATCTGGCAGCCATTACATACCCCCAGGGCAAAGCTGTCTTCACGGTGGAAGAAGGACGCAAACTGCTCCCGGGCGCGCTCGTTGAACAGCACTGATTTTGCCCAACCGCCGCCAGCGCCGAGCACATCGCCGTAGGAGAAACCACCGCAAGCCACCAGGCCATTGAAGTCCTCCAGGCTAACGCGACCGGAGAGGATGTCACTCATGTGCACATCCACCGCATTGAAACCGGCTTTATCAAAGGCCCAGGCCATTTCCACCTGACCGTTAACGCCCTGCTCGCGCAGCACGGCCATGGCAGGCCGGGTCGTGTTGATAAAGGGCGCACTGATATCGTCATTGATATCGAAGGTGGGCGTGGCGGAAAGCCCCGGATCTCGGGAATCCAGCAGGTTATCAAACTCGTTCTTGGCGCACTCCGGGTTATCGCGCAGCGCCTGCATGCGGTAGCTGGTTTCCGACCAGGTGCGCTGAGCCAGCTGGCGGGTGGTTTCCAACAGTGGCTCTTCAAACAGAGTCACGCGAACCTGATCATCGTAACGCGGGCGGGCAATCACACCGCAGGTTTCGATACCCGCCATGGCAAACTGGGTCAGCACCGCTTCGGTATCCGCACGCCTGACCTGAATCACCGCGCCAAGCTCTTCCGCAAACAGCGCATTGAAGGCTTCGACCGGCTCATCAATCAGCCAGTCGAGCTTGATCTCAAGCCCGGCATGGGCGGCAAAGGCCATTTCCAGCAGCGTCACCAGCAGGCCGCCGTCGCTGCGGTCGTGGTAGGCCAGCAGCTTGCCGTCTCGGTTGAGGCCCTGAATCACCTCGAAGAATGCCTTGAGGTCTTCCGGGTCATCCACATCCGGGCATTCGTTACCTACCTGGCCGTATACCTGCGCCAGCGCCGAGCCGCCAATGCGGTTCTGGCCGTTCCCAAATCAACCAGGATGAGATCGGACTCTTCCTGCTCCAGATTGATTTCAGGTGTCAGCGTGGCCATGGCATCGGTCACCGGGGCAAAGCCGGTGACCACCAGCGATAGCGGCGACGTCACGCTTTTATCTTCGCTTTTCCCCTTGGCATCGGTGTCTTGCCAGGCAGTGCGCATTGACATGGAATCCTTGCCCACCGGGATGGCAATTCCCAGCGCCGGGCAAAGCTCCATCCCTACCGCATGCACCGCATCATACAGCGCCTGGTTCTCACCCGGATGGTTGGCCGCACTCATCCAGTTGGCAGAAAGTTTGATATCACCCAGCTTGGCAATCGGCGCTGCTGCCAGGTTGGTAATAGCCTCGGCCACCGCCAGTCGAGCGCTGGCCGCCGGGCTGATCAGCGCCACCGGCGGACGTTCGCCCATGGCCATGGCTTCCCCGGCGAGGGTATCGAAACTAGCCGTGGTCACCGCCACATCAGCGACCGGCACCTGCCAGGGGCCGACCATCTGGTCCCGCGCCACCTGGCCGGTAATTGAGCGGTCGCCGATGGTGATCAGAAAGCTTTTGGAGGCCACGGTGGGCAGGCGCAGCACGCGATCCATGGCTTCACGCAGATCAAGGTTATCCAGCATCACACCGGATAATTCGGGTGTCTGACGGTTGAATTCGCGCTGCATTTTCGGCGCCTTGCCAAACAGCACGCTCATCGGCAAATCAACCGGCTGGCTCTCGAAGTGGCCGTCGCGCACTTCCAGATGGTGCTGTTCCAGCGCCTCGCCGACCACGGCGTAAGGGCAGCGCTCCCGCTGGCAGAGAGCGTCGAAGGTGTCGAGGTCTTCTGCGGCCACGGCCAGTACATAGCGTTCCTGGGCTTCGTTACACCAGATTTCCAGCGGGCTCATGCCCGGCTCGGCGTTGGGCACGGCACGAATATCAAAGCGCCCGCCACGGCCGCCGTCTTTGACAAGTTCCGGCAGGGCATTGGACAGCCCGCCTGCGCCCACGTCATGAATAAAGCGGATCGGGTTGTGGTCACCTAGTGCCCAGCAGCGGTCAATCACTTCCTGAGCGCGACGCTCGATTTCCGGGTTTTCACGCTGAACCGAAGCAAAGTCCAGATCGGCACTGGACACCCCCGAGGCCATGGACGATGCCGCGCCACCGCCCAGGCCGATCAGCATGGCCGGGCCGCCCATCACAATCAGCTTGCCGCCCACCGGGATATCGCCCTTCTGGACGTGCTGGGCGCGAATATTGCCATAGCCCCCGCCAGCATGATCGGCTTATGAAAACCGCGCCGCTCAATGCCGCCTTCATTGAGCGATTCCTGCTCATAGGTGCGGAAGTAGCCAGTCAGGTTAGGGCGGCCAAATTCATTATTGAAGGCGGCTCCGCCAATCGGGCCGTCCAGCATGATGGAAAGCGCCGACTGCATGCGTTCAGGCTTACCGTAGTCGAAAGCTTCCCAGGGCTGAACAAACTCAGGAATGCGCAGGTTGGAAACCGTAAAGCCTGACAGCCCGGCTTTGGGTTTGCCGCCGATACCCGTCGCGCCTTCATCACGGATTTCACCACCTGAACCAGTCGCCGCGCCGGGGAAAGGCGCAATGGCCGTCGGATGGTTGTGAGTTTCCACCTTCATCAGAATATGGATGGGCTCCTGATGGGCGGCGTACTGGGCCTGCTCCTCGTCAGCGCCAGTCAGCGGCGTGGGGAAAAACCGCCCGGCGTGGCTGCCCTTGATCACCGCCGCATTATCGCTGTAGGCAGAAAGGATGTTTTCTGGCGAAGTCGCAAAGGTGTTCTTGATCATCTTGAACAGCGAGTAGGGCTGTTCTTCACCGTCGATCACCCAGTCTGCATTGAATATCTTGTGGCGGCAGTGCTCCGAGTTGGCCTGGGCAAACATCATCAGCTCAACGTCGGTGGGGTTACGGGCCAGCTCGCGGAAGGCGTCAACCAGATAGTCAATTTCATCATCGGCCAGCGCCAGGCCCAGCTCAACGTTGGCAGTCGCCAGCGCCTCACGCCCACCGTCGAGGATATCCACACTGCCCAGCGGCGCCGGGTCATGCCGGGCAAACAGCTGGGCAGCATCGCTGGCATTGTGCAACACGGCTTCGGTCATACGGTCGTGGAGCAGCGCCACCAGCGCTGTGAAGGTCTCTTCATCCGGTGTGGCACTGAATCTTAGACGGTAGTCAACCCCGCGCTCGATGCGGGCAATGTCACCCAAGCCGCAGTTATGAGCGATATCCGTGGCCTTGGAAGACCAGGGAGACTGGGTACCGATACGCGGCACCACCAGAAAACGCTGCGCCCCGTCGGTTAGGGTCTGCATCTCGATAGAGGTTTGGGAGTAGCCATAGTCGAGCAGCTTTTCCAGGCGCTCACGGGTGGCAGGCGAAAGCTCAGTGCGATGATCAACAAAGTGAACATAGTCCGCCGATAACGCCTCGACCTCAGGCGCGTGCGCCTGAAGCAAGGCCAGTAAACGCGCATGACGGAAGGCAGAAAGGGCTGACGAGCCGCGCAGTTCGAGCATATCTGGGAGCCTCTAAAGCAGGAGTTGCAAGCAGGAAACAGTAGCGCCGCGTGGCGGCATTTGACGCTATGATACTGGAAAGCTGAGGTCATACGAAATCAAGATGGTGACAGCCTGGCTGGAGCTGGGTATCGTGAGCCCATGACAGACACCCGAAAGCTGCCATGCTGAGCCCCATAAAAACCCCATGACGTTATTTTATCGCCTGTGCCTGGCACTTTCGAGCGGATTACTGTTGGTGATGATCCCTGCGGTTTCGAACGTATCTCTGTTCGCGCCGCCCTTTTTTCAACGACCGGGAACGAACACCTGGCGCTGATTAAAAGTCGCGATTTTATTACCTTTCATACCCGCACCTCGCCCACCACCTATTATGAGGGTCGGCGTGGCCCGACCGGGTTCGAGTACGAGCTGATGCGCCGCTTTGCCGAGCGCCTGGGGGTCAGCCTGAACCTGGATGCCAACCACCATCTGGACAGCATTTTGCCAGCCGTGCGCGCCCGCGGCGATATTGGTGCGGCAGGGCTACCGCTGACACCTGACACTCAGGGTATTCATTACACTCGCCCCATCATTGAGATGCAGCCGTTGGTGGTTTACCGCCGCGGGCTAAACGGGATTGATTCCGTGGCTGACTTGGTCGACCTAGAAGTCGGCACCCTCAACGGCTCAGGCCTGACGGCAACCCTACAGCGCCTACAGCAGCAATATCCAGCACTCAACTGGAAGGCCTCCAGCGACATTGAAGTGGCTGACCTGCTCGCCAGCATCCAAAACAGCACCTTGGATGCGGCGATTATTTTTGATCATCAGTTTCTCGTTAACCGGCTGTTCTTCCCGGAGGTCGAGCGCGGTTTTCTGCTTGGCGAGCCCTTGTCCATGGTCTGGGCGTTACCCAGTGGCCGCGGCCTTGAGCTGATCGATGCTGCCAACGACTTTATCCAGTCCCTGCATGATAACGGCGAACTCGACTCACTGATCACCCGCCACTTTGGCCATGACGACTATCTGGAATATGTCGGCACGCGCACCTTCCTGTCGCACCTGGATTCTCGTCTGCCGCAATATACCGAGCTTTTCAAACAGGCCGCCCAGCAAACCGGCTTTGACTGGAAGCTGTTGGCGGCGCTGGGTTATCAGGAATCCCACTGGGATAGAGACGCCGTCTCCCCCACCGGGGTGCGCGGCTTGATGATGCTGACCAACGCCACCGCCCAGGAAATGGGCATCAGTAACCGACGCGACCCAGCGCAAAGCATTGATGGCGGCTCCCGCTATCTGCGCCACGTGATGGACAGGCTGCCGGAAAGCATCACCGGTGACGACCGCCTGTACATGGCCATGGCCTCCTATAACGTGGGGCTTGGTCATCTTTACGATGCCCGCAAGATTACCGAAATGCGCGGCAAAGATCCGGATCTTTGGGAAGATGTGCGTGAGTCCTTGCCACTTCTGCAGCACCGGGAATGGCATAGCAAAACCCGCCATGGCTATGCACGCGGCGGCGAGCCGGTGATTTATGTGCGCAATATCCGCCGTTATTACGAAATGCTTGATTACGTTGAGCGCAGCCGCCAGCAGTTTTTTCAGCTGGAACAGACCCGTATTGACGATGAGTCAGCGTTAAACTTTGAAATAATTCCGCCGCTGGAACCGCCTAACGACGCTCGCTGAAAAAGCGTTTCAGCAACCGTCCAGCTGGGGCGGCCAGGATGCCACCGCTGACCGCGATTGTGTGGTTAAACCAAGGTTGCGCCAGGAGATTGGCTTTGGATTCCAGCATACCGGTGCGTGGTTCAGCGGCACCATACACCAGTCGGGCAATACGAGCATGCACCATAGCACCGGTACACATCATGCAGGGTTCCAGGGTAACGAACAGGGTGGCGCCTTCCAGGCGGTAATTTCCAGCGGCTTGCCCAGCGGCTCGCAGGGCCAGGATTTCCGCATGGGCGCAAGGGTCACAGCCAGCAACAGGCGCATTATACGCAGCGGCCAGAATCTCTCCTTCCGCCGAAACGACAACGGCCCCCACCGGCACTTCACCTGCTTCAAACGCCAGATGGGCCTGATCAAGCGCCCGGTACATATAGAATTCATCGCTGCGCATGGCACCAAACTCCGCTATGGTAGACAAACGATCGTATGATAGAGACTATTGAAATGCCTTTAACAGACATGCCCGACAGGATACGCCACTATGACTGACGCTTCTCAAACCGGTCTCTCAACACAAGCATCACTCGACAAGCTTGTCAGCCTGATGGCCCTGGAAACCCTGGAAGAGACCCTGTTTCGCGGTCAGAGCCAGGACCTGGGTTTTCCCCAACTATATGGCGGCCAGGTACTTGGGCAATCCCTGGCAGCGGCCAGCTTCACGGTGCCGCAAGACCGCCAGCCGCATTCTCAGCATGGCTACTTCCTGCGCCCTGGAGACCCTCACCGCCCAGTGGTCTACCAGGTCGATAAGGTGCGTGACGGCGGCAATTTCACTACCCGCCGGGTGACCGCCATCCAGAAAGGTAGGCCCATCTTCTTCTGTAGTGCATCCTTTCAGACGCCGGAAACCAACCCGCTGGCCCACCATAGCCCGATGCCGGAAGTGCCTGCCCCAGAGACGTTGCTGGACAGCGGCAAAGCGCAACACAGCCGCTTCCCAGGTCACCCTATCGAGTTCATCTATCTCTCGCGCAGCAGCGCTCATCAGGCGCCAGCCCATCAATACCTGTGGTTTCGCCTGGCGGGCAAGCTACCTGAAGACCCGGCCCTGCACCGCCACCTGCTGTCCTATGTGTCCGACTTCAATCTGTTGACCACCGGTTTGCTACCCCACCGGGTTGACTATAAAGATCCCAAACTGCAGATCGCCAGCCTGGATCATGCGCTCTGGCTGCATCAGGACACTCGGCTGGATGAATGGCTGCTATACACCACCGATTCGCCCTGGACGGGCGGCGCCCGTGGCCTGGCGCGCGGCCAGATCTACAACCGCCAGGGGCAGTTGATCGCCTCAACAGCCCAGGAAGGCTTGATGCGCCTGCACGATACGCCCATACGCTGAGTGTTATCTCTTAAAATGGCCGCTATACAGCACTAACGCCCGTAAAAGCGGGCGTTAGTAGCTAGCAAAAGCTCCACAGAGCTGGACTTGCCATCAGGCCGTCAAGCACCGTAAACGTCGTTGACGCTTTGCAGCGGGTAGTGCGCCGGGTAAGGCTTGCGTGCCACGCCTGAATCCACCGCTGCCTGGGCGACGGCAGCTGATACCCGATCCAGCAGGCGGACATCCACCGGCGTGGGAATAATGTAGTCACGACCGAAGCTCATTGAATCCCGCTCGTAAGCGTCCAGCACGGCCTGGGGCACCGGCTCGCGGGCCAGATCCTTGAGGGCATGAACGGCGGCCAGTTTCATGGCTTCATTGATACGGGTTGCGCGTACATCCAAGGCACCCCGGAAAATGAACGGGAAGCCAAGCACGTTATTGACCTGGTTCGGGTAATCGGAACGCCCGGTGGCCATGATCACATCCGGGCGGGCTTCACGGGCCACATCTGGGTGGATCTCAGGGTCCGGATTGGTGCAGGCAAAAATCACCGGATCCGGCGCCATTGTCTTGACCTGATCAGCTGACAGCAACCCAGGGCCGGAAAGACCGATAAACACATCGGCGCCATCAATGGCATCATCCAGGGTACGCATATCGGTATCACGGGCAAATTCAGCCTTGTACTGATTGATTCCTTCGCGATCATTATGGATAACGCCACGCCGATCCAGCATCACCAGATTGTTCTGCTGCGCACCACAGGCAATCAGCAGGCGCATACAAGCAATCGCGGCGGCACCGGCGCCCATGCAGACAATCCTGACGTCCTCGATACGCTTACCGGCAATATCCAACGCATTCAGCATACCGGCAGCCGTTACAATGGCGGTGCCATGCTGGTCATCATGAAAAATCGGAACAGCGCAGCGCTCAATCAGGGCTTTCTCGATTTCGAAGCACTCCGGTGCCTTGATATCTTCAAGGTTGATACCGCCCCAGGTGCTGGCGATCCGCGCGACGGTATCGATAAACGCTTGAGGGTTTTCCGCCTCAACTTCCACGTCCACCGAGTTGATACCGGCAAAACGCTTGAACAGTACCCCTTTGCCTTCCATGACCGGCTTGCTGGCCAGTGGCCCCAGGTTACCCAACCCCAGAATCGCACTGCCATCCGAAATCACCGCGACCAGATTGCCTTTACCCGTATAGCGAAACACATTTTCAGGATCACGGGCGATTTCACGCACCGGCTCAGCCACGCCTGGACTATAGGCCAGCGCCAGATCCCGTGCGGTGGCGGCGGGTTTCGTCAACTCGACCGACAATTTTCCGGGAATAGGTTTAGCGTGGTAATCCAAAGCAGCCTGCTTGAATGCATCCGTCATGATGGAGGGTCCGATTGAAAGATTAAAGGGCGTCGACACTGCAACAAAAATGCTGAAAACGTCACCTGATAACGCAAAAGCGGCATTTGAGAATATAGAAAAACCGTCATTGCCTCAAGGTGACACCCGATAGCAAAGACCCTCAGCCATAGGCTGAGGGTCTGTTTGAAAGCTGGGCATACCCATATACTCTGGGCACCAGCCATAACACACGTGAAGCGCTTATTAACCGCGCTTCACTGCTGCGCCAAAGCGCTTGTTGAAGCGTTCTACACGGCCGCCGGTGGTTGCCTGCTTCTGCTTGCCGGTATAGAAAGGGTGGCAGTTAGAGCACACATCCAGAGAGAAGTCATGCCCGGATGTTGAGCCGACCTGGAAGGTGGCACCGCAAGAACAGCTTGCCGTTACCGTGTTGTAATTCGGGTGAATACCTTGTTTCATCTTAAGCCTCGCGAAGCTGTATGCCGCCACCTGATCACTTGCCAGGCACCGCATACGGGTTTGAAATCGATTAACCGGTCAAGCCGCCAGGGCTTTCTAACCTTGGGCGGCCGCGTATTCTAGCAAACCTGACGCCGGAGGCCAATTGCCGCGTTCACCTCTTTTGTCCGCCCCTGTGCTGCGTGTGGCACTGCCCTCGCCGTTGCGCCGCCTGTTTGACTACCTGCCAGCAACCACCCCACCGTTAGAGGGCTGGCAAGTGGGGCTGCGGGTCAGCGTCCCTTTCGGGCGCCGTGAGGTAGTGGGTGTCATTGTTGAACTGGCCAGCCACAGCGAGCTACCCAAAGAGCAGCTGAAGTGTGTACATAACGTGTTAGATGACACACCGCTACCCGCCGACTGGCTGTGGCTGTGCCGTTTTACCGCACGCTACTATCAGCACAGTCTGGGCGACACGCTGGCTAACGCCATGCCCGCCCGCCTGCGCCAGGGCCACCCCATGGCTGGGCGAACCCTGACTCTCTGGAAACGCAGCCCCAGCGCTGCTGAGCAACACGACTTTGGCCGCGCCCACCGCCAGGCAGCGCTCTGGGAACTGTTGGGCCAGCACCCCAATGGCCTGGCCAGTCGGGTGATCAGCGCTCACGGTTTTACCCAGGACACCCTCAGCCGCCTGGCACAGAAGGGGTTGATTATATCTACCACCCAGGTCTTGACGGCAGCCGCGCCTGCGCGCACCCAACAATCGCTGGCTAACCCGGCGTTGCCGCTGAACCGTGAACAGGCGGTGACGCTTGCCGCCCTGCACGAAAAGCTCGATGACTTTCACCCCTGCCTGCTGGAAGGCGTGACCGGCAGCGGCAAGACCGAAGTCTACCTGCAGTTGATTGACGCCGTTGTCAGTAAGGGCCGACAGGCACTAGTGCTAATCCCGGAGATTGGCCTGACGCCACAGACCCTGGCGCGCTTTCGCCAGCGCTTTAATGTGCCGGTGCTGGCCCTGCATTCCGGGTTGACCGACCCAGAGCGCCTGGATGTCTGGGAGGCCGCCGCTGCGGGTCGCGCGCTGATTATCATCGGCACCCGCTCGGCCATTTTTACTCCCCTGGCCCGCCCTGGCGTGATCATTGTCGACGAAGAGCACGATGGCTCCTACAAACAGCAGGATGGCCTGCGCTACCACGCTCGGGACCTGGCCATCGCCCGCGCCCACCATCACCGCATACCTGTGCTACTGGGCAGCGCCACCCCATCGCTGGAAAGCCTTCAGCAGGCCTTGCAAGGCAGCTACCGTCACCTGACGTTAACCCAGCGCGCCAGTCGCCATGCTCCCGCCCGCTTGGAACTGACCGACCTGCGCCACCAGCCCTGTCGTGGCGGCCTGCTGCCGGGCACAGTCAAGGCGATCAAGAAAACACTGGAGGCGGGCAAGCAAGTGCTGGTGTTTATCAACCGGCGTGGTTTTGCGCCCACTCTGGCCTGCCACGCCTGCGGCTGGGTAGCCGAGTGTCATCAGTGCGATGCGCGCATGACTCTGCACCGCCAACCGCCTTTGCTGGCCTGCCACCACTGCGATGCCCGCCGGATGCTGCCACCCGCCTGCCCGGAATGCGCCAGCGGTGATCTGCGCGCCCTGGGTAGCGGCACCGAACGCACCGAAGAAACCCTGCAGGGCCTGTTCCCTAAAACGCTCATCCATCGTATCGACCGCGACAGCACCCGGCGCAAGGACAGCTTTGAGCAGATCATGAAAGACGTCTCCCGCGGCGACCCCTGCCTGCTGGTCGGCACCCAGATGCTGGCCAAGGGGCACCACCTGCCGCACGTCACCCTGGTGGTGGTGATCAACGCGGATGGTGGCCTGTATGCCGCCGACTTTCGTGCCCTGGAACACAGCGCCCAGCTGCTGGAGCAGGTGGCCGGGCGCGCGGGGCGTGCCGCTGACCCCGGCCGCGTGCTAGTGCAGACCCTGCACCCGGATGACCCGCACCTGAACCAGCTCGCCGAACATGGTTACGCTGCCCTGGCGCGCCACCTACTGACCGAACGCCGCAGCGCCCAACTGCCACCCTTCAGCTTTATGGCCCTGTTACGGGTTGAAAGCCCTCAGGTCGATGCTGCCACACAGCTGGCCACCCATGCCGCTCAGCAGGTACGCGACTGGCTTGAGACCCAGCCCATACAGGTACGCTGCCTAGGGCCAATACCCGCACCTATGGAACGCCGCCAGAACCGCTATCACCTGCATGTCATGCTGAGCGCGAACAAGCGTAGCCACCTGCATCAGGCCGCCAGCTTTCTGGTCAACTGGCTGGAGAATAACCGTGAGGCTCGCCGAGTACGCTGGTCACTGGATATCGATCCCCAAACGCTCAGCTAGCCGAGCCGATAACGGGATGATGTTTGAAAGTCACCCACAATCGTCGATAATACGCCCGTTTACGATGCGCACGCGCACGCCGCCACCGACGTTACCGGATACTCACTTATGAAAGACACATTGATCACCCTGCTTGAAGGCGCCGTTGAGGCACTCAAGCAAGAGGGCGTGCTTCCCCAGGACGTTCAGCCAACCATCAAGGTTGACCCGACCAAAGACAAGTCTCACGGCGATTACGCCACCAACCTTGCCCTGATGCTGGCCAAGCCCGCCGGCATGAAGCCCCGCGACCTGGCAGAAGCCGTCGTGAATGCCCTGCCTGCCAGCGACGCCGTACACAAAACCGATATTGCCGGCCCCGGCTTTATCAACTTTTTCGCTGCCACCGACGCCGCTGCTCAGGTGGTCGCCCAGGTACTCGACTGCGGCGACACCTTCGGCCGCAGCATGCTGGGCCAAGGCCAGAAAGTGCAGGTGGAGTTTGTGTCTGCCAACCCGACCGGGCCGCTGCACGTCGGCCATGGCCGCGGTGCCGCGATTGGCGACTGCTTGTGCCGTCTTTTGGAAGCCACCGGCTATGACGTCACCCGTGAGTTCTACTACAACGATGCGGGCGCCCAGATCAGCAACCTGGCGCGCTCCGTTCATGCTCGGGTCAAAGGGCTGACCCCCGACCACAGCAGCTGGCCGGAAGACGGCTATCGGGGTGACTACATTATTGATGTGGCCGAGGATTATCTGGCCGGAAAAACCGTCAGCGCCGATGACCGCGAAGTCACCGCCAAGGCTGACCCAGACGACCTTGACGCCATCCAGACCTTTGCCGTGGCCTGGCTGCGCCGCGAGCAGGACCTTGACCTGAAAGCCTTTGGCGTGGAATTCGATGTCTACTTTCTGGAATCCTCGCTATATGAAGATGGCAAGGTAGACGCCACTGTCGAAAAGCTCACCGACAATGGCCATACCTATGAAGAAGACGGCGCCACCTGGCTGCGTACAACCACGTTTGGCGATGACAAGGATCGCGTCATGCGCAAGCGCGACGGAGGCTACACCTACTTCCTGCCCGATGTCGCCTATCATCTGGACAAGTGGCAGCGCGGCTTCAAGACGGTCATTAATGAGCAGGGCGCCGACCACCACTCCACCGTGACCCGGGTGCGCGCGGGTCTGCAGGCGTTAGAAGTGGGTATTCCCAAGGGCTGGCCGGATTATGTACTTCACCAGATGGTGATGGTGACCCGCTCAGGCGTTGAGGTAAAACTCTCCAAGCGCGCGGGCAGCTATGTCACCCTGCGTGACCTGATTGACGAAGTTGGCCGCGATGCCACGCGGTTTTTCCTCGCCGCCCGGCGCGCCGACTCCCAATTAACATTTGATATTGATCTGGCCCGTTCTCAGTCGAACGAAAACCCGGTTTACTATGTACAATATGCCCATGCTCGCGTGTGCAGCATGCTGCGCAAGGCCGAAGCCGCCCAGCAGCCATTTGATCATGATCTGGCGTTGGCCAACCTTGCCTTGCTCGACAGTGATCAGGAAAAGGCCGTACTCAACCGCCTGGCGCGCTTCCCTGAAGTTGTCGAGGTGGCCGCCAGAAACCGTGAACCCCAACAGATCGCGCAATACCTGCTTGATCTTGCGGGCGACTTTCACACCTGTTACAACGCCGTCAAAGTCATGGTAGACGATGACACCCTGCGCAATACGCGCCTGGCACTGGGGTTGGCAACCCGCCAGGTGTTGCGCAACGGCCTCGACCTGATGGGTGTCCGTGCGCCAGAGGAGATGTAAGCAATGCCCAGTCCACGTAAAACCCCACCCCGTCGCGGTGCCACGTCGCAGCGCGATAGAGCGACGAAAAAGCCTTCCCCCAACGGCCGACTGCCTGGCTGGCTATGGGGGCTGGGTGGCCTTGTCGTGGGGTTTTTCTTGGCCCAGCACCAACATGGCACTGCGCCATGGCAGGATACCAGCGAAGCCCCCAGGCAACCATTATTTCCAAGGAACAGCCTGACGGCCAAACAAGTGAGAACAGTGAAAACGATCAGGCGGCTTCCACACCGACCTTCGAATTCTATACCCTGCTACCGGAAACCGAGATTATTGCCCCCGATGGCGTAGTGCCCTCACGGGTGACACGGCCCGAACCAGCCCCCGCCGATGATGCTGAACAAGCGCCCGCCAGCGCTACCAATCAACTGACCGCTGACGAACAGGCGGCCATGCCTGATGAACCCATTGCCGAATCAACGCCAGTCAGCAACGATGACCCCATCGCGGCACTGATTGCTGCCAACAATACGGAAAACGCCGAGACGTCCACTTCGTCAGCGCCTCAGAAAGAACAAACTCAGGAAGAACAGAAACGCTACATGCTTCAGGCAGCGTCGTTTCGTTCCGCAAGCGATGCTGGCAAAATGCGTGATCGGCTGCGTAACCTCAGTCTGCTTGCGCATATCAGCGAGGTACAGGCCAATGGCAATACCTGGCATCGCGTTCAGGTTGGCCCCTACGACGACCCCCGCGAACTTAATCGCGCTCAGGATCTGATGGGAACACAAGGAATCGAGCCACTGTTGATTCAGCTGCAGAATTGACGCCATCTGGCCTGTTTACACCAACACTTGCTCGCGGGCGGTTGATTTTTATCAGCCGCCCGCATTCTGTTGTGAATATCCTTTTTCACCGGCTGCTGAAGGGCAGCCGAACCGTCATCGGGAGCACGCCTCCCACAAGGAGCTCACTCCATGACTACGATTGTTTCTGTGCGTCGCGGCGACCAGGTCGCTCTCGCCGGCGATGGCCAGGTCTCTCTGGGCAATACCGTGATGAAAGGCAATGCCAGCAAGGTACGCCGCCTGTATCGCGGCAAGGTGCTGGCCGGTTTCGCCGGCGGCACCGCTGATGCCTTTACGCTGTTTGAGCGTTTTGAAGCGCAGCTGGAAAAATACCAGGGCCACCTGACCAAGGCCGCCGTGGAGCTGGCCAAGGACTGGCGCACCGACCGCGCCCTGCGTCGGCTGGAAGCCTTGCTGGCAGTGGCTGACCACAGCGCCTCGCTGATTATTACCGGCAACGGCGATGTGGTGGAACCCGAGCGCGGCATTATTGCCATTGGCTCAGGTGGCAACTACGCCCTGGCCAGCGCCCGGGCACTGCTGGAAAACACCGAGCTTTCCGCGCGCGAAATCACCGAAAAGTCCCTCGAAATCGCCGGTGACATCTGCGTATTCACCAATCACCACGTCACCATGGAAGAGCTATAAGCCATGACACAGATGACTCCCCGTGAGATTGTCCACGCCCTGGACCAGTACATTATCGGCCAGAAAGACGCCAAGCGGGCGGTAGCGATTGCCCTGCGTAACCGCTGGCGCCGCATGCAGCTGGACACCGACCTGCGCAGTGAAGTCACCCCCAAGAATATCCTGATGATAGGCCCGACAGGCGTCGGCAAGACCGAGATCGCCCGCCGCCTGGCCAAGCTGGCCAAGGCCCCTTTCATCAAGGTCGAAGCGACCAAGTTCACCGAAGTGGGCTATGTAGGGCGTGACGTGGAATCGATCATTCGCGACCTGATGGAAGCCGCCATCAAGATGGTGCGCGAGCACGCCAAGGAAGAAGTCAGCCACCGCGCTGAGGATGCCGCCGAAGACCGTATTCTGGATGCGCTGCTGCCTCCACCGCGCGGCCAGGAAGATAAGCCCCGCGAAGAAAATGCCACCCGCCAGTCGTTTCGCAAGAAACTACGCGAAGGTCAGCTTGACGATAAGGAAATCGATATCGAACTCTCCCAGCAGGGGCCGAGCGTCGATATCATGACCCCGCCCGGCATGGAGGAAATGACCAACCAGCTGCAGAGCCTGTTTTCCAACATGGGCCAACAAAAGCGCGAAACCCGCCGAATTGCGGTCAAAGACGCCTTTGGTCTGCTGCGCGATGAGGAAGCTGGCAAACTGGTCAATGAAGAAGACATCAAGGCCCGTGCGGTAGAAGCGGTTGAGCAGCATGGCATTGTCTTTCTGGATGAAATCGACAAGGTAGCCAAGGGCAGCGGCCAGTCCAGCGGTGGCGAAGTCTCCCGTGAGGGTGTCCAGCGTGACCTGCTGCCGCTGATCGAAGGCTCCACGGTGTCGACCAAATACGGCATGGTCAAAACCGACCACATCCTGTTTATCGCCTCCGGTGCTTTCCACCTGTCGCGCCCCTCGGATCTGATCCCTGAGTTGCAGGGCCGTCTGCCAATCCGCGTCGAACTGGATGCCCTGACCCCAGGCGACTTCAAGCGCATCCTGACCGAGCCATCCGCCTCGCTGACCCGTCAGTATCAGGCGCTATTGGCCACTGACGGGCTGGATGTCGAGTTCACCCCAGACGGCATTGAGCGGATTGCGGAAATTTCCTGGCAGGTTAACGAAGGCACCGAAAATATCGGCGCCCGCCGTCTACACACTGTTATGGAACGCCTGCTTGAAGAAGCCTCTTTCAAGGGCGGCGACCTTGACGGGCCGCTGGTGATTGACGCTGAGTACGTCAACGCCCAGCTGGGCGAACTGGCCGTCGACGAAGATCTCTCCCGCTATATCCTCTAAGCCGTTGCCAAGGCGCTGCCAGGTTGCCCTCTCTGGGCGGGCAACCTGGCGTTCAGGATGACGGAAAATCTTGCACGACCAGCGAGTGTCTGCGTATGGTAAATGTCAAACTGACAGCAACTTCTTTATGAGGCATCCCATGGACGCTCCCATCCCTTCCCGCGTTCACTATCACCGCAAAGCCCGCGAGCTTGAACTCGGCTACGCCAGCGGCGAAACTTTTTGCTCCCAATTGAACTGCTGCGCGTCTATTCACCCTCCGCTGAGGTACGCGGCCATGGCGGCGACACAGCGGTCTTGCAGGTCGGCAAGAAATTTGTTGGCCTGCAAAATATTACCCAGGCAGGCAACTATGCGCTCAAGCTGCATTTTGACGATGGCCATGACAGCGGCCTGTTTACCTGGAACTACCTTTACGACCTGGGCACCCATCAGGACGCTTACTGGCGCGACTATCTGCAGCGCCTGGAAGAGGCGGACGCCTCCCGCGAGCCACTGGGTATTGAAATCAAACAGGTATAAGCGACTCCAAGCGCAGACAAGCCTAGCCTGACAAGGCTACAATAGCGGCAACTTTTTAACGACGGTTGCAGCCAGGCATTGACACACCGTCAGGCTGGCCTTCACTGTCTCGAATTCGGGAGCCGCCCCTCCATGAGCCCCACAGAAAAACGTACCACTCACTTCGGTTACCAAGAAGTTCCCGTTGATGAAAAAGCATCCCGCGTCGCCGACGTCTTTCATTCCGTGGCTGCCCGCTACGATGTCATGAATGACCTGATGTCGATGGGCGTTCACCGCCTCTGGAAACGCCTCACCATCGAACGTTCTGGCGTTCGCCCTGGCCATCAGGTGCTCGATATTGCCGGTGGAACCGGCGACCTGACGCTCAAGTTTTCGCGCATGGTCGGCCCCCGAGGCAAGGTCGTGCTGGCAGATATCAACGCCTCCATGCTGCGCGTCGGGCGCGACAAGCTGATTGATAACGGCGTTGGCGGCAATGTTGAATACGTTCAGGCTAATGCTGAATGCCTGCCCTTCCCAGATAACAGCTTCGACTGCATCACCATCGCCTTTGGTCTGCGCAACGTCACTGACAAAGATGCGGCTCTGCGCTCAATGCAACGAGTGCTCAAGCCGGGCGGGCGTCTGCTGGTGCTGGAGTTTTCCAAACCTGCTAACCCCCTGTTATCCAAGGCCTATGATGAATACTCTTTCCGACTATTGCCGCGTATGGGCCAGATGGTCGCAGGGGATGCCGACAGCTACCGCTATCTGGCAGAATCAATTCGCATGCACCCCGATCAGCCAACCCTCAAGGCGATGATGGAAGCCGCTGGGCTGGAGCGTGTCGAGTACACCAACCTGACGGGTGGCATTGTCGCCCTGCACCGTGGCATCAAACTATGAAGCACGCCATTATCAAACACACTGTGAGGTTGGCATGCTGGTAACTCCCGCCCTGCTGCTGGCAGGCTGCGAACGTATGCTGAACGCCTTGCTGGCTCGCGACCCGGCTTCCCCTCAGCGCCTGGATGCCCTGGCAGGCAGCCGCCTACTGATTCGCCTTGAGCAGCCCCAGTTGGCTCTGTTGATGGCGTTTCATCCGTCTGGCATTGACCTGCTACGCGCCGAAGACATTGATGAGACCAGCGCCGATGCGGTGGTTGAACTATCGCCGGAAACCCTCTCGGAATGGGTCAGCGGCAGCTCTGTCGAGCGCTTGATGTTTGAAGGCAAACTATCGGTGCGCGGGCGCATCCAGCTGCTTGAAGCCACTCAGGAGCTATTGACCGACCTGGATATCGACTGGGAAGGTGAACTGGCCAACTGGCTGGGCGATATCCCCGCACACTCGCTTGCCGAAGGCTTACGTCGTGCAGGCCGCTGGGGGCTACGTGCCAGCAATGAGCTGATGGCGGACGTGTCTGAATACGTGTTCGAAGAGGCCAAGCTGCTTCCTGGTCGCCAGCAGCGCGACGTATTGCGCGATCACCTCAGCGAGCTGGAAATATCCACCGACCGGCTGGAAGCTCGGCTTAACCGCCTGCACCGACGTCTGACCCAACGCTTGTCACAAGGAGATTCCGGCTCATGAGCCTGCGCCTGCTGCGCATTGCTTGGGTAATTGCCCGCTACCGCCTTGATACCCTGATCCCGGTGGCCCGTCTGCCCTGGTGGCTGCGCCTATTGGTGAGTATTTCACCGCTCAAGCTGTTTCCCCTCGGTGAACGTCCGCGCAGCGAACGGCTGCGACTGGCCCTTGAAGAACTTGGCCCCATTTTTGTCAAATTCGGCCAGATGCTCTCCACACGTCGCGACTTGCTGCCAGCCGATATTGCTGACGAACTCAAGCGTCTGCAGGATCAGGTTCCGCCTTTTCCTGGTGACGCAGCGGTTGACAGAGTCGAGAAAGAAATGGGCATGTCGCTAAGCACTGCCTTTGCCAGTTTTAACCGCACACCACTGGCCTCGGCATCGATTGCCCAAGTGCATGTCGCCAAGCTGCATAGCGGTGAAGAAGTGGTGGTCAAGATTATTCGCCCCGGCATCGACAGGGTCATGGGCCAGGATATGGGCCTGATGTATCAGTTAGCCAGGTTGGTTAACTTTATTCCCGAAGCGCGTCGTCTGCGCCCGGTGGAGGTCATTCGCGACTACGAAGCCACCTTGTTTGACGAGCTTGATCTCTACAAGGAAGCGGCTAGTACCTCTCAGCTAAAGCGTAATTTCAAAGATTCGCCGCTGCTTTATGTACCGGCCATTCACTGGACCTACACCCGCCGCCACGTAATGGTTCAGGAACGCATTCGCGGCGTACCCGTCGCGGATACCGAGACGCTGCGCGCCCGCGGCACCAACCTGAAAAAGCTCGCTGAGCGTGGCGTTGAAATTTTCTTTACCCAAGTATTTCGCGACAACTTCTTCCATGCCGACATGCACCCCGGCAATATATTTGTTAACTGCGATGACCCGGAAAACCCTCAGTACATCGCTATCGATTGCGGCATTGTCGGCAGCCTGACTCGGGAAGATCAGGATTATCTGGCGCGCAACCTGCTAGCCTTCTTTCATCAGGATTATTACGAAGTGGCAGCGCTGCATATCGAATCCGGTTGGGTAAGCGAAGATACCCGCGCCAATGAGTTTGCCGCCGCCATCCGTACCGTATGTGAGCCGATTCTGGAAAAACCGTTAAAGGACATTTCGTTCGGGCAAGTTTTGCTGGGGCTGTTTCAGACCGCCCGGCGCTTCAATATGGAAGTACAGCCCCAACTGGTGCTGCTGCAGAAAACCCTGCTCAATATTGAAGGGCTGGGGCGCCAGCTGTATCCCGACCTTGATCTGTGGAGCACCGCAAGGCCATTTCTGGAAAGCTGGATGAAGGAACGTGCTGGCCCGCGTGGGCTATGGGACTCTCTCAAGCGTCAGGCGCCAGAGCTTGCTCATCAGCTGCCTGAACTGCCGGTACTGGCTCACCAGACCCTTAGCCGAATGGAGAAAGAACACCGCCAGCGCCACCAGCAGTCCGATGCTATTAACACCATCCGGCACACGCTGACCCAGCAAAACAAACGCCATCACCGTCTCAAGCTCGGTTTAATTCTGCTCGCCATTGCACTTACCTGGCAGCCGCTCAGCCAGTGGGCCAGCGTGCAGGACTGGCCGGTACTGACAGCAGCGGCCATCGGGCTTTTGCTCCTGGTGTGGCACTAGGCCATTATCAGGATGGTAATAACTGAGACTTAAACGCTTTAAGCGACAAAGCGCTGTAAGCGGTAAAAAGGACACATCATGACCAAGATGCCATCGCCTACCGTTGACGACACCGTACTCGATGCCCTGTTCGAGGTGCTCAGGCAACGTCGTCACGCAGCACCAGAAGAATCCTATGTTGCCTCCTTGCATCATAAGGGATTGAACAAGATACTTGAGAAAATAGGTGAAGAAGCCACTGAAACCTTGCTTGCCGCCAAAGACGCAGAAAGCGGCGAACAAAGTAAACAGCAGGCGCTTATCGCCGAAACGGCAGATTTGTGGTTTCATAGTCTTGTCATGCTTTCTCACTTAGGCTTGGATCACCAGGCTGTGATTAACGAACTGGCACGACGTTTTGGTGTGTCAGGTCACGACGAAAAAGCCTCTCGTAACAAGACTTGATCGTCATTACATCTATTTTCCGGTTGATTTGCCGAGCACACACGAGGACTCGCATATGTTAGGTGGCATCAGTATTTGGCAGTTGCTGATTGTTCTGGGGATTATCATCCTGATTTTCGGCACCAAGAAACTGCGCAATGTCGGCACTGACCTTGGCGGCGCGGTAAAAGGTTTCAAGAAAGCCATGCATGATGAAGAAAAAGCCGATGATAAAAAAGACACCGATGAGCCCCAGGCCAAGGTCGGCCATGAGGAAAATGGCAACACCTATGACGTTCAGGCGCAGGAAAAGCATACTGAACACAGCGAAGAGCGCAAATAAGCCATGCTGGATATCGGTTTTCTTGAAATCCTGATCATCGCCGTGGTTGGGTTATTGGTACTTGGCCCTGAACGCCTGCCCCGTGCGGCGCGTACCGCTGGGCTATGGATCGGCAGGATAAAGCGCTCGGTATCCGGCATGCAGCGTGAAATCAGCGCTCAGCTTGAATCAGAAGAACTGCGCCAGAAGCTTAATGAGCAGCAGAAAAAGCTGGATGACAGCCTCAAAAAAGCCAAGCAGGACGTTGAAAATATCGCCGAGGCTCCCAGATCTTCGGACAGCAGCAGCGTTTCACCAAGCAAGGAACAGCGTCTAGCGGACGCATCGGCACGCATTGATGATGCCCTGAATACAGTGCGTGAAACCAGCACTTCAACTGCGGATTCAGGCACTCAGGATCAGGAAAAGCCATCGGCCGAGGCTTCTAACCCACAGACTTCTCCGTCCTCTTCCAGTACGTCTTCCCACACGACGTCGACTCAACAGGATAGCAATCCCCGATGAGCAGCGGTGACTCTCAGGATCAGCAAGCCAAACAGGCACAAGCACCTTTGATTGAACACCTGATCGAACTTCGCTCACGCCTGATGCGTGCCGTGATAGTCGTGCTGGTGATCTTTCTTGGCCTGTACGCGTTTGCCAATGATATCTACACATTTGTGGCCCAACCGCTAATGGCACTGCTGCCTGAAGGCTCGCAGATGATTGCCACCGAAGTGGCTTCGCCCTTTCTGGCGCCCTTCAAGCTAACCCTTGTGGTGGCAGTATTTGCGGCGGTGCCCTTCATTCTTCATCAGGCGTGGTCGTTTGTTGCGCCCGGGCTTTACGATAATGAAAAGGCGCTGGCGATTCCGCTGCTGATATCAAGCGTCGGGCTTTTCTATGCGGGAGCCGCCTTTGCCTATTACGTGGTGTTTCCGTTACTGTTTGCCTTCTTCACCCAGACGGGTCCGGAAGAGATTCAGGTAATGACGGATATCAACCAGTATCTGAATTTTGTGTTGAAGCTGTTTTTCGCCTTTGGGGTGGCGTTTGAAATTCCGATTGCCACTTTCCTGCTGATTTTCAGTGGCGCTACCACCGTGGAAAGTCTTTCCAAGAAGCGCCCCTATATCATTCTCGGCTGCTTTGTAGTCGGCATGCTGCTGACACCGCCCGATGTGGTCTCGCAAAGCCTGCTGGCCGTGCCCATGTACCTGCTTTACGAGGTTGGTCTGCTGTTTGGAAGGTTGGTACGCCGCAAAGCCGTCAAGGATGCAGAAGAAGACGAGCTCAGCGAGAACGGCTAACGCTTAAACTTTATAAGCTTGCATAAAAAAACCTTCGCTATCATCCACATAGCGGAGGTTTTTTAATTAGTTAACGCCCTGTCAGCCCATCATTTCATCAATGCGTTCTACCAGTTTGAAAACCCCGGTGGCGGCCTCGCTGATCCGGGTCGCCAGCATATAGGCGGGAGTGGTCACCACACGGTTCTCAAAATCGACCACAATCTCTTCAACGCCGCAGCTGCGGTGCAGGCCGCCCATGGCGCTGATGGCGCCGGCAACCCCAGGGTCGTGGCCAATAGTGACAGCAATGCCTTCCCCGAGCAGGCGCGGCACCATGACCGGCGCAATACATATCAGACCAATTGGCTTGGCGTCTTCACGGAAGGCTTCCAGCACCTCTTTAAGCGGTTCCAGAACCTGCATATTGTCGCCCTGAACGGCGAAATCACACAGGTTCTGTGCCACCCCGAAGCCGCCGGGCACAATCACCGCATCAAAATTACCAGCATCCAGCTCACTTAACGGGCTGATATCACCACGCGCCAGCCGAGCTGACTCTTCCAGCACGTTGCGCGTTTCGCCTTGTGTGGTTTGCTGGGTGACATGATTAATCACCTGATGCTGATCCATATCCGGTGCAAAGCAGTGATAACCAATACCCAGCTGATCCAGACGCAGCAGCGTCAAAGTGGTTTCATAGATTTCGGAGCCGTCGTATACACCGCATCCGGCCAGAATGACTGCGACCTGTTTTGTCATGAAGTATCCTCTTGTATAGCATTTTATTAACAGCCGTCTACTTTAGGCAGTTTATGTGACAGCCACAAGCCAGCTTTCGCCTTATCAGTAGACTGATATACTTTGCACAGATACTGATTGCATACCCCCTTATAGAGAAACAAGGAGAACAGCATTGACGACTCCCACCCAGCGTCACTTTCCTGCCACGCGTATGCGCCGCATGCGCCGCGATGCTTTTTCACGCCGCCTGATGCAGGAAAACAGCCTTTCTGCCGCCGACCTTATTCTGCCGATGTTTGTACTGGAGGGTGAAAATCAGCGTCAGGCTGTTCCTTCCATGCCCGGCGTTGAGCGCCTGTCACTAGATCTGCTGATTGAACAGGCTCGGGAAGCCTATGCGCTCGGCATCCCTGCTCTGGCACTGTTTCCGGTGGTCGGCCCGGAACAGAAATCAGAACTTGCCGAAGAAGCCTACAACTCGGCAGGGCTGGTGCAGCGCAGCGTACGGGCACTAAAGGCGGCCCTGCCTGAACTTGGCATTATCACCGATGTAGCACTCGACCCCTACACCAGCCATGGCCAGGACGGCATCATTGATGAGCAGGGCTATGTGATCAACGACCGCACGGTCGACACCCTGCTCAAGCAGGCGCTTTCCCATGCCGAAGCCGGTGCGGATGTGGTCGCTCCCTCAGACATGATGGATGGCCGTATCGGGTCGATTCGCCAGGTGCTTGAGCAGGAACACCTGCATAACGTCCGTATCATGGCCTATAGCGCCAAGTATGCCTCCCACTACTATGGCCCCTTCCGAGATGCCGTCGGTTCTGCAGGTAATCTGGGCAAGGCCGACAAGCGCACCTACCAGATGGACCCAGCCAACAGCGATGAAGCCCTCCACGAAGTGGCCATGGATATTGCCGAAGGCGCCGATATGGTCATGGTCAAACCGGGCATGCCCTACCTGGATGTAGTTCGCCGAGTAAAACATGAGCTTCAGGTACCCACCTTTGCCTATCAGGTCAGCGGCGAATACGCCATGCATCGTGCCGCCTTTGATAATGGCTGGTTAGACGCCGACAGCGTGATTATCGAATCACTGATGTGCTTCAAACGCGCAGGTGCCGATGGCATTCTCAGCTACTTTGCACTCGACGCGGCTCGGCTACTCAAGGCCAATGGCTAAACAGGCACGGCTGTCCATTCTGGCCAATGAACGCCAGATGACCTTTTGGTGACACCCATTTGTCATTTTTATCGTCCATAATGGAAGAAAGAATGGCAAATTTGATGAATCAGGAGCAGTGATGGATACCACCGGTGAACAACAACCGAAGACAGGGACTGAATCCATGGCTGGAGAACACGACACGCCGACCTTGCGGGTTAACCGCACTACCACCGGTGTGCAAGCACGGGAAAGTCAGTTGGAAACCGATCTGGATGATCCCCAGCTGTATTTCAACCGCGAACTTTCTCATCTGCAGTTCAATATCCGCGTGCTTGAACAGGCCCTGGATGACGCGCACCCATTACTTAACCGCCTGATGTTCCTGCTTATTTTCTCGTCCAATATGGATGAGTTTTTTGAGATACGGGTCGCTGGCCTGAAGCATCAAATCGCCTTGGGTGATGACACCACAGGGGCCGATGGCCGACTGCCTAAAGCCGTGCTGAGCGAAATCTCACAGATCGCTCACGAGCAGATTGCCCGCCAGTACAAGATTCTCAACGATACCCTCTTGCCTGCCCTGGAAGCTCAAGGCCTGCGTTTTCGGCGCCGCAGCCAGTGGACTCAAGCCCAGAAAGACTGGGTGCGGGAAATGTTCAACAACGAAATAATGCCGGTCATCAGCCCTATCGGGTTGGACCCCTCTCACCCCTTCCCCCGCCTGGTTAACAAAAGCCTTAACTTTATTGTTGAGCTTGAAGGCAAGGATGCCTTTGGCCGTGCCGGAGGCATGGCGATTCTGCCTGCCCCACGCTCGCTGCCGCGTCTGATGACGCTACCCAAGGAACTGTGTGAAGAAGGCTATTCGGAATATGTCTTCCTGTCCTCGATGATTCATGCCCATGCCGAAGAGCTGTTCCCCGGCATGCAGGTACGCGGCTGCTACCAATTCCGCCTGACCCGCAACGCGGATATGACCGTCGACCCGGAAGAAGTCTCCGACCTGGCCTCTGCGCTACGCGGAGAATTACTTGCCCGCCGCTATGGCAGCGGGGTACGCCTTGAAGTGGCGGATAACTGCCCGGAAGACCTGATCAACTTCCTGCTGCGCCAGTTTAACCTGGAACAGGAAGATCTTTACCGGGTAGAGGGCCCAGTCAACCTGACCCGCATGATGGCCGTACTGGGCGACGTTGACCGGCCCGAGATGCTTTATCGCCCCTTTACGCCCGGTGTACCCAAGTCACTCAAGAGCGGCAGCCTGTTTAACGCCATCAGCAAAAGCGATATTCTACTGCATCATCCGTTTCAGTCCTTTACCCCCATTGAGGATCTGCTCAGCGAAGCCGCTCGCGACCCGGACGTACTGGCAATCAAACAGACCCTCTACCGCACCGGTGCGGATTCCCCGATTGTTAGCGCCCTGGTAGATGCGGCAAGCCAGGGCAAGGAAGTCACCGTGGTGATTGAGCTGCGCGCGCGCTTTGATGAAGCCGATAACCTGCAGCTCGCCTCGCGCCTGCAGGAAGCTGGCGCTATCGTCATCTATGGGGTCATGGCCTACAAAACTCACGCCAAGATGATGCATATCGTGCGGCGTGAAAAAGGCGCGCTGCGTCACTATGCGCACCTTGGCACCGGCAACTATCACTCCAAGACGGCCAAGCTGTATACAGACTACAGCCTGCTGACCGCTAACGAAGCCCTGTGTGCCGACGTTCACCGAGTTTTCCAGCAGCTCTCCGGCATGGGCCGGGCACGGCGCATTGACACCCTGCTGCACGCACCCTTCACGCTGCATGAGCGGCTTTGTGAAATGATTGACCGAGAAGCCCAGAATGCCCGCAAGGGCAAACGTGCCCATATCATCGTCAAATGTAACTCGCTGACCGAGCCGAAGCTGATCAAGGCCCTCTACCGCGCTTCTCAGGCAGGGGTGGAATGTGATCTGATCATTCGCGGCATGTGCTGTCTGAAACCCGGCATTGAAGGCGTCTCCGAGAACATCCGTGTCCGTTCGATTATTGGCCGTTTCCTGGAGCATACCCGGGTATTTCACTTCCATAACGACGGCAAGCCGGAAACCTGGTGTTCCAGCGCTGACTTTATGGCGCGCAACATGTTCCACCGGGTGGAAACCTGTTTTCCGCTGCTGGATAAAAAACTTGCGACCCGGGTACGTAAAGATCTGGAGACCTACCTGGTGGACAACTGCCAGAGCTGGCTACTGCAATCAGACGGCAGCTATCAACTCCAGGGCCATGGCGACGGCGCCCCGATCAGCGCCCAGGAAACCTTACTTTACGCCTATGCGTCGAAAAGCTGATATGCTCGTAGGATGATCGAATTACGCCATCTGCGCACCTTGCTGGCCCTGCGTGAAACGGGTTCTCTGGTGGAAGCGGCCGAGCGGGTACACCTGACCCAATCGGCACTTTCCCATCAGCTGAAAGATTTGGAAAACCGTATGGATGCCGCGCTTTTTGTACGCAAAACCCGCCCGGTGGAATTTACCCGGGCGGGTCTGCGGCTTCTTCACCTGGCTGACAGCATCCTGCCGGAAGTGCGCCGTGCCGAGCGGGATATCGCCAAAATGGCCGGCGCTGAACAAGGGCGCCTGCATATGGCTATCGAATGCCACAGCTGTTTTCAGTGGCTGATGCCCACGGTGGATCATTTTCGTGACCACTGGCCGGAAGTGGAAATCGATATACCCGGGGGCATCATTTTGACCCTTTACCGGCGCTTGCCCGTGAGCAGCTGGATCTGGTGATTACAGCCGATCCCCAGCCGCTGGAAGGCGTTCACTATGCGCCGCTCTTTCGCTATGAAGGCTTATTGGCAGTTGCCCGTCAGCACCCTTTTGCACAGCAGCGCTTTGTCACACCGTCACAGCTTGCTGATGAAACCCTGATCACCTATCCGGTTGAGCACACCCGCCTGGATGTATTTAGCCATTTCCTGACCCCCGCCAAGGTACGGCCCAAAGAAATCCGCACCGCTGAACTTACCCTAATGATGATGCAACTGGTGGCCAGTGGTCGTGGCGTGTGCGCTCTTCCCAACTGGGCACTGACCGAATACCTGCAGCGCGATTATGTCGTAGCGGTCAAGCTCGGCGAACAGGGAGTATGGAACACCTTATACGCAGCCATTCGCGAAGAAAGCCTGGAAATGCCGTGGATAAAAGATTTTCTGGACACCGCACGTGCCACCTCTTTTGCGGTACTCGCGGGGATCAAGCCAGCGAATCGCGATATGGAATCAACAGCGTAAAACGCGCGCCACCCAGGTGGGGGCTAGTGTCAGTGGTGATACTCCCCCGTGCCTGATGATAATTTTCTGCACAATCGAAAGGCCCAGACCATAGCCGCCAGAGCTACGTGCACGGCTGTCATCCAGGCGGGTAAAGGGCTTGAAAATCTCTGTGCGCGACTCTTTCGGCACCCCGGGGCCATCATCCTCTACATCGATGCGCACCAGGTGTGGCTCATCCCAAACTCGCACTTCGACGCGAGAACGGCCATATCGGCAAGCATTGCTGACCAGATTCTGTAGTGCCCGCTGCAAATAGCGCGGTTCGGCAAGCAGCTCTGTATCAGGCCCAGGCAACAGCGCCAGGGTCATGTTGTCATGCAGTGGCGCCAGAGTATCCAGCACCCGCTCTACCATGGCACGGCAATCTACCAGCGAGGTTTCCATCTCGGTCGCATTGACGGCATCACCATCCAGGCGCGCATAAGTAAGAATCTCGTCAACCAGCTTATCCAGCTCGGAAATATCGGCGTCGATACCTTGCAGTTGGCGTTGAATGACCGGTTTATCGGTCATGTCTTCCACCATCTGTACGGCAAAGCGAATTCGTGCCACTGGCGTGCGCAGCTCATGGGAAACAGCGCGAATCATCTCCTGCTGGCCGCGCAACAGCGTCTGCACCTGGCTTGCCATGGCATTGAATGCCATGCCCAGACGGCCGAGAAAATCACCTTGCTGGACTTTGACACGTGTTTCCAGACGACCGCTGGCAATACGCGTGGCAGCCAGCTCCAGGCGAGCCATACGTGATTCGATATTGCGCATGATCAGGTAGATCACCAGGGTGAGAATCATCATGACGCTCAATAGCAGCATCAGATGCAGGTGCAGCGGCAAGGGGTCGTCATAGGCGGGAAGCTCAGCTTCAAGCCATGGAGGGCCTAGTGGCGATGTGCCTGAAAGAGGGGTTAACAGGGTGATATCGAGGCGTTCCCCAGCAAGGCGGGTGACCACTTCGCCGCGGGCCAGCGTCTGGTGCTGCTGGACAGACAGATCGTCCGGCAGCTGATTGGCCAGGCGCAAGCTCCAGCGTGTACTGGCCAGTTCGTCAAGACGCGCTTCACGGCGCTCTAAGGGTAGGCTAGCCAGACCTTCAGCGGCTAGCGCTACCGTTGCCTGCCACTGCTGCTCTTGCCATTCATCCAGGGTCAGGCTGAGTAACCAGGAAGAGTTCCTCAGGCGTTGACGCAACCGCCATGGGGCGGTTTCAACCAGTACGCCGCCGCGATTCAAGCGCTGCTGTTCGAAAAAGGTCAGGTCAGCGTCTGCCACAGACACCAGATCAAGCTCCACCGTTGAACCCAGCCGCTGGCTCAGTGCAGGCAGGCGCTGTTCACGCTCAACGACTGACAACGGCGCAAGTTCAGCCATTAGCACCGCCATGGGAAAGTGTGCTAACTGCTCCCGATAATCATCGTGGCCCACCTTCTCAATCAAGATCCGCCCTGTCATGGCAATCAGGAAGATTGCCAACAGCGTTAGCCCCAGAAGCAGATAAAAGCGTAAAAAGGAGCCACGGTATTTTATCCAGCGCATAATCCTCTCAGCTTGCCCGGCAAGCAGTCATCGTCCTTCGCTTTTGTTCTACTCTAGCTATCCTTAACAAACAGATAGCCTTTGCTGCGCACGGTCTTGATGCGATGCGGCTGGTGAGGGTCGTCACCAATCTTCGGGCGGATACGCGACACACGTACATCAATCGAACGATCCTGGCCATCATATTTGATACCGCGCAACTCAGTAAAAATTTCTTCCCGAGTCAGCACGTGGCCTGCATTGCTGGCGAGCAACCATAGCAGGTCAAATTCTGCGCTGGTCAGGTCAATGCGCTCTCCTGACAGCCAGGCCTCCCGGGTTGCGTTATCAATTTCAAGATTCTCAAAACGTAATCGAACTTCGCCAGTGGGCGATGGCTGGTCAGCTCGACGCAATAGGGCGCGCATCCGGGCCAGTAATACTCGTGGCTGAACCGGTTTGGAGACGTAATCATCAGCGCCCATTTCCAGGCCCAGCACCTGATCCAGGTCATCAGTGCGCGCCGTCATCATCATGATAGGGCCAGAAAAATTAGGCCGCACTCGCCGACATATTGATAACCCATCTTCTCCTGGCAGCATCAGATCAAGAACCACTAGATCCGGCTGCAAGGTCAGAATACGCTCTACCCCTTTGGCACCATCTGCCTCAAGCGATACCTGGAAACCATTGGCTTCCAGATAATCACGGGTCAGCTCAGCCAGGCGCTTATCATCTTCAATAATCAGCACATGATCCTGATCAGGAAAATCTGGAGCCACAGGCTCTTCATTGCCTAATTCCTCAAATCGCTTCTCTAAATCATCGACCATTTGTTTTATATACTCCACTTGAATCTTTTGCATTTCTTATATCAACCGCCAAAGAAACATCTGTTTACACTGTATCAGGATACCTGAAAAAGCCATATTCACCTGCTTTAATCGTCTTGAAATGCACATTTTTATTAGTTTCAGCCGATATATGACGCCTTGAATCCCTCTCGCCGGGCGACTAAGGTGGGAATGTCAAGAAATGTCAACTTTTAAGGAGGCAACGACAATGCCTGACAGCAAACCCAAAAGCATTATCAAACGTGTCTATGTCCCCACTCAGATTTACGACTTACCTAATGGCGAGCGTCTAAAAGTGCCCGGGCACTATAGAATGCCGGTAAAAGAAGACAATAACGAATAACCGTTCAAGATGCAGACCAAAGTACAGAAGGCAAGCGTCAATGCTTAGCTCCTGATAGAAACATCATTATCAACGGGCCTGAGGCTGGCTATCCCTTAGGCCCCAGCAGCAGCCAGATAATAAACCCGACCAGCGGGAAAAACAGCAGAATCAGGATCCATAACAGTTTGGATATGGCACCTGATGAGCTTTTGGCAACCTTGACAATGGCCCAAATCAGAATAACCAACCAGATCAGGCCCAGCAGCCCGCCTACTTCAATTCCCATTGTGTCTCTCTTCTCTGTTTAACGTAAAAAATAAAGTCAATCAGCCTGCCTCGACCTGCCGTCAACCGTCGCCATTTATTGCGATACCGCTTCTTCAGGAGGTCGAATTCTCATCTCGCCCTGCTGCATCTGAATATTGAGCAAGCCAAGAAAACTCATTCCCAGCAGCACGATATCCTGTTCGCTTTCCGGGCTGATCGAGCCCTGTACATCCGCCATATGAATAGCGCCCAAGCGCACCTCATCCAAGTGCGTCAAGGCCCCTTCGACCCGGCCATTAGCAGTGTTGAACCAGGTGCTGCGACCGGGTTCCAGGCCCAGTTCATCAGCCAGGTTGGCGGGCACAGCCACGTAGGTAGCACCGGTATCCAGCAAAAAAGTGACCGGCTGCCCGTTAATGAAACCTGGGGCTTCAAAATGGCCAGCACGATTACGTTTGAGCGTCAGCGGTTTGCCCGGCTCAGCAGTTTCCAGAATGTGCGTATTAGGATGCAGCATGGCTTGCCAGCCGCCATGAACCCACCAAGTGCCCACCGCCATTAGCAGCACCCAGAATAACAACATCATCATCAGGCTACTGCCATACTCGCGCCATCTCATTGTTTGTCTCTCCTGGCCGCCTAAAGTTTCAATAACAAACTCAAAGGCCGCGCCATTGCTGTGCCGCCTCACGGCCACGGCGCTCATTGACACCCATGCAGACCAAAATCGCCACTACAAACAGGAGCGCGCACAGCAGGATAGCTCCCTGCAGCCCCACCACCGCCTGTAGGCTGCCTAACATCACAATGCCCAGCACACCCGCCAGCTTGTTGGCCAACCCCCAGAAGCCAAAAAACTCCGCAGACTTGGAAAGCGGCGAAAACACCCCGACCAGGGCACGGCTGGCCGATTGGCTGGATCCCAGGCTTAAACCGGCCAGACACCCGACCACAAGAAAGACGTACTGTGCCTGCCATTGCCAGCCAAACTGATGGTTGACCAGAGCCGTGACCTGTGGCGTTGCCCAGATGGCGATAATCGCCGACACCCACAGCAGCAAGGTGATCTGGTAGGTGCGCTTGGCGCCAATACGATCCTGTACCCAGCCCAGCCCCACCGCGCCGGCAGCGGCGGTTATCTGAACAATGATAAACATGATATTACGGACACTTTCATCCCAGCCAATCACCTGAGCACCGTAGATAAACGCAAAGGCAATAATGATGTAGACCCCCGCCATTGAAAACAGCAGCGAGACAAGGAATCGGCTGAGATCCTGGAAGCGATGTAGTTCATGCAGAGTGGTGGTCACTCGCCGCCAGGCAATCTGGTGATAGTTAGTGGCCACCGACTGCGCCTGACCGCGTTCTTTCAGCCATACAAAGGTTGGAATAGCCGCCAGCAGAAAAAGCCTGCTGCAAAAGGCCCCACCCAGCGAATCCGCTCATAGTTTTCAGCGCTGGCCTCGCCCAGCACAATCAGGGTGAAGCCTGCCGCGCACAGGCCACCGATATAGCCCAGTGCCCAGCCAAAACCGGAAATTTTGCCCAGAAACTCCGGTGGGCCCAGTTCAGGCAAAAACGCGGCAATAAAGGACTCGCCCATGGAATAGGCATAATTGGACACGATGATCAGCAGCATCCCCAGCCATATATAGCCAGGTTCCACAAAGTAGAGCAGCGCCGTAGCAACCACTGTGGCCAGGTAACTGGCAAACAAGAAGCGCTTCTTCTCGGCGCGATAATCCATTATTGCACCGCACAGGGGCGCGGTTAGCACCACCAGCAGGAAGCTCACTGCCAGCGCTAGACTCCAGAGCAGGTTGGCAAGGCGAAAGTTATCGCCGCGATCACCGACGATAACGGTAGTGAACAGCTCGCCAAAGACCACGGTAATGATCAGCAAGGTGAAGGCCTGATTGGCAAAATCGAACATTGCCCAACCAAATATTTCACGCCGGGAGGCCAAACGGCGGCTCTCTGTCAGCAGGTTTCCAGCATAAGAGTCAGGAATCATTTCGTCAGCAATCATGTCAAGGAGTAAAGAACAGATGCGCCAGCACGGCGGCCAGCCCTACCAGTAGCGCTACCCCAACGGCAATGCTGACAGCCAAGTTCAACCAGCGGTCAAAGGCCCCTGAGGGTTGTGTTCGGCGAGTCGCTCCACGTCGTACTTGTCGCATCATCAATCACCCTGCCTGTCATTTATGTCCTGCGGCCGGCGTGTTTCACGCTACAAGCCAACGATCAGCGTCAACGCTCATCATATACAAGATCGGCACAAACAACAGCCGCATTAAACAGCGTGAACTTGTGCCTGAATTGAGGTTCCAATGGGTCGAGTAACCCATCTGGAGACAGGAATGCCACACAACGATCGCGAGCAGCGCAACGCCGCCTGGCAGGCAGCTAACCAATGGCGAGCACGCGCCGCCCAGACACGTCCCACCGGCCTACTGGGTTCCATCAAGCTGTTTTTATCTGGCTGGCGGTAGGCGCACTCATGCTGGTTGCCGTGCTGCTTGGGCTGGTGTTCATGCTGGTCGGTTGGGCCATGATGCCGTTTCTGCGTCGCAAGATGAACAAACGCATGGACGAGATACGCGCCCAGCAGGCCCAGGATATTGGCAGTGGCAGCGCTCACCGCGAAAGCCGCGCCTCCCAGCACACCCTGGAAGGCCACTATGAGGTCAAAAACGCAGACCGCGACCAACCCAACAAGCGGTCATGAAAGACTGGTTCTAAACCGGTGCATAAAACCATGCAAAGGCAGCCGCTAGCGTCAACGGCATGACGATCAGGCTGCCCAGGTTGCCGATCAACACCAGCGACGCGACGTGATGCGGCGATAGCTTATACTGTTCGGCGACCAGATAATTCAACACAGCAGGCGGTAAGGCTGCAAACACCAGTAACACCGCCAGTTGCAACGGATCAAGCGGTAATAACCACATCAACGGCAGGGCAATAACCAGCCCGGAAAGCGGGCAAAGCAACGCCCCCAACATGCCGGTGCGCCAGTCGCTGAAATCAATCTCCAAAAGACGTACCCCAAGGGCAAACAGCATCAGCGGAATACATATGCCGCCGAGCATGTGCATGGCCTCCAGCAACCAGCCCGGCAGTGGTACGCCTCCCATGTTGACCCCAAGCCCAAGCACACTGGCAAACACGATGGGCATTTTTAGCAGGCGCCACAGCGGGGTGCGCGGATCAAGCATGTAAAGCCCAACCGAAAATGCAGTAGCATCTCAACAATAAACACCACAACAGCCGCTGGCAGCGCCTGTTCGCCAAAAGCCAGTACGATCAACGGCACACCCATATTGCCGGAGTTGTTGAACATCATCGGCGGCAGGAAGGTTTTAACATCCAGCTTCAGCCATTTGACCAGCGGCCATAGCACCAGGCCAGAGCCCAGCACCACACAGGCGGCCGCCAGTGCCAGCCAAGCATAATCGGCTAGCGGCGCCTGGCGGTCAGCCAGCACGGCAAACACCAAAAGTGGAACAAACAGCTCCATATTGAGGGTGTTAAGACTGCGGATATCCGGCGTACGAAAACGTCCGTAAACGGCGCCGCATCCCGCAATCAAAAATACCGGGAGCAGAGTCGCCAGAATATGGTTAAGCACTTAGTTTTCCTCGCCCATAAAGTGAGCCCATAGCTGGCTGACGGTTTCCCGCTCCTCGGTAAAGGCATGGGCGTCAAGCACGGCTTTTTCGCCCGTCAGAGCAGCTCGGTGGGTGGTACTCCGATAAGCCAGATAAGCCTCTCGCAACTGCGCCGCTTCCTGCTGAGGCAGGTAGTGGCTTTGCTCCAAGGTTTCCAGAATACGGATATTGTCGCTATGGGTCAGTAAGGCGGGGGTCTTATGGGCAAATGCCAGGACAGCGTATTGGCAGATAAACTCGATATCCACCATGCCACCGGTATCCTGCTTGAGGTTGAAGGTATCGGCTTGCTTGCTGGCCAGATGATCACGCATCTTGTGACGCATCTTGACCACATCAGCGCGCAACGTCTCCCGGTCGCGAGGCTGAGCGAGGATATCACCGCGCAGCGTATTGAACTTGGTAGCCAGCTGTTCGTTGCCCGCCACCACCCGAGCGCGTACCAGGGCCTGATGCTCCCAGGTCCAGGCATTGTCGCGCTGGTAATCGGCAAAGGCGTCCAGCGAGGTGACCAATAGCCCAGCGTTGCCAGATGGGCGCAGGCGCATATCCACTTCATACAGGCTGCCCGCCGGGGTCACCGCCGTCAGAAGATGAATGACCCGCTGCCCCAGGCGGGTGAAAAACACTGGCGTATCAACCGGTCGCGGGCCATCCGTCGTCCCCTTGCCGTCGCTGTCATGCAGAAACACTAGATCCAGATCAGAACTGTAGCCAAGCTCGATACCCCCAGCTTGCCATAGCCGACAATCAGAAAATCCGGCGTTTCCTGCTGCATACCCTGGGGCGTGCCGTGCTTACGGGTCAGGTGCTTCCAAGCCATGGCCAGCACGGCATCCAGTATCACTTCAGCGATATAGGTCAGGTAGTCGCTGACCTTCATCAGGTGGCGGGTACCGGCAATATCCGATGCTGCCACATGCAGCGTCTGGGCATGCTTGAATACCCGCAGCGCTTCCAGCAAGGACTCTTCATCGTCCTCGGGAATACGGTTGAGCGTCTGGCGTAACTCATCGGCCAGGCGCGTTTTGTCAGCGGGCGTGTAGAGCGATTCCGGGGTTAACAGCTCATCGAGCAGAATCGGGTAGCGTGCCAGATGCTCGGCGATCCAGGGGCTGGCGGAACACAAATGCATCAGGTGTTCCAACGCATGAGGGTTTTCACGCAGCAGGGCCAGGTAGGCGGTACGCCGCAACACCGCTTCCAGCAGCGGCTGAACCCGCGGCAAGGCGGTATCGGGATGCTCGCTTTGCGCCAGGGCATCGAGCAACAACGGCATCAGGGCATCCAGACGCTCGAAACCAATCCGCTGCATATTTTGCACCTGACGGGAATGATATAGCTGGTGCAGCCGTTTCAGCGCCTCTGCCGGCTTGATAAAGCCAGCTTGTGCCAGCTTAGCCTCAGCCACCTCTTCTTCCAACTCACCGCGCCATAGCAAGCGCCACTGTTCCAGCGCCTGGGCATGACTGTCATGGGCGTCTTCAACGTCGTCTTCCGGGTCGGCAATCACGGCGTCAAAATGGCGACGCACCCGGGCACGCGTCTCATCCAGGCGCGCCATCACCGCTGGCCAATCCTCCATATCCAGGGCCAGAGCCACCCGCTCACGATCCAGATCATTATCCGGCAAGCGCTGGGTCTGGCGGTCTTCCATACCCTGCAGAATATGCTCAAGATCGCGTAAAAAAGCGTAATCCGGCAGTAGTTCATCCACCACTGGCTGAGGCAACAAGCCCAGATCCGGCAACCGCTTAAGCGCTTTGCGTAGCGAGGTGACCTGCAGCTCGGTATCCCGCCCGCCGCGAATCAGCTGAAAGGCCTGAACCACAAACTCGACCTCACGGATACCGCCAGGGCCAAGTTTGATATTGCCTTCGATGCCTTTGCGCTTGACCTCGCGGTTGATCATTGCCTTGAGTTCGCGCAGCGATTCAATCGCGCCAAAATCCAGATATTTGCGATATACAAAAGGCCGCAGACTGGCCAAAAGCTCGTCTCCGGCATCCAGCTCACCGGCCACCGGGCGGGCCTTGAGCATGGCATAGCGCTCCCATTCGCGGCCCTGATCCTGATAGTAGGCGGAAAGCGCGGCAAAACTGCCCACCAGAGGGCCACCATCGCCCAGCGGGCGCAGACGCATATCGACGCGAAAGGCAAAGCCGTCAGCAGTGACCGCATCCAGGGCGGCAATCAGCTTCTGACCCAGCTTGGTAAAATATTCCTGATGCTCCAATGACTTGCGCCCACCCTGGGTCTCGCCGTTTTCAGGGAAGGCAAAAATCAGGTCGATATCCGATGACAGGTTAAGCTCACCGGCACCCAGTTTCCCCATACCCAAAACAACCAGGCGCTGTTCACTGCCATCCGCGCGTTGGGCGGGGTACCCCCAGCGAGGCGCCAGAAAAGCTTCCAGCCAGCCAAGCGCTGCTTCCAGGCAAATCTCGGCAAGGGTCGTCACCGCCGCGGCGGTGTCCCACATGGAATAACCTGCGGGGCGGTTCAGATCCCGCCATACGATACCCAGCATGCGCGCGCGGCGAAAACGCCGAATGACGCTGTGCATGGCCGCTTCATCCTCGGCCTCATTAAGGCGCTCTGCCAGCCAGCTGGTCTGGGTATCGCGCTCCGGCGTAGCATCCAGCTCGCCCGCTGTATCCAGCTCAAACAGCACGTCAGGGGTACGTGCCAAAGTATCCAGGGCAAAGGTCGAGATGCTGATCACCCGCAAAAGTGCGGCCCAGCGTTCAGTGGATAACCCTGCCCAGTTTTCCGAAGGTAGTTCTTGCCCGCTCATTGAAGCAATGTTGTCTGCCTGGGTCAGGGCTTCGTTCAATCGCGTACGTGCCTGTTGCGCAGGCGGCTGTAAAGGCGTTGGCAGTGTATCAAGTGCTAAACAGCTATCATCCAGTTGCATGTTGTTCTCCTTAGGCCACGTTTGCGATTAGCCAAAAAATTTCTGCCAGGCCATTAGCCCCCAACACAGCCCCGCCAGCAGAAGCGCCAGCATCACGGCTGCCGAACCAATATCCTTGGCGCGCCCGGAAAGCTCGTGTTTTTCCGTGCCGATCCGATCAACCACGCTTTCGACCGCACTGTTCAGCAGCTCAGTGATCAAGACCACCAGGCAGGAGCCGATCAAGATCAGCCAGCTTATCGGGTCATCGGCAATCCACCAGGCCAAAGGCAGCAGTAAAACGCTAAGCACGACTTCCTGACGAAACGCGGCTTCATGGCGAAACGCCGCCTGCAACCCTTTAAGCGAATAGCGGGTTGAGTGCACCAGATGCTTCAAGCCTGTATGACTGGGTTTCATGGCGTTTCCTTGTGTCCTCTGGCGGGTTCAGATTGTCAGACACCGGTTGACCGGCATCAGTGGGTCAGAATCATGGCATCCAGATCCTGGGACAAAGGCGCCAACACATCTGACCAGCTTAAATAGGGCGTACTGGCATTACCATTGACCATAATACTGAACACCCCCAGCGCCCGGAGGCGGTGCGGAAATAACCGGCCGCCGCACGTACTGAAAACGGCTGATTGAGAGTGCCTGTCTTGATCATGACATTATTCTGGAAGGTATCCGAACCGCGCCGGATAAAGCGCATGACACCGTTCACCGGCGACTGGAAAGTGGCTACAAAACTGGGGAAAAGTGCTGTTTCATGAAACATGGACTCCAGCATCACATTGACCCCATGGGCGCTGGTGCGGTTGCTGGTGGTTAACCCACTGCCGCTTTCAAAGGTGGCCGAACCGTGGCCTGGCAAACTATTGGCAAAGCTTTCCAGCGCCTGCCCGGCCTGGCGCAACTCGGCCCTTGGCGTTTCCACCAGGTTAAGCGCCAGCACATCGGCCATATAATTGTTGGAGTAATTCATGGTGCGCAGCAAAAGCTCCTGCAGCGGCTTGCCATCCACAGCGGCCAGGGTTTGCGTCCACTGAGGCGGGCGCTCTGCGCTGATCCGAGGCGCATCTTTAATGGCGATCCCCGCGCGGGTAAGCATGGCATGTAAGGTTTGCGCAGTCTGCTCGGCGCTATCGCTGGCGCCGCGATAGATATCCCGAGCCCTGGCATTGGTAGATATCTGCCCGCTGATGCGCATCAGATCACCACTGGCGTCCGTTATACGCTCGGCGCTTAGCTCGGTACCACTGTTATCTGGCCGGGTGACGACGCCATTGTCGACGCGCACCAGGGACGATGGCCCATCGCAGTGGGTGATTCGGGCGGGCTGACCTGGCTGGGTGGCAGGCGCCACATTAACGCACCAGCTGCCGAAGTTGACTCCCGCCGATGACAGGGGTGCACTGTAGCTGTTGGCTACTCGGGTACGCGCTTCACAGCGGTCAGTGGTCAGGCATTTCACCGGTCCAAAACGCCACTGGTTAACCACCAGGGCACCGCGCACTTCACGCACACCTGTCTGTTGCAATCGCTGAACCAGACGCCACAGGTCTTCACTGGTCAAGCCGGGGTCGCCGCCGCCGTCAAATATCAGATCACCTTGCAGGACGCCATTGCCATCCAGCTCACCCAGGCTTGCCAGGCGTGAGGTGAAGCGATGCTGTGGGCCAAAACGGCTCAGCGCGGCTGCGGCCAGATACGCCTTGGTCACTGAAGCCGGCGAGCGTAACTCTTGCGGATTAATGCTCCCAAGCGTGGCCTTGGGCGCATCAATCAGGCGCGCTTCCGCGCTGATCGCAAAGCCTTTCTGCTGCAACTGGGCAAGGCGTGAAAAATCCGCCAACACCAGAGGGCTAATCAGCAGTGTGCTACCGGCCACCATTGCGCTGGCCAAGGCTAGCGCCAGCCAGCGGCCGAAAGAGGGCTTATCCGTGAACTGCTGCTTGCCGAACCTGTCCGTCTTCATATTAGCGCCTGCCCTCTAGCGGTTGTCAGTGTTATCACTCAATGCACGCTCATGTTTGAAAATACCTGCAGCACCACGACGCCTGAGACAATCAATACAAGGCCCAACACGCCTGGCAAATCCGGGCGTTCACCGAAGACCACCATACCGACCAGGGTCACCAGCACAATGCCCAGGCCTGCCCAGATTGCATAGGCCACCCCGACCGGTAGCACCCGCAGTGCCAGCCCAAGCAAGTAAAAGGCCAGCCCATAACCGAACACTACCAGAAGACTAGGCCATAGCCGGGTAAAGCCGTCAGAAGCTTTCAGCGCACTGGTCGCCACGACTTCAGCCACCACGGCGAGCACAAGATAAATAAAGGTCATCGCGATTCCAAAGCAACAGTGAGCCGCCACAGGGTCTGGCCACTGCGGGCATATTTCGCCTCGAAGGGCGTAAGGTAGTCGTTATGTGGATCGTGACAACAGATATCGGCCGTCTGACCGGTAACCTGAGCCACCGCTTGAGCAAATTCTTCCACATATATTGACCAGTTAGAGCGCACTTCCAGAAGCCCACCCAGTGCGAGCATGACGGGCAGCACAGGATGCCCTTGCCAGCGCATTTTCAGGTGGGCCGCCTTGGGATAGGGGTTAGGGTACAGCAGGTAGTGGCGTTGCGGCGCCCAGCCCGCATCCAGCGCTAACCGCCAGAAATCGACCAGATCCGCGCGTATCAGGCAGGCATTTTCCGGCACGACCCCATGCTCGCGCCCAAGCCGATCTGCGCTACGGTCTACCCCGATCACGGCATGGTCGGGAAAATCCTGTGCCAGCCGCCGGGTCGACAGCCCCACCCCGCAACCAGCGTCCAGGATCAGCGGCGCAGCCTGGGCCTGCAGCCATGCGGCAGCCTGTTCAAATGCCCGCTGATTATGAGCCGCCAAGGGTTTGCGCAGCGGGTGCTCAAGCGCACGCGCGACCCTGCGCCCCACGTCTTCATGCGGCCCTGTCTGATTGGAAATCACCGTCCTGGAAGCCTGCTGCATGGCGATTTTGCCCTTTGATTGCTAAAAAAAAGAAAGATTCTACCCGTCTGGCGGGGTTCCAGCATGACGCCATTGCATGCCCGGTGCTATGATCACTAGCCAGTCAATGACCAAGTTTATACAGCAGTCACCGACAAAACGCTGTGTCTGCTGGCGTATTCTGGTCACATCTTAACAATGTATTTATGACGTCTGTAATGACGCCTTAACCACTACCGCACCACGAGGACCCCGGCTTGTCACACTTACCGGTGATTGTCGGCATGGGCGGCATCAATCCCGCCGGCAGAACCTCGGGCCATCAGGCCTTTCGCCGCACCGTACTTGATGCACTCCCAGCCGAACAGCAACGTCAGACACTGCACAGCCTGGCAGCCTTGATGCGTCTTGATACATCGGCTGAGGGCACGCCGATGCCGGATGCTGAACTGCGCGACGCTGTGCTTCGTCACACCTTGATCCGCCGCAACGAAGACCCGCGCTTCAATGCGCCAGGAATGCCTGCCAACCGTCGTGCATCAATGACGTTGGACACCCCTTTGCGCTTTGAACTCCGACGCCGCGAGCTGCCCGACCACCTGCCTGCCCATTGGCAAGTGCGCGAGCTAGACTCAAGGCGCGTTGAAGTCAGTGTTCCTGCGGGTGATTTCAACGTGCTGCTGCCAGACAGACAAATGCCCCGCGTCTGCGCAGCAGGCCAGTTACCCAGCGGCTTTGACCCGGCCGCCCTGTATCGTAGCGTGCATCACCCGCGCGGGCTTTCCATGGCCATTTTCAGCGCCAGCGACTGCCTGGGCGCCAGCGGTTTCGAGTGGGAAAGCCTACGCCAACAGCTGGACCCTGACCAGATTGCGGTTTATGCCGGCAATTCCATTGGCCAGCTGGATGAGCAAGGCTGGGGTGGGTTGCTGAAGAGCCTGGTCAGCGGCCAGCGCGCCACCTCCAAACAAATGCCGCTTGGTTATGGCCAGATGCCGGCTGACTTCCTCAATGCCTATGTGCTGGGCAGCGTAGGCGGCACAGGAGCAGCGCTTGGCGCCTGCGCCAGCTTTCTTTACAACCTGCGCCTGGGCATCGACGATATTCGCGCCGGACGACGTCGGGTAGTCATGGTCGGCACTGCCGATGCGCCGATTACGCCGGAGATCATCGAAGGCTTCCGCGCCATGGGCGCCCTGGCCGACGATGAAAGCCTCAAGGCGCTGGACGCCATCAGCCTGCTCAGCGACACCGATTACCAGCGCGCCTGCCGCCCCTTTGCACGTAACTGCGGGTTTACCATGGCGGAATCTAGCCAGTTCGTCATGCTGATGGATGACGGCCTGGCGCTGGAAACCGGCGCCGATATTCTCGGTGCTGTGCCCGAGGTGTTTGTCAACGCTGACGGCTACAAACGCTCGATTTCGGCGCCGGGCATCGGCAACTATATTACCCTAGGCAAGGCCGCCTCTCTGGTGCGCAATATACTAGGTGAACAAGCCCTCCAACAGCGTACCTATCTGCATGCCCACGGCACCAGTACGCCCAAGAACCGCATTACTGAATCTCACGTCTTTGATGAAATTGCCCGCGCCAACGGCATTACCCAGTGGCCGGTCGTGGCCGTCAAAGCGTTTGTCGGTCATTCGCAAGGGTCTGCCGCTGGTGATCAGCTGGTCAGCGCTCTGGGCAGCTTTGCCTATAAACTGCTGCCAGGCATTCCCACCCTGGATGCCGTGGCTGACGATGTCTATGCCGAACGCCTGAGCTTTTCGTCAACCAGCCGAGCATTTAAGGCAGATGCAACCTTTATCAACGCCAAGGGCTTTGGTGGCAACAACGCCACCGGCGTGGTGCTATCGCCTGACGTCACCGAGCGCCTGCTGGTACAGCGCCACGGTGAGGCCGCCGTCAGCGCCTGGAAGACGCGCCGTGACAGCGTGCTCAGTGCTGCCGCCGATTATCTGAGCCAGGCGGATCTGGGCCATTACCAGCCGCGTTACCAGTTTGGCGAACAGGTGCTGGAAGGGCCAGAGCTTGAGATTCATGCTGACCACATTACGATACCCGGCTACCAACAGGCCGTATCATTGAATGTCGATAACCCCTTCGGCCAACTGTCTGATCCATTTTTTGAAGACCCATCGCCAGAGGACGCGTCATCGTGATGAATATCGCCGTCTACCCAGGCACCTTCGACCCGATCACCAATGGCCACTTTGACCTGATCGAGCGCGGCGCGCGGATGTTCGACAAAGTCGTCATCGCCGTTGCGGAAAGCCCAGGCAAGCGCCCCACGCTTGAACTGGCGACCCGCAAGACGCTGGCTGCCACCGTATGTGCCAAGCTTGATAACGTCGAGGTCATCGGCTTTTCCTCGCTGTTGACCACCATGATGTATGAGCAGAAGGCCACTATCATCCTGCGCGGGCTACGAGCGGTGTCAGACTTCGAATATGAACTTCAACTGGCCAATATGAACCGCGCCCAGAATCCTGAGCTGGAAAGCGTCTTTCTCACCCCGGCGGTGGAAAATTCGTATATCTCGTCGACTATCGTGCGTGAAATCGCCAAGCTCGGCGGAGATATCTCGCCAATGGTACATCCTCAGGTCGCACAGACACTGTATAGGCACTACAATAGTTGACCACTAGTGTATTGTTGAGTAAAACACTCAGGTATATGCCACTGGCCATTCCAGTGGCAAGACCTTACGCGAGGTAACCCCATGGCCCTGATGATTACCGATGAGTGCATCAACTGCGATGTCTGCGAACCGGAATGCCCCAATGACGCCATCTCGCCCGGCGAGGAAATCTATGTGATCGACCCTAATCTGTGTACCGAGTGCGTAGGCCATTACGATGAGCCGCAGTGCCAGCAGGTATGCCCGGTTGATTGCATCCCCCTCGACCCCGACAAGCGCGAGACCCACGATGAGCTGATGGAAAAGTACCACCGCGTCACCGATAAATAAGCGACCACCGCCCAATCTGATCTGATCGCCAACGTGACACCCCGCTCATCTGCTCTACCCCGCCAGCGCATCTGGGCGCTGGCGTGGCCGATTATTCTTTCCAATATAACTGTCCCGCTGCTGGGGCTGGTGGATACCGCTGTGGTTGGCCATTTGCCGGATGCCCGCTATCTGGCATCAGTTACCCTGGGCGCTACCCTGTTCAGCTTTCTTTATTGGGGGTTTGGGTTTCTGCGCATGGGCACTACGGGGCTGACCGCCCAGGCGGTGGGACGGGAAAGCGATAGCGAGGTGCGCAACCTGCTGGGCCAGGCGCTGATCATGGCGGCGGTCATTGGCGTTTTACTGATTGCCTTCGCCGCTCCGCTGGTATCCCTGGGGCTATGGCTGCTCGATGGCAGCGCAACGGCTACTCCGCTGGCACGGGAATACGCCGAAATACGTATTTATTCAGCGCCTGCGGTGCTGGCCAATTACGCCATTCTGGGCTGGTTTCTCGGCCAGCAGAATTCCCGCGTCACCCTGATGATTTTAGTGCTCACCAACAGTGTCAATATTGTGCTAGACATCTGGTTCGTGGTCGGGCTGGGGATGACCACAGACGGCGTCGCCTGGGCCAGTGTGCTGGCCGACTATTCGGCGCTGCTGCTGGGGGTTTATCTGATTAGCCGTCAGCTCAAGCTGCTTGACGGATATTTCCTTAAAAGCCAGCTACTCGCCCTGAGCGCTTACCGGGCGCTATTTCATGTCAATGCGCATCTTTTTGTGCGCACCCTGGGGCTGCTGTTTGCCATGGCTTTTTCACCTCTCAAGGTGCCCGCCAGGGAGATACCATATTGGCAGCCAATGCGGTTTTACTGCAGTTCATCCTGCTGGTCAGCTACGCGCTGGATGGCTTTGCCCACGCTGCAGAGTCACTGGTCGGGCGCGCCTTTGGCAAACGCGACTGGGCGGCCTTTGCCGCCACCATCAAGGCGGCGGCACGTTTTTCCTTCTGGACGGCCCTGGCTGCTTCACTGGCCTTTGCCCTGGGCGGCAATGCGCTGATTGCCTTACTCACAGGCCTGCCCGAGGTGCGCGAAACCGCGGCGGTTTACCTGCCGTGGATGGTGGTAATGCCTCTGCTGGCCGTCTGGAGCTACCTGCTGGATGGCGTGTTTATCGGCACCACGGCGGTAAAGGAAATGCGCAACAGCATTTTTATCGGCCTGGCGGTTTACCTGCCTGCCTGGTGGCTTTCCCAACAGTTTGGGGATTGGCACAACCATGGCCTGTGGCTAGCCTTTACGCTTTTTACCCTGGTGCGCTCCGCTGTGCTGCTGGGCTATTACCGCCATTATCGGCTGACCCGCTGGCACGACTGACGCCTCACTGGCGATGGACAAGACAGGCAAAACTCGATTAACGTTAACCTCTTAACAATTGTTGAACGTCGCCAGAACCTCGAACCCAACGACCCAACGTCCAATAACGAGAAGCGAGCACGCCATGTTGAAGATGATTTCGCGACCCGCTGTCAAGCTGGTCGAACGTTATCTGCCTGACCCTTATATTTTTGTTCTGTTGCTTACCATTATTGCAGCGGTTGCCGCCATTGCGGTTGAGCGCCAGACGCCTCTGGCGGTATTGCGTATGTGGGGCGACGGTTTCTGGAATTTGCTGACCTTCTCCATGCAGATGCTGCTGGTGCTGGTCACCGGTTTTATGCTGGCAAGCTCGCCGCCGGTTAAGCGTCTGCTGCAGAAGCTGGCAAGCGTCGCCAAAAGCCCGGGGGCGCCATCCTGCTGGTCACCTATGTCTCCCTGGCCGCCAGCTGGATCAACTGGGGCTTTGGCCTGGTCGTCGGTGCGCTGTTTGCCAAGGAGCTGGCCAAGCTGATCCGCGTAGATTACCGCCTGCTGGTAGCCAGTGCCTATTCAGGCTTTGTAGTCTGGCACGGCGGCCTGGCGGGCTCAGTGCCTTTGACCATCGCCACTGACGGCCATTTTACGGCTGACCAGATTGGCGTGATTGGCACCGGTTCCACCATCTTCGCCTTTTTCAACCTGGCCATCGTAGCCTGCATGTTCATTGCGATTCCGCTGGTCAACCGCCTGATGCTGCCGGATGAAAAAGACAGCGTCTACATTGACCCCAAGCGGCTCACTGATGATACAGACGAACTACGTGTGCGGATGACCCGCCCGGCGGAGCGTCTGGAAAACAGTGTCACGCTGGCCTGGCTGGTAGGGATTCCGGGGCTTTTGTTTCTGCTGGATCACTTTATCCTGCGCGGTGGCGGTCTCAACCTCAACGTAGTGAACTTCCTGTTCCTGTTTCTGGCCATTGTGCTACATCGCACCCCCGCAGCCTGCTGACCAGCCTGCATGAAGCCATCAAGGGCGGCGCGGGTATCGTTATCCAGTTCCCGTTCTACGCGGGCATCATGGCGATTATGGTGCAGTCGGGGCTGGCCACCAGCATGTCGGAATGGCTGGTCTCCTTTGCCACCGAGACCTCCCTGCCCTTCTGGACTTTTCTCAGCGCGGGTATTGTCAATCTCTTCGTGCCCTCCGGTGGTGGCCAGTGGGCCGTTCAGGCGCCGGTGATGCTGCCTGCCGCTGAGGCGCTTGGCGCTGATATTCCGCGTATTGCCATGGCGGTGGCCTGGGGCGATGCCTGGACCAATCTGCTGCAACCCTTCTGGGCACTGCCGGTACTGGCAATTGCTGGCCTCAAAGCCAAGGACATCATGGGCTTCTGCCTGATCCAGCTGTTTATCACCGGTGCGATTATTTCCGCAGGCCTGGTGTGGTTCTAGGGAGCATATGATGCCGACACAAACACCGGAACGGGAGGCACAGCCTCCCGGCCAGCGAGACCTTTCAATGACGGTGCTGATGACACCTGATATGGCCAACTTTAGCGGCAAGGTACACGGCGGAGCTATCCTGAAAAAACTTGATGAGGTTGCCTACGCCTGTGCCAGCCGCTATTCCGGCCACTATGTGGTGACCCTCTCAGTGGATCAGGTGCTGTTCAAGCAGCCTATTCATGTCGGCGAGCTGGTCACTTTTCTGGCCTGCGTCAATCACGTTGGGCGCTCGTCGATGGAAATTGGCATCAAGGTAGTGGCCGAGGATATTCGTAACAAGATGATTCGCCATACCAACAGCTGCTATCTCAGCATGGTCGCGGTCGACAAGCAGGGCAAACCTGCGCGTGTTCCTCCACTAACGCTGGAAACACCCCTGCAGAAACTGCGTTTTGAAAAAGCCGAACTGCGCAAGAAGTTGCGAAAACAGGCCGAACAGGAAGAAGCCCAAACCCACCGCGACCATCAGGCTGCCCAGCAGTAACATCTGGCGCTGACATTAGCTGATACCCAAGGAGCTATGATGAACGATATCGTCCTCGATGAACGGCTTGAGGCAGACACCTTCCCCGTCACTGAGCTGCCGCTTTGTCGCGTTCTGTTGATGAATGACACCCGCTTTACCTGGGTGATTCTGGTCCCGCGTCAGCCAGGCGCCAGTGAAGTGTTCGACCTGGATGAGCAAAGCCAGCAGCAGCTCTGGCGAGAGGCATCCGCACTGGGAGCGGCCATGAAGGAAGCCTTTGAAGGCGACAAGATCAATATTGCCGCTTTGGGCAATATGGTCAGCCAGCTACATGTCCATATCATCGTGCGCCATAAAAACGATGCGGCCTGGCCGGGGCCGGTATGGGGCTTTGGTAGCGCCGAACCCTACACCCCTGATCAACAGGCCAGCGTGCGAGCCCAGCTATTGGCTGAAATTGAAAGTTTGAACCTGACCGATAACTGAATCAGTTAACGACTTGATCAGTTAACGACCTAGCCAGTTAACGGATTCGCACTGCGCGTCGGCTCATTGAGCAGCGGCGAACCCACGGGCTGAGTGGCGCTGCTGGCGAACAGCGATAACCCAAGCACTACAATCACGCTGCCCCCAGCCAAGGCCAGCCAAGCGGCCAACCGTTGCCCCAGCTGGCGCTGCTGACCTGCCAGCCTGCGCTTGGCCCAGTCGCGGGCAAAAATAGTCGCCAGTGCCAACATCGAGACCGTCAAACCAGTGCCCAGCGACATCGCCAGCACCGCCGCCATGCCCAGCAGCACATTGCCCAGCAGGCTCGCAGCACCCACCATCAGTACGGCACCACTGCAGGGGCGAATACCGATAGCCAATACCGTCATCAGGGCGGTGCGCTTGTCCAGCGCCTGTTCAGGCTCAATATGATGGGCGCCATGGCAGCAGTGATGGTGAGCCCCTGGCTCATGACTATGATCATGACCCGCAGAGGATGATTCACTCCGGGGAGCATAAGCCGCCCGCAGTTGACTGACGGCACGCCAGCATAGCCAGCCGCCCAGAGTTGCCACCAGCAGAAAACTGATATGCTCGACCGTTGCGACACTGCCCATAGCCTGCCGGGTCACCCAGCCCAGAATGTAAACCAGTACCACCACCAGCAGGATAGCCGTCACTCCTTGCATCAGCGCTGCCGCAAACGACAACCCCAACGCTCGGTGTAATCCGCCGCCGTGGGAGGCCAGATAGGTAGAAAGCACTGCCTTGCCATGCCCCGGACCTGCGGCATGAAAAACCCCATAGCCAAAACTCACCCCCAACAGCACTCCCCAGGTAGCGGCCGTTGGCGCCTGAGCAAGCTCGGTAATCGCCAGGGTCAGGGAACGATGCAGATCACGCTGCCAGGCCAACAGCTGGTAACTCAGCGTCTGAAAAGTATCGGTTGAAAGCATGTATCCAAGCAGGCCAATACACACGATCAGCACGGCGAAAAGGGGAAAATAGCGAGATATTACCGGCATGGCAGCTTCCTGACAGTCAATCGGCACATTCGTTATATTATAATAAGAAAGCCATAATCACTCATCGTCAACAGCGAAAATAGCTAGCGACAATCAATCAAGCCTGTTTCAGCAAAGTAGCGCCCCAGCCCTGGCTCTCCCTGCTCATCAGCATCCAGCAGTGCCGCGCGCATCACCACCTCAGGGTCCGGGTCTGCTGCTTTCACGCTCAAGGCGCATTCCGGCATTTCCTGCTGCAGCGTCAAGGCATCGTCGTTGATACGCTGCTGAGTATCCGCCTCATGTACCATCTCAAGGTAATAGGTAGGGTCAAATACCTGATAGGCCAGCTGAGCATCTGCTAGGGGCTGCGGCTCGATGAGCGGCAGGCGAAACATGAACACTAGCCGACCATCGCTGACACGGGTGGTGTATTCGCTGACGTCACCTGTATCAATCGCCTTGCCATCAAGGTGTATCTCAGTAAAGTAATCCATGGGAGCCAGGTTATCGCGAATCTCATGCCCCAACTCTGCCAAGCCTTGCTCCATACTTGCCCCTTCCACCTGGCCCAACTCTTCCATCACTACCAGGCTATAGAAAGGGTCCATGCGCCAGCGTTGTTCAAGCGCGATCACTCTACCCTGCTCATCACTGATCACCTTGATACTCAGATCAATCCAGCCATGCGGATGAGCCAGCGCTACCGGTGACCCTAACAACAAGGTGCTGAGCACCACCATCACACAAAAGAACCGCTGTATTTTCCAGTACATGTAAAAAGCCTTATCGAAGTTCACCGGAATGCCTGTAGTACGATGTTACCTTGACAGGGCAGCTATCCTTAAGTGAAAAACATTCAGCGCATGAGTGCCTGTTGTAACTGCTGGCAGAAGGAGGCGTCGCTGGCGCTATAGGCTTCACGCAGACTCCCTCGACCATCAAAGCGGCGAATGTCCCGAGCGATACGTATGCTTGCTTCATCAACCACCAAGGTGACATCTTCCACTTCTCTGGCAGCACCGTGGCGCTCGCTTCCCAGCCGAGTCCCAATGCCCAACCCGAAAGTACTGCTACCGCCACCGCCAAATCCACCAAACATACTCAATCCGCCGAGCAGTCCACGAGCATCAAAGCCATCGTCATAGTCGCGCAGTGGACGATCCCGGCGCGCACTGATAATACCGAGGCTTCCATCGGCACTACGCAGGGTAAACCCAAGCTCATCTAGTACGTTAACGCTTTGACGCATCATCTGTTCAACGTTTTTCGTCTTTGTGTCGTAAGCAAAATGACATTCTTTAGCAGGCGCTGATTCTGCTGGCGCGCGTAAGTCTGGCGAGGTCTGGCAACCGGCCAGTGCCAGCATGGCAAAACTGATAGTCATAGCACGTTTCATAATTTCTTCCTTGTTAACGTCCGATGAATGAACCGAGTTGATCTCCCTGCAAATATGCGCGTTACTTTCAGGCAATGTTTTCAGACACTGTGATTGATGAATCGTGCCTCAATATGATCAGGGAGTTTCACATGCATATCCTATTCTGCCCGGACAGCTACAAAGAGGCCCTCAGCGCGGAACAGGCGGCCGAGGCCATGGCCCGGGGCGCCCGTAAAGCCGTTCCACAGGCGGATATTATCTGTTGTCCGATGGCCGACGGCGGTGAAGGCAGCCTTGAGGCGCTGATTGCCGCCACCGGTGCCAAACGCATGAGCACTCAGGTTCAGGATGCCCTGGGACGCCCTGTTAACGCCACCTGGGGATGGCTGGAGGCCCAGCGCACCGCCTACATTGAGCTGGCAGAAGCCAGTGGACTTCAGCAGCTCAAGCTCGCGGAGCGGGATGCCCGTATCACCTCCACCTATGGGGTTGGCGAGCTGCTGCTGGCAGCGCTTGACCAGGGTGCTGAACATGCCCTGCTGCTGCTTGGTGGCAGCGCTACCAATGACGCAGGCGCCGGTATGCTCTGCGCCCTGGGTGCCAGGCTACTGGATACCAAGGACGAAATGCTCCCCCAGGCGGCGCCGCTCTTGAAGGGCTTGCAACTCTTGATCTGAGCGGCATGGATAAGCGCCTTACAAATCTTAAGGTCGATGCCGCTGTAGATGTCGACAACCCCTTGCTGGGGCCACAGGGGGCCAGTGCCATTTTTGGCCCCCAGAAAGGTGCCACCCCAGATCAGGTTGAGGGTCTCGACAAGGCGCTGGCACACTTTGCGGACATCAGCGCTGAGCACCTGGGGAGCGACCTTCGCACCCTGCCAGGCGCTGGCGCAGCCGGTGGCATGGGATTCGCTGTACGCACCTTTCTGGGCGCCAGGTTAAAGCCCGGCATTGAGCTGATCATGGATCAGGCAGGTATGGCTGAGCACCTGGCCTGGGCCGATCTGGTGGTGACCGGTGAAGGCCGCCTGGACGGCCAAAGCATGGCGGGCAAAACGCCAATCGGGGTCGCAAGGGCGGCCAAACGGGCAGGCAAGCCGGTCATCGTGCTGACAGGCAGCCTGGGTGACGGCTGGCAGGCAGCCTATCAACAGGGCGTGACTGCCGCCTTTGCCCTAGCGGATGGCCCCATGAGCCTAGCCGATGCCATGGCACGGACAGCCCCCTTACTTGAAGACCGCTGTGAAAGCCTGCTGCGACTTTGGGTCGCAGGCCCTTGAAAGTCCATTGTTACGCTAGCATGTAAAGATGTTATAAGCGCAAGACAGCTTTTACGCTCAATAGTCATCATTGCTTGAAAAAACGACCAAGGAGATACCATGACAGATACCAACAGCATTGGCCTACATTCCGGTAACGCTAGCCAGCTGGCTGAAAAACTCAACCATCTGCTGGCTAATTATCAGATTTTTTACATGAATGTGCGTGGCTATCACTGGAACGTTAAAGGCAGCGAGTTCTTTCAACTGCATGACAAATTTGAAGAGCTCTACACCGATTTGCTGGTCAAGGTGGATGAGGTAGCCGAGCGCATCCTGACCCTCGGTCACCAGCCAGTACACGCCTATTCTGACTACATGACGCTTTCCAGCATTCAGGAAGACAAGAACGTCAGCGACGGCCAGACCTGCGTTAAAGGCGTGCTCAAAGGTTATCAGACGCTGATTGAGCTGCAGCGTGAAGTATTGGCATTGGCCTCGGATGCCGACGATGAAGGCACTGCTGCCCAGGCAGGCGATTACATTCGCGAGCAGGAAAAAACCGTCTGGATGCTGGGCGCCTATCTTGCCAAATAATCAGCTTGGCCAATAATCACCTCAGTAGGTGAGCGAGTCTGAAACAGCAGCAGTGCCTGAAAAGGCAGCTGCTGTTTTTTATGCCTCAGCCAAACGCTTTGAGTGCCGTTACGTCAGCTGTTCATGCCAGATCGATAAAAGCGATCTCATCTGGGCAGGTTTTAGCCCAATTAGAGTGATATAACGCATCGGCTTGTCCACGATGCCTTTCTCCAGCCCCAGGAAGATAAGGCTGTCACGCAACTTGGGGAAAAGGTGCTTTTCAATCAGGGAATCACTTTGCATTTCCTCCAGGAAACGCTGCCGCTGCTTCTCACAATGCTGCTCAGGAGTCGTGGGACGCCATAAATACCTGAACCCCACGCTCGGCCAGCATGAGTAAAATCTTGACCACTTCTGGCATAAGCGAAGGGGTAAGATTTGCCTCTGGTTCATCCCAGAACAGAGTGTTGTTGGCAAACAGTGACCCGTTATGGATTAACTGCCAGATCAGCGCCAGTTTCCAATGCCCTTCTGCCACCAGCGACATTTCCAGCTTCTTGCTGCCCGCACTAAGGTGAAACTCATCGCCTTCCAGTGACACCATACCGCCCACCGTCTTGCGGATTCGTTCCAGCAGTGGCTTTTCATCATTAAGCGGCATCCCCCTTCGTGCGGGCAGATAAGCCTGTTTGATAATGTCGTAATAGATTTCCTCAAACGCCAGCTCATACTTGTCATACAGTGAGATAAAACCAGGTGCGAAAGACAGCACCTCCTTCACCGGAATAAACACCGGTGAGCGCTCGACATCCCAGGCGCCCTGCAAATCAAAGGTATGGTGTTTGGTCGTATCAAACGTAAGTGCCAATGCTTGCCTATCCAGGGTCGTCAGGTTGACGTGTGCTGTATTACTGCCTTTCTTACGGTTCACCAAACGTGAGACTTTATCGCCACTGGGCCGGAACACCGCCGCCAGCTTCTTTTTCAGTTCAGCCGCATCATGACCCTGCATCTGCAGGGCGTAGATCAGTTTCATGATATGCGTTTTACCAGTGCCGTTAGCGCGATCATGACATTCACGCCCGGCGACCACTCAAACGTGGTTTGCTTGAAGGCGGTAAAGTTCTCCAACAGCAGGCTTTTGAACATATCAAGCGTCCTTTCAATATTGGTTACTGAGCCACCAAGCCCTGCAAACTGCTGACTTCATTTAAGATAACATCATCGACCAGTGCAAAGTATTTATGCCCGCAAGCAATATTCAAGTTTTCGTTACGACGAAGGTTGGCGATAAATCTTAAGGAACGCATCCACTCAGCACAGCTCGGAAACCGAATGCAGCCAATACAAAGATTTTGGAAGCGTAATTGATGCCGCAACCATCCAACAGCTATTTGATTACTCACACCAGCGCGTCTTCATACACTTTATCTATTTCAGAGAACACAGTTACACTCTCTAAGCGTGTCAGGGTAGTGAGTTTCATCGAGTTTTTCATTGGGCGATGCGGCACATTGGTCACTGGGGTTTGCAACGTCAAAGGTTTGCCTAACTCAAATAAATAATACAGATCAGCTGAGTTAGATGATTTACCGGCTTGCTCCTCAGTAATAGCATAACGCGGTAGAACAGTGACACCTTTAACCGGCCATAGTTTGTCAATTTGCTTGGAAGAGCTTTGGGTGTCAGAGGTAGAAGCTAACGCTAAATATCGAACTTCCTCGGCGATATGCTGCTTAAATTTTTGTAGAAAGGTGGTTTGTGGCAAGTGGTACCACTTTGCCGTGCCTTGCACAAAACCTTCAAAATCATCTTCCCACGAAGGACTATTCTAAAAACTTCCTTGCCACTCATAATTGGACAGTATCGCACACAAAAAGTATCTTTTTATAGCCAAATCCCTAATTAAGATTAGCAGCACAGCGCTTGGTTAGCTCAAAGGCGTAGTATTTTGCGTGATAGGCGGTGACGGGCATTAGCGGCCTTCATGTGGGGTTGGCATCGACACAGGCAAAATTGAAAACCTAAACGATGCCAGCACGCTGAATCTCTGGATTGCTTAACGCTTCGCAGCAGCTTCCAGCAGCGCCGTGAGCAGCGCCCAGCATTCGGTGACGGCCTCCAGCTCAACGCGTTCATCCGGCGAGTGAGCGCCGCGGATGGAGGGGCCGAAAGAGACCATATCCAGGTGCGGGTATTTACTGCCGATAATCCCGCATTCAAGGCCAGCGTGAATCACCTTGACCTGTGGCTCATGGCCCAAAAGCGCTTTATGCTGGGCGTTGAACAGCGCCAGCATTTCTCCTTCAGGGTCAGGCACCCATCCTGGGTAGCTGTTTTCCGCTTTAACTCTGGCGCCCATCAGGCCAAATAGCGCCTTGAAGCGATCAACCATTGAGGTGACGGCGCTGTCATGCAGCGAACGTACCAGAGCGCACAGATGGAAGCGCCCTTCTTCCAGGCTGAGCACTCCCAGGTTGTTGGAGGTTTCCACCACCCCTGGAACATCGGCACTCATTTTTTCCACCCCACAAGGCGCGGCATGCAGGGTGGCCACCAGCATGGCGCTGGCATCATGACTCAGCGCTTCTCCATTCAGGTCAGTAGGCGCGGCTTTCAGGGTCACGCCGGGGTCGGCACTGCCCAGCTCACGCTTAAACACCTGTTCAAATGCTGCAATCTGTTCCAGGGCGTCGTCCCAGGCGTCAGCGGGCAACGCCAGGGTGGCAAAAGCTTCACGGGGAATCGCATTGCGCAGAGTACCGCCCTGATAGCTTTTCAGGCGCGCGCCCATTTCACCGAGCTCACGCAGCACGCGCATCATCAGGCGGTTGGCATTACCCAGTGGCTGATGAATATCCATGCCGGAGTGACCACCTTTCAGGCCGGTCAGGGCAAGCGCCAGCCCACGCTCGTCATCACGCAGAGGGGCGCTGGGCAGTTGGGCATTGACCACCACATCACTGCCGCCAGCACAGCCGATATACACATCGCCACTTTCTTCGCTATCCAGATTGATCAACCGCTGGCCGGTGAGCCAATCCGGCGCCAGGTTCAGCGCACCGCCCATGGAGGTTTCCTCTTCCAGGGTGAAGAGCGCTTCCAAAGGGCCGTGAACCAGCTGAGTATCTTCGAGCACCGCCAGTATCGCGGCTACGCCCAGACCATTATCAGCCCCCAGGGTAGTGCCATCGGCATGTAACCAGCCATCCTTGACATAGGTGCTGATTGGGTCGCAGCTGAAGTCGTGTTCGCGCCCGGCGTTTGCCTGGGCCACCATATCCAGGTGGCCCTGGAGAATAACCCCTTGGCGCCTTCATGGCCGGGCGAGGCGGGCTTGCAGATGCGCAGATTGCCGAAGCTGTCGCGGTCATGGACAAGCCCCAGTGAGTCTGCCCAGGCTTCCAGCAGGGCGACCAGTTCTGCCTCTTGCCCGGAGGGGCGTGGCGTATTGCACAGGGTGCGAAAATGGCGCCATACCGGCGCTGGCGTCAATGTTTCCAGATGTTCGTTCATAAACACTCATCGTGAGATTAATCGTGCTACTTTACACGTCCCCAGGGCTTCAGGAAATATTTCAGGCAGTGCTCAAAAAAGAATCAGGCGTCACCTAGCAGGGCCGCGACCGCCTTGCGTAGTGCCGCCACCGAGGCTTTATGGCTGCTGGCCAGCGGTTGATTCTGCAGCGCCCAGCTCGCGACCGCCTGTAAATCAGCGCTAACGCCCTCCTCAACACCCTGCTGGGCGGTATGAATGGCCAATGCCTGCAAGGCGCCACGTGCCAGGCGTGGGTCACGATGGGCAAAGGCCACATCTCGGGCGTCCTGAACCTGGTGGCTCTCGATAGGCTTGCTCTGCATGTCGGCCAGTAAGGGCACCACGATATCCGCCGGCAGCTCGGAAAGCTCAAACGCCAGCATAGCCAGTAGGCCAGCATGCAAGCGCTGGCGCAGGGCATGGATGATCGTTTCACCTTCAGGGGTTAACGCCTTGGCGACCATCAAGGCCACTTCCCCTGTAGTGGTATCTCTGGAAATCCCCAACCTTACCGGCGTAAACCCTGCCGCCTGCCAGAAGGCCAATAACCCTGCTTCAGCACCAAAGGTGGCACCACACAGCGCCATACCATCGCGGCGCGCTTGCTCAACGCTGTGTGCCAGCAATGTGCTGGCAACGCCCTGGCGGCGTACTTCAGGGTGAGTGGCAATGCGGGTCACTCGCCGCCAGTTTGCCGTCAGCGCTTCACGGCAGCCTGCATGGGCGGCCAGCGACTGGGCCAGCAAGTGGCCCTGGGGGCGGCGCTCTCCTCTGGCCACTTGTTCAGCCAGATCGGCTGGAAAGCCGCCTTCATCGCGGGTCACCACCACCCCACGGGGTGCTGTTGGCTCTCCCTGCAGGCCGAGCTGGGTGGCGGGGCCATCCAGCAGCTGACGAATATCGCTGGGCGTGGTGCGATAGTGGGACTGAACCAGAAGCCCAAAAAGCGCTTCAAGCGCCGCTTCATCGCGCCCCAGCGCCGCCTGGGAAAGCCACTCAAACCGGGGGCTGGCCGAACAGGGCGGCAGCTGTGCCTTAAGTAACAGGAGCCGGTTCAGAGTGGCTTCCAGCGGGTCGCCAGGGTTCCAGCGCACCGGCGTTTCAAGGGTGATTTCGCGCCACTGGGGTGTATGGCGCATCAACTGGTCACGAAAGCGCAGCGCGAAGCCTCGGCCGGAGCCTTCATAACCGTGCACCGTGGTAGCAAAGGCAATGCGTGGGAAAGCACTCAGCCAACGCCCCAGCAACGCGGCGGGTATGGCAGCGGCTTCATCAACGAACAGGTATCTGCCATCGCCCCCTAACCTGCCTTGCTCAACCTCCTGCGTTAACGCATCAGGGGCTATAAAACGCACGCTCTGGCCGCTTGGCAGCTGCAGACTGTGCGCTGACGGCCAGCTCGCTTCAGGGTAAAGCACGGCCAGCCGTTTGAACACCGGTTGAACCGCCCCGGGCCGCGGTGCGGTGATACACAAATGCTCGACACCCTTGGCCAACAGGCGCGCGCAGGCGATGCCCAGGGCGGCACTTTTGCCCCGCCCCCGGTCAGCGGTGATCACCAGCGGGCGGCGGCGCTTGAGATTAACCAGGGCGGCTACCGCCTGGGCCTGGTCTTGGGTCAGGCAGTCCAGATCAGCGGGGAGCGGTGTCTGCACGCTCATTTCTGGCAGGCGAGGAAGCTCGATATGCGAGTCAGCCAACCATCGAATCACCTTGTCGTCATTGGAAAGCAGTCGTTTCAAGCGTGCCAGATAATGTGTACTCAGCCCTTGATAAGCATGAGGATAATCGGCAATACGGCGATAATCCTGGTCGGGGGCTGTTGCCCAGTCGTCCGGCGTCAACAGCACCAGCAGCCCACCGGCAACCACTGTGCCCGCCAGAGCACCTACAGCATCCGGATCAAACCCTTGGCGGGTATCAATAATGATCAACTGGTGCTCCTGACCCAGGCGCGTACGTGCCTGCCCGGCATTGATCGCCGGCTGGCAAGGCGCCGCTTGCCCAACCCACAAGGGCGCCTGCCACTCCTTTGCCTGCCATAATGCCACTGCTCGTTGCTCGACATCGTCGCCCGCTAGCCACAACCATTGTCGCCAGCGATACCTCTCCAAGCGTTGGCAATGCATTAAGAGGCCGCCCAGCGCCATTATTCGAGCGTTCTGCGTTCGCATCTCGGCTGCCCCCTTGAATGGCGATTTTCTACAACTTTCGTGTGGATTTTTGACGCTTTTCAACGCTAACAACGTCTCAGTTTACCAATAAGCCGTGTTATTCCTAACCTATTGATCGGGCCATGTTAACAACAAAGGCAAGGCACCAACCCGGGGCCATGTGGCCGTATACAAGCCTCGCCAAGCCTTCGACGGGTGGAAAAAAACACGGGATATCCGCTACGCACAGGCAGGCATGGCTCAGGCGATAGCGTGAGGCATTGTGGCACCGGCCGCTGTTCGACAAAATAAGCTGTTTACGTTAACGTTAACTTGCAAAAATTTTTGCAGTTGTATTTTCCTGCTAGAGGCAGTCTGAATGCTGGAGACAAGCGCCCTGATGCGTATCGGGGTCACCTCCAGCGGTGTCGTAAAACAACAGCTACAACGCCAACACATATCAGGAAGCTAACAATGATCAAGATGACCAAAATGACCAAGTTTACCGTCACTGGACTCGCTGCTGGCATCGCCATGGCCGCCATGACAACAACCGCTCATGCACAACAGCAGTGGACAATGACCACCACCTGGCCGGACAACCTGGATCTGATCAAGATCGATCAGCACTGGGTTGATATGGTGAACAAGCTGGCCGGTGACGACCTACAGATCAACTTCCGCGCCGGTGGCACCCTGATGCCTGGCACCGAAGTGTTTGATGCCACCGAAACCGGCGCCATCCAGGCCGCAGGCGACTGGCCGGGATACTGGGCAGGCCGCAGTCCGGCTTTTTCGCCACTGGCCACTACCACCAGCCTGTTCAACGGCGTTGACTACCTGAACTGGATTCAGCAATGGGGTGGCTTTGACCTCTACCAGGAAGTCTATGGCGACTACAACATGGTTTACCTGCCCTACGGGATCACCAACAACGAGTCGGGGTTCATGGGTAACACGCCGATCGAAAGCATTGCCGATCTGGAAGGCAAGCGCCTGCGCCTTTCCGGCCGTGATCAGGGCCGGGTACTGGAGATGCTGGGTGGCTCTCAGGTCACGCTGGCGGGTGGCGAAGTCTATCAGGCCATTGAGCGTGGCGTGATCGATGCCGGTGAGTTCTCGACGCCCGGCGTTGATTACAATGCGGGCTTCTCCGAGGTAGCGGATTACTGGTCAACACCGGGCTGGCACCAGTCAGCAAGTGTGTTCGGCGTCATGATCAACAAGGACGCCTGGGATGAACTGTCCGAAGAAACCCAGGACATCCTGAAGATTGCTTCTGAGGCTACCATGGCCTGGTCGCTGGCCTGGTCAGAGCGGACCTCCACAGATGCGACTGTCAAATTCCAGGAAGATGGTGTTGAAATCACCAGCCTTTCCGAGGAAGACCTGGCGAAAATCCAGGATGCCACCAATGAAGTGATCTTACGCGGTGCCTGCGAAGACCCGATGCATGCCAAGGTCTACCATTCCATGATCAGCTACATGGAGCATTACGCCAACTGGCGCGATGTTACCGTGCCCTTCAACATGAGCCGCGAGATCGACAACCTGCCATCGCTTGAAGAAATTGAAGCCTGCCTGTAAGGCTCAGGGTATCTACCCCGGTCACCTCCGGGGCGGATACTTTTGCCTGGCTGCCCTTCTTGCCACTATTTTGGAGATCTCCCCAGATGCTTGCGATCGCAAAAGCCATTGATGCACTCAATGAGCTACTAGGGCGGATTATCGCGCCACTTGTGGCGATCATTACCATTATTGTTCTCTATGACATCGCCATGCGGTTTTTTCTTGGCCGCCCCAGCGACTGGGCCTTTGACGTTACCAAGATGCTGTTTGGCGCCCACTTCATGCTGATGGCGGCCTACGGTCTGCGCCATCACGCGCACGTCGAAGTTGACGTGCTTAAGCGCCTGCTTTCGCGCCGAAAGCAGGCAGTGCTTGAAATATTGGGTTATGCCATTTTCTTTGTGCCTTTTAACTGGCTGCTTATCACCTACGGCTGGAGCTTCTTTGAGCGCTCTTTCAGCCGCGGTGAAACTACCTATGGCATGGTATCCATCCCTGTTTATCCTGTGAAAGGCGTGATCGTATTTGCCGCCGTACTGATTCTTCTTCAGGCGCTGGCCATCGTGTTACGGGCTATCACTGGGTTACGCAAGGAGACACCCGCATGAGCGCTGAAATGCTGACGCTGCTGATGTTCAGCGGCCTGCTGGTCGGGCTTTTCATGGGTCACCCGCTGGCTTTTGTACTGGGTGGGGTTGCCGTGATCGGGGCCTACTTTGGGCCGGGTGTTAATACGCTGGGTATTATCATCAACAATGTATATGGCAACGCCATGGATAATTATGTCCTGGTGGCCATTCCGCTGTTTATTCTGATGGCACGCTTTCTGAACGACTCCGGTGTTACCGAGAAGATGTTTGATGCCATGCGCCTGCTACTCGCCAACCTGCGCGGCGGCCTGGCGCTGACCGTGGTGATTGTGTCTGTCCTACTGGCGGCGACCACCGGCATAGTGGGGGCCTCGATTGCTGTCATGGGCATGATTGCCCTGGTGCCCATGCTGAAATATGGCTATAACAAGGAACTGAGTACCGGTGTCATCATGGCAAGCGGTTGTCTGGGCATCCTGATTCCACCCAGCATCATGCTGATCCTGATGGCCAGCTATTCACCGGTGTCTGTGGGGGCTCTGTTTGCCGGTGCCCTGGTGCCCGGCCTGCTGTTAGGCGCCATGTATGCCCTCTATGTGCTGATTATCTGCTTTATCAAACCATCCTATGGCCCCAAGGTACCCGCCCAGGAACGTGCCGAGGTGAGCACCAGGCAACTGCTGATCATGCTGGCCAAGTATGTATTGCCACCCATGTCACTGATTCTGGGGGTATTGGGGGCACTGTTTACCGGCGTCGCTACGGCGACAGAAGCCTCGGCTATCGGGGTATTCATTGCCTTTTTGCTCTTCATGATTTTTGGCGACCGCAAGCTGTCCACCTGCTTTAATACGCTGATTTCAGCCAGCAAGACCACCACCATGGTGATGATGGTGCTGGTGGGTGCCACGGCCTTTACCGGGGTGTTCTCGATTGGCGGCGGCATGACGGTCATCAGTGAACTGGTCTTATCAATGCCGGGTGGTACCGTGGGCGCACTGCTATTGATGCTTTTCCTGGTCTTCATCCTGGGCATGTTTCTCGACTGGACCGGCATCGTGTTGCTGAGCTTCCCGATCATGCTGCCTATCATTGAGTCTATGGGCATTGATGTACTGTGGTTTGTAGTGATGGTGGCTGTTGTCCTGCAAACCTCATTTTTGACCCCTCCCTTTGGGTACGCCCTGTTCTACCTCAAAGGCGTTGCCCCTCCAGGGGTGGAAATTGTTGATCTTTACAAGGCGGTCATCCCTTTTGTTGCCATCATTCTTTTCGCCTGCCTGTTGATGGCTTTCTTCCCTGGCCTTGTCACCGGATTACCCGCTCTCTTGCTGGGCCGATAGTCACTGGATTGAAAATAGCGTTACATACCGCCTGCGCTGTTCCAGCGCAGGCGTTTTTGTTTTGAACGTTTAGAGCCGCACACTAAAAATTGGTAAGACCAATACGACTCCTATTTCAGACAAATAATCACTGCATCAGCCACTGATTAGAAAAGGTGCCCTTTAGACCCATATTGGTCAGACCAATCAACGCCCATGTCAGGCTGCAGATTCAGCAATAAAAACGCCCAAAGCATTATCTATTAGTCTAACGCCTCTGCGTATGGGCCTGGATTCAGATAATTTCTAAACAACGCAACATAACAGCATTTAGCCTATATTTAGCTTGGTTATAGCGCCTTTAGCAGTAATTTTAGCGCGAATTGTTAAAACAGCGCTTGCCTCAATGCTGGCAACGAGTTGAATAGTGTTGAAACTGCTACTTGAGCCTCTACACGGCTGGCTATAGCCTCAGCGTGGCAGTTATAACTGAATAAACAATAACCAGTGTAAGCGGAGAAAGGTTCATGAATATGATGACCCGCACAAAAGCGTCAATGCGTTTCAAGCTCGCCGGCACAGCTGCTGCTGTGATGATGGCAACGGGTACCATGGCGACAGTAGCCAACGCCCAGGAACAGGTGCGCTGGCAGGTTCCGATTGCATTTCCTTCCAACCTTGTTGGCTTGAGTACACCGGTTGTACACCTGTCTGAGTCCCTGCAGGCAGCGTCCGGCGGCAATATCAACCTCCGCTATTACGAACCAGGCGAATTGATTCCTGCCTTCGAGATTCTCGATGCGGTTTCTGAAGGCCAGTATCCGGCAGGCTTTACCTGGATTGGCTATGACCAAGGCAGCATTCCTTCACTGCCGCTTTATGCTGGTGCTCCCTTCGGGATGGAACCGTCCTCCTATCTGGCTTGGTACTACCACGGTGACGGTCATACACTGCTTGAAGAAATCTACGAGCCTTACAATGTTCAGCCGCTGCTTTGCAGCATGATCGGGCCGGAAGCCGCTGGCTGGTTTGCCGAGCCGGTTGAATCGCTTGAGCAGATGGATGGCCTGCGTATCCGCTTTGCGGGCATCGGCGGTCGTGTTATGGAGCGCCTCGGTGCTTCCGTTACCATGCTGCCGGGTGGCGAACTTTACCAGGCAATGGAACGTGGCACGATCGACGCCACCGAGTTCTCGGCCCCTGCGGTTGACCGCATTCTGGGCATGCAGGAAATCGTCAATAACTACCTGATGCCGGGTTGGCACCAAACCTTTACGACCGCTTTCCTGTTGGTCAACCAGGATTCATGGAATTCGTTGGAAGAGGCCTCCCGCGCCCAGATCGAAATGGGTTGCCGCTCAGCCACCCTGTTCGGCCTGTCTGAAAGCGAGTGGGAAAACCCGCTGGCCTTGCAGGGCTTCGTAGAAGAAGGGGTTAACGCTCAGGTTCTGCCGGAAGAAGTTCTGCAGGAACTGCGCACGATTACCCATGAAGTGCAGCAGGAAATCGCCAACGAAGACGATATGTTCCGTCGCGTACTCGACAGCCAGCAGGACTGGATGCGTATTCACGGCGAGTGGCGCACCAAAGGCTACCTGCCGAAAGAATACTACCTGCCTGAGAACATCCAGCAGCTGGACTAATTGCCTGTGATACGACTGGCCGGGGCATCGTCATGATGCTCCGGCCTTGTTCATGCCAAGACACATGAGACTGATACTATGTCTACGCCTTCCCAGGATCCGTCAAAGACGCTTCCCACCAATGCGTTAAGTTTTCGGCTGGATTCGATGATTGCTTTTTCCGGCAAACTGCTTTCCTGGCTGTGGGTTGTCACTATTGCGGTTGTCCTGACTAACGTCTTCAGCCGCTTTATCCTTGGGCGCGGCTCTATTGCGCTGGAGGAGCTTTCCTGGCACTTCTTTGGTGCCACCATGATCATGACACTGGCCTATGCCATTGTGACCGATGATCACGTGCGCGTGGATGTTCTGCGTGAGCGTTTTTCACTGCGCCTGATGGCATGGATCGAGCTGCTTGGCATCGCGCTTTTGATGCTGCCATTACTGTATTTCATTATCGACCAGCTAATTGAATATGCCTACCGGTCATTCGAGCAGGGCGAAAGCTCTCAGGCACCCAGTGGCTTGCCTTACCGGTTCATCCTTAAGAGCACCCTCCCCATCGGCATGATACTGATTGCCGTTGCCATGGTGTCGCGTTTACTAAGATGCACCACCTATCTCTTCAAATTTCCTCGGGAAGTGCGGCCAACGCACCCGACCGACTTTCGCTAACGCCTGATACCGGGGATTAATATGGGTATTGAAGAACTTCTCGTTATTGGCATGTTTGCCAGTTTCATGGGGCTATTGCTGCTGGGTTTTCCGGTAGCCTGGTCGCTTGCTGGTATCGGCTTTCTATTCGCTATTATCGGCCACGTCATGGTCGAGTATTTCGACGCCAACCTGTGGTTCACCTGGGGGGCACCATTGGCGTTCTTAGCCAGCGGTTCTACGGGATCGTGGCCAATGAGCTAATGGTGGCACTGCCGCTGTTTATTTTCATGGGCATCATGCTGGATCGCTCCGGCATTGCCGAACGCCTGATGAACTCTCTTGTACGCGTGATGGGCGGCCTACGCGGCGGCTATGCCGTCACCGTGGTCATTGTGGGTGTTCTGCTAGCCGCCTCCACCGGTATCGTCGGCGCCTCAGTCGTCCTGCTGGGGATGCTCTCTATCGGCCCGATGCTCAAGGCCAACTACAACAAATCGCTGGCGGTAGGAACGGCATGTTCGGTCGGCACCCTGGGGATACTCGTACCGCCCAGCATCATGCTGGTGCTGATGGCGGATCGTCTGGGCACTTCCGAGGCGTCTGTCGGGCGTTTGTTTATGGGCGCGCTGATCCCTGGAGTAATGCTCGGCGTCATGTATATCGCCTTTATCATTATTGCTGCTTACATCAAGAAGGATCTGGCACCCGCCCCCAAGGATCGTGAACCCCTTAACGGGCGCGCGCTGCTGGAAGTCCTGATTGCCGTGCTGCCCCCATGGCGCTGATCGTTGCAGTGCTGGGGTCAATTTTTACCGGCTTTGCCACCACAACGGAAGCCTCTGCCGTGGGTGCTCTGGGTGCCACTGTGCTGGCTCTTTTCAGCCGCCGTCTTAACTTCAACGTCATGTCCAGCGCGCTTTATCAGACGACCCGCACCACAGCGTTCATTTTCGGTATTTTTATCGGCGCTACCGTTTTCGCAGCGGTGCTGCGCGGACTGGGTGGCGATGATGTTATTCGTGATGCCGTCACCGGTTTGCCGTTTGGTACCGCCGGTATTGTGCTGACCATCCTGCTGGTCGTTTTTCTGCTCGGTTTCTTCCTTGACTGGGTCGAGATCACCCTGATCATTCTGCCGCTGGTAGCACCTGTGGTGTTCAGCCTGGGCGTTGAGCCGGTCTGGTTTGCGATTCTGTTCGCGATTTGCCTGCAGACCTCGTTTATCACCCCGCCGGTCGGGTTTGCGCTCTTCTACATCAAAGGGGTCTGCCCCCTTCGATTCAGACAATGGACATCTACAAGGGGTAGCGCCCTTCGTATTGCTGCAGCTACTCGGCCTGATGCTGGTATTCTTCTTTGAGCCGCTGGCGACCTGGCTGCCCAATCTGGTTTACAGCAGATAAGAAACAGCTGTTGCCTGCAGGCTTCATCTTTAGCCCCTTGCCCAGCAGGGGGCTTTTTACTTCCCGGCCTATAAAAATGGTAGGCTGCGAGCGGCCAGGTGGCGGCATGTCGCATGGATTTCACATCGTTAAGTCAGTTGCCAGATGGTATGATTAGCATTTGATACTGGTTCGCATCGCCGTTACGGGTGCCCGCAGTTCCTCGCGCTGCTATCAATCGCGCCGGACTTTTTTGACGCCCACCAGAATCCACGCCTTGCGTCACTGTGTTCGCTAAGTTCGCGATATTGACAGGCATATGCCAACCCGTTTCACACCTTATCTATCTTTAAGGAGAAAACAGTTGTCTCAGACTGCCGATCGTGGATTCGACTCGCTACTCAAGCGACTGGTTAGCCGGTTCAATGTCTGGTCATTGATTCTTTTTGGCATTGCTCTGGTGGTGGCGCTACCCGTTATCGTCATTTTTGCGCATATTTTCATGCCAACCGACGGCATCTGGCAGCATTTGGCCAGCACTGTGCTGCCCCGTTACCTGACCAATACCTTCTGGCTGGTGCTGTTTGTTGGCATCGGTACTTTACTGATCGGGACGGGCACCGCCTGGCTGGTGGTCATGTGCCGCTTTCCGGGTAAACGCATTTTTGAGTGGGCGCTGCTACTGCCTCTGGCGGTGCCGACTTACGTGATCGCCTACGCCTATACGGACTTTCTGCAGTTTGCCGGCCCTCTGCAAAGCCTGCTGCGCGAAACGTTTGGCTGGGCCCACGGTGACTATTACTTCCCCAACATCCGTTCACTGGGCGGCGCAGCAACCCTCATCACCCTGGTACTTTACCCTTACGTCTATCTGCTGGCACGGGCTTCATTTCTGGAGCAGTCGGTATGCGTTCTGGACGTTGGCAGAACGCTGGGACGCGGCCCCTGGCACCTGTTTGCCAGCGTGGCGGTGCCACTTTCCCGCCCTGCCTTGGTGGGCGGGGTTTCCCTGGTGCTGATGGAAACTCTTAACGAGTTTGGTGCCGTGCAGTTCTTTGGCGTGGATACCTTTACCACCGGCATCTATCGTACCTGGTTCGGGCTGGGGGAACCCGTTGCAGCCGCTCAACTGGCGGCTTGCCTGCTGGCTTTTGTGGTTGCTTTGGTGCTGCTTGAACGTTGGTCCCGCGGCAAGCGGCGCTACTTTCATACCACCAATCGCTACCAGCAATTGCCCGAGTATGTACTGTATGGCTGGCGAGCGGCTGCGGCGGTGATTTTTTGCCTCCTACCCGTCTTGATTGGCTTTCTGCTGCCTAGCGGCATTCTGCTCGAAATGGCCATCACTGAAGGCGACAGCCTGTTCGGCACGCGCTTTTTCGGTTTCGCCTTTAACAGCCTGGCGCTGGCCGCGCTAGCCGCCGTGCTGGCAGTCGGCCTGGCCATGCTGCTCAGCTATGGTGTGCGCATCCACAACACACCCTTTGCCCGCTTCAGCTCACGGATAGCCGCCATGGGCTATGCCATTCCCGGCTCGGTGGTGGCCGTGGGTATTCTGATTCCCTTTGCCTGGCTGGATAACACCATCAACCTGTGGACCCGAGATACTTACGGCGTGATTATCGGGCTGATTTTCAGCGGATCAGCTTTTATTCTGATCTACGCCTATGTAGTGCGCTTTCTGGCAGTATCTTTCAACGCCGTGGAAGCCAGCCTGGGTAAGGTCACGCCCAGCATGGACGCTGCCTCACGCACGCTTGGCCAGACAGCCGGCGGTACCCTACGGCGCATTCATACCCCACTGATGCGCAGCAGCCTGCTGGCTGCCGGTATTCTGGTGTTTGTGGATGTCATGAAGGAGTTACCTGCCACCATCATATTGCGCCCGTTCAACTTCGACACCTTAGCGGTGCGGGCACATAATCTGGCGGCGGATGAGCGCCTGGCGGAGGCCTCAACGGCATCGCTGGCGATTGTCGTGGTGGGAATTATTCCGGTTATCCTGCTCAGCATGGCCATGCGTCGTGCCCGCCCTGGAAGCGGGCACTAAGCCGCAGACGACTAACTACTCACTACTCACTACTTAGATTCACCAAGCACCGTTACAGCGGAAAGACAAATACCTGGGAGAGGTCGAGGTGAATATCCACCGGCTGGCCTTCCCCAGGCAGGAACAGTCCTGAAACTCGGGCATGCAAATGCGCTTCGTCGCCGCTATTGTTATGTGCACACAGGTGTATCAGGCTGGTGCGGCCCAGTAACTTGGCCATGATAACGTGACTGTGATCATGCGCTTCAGCGGGCAGGTCGCGCTCCTCGATGCGCAGCGCCTCCGGGCGGATCATTACCTTGGCCGGGCTGCCGTCTGGGATGCCCCCTGCTTCCACCTCGCCTACCGGTGTTTGCACCTTGCCATCCTTGACCACCCCTTCAATCTCGTTGACCTCTCCAAAAAGGTCACCACAAAGGGATCATTGGGCGCGCAGTACAGCTCCCTGGGTGTACCGGTCTGAATGATCTGGCCATCACGCATCAGAGCAATGCGATCAGCCATGAACATCGCTTCTTCCGGGTCATGGGTCACCAGCAGAGTCGCCGCACCGACTTTTTCAACACATGCAGGGTATCGTCGCGGATCTGGTCGCGCAGGCGCGCATCCAGGCTGGAAAATGGCTCATCCAGCAGCATCAGTTGTGGGCCAGGTGCCATGGCGCGAGCCAGCGCCACCCGCTGCTGCTGACCGCCCGACAGCATATGCGGGTAGGTATCGATGTAATCCGCCATACCCAACTGCTCAAGCAACTCAACCGCCCGGGGGCGACGTTTGGCTGCGGGTAGATGCTTCAGGCCAAAGGTGACATTTTCCACCACGCTCAGGTGCGGGAATAACGCTGAATCCTGAAAGGCTAACCCGACACTGCGCTTTTCGGGTGGCAAATGGCGCATACCGGGCCGAGCGATCACCTGACCGTTAAGCTCAACGCTGCCTTCCTGAAGAGTTTCCAGCCCGGCGGCAATGCGCAGCAAGGTCGTCTTGCCGCAGCCCGAAGGCCCCAGCAGACAAACCACCTCTCCCGGCTCAACTTCAAGTTCCACGCCTTTGACAACCTGATTGCCATCAAAGGAATGACGTACATCATGCAGCGCCAAGGCATTTGTCGGCGCGGCGATTTCTGCTGCTTTCACTGTTGCCGTCATGACTCTCCGCCATCGTGTTGAATATGACGCCTGCAAAATGCAAGGGCGTATTAAAACTGAAAGTTATTCTCATTCTATTTTCTATCTGAACATAATGCACCTGCTGTGCGGGCAGATACAGCGGTTTATCTCCTAAAGCATAAGAGGTTTGCGCCTGCTGGCGGTAAAAATCGCCCACCGTGAAAACGGATGATTTTCTTTCTCATTTACTTGACGATGCGCTCAAAGACCCTTACATTGACGAAATTGGTAATGCAACTTATTATCATTCAATACCGCTAGGACGTCGGATATGAACAATCGTTCATTGTCCTGTTCACTGATAAGAGGAAGCTGATAGATGAAAACTGCTGGCGTAAAAACTGTCCGCGCTGTTGTCCCCTTTGCTGCTGTGCTGGCAGGCGGTGCTTTCGCAAGCCAGGCACTGGCCGATGAAGTAAATGTTTACTCCGCCCGCCACTATGATTCTGACGAAGCGCTCTATCAAGCCTTCACCGAGGAAACCGGCATTGAGGTCAATATTCTTGAAGGCGGCTCCAGCCAACTGATTGAACGCATCAAGAGCGAAGGCGTGGCAAGCCCCGCCGATGTAATGCTCACCGTTGATGCTGGTAATCTGTGGCGCGCTGAACAGGAAGGCATTTTCCAGGGCGTTGATTCTGATGTTCTCAATGAGCGCCTGCCGGACAGCATGCGCCACCCGGAAGGCATGTGGTTCGGCTTTAGTCAGCGTGCCCGGGTCATCTACTACAACCGTGATAACTTCGATCCCAGCCAGATCAGCAGTTACGAGGACCTGGCCGACCCACAGTTTGAGGGTCAGGTGTGCATCCGCTCTTCCAATAACATCTACAACCAGTCACTACTGGCGTCGCTGATCGAGCATCACGGTGAAGAAGGCGCTCAGGAATGGGCAGAAGGCGTTGTGAACAATATGGCGCGTGACCCAGAAGGTGGCGACACCGATCAGATTCGTGGCGTCGCCAGCGGCGAATGTGATCTGGCCGTCGGTAACCACTACTACTATGTTCGCCTGCTGCACTCCGATGAAGAAGCTGATCGTGAAGTAGCCCGTAATGTTGGCATTATCTTCCCGAATCAGGATGGCCGTGGCACTCACATCAACATTGGCGGCGCCGGCGTGGTTGAAGGCGCACCGAACCGCGAAAATGCCGTACGTTTGCTCGAATTCCTGAGCTCTGACATGGCTCAGGAAGCCTTTGCAGAAGGCAACTATGAGTTCCCGGTCGTTGAGGGCGTCAAGAAGAACCCGGTACTGGAATCCTGGGGTGACTTCAAGAAAGACAGCCTCAACATCAGCGTACTCGGTGAAAACAACCCGGAAGCGATCCGTATCTTTGATCGCGCGGAATGGCGTTAATCAATACCTGAAGCAACCAGGTAAGTGAACCGCCCGCAGCCAAAGCTGCGGGCGGTTTTGTTTGGGCATGTCTCGGTCATTCCCGGATCAACCACAGAACTGTCATTCCCGAATGGGGTTATCGGGAATCTATTTTGACCTTTGCCTGATAACGCTCGGTGAGTGATAAAGACGCAATCTTTATGGTGTCAGCGTCTCTACTTCAAACGCCACTATCTGCCGCTCGATGCTGGAAAATTCCACCCCGACCAGATGAATGGGCTTACCACTGGCACGGTATTTATCAGCATAACCTTGTGCTTTGATCTGCTCCAGCGCCTTGCCTTCAGGTAACTGCTCCACGACCTTGAATTCAAACAGATAGAAATGGCCGCCGAAATCAACGCTCATGTCCACCTTGCCTTTATTACTGGCATCCTCCACCGTCACGCCCACGCCAAGTGCCGCAAAATGGCTGTAAAAAACACTCGCATAATGGCCTTCATAGCGGGCAATCGGGTTGTTGCGATACCAATCGTGGGGCAAGCCAGCAAAAAGCGCTTTCAGGTGAGCTTCCAATGCACCAAGGTCATGATGCTGCAGGACACGAAACAGCGTCAGCCGCTCCCTGGCAGGTTCTTGAACACCCAAGGCAGGCAATAATGCCTGGTTAAGGCTGGTGGCCACTTCGTGATTGGGATAGCCAAGCGTATAGAGCCAATAACCGGTCATCGGCTCTTCTACTGAATGCACAGTGAGGTAGCCGGTCTGGAACAGCAGCGCTTCCGTGGCGATATGGTCGATATCGAAGCGCCCAAGCAGTTCCGCTTCGGTCTGCAACTGGCTAAGTGCGGGGGTAAAAACACCACGCTGTTTCAGGATATCGACCAGAAAAGTGGGGGTGGCCGTTTCGAACCAATAAGGGCTGAATTTGCGTTCTTCCAGCAAGAGCAGCACATCAAAGGGGTTATAAACACTCGAGACTTCCTGCCCACCCCAGCGGTAGCCGTTATACCAGCGGCGGATTTCATCCCGATCAAGGCCCGGCAGTTCTGGTGCAAAAATACTGTCAATATCATCATCGGTGTAGCCACAGATGGCGGCATAATCAGATGACAGGGTAATATCGCGAAGGTTATTCAACCCCGAAAACAGGCTGACCTTGCTGAATTTGGACACGCCGGTAAGCAGCACAAAATGCAGATGGGGGTCAGCATCCTTAAGTACGCTATAGAGGTTTTTCAGCCCTTCGCGCAACTCGCGGGCCAATTCAGGGTTGAGTAGGTTATCCAGTATTGGCTTGTCATATTCGTCAATCAGCACCACCACCCGTTGGCCATGCGTACGATGAGCATTTTCAAGCAGGCTGGCAAAGTCGTCGGCAATCCTTTCAGGTGGCGTTGCTTCAATACCGAGACTGGCGCGCTGTTGCTGCAGTTGATAGCGAATATTCGCGTCCAGATCTTCACGGCTGATGACCACACCATTGGAAAAGCTGATGCGCACCACAGGGTAGCGTGTTTGCCAGTCCCATTTATCGTGGATATAAAGCCCTTCAAACAATGCCTCCCGACCTTCAAACAGGCAGCGCAGGGTATCCAGCAGTAGGCTTTTGCCAAACCGCCTCGGGCGGGAGAGAAAGTAGTACTTGTTTTGATTGACCAGTTTCTCGATAAAGGGCGTTTTATCGACGTAATAGTAGCCATCTTCACGAATATCCGAGAAGGTCTGGATCCCGATAGGGAGTTTACGACGCTGATCAGATGGCATACGAGCCTTCCTTATCATCCTGTTGATGGCAGTCTAGCATGCTGAAAAACGTACACGTGCGTTGTCACTTGCGGTGGAAATCCAGCGGCCGCATCAAAACACCTGTGATACGGTCTTGATTAAACGCCTTAGTGCGCCTCATCCCAGTTGGCGCCGCTTTCGGCTTCTACCGTGAGCGGTACGCTGAGGCTGGCAGCGGCTTGCATACGAGCCTGGATCTGAGCGATGAAAGCCTCGACCTGACTCTCCGCCACTTCGAACACCAGTTCGTCATGTACCTGCATAACCATCAGGGCGTCAAACGCCCCTTCTGCTAGCCAGGCATCCACCTCTATCATGGCCAGCTTGATAATATCCGCAGCCGTACCCTGCATGGGCGCATTGATCGCTGTGCGCTCGGCCCCCTGGCGACGGTTGCGGTTCTGAGAGTGAATCTCGGGAAGATATAAACGCCGCCCAAAAACAGTTTCGACAAAGCCATCCTCTGCTGCCTGGCTGCGAATGCGCTCCATATAGCGGGCCACGCCGGGGTAGCGGTCAAAGTAGCGGTCGATGTAGGTCTGCGCCTGCCCTCTTTCGATATGCAGCTGACGCGAGAGGCCCCAGGCGCTCATCCCGTAGATCAGCCCGAAGTTGATTGCCTTGGCGCTGCGCCGCTGCTCGTCGGAGACCTTTTCCAACGGTGTGCCGAACACTTCTGCGGCGGTTGCGCTGTGAATGTCCTTGCCCTCGGCAAAAGCGGTCAGCAGCCCCTTGTCCTCGGAAAGATGCGCCATGATGCGCAGCTCAATCTGGGAATAGTCGGCCGCCACAATGCGATAGCCCGGGCGGGCGATAAATGCTTGGCGAATCTTACGGCCTTCCTCGGTGCGAATGGGGATATTCTGCAGGTTGGGGTCAGACGATGACAGGCGCCCCGTGGCGGTCACCGCCTGATGGTAGCTGGTATGCACCCGACCGGTGCGCGAGTTGATCAGGCGCGGCAGTTTGTCGGTGTAGGTAGATTTCAGCTTGGCCAGGCCGCGATGCTCCATGATGACTTTAGGTAGCGGGTAATCCAGCGCCAGCTCTTCAAGTACCGCTTCCGCCGTTGAGGGCGCGCCCTTGGGGGTTTTCTTGAGCACGGGGATTTTCTGCTCTTCGAACAGAATTTCTCCCAGTTGCTTGGGCGAGCCCAGATTGAACTCCCGACCGGCCAGCTCAAAAGCCTGTTTTTCCAACGCATAAATCCGCTGTTCAAGCTGCTGGCTCTGGGCATGCAGGCGTTCGGCATCCAGCGCCACGCCATTGCGCTCGATGCGTGACAGCACCGACACTAACGGCAGCTCAAGGGTATCCAGCACCTTGGCCAGCTGCCCTTCCGCTTCCACCAGAGGGCGTAGGGTGTGCTGCAGGCGCAGGGTAATATCCACATCTTCACAGGCGTAAGGCGCGGCCTGCTCCAAGGCAATCTGGTTGAAGGTCAGCTGCTTGGCGCCTTTACCGGCGATATCCTCGAACGAGGTCGTAGCTTCACCCAGGTATTTCAGCGCCAGCGAATCCATATCATGGCGGGTGGCCGTGGCATTCAGCACGTAAGAAGCCAGCATGGTATCCGCCAGCGGGCCAGCCAGGTTAATGCCGGCACTGGCCAGCACTGACATATCGTATTTGAGGTTCTGGCCAATCTTGATTTTTTCCGGGTCTTCCAACAGCGGCTGCAGGGCGGACAGTACCGCGCTGCGATCCAGCTGGGCAGGCGCATCCAGATAATCATGGGCCAGTGGTATATAGAAAGCTTCCCCCGCTTCCAACGCCAGCCCAACGCCGACGATCTCGGCGTCCATATAGTTGAGGCTGGTGGTTTCCAGGTCCACGCAAAACTGTGCGGCTTTATCCAACCGAGCCAGCAAGGCATCGAAGTCAGCTTGTTCGGTAATCACCTGGTCGCGCCGCTCTGCCGCAGGTAGCTGAGCGGTGGGTGTGGTGTCAGGCTGTTCAACAGCGGCTTCTACGGCTTCATCCTGGCCGCTTAATAGCTCGTTCAGCCATTGTTTGAACTCCATTTCCCGGTACAGCTCGGCCAGCTGCTGCTGGTCAGGCTGGGCAATGTCCAGGTCATCCAACCCGACTGGCAGCTCGCAGTCGGTCTTGATGGTGGCCAGTTGGTAGGAAAGAAACGCCTGGTCGCGGTGCTCCTCAAGCTTTTTAGGCAGCGTCTTGGCGCCACGAAAACTCAGCGTCTTGACGCGTTCCAGTTCAGCGTAAATGGTATCAAGCCCACCGCCCATTCCCTGCAACAGGCCAATGGCGGTCTTTTCGCCCACACCGGGTACGCCTGGAATGTTGTCCACCTTGTCGCCCATCAGGGCCAGGTAATCAATGATCAAGCCAGGCGGCAGGCCGAACTTGGCTTCCACTCCGGCTTCATCCAGGGTTTCATCCTTCATGGTATTGACCAGGGTGATATGCGCGTTGACCAGCTGCGCCATATCCTTGTCACCGGTAGAAATCACCGCATCACGCCCAGCCTGGGTGGCGTGGTGAGCCAAAGTGCCAATCACATCATCGGCTTCTACGCCTTCAACGCATAACAGCGGCAACCCCAGCGCTTTCACGCAGGCATGCAAAGGCTTTATCTGGCTGCGCAGGTCATCAGGCATGGGTGGACGATGGGATTTGTAGTCGCTGTAAAGGTCATCGCGGAAGGTCTTGCCCGGCGCATCAAACACCACGGCCATGGGGCTATCCGGATAATCCTTGATCAGCCGTTTGAGCATGTTCAGCACGCCTTTGACCGCTCCCGTGGGCTGACCCTGGGAAGTGGTCAATGGCGGTAAAGCGTGAAATGCACGATACAAATAGGATGAGCCATCCACCAGCACAATAGGAGCGCGCGCCATAAACAGAAATCCACCTGCTGAGAATAATGGTCATTATGATAACGCGCCCGGCAGTCCCTGCCGAATGGAAACAACGTCTTTTACTGTTAACACGTGAATGCTGCCAAGTTATCGCCCAAACCGCTACAATATTGGCCTTGGCAACCTGGGCGAGACTCTCATGGCTGTATTTACTCCGCTTAGCGACGCACAGGTCGCAGCGTTTCTGGAAAAGTTTGATGTCGGCCAGCTGCAAACCCTGGAAGGGGTAGCGGGTGGCACCGAAAACTCGACATTTTTTGTCACCACTGACCAACACCTGCTGGTGCTCACCCTGTTCGAGCAGGGCGAGCACGAAGAGCTGCCGTTCTTTGTCGACCTGCTGGATTATCTCGATGAGCATCGCCTGCCAGTGCCTGGGCCGGTGCATGACCGTGACGGCATCGCGCTGCATAGCCTGGCAGACAAACCTGCTTTGCTGTTTCCGCGCTTGCCGGGGCGCCACCCTGAAGCCCCCAACCTCATTCAGTGCCAGGTGCTGGGCGACACTCTCGGGCATATGCATGCCATCTCCCAGCATTTTCCCGGTCGTCGCCCCAACCCGCGCGACCTGCACTGGCTGCAGGCCATGCACCATAAGGTGCTGGCCTATATCAGCCCGGCCGACCAGACGCTGATGAAAGACGAGATCGACGAGTTTGAAAGTGTCTTCAGCCAGTATGGCGAACTGCCCCAAGGGGCTCTGCATGGCGACCTGTTCCGCGATAACACCCTGTTTGACGGCAACCAGCTGGGCGGCATGATTGATTTCTATAATGGCTGCACTGGCGATTTGCTGTTTGATCTGGCAATTGTGATCAACGATTGGGCCTCAGATGAGAATGGCCACCTTGACCGCGAGCGTTATGACACCATTCTCAACGCCTATCAGGCGCGCCGCCCGCTGAATAGCGATGAACAGGCCGTCTGGCCGGTGATGCTGCGCATGACCGCCCTGCGCTACTGGCTGTCACGGCTGCTGGTGGTCTACGTCGACCCGCCTGCTCACGATCTGACGCCCCACGACCCGCAGCGTTTTGAAACCATTCTGAAGGCACGGATTGCCCAGGGCGCGCTGCCCTTGCCCGAGGTCACCCCATGAGTTCTACGGCATCCGCCAATAGCCTTGCCAGCACCCCTGCCATGCGCGCCCGGCGCACCTGGAACATTGACCAGTGGGGCAGCGGCTACTTTGATGTCGATGACCAGGGCCACACCCTGGTGCGCCCGCTCGGCCATGCTGCTCCCGGCCCGGCTCTGCCGCTTAATGGCCTGGTGCAGCAGCTGCTGGCAAGCGGCCTGCGCCTGCCCGTGCTGGTACGTTTCAGCGATATTCTGCATGACCGGGTGGAACAGCTGTGTGGCGCCTTTGACCAGGCCATGCAGGACGCCGATTACCAGGCTGGCTACACGGCGGTCTACCCGATCAAGGTCAACCAGCAGCGCCGCGTGGTGGAAGAAATCCTCGCCACGGCCGAGCGCGGCAACGGCCGCGTGGGGCTGGAAGCCGGCAGCAAACCGGAACTGCTCGCCGTGCTGGCGCTGTCTGACCGGGATTCCTCGCTGATTGTATGTAACGGCTATAAAGACCGCGAGTATATCCGCCTAGCGCTGTTAGGAGAGAAGCTTGGCCATCGTGTTTATCTGGTGGTGGAAAAACTTTCCGAGCTGACTCAGGTGCTGGAAGAGGCGCGTGCGCTGAACGTTCAGCCACGTATCGGCCTGCGCGCCAGGCTTGCCTCGATCGGCAAGGGCAAGTGGCAGAATACCGGCGGTGAAAAGTCCAAGTTCGGCCTCACTGCCAGCCAGATCCTGCAGGTCGTTGATACCCTGCGCGAACATGATGCCCTGGCCAGCCTGCAGCTGGTGCATTTTCACCTTGGCTCACAGATTGCCAATATCCGCGATATCCAGCGCGGATTGCGCGAATGCGCGCGCTTCTACCAGAGCCTGGTGGAGCTGGGCGCCCCGATAGACTGTGTGGATGTGGGCGGTGGCCTGGGCGTTGATTACGAAGGCACCCGCTCACGCAGCTTCTGCTCGGCCAATTACTCCATGGCCGAATATGCTCGCAATGTGGTCAACGCTTTTGCCCAACTTTGCCAGGAAACCGGCTTGCCACAGCCTCACCTGATCAGCGAATCCGGTCGCGCCCTGACCGCTCATCACGCGGTACTGATCACCAATGTGATTGATGAGGAACGTGTCGACACGACGCCACCGCCCCGCCCAGAGACGCCAGACCCGCAGCTGGAAGCCCTGTGGCGGGTACTCGACCAGCTGGAAAGCTTTCAGGAACCCCGCATACTGGTAGAAGCCTGGCACGACCTGCTGCAGGCCGTCAGCGAACTACAGGATCGTTTTGTGCTTGGCCTATGTGATATGGGAGTACGGGCTGAAGGCGAGCGCGTCTACACGGCTGCCTGTCACCGCCTGCGCGCGCAGCTTGATGGCCGCAACCGGGCCCACCGTGAAATTCAGGATGAACTGGCGGAAAAGCTCGCCGACAAGCTGTTCGTCAACTTTTCGCTGTTCCAGTCGGTGCCGGATGTATGGGGAATCGAACAGATCTTTCCTGTGCTGCCGCTTTCCGGGCTGGAGCAGACGCCCACGCGGCGCGCGGTGATTCAGGATATCACCTGCGATTCCGACGGACGCATCGACAGCTACGTCGATGGCCAGGGGTGGAAAGCACCCTGCCACTGCCGGAGTGGGCCAATGAGGATCAACGCTGGCTAGGTTTCTTTCTGGTGGGGGCCTATCAGGAAATTCTCGGTGACCTGCACAACCTGTTTGGCGATACGGACTCGGTTGATGCGGCTCTGGATGCCCAGGGCAACTGGGTGCTTTCCAACCCGCTGGCGGGCGATCGGGTGGCCGATGTGCTGGCCTACGTCAACTTTGATGCTGACAAGCTTCAACAGCGCCTGATGGCGCAGCTGGCTGCCAGCCAGCTGACGCCCCAGGATCAGGCTCAGTTTGCTGACAGCCTGCGTGACGGCCTGAATGGATATACCTATCTACAATGACTATCTACAACAACTGTCTTGCAATAACTGTCTGCAATAACACGCATCCACTTACTCAATGACTTACTCAATGACGCTGGCGGTGACCTCCAGGCTACCGGTCAGCGTCATACGCAGCTGCGCTCCACGCGGCAACTCACCGACGCCTGCTGGCGTGCCGGTTAGGATGACATCGCCCGCTTCCAGAGTGAAATGGCGGCTCATTTCGGCCACCAGGGACGGAACCGGGAACAGCATATCCGCCCCCTCGCCGTACTGGCGCTCCTCGCCGTCAATTTCCAGGCTGAACGCCAGTGCATTCCAGTTGGGCACCCGGGTCAGCGGCAGAAAGGAGGAAAGCGGGCAGGCGCCGTCAAAGGCCTTGGAAATTTCCCAGGGGTGGCCGTTTTCCTTCAGCCGAGTCTGCACATCACGCAGGGTCAGATCCAATGCCAGGCCAATGCCAACAATCGCCCGCTCGGCTTCATCCTGGGTGACATCGGTCAGTGTTTCACCGATCAGCAGGGCAAGCTCCAACTCAAAATGCACCTCGCCACGCGAAAAAGGCGGCGCCAGCGGCGCATCAAAGCCTAGCGCACTGGTCGATGGTTTGATAAACAGCAGCGGCTCGGTAGGCACCGGGTTTTCAAGCTCCTTGGCATGGTCTGCATAGTTGCGACCCACACATACTATCTTGCCCAATGGGTGAGCAAATTTCTGACCATCAGTGAACTGAGGAACAAAGCGCATGGCGGATAGTCTCCTTCTCGTAATAACTGCCGCCGTTTAACGACAAAAAATCAGTTTAGACCAGCTGAGGTTAACCAGGGTCTTGGCGACTCACCTCAGAACTCAGCCAGCATGATGGCGCACCAGCCAATCTGCCGGTGTATCATTACCACTCAGGCGAGCACCGGTGAGTTGATACCATTCTTCTTCGGTTAGGTAAGTCTGGCACCAGCGCCCCAACGCTATGGCGGTCGCTTCACTACCTTGACGGTTCGTATGGTAGCCATTGGCCATATCCAGAAGGTCCTGACGCGCCGTACGGGCACGCGGTTGGCTGCCATGGACGTTGGCCAATGGATAGCGTCGATCATACGCTGCATTGATAAGCGCATTAAGCCAGTAATCCAGCTCCCGCGCCTGTATGCCGCCATAAACAGCCACCTCTGCCCTCCCTTGAATGCATGTCCATAAAACCCCAGCTCACCCGCAAAGGAAACTAGGTCACAAAACCGCGCCCATGCCAGTGTAAAATGCTATTACCGACATCGTAACGTATTTAGCCATAAAACGCCTGCCTGCCGCCTGCAGAGCCTGGCACACGGCCATCGCAACAGGCTGACAAAGCATCAGATTCAGGCACTAGTCTTTACCGCATAGCCTTCTGCCAGCAAGGTTTCAGCGCTCTTGCGCAAAAACGCCAGCACCTTGGACTGTTGCCATACGTTAAAGGCTCTCTAGAGGCTTGGGTTGACGAGGTAAGGCATGCTCAGTGGCAACACCCACATGAGATCAAGTTGAGATATCCGAGAGCTAGTATAATAGGTAATAAACGTGTCGTATTTGATATTAAAGGCAACGAATACCGACTGATTACCAGCATTGCTTATCGACACAGCGCAGTTTATATCAAATTTATCGGCACACATGCAGAGTACGATAAAGTCGATGCCGAAACAGTTGAAATGGAGTGACTTTATGGATATTCGCTCAATTCGCACCGAAGATGACTATAAATCGGCTCTACAGGATGTATCCGGTTATTTTGATAATGAGCCTGAGCCAGGCACTGAGAATAGTGACCGCTTCGATATTTTATTGACCCTGATAGAGCATTACGAAGCACAGCAATTTCCTATAGATTTGCCAGACTCGGTCGAGGCCATCAAGTTTCGCATGGATCAGGAAGGACTGACCGCCAGGGATCTAGAGCCAGCGATTGGCAAACGTAATCGTGTCTACGAAATTCTGAATGGTAAACGTAACCTGACCCTGAAGATGGTGTGGAAACTGCACACTATGTTTGGTACCCCAGCAGAAAGCCTGATTAAATCTCCGCGTCAGACTGAAGTTGCCTGAGTATCTTTAGGATGAACCCACTCCGCTGCCCATTGGCGTTTTTGCGCGGGCGACTTCTGTTTCAGTTGGTACTCTGCGCGGCTGGCGGCGGCACGGTCGGCGAATGGCTGCGCGCCAAGCAGCGCCAGCGGCGGGTTGGCACGGGTGTAGCGGGCGCCTTTTCCCTCGCAATGAGCCTGATAACGTTTTGCCAGATTGTTGGTAATGCCGATATAGGTGCCGCGGCGACATTCCAGTAGGTATAGATACCACTGATCACTGGTGCTTGCTGGCGGCTTTTCAGATTCGCCCTGTGGTGTATCAGATGCCATAGATATTGACTACTCGCCGCAACATTGCTTGATTTTGCGGCCACTGCCACACAGGCAGGAGTCATTGCGGCCCGGCTTTAGACGCTCAATGCTCGGCGTGCCGTCCAGGTACCACCAGCACCCATCTTCAAACACAAAGCGTGAGTTTTCTTCCAGCACCTGCCAGCGGTTCCGCTCGCGAAAAAAGGCCTGAAAATGCACCCTGCCCTGATGGCTGGCAGGCGCTGGGGCCTCAAGGATAGACAGAGCTTTCCAGTCAGTCTGCGCATCAGGCTCCAGATGGGCTGGCCGGGTGCTGGCATGCCAACTGTGCAACAGATAATCCGTCAGCCCCAGCGCAAAGGCGCTGTAACGTGAGCGCATCAGGGCTTCTGGCGTTGCCGGAAGCAGCTTGCCCTGATGATAGGGCTGGCAGCAGTCAGCCAGTGGGCGAGCGCTACCGCAAGGGCAGTTGAGCGGTGTGGAAGGTGTCATGGCTAGCGTTCTTTAACCCTTTGCCTGGGTAACAGATGTTTTGTTTCGGTATTCACCGATAATTCGGTATAGTGGAAGCGCAAGAATATCACACGGAGTAAGCATCACGATCAATCATCTTTCCAACAAGCAATGGAGGTTCTCCTATGAAGGTCTTTAAACCGGAATGGCAGTGCACGTTTAGCGTAAACGAAGGCGCGGAAGAATCGGCAAACTGGAAAGAGAAAGTGGCATGGCGACTGCGGGGCATGGCTGACTGGCTGGATAGCGGTGGCCGTACGCTGAAAGTAGCGTACAACGTAACCCCGGCGGTCAGCCAGGATGAAGTGGATACTTGTCTGGGTAAAGGGTTTGAATTGACTCAGCAGCTGTTAACCCAGCTGGCCCACCAGCAAGCGTGTGAAGATGTTATGCGCCATGCAAAGGCAGAACTCTACGATGAGCAACCTTCCGTACAAGGCTTCTAACCCGCCTGTATCGAACGTTTTCATTAAACGCTGCGTCTTTAAAGCTGAAAGCTACATGGTGCAAGGCCCCACCCGCTAAATGCGTGTGGGGTTTTTTGTGGTTATCAATTATTTCTCAACCATCCCGGTAGGGTGTTTCCAACGCACTGCCCATACGGCGCATAAAAGCCGCGCAGGCCTCCAGCTCACTTTTATCAATATATTCATCCGGTTGATGGGCCTGAGCAATACTGCCGGGGCCCAGGATGATGGTCTGCAAACCCACCTGTTGGAACTGGCCTGCTTCAGTGGCGTAGGCCACCGCATGCTGACAGCAAGCCTCAGGCAGATGGGCATTGGCCAGGCGCAGAACTCGGTCGTTATCGTGATCAGCCAGGCCGGGCACCGTGGTATTCAAGGCTTGAGTGTCAATAGACAGCTGCTTGCCCCTGGCATGCAGTTCTGCTGTCAGTGTCTGGCAGTAGGCCTCGAAGCGGGCAAAGATCTCGTCAAAAGTGTCGGTTGGCAAATGGCGAATCTCCCACTCGAACTGACACTCTCGGGCCATGATATTGATCGCCGTGCCGCCCTTGATCTTACCTACGTGGAGGCTGGTATGCGGCACATTAAAGGCGTCATCAACGCGGCCCTCATCAATCAGTGCCGCCATGGTATCTTCAATAAAGGTGACCAGCCTGGCCGCTATATGAATCGCGGATGTCCCCTGGTTGACCTGGCTGCTGTGAGCTTCACGGCCTGTCACCGTGGTGCGCAGATTGGTCGCGCCTTTCTGGGCCACCACAGGCTGCATGCTAGTGGGTTCACCCACGATGACATGGGCGGTGGTAGAGTAGTGGGTATGGAAGCGGCGAATCAGATCCGGCGCACCCACACAGCCGATTTCCTCATCATAGGAAAAACCGAAATAGATTGGCTGCTCAAGCGCCGCCCGAGACCACTCCGGCACCATGGCCAGCGCGCAGGCAATAAAGCCTTTCATGTCACAGGTGCCACGCCCGTAGAGGCGGCCGTCACCGCCATCACGCAGGGTAAAAGGGTCACTGGACCAGGGCTGACCGGTTACCGGCACCACATCGGTATGACCGGAAAGCATGACGCCACCGGGGGCATCCGGCCCAATGCGAGCAATCAGGTTGGCTTTCTGGCCGCACGGGCTCATTACCCGCTCGCTTTCCACCCCGTAGCCTGCCAGATAACCTTCCACAAACTCGATCAGCGCCAGGTTGGACTCACTGGATGTGGTGTCGAACGCCACCAGACGTCCGAGTAGATCTATTGCCTCTTGCATCACTCACCTTCTTTTGTACGCCGGGTATCACGCCAATTCTCATGAGACTACACGGCCAGGCGGTAAGCGCCAATGTTGAGATGATATTTATCACAGCACTGGCGTCATGCGCTGTTCATCTGGTATTCATGAAAGTGTCATCTACAATAATTAGAGTTGCTAGTAGACCCAAACCAAAAAAATAGCACGCGGTATAAAAGGAGACGTCATGTCACGCTTCAAGTTTCACGCCCTCGCGCTGGGCGTCATGAGTGCCAGCTTAAGTTTTTCCGCCCAGGCTGCAACCGAAGTGACCTGGTGGCACGCCATGGGCGGCCAGCTAGGGGAAATCCTCGAAGGCATGACTGAGGAGTTTAATGCCTCCCAGGATGATTACCGCGTGGTGCCTAGCTACCGCGGCAATTACACCGAAACCATGACCGGCGCTATCGCTGCCTTTCGTGCTGGCGAGCAGCCGCACATTCTGCAGGTGTTTGAAGTCGGCACCGGCACCATGATGAACGCTGAAGGCGCTATCTACCCGACCTACCAGCTGATGGAAGACCATGGTCGCGGCTTTGATCAGAGCGCTTTCCTACCTGCGGTCGTCGGCTATTACACGGACACTGACGGCAATATGCTATCCTTCCCGTTCAACTCTTCCACGCCGATCATGTACTACAACAAAGACATGTTCGAAGCCGCTGGCCTCGACCCTGAGCAGCCACCCACCACCTGGCAGGAAATGGAAGACGCAAGTATTCAGTTGATGGAATCTGGCGCCGCCTCCTGTGGCTTCACCACCTCATGGCCAAGTTGGGTGATGCTGGAAAACTTCTCTGCCTGGCATAACCTGCCGCTGGGCACCCTCGAAAACGGCTTTGGTGGTATTGAAACCGAGTTTGTCTTCGACAACGAACACGTTGCCCGCCACTGGGATAACCTCAAAACCTGGCAAGATGCAGGCGCCTTCCAATGGGGTGGCCCAGGTTCCGGCCCGGATGCCGAGCCGATGTTCTACTCTGAAGACTGCGCCATCTTCTTTGGCTCTTCCGCCTCCCGTGCGGATGTGGCCGCCAACGCCGAGTTTGAAGTCGGCTTCGGCATGCAGCCCTACTACGACGACATAGAAGGTGCCCCGCAGAATTCGATCATCGGCGGTGCGACCCTATGGACCCTGCAGGGCCATACGGATGAAGAATATGCTGGTGTTGCGGCCTTCTTCGATTACCTCTCCCAGCCGGAAGTCCAGGCTGAGTGGCACCAGCAGACCGGCTACCTGCCAATCACCCAGGCCGCCTGGGATCTGACTGAAGAGCAGGGCTATTACGCCGAAAACCCGGGCGCCGATATTTCGCTCAAGCAGATGACCCTGAACGAGCCAACGGAAAACTCCAAAGGGCTGCGTTTTGGTAACTTCGTGCAGATCCGCGACATCATCTCCGAAGAAATGGAAGCGGTGATGAGCGGCGACAAGACCGGCCAGGAAGCCGCCACTGATGCGGTAGAGCGGGGCAATGCCCTGCTGCGCGACTTCGAAGCCGCCAACCAGTAAGCGTCGTTAACTGAACCACCGTCTGGCCGCTGGCCGGGCGGTGGTTTTGCTGTTTTCATCCACCCCGCTGACGATAAGGCGCGATGTACGCGTGCCGACCCCGTCATAAAACGCGCCGTAATAAAAAAGAGTCGCCCATGCAAACCAAACGCATGACGTTTCCCGGCCACTGGCTGCCCTATGCCCTGCTGGCGCCTCAGGTCATCATTACACTGATTTTCTTTATCTGGCCAGCCGGCCAGGCCATGTATCAATCGCTGCTGCGTGAAGATGCCTTCGGGCTGCGCAGCACCTTTGTTGGCCTGGAAAACTTTGCTCGCCTGTTCCGTGATGGCGCCTACCTCAACTCACTGTCGGTGACGGCGGTGTTTGCCATCGGCACCACCCTGCTTTCCATGTCGGTGGCCCTGCTGCTGGCCAGCACGGTTAACCGCATGATTCGCTCACGCAGTACCTACACCACCCTCCTGGTCTGGCCCTATGCGATTGCACCAGCGATTGCCGGGGTCTTGTGGTGGTTTATCTTCCACCCCTCGATTGGGGTGATTCCCTATGTGCTGAATGTGGTCGGTTATGACTGGAATCATCGCACCTCAGGCGCGGATGCCATGATGCTGGTCGTGTTTGCCGCCGCCTGGAAGCAGATTTCCTATAACTTCCTGTTCTTCCTGGCCGGTTTGCAGTCCATCCCGCAATCCCTGATTGAAGCGGCAGCCATTGATGGCGCCAGCCCCATCAAACGCTTCTGGACGATTGTTTTCCCACTGCTGACCCCCACGACCTTCTTTTTGATGGTGGTTAACGTGGTGTACGCCATGTTCGATACCTTCGGGATCATCCATGCCACCACCGAAGGCGGGCCCTCCCAGGCCACCAACACCCTGGTCTACAAGGTCTATTCCGATGGGTTTGTCGGCCTGAACCTGGGCTCATCCGCCGCGCAGTCGGTGATTCTGATGGCCATCGTGGTCGCGCTGACGGTTGTCCAGTTCCGCTTTATTGAACGCAGGGTGAATTACTGATGCTGCCAACCCCGACAATTCCATCCTTTATCCCACAGGAGCGCCACCATGGTTGAGAACCGCCCCTGGGCCAATTTCTTTGCCCACCTGATGCTGATTGGCGGTGTGGCACTGGTGGTTTTTCCTGTCTACATCGCTATCGTCGCCTCCACCCAGGCGCCCGGTGACCTGCTGCGCGGCAGCCTGCCGATGCTACCCGGCTCCCACGGCTGGGAAAACTACAAGGCCATGTGGAGCACCGGGCTTTCCCGGGCTGGCGCGCCACCGGCAGGCCATATGCTGTGGAACAGCTTTGTGATGGCCATGGCCATTACCATCGGCAAGTTGAGCATTTCGCTGCTCTCCGCCTTTGCGATTGTGTACTTCCGCTTTCGCTTTCGGATGTTTTTCTTCTGGCTGATCTTTATTACCTTAATGCTGCCCGTGGAAGTGCGCATTATCCCCACCTATCAGGTGGTGGCTGATCTCAGCATGCTGAACAGCTTTGCCGGGCTGTCGATTCCGCTGATTGCCTCGGCCACTGCCACCTTCCTGTTCCGCCAGTTCTTTATGACAGTGCCGGAAGAAATGCTCGAAGCTGCCCGAGTGGATGGCGCCGGCCCCTTGAAGTTCTTCAAGGACATCCTGATGCCGCTATCCATCACCAATATAGCGGCACTCTTTGTGATCATGTTTATCTACGGCTGGAACCAGTACCTGTGGCCGCTGCTGATCACCACTGACCCGGATTACTACACCATCGTGATGGGCATTCAACGTATGACCTCCGAGGAAAATCCCCAGTGGCACCTGATCATGGCCGCTGTGGTGCTCGCAGCGCTACCCCCGGTGCTGGTGATCCTGTTTATGCAACGCCTGTTTGTGAAAGGCCTGACCGAGACGGAGAAATAACCATGGCCAGTATTACCTTGGAAGGGCTTAAAAAAACCTACAGCGGCAATGTTGATGCGGTAAAAGGCATTGACCTTGCCATCGAGGACGGCGAATTTGTGGTGCTGGTCGGCCCCTCGGGCTGCGGTAAATCCACTCTGCTGCGCATGGTAGCGGGCCTTGAAAGCATTACCGACGGCACCCTGAAAATCGGCGACCGGGAGGTCAATAACCTGGAACCCGCCGAGCGCGATATCGCTATGGTGTTCCAGAACTATGCGCTCTATCCGCATATGACGGTGTATAACAACCTGGCTTACGGGTTAAAAAACCGCGGTTTCAAGAAGGATCAGATCGAAGAGCGCGTACAGACCGCCGCCAAGATGCTGGAAATTGCCGACTTCCTGCAGCGCAAGCCGCGCCAGCTTTCCGGCGGCCAGCGCCAGCGGGTGGCCATGGGCCGCGCTCTGGTTCGCGATCCGGCAGCATTCCTGTTTGATGAACCGCTTTCCAACCTGGATGCCAAACTGCGCGTGCAGATGCGGGTAGAAATCAAACAGCTGCAGCGCCGTCTGAAAACCACCAGCCTGTACGTCACCCACGACCAGCTGGAAGCCATGACTCTTGGTGACCGTCTGGTCGTCCTCAATGGCGGGCAGATCGAGCAGGTCGGCACGCCCATGGAGATCTACGCCCGCCCGGCCAGCATGTTCGTGGCCGGGTTTATCGGCTCACCGGCGATGAACATGCTGCCGCTGGATTACCTCCACGGGCAAGGTTCCGGGGCGCTGCTGCATGACTTGCCGGAAAACACCGACATTGTCGGCATTCGACCTGATGATATGCTGCTACAACCGCCGGAAAGCGCTTACCTGCAAGTTGACGCTACCTTGATGCTATACGAAGCTGCCGGGGCGGAAAGCCACCTCTATGTGCAACTGGCTGATAGCGAGCAGCCCACGGTAATTCGCACTTCCGGCCAACCGCCGGTCAGCGAGGGGGATACTCTGGCCTTCTACATTGCCCGTGACGCTCTGCACCCGTTCAACAGCGCCAGCGGCAAACGCACTGGCGACTGAACCACTTACCAGGGCAGCTCTTCACCATTGGAATGCCAGAAGCCGCCGGTGTTATCGAGCGTCAGGGCGTCAATGCGCGCCACGATACCTGCGGCGGCTTCTTCAGGTGAGATCACACCGCCAAAGTTGACCATCCGGGTTTTCACATAACCCGGATGCAATTGCGCCACGGCAATACCCTGCGGTTTCAAATCCATCGCCAGGGATTTACCAAAGGCATTGAGCGCTGCCTTGGAGGCACGATAACCGTAGCGGCCACCGGAGTCGTTATCCGCAATCGAGCCCATGCGACTGGTGATATTGGCAATCTTGCTGCCGCTTTTCAGGTGCGGAAGCAAAGCCTCGCATACCCGCAGCGGCGCATAGGCGTTGATTTCCATCTGGGTACGGATGCTGTCAAAATCCAGGCTGCCCAAGGATTCATCCTGCAAAAGCCCGGCATTATTGATCAACAGATCCAGGGTTTCGCCGTCCAGCGCCTTGGCCAGGGTTGCGACACTGTCTGCCTGGGTGACATCAATCCTGTCGATCACTTTATCGGCCACCACCTGCAAGTCATCAGACGACTCGCGGCAGGCGCCAATTACCCGCCAGCCAGCTTTGTGATACTGCTCGGCCAGCGCTAGGCCAACGCCTCGGTTTGCACCCGTAACAAGCACAGTGTGTTGCATGCCAGACTCCTGAAACAATGAGATAACAATCTTCATCGAAACTGAAATCCACCATCAGGTCAAGCGACCTGGTCAGAGGTCTCAAGCCTCACTTGCGCATCATACTCCAGACACCACAACAGAAGGCACCATGACATGATTACCCAATGCGCTCTCGCGCCATATGCCAAAGTAAACAGCGACCCGACAGACAAGGCCCGTATTTATCTGCTGCGTCACGGGGAGACCGACCTGAATGCCCTTGGCGTACTCCAGGGCTCCATAGAGGAACCGCTGAATGACGTGGGCCGACAGCAGGCACAAGACGCTGCCCGTGTACTTGCAGGGCTGGGTATTGAACGCATTATCAGCAGCCCACAGAGTCGCGCTCGGCAAACGGCGGATATCGTTGCCGAAGTGCTGCATTTAAACATCGAGGAAAACGTCCTGTTGCGCGAACGCGACTGGGGGATTTACGAAGGTCGGCCGATTGGCGAACGCAATGAGGAAGGAGCCGGTGTCGAGCTTCTCGCCAACCTGAATGCACGTGCCTGCCAGGCGTTTGAAAGCATTACCGGCGACCTGGCAGCACCTTGCCTGGTGGTGACCCATAGCGGTTTTATCAAGGCATTGCTCACCCAGTTATGTGGACATACACCTGACGTCATCCACAATGGCGAAATCATTCAGCTTGAGCCTCACCGCAACGCCTGAGAAGCACCAGCCCTTCCCCGTTCATGCCTTGATCGCCACCTCCCTGTCGTGGCTTTATAATAAATACAAATCAGAAAAATTCGCACTAGTATACAAATATCAAATGAGAATTATTATATTACACCTGTTAGCGCTTGATGAGCCGAACGCTGCCAGTCAGTCGCGTTTAATGAGTAGGTGTGAAGTATTAAATGAGTAAAAGCTGCAACCCTACCGTCATTAAACTGCTTTATTCCAGTCATTTTAACGACACATAACCCAGTTAAGTTGTTGGCAAGGACATCAGGGATAAATTTCTAAAACACATCCCTGTACAAATCGTCTTTTTGTTAAAAAAGATGACATATTCAGGAAAAATCAATTTTTCGTCTGAAATACTTTGGCTATGGCGCCGAGGTAAACATCAAGAACTGGATTAAACCAGTCATCAACAATTTTTGTTGGAAGTTTCCAGCAACCGGGATTCAAGCAAACATCCATTCAAGGGTTTTAAACATGAAGAAGACACTACTCGCTCTCGCTGTTTCACTGGCTTCTGTTTCTTCTGCCAGCGCCGCTACTATTTATGAAAACGCAGGGCTCACTTATACAGTTAATGGTGATATCCAGGTACAGCTACGCCAGAAGGCAGGCATTGACCGGGATTCTGACATTGAGTTTGATGATCTCGAACTTAAAAACTATGTCACCTACGAACTGGACGATGCTACAACGGCCTTTGGCCGGATTGATTTCGGCTTCAAAGATCTGGCCAACGAAGACGACGGCAAAGCTGAACTTGAAGAAGCCTATCTGGGTCTGAAGTATAACAATATTGCCGTTTCTTTCGGTAAGCGCCCTACCGCATCAGATGAATTTGGTGTCGAGAAAGCGATTGAAATGGATGGTGCTGATGAAGACCGCTTTGATGCCGTTGGTGGCACCAGCGGTGATGACGTCATTCACGCTGAGTTTGACCTGGATACAGTTACCCTATTGGCCTCTTATGAAATGGCTGCCAAGGGTTCAGATATTAATAGCAAAGATCACCACTTTGATCTATTTGCCACCACTGAACTTAATGGTCTTGAACTGAGTGCTGCCTTTCAACAGTACACCCGGACTGGTGGTAATGAGAGTATCGACACCTACGGTATCAGTGCTGCCTATGACTTTGGCATGTTCGAGCTCGCGGCTGATTACAGCTCCTCTGATGATGATATTGAAACCAGCAATCTCAATGCGTCACAGTATAATCTAGCAGCCAGCTTTGCAGCCAACAGTGATACCACGGTGGCATTCGGCGTAACTGATACGTCATTTGACAGTAATGTCAATGAGGAAGACTTTATGGAGTACTACGCTAACATGACCTACAAGTTTCCGGCTCAGCCTAATGTCAGCGTGTTTGCCGAGGTCAAGAACACCGATCTTGACGATAGCGACATGGGCTACCTGGCAGGTATGCGCGTCAAGTTCTAATCGTGTATGACCCGCTCTGCTCCGAGCGGGGTGTGATGTAGGAAGACTGTTTCGACGTTTCTCTCAGGACGTTAATGTTTTGATGGATTGGCCGGTGCTTTTTGCACCGGCTTTTTTATTTGCCCTTCCCAAAGTACCCACCAGGTAACGCTGTCATTGCTTGTTCATACCAGTGTCGCAGACGTGTCATTGTCGTGCGCCATGATAAACGTACTTCAACGAATAGAGCGACGAGCATGCGGCTGTGTATTGTCAGCGAAACCTGGTTACCGGAAATCAATGGCGTGGCCCATACGCTTGCCCGGTTAAGTGCGGAGCTCAGCCAGCAGGGCGTCACCATCGACCTGGTTAGGCCACGCGCGTTACCAACGCCTGGCGAGCAGGCAGCGGATTCCATACAGGTACCTGTTAACGCTGAGCTGCAGGTAATGCCTGTGTCGCTACCTGGCTATCGCAGCGTACAGATCGGCTTGGCCACCCCCAAAAAGCTGCGCCAATTTATGCAGGCGCATAAGCCAGATGTGGTGTATCTCGCTACCCAGGGGCCATTGGGTTGGGCGGCCCGTCAGGCGGCACGACGCCTGGGTATTCCGCTGATTGCCGGCTGGCATACCAATTTTGATCACTACTGCGGTGATTACGGGCTAGGCATGCATACTTGGATGACCAAGCGCTACCTGCGCTACTTCCATAATGCTTGTGCACTGACCCTGGTGCCCACTCAACTTCAGGCAAGGGCGCTGCGCTCGGCAGGCCTTCAACGGGTGGACGTGCTCGCCCGCGGCATTGACAGCCAACAATTTATGCCCAGCCTGCGCGACCCCGTGCTTCGCCAGCAATGGGGCGTAAACGACCACCAGCCGGTGGCCCTTTACGTGGGACGGTTGGCCGCTGAAAAAAACCTGACGCTGCTCCAGGAGGCTTATCAGGCCATGGCCAATGTACGCCCGGATATGGCTTTTGTGGTGGTCGGTGACGGCCCGGCGCGCCAGCAGCTGGAAGCACTGCTGCCCAACGCGCATTTTACCGGTTTCATCCACCAGCAGGCACTTGCCCGTTACTACGCCAGCGCCGATATCTTTGTGTTTCCATCGCTATCGGAAACCTGGGGCAACGTGGTGACAGAAGCCATGGCCTGCGGTCTGGCAGTCATCGCCTACCGCCAGGCGGCAAGTGCCACCCTGATTCAGAGCGGCCATAACGGCCTTTGCGTGCCAGCCGGTGATGCCGAGGCCTTCTGCCAGGCGGCAGTCAGCCTCTGTCAGCACCCGGCGGATTACGCCCGCTACGGACGCATGGCACGTCTACGCGCCCGCGAACAGAGCTGGCCAGGCGTTGCCAGCCAGTTCATCAACTACCTTCATCAAACTCAGGAGATGCATCATGCGACCTCGGCTTCTTGGCGTGTTTGACCGTCTGGACCTGCTTGAATGGCAATTTTGCCAGCGCGCAACCCGACTTTCTCTTTTCCGCCCCTGGCGGCTGACCCTGCAGGCGGCTAGCAAGCTGGGCGATTGGCCCGTCTGGGTGGCCTTGATCATTGCCCAACCCTGGCTGGTGCCCAACGGAAATTTTCGCCTAATCCAATACACCGTAACGGCACTGATTGCAGTAGGGGTCTACCGCTTTGTCAAAACGCGCCTGTGCCGCGAGCGCCCCTTTATTACCTACTGCGGTGGCATTCAATGCAGCGAACCCGCCAGGGATCGCTACAGCTTCCCCAGCGGCCACACCATGCACGCGGTCATGTTTACTCTGCTGGTCGCGGCCCACACACCCTGGCTGTTGCCGATTGTCGTACCGCTAGCGGTGCTGATCGCTATTTCCCGCGTTGGGCTTGGCCTGCACTATGTCAGCGATGTGCTTGCCGGTGCCGCCATGGGCTACGGTTTTGCCCTGTTAAGCCTGGCAATACTAGGTTGAAGCTGTTTTGAATAATCGAAAGGTGTGAATAGCTGACAGGCAGGGCGCGCATTTCAGCGGTAAAAACGTTAATGTTTCATTGATGCGGATTGAACCATTGACTGAAGGAATACGCGATGCTGACCGTCTACCTTTCCCATGGCCTTGAAAGCGGGCCAAACGCCATGAAGATGCAGGCCCTGAAAGGCGTGGTAGAAGCGCTTGATGACTGCGAAGCGGTGGTCATGGATTACCGCAACATGCCAGACCCTGCCACCCGGCTGGAACACCTCTACGCAACCCTGGATGCCCGTAACGAACCCGCCACTTACTGGGTGATGGCAGGCTCCAGCCTCGGCGGCTGGTTAAGTGCCATGGTGTGCGCACGCTACAAAATCCGCGGCTGTTTTATGCTGGCACCGGCACTAGGCCTGCCCGACTACCCGCAAACATCGCCTACTCTGCAACCTTGCCATACGCATATCATTCATGGCTGGCAGGATGACATTGTGCCTCCTGACCCGGTGATTGATATTGCCCGCCAGCAGCGCCTTCCCCTGCGCATGGTCGATGACGACCACCGTTTACATGCCAGCATGCCGACCATTCTCAGCGACTTCGACGCCTTTCTGAAGCAGTGCCTGAGCGACGACAATGTTTGAAAGCGTGCTGAAAAGCGTGTTTGAAAGCGCAAAAAGACGCGATAACGTTAGACATAGGCAAACAAAACCTCTACAAATAGTATACATACTTATGGAGGTGCATCATGTTCGGTTTATTCAAGAAAGACCCCGCCAAGAAGCTACAGCAGCAATACGAGAAAAAACTCGAAGAGGCAATGCAGGCATCCCGCAATGGCGATATGCGCGCCAATGCTACCCTGACCGAGGAAGCCAACGCCCTGCTGGCTGAAATCAATAAACTCAAAGCTCAGGACTAGCCCCATGCTGCGCCTATCTCCTGCCCTACGCGCCCTATGGCTTCTGCCCATGGCGGGTGTTTCCGGCGCATCGCTTGCAGCCACTGACGGCGACCAGTGCGCTCACCCCGGCCAATGGTGGCAGGGCGGGCAAGCGCTTGCGGCCAGTACCCTGTTTGAACAGGCCGCCGAGCAGGATGTCGTCTTGCTCGGGGAGTTCCATGACCGGATGAGCCATCACCGCTGGCAGCTGCATACCCTGGCAGGGCTGGCCGCCCACCGCGATGACATGGCGATAGGGCTGGAAATGCTACCCCGGGAAGCCCAGCCTGCCCTGGATGCCTGGGTAGCGGGTGAGCTATCCGAAGCGCAGTTTCTCCAGCAGAGCCAGTGGCATGAAGCCTGGGGCTTCGACCCTGCTCTCTACCTGCCGATCCTGCATTTTGCCCGCATGCAGCAGATCCCGCTGCTGGCCCTTAACATCAAGCCAGCACTGCGCCGCCAGCTGGCCACCGAAGGGTTTGATGCCGTCAGCGCCGAGCAGCGTTTCAATATTGATGAGCCAGCTCCCGCCAGCGATGCCTATCGTCAACGCTTGGAGCAGAGCTTTCAGATGCATCCCACAAGCATGGGGAATAAGAGCCAGGGGAATGAGAACCAGGGGGATAACGCCGCCTTTGAAACCTTCCTGAATGCTCAGCTGATCTGGGATGCGGCCATGGCCGATGCCCTGGCCTCCGCGGTTGACGATGACACCCTGGTGGTTGGGCTGATGGGCGTGGGCCACCTGGCGTATGGCGATGGCGTGCCCTACCAGTTGGAGGCCATGGGCATTGCCGATACGCTGGCACTGATGCCCACCACCCTGGAAGCCTGCGAGCCGCCTGACGGCCAGCTGGCAGATGTGCTTTATCTGCTGGGTGATGAACAAGCCGCAGAGACGCCGCCGCCACGGCTGGGCGTGCAGATTGCACCGAGTGAGGATGGCGTCAGCATTGTTGCCATTAAAGAGGAATCGCTAGCCTATAAGGCTGGGCTTCAGCCGGATGATATAGTGACACAGGCTGCTGGGCAGGAGGTGCGTGCCCCCGGTGAACTGAGCGCCATCGTCCAGCAGCAGGCGCCAGGCACCCTGCTGCCCATGGAAATCCTGCGTGACGGCAACCTCCAGGAAATACTGGTACGTTTTCCACCCGCTGAACCATTGAGGTAACCACCGATGAGGCTGTTTGCCCTGTTATGCGGCCTGGGGTTATGGGCCAGCCTATGCACGACCGGCGCCCTGGCGGCTGAGCCTGGAAACGCTATCAAGAAATCTCTTGAAGTAACCCTGGCCCCGGCTCAGCGCTCGATCAGCGGCACCCTAGTGCTGAATCTGCCTGATAGTGCCAACGCTGAACCACTTACCTTCACGCTTGCCTCCGGCCTGACCCTTGAGCGGGCCGAACAGGCAGGAGACACGCTTGACTGGGAAGAAACCCAACCCGGCCACTATCACCTGAATGCGCCTGACCCACAGACACCGCTCACCCTGAGCTGGAAGGGCCAGCTAGCGTCTCAGCTGCCCGGCGGCGGCTATTGGTCTAAGGATAATCTCTGGCTACCCGGCCAGTTGGCCTGGTACCCAAGACTGGAGACCAGGGCACCCTTTGCCGCCGACATTGAGGTTGTCACCCCGGATAGCATCGAAACCGTTGTCAGCGGCCACTGGCTGGGCACCTCCACCCGGGGCGACCAACGCCAGACTCGTTTTGCTCACCCCCAGGCCAGGCAGCTGTCTCTCGCTGCTGGACGCTGGCAGGCAATGACTCGCGAAGTTGCAGGTGAGGCCGGTGAAGACGTCAAATTACGCACCCTGTTCCCGGAAAAACTCAGCGCGCCTTTCGCTACTACTTATCTGGAGGCTGCCGAACGCGCCCTGCAGCTGTTTCAGCAGCGCCTGGGCCCCTACCCGTATTCAAGTTTTACCATGGCCGCCTCATTGCGCCCCATCGGCTTTGCCTTTGCCGGCTTTACCCTCTTGGGCGAGCAGGTCATAGCGTTGCCTTTTATTCCGTATACCTCGCTGCCCCACGAACTCATGCACGGCTGGTGGGGCACCGCCGTGCAGGCCACGCCTGGCCAAGGTAACTGGAGTGAAGCCCTGACCACCTATTTGGCCGACTACGCCATGGAAGCACTCAAAGGTGAAGAAGGCGCTCTGCGCCAACGCTGGCTGACCGACCTTAACGCCCTGCCGGATGCCGATCATCTGGCGCTGAAAGACTTTGGCTATCAGCGCCAGCCTCAGGATCGCCTGATTGGCTACCAGCACGGCGCCATGCTGTTCTATATGCTCGAACAGCAGATCGGCACGGTCGCCTTTGACAGCGCCCTCGGCCAACTGATTGAACAGCATCGTTTTGAGCAAGCCAACTGGCAGGATCTGCAACACGCCTTTGAAGACGCTTCCGGCCAAGCCCTTGGCGAATTCTTTAACGCCTGGGTAGCGCAACCCGGCCGTCCAGCGGTGAGCATGGACACTCCCCGCCTGGAGGAGACGGCAGATGGTTTCAGGGTAACCTTCAACCTGAGCCAGACGGCGCGCCAGCAGGACGGCCATGACGATGAGGAAAGGCAATGGCCGCTGCGACTGCCGGTTGAGATCTACGCTGTACAGGGCCAGACCGAACGTAGCTGGCTCAGCCTGGAAAGCGCCAGCGAGCGTTTCACCCTCGATACCCTTAAGCGCCCTCGCCAGCTGGTCATCGACCCGGATTACCAGGTGTTGCGGCAACTCCCCAACGCCCCGGAAACCCTGCGCGAACTGAGCCTGGCCGCCGAAACCCGCTGGCTACGCCTGGGTGCCTACAAAGAGCTGCCCCTACCACGTGGCGCCACTGAGCTGAACGAGCTACCCGACGACCTGACGACAAACCCGCTGTGGGTCATCGGCACGCCTGATGAGATTGAAAAGTGGTGGGCCGACCAAGGCCTTGAAGCCCCAGCCCAGCCACCCGCAGAGGAGCTGGACGACACGCCAGCCGGGCAGCTGTGGCGCCAACCCGGCACCCAGTTGGGCATTATCAGCGCAACCAGCCCGCAAGCCGCCATGCGCCTGATGCGCGGCCTGCGCCACTGGGGAAGCGCAAGCTACGTTGTATTGAACGACGGCGACACCCGACGCGGTACCTGGGAAAGCGAGCCTGAGCTGCAATACCGCTTTTGATTAACCTGTTTTTTATTAACATGTTCTGATTAATCGGTGCTAACCACCCTATTACGGCCATTTTCCTTGGCCTTGTAGAGACGGTCATCCGCCTGTTTGAGAGTGATTTCACTAGGTTGCGGTGAATGCGGGCAAGCCACACCAATACTGGTGGTGATAGGCACCTGGTTGCCATCGTGATCAAAGAGGGTGGCGTTTTCGATGGTGTCACGAATGCGCTCAGCAATCCGGGCTGAATCCTCGACGCTGGCACCGAGCAGTATGACAACAAATTCTTCGCCGCCATAGCGGGCCACAAAGTCTCCTGAGCGCACCTGTAGCGCTATCAAACGGGCAAATTCCCGCAGTACCTTATCGCCAACGGAATGGCCGTAAACATCATTGACCCGTTTAAAATGGTCGATGTCCATCATCAGCACTGCATAGGGTACCGGTGTGCCACTACTGGATTCTGCACGTTCGATTTCGGCCAGCCGGACTTCCAACGCCCCGCGGTTAAGCAGGCCTGTTAGCGCATCATGGGTCGCCTGGCGATAAAGACGTAATAAAAGGCTTAACTGGAAATGGTTGGCCGTCAAGGTCACCGCAAGCAGCGTAAACATCAGCCACTGGGCTTCCAACCCGGTGGGCGTCATCCAGCTGCCGTCTATGTGCTGGACGAATACCAGCAGGGATTGCAACAAAAGACCCGCCAGCAATGATTCCACCAGGGTGAACGGAAAGACACTCAACACCGCCACCAGCAAGAACGGAATAAAGCTGTAGCCGACCAGGGCCGCGCTGTGGTTATCCGGCACCAGGGTTAATACCAGCATATAGAACAGGGCGGGCAGGGCCAGCAGAGCACCCGCGCTAAACCGTATCCGGCGGATATTATCCTCGCTGCGCCAGGCCCACCACACCACAACGGCAAAACCCGCCATCATCAGCAAGCGCCCTACCAGCGTTGTCTGCAACAGGCTGCTGGGCAGCACCCATTGATCCACCAGCAACCACACCGGCGACATCACCAGAAAGATGATTCCCATTGCCATGACCCGGCTGCGCATATAAAACGCATGGGCAAATACAAAATCACGGCTATGGTGGCGATTGGTCAGCGTGTCCCGTAATGAGGTGTAGGTACTGGCTAACCATGAAGAATCAGCAGGTTTGGCCAACCCCGGCTGGCTGCGGCGCTCTTGGCCCATAGGCATCATTGTTATGCTCTTTAGAAGGTTAATTGTTAACCAAGGTTACATAACAAGCCCCCTATGGCGCCAGCCTAAACGCTTTTAAACTTCATCCGCCAGCGCGGGCAGCAGTGCTTTTAGTTTACGAGTCAAGGTATTACGGCCCCAGCCAAGCAGTTCGGCGGCCTCGCCTTTGCGCCCCCCGTGTGCTTTAGCGCTGTCTCAATCAAAATCCGTTCAAAATCGGGCACGGCTTCTTCCAACAGGTGGGTATGGCCTTCTGCCAGAGCCTGATCAGCCCAGCTGCGAAAGGCGCTGCGCCAATCACCGTGCAAAGTGCCTTCCAGGGTGTCCGCATCGCGCAGCTCGGGGGCAGGTCTTCCACCAGTATTTCCCGCCCGGAGGCCATGACGGTCAGCCAGCGGCAGATGTTCTCCAGCTGACGCACATTGCCCGGCCAGGGCAGATGGGTCAGGTGCGCTTCCGCCTCGGGTGTCAGCACCTTGATGTCCGTCGCCAGCTCCTTGGCCGCTTCGGCCAGAAAATGGCGGGTCAGGCGGGGGATATCCTCGCGCCGCTCCGACAGACGAGGCAGATGCACGCGAATCACATTCAGGCGGTGAAAAAGGTCTTCGCGAAAACGCCCGTCTTCCACCAGCGATTCCAGATTCTGGTGGGTAGCGGCGATAATCCGCACATCGACTCGAACCGGCGTATGCCCGCCTACCCGGTAAAACTCGCCGTCCGCCAGCACCCTTAGCAGGCGCGTCTGGGTTTCGGCGGGCATATCCCCGATCTCATCCAGAAACAAAGTGCCGCCGTTGGCCTGTTCAAACCGGCCCTGGCGCTGAGCTGCCGCCCCGGTAAAGGCGCCTTTTTCATGCCCGAACAGCTCAGATTCAATCAGATCGCGCGGAATCGCCGCCATATTCAAGGCAATAAACGGCTTGCCCGAACGCGGGCTATGCTGATGCAGCGCTTGGGCTACCCGCTCCTTGCCGGTGCCGGATTCGCCGTTGATCAGCACAGTGATATGCGAATGCGCCAGCCGCCCGATGGCGCGAAACACCTCCTGCATGGCTGGCGCTTCGCCAATGATTTCAGCGTTCAGGCCTTCCGGCACGCTGACTGGCCGCTGGCGTTCACGGGCATGGGCCACCGCCCGGCGCACCAGCGCCAGGGCTTCATCCACATCAAAAGGCTTGGGCAGGTATTCAAAAGCACCGCCCTGATAAGAGGCGACGGCACTGTCCAGATCAGAGTGTGCGGTCATCACGATCACCGGCAGATCCGGATGGGCGTCACGAATCCGCGCCATCAGGTTCAAGCCGTCAATCCCCGGCATGCGGATATCGGTGACCAGGACATCCGGTGGCTCGGTAATCAGGCGCTCAAGCACCGTATCCGCCCGTTCAATACATTCAACGTCCAGATCGGGCTGCGCCAGGGCGCGCTCCAGTACCCAACGAATCGCGCGGTCATCGTCCACAATCACCACGCGAGCAACATCGGTCGAGTGAACTTCAGTCATGGCGCTTCTCCGGTGAAATCAACCAACAAATCGATAAATGGCCCATCAGCTTGAGCCATCAATAAACAGAGGAATCAACAAGCGAAATTCAGTCCGCCCCGGCTGGGATTCGCATTCAATCAGGCCCTGGTGCTGATGCAGGATCGACTGGGCAATCGACAGGCCCAGCCCGCTGCCTTCCGCGCGCCCGGACACCATGGGGAAGAACAGCGTCTCCTGCAGGGTGTCCGGCACCCCCGGGCCGTTATCAATGATCCCCACATCACACACCAGCCGATGCCGCTCGGCCCCCAGGGTAAACTGCCGGCGTGCCCGGGTGCGTAACACCAGCTTGGGCGCCTCCACCTGAGCATCGGTCATTGCTTGCACCGCATTACGGGCAACGTTAAGAATCGCCTGGATCAGCTGGGCTTCATCCCCCGACAGATCCGGCAGGCTGGGGTCATAGTCGCGCTCAATGCGCACCTGGGGATGCTCGGCAATCAACAAGGTACGCACTCGCTCCAACACCTTGTGAATATTGACCGGTGAATGCTGGATCATGCGATTAGGCCCGAGCATGGAATCCACCAGATCACGCAGACGATCAACTTCCTCCACAATGATATGGGTAAACTCTTTCAGTGCCGGATCGGCCAGATCCCGCTCCAGAAGCTGCGCTGCGCCGCGAATACCACCCAGCGGGTTTTTCACCTCATGAGCCAGACCACGCGCCAACACCTTGATGGTTTCCTGGCGGGTGGTGAGGGCTTCCTCGCGGGAAATCTGCATCAGCCGGTCGCGGGGCTCAATTTCCAGCAGCAGCTCATCAGCAGACAGCGGTGTCACGGTATAATCCACCGTCAGTGGCTCACCGCTCATCGGGATAATCCGAGCTTCACGCTGGGTATAGGGATGAAACGCATCACGGGCTTTGATCAACACATCCTCAATCGCCTCTTCCTCGCCCAGCAGCCCTTCCAACCGCGCCCCCAGCACACGGCTGATGCTTACCGCCAGCAAGGCTTCTGCCGCCGGGTTCATCCACCGCACCTTCAGGTCGCCATCCAGTAGCAGAACCGCTGTGGTGAGGTGTTCAAGCAAGCGTTGGTACATATCACTACCTGTGATCGAGTGGCATGGTGATGGAATTGCAAAAAGCGCGCCAACTTAGCGCACCTTACTAACGCAGCGGTGGAACGCGGCTAATCACGCTCAAATAGCCTTCTTTCCGCCAGGATGGTGCCCATGCCTCACTCACTAAAGCACCATTATGGTGCAACGTGAAACCGCACCACCGGGGTTTGATGGCGCACCCGCCCCTGGGCATCCAGCAATTCGGCCTGAAGCTGGTGCACGCCGGCGGGCAAATTGGCGACCCAGAAGGCATCGCTGTGCATCGCACTCTGGTTGATTTCACCATTAAGGCGCAAACGCAGCTGATGATCGTCACGCAGCGCCGGGCTTAGGGCAATTTCGACCGCTGTGGTAGCGCTATTCAGGCGCGCCTGATGGGCAGGGTAGGCAATCGTAAAACGGTCGTAGGGCATGAAGGGCGGGCCGGGGGAGCGCTTGCCTGAAGGCTGGGAAGCCGGTGGCGAGACAGCAGACGGTGAGGAAGAAACGCCCGGCAGTGGCGCCAGCACCACGGCTTCACCGCCCCGCTCGGGGTTATCGGTAAAGGTCACGCGGCCCTGTTCATCCACCACCCGATAAACCGTCTGGGCCGCCAGCGGTGGTGCCCCAATCAGCAGGGCGCCTCCTAACAACACCGCCCACAGCCACTGCCCTCTTCTGCCTGCTGTTTGATTGGCCATTATTGCCCCCTAACGAAAAAACCCCGCCGAAGCGGGGTTTGTCACTGATCACCTCGGGTTATTCCCCTTGGGTGATCATAGCAGCTCAGATCAGCGTCAGTGCTTATACAGCCAAAGTACTTATACAGCCAAAGTACTTATACAGCCAAAGTACTAGGAAACAACCGTACTTAGCAGCTGTAGTACATGTCAAACTCGATTGGGTGAGTTGCCATGCGCAGGCGCTCAACTTCTTCACTCTTCAGCTCAATGAAAGCATCGATCATTTCATCAGTAAACACGCCACCTTCGGTCAGGAAGGCACGGTCAGCGTCGAGGGCTTCCAGCGCCTGATCCAGGCTGTGGGCAACGGTGGGCACGGCCTTGCCTTCTTCCGGCGGCAGGTCGTACAGGTTCTTGTCCATGGCATCGCCAGGGTGGATCTTGTTCTTGATACCATCGATACCGGCCATCAGCATGGCTGAGAAGCACAGGTAGGGGTTGGCGGTCGGATCAGGGAAGCGCAGCTCGACACGCTTGCCCTTGGGGCTGGCGGTATACGGAATACGGATAGACGCGGAACGGTTACGCGCGCTGTAGGCCAGCATGACCGGCGCTTCAAAGCCTGGCACCAGACGCTTGTAGGAGTTGGTGGACGCATTGGTGAAGGCGTTCAGTGAGCGTGCGTGCTTGATGATGCCGCCAATATAGTACAGCGCCATTTCAGACAGGCCCGCGTACTCGTCACCGGCGAACTGGTTCTGGCCATCTTTCCAGAACGACTGGTGCACGTGCATACCGGAACCGTTATCGCCCACAATCGGCTTGGGCATAAAGGTAGCCGTCTTGCCGTAAGCATGCGCCACATTGTGGATCACATACTTCATTTCCTGAACTTCGTCAGCCTTCTTCACCAGGGTGTTGAACTTGACACCAATTTCGTTCTGACCGGCGTTAGACACCTCATGGTGATGCACTTCTACCGACTGGCCGATAGCTTCCAGGGTGTTACACATGGCACCACGGATATCGTGGAAGCTGTCCACCGGCGGAACCGGGAAATAGCCGCCTTTCACGCGCGGACGGTGGCCCAGGTTGCCGCCTTCCACCTGACGGTCTGTTGACCAGGCGCCCTCTTCCGAGGAAATCTTGTACATGGCGCCTTCGATATCGGCTTTCCAGTGTACTTCATCAAAGATAAAGAACTCAGGCTCCGGGCCAAAGAAGGCGGTATCACCCAGGCCGGTAGACTGCAGGTAGGCTTCAGCGCGCTTGGCGATGGAGCGCGGGTCACGATCGTAGCCCTGCATGGTGGCAGGCTCGATGATGTCGCAACGCAGCACCAAAGTAGCGTCTTCGGTGAAGGGGTCCAGGAAACCAGTGCCATCTTCCGGGCGCAGGATCATGTCGGACTCGTTGATGCCCTTCCAGCCTTCAATTGAAGAACCATCGAACATCTGGCCGTTTTCAAAAAACTCTTCATCAACGTCACGCGCAGGAATCGTCACGTGCTGTTCCTTGCCGCGAGTATCAGTAAAGCGCAGGTCGACCCACTTGACGTCGTTTTCTTCGATGAGTGCAATTGTCTTGGTTGACATGGTGTCCTCCGGTTTAAGCGAAACTGAGCGTATCTGGGCACCCGTTTGTACATTGCTTATTATATGAGCTATCAAACAAGACAGCAGCAAAGGTAAAACACGGTGCAACGTTAAATCGGCTACTGTTTTAGCACGTCCAGGCATCCACTGCCTATGACATTAGCCGCTGACATTTATAATGCAGGTTACATGCCAACCACGCACCAATAAAGGATACGTGAATCGTAATTTGTTGTTTTTACTATTATTTAGCGGCTTTCTAAAAATCTTTCAATGCCACATAAAAGGGCAAAACGTATTTCTCAACGTCTAAATGCCACTAAAAAGCGCCTGAGGCAATCATCAATGCACCAAAAAAGCACAGCAAAAGCCTTTTTGCACCATACAGGTGCGAATGACTAACTGAAGTGACGACCATGCGTTTGGCACCCTCCCTTTCACCCACCCCAGATGTGCTAGGGTGTAGGTATTACCAACCGCGCAGCCTGCACGCTTTCAACCAGCCACCAGCCTGGCGGACTTCACACCCTCTCTAACCAAGGAAGTAACCATGCACAAGCACATCGAATGGGACCCCACCGACGGCGACAGCGTAACCGCCAACCTCACCCCCAACACCCCCTACCCGGGCGAGATCCTTTCCGCCCGCTACAAAGGCTGCAATGTACGCGTCAAGGTAGAAACCTACCGCGAGGATGACGCCGTCAGCATCGCCAGCGTTGCCGCCCTCATCACCCCCAGCGGTGAACGCAAGGACAGCCACCACGACCTGCAGCTTGGCGACATCGTCCGCCTGCCGGACGACAAGCGCAGCATTGAGCGCTGGGATGAAGAAGATCAGCAAGGGGATGAATAAAGAGGCGTTGAGGCCGAGAGGCGCTCGAACACCTCGTTTGCTTTATTCTCATTGTAGGCATGGCTGAACGCGTTGCGCCCCAAACGCGTTGGAGGTGCGTTAAGTTTGGATATCGCGTATATTTTTAACTAGGTGTACGGTATTAGAGTACACCCAATACAGCCAAATCAGCCCACCAAGAGACTGAAGCATGGCACAAGGTGTGCAGGAGGATAAATTATGAATAGTATCCAGAGGATGAAAGACCGTTTTTGGCAGAGCTACAGGGACGCTAAGAAAGAAAGTAGAGAAAAACCAAAATATTACGTAGTAGGCAACGGTGTGATGACCATGAAAGCATCAGAGGTTATACGAACGAAGTCATTTCGCGAACACCTTGATGCTACTGAGCTACTAGAGCAGCATTCCAAGACATCTCAATAGGCATAGAACATGCCTAAAACGCTTGTTGCCATTATTGCCTTTGTGACGCTGCTTTCAGGCTATCTATTCGTTACGAAATGGCATGCATCAAGATACATCATTAGACGCCAAGACTCACAAGGCGTCTATTTTTATGCAGCTGCGGCAGGTCTTGTTCTGCTTTTTTATCAATTATAACCATAAGTTATCAAGGTGACTCACTGCTGTGGTTAAAAAAGCCTATAGCTGCCTGGGCAAAAACCAACTCCCTTTAGATAGCAGTGGAAGTGAACTAGTTGTAGCTTACTGGGCTATAGTGTTTGGCACCACACTAGCAGCAGGATTTATCACAAGGGCGGATGCAGGCTCTGAGTGCAACACACTCATTGGATGGTTGATGGGCTTTCATGGTACTTGGCCATCAGCTCGCTCATCACTTCTATCGGACATTTAAAATCAAAGCGTTTTCGAGGCCGCATATTCAGCTCAAAGGCAATGGCATCCAGCTCTTCCTGGCTATGTACTGAAAGGTCTGTTCCTTTCGGTAAATATTGACGGATAAGGCCATTGATATTCTCGTTGGCTCCCCGTTGCCAGGGGCTATGGGGATCGCAAAAGTAAATCGCAACACCGGTTTCTTGAGTAATTTTTGCATGGTGTGTCATTTCACGCCCCTGATCATAGGTCATGCTTTTTCGAGCGGTGGTCGGCATTCGGTTCAGAGCAGCACTAAAGCCTGCTACAGCGGATGTGGCGGTGGCGTCGTCCATTTTTGCGAGGATCAGATAGCCACTGCTAAGTTCTACCAAGGTGCCTACCGCGGACGCGTTATTCTTACCTTTGATCAGGTCGCCTTCCCAGTGGCCGGGCATTTCACGCTTACTGACCTCGGGCGGACGTAAGTGAATGCTGACCATGTCAGGGATCTGACCACGTCGATCCACTTCGCCACGGCGAGGCTTACGCGTGGTTTTTCCTTGTCGCAAACAGTGAATCAGCTCCTTGCGCAGGTGGCCAACGGGCAGTGCATAAATAGCCGTATATATCGTCTCTCGGCAGACGTAGGCATCGCTTAGGTCAGGTAATTTCATGGCCTTGAGCTTGCCGCTAATCTGTTCGGGAGACAAGCGTCGCCGCAACATATAAACGATGAGGTCAAACCGCTCGGTGCCTGGCAAAAGCTTACGCGCAGGACGACAGACCACTCGACGCTTTTCTCGCTGACGTTGGGCGTGCCGGGCACAGTAACCGTTCTGGGCCATTTGGTTACGGCGTATTTCACGAGATATGGTTGAAGGAGCTCGCCCTAAGAGCTGGGCAATATGCCGAAGGCTCATCCCTTGGGCTTGACCCACTTGGATGTTGGCACGTTCTTCAATGCTGAGTTCGAGGTAAGACATGGGACAACACCTTAGCGAAATACTCAGGTGTTGCACTCAGTTTCTGCGGCCAAGCAGTTACACGGCGATCACGGTATAACTTGTGCTCACCGAACTGTACGGGGACATCATTAAGGGTCAATACCTCTCCTTCATACTCACCTTGCAGCACTTTGAATATTGGTAAACGGTTTTTTGATGTAGCAAGCTGCCGAGCCTTATCCATGGCCTGTTCCTCGTCCGCATGAATACCCTGCACAATAAACTCGGTCGGCACACAATTCTTGCGACCAAGGTACAGATCCCATACAGGATTTTGTAATGCCGCTTCGAGCTCGGCTAACTCTTCGCGCCCCCCTGCAAGGCAACGGCATATGCCATATCCTGCAGATAATAGCGATAAGTCATTTTGGAGCCTCCACCCACCGCTTTTTTGCCTTCGCTCGTTTTTGGAATAAGCAGGTTTTGCCACGGGTCCTGATCATCATAGCCACTGCCCACCATGTGAAAATCCCTCAGTAACGGCTGACGGGGCAGTGCTTCTTTCTTCTTGCCCACAGGCACATATGCCTGCACCTGCATGTCTCTCTCCGCCCAGCGGGCTAGCCGTTCTACCTGCTTACCACCCGCCCCCAGTGCACAACAAAGCAGGCCCATCACACCAGATTTAGTGGGAAAATCGAGGCTATCCCGGCGCCCGAATTTGGAATCATGACCCCAAGACTGAAGCGGAGCCTCCAACCACAGCAGTAAATAAGGATCTTTCATACCTCACCTCACTGTGCTGGATTTGTAGGGATATGGCTTTGCAAATCACTAATCAAACCATCAATGCTGTAATCTTCATTTTCGCCCCAGTCGTAGGAACCCTGTTTGCCAAACAGCGAACCTGCCAGCTTTTCTTTTTTATCCAGCTCGATTTTCAATCTATCAATGCTGGCGTGAAGATAGCCGCCTTCACGGGCCTTGCTAACCGGCGTTTCAAAAGGCACCTGCAGGCGTTGACCTTTCCTCACCATAACGCGGGCAAAATCCCAGTAGCTGGCACCGGATTGCGTAGTCTGCCTTGCATTAGGTACTGCGATGAACAATGCCTTAGTAAAAGCTTCAACCGCTTCCTTCAAATCAGGCTCTCCCATGGTCTGTGCTAATTGGCCTAGATCCAAGCTGATATAGCGGTAGTAAGTCGCCGAGTTGAACTCCAGGCTACCCATATGCGCAGAGCCTGGCTCCTCCTGAAGGTCATCTAGTGCTGTAAAAAACTCGACTTCGTTACTGACTTTATGCGTCGAAATTGCATGCGAAAAAGCTGCTGCGGCCTCAACATTCATACCTGCAGCTTTCGCCACCATACGACCAAACAAGGCAATATCGAGTGAGTCTTGTGCGGGGTTTAGTGCCTTTTTAGCAACTTTGGCAAGTTCCTTATCCTTAATTTTGCTATCGTCAAACTCCTTTTCTGCAGCATAAGCTGCAAATGCTGAAGCTTCCGTTTCACTGACAAATAACAAGGTATCATCAGTTAGTTGCGTAGCAATTTTAGTGCCACATGCAGCAGCCTGTTCTTCACTGGCACCCGCTTCACTGCACGCTTTAATAAAAATTTCTGATGCTTTTTTGTACGGACGCCAAGTTTAACGCCCAGCTCCTGCATGGCAAGACGTACCTGCCTCTTCCAGCATTGTGAGCTGACGCGTGCGCGCGGCACGCCACCGACAATCGCTGACTTGGGGGCGCCTACATCATCGCGATTCAAGCAGGTAACCGGGAAGGATTGCAGAATGTGGTATTCGATACGAGTATTGGTATAAGCATTAGTCATAGCAGTTTCCTTGTGGTTATGAAAAAGGGTTTTCAGTAATAGGTACGATTTGAAGCAGCCCACAGCCGAAAGCACGAGCACGCCCGATGCCTTGCTTAAAACTATGCGCAAATTGCTGTTTATCAGTCACACTTAGCAGCCCTTGAACATTCGCCTGTCCAATAGTGACCTGGCGCTGATGCTTATCCTTAAACTGCAGCACTTCTATTTTGTCGACTTGCAGGTGCTGGGGAGAAACGTCAAACCCCCAGCTTTTAGTAGCTCGCTCAGTAAACCATTCTGCGACGTCTTCTCGTCCGCGCACAGCTAACAACTTGCGGCTCGCACTATCACGCCGTGTTGGGTTGACGATAACTTTAAAGCGGTACTGATCGTGGTCTAGAAAACTTTCCGAAACCTGCTTGCTCAGAACTTCTCCATATTGGCCATCTACACTTGACTTTGGTGTTCGATTGGCCAACATCAGTATCTTGCGTCCCCAATAGTCACCACCTTGGTCGGCGTAAAGTATGCCGCTGGCTTTACTGGCAGCCTTGTCTGCGTCATCGCGGATGTCGTCATAGAGGCTGTAGATTACTCTGTGCAGCGAGTAAGCGTCGGTGATACGCAGCGCCTTAACAGAACGGCGGTCTAAATGAAGTGCACTGGCCACCATACTCATGTTGCCGCCTCCTGTTTGTCGTCAGGTGCAGGCTGACCATAAAACTCCTGTGCCCACTGGGTTTTGGTTCTATGGCCAAAAAGCGCAGCTGACGTAGTAATCGGATGTAATCCACCGGCTGCCCTACTTTGCTGTCAATTAGGGTCAATACAGGGCGCAACAGCCGACATACTTCGATCAATTCACTACTTGCTAATAATCGGCGCAAACGTGCCTTAGCCTGCGCACTTTCTCTGCCATCTTCATAACAAGCGGCAATGGCTCGACCTAGAGAAAGCGTGCCGTTCCTTTCTGCTTTGGCTTTCGCAATAGCTGAAGCCACGGTAACGTAGGGGATGCGTTTATAATCCACTTCAAGGTCAATACCGAGATAGCTCAGCGAACCCAGTAATTCCCAGCTCTGGTATTCCATCGCGGGGTTATCCGCCCGACGTAATCGGGCGGCCAGGCCTTTATCCTTGAGGCACTGATCAATCACGGTCTCGACGAATTTTTCATCGCTGCTTTTGGGCTTGTTGGGTGGCGCTGCTTGTGCTTCTTGCATGATGCTTAAGCCTCCTGCTTCAAGTATTTACTATTGTTAGGTCGACACTTAGCCCAGGCATCTAAGTAGTTATGCAAAAGTTATCGTGTTATCTACGCCATAACCGTTACAGACGCCTTTCACCGCCTGACAGAGCCTATCGAAAGAGCTATAGGCCGTCAGTGGTAACCAGCGATATTTGATTTCACGCCAAAGAATTTCGATCAGATTCAACTCAGGCGAGTATGGCGACAGATAAATCAGGTGAATACGGTGGGTCATCCAATCAATGATTTTCCGTCGAAATGCCTTGGAGTGATGCATTTTGGCATTGTCTAGCACAACAACAGCGAAGGCATCAGGATCTTTCTGTGCTGCAAATTGGTCAAACGCCTCTATAACCGTTTCACTATTCACCGTGTCCATTGTCATATGATGAAAGAACATCCCTTTTCTGGATAAAAAACCTAATACATTCAATCTCTTGCTATGAGAGTAAGCAGTGACTTCCCAGGGTTGCCCTATTGGGCTCCATGCATAAGGCAGTGATGAAGACTGCGAAAATCCAGTTTCATCAAAGAAGTAAAGATCACAGGTGCCGCTGTCTTCCCATTCTTTCAATGCGTTGATCAGGCCTTGCGTATTGCGGAAATCTGTCTCGTCACGCCGTGCCTTCAGCGAGTAGCGAACACGTTTACAACTGTTACCGTTTTTTTTAGAGCACGACGTAGGGTATCTCGACTGACCACTTTCCCGGTTTTTCTTGAAACTTGGCATGCAGCACCGGCAACTGATGAGGATGATCTTCAACAAGCTGCTGCAATAACGCTATCTCGCCATCATTGAGAAGGTTTGGCCGCCCGTCGCGGGGTTTGTCTTGCAGACCGTCAATACCGTCTGCTTCCCACTGGGATAGCCATGTCGATACCGTATCGCGCTTGACCCCGAGAATGTCACGAATTTGATTGATCGTGTGCCCTTTATGGCTCAATAAGATGGCATGAGCGCGACGGCGTAAGGCTCGCTTTTCACCGTACTGATAAGCGTTATTTACAATGCGCTGTTGGTCTGGTGTCAAAGAGATGAAGCGTAACGGCTTGGACATGATGTATCTCCTCGTTGAGTTACATCTTTATACCCTATAATTATTGCATAGGCACTTAGTTGCCTGGCAGTCTCTCGTGGGCAATATTGGTCATAGGCTTGATGTACATAGCCTGCAAAACGTCGCCGCAGCTTGTGCCTCTCGTTTGCGGCTTGTTCAGTCTGGTCGCATTGATCAACCAATTCCTGGAAATCACGTTCACAAAGTTGCCAGAAATGGCGAGTGGCTAGCGGCGCAACTTTGCTACCATCAACCGTCTGCTCCTTGTAAAAACCCTGAACTCGGCCATAGAGGTTTTTGGCAAGGCCATTGATGGCATCCATTTCTTTTTTAAGCTGGCTGAACCATATATCACCCAAAATACTGCTATCCAACCAGACTTGCGACTCGACAAAATCATCACTTCCCGAAGCAAACTGCTCACCAGCATTGCTGCTTACCCGTAACCCGCCAGACCAGATAGCAAACGCATTTGTATTTTCTTGCGCTCGCAATAAGCCATTGCGTAATTGCCAGCTTTGAAAACCCTGAGAGTCCGATTGGCCAAAAAGACCAAGTAAAGATGTCAGCTCTCGCCACGGCCTTTTTTCGGGATCTACCCACAGCGCCTTAGGCTCTTTGCCCGAGTAATTGACCGCCGTGCTGGGATCTACCCCCCTCTTTATACCCAGGATGCGAAACACCCTCAGAATAATTAATTCCAACTTCAGTAAGAAAGCAGAACCTGCAAACAGGGATTAACCGACCCATTAAGGCACGCTTTAGCTGTTTTGCATGCTCACAATCTTCACCTTCAGGCATTTGTTCCCACGCTGCGACACCAACTCCTCCGGGATAGCTATTCATTTCCTCAAGCTGTCTACATGTGAACAAATTAAGCCAGAGCGTTTTTGGAACATCATTACCAATTAAAAAACTGTGTAGGAACCCCATATGTCCGACAGAAGGCCCCGGCTTTCCCGTAGAAGGCTTACCTTTATCATTTTTCTTTCCTGCATAACCTTCTGTTAACACAACACTGTTGTCAGTTTTTTTACCGGATAGTGCAAACCCCATTAGCGTTAGCAACAACAGCGCTCTTTCACCATCATCCAAACGTTTTTGCACCTGTTGCTGGTTTAAAACTGTGGTGTTGCCTGTTGAGACTTCTGGCAATACTGCTCCGAAAGGTTGAAGCCTGGCAGACTGAATTGCTGGCATCTGTAAAAATGGCTTATCGCCGTATAGATAAAAACGGTCATGCCATTTATCCAGATACGATAAGCATTGTTCAGCTAAACCATTCGCACCCAGTGCTTTCCATTCAGTTTCATCTTTAGGTGTTGCCGCTGACTGTGCTATCGCTAGAAGCAGTTTTAGCAGGGCAATTTTCTGCACTGGATTGCCACCCAGACTTCTATATTCGGGATTGCTGAATATTTGCCGCAGACTGACACGGCCATAATCCGCCACGGGTATCCATGGCTCGTCGATCAGATTAAAACGGCATTCCATCATCTATTCCCCCTGTTCTTGATGACCCTGTATCCAAGATCATCGCGGTATTCCAGAGTATGCTTGTCGTGAATATCATTATGCTCAACACCCTGAAGACGGTCGGACGCATCCACCAATGCTACGCGCAAAATGCTTTCATCTTCTGGCCAGTCTGGGTTGCCCAGATAAAAACAGTGGCCCAACCCAAAACTTTTGAGGGTCTCCATCGACAGAGCATTAGGATTATCGCCTTGCGGCACATTAACAATCTGACGCATCAGCTCTGCCGTCCGCTGCCGCCATTCTGGCTTCGTCAGCTTATGACGCTGTAGGGGAAGCTCTATCTGGACACCGTTCAATAATGTCAATGTTGCTGTATCACCCGCACGATTTCGGGTCATTGCTTTTAGCAGCAGGACCTCATAACTTTCCGACTCGCTGTAGCGTGTCTGCGCCTTGCTTTCTGGCAGAGTGTTGCCACCTTCCGAAAGCCCTATTCTCGCTAGCTGACGCAAGGTATTTAACCCTTTGCGGTGACGATTACCCTCTTCCAACTCCCTCAGCCAGCGGCTCATCGAGGTATTCTGCTCTGTTCGGCTGACATAGGTACGCTCAATCAAGCTCCGAATATCTTTCGGAAGATCGATGTGCTTCATGTTCTGCCAGACTTCAAGGCTACGGCAAAGAACATAAGGGCTATAAACGTAAGCACTGGCACCGAAATTAGCTTCTGGTGCCTCGATAGCTGCACCGAGCGCAGGAGCAAGCACCCAGGCTTGCGGCGTTGCCTCGCTACAACGAGGCGTTTCACTATGCCGCCACAAACGGCCCAAGCGTTGCAGCAGCATGTCAGTAGGCGCGAAGCGGGACACCATGAAATCCGCATCTATATCCAGAGACTGTTCCAGCACCTGCGTACCAACTAGAATCCGCCCTTGCTTGTGGCGTTCCTTCCAACCCGCCTTTCCAAACAGGCTGACCCATTTATCTTCGATCTGTTGTCGGTCATTGGCTGTAAAGCGAGAATGTAAAAGACAACACGCCACCCCCAAATCAGCAGCGCGTGCGGCAATGTCCAAATAACGCTGCTGGGCCTCCTTGACAGTATTTTCGATCCACAGAATCTGCTGACCTTGTTCTGCACAAAGCAGTACTTGTTCAATTGCGACGGATTCATCAGACTTTATAACAATCTCAACGCTACTGTTTGTACCTGCCGACACACTCACTTCACGTGCCGTATGCTCATCATTCTGGCTAGCGGTTATTAGCGGATAGCCCGTTGACGTGACTGAACGGTTCAATATCCCTTGACGGCGTTCCTGATTGAGCGTGGCACTAAGAATAATGATGGTGCAATGTAGCTCACGGAGTAAACTGACCAGTGCATCCAGTAGCGTACTTGTATAGGCGTCATAGGTGTGTATCTCATCAAGAATAACTACCTTGCCTACTAAACCAAAAGCCCTGACAAAACCATGCTTGACATTCATAGCTGCCATCAGAGCCTGATCTATGGTACCCACTGCAAAAGGTGCTAACAGCCCTCGCTTACTTTGATTAAACCAAGCACCACCAGGGCGGCCTTCTTCGCCCAACTCAGTATCAAAAAGCCAAGCATTAGCATGTAATAAGAGTGAGCGATGGCTGCAGTCCTCTGCCAGCACTTGATTAAGAAAGTCATTGAAACGCTCGTAAATCTTGTTAGAAGTTAGTTGCGTTGGGAGCGCAAAATAGATGCCACTTGCCTGGCCATTAGCCAGCATTTGATAGGCGGCATAGAGCGCAGCTTCTGTTTTTCCTAACCCCATAGGGGCTTCAAATACGTAAACGCCAGGCCGACTGACTTGCTGAATCAATGTTGATTGTGCCAACCGTGGTGCAAATCCAAACACCTGCTCAAAAGAAAGGTTTTGTTAGTATGAAACCGGCACGAAGCCTGCGTCATCCAGAGCTTGAGTGATTTTTTCTTTCCAAGGGGCTTCTGGATCTTCAAAGTGATGGCCTGACCCGATCCAATCAGCCACAGAGGTTAAACCTGCCAGTAAACGTGCCTGGGCAACAGAGCTAACCTGTGGCCAGCTTTCACCTAATGAAGCACTTAAGGCTTTAGCGAGCTGTTCACGCTCTTTCTGCCATATAGCGCCTCCAAACACTTCCGCGTCGGCCTTCTTACCAGCAAGGTTAGGCGAAAAGCCATGATGTTGACCCAAAATCTCTGGCACATACTCAGGAGCCCCCATCGCTTTAGCAGTAGCTTGACTGACACCCGCATGTCCGCCCCACTCCCTTTCCAGGTCAGCATTGATATTTGCTATCCGCTCTAGCAAGCAAGAGCGCATAATTTTATTGAAGAAAGTCGGTGAAACTTTACCGATGTCATGGGTGGCAGCAAGATAAGCCGCTCCTTTAGGGAATATGTCTTGAAGAGGAAAACGTCGAATCAGCTCTTTCGCCACTTCGCCTACTATCTGACAATGACTTTCAACACTTCGGCCAGGACGAATGCGGCCATCGGCTGCTGTGAATGATTTAGCGGGGCATGCTGCATAGGGTTTTACTGCAACAGATGAAACGTTTTCGCTTCTTTTCCTAAGCATGATGCCCCCTTGATAATATTAAGATACCAATCCTATAACACTGACTGCCCCAACCAGTGCACCACCTATCAGCATTTTGAATAGATATCAGCTGAAGTGGTTATAGTTTCCCGGACACACAGACGCAGATAAAATTATCTGCCCATCAAGGTGTGTGTCATGAGTCAGAAGAAAAGTAATTCTTATACAGCTGAATTTAGAGAATCTGCCGTCAAACTAGCGGTGGAGTCCGGTCAACCGGTCGCCCAGTCCGCACGCGAGTTAGGTGTTAACGTCAACACGCTGCATACCTGGATGAGTAAGCTCCATGATAAGCAGACGAGTGAGGCAAGTGGTGTGGTTGATGACAAACACCTGTATGAAGAATTGAAGCAACTCCGGCGTGAAAATGCTCGGCTGAAGGAAGAGCGAGCTCTGTTAAAAAAGGCGGCCGCCTTCTTCGCCAAAGAATCAACCTGAGATATGCGTTCATCGAGGAACATCGGGGTAGGTTTAGCACCGCCCTTATGTGCCGAGTGTTTGAGGTATCTCGCAGTGGCTATTACGAGTGGCGAACCAGACCGCCTAGTCAGCGAGCCCAGGATGATCAGGCGTTGAAGGCCAGTATTCGTGAACATCATGAAAAGAGCCGTTCCACCTATGGCACACGGCGTATTCAAAAAAAAAACTAGCCGAAGACGGTAAGATCGTAAGCCGCCGTCGAATCGGCCGATTGATGGATGAAGAGGGTCTTGAATGCAAGATGCGGCGCAAGTTCAAAGCGACGACTAACTCGAAGCATAACAAGCCGGTCGCCCCGAACCTGTTGGACCGTAATTTTACGGCATCAGAGCTTAATCAGGCTTATGTTGGCGACATCACTTATGTCGCAACACGGGAGGGCTGGCTGTACCTTGCTGTCTTCATTGACCTTTGCTCACGTGCAGTTGTCGGGTGGTCCATGGATAGCCGGATGCCGGCAGCATTAGTGAACGACGCGCTGACCATGGCGATCTTTAAACGTCGGCCAGAAGCTGGTCTGCTAGTTCATAGTGACCGTGGCAGCCAATATGCTTCGGATAGCTTCCAGGGCTTGCTCAAACAGCATGAATTCAAGTGCAGCATGAGCCGCAAGGGTAGCTGTTGGGACAACGCCCCGTCAGAAAGCTTCTTTCATACGCTGAAGACCGAGCTGGTGTATCACGAGGACTTCAAAACGCGAGAGGAAGCAAGACAGGCGATTTTCGAGTATATCGAGGTGTTTTATAACCGGGTGCGGTTGCACTCTAGCAACGACTATATGAGTCCAGCGGACTATGAATCGAGGCTACGAGCAGCCGCTTAAAAAAGCGTCCGGAAAACTGTTGCCAGATCAAGCCATTGTCCGGATGCGTTGAGCTACTTCGGCTCTCAGCTCTGGTGGATCTAACACTTCCACTTCTCCACCATAACGCAGAATTTCCATCACTAAGAGCTTATTTCAAAACCCTTGAAATCAAGCATTAATATCCTAAGCTCGATCCATTATGGCTAAGAAAATCGTACCTGATGAGCTCTGGAACATTGTTGAACCGCTTTTACCACCTGAACCGCCCAAGCACGAAGGTGGTAGGCCACGTATTTCTAATCGTGCCGCATTGACAGGCATTCTGTTTGTACTCAAATCAGGCATTCCTTGGGAGATGTTGCCACAGGAAATGGGATGCGGTTCCGGTGTAACCTGTTGGCGACGACTGCGTGATTGGCACGACGCCGGCGTCTGGGAAAAGCTTCACCAGACGTTGCTAAGTCATTTACAGGAAGCCGAACAACTCGACTGGGACCGTGCCTGCATGGACAGTGCTTCCATCAAGGCAAAAAAGGGGATCTGCCACTGGGCCAAACCCAACGGATCGCGGACGACCCGGCACAAAGCGGCACCTTCTGACTGACCGACAAGGAACCCCTTTGGCAGTTGTTCTATCAGGTGCCAACATGCATGACAGCATTCCTTTATCTGTTCTATTGGATACGATAAAACCTGTTGCAGGTCGATCTGGTCGCCCACGTCAAAGGCCCACCAAGCTTCACGCCGATAAGGCTTATGACTTTGCACGCTGTCGTCGTGCCTGTCGCCGACGGCATATTCAAGCGCGTATAGCCAGACGTGGTGTAGAAGACACGCAGCGCTTGGGGCGTCATCGCTGGGTAGTTGAGCGCACCTTTGCCTGGTTGGAGCAGATGAGACGACTTGCAACACGGTACGAGCGGCGAACCGATATACACTATGCATTCACGTTAATCGGATGTTCGCTGATTTGTTTTAATCGTCTCAAAAGACAGTTTTGAAATGAGTTCTAATTCTCGGTCATCGGCATACGGAACTTTTAGGTGATAACCATCAGCCTGCCATTGGCTTTCTTGCTCAGGATGCCACTTTTCTTCAGCTACCCACCTAGCGGCATGTTCAGAAAAAGCAGGTGTGCAACATCTTTCGGCTTACCACCAAAAATACCGAATCCTGCGAGCGAAAACTCATCCAGCTCGGTAGCATTGAGTCGATGGCAAGGATCCATTGTTGTTTCAATGTTGATCATTCTGTCTAAGGAGAACAGACGCAATGCTTTTGCACGCTCACAAAGTGCTAACAGGTACCAATTTGAACGGTAGTGAAGTAAACGTTGAGGGTGAGCACATCGACGTTGAGAGTCACCAGCTTCGCTTCTCGACTGGTAGTCAAACTCAAGGCAGTGCCCTGCCAAGGGCCTGAGCAACAGGATCAAACACTCTATTTTCTGAAATGCGATTTTGGATAGGTTGGATGCGTATGCGCTCACTTATCTGCTCGGCATCATGACCTGACTCCCCCAGCAACTGCTGCACCTTTTTTGAGCGGGCTTAAATGGAAAGCAATAAGCCCTGGCTGAACATTTTCCAGCAATTGCTCACAAGCCAGGAGGGCATGGAGTTCAGCAGGTTTCATCCAAAAACCCGGCAGCTCGAAAGAAGGAGCGTTGGGGTCATAAAGATGCCCATTGTATTCACGGGAATAGATTAATGGCGCTCCTAAGGCATCTCTGAGAAATTCGAAATCACGCGTAATCGTATTGCGACTGGTTTCAAGTTCAGCCATGAATATTCGCATGGCTACAGGATGGCGCGATGCTTTCAATATTTCATGAATTTTATAGGTGCGATCCATCCGGCTCATTCCCCACCTCCCTGTCTATCTCCATGAGTCATGCTCCCCATCTAACCACCCATCCTGCGCCAATTCCATTAATCTCAATAATTCTTAGCTTATTTAACGACCTCTACACCATGCCCCCTTCACCATTGCCTATCCGTGTGCGGGGCGTACAATGCGGCGTTTTGCACTGCGCAACGTAACGCTAAAACGTTATGTTATAACTTATTTTATGCTATCGTTGTTGCTTGTTTAGAGGACGCCTGATGAGTGAGCACTCACATCGACATAACCGCGAGGGGCCTTGTCATTTTTCCCTGATGTCGCTGTCGGCGGTGAAACGCCTGGCATTGGTGGCGCTGCCGTTGGCGGTGCTGTGGCTGCTGGTTGTTTGGGCAGGTGGTTGGGCATCATGAGTTATAAGACACCCTCCCGCCTGATACTTCACGACCTGCACCTGGCCCAGGCGCGGCGCAGCGTGCTGGAACATGTTTCCGGTGAGTTTAAGGCCGGGGCAATTACTGCCCTGATTGGTGCCAATGGCGCCGGTAAAAGTACGCTGATTCAAGCCATTATGGGTGAGCTAAGCCCCATAAGCGGCGAGGTGGTATGTGCCATACCGCCGGAGCGGCGGGCCTGGCTGCCTCAGCAGCTGGCGTTAGACCTGACCTTTCCAATGAGCGTGGAAGAGCTGGTGATGACCGGCAGCTGGCCAAGCCATGGGGCGCTAAAGGGCTATTGCGCGGCGCACTATCGCAAGGGTCGCGACATCATGGCACGCCTGGGCATTTCGCATCTGGCCCATCGCCCTTTGGGCGAGCTTTCCGGCGGCCAGCGCCAGCGCGCCCTGATTGGCCGCACCCTGATGCAGGAGGCAGAGCTTCTGCTGCTGGATGAGCCCTTTGCCAACGTGGATAGCGAAACCGTGAGCGTGCTGGTGCCTATTCTGCGCCAGATGGCCGATGACGGCATGACGCTGATTGTGGTGCTGCACGATATGGATCATTTGCAGCGCCTGGCAGATGAGGTGCTGTTGCTGGAAGGCGGCCGCGCTTACTGGATGCTGCCTAGCGAGCTGGTGTCGGCGCACAGGCCGGTTAACCCCTTGCCGTTCACGTCTGGAGGGCATTATGTGGGAACTGCTTGATAGCTGGCTGATCGCGCCTTTTGATTATGGCTTTATGCGCCGCGCCGTGGTGGCGGGGTTGGCGCTGTCGTTGGCGGCGCCGACTCTGGGGGTTTTTCTGGTGTTGCGTGGCATGAGCTTGATTGGCGATGCCATGGCCCATGCCATTCTGCCGGGCGTGGCCCTGGGTTTTCTGCTGGCGGGGTTTTCGCTGCCGGTGATGAGCATCAGCGGGATTATCTTCGGGGTCTTTGTGGCGCTGCTGGCCGGGGCGGTCTCCAAGATGGGAGGGCAGCGCGAGGATGCGGCCATGGCGAGCTTTTTTATTATCTCGCTGGCGGCGGGCGTCATGCTGATTTCGCTGGGTGGCAGCAGCGTTGATCTTACTCATGTGCTGTTCGGCTCGATCCTGGCCATCAACTCCACGGCCCTGTTGTTGATTGCCAGCATCAGCACTTTGATTGTGATCATTCTGGCGGTGATTTTTCGCGCCTTGGTGGTCGAGTGCCTGGACCCGCTATTCCTGCGCGGCCAGGGGCGGCGCAACCAGTGGATTCACAGTATTTTCCTGGGTTTGCTGGTGCTCAACCTGACGGCGGGCTTTCAGACCCTGGGCACCCTGATGGCGGTGGGGCTGATGATGCTGCCAGCCACCTCGGCACGCTTCTGGAGCAAGCGCCTGGAAGGCCTGATCGGCATTGCCATTGTGCTGGCGATGCTGGCCAGCACTGGCGGGCTGCTGCTGTCGTTCCATTTTGATCTGCCGTCCGGGCCGAGCATTATCCTGCTGGCGGGCACGGGCTATCTTTTATCCGCCTTGTTCGGGCGCTACCACAGTCTGGCCGCCCGCTTGAGGCGCAAGACGACCCCGATTGAAACACAATCGTTAACCTAACGCTGCCTGGCAGCGGTTGCTTTACAGGAGTCAAGATGATGCCTTCTTCTTTATCACGCTGGTTAGTGGGTGCGGGCACCCTGCTGGCCCTGCCTGCTGCCATGGCGGCGGAACGCGTCAATGTGGTCACCAGTTTTTCCATTCTGGCGGATATGGTCGAAAACGTCGGCGGTGAGCATGTGGAGGTGACGTCACTGGTGGGTGCTGATGGTGATGCTCATGTCTTCTCCCCCAGCCCTGGCGATGCGCGCTCGCTGGCGCAGGCGGATCTGGTGGTGTTCAACGGCCTGCTGTTTGAAGGCTGGATGGAGCGCCTGATTGATGCCAGCGACTATAACGGCCCCCTGGTAACGGCCGCCGAAGGCATTAATGCGCGTGCTTTCAGCCCTCAGGCAGAGGATGAGCACTCGGAGCATGATGAGCATGGTCATGACGAACATGATGAGCATGGTCATGACGAACATGATGAGCATGGTCACGAAGAGCATGATGAGCATGGTCATGAAGGCCATGATGAGCACGATGATCATGAAGGCCACGCCCATGGTAATGAAGACCCCCACGCTTGGCAGGATATGCAGCAGGCCCAAGTCTATGTGGCCAATATCCGCGATGGGCTGATTGAAGCCGACAGCGACAATGCTGACACTTACCGTGCCAATGCCGAGCGCTACCTGGAAGAAATGGCCGCAGTGGATAGCGAAATGCGCGACCTGCTCAGCGAGATTCCGGCATCGACCACCATTATTACCGGACATGATTCGTTTGGGTATTTTGCCAACGCCTATGGGTTGCGTTTTCTCTCACCGGTCGGGCTTTCTACCGAGGCGGACCCCAGCGCTGCCAGCATTGCTGCATTGGTGGATGTGATTGAGGAACAGGATGTGCAGGCGCTGTTCCACGAGAACATGACCAATCAGTCGATCATTACCCAGCTGGCCGAGGAAACTGGCCTGCCCATAGCCGGCACCCTGTATGCGGATGCGCTGGCCAGCGAAGGTGAAGCGAGTACTTACCTGGGAATGATGCGCCATAACGCCGAGGTGCTGAACGCAGCACTGGCGCAGCCGGGTCATGATGATCATCACGCCAGCGACCATGACGACCATGACGACCATGACGACCATGACGACCATGACGACCATGACGACCATGACGACCAGCATGATCATTGACTGTGAGACAGAAATAACAATGTAAACGATTGGATACCGCCCTCGGGCGGTATTTTTTGGATTGCATTTCACGCAAGAGACGCCGAAACTTGTTTCCCGAACCCTGCCATTCCCCGATTGCAAGAGCTCAAGCCATGCGTGTAAACGCCGATTTTAATGATTTTGCCTGTGTCACACCGGAGCGCTATCAGTGGGTTACGTCTCCCAGTGCGGGTGTGGAACGTATGATGCTGGACCGCATTGGTGACGAGGTGGCCCGCGCCACCAGCCTGGTTCGCTACGCGCCTAACACCCAGTTCAGCCGCCATACCCACGGCGGCGGCGAAGAAATACTGGTGCTTGAAGGCGTTTTTGCTGATGAGCATGGCCGCTATCCCGCAGGCAGTTACCTGCGCAACCCGATTGGTACGGGGCATACACCGCAGATTGGCGACGAGGGCGCTCTGATCCTGGTCAAACTGCATCAGTTCGACCCTGACGATATCCTCCAGCTGGCCGTGCCGGCGCACCGCCTGCCCTGGCAGCCTGACCGCCGCGCAGGCATCACCTACAAAATGCTGCATACCTATGGCGGTGAACGGGTCAGCCTGGAGCGCTGGGAAGCCGACACACAGGTAACTTACCCACCGTTGGGCGGCGGCCTGGAACTATTTGTCCTGCAAGGCTCGCTGATCAGCGACAAAAGTGAATACGTCGCGGGCAGCTGGTGCCGCTTTCCTTGTGGTGCAGCCCCACAGCTCAAAGCAGGCAGCGAGGGCGTGCAGCTGTATCTTAAACGCGGCCACCTGGCGGTCATTAACGCGCCAGACCAATAAAGGGCAGTAATGTCAGCAGCACGATCAGTGCCACCCCCAGGATCACCAGGGTGAACTGAAAGGGATGTTGCAGCAGGCGTTGCCAGAAGCTGGAGACTTCACCTCTGGCCAAGGCTTCTGCATGTTCGCGGCGGGCCTTTTCAAGGCGGCCTGCCTGGTATTCCTTGAGCGCGGCTTCTGCGGCTTCTTTCTGGCGGCTATCGCGCAGCCAGATGGCGTCTACCCCCAGGCGGAAAAACCCCGCCTGGGTCTCGTAGGTATCAAAGCCGTGTTCTTCGAGCAGCTGACGAACTTCCATGGCTTCTTCATCGGTCACATGGCGCAACCGGAACAGCAGATGCGCCATGCTCAGTCGCCCTTGTTAGCCATGCGGTCTGCCTGTATCACTTCGATCCAGTAACCATCCGCATCCTTGACGAAAATCACGTCTTGCATCTTGCCCTGGTCGGCGCGTTTGACGAAGGTCACGTCGTGCTCGTCAAACCAGGCCTGGGCGGCTTCAAGGTTAGGCACGCAAAAGCAGATATGTCCAAAGCCCTGTGGCTCGGCGTTACCATCATGGTAGGCAAAGTCGGGCTGGTCTTCGGTGCCCCAGTTGTGGGTCAGCTCCAGCAGGCCTTTCTGGCTGAAGGTCCAGGCTGTACGGGCTGATACATCTTCAGGCACGGTGTCGCCGTCTTCCAGGTTGGCCAGGAAGTAGAGCGAGAACTGCATCTCTTCAAAATCCAGCCGACGCATGACCTGCATGCCAAACACCTGAGAATAGAATGCCAGGGCACGTTCAGGGTCCTTGATGCGCAACATTGTGTGGTTAAGACGAAAACCTTGAGTTTCTTCGGGCGTTGGCGCCACGCCAGGATGGTGTTCCCCGCTGAAAGCCATGTCAGAATATCCTTGTAGGCTTGTACATGAATTTGCTCATGTAAAATATAGAATATATTTTCATAGGCGCTGTCTTGCAGTATGCAGGCAGACCACTCGAACACGCAACGGGCAAGCTAGCCCCTTTTAGGAGTCGATAAGATGTCACGTGACCGTAATGTTTTGGGTGAACCGCTAACCCCTTGCTGCCATGACCCGGTAACTGGGTTTTACCGCGATGGGTTTTGCCGCGTTGGCCCTAATGATCATGGAGTGCATGCCGTCTGCGCCATGGTGACCGAGGAGTTTCTGGCGTTCTCTCGCGCTCAGGGCAATGACCTAGTGACTCCTCACCCGGAATTCGGCTTTGCTGGCCTCAAACCCGGCGATCGTTGGTGCCTGTGTGCCAGCCGCTGGAAGGAAGCCGCCGTGGTTGGCCTGGCACCACCGATTATTTTATCCGCCACTCATGAAAAAGCCCTGGATGTTATCCCCTTGATTCAACTGCAACAACACGCCTTGGACGCGGTGCGTTAATGAATTTATCGCCGGGATGGCTGGCAAAGATTGACGATTGCTCTACACTAGTTAATCAAAGACTGTACAGAACAATCAGTATTGCCCCGTCTTCAGGAGTTCATCATGACTAGCATTGACTATCAGTTAGGCGACCGTCTCAGCTATCGCCAGTTGGCACATGCGCTACAGAATGGTTTTTCACCGATTGTTGAGGTGGAATCCATGGACGGTATCTATACCGTACGTTTTCATCATGCCAATGGTGTATCAGAGCTGAGTGACAACGACGGTCGCGTTCTTTCTTTCCTTGGTACCGGCGAGATTCGCGACAAGCTTGGCCAGCTCGGCCTGCACCACGGTGTGTTGACCTTTGCTGATCAGTGTGGCGATGAAATGATCGGGGTTCCTGGCCGTGCCATGTCGCCGGATGAAATGCTGACCTATGGAACACGCATCGCTTTCAAATGAAGGATTCGCCAGACTTCTGATGTTCGGTTAAACTTCTGCTTTGAAAAAACGACAGGGGCGCTTGAACGGCCATGTTGGCCAAAGTACCACGATAAGACGGTACCAAGCTGAGACGCACCCTCACTACCTGATCCGGATAATACCGGCGTAGGGAGTCGTGGGGGCAAAACGCTTCCATTGCCTCCCGCCCGGGAGGAATGTATGACAGCATGACAATAGCGCCTTTGGGTCAGCATTTGACCCACTTACACCAAGTGACCCCTCTGACGCACTGCATTACCAATTATGTGGCGATGAACAGTAGCGCGAATATCCTGCTGGCCCTTGGGGCCTCCCCCGCCATGCTCCATGCTGAGCAGGAAGTCGCCGAGTTTGTGCGGCTGTCTGCAGCGCTTTCAGTCAATATCGGCACCATTTCTGCTCCTTGGGCACATAGCATCCAGATAGCCGCCCGCGCGGCTCAGGCGTCTGGCACGCCCTGGGTGCTGGATCCTGTTGCCGTCGGTGCCACCGCTTACCGCCAACAACTGTGCGCTGAGCTGCTGGCTCTCAAGCCCGCTGTGATACGCGGCAACGCCTCTGAAATTCTTAGCCTTAACGGCATTGCCAACCCAGGGCGCGGCGCGGACAGTACGGTCAGCTCAGAAGACGCCCATACGGCAGCCCGCCAGCTGGCCAGGCAACAAGGTTGCATTGTTGGGGTCAGCGGTGAAACCGACATCATTACCGATGGCCATCAGTCATTACGCCTTTATGGCGGCCATGCCCTGATGCCGAGGGTGACGACGCTAGGATGCGGGCTAAGCGCTGCGGTAGCGGCGTTTGTGGGCGCTGACCCAACATCGCCAGTGACGGCAACAGCCGCCGCCTTTGGCTGCTTTGCCCTGGCAGGCGAGCGGGCAGGACAGATGGCCAGCGGGCCGGGAAGCTTTACCCCCGCCTTTCTGGATGCCCTTTACCAGCTTACCCCCAGGATCTGGACACCTGTTTGAAAATGGAGCCAATGGATGCCGCTTGATCTTTCGCTATACCTGGTAACCGATGCAGGTTTATGTGCTGAAAAAACCCTGGAACGTACCGTTGAAGACGCTGTTGCTGGCGGTGTCAGCATTGTACAACTGCGCGACAAGCAGGCCAGTAATGCGGCCATGACTGAGCAGGCCAAACGGCTGAAAAGCCTGCTGGCAGGAACCGGCGTTCCTTTGATCATTAACGACCGCCTTGAGGTGGCAATTGCCAGCCAGGCCGATGGGCTGCATGTCGGGCAAAGCGATGCCACCATCGAACAGGCCCGTCAAGCGCTAGGCGAGAAGGCGATCATTGGCCTTTCGGTCAACACCTTGATGCAGCTTTCCCAAGCGCCAATCAGCCTGCTGGATTATTTTGGTTTTGGCCCGGTATTTGCCACGCCCAGCAAAGGCGATCACGAGCCGCCCATTGGCTTTGAGGGCCTGGCAGCCTTAACCTCAGCCAGCCGCTTACCGGGCGTTGCCATTGGTGGGTTGAAGGCCGCTCATATGCGTGATGCCAAACGCAGTGGTGCTGCCGGAGTTGCGGTGATTTCAGCGATCTGCGGGCAAGCGTCTCCTCGTGAGAGTGCCTATCATCTGGCTAGGCAGTGGGCCGACGCTTAAGGCTAGTACGGCGGTCGTGGTAAGCAATCGCCAGGCCGCTGCTAATAATCAGCACGCTACCCACCAGCACCCAGATATCCGGTAATTCACCCCAGAACCACCAGCCCAGCAGCACCGCCCACAGCATGGCAGTGTAATCAAAGGGGGCGGCAATCGCGGCGGGGGCATGGCGAAAAGCCATGGTGATAAACGCCGTGGCGCCGACGCCTAAAACGCCTGACAGCAGAAAGCCGGGCCAATGCTGCGGATGAGGCGTCTGCCATACCCAGGGAAGCGTCAGTGCCGTCAGCAGCATGGGGATCAGCGTCATATAGAACACCATGGCCCAGAGGTGCTCACGGCCACCATAGCGGCGGGCGGTAATCATCATCAAGGCGTAACAGACCGCCGCCGCTATCATCACCAATGAACCCAGCTGGAAGGCCTCTCCGCCCGGGCGTACCACAATGACCACGCCCACAAACCCGACCAGTGAGGCAATCAGTACAGGCGGGTCAATACGCTCGCCGAGCAAAGGAACGGAGAGCAGAGTGACAAACATGGGCGCGACAAAGACAATGGCTGTGGCTTCCGCCAGGGGCAGCATGGTCAGCCCCCAGACAAAAAGCCCATGGTGCCGGTATAAATCACCCCCGCATCAGATGCACCTTAGGCCTGCGCGTTTGCAGCTTGCGCAGGCCACCAGCACCAAAGTGGGCCAGTAGCGCAATCAGCGGCAAGGATACTAGGGTGCGGAAAAACACGATTTGCAGTGGTGAGTGCACTTCTCCCAGCCATTTGGACACGGCATCGCCCAGCGCCAGAAACAGCACCCCGATACACATGAACATAATGCCTTTGAAAGAAGTGGTCATATCAACGTTTCTCGTTATCCAGATAAACAAAAAACCCCGCGAGGTTACCCAGGCGGGGGTCATATACTTAACTTAACACTACAGGCTGGCGTTTACGACCATACAATCCATGCCCTGAGAGCGTAGCTGCACACAGGCGCGACGAGCTTGCTGTTCATCAAGGGAAACCACACGGGCACGAAACAGCTGATTTTGGCCTGGCACTGCCTGTACGGCCACTTGGCCGCTTATGTAAGTGCCTAGCTTCTGCGATGCCTGGGTTGCCATGCGCCGCGCCAGGCCTTCTTCAGCAAAAGCGCCTAGCTGAACCCCCCACCCCCATGACTCGCCGACGTGGGTCGAGTGGCCGCACGAATAGCCACTTCACGAACCTCGCGAACCGGATTGGCAGAATTGCTGGCATTGCGATTGTCAATATAAGCATTGCTGATACTGGCATAGGCGGGCTGTGAGTAACGCGGAGGCGATGCATCAAAGCGCATATATTCACGCGAAAAATCGGCATTGGCCAGCCAGTTGCCCTGGTCGCGCAGGCGTGAACGGAGAAAGCTTCGATCTAGCAAATCCGCCATATGGGCATCACGCGACTTGGACGTAAAGCCCCCATGACTATCCCGACCAGACGGCGGTTACCCCGAGTGGCGGTCGTCGCTACGTTAAAACCGGACGCGCGGATAAAACCGGTTTTCAAGCCGTCAGCCCCAGGATAGTTACGTACCAAACGGTTATGACTTTTATGCGTTTTGCCGTTAAAGTTGAACGACTGCAATCCAAAATAATGATAGTACTGCGGAAAGTCATCCATCACTCGCACCGCAAGTCGAACCATGTCTCGAGCGGTGGTCACCTGGCCACTATCAGGCAGGCCGGAGGCGTTTTTGAAGGTGGTAGAGGTCATACCAAGCTCACGGGCACGTTCGGTCATCTGTAGCGCAAACATGCCTTCAGACCCCCAGTGCTTCTGCAAGAACAGCAGCCACGTCATTGGCAGACCGCACGGCCAAGGCGCGAATGGCCTGATCAACCGTAATAGTGCTGCCCGCTGGCAGCCATAATTTAACGGCTGGCTTTGCAGCAGCATAGGCCGATACAGGCAACGGTTGATGCAACGAAAGGCGGCCACTCTCCAATGCTTCAAACGTCATGTAAAGCGTCATCATCTTGACCAGAGAAGCCGGGTAACGGCGCTCGTCCGCGTTTTCAGCGTAGAGCACTTCACCATTATCCAGATCAACCACGATACCGGCATAGCGGGGGTTTGCCTGCGCGACGGAAGCTACTGACAGCATCAGCAGTATCAGGACAGCCAGCATGATAGAGGCACCTGGCCGATAGGCGCTACGATGCTGAGCGTTCGAACAATGGCCAGCCTGCATGATCAAGCCCTCTGAGTTCCTTGTTGATAACAAACTATTCCGTCACTGATTGAGCGCTACTGCTATTAGTGACATAGAGAATAGCGGTTTTTAAGCTATCTGTATCTGCCATCCAGTCCCATCAGCAATTAAAAAAGCAGCAAAAAAACCGGCCTGATAGTCACTGGCATTATGCCAGAGATATCAGGCCGGTTTTACCGTCACCCTTGCGTCGAAACAGAACTTAATCTTCGACGGCGACGTCTTCCACCATGGGGCGGTCTACCAGTTCAACGTATGCCATCGGCGCGTTATCACCGGCGCGGAAACCGCACTTGAGAATACGGATGTAGCCACCCGGACGCTCGGCATAACGCGGGCCCAGTTCGTTGAACAGTTTGCCCACCGCTTCCTTGGAACGCGTGCGGGAAAACGCCAAACGACGGTTGGCAACGCTATCCTGCTTGGCCAGAGTAATCAGCGGCTCAATAACGCGACGCAGCTCTTTGGCTTTCGGCAGGGTTGTCTTGATAATTTCATGCTCGACCAGTGATACAGACATGTTTTTGAACATGGCCTGACGGTGCGAGCTGGTACGATTTAAATGACGACCACTCTTACGATGACGCATGGTTGTGATTCCTTACCAAACTGGGACTCAAGATGACGCTCACGCGGAGGCCTTGTCGTCCTTCAGGCTTGCTGGCGGCCAGTTCTCTAACCGCATGCCGAGGGACAAGCCACGTGCTGCCAGTACATCCTTGATTTCATTCAAGGACTTCTTGCCGAGATTAGGTGTCTTCAGCAGCTCAACTTCGGTACGCTGAATCAGATCACCAATGTAATAAATATTCTCGGCTTTCAGGCAGTTCGCGCTGCGAACAGTCAACTCAAGATCGTCTACGGGGCGCAGTAGAATCGGATCAACATGATCCTCTTCCTCTTCGACTTCTTGCTCTTTATCAGCTTCAAGGTCGACGAAGGCGGCCAACTGCTCTTGCAAGATGGTCGCACTGCGGCGGATAGCCTCTTCTGGATCCAGGGTGCCGTCTGTTTCCAGATCGATAATCAGCTTATCGAGGTCAGTACGCTGCTCGACACGGGCTGCTTCAACGGCATAAGAAACACGACGCACAGGGCTGAAAGTAGCATCCAGCTGCAGGCGGCCAATCGCCCGTGATTCATCATCTGAACCACGAACATCAGCAGGCTCGTAGCCGCGCCCCAGTGCCACTTTAAGCTGAATTTTCAGCTCGGCACCTTCGTTTACGTGCGCAATGACGTGATCCGGGTTGACGATTTCAACGCTGTGATCAAGTGCAATGTCGCCAGCAGTGACGACGGCTGGGCCCTGCTTGTTCAGCGAGAGCACCGCCTCATCGCGGCTGTGCATTTTGATCGCAACATCTTTAAGGTTCAGGAGGATTTCAATTACGTCCTCCTGCACTCCTTCGATGGCACTATATTCATGCTCGACACCTGCGATTTCAGCCTCAACCACGGCGGCACCGGGCATGGACGAAAGCAGAATGCGACGCAGTGCATTCCCAAGAGTGTGACCAAAGCCGCGCTCGAAGGGTTCGAGAACGATCTTGGCATGATGTGCGCTAATTTCTTCGACCTTGATGTCGCGAGGACGGAGAAACTCTGTCACTGAACGCTGCATAAAAACACCTTTCAGGCTGCCAAACGGGTTCTGAGCACTCTGGAAAGTCAGTAAAACAATCCAGAATAACCGGGCGGGTTAGGCACCACGCCCGGACATGAAGAAGCCAGTCAAGACTTACTTCGAGTACAGCTCGACGATCAGATTTTCGTTGATGTCGGCAGTCAGGTCACCGCGTTCAGGCAGAGCCTTGAAAGTGCCTTCCATCTTCTTGGCGTCTGTTTCGATCCAGATCACATCACCACGGTTGGCCGCCAGGGCCATGGCGCTTTGGATGCGAGCCTGATTCTTCGCCTTTTCGCGAACGGAAACAACGTCACCTGGCTTGACCTGATAGGAAGCCACGTTAACGGTTTTGCCGTTCACAGCAATTGCCTTGTGACTGACCAGCTGACGTGCTTCTGAGCGAGTCGAGCCAAAGCCCATGCGGTAGACGACGTTATCCAGTCGGGATTCGAGCAACTGCAACAATACTTCACCGGTTGCACCTTTCAGGCGGGCGGCTTCTTTGTAGTAGTTACGGAACTGCTTTTCGAGTACGCCATACATACGGCGTACTTTCTGCTTCTCACGAAGCTGCAAGCCGTAGTCGGAAAGACGCTGACGACGCTGGCCGTGTACACCCGGAATCTGTTCGGATTTACACTTTTTCTCGAAGGGAGTCACACCACTCTTTAAAAAGAGGTCTGTGCCTTCACGACGAGACAGTTTGCACTTCGGTCCAATATAACGAGCCATGAATCTGTCTCCTTAAACGCGGCGTTTCTTAGGCGGACGGCAGCCATTGTGGGGAATGGGCGTCGCGTCAGTGATGCTTTGCACGCGGAAGCCGGCGGCATTGAGTGCGCGCACGGCGGATTCACGACCAGGACCTGGGCCTTTGACCAGCACGTCGACGTTTTTCACACCATACTCGGCTGCAGCAGTTGCTGCACGTTCACTTGCTACTTGAGCAGCGAACGGGGTGCTCTTGCGAGAACCACGAAAACCCGAACCACCGGCAGTTGCCCATGAAAGAGCATTGCCCTGGCGGTCTGTGATCGTCACGATCGTGTTGTTAAAAGAGGCATGGATATGCGCTACGGCGTCCACTACCTGCTTTTTAACCTTTTTACGGTTACTACGCGGGTTAGCCATGTTGATGTCTATTCCTGTCTTTACGTCAACTCTCTATTAAAGAGCCTGCGTGTTATTTGCGGATCGGCTTACGCGGGCCCTTACGGGTACGCGCGTTAGTCTTGGTCCGCTGACCACGCAGCGGAAGACTACGGCGATGACGCAGACCACGGTAGCAACCCAAGTCCATGAGACGCTTGATATTCAGCGTGACATCACGGCGTAGGTCGCCTTCTACGGTATACTTACCAACTTCAGAACGAACGGTATCCAGTTCTTCACTGGACAGGTCCTGAATCTTGGTAGTCGGCGCGATACCAGCTGCAGCACAGATGTGCTCAGCACGGGTACGGCCAATCCCGAAGATGTAGGTCAGCGAGATCGCCGCATGCTTGTTGTCCGGGATATTGACGCCTGCAATACGGGCCATCAGCTTACTCCGAAGTTTGAGCGGCTTGCTCGTTTGTTCATCTTTAAAAGGCGCAACAGAATACCTCTACCAGAGCTGGATTGCAAGCATTGCAACCAGCCAGGCAGCAGAGACCCTGACGCCAGCATGTTCAGGCCAGGATTAACCCTGACGCTGCTTGTGCCGAGGCTCCGTGCAAATAACGCGTACAGCGCCATTGCGACGGATAATCTTGCAGTTACGGCACATTTTCTTTACGGAAGCTCGAACTTTCATCGATCTTTCTCCAAAAACCGTCTCGCGGTGCGCCCTCGACACTGGTTGCCGAGGGGCTTCCCTCACGGGTATTAAAGCGTTGGACATCGCCTCAGCGCATGATGCCGCCGCTGCCGTAGCCTTTCAGGTTGGACTTCTTCATTACTGAATCGTACTGATTGGACATCAAATGCGACTGCACCTGAGCCATGAAGTCCATGATAACCACCACGACAATCAACAGGGATGTACCGCCAAAGAAGAACGGAACATTCCAGGCCACAATCAAAAACTGGGGCATCAGAGAAACTGCGGTGATGTACAGTGCACCGAACAAGGTCAGACGTGTCATGACCTTATCTATGTAGCGAGCAGTTTGCTCACCTGGACGTATCCCCGGCAAGAAGGCACCTGACTTTTTAAGATTGTCAGCCACATCTTTAGGGTTAAAGACCAGCGCTGTGTAAAAGAAGCAGAAGAATACCACTGCCGCCGCGAAAAGCAAGATATAAAGCGGTTGACCCGGGCCGAGCGCCTGAGATGCGCGCTGCAGCCACTCCATGCCTTCACCCGCCCCCATCCACTGACCGATCGATGCCGGGAACAGTAGAATACTGGAAGCAAAGATAGCCGGAATGACACCGGCCATATTAACTTTCAAAGGCAGATAACTGCTTTGGCCTGCATACATCTTGTTTCCCACCTGACGACGTGGGTAGTTCACCTTGAGACGGCGTTGGCCGCGCTCGATGAACACCACGAACGCCACAGTGGCGATACCTAGTGCAGACAAAGCCAACAGCGGCAGTACATTCCAGGCGCCTTCATTACGGGCAAGCTCGAAAGCCTGACCGATGCCACCAGGAAGCCCGGCGACGATACCAGCAAAGATCAGCAATGAGATACCGTTGCCGATGCCTTTTTCGGTAATCTGCTCGCCCAGCCACATCATGAACACTGCACCTGACACAAAGGTGACAATAGCAGTGAAATAGAAGCTGAAGTCAGCGCTGTAGGCAATTCCCTGACTAGCCAGGCCCACCGACATACCGGTGGCCTGAACCAATGCCAGTATCACCGTGCCGTAGCGGGTGTACTGGCTGATCTTGCGGCGGCCGGCTTCCCCTTCCTTCTTGAGCTGTTCAAGATGGGGGAAACCGCGGACATCAGCTGCATGATAATCGACGCGGAAATATAGGGCATAATACCCAGCGCGAGGACACTCATGCGCTCCAGTGCACCACCCGAGAACATGTTGAACATGCCCAGAATGGTACCCTGTTGCTCCCTAAACAAGGCAGCAAGCTGGTCAGGATTGATACCGGGTACGGGAATGTGGGCACCGATACGGTAGACCACAATGGCGAGGAGCACGAAGCGCAGACGCGCCCATAGTTCACTCAGACCGCTACCCATCGCCGGCATATTTCCTGACTTGGCCATTTAGTCCTCTACCTTTCCGCCAGCGGCTTCGATAGCAGCCCGCGCACCCTTAGTGCACTTGATGCCGCGAACCGTAACCGCCTTGTTGAGATCGCCTGACAGGATAATCTTCGCATGACGCGTAGAGTCCTTCAGCACGTTGGCATCTTTCAGCGTGTCAAGAGTGACTTCATCACCGGCTACTTTCGCCAGCTCAGCCACGCGGACTTCTTCAGATACCAGTGACTTGGCAGAGGTAAAACCAAATTTTGGCAGGCGACGCTGCAACGGCATCTGACCGCCTTCAAAACCTGGCTTGACGCTGCCGCCACTGCGTGACTTCTGGCCTTTGTGGCCACGGCCACCGGTCTTGCCCAGACCGGAACCGATACCACGACCAACACGCTTTTCAGCCTGCTTTGAGCCCGGTGCCGGGCTCAGAGTATTGAGTTTCATGGATTACTCTCCCTCAACGCGCACAAGGTAGGTTACCTTGTGGATCATGCCGCGTACGGCGGGGGTGTCTTCCAGTTCAACCGTGTGACCGATGCGACGCAGACCCAAGCCCATGATAGTGGCCTTGTGCTTGGGCAGAATCCCGATGGTGCTGCGGACCTGGGTAACCTTGATCGTTGCTGCCATGGTATTCACCCCGTGATCGCTTCGACAGACAGGCCACGCTTGGCAGCCACGTCTTCCGGTGCCTGCATTGACGCGAGACCATTGACGGTTGCGCGGACAACGTTGACCGGGTTAGTAGAACCGTAGCACTTGGCCAGTACATCGTGGACGCCAGCGAGCTCAAGTACTGAGCGCATGGCACCGCCTGCGATGATACCGGTACCTTCAGAAGCCGGCTGCATGTACACCTTGGAAGCACCGTGACGGGCTTTTACCGGGTACTGCAGCGTGTGGCCTGCAAGGTTAACCTTGACCATGTTGCGACGCGCTTGTTCCATCGCCTTTTGAATGGCAACCGGCACTTCACGTGCCTTACCACGACCAAAGCCGACACGACCTTTACCATCACCAACGACGGTCAGTGCGGTAAAGCCGAAAATACGACCACCCTTGACCACCTTGGCGACACGGTTGACCTGCACGAGCTTTTCCTGCAGATCACCGTTTTGCTGTTCGTTCTTCGCCATCGTAAAACCCTTTAGAATTCCAGGCCGCCTTCACGTGCGGCGTCGGCCAGAGCCTTGACGCGACCGTGATACATAAAGCCAGCACGATCGAAGGCCACCTGGGTGATGCCTGCTTCTTTTGCGCGTTCGGCAATCAGGGCGCCGACTTTCGTGGCAGCCTCTGTATTACCGGTTGCACCCTCGCGAAGCGCTTTGTCCAGCGTAGATGCACTGGCCAGCACTTTGCCACCATCCGGCGAGATAATCTGCGCATAGATGTGACGTGGGGTACGGTTGACGCACAGGCGGAACGCGCCTAGCTCGCGGATCTTGGCGCGAGCACGGCGGGCACGACGGAGACGAGATTCTTTCTTCGCGTTCATAACCCTGCCTTACTTCTTCTTGGCTTCTTTGCGACGCACCTGCTCGTCGGCGTACCGAACACCCTTGCCTTTATACGGCTCAGGGGGACGGAAGGCGCGGATTTCCGCGGCGCACTGACCGAGCTTCTGCTTGTCCGCGCTTTTCAGCACGATAACGGTGTTCTTCGGCGTTTCCGCTGAGACACCTTCAGGCAGTTCGTAGTCGACCGGGTGCGAGAAGCCCAGTGAAAGATTGAGCGTCTGGCCCTTTACTTGGGCACGATAACCGACGCCAACAATTTCGAGGGATCTTGTAAAGCCCTCGGATACGCCCGTGACCAGGTTCTGAACCAAGGCGCGGGTAGTACCGGCCATTGCCCAGCTCTTCGCCGATTCACTCGGCGCGAAGGTCAGTTGGCCGTCTTCCTGTGCAATCACGACATCATCGTGAACCTGCATGGAAAGCGTACCTTGACCACCTTTGACGGTCACTGTGCCTGCGTCAAGCTTGATATCAACGCCGGCGGGCAGTTTAACCGGATATTTCGCTATGCGGGACATTCCAGCCTCCTAGAATACGGTGCAGATGACTTCGCCACCGACACCCGCCTGGCGCGCGGCACGATCGGTCATCACACCATTGGAAGTGGTGACAATCGCGATACCCAGACCATCGGCGACCTTAGGCAGGTTGTCTTTGCCCTTGTACTGGCGCAGAGACGGCTTGGAAACCCGCTGGATGTGGTCGATAACCGGCTTGCCCTCAAAGTACTTGAGAGTGACGGTCAGTTCGGGCTTGCTGCTTTCAGCCACTGAGTAATCAGTGATGTAGCCCTCTTCTTTCAGCACGCGGGCCACTTCCACTTTCAACTTGGAGGACGGCATGGTTGCCGTCTCCTTGGTGGCCATCTGCGCATTGCGGATACGGGTAAACATATCCGCCAGAGTGTCTTGCATGCTCATTTAATGTGCGCTCCTGATGATTCTACGTGGCACTTACCAGCTGGACTTTTTAAGGCCAGGGACGTCGCCACGCATGGCGGCTTCACGCAGCTTGTTACGGCCGAGGCCGAACTTGTTATAGAAACCGTGCGGACGGCCGGTAACGCGGCAGCGATTACGCTGACGTACCGGGCTTGAATCGCGCGGCAGTTGCTGCAGCTTAAGCTGCGCGTCGAAGCGCTCTTCGTCGGAAGCGTTAACGTCCTGGATGATTGCTTTGAGCTCAGCGCGCTTGGCAGCGTATTTGGCTACCAGGTTCGTGCGCTTGAGCTCACGCTCTACCATGCTTTTCTTTGCCATGATCCAACCCTTATTTTTTGAAGGGGAAGTTCAGTGCACGCAAAAGTGCACGACCTTCCTCGTCGGTGTTGGCGGTAGTGGTGATGGTGACATCCAACCCCGGATATGATCGATCTTATCATACTCGAGTTCCGGGAAGATGATCTGCTCACGCACACCCATTGAGTAATTGCCACGACCGTCAAAAGACTTCGGGTTGAGACCACGGAAGTCACGCACGCGTGGAATCGCGATGTTGACCAGACGGTCCAGGAAGTCCCACATACGCTCGCTGCGCAGTGTGACCTTGACACCGATGGGCCAACCTTCACGCACCTTGAAGCCCGCGATGGACTTGCGTGCCTTGGTCACCAGCGGCTTTTGACCGGAAAGCTTCTCCAGATCGCCGATGGCATTATCGATCAGCTTTTTATCGCTGACCGCTTCGCCGATACCCATATTAAGGGTCACTTTCGTGATCCGGGGTACCTGCATTACGTTGGCGTAGCTGAACTCTTCTTTCAGTTTAGCTACAACCTCGTTTTGATAACGTTCTTTCAAGTTCGCCATTTTGCTACCCGACTCACGTTAGGCGTCGATCTGCGTCTGCGTCGACTTGTAGATACGTACCTTGGTACCGTCTTCCTGGACTTGGAACCCGACGCGATCCGCCTTACCGGTCTCCGAATTGAAGATGGCTACGTTGGACGCGTGAATCGGAGCCTCACGCTCAACGATACCGCCCTGATTTCCCGCCATGGGATTTGGCTTGGTGTGACGCTTGATCATATTCACACCGGACACCACAAAGCGGTTTTCTAATACCCGCTTGACGGTGCCACGCTTGCCTTTATCCTTCCCGGCGATGACGATGACTTCATCGTCACGTTTGATCTTTTGCATATCCGCCTCGCTCCTTACAGCACTTCAGGCGCCAAGGAAATGATCTTCATGAACTTTTCATTACGAAGTTCACGAGTGACCGGCCCGAAAATACGGGTCCCGACCGGCTGTTCGTTGGTGTTATTCAACAGAACCGCCGCATTCCCGTCGAAACGGATCAGCGAACCGTCAGGACGACGGACGCCGCTCTTGGTACGGACGACAACCGCTTTCATGACCTGGCCTTTCTTGACCTTGCCACGCGGGATCGCCTCTTTTACTGATACTTTGATGACGTCACCAACGCGAGCGTAGCGGCGGTGTGAACCGCCTAACACCTTGATGCATTGCACCCGGCGCGCTCCGCTGTTGTCAGCGACATCCAGCATTGTCTGAGTCTGAATCATCGGTTTTCTCCAAACCTAATCTGACTGCACTGGTTGAACAGGCGCAGGCAATTAACCTTTAGCCTGCTCGACCACCTCGATGAGGGTCCAGGCTTTCTTCTTGGACAGCGGACGGCACTCTTGAATAGAGACCGTGTCGCCAGCCTTCGCCTGATTCGACTCATCGTGGGCGTGCAACTTGGTGGAGCGCTTTACGTATTTTCCGTAGATCGGGTGACGCTCACGACGCTCGATCATTACCACGATGGACTTGTCCATCTTGTCACTCACCACTTTACCGGTGAGTGTACGGGCTTTCTTTTCTTCGGCCATCTCAGTCACCTGCCTTCTCGTTAAGCACAGTCTTCACGCGGGCAATATCCCGACGGACCTGCTTGAGCAGATGAGTCTGGCTCAGTTGGCCGGTGGCCTTCTGCATGCGCAGGTTAAACTGCTCGCGGAGGAGTTCGAGGAGCTGTTCCTGAAGCTCTCCGACTGACTTTTCACGAATTTCTTGGGCTTTCATCACATCACCGTCCGTTTCGCAAAGGTGGTGGATATGGGCATTTTCTGGGCGGCCAGCTCAAACGCTTCACGCGCGAGCTCTTCTGACACACCTTCAATCTCATACAGGACCCGACCCGGCTGGATTTGGGCTACCCAGTACTCGACTGAACCTTTACCTTTACCCATACGAACTTCGAGTGGCTTTTTGGAGATCGGCTTATCAGGGAATACGCGGATCCAGATCTTGCCGCCACGCTTAACGTGACGTGTGATCGCACGACGGCCGGCTTCGATCTGACGCGCAGTGATGCGGCCGCGACCGGTAGCCTTGAGGCCATACTCCCCGAAGCTAATCTTGCTTCCGCGCTGTGCCAGGCCGCGGTTACGACCTTTCTGCACTTTACGGAATTTTAAACGCTTGGGCTGTAACATCGACTCGCTCTCCCCTTACTTGGAACCTTTCTTCTTGGGCGCGTTGCCGGCGGGCTGTTGCTTGGCCCTGGCACGTACTTCCTCGATACCACCGAGGATTTCACCCTTGAAGATCCACACTTTGACGCCGATAACGCCGTAGGTGGTGTGAGCTTCGTAAGTGGCGTAGTCGATATCCGCACGCAACGTGTGCAGCGGAACGCGACCTTCGCGGTACCATTCAGTACGTGCGATTTCAGCACCACCCAAGCGGCCTGACAGCTGGATCTTGATACCGCCAGCACCGAGACGCATTGCGTTCTGTACCGCACGCTTCATAGCGCGACGGAACATGACACGGCGTTCGAGCTGACCGGCAACGTTAGCAGCTACCAGTTTGGCATCCAGTTCCGGCTTGCGAACTTCTTCGATGTTCACATGGACCGGTACGCCCATCATCTCGCCGAGATCACGACGCAGACGATCAACGTCTTCACCCTTCTTGCCAATCACGATACCCGGACGGGCGGTGTGAATGGTGATACGGGCGTTATTAGCTGGACGCTCGATATTAATGCGGCTCACGGAGGCGTTTTTCAGACGCTCTTCCAGGAAGCTACGCACTGCGAGATCGTTATTGAGCTTATCGGCGTAAGCGCCGCGCTCGGCATACCAGACAGAAGCATGGTCTTTGACGATGCCCAGTCGAATGCCTGTTGGATTGACTTTCTGACCCATCTGGTCGACTCCTACTTCTCGGCTACCTTGACGGTGATGTGACAGGTGCGCTTCAAGATACGATCCGCACGCCCTTTGGCACGCGGCTTGATACGCTTGAGCGTCATGCCCTCATCGACGCAGATGGTCGATACACGCAGCTCGTCGATATCCATGCCGTTATTTTCTTCCGCGTTTGCAATGGCGGACTGCAGCACTTTCTTGACCAGTTTGGCAGCCTTCTTCGGTGAGAAGGTCAGCAGGTCGAGTGCCTCGGCGACCGGTTTACCGCGCACCTGGTCAGCCACCAAACGGGCCTTCTGGGCGGATAAACGAGCGCCACGCAACTTAGCTGTGACTTCCATCTCTCAATCCTCTCTGGCTTACCGTTTGGCTTTCTTGTCCGCTACGTGCCCACGGTAAGTGCGGGTGGCAGCGAATTCGCCTAGCTTGTGACCAACCATTTCCTCGGAGACATGCACCGGGACGTGTTGGCGACCGTTATGTACTGCAATGGTCAGACCTACCATGTTCGGTAGAATCATCGAACGACGCGACCAGGTCTTGATCGGTTTACGGTCGTTCTTTTCCACTGCAACCTCGACCTTCTTCAAAAGATGAAGGTCAATAAAGGGACCTTTCTTTAGTGAACGTGGCACAGCCGTTACCTCTTAATTTCTTGGCAAGTTCAATCACCGAGCCTTACGGCGACGGATGATCAGTTTGTCGGTGCGCTTGTTCTTACGCGTCTTATGACCCTTGGTCGGGACACCCCATGGCGTGACCGGATGACGGCCACCACTGGTGCGGCCTTCACCACCACCATGCGGGTGGTCTACCGGGTTCATCGCAACACCGCGAACGGTGGGACGTACGCCTCTCCAGCGCTTCGCACCGGCCTTGCCAAGTTGACGCAGGCTGTGCTCAGAGTTACTTACTTCACCCAGGGTCGCGCGGCACTCTGCCAACACTTTACGCATTTCGCCGGAGCGAAGACGCAAGGTAGCGTAATTGCCTTCACGCGCAACCAGCTGTGCGCTAGTACCAGCGCTGCGAGCAATCTGCGCACCTTTACCCGGCTTGAGTTCAATACCGTGAACGGTAGAACCCAACGGATGTTACGCAGCGGCAACGCATTGCCTTTCCTGATCGGCGCGTTAACACCAGATTCCAGCACGTCACCCGCGCTGACACCTTTCGGTGCAATGATGTAACGACGCTCACCATCGGCATACTTCAGCAGCGCAATGTGCGCACTGCGGTTGGGATCATGTTCCAGACGCTCAACGGTGGCCGGAATGCCATCCTTGGTGCGTTTGAAATCGATCAGCCGATAGTGCTGACGGTGACCACCGCCCACGTGGCGGGTAGTGATGCGGCCGTAGTTGTTACGCCCACCGGACTTGGACTGCTTTTCCAGAAGCGGTGCATAGGCACGGCCCTTGTAAAGCGTCTCGCCAACAATCTTAACGACGTGGCGACGACCGGCGGATGTGGGTTTGGTCTTGACGATTGCCATTATCCGTACTCCTGCCCTTATTCGGCGCCAGAGAAGTCTTCGAGCGTTTCGCCCGCGGCCAGGGTGACATACGCTTTGCGATACCCTTTGCGCATGCCAACGCCATTTGCGGTACGCTTCGTCTTGCCTTTGACGTTTAGCGTCTGAACACTGGCGACTTTCTTGTCGAACAGTGCTTCAACTGCTTTTTGATCTCAGGCTTGGTAGCGTCGCTCGCCACCTTGAAAACGTACTGATTGCGCTCAGCTGCCATCGCGGCCTTTTCGGTCACGTGTGGCCCGAGCAGAACCTTGAATACGCGTTCCTGGTTCATGCCAGCTTCTCCTCGAATTTACGCAGGGCGGAGACGGTGACCAACACCTTGTCAAAGGCGACCAGGCTCACCGGGTCAGCAGCAGCAACATCCACCACATCAACATGCGGAAGGTTGCGTGCGGCCAGATAGAGCTTCTCGTCAACTTCTTCAGTGACGATCAGGACCTTTTCCAGATCCAGCTCTTTCAGCTTGGCAGCGACCTGCTTGGTCTTGGGCGCATCAACGAGAAACTCTTCCACTGCCACCAGACGCTCTTGACGAACGAGCTCGGACAGGATGGAGCGCATCGCTGCGCGGTACATTTTGCGGTTAACTTTCTGGCTGTGGTCCTGAGGACGCGCCGCGAAAGTTACGCCACCACTGCGCCACAGCGGGGAACGAATGGTACCGGCACGTGCACGGCCAGTACCTTTTTGACGCCATGGCTTCTTACCACCACCACGTACGTCAGAGCGATTCTTCTGAGCGCGCGTTCCCTGACGACCGCCGGCCAGATAAGCCGTGACCACCTGGTGAACCAGCGCTTCATTGAATTCATTGCCAAATGTGGCGTCGGCTACTTCAACGGTACCCGCACCTGCAGCAAGATTCAGATTCATTGGTAAACTCCCCTTCAGCCTGCTTTCACGGCGCTGCGAACGATGACATTACTGCCGGTTGCGCCCGGTACAGCACCCTTGATGAGCAGCAAATTACGCTCGGCATCGACGCGCACGATCTCAAGGCTCTGAACGGTGCAGCGGACATTGCCCATCTGACCGGCCATCTTTTTGCCCTTGAATACACGCCCAGGAGTCTGACACATACCAATGGAGCCCGGCGCGCGGTGCGACAGAGAGTTACCATGAGTATTGTCTTGGGTACGGAAGTTCCAGCGCTTAACAGCACCCTGGAAACCTTTACCCTTGGAGGTACCGGTCACATCGATCTTCTGACCAGCTTCAAAGAGGGATACGGTGAGTTCGCCGCCCACTTCAGGAGCCTGCTCGCCTTCTTCAAGACGAAACTCCATCAAGGAACGACCAGCCTCAACACCTGCCTTGGCAAACTGACCCGCTTGCGCCTTGGTGAGGTGCTTGGCTTTACGAGAGCCTGTTGTAACCTGAACCGCAGCGTAGCCATCAGTCTCAACTGACTTAACGCGAGTAACGCGGTTAGGATCAACTTCAATAACGGTTACGGGCACAGATGCACCGTCTTCGTTAAAGACGCGGGTCATCCCGGCCTTAGTACCGACCAAACCGATAGTCATTCTCAGTTCTCCTATAGTGTACGGGGCTGTCACCCGCTATGGCTGCCCTTTCCAGAGCATTCCACTAGCACATTGTGTGGCGCCTCACGGCGCGGCGACTGCTGCTTCTGTTGTCTTGATGCTCACCCTGAGGATGAAGCCAGAAAGCGCTGGGTCGCGAGTGTCTAGTGTAATTAGTCGAGCTTGATTTGCACGTCTACGCCAGCAGCGAGATCGAGCTTCATCAGGGCATCAACTGTTTTCTCAGTAGGCTCAACAATGTCGAGCACACGCTTATGGGTACGAATCTCATACTGATCACGCGCGTCCTTATTGACGTGCGGAGAGATCAGTATGGTGTAACGCTCACGATTGGTCGGGAGCGGAATCGGACCACGAACCTGAGCACCAGTACGCTTTGCGGTATCAACGATTTCCGCAGTGGACTGGTCGATCAGGCGATGATCGAACGCTTTCAACCGAATGCGAATCTTCTGGTTCTGCATTAGCCCTAAACTCAAATGGATGTCGACGGCGCGAGCCGTCTACCCACGCATTCAAAGGATGCGCATTATAGGCACAGCGATAGCACATGTCAAACATTTGCTTCCACTGCGCAGAAAAGGGGGCTCATGAAGAGCCCCCTTGAGTACTTCCGGATCTATTTACTGAACGATCTTGGCAACAACACCAGCACCAACAGTACGACCACCTTCACGGATAGCGAAACGCAGACCGTCATCCATCGCGATCGGTGCAATAAGGGTAACAACCATTTTAACATTGTCGCCCGGCATGACCATCTCGACACCTTCCGGCAGTTCACAGGTACCGGTTACGTCGGTGGTACGGAAGTAGAACTGCGGACGGTAGCCCTTGAAGAAAGGCGTATGACGACCACCTTCTTCCTTGGACAGTACGTACACTTCTGCTTCGAAGGTAGTGTGCGGCTTGATAGTGCCCGGCTTGGCCAGAACCTGACCACGCTCGACGTCATCACGCTTAGTACCACGCAACAGGGCGCCAACGTTCTCACCAGCACGACCTTCGTCGAGCAGCTTACGGAACATTTCGACACCGGTAACGATAGTCTTGACAGTATCGCGGATACCCACGATTTCCACTTCTTCACCGGGCTTGACGATACCGCGCTCTACACGACCGGTAACAACAGTACCACGGCCAGAGATAGAGAAGACGTCTTCGATCGGCATCAGGAACGGCTGGTCGATAGCGCGCTCAGGTTCCGGGATGTACGCGTCCATTGCCTTGATCAGGCTGGCAACAGCGGTAGTACCCATACCGTTCTCGTCTTCACCGTTCAGCGCCATCAGCGCAGAACCAGTGATGATCGGCGTATCATCGCCCGGGAAGTCGTACTCGTCGAGGAGCTCACGAACTTCCATTTCAACCAGCTCAAGCAGCTCTTCGTCATCGACCATGTCCGCCTTGTTCAGGAAGACAACGATGAACGGAACGCCAACCTGGCGAGACAGCAGGATGTGCTCGCGAGTCTGCGGCATCGGGCCGTCAGCAGCAGAACATACCAGGATAGCGCCGTCCATCTGCGCTGCACCGGTGATCATGTTCTTGACGTAGTCAGCGTGCCCCGGGCAGTCGACGTGTGCGTAATGGCGCACTTCAGACTGGTACTCAACGTGAGAAGTCGCGATGGTGATACCGCGCTCACGCTCTTCCGGAGCATTATCAATGGTGTCGAACTCACGCCAGTCACCGCCGAAAACTTCAGCAGAAACGCGGGTCAGAGCCGCTGTCAGGGTTGTTTTACCGTGGTCAACGTGACCGATGGTACCAACGTTGACGTGCGGTTTGGAACGTTCAAATTTTTCCTTAGCCACTGCTATAACCTCTTTATAAGCTAACGGTTAACCGTTTTGATTGATGACGGCTTCTACGACGCTGGAGGGCGCCTCGTCGTATTTCGCGAACTCCATGGAGTAGCTCGCACGGCCCTGGGTCTGTGAGCGCAGGTCGGTTGCATAACCAAACATCTCACCCAGCGGCACCATTGCACGGATAACTTTACCTGAAGAGGAGTCATCCATGCCCTGCACCAAACCGCGACGACGGTTCAGGTCGCCCATGACGTCACCCATAAAGTCCTCGGGAGTCACGACTTCGACCTTCATCACCGGTTCCAGCAACACGGCCTTGGCCTTCCTGGCGCCTTCTTTGATTGCCATGGAAGAGGCAACCTTGAACGCGGTCTCGTTGGAGTCCACGTCATGGTAGGAACCATCGAACAGCGTAACCTTGACATCAATCATCGGGCAGCCCGCGATGACACCGTTCTTGAGCTGTTCGTAGGCTCCCTTCTCCACCGCAGGGATGTATTCCTTGGGAACCACACCACCTACGATTTCCGAAACGAATTTGAAGAAGATTTCATCATCCCCTTCGCCTTTCTCTTCGGCTGTCAGAGGCTCGATGCGCATGACCACATGACCATACTGACCGCGACCACCCGACTGACGTACAAACTTGCCTTCCTGTTCAACACTGCCGCGAATGGTTTCGCGGTAGGCCACCTGAGGCTTACCAATATTGGCATCAACCTTGAACTCACGACGCATACGGTCGACAAGAATATCAAGGTGTAGCTCGCCCATACCGGAAATGATGGTCTGACCAGTCTCTTCGTCGGTTTTCACCTGGAAGGACGGATCTTCCTGAGCCAACTTGCCCAGTGCAACACCCATCTTTTCCTGGTCGGCCTTGGACTTCGGCTCAACGGCTACCGAAATAACCGGATCCGGGAATTCCATACGCTCAAGGACGATCTTGTTGTTGATATCACACAGGGTATCGCCTGTCGTGACATCCTTCAGACCGATACAGGCGGCGATGTCGCCCGCACGTACTTCCTTGATTTCTTCACGCGAGTTGGAGTGCATCTGTACGATACGACCGACGCGCTCTTTCTTGCTCTTGACCGAGTTGAAGACACCGTCACCTGAATTCAACACGCCAGAGTAGACGCGAATAAAGGTCAGGGTACCTACGAAGGGGTCGGTTGCAATCTTGAAAGCCAGGGCGGCAAAAGGAGCACTGTCATCCGCTTCACGGGTGTCAACAGTACCGTCCTTGTCGTCAAGCTCACCTTCAATTGCCTTGACTTCTGTCGGTGACGGCATGTATTCGATAACGCCATCCAGCACTGCCTGAACGCCCTTGTTCTTGAAGGCCGAACCACAGGTCACCAGGACGATATCGTTAGCCAGGGTGCGCGCGCGCAGTCCCGCCTTGATCTCTTCAACGGTCAGTTCGCCGCCTTCAAGATACTTGTCCATCAACTCGTCAGTACCTTCGGCAGCCGCTTCGACCATTTCTTCGCGGTACTTCTCAGCCGTTTCCTGCAGCTCTGCCGGAATATCGACAAGCTCGTAGTTCATGCCCAGGCTGGCTTCATCCCACAGGATGGCCTTCATCTGGATCAGGTCGATAACGCCCTTGAAGTCTTCTTCCGTGCCCCAGTTGATCTGGATCGGCACGGCTTTGGCGCCCAGACGCTCTTTCAGCTGGTCAACCACCATGAAGAAATCAGCGCCGGTGCGGTCCATCTTGTTGACGAAGACCATGCGCGGAACTTCATACTTGTTAGCCTGACGCCAGACGGTTTCCGTCTGCGGCTGAACACCGGATGAACCACACAGAACAACAACAGCACCATCAAGAACACGCAAGGAACGTTCAACTTCGATAGTGAAGTCTACGTGTCCCGGTGTATCGATGATGTTGATACGGTGCTCAGGAAACTGCTTGTCCATACCCTGCCAGAAACAGGTGGTCGCAGCAGAGGTAATGGTAATACCACGCTCCTGCTCCTGCTCCATCCAGTCCATGGTGGCCGCACCATCATGAACCTCACCCACCTTGTGTGACAGGCCGGTGTAAAACAGTACACGCTCGGTTGTCGTGGTTTTACCCGCGTCAACGTGTGCGACGATACCGATATTACGGTAACGATTTAATGGGGTCTTGCGTGCCACGGTGGTAGCTCCCGTTGGTTGGCGATGCTCGAAAACTGGCTGCAACTGGGTGTTTATATGCCAATGCCGCCATCCAGTGGATGACGGCGTCTGATACATAGATAACTCAGTACCAGCCTAGGCAGCGAGCTTAGAAACGATAGTGAGAGAATGCCTTGTTGGCTTCAGCCATACGGTGCACGTCTTCACGCTTCTTGACCGCAGAACCCTTGCCTTCTGCGGCATCCAGCATTTCACCCGCCAGACGCTGCACCATTGTTTCTCACCGCGACGACGCGCCGCGTCGACCAGCCAGCGCATTGCCAGCGCTTGACGACGGGACGGACGAACTTCTACCGGCACCTGATAGGTCGCACCACCCACGCGGCGCGACTTGACTTCGACCATCGGCTGGATAGTTTCCAGCGCCTTGTCGAAGATTTCCAGCGGCTCTTCTTTACTACGCTCGGCAACCTTGTCCAACGCACCATAGACGATGCGCTCAGCTACGGACTTCTTGCCGCTGAACATCAGGTGGTTCATGAATTTCGCCAGGCGCTCACTTCCGAATTTAGGATCCGGCAGGATGTCGCGCTTTGCTGCAATTCTTCTTCTAGGCATGATAAGCCCTCAATTAAGGATCCTTCAGGTAAACTCGAGACTCACTGCTAATCAGCCGCTCGACCTTACTCTTATCAGACCAACAAAAATTCAGTTATCGCTTTAATAAACTACGTCTTTTCCGCTTCATCCATCTGACAAAGTCAGAAAGAACTTACGACTTAGGACGTTTAGTACCGTACTTGGAACGGCCTTGCTTACGGTTCTGAACACCAGAGGTATCCAAAGCACCGCGAACGGTGTGATAACGCACACCTGGCAAATCCTTTACACGGCCGCCACGAATCAGGACAACAGAGTGTTCCTGAAGGTTGTGGCCTTCACCACCGATGTAGGAAGACACTTCGAAGCCGTTGGTAAGGCGCACACGGCAGACCTTACGCAGGGCCGAGTTCGGCTTCTTCGGGGTAGTAGTATAAACGCGGGTGCAAACACCACGCTTTTGCGGGCATGCCTGAAGCGCCGGCACGTCACTTTTGTGACCGGGCGCTTGCGCGGCTTGCGCACGAGCTGATTAATCGTTGCCATAGCTGTAGCTGACTCCAATGGTTGCCTTGCCTTGCAGTGAGTACGGGCGAACCCACCCCACTATTGAAGGCTGCGCATTCTAATCGTTATACCCGGGTAACGTCAAGAGCAACTTGACAGCCAACCCGGGCATAACAGGTTTAGAGCTCTTCGTCGGAATCCAGCGCGGTCAGCTGAGCACCCAGTTCCTGTTCGACTTCAGAAGCCGACGGATTGAACAGGCGTTCAACGTCTTCGCGCTTGCGACGACGCTCGGCGTGGTGGGTAAGACCGGTACCGGCCGGGATCAAGCGACCCACCACTACGTTCTCTTTCAGGCCGCGCAGATAATCGCGCTTGCCTGTCACGGCGGCTTCTGTCAGCACGCGCGTGGTTTCCTGGAACGATGCCGCTGAAATGAACGACTCCGTTGCCAGACTTGCCTTGGTGATACCCAACAGCAGGCGGCTGTACTTGGCCGGGAACTTGCCTTCTTTTTCCAGCCGCGCGTTCTGTTCCAGTACACGTACCAGTTCGGCCTGGTCACCGTTGATAAAGTCGGAATCACCCGAATCAACAATCTCCACCTTGCGCAGCATCTGACGCACAATGACTTCGATATGCTTGTCGTTGATGCCAACACCCTGCAAGCGGTAAACCTCTTGCACTTCAGCGGTGATGTACTTGGCCAGCTCGCTGACGCCGAGCAGACGCAGAATGTCATGCGGGTTGCTGGGGCCATCGGAGATGACCTCGCCCTTTTCGACTTTCTCGCCTTCGAAGACCGCAATCTGGCGCCACTTCGGAATCAGCATCTCAAACGGGTCGCCTTCGTCTGGAGTAATGGCCAAACGACGCTTGCCTTTGGTTTCCTTGCCGAAGCTGATAACGCCGCTGATTTCGGCCAGAATGGACGACTCTTTCGGCTTACGCGCTTCGAACAGGTCGGCCACTCGCGGCAGACCACCGGTGATATCCTTGTTACCCGATGCCTCTACCGGAATACGCGCCACCACCTCACCAACACCTATGGCGGCACCGTCATCTACCGAGATGATCGAATTACCTGGCAACAGGTATTGAACCGGTGTATTCGCTCCAGAAACGGCAACGTATTCACCCGCGGCATCTTTCAGCATGATCATCGGGCGCTTATCACGACCGACCATTGGGCGCGTCGCAGACTCAATGACCTCAATCGATGACAGACCGGTCATTTCGTCGACAGTACGGTGCATGGTGACACCTTCATCAAGGTCAACAAACTGTGCCTGACCTTCCACTTCGGCAATGATCGGGTGCGTGTGCGGATCCCATTTGGCAACAATTGCCCCAGCATCAACCACATCACCATCGCGCACTGACAGCTCAGCACCGTAAGGCAGCTTGTAATACTCCCGCTCACGGCCATGATCGTCGGCAACGGCCAGCGCGCTGGAACGGGATACCACGACCAGTTTGCCATCGTTACGTTCCACGTGCTTGATGTTGTGCAGGCGCACCTTGCCGCCGTGCTTGACCTGTACGCTATCCACGGCAGAAGAACGCGAGGCCGCGCCACCGTGTGGAAGGTACGCATGGTCAGCTGGGTGCCAGGCTCACCGATTGACTGAGCAGCAATGACGCCGACAGACTCACCAATATTGACCTGATGACCGCGCGCCAGATCACGCCCGTAGCAGGCCGCACACACGCCATGCGGTGTGGAACAGGTAATGGTCGAGCGAACAACGATTTCGTCAACACCCATGGTATCCAGAGCATCACACCACTTCTCGTCGAGCAGAGTGCCACGCGCAATCAGCACATCATCAGTAGCCGGGTCCACGACATCCTGCGCCACGACACGCCCCAGAACACGCTGGGACAGCGGTACGATGATATCACCGCCTTCAATCACCGGGTGCAGGGTCAGACCGTTGTCTGTGCCGCAATCTGTTTCGGTGATGACCAGATCCTGAGCAACGTCTACCAGACGACGCGTCAGATAACCGGAGTTAGCAGTTTTCAACGCCGTATCGGCCAGACCTTTACGTGCACCGTGGGTCGAGATGAAGTACTGAAGTACGTTCAGACCTTCACGGAAGTTGGCGGCGATCGGCGTTTCGATGATCGAGCCATCCGGTTTGGCCATCAGGCCACGCATACCTGCCAGCTGGCGGATCTGGGCGGCAGAACCACGTGCACCAGAGTCAGCCATGATGAAGACGCTGTTGAACGAGTCCTGCTCCACTTCGTTGCCGTCACGATCAATCACGGTTTCTTTTTCGATACCGTTCATCATCGCCTTGGCGACTTTATCGTTGGCCTTGGACCAGATATCAATAACCTTGTTGTACTTCTCACCTGCGGTTACCAGGCCAGAAGAGAACTGGTCTTCAATCTCTTTCACTTCAGCTTCTGCGCCATCGACGATGGCGGCCTTCTCATCCGGGATAACGAAGTCGTTAACCCCGATAGAAGCGCCTGACCAGGTTGCCAGACGGAAACCGGTGTACATCAACTGGTCAGCAAAGATAACCGTCGGCTTGAGACCAGCACGGCGATATACTTCATTGATCAGGTGCGAAATTGCCTTTTTCTTCATCGGCCGATCGATCAGGTCAAACGGCACGCCTTCGGGCAGAATGCGGAACAGCAGTGCGCGACCCACTGTGGTGTCGTAAATCCGGCGATGAAAGGTCCGCTCGCCGGTTTCTTCATCCACATCCACTTCGTCCAGACGCACCTTGACCTTGGCGTGCAGCGATACTGCCTGGGTGCCAAAGGCACGCTCAACCTCATTGAGGTCAGACAGCACCATGCCTTCGCCTTTGGCGTTGATCTTTTCGCGGGTCATGTAATAAAGACCCAGAACAACGTCCTGCGACGGCACGATAATCGGCTCGCCGTTAGCCGGTGACAGCACATTATTGGTGGCCATCATCAAGGCACGCGCTTCGAGCTGGGCTTCCAGAGTCAGCGGTACGTGTACCGCCATCTGGTCACCGTCAAAGTCGGCGTTGTAGGCAGCACAGACCAGCGGGTGAAGCTGGATCGCCTTACCTTCGATCAACAGCGGCTCAAACGCCTGGATACCCAGACGGTGAAGCGTCGGCGCGCGGTTAAGCAATACCGGGTGCTCGCGAATAACATCGGCGAGGATATCCCAGACTTCCGGCAGCTCGCGCTCAACCATCTTCTTGGCGGCCTTGATCGTTGAGGCGTAGCCCAGCGATTGCAGCTTGGAATAGATAAACGGCTTGAACAGCTCCAGCGCCATTTTCTTGGGCAGGCCACACTGGTGCAGGCGCAGGGTCGGGCCCACGGTGATAACCGAACGGCCTGAGTAGTCAACGCGCTTACCCAGCAGGTTCTGACGGAAACGACCCTGTTTACCCTTGATCATGTCAGCCAGGGACTTCAGCGGGCGCTTGTTGGAACCCGTGATAGCACGGCCACGACGCCCGTTATCCAGCAGTGCGTCCACCGCTTCCTGCAGCATGCGCTTCTCGTTGCGCACGATGATATCCGGCGCATTAAGATCCAGAAGACGCTTCAAGCGGTTGTTACGGTTGATCACACGACGATAAAGGTCGTTCAGATCCGAAGTCGCGAAGCGGCCGCCATCCAGCGGTACCAGCGGACGCAGATCCGGCGGCAGCACAGGCAGTACTTCCATGACCATCCACGCCGGCGCATTGCCGGAATGGTAGAAGGCTTCCAGCAGTTTCAGACGCTTGGAAAGCTTCTTGATCTTGGTTTCCGAGTTGGTCTGCGGAATTTCTTCACGCAGGTGGTTAATCTCTTCTTCAAGATCGATGTCTTTGAGCAGTTCCTGAACGGCTTCGGCGCCCATGCGGGCATCAAAGTCGTCGCCGAACTCTTCAAGCGCTTCAAAATACTGCTCGTCGTTGAGCAGTTGACCACGTTCCAGGGTGGTCATGCCTGGGTCAATGACCACAAAGCTTTCGAAGTACAGCACGCGCTCGATATCACGCAGGGTCATATCGAGGAACATGCCGATACGCGACGGCAGTGACTTCAAAAACCAGATGTGAGCGACCGGCGACGCCAGTTCGATATGGCCCATGCGCTCACGGCGCACGGCAGCCTTGGTGACTTCAACGCCACACTTCTCACAGATGATGCCACGGTGCTTCATGCGCTTGTATTTGCCGCACAGGCACTCGTAGTCCTTGACCGGGCCAAAGATCTTGGCGCAGAACAGGCCATCCCGTTCCGGCTTGAAGGTACGGTAGTTAATGGTCTCGGGCTTTTTCACCTCGCCGAACGACCAGGAGCGAATCATGTCCGGCGACGCCAGAGTAATCTTGATCGCGTCAAACTCTTCAGTCTGTGACTGCGATTTGAGGACTTTTACCAAATCTTTCATTGGACAGCTCCTAGCTCTCTAACTCGATATCGATGCCCAGCGAGCGGATTTCCTTCACCAGTACGTTGAAGGATTCCGGCATGCCTGCCTGCATGGTGTGGTCGCCATCCACGATGTTCTTGTACATCTTGGTGCGGCCTTCGACGTCGTCCGATTTGACGGTGAGCATTTCCTGCAGCGTGTACGCGGCGCCATAAGCTTCCAGTGCCCACACTTCCATCTCACCGAAACGCTGACCACCGAACTGCGCCTTACCACCCAACGGCTGCTGGGTTACCAGTGAGTAGGAGCCGGTAGAACGGGCGTGCATCTTGTCGTCTACCAAGTGGTTCAACTTCAGCATGTACATGTAGCCGACGGTCACCGGGCGATCAAAAGATTCGCCGGTACGTCCGTCATAAAGGGTCATCTGGCCGGAATCCGGGATATCCGCCAGGCGCAGCAGGTGCTTGATCTCGTGCTCCTGGGCACCATCAAAGACCGGCGTTGCCATGGGCACACCGCCCTTGAGGTTTTTCGCCAGCGCAATCACCTCTTCATCGGTCAGCGAACTGATGTCCTCTATCCGCGTGCCCGGCGTGTTGTAGATCTGGCCGAGGAAGTCACGAATTTCCGCTACCTGCTGTTCACGGGCGTCACGCAGCATGGCATCAATCTTCATGCCAAGGCCACGGGCGGCCATGCCCAGGTGGGTTTCAAGAATCTGACCGACGTTCATCCGCGACGGTACACCCAAGGGGTTCAGCACCACATCGACCGGCTCACCGTTATCATCAAACGGCATGTCCTCGATCGGCATGATCGCTGAGATAACACCCTTGTTACCATGACGCCCGGCCATCTTGTCACCCGGCTGGATGCGACGCTTGACGGCCATGTAGATCTTGACGATCTTGAGAACGCCCGGTGCCAGATCATCGCCCTGGGTCAGTTTGCGCTTCTTGTCTTCAAAGCGCTCGTCCATTTCCTTGCGACGGCTCTCAAGCTGCTCATCGGCCTGAGCCAGCAGCTCATTGCAGGATTCATCCTGAATGCGCAGCTTGAACCACTGCTGACGGGGCAACTCATCCAGGTAGGCTTCGTCGAGCACATCACCTTTCTTGAGCTCTGGGCCGCCATTGACGACCTGACCGATCAGCGTCTGCTTGAGACGCTCAAAAGTAGCGTCTTCGGCAATCCGGTAGGTTTCCTGCAGATCCTTACGGACTTCATCCAGCTGCATCTGTTCAATGGCGATAGCGCGCGAATCTTTTTCGACGCCATCACGGGTGAACACCTGAACGTCAATCACCGTCCCTATCATGCCGGTCGGGGCGCGCAGAGACGTGTCCTTCACATCTGAGGCTTTCTCACCGAAGATGGCACGCAGCAGCTTTTCTTCCGGCGTCAACTGGGTTTCACCCTTGGGCGTTACCTTACCGACCAGGATATCCCCCGGACCCACTTCGGCACCGACGTAGACCACACCGGCTTCATCCAGCTTGGAAAGCGCTGATTCACCGACGTTGGGAATATCCGCGGTGATATCTTCCGGCCCCAACTTGGTGTCCCGCGAGACACAGGTCAGTTCCTGAATGTGAATAGTGGTGAAACGGTCTTCCTGAGCCACCCGCTCGGAAAGCAGGATAGAGTCCTCGAAGTTGTAACCGTTCCAGGGCATGAAGGCGATACGCATGTTCTGGCCCAGCGCGAGGTCACCCATATCAATGGATGGGCCGTCGGCCAGGATGTCACCGCGTGCCACATCATCACCCGGACGCACAATCGGGCGTTGGTTCATGCAGGTGTTCTGGTTCGAGCGGGTGTACTTGGTCAGGTTGTAGATATCAACACCGGCTTCACCGCCGATAATTTCATCTGCATTGACACGTACTACCACGCGACGAGCGTCTACTGAATCGATCACGCCGCCACGTCGTGCAACCGCACAGACACCGGAGTCGCGGGCAACAAAGCGCTCCATACCAGTACCTACCAGCGGCTTATCGGCACGCAGGGTGGGAACCGCCTGACGCTGCATGTTCGCGCCCATCAAGGCGCGGTTAGCATCATCGTGTTCCAGGAACGGGATCAGTGCTGCTGCTACTGACACTACCTGACGTGGCGATACGTCCATCAGCGTCACCTGTTCAGGACGCATGAAGGTCGTCTCACCGCGGTGGCGTACCTGCACCAGGTCGTCACTCAGCTTATTGCTTTCATCCACGCCCGCTGACGCCTGAGCGATAACGTAATCACCCTCTTCGATCGCCGAGAGGTGGACGATATCGTCGGTCACCTGACCCGCATTAACCTTGCGGTACGGGGTTTCCAGGAAGCCGTAGCTGTTGGTGTGACTGTAAGTCGCCAGCGAGTTGATCAGACCGATGTTCGGGCCTTCTGGCGTTTCGATCGGACACAGGCGGCCATAGTGGGTAGCGTGAACGTCACGCACCTCAAAGCCAGCGCGCTCACGGGTCAGACCGCCTGGGCCGAGTGCAGAGACACGACGCTTGTGGGTGACCTCAGAAAGCGGGTTGTTCTGATCCATGAACTGGGACAGCTGGCTGGAACCAAAGAATTCTTTCACCGCTGCCGCTACCGGCTTGGCGTTGATCAGATCCTGCGGCATCAGGCCTTCGCTTTCCGCCATGGAAAGACGCTCTTTAACCGCGCGCTCAACGCGCACCAGACCAACACGGAACTGGTTTTCGGCCATTTCGCCAACACAGCGTATACGACGGTTACCCAGGTGATCGATATCGTCAACGTCACCAAAGCCGTTACGGATATTGATCAGCTCACGCAGGACATCCAGGATGTCCTTCTTGTCCAGTACGCCGGAACCCGTATCTTCTTCACGACGCAGGCGACGATTGAACTTCATGCGTCCAACGTTGGAAAGGTCGTAGCGGTCTTCAGAGAAGAACAGGTTGTTGAACAGCGTTTCTGCGGCATCCTTGGTGGGCGGCTCGCCCGGACGCATCATACGGTAGATTTCAACCAGGGCTTCCAGCACCGAGCCCGTGGTATCCAGCTTCAGGGTATCGGAAATGAAGGAGCCACAATCCAGATCGTTGGTATACAGCGTTTCGATATCAGTGATACCGCCCTGAGCCATCACTTCCAGCACCTCAGGGGTAATCTCGGTGTTGCAGGCAACCAGCAGCTCGCCGGTTTTACGATCAATCTGATCCTTGGCCAGGGTCTTGCCAAACAGGTACTCCATGGGCACATCAAGACGCTCCAGACCGGACTTCTCCAGCTGGCGAATGTGCTTTTGGGTGATACGGCGACCCTCTTCAACAATCACGCTGCCATCGGCATCCTTGATGTCGAACGTTGCGGTTTCACCGCGCAGACGCGAAGGCACAAGCTCCACAGAGAAGCCGGACTTCTCGATGTGAAACTTGCTGGTCTCGAAGAACTCACTGAGGATTTCTTCGGTGTTCATCCCCAGGGCGCGCATCAGTACCGAGGCTGGCAGCTTGCGGCGACGGTCAATACGCACAAAGACGTTGTCTTTAGGATCAAACTCAAAATCCAGCCAGGAGCCACGGTAAGGAATGACCCGCGCTGAGTACAGCAGCTTGCCAGACGAATGGCTCTTGCCCTTATCATGATCGAAGAACACACCGGGCGAGCGGTGGAGCTGGGAAACAATTACCCGCTCGGTACCATTAATAACGAAGGTACCGTTTTCGGTCATCAGGGGGATTTCCCCATATAGACTTCCTGCTCCTTGATATCCTTGATCGCCTTGTTAGATGAATCGCGATCATAAATAATCAAGCGAACTTTGACACGCAGCGGCGCGGAGTAAGTTACGCCGCGCAGCTGACATTCCTTGACATCAAATGCCGGTGTGCCAAAGCGATAACTAACATACTCCAGCGCCGCGTTCCCCGAGAAACTCTCGATCGGAAACACAGACTTGAACGCCGCGTGCAAGCCCACTTCGTGCCGCTCGTCGGGCGAGCGGTCTTGCTGGAGAAAACCGTAATAGGAATCAAGCTGGATGGCCAACAAGTAAGGCACATCCATTACTTGGGGCAGTTTGCCGAAATCCTTGCGGATGCGTTTTTCTCAGTATATGAGTAAGCCATCTGTATTCCCCAGCTTGTTCACCATGGGTGACCGGTGCGTGGTCATCTGCCCCGCGGGCGTTTCAGACGCAGACAGCAAGCTCCTAGAAGGGTAGCTCGCCGTCAAAAATCTAGAATTCGTTGCGTTGTGATGACGACGGTTAATGGTCATGCGTTGTCGTGTCACTGACGCGTCTGCTGCAACAACAACGCTGATGCTGTTGTAACAGAAAAAGGCCGGCAGCGGGAATTTCCCGCCGCCAGCCGCGGAAGCTTACGCAGCGCGTAAAGCCCGAGCCATCGATTACTTGAGCTCGACGCTTGCGCCCGCTTCTTCCAGCTTCGCCTTGGCTGCTTCAGCATCGTCCTTAGACATGCCTTCTTTGATAGTTGCCGGAGCACCATCAACAGCACCTTTGGCTTCTTTCAGGCCAAGACCGGTAAGCTCACGCACTGCCTTGATGACGTTAACTTTCTTGTCACCAGCAGCAGTCAGTACCAGGTCAAACTCAGTCTGTTCTTCAGCCGCTTCTTCGCCGCCGCCACCAGGGCCAGCAACAACAGCCGCTGCTGCAGAAACGCCGAATTTTTCTTCCATTGCTTCGATCAGTTCAGCAACTTCCATCACAGACATTTCAGCGACGGCGTTGATGATATCGTCTTTGGTCAGTGCCATTGTTTCATTCCTAACTTTGCGGGAGTCTCGGTGTCCCGATGACTCAGGGTTCATTGCTCGTATCAGGCAGCGCTATACCACCTGCAGGAAAAATGGCTTATGCCGCTTCTTCCTGCTTCTGGTCGCGCAGAGCGGCCAGAGTACGAACCAGCTTGCCAGCGGAAGCTTCTTTCATTACCGACATCAGTTTGGCAATTGCCTCATCGTAAGTCGGCAGGGTTGCCAGACGGTCGATGTCAGCAGCCGGAATCAGCTCACCTTCGTAGGCCAGTGCCTTAACTTCGAAGTTCTGATCCTTTTTAGCGAACTCTTTGAACAAACGAGCGGCAGCGCCCGGATGCTCGGTAGAGAATGCCAACAAGGTAGGACCTACAAAGCTCTCGTTCAAGCACTCCCACTGAGTACCTTCGAGGGCACGGCGTGCCAGGGTGTTGCGGACAACACGTACCTGAACGCCATTCTCACGCGCCTGCTTACGCAAATCGGTCATCTTGCTGACCGGCACGCCACGAGAATCGGCAACTACGACGGAGAGTGCGTCCTTAGCCGCTTCACTGACCTCGGCAACAATCGCTTTCTTGCCTTCAAGTGCTAGTGGCACAGTGATCACTCCTTCATGCCGAAACCTAAAAGCAGGTTCCGGTGGTTACCATCTCTTCCAGCTCATCGGGGCTTTCACCCATCTTGATGACGCCAGAAGCCTAAGGGATGGTGCTCACCAGAAATCGGCTTAGCTAAAAAGCGTCTACCAACTGGCGGCAACACCATCTGCGCAGGTGACTTTCATCATTAAGCTACGCTTGACGCGTATCGCCTGCGGTCTTTGACGGTGCCCTGCTGCCAACGAAATAGGCTGGCGACAGGGACCGCAAAGTTCTTGCTCTTTTCTGCTGCCTTGACAACACAAGGACCGGCAACGGGACTACTTGGCTTACAGGTAAGCTGAGTGGTCGACCGTCAGGCCAGGACCCATGGTTGTGGACAGCGTCATTTTCTTGAAGTAGATGCCCTTGGAAGCGCTCGGCTTGAGCCGCTTCAGGTCACCAATCAGGGCTTCGATGTTGCCCCTGATAGCGTCAGCATCAAAATCAACCTTACCGACGGTAGTATGGATAATACCATTCTTGTCGGTGCGGAAACGTACCTGACCCGCTTTGGCGTTCTTGACAGCTGTCGCTACATCAGGCGTTACCGTGCCAACCTTGGGGTTAGGCATCAGGCCACGCGGACCCAGGATCTGGCCCAACTGACCCACAACACGCATAGCGTCTGGCGAGGCGATGACGACATCAAAGTCCATCACGCCTTTCTTAACCTGATCAGCCAGCTCTTCCATACCCACAATATCAGCGCCAGCTTCTTTAGCGGCATCTGCATTTGCACCCTGAGTAAAGACAGCAACACGCACGTCTTTACCGGTACCGTTAGGCATGACGGTAGCGCCACGCACTACTTGGTCAGATTTACGAGGGTCTACGCCCAGGTTGACGGCAACATCCACAGATTCCTTGAACTTGACGGTAGAAAGCTCCGACAACAGTGCCACGGCCTCTTCAACCGAGTAGACCTTGCTGGAATCAACCTTTTCACGAATCAGCTTGGCGCGCTTAGACAGTTTAGCCATGATTATAGACCCTCCACGTTTAGGCCCATGCTGCGAGCGCTGCCCGCAATGGTGCGCACAGCGGCGTCAAGATCGGCAGCCGTCATATCAGGCTCTTTGGTCTTGGCGATTTCTTCAAGCTGCTCACGGGTCACCGTGCCAACCTTCTTCTTGTTCGGCTCACCAGAACCGGACTTGATACCTACAGCTTTCTTGAGCAGCACGGCAGCAGGCGGCGTCTTGGTGACGAAGGTGAAGCTACGGTCGGAATAAACGGTAATCACGACAGGCGTCGGCAGACCGGGCTCAATATCCTGAGTCTCGGCGTTAAACGCTTTACAGAATTCCATAATGTTCACGCCGTGCTGACCTAGCGCAGGACCCACGGGCGGACTTGGATTGGCTTTACCAGCTGCAACCTGCAGCTTGATGTAAGCCTGTACTTTCTTGGCCATAAATTACTCCAGTTGGGTATAACGCCTTGCGGCTCCCCGGTGACATTTGGCCGTCACGTGACGACCAATGAAAAATCTGAAAACTATCTATCAATCAAAGCTACTTACTACTCACTAACCAAAACCATGCAATCCGCCGCCATCAGCCGACCGGGGTCAGCTTTAAGCGGCTTAAAACTATTCTTTTTCTACCTGCGAGAACTCAAGCTCGACGGGCGTTGAACGCCCAAAAATCAACACGCTGACATGCAAGCGGCTTTTCTCGTAATTGACTTCTTCAACGACGCCATTGAAATCTGCAAAGGGCCCGTCGACCACACGAACAGACTGACCTGGCTCGAACATTGTCTTGGGACGCGGCTTGTCCACACCGTCCTTGACACGATTCAATATAGCGTCCGCTTCACGAGTCGTGATAGGCGCCGGCTTTTCCTTGGTGCCACCAATAAAACCCATTACCCGGGGTGTTTCATTCACCAGGTGCCAGGTGTCATCGGCCATTTCCATCTCGACCAGCACGTAGCCAGGATAAAATTTACGCTCACTCTTGCGGCGCTTGCCATCGCGAACTTCAACAACTTCTTCGGTCGGCACCAGAATCTCGCCGAAACGATCTTCCACTCCGTACATCTTGACCCGCTCAAGGAGCGAACGCATGACATGCTTTTCGAAGCCGGAATAGGCGTGAACGACGTACCAACGCTTGGACATGAAAACTCCTAACCGATAACGCCGGACATCGCCCAGCTGAGAAGCGTGTCAATCAACCACAACATCAGGCCAACCACGAGAACAGCCGCTAACACGATAGCGGTTGTCTGAACTGTTTCAGGGCGCGTTGGCCATACGACGCGCTGAATCTCTTTCTTGGCTTCTTGAGCCAGGATAACGAGATTCTTGCCCTTCTCGGTCATCAGCGCGACTGCTCCAGCCGCAGCACAGAGCACAACAACACCAAGGACACGATAGAGCAGGGCCACGTCGGCAAAAAAGTGTTACCAACCACGGCTGCTAACAAAAGCGCTACGACCGCTGCCCATTTGAGCCCGTCATGACGCGACTGTTGTACCTCAGCGCCATGCTTTACAGAATTAGGCTTCATAAAACGAGACTCCCTAGGGTACAGCGAACGATAAAGGAATTCTTGAGAGGCACGCCAACTTGAGGGAAGTTGGCAGGCCAGGAGGGAATCGAACCCCCAACCTGCGGTTTTGGAGACCGCTGCTCTGCCAATTGAGCTACTGGCCTGTATCGTACTGAATGAGCAAATAAGACGCTTGCTCAATAGCGGGCGCCATCATAGCGAAAGACTTACCGCTTGACAACCCTTCATGCACTTTCAGCTCACTTTAATCAACCAATACGCCAAAAGCAGTGACAAAAAAGCGAGCCAGGCTCGCTTTTTTCGATATTATGGAGCTCATGGACGGATTTGAACCGTCGACCTCACCCTTACCAAGGGTGTGCTCTACCCCTGAGCTACATGAGCAAATCGCACAAAATTCCGTGCAGAACAAATATAATAAAACTACACGAAATTTACACAAGCCATGGAGCGGGTGGCGGGAATCGAACCCGCACCATCAGCTTGGAAGGCTGAGGTTCTACCATTGAACTACACCCGCGCTACAACAATACTAAGCTCACAAGACTGATTTGCATTGCTGTCAATTAATTCTGGTGGAGAGGGAAGGATTCGAACCTTCGAAGCTTTCGCGGCAGATTTACAGTCTGCTCCCTTTGGCCACTCGGGAACCTCTCCAACATGGCGGCATATTGTGCCTCATCCCAAGAAAGTGTCAACCATTAATTTGCCAGCTCCTAGCCTTTTCCAGATACTGCTTGGCGCTACTTGCTAGAACAGACGCTTGATTTAACTTCTTGCCTTGGAACGCGCCGCATTGTGTCAAAGCAGCATGGAGAATGCAAGCCCTGCGCGTATTTTTTCAAGCGAAACCGGACTTGGTACTACAGGCGCGCCCGACATCCGGCCTGCGCGCTCGGCGGGTGTCAATGGAAAACTGGCCTCCAGCCCGCCATACACCATATCTGGCCAAACCGCATGTGGCACCTGCACACCTCGAGAAACAACCCGGGCATCACCACCGGTTAACAACATTGGCAACGCCACTTCCTGCTGATCACATACCTCACTGTAAATGCGGTTTATGGCGCTGACGGCCGCCATGTAGATACCGTGATTCACCGCCTCCACAGTGCGCCTGCCTGGTTCCAGCAATTCCGCGGCCTCGCTTTCCGGGTCAATGGCCACGTTGCGTGTTCCCAGCTTGAGGCTCTCTTTCATCAGCCTCAAGCCGGGAATGATATAACCGCCCAAGTGGTACCCGCCTGGAATAACGAAATCCACGGTAATCGCGCTGCCGCAGTCCACTGCACAGCAGCCGCCTGCCAACTGATATCCCGCCAGCGCCCCCATCCAGCGATCAACCCCCAAGCGGCCCGGCTCCTCATAGCCATTGAGCACTCCCAGGGCCTCACGGGTCGAACGGGCGACAAAGACATTGGGCACTCTACGGCGAAGCAGGCTGACAGTGTCATCCAACACGGCCTTGCGCGCCACGCTGGAAATACGCACCGACTCCACCACATCAAGGTCCGGGATATCCGCACCTGGCCGCCATTCCTCGCGCGTCCAGACAGCACCTCGCGAACGGATTTCACTGCTATCAACGTCTTTCAGGCGCCATTTGGACAAGGTATTGCCAATATCAAGATCAAGAATCATAGGCGCCTGCGTATACTGATCTCGCCACCTGCAAGACGTCGCGACTGGCCATTTTCTTCACTGACCCAAAGGTTACCGCTAGCATCTACGTCCCCTGCCGTTGCTTCACAGCCCTGCTTGCCCTGCAAAATATGAATAGGTTGATTGGCAAACGCATGGCGCTGATTCCACTCAGCCTGCCAGGCCTGAAAACCACTTTTCTCGAACGTTGACAGCATGGCCAGAAGCCCTGCCACCATCTCAGCTGCCAGTTGATTGCGCCCCAGCCCCGGGCAGGCGTCACTGAGGGCTGCCACCGGCTGGCCAATCGCCTGACGCTGAGCGTCATTCATGAACAGGTTCAGGCCGATACCAATCACCACTTCACACGGGCCGGCGGCATCGCCAGTCACTTCAACCAGAATACCCGCCAGTTTGGCCAGCTCACCACTATGATCAGGCAAGAGTACATCGTTGGGCCATTTGAGCATGGGTTGAGCGCCGTAGGCCTCCAGCACCTGGGCGGTCACCACGCCCACCGCAAGGCTCAGGCCTTCAAGTGCAATCACGCCACTTTCAAAGCGCCAGCCCACCGACAATATCAGGCTCTGGCCCCAGGGCGTTACCCAACTGCGGCCACGCCGACCACGCCCTGCCGTCTGCGACTCCGCCAGGCAGACCTCGCCATGGCCAGCGCCTTGCTGAAAGCGCTCACGCAGATAGGCATTGCTTGACGCCAGCTGATCTTCCACCAGCAAACGGGTCAGCAGATGACGGGCATCGGCAGGCAGGTGCGCGACAATGGCCGCCCCGTCCAGCGGCTCAATGGGCTGAGCAAGCTGATAACCGCGACCTTTGACAGCCTCTACCGCAACTCCCATGGCGTCGAGTTTTTTTTAACTGCTTCCATACGGCTGCGCGGGAAATACCCATGGCATTACCCAACTGCTCGCCGGAATGCACGCTTCCATCGCTTAATAACCGCATCAAATTACCGATGGTCATAGTCATGCCCATGCCGGAAAAAGGCTTATCTTACCGGATGCGCTGACCCAGCGAAAACACAAGCATGCACGACCATCTGCTACAGTACTCGGGTACTCGCGTTGATAGAGCCTTAAAAAGCCTTATTAACATCATCCTTGAACGCAGCTCTCAATACAGTGCTGGCAGTTAACCGCTTCGTACCTCTATAATGCTGCCCTATTTTTCTAGCAGGATCGTGTCGTGATCGAGAACCTCCGCAATATCGCCATTATCGCCCACGTTGACCATGGGAAAACCACCCTGGTCGACAAACTCCTGAGTCAGTCGGGCACCCTAGACCGCAAAGCCGAAGGGCAGGAGCGGATCATGGATTCCAACGACCAGGAAAAAGAGCGTGGCATTACCATCCTGGCCAAGAACACCGCTATTCAATGGCAGGATGGAAAGGGCAATGGTTACCACATCAACATCGTGGATACGCCTGGGCACGCTGATTTTGGTGGTGAGGTCGAGCGCGTCATGTCAATGGTCGACTCAGTACTCCTACTGGTTGACGCCGTTGACGGCCCAATGCCGCAAACCCGCTTTGTTACCCAGAAAGCCTTTGCTCAGGGCCTGAAGCCGATTGTTGTCGTCAACAAGATTGACCGCCCCGGTGCGCGCCCGGACTGGGTGGTTGACCAGATTTTTGATCTGTTTGACAACCTTGGTGCCTCTGATGAGCAGCTGGATTTTCCAATCATCTACTGTTCGGCACTGAACGGCATCGCTGGCATGGACCCGGAAGAGCTGGCTGACAACATGGATCCCATGTTCCAGTCGATTGTGGATATCGTTGAGCCGCCAGCCGTTGAGATTGATGGCCCCTTCCAGATGCAGATCTCAGCGCTTGACTACAACAGCTATGTGGGCGTTATCGGCCTTGGTCGGATCAAGCGTGGTTCGGTCAAACCCAACCAGCAAATTTCAATTATCAGCGTTGATGGGTCTACCCGTAAGGGCAAGATCGGCCAGGTAATGACCCACATGGGCCTTGAGCGCGTTCAGACCAACGAAGCGACCGCAGGTGATATCGTCTGCGTGACCGGCATCGAAGATCTGGCGATTTCCGATACCCTGTGTGATCCAGCTGCCGTTGAAGCACTGCCGCCGCTGTCGGTGGATGAGCCCACCGTCTCGATGACCTTCCAGGTCAACGATTCACCTTTCGCGGGCAAGGACGGCAAGTTCGTTACCAGCCGCAACATCAAGGATCGCCTGGAACAGGAGCTGATCCATAACGTTGCCTTGCGTGTGGAGCAGGGTGAAACACCGGAGAAATTCAAGGTATCAGGGCGTGGCGAACTGCACCTTTCAGTGTTGATTGAAACCATGCGTCGCGAAGGTTTCGAGCTGGCTGTCGGGCGCCCGGAAGTCATCATCCGGGAAATTGATGGCGAAAAACAGGAACCCTACGAAGAAGTCATCATCGACTGTGAAGAGCAGCACCAGGGCGCCATCATGGAGGAACTGGGCTATCGCAAGGGTGAGATGACCAACATGAACCCGGATGGCAAGGGTCGTGTGCGTCTGGACTTCATCATCCCCGCCCGTGGCCTGATCGGCTTCCGTGGCCAGTTTTTGACCCTGACCTCGGGCACTGGCATCCTGACTAGCCGCTTTGACCACTACGGCCCGCTCAAGCCTGAGGCCTCAATCGAGCGTCGCAACGGCGTTCTTGTCTCCATGGTCTCTGGTAAGGCACTGGCCTACGCTCTGTATGCCCTGCAGGAACGCGGCAAGCTGATTATCGATCATGCCACGGAAGTCTACGAAGGCATGCTAATCGGCATCAACAACCGCGCCAATGACATGGTGGTTAACCCGACTAAGGGTAAGAAGTTGGATAATATGCGTTCAACCGGTAACGATGAAAATATCGTGCTGACACCGCCGATCAACTTTACCCTTGAACAGGCCATCGAATTCCTGGATTCCGATGAACTGGTAGAAGTCACGCCAAGCCACATCCGCCTGCGCAAGAAGTTGCTCAAAGAGAACGAGCGCAAACGCGCCAGCAAGAGCTGATCAGCAACAGCACGGTCATCAGCCAAACCCGCACAGCCACTGTGCGGGTTTTTTTATGCTGCGTCCGATGTGACCCACAACAACAACGTTACTCCGCGCCATTAGCCAAACGCTGCTCTTAACGCAACCTAAACGCAGCGCGGCTAGAAAGATGCGCCAAACTGGCGCAAAGTACGCATTTGAGCGTGACCCTCTCATTCAGGCTTGGTTTAATACATCCGCGTTAATTCATACGTTTGACACTTATTTCCTACTAACCACACACCCCATCGCAACGGATATTTCTGCACATGAGCGGCCACAACGTCTGGACACATAAAGGTACTTTTTTATTAGCCGCGGTAGGCTCTGCCGTTGGCCTGGGTAACCTCTGGCGGTTTCCCTATCTTACCGGTGAAAATGGCGGCGGTGCTTTTATTCTGGTCTATGCTTTGACCATCTTCGCCGTCGGCATTCCCATTCTTATTGCTGAGATCATGCTTGGCCGTACCAGCCGCCAAAGCCCCATCATGGGCATGCGCCACCTGACCCGAACCCACCAGACATCTCGCGCCTGGGAAAGCATTGGCTGGCTTGGCGCAGCCTCGGCGTTTCTGATTCTAAGCTTTTACTCTGTGGTAGCTGGCTGGTCGCTGCACTATACCTGGCAGATGCTGACCGGCAGCCTGGCCGGCGCTGATGCCGCTACTATAGGTGCCGGTTTTGAAAGTCTTTTAGCCTCCCCGGGGTTGATGACACTTTACCATACGCTGTTCATTATTCTTTCTGCACTGATTGTCGGCATGGGCATTCATAAAGGCATTGAAGGCGGGCTGCGCATTATCATGCCTGCGCTGTTTGTGATTCTGCTAGTGGTACTCGGTTACAGTATTGTTAACGGTGATATTGGTGCCGCCGCTGAGTTTCTGTTCACCTTCAACATGGCCGACCTGAGCCTTGAAGGCTGGCTCGAAGCCATGGGTCAGTCCTTCTTTACCCTGAGCCTCGGGATGGGCGCCATCATGGCCTACGGGGCCTACATGCCCAGCGATGTTTCCCTGACACGTACCGCCTTTGCGGTAGCGTTTGTGGATACGGCAGTAGCTCTGGTCGCCGGGCTGGCAATTTTTGCGCTGGTCTTCGGTGCTGGGCTGGAAACCGGCCAGGGCCCGGGGCTGATGTTTGTCACCATTCCGCTGGCTTTTGCTGAGATGCCGTTTGGCAGCCTGATTGGCGGTATTTTCTTTATTCTGGTGCTAGGGGCAGCCATCAGTTCGTCGATTTCACTGATCGAACCGGTGGCCGCTTTTCTAGTCGAGCGTTTCGATATGACCCGCCCACAGGCAGTCGCCATTATGACCCTCGGCAGCTGGGCGCTGGGGCTTTTGACCGTGGTCAGCTTCAATGTCTGGTCAGAAGGCACGATTTTCCACGCTCTGTTTGGGCGCAGTGCTTTTGACTTTGTCGAGCTGCTGACCAATATCTTCATGCCGTTGGGCGGACTCCTGATTGCGCTATTTGCCGGCTGGGCACTTACCCAAAGCGAAGTGGCCAAGGAACTTGGCGGCAGCCCTGCGTGGTTCAGCGTATGGCGCTTTCTGGTACGCTTTATCGCACCAGCCGCCGTGGCCTTTGTGTTCCTGCGTACCCTGCCGCAAGTGGACGGCTATCTGCTACCTACCGTTGGCGCGCTAATCATTGTATTGGGTGTCGCCCTTAGCCGTCACCTGCTGGTCAAACAGCCACCGGCGGCGTAAAGCCAGGCAGCATTAGGCTCTGTTCAACCCCACTGGCGGCAAGCGCCGTCAGTGGCTAAGGATTCATTATGACACCGCTTATCGAAGTGCAACATGTTAACAAGGCCTTTGGCGGCCTGAAGGTGATTAACGACTGTTCGATCCAGGTCGCCAAAGGGTCGGTGACCGGCATGATTGGCCCCAACGGCGCAGGCAAGTCGACTCTGTTCAACCTGATTGCTGGTGCCTTGACACCTGATAGCGGCCAGATACGTCTCGATGGCGAGGATATCAGCGCCCTGAGTGCCGATCAGCGTTTTCACAAGGGCTTGCTACGCACCTTCCAGATTGCCCATGAATTCAGCCATATGAGCGCTCTGGAAAACCTGATGATGGTGCCCCCGGCCAGCCCGGTGAAAACCTGTTTGCCACTTGGTTCAAGCCGGGCGTGGTGCGCGCCCATGAAGCCGAGGTCAAGCGTCGCGCCTTGGAAGTCATCGACTTTGTCGGGCTTTACCACGTGCGCAATGAGCTGGCGGGTAACCTTTCCGGCGGCCAGAAAAAGCTCCTTGAGCTGGGCCGCACCATGATGACCGATGCCAAGGTCGTCTTGCTTGATGAAATTGCCGCTGGAGTCAATCGCACGCTACTCGGTGACCTGATCGGCAATATCGAACGCCTGAACCAGGAGATGGGCTACACCTTTCTGGTTATTGAACACGATATGGAAATGATCGCCCGCCTGTGCGACCCAGTGATTGTGCTCGCCCAGGGCAGCGTCATGATGGAAGGTAGTATCGAAGACGTGCAGAGCAACCCTGAGGTTATTGAAGCCTACTTTGGCGGCAGCACCGCAGCCTGACCTGATGACTCGCCTTGTCAGCCTTTACTACATCAACGTTGATAGCATGAGATAACCACAAGATGCCATTACTAGAAGCGCGGGACGTGCACGGTGGCTACGGCGGCATGAACATCCTCAATGGAGTCAACATGCTACTGGAAGCCGATCAAGTCGGTGTGATTGTCGGCCCAAACGGGGCAGGCAAATCGACCATGCTGAAAGCCGTCTTTGGTCTTCTGCATGTCAATCAAGGTGATATTCTGCTCCACGGCGAGCCGATTCAGAACCTTGCTCCCAACAAGCTGGTTCAGCGCGGCATGGGCTTTGTGCCCCAGGAAAAGAATGTGTTTCCCAGCCTATCGGTTGAAGAAAACCTGGAAATGGGCGCCTTTCTGAAACCTGCTAACGTCAAACGCATGCTGACCAAGGTGTATGAATTTTTCCCGCCGCTGGCCGAAAAGCGCCGCCAGCCAGCAGGCGAATTATCCGGCGGACAGCGTCAGATGGTCGCTATGGGCAGGGCGCTGATGGCCGAGCCGACGCTACTGCTGCTGGATGAGCCTACGGCGGGTCTTTCACCGCTTTACATGAACGAGATTTTTGATCGTGTCAAGGAGATCAACGCGGCGGGCGTGGGGATTCTGATGGTCGAACAGAACGCCAAGCAGGCCCTGGCCATTGCTGATAAGGGCTTTGTTCTGGCCGCTGGGCAAAACCGCTTTACGGATACCGGAGCGGCGCTACTCGCCGACCCGGATGTCGCCAAAAGCTTTTTGGGCGGCTAGCCCAGGAGAGATACGCGTGAACGAACTGGTCTTCTTTATCAACAACGTGATTATTTCCGGCAGTGTGACCGGCTCCATCTATGCGATTGGCGCCATTGGAGTCACGCTGATTTTCAGCATCATGCGCTTTGCCCACTTTGCCCATGCCGACATGATGACCTTTGGCGCCTTTATGGTGCTACTGCTCACCGCGGCTTTTCCAGCAGCGGGCGCCAGTTTCGGCATACCTACGGCTTTGGTCATGCTGCCCCTGGCCATGGTGATAACCGCCGCCCTGGCAGTCGGCATTGATAAGGTCTTCTACAAGCCGCTACGCGCTCACGGGGTCAAACCGATTGTGCTGGTGATTGGCTCACTGGGCGTCACCCTGATGCTGCAGGGCCTGATTCGCCTGTTCGCGGGTACCGGCGGACAAAGTCTTTACGTGGACGATCGCAAGGAAATCTTCCGTCTGGCGGTGCCCTTTGAAGGCGTCAGAGCGCCGATTGTGATCACCGAACCCCAGATCTACCTGTTTATCCTGACGCTGATAGCCGTTGTCGCCCTGCATCTGTTCCTCAGCCGCTCGCGGCTAGGCAAGGCCATGCGCGCCATGTCGGATAACCCCGAACTAGCCCAGGCATCCGGCATCAACACGCAGATGATTGTCGCTGTGACCTGGGTGATTGCCGGTGGCCTGGCGGCGATTGCGGGAACCTTGCTGGCCTTGGATGTCACCTTCAAGCCGGATCTGAGCTTCTTTATTTTGCTACCGATTTTTGCCGCCGCCATTGTCGGCGGCGTGGGTCATCCTTACGGCGCGATTGCCGGGGTTTGTAGTCGGCTTTGCCGAAACCCTGGCGGTATTCAACTGGAACATTCTACTACGCCCCTTTCAGGACAGCCTGCCCGCCTGGTTAGAACTGCCCAGCAATTTGGCGTTTGTGAGCAGTGAATACAAGATAGTCGTGCCATTCTTCATCCTCGTTGCCATCCTGGTGTGGCGCCCGACCGGACTCTTCAAGGGTAAGGTGATCTGATGACAACCTCTAGTAAGCAACCCTCTCGGGATACTGCCAACACCCCTCGTGAAGCAACACCCGCACGTAGCTTCCCAGTGCGTGAGGTCGTGCTCTTCTGTGCTCTTCTGGCTTCCGTTCTGGGCGTTTACGCCATAATGGGCGCGGCCTACAGCACGCGTATGCTGGTGGAAGCTGCCTGTTATGCCATTCTGGCCCTTGGCCTGACCATACAGTGGGGCTACGCCGGACAGTTCAATGCTGGTGTGATGGGCTTTGTCGCCCTGGGCGGCTTTTCTGCCATGCTGTTCAGCGTGCCGGTTAACGAGGACTTCTGGGGCACGGCACTACCTGGCGAGCTTGGCCGTGTGCTGCTTTACGGCGCCGCCGCCGTTGTCGTGGTCTTGGGCGTTTCCCGGCTTGACCGACTCGGTGTGCCCAAAAAGCTGCGCACACTGCTCACAGTTCTGCTGGCGGTGGTGCTGTATCTGGTCGTGATCAGCCAGCTGCGTGAGGTCACCGAGCAGATAGAAGATACCGCTGGCTTTATCGGTGGTTTCGGCCTGCCTGCCTGGGCAGGTTGGATTTTCGGCGGCGCCCTGGCAGGCGGTGTGGGTTATTTTATCGGCCATGTATGCCTTGGGCTGCGCAGCGATTATCTGGCGATTGCCACCCTCGGTATCGCAGAAATCATCAAGGCATTTCTGAAAAACTCCGAGTGGCTGACCCGCGGCACTGCCACCGTTTCGCCACTGCCCTGGCCAACCCCGGACCGGCCGAGATTGGCTTTACCCTGGCCCGAGCGGTGTATCTATCGATGACAGCAGTAATCATTGCGATTATCTTCTTCCTGCTGCATCGCGCCTATCACGCCCCCTGGGGGCGGATGGTACGTGCCATCCGCGATAACGAGATTTCCTCGGCGGCCATGGGCAAGGATATCAACCGTCGGCGCCTGGAAATCTTTGTACTTGGCTGCATATTGATGGGACTTGGCGGTGGCATCCTCGGCACCTTCAACAGCCTGTTCGACCCTAACGGCTACCTGCCGCTGAACCATACCTTTCTGGTACTGGTGATGGTGATTCTTGGCGGGCCAGGCAACAACCTGGGGACGATTTTCGGCGCTGTTGCCGTCTATATCATCTGGCTGATGTCTGAGCCGCTGGCATTGTTCCTGATGGAAATCTTTGTCAGCCTTGGTGAGGGGGCCTTCGGTTGGGAAGCACCCAGCAACATGGATAGCCGTGCCTTGCAGGCCCGGGTACTGGTCATTGGCCTACTGATTACACTGGTACTGCGCTTTGCCCCTAAAGGCCTGCTGCCGGAAAAAATCACTCACCACGGTTAGAGACTGCCATCAACATCCACCGCAAAAACGCAATCGCCCTTGGCCTAGTCACTCTTTGGGCGATTGCCATGGTATTTGTATTCTGGCATTTCATGTATCGCGATATCGGTCGTTTTAGCGCTGATGATGAGCGTCTGGCCAGCTTTGATGCCAATGCATTAGCGGCATTTTCTCCCGGTGCCCCACATGGCCGTGCCCATGTTGTGCATTTCTGGAATCCCGACTGCGCATGCAACCGTTTCAATCGGGCGCATACCTTGAGCATCATGGAAGACTATCGGCCTTTGGGGGTTACCTTCAGTGTCGCCGTGACTCATTCACGCCATCAAGAATCTGCATTACAGCGCTTCCCTCAGGCTAAAGAAGTCATTGTCGCTGCCGATATAGACAACACCAGCAGCCCTGCATCCGCAGTATTTGATGCTCTAGGGCAACTCGTCTATTTCGGACCCTACAGCGAAGGTGCTTTCTGCGCCGATGACGACGGCACTCCCGTAGAGCTGATGCTGGATGAACTGCTCAACACAGGCCACGCAACCCCTGGCTGAACCTTGCAGCTATAGGCTGTTATTGCCCTTGGCCTACAAACACCTGAACGCCTTGCACGGGAATCCTCTTATTTATGCAGTGGTACCAACTCACTCCTTCGCTGTTCGCAGATTATTGGCGCGGCGCCAACCGTTTTATGCTGATTGTGCTGATCGCCCAAGGCATTATGGGGCTGGCACTTTCCATCTGGTATTCCACCTGGCTGGTTGCTCTGCTGGTGGTGGTACCCACCGTCGCCCTGGGCGCCTTTCTGGCGCTTACCCAGGGCGAACAGCTGCTGACTCGACTGTTTATGGGGGCCGCCTTTATGGTGATGGCAGGGCTGCATATTCATCAGGGGCACGGCCTGATTGAAATGCACTTTGGCATCTTTGTATTTCTGGCCATCCTGCTTTACTACCGCGACTGGCGGGTGATTGTGCTGGCGGCAACAGTGATTCTAGTCCACCACCTGGCCTTCAATATTCTCCAGGCACAGGGCTATGGCGTCTGGTTGTTCCCGGAAGCGAGTTTTTCCATGGTCGTTGTTCACGGCGCCTATGTGGTGTTTGAAACCCTGGTGCTGGTGATTCTGGCTAATTTTATGGCCGGTGAGTTCATCCGCTCAAACGATGCGCTGCGCACCAGCGAAGAACTCGGCGAAGAACTGACCCACCAGCGTTCAGCGCTGCTTGGCGAGGTGGAAGGCGCAGTCAACGATATTGTCGACCTCAACGGCAAGATTGCTGATGTCTCTGAGCGACTGACTTCAGCGACTAACCAGCAGGCCGCCAATATCGAGGAAACCACCGCTTCACTTAACCAGATCAGCGCCTCGGTCGCGCAAAGTGCCGACAACGCCAGGGAAACCGAAAAGATAGCGGAACAGGCTGCCCAGGAAGCACAGACCAGCGAAGCCACAGTGAATAAAACCCTGGAGGCCATGCGGGCGATTGCTGACAAGGTCAAGATTATTGACGACATCGCCTTTCAGACCAACCTGCTGGCCCTGAACGCATCCGTTGAAGCCGCGCGAGCTGGTGAACAGGGCAGAGGCTTTGCAGTCGTGGCCAGTGAAGTGCGCAAACTGGCCGAAAGCAGCCAGAAGGCAGCGCATGAAATTGGCGAGATGTCGACATCTTCAGTGTCGACCGCCGAGCAGGCCGGTGAACTGCTCAAGCGTTTGTCACCATCGATTGGCCGCACGGCCACTCTGGTCAAGGATATTGCAACCGCCAGCCACGAGCAGTCTCAGGGGGTCGATCAGATCAATGATGCCACCCATGAAATGAATCAGAGCGCGCATAACAACGCCCGCCTGTCAGAAGAACTGAAAACAGCCGCCACTGAAATGCAGAAAGTCGCCGACATGCTGCATCGTCAAATGGACGCTTAACCCTCCCGCCTAGACCAGCGACCTAGACCGGTTGCTGAGACCAGCAGAAAAATACCCCCTGACGCACCTGCGTCAGGGGGTATTTATATGGGCAGATCGCCCACACAAAGTGGATATTAGAGGTCTACGAACCCCTTGTTGGTGAAGATGCCATCTTCCACCACCATCTCAACGACTACACCCGGCACGTCACCGTTTTCATCAAACTCGTGAGTACCTGACGCCCCTTCATAGTTGATCTCGGTGCCAGCGGCAATCAGTTCAACAGCCTTTTCCCATTCACCGGGTAGAATCACCTCGCCTGGCGCGCTGGAAACGCTGCGCAGGGCATCCGAAAGCCCTTCACGTTCAGCGCTGCCGTTTTGCTCAATGGCCAATGCGACAAGGAAGGCAGCGTCATAGGCTTGGGCGGCAAAGACGGAGCTTGGATCATAGCCAGCCTCTTCAGCGGCGCTGTTGAAAATCTCGGTGCCTGGCAAATCCGGGCTACCGGGGCGAGTGGCAATCATGCCATCCAGCACGTCCGCACCAATCGCTTCAATCAGGCTGTCGCCGACCATGCCGTCAGCGCCAACATACTGGGTAAACATGCCGCCTTCATAGGCCTGGCGCAGCACTGTCTGCCCGGAAGTATCCGCATAGGCAAGCACGACCAGGGTCTCAGCACCGCTGACCGATAGTGAGCCTAGCTCAGAACGGTAATCGGCGCGGTTATCCTCATGCCCCAGGCTTTCAGCAATGGTGCCACCGCCGCCTTCAAACGCCGTGGTAAAGGCCTCGGAAAGACCGCTGCCGTAGTCATTGTTGACATAGGTGACTGCCACATAGTCAATGCCTTTATCCAGCAGCAGCTTGGCCAGCATTTCACCCTGGAAAGCATCTGAGGGCACGGTACGGAACACCAGGTCATTGTCGTCAATCGCGGTGACTGCCGGGGCTGTCGAGGCTGGCGAGACCATCAGCACACCACCGGGCACGGCGGCGTTATTGGCTGCAGCGATGGTAGCACCGGTACACAGGGCACCTACAATGGCGGTCACTTGCTCGGTATTGACCATACGGTCTGCCGCGTTGGAGGCCGCTGAGGCATCCGAACAGGTGGTGTCACCTGTCGGCATTACCAACTCCTGGCCACCTAGCAGGCCGCCCTGGGCATTCACCTGTTCAACGGCCAGGCGGGCACCATCGAGAATCGGCGGCGTCAGGCTCTCGATTCCGCCAGTGAAACCGCCCAGAAAGCCGACCTTGACTTCTGCATTGGCTACGCCTGTCAGCGCCAGCGCGGAGGCGGCGACAGCACTTGCAAGTAAGCGTTTGTTGATCATCTTGTTTGGCGCTCCTGTTTGTTAAGCCCAGTTTGTTAAGCCCAGTTTGTTAAGCCCAGTTTGTTAAGCTCAAGTAGGGTTAAGCTTGAGCAGTCAGCTCAAGTAGCAAGCCCACCTACCCAGCATAAATCATGGTTGATGGTTCAATAAGTTACTCTCTAAATTTGAAACTAAATCCAACAAAACACAACTGCCTTTTTTAACGTTAGCCTGAATACCTCAAACGCAGGCGCTTCTCCAGTGGCTCTCTCCAATCGCTAGGCAGCCCAGCCAAAGCCCAGGATCGGCATGGCTAACGCAAACATGGCCAGGCAAATAGTCACCACGGCAATCACGCTCATCACCGCGCCGGCGCGCAACATATCCAGCACGCGCACTTTGCCGCTGGCAAACACCACCGCATTTGGCGGGGTGGCCACCGGCAGCATAAAGGCGCAAGACGCGGCCATCGCCACCGGCACCGCCAACAATAGCGGGCTGGCATCCAGGCTGACTGTCAGCGCCGCCGTCAACGGCAGAATGGCCGCAGCGGTTGCGCTATTGCTGGTCACGTGGCTCATCGACATAACGATCACCACCACCATCAGGATCATCGCCCAGGTCGGCCAGCTGCCAAATACCGCCAACCCATTGGCGACGATACCAGCAAGCCCGGAGCTTTCAATCGCCGTCCCCAGGCTCAAGCCGCCGCCTACTAGCAGCAGGACGCCCCAGGGCAGATTCTTGGCGCTGTCCCAGTCGAGCAGGAACTGGCGCTGACCCCAGCGTGCGGGCACTACAAACAGCAAGAGAGCACCGATCACTGCAATGCCGCCATCACTCAGCGTCAGCCCGCTCCACTGTTCCAGCAAGGGCCGAGTAATCCAGGCCAGGGCGACCAACGCAAACACCAGTGCCACGCGCATTTCCGGGCCGCTCATGCGCCCCAGGTCTTGCGCCTGCTGGGTGAGCATGGCGCTGATGCCATTGAGCCGTGAATGAGGCACCGGGTAAAGCCGATAGGTCAGCAGCCACCAGGCAGCCGTCAGCATCAGTAGTGCCGGGGGAATGGCCACCAGCATCCACTGGGCAAAGCCGATGTTGATACCATAGTTATCACCAATAAAACCGGCCAGCAGCGCATTGGGCGGCGTACCGATCAAGGTGCCCATACCACCAATATTGGCGGCCAGAGCAATGCCCAACATCAGGCACAGCCCAACCGCCCGCTGCTGTGGCATATCCAGTTCGTCATTACGTTCCAGCAGCGACAGCACGGAAATCCCTATCGGCACCATCAAGGCGGCAGTCGCCGTATTACTCACCCACATGCTGAGAAAGGCTGTGGCCGCCATGAAACCGGCCACCAGCGTATCCGGCCGCTTGCCCGCCAATGACAGCACGCCCAGAGCAATACGCCGATGCAGATTCCAGCGCTGAATGGCTTCGGCGAGCATAAAGCCGCCGAGAAACAGGAAGATCAGCGGATTGGCATACGGCTCTGCCGCCGCCCTGATATCCCCGACGCCCAACAGCGGTAGCAAAGCCACCGGCAACAGCGCCGTCACCGCCATGGGCACGGGCTCCAGAATCCACCATACCGCCATCCACACGGTAAGCGCCACGACGCTCCAGGCCGGCGGCGGAATGTCGCCTGGCGCCCCGACGCTCAACAGCAGCAGTGCCATAAGCGGCCCAAGCAGCAAGCCGATAGTGATTTTTGCGCGCTCAACCCTGTTCACTCGTCCTCCTGTTGACGTGCCAACTGACGTTTACGCCGTTTATTGCGCCGATAAAGACGTAACAGAGCGATCCACAAGGCGGCAGCAATCATCAGGGCCAGCGTGATCCCTTGCCACAGACGCGCATTATCGCCAAGCGCGGTTTCAAAGGTGATAATCAGCATCAAACCAATTGCCTGGGACGCAATTGCCAGTGCTCTCAAGGTATCGAAGGGTTTCTGGGCCATATTTTCTCCGCATCTAAAGAAATGGCATGGTAGGGTTTCGCTGCTTTCGGTCACCCATAGTGTAACGATTATTTGGAAAAAATTATGAACGCCATTGCCCTGGGGCCTTTTTTACTTTCTTTACCACGCCTTTACGCCTTTGCCTGCGCGCTTGTCCTGCTGATAGCGGTACGCATTCTGTTCAAATTGCCCAGCAATGTGCAACAGCGCTGGTTTACCGGTCTGATTCTGGTATGGCTAATCAGCGCCCGTATGGGGCATGTGATGTTCAACCTGGACAGCTATGCGGATACGCCGCTGGACGCCCTGATGCTCTGGAAACCAGGCTATGACGGTTTATGGGGCATGCTGGGCGGCCTCATCTGGACAGGCTGGGCGCTGCGTCATCGCTTGCACGCCATGATCTATACTATGGTGCTGGTGATGGTAACCTCTGCCCTGTGGGCGCTGCTGGTGCTTTTCTCTCCGCTCGGCGGCAGTTTTGCCTCCAATCCTATTCCTGATCTTACCCTGCAGGATATTGAGGGCAACGATATTCACCTGCCCTCACTGGCCGACGGCGAGCATAAGGTGATTTTCAACCTGTGGGCCACCTGGTGCCCGCCTTGCCTGCGGGAAATGCCGTTACTGGCGGAGGTCGCCACCCGAGATGATGTCCACGTAGTCATCGTCAATCAGGGGAAGATCTGTTGCCGGTCGTGCGCTACCTTGATGAGCAGTCGCTCAGCTTCCGCTATGCACTACTCGACCCCCAACAGCGCCTGATGACGGCTTTTGAAACCCCAGGGCTACCCACGACCCTGATGTTCGACCGTCACGGGCGGGTGATTGAGCAGCACGTTGGAGAACTGACCCGCGCCCAGTTGGATCAATGGCTGGATAACTGATTCAGCGGCATTTCAGCCAACATCGAAGGCCCGCAGCACGTTCGCGGCATTGCAACGCTTATTATCATTGTTGGGCCTCCACCGCCTTTGCGTTAGAATCCCCCGCCCTGACCCCTCCGTCGGTTACCCCGCCGACGGCTTTGACCCGTATTCACATCCGTTGAGGCAACATGAGCGATTTTTCTCCAGGCCAGCGCTGGATTAGCGACGGCGAGGCTGAACTTGGCCTTGGCACCGTGCTTAACTGTGACACCCGTAGCGTCACGATTCTGTTCAGTGCCTGCCAGGAAACCCGCACCTACAATACGCGGCAGGCCCCGCTGACTCGGGTCCAGTTTGGCAGCGGCGACCGCGTCACCGCCGCTGAAGGCTGGCAGATGCTGGTAGACGAAAGCCAGCAGCATGACGGCCTGATCGTTTATATCGGGAGGATGACAACGGCGAGCGGCGCGAGCTTTCCGAAGCCAAACTGGCCGACACCATGCGCTTTGACCAGGCGCGCGATCGCCTGTTGACCGGCCAGGTTGACCGCAATGACTGGTTCGATCTGCGCTTTCGCACCCTGCATCACTACCAACGCATCGAGCAGCACAGCGCCCTGGGGTTTTCCGGCCCGCGTATTGACCTTATTCCTCACCAGCTTTACATCGCTGATGAAGTGGCCAACCGTCACGCGCCGCGTGTCCTGCTGGCCGACGAAGTCGGGCTGGGTAAAACCATAGAAGCCGGCCTGATACTCCATCGCCTGCTGCTTGCCGGTCGCGCCGAACGAGCGCTGATCCTGGTGCCCGACAGCCTGACCCACCAATGGCTGGTAGAACTGCTGAGGCGCTTTGCGCTGCAGGTCACTCTGCTGGATGAACAGCAAAGCCAGGCCAATGGCAGCGAGAACCCCTTTGATAGCGGCCAGCTGATTCTAGCCAGCCAGAGCTGGCTGTTTGCCAACCCTGCCCGCCAGCAGCAGGCCCATCAGAGCCACTTCGATATGCTGATTGTCGATGAAGCTCACCACCTGGACTGGAGTGCGGAAGGCAGCGGCCCCGGCTATCAGTGTGTGGAACAGCTGGCGGGCGATATTGAAGGCCTGCTGCTATTGACCGCCACTCCAGAGCAGATGGGGCTGGAGAGTCACTTTGCCCGCCTGCGGCTGCTCGACCCCGAGCGCTACCACGATCTGGCGCGCTTTCGCGAAGAAGAACGCCACTATATTGAAGTCGCCGCCGCCATTGATGCTCTGGATGCCCTGCCCGGCGATGCCAGCGCAAGGGCTAGCGTCGATGCGGTGGCCGATGACCGCGACAGCCAGGCGCTGCTCGCCACGCTGACACACCCGGAGTCCGACGCTGCCCAACAGGACGCAGCCCGCTCCCAGCTGCGCGATGCCCTGCTTGACCGCCACGGCACCGGGCGGGTGATGTTCCGCAACGCCGCCGCCACGTCGGTGGCTTCCCCGAACGCCGTCTGCATCTGGTGCCGCTGGCGCTGCCATCCGCCTATCGCCGAGTCATGCGCCGTCTGGAGCGCGACGAGGACTACCTCGACGAGCTGCTGATTGAAACCGGTATGGATCATCCGGATGTGCTGATCTACCCGGATGCCATGTACCGCGAGCTCTCCGGCGACCCGCTCAATGCTGAAGACTGGTGGCATATCGACCCAAGGGTCAACTGGCTGCTGGAAAAGCTAAGCGATGACAGCGAACAAGGCTTTGCCAACGACAAGGTGTTGGTGATTGCCCACCAACGTGAAACTGCGGAAGGCATTGCCGAAGGGCTGCGCGTGCTGGGCGGCTACCACGCGCCTGTGTTCCATGAGGACCTGACGTTGATTGAACGCGACCGCGCCGCAGCCGCCTTTGCCGACGACGAAGACGGCTGCCAAGTGCTGGTATGCTCGGAAATCGGCTCGGAAGGACGTAATTTCCAGTTCTGCCGCCATCTGGTGATGTTCGACCTGCCCCAACACCCTGATCAACTTGAACAGCGCATCGGGCGACTGGATCGCATTGGCCAGCAGCACGCCATTGAAATCCATGTACCGACCTTTGAAGGCAGCCCGGGTGAGCGCCTGCTGCGCTGGTACAATGAAGGTATGGACGCCTTCAGCGCGCCTACCGGTATCGGCAGCGACCTGTTTGAAGCCTTTGGTGATGCCCTGGCGGATGCCCTGCTGGACGATGAGATGCTGGATGAAATCGTCGCCGAAACCCGCACCATGTTCACCGCCCAACTGGCCGAACGGGATGCTGGACGCAACCGTTTGCTGGAGCTCAACGCCTGCCGCCCAGCTCGGGCCAACAGCGTGATCGAAGCCGTGCGTGAGTTGGACGAAGACACCGCCTTATCCCGCTATGTCGAGCGTGCCCTGGATATCTTCGGCGTTGACAGCCAAGAGCTTGGCAAGGATCTGCTAGTGCTCGAACCCGGCCAGCATATGCTCGATGGCCTGCCCGGGCTGGTCAAAGGCGAAGAGGGTTTTACTGCCACTTACCGCCGCGATGTTGCCCTGGCCCGCGACGACGTGCAGCGCCTTTCCTGGGAGCATCCGCTGCTGCGTGAAATGATGGGCCGGATTATCGACGGCGCCATGGGCAATACCGCCCTGGCACTGCTGCCCCATCCCGCGCTACCAAGCGGTCGCTTGCTGGTTGAGCTGATCTTCCGCACCCACTGCCCGGCCCCCAAACGGCTGCACCTGAACCGCTTCCTGCCACCGACGGCCATTCGCGTGCTGCTGGATGAATCCGGCGCTAACCTGACCAGCAAGATCTCCTTTACCGGGCTGAGCAAAAACGTTCAGAAGGTCAATAAATCCATGGCCCGCGAGCTGATCAAAAGTCGCCATGACCAACTGCGTGAACTGCTTTTACAGGGAGAAGGGGAAGCTGACCGGGAACTGCCAAGTATCGTTGAAGCCGCCGAAACCCGCATGCGCAGCCAGCTCGACAGTGAACTGGCTCGCCTGACCGCGCTGGCTGAACACAACCCGACGGTACGCGAGACTGAAATTGACGCCATCCGCCAGGAAAGAAAAGCGCTCAGCGATGCCATCGAAGCCACCCGCCTACGCCTGGATGCCGTCCGCGTAGTGATTACCACCGACCCGAAAAAATAACCCACCTGCCACGCCCCACGGACGGGGCAGTTCAGTATGTTTTTGCCACGGACACTCACGGAAAACACGGACGAAAACCTTAAAACCTTTTGTTTTAGGTTTGACCTTATCCCTGTCCGTGTCGTCCGTGAGTGTCCGTGGTGATTTTCTCAACTCAGCTCACACCTCACTTACCAAGAATCGCCTCCAGAGCCTTGTCCAGGGTCGGGTACTGGAAGGTAAACCCCGCAGCTTCCAGGCGTGCCGGGCGCATATCCGCGCCGGTCAGTAACAACTGTGACATCTCGCCAAAGCCAAGCTTTAATACCGGTGCGGGTACCGGAAAGATCGCCGGGCGTTTCAGCGTTTTGGCCAGGGTGCGCGTGAATTCCGCATTGGTCACGGGATTTGGCGCACTGGCGTTGAAAGGCCCGGTCAGCGTCTGATCCTCCAACAGGAACAGCATGGCCTCGACCAGATCATCGCGGTGAATCCACGGCATGAAGTGCTTGCCATCCCCAAAGCGTCCACCCAGCCCCAACTTGAACGGCGGCAGCATTTTCTGCAGGGTGCCGCCACCGGCATCCAGCACCAGGCCGATCCGCAGGATGGCCAGGCGCACACCCAAAGTTTCAACCTGACGAGCTGCCTCTTCCCATTTAACACACAAGCGATGGGCAAACTCATCGTTAGGCGACGTTTCTTCCGTCACCTTGTTGGCCCCCTGATCACCGTAATACCCCACGGCTGACGCGGACAGCAGGGTATGCGGCAGCGGCTGGCCATTTTCCTTGAGCTGTTCGCACAGCGTCACCAACTGCCCGGTCGCCTTGAGGCGTGATTGAACCAGCTCTTCTTTCTGGGCTTCGCTCCAGCGCTTGGCGGCAATCGACTCTCCCGCCAGATTAATCAGCGCTTCCGGCGGCGAATCAGCAAATGCCTGGGCGCTTTCACGAATATCGCAGCCTTCAGGCAGGCGCGAGCGGACTTTTTCAGGTGTTCGTGAGACCACCTGCAAGGCATGCCCCTGCGCTGCCAGACGCTTGCAAAGGCGCTGGCCGACAAAGCCACTTCCGCCTGTTATCAATACACGCATTATGTGTTCTCCTTTCGCTGCCACCAGTGCTGATGCAATGGGGATGTGACGCTATTTTATTGTACGATACCTATACCAGTCTGCTACAATCTGGATAGATAACCAACCGACTCGACATTGTCACCATCAACGGCGTTGATACCGCTGTGATCAAGGATACGTTACATGGCCGCTTCTAACATGTCCGGTGCTGCTAATGCCTCACCCGAAGGTGCGTCATCTCATACCGCCATCATTGGCGCCGGTCTTGCTGGGCTTGCCTGCGCCAAGGTGGTGGCTGACGCTGGTCAGCAGGTCACCCTGTTTGATAAAGGGCGTGGCCCAGGCGGGCGGATGTCAAGCAAACACCGTCCGGAAGCGGTTCTGGATCTTGGCGCCCAAGCCTTTAGCGTACGTGATGACGCCTTCAATGAGGAAGTTGCCCGCTGGCAGGCGGCAGGTTGTGTTGGCCAGTGGCCTGAACGTATTTATCGCGCCAGCCCGACAGGTTGGCAGCCACATCATGATGGCCAGGTGCGCTATGCCGGCTTACCCAGAATGAGCGCCATCACCCGCCACCTGGCTGCAACGCTTGAGGCCAGCGACGTCACGCTACATACGGCGACGCCCATCACGGCCTTGATAAGGAAGAACGCGGAATGGTGGCTTGAAAGCAATAACACAGAGCTGCATGGCCCTTATACACGCGTAGTGATTACCGCCCCGCCCCCTCAAGCGGCCATTCTGGTACAACCCTGGGATACACAACTTTTCGAACTCTGCCAGCGCCTGGTTCAACGCGGTTGCTGGGCCGGTTGGGCAGTATTTGCCAAGCCACTGCCAACGCCTATAGGCATTGAAAAAGACTGGCAGATGGCCCGTGTAGACCACCCTGCCCTGCGGCTGGTTTGCCGTAACCAGACCAAACCGGGGCGCGAAAACCAGCCAGAGAGCCTGAGCCTGCTGGCCAACCTTGAATGGAGTGAAACCCACCTGGAAGCGACGCCGGAAGCGATTACCCAGTCTCTGCTTGACGCTTTAAAAGCCTTTACCCCGCGCCACTCAAACTGCCCGAACTACTGGATAGCGGCGCCCACCGCTGGCGTTATTCCCAGCCGGATCAAGACAACCCGTTTCCCGAGCAAGGGTTTGCCCACGGAGCCAACGGCCTTGCGCTGTGCGGCGATAGCCTGCGCGGCGGGCGGGTGGAAGATGCCTGGCTGTCCGGCCACCGGCTAGGGCTGTCACTGCTTGAATCTGAGAACATAAAGAGCGAGTCAGCCGGATAAATAACCGCGTATGGAATGAGAGGTTGTACCTTGAGGCGACAAGTTGTACAAATAAAGCGTGTATAATACGCGTCAATTTTTTGCTTTATGAATCAATTGCGTTGAGAATTGAACGCAAGTTAAACCAAACACACTGTGCATTTTGCAAAAGATAACCAAGAGGCAATGGCGCCCATGAGCAACAAGGCGACCCACCCACCCGACACACCGCTTTACCCTATCCGGGAAGTTTCCCGCCTGACAGGTGTGAACTCGGTCACTCTGCGCGCTTGGGAGCGCCGCTATGGGCTGATTCGCCCGCAGCGCACGCCAAAAGGCCATCGCCTCTACGCGCAGGATGACATCACTCGCATAGAGCGTATTCTGCAATGGCTCAACCGTGGTGTGCCGGTCAGCCAAGTTGGTGACCTTCTTGACCAACCCGAAACCGTTGAACCGCCAGCACCGGCCAGCGGTGACTGGGAGAGCCAGCGCCAGCAGTTACAAGGCACCATTGAATCACTCGATATGGCGCGACTCGATCCGCTCTATCATCAGAGCTTGGCCCTCTATCCGCTCAGCGTAGCGATCAACGAGCTGTGGCAGCCGGTGATCATGAACCTGGAAGCCCAATGGGAAAATAAACCCGATGCGCTGGTACGCCGGACGCTGGAAGCCTTCCTGCGCAATCAGGTAGGCATCCGCCTGCACCATGCCAATCAGGCGACCCGTGGGCCACTGATCCTGCTCAACAGCATGCCTGACGACCCGGGGCCACTATGGATTCTGATGGTGGCACTGGTCGCCAGTGAACATGGTTATCGGGTGCAGATGCTGGATCGCAACCTGCCCCTGGAAGACCTGCCACAGGCGGTTTCACGCTTGCATGCGTCTATTGTGCTGCTGACCAGCGGCCAGTCAGAAAGTGATCACTATATTCATGACCTGCTGCCTCAGGCGGCCAAGGGGCTGAATGTGCCGGTGGGCGTATGTGGTAACGTGGCCCGCCTGCGCGAAAACGACTTCTCCAGCGGCGATGTACACCTGCTGGGTAATGATCTACCTCAAGCCATTTCGCGTCTGCGCCCGCTGTTACGTGAATCCGGCATTCTCTGACAAACGTTTCTGATATTCCTCGACAGGAGACACCATGGCGCTGCAGTTGGTTTGGTTTCGTACCGATTTACGTATCCACGACAACAGCGCGCTAGCCGCAGCGGCTGAAAAAGGCCCGGTGGTAGCCGTCTTCCTGCATAGCACCGAACAATGGCAGGCCCATGGTCATGGTGCCAACAAACTGGACTTCTTAGCGCGCGGCGTTGATGCCTTGAAAGACGCTTTGGCCGGGTTGAATATTCCGTTGCTTCAGCGCGAGACGGGCACCTTCGAACAGGCTCCCCGACAGTTGGCAGAGATTGCTCATCAGCTGGGCGCTGAAGGCCTGCATTTCAATCATGAATACCCGCTGAACGAGCAGCGCCGCGATCAAGCAGTTATCGAACACTGCCAATCAGCCAGGCTGAGCGTTCACGGCTATCACGATGCCATCGCCTTTGCCCCCGGCACCCTGTTGACCGGCAAGGGCGACTATTACGGCGTCTTTACGCCGTTTTCAAAAGCCTGGCATAAAAACGTCCAGCCTGAACAGCTGGCACTGCGTAACACGCCTGAACCTCAGGCGCCGCTGGATATCCCAAGCGATACCATGCCTGACCTGCCCGCCATGGATACCCAAGCAGTGGATGGTCGCCAGTGGCCCGCCGGTGAGCAGGCCGCTGCCGATAAGCTTGAGCGGTTTCTGCGTTTTCGAGGCCGCTACTATCAGTCTAAGCGTGACTTCCCTGACGTGCACGGCACCAGCGAGCTTTCCGCCTATTTGGCGCTGGGAATGATTTCCTGGCGCCAGTGCATGCAGGCCGTGCTGAGTGAAAACGGCAGTTTGGCCGACGGTGATGCTGGCCTTGTTGCCTGGGTGAGCGAGCTGATCTGGCGGGAGTTTTATCAGCATGTCGCCGTGGGCTTTCCTCAGGTCTGCCAGCATCAGCCGTTTCAGGCCCATACCCGCCACCTGGCCTGGCGTGACGATGACGACGCCTTTGCGGCCTGGTGCGAAGGGCGCACCGGCTACCCAATTGTTGATGCCGCCATGCGCCAGCTGGTCGCCACCGGCTGGATGCATAATCGCCTGCGCATGATTACCGCCATGTTCCTGAGCAAGCACCTGCTGATCGACTGGCGCCGTGGCGAGGCATTTTTTCTGCAGCATCTGGTGGACGGTGAGTTCTGTGCTAATAATGGCGGCTGGCAGTGGGCAGCTTCTACCGGTACGGATGCCGCGCCTTATTTTCGCATTTTCAACCCAACCACCCAGTCCAGCCGTTTCGACCCGGAAGGCAACTTTATTGCCCGCTGGCTGCCAGAACTGGAACAGCTACCCGCCAAAGCGCGCCACTCTCCGCCTCGGGATCTTTTAACCCAGCTTGATTATCCGGCGCCAATTGTAGACCACAAGATGGCGCGCCAGCGGGCGCTGGATGCGTTCAAGGCCCTGAAAGACTAGCCTGTCGCGGCCTTGTTATATGCCACCGTTATCCTTACCGGAGTTCGTCATGTCACAGGACACGGCGCTTGATGCGTTCTGCGCCTTCTTCAACAAACTAGACAACACCTGTACAGAAAAGCTATACGAGGTATATACTGAGGATATTGTGTTCAGCGACCCTTTACATACTATTGAGGGACGAGCGGCACTGGAAGAATATTTTGCGAGTATGTACGCCAATGTCAGTGAATGCCAGTTTCGTTATCACCAGCGTCAGCGTCATGGGGAAACCGCTTTTGTTACCTGGACAATGAACTTTGCGCACCCCAGGTTAGCTGGGGGTAAAGTGATCAGCGTCGATGGTTGTTCGCACCTGACTTTTGCAGATGATGGCCGGGTTTCTCGTCATCGTGATTATTTCGATGCCGGCGCCATGCTGTATGAACATGTCCCTGTCATGGGTGGGCTGATACGTTTATTGAAACGTCGCGCGGGCTGAAAGCCGCGCAACCAAGGAGAGAGTCATGAGCCGATGGTCAACCCCTCAGCGTATCTGGCTGACCGGTGCGACATCCGGGATTGGTGAAGCCGTTGCCAACAAGCTGCTTGATGAAGGTCATCAGGTGGTACTTAGTGCACGCAACGCTGACAAGCTCGCTGCCCTGTGCGGTGAGCGCCCGAATGCCATTGCTCTTCCGCTGGATATCAGTGACCAACAGGCCGTGCTAGACGCCGCTCAGCAGATTGAGGCCCGCCTGGGCGCTCTGGATATCGCGTTACTCAATGCGGGCACCTGCGAATATCTGGATGCCCAGAATTTTGATATGGCCCTGATCAAGCGGGTCTTTGATGCCAACCTCTACGGCACCCTGTATTGCGTGGAAGCTGCCTTGCCGCTGCTGCGCGCTGCACGCAAGGAAGGCGGCCATCCGCTGCTGGCGGCTACCTCCAGCGCCTCGGCCTATGTGCCCTTACCCCGCGCCGAGGCCTACGGCGGTTCCAAGGCGGCCATCAGCTACTTTCTGGAATCCTTGCGCCTGGGGCTGGATCAGGAAGGTATCCGGGTCAGCCTGATCCATCCTGGCTTTGTCAAAACCCCCTTGACCGACCTTAATGATTTCCCCATGCCGATGCGTATTTCCGCCGAGCAGGCGGCCGATGCGCTGCTCAACGGCCTGGCCAAAGGCCGGCTCGATATTCATTTTCCACGCCGTTTTACCTATATCGTCAAACTCTTGGGCATTCTGCCCCCGCGTTTACGCCACGCCATTGGTTTGCGCATGACCCGCTCGCAAGGAGAGCCGCAATGAATCAGCCTTCCACTTCACAGGCTAGCCCGCTTCAGGCCTCCCAGCGTATAGCCGTGGTGGGCAGCGGTATCAGCGGCATGGCCGCGGCGTGGTACCTTTCGGCCCAACATGAGGTCACTCTGTTCGAATCTGCGGAACGCCTCGGCGGCCATACCGCCACAATCGATGTGGAGGTGCCCGGCAAAAACGGCCCGGAACACTACGCCATCGATACCGGCTTTATCGTCTTTAACGACTGGACTTACCCGCATTTCCAGCGTTTGCTGGAGACGCTGGGTGTTGCGGCTCAGCCCACTGAGATGAGTTTTTCGGTGCATGAAACCGACCAGGATTTTGAATACAACGGCCACACCCTGACCTCGTTATTTGCTCAGCGGCGCAACCTGCTACGCCCGTCCTTTTACCGTCTGCTTGGCGATATCATGCGCTTCAACCGCGAAGCCACCAAGGATCTTGAAAGCGAATGCCTACCTGATGGCATGACGCTGGGTGAATACCTTGACCACAAGGGCTACGGCGAAGCCTTCCAGCGCCGCTACCTGCTCCCCATGGGGGCAGCCATCTGGTCGGCCAGCATCAGTGACCTGCGCGCCTTCCCGCTGACCTTTTTTGTGCGCTTCTTTCGTAATCACGGCCTGCTGTCAGTCAATCACCGGCCCCAGTGGTACACCCTGATCGGCGGCTCACGGCAATATATTCCTGCCCTGACCGCGCCCTACGCTTCGAACATTCGGCTGAACACACCGGTCAAGGCGATTACCCGCGATAGCGCTGGCGTCACGCTGACCACGGCTGACGGCAATGAGCGTTTTGATCAGGTAGTGCTGGCCTGCCATAGCGATCAGGCGCTGGCCATGCTCAGCGACCCGACCGAAGCCGAACGTGAAGTTCTTGGCGCCATGCCTTACCAGGATAACGAGGTGGTACTGCACACCGACACCCGCCTGCTGCCGCGCCGCCGCCGCGCCTGGGCCAGTTGGAACTACCGCCTTGATCAGCGCGATGCCGGGGAGCGCGTATCGGTGACGTATGATATGAACATCCTCCAGCGCCTGGAAGCCGACACCACCTTCTGCGTCACCCTGAATGACAGCGACAGCATTGCCCCAGACAAGGTGTTGGGCCGCTTCACCTACGCCCACCCCCAATTCACTCTGGACGGCTACGCCGCCCAGCAGCGCCATGCCGAGATCTCCGGCGTGGGCCGCACCCATTTCTGCGGCGCCTACTGGCGTAACGGTTTTCATGAAGACGGCGTCTGGAGCGCTCTGCGAGTGGCCAGGGCACTGGGCTGTGATGAGGCCGCCCAGCCCCCGAAGACGCCGGATGCCCTGCCCGCTCATGAGCTGATGCCTCAGCAAGGTATAGGCGAGGGGGTAGGATGACAGCAGACAGCGCGCTCCGCTCGCGTATCTATCGCGGCACCCTGCGTCATCGCCGCTTTACCCCGCGTGAGCACCACTTCAGCTATCAGGTATGGATGGCTTGGCTGGATCTGGATGAGCTGCCGACCCTGTTCGACGGTGTGCCCGGCTTCAGCGCCCGCCGCAAGGCACTGGCGCGTTTCCGGCGTGAAGATTACCTCGCCCCGGTCGAACTGCCCCTCAAGGAGGCCGTTCGCCAGGAACTGACCCGCCAGCTGGGCGACGCGCCCCAAGGGCGCATTTGCATACTCACCCAGCTGCGCACCCTGGGTACTGTCTTTAACCCGATTTCAATGTACTACGCCTTTGATGAACAGGATCGTCTGGCCGCCGTGTTGGGTGAAGTCACCAATATGCCGTGGCGGGAACGCACCTGCTACGCCTGCCGGGTTGACCCTAAACGCCACAGCCATGGCGCCATGTTCGCCAAGGATATGCACGTTTCGCCGTTCAACCCCATGGATATGACCTACCGCTGGCGGTTCAATACGCCTGGCGACAAGCTGTTGATGCACATGGAAAACTGGCACAACCAACCGACCAGTCACGCACCTGCCCGCCAGTTTGATGCCACCCTGATGCTGGAAGCGTCACCGGCTACCCGCCGGGTGCTGCTCTCGACCCTGGCCCGCCAGCCGTGGATAAGCCTGAAAACCGTGGCCGGCATTCATTTTGAAGCGTTGCGCCTCTGGCTGAAACGCGTACCCATTTTTGACCATCCGCAACGCAAGGAGACGCCGTAATGACCCGTTTGCGCTCGTCACGCTCTGCAACCTCCAATATTGTTTCGTCTGCGTCTCTGGCGGCGGCCCCCGCACCTACCGGCGCATCCGCTCAGAGCGACCTTTCCCAGACGCCCCGCGAAGGCAGGCTGACCCGCTGGCTCAAGCCGCGGCTGATCAAGCAGTTGGATGCCATGCAGGGCGGCCAGATCACCCTGATTGATGGCAGCCAGTCCTACCATCTGGGTCAAGGCGGCCCCCTGCAGGTGACGGTGGTGGTGCGCCACCCTCGCGCCTGGAAGCGCCTGGCCTTTGGTGGCACCGTAGGCGCTGCAGAATCCTATATGGATCATGACTGGGATGCCGATGATCTGGTGGCCTTGATTCGCCTGTTCGCCATCAACCTGGATCAGGTCAACGGAGAAATGGAAAACGGCAGCGCGCGCTTTACCCGCTGGCTTTTAAACCTGGCCTACCGCTTCCAGCGTAACAGCGTTACCGGCTCCAAGCGCAATATTGCGGCGCACTATGATATCGGCAATGATCTGTTTGCGACTTTTCTTGACCAGGCCCACTGGATGTATTCCAGCGCCGTCTTCCCCTACCCGGAAGCCAGCCTGGAGGAAGCCTCCACCTACAAGCTGGATATCATGCTCGAAAAGCTTGATGTTCAGCCGCACCATCACCTTTTGGAGATTGGCACCGGCTGGGGCGGGCTGGCCATTCATGCGGCCAAGAGCCGGGGCTGCAAGGTCACCACCACGACCATTTCCGAAGAGCAGTACAACCACACCGCCGAACGTATCCAACAGGAAGGTCTTGAAGACCAGATCACCCTGCTCAAACAGGATTACCGCGAACTGACTGGCACTTTTGATCGAGTGATTTCCGTTGAGATGATTGAAGCCGTGGGCCATCAGTACCTGGATACCTACCTGGCCAAGATCGACAGCCTGCTCAACGCCGAAGGCCAGGCCATGCTGCAGGCAATTACCATCCGCGACCAGCGCTTTGAATCCGCCAAGCGGGATATGGACTTTATCAAGCGCTATATCTTCCCCGGCGGCTTTCTACCCTCGCACCACGCCATGCTGTCTAGCGTGATGCGCAAGACGTCGCTCAATATGGTGGCCCTGGATGAAATTGGCCAGCACTACGCCCGCACGCTGCGCGAATGGCGCCACCGTTTCGAGGCCAGCCTGGAGGCCGTACGCGCCCAAGGCTACGACGAGCGCTTTATCCGTATGTGGCGCTATTACCTGTGCTACTGCGAAGGCGGCTTTATTGAGCGCTCGATTGGTACCTGCCACTTGGTGCTGGCCAAGCCTCAGGCCAAACCGGCACCGCTGACAGGCGCGCCATGAGCCAGGTATCTGCGCCCCGCTGGCCCAAGCTGGTCTTCAACCTGGTAGGGTTTGAGGCCGGCTGGCTGCTGTGTGTGCTGGGAGGCTCCTGGGTGGCGCTGGCCACCGGCCTTGTGCTGATTGGCGGGCATCTGCGGTTTATTGCCCGCCCCGGGGAGTGGCGCCTGCTGGCAGGTTTTGCAGGGCTGGGAATGCTACTGGATGGCAGCCTGACACTGCTGGGCGGTTTTGATTTCAGCGGCCATACTCAACTGTTCGGGTTACTGCCGCTATGGCTGTGGATGCTATGGCCACTGTTTGCCACCCTGCTGGCGCATTCACTGACCTGGCTATGGCGCCTGCCCTGGCTGGCTGCCGTGGCCGGCGCCGTGAGCGGGCCACTTTCCTACTACGGCGGCGGTGTGCTGGCTGGGGTTAGTCTCGCACCCTGGTTGCTCCCCGCGCAGGCGCTGATCTGGGGCTTGCTATGTTACCTGCTGGCACGTAATGCTCAACGCTTGGGACTGGTGAGTGAAAGGTGAATGGTGAATGGTGAAGGCTAGGATGCTTGACTAACCGGGGTTAGGCCTGGCGCTTCGCTATTTGCCTTGGTAGAGGAATTACTTATCCAGCGCTGCTCCAGGTCAGGCACCGGCAGTGGGCGAGCAAAATAGAAGCCCTGCACGGCATAGCAGCCTGCATCTACCAAAAAACGGTTCTGCGCATCGGTTTCTACCCCTTCTGCGATCACTGCAAGGCCCATTCCTTTGGCCATGGCCAGCACCGCTTCAACGATGGCCGCGTCGGCTCTACTATCGGGCAGTTCACGAATAAAAGCACGATCCAGCTTTACCTTATCCACAGGCAGGTGCTTAAGGTAAGCCAGCGACGAATAGCCGGTGCCAAAGTCATCAATGGCGATGGCAAACCCCTGTTCGCGTAGTAATTGCAGACGTGGCCCCATATCCCCCGCGCGCTCATCGAGCAACACGGATTCTGTCAGCTCCAGCCCCAGCTGGGAGGCTTTGATTCCATAACGCTTGAGGCTGCCAGCCAACTGGCTTTCCAGATCACCATGAAATAACTGCAAGGCCGAAATATTGATCCAAACAGTGACTTTCGGCATGGCACTGTTCTGCCAGTGCGTCTGCTGGGCACAGGCCTTTTCGATCACCCAGTTGCCCAACTCCGTCATCAGGCCGTGGCGTTCGGCCAAGGGGATAAAGTCCGCCGGGGAAATCATCCCATCACGCGGATGACGCCAGCGCAGTAAGGCTTCCATTCCCAGCAGTTCACCGCTCGCCGGATGATGCTGGGTCTGGTAATGCAATTCCAGCTGATCACCAGAGACGAGAGCGTTACGCAGATCACTGACCAATGCCAGTTGCGGGTTATCCTGTTTATCCAGCGCCGGGCGAAAGCGCAGGTCACTGTTACGCCCCAGGCGCTTGGCGTTGTATAGCGCCGATTCCAACCGCTGGAACAGCACACCGGAATCCTTGCCATCTTCCGGTGCCCGGCAACTGCCAATGGTCAGGCCCAGGCGCAGCGACTGATCCTTGATCTCAAACGGACGGCTCATATGGTCACGCAGACCAGCAATCCATTTCTCATGATCATCAAAGGTGGTGGTGCGGATCACCATAAATTCATCGCCGCCCAGGCGCCCAACGGCTCCTCCTGCTACATGGCTTGCCAAGCGCTGGCCAAACATCGCCAACAGGCGATCCCCCTGTTCCACCCCAGACCATCGTTGAAGGTTTTCAGGCCATCAATGTCCAGCAGGGCGATATCCAGGCTTTCACCGGCGCGCAGGTGACGCAGCCGCGAGGCCAGTAAATCGTGCAGGCGACGACGATTAGGCAGCCCTGTTAGCGGGTCTTCATAGCCAATCCGACGCAAATCCTGCTCTCGGGCTTTCTGGGCGGAAATATCCGTAAACAGACTGATATAGTGGGTAATCTCACCGCGCTTATTGGTCACCGCGCGTACTTTAAGCCATTCAGGATATTCGTCGCCATGCTTGCGCCGGTTCCACATCTCCCCTTCCCAACGCCCTGTCGTCTGCAGGGTATTCCAGAAGCCCTGGTAAAAGGCTTTATCGTGGCGTGGGGCAGCCAGCGTTTCGAGCTTATGGCCGAGGATTTCATGCCCTTCAAAGCCGGTGATCTCAGTAAATGCCGGATTGACCGCCAACACGCGATTACTGGCGTCACTGATCACCACCGCATCACTGGCCAGGCCAATGGCATCCTGGGAAATCAGTAATTTCTGGTTCTGCTTACGCACCTGACACCAGGCATCAAAGATCCCCAAGCCAACGAAGCTGGCAGCCACCATGCGCAACATAGCATCCGGCACCCAGATACAGGCCGGCAAGGCCACCAGCGCCAACCACACCAAAGGACGACTAAAGGAAAAATTTGGCCACATGAATAAAAGGTAATCTCCGATAAGCAATGACCGACATATGCGCTAACGCCTGGAGAATTTAAGACGCCACAGAACCAATACACCAACTGAACCGATTAAGCTAGATGCATATATAACAGATTATCGGCCTATCATGAGAAAACTTGAGTGCCTGTTGACGTATATGGCTGAGGAAGTCAAAAGGCTCCGCGCTGAAACGCGACATTGAAACTTTTTACGTCACTACGAAAGGTCATTAGCCACGGACGCTCACGGACGGCACGGACAAACTCCTTTCATTTTTTATGAGCAGTTTGATTTTGACCTTGTCCGTGTTTTCCGTGAGGGTCTGTGGCCATTTTTTACTCACCACGCCGTCGCACGGCCACCACACCTGCCAATTCGGTTATCCCCGAAACTCGGGCACCAAGCCGTTTTGCCAGCGCCATGAGCTGCAGCCAGGCAATTCACCATACAGGTTAACGGCGAATGCCAATGGTTCTGCCTGCCATGGCCGGGCGTTCTGCTGGGCGCGGCAATGCATCAATGGCGGTCTGAATAGCTGAAGGAAAGGGCGCTGGGCGTACTGTCGTACTATCCATACCCATCAGCATCTGCTCGCTGGTAGCTAATCTTTCCCCTTGGCTGTCATGCAGCTCAAAAATACATGCAGGCGTTTGGTATCGCTATCCAGCAGTGCCAGCGAGACCACCAACGGCTCGCCCTGATGGGTTTCACGCTGATAACACAGGTGGGTTTCCAGGGTATAAATGGTATAGCCATAGTCGGCCCGCCCGCTTTCATCCAGGCCGATATGATCCATCAGCGCTTCCACCGCCAATGAAAATACCCGAGCATACTCGGCATCGTTCATATGGCCGTTATAGTCGACCCACTCTGCGGCGACCTGGGTGTTAAAGATAATCATTGTGTGGCTCCCTGGTTGTTATTGCTCGGCTGCGCGCAGAATAGCATCTAGCGCAGCCTGATAGCCCTGGGTGCCCAACCCGGCAATCACGCCGTTGGCGCGCAGCGACACATAGGAATGCTGGCGAAAAGCCTCGCGCTGGTGAACATTGGAAATATGCACCTCAATCACCTTGCCTTCAAAGGCGTTGAGGGCATCCAGAATGGCAACCGACGTATGGGTATAGGCCGCCGGGTTGATGATGATGGCATGAGTGCCATCAGTGCGCGCGGCCTGGATCGCATCAATCAGCACGCCTTCATGGTTGCTTGCAGGCAGTCCAGCTCCCAACCGGCCAGTACGGCTTTTTCACGCAGGGCATTGTTGACGTCATCCAGAGTTTCATAGCCATAGATGTCGGGTTCCCGGCTGCCCAACAGGTTAAGGTTGGGGCCGTGAAGAACCAGGATTTTACGCTGAGTATTTGAAAAAGTGGGCATGGCGGCTCCTGAGCGGAAAATAGATCAACCATCATTCTAACCACACAGAGGCTGACGCGGCATGGGCGTCGGGTAAAAAGCGCGCTAAAAAAACGCCCCTGACAGACATTCGTCAGGGGCGTCAGCGCCAGTCACTCATCAGGCGGTTAGCCAAACAGTGCGAAGCTGCCAGAGTTCAAGAACATATGAACGATAATACCGGCGATGTAACCCAGCAGAATCACCGGTGTCCAGCGCAGGTGGCCCATAAAGGTATAGGCGCCACGGGCCTGACCCATGACCGCCACACCCGCCGCTGAACCAATCGACAGCAGGCTACCGCCGGTACCCGCGGTCAGTGTGATCAACAGCCACTGCCCATGGGACATATCCGGCTCCATGGTCAGTACCGCAAACATCACCGGGATGTTATCGATCAACGCCGAGATCACACCCAGGGTGATGTTGGCACCGGTAGCGTTCCACCCCAGGTAAAGGCTTTCGGAAAGCATCGCCAGATAGCCCATAAACCCAAGGCCACCCACGCACATGACGACCCCATAGAAGAACAGCAGAGTATCCCACTCGGCCCGCGCCACGCGGTTGAAGACATCAAAGGGCACTACGCTACCCAGGTTTTGCAGCTTCTTGTGATCACCCCGGCGGCTATAGCGTTCACGCTTGCGCTCCAGCGAGCGCGGCAGGCTGCGGCGCAGGTAGTAGCCGAAGAACTGCAGGTAACCAAGGCCCGTCATCATGCCCAGCACCGGCGGCAGGTGTAGCAGGGTGTGGCAGAGTACGGCGGTGGTAATGGTCAGCAGGAACAGGAAGATGATGCGCCGAGCACCGCGCTTCAGGTAGACGTCTTCATAAACGCTTTCCGGCTTGGCGTCCTTGATAAAGAAGCTCATCACGATGGCGGGCACCAGGAAGTTGACCAGCGACGGGAAGAACAGGATGAAGAACTCCTGGAACTCGACCATGCCTGCCTGCCAGACCATCAGGGTGGTGATATCGCCGAAGGGGCTAAAGGCGCCGCCCGCGTTGGCCGCCACCACGATATTCACACAGGCCAGGTTAATAAAACGCTTGTCACCTTCGGCGACTTTGGTAACCACGGCGCACATCAAAAGAGCTGTTGTCAGGTTATCGGCAATCGGCGAGAGCACAAAGGCCAGGCTACCGGTCAGCCAGAACAGCTTGCGATAGTTAAAGCCTTTACGCAGCATCCAGGAGCGCAGCGCATCAAACACCTTGCGCTCGTCCATGGCGTTGATATAGGTCATCGCCACCAGCAGGAACAGCATCAGCTCGGTGAATTCCAGGAGCGTCACGCGAAACGCATGTTCGGAATCTGCCGACATGCCGTTCTGGACATACACCCAGCCGATGAGGCCCCAGATAATACCGGCAGCTACCAACACAGGCTTGGACTTGCGCATGTGGATCTTTTCTTCGGCGATAACCAGCATGTACGCCAACACAAAGACCGCAATGGCAAAAAGCCCACGCCTGTACTGGTCAGGTCAAGCTCGCCGGTCGCCGCCAGCAGCGCGGGGCTGAACAGCATAAGCGCCGAAAAAGCGCATATAGCCAACAAAAAAGCCAGCGGCGATGGCATCGCGGCTGGCTGGGAGGTTCGTTCAAGGGAGTCATAGTGAGTTTATCCTTACCGTCTTTCATCCAAAGCTGGGAAAGAGAGTGGTTGATATAAGGGGTGGCAAAAAGCCGCATTATTTTAGCAGCCCGTATTGCGATGCAATAAGGAATAAAAACGAATGAAGCTCATGGATAGCCCGATAACCGTGTCTTTTTTTTTTGTAAGGTAGCCTTTTGGGGAATGGTATCTTCGTAAGAAGTGGTTTTCACAGGATAATGAACTGATGTTGACATTCTACTTTATGATTAGGTTTTTACAATGCGTCACATAACACTGCCTTAAATTCCTCAAGTTAGAAATTTTCCCGCCGAAGGACTAGACTATTATTATTAAAAAAGTGAACGGGTAGGCTTGTTTTCGTCATGCGCGGCAGGTCTATCGGCTCACTTAAACCCATAAGCCTTGTCAGTAGTACCGCCTGAAGTGACAGCCAAACGTGCTGCTCAGACCATAAAAGCGGCAAAATCTGCGGGCAAGGCAAAGGATTAGGTTCTGGTATGTCTATTTCATCACTGGGTATCGGGTCAGGGCTGGATCTGAATGGCTTGCTTGATCAGCTACGCGATGCCGAGCGTCAAAAGCTTGAGCCAATCGAGCAGCAGCTGGAATCCGAGCAGGCGCGCATTTCAGCCTATGGCCAGCTTGAAGGCGCGCTTTCGGAGTTTCAGTCGGCGGCGGATGCCCTTGGTGATACCTCTTTATATGAGAGCCTGTCGACTAATACCAGCGGCGAAGCCGTAAGTGCAGCAGCGGATGAGACGGCCATGCCGGGCAGTTATAACGTTAATGTAACTACTCTGGCCACCCGGGGTACCCTGGCATCCGAGGGTGTTAATGAGGTCAGTGCCTCTGATGAAGCCATTCCCGGCCTGGCCGAGCAGGCCATGACCTTCACCTTCGGTAATGGCGATACCGCCGATGTCAACATTGCTGCCGATAGCTCCCTTGAGGATATCCGTGATGCCATTAATGCAGATGCCGAGGCAGGCGTTAATGCCTCGGTGATCAACGACGGTGACAACTATCGCCTGGCGCTCAGCTCTCGGGAGACGGGTGCTGACGCTTCCATCAGTAGTTTTTCGTTCAGCGAAGCAGATGCAGCGCCGTTTACCGCCGATACGAGCAATGCTGCCCAGCCGGGCACGGATGCTTTACTCAACGTCAATGGCGTAGAGATCAACAGCGCGACGAACCAGGTAGAGGGCGCCATTCAGGGCGTTACGCTCAACCTGCAAAGTGAAGGCACCGCCAGCGTAGCCGTTGAGCAGGATACCCGCGCCGTGCGCGAAGCCGTGACGGGCTTTGTGGATGCCTATAACGGGCTCAGAAGCACGACCGGTGAGCTCACCACTTTTGATGCTGAAAGTGGCCAGGCCGGCGAGCTGAACGGCGACAGCACGGTGCGCATAGTGGAATCCCGCCTGCGCAGCGAGCTAAGCAGTGGTGTGGCCAACAGCGGCGACGGTTTTTCAATGCTCAGCGATATTGGTATCTCCTTGGAGCTGGATGGCACGCTCTCCATTGATGAAGGCCAGCTGGACAGCGCCATTGCCAACGATCAACAGGCGCTTTCTGATTTTTTTGCTGGCAATGACACAAGCACCGGCCTGGCTGAGCAGCTGAGTGACAGTGTCGGCCAGATGCTCAGCAGCACCGGCACCGTGCAGGGGTCTATTAACGGTGCGGAAAGCCGGATTGAATCCTTGGGCAGCCGTTACACCAATATGGAGCAGCAGGTAGAGCGCACCATCGACCGCTACCGTACCCAGTTTGGTCAGCTTGACGGCATGATTGCCGAGATGAACCAGACCAGTAATTACCTCACCAACCAGTTTGCCGCTCTGGATGCTCAGATGAACGCCGGTAACTGATAACGACGACCGAGCAACCTGAAAGGCAAAACCACCGCTTTATGACCCGCCATAGGCTGTTGCCTGGGCGGGTTTTTTTGCATTCTGCGTTGAAAAATACGCCGCCATGCAATGCTTAAATTGTGAATAAAGGTTAAAGTTAGCCGCTAATTCGTCGATAATAACTCTGTGGTGAGAGTTTGTTGACGTTTCACCATTATCACAATGGCGGCATGCTTTGACACTGCCAGCCCACAGCGCAGCTTCTTTTCTATCAGCCAGGGTGTTGGCAACTGCGCAATACGTGTTGGGTTTAGCCAGAAACACTGAGGACTCCCAGTATGGCAACAATAACCTCTCTCGGTATTGGCTCAGGCCTTGATCTCAGCGGGCTGCTTGATCAGCTCAACGATGCAGAACGAGGCAAGCTGGCACCGATTACCCGTCAGCAGGAGCAGCAGGAAGCCAAGATTTCGGCCTATGGCAAGCTTGAGTCTGCTCTGAATAGCTTGAATGATGCGGTAGATGCGCTAAGCAAGCCGTCGCTGTATGAAAGCCTTTCCGCCAGTGTGCGCGGCGATGAGATCACCGCAACCACCGACGCCACGGCGCTGCCCGGCAGTTATTCTATTACCGTGGATACACTAGCGACCCGAGGCACTTTGGCATCAGTAGGAGTAGACGATGCCGAAGCAAAGATATCCGGTGCCAGCGAGCAGACGCTGACCTTTGTATTTGGTGAGGAAACCAACACGGATGCCAAAGCCGATACCACTGTTACGATTGCCGCTAATAGCTCCCTTGAAGATATCCGCGATGCGATCAATGCCGATGCGGATTCAGGTGTAGATGCGTCCGTCATCTTTGACGGCAGCCAGTATCGCCTGGCGCTTAGCTCCCGTGATACCGGTGCTGATGCATCCATCTCTGGGTTCAGCTTTAGCGGTACCGACCCCGCACCATTAGTAGCAGATACTGGCAGCGCGGCAAAACTGGGTACCGATGCCTCGCTAACGGTAAATGGCGTGGCCATCACCAGCGCTAATAATCAGATTGAAGGCGCCATTCAGGGCGTAACCCTGGATCTCAACGCGCTCAATATCGGCGCGGGCGAGACGGCCAGCAGCACGGTCAACGTGGAACGTAATACCCTGAAGATCCGCGAATCCGTGGGTGACTTTGTCGAGGCCTTTAACGGCCTGAAAGAGACCATTGGCACTTTGACTAGCTTTAACGGCGACCGTGAAACCGCCGGTGAGCTGGTGGGCGACAGCACGGTGCGCACCATTGAAGGGCGTTTGCGCAGCGTGCTGGGTAGCGGTGTCGCCGGGGGCGAATTTTCCACCCTGAGCCAACTGGGGATTACCCTGCAGCGCGATGGTACCCTGGAAATGGACGACGATACCATCAGCAACCTGGCCAAGAACCAGCCGGATGCGCTAGGCAACTTCTTCGCCGGTGCCGAAGGCAATAATGGCCTGGGCGACCTGCTGGGCACCGCGATTGACCAGCTCACCGGCAAAAACGGCACCCTGGGCATTGCCATCAGCGGCGCAGAAAATCGTATTGAAAGCCTCAACACCCGCTATGAACGCGCCGAGCTAAGCATCGAACGCACCATTGAACGCTACCGGGTACAGTTCGGCCAGCTGGATTCGATGATTGCCCAGATGAACCAGACCAGCACCTACCTCAACCAGCAGTTTGACGCCCTAGACGCCGCTCTTGGCCGCAAGGATTAACCACGCTGCAAACGCCCGGCGGGTGGCTCCACCCGCCGGGTTATTGTTTCAGATAGATATAAGGATTAAGTAAATAATAGGATAGTAGACGGCTCTTACCACGGCACGCTGCGCCGCCCGGTCTGAAACTCCACTACCTTCTGGTAAATCTCGCGCGCCCGCGCCATGGCATCCTTTTCCATCTCATCCAGGCTGACCTCGCGGTTGCCCTTGGCGCCCTGGCTTTGCAGCAATACTTGCACATCGGCGCGATAGCGTTCCAGTAGGTGGGTAAGGTTGGCATGGATCATCTGGATTTCCAGCATCAGCTTGCGTTGCATTTCACGGTAGCGCAGTAGGTCCTGCGGCTGTTTGGCGTTATCAATCAGGCTTTGCAGGGTGGTATTCACCAAGCTGCGAGCCTGTTCCAGCCGGGGGTAATCACAAACACCACATCGTAAAGCTGAACAGGGTCTTTGTAGTGCTGGAAACTGTGTTGAAAGCTCATGCTATTGATCACCTGGAGTTAGTCATTTTCTCGGCGCATTTCAGCCAGTTTTTCTGGTGTGATCGGCTGCTGCCTGGCATCCAGCATCTGGCCACCCAGTGCCGCAACATCGTGGGTAAAGGCAATCAGGTCGTCCGGGTTACGTGAGACTTTATGAGCGTTTAAAAAACGGATCAGGATAGACACGCCTTTAACCGGTGGGTGTTCGCCTTCTTTATGTAAAGGTGGCGCTGGCCACCATCAGCGGGTAGCCATGCGGCCCCGGCGTCCTCGTAAAAGGCGTTTCTGTCTTTAAGCATCTTGCCCAACGCCTGATTAATTGCCTGGCTTGGCTGTTCAAAAACCACAAACAGGCATTGCTCTGCGCGAGCCTTGGGCTTGGCCGCTGTTTTTTGTCTGGAAGGCGCTCCCGGCGTGGTAGGCGGTGGGGACACTGCTTCTTCAGGTTGTTTTACAGCCTGACGAGGTTTGATAACCACACGATAGAACAGCACCAGGCTGATCAGCCCAAAGAAAATGGCGGCACCGGCCAGCAATACAGGGATCTGTGAGGGCGACATCAGTCTTTCCTTCCATACCAAATGTTAAATCATAGGATACGCTTTTATAGGCAAAATGCAGCCTTCTCATCAAGTTACCAACCGTTACATCTTTTTTGATTTTAAGGCTAAAGGTTTGTCCTGGCAGGCCGTAATTATTAATAACGGCACACAATGTGGCCGACAAGCAGGCCTCAAAGGCCAGTGCAATTGAAAGGAGAATTACCATGTCCATGATCGGCCAGCAGAACCTGCGCGAATCACAAAACGCGCTTCAGACTTCCATGGAGCGTCTCTCCTCCGGCCTGCGCATCAACAGTGCCAACCGCTTCAGCTCCCAGATCACTGGTCTAGCACAAGCCCAACGTAATGCTAACGATGGTATCTCTATTGCGCAAACCGCTGAAGGCGGTCTGGATCAAGTTAACGATAACCTCCAGCGTATTCGTGAGCTAACGGCACCAACTCTGAGTCAATCAATATCCAAGTCGGTGCTAATGATGGTCAGAGGTTACTAGCAAGTCTTTAGGGCTTGAAGGCTTCAACGTTAATGGCGCGGGTGAAATCGATAACGAAGCAGCCACTGTTGATGCTCTGACATTAGCAGGCGCCGTTCAGACATCTGGTACTAATGAGTATGTGCTTTCTACTTCTAACGAAGAAGCTCCGTAACAGCCGGTGATGCCACCTACACAGTTAATGCTGATGGTGAGTTTATTCAAACACAAACCTTTACCGATGGTGCTTCTAGGAAGCTATCGCTGATAGAATGACACCCGCCGCAGCAGGCGAAACAGTAGAAGCAGATGTTACGATTGGTGGCGAACAAACTCGTATTTCTGTTGCATCCGATGGTTCTATTTCCAATGCTGATAGCGGCAACAGGCTTCGTCTGGATAGCACAGGTAACTTAACAGAGACTGACGCAGCCACAATTGATAGTCTTGCTACTGCTCTTAGTGCGTCAGCAGATGCGGTAATTGAGTTTGACGATGGTACAACATTTACTACTGCAACTCCTCCCATTACTGATGGAGATGGAAGTTTAAATACGGCTGGTTTAGAAGCAGACCTTCAAGGGCTTGCGGGCGATGATGCTTTTACAAACCGCGGTGAACTTTCGATTACTGTTAATGGAAGCACTAGTACAGTATATGTAGATGATAGCGGTGATCTGTGGAATAACAATACGGGCTCTGTTGTAGGAACAGATGATTTCATCATTGGTGGTACAACAGCTCAAGCTACTACAGCTGATCTTGCTAGTGGTGATGCTCAGGTTACCATCGAGGCAATACATATACTGTGAATCGTAACGTAGATTTGAGCTGCCGAAGTCAACGACGCTATCACAAATTTCAATGGTGCTAGTACAGTTAGCCTCGAGGTGGCTTCGATACTCAGAATATTGATATTGTCAGCGATGGTTCAGCTGTTTCTAGCATTGCTTTTGCTGCTGGTACCGTTAATGTCAGTGCAGGTAGCGATGGTGGCTTGACTAACCTTGCAACAACTGATGTTACCTACTATGAACAGGAAAATGGCAATATCACTAATGACTCCGGTCAGCGCATCTACCAAGATCAGGATGATAACTTCACTACTGATGCAGTCACTGAAGCCGAACGTTCTGATATCAGTGAACTTGATACAGCGATTGCACAAGTTGACAGCTTCCGTACAGAACCGTTTTGAATCTGCGATCACCAACCAGACTAACCTTGCTGATGCACGGTCACGCATCGAAGATGCTGACTACGCAATGGAAGTGGCTGATATGACTCGCGCCCAGATCCTGCAGCAGGCCGGTACTTCCGTTCTTGCTCAGGCTAACCAGCTGCCGCAGAACGTTCTGTCTCTGCTGGGTTAATCTGAGGCTTAGGATTGATAGAGACTTTTCTCTATCACTGAGAAGCACACTAAACCGGCTCCCTTTGGGGGTCGGTTTTTTATTTTTCGGAATTGAGTAACAGTTTATGTATCACAAGACATCTGATCAATTTGGCCGTACTGTATTTTTTCAAGAGAAGCTGGAGCGGCAAGAAAGCGATACTTTTATAGCGTTTAATGTGCTGGGTGAAGCCTGTTTTTATCGCACAAGGCATCGATGTGATGGGCCTGCTATGATTGATAGCAGAAAAAGACGAAGGTGGTTCTTTTCTGGTGAGGAAAAAACCAAAGAAATAGAAAAGGCTATTTGCTCTTCGGATGTAGAGTGCTTTGAAAATTCAGAAGATTTTCGTCTTAACCAAGCAGGAGAGCATATTCTTGTTATGGTACTCATGTTATGAGTCCAGAAGAGCGCCAGCATGTGATCAATGAGCTACAAAAGGTCATTGACGATACCCAAGCCACCCTCAGCCGCTTTGAAGCCACTGGCATGGCGGATGAAATGCGTGAGGATTATGACAAGCTGCTGGGGATACTGGATGACGCGGTGAAGCAGCAGCGTGAGCATACCCAGGTGATGTTGGGGGAGTGATTAGCAGCACAGGAAGACTAACGTATGGATACCACCATCCTGACGATTCTGGCGATCTTTGCCATCTGGGTAAGTGTTAACAGTGGACTTGCTGTTATCTATCTGATTTATGTTGGTAAGTTAGGTGGTTATCGTAACTCTCCGAAAGTAAAGCTCGCTATACCTAAAAAAGCAACGCCCACCAAGGATGAAAAGCCGTTTTTCTTGGGGATGGGCCAAGAATCGTCATTGATCCGCTACTTCGGGGTTGCCCGCAAAAAGGCTTGGCAGGCAACCGGCGCGGCTGTTACGGTGAGTGACAGAGCATTTTAGATATTTTCAATAACACCCAAACGAGGTTTTAGAATGAGCCACACGCCACATGAGCTTGCAGAGGAATTTCCTGAACATGCAGAACGCATCCACGACCTGAAACAGTCTGACGCGCACTTTGCCAAGCTGGTAGAGGGCTACCATGAAGTGAATCGCCAGATCCATCGTATGGAAACAGAGATTGAACCTGTGGCTACGCACATTGAAGAAAACACCCGTAAACAGCGTCTGGCACTTAAAGACAAGATTGCTACCTACCTGTGATGACCGCCGGATAGCTGCCGATATTTCCTGATGGCTGTGACAGGGCCCTTTAGGTAGAGGTTCTGCACTACCTGTCAGGTAGCCAATCCGGTCTTCGTTGGTAGCAGGACTAAAACGTTCCGCTTTAACGTCAATGAGCCCATCAAGCATTCATCCAGAATATGAGAGAAATGGCTGTTCCATCCCCCATGACGAACAAACCGGCCTACGCCCCGTCATTTCCTGGCCAGCTCATACCTACACCGTTATTCCTGAACCAACCCACCATTTACTAGTCATTCCCGAATAGAGTTATCGGGAATTCAGTTTGGTCTTTCCCGGCAGATGCCTGTTTGGTGGTTGCGACTGGGCGTTCAGGGAGTCAGCGCTTTTACCTCCAACAGCTCCGCCTTAGCTTGTAATGTACGGAGGTGGCGATGTAAAGAAACCGCTTTTTTTCAGTAGGTTAATTATAAAAGCAGCTTCCGAGCCAGATCTGGATGGAGCAGGTTATCGAGCTCAGAGTATACCCTGAGAGTTCGTTCAGTAGACAAAATACGCTTATTGCGAATTATGCCTGAAAAGGCCTTACAGGCTGTTTCAATGAAAGTGCTGTTGGCTCTCCTAACTGCATTGGCCCCGAGAGGCCCAGTCTAAGAATATTTTTGGCTGACGTTAACTACATTAATAATATCAACCTACAGCAGCGTGGTACACCGCAACATAACTGGAATGCGTCACAGTCTCATCAATGCCAGGCATGTCTGCAGAGTAGGGTCACCTCCTGCTTCGAATCAGGGTATCAAGCGTTACAATAATAGCAGATCTCCTACAAAATGATGGCAGATCTCTTACAAGTAAAGCCTGTATGTAAAGTTTAATTAATGATATAATTAAATTTAATTAATTAAAAGGAAATCATAAGTGCGTAATTCTTTTAAAATTGCTTCTTTGAGCGTTGTTTCTTCACTTTTTTCCTTGTCTATCCAAGCCCAGGAAACAAACTTCAGTTATACTCAGCTATCTGTTTCTGCTGTACATACTGAATATGACGATGATATATACTTAGTGTCTGGGCCCAAGTCTTACGATGTATATAGTGATATTGGTGGTGCAAAAGTTTCAGGTAGTTATCAATTTTCTAATAATGTGATAATTGGAGCTAATGGAAGCTATCAGGAAAACAGTGGAAGTGTTACAGAGCTTAATCTCTCACAATCACTTTGGTTCGTTGGTTATGCATTTCCTGTAGCAGATAGTATTGATTTCACGTTTTCAGGCGGTCTAGCCTACGCTGAGGCAGAAATATGTCAGTATCGGCTTGGCTGCTACAGCGTGGATGAAAATGGAATCAATATTTCTGGTGGAGTCCGTGCCTGGGCTTCTTCTTGGCTTGAGTTAAATGCTGGAGTTTCACATACAGATTTCGATGACTTTGATAGTCAAACAGCTATTAATGTAGGTGCTGCTGGGTGGTTTAACGAATCCTCATCCATTTTTGTAGACTTAGGCTTTGAAGACGACACTAGCTCCGCTGCTTTAGGCTATCGTTATAGCTTTTAATCTTATGATGTTTGAGTAATCAGGCTTTTCATCTTATCCACTTCGAAAAGCCTGTGGCCGCAGGTTTTTCTGGTATAAGAGTGCTAAGTGCTTTTTCTGCTTAGAAAGGGAAAAGATTTATAAAGTTATTTGGCAAGTTTTGAGAGATGAAGTAAATTTGCATTAACTTCATAAAGCTTTTTATGAAGTTAGCATCCTTATTAAAAAGCCTGAAAAGCTTCCAAAGCGAAAAGTAAACTAAAATGAAACTCATGAAAGTTACTTTAGTGTTCTTCCTGTTTACCATTATGGCAGGCTGTGCTTCGGTTAGCATGGCCCCACAAAAGGAATCAACTGAGGCAAAAGAGTTTAGCTATCCAGATGAGGGGAAGGCTGGAATTTACGTTTTTCGTAAAGACTCTCCGTTTGGTGCAGCCTTGAAAAAAGATATCTGGATCAACGGCGATTGCATCGGTGAGAGTGCCAGCGGTGTATTCTTCTATCATCAAGTGGAAGGAGAACAGGAGCATAATATCGCAACCGAGTCCGAGTTTTCCCCTAACATCATGACCCTATTTACTGAGGCCGGGAAAAACTAGGCGGATGCAGGCTCTGAGTGCAACACACTCATTGGATGGTTGATGGGCTTTCATGGTACTTGGCCATCAGCTCGCTCATCACTTCTATCGGACATTTAAAATCAAAGCGTTTTCGAGGCCGCATATTCAGCTCAAAGGCAATGGCATCCAGCTCTTCCTGGCTATGTACTGAAAGGTCTGTTCCTTTCGGTAAATATTGACGGATAAGGCCATTGATATTCTCGTTGGCTCCCCGTTGCCAGGGGCTATGGGGATCGCAAAAGTAAATCGCAACACCGGTTTCTTGAGTAATTTTTGCATGGTGTGTCATTTCACGCCCCTGATCATAGGTCATGCTTTTTCGAGCGGTGGTCGGCATTCGGTTCAGAGCAGCACTAAAGCCTGCTACAGCGGATGTGGCGGTGGCGTCGTCCATTTTTGCGAGGATCAGATAGCCACTGCTAAGTTCTACCAAGGTGCCTACCGCGGACGCGTTATTCTTACCTTTGATCAGGTCGCCTTCCCAGTGGCCGGGCATTTCACGCTTACTGACCTCGGGCGGACGTAAGTGAATGCTGACCATGTCAGGGATCTGACCACGTCGATCCACTTCGCCACGGCGAGGCTTACGCGTGGTTTTTCCTTGTCGCAAACAGTGAATCAGCTCCTTGCGCAGGTGGCCAACGGGCAGTGCATAAATAGCCGTATATATCGTCTCTCGGCAGACGTAGGCATCGCTTAGGTCAGGTAATTTCATGGCCTTGAGCTTGCCGCTAATCTGTTCGGGAGACAAGCGTCGCCGCAACATATAAACGATGAGGTCAAACCGCTCGGTGCCTGGCAAAAGCTTACGCGCAGGACGACAGACCACTCGACGCTTTTCTCGCTGACGTTGGGCGTGCCGGGCACAGTAACCGTTCTGGGCCATTTGGTTACGGCGTATTTCACGAGATATGGTTGAAGGAGCTCGCCCTAAGAGCTGGGCAATATGCCGAAGGCTCATCCCTTGGGCTTGACCCACTTGGATGTTGGCACGTTCTTCAATGCTGAGTTCGAGGTAAGACATGGGACAACACCTTAGCGAAATACTCAGGTGTTGCACTCAGTTTCTGCGGCCAAGCTATTTTGTTCAACAGTATATACGTATGGGTGCTTTCGTCGGTGGTGCCAACCTGAGGCTGCATGATGAAGAAAGTGGCATGAATGAGGTCAGTCAACTTGATATGGCTGCAAGTGGTAGATGCAGCAAGGAAATCTGATTTCATTGCCATTTCTAATTTGCTTAACCAAGCTTCTGTTTTTGATCCTTGAGCGCTGGAAACAGCGCTTTTTTATTGCCAGCGATTCTGGCACTTGCTGTCGGCTCGTTTATGGGGGCTTCTGCGCTATCGTGGTTCAGGGGCTTCCTCTGGGCGACTGAGCACTATCCACCGGGGACAGACACTGGCCAGGAAATGATTGCTCATTACGGAGAAGAAGCCGGTGTTGTGCTGGAAGGGGAAGCCACGATGCACCAGGTCAAACAGGCACAGCACATGCCATTGTTCGCTATCTGTTTCACGCATCAGCGTCAGCCCTGTGGTCTTACTGCCAAGATCAATACCCAGGCGTAGCGGCTGCGTCTCGCCACCCACCCGGTCTTTCAGCCGGATCGTGAACGGATAGCGTTTATGCACTACCGTGCGACCACGCGCCAGCAGTAACCGGGCACGCTTTTCGCTGCACGGCATCAGTGGCCGCTTGTGTTTGTCCCATACGAAAACCGCCATGCGATCTTCTCCTAATCAATGCCCTTTACCGCCCGCTCTCCCTGATCAACCGAGCTTATTGTCACAAGCTCCCGCTCTTCAGGCGGGGCTAGTTGACCGCCATTCGCATCTCCTTATATCCGGGGTGTCCCGCATGCGCTGCCAGGGTATTACCCCGATGGTTGTCGCCTATGACCTCAAATCAAAGCGTTTGTCGCGTCATTGCGCGGCATTCCCAGAAACGTTGATGATCAGGGGCTTACGTTAATGCGCAGGCCCTTGTTTTTGGTAGTGTCAAACCTGTGCCATCCTTGTGCACGGTTAAGCGCGAAAGGCATTCTTTAAATATCTGATATACAAGGTGTCTATATCAATGATCTCTTCCTCTTCTGATTCTGTTTCAAAGCCTGGTCTCAGCGTTGCCATCATCGGCAATGGCATCGCCGGCGCTGCCGCGGCAAGACAGCTTTCACTGACGATGCCAGAGCAACTTGACCGCATCACGCTCTACGAGATCGGCCGTGGTCCCGGTGGCCGAGCTTCAACCCGAAAGACACGGGCGATCCCGGCGTTGGGCATCAACCACGGAGCGCCCTATGCGGATATCACGACCTCTGAGGGGCTGGAGCTGTTGTCATCACTGGGTGATGCCATCACGCCCTATACGGGGGTTCGCTGTTTAGTCGATGGCAGCACCGGTGCGTGTCAGCGCCGCGAGAGGCTGGCCGGTGAAGCGCTGATCACGGGTATCAATGGCGAGATGGCCGCCATTGCTGGGGCTCTGATGCTTGATGATCACAACGCACGCCTGCCGCGCATCAATTCAGCGTATTCAACCATGATCAGGGGGCTCTCACGATCAGACGACGAGGAGGCTCCCTGGATACTCCGGGATAAAAACGCCGAAGAGGTCGGGCGTGCCGACTGGCTGGTGGTGGCCGGAAGTGGTGTCGCCCATCCACGCTGGTCGGACACCTTTGGGGGTGAACCGCCCCTTGTCGCAGTGGCTTCGCAGCTTGCAGACGCGCAGTTGAACGAAGCCCTTGCGGTCATTGCCGGGCAAACGGCAGCGCCGGTGCTCACGGTCTTGATGCACTGCACGGGTGATCAGGCTGAGCAATGGCAGCGTCTGGGTTTCAATGATGGCCGGGTCGAGCACCACAGTGTCCTGGCCAAGATTTCAATCCAGCCGTGTGGCCCGGAGAGTTGCTCGGTGGTTTTGCACTCCACGATCGATTACGCCCGTGGCAATGCCGGGGTATATGGGGCTTCATCCAGTGCGGCAAGGGTGGGTGATGCCTCATCGGATAGCGCTCGAGAAGAGGCCATTGTCGATGAAATGTTAACCGCGCTAGGCGATATCCCGGGGATGCCGGCAATTGAAAAATCGCGGTACGTGTTGGGCCCATTGCTGCACCGTTGGGGTAATGCCTTTCCTGAGGGGCAGCCTTTGCCAAGGGCTCTATCGCTTTGTCCCACCTCACGAGTGGCTTTCTGTGGGGACTACATCAGTACAGGCGCGCGAATGGGCAGCTGTGAGTGCGCGCTGCTATCCGGGACCCATGCGGCAGATGCTATTCATGCCCAGGCTATGGGTGATGTGTAGCTCTTAGGTGGCTACTGCCTTCGGTGCGCGTGGCTTGGGTGGTGGGGCTACCCATCAAGGCGATCAAGTTAAGCTTATTTTTTTATATCGGCTGTCAGCGTGCAAACTGGATGATGGTCGTTGTTGATTGTGCTATGTCGAGGCATGTGTGTTATTTTGGGTTATATCAATATATCTTTATGGATGGTTGAAAATGAAAAATATTATATTTACTGCTGCAGTCATGCTGATGACAACTCCGGTTCTTGCCCAATCAACGCCAGGCGATCAGTTCATGGACAGCTGGGATCTTAATGATGATGGCAAGGTAACGCTTGAAGAGCTCGTTACCATGAGAGGCAATGTTTTTAATGCATTTGATACCGATCAGAATGGATATCTGAGTGCTGAAGAATATATCGCTTTTGATAATGCCAGGGCGGGTGATGTCGCCAATTATGATGACCCCGAGCAGCGTGCACAGATGCAATCAGTGGCAGACGGTATGAGCCTGCCTAACAGTGATACTGATGGTGACGGACGTGTAGGACGTGAAGAGTTTCTGGCGGGAGCGGATGATTGGTTTGTCAATCTTGATACTGACAATGATGGCCGTATCACCTTACAGGATTTTCAAACCGCTATTTCCCAGCGTTGATACAAGAGTATCCAGTTACAACTTCTATACCTCCCCACGCTTTCGCGTGGGGATAAGCGCTGGCATTCGGGCAGGTACAGCATATCCATAACGCCAACTTCTCAAGCTCTGTCGCCAAGAGCGGCAATATGAGACGGCAGGCGGTCGTGGCTGCCGTACATGAAGTGGTTGTGCATACGTTCGGCAAACAGGGCGGCCTCGGGTTCCCTGCCAACTGCCATGGCCACTTCACGGATGTGCATGGGGGCCGCGCCGCAGCAGACCCCAAGATAATTGACGCCGCTGGCATAGGCGTCACGGGCAAAGGCGCCTAGCTCATAGCGGTTGCAGAACAGCGGGTCCAGAGCGGTCGGGAAGGGGCGCCCGTGAGGAGATGGGCAGCTGCACCCCTGATGATCAGATAGGTTGAAAAAGGTCGGTTCCTGCTCGGTGGTGCGAAAGGTCACCGGCAGTGCAGCTACGTGGCAGGAGACGGCGTCGCGAATCTGCTGAATCCAGGGCAGCATGGTATCGGGGCCTCTGAAACAGTTCAGACCCACCACGCTGGCACCGTTCTGTTCAAGTGCCACGCAGGTTTCCACAATGCCCGGCCCGTCCATCATGCGGTTTTCGGCCATGGGGGCCAGGGTGATCACCGCCGGTAGGCCCTTGGCCTTAATGGCTTCCAGGGCCGCCTGGGCTTCGCCGGCGTAATAGAAGGTTTCGCCGATGATAAAGTCAGCGCCTTCCTCCACGGCCCATTGCACCATTTCATCAAACATGGCGCGTACGCTCTGCTGAGAAGCCGGGTCTTCAGGGTCCCAGATATTGCTGTTGGAAATGTTGCCAGCCATCAGGTTGCCTTCCTGTTCGTCGGCGACTTGGCGGGCAATTCGCAGCGCTGCGCGGTTGAGGGGTTCCAGCTTGTCTTCCTTGCCGATCACGCGCAGTTTTTCGCGGTGGCCGTTGTAGGTGAAGGCCTGAACAATATCGGAGCCGGCGTGCTGGAAATCACGGTGCAGGGCTTCCAGAGCGTCCGGGCGCAGCAGGGCCACTTCAGGTACAAACTCGCCTGCTGAAAGATAGCCGCGCCGTTCCAGCTCAAAAGAAAGCCTTCCGCACAGATAAGTGGCCCTTGATCGAGTCGCTGAGTAATAAGGTCGTTCGCCATGAAGAAATGCCTCTGGGGTGTTCCGGGGTTATCGGGGAATTATTCTGACAGCCCGATGTCAGCCGTGACCAATGAAGGTTTCACCCTTTAAGTATGAATAGAATTCATTTTTTTGGCTTTGCCATGGAAAACTATCAATAATGGCGCGGTCAAATCAGGGAGGCTTTTCGTCATCGGCGAGCGCTTTACTAACGATGGCCAAGGTATGTGAGATAGAGTGGGAACTGTGAATACAGATCTCACAGCGATAAGTGGTAGCACGTCGCGTGATGTCTTCCCTGTGAGTGAGGTTAAGTAATGAATCGATATCGCGTCATCATTGAGCAGGCCAGCACCAAGCAGGCAGTGGTGAAGGTGATTGAGGCTTTTAACTCGGAAAGTGCCTGGGTGAATGCGGGAGGCATTGCCGATGCTTTATCGTGTGAGCATGGCGACGAGTTTGAAGTAGTGAATGTGTACCCTGATTTTAGCGCCAGAAAACCGGGCTGATGAAGGATATGGTGCGCCAGATTAGCCAAGACTTCAACGGGGAGAAAGGTCGTCACGCCCGCTGAGCAAGCGCGGCTGCAAATTCATGCTGGTAGGCTGCTTTGTGTTCCGCCGGGTTGTCGGGAAAGCGCCCCAGGGCCACAGCGAGCTCAAAAAAACCGGCGCCCGGTAGGCCCCCGCGGCGACTGACCACCAGGGTTGCCAGCATCGGCCGCCCAGCGGCGACATCTTCATGCATCAGCGCTTCAAGGGCTAACGCCACGCGCCGAATGGTGCGCGGCGGTGACAGGCCCAGTGCCTCAGCGGCCTGCTGGTAGGTAAGGGGTAACGCCTCGGGCGCAAGCCCTACGAGATGCCTACGTAGGCGGAGGTGTAGATCGCTATCAGTCGGCATTTTGCCCCCTTTTATTCAAAAATAATCCGTTATTTCAGGATAATCAGCGTCGCCAGGCCCAGAAATGACAGAAAGCCAACGACATCGGTCACAGTGGTTAATATCACAGCGCCGGATAAAGCAGGATCGATTTTCAGACGCTTCAACACCAAGGGAATCAAGACGCCCGCCAGGTTGGATACGCTCATATTGATAAAAATGGCCAGGGTGATGACCAGCGTAACCATGGGGTTATCAAACCAGAGCTGGGAAATCGCGCCGACGACGAGTGCCCATATCAGGCCGTTAAGCATGCCTACCCACATTTCCTTGTTGTATAACCAACGCTTGTTATTGCCTGCCAGCTGGCCAAGCGCCAGGCCGCGGATCACCACAGTCAGCGTCTGGCTACCTGCGATGCCGCCCATACTGGCCACCACCGGCATCAGAATCGCTAATGCGACGATCTGATCCAGCACCTCGGTAAACTGACCAATCACTGCCGCTGCCAGAAAAGCTGTCAGCAGATTGATGCCCAGCCAGACCCCCGGCTTTTGGCACTGCGCATGATAGGAGTAAACACTTCTTCTTCATCGCTGACGCCGGACATATGCTTTAGGGTCATGTCTGCATCGTCCTGAGTAATTTCCAGCACATCAGCCACGTTCAGCTGGCCGACGAGTATGCCTTCCTTATTGCAGACAGGCACAAAGGCCAGCTCTTTGGAACGTAATATCGAGGCCGCTTCGTTCACCCTCATCTGGTCGTTCAAGGTGAAAGGCTCGTCCATGTAGTCATCAATCACGGCATCCTGCGGCTGTTTGATCAGGTCAATCAGGGTCAGAGTGCCGAGCAGGCGCTTATCCTTGTCAGTCACCATCACCTGCTGGGATTCATCATCAAGCAGGTGATGGATGCGGATATAGCGTTGCACGGCCTCAAGGGATACGCCCTGCTTGACGTTGACCGTTTCGGGGTCCATATAGCGCCCGACCACATCTTCTTCATAGGTATGCAGGTACTCAACCTGGGCGCGAATGCCTTCATCCAGGCTGGCATAGACGCTGGTTTTGATGTCATCGTCTGCAACATCAAGTACCTCGGCTACTTCCTGGGCATCCAGGCCTTTGACAATCTGGCCGATGTCGTCAGCGGATAAAGGCTCGATGTAATCAGCGCGAATATCTTCATCCACTTCAGCCAGCACTTCGCCGACCACGTCTTCGGGAACAAACTCCCATAGCAGGTCGCGTGTCTTGCCCGGAAAGGATTCAAGGGTGCGCGCAATGTCCAGCACATCCATATCCGCCAGCAGGTCATCTATGCCAGCCCCATCCGAGGTATCCAGCAGCTGCTGAAGCTGCAGGAGTTGCTCTTCTGTCTGGTTGTACGGCTCGTCTTCGCGCATAGAAGCATCCTTGTAAGATAAGTGGTTTTTCAGAAAACGTATTATGGCGTCTAGATGTTGGCCTGAAAATTGCCTCCGAAATAGTGTACGACTGACCCTTGGTTGGCGTAATGATTCCGGCCGACTGCTTGAATTATTCTTGCATTGCTCATTGCGAATGTCGCTGAGAGAATGCGACCTGGTATCAGGACGACCGTCTGGTATTACGATCACCGAAAGGAGTACCCGCAATGAGAGCCTTGTCGAGCATGGGATTTGCCTTATTCGGTGCGGCATTAGTGGCGATCAGCTACGGTCTGGCGCGCTTTGCCTTCGGACTTTTTGTGCCCTCAATCAGTGCAGAGCTTGAATTGTCTGCCTATTTGGTGGGCATTGTGGGTGCATTACCCTTTATCAGCTTTGTGCTGGCGACCGCCGTTGCGCCGCTGGCAGCCAATCTCATGGGAGCGCGTTATCTGGCGGTGCTGTCAGGCCTGTTGGGTGTGGTAGGCCTGGGGCTGATCAGTGAGTCCTCGGATGCCATCATGCTGGGCACAGGCGTATTTGTCTGCGGCATCTGCACCGGTTTGATGATGCCTGCCCTGACGGCCGCCATGCAGTCTGTGGTCAGCCGCAGTATGCATGGGCGGGTCAGCTCGATAATGAACGCGGGTACCAGTATCGGCATCATGGTGGCAGTACCCACCGTGGTCTTCCTGGCAGACGCCTGGCGAGTCACCTATGAAGGCTTTGCGTTTCTGGCCCTTCTCGGGGTGGTGGCGGCCTGGTACTTCATTCCTTCTGTTTCAAGGGTCATTCCCGCGAACGCTGCACCGCCACCCAAGTTGACGCGGTTACAGTGGTCGCGTCTGATCAGGCTGACCCTGTTTGCGTTTGCTATGGGGTTTGTCTCGTCGCCCTATTGGCTGTTTGCACCGGACCTGGCGGTCAACCTGGGTGCCCTGGCCCCTAATTATACCGGTTGGCTATGGTTTGCCGCTGGCCTTGCCGGCCTCGGGGGCGCTGTCGTCAGTGACCTGGCCGACCGTAATAACCCGCCCATCACTCAGGCCCTGATGCTGATGATGCTGGCTGCCAGCCTTGTCTTGCTGGCAGCCAGCCCCGGTAATCTGGGGCTGGCAATATTTTCAGCCCTGGTGTTCGGTCTGGCGTACATGAGCCTGACTGGCCTGTACCTGATGACCGGTATCCGCCTTTTGCCGGGGCGGTTATCGATAGGGCCTGTATTGCCTTTTATGGCCTGTGCGCTGGGGCAGGCAGCCGGGTCTCCCGTCGTGGGTATGCTGGTGGAAAGCGTCGGTTATGCCGAAGCGTTTTCGATTTTCGCCGCGATTGGCATTCTGGTGGCAGTGTTGTCGCCGGTATACCCCGGGCATATCGACTACTTTGCGGATTGGACAGAAAGCATCACCGAGAGCGAGGAAGCGGTAGCCGATACTGAAGAACCGGAAGAGCCGCAGCCCGAGGATACGGGTCTCCAGGCCGCCTATGATCATCAGCTGGTGGATGAAGAAGGGGCGCCGCTGGACCCCGACCCCGACCCTCTTCAGGAGGAAGACTCTGATGAAGAGCCTGAGCTGGAAACAGAGTCGGAATCCGAGTCTCAGTCTGATAAACCGGACAGCCGTTAAAGATGACCTGACGGTTCCAGCCGCTGGACACCCAGGCAGAAAGGGCCAGCGGCTCGATCAGCAATCAGAAAGCCGAGTTGGGTAATGCTGGCGGCCTCCAATGGCGGGGCGTCGCTGAGCAGACTGCCCCGCCTGATGGCTTCAAAGGCCTGCCAAGTAAAACACAGCGTTTCCCACTTTTCGGCCTGAGGCGTCATGATCACCCGGTAAGCGCAGGCGTCACTTAACAGTTGGCTTTTCAGGCGCAGCTGATAGGAGCGGCCATCGCCCCTTACCGTCACGCGTATCCCGGTTGCCTGGGTAAGGCTTGATTCAAATTCGCCCGGCTGGCGACGAACAGAAGCAAACCCCCGCCGTTTTCCAATGACACCTCGCCGTGAAACCAACCGCAGTTTTTGCTTACGCTGAACGTACTGCGGGAAACGCCGCCCATTACCCCGTCATCTACTGCGAACCAGCGCTGTTGTTCGTTCGCTGTCTCAAATGTGAGTGCCATGATGGCTCCTTTGATATTGACTGATTAAAGGCCCAATCTGGCGCTATTGGCTAAAAACGCCACGCTGATTGAGTAAGACAGAATGAGATAAAACCAGGAGCGGGTAAAATAGCGTTGAGGCTTTCAACAGGCTTTTTCTGCATGATGAGTTAACAATCACAACAGCTGCCAAGCCAATGCCTACCTCTTGGTTTTCGAGCAGCCACAAGGAACCAACCATGACTGAGCTAACCCCGGATGCCACTGCCAGCAAGCAGCGTGCACGCATTCGTGCCAACTACGCCGCTGCAGAAGCCAAGGTGCTTGGCGAGCTTGTCGAGCGTATCAAACTCTCAGAGGACGGACGTAAAAAGGTCGCGGAGGCTGGTGCCAACTATGTCGCTCGGGTGCGTAAGGAAAGGTCTCCCTCGATGATGGAGGCCTTTCTGGCCGAATACGGGCTTTCAACCTCTGAAGGTGTTGGCCTGATGTGCCTGGCCGAAGCCCTGCTGCGGGTGCCGGATGCAGAAACCATTGATGACCTGATTCATGACAAGATTGAGCCATCTGACTGGGGCGCGCATCTGGGCAAGTCATCGTCCTCGATGGTAAATGCCTCTACCTGGGCGTTGATGCTGACCGGTAAGGTACTGGATGACGACCCCAAGGGCCCGACGCGGGCGCTGCGTGGCCTGGTGCGGCGGATGGGCGAGCCGGTGGTGCGCACGGCGGTAGGCCAGTCGATGAAGATTCTGGGCCGCCAATTTGTGCTGGGCCAGACGATTGAAGAGGGCATGAAGAATGCCCGTGAGCTGGAAAAGCAGGGTTATACCTACTCTTACGACATGCTCGGCGAAGCGGCGCGCACTGACGATGATGCGGTTCGCTACCACAACGCCTACGCCAAAGCGATCACTGCCATCGCCAAACAGGCCAAGGGCGATGTGCGCGGTAGCCCCGGTATCTCGGTCAAGCTCTCAGCCCTGCATCCACGTTATGAATATACTCACCGTGAGACGGTAATGGCCGAGCTACTGCCGCGTGCCAAAGAGCTGGTACGGCAGGCCGCCAAGGCCAATATCGGCTTCAATATTGATGCCGAAGAGCAGGATCGGCTGGATCTGTCGCTGGATATCATTGAAGCGCTGATGGCCGATGATAGCCTGGAGGGCTGGGACGGCTTCGGGGTTGTTGTGCAGGCCTACGGACGCCGCGCCGCGCCGATGATCGAAACCCTGCATGCCCTGGCCGAACGCTACAACCGCAAGATCATGGTGCGGCTGGTCAAGGGTGCCTACTGGGATACGGAAATCAAGCTCTCCCAGGAAATGGGCGTTGAAACCTTCCCGGTGTTTACCCGCAAGGTGAATACCGATGTCAGCTATATGGCCTGCGCCCAGATGCTGCTTGACCGCCGCGACCGCATCTATCCGCAGTTTGCCACCCACAATGCGCATACTTGTGCGGCCGTGGTGGCCATGGCCGGTGATGACAAGGACAGCTATGAATTCCAGCGCCTGCACGGCATGGGCGAATCGCTGCACCATATCGTCAAGGAAACAGACGGCACCCACTGCCGTATCTATGCCCCTGTGGGGGCGCACCGTGATCTGCTGGCCTATCTGGTGCGCCGCCTGCTGGAAAACGGCGCCAACTCCTCGTTTGTGAACCAGGTGGTGGACGAATCCATCTCACCCAGCGAGGTCTCCAGGGACCCCATTGCAGGCATGCAGCAGCTGGGTGAGGCGGTTTCCAGCCCCTTGATCCGCCAGCCCGGCGAGCTGTTTGCCCCGGATCGCAAGAATTCACGCGGCTATCGGATCAACGAACCCGCCTCTATCCTGCCGCTGCTTGATGCCCGTGAACGTTTTGCTGATACCACTTGGACAGCCGCCCATGCTGGCGGGCAGCCCGGCGCCCAAAGGGCCTGCCCGGGATGCCTTATCGCCGGCAGATACCTCGCGCGTGGTCGGGCAGGTGTATGAAGCCACGCCGGAAGAGGTCGCCGCTGCCCTTGACGCCGCCGAAGAAGGTTTCCGAGAGTGGTCGGCACAACCGGCGGCCAAGCGTGCCGAGGTGTTGCGCCGGATTGCCGATCTTTACGAGGAACACATTGCCGAGCTGACTGTGATTACCACCCGTGAAGCAGGCAAGATGATGTTTGACGGTATTGCCGAAGTGCGTGAAGCAGTGGACTTCCTGCGCTATTACGCCAACGAAGGCGAGCGGCTGGAAGCCGAAGAGCCCGGCGATGCCCGGGGGTTTTCGTGTGCATCAGCCCCTGGAACTTTCCGCTGGCCATCTTTACCGGCCAGATTGCCGCCGCCCTGGCAGCCGGTAATGCGGTGCTGGCCAAGCCCGCCGAGCAGACCCCATTGATTGCCGCGCGGGCCGTTGAACTGATGCGTGAAGCGGGCCTGCCGGAAGCGGCGCTGCAGCTGCTGCCCGGCGATGGCCCTACCGTGGGCGGGCCGCTGACCAGTGACCCGCGGATTGCCGGGGTGTGCTTTACCGGTTCCACGCCGGTTGCCCAGATCATCCATAAGGCGCTGGCCGAAAATGCCGGGCCGGATGCGATACTGATCGCCGAGACCGGCGGGCTAAATGCCATGATCGTGGATTCCACCGCGCTGACCGAACAGGCAGTGCGCGATATCCTGATCTCCTCTTTCCAGTCGGCGGGTCAGCGCTGTTCGGCGCTGCGTATGCTTTACGTTCAGGAAGAAGCCCGCGAGCGCCTGCTCAATATGCTGGATGGCGCCATGGATGCTCTGACCATTGGCGACCCCTGGAACACCGATACGGATGTCTCGCCGGTCATCGATGCCGACGCCCAGGCCGAAATCAGTGATTACGTGGCCGCCAAGCAAAAGGCTGGCAAGGTACTGAAAACCCTGCCTGCGCCAGAGGTCGGCACCTTTGTGACCCCGGCGGTGGTTGAAGTCGGCGGGATTGAAGACCTTGAGCGGGAAATCTTTGGGCCAGTGCTGCATGTGGCCACCTTTAAGGCGCGGGATATCGACAAGGTCGTGGATGCCATCAACGACAGAGGCTACGGGCTGACCTTTGGCCTGCATACGCGCATCGACGACCGTGTACAGCAAATCGTCGAGCGCATTCATGTGGGTAATATCTACGTCAACCGCAACCAGATCGGTGCCATTGTTGGCTCCCAGCCCTTTGGTGGTGAAGGGCTTTCGGGCACCGGCCCCAAGGCAGGCGGCCCGCTGTATGTTACCCGCTTCCGGCGCACTGCCAAGGTGGAGGAACACGCTGCCCCTGAAGGTGAACGCGTAGCGCTGCAAAGCCTGCAATCCGCCCTTGAAGGGCTGGATGCGCGTAACTGGGCGGCGCGCCGCGACCGGGTTGAAGTGCTTCGCAAGGCGCTGTCCGGCAAGAGCGGTGTTATTCGTAAGGCGTTGGCCGAAACGGCGGCGCTGGATATGACCCCGCAGACGCTGCCTGGGCCCACCGGTGAAAGCAACCGCCTGGCCATGTACCCCAAAGGCCCGGTGCTATGCCTTGGCCCGACGCTGGATATTGCCGTTGCCCAGGCGGTGCAGGCGTTGGGGGCAGGCTCTCCCGTGGTGCTGGTTGCCCCCGGTGCCGTCCAGGCGGTCAAACCCCTCAGGGAGGCTGGCGCCCGATCGCCGGGCTGGATGGGGTGATCACCACGCAGACGCTGACCGATGTCAATGGGGTTGATGTGGTGGCTGCTGCCGGTTCCAGCGACTGGACCCGCGAACTGCGCATAGCGCTTGCCGAGCGCGAGGGCGCGATTGTGCCACTGGAAACCCAGGTAATCTCGCCAGAGCGCTATGCGGTAGAACGCCACCTATGCATCGATACCACCGCCGCCGGGGGTAATGCCAGCCTGCTGGCGACGGCAGAGTAAAACCGCCAGTCGCCATCCGTACAGGTAACCGATGATAACGCTGCCCGCCAGGGCAGCGTTATGTCAGCCCGAGCAGCGCCTGGGCGAGCTTGGTATCGTCATAGCGATGCGTATCGTGAGCATCGTTAGCCAGGTCGGTGTCAATCAACTGTACGCCCATCTCGCCGCTGATGCGCGCTACCTGCTTGTCCGAAACGCTGAGCAACCGGGAATCGAAAAGCACAAAGTCGATGGCATATCGACCTGCATGTGTGGCCTTAACCGCTGTCTTACCTATCAGGTGCTGGTTAAGCACCTGGACCTGATCTGCCAGGGTCATACCGAGTGTCTCCAGGTCGGTGCCCAGGCTGGGTACATAGACCCTGGGTGAAGGGTTCTTATGTAAGGCTTTGGTGACGCCCTTGGGCAGCAGGTTGGCGATAATACTGCTGTAAAAGCTACCCGGTGGAAACACCAGCAGCTCGGCGGAATCAATCAGCGTCAGGGTTTCCTTGCAGACTCTGGAAGCATCCAGGGTATCAATGTCATCGGCTTCCCCGGTGAGCTTGATGGCGCGGATCGGGGAATTGATGCTGGCGGTTTCCTTGCCGGTAAAATTATGCTGCCCGATAATCGTGCGGCCATTTTCAAGCTCGACTTCCAGCTGCAGGTCAACGTCGCTGGTGGTGCGCACCGTCCCGCGTGTCTTGATCAGCTGGCCAAACAGAAAGGCAATCGGGTCCAGCGAGCGGTTGTGGATAAGGTAGCCACCGGTCAGGATCAGATTGCCCACGCTGGCGCCAGCCAGGTCGAAATCCGCTGGCATCTGGTGATAAAAAGCGGCGAGATAGCTTTGAATCAGTGAGCGCATGGGTTCGGCAATCGCCTTGAGCAAGGGATGCTTGGCGTTAACCAGATCCTGCAGGTTCTGCTCAAGTGCCGAGCCGTTCAAGCGATGGGAGAAAAGTGCCGCCACATCAGGATGGCCAGTCACTGAATCGTCCGCCAGTGATGATAGGCGCGCGCGCAGATCACCTACCGCGGGCATGGCAAAGGCGCGGCGCAGCTCAGCGGAGCTGCCGCCCGAATCAAAGGGGGTAACAAGGTGAATGGAATTGTGGGTATAGTCGGTCAGTACCTCGGAGAAGCGCCGTAAAGCAGTACCACCGCTGAAGAAAAGCAGCTTGGGCCCAAGTTCGGGGGCTTTACGGTACCTGGCCAGGCGCAACGCCTGCCCCCTGGCGGGGTCTCGGGGTATATCAAGGCAGGAGTGCCCCAGGCGACGTTTCTTCATCAGCTTCCTATCCGGCGTTTTATTCAGCTTGCTGATGCAATTGACTGAAATTTAAGAAAAATGTAACACACAGGAATGACAAGGTTACTTATAGTATCATCCTCCCATCCATGGCACTTGTACGGTGAGGCAGGTTATTAACGCATCCATTCTGGAGCATTTCTATTTTCTTCGATTCGAAGTTGAAAATCACTTTGAGTTAGTTGAAGTTTATGTGACCCAACCCAAAGGGGCCGTCGCAAAGCGCTTGATTGACCGTCAAGGTTACCGCAGCACCTTGCTGGAGAAGGTCGAGCTTGCGGTGGCGCTTGACGTGCAAAGGCGCAAGGTTGACGGCGCCGGTTTTCAGCAATCCAAATCCCTGGAGCGTCTGGCCAGTCTGCTTGACCAGCTGGGCCACGCCTGTCTGGAAGTCACGCATATCCGGTCGCTGGAAAAGCTGTCGAATAAAGACCTGAAAGGCGACCGCAAGGGTGATCTCAAGAGCAATCTCAAGGGCTATGCCAAGGTCATTCGTTCGATTGGTAAATCGCTCAAGCTGGTGACCATCAAGCTGGATAACGCCAACACCCGTCAAGGCCTCAAGATTGGGCGCCGGATTCCCAAGCTGTTGGCCCGCCTGCCAGAGACTTCCAGCACCGGCGCCTGTGCCGTGCTGGATTTTCAGATCCGGCGCATGGTGCAGCTGTTATCGGAGCTTGCCGATGCCCTGCTGGCGGCCAACTTCGGCCCTGCGGTGCGGTTGCAGAACTACAAGCAACTCAAGAAAGCGGCTCACGCCATGGCGGATCAGGATGCCGGGTTCAGCGTTGAGCGCCTGGCGCTGACCCGCAGTGGCAGCACGATTGCGACCCTCAAGGCCGAGCATGCTGACGCCGGTGAAGTCATGGCGGTCTACAAGGAAGGCCAGAGCAAGAAGGTGATTGAAGAGCTTTCCGGGGTAGATCAGTGGAATCAGGTGTATCCCAAGGTGGCGCCAACGGTGCTTTCCCAGCATGTTGAAAAGGGCGATAAGCTGAGTTCCATGGTGATCGAGCACCTGCCCGGGCATACGCTTGAATCGCTGCTGCTCAACCATCAATGGGACGCCGCCCGTCAGCTGATCGACAAACTGCAGAAAACCCTGCGAAAAATCTGGAAAAGTTCCCGCACCGCTGAAATGGCTCAACCCGGTTACATGCAGCAGTTGCGTAAACGTCTGCCGGAAAGCCGCCATACCCATCCGGGGCTGTTCAGTGAAGGGCAAACTATCTGCGGGCTGACGCGCCCGAGCTTTGATCAGCTGATTGACCATGTCGGTACCCTGGAGAAGCAGCTGCGGGCGCCTTTTTCAGTGCTGATTCACGGCGATTTCAACGTCGATAACATCATTTATGACGATCTCAAGGAGCGCATCTATTTTATCGACCTGCACCGTGCGTCTTACTCGGATTACGTACAGGATCTGTCCGTGCTGATGGTATCGATCTATCGGCTGCCGATTCTGGACACCGCGCCCAGAGCTGAGCTGATGGGTCTGATCCACCAGCTTTATCAGTTTGCTCGCCGGTTTGCCAAAAGCAACCAGGACACAAGCTTCGATGCGCGTCTGGCAATTGCTCTGGGTCGTTCGTTTGCCACCTCCACACGCTTTATTTATGACAGGCAGTTTGCCAGCGCACTGGCGCTCAGAGCGGGCTATCTACTTGAAGCGATTACCCTGGTGAATCCGCACGCTCTCGATACCTACAAGCTGCCCCTTGAGGATATTTTTCATGATTGATAAGCGGATTGCCGTCATCGGAACGCCTGGAAAGTGGTCGACCGATGTCCTGGCTGACCACCTGGAAGCGCGTACCGGCTTTCGCTGCGTGGTGGATATGGCTGAGGTGGTGCTGGAACTTGAAACGGGCAAGTTACGTTACGGCGATATTCTGCTGAACGAACTGGATGGCGTCATTATCAAAAAGGTCAGTGAGACCTATTCACCTGCCGCCGATGACCGGATTCGCATGCTGAGTAGCCTGGAAGCCGATGGCGTGCGCTGTTTCAGCCGCCCAGGGCAGATCAGCCGTCTGATCAACCGCCTTGAAGGCACAGCGGCGCTGGCCTCGGGCAATGTCAGCCTGCCGCCTACCCGAGTGACTGAAAACACCGATGAAGCGCTGGAGGCGATCAGAGAGTTCGGCAAGGCGATCCTCAAGCCACTTTATTCCACCAAGGCGCGGGGTATGGTGGTGTTGGATGTGGCCAACGATGAGGCGGTCAACCGACGCAAACTGGATGCTTTCAGAGACAGGCACGGGCTTTTTTACCTGCAGAAATTTGTCAACCTGGGCGGCCAGGATCTGGGGATGGTGTTTATTGGTGGGGAGTACATGTGTACTTATGCCCGAGTGAGCGGCGCCAATACCTGGAATACCACCATTCACAGTGGGGGCAAGTACCAGGCCTATCATGCCAGCCCTGAGCTGATTGCGCTTGGCCGCCAGGCACAGGCCTGTTTTGAACTGAGCTTCACCACCGTGGATATTGCCTTGACCGATGACGGGCCTGTGGTGTTTGAAGTCTCTGCTTTTGGCGGGTTCAGCGGCGCGCTCAAAGGCTGCGGCCTCGATGCTGCCGGAGCAGTGTGTGATCATGTGCTGGCTGAGCTGCAGACGGATAACCGGGAGCCTGCCTGATGACCCTCACGTTTGACGCACTTGAGCACCTGCCTCTGGCTAGCCTCAAGGCCAACTGCACCGCTCGCCTGTTGCTGCCTTTTCAGGGGCTGACCTTGCAGATATGGGCCGATAATCCGCGCATTCTTGAGTTGCTCAAACGCTATTATGCAGGTCTGACCGCAAGTGCTTCGAGTGACAGCCAGCCGGTGCAAGCGGTGTTTCTGGTCGACCAGAAGGTCAACATCCAAGGTGGCGATTGGACGCCGGTAAAGCGCAATAAACCCAGCCCGCTGGGCCTGAAAGAAGCGTATCGGGATACCCCTGAAGGTCGCTGGATTCATAAAGTCCGCACCGGCATGGTGTTTCTCCAGACCCTGGACGCCCCCCTTGCCATAGGCGATCTGACCCGGCATTTTTCCCAGGTCGTCAATTTTATCAACAACCAGTTTCTCAATGTGCAGCAGCGCTGCGGTTATCTGCTGGGGCACGCCTCCGCCTTTACGGCCAATGGCCAGGCAACGGCGATTGCCGCCAGCTCAGGCGGTGGCAAATCGACCCTGATGCTGAAAGCCCTGGAAAGCCCCAGCGCCCGCTTTCTGTCCAATGATCGTATTCTGTTCAAGCCCCAGCCTGAAGGATGCGCCACCGAGGTGCTGGGGGTGGCCAAGCATCCCCGGGTGAACCCAGGCACTTTGATCAGTTCAGCGCGGCTTGCCGGGCTATTGAGCGCTGCTGAGCGCGAGCGCTATGGGCAGATGCCGACTGTGCAACTCTGGGGCATTGAGCAAAAATATGACGTGCTGATTCCAGCGCTGTACGGTGATGATAAAACCGCGCTGTCAGGCAAGCTGAGCACTCTGGTACTGCTGGATTGGTCGCTTGATTCCACCGCGCCCACCGGGCTAAGCCGCGTAGATATTGAGCAAGTGCCTGAGGCGCTGGAGGGCCTGCGTAAAAGCCCCGGGCCGTTTTTTCAGAGTGGCGATGGCCACTTTCCCCTGAGCAGGCGCCTTCCTGTCACCTTTACGCCCGCCAACTGGCCGGCGTAAAGGTGTTACGCCTGACCGGTGCTGTGGATTTGAGCGCGCCATTGAACTGCTCAAAGCAGAAGGCCTGTTGGCATGAGTATGCAGCGGCTGGCGCTGATTCGTCACGGTGATTATACCCAACGAGCGGAGACTCCCAGCGCACTGCAACCCTATCCACTGACGGCAAAAGGCGCCGCCGAGGTCAAGACGCAAGCCTGTGCGTTCGGCGACTGGCTGGCCGCGTCAGGGTGGCGGTTACATAGCGATATTCACTGCTCGACGCTGTTAAGAGCCTGGCAAACGGCGGATATCTACCGCCAGGAACTCGCCCCTTTTTTTGCCGAGCCGCCGTCCGTCAACAGCTTTTCTGCCCTGTGCGAGCGCAGCGTAGGGGCCGTGGCCAATCTAAGCGTTGGCGAAATCGAAGGTATCGTCGCCGATGACCCACGTCTGGCGCCTTTGCCCGAGGGCTGGAAATCCGCCAGCCACTTTAAGCTGCCCTTTGAAGGAGCGGAGTCACTGTTGGAAGCCGGTAAGCGGGTTGCCCGTCATCTGCAGGCGCTGCCTTCTACTGCCGATGGCCAGATACAGCTGGTTGTCGGCCACGGTGCCTCTATCCGCCATGCCTGTTATCATCTTAATGTCATCTCTTTCAGCGATATTAAACGGTTGAGCATGTTTCACGCTCATCCGGTCGTTCTTGAAAGACAAGCCGACGGCTGGAGGCGGCTTTATGGCAACTGGAAGCACCGTCAGGCGGCGGACCCACTCGACTAGAAGATGATGGCGACCATGACAGCATTCAACCTTATTCCGCAGGTCAGCAGGCAGGCCTATCACAATGCCGTGCTGAGCCAGCTGCCAACCGAGTGGGCACCTTGGCCGGATGACCCGACGTCCGTCAACCATGAGGATGCGTTAGCCATTTTTCAGCGCCGCGCACAGAAAAAACGCTTTGCCTGGCCCGCCAAACCGGCGGTGTTTATCTCCGATGCCCACGCCGATGCTGAAGCATTTGAAGCCTCCCTGTTAGCCGCTGGAGTCATCGAGCGTGACGGTGCTCAGCTGTGTGAATATGAACTGACCCGTTTTGGCAAGAAAGCAGAAATCATCGTAGGCGGTGACTGCCTGGACAAGGGGCCCAGCAACCTGATGCTGTTGCGCAGCCTGGCGCACCTCTACCGCCTCAAGGCCAATGTTACCCTGCTGGCCGGTAACCATGACCTGCGCCTGCTGATGGGTCTGTTGTCGCTGAAACGCGACACCGATACCGGCAGCCAGCATCTGTTTGTGCGTATGGGCAAGAAGGTCATTCCGCTGTTCAAGGAGGTTTTTGACCAGTACCTGGCGGATAGCCAATGGGACAGGGATATACCCAGTGAAGACGCTTGCCGAGAGGCGCTGTTTCCTAGCGATGCCTGGTTTGAAAATTTTCCCTTCTATGCCGCGGGGTTTCTGACGCCGGAAGGCATCGACCGTGAAATCAGCAAGATGCACAAGAAAGCCGAGAGCTTTGAGAGCCACTGCGCCAAAAATGGGCTTTCATTGCAGCAGGTATATGCCTCGGCAATGAAATGCCGCTCGCTGTTTCTCAAGCCGTCCGGTGAGTTTGGCTGGTTCTTCCGCCGTATGCAGCTGGTTAAAAACGCGGCTCCTTTCTGTTTCTGCATGCGGGTCTGGATGACAATATGGCGGAGCTGCTGGCCAACCACGGCATCAAGCATGCCAACAGGGCGTTCAAAAAGAACCTGATGAGTCAGAACCTGTTCAGCTTCTATTATGGCTCGCTGGCTAATACCTTCAGAACCAAGTATCGCAAGGCTGACCTGCCGCTGACCCAGCATGGCGCCCGAGTGGCCAGAAAGGCCGGTATTCAGGTGCTGGTGCACGGGCATATCAATCAGCATGGGGGCAGCGGGTCACGCTCAAGAATGATCTGATTCATATCGAGGCCGATATCACCCTGGATGCCAATTCGCGGAAAAGCGAAGGGCTCAAGGGAATAGGCGTTGGCGCGACGTTGATTGATAAAAACGCGGCCTGGTGGGGTTGAGCGGCGACTATCCGGTGGCCAAGGTCTTCAGCCCTGGGCGCAAAGGGAAGCGGTCGAGCAAGGCGTCATAACAAGGGATTAAATGGAAAAGGGTTATATGGATAAAGGCTTAATGGGGGCCATCAATGAAGTCTAAGACCAAGTTCAGCCATGACTCGCTGCTTGACCGGGAAGCCACCCAAGAGTTGCTGGTGACCCTGGCTAAGGCCATCAATGAAGGGCATCTGGCGTTTCAGGAAAGCGAAGATGATCTGGTGCTGTCGCCTCAGCAACTGCTGCAGGTTTCCCTGCGTGCCAGCGATGAAGGCGATAAGCAGGAAGTTGAAGTCAAGATCAAATGGCGCATCAAAGAAAAAACCATCGCCAATACTGCGCCGAAAATCAAAGCGGGCAATTGAATTGACGCTTCCACGGCGTGTTCTCTCCTGATTGGCTACCAGGGCACGCTGCGTCGTCCGGTCTGAAACTCGACGACCTTCTGGTAGATTTCCTTCGCCCTGGCCAGGGCATCCTGCTCCATATCATCCAGTTGCGCTTCGCGGTTGCCCTGAGCGCCCTGGCTTTGTAGCAGTTTCTGAACATCACCACGATAACGCTCCAGCAGATGGGTCAGGTTGGCATGGATCATCTGCATTTCCAGCATCAGCTTGCGCTGCATCTCCCGGTAGCGCAGCAAATCCTTGGGGTGGTTGGCATTGTCGATCAGCGTATCCAGTGTGCTATTGACCAGGTTACGCGCCTGTTCCAGGCGGGGGATGATCACAAACACCACGTCATAAAGTTGAATCGGCGAGTGGTAAATCTGCATGGACATAGAGGTAAGGCCAACCTTGGGTGAAAGACCCCACAGTTTACCTTGCCGCCGCGCTGCAGCAAGGGGCGTTTAAACGCCGCTACCCAGGATAAACGCTTTTACATACGTTGAGCGAAAGACTTGGCCAGAGCCGAGTGGCATCAGCGTATCATGGGGCTAAGCGCTTAAAGAGGACGACAAACCATGATTCAAAAATCACCTTTGCTGAATGCCGTCCTTTTGTTATTGCCCCGGCTGGCATGCTTTTCTTGGCGTGTGCTGCGTCACTTTATAAAGAACCGTGGCATCCTGCTGGCCGGTGGGGTTGGCTATAACATCCTGCTTTCCATTGTGCCCTTGTTTGCCGTTTTGGTGGTGTTGCTGACTCACCTGGTGGATGAGCAGCATTTGCTCGGGGTTCTGGATGTTCAGGCGCGCCATCTGGCGCCCTCCCACGCGGATGTCCTGCTGGAGGCAGTGCGTAGCCTACTGGATTCCGGCGATGTGATGGGCATTCTGGGCTTTCCGGTGCTGCTGCTGTTCAGCTCATTTGCTTTTCGCATGCTGGAAGATGCGCTGGCGATCATCTTTCATGCGCCCGAAACTCCGCACATCAAGCGCAGCGCCTGGGTGTCCGTGATGTTGCCTTATGCCTTTATTCTGGTGCTGGGGGCGGGGCTGATGGTGTTGACGCTGGTGGTAACCCTGGCCAGTTCACTGAATACCCTTGTGCTGGCGCTTTTCGAGCGTGAGCTGCCATTGGCCGTGTTGTCTGAACCGGTGCTTAACCTGAGCAGTTTTGTTGGCGTCTTTTTACTGTTCAGTGCCATCTATAAGGTGCTTCCCGTGGTGCAGATTGCCCTGCGCCGAGCGGTGGTAGGCGGTTTCGTGGCCGCCTTACTGTGGGAAGCCGTGCGGCTTTTGCTAGTCTACTACTTTGCCAACCTGTCCTTTGTCAGCGTCGTTTACGGCTCCCTGGCGACTCTGGTGATTGTTCTGCTGAGCCTTGAAATAGGCGCCATCATTCTGCTGCTGGGCGCCCAGGTTATCGCTGAACTGGAGCGCAACAGCCGGGTGAGCCTTCCCTGGTATCTTGACCCTGATCATCAGGCGGTCTCGCGGATTGAATAATCAGCGGTAATCCCCTGGGTCTACCCCCATTTACGCAGACGTGATGCCAGCGTCGTAGCAGGATAAAGACGCTATACAGGCCTATATTGTCATCTTTGTAGACAATGTTGTTTTTGCCAGTAGCCCTATGGCATTGAGGCTGGATAAGCGAGATACATTGCGTTATATTCTTTTTTGATCTAAATTTAGAATTTAATTCACGTTTAGGCTTGTTGGTCATACATTGAAAGGCAAGCGCTGAGTAAATCGTATCAGCCCGCTGGATGTGATGATTTCTAAAGGAGTTCTGCCATGCTGTTTCGTCTGCCCCCTACCAGGGCTGAGCACTATTCACCGCTTTATTTTCTGGCTGCCTTAGGAGCAGGTGGGCTGACGGTCTCGTTTTTTATGTGGCTGATGTTCTGGTTGCCGCATCCCAGCATTCCGGTGCCCACCTTTGATGCTTTATATAAAGTGTTGATACAGGGCAGTCTTTTTCAGCGCTTTATTCTGCTGGCAGGTGGTGTTGGCGTTGCTTTATTTGCCTATCTGCATTTCCGCCTATTGGTGTGGAATCTGCTGTCTTACCGTGAATTTCGTGTTTCGCCATCCTATCAATCTTTGCGCTCCAGTAATGATGAAGTCCAGCTATTGGCAGCTCCGTTGGCCTTGGCGATGAGTGTTAACGTCTGCTTTATTGTGAGCTTGGTATTTATTCCTGGGGTGTGGTCGGTTGTAGAATGGCTGTTCCCGCTGGCAACACTGGCCATGTTGGCGATTGGTGGCTGGGCAATGGCGCTGTTGAAGGATTATTGGGGACGTGTGCTAACGGAAGGTGGTTTTGATGTTGAGCGTAACAACAGCTTTGCCCAACTGTTGCCCGCTTTTGCTCTTGCCATGGTGGCTGTGGGCCTGTCTGCTCCCGCGGCAATGTCTCAGCATACTGGCACGGCAGTACTCAGCCTGATACTTTCCAGCTTTTTCATGATGATGGCTATCATCATTGGTGCGGTAAAGCTGATATTGGGGCTGCGTGATATGTTGATTCAGGGAGCTAACCCGGAAGCTGCCCCGACGCTCTGGGTCGTCGTGCCTATCATCACCGTGCTGACCATTGCGCTGGTGCGTCAGACACACGGCATTGACCACCATCTTGGCGAAGGTGCAGGCGGTATTGCCACTTTTAGTATGTTAACCAATCTGCTGGCTGTGCAAGTAGCCTTTACTTTATTGGGGTGGGTTGTGCTGCGCCGTCACCGTTATTTTGCCCGCTTCGTGACGGGGCCTGAGCGTTCGCCTGGTTCTTATACCCTAGTGTGCCCCGGTGTGGCGCTGGCGGTAATGTTGCACTTCTTCATCAATCTGGCGTTGGCCAAAAACGGGGCCATCGTTCCCAAGGGAGCTGTGTACTGGGGGCTGAGTCTTGTTGCCGTCACGATTCAGGCAGCCACCATCTGGCTGGTATGGACGTTAAATCGTAAGCACTTCGACCCTGATAACCTGCCGGCTTTTCAAGCGACGGCCAACTGACCCAACAGGTTCTAATAACACTACTTTCCAAAGTAGTCTCTTCAAAGCTGTATTTTAGTGCAACGCAAAACCAGTGCCCGCTAACTGCGCACCATCAAAAAGCAGGTCGGTAATTGCCTTGCCTGAAAGTTATCTCTTGCTGGGATTTTTCGTGTTGATTAAATAGCTGAATTATAAAGAAATTAACCTATTTTAGCCATTGTGGCGCGCTCCTTGCTCAGTCTGTAGGACTTTGTCGGCATCCGTGTACTGGGTGCATCATTTCAAGGCCCTGTTTTCAGGGCGAGGAGCTTTGCATGTCTTCACAGGTCGTTTCGAACTCTCATCAGCCGCGCACTCACGCTGTTTCTGGCACGCCCCGCTATTCAGGTGTCAAGCGTAAGCTTTCCATGACGCTGCTGGCGGCTGCGATTGCCGCAACGGGCACCCAGGCGCTGGCCCAGGATGATGACCCGATCAAGGTGGGTATTCTGCACTCGCTGTCTGGCACCATGGCGATCAGTGAAACGGTTCTGAAAGATACCGTTGAAATGCTCATCGAGCGCCAGAACGAAGCGGGCGGCCTGCTGGGGCGTGAACTTGAGGCCGTGGTGGTTGACCCAGCATCTGATTGGCCGCTGTTTGCTGAGAAAGCCCGTGAATTGCTGGCCCAGGAAGACGTCGATGTCATCTTCGGTAACTGGACATCGGTCTCGCGCAAATCCGTGCTGCCGGTAGTGGAAGAACTTAATGGTTTGCTGTTCTACCCGGTGCAGTACGAAGGTGAGGAGTCTTCCGGCAACGTCTTCTATACCGGCGCGGCGCCCAATCAGCAGGCGATTCCGGCAGTAGATTACCTGATCAATGAAGTGGGTATCGAGCGTTTTGCTCTGGTGGGCACCGACTATGTCTATCCGCGTACCACCAACCGTATCCTGAATGCCTATCTGCAGGAAGAGCACGGTATTGCCGAAGACGACATCATGGTCAACTACACGCCGTTCGGCCATTCCGATTGGCAGAACATTGTTGCCGAAATTCGCCGCTTTGGTGAGGAAGGCAAGCGTACGGCAGTGGTTTCTACGGTCAATGGCGATGCCAACGTGCCCTTCTACCGTGAGCTTGCCAACCAGGGTATTGATGCAGGTGATATTCCTGTCGTGGCCTTCTCAGTGGGCGAGCAAGAGCTTTCCGGTATTGATACCGCTCCGCTGGTAGGTCATCTGGCCGCCTGGAACTACTTCATGAGCGTAGACACCGACGCCAACTACGATTTTATCGATGCATGGATCGAGTACACCGGCGATGAAATGGCGGTTACCAATGACCCCATGGAAGCCCACTATATCGGCTTTAACATGTGGGCCGAAGCGGTGCGCAAGGCGGGATCTGCTGAAGTGGATGCGGTCAAGGAAGCCATTATCGGTGTGACGGTGCCCAATCTCTCCGGTGGCTATGCGGCCATGATGCCCAACCATCATATTACCAAGCCGGTGCTGATTGGTGAGATCCAGGATAACGGTCAGTTCGATATCGTCTGGCAGACACCGTCTACCGTGGTGGGCGATGCCTGGTCTGATTACCTCCCGGGCTCTCGCGATATGATCAGCGACTGGCGCCAGCCGCTGGTCTGCGGTAACTACAACGTGGTGGAAGGCAGCTGCGGCGGTGGCGAGTAAGCCGACGAGTAAGTTCCAACCCATCCTGTTGCGTGACTTGCCCCGCCGCTGTGCGGGGCAAAGCCACTATTTCTCCTTTCCCTATCCTGTTTTCTGAGGAAGAAACCCTATGCGGCGATTTCTTTCCTGGGCGCTGTGCTGTGTGCTCTTGCTGGCGGTGACCTTGCCCGCCCAGGCCCAGCAGTCCCCTCAAACCGATGATGAAGCAGCGCTGGCCTTGCTGACGGCGCTGGATGTGGATTCCTTTGCTGACAAGAGCCAGGCTATCACCGCCATCCTGCAAAGCGATGACGAGCGCGCCCGTGACTGGCTGCAGGCACTGCTTGACGGCAAGCTGCAGCGCACCGATGAGGGCCTCTTTGTAGTGGTGCTCAATAACCGCGGCCGCGATTGGCCGGTTGAAGATGCTTTGACCGGCGAATCACTCGGCGAGATGTCGCGCCGCGATCTGGAGCGTGTTGGCATTAACAATGCCTTGCGCAATCAGCTGCGCAGTGCCATCGCCGTGGTGGATCTTTATTCGCCGAATGTAGAACGGCGGCGCACCTCGGCGGATCGTCTGCTCGGCGAAGTGGATGGCGACATGGTAGATACCCTGACGCCACTTATCAGCGAGGCGGACGATGACTATGTCCGCAACCGCTTAACCCAGGCTGTCGCCATTTATCGTGCCGAGCAGGGTGAAATGGCAGGTGTTGAAGCTCTGACAGGAAGCCTTCATCCCCGCGCCCGTGTGGCGCTGGGCCGTGCTGCTGAAAGCGCTGACCCTCAGGTGGCTGAAGCCGCCAGGGCCGCCCTGGCAAGTATCGAGCAGAACCTGAAAATCAACCGTGGCCTGGAAACCCTTTACTTCGGGCTGTCGTTAGGCTCGGTACTGGTGCTGGCGGCCATTGGCCTGGCGATTACCTCGGCGTAATGGGGGTCATCAACATGGCGCATGGCGAGCTGATCATGCTGGGCGCCTACACCACCTGGATGATGCAGCAACTGCTACCGGGCCAGCCCGGCATGGCGCTGATCCTGTCTATTCCCGCGGGTTTTATGGTGGCTGCCCTGGCGGGTATCGCCATTGAGCGTGGCGTGATCCAGTTCCTCAAGGGGCGTCCGCTGGAAACCCTGCTGGCCACCTTCGGTATCAGCCTGATTCTTCAGCAGTTGGTGCGCACCGTCATATCCCCGCAGAACCGCACCGTGATCACCCCGGAATGGATGAGTGGCTCCCTGGTGATCAACGATGCGCTTTCGCTGACCCTTAACCGCCTTTATGTGCTGGGCTTTGCTCTGGTGGTGTTTGCCGCCCTGATGCTGATCATGCGGCGTACCCGCCTGGGCCTTGAAGTGCGCGCGGTGACACAGAACCGTGCCATGGCCCGCTCCATGGGCATTCGCGCCACCCGCGTCGATATCATGACTTTCGCACTGGGTTCAGGCGTGGCCGGGCTTGCTGGGGTGGCGCTTTCCCAGCTGACTAACGTCGGCCCCAACCTCGGCCAGAACTACATTATTGATTCCTTCATGGTGGTGGTGTTTGGCGGGGTCGGCAACCTGTGGGGCACCCTGGTGGCGGGTTTGTCGCTGGGTGTGATCAATCAGGTCATCGAGCCTTGGGCGGGTGCGGTACTGGCCAAGATTATCGTGCTGGTATTCATCATCCTGTTTATTCAAAAGCGACCCAAGGGGCTCTTTCCCCAGAAGGGCCGCGCGGCGGAGGGCTAGGCAATGCAAGCGATGGATTCTGCACAGCGGTTCTGGCTGACCCGCCCGTTTTTTGAGCGCGCCACTCAGCTGTTTCTGGGCGTACTGCTGGCGGCGCTGGTGCTGGTCACTGTGCTGCACGTCATGGTGCCTGAGGGGCATCCGCTTTACGTCAGCGCCTTTACCGTCAACCTGCTGGGCAAGTACTTGAGCTATGCGCTGCTGGCGGTGTCGGTGGATCTGGTATGGGGCTACCTGGGGATTCTCAGCCTCGGCCACGGAGCGTTCTTTGCCATCGGGGGCTACGCCATGGGCATGTACCTGATGCGCCAGATTGGCGACCGCGGCACCTATGGCGACCCCATCCTGCCGGATTTCATGGTGTTTCTCAGCTGGGACAGCCTGCCCTGGTACTGGCTGGGGTTTGACATGGCCTGGTTTGCGTTTCTGATGGTGCTGTTGGCGCCTGGTCTGCTGGCACTGGTGTTCGGCTTTCTGGCCTTTCGCTCCCGGGTCACCGGGGTTTACCTGTCGATTATTACCCAGGCGCTGACCTTCGCGCTGATGCTGGCGTTCTTCCGCAACGAGATGGGGTTTGGCGGCAACAACGGCCTGACCGATTTTCGCGAGCTGCTGGGGTTTGACCTGCGCAGCGATGCCACCCGACTGGGGCTGTTTATCGCCACCGGTGTGGCCCTGGCGCTGGGTTATATTCTGTGCCGGGCGATTGTCACCAGCAAGCTGGGGCGGGTCAGTGTGGCCACCCGGGATGCCGAGGCGCGCACGCGCTTTTTAGGCTATCGGGTCGAACGCTTCAAGCTGTTTGTGTTTGTGGTCTCCGCCATGCTGGCGGGCCTTGCCGGAGCGCTCTATGTGCCTCAGGTGGGCATCATCAACCCCAGCGAGTTCTCACCGATTTTCTCGATTGAGATTGTTCTCTGGGTAGCGTTGGGGGTCGGGCCACCCTGTATGGCGCTGTGATCGGAGCATTGTTGGTCAACTATGCCAAAACGGTGTTTACCGGTGTTATGCCGGATGCCTGGCTGTTTGCCCTGGGGGCCATGTTTGTGCTGGTCACCGTCTTCCTGCCCAAGGGCGTGGCAGGGTTATTCCGCTATCTCAAGCGTAAGCAAGGTGACGACCACCCACCCAAGGAGGCAGCCGCATGAGCTTTTTGCAATCGCTTACCACCCGGGACAGGGTGTTCGACTTTATGGCGCCTCAGGCGTCGCCGGTAGATGTGCGCCATGGGCCGATTCTGTATATGGAGGATGTCACCGTCAGCTTTGATGGCTTTAAGGCCATCAATAACCTCAACCTGACGATCGATGATGGCGAGTTACGCTGCATTATCGGCCCTAACGGGGCGGGCAAGACCACCATGATGGATATCATCACCGGCAAGACGCGCCCCAACCAGGGCAGCGTCTGGTTTGGTAGCCGCCATAATCTGCTGCAGATGAACGAGCCGGATATCGCTAGCCTGGGCATCGGCCGCAAGTTCCAGAAGCCTACCGTATTTGAAGCACTCAGCGTGTTTGAAAACCTGGAATTAGCAATGGCTGCCGATAAGCGCATATTGCCTACCCTGACGGCGCGCCTGAGCGGTGAGATCAAGGACCGTATCGAAGAAGTGTTGAGCACTGTCGGGCTGATGGCACTGCGCCATCGCCCCGCCGGGATTCTTTCCCACGGCCAGAAACAATGGCTGGAAATCGGCATGCTGCTGATGCAGCGCCCGCGCCTGTTGCTGGTAGATGAACCCGTGGCTGGGATGACCGAGCAGGAAATGGAGCGCACCGCTGAGCTATTGACCAGCCTGGCCGGCCAGCAGTCGGTGGTGGTGGTCGAGCACGATATGGGCTTTGTGCGCTCGATTGCCCGCCAGGTGACGGTGCTGCATCAGGGCAGTGTGCTGGCCGAGGGCAGCATGGATCAGGTATCCAACGACCCCAAAGTGGTGGAAGTGTATCTGGGTGTGGATGACGAGGAGGCTGCCTGATGCTGGCGATTGAACAACTCAATCAGTTTTACGGCGAAAGCCACACCCTCTGGGATCTGGATCTTGAGGTGCCCGCCGGGCAATGCACCTGCGTGATGGGGCGTAACGGCGTAGGCAAGACCACCCTGATGAAAGCCATTATGGGTGAAGTGGCGGTGAAAAGTGGCCAGCTGCGCTATCAGGGCAAGAGCGGCGAAATCGAGCTGACCAAAAGCCATTGAAGCGCGCTCGCGGCTGGGGATTGGCTTTGTCCCCCAGGGGCGGCAGATATTCCCGCTGCTGACGGTTGAAGAGAACCTGCGCACCGGTCTTGCCGCGCGCAGCGATGGCCAGAAGAAAATCCCCGAACGCATCTACGAGCTGTTCCCGGTGCTCAAGGAAATGAAGCACCGCTGTGGTGGTGATCTATCCGGCGGTCAACAGCAGCAGCTGGCGATTGGCCGCGCGTTGGTGATTGAACCGCGCCTGTTGATTCTCGATGAACCCGGAGAAGGCATTCAACCCAATATCGTCGCCCAGATCGGTCAGGTGATCCGCCAACTGATCAAAGAAGACGGCCTGACAGTCCTGCTGGTAGAGCAGAAGCTGCCTTTTGCACGCAAATACGCCGACCGCTTCGTGATCATGGACCGCGGCCGCCCGGTGGCCAAAGGCGACATTGGCGAGCTGTCCAACGAACTGATCAAGCAGCACCTGACGGTATGACAAAAACCAGTGCCCGGACCGTGTATGTCACCAAAAAGGTGCGTCGGCAATTTTTTACCGCCCTTTATTGGTGCGTAAGCAATGTCTGAGCGTTCTAGTGTGTGTTTCTAACTTGCTGAAAAAATTATAAAAAAGGTTTAATTGAGCGTTTTGGTACAGCGGTTGCTCTGTTCTGGTCAGATTCTTCAACGGATGGGACTTTTATGAGCATAGCGGCTGTGTCGGGTGGGCCATCCTTGCCAACGTCCGGGCATCGTTTTGATAGCGAGCGCCACTGGGCGGCTTCATTGGCGCTGCGCTTTGCTAACCGTGATGAGGTCACCCGTTTGGTGCAGGCGCGCCATCAGGGGCCTTTAAGGGTTCAGCGCGCCTTTTACCCGGAAGGCCGCACCCAGGCGTGTCATGTCTATGTCCTCCATCCCCCTGGGGGCCTGGTCAGCGGTGATGCTCTGACCATACGCGCAGATATCGAACCCGGTGCCCATGCACTGCTGACCACCCCCGCCGCCAACAAGCTTTACAAGGCCGACAGCCAGGGCGTTGCCTGGCATCAGCAGACAACGCTTAACGTTGAGGATGGCGGCATTCTTGAATGGCTGCCCCAGGAAACCATCGCCTTTGATGGCTCCAAAGGCACCCAGCGCACCCATATTGCCCTGCAGGGCAGCGCCCGCTGCCTGGGCTGGGAACTCATGGCGCTGGGCCGCCCGGCCAGCCAGCTCCCCTATGCCTCCGGGCGCATTGAGCAGCATTTTCGCCTCACCCTGGATGGCAAGCCGCTATGGCTGGAGCGCCAACCCCTGGACCCGCTTCACCCGCGTTTCCGCGGGCGCTGGGGGCAAGGCGGTGCGACGGTGCAGGCCACCCTGTGGGCAGTGGGCGTCAGTGATGCGATTAGCGCGATTGATGAACTCAGAAACACCTTGCCGGATAACCCGCGCTGGGCGGTCACCGTTCGCCACGGTGTCCTGCTGCTGCGCTACCTGGGGCACTGCCGCAATGAAGCCTGGGCGCTGTGCGAACAGGCCTGGCAGCTGCTGCGCCCGCGCTGGATAGCGCGCGACGCCCATACACCCCGTATCTGGTTAACCTGACCCGATGGACTGCTGGAGACATGCCCGATGGAATTGACCCCACGCGATAAAGACAAGCTGCTGCTGTTTTCAGCTGCCCAGCTTGCCGAGCGCCGCCGTGCCCGTGGCCTCAAGCTTAACTACCCGGAAGCCGTGGCGCTGATCAGCTTTGAGATTATTGAAGGTGCCCGCGACGGCAGAAGCGTTGCTGACCTGATGAGTTATGGCCGCGAGGTTCTCAGCCGTGACGATGTGATGGAAGGCGTTGCTGAGATGGTCGATGAGGTTCAGGTGGAAGCCACCTTTCCGGATGGCACCAAGCTGGTCACCGTCCACACGCCGATTAGCTAATGATCAACAATCAGGAGGGGCCATCATGATTCCCGGTGAGTATCAGTTAAAGGACGGTGATATTGAGCTGTGCGCAGGCCGCGAGCGGATCACGCTGGAGGTAGCCAACACCGGCGACCGGCCGATCCAGGTGGGGTCGCACTACCACTTTGCCGAAGCCAATCCGGCGCTGGTGTTTGAGCGCAGTAAAGCGCGTGGTTTGCGCCTGGATGTGGCGGCGGGTACTGCCATCCGCTTTGAGCCAGGCCAGACCCGTGAAGTCACCCTGATTCCCTTTGTCGGCAAGCGTCATATCTATGGGTTTCGCGGGGATGTCATGGGGCCCCTGGAAATGGATCCTCAGCAAGGAGACAGCCAATGAAGCCGGTCAACAAGATCAGCCGTCAGGCCTACGCCGATATGTATGGCCCCACCGTGGGTGACCGGGTGCGCCTGGGCGATACCGAGCTGTGGATTGAAGTCGAGAAGGACGCTACCCACTACGGCGATGAAGTGAAATTTGGCGGCGGCAAGGTGATCCGCGATGGCATGGGGCAAAGCCAGCAGCATAGCGAGGCCGTTATGGATACGGTGATCACCAATGCGCTGATTCTCGACTGGTGGGGTATCGTCAAGGCGGATGTTGGCTTGCAGAAGGGGCGCATTGCGGCCATCGGCAAGGCCGGTAACCCGGATACCCAGCCGGATGTGGAGCTGATTATCGGCCCCGGTACGGAAGTCATCGCTGGGGAAGGCAAGATCCTAACCGCGGGCGGTATTGATGCGCATATCCACTTTATCTGCCCCCAGCAGGTAGAAGAAGCGTTGATGAGCGGCATTACCACCATGCTGGGCGGCGGCACCGGGCCTGCCACCGGCTCCAATGCCACCACCTGTACGCCGGGCGAATGGCATATTGGCAAAATGCTGCAGGCCGTGGATGAAATGCCGATGAATATCGGTTTTCTGGGCAAGGGCAACGCCAGCCTGCCGGAAGCACTGGAAGCCCAGCTGGAAGCGGGTGCCATGGGGTTGAAGCTGCACGAAGACTGGGGAACCACCCCGGCGTCGATTGATAACTGCCTGAGCGTGGCCGAGCGTTACGATGTGCAGATCGCCATCCACACCGATACCCTTAATGAATCGGGATTTGTCGAAGATACCCTGGCAGCCTTCAGGGAACGCTGCATCCACACCTATCACACTGAGGGCGCTGGCGGCGGCCACGCGCCGGATATCATCACCGCCTGCGCCAAGCCCTATGTGTTGCCATCATCTACCAACCCGACCCGGCCTTACACGGTCAATACGGTGGATGAACACCTCGATATGCTGATGGTGTGTCACCACCTCGACCCCAATATCCCCGAAGACGTGGCCTTTGCCGACTCGCGCATTCGCCGTGAAACCATCGCTGCAGAAGATATTCTCCATGATCTGGGGGTTATCTCGATGATTGCCTCTGATTCACAGGCCATGGGCCGAGTAGGAGAGTCGATCTGCAGAACCTGGCAAACCGCTCACAAGATGAAGGTGCAGCGTGGCTTATTGCCCGAAGATGAAACGTTGGGCGCCGATAACTTCCGCGCCAAGCGTTATATCGCCAAGTACACCATCAACCAGGCGCTGACCCACGGCATTGCCCATGAAGTCGGCTCGGTAGAAGTTGGCAAGATGGCGGATCTGGTGCTCTGGAAACCGGCCTTTTTCGGCACCAAGCCAGCGATGATTATCAAGGGCGGCATGATTGCCGCTGCCCCCATGGGCGACCCTAATGCCTCTATTCCCACGCCGCAGCCGGTGCATTACCGCCCTATGTTCGGTGCCTTTGGCAGGGCTGCCAGCCAGACGCGAGTGAGCTTTGTCAGCCAGGCCGCGTTGGAAGCGGGCGTCAAAGAAAGGCTGGGGCTTGCAAGCCCCCTGGCCGCCTGCAAGAACGTGCGCCAGATACGCAAGCAGGATATGAAGCTCAACGATGCTTGCCCCGAGCTGAGCGTTGACCCGCAGACCTATGAAGTGCATTGCGATGGTGAGCTGCTGACCTGTGAGCCGGCCACGGAGCTGCCGCTGGCCCAACGTTACCACCTGTTCTAGGCCCATTTTGTCCCAAGCCTGTTTTTACTTGAGGAGCCGCTATGTTGAAACTGATAGAACGCCTGGGGCCAATAGACGCAAGCGCTGCCAGCGATACCCTGACACTGCCGTTTGAACTGCGTATTCGTGGTCGCCTGAAAGCGCAAAGCGACAGCGGCCAGCCACTAGGGCTGTTTCTCGACCGTGGCCCGGTGCTGCGCGATGGCGAGGGCTTGAAGGCTGAAAGCGGCGAGGTGGTCAGAGTGTGTGCGGCCATTGAACCGGTGGTCACCGCAAGGGTCAGTGCAGGCCTGCCGCTGGCACGGCTGGCCTACCATCTGGGTAACCGCCATGTGCAGCTGGCCCTGGGTGAGGATGCTGATGGCGGTTGGGTGCGCTTCCCGCCAGATCACGTCCTGGAAGAGCTGGCGGTGTTACTCGGCGCCCGGCTTGAACACCATAATGCCACCTTCGACCCCGAGTCAGGCGCCTACCAGGGCATCGGTGGACATGCTCATCATCATGAACACGGCCATGAGCACGAACACAGCCACTCCCATGAGCACTCCCATGAGCACCACCATGAACATGCTCACTGAACCGGGCATGCCTACCCACCAGGGTGATCAGCTGGCGCTGCTCGGCCTGATGCAGCTGGTCAGCCCGGCGTTGCCGATTGGCGCTTTTGCGTTTTCTCAAGGGCTGGAAAGCGCCTTTGAACTTGGCTGGGTGGAAGGTGAAACCAGCCTGGCCGAGTGGCTTTCCGGCGTGCTGGAAGATGGCCTGACTCGCTGTGAGCTGCCGCTGATTGCGCGCTTGTACAGTGCCTTTGAGTGTGGCGACCACGCTGCGGTTGCTGAATGGGACGACTGGCTGGCGGCGACTCGCGAAACTGCTGAGCTGGCAGCCGAAGACAGCCGTCTGGGGGCTTCTCTTAAACGTCTGTTAGGCAGCCTGGCATTAGTGCCGAATAACAACCTGCTGCCTGAACAGGCGGGTTATGTCACCTGGTTTGCCTATACCGCCTATATCCGTGGAGTGCCATTACGCCAGGCGCAGCTCGGGTTTGGCTGGGCCTGGCTGGAAAACCAGCTGGCAGTGGCCTGCAAGACGCTGCCGTTAGGGCATACCGCCGCCCAGCGGGTGCTGGAAGCGTTGCGCCTTGAACTGGTTGGCGCTGTGGATCAGGCCCAACATCTTGACGATGAAGACCTTGGCCCTGCCCTGCCCGGTGTCGCCCTGGCCAGTGCCCTGCACGAAACCCAGTATTCACGTTTATTCAGAAGCTAGACGCTTAACAAGCCGTTTTAAGAAGGAGAAGACCATGACCCACTGTTTACGCGTCGGCGTCGGCGGCCCGGTTGGTTCGGGTAAGACCGCGCTGCTCAAGCAGCTCTGCCTGGCACTACGGGAATACTACGATATTGCCGTGGTCACCAATGATATCTACACCCGTGAAGACGCTGACTTTCTGCTCAAGCACGATGCCCTGCCAGCGGACCGTATCCTCGGAGTGGAAACTGGCGGCTGCCCGCATACCGCCATCCGTGAAGACGCCTCGATGAACCTGGCCGCGATTGATGACCTTCAGGCACGTCATCCCAAGCTGGAGCTGGTGCTGGTGGAATCTGGCGGCGATAACCTGTCGGCCACCTTCAGCCCTGAGCTTTCCGACCTGACTCTTTACGTGATTGACGTGTCCGCGGGCGACAAGATTCCACGCAAGGGCGGGCCGGGTATCACCAAATCAGATCTGTTGATTATCAACAAGATTGATATTGCCGAGCAGGTACACGCCTCCCTTGAGGTGATGGAGCGCGACTCGAAAAAGATGCGCGGCGAACGCCCCTTTGTGTTTACCAACCTCTACGACGGCGTCGGACTTGAAGAGATCATCCGCTTCATTCTCGATAAAGGCATGCTTGATGAGCGTCGCCCATCCGCCGCCAGTGCTTGAACTTTCCATAGATAAATCACTTTCAGGAGAAAAATAATGCTGCTAACCCGTAAACATAGCGTGACGACTCTCATCAGCCTGACAGGCTTTATCGCTGTGCTAATGATGAACAGCGTTCAGGCACATTCAGGCCATGCGCCTACGCAGGTACACAGCCACCTGGGTAGCCCGATGATGTGGTTGATGCTGGGTGTTGCCGCCCTAGGGCTCACCGCCGCTGCCCTGTTTAGGCGCAAGCTATGGCGTCAAGCCAGTGATGCCAAGGCAGCACCAAAAACGCGATAAATGGCTGACTGCCTGGGGCGGGGGTTAACTCACCGGTTCCAGGCGGTAACCGTACTGGTAGACACTTTTCAGGCGCAGCCCGTACTGGCCACCGAAAGCGAGTTTTTTACGTAATCGGCTAAGGTGGGTATCAATGGTCCGAGTGGTAATGTCAGCGCTGATTCCCCAGATAATCTCGAGAATATGCTCGCGAGAGAAGAGCTGGCCAATATGCGATAAAAACAGCGCTGCAAGATCATATTCCCGTGAAGTCAACGGGATGGCCTGGCCGTTCAGCAAAATGCTATGACTGCTTGGGGCCAGGGTATAAGGGCCAAAGGACAGATTCTCGGCGACCATCCCCTTGTTGATATCAGCGCGGCGTGCCAGGGCGGAAAGGCGCGCTCGCAGCTCTGCCGGGCGAATAGGTTTGGTCAGAAAGTCATCTGCGCCGCACTCTAATGCCATTACCACATCGTTCTCACCCTGGCTTGCGGTAATAAACAATATCGGACTCGTCCAGCCAAAATCTTGGCGTAACCGCTGCACCAAGTGCATACCGTCTGCATCCGGCAGGTACCAATCGATAATCAGCAGGTCAAAGGTTTGCTTCTGCAACGCTGCCAATAGCTCGCTGGCGCGTTCAAAGGCGTCAACGCGGGTGTCTTCGTCACCCCAGTCCTTGAGCGATGTGGTGATAAAGCGACGCTGCAGCGGATCGTCTTCGAGTATACCGATATGCATGGGCCTGCTCGTTACCCCGAAAGGGCATGATAATTTTTAACGTTCTAGTCGGTGACGCGGAGGTGCCAGGAGGTTGGTTCCAGGCTGCGCTCTGTAGGCAGCGTTATCAGGCCAGCGCTGCCAGCTCATTGCTGGCCGCCTGTACCGAGGCCTGCAGGACTGCTATCAGTTCATCGCTGGGCTGCTTGCCTGCCTTGAGATTCTGATCAATCTCTTTAGTCACGCCTTCAATACGTGTTGCGCCCACAGAACCTGCCGACCCCTTCAGGGTATGCACCTGGCGGGCCAGAGTGTCGTCGCTTCCGGCACGCAGTTGCTCTGGTAATTGGGCAAACTCATCGGTCAGCTGCTCGTGAAACATGGCCAGCACCTCACGGTAAAGCTCCTCGTCGCCATCGGCATAGGCAAGCCCGGCGCTGGTATTAAATTCTTTCAGGGTGTCGAGTGTCAGGGGCATAAAAGTTCTCTTCTAACAGCGCGTCTTGAAAATGTACTTAAAGGCTAATGAATGCGACGATGTTTATCGTTATAATATTAACAAACATTAACAAATTGCACATCGAGAGAGTTTACACTAATCGCAACCATTATTTTCACCCCCATTTGCGATAACAGCATTGAGGTAACCGCATGGCGCCAGCGCAGACGCTACTTGTCGTTGATGATGACCCGACCGTTCGCCTGTTGACTTCATCGGGCCTTAAAAAGCGCGGCTATCAGGTGATTCAGGCGGCAGATGCAGAGCAGGCGTTGCGCCTGATGCAAGACAACACACCTGATCTCGCCCTGGTGGATGTCAGCATGCCCGGGCGCAACGGCTTTGAGTTTGTTCAGGCAGTACGTAATGGCGAAGCGGGCATCGCCAATCAGGAGCGACCACTCTTGATGCTGACCGGCTCCGACGACGTCACATCAATTGATCAGGCGTTTACCTCAGGGGCGACCGATTTTATCACCAAGCCGATCAATCTGCCGCTGCTGGTGGAACGGGTGAAATATGCCCTACGCGGGGCCGAACGTGAAAAAGCCCTACGCGAGGCGCAGATGGAGCAGGCCAGTGCCTGCAAGCTGGCTCGTTTAGGTTTCTGGCAGCTGAATTTCAGCAATGATGCGCTGACATGGTCGGAAGATGCCGCCGAAGTGCTGAACTGTACTGCGTTGCCGGAAAGCCACCAAGCCTTGCTGGGGCTGCTGAATGACACCGACGCTCTACGCCTGAATACCGCGTTGGAAGCCGCTCAAGAAGGCCGAGAGGGTCTTAATCTTGAGGTCACCCTGCACCTGAGCCATTCCGAACGTATTTTGCGCCTGCAAAGTGACCCGAAAACCCAGGAGGGACACCTGATTGGTGCCTTTCAGGATGTGACGGCCCTGCGCGCGTTTGAGGATAAAGCACTTTACCTTGCCGAATATGACGATCTGACCGATCTGCCCAAGCGACGTTTGTTTCTGAACCTGCTGGACGAGCAACTGGCAGATACTAAAATGATCTGGTCGATTGGGGTGATTGATATCAGCCGCCTACACCGAATTAACGACGCCTTGGGGATTGAAGCCGGTGATCAGGTGCTGGCCATGTTTGCCCAGCGTCTCAAGCAAAGCCTGGGCCATGAGGCGCTGATGTGCCGTCTGGAAGCAGATACTTTTGCGGTGGCAATTCCACATGCCAATAGCCAGCAGATGCAGGCTTACCACCACAACTGGATGCAGCCGCTGGCTCGTGCCCACAAGGTAAAAGGTGAAGAGATCTTCGTTGATTTTACCGCCGGTGTCAGCCTGCACCCTCAGGATGGCAGTAACAGCGACGAGCTATTGCGAACGGCGCTGCTGGCTCAACGCTTTTGCCGCTATCACACAGCCAATCAGCGAGTGATGTTCTATCAGGACGTTGAAGCCTTTGATGATAGCAATGCCCTAAGTCTTGAAAATGACCTGCGCAAGGCGCTGGGTAATCAAGAGTTCTTCCTGGTTTACCAGCCGCAACAGCAGCTTTCCAACGGTCAGTTTATCGGCGTTGAGGCGCTGCTGCGTTGGCGCCATCCTATGCGCGGAGTGGTGTCGCCGGGTGAGTTCATCCCTCTGCTGGAAGAAAGTGGCCTGATTATTGATGTAGGCGACTGGGTGGCCGGGGAGGCCTGCCGCCAGCTGGCACAGTGGCAGACGGAAGGTATTGAGGTTGCCATGGCAATTAATATCTCGGCGCGCCAGTTCGAGCAGGCTGGGCTTGCCAAGCGTCTTGCCCAGCATGTGGCCGAGTATGGTGTAAAGCCCCAGCAGCTCGAGCTGGAGATCACTGAAAGCACCGCCATGAGTAACCCGGAAGCAACGCTTGCGACCCTCTATGAACTCAAGAAGCTGGGGTTCAAGCTTGCCATTGATGATTTTGGCACTGGCCACTCATCTTATGAATACTTACTGCGCTTTCCGCTCGATACGCTAAAGATTGACCGTAGCTTCATTATTGATGTTGCTGAAGCGCGTCAGAATCGTGCCATTGTGCGCTCACTGACGGCTCTGTGCCAGGGGTTAGGGCTCAAGACGGTAGCTGAAGGGGTAGAGACCCAGCGCCAGCGTGACTATCTTGATGCACTTGATGTGGATGACGTTCAGGGGTTCTTGCTGGCCAGGCCCATGGAACCACAAGCCTGCCTGACGTTCCTGCGCAAGCAGGCTAAGTCAGCCGTGGTCAACTGATACCGTGAGGCAGCGTGAACCAACGTTGACTTGCACCTGAACAATGAACGAATAGCGACTCACCAACAGCGTTAAAAATAATTACCCTAAAACTTGGCTTACCAACAGGAAATCACGATGCAATTACAATTTGATTCCAGTGGATCTGTGGAGGGGTTTGCAGCATCACTGCAGACGTTGGCATCCCGCGCCGACGTTGCCGCCATACTGGTATTGGCCTGTGATGAAAACGGCTGGCAGCCGGAAGACGTTGACCCTCTCCTGCTGGCGGCTGAAGTGCCGGTATCCGGCGGCATCTTTCCACAGATTGCCTATCAGGGCAGTAATCATGTTAAAGGGACGCTGTTGGTAGGCTTGGCGGCAGCGCCTGAGCTTGGGGTGATTGAAGGGTTGAGCGATGCAGACGCCGAGTATGAAGAAGCCCTGCTGCCACTGGCCGAGCGCTGGCCTGAAGCCAGCGGCGAGCAGACCTATCTGGTGATTGTCGATGGGCTGGCATCACGCATCAGTGCCTTGATTGAAAGCCTGTTTTACACCTTTGGGCTGGAAAACAACTTTATTGGCGGCGGCGCCGGTTCGCTGAGCTTTGAACAGCGCCCCTGCGTGATCACCCCGCAGGGCCTGAAAAAGACGCTGCGCTGGTTGCGCTGCTGCCGATGCCCAGCAGCATTGGGGTTACCCACGGTTGGGAGCCGGTCAGCGAAGCCTTTACCGTCACTTCCAGCGAACGCAATGTAGTGAAAAGCATTGACTGGGAGCCTGCTGCGACCTTCTACGCACGGATGATTCATGCCCACAGCGGTCAGGATATCAGCATCGACAACTTCTTCTCAGTGGCTAAATCCTACCCGCTGGGTATCTCGCGGCTCGGGGCTGAAATGGTGGTGCGTGACCCCTGATGATGAATGAGCAGGGCGAGTTGACCTGTGTGGGTGAAGTGCCGGAAGGCTGTATGGTCAAGCTGCTTAATGGTAACCCGAACACCCTGATTGCCGCTGCAGCCCATGCCCGCGAGCAGGCAATGGCCCAGCATAAGGGCTCAACGCCGACGTCAGCTGATTGGCTGCTGATTGACTGTATTTCGCGCGTGCTGTTTCTGGGCGACGACATGACCAAGGAGCTGGAGGCTGTCGGGCAGGGCGAGGCGGTATTTGGCGCCTTCACGCTGGGAGAAATCGCCAACAGCGGTAGCGATTACCTGGAGTTCTATAACAAGACGATTGTACTGGGTGTGCTGGGTTGATCATCCGCTCAGACGTGCCGTTAGCACGGCCAGGCATTGGCTCTGGCCAGCCGGCATGGCATTAACACGTGGGGAATAACAGGTTGGAAACGGCGTGAACAAGCTGGCAGAAACCGAGCTATTGTACGAAATTTCTTTGTCGATCGGACAAAGCCTGAACCTTGCGCCCATGCTGACCCAAAGCGTTGGCACCATGGTGCGTGCGCTGAACTGTGTCAGTGCCAGTGTGCTGCAGTTCACTACCTCGACTTCACCGGAAACAGAACAGCGGTCAGTGGAAGGCATAGCTGAGCAGGAATGGTTGAGCTGGGATTATGCGCTATGTATTCCTCGTACGCTCAATAAGCGTCCTGAACACCAGGCGTTTATTGCCAGTCTTCAGCTGCCTGAAAACCGCCAGCAGCTTACAGATTTTTCGGCCGGCCTGCCCATGCGTATTGCTGACTTGAACGGGGAAGGCGAGCGCTATGTGTTCGCGTTACCGGAGTTTGGGGTACTGCTGCTGTATCGCAAAGGTGAAGGATTTTCGCACAGCCTGCTGATGTCGCTGGCCAAGCTGATGGAAAAACTCGCTATTGCCGCCCGTGCCTGCCTGTATGAAAGCGAGTTGCAGCATCAGATTGAGCAGGCCAGGGCCGCCAACATGGCCAAGAGCCAGTTTCTGGCCAACATGAGCCATGAAATCCGCACGCCGATGAACGGCGTGATGGGCATGCTGGAGCTGGTGCTGGAAACGTCTCTGGACAAAGAGCAGCATGAATACCTGAATCTGGCCCGAGTCAGCGCCGCGCATCTGTTGGAAATCATCAACTTGCTGCTGGATATCTCCAAAATCGAAGCCAACAAGCTGGATCTGCGACTTGAAAGTACTGATCTCTACCACTATCTGGGCCAAGTGATTAAAGCCCAGGCACCTCGCGCCATGGTCAAGGATGTCAAGCTGTTCTACCACCTCGATGACGCCTTGCCGCGCTACGTATGGGTAGACCCGGTGCGCTTCCAGCAGGTGCTCAATAATCTGCTAGGTAATGCGCTCAAGTTTACCGATAGGGGCCATGTTCGCCTGGATGTGAAGCTGACATCCCAAGCACTGGCGGACCCCTCCGACCAGCTTATGTGGCTGACGTTCAGCGTATCGGATACCGGCATTGGCATTCCTGACGAGCAGGTTGACAGCATCTTTGAAGCCTTTGAACAGGTTGACAGCAAAGCCAATCGGCGCTTTGAAGGCACTGGCCTTGGATTAGCCATTACCCGCCAACTGGTGGAGCTGATGGGCGGCAGTATTTCTGCCACCAGCCGTCTGGGGCAGGGCACCTGTGTGACCTTTGATGTTCCCTTGGCGCTGTCGCAACCACCCGCCAAGGCCACCCAGGCCACCTTTGATGCTCAGCGCCACCGGGTGCTGTTTGTGGAAGATGAACCGGTGGACCGCGATGTTTTCAGCGCCATGATGAAGGCGCTTGGCGTAGCGTTTGAGCTTTGCAGCAGCGGCCCGGAAGCCTTGTTCCGTCTGCGCCATGCCCAGGATGACGACCGCCCGTTCAGCGTGGTGCTGGTGGATGTACATATGCCGGGGATGAGTGGCTATGAACTGGCTGCCAAACTGCTCGACGAATCCCTGGTGGCACCGTCATCGCTGTATCTGGCAACCTCATCAGCCCTGGCTGGCGATGCCCAGCGCTGCACGGAACTGGGTATCCCCGGGTATCTGACCAAGCCGCTGACGCTTGGAGACCTGCAACAGGTGCTGGCCGAGAGCGATGCCCAGACCCGTTCCGGGTTGCCCAGGATGACCGGTAACGAAGAAAGTGAAGCACAGATGCCACTGGATGTTTTGCTAGTGGAAGATAACCGGATCAATCAGAAGCTGGCCCTCAAACTGCTGGACAAGCTCAACGCAAGGTGCGAGATAGCCTTGAATGGACAGGAGGCGGTGACAAAGGTTCGTGACAGCCGTTTCGATATTATCCTGATGGATATCATGATGCCGGTAATGGACGGCGTGCAGGCGACCTATGCCATCCGTGAGTTCGAACGCCTCAATAACTTGCCACAGACCCCCATCATTGCCCTGACAGCCAACGCCATGAAAGGCGATCAGGAACGTTATCTGGCAGATGGTATGCAAGGCTATGTCACCAAGCCGATCAATTTCCAGCGTCTGAAAAGTGAAATCCTGCGGGTCTACCAGCCCCGTTCGCAACGCTCGCCGCTGCGCGCTTCTGACGCCATGACGCTAGACGACTTTCTGGCACTGGCCGAGCCCCCTAAACCCTGATTCTCCCAAACCACCCTCTCAGCGCAGTGCTGATACAAAGCCGTCAGATCCGAACTCGGCGTGAGTGCGTAACGTTGCAAAAATTTGCATTTCAGCCTTTAAAATCGCGTAGGATAAACGTTGAAAATTGTTAAGCAGTGTTGTTTTGTGGTTTCACCAACGCCTCAATAACGCTGTTTCAGCGGAATGTTCAAATACAATTTCAAATACTGTGCCAAACGAGGAAACTTCTATGTCTTTTTTACGGCCTTTCCAGCGCACCGCGCTATGCATGCTGTATAGCGCTGCCGTGTGGGCAGCTATGGTATCGACCAGTAGCGCCCTGGAGGCGCCCACCGGCCAGGTGGTACTCACCGTCAGCGGCGATATCGGTACAACCAACCAAGGCGAACAGGCGGTGTTTGACCATGCGATGTTCTCTGAACTGGGTATACACACCACGGTGACAGCAACGCCCTGGCATGACGAAACCATGACGTTTAGCGGCCCGCTGGCAAGGTCAGTGCTTGAAGCCGTTGATGCCCAGGGCGATAGCGTCATTGCGATTGCCCTGAATGATTATGAAGCCGAGATCTCGGTAGCGGATTTCTACGAACATGACGTTATCCTGGCCACTCATGCCAACGGCGAGCCGATGAGCGTACGCGAACATGGCCCGGTATTTGTCATTTACCCTTTTGACAGTGACGCTGATCTGCACAAGGAAACCATCTACTCGCGCTCCGTCTGGCAGGTCAATCGGTTGCTGGTGCCCTGAACAGACCCTAAGCAATACCGGATGGCTTAGATGAAGATAGGTCGTATAAAGACATTTCTGTGTTCTGTAATTCGCGAGCGATTCTGGTCAGTACTCGGAATCAGCGTACTTTTTATTGCCTCCATGACCTTGGGGGTATTGCCCTATACAAGCATCAGGCATCAGACAAGCGCCTGCTGGAAGATGCCTTGTGGGCTTCCTATCAGCTTGATCGTGAACTGCAGGATGTCCGTCTCGCTCTTCTAAAGGCGACCCCTGATTCGATGGCAGAGCTGACGCTTGCCTACGATATCCTCTATAGCCGCTTGAGAGTGATTGAACGCGGGCAAGTGGCCGAGCTGATACGCAGGGTTGAATTGCGCGGGCATGACATTGATACCATGCTGGCCGACATCAGGGCGCTGGATGAGGCGGTGCAAGCGCTAACGCCTGATTCCCTCCCTGCACAGCGTGAAACGCTTGACCAACTGCTTGCCGAGATACAGGAGGCGACGGGCGCCTTGGCGGTGCGCACTAACCTGTATTTTGCTGGCCAGCGCCAACGTGATCGCGAAGCCCTGTATACCCTGATCCGCTCATCGCTGGTGCTAGTGGCCCTGACCATGCTGGCCGGTCTGATTCTGCTCTTTCAGCTGCGCCATCAGCAGCTATCGCTGGAATCACGTCAGCGGGCGCTGAGCGAAACTAATGCCCAGCTGAAAAAGCCAAGCAGCAGGCTGAAAAAGCCAGCCAAGCCAAATCCGATTTCATGGCCGTGGTCAGTCATGAAGTGCGTACGCCGCTGAATGGTATTGTCGGCCTGACCGACCTGCTTGAAGAAGAGGTGGTGCGTACTGAAAAGGGCCGTGACTACCTGAACACCCTGCGCGCTAGCACTGAAGCGCTTTCCACCGTCATCAACGACATTCTCGATTACTCGCGCATTGCCGCCGGCAAGCTGGCATTGGCGCCACGGCCATTCTCGCTGGACCAGTGTTTGCATACGCTCTGCTACAGTTATCGGCTGCGTGCTGAAAACACCCCGGTAACATTCTACTGTGACCGACCCGAGGAGCTGGGGCTAGTGGTGGCCGACCCGGACCGTTTGCGCCAGGTGCTGATGAACCTGCTTAACAATGCCTTCAAGTTTACCGATGAAGGCAGTGTGGCGCTGGATGTGATTGCCCAGCGCCATGATGATCAGCTGCATGTTTTCTTCAGCGTCACCGATACAGGCTGTGGCATGAGTAAGGAGCAGCAATCCAAGCTGTTCCAGCCCTTTTCACAGGTAGACAGCTCCTTATCCCGACGCCGCCAGGGGTCTGGGCTTGGGCTGGTGATTAGCCAGCAGTTGGTGGAAGCCATGGGCGGCCAGATCGAGCTGCTAAGCGAGCCGGACTGCGGCAGCCGCTTTTCTTTCCAGCTAACCTTTAAAACCGCCCAACCCGTGGCATCTGTGGTTCCCAAAGAGCCGGAAACACCCAACCTGGCCGCCAACATCCTGGTTGTGGAAGATAACCCGGTTAACCAGATGTTGGCGCGCAAGCAGCTCACCAAGCTAGGTCACGCCGTCAGCGTGGTGGAGAACGGCCAGGAAGCGCTGGATATCCTGGCGATACAAGGCTTTGACCTGGTGCTGATGGATATGCAGATGCCGGTAATGGATGGCACTGAAGCCACCCGGCAGCTACGTGCCCGGGGAGAAACCCTGCCGATACTGGCGATGACCGCCAACGCCATGCCAGAAGATGCCCAACGCTGTCTTGATTCAGGTATGCAGGCGGTGATTACCAAGCCCGTCAAGGTCACTGAGCTGAGTAATACCATTAACCATTACCTGACGGTTGCAAGGTCGTGAATATACACCAAGCTGAGGAATTCGTGTTGATCCGCCGCTGCATAGAAGGCTCGCCCTTGGTGTTGCAAGACGCTGATGCAGCTTTTCCTGATGATTACAAAGAATAAGGAGGAGATGCCTTGGATAAAACCGCTCAATCAGGTTATAGCGTAGCGATTCAGCCTATCTGCGACAGACAGTTTCATCACGTGGCAGATGAGCTTTTATATCGTGCCTGTCCGGGCGCGGATAGTGTCCGGATTGATAACCCGCTGCTGGCAACGGCCAGAGCCTGTGCCACGGCCTTCTACGAGGTGGGGCTGCAGGCACTGGTCGGTGAGCGCTGCCTGTTTTTCAATGCCACCGCTGAATGGGTCGCCAATCCGGACATCATGCCCTTGCCCACCCAGCGTCTGGTAGCGGAAATTCCTCGCCACCTGCTGAGCGAGCAGGATATGTTAGCGCGTTTTTCAGCGTTGCGTGCCCAAGGCTACCGCATCTGTATTGATGATACTTTACTGCTCAGCGACGGTGATACTGTACTACAGGCTGCTGATTTTCTTAAGGTTGATATCCGCCGTGAGGACGCAACGGATTGGCCTGAGCGCTATCGCCGTCGCGGCTTGCAGCTGATAGCCACTTTCGTGGAAAGCCGTGACCAGTTGGAACAAGCCCGCCTGGCAGGCTTTGATCTGTTTCAGGGCTACGTGTTCTCACCCCTAACCATGTCCAGCCACTTAACCGGCGGCGCTCCAGCAACCCGGCGGCAGAAATGCAGTTGCTGGCGGAGCTGGCGCTGACAGAACCCGATCACGCCCGGCTTGAAAGCCTGCTGGCCCAGCATCCGCACTTGTGCAATCTGGTGTTTCGTCAGTTGAATTCCGCCGCTCACGCCAACCTGGTGAGACCGATCAGCAGCCTGCGAGAAGCCATCCAGCTGCTTGGCACCCAGCGTTTGACCTCCATGGCCGCAGCATTATCGCTATCGCGCAACGACCCGGTGCAGCGCCTGCAGCTCAGGCAAGTGGTCATTCGCGCCGGCGTCTGTCGCCAGATTGCTAAGCGCCTGAAGGATATCAACGAGAGCACCGCTTTTACCCTCGGGCTGCTGTCGCTGATTGGCCAGGTAGAAGGCGAAAGCATGCAGTCGATGATCGGGTCGATTCCCTTGGCAGATGAGGTTAAGCAGGCACTTCTCACCCGTGAAGGCAGCCTGGGAAAACTGCTTTTACTGGTGGAGCGCTTTGAGCGCGGAGAGCTTGAGCGCCTTAGCGCCAAAATTATTGCCCTGCTGAATGAAGATTACTTGGCTGCCGTTGCCTGGGCCGAAACGCTGCTGAGCGAAACGCGCTAGCCGCTGGCCGGGGTGTGTATGGCAGCCCGGCGGATATCGTACTGATGGACTGCATGATGTCGGTCATGGACGGGCTGGAAGCCACGCAGCGCTGGCGCGAACATGAACATCAGTACGGCACTGCTGCCAATGCAAGATTACCGATTATTGCCATGACCGCCTATGCCAGTGATGACGAAATCGCTACCTGCTACGTCGCAGGTATGGATGCTTACCTAAAGCAGATCACCAAAGCCGATGATGGCATTGAGTGGGGTGCGAATTTCATGGCTCATATTGGCCACAAACAAGCTTTTGGCTTGGCTAGCCTGTTCTGCCTTATCCTGACGTTGCTTTCGATGGGTAATATCGGTGGCAACGCCCACCAGCCGCCGTTTTTCGCGTGGCAGATTGAGCTGTAAGGGAATCTTGGTGGTCTGGAACCAGCGCTGCTGGCCGATACTATCAGTCACCGGTTCTTCAGGAATAAACTTGATCTTGCCGCTCCTCAATACTTCTTGGTCATCGAGTAGAAAGGCTTCAATTTCTTCCGGGCGCGGTGAAAAGTCAGCGTCAGTCTTGCCGATGATCTCCTCAGGTGAAGCGCCAAAAACGGCAGCCAGCGTCTGGTTGACCATGCTGAAGCGGCCATACCAATCCTTGACAAAACAAGGCATCAATCACGTCCTGCAGAAACTCGCGGTCTTCATCGGCCTGGTTTTCCAGCGCCAGCCGCTCGGTGGCATCAACGCCGGAGGCAAAGACCCTGCCATCACGGGCGCGGGCCTGCCATTCCAATGAGTGATAACGGCCATCTGCCGCGCGAAAACGGTGAACAAAGTTGATCACGGTGGCGCCTTCCGCCATGCGGGTAAAGGCTTCAGCTGTCTGGGGGATATCGTCAGGGTGGAGGTAGCCCAAGGCATGTTGGCCCACCATGCTAGCGGGATCATGGCCGAGAAGTTCATGGAAAGCCTGATTAACCCGCAAGATGCGCCCGTCGAGACCGGTAATGGCCATCAGGGAAAGCGATATCGCAAAAACGCTTCCAAGTCGCTATGTAGAACATCCCTGTCATCTTTGCCTTCAGGGAGCCCTCCAACCTGCCTATCGCTCATTAACTACCGCCTCAATTGTAAACTCTCCATTAATAGTATCGCGCCTGTTAAAGGGAAAGTGTCAATCTTTGTTAAAGCTGAGCGTTTAACGTATGGCAGCAAGGGGTGATGTTTTCCAGGATACATCGGCAAGTAATTAATCAATTACCAACTCTTTTAGCCCTGCTTCATTACTAACAAAGTCAAGCTTTTCGATCTCGCCATCCTGAGACAGAGAGATAACGCTGACGGCGCCTTCTTGTCGGGGCAGCATGGCCAACTGTTCTGCGTCGCGGGCTAGCAGCACCCGGAAGGGGTAATCACGTAGAGACGGTATCGCAAACAGGCGGGCAACGAGGCGTGGCATGCCGCTGATGTCGGCGACATACACCAGGCCGGCGGCGGTGAAATCGCCCTTATCCAGTTCTCCAAAGCTTTGTTCCATCAGGTCATTGGCATCCATATCCGCACTGAACAGCACGTGACGAACGCCGGGGTAAGGCAGTTGGTAAACGTTGCCGAAGGCATCCGGTAGCTGCAATGAGGGGAAGGTATCACCTGCTTGAAGTGAGCTTGAGGTGGTTTCGCCCTGAGCAAGGCTCAGTGGGGCGATGAACAGGGCAAGGGCAAAAAGCACAAAACGCATGATAACGACCGTATAAGTGGTGGGGTTGGAATGAATAACCTACGCGCCCAAGTAGCGGTATCACAAGCATTAAGGCTGTGAAAAAACGCCGCATACCCGAAGGTAGGCGGCGTTTTGAGCACCCTTATGATGGCAGGTTCAGACGTGGTTAAACCCCGACCGGGCCACCATCTTTTTCTGGATGACCACAGTAGACGCGCGGGGGCGTACCTGGCCTGATGCTTCGCGGGTGGCATCCTGGGCCAGGGAAGCGGCATCAGCCGGCCAGTTGCCGGGGTGCTGAATGTTAATAAACAGCGCTGTCTTGTCCGGTGTGGCGAAGATGCCGGTTACTTCACAGCCATTGGGGCCTACCGCAAAGCGCTTCATATGGTGCTGGTTGCTCTGCTTGACGGTGGAATCACCGCCTTGTGCGTTGCGCAGGGCGCTGGGTACCACAGCCAACAGCTGGTCGTTAGTATATTCGGTAATGCCTTCGTAGCCGTTGTCAGTCTGAATCCACAGGATGCCTTCACCGCCATCACGCTCGTCAAACCACAGGCCATCGGGGCTGGCGAACTGGTTCTGTTCGGTCAGGCCGGACAGGTTGTTAGCATCGGCAGCCGCAGCGCCAAACACAAAGACTTCCCAGTTGAAGGCCGTGCTGTTCGGGGCATCCCGCCAGCGGATGATATGCCCTGCGCCGTTATCCGGGCGCGGGTTGGCGGCATTGGTCGGGGCGGTTTTAAAGCCGACGCCAGGCTGGGTGATGTCGCTGCCATCGTTGGTGTAGGTGGCATCAACGCCTTCTTCACTGCGCTGGCTGTTGTTGGTCAGCGTCAGGTAGACCTCGCCGGAGGCCGGGTCCACGGTGGCCCATTCCGGGCGGTCCATGGGAGTGGCACCCATCAGGTCAGCGGCGTCGCAGGTGTTGATGATGATGCCCGCCATATCGTTATCGGCAAGGCCAAGGGCGGCTGACAGACGACGGCCATCACGGGTGGTGGCATCCGGCGTCAGGGGCAGCCATTCGCCGTTGCCGTCGGCGTCAAAGCGGGCGGCATAGAGCACACCGTTGTCCATGTACTTGGCGCCAATGGCCAGGCGGTCATACTGCTCGCCGGGGCGGTTGGCATCTGCCGGGTTCCAGTTGGCCTCGGAAACAAACTTGTAGACGTACTCGTTACGCGCATCGTGACCGGAGTAGAACACTACCGGCTGGCCAGCCTCAAGCTTGCCTATCCAGCAGCCTTCATGGCGGAAGCGGCCCAGGGCCGTGCGCTTGACGGCATTCTGCTGGGTGTAAGGGTCAATCTCGACCTGGTAGCCAAAGGTGCGCGCTTCGTTGCGGTAATCATCGGTGGCGCTTGCGCCACGCGGGGTGATATCAAAGCGGGCGAATTCTTCGTTGGCTTCAGAGGCATCACCGGCAGAGGTTTCCCAGGCGTAACGGCTGCGCTCGGTGGGAATACCAATCCGCGCGTCATCGATAAAGCGCTCGCCGGTATTAACGAAGATATTCGGCCAGTTTTCTTCACAGGCAATGTAGGTGCCCCAAGGAGTGACACCGTTACCGCAGTTGTTGTTGGTGCCACGGGTCTGGGTGCCTTCCGGCGAGAAACGGGTCTTGACGTAGTCGCTACCCGCGACCGGCCCGGCCAGATCCATTTCGATGGCGCTGGTAAAGCGGCGGTTGTAGCTGGAGTCGGCAACATGCGACCACTGGCCATCGGCATCCTTGCGTACTTCTACCAGGGTAACGCCGTGGGCGTTGATCTCGGTGCGGGATTCTTCAGCTGGGCGCTTGCCTTCTTTGGCATTGGTAGGGCCGCCCTGTGGCTGCCACAGGGCATTCTGGTCGATGTATTCGTTATTCAACGCCAGGACAAAACGCTGGGAAGCGCTGCTGTCGTCCAGTGCAAACCCTGCCATGCCATCGTGGTGCATGCCAACGCTTTCTGCCTGCTGAGCGGCGGTCATGGGGTCTGCCGGATTCCACTGGGCATTGGCTTTGAGCGGCGTACCCCAGGGCACCAATACCTGGGCGGTATAGCCTTCTGGCACCACAACGGCATCCTTGTGAGCGCCCTGAATGGCTTCAAACGCCAAGGTCAGTGGCTTTTTGTCGCTAGCGGAGGCCAGAGCCTGGGAGGCGGTGCCCATGCTCAGCATGGAAGCAGCAGCGACGCCCAGACCACCGCGCATCACGTCGCGGCGGGAAACCCGCTTGGCAAGAACATCGGCAAAGGGAGTGTTGCCGCTGTGGTTGAACAGGCGATGATCTTCGATTTCTTTACTCATAGTGGCCAGGCCTCGTTTTTTTAAGAATGAAAAACAGGTCAATACCGCACCGTCGGTATCTTCACTCTGCAAAGGCTAGGCCTGGACTATGACGGTTCAATGATCAGTTGTTTAAGGTTTTGTAAATATAAATATCGTTTGTACTTATTAAGGTGTCTGGTTGATTTGCCAGTCGTTAGACGTCAGCGCCACGCCACCGTTGGCGGTAACCAGCACGGTATCACTGATGCCGATCCCCCACTGGCCGGGCAGGCGCAGGCAGATGGGCAGATGGAACACCATGTTTTCCTCGAAAACTCGCTGTTGGCCACGGGCAATATAGCCGGTGCCTTCCACCCAGCTGGGCGGGAACTGGGCACCCACCGCATAGCCAAACACCCCGGAGAAAAACAGCCGTTCTGCATGGGGTGCCAGCACGGCTTCAGCGGCTTTGGCGGCATCATCAAAGGTGTTGCCGGGGCGCATGGTGCTGATCAGCGCCTCATAAATGCCTCGGCAGGTATCTCGCACTGCTTGCATTTCTGTGCTCGCGCGGCCCGCCACAGCGGTGCGCATCATGGGCGCGGTGTAGCGTTGGTAAGCGGAACCGAACTCCAGAAACACCGGGTCGCCTGGGGCAATCGGGGTGCGCTTGTGGTTGACGTGAATCACACTGATTCGCCGCCCGCTGGTGACGATCGGCTGCAGGCTCATGAATTCGCTGCCTTCAGCAATCAGGGCGCGGGCGCCTTCGGCGGCGATATCGTTATCCGTCATGCCCGGGGCAATGATGGCTTCTGCCGCCGCCAGGCCAGCGGCGGTAATCCGAGCGCTTTCGCGCAGGCAATCCAGTTCCAGCTCCCGCTTGACCAGCCGCTGGCCGTCAAGAATGTTGCCGCCGTCCGAGTGGAAACGCTCGCTGCCCAAGCGTTCCTGAAGTGACTGAATAACACCAAAACGCAGGCCAGCACTGAACGCATCCAGCCCAATGGCGTGACACGGCGCCAGCAGGTCGGCCAGCGGGGCGATCACCTCATCAATGCCTTCCCAGCGATAGCCAAGAATCTCATCCACGGTGGCGGTGACCACTGCCGGGCCAGTTTCTATCGAGGGCACCTGTAAGGTGACGCGCTCAGCGGTGACCACCAGGGCGGTGTGCACCGAGACTTCAAAGGTGTGGTAGCCGGTCAGGTAGAAAATATCTGCCGGATCGGTGAGCAGCAGAGCATCACGGCCAGCGGCCTGCATCAGGCTGCGGGTACGTGCCAGGCGGGCGGCAAATTCTGCGCGCGGGAAGGGCAGCTCAGCGCCTTGCAACTGTGCAGCAAGGGCGTGGCGGTAAGCGTAGTAATCCATAGGGCCTCCAGGGCAAAATACAGTCAACCCTGCCGAGTCTAGACTTAAAGGCTGCAAGCCGCCTGCCCCGTTGCGACACCGGTGCTAACGGCGGCTTTCAACGCTTCTCATCTTCCCCTAGCTGAGCCATCAGGTAGTGGTACATGGCGTCAGCGGCCGGGGAAAGGCTCTGCCCTGAACGGCGCAACAGGCCCATCTGACGTTCAAGGTGGGGAGTGGCCAGAGGGATAAAGCGCAGCCGCTTGTGCTCTTCCTGAAAGGCCAGCCGGGGCAAGGTGGTGACGCCGATACCGGCTTCCAGCATGGCGGTGAGCGAGATCATATTGGAAATATACAGGGTGCTATGGGTGAGAAGTTCTGCCGCTGGTGAGCCTTCCAGCAAACGCGAGGTGCCATTACGAATCAGCGTATAGGGCTTGAGCGCCCGCCAGTGCAACGCCTTCTGCTGCGCCAATGGGTGGTCGTCGCGACAGATCACGCCAATATCATCGTGCAGCAGGGCTTCAAAACTCAGCGCCTCATCGGGCAGCCATAGGCTGGTGATGCCGAGTTCGACTTCACCCTTGAGCACCATGTCGTTGACCCGTTCGGAATGGCCGTCCTGCAGGCTGATATCAATCCCTGGGTAGCGTTGCAGAAACCCGGCCAGCAGCGCGGGCATCAGGCGGCTGGCCACCGAAGGCACGGCAGCAATATCCACCCGACCATGCTGCTGGCGGGCAATCGCCAGGGCATCCCGGCAGACGCGGTCATGGTGGGCCACCAGTTCGCGAAAGCGGGGTACGCACCAGTGGCCGAAAGGGGTCAGCAGGGCCTTACCGCCGCCTTTCTCAAACAGCGGCTGGCCCAGCCGCTCTTCCAGGTCGCGCACGGCCATGGAAATGGCCGGCTGGCTGCGGTGCAGCTGGCGAGCCGCAGCATGAAAACCACCGGCATCAAGAATTGCCAGCACATAGCGCATAGGCGCCAGTTTCAGATCGGGGAGCATGGTCTTTTATCAACCGTTTAAGGTGGTAAGTTTTACTGATCATTTTATCTGTATTATTGATTATCCTTATCTTCGCGTCTTCTTTAGCATGGCGTCAAACGCTAGTTGTTCACCCTGCTGAAGGAAATCTTTATGTCATCCCCGCACGCGCTTTATATCAACGGTCAATGGGTCGACGGTACAAGCCACATTACCAATGCCAACCCCTCTGATCTGACGGATGTGATCGGTGATTACGCCCAGGCCAGTGCCGCTCAGGTAGAAGATGCCATTACGGCGGCTCGCAACGGTCAGAAAGAATGGGCCAAAACCGGGTTGGAGCAGCGCTACGGCGTGCTGATGGCGATTGGCGATGAGCTGATGGCGCGCAAGGAAGAGCTGGGGCGCCTGCTGTCGCGTGAGGAAGGCAAACCGCTGGCAGAAGGTATGGGCGAAGTCGCCCGTTCGGCGCAGTTCTTCCACTACTATGCCGCCGAAGTGCTGCGCCAGCTGGATGAGCGGGTCGATTCCGTGCGCCCTGGCGTGGAAGTCGAGACCCGCCGTGAACCGGTGGGTGTGGTGGGGATTATCAGCCCCTGGAACTTCCCCATGGCAACGGCGGTATGGAAGATTGCCCCGGCGCTGGCGTTTGGTAACGCGGTGATTTTCAAACCCGCCAACCTGGTGCCCGCCAGCGCCTGGGCGCTGACCGAGATCATCAGCCGTCAGGCGCTTCCGGCAGGTACCTTCAACCTGCTGATGGGCAGCGGCGGCAGCGTCGGTGAGGCGCTGATCACCAGCCCGGCCATCAATGCGCTGACCTTTACCGGTTCGCTGGAAGTCGGCCGTCGCGTCGCCGCTGCTACCGCCGGCAATCTGGTCAAGTGCCAGCTGGAAATGGGCTCCAAGAACGCCTTGATTGTGGCTGAGGATGCTGATCTGGATCTGGCCGTCGAAGCCGCCTTCAACGGCGCCTATTCCGGCACCGGGCAGAAGTGCACCGCTTCGTCGCGGCTGATCGTCCATGCGGGTGTGCATGACGCCTTTGTCGAAAAACTGACCGCACGGCTGGCCAAGGCCAAGGTTGGCCCAGCGCTAGAAGAGGGTGTGCAGATTGGCCCGGTGGCCGATGCCCGTCAGCTTGAATCCAATCTGAACTGGATCGAGCGCGCCAAAGCCGAGGGAGCCAAATTGGTCTTCGGCGGTGAGCGGGTCGAGTGTGCCAGCGACGGTCACTTCATGGCGCCGACCCTGTTTGTGGATACCACCAATGAGATGGCGATTAACCGTGAAGAAGTCTTCGGCCCGATTGCCTGTGTGATCAAGGTGGCGGATATGGACGAGGCGATTGCTACCCTGAATGACACCAACTTCGGCCTGACCGCCGGCATCATTACCGATTCCCTGGCGCTGGCCAACCGCTTCAAGGCACAAGCCGAGACTGGCTGTGTGATGGTCAATCTGCCAACGGCGGGTACCGACTACCACGTGCCTTTTGGTGGCCGTAAAGACTCAAGCTTTGGCCCGCGTGAGCAAGGCCGCTATGCGCGTGAGTTCTACACCGTGGTCAAGACCTGCTACGTCAAAGCGTAAGGAGTCGCGCATGTCTCAACAGATGCTGACCGTGGATGGGTTGCAGTATTCCAACTGGTCCCGGGAAATTTTTGAACAGATGCGCGAGGGCGGCGTGGATGCCGTCCACGCTACCTTGGTCTACCACGAAACCCTGCGCGAGACCTTAACCCGGATTGGGGAATGGAATCGCCGCTTTGAAGCCCACGGCGACCTGATCATGCCGGTGCATGCGCCGGGGGATATCGAACGCGCCCGTGAGGCGGGCAAAGTGGGCATCTTTTTTGGCGCCCAGAACTGCTCGCCGATTGAAGACGACATCGACATGGTCGCAGTGCTGCGCCAGCTGGGCTTGCTGATCATGCAGCTTACCTATAACAACCAGAGCCTGTTGGCCTGCGGTTGTTATGAGAGCGAAGACAGCGGCATTACCCGCTTCGGGCGCCAGGTGATTCGCGAGATGAACCGGGTCGGCATGGTGATCGACATGTCTCACAGCAGTGAGCGCTCGACGCTGGAAGCCATCGAGATTTCCGAGCGCCCGGTGATTATCTCGCATGCCAACCCGAGCTTTTTCCATGATGCCAAGCGCAACAAGTCTGACAAGGTGCTCAAGGCCATTGCCGAAAACGACGGCCTGCTGGGCTTTTCAGCCTATCCGTTCCATCTGAAAAACGGCCCGGACTGCACCCTGGAAGATTACTGCGACATGATTGCTCGCACCGTTGACCTGATGGGCATTGAACATGTCGGCCTGGGAACCGACCTGTGCCAGAACCAGCCAACCTCGGTGCTGGAATGGATGCGCAACGGGCGCTGGTCAAAAGAGATGGATTACGGCGAAGGCAGCGCCAATAACGCGGGCTGGCCCAAGCCGCTGGCCTGGCTACGCGATAGCCGCGACTTCCCCAACCTGATGGAAGCCCTGCGCGCTAAAGGCTTCGCTGAGCAAGACGTTGCCCGCATTATGGGGCGCAACTGGGTCGAATTGCTGGAGCGCACTACGACCCCAATGGAGTGAGTTGACACTTCAGCAGGCGCTGGCTGGCTGCAGTGCCTCGTCCACCACACAACAGTCACAACGACTGATACCCACAATAATCAATAATGAGGTTTAAACATGGACTCTCCTTCCAACCCGCCCCCAACAAGGACGATGTCTCCGGGCTTGGCAAGTTCGGCGACCCGATCGTACTCGCCCTGAGTGGCGGTTTCGTGATTCTTTTTGTACTGCTCTCTCTGATTAATATCGAGGGGGTGGCCAGCCTCATTTCCACCGGGTTCGCCTGGACGGCGGCGGTGCTTGGCTCCTACTTTCAGCTGTTTCTGTTGCTGACCTTCTTTATTGCCATCGGGCTTGCCATTTCCCCGGCGGCCAGCGCCAAGATTGGTGGGCTGAACAAGCCGGAATTGAGCACCTTCAAATGGCTCTCCATCATCATGTGTACCCTGCTGGCCGGAGGTGGCGTGTTCTTTGCTGCCGGTGAGCCGGTGTATCACTTTGTGGTGACGCCGCCTGCCTTTGATACTGAAGCCGGCACGGCACGGTGGAAGCCATTGCCAGTGCGCTGGCGCAGTCGTTCATGCACTGGGGCTTTCTGGCCTGGGCGGTGCTGGGTTCACTGACCGCGATTGTGTTGGCCTACTGGCACTACGAACGGGGCCTGCCGCTGCAGCCGCGCACCCTGCTGACCCCGGTACTGGGTGAGCGTTTGATGCGTGGTTGGCTGGGCGGCGTGGTCGATGCCTGCTGTGTGATTGCCGTTGTAGCGGGCACCGTTGGCCCTATCGGCTTTCTGGCCACTCAAGTCAGCTTTGGCCTGCATGAGCTATTCGGTATCAGCGAAGGCTACATAACACAGCTGGTGATTCTGATCGGCCTAGGAGCAGTTTACGTGACCTCGGCGGCCACCGGGATTCATAAAGGCATTCAGATCCTCAGCCGTTTTAACGTCTTTCTGGCGCTGGCGATTGCGGCGGTGATTTTTGTATTTGGGCCGACGCTGTTTTTCACTAATGCCTACCTGCAAGGGTTTGGCCAGTATTACCTCCTTCTTCGCCATGGCCACCGTGACCTCGGAGACCGCGCCGGGCTGGTGGATGCAGTGGTGGACGGTGTTCTTCTTTGCCTGGTTTATCGGTTACGGCCCGCTGATGGCGATTTTTGTGGCGCGTATTTCCCGTGGTCGTACCATTCGCGAGATGATTCTGGCTGTTGCCGTGATGGCACCGATTGCCACCACCGTATGGTTTACCCTGCTTGGCGGGTCCGGCATCTACTATCAGATGAGCGGCGCGATTGATCTGGCAGAAGCCCTTAATAATTTCCAGTTTGATGTCGCCACCCTGACCGTAGCTCAAGCGCTACCGGGTGGCACCTTCATGGCGCTGGCGGTTTTGATGCTGACCACCATCTTTGTGGCGACCACAGGTGACTCCATGAGCTACGCGATTGCCGTGGTATGTACCGGCCATGATGAGCCACATACGGCCGTGCGTATCTTCTGGGGTATCACCATGGCGCTGATGGCGGCCATTCTGCTTTACATGGGAGCTGGGCAGATTGGTGTGCTGCAGCAGTTTATCGTGATCACGGCCATTCCTGTCTCACTGGTGTTGTTGCCGTCGCTGTGGTTAGGGCCAAAAGCAGCTTATGCCATGGCGCGCGCACAGGGGCTGACAACGCGTAAGAAGGTCATCGTTCATGAATAACCGCGATTGGGGGCTGGCGCCGCTGGCCCCTCTAACCTGCGCTGTGCTGATGATGTCATGCAGCTGGAGCGTCTGGGCAGCCTGCATGCCTGCCGCTTGAGTTTTGTGCGTACCCTGATGCGCCAAATGGGGCGCCAGCGCTGGCAAGTCAGCCGCGAGCGTTTTGATCTGGATGAAAACGGCTTTGGCACCGCCATCTACCGCTTGCAGACGCCCTACGGGCGTTACCACGGGGTGATGTTTGCCCAGGCGCTGGACGACTCACGTCGCTCCGACCGAGTAATTGCCGAGGCCTGGGACGTTACCTTTGGCCTGGTGGAAGGTGATGTAGACGATAGCCTGCTGGAGCAGATGGCGGCTAATGTGCCGCTTCAAGAGGCTGGCCGCCAGCATCCCAGAGTGCTGGTGCTTTCCCGCGCCAATAAAAGCCTGCGCAACTTTGCCCACTTTGTGGAAGCGTTGGCCAAGGGGGAGCAGCCTGACCCTCAGTGGTTGACTCGGGTCGGCTACCTGTATCGCACCACTGCGGTCTACGGCAACGGCAAATTCGGCATTGCCGATTTTGCCCGCCTGCACGAAAACCCGGATTTTCGTCGGCCTTTTTCAGCGCAGATGGCAGGTGTCTATCTGCTGCGCCATTTCTCGATTGAGCAGGTCGAACATCTGGCCCGCAGCCAGGCGCCGGAAAGCGCCTGCGCACTGGCTACCGAACTGCGCCGCTATCTGGGCATTGGCAACTCCACCGGCCTGGGGATGGCCCCGTTTCTGATCAATCATCCTCAGCTGATCGCCCAGTGGGTCAACCAGCGCGAAACCGCCCTGGCTTTGGCTCAGCGCCAGGCCCCCAGCGAGGAAGACCGTCAGCGGATGATAGCGCTGACTCGGCGCGCCCTGCAGCATCTGACGGAAACCGTGACCGAAGATGCCGAACAGACCGAGCGCAATGCTGAGACAGTCGCCAGCCTGCCAGATGTGCTGGCCTGGCTTGAAAGTGCGCCCCTGGAAGATGACCTCTGGGCGCAGCTGACGGCCTGGAGTGAGCGCACGCTGTCGCTTGAGGCTCAGGAGCTGATCAATACCCTGCTGATCGAGCTGTATCCTGAGCTAGTCGACCCATTGGAAGAGCAGATGGGAGTAACCGAAAACCTGGACCTTCAACCGGATATGCCGCTGATTCGCCTGCGTCAGCTGATCGAAACCCATTACAGCTGGGCGCTGACGCATGACTACCAAAGCCGTGAAGGCAGCTACTGGTTCTGGTACCGCTCGGTAGAAAAGGAAGAGCCACGGCTTGGGGTGCGGCATGAAGAACTCGGCGTCGAGAAAGAAATGCTGATTGCCATGGGCCCAAGGGTCGCCCATAGCCATGCGGCCATCTGCGAATTTCTTGAGGACAACCCCAAGGCAAAAGTGGTGGATTTTCTGCTCGCCAAGCCGCGCCACAAAGAAATCATTCGCCGGGTACAGACCCTGGTAAAGGATACCTACGGCGATATCCACACCAATCTGTGGCACCAGGATATGAAACCCATGCATCTGCTGCGCACCAAACTCGCGTTTTTCGGGGCCAGCCGTTTTGATCCCAAATCTGACCGCTGGGTGCGCATTACACTGTTCCAGGGCGCACCGCTGGTGGAAGAACTCAACGCCGAGCCGCAGGATCTCAGCCACTTTGATGACTGGAGCTTTCCGCTACAGCCAACGCTTGAGAACGGTGTCATTGGCGCGGCCGGGCTATCACCCCATGCCAACTCAGTAGCGCTCTCCGTTCATCCTTCTGCGCGTGGAGAAACATCATGAAAGTTTCCTTCAACGAGCTACAGGGGTTGTGCCGCAAAGCCTTCACCGGGATTGGTTTTGAAGATGGCGATGCCGCCGATGCTGCTGACATGGTGGCCTGGATGCAGTGTCATGGCTTCAACGCGATTGACCAGCTCAACCGCGGGCTGGATTTCCTGCTTGACGAAGATCCGGAATCGCTGCCCAAGGTGATTTATCAGGATGACGACCTGGCGGTACTCGACGGCCATGGCCAGAGCGTGTTGCGCAGTATCAGCTTGGCTACCGAGCTGGGCTTTGCCAAGGCCCGAGCGCGGGGTCTATCGGTGGTCAAGATCCGCCGCTGCCACAACCGCCAGCTGATCATGGGCTATCTTTCCCGCCTGGCCGGGCGAGGTATCAATATCACGGCTTTCTGGCGCAATGCCCAAGTGCCGCTGACCGAACAGGTTGTGGGCTTTAGAGCAGGTCACCCGACGCCTGAAGTACGCATCTATTCAGTACGCGATGTGCCGGAAGAAAACGAACCCAACGACGGCATTACCCTGGTGATGGCAACCATGTAGAACTCTTGCCTTCTTTGGGGGCAGACCATGACCTCAACCTGCTGGCACGCCATTCAGAATCTGATCTTATGGCGCACAGGGAGCGCGCTGCAGGAAGGTATCGACGTTGATGATGCCATTTGGGCGCGGCTGAAGTCCCTGGCTCATCGCATTCTGGTGGAGTCGTCGGAAGCGTCACGCAGCGGCGCTGGTGCAGGTGTCAACGACAACGATTGAGGCACCTCAGGGTGTGACAATCTCACACATCGTGGTTAATGGCATAAGGTTATAAATTAGAGATCTTCTCAACAACCAAGGAGAGACTTAAATGCCACTTCCCAAGCACGTATTGACCACTGCCTGTATTGCCCTGCTCAGCCTGAGCGTTTCAACCGCCAACGCCGAAGATGCCAAACGTGATGTCGCCGAGCTTTCAACGCCGATTGTGATGTTGACGCCGGTAGTTGCCAAAAATGCTCAGGAACTTGAATTGAATACCGAGCAACAGGCGGCACTTGACGACTGGCTAGCTAACAGCCCAGCAGTGCGTGAAGCCCTTGAAGACCGTGTGATTGTGCAGCGTGGCGAGCTACGTAACATGATTCTGGAAGGCGCTGACCCACAGGCCCGTGCTGAAAAGGCGGCCTATATCGGCCAGCTGGAATCCGAGCTGTTAATGATGCGTTCCAACTGTACCGACCACTGGCGAGACGTGCTGAACGAAGAACAGTTTGCCAAAGTGCTGGAACTGGCTGGCAGCTGATCGATAGCATAAGCATCTGATAGCGTGAAGTCGGGGACGCCCATGGAACGCTTTTTTAATAATGCTGGCCCGCGCCAGACGGGCAAGACTACCACGCTGTTGATGATGATGCAGACGCTTAACGAACAGGGGAGTACGCCTGCGCTTACGCTAATATCGAAGGGGCGCAGGCAGCGCGGGAAGATGAGACACAAGGGATTCCCGCCATCTGTAGCGCCATCGTGTCTTCTATTCGGCTGTACAAAGTGCCTTCTTCATCCCATCGGCTCAGCCACATGTTAGACTAATACCGATAACGTCATCAGCCGTTTCTCTGCCCTGTATCTCGGTAGGCCTGCATGCCATCGATTCAGCGTCGAAAGCTCCCTATTGGGATTCAGACTTTCTCGGATATCCGTGAAGACGGCTATTACTACGTCGATAAAACGCCCTTCATCGAAAAGCTGGTCAACCAGAACAAATACTACTTCCTCTCCCGCCCGAGACGATTCGGCAAAAGCCTATTACTGGATACCCTGCGCTGCCTATTCGAAGGCCATGAGCCCCTATTTGAAGGGCTTTATATTTACGACAAGTGGGACTGGCAGACCCACTACCCAGTGGTACGTATCAGCTTCTCTAATGGTGTGGTTAACAGCCGCGAAGATCTGGACGCGAACATTCGTTTTCAACTGCAGCAGCAGCGCAACCGTCTAGGGATTGATTCCGCACCACCAGAAAGGATAGCTGACGATTTTGCCAACCTGCTTGAAAACGCTCACCGTATCCACAGTCAGCGGGTGGTGGTACTGATTGATGAATATGACAAGCCGATTCTGGATAACCTACTCAACCCTGAGTTGGCCCGCGAGCTGCGCGAGGGACTGAAAAGTCTCTACAGCGTGCTCAAGGACGCTGACCCGCATCTGCATTTTGTGCTGCTGACGGGCGTCTCCAAATTCAACAAGGTCAGCCTGTTTTCAGGGCTTAACAACCTCAACGATATCACCCTGGATGCGCCTTACGCGGCCATTTGCGGCTATACCGATCATGATATCGATACGGTGTTTGCCTCGGAACTCCCCGGCCTTGATCGGGAAGACATCCGCCGCTGGTATAACGGCTACCGCTGGGGCGGCAAAAAGGTTGATTCGGTTTATAACCCTTTTGATGTACTGCTGTTATTGCAGAAGCGTGAATTCGGGCCTTACTGGTTTGAAAGCGCCACGCCGACGTTTCTGGTTAACCTGCTGAAGGAGCGCGGTGTCTTTACGCCGCAGCTCAACACACTTCAGGCCAAGGCACAGTTGCTGGGGCGATTTGATGTAGAGGATATTGCCACCGAAGCACTGCTGTTCCAGACCGGCTATATCACGATCAAGGATGTACAGGAACCAATGGTCGGCTATCGGCTCTATTCACTGGGCTTCCCCAACCGAGAAGTGGAAAGTAGCCTGAACGAGTTTCTGCTCCCCGCTTTGGGTCTAAAGGATAGCGACGCACAGACCTATCAGCTCGCGCTGTTCAAGGTATTGCATGAACATGACCTCAGTGGGCTGGAAGCGCACCTGAAAGCCCTCTTCGCGGGTCTTCCCCATGACTGGTATCGCAACAATCCAATCGCCCAATACGAATGCCATTATGCCAGCGTTTTTTACAGCCATTTTGCTGCCCTGGGCGTGGGCGTCACGGTGGAAGATGCCAGCAGCCACGGCAAGGTCGATATGAGTGTCGACTTTGGTGGCCAACTCTATATGTTTGAATTCAAAGTGGTCGAGCAGGGACCCCAGGGCAAGGCGCTGGAGCAGATCAGGGCCAAAGGCTATGCCGATGAATACCGTGCCAGTGGCAAGCCGATTCACCTGGTGGGTGTGGAATTTTCAAGCGCTGAGCGGCAGATCGTGGCGTTTGAGGTGGAAACGCTGACACCTGAACTGGTCTAATAGAACCGGACATTTTTGACCCTCGGCCATTCAGCACAACGCCGTCTGGATTATCCAACAGATGGATAAAGAGCCTTCTTCATTCCCTCAATTCAGCGGCATGTTAGACTGGCGTCCATTACATCATTCGTCGTTTTTCTCTGCCCTGCATTCTGGGAGGCCTGTATGCCAGTCACGCACCGTCAGACACTACCCATTGGCATCCAGTCCTTCGAAAAGTTACGCAAGGGCCATTATTACTACGTCGATAAAACGCCCTTGATTCACCACATCGCAGAAACGGGCGGTTATTACTTCCTTTCTCGTCCTCGCCGGTTTGGTAAAAGCCTGCTGCTGGATACCCTTGGCTGCCTGTTCGAAGGCCGAGAGGCACTGTTTGAAGGGCTTTATATCCACGACAAATGGGACTGGCAAACCCACTACCCGGTGGTACGCATCAGCTTCTCTAATGGTGTGGTTAACAGCCGCGAAGATCTGGACGCGAACATTCGTTTTCAACTGCAGCAGCAGCGCAACCGTCTAGGGATTGATTCCGCACCACCAGAAAGGATAGCTGACGATTTTGCCAACCTGCTTGAAAACGCTCACCGTATCCACAATCAGCGGGTGGCGGTACTGATTGATGAATATGACAAGCCGATTCTGGATAACCTGCTCAACCCTGAACTGGCCCGCGAGCTGCGCGAGGGGCTGAAAAATCTCTACAGCGTACTCAAGGACGCTGACCCGCATCTGCATTTTGTGCTGCTGACGGGCGTCTCCAAATTCAGCAAGGTCAGCCTGTTTTCAGGGCTTAACAACCTTAGGGATATTACCCTTTCTCCCGACTATGCCGCCATTTGCGGTTATACCGATCATGATATCGATACGGTGTTTGCCCCGGAAATCCCCGGCCTTGACCGCGAAGAGATCCGCCGCTGGTATAACGGCTACCGTTGGGGAGGGCAAGACGTCCCGAGTGTTTACAACCCCTTTGATGTACTTCTATTGCTCGAAGAGCGCGATTTCGGGCCTTACTGGTTTGAAAGCGCTACCCCGACATTTCTGGTTAACCTGCTGAAGGAGCGCGGTGTCTTTACGCCGCAGCTCAACACACTTCAGGCCAAGGCACAGTTGCTGGGGCGATTTGATGTAGAGGATATTGCCACCGAAGCACTGCTGTTCCAGACCGGCTATATCACGATCAAGGATGCACAGGAACCAATGGTCGGCTATCGGCTCTATTCACTGGGCTTCCCCAACCGAGAAGTGGAAAGCAGCCTGAACGAGTTTCTGCTCCCCGTGTTGGGTCTACAAAATAGCGACGCACAAACCTATCAGCTCGCGCTGTTCAAGGTATTGCATGAACATGACCTCAATGGGCTGGAAGCGCACCTGAAAGCCCTCTTCGCGGGTCTTCCCCATGACTGGTATCGCAATAACCCGATTGCCCAATACGAAGGCCATTATGCCAGCGTTTTCTACAGCCATTTTGCCGCCCTGGGGGTAGGCGTCACTGTCGAAGATGCCAGCAACCACGGCAAGGTGGACATGAGCGTCGACTTCGGTGGCCACATCTACCTGTTTGAGTTCAAGGTTGTGGAACAGGAGCCTCAAGGCAAGGCGCTGGAGCAGATCAAGGCCAAAGGCTATGCCGATAAATACCGTGCCAGTGGCAAACCGATTCACCTGGTGGGTGTGGAGTTTTCAAGCGCTGAGCGGCAGATAGTGGCGTTTGAGGTGGAGACGCTGACACCTTTATTGTGATGCAGTAAAGCTTACAACGGCTCAGTGCTTGAACATATCATCCAGGCGATTGGCGAACAGCACGTCGCGCATCCAGCCTTTTAGTTGATCATGGTCGGCTTGCACAAGCTGCACTTCTACCCAGTCAGGCACGTCACCGAACTTGAACGTGAGCTGGGTGCGTACCACCTCGCGTGCTTCAGCCAAGCGTCCTTTCTGAATGCCAAACTGCTCGCCTTCTTGCCGTCCTTCCAGGCGTTCTTTCTTGACCAGGTTTTCTAAATTCTCTGCCAACATGTCTTTGTCCTCCATCAGGCTGTCGAGCCGATCCACCGCGTTCTGTAGGGCTTCCCAACTTTCTCCGGCGTTTTCTACCCCAAACACACCGCTGAGCGGTGTCTGGCGTAAACCCAATTCTTCATTAGTATAGCGCCCTTCATCGATCAGAAAATAGCGTAGACGCGGTTGATAGACCTGCAGGAAAGCCGGCTTTTATCACCACGCTACCGCCTGGCAAGACATTCCATGCCTTCCCTGCAAATCAATGCAGCAACGTCCGTGTTGCTGCCTCGGTTGATGGTGTTATTGCTTGGTGTGGCCCGGCAGCTGATTCATGGGGCAGCGCCTATTTGTCATCGTAGAGCTCTGGGTATTTTCGATAGCGCAACATATTGATAATGCCAAGAGCCTTACCATAGATATACATACCCACAAACTCCATCGCAAAAAAAGGTATTTGCGCTGTTCACCCGATGTATAACCTGGCGGCTCCCAGCCTACTAATTCACACATCCGATCCCACAGTTCCAACCCATGCCAAAGAAAAAGGAAACCAACCAAACAGCTTGTAAAAAGACCTGCCTGCCGTTTCGCAAATGCTGACCATTTAAAATACTCCTTGGCGCTTTCCATTACCGTCCCTCCTTGTCATTGGCATCTGGCAAGGAAATAAATGATGGCAAATTGCTGATGGTCGTTTCAGTTGCTTTCGACACGGCATCTTTATTGGGCAATGAGACACCGAAGGCTGCCGGCATCTGCAGATAGGGTGACGTTAACCAACCTGAATCTCGCTGTAAAAACCCTCCTGCATAAGTACCCACCCCTGCAGTTAGCGCACCTAAGGCTGCACTCCTCTCTATCGGGTCACCCTCATCATAAAGCCAGTTGGTTACTGAGGTCAGTGAGCCCCCTGCTGCCCCGCCCACGGCGGCATTTTGCAAGGGATTCCGCCCGGCCAGCGGCCCGTACACCAGTGCTGTGCTGCCCGCCGCCAGGGTTTGGCCTGGGCGATACTCACCGCCTTTCACCATCTGCCCCGCCGCATCGAAGCCCGCCCCGGTGGCAAAAAGCCCGGCCGCACCGCGAAAGGTCATGGTGGCGGCAGTATAGGGTGCCATCACGGGAATAGCCGCCATGCTGGCCATGCCGCGGCTGAAGGTATCCTGATCCTCTTTCATCTGTGCTAATGTCCTGATGTCCTGATGTCCTGATGTCCGTATCGTTCAGGTTATAAGTAAGGCCTGCCGCCTGGGCAACGCCATAGGGATATTGCATTGCTTGCTCACGCGGTGGATAGGCCGATGAGGTTGAGGGTTCCCATGCCCGATACGGCGAGCCTTCTCCGCCAGTCTGTTCGATGATGTAGCTGATCAGCTCCGGTGAGGTGTTCTCCGGTATCATCTGAATCAGATAGCGCATGGTATTGTCTTCACCGTCTGTCCCGACCCACTCACCGCCATAATCGAAGTAGGTGTCATCAACGGCGTCTTCGTCTTGTAAGTCGACGATAAGGTTGGAGCCGGGGCTTTCTTCCAACTCGTCGTTATGCATGGCCCTGAGGGCATCGGCGATCTGCTCAGGCGTGTACTCGCTGCCTTCGGCCAGCGCTTCCGCTAATGATTGCTCAAAGCTATGCAGCTGGCGGTTATTGGCATCGAGATTGAACGCCATTGTACCACCCTGAGTGCCGCCTGGCGCCGCTCCGACCAGGGTGGCCGTCAGTGACTCTAGTCCTTGGCGCACCCCATCCGGTAGATCCATGTCACTCGTGAGACGCTCCACTTCCGGCATCAGCGTGGCGCTGGTCAGGGCTCCGTATCGCCGAACTGTAAAAACTTCTTTCCGACTCATCGCAAAAGCTATTTTTTCTTCCTCACAACGCTATAAACACATATAGACCCAAAAATTATTATTGCTACTCCTATCAGTGAGTGATGTTCTCCAAAATCAATAACTCCATAACTTAAAGATTCCTGTAAAGGTGATTGAAAAACCACACTACCGAACCAAATACAAGACACGCCTAGAGTTAAGAAAACCACATCATTCGATTTCATGGTCTTCATGCTCTTTATTATCTGAATTGAATATTGTTTTAATACCAAAGCTAGCAGCTTGAGCTGCAGCATTCATCCCACTTGTTGGCGGCCCTGGCACAACTAATCCATCAATAAAATCGAGCGCTCTCTGCTGCACAGCTGGATTAGCCACGCCTACTGCCGCCCCAGGCGACACCGTCGCTATTCTGCTTATACCCATCAGGCTGAGGTGATTCATAGCCGCAGGGGCCTGCGCTCCAGGTGCAAGTACCAACGGTGCTCCCAGAGCCGTAGAGGCCGCTGGTAAACTAACGTCATTACGAAGGGCTCCTTGCAATTGCAACCCGTCTGCTTTTGCTGGATCTTGCGCAAACCCAGACATCGAGGACGGTAAGAGCGTGCTGATCATGTCAGGACTCATACGATGTTGTCTCAGAATTTGTTGTGCCTGTTCGGCCCGTGCAATGTTGGCCGGATCAAGCGTCCATTCGACACCCTGCAAGGCCGCTACATAATCATTCATCTGACGGGCAATCAAGTTATCCGTCAGGGCACCACCAAGCTCTTGGCGAACATCAGGATCGTACAGCAGATCAAAGGTTTTGGTGATTACATCAAGTGGATTGGGCGCTCTAGTCCCAAAAGTCTCAGTCTGGCTTAGCTTGTACGCTTCACTGCACTCGCCTCCCATTACTTAGCATTCACGTATAAGGGCATCTTCCTGCAGCACGCTCAGCAGATGGTGTTCGATCACTTCGCGTTTCTGCTCTTCGCTGAGACCTGCGTAACTTTCTGCCCGTAAACGCTCCAGTTCTTCGTTCAAAGCGCGCGTGGTCAGGTAATTATTCACCACCTCATTAAACGCCGCCGCGCCACCTTGGGTGCCACCCGTGGCGGCACCGGCAGCGGTGCTGGCCAGTGCCGTGAGGCCGTCAGTGAGGGTGTCGTCGAGGCCGGCGTTTTTCAGGGCGCTGGCAACCGCTGGGGCGCTGAGGGTGCCGATGGCCGCCCCCGTGGCACCTTGCGTACCGCCGGTCAGTGCGCCGATGGCCGTGTGGGCAGCGAGGCGTTTGGTGCCGTTGTCACCCCAGTCGCTTTGTAGCTGATCGGCCTGGGCGTTGAGTTGGTTGGCACGTTCTGTGTCGCCCGCGGCTTGGGCTGCGTCGGCTTGCAGACGTTTGTGTTGCGCTTCTTCGAGCTTGGCTTGGGCGGTATCGCCGACTAACTTGCTCGCCCGCGACCCAAACTCTTGGGTAATCGTGGCTTGGGCCTGCACGTCTTTTCTGACGCTTTCTGCATCGAAGATCGGCGCAAGGCCGGTGTCTGCGTCGCCGGTTCTGGCATTTTGATTGCCTGCCAGGCCGCTGATGGCGGCAACCGTGGTGCTGCTGGCCTCGCCGTCGTCGCGGCCTATACCGATGCCGGAGAGGCCGGTTCCGTTTCCACCACTGCTTAAGCTAACACTGATACTTTCCGCGTCATAGGAGGCGGTGTTGCCAATATCGGTGAGCGTGAGCGCGCCGCTTCCCAATGCCTCGCTGGCGGTTTGCCCGGCAGTGGTGAAGGTATTGAGGTCGTCGTCAATCGCCACATCTGTGCTGGTGATGGCACCGCCGGTGAGTTTGGTGATACCGCCGACATTGACCTGGAAGCCGCCGTCGCCTGCGCGCAGGCCGCTTTGCTCATTGACGCTTTGGAAGTCGCTATCAACCTTCGTGCGGCTGAGGTCAAGATTGACCGTGGGCATTCCACCCAGTGGGATGCTGGCACCGAAGCCGCTGCTTGAGTGGCGTTCGTTGTGGACGGCGGTGTCCTGCAGGCTTTCAATGGTCAGGTCGCCGCCGATGTTAGTGGTGATTTTTGAAGCGCTGACCACGGCCCCTTTGAGGGCGGTGTCGCCACCGCTGCTGAGAATGACCTGGTTGCCTGCACTGAGCTGGGTGTTGTTGAAGAAGGTGCTGTCACCGTTGCCGTGGCCCTTGGCGCGGCTGGCATCCAGGTTGAAGGCGATGCCATTCGTGCTGAGACCCAGCCCAATACTGCCACTGTTGCTGGTGTGGCGGTCGTGCTGGGAGACGGCGTCGGCGCTGGCCAGCAGGTGGATATCCTGGGCGGCGTTGAGCTGGAGCTGTTGGCCCGCGTCCAGCTGGCTGCCTTGTACGGTGATAGTGCCTTCGCCATCCCTCTGGCCGAGCGCATGGATAGCGAGGTCGCCACCGGCGGTGATCGTCGAGCCCCGGACAGTGTTGCTACTCGCTTCGCTGTTGCTGCGGCTTTGGCTGGAGCCCAGGCTGATGTTGAGGCTGAGGTCGGTGGCGTTGCCGTTTGTTATCTGCTGCTGAATATCCTTCACTGCCAGGGCGGTATTGGCCGCTGCCAGGGCTTGCATCCGCGGGCTGTCAGTATTGCCAGCCGCGTCAATCTGGCCCTTGATGCCTTGGGCGCTGTCCATCACGGGGTTGCTGAGGGAGAGGCTCAGGCCGCTCTGTTTGAAGCGCTGTTCGGTTCGGCTGTTACTGGTCTCACGGCCTTCGAGGATGTTGACCGTGTTGGCACCGATCAGGATATCGCCGCTGGGGGCCAGCACGTCAGAACCGATCTGGGTATAAGTGTCACCGGCGCTCAAGGTGACGTTGCCGCCGATGCTGCCCACGGTGGTGGGGGCAACGAAGGTGGCGGTATTGGTGGCATCGGTCATCTGCCGTTGGCTACCGAGGTTAATGCCAAACCCACCACTGAACAGGCCACTTTTTTGCTGCGGCTGAAATGGCTGTTGCTCAGGGTGTTCTGTTCGGCATCGAGGGTGAGGTTGCCCCCGGCATGCATACCCAGAGCCTGGTCGGCAACGATATTGGCACCACTGACGCGGATGTCTTCCCCACTGATAAGGCTGACCGTCTGCCCGCCCAGCTCGCTGGCCAATGCCTGGGTGCTGGCGTTGTGGGTGCGGGTGACCTTGGTTTTGCTGGAGAACAGGCCACCGCTGCTTGAGCTATGCCCTTCGGCCAGGCTCTCGGTACGCTGGCCCGCTTCCAGGGTGATATCACCGCCAATGGCGTTCAGGGCCAACGCGCTTTGAGCGTCAACGGTGGCGGCGCGCAGGTTGATATCCTGCCCGGCAGTGAGGTTAATCGCCCCGCCGCCGGTGATCACGCTGCCGATCTCTTCGCTATGGCTTTGGTGATGGTAGTTGTTGGCATCCCAGTTGAGTTCGTGACGTTGGCCAACCTCCAGGGTGTCCAGGTTGATATCGCTGCCTGCCGTGAGCTGAGTCACGCCACTGCCGATGTTATGTAGTTCGGCAGCGGAGAGGTTAATCGCACCACCCGCGCTGACCAGCAGGTTACCCGCCTCGTCGCTGACGTAAAGCCCGGCTACTCGGTCGATGCCTTGCAGGCTGAAGCTATTACCATCGATCTCGTTACCATCGATCTCGTTGGCGGCGCTGTGGAGCGTACTGGCGATGTTGATATCCCCGCCCGCCTGCAACGCCATGCCGGTATTGGCGGCAATGCTGCCGCCGTCAATGTTGATGTCCTGACGGGCATCAATTAACGCGATATCGCCCTGGATGCGGCCACTGTTGTTGAGGTTCTGGGCGCTGATATCGACCATGTTGCGCCCGGCAATGGTACCGCTGTTGTTAAGGTCGCCGCTCAGGGCCAAGTCGACATCACGGGCGCTGATCAGGGTGCCATTGTGGCCGCCTAACAAATCCCCATTGGCGGCCAGGTCGCCTTCGCGGGGAGCCAGATAGACCTTGGGCATCAGGGCGGTGGTAGTGCTGCCGTCGGGCAACTGCACCCTTTGCGTCACCAGCCAGACGATGTCGTTGGTGAGCTGGGCCATTTGATCCGACGTCAACGCAACACCGGGGCGCAGCTTATACTCATCGGCAAAGGCAGCCCCCGCGTTCATCAGGTCGGCGTATTGTGCATCATCGCTGTGGTAGTCACCCAGGAAGCGGTAGCCGGTGAGCGCGGCAATCTGATCACGAATAAGCCTTTGTTCATAATAGCCGTCACCCAGGCGTTTTTGGATACGCGTAGGATCCATTTCCAATGCATTGAGTAGGTAATCGCTGGAAAGCCAGTTTTCGTGATTGGTGAACTCAGGGTCCGTCGCCACCAGGTAACGCGCGTTACTACCAGGATCAATGGTGAAGAGACTACTGGTCGGCAGCAAGACACTCGGTGCCGACTGTGCGGTCAACCCCGCCGTTGCCTGTGCGCCCTGGCTAGGGCTTGCATGATCAAGCGGGGCATTACCACCGGGAAGTGCCGCCGTCCCTTGAGCAACGCTTGAAGAACGGGTGTTTAACGTGGCCTTGGTCGTTCCCTGAGTGTCTGTATTGACACCGTTGGTGTTAGTGGTGGCGTTGCCAGCATTAGCAGCAGTCACTGAGGCGCTTTTAACACCATCCGTCTGCGTACTCACGCCGTAAGCACGGTTGGTTGCGGTGCCTGAACTGGCAGCAGTGACTGTGGCGCCGTTAACGCCATCAGCATCTGTATCCACGCTGTTGGCACGGTTAGTTGCGGTGCCTGAACTAGCCGCAGTGACTGTGGCGCTGTTGACGCCACCAGTATCCGTATCCACGCCGTTGGCGCGGTTCGCCGCAGTGCCTGAACTGGAGGCAGTGATTGAGGCACTGCTGACGCCATCAACCTCTGTATCCACGCCGTTGGCAAGGTTGGTTGCGGTGCCTGAACTGGCCGCAGTGACTGAGGCGCCGTTGACGCTATCAACATCTGTATTCACACCGTTGGCGCGGTTCGCCGCAGTGCCTGGGGCGTTAGCACCACCCGCCGGTTCCAGTTCCGACTGTACAGGGGCACCCGTTACTACTTCAGGATTAACACTGACCTCACCTGTCTCGCTCTCGACCTCATTGACTTGATGTGGGTCGTGGCTGACCTGTTGGCCATCGAGCGCGTCACCCGCGGTCTCGGAGTTGCCGGTTTTAACCCCACTGGCAGTGCTGTTGGCGTCAAAATGCTTACCCGCATCAACGCCGCTGCTCGAGAAAGAGGCGTTTTCCTGTACTTTAGAAACTTCTAGTTCAAAAGTTTCAACTTGGTCGGGTGGTAAATAGTCTCCTTTATATTCGAAGCGTCTCCCTGCGGGCTGCGCACCTCCATATGGTCCATCACTACCATGTGGGGCGGGGGCGTACCTGTAAGATCGAAACCGGTAACCGCTTGAACTAATACGATGTATTCCTTCAGCCCCTACATTTTGTATTTCTTCTAATCCATCGCCGTCATTAACTTGTATTCTCTCTCCCACAATTATACGACTTTTATCATTTAATAAATCTTGTCCTCATAGGGTAAGGTTTCCACCTGTTCTAATCAAACCGGGATCACTAGAGCTCACTTTAGTTGTATATTCTTTACGTTCAACAAGGTACTGGTCCCAGCTGTAGATGGCTTCTGCACCAGATCCATTATGGTAGGTGTAATAACCTGCCCAATTCAAAGATGGGTCCGGATGTTCTGGTGCCGGTACTGGCACCTCATCCTGAACCCAATAGAGCTGGCCCTCATCCACCTTGGTATTCCAGCCCATAGCTGGCCTAAAAATTAGCTCATCATCATCAATAACAACATCTTTCCCTAACACCTTAATAAAAGTCATCTCAGTCGTACCTAAATATTCCTCCTTAGTTTCAAAATGCTCATTGGTATTGCGCAGCGTATCGGCCGCTAGCGTCATATCGCCTAAGCTCTCAATGGTGGCGCTATTGTTGTTAAGCGTTGTCGCATTTTCACTACCATCGACCACGGCACGGTAGTTAGACAGCTTGCCACCAATGGCCATGTCACCATTGCTTAAAAGCACTGAGCCTTCTTGGTTAGTGATATGGGCAGCACCAATATCCAAGCGCTCTCGCGCGGCGATGGTCGCCGATTGCATTGTTCCATCTTCGTCTATTTCTCGGTTAGTCAGCGTGTCGGCTTCTATCGCGATATGGTCACCGTAGATTCGCCCGCTGCCGACATTTTCTACCGTATGACTGCTAATGCGCGTATCGTTGCCGTTGATTAAGCCGCGGTTGGTGATGCTTCCTTTACTCGCTTGCTGGGTATTTAGCGTAGTCGTGCCGCCACTGCGTAACTTACCGCTCTGCTGATTGATAATCTCATCAGCCTTTATCACAAGGCCGGTGCCACCTTCCCAGCTTCCAGCGTTAGTAAAGGTGTTATTCACCCCGCCCTGCAGATGTAAACTCAGTACGCCCTCGGTGCTCATTTTCTCACCATCGGCGGTTGCCAGGTCACCGACCAAGTCCAGCGACATATTGCCGCCGCTTTCCAGGGTACCGCTCAAATCGAGCGATTTGGCTGCAATCGTAACGGAAGCAGCCTCAGGGTAGATGTCATGATTGGCGACAATCTCCCCGCCATTATTGCTGATCTCAAGGTTGCGTTTTGCTGCCGTACTGGCGCTATCCTTTAGCGTCAGTGCGCGCTGAGCATTGAGAATACCGCTATCGTTGATAATGGATGTTTCAACAATAGCTGAGTCAACAGCGGTAATAGCGAGATTGTTCCCGGCTAATATCTGACCTTCGGTGTTATCAACTTTAGTGGCCGTGATGTCTGCGTTGTTGCCGACAACACCCTGGTCATCTCCACTGGTCTGGCGGTTGCCAAGGGTCACAGCACTCAGGGAAACACCCGCATTGGACTGGATAAGGCCTTGTTCGTTGTAAATATCGGCCTTGGTTAGGAGCGTGATATCACCTTCGGCAAGCATGCTGCCACCGGTGTTAATGATGTTTCTGTCATGTGCTTCAACACCAAGTTCCTCAGCCGCTACCATCAAGCCGCCGGCGTTAATCACACCGTTGGCATCGATCTTCAGGTTGCCTGCCTGTGATGCCAAAACGCCGTTCGTGTTATCCAGTGCTCGGTCAGCTGTTATTGTCAGGCTTTCCTGCGCCACAATATTGGCGTCACTGGTATCTAACGGGACCATTGGGCCTGCTGGGCTGTCAGCCTTCAGGGTTATACGGTCAGCGCTGGTCTGGCTGCCGCTGACATCAACGCTGCTGCCTTTCATTACCAAGTCGCCCACGGCTAGGTTATTGTCTGTGGCGGTTAATTTACCAGTGGTGGAAACGTTTAGATTACCGCTTTCATTGAGGCTGCCATCAGTCTTCAAGCCCGCGGCCAGGGTGCCACTGCTATCAATACTGGCTGCGTTAATGTCCAGGTTATCAGCCGCGGCAATGACGCCGGAGCTGTCCATTGTGCCGATAACAAGGTTAGCGTCATTGCCAGCGTAAACCTTACCTTTAGCATTCTTCAGGCTTTGAGCATTAAGCGTGACATCACTTTGGGTGACAAGGTTGGCATTGCTGGTATTTAGCGCGCCTTTCGCTGTTATGTTGGCAGTCTCAGCGCTGCTCTGGCTGTTACTCAGGTCAATGTTGCCACCTTTCAGTAACATGTCTCCAGTGGCGAGGTTGTTACCGGTGGCAGTTAGGTTGCCTGAGGCAGTAATGGTGAGCGCACGAGCACCTTCGTTGAGTTTCCCGTCAGCCTTCAGTCCCGCCACCAGGGTGCCGCTGCTATCAACACTGGCTGCGTTAACGGTCAGGTTATCAGCCGCGGCAATAATGCCTGTACTGGTGAGGGCCCCGGTGTTTAGCGTGGCTTCCTTACCCGCGTAAATGGTTCCTTTGGTGTTAGTCAGGTGCTCATCGAGGGTGACATCCAGGTTGTTACCCGCTGACAAGGTTCCTTCGTCATTGCCCAGGCTTAGCGCCTCAATACTAAGGTCGCCACCCTGGCTAGCCAGCGTACCTCCTGTGTTATCGAGTGCGCCTGATGTAGTAAGCGACAAGCTATCCTGAGTGGCAATTGAGGCACCTTCTATACCGAGGTCACCTCGAGCATCAAAGATTGCACTGTAAGCGCTGGTCTGGCTCTTGCTTATATCAACATTGCCCCCTTCCAGCGTCAGGCTACCCGATGCCAGATTTATACCCGTCGCCGTCAGGTCTTCAGTAGCGGTGATGCTGAGTGCACTGCCACCTTCCGCAAAGTCGGCTAATTTGCCTTCACTGTTCAGGCCAGCGGCCAAAGTGCCATCACTGTCGACGCTGATGGCGTTAATCGTCAGGTTCTCAGCCGCTGCGATCGTGCCTTCGTTGGTGAGTGAACCTTTAACACTCAGATTGGCTTCTCCACCGGCGTAGATGGTGCCGTTGATATTATTCAGGCTCCTAGCCCCAATCTTGCTGTCAACACGAGTAATAATATTCGCGTTGTCCGTATTCAGCGCCTCTTTCGACGTAATGGCGGCGCTGTAAGCATTGGTCTGGCTTTCGCTCAGGTCGATGCTCTTACCGTCCAGCGAAAGATGGCCCGAGGCCAGGTTGGTCCCGTTAGCGGTCAGGACTTTCTTGGCTTCTATGGTAAGCGCGCTGCCACCTTTGTTGAGACTCCCGTCAGCCTTCAGACCCGCTGTCAGGGTGCCATCACTCTCGATACTGGCAGCTTTAATGGTCAGGTTCTCAGCCGCTGCAATGGTGCCGATATTCGTCAGCTTGTTGTCCGGCCCATAAGGTTGGTGTTCGTGAGGCCACCCGTCGTCAGGTTCGCTTCGCCACCGGCATACATCATGCCACCGGTGTTGTCGAGTGCCCCTTCCGCCTCAAGCGATAGGGTTTCGTTCGTCACCACATTGGCTTCACGTGTGCTGAGCGTGCCTTTTGCCGTAATATCGGCGCTGTAAGCACTGGTCTGGCTGTCGCTCAGGTCGATGTTGTTGCCTTTCAGCGTCAGGCTACCCGAGGCCAGGTTGGTGCCGGTGGCTGTCAGGTCATCCGTGGTAGTAACGGTAAGCGCACTGCCGTCTTTAGCAAAGTCGACCAGCTTACCTTCACTGTTCAGCCCCGCCGCCAGGGTGCCGGTGCTGTCAACGCTTAACGCGTTAATGCTTAGGTTCTCCGCCGCCGCAATGGTGCTGTTGCTGGTCAGCGCCCCCGTATCGAGATTGGCGTTATTGCCCGCGTAGACCGTGCCGTCGGTGTTAGTCAAGTCGCCGGTGGTAGTGGCATCGAGGTTGTTACCCGCAACCAGGATGCCCTGATCGTTGTTCAGGCTTAACGCATCAATGCGTAGGTCACCTTCCTGGCTGGACAGCGTACCCCCGGTGTTGTCGAGTGCACCGTCAGTCTCAAGCGATAAGCTTTCGTTAGTGACGATGTTCGCCTGCCAGGTAGCAAGATCCCCTCGCGCTGTAATACCAGCGCTGTCAGCGCTGGTCTGGCTTTCGCTCAGGTCAATGTTAGCGCCTTCCAGCGTCAGATGGCCCGAGGCCAGGTTGGTATCCGTGGCCGTCAGATCCTCGTCGGCTTTTATCGTAAGCGCACTGCCGCCTTCGTTGAGGCTTCCTTTAGTGTTCAGACCCGCTGCCAGCGTGCCACTGCTATCGACGCTTAACGCGTCAATAGCCAGGTTCTCAGCCGCCGCAATGGTACCGGTACTGGTCAACGCTTCCGTCTTAAGCGAGGCTTCGCCACCGGCGTAAACCGTGCCACCTTCGGTGTTGCTCAGATCACCTGCTTGCAAACGCAGATCTCCCTGCTCGCTGTACAGGCTGCCACCAACGTTATCAATGGCTTGATCCGTCTCAAGAGTGACATGGCTGCCGGCATACACCGTGCCATCGGTGTTGTTATCCAGGCTGAGCGCCTTAAGGCTCAGGGTGCCATTCTCACTGGACAGCGTGCCCTCGGTGTTATCAAACGCCCCCTTGGCCACAAGCGATAGGTTGTCATTCGTCACCACACTGGCTTCACGGGTACTGAGCGCGCCTTCCGCTGCAATGTCGGCGTCATACGCGCTTGTCTGGCTTTGGCTAAGGTCAATGTTGGTGCCTTCCAGCGTCAGGCGGCCCGAGGCCAGGTTGGTGCCGGTGGCTGTCAGGTCATCCGTGGTAGTAACGGTAAGCGCACTGCCGTCTTTAGCAAAGTCGACCAGCTTACCTTCACTGTTCAAGCCCGCGGCCAGGGTGCCACTGCTGTCCACGCTTAACGCATCAATGGTCAGGTTATTTTGCGCCGCAATGGTGCTGGTGCTGGTCAGTGCTCCCGTGTCGAGGGTGGCGTTGTTGCCCGCATAGACCGTGCCGTCGGTGTTAGTCAAGTCGCCGGTGGTGATGGCGTCGAGGTCATTGCCCGCAACCAGGGTGCCCTGATCGTTGTTCAGGCTATGCCCCTCAACGCGTAGGTTACCTTCCTGGCTGGACAGTGTACCCCCGGTGTTGTTGAGTGCACCGTCAGTCTCAAGCGATAAGCTTTTGTTAGTGACAATGTTCGCCTGCCAGGTAGCAAGATCACCTCGCGCTGTAATGTCAGCTCTATAAGCGCTCGTCTGGCTTTCGCTCAGGTCGATGTTGTTACCGTCCAGCGTCAGATGGCCCGAGGCCAGGTTGGTACCCGTGGCCGTCAGGTCTTCTGTGGTGGTAATGCTGAGCGCGCTGCCTTCTACGGCAAATTCGGCCAGGTTACCTTCACTGTTCAGGCCCGCGGCCAGGGTGCCGCTGCTGTCGACGCTTAACGCGTCAATCGTCAGGTTTTCAGCCGATGCAATGGTACCGGTATTGGCTAACGCAGCGGTATCAAACCTGGCTTCGCCACCGGCGTAAACCGTGCCGCCTTCGGTGTTACTCAGATCACCTGCTTGCAAACGCAGATCACCCTGCTCGCTGTACAGGCTACCACCAACGTTATCAATGGCCTGATCCGTCTCAAGGGTGACATCACTACCGGCATATACCGTGCCATCGGTGTTATCCAGGCTGAGCGCCTCAAGGCTCAGGGAGCCATTCTCACTGGACAGCGTGCCACTGCTATCGACGCTTAACGCGTCAATCGTCAGGTTTTCAGCCGATGCAATGGTACCGGTACTGGTTAACGCAGCGGTATCAAGCTTGGCTTCGCCACTGGCGTAAACAGTACCATCAGTATTGCTAAGGCTTTCACTGAGGCTGACACCAAGGTCATCACCTGAGAGCAACTTGCCCTGGTTGTTGTTCAAGCTCAGCGCCCTGATAACTAAATCGCCGCTCTCACTGGAAAGCGTGCCACCGGTGTTATCAAGCGCCCCCTCAGCCTGGAGCGATAAGCTTTCGTTAGTGACGATGTTCGCCTGCCAGGTAGCAAGATCACCTCGCGCTGTAATGTCAGCTCTATAAGCGCTCATCTGGCTTTCGCTCAGGTCGATGTTGTTACCGTCCAGCGTCAGATGGCCCGAGGCCAGGTTGGTACCCGTGGCCGTCAGGTCTTCTGTGGTGGTAATGCTGAGCGCGCTGCCTTCTACGGCAAATTCGGCCAGGTTACCTTCACTGTTCAGGCCCGCGGCCAGGGTGCCGCTGCTGTCGACGCTTAACGCGTCAATCGTCAGGTTTTCAGCCGATGCAATCGTGCCGGTATTGGTTAACGCAGCGGTATCAAACCTGGCTTCGCCACCGGCGTAAACCGTGCCGCCTTCGGTGTTGATCAGACCACCTGCTTGTAAACTCACATCACCTTGCTCGCTGTACAGCGATCCACCGACGTTATCAACGGCTTGCTTGACATCGAGACTGGTACTGCCACCTGCGTAAACCGTGCCGTCGGTGTTATCCAAGCTGAGCGCCTTAAGGCTCAGCTCGCCGTTTTCACTGGACAGCGTGCCCTGGGTATTATTATCCAGAGCGCCGTTAGCCTGAATCGACAAATCTTCTTGAGTGACGACATTGGCTTCACGTGTGCTGAGCGTGCCTCCCGCCGTAATATCGGCGCTGTAAGCACTGGTCTGGCTGTCGCTCAGGTCGATGTTGTCGCCTTCCAGCGTCAGACTGCCCGAGGCCAGGTTGGTGCCGGTGGCGGTCAGATCATCCGTGGTGGTAATGCTGAGCCCGCTGCCTTCTACGGCAAATTCGGCCAGGTTACCTTCACTGTTCAAGCCCGCCGCCAGGGTGCCGGTGCTGTCAACGCTTGACGCGTCAATGGTCAGATTATTTTCCGCTGCGATGGTGCTGTTGTTGGTGAGCACCCCCGTATCAAGGGTGGCGTTGTTGCCCGCATAGACCGTGCCGTCAGTGTTACTCAGGCTTTCACTGAGGCTGACATCAAGGTCATTACCTGCGAGCAACTCACCCTGGTCGTTATTCAGGCTTAGTGCCTCAACACGCAAGTCACCTTCCTGGCTAGACAACACGCCCTCGGTGTTGTCGAACGTCCCTTCTGCCTTAAGCGATAAGCTTTCGTTAGTGACGATGTTTGCCTGCCAGGTGTCAAGATCCCCTCGCGCTGTAATATCAGCGCTGTCAGCGCTGGTCTGGCTTTCGCTCAGGTCAATGTTAGCGCCTTCCAGCGTCAGATGGCCCGAGGCTAGGTTGGTACCCGTGGCCGTCAGATCCTCGTTGGCTTCTATCGTAAGCGCACTGCCGCCTTCGTTAAGGCTTCCTTTAGTGTTCAGACCCGCTGCCAGCGTGCCACTGCTATCGACGCTTAACGCGTCAATGCTTAAGTTCTCCGCCGCCGCAATGGTACCGGTACTGGTCAACACCCCGTATCGAGATTAGCGTTATTGCCCGCATAGACCGTGCCGCCGGTGTTGCTGAGGCTACCTGCCCCCAACTGTAAGTCGCCCTGTTCGCTGTAAAGGCTGCCACCAGTGTTATCAATGGATTGCTTGGCGTTGAGGGTGGTATTGCCATCCGCGTAAACCGTGCCATCGGTGTTATCCAGGCTGAGTGCCTCAAGACGCAACTCACCGGCCTCACTGGACAGCGTGCCATCGGTGTTGTCGAACGCCCCTTCCACCTCAAGCGATAGGTTGTCGTTCGTCACCACATTCGCTTCACGTGTGCTGAGCGTGCCTTTTGCCTCGATGTCAGCCTCAAACGCGCTGGTCTGGCTGTCGCTCAGATCGATGTTCTTACCGTCCAACGTCAGGCTGCCCGAGGCCAGGTTGGACCCGATGGCGGTCAGGTCATCCGTGGCGGTAATGTCGAGTGCGCCGCCTTCTACGGCAAATTCGGCCAGGTTACCTTCACTGTTCAAGCCCGCCGCCAGGGTGCCGGTGCTGTCAACGCTTGACGCCTCAATCGTCAGGTCGTTTTGCGCTGCAATGGTGCTGTTGTTGGTAAGTGCCCCCGTATCGAGACTGGCGTTATTGCCCGCATAGACCGTGCCGTCCGTGTTCGTAAAGGCGTCTTCCGTGATGGCGCTAAGGTTATTGCCCGCGACCAGGGTGCCCCGGTCGTTGTTCAGGCTTAGCACCTCAACGCGTAGGTTACCCTCCTGGCTGGACAGTGTACCCCCGGTGTTGTCGAGTGCACCGTTAGTCTCAAGCGATAAGCCTTGGTTAGTGACGATGTTCGCCTGCCAGGTAGCAAGATCCCCTCGCGCGGTAATACCGGCACTGTCAGCGCTGGTCTGGCTTTCGCTCAGGTCAATGTTAGCGCCTTCCAGCGTCAGATGGCCCGAGGCCAGGTTGGTGCCGGTGGCCGTCAGGTCCTCTGTCGCCGTAATGCTAAGCGCACTGCCGTCTGCCGCAACGTTGGCTAACTGACCTTCACTGTTCAGGCCAGCGGCCAGGGTGCCACTGCTGTCGACGCTTAACGCGTCAATCGTTAGGTCGTTTTGCGCCGCAATGGTACCGGTACTGGTCAACGCCCCCGTCTCAAGCGTAACGTCGCCACCGGCGTAAACAGTACCATCAGTATTGCTAAGGCTTTCACTGAGGCTGACACCAAGGTCATCACCTGAGAGCAACTCGCCCTGGTTGTTGTTCAAGCTCAGCGCCCTGATAACCAAATCGCCGCTCTCACTGGAAAGCGTGCCACCGGTGTTATCAAGCCCCCTTCAGCCTGGAGCGATAAGCTCTCATTAGTGACAATGCTTCCCTGCCAGGTATCGAGATCACGACGCGCCGCAATATCAGCGCTATAAGCGCTCGTCTGGCTTTTGCTCAGGTCAACGTTGGCACCTTCCAGCATCAGACGGCCCGACGCCAGATTCTGGCCGGAGGCCTTCAGGTCACCGCGGGTAGTGATACTGAGTTCAGCACCATTAGCATCTATCGCTCTGCGGCTACCGTCAGTACTCAGACCCGCAGCCAGAGTACCCGTACTGTCAACGCTTGAAGCGTCTATGGTCAGCTGGTTGGCGGCAGCGATGGTGCCGGTGTTAGTGAGCGCCCCCGTATCGAGTCTGGCGTTATTGCCCGCATATACCGTGCCGTCCGTGTTGCTCAGGCTTTCACTGAGGCTGATATCAAGGTTATTGTCGGCGAGCAGTTTCCCCTGATCGTTGTTCAGGCTTAGTGCCCCAACACGTAAGTCACCTTGCTGGCTAGAAAGTGTACCCCCGGTGTTATCAAGCGCCCCCTCAGCTTGGAGCGATAAGCTTTCGTTAGTGACGATGTTCGCCTGCCAACTCGCCAGATCACCACGCGCCGTAATGTCAGCCTCGTAGGCACTAGTCTGGCTTTCGCTCAGGTCGACGTTATCACCGTCCAGCGTCAGCTGGCCCTGCGCTAGGTTGGTACCGGTGGAGGTCAGGTCCTCCGTGGTGGTAACGGTGAGTACGCTACCCTCTGCGGCAAAGTCGGCTAGCTGGCCTTCACTGTTCAGACCCGCGGCCAGGGTTCCACTGCTGTCGACACTGGTAGCATTAATGGTTAGGTCATCAGCTGCAGCAACAGTGCCAGTATTCGTCAGACTAGTAGCTACAGAAAGATGAGTTTCTTTACCTGACTGAATGAGGTGGACC
>NZ_JABFHI010000019.1 GCF_013112225.1 Vreelandella azerica | reverse complement strand
GTTCCCTCATCAGCGAACTGATAACCTCGGCAGTCTGTTGGATAAGCAGCGGGAAGCGCTCAAGCGTCTGCGTAAGGGTCGGGTGTGGGATTTAGCCAAGCAGCGCTGGCAGTTCCAAGGGCTCGTCAGAGCGCTAGAAATCACGCACAGCGAGCGCAACGGTTGGCACCCACACACGCATGAGCTTTGGTTTGTCAGCCCTCAGACGACTGCAGGTGACGTTAAAACTACGGTGTTAAAGCGGTGGAAGCGGATTTGCCAGGACGTTGGGCTGCTCGATCCAGCCAATGAGCAAAGTTGGCGCGCTTTCGATGTGCGGTCTGTTGATGTGAAGGGTTGGTGTTCAGCAGGCGAATACTTGGCGAAGGCTGATGATGCAAAGCACTGGGGCGTTGATCGGGAAATGTCCACGGCCAGTAGTAAGGGCACGAAAGGCGGCAAGAAAGCGGGTCGGCATCCGTTCCGGTTGCTGGCGGAGTCACTGGACGGTAGCGAGCGGGCGGGGAAGCTGTATGTCGATTTCATCCAGACGGTGACCGCTAAGCGGGTGCGGGCGCTGTTTTTCAGTCCAGGGCTGAAAAAGCAGATCGGCATTGACGATCAGACGGATGAAGAACTGGCAGAGGAACAGCGCGATGAAGCCGTGGCCCTGGGGCAGCTCACGGCGGACGATTGGCGGCTGATAAGGCGCTTGGGTCGGCAATCGGCAGTGCTGGATGCCGCCGAAGTAGGCGGCTGGAATGCGATTGTTCTTTTGCTGGCAGGGCTTCGGGATGCCGAAGGCATTGAGCATCCAGAGGTTGAACGGCAGACGCCTGAACAGGCTCAGCAATCAGCCGATGAAACAGTGGCAGCGCGTCAGCAAGAGCGCCAAGCGCAGGCGGCTGCACAATCGGCAGGCCGCGACCTTGATGCGGCTTTGGCACGATTGCGCGAGCAGTCTGCAGCCGTTCATGTGTCGATGTTGGATGATGCTGAGCAGGGGCTCAAAGCATTCGAGGCTGAGGTGGTTAAAAGCGGCTGGTTTGCCGCTTCGCTTGCATTTGCAAGCGGTGGCCGTGAGGCCGCTTTGGGGGTCAAGGGGGCAGAGCCCCTTGCAAGGCCCCAGTTGGGTACTGCTGGCGTGGGCTGACTGAGCGGAGCGAGGGAGGCTCCGACTGCTGTTCCCACACTGGGTGGCCTTGTTTTGGGCGCGCACGCACACGCGCGCGATGAATTTGCTAGCATGTTGGTAGAACCCCAAAAAATGGCATGCGTTTTATGGCAGAAGAACCCCCGATCAAACGGCGGAAAAGCGACCAGGAGAGGCGTGAGACGCTGCTTCGGATTCGCGTCAATGATGCTGAGCACGAGCGTCTACAGACGCTCGCTAGCGAAGCAAATATGACGCCGAGCGAGTTAATCAGAGATCACATTGGCAAGGTCAAAGTGCGGAATCGCAGCGATGAGCAACAGCGAATCGCGGTGCTTAATCGCATCAACGCGAACCTCAATATGATCGCCCGTTGGTGCAATGTGCATAAGGGCGCAGCGGACACGGTGGAAGTCGTTTCGCATTTGCAGGCGATTCAGCACGCTGTTGAAGTCGTGGCCGACGAGCACAAGAGGCCAAAGCAGTGATTGTCGGGTTTGCCAGTCGTGGCCAGGGCCGCGGTGCCGGTCCAGTCGGCTATTGCGTGAAAGAAACCGTGATTCAGGCAAAAAAGAGGCAGTCACGCGTGACCCACCGCCGACGGTGTTGCGCGGCGATCCAGAGTCGACTGAGCGGCTCATTGACTCCCTGAGTTTCAAATACAAGTACAAGAGTGGTGTCTTGTCGTTTGCTCCTGGCGAGACGATCACGCCTGAGCAAGAGCGCGATATCATGAACCGCTTCGAAGCAATCGCATTCGCGGGCCTTGACCGTGACGCCTACAACATTCTCTGGGTTCGGCATGAACACGCTGGCCACCATGAACTTCATTTCGTTACTCCTCGCGTCGAGCTCACAACCGGAAAATCACTCAATATTTGCCCACCAGGGCGCGGTGCCCGCGCTGCATACGACGATTTCCGGTCGATGATTAATGCTGAGTACGGGCTAGCAGACCCCGATGACCCCGCTCGCGAGCGGGATCTTCAGCACCCTCAAGGCGACCGTAAGGCCGTGGAATGGGAAGAATTAGGGGCGTCAGAGATCGTTTCTGTAGCGAAGCGTCGTATCGAGCTGCGCGAAGCGGCGCATAAATTAGTTGCTGGTCGAGTGTTGGCCGGACTCATAAAGGATCGAGAAACCCTTGTTGAGCAGGTCGAGAAGTTGGGTTTCGAGGTGGTAAGGCAGGGGCCGGACAACATCACGCTACGCCACCCTGGTGACCCGGATGGCACACGGTTCCGTATGAAGGGAGAGATTTATGGGCGTGAATTCCAACTTGAAGCAACAGTTAGCAGAGCAGTTCAGGCAGGAGAGCGCGACTATTCACAGCGCGACCAGCGAGCAGCTGAACGCTATGCAGAGCGAGTTGCAGAGCACATACAAAAGCGCGCTGCGTACAATCGAAGCCGATATCCAGACCGAGAGCAAAGCACTGGGGAGGCGGTTCCGGCACTTGATGCTGTTACCGAGCCTGCTCCTGGTGATGATCTCAGTAGCTATATCAGCCGGAGCTTGGGCGTTCACGCAATACCAGTATCAAGCGATACAGGAGAACCGGCAGACGCTACTGGAGCTCGACACCAGTGGCGTGGAACTGATCGAGCGGAACGGTACGGAGTACCTATTGATGCCAATGGACGCGAAAGCGAGACAGCTGGAGTCGGGTCAGATTTATATAGAAATGGGGCGTTAAATGACGGAATTAGAGCGGACATTGCTCAGCGCGCTAGAGAAATTCGAGCAGCGGCAGACAGAGCAACAGCGGGCGCTCGACAGTGTGTCGAACGCATTGGAGCGTGTGTCGAGCGAATACGAGTCGTTGAGCCAGCAAGTGACTATCTTGCAGCGGCAGTTGGACGAATTGAAAACTTAGTCTTGGATCGTGAAGCTGAGCGGCTGGGAGCGCGGCTAGAGGCGCGCATACAGCGCCCACGGCAGCGTCAGGAGCCAGATAAAAAGCCTGAGCAGCTAGAGCAGCGGCATGTGCCGAAGCCCGGCGGCTGGAAGACGCCAGGCATGTAAGTAATACCGCCATATCGGCGGTTTTTTTTTTTTGACAGGTGTACCGTACTGTACTATATTAAATACAGTACATTACTATACAGTACAATACAGTACACTTTAAGGGATAATTGATATGGCAATTACAGAACAGCAAGTCATTAAAGCAGCTGAACGCATCGCAGAACGTGGCGAGCGCCCGACAAATCCGCGTATCCGCGCTGAATTGGGAGAAGGGTCGTACAGCACGATCAATAAATACATGGCCGCATGGCGGGCCTCGCAGCAAGAGCCGGAGGCGCCAAAACCGGAGCCGGAAGCACCGAAAGAGCCGGAGGTGCCTGAGACAATCACCGCCCAAGCGCATAAGCTGGCTGAGCAGCTGGTAACGGCGGCATGGCGTGAAAGTGATGCTAAGCACGCCGAAGCCATCGAAGCGGAGCGTCATGCGCTGCAAGCTGAGTTCGATAAGCTGAAAGCCGAGCGACAGCGGCATGATGCTGAAATTGAAGACCTAGAGTTGGCCCTCGAACGGTTAGAGCAACAGGGCGAGGAGGCCGTGGCCCATGAGCAGGCCAAGGCGGAGGAAGTACGCCGGGAGCTGGCCGAGGTATGGCAGCAGCATGCGAGCACCCGCGAGGAGCTGGCAGCAGTGAAGGCCCGCGAGCAGGCCGCCCAGGAGCGACTGAACGAGCTACGTGATGAAGTAGAGGTAGCACGTCGTCAGACCGCTGAGGTTGAGCAGCGTATGCGTGATGAGCAGGCAAAAACGGATAAGCATGTTCGGTCCATCGGTGACGAAATGGGCCGCGTGATGGCATCCCTGGAACAGTATAAGGAGCAGGCGAAAGCAGCGAAGGCGGCACAAGAGGAAGCCGAGAAGCGCCATACGGCCGAGCTTGAGGAATGGCGGCAGGAAGTCGATACAGCCGAGAAAGCACTGGCAACTAGCGATGCAACACAACGGGCTGCGACTGACGCCGTGACTCAGCTGAAAGAGCGTGTTGAGGGTTTAGAGGCACGTCTAGTAGATGCTCATGGCGTTATCGAGCGCCTAACGGCTCGAGATAAATCAGTACACCAAGCAGAGGAGCAGCCAAATTTGCCATTTGATGGCGATTCAAAGAACTGAGGAGAGGGTATGTTTTTTAAGTCAAAACACCAAAAGGAGTTAGAAAGCGAAATAAAGCGCTGCGAGGAGGTGCTTTTATCGCAGGGAATGGCGGCAAAAATTCTCGCAAGCGGGAAGCTTAGAGAGTTTCGCCAAGCCTTAGAATCAGACATGGGTGGTTTAGAAGGGTACCTGGAGAAGCCAGATAGTGAGCAATTAGCTTATATGAGGCTTTATGGCCCGATTATGGATAAAGCTAAGCTAGAGGAGAATGAAGTAGATTTCTTTTCCGCTTATCTGTTTATGCTTTTCCTGAATGGTGCGGGAAGTGGCTACCGTAGTACGGTTGATAAAGCGATAGACGCGATGCAGCGTATTTATAAGGTAGTTGGTTGATCCTGGCAGGTACTATGAGTGATGGTTCGCGCAGCGAACGCACGCCAAACCAGCGCGGCACCGAGCGATCGGTGCCTTTTTTGTGCAGCATCCACAAAAACCGCCAAGCCTCGGCACCTTCATGCCAAACGGGGTTGGGGTTTCGTGCGGTGTCGTTTAGCCTGAGCGGTAGCCTGTAAAACGCAAAAAATGCCGAAAAGGAAACCTGTATACACAGGATCATTTTTTGGCATTTTCGTGCTTTTTATCAGCGATTTACGCGATATACACAAAACTGAAATTTCTGATAAGCTAGTTCTATGTCTGAATTGCAGACATGAAAAACCCCGGGTCATTGGTGTTGGTCGCACCTCGCCGGGGTCATTCACTCAGTTCGTAGGGATATTATGAGCGACGAGACAGAGATTCTCAAGTTCTGCCAGCCCTGCCGGGGTTGCGCAGATGAAGTTACCCTCCGGTAATTCAGCGCTGCAGAAGCAGCTAAGCGACCTCCCAGGCGAGGCATCCGGCGTAGCCGGAAATGCCGCTCTAGGGACAGTCGCGAAATCCTCCCCCACCTGTGAAAAGAATCCTGGTGCTTTTGACCGTAGGCTTGTGCGGGCAGAACGCTATGCGCTCACGTCTGAAGCTCGACGCCTGCTGCTCAACGAAGGGCGGCGGCAAGGGCTTCAATGGCAGCACAAGATCCATCGCACCGCCGGGTGCATGTATATCCCCCACGGCAAAATCCACGTTCACCAGAGCTGCGAGCATGGCCACGCGTTTTATTCCGGTGTGCAGGTGTGCGGGTCTATATGGGGCTGCCCGATTTGCGCGGCGAAGATCAGCGAGCGTCGCCGGCAGGAGGTTGAGCAGTCGGTTGATTGGGCGTATGAGTCCGGTTTGCAGCCGATGATGATTACCCTCAC
>NZ_JABFHI010000018.1 GCF_013112225.1 Vreelandella azerica | reverse complement strand
AGAAATAAACTCACAGGAGGGTGGCCGTTTTACAGTAAGTGAGTATAGCAACAGAGGGATTACCCTTGTGAGCCATTATAGTGAAAAAATTTCTTACAACTTCATATCTGATAAAGAACTTGAAGAAGCTACGACTTATTGCAAGAATCATTTTAATGAAAAGTGATTGAAAGAAAAAAGGAATAGAATATGATCATAGAAAAAATAAAGAAGATACTAGGTAGCGGTGGAAGTAATAACACTCAAAATAAGACAACAAACGAAGAGAAAATAAAAAACCGTATTGCAAAGGGGATGATTGAAGAAAGCTCTTTCATTAAGAAAGGGGAACACAGAAAAGCTATAAAACACATAACAGGGGAAATCGACCTTTTAAAATCTGGGCAACCTTTAACCCTAAATGAAAAGAAAGATTTTAATCTTAATACCAGAAGGAAAATGACACATGACCTTATTAATATAATAGAAATGGAAGGTACCGATCTAAATGAAGCGTTAAAAGAAATTGATAGAATGAGTCTAGTTACTAGATCAAAGGCTCAAAGAGAAATACATTTTAAAGGGATATCGGAAGAAGGGCTATTCAAAAAGGTAGAACTGATGGCCCCTAATGATCATCGAGCATGCAGGTGGTGTAAATCAAGAAACAAGAAGATTTTTACTGTAAAAACCTCTTCCATAGACGAAATAGAAGAGGTTATAAATGAAAATTGCACATGCGAACCTTGGAGAATCGCAATGGTAACCAAAGTATAAATAATATGGAAATAAAACAGTTATATCGTTTTAAAATTTAAAGTTGCGAGAAGCATCAATAGGCCCTGGAGAATTTGATTTTCTATTCAAATCTTGGCTATCCATCTTAGATTCAGAAGGTTTTTCTTTAGAGTCTTTTTCTAGCATCAGTGATGACTTCTCCGCTTCGCGGTCTAACACTAGGTTTTCAATTCGTCCAACTGCCGCTGCAAGATAGTCACTTGCTGGCTCAACGCCTCGTATTCGCTTGAGACACGCTCCAGCCCGGTCAACGCAACGTCGAGCGCTTTCTGCTGCTCGCTCTGCCGCTTCTCGAATCGCTCTAACGCGTCGAGCAGCGTCCTCTCCAATTCCGTCATTTACTGCACCTCGATGTAAATCTGGCCCGACTCCAGCTGTCTCGCTGTCGCGCTCCTCGGCATCAATAGGTACTCCTTCCCGTTCCGCTCGATCAGTTCCACGCCCCTGGTGTCGAGTTCCAGCAGCGTCTGCCGCTGCTGCTGGATCGTCTGATACTGGTACTGCGTCCACGCCCAAGCCGCGACGCAAATAGCCAGCGAGGTCATCACCAGGAGCAGGCTCGGCCACAGCATCAAGCCCCGGAACCGCTTGGCCAGATGTTTCGTCTCTTGGTGCATATCGGCTTCGATTGTATTCAGCGCGCTTTTGTATGTGCCCTTCAACTCGTTCCGCATAGCGTTCAGCTGCTCGCGAGTCGCACCTTGAATAGTCTCGCTCTCTTGGCTGATTTGCTGCTTCAAGCGTGCTTTCAAGTTCCCATCCAGCGCCATAGATAGCCCCTTTCATCTTGAATCGTGTTTCTTCTGGATCATCAGGATGGAGCAGTGTGATGCTGCTCTTGCTCGCCCTGGTAACGCTGAATCCCAATTCATGCACCTGCTCCAGCAAGCTGTCACGGTCACGGATCAGCCCAGCCTCGACTCGCTTAGCGATCAGCGAATGTGCCAAATCGCGCAGCTCCATCCGCCGTTTAGCCGCTGATACCCCCTCTGGCAGCCCCAGGTCTTCCCACTCAACGGCCTTGCGGTCACCCGGCGGGTGCTGAATATCGCGCTCCCGCGCTGGATCATCCGGATCTGCTAAACCGTATTCCGCATTGATCATGCTCCGAAAATCGTCATACGCAGCGCGGGCACCGCGCCCAGGCGGACAGATATTTAGGCTCTTGCCCGTAGTCAGCTCCACACGAGGCGTAACGAAGTGCAGTTCGTGGTGGCCGGCATGTTCATGCCGAACCCACAAAATGTTGTATTGATCCGGATGCAAGCCCGCGAAAGCGACCTTTTCGAAGCGATCCATGATGTTTTGCTCTTGCTCCGGTGTGATGACTTCACCAGGAGCAAATGACAACACCCCAGATTTATACCGGTATCTAAATTCTAGGGAGTCGATTAGCTGCTCCGTGGCCGCTGGATCACCGCGCAAAACCGTTGGCGGTGGTGTCCGCGTATGCGTGCCCTTTTTGGCCTGTGTGACAGTCTCCTGCACACAGTAGCCAACAGGGCCGCTACCGCGGCCTTGGCCGCGAGTCGCAAAGCCAACGATCATTTTTCTGTGCCTCGCTGCTGGTCGGCCACCGATTCCACGGCTTGCTGAATTGCTTGGAGGTGCGAAACCACCTCAATGGTGTCCGCCGCACCTCGATGGGTGTTCACCCATCGAGCGATCATGTTGAGATTGGCATTGATTCTGTTCAGCATCGCTACGCGCTGCTGCTCATCGCTGCGATTGCGAATTTTCAGCTTGCCAATATGATCCCGAACAAGAGCGCTCGGCGTCATATTTGCCTCGCTAGCGAGCGTCTGTAGATGCTCGTATTCGGCATCATTAACGCGAATCCGGAGCAACGTTTCACGTCGCTCTGCGTCGCTCTTCCGCCGCTTAATCGGGGCTTCGTCCGACATAAACGCCTGCCATTTTTTGGGGTTCTATTACCATTCTACCAGCATCGGCCCCTGCATGTGCGCGTGCGCGCGCCTAAAACAAGGCCACCCAGTGTGGGCACGACAGTCGGAGCCTCCCTCGCTTCGCTCAGTCAGCCCACGCCAGCCGTACCCACCTGGGGCCTTGCAAGGGGCGCTGCCCCCTTGACCCCCAAAGTGGCCTCGCGGCCACCGCTTGCAAAAGCAAGCGAAGCAGCAAACCAGCCAATTCTGACCACCTCGGCTTCAAATGCTTTGAGACCCTGCTCAGCATCATCCAGCATCGTCACATGCACCGCTGCCGACTGCCCGCGCATTCGTGCCAAGGCAGCATCGAGGTCACGGCCTGCCGACTGTGCAGCCGCCTGCGCTTGGCGCTCCTGTTGACGCGCTGCAGCCGTTTCGTCAGCTGACTGCTGGGCCTGTTCAGGCGTCTGCTGTTTAACTTCCGAATGCTCAATACCTTCAGCGTCACGTAGTCCTGCCAACAGCATCACAATCGCATTCCAGCCGCCTATCTCGGCAGCATCAAGCACTGCCGATTGCCGACCCAAGCGCCTTATCAGACGCCAATCGTCTGGCGTAAGCTGACCAAGGGCAACGGCTTCATCACGCTGTTCCTCTGCCAGTTCTTCATCCGTGTGATCGTCAATACCGATGCGGCCCTTTAGCCCTGGGCTGAAAAACAGCGCCCGCACCCGGCGCTCTGTCACTTTCTGGATGAAATCGACGTATAGCTGCCCCGCCCGCTCGCTGCCATCTAGCGACTCCGCTAGCAACTTGAACGGATGACGACCCGAGCGCTTACCGTTTTTCGTGCCTTTGCTCGACGCTTTCGACATTTCCCGATCAACGCCCCAGTGCTTGGCGTCGTCCGCCTTAGCCAAATATTCCCCTGCTGAACACCAAGCTTTTACGTCCACTGCTCTCACGTCGAACGCCCGCCAGCTCTGTTCATTTTTAGGGTCGAGCAGCCCCACATCCTGACAAATCCGCTTCCAACGCTTCATAACCGTGGTTTTAACGTCCCCTGCGGTCGTCTCAGCGCTTACAAACCACAATTCGTGCGTATGTGGGTGCCAGCCGTTGCGCTCGCTGTGCGTGATTTCTAGCGCCCTCACGAGCCCTTGGAACTGCCAGCGTTGCTTGGCCAGATCCCACACCCGACCTTTACGGAGCTTCGCCAGCGCCAAGCGCTGCTTATCCAGTAAACCGCCCAAGTCATCGCTTCGCTGATGGGGAAAGGTGAGGGTAACCATCATCGGCTGCAAACCGGACTCATACGCCCAGTCGACCGACTGCTCCACCTCTTGCCGGCGGCGCTCGCTGATCTTCGCCGCACAGACCGGGCAACCCCAAATCGAGCCGCACACCTGCACACCGGAATAAAATGCATGGCCATGCTCACATGACTGATGCACGTGGATTTTGCCGTGGGGGATATACATGCACCCTGCGGTGCGGTGGATCTTGTGCTGCCATTCCAGCCCTTGCCGCCGCCCTTCATTGAGTAGCAGGCGCCGTGCTTCGGACGTGAGCGCATAGCGTTCTGCACGCACAAGCCTACGGTCAAAAGCACCAGGATTCTTTTCACAGGTGGGGGAGGATTTCGCGACTGTCCCTAGAGCGGCATTTCCGGCTGCGCCGGATGCCTCGCCCGGGAAGTCGCGTAGCTGCTTCTGCAGCGTATGGTTACCAGGCTTTAAGTACATCTGCCAAACCCCGGTAGGGCTGGCAGAACTTGAGATTTACGCTCTCAATGCTCATAATGTCCCTTACCTACTACGTGAATGACCCCGGAAGAGAGGCGGCAACCTCAGTGACTCCGGGGTTTTTCATGCCTGACTGAAAATAGATGTAGTCAATTATATTTTACAAATCAGACACTTACTAAATAGCCATAGAATATCATAGATACAATAGCGCCAATCGTCCAGCCCACTGACAAATCAGACAAACCCCAAACCCTGTCTGCATGGTGGCCTTGAGTCGCTGCAAAGTGCTCTGGATGCTGCAAGCAACGGCGGCACCGATCGCTCAGTGCCGCGCTGTTTGGCGTGCGTTCGCTTCGCTCACCACCACTCAATCTACTCAGAAGTTTTCTGCTGCTTGCTCACACCTAGCTCTTTCAACATCGCGTCGAAACGTTCCGCTGATGCTTGTGATTCTGCCAATCGTGCCTCTGCTGCCACGGCGCGGTGCTCAGCTTGTTGGAGCTTTTGCTGGAAGCCACTCAGTCGCTCCTGACACTGCTCTTCCGCTTGCTGCTCTGCGTTAATCCGCGCCGACCGTTCGCGCTCTGCCGCCTCTTCAGCTTCCTGCTGTGCTGTCTTAGCGGCTTGTGCTTCTTTCTTCCACTGCTCCAAGGACGACATGATCTCAGCGATGTGATCGCCCATTTTGCGTGCATCAGTATTGGCTTTGTCGCGCTGCTCACGCTCGCTGTTCAGCCTCAGTCGCTTGTTTACGTGCTGACTCAACCTCCTCCCGCAGCTCCTTAATACGCTCCTGAGCGGACTCCTCACGAGCTTTCAACCCTGCCAGCTCCTCACGAGTCGCCGCGTGCTGCTGTTGGGCCTTGGCTAGCTCACCACGCACCGCCTCAATCTTGGTCACTTCAACCGCCACGGCTTCCTCGCCCTGAGCTTCCAGGCGTACCAGGGCATCATTCAATTCCTCAATCTCTGCATCATGCCGCTGCCGTTCGGCCCGCAGCTTGTCGAACTCAGACTGCAGGGCGTGCCGCTCAGCTTCAACGGCTTCAGCATGTTTTGCGTCACTTTCACGCCATGCCGCCGTTACCAGCTGCTCAGCCAGCTTATGAGCTTGGGCGGTAATCATCTCAGGAACTTCCGGCTCTTTTGGTGCCTCTGGCTCCGGTTCGGGTGCTTCTGGCTCTTGCTGCGCGGCCCGCCATGCAGCCATGTACTTGTTGATCGTCGAGTAGCTGCCCTCGCCTAGCTCGGCGCGGATGCGCGGGTTTGTGGGTCGCTCGCCCCGCTCTGCGATGCGTTCCGCTGCTTTGATGACCTGCTGTTCTGTAATTGCCATATCGTTCACCCTTAAAGTGTACTGTATTGTACTGTATTGTACTGTAACGATTGTACTGTATTTAATATAGTACAGTACGATACATCTGTCAAAAACAATATGCTGATTGTGAAAAATGCACCGAAGGTTGCTCATAAAGTTAAAAAGAAATATGTTAATCGACTTAAATTAAATACCAAAACAAACAAAGAGGCAGAAGAAATATGAAAAAAAATATAGCAGCCAGTATAGCGAGCTTCTCAATCCTAATGTCAGGATGTGCATTAGACCCATATGGAGTGACAGAATTAGTTAACGACCAGCAAAACAATGATTTCGTTTCCATTGAAAAAGAGAGCTTAGATTATCCTATTGAAGGGTTATGGACAGGCAGTATGGGCCCATATTTAGTGACTATAGAGTTAGAAGAGGATGGAAGCGGTGAAATGTGCTCCTCTTATGCAGGCACAGATAATGTCTCTAAATTAAAATACGCAAATAA
>NZ_JABFHI010000017.1 GCF_013112225.1 Vreelandella azerica | reverse complement strand
CCACTTACAACGCGGATGACAATGAATTTAGGGTAGTGCGTAACGACAACGGCAAGCCTGCAGAAAACTTTAACTGGGATGGCACCTCACTGACGTTTGGTGGCGTCAGCATTGAATTCAATGGCCCCCTGGCCGACGGTGACAAGTTTGAAGCCCAGCCGGTACGCCGTGGTGGTGCAGGCATGAACCTCAATATCGATGATGTTGATAAAATAGCGGCGGGCTTGGAAGCGTCGCCTGGCGATAACCGCAACGTGCTGGAGTTACAGGACTTGCAGGTAAGCCGATTGTCGGCGGAAATGCATCAGTCAGCAGCGCCTACGGTGGGATTGTCAGCGATGTGGGCAACCGTACCAATATTACCCAGGTGAACCTTGATGCCCGCCAGGGCTGACGGATCAATTGCGTGCCGTTCAGCAATCCGAATCCGGGGTTAACCTTGATGAAGAAGCGGCTAACCTGATTCGCTACCAACAGTACTATCAGGCGAATGCGCGAGTGATTGATTCGGCAACGACGATCATGGATACCATTCTCGGTCTGCGCAGTTAACCCAGGAGCTAAGCTATGATGCGTATCAGTTCGGTCACCATGTTTGAGCAGAGTTCGGCATCGATTAACCGTCAGCAAACCGATTTTCTTGAGGTTAGCCAGCAGATCGCCAGTGGTCGTCGTGTGGTTAACCCCTCTGATGACCCTCAGGCGGCTTCGCGTGCCGTTCGGGTAGACCAATCAAGGCGGTGGCAGAGCAATATGCAGAGGCGCGTGTCAGCGTGCGTAACTCGCTTTCCCAGACCGAGCATCCTCAATAGCGTCAGTGATGCGGTGACCAGCGCCAAGACGCTGCTGGTGCAGGCATCCAGCGACACCTTAAGCGATGCTGACCGTCAATCTGTGGCCAGTGAACTGCGCGGCGTTTACGAAACCATGATTGGTCAGGCTAACGCGACCGACGGCAATGGCCGTTATCTGTTCGGCGGCTATGCGGAAAGCGCACCCCCTTTTGTCAAAAACACCGATGGCAATGTGGAATATAAAGGCGACAGTAATATCCGTGAACAGCGTATCGACGCGTCACGTCGCATGCCTGCCGCAGAGAATGGAGAGACAATTTTTCAATCAGTGCCCAGTGGCGCAGGCTATGTAGCGGAAGCAGTCAAAACGGATGCCAGCGGTAGCCCATTGACAGGCCCGGCAGCACGTAATGATGGCAGTGTGACGTTTAACGGCCCGCAAGTGGTTGATGTGAATAATGCCGATTATGGCGACAGCTTCAGATTGAATTTCGCTGAAGATGCTGCGTCAGGAGAGCCTACGGTAAGCGTTCAGCGCTTTGAAAGTGGCACTTGGGCAGCCTACGACCCTGCTGGGGATGGGAGTCTGACGGAGGCAGCCTACACAGAGGGTGAAAGTCTGTCCTTTGGGGGAGTGGAAGTCACCCTGAGCGGTAGGCCGGAAAGCGGCGATCAGATTCTGATATCCCAAGCAGGCAGTGAGCAGCGAGAGCCGAACCTGTTCAGAACCATGGAAGAAGCGATCCGGGTGTTGGAAACCCCCGCCGAAACCGATGCCGAGAAAGCAGATCTGCGTAATACCCTGAATACCTCCATGCGCGATCTGGATAATTCCCTGGATAACGTCCTGACCGTACGCGCCTCTGCAGGTGCACGCCTCAACGAACTGGATGTCGTGGATTCAGTAGGCAGCAACCGGATGCTCAACTATGAACAGACACTGTCAGATCTGGTAGACCTGGATTACGTGGAAGCCATTTCAGAATACAGCCTCCGTCAAGTAGGCCTGCAGGCCTCACAGCAGGCCTTTGTGGATATCAAGGGTTCAACGCTGTTTGACTATCTGCGTTAACCAATCTATGAAATCTGATCTAAGTATTGACATAAAAAAGCCCCAGTCTGGGGCTTTTTTATGGTTAACCTCCCGCTTGCGCCATCAGTTCGATCAGTTCATGCAGAAACATCAGGCCGTCGCTGAAAAGTCGTTCCAGGAAGCGTTGCAGGTCGGTCATGACAACCATCAATAGAATGATGCCGACGATCAGGGATGTGGGAAAACCGATATTAAAGACGGTGAGCTGTGGCGCTGAGCGATTCAGAATCCCTAGGCCCAAGCTGATGATCAGCAGGGGCGCCATAATAGGCAGCGCCATTAGCATGCCAGAGGCAAAAATGGTGCCGCCGTAGCGAGCAACAATCTCGAAGGCATTAGCGTTGAGCGTGTTGATACCAATGGGCAAGCTTTGAAAGCTCATCACCAGGGTTTCAAGCACCATCAAGTGACCATTCAGGGCGACAAACATCAGTAGCGTAATCATATAAAAAATACGCGACAATACCATGATGTTGGTACCGCTGGCAGTATCAAAAAGCTGGCAAAAGCCAGTCCCATATTCAGGCCAATAAATTCCCCGGCGGCCTGAACAACGGCAAAGACAATCCGCATGACCAGCCCAATCGCCACGCCAATCACAATCTGTTCGGCAATGATGCCCACGCTTGCCCAAGACATCAGCGGTGTTTCCGGCATGGGTGGCAGTACAGGGGCAATGACCACGGCAATAACGGCTGCCAAGGCCACTTTGGCCTGATTGGGAATGCTTGAGTGCCCCCAGACGGGGGAGGCCGCCATAAAAGCGGTGATGCGCACAAACGGCCAGAAAAAAGCCACAAGCCAGGCCTGCAACTGGGCGAAGGTGACTTCAACCATGGCCTACATCACCATGGCGGGTAGTTCAGCAAACAGCCGTTGTGTGTAGTCCATGATTACTTGCAGCATCCAGGGGCCGGCCAGTACCAGGGTGGCAAACACGGCCAGAATTTTGGGAATGAACGTCAGAGTCATTTCGTTGACCTGAGTGGCTGCCTGAAAAAGGCTGATGATCAAGCCCGTTAACAGCGCCACTAGCAGCAAGGGGCCGCCCAGCAGTAGGGTGACCCTCATACCTTGGTAGGCAATGCCCATCACCATTTCGGGTGTCATGAGACAACTCCAGCACCGACGCGCGGCGCGCTAAAGCATATAAAAACTTTCTGCCAGCGAACCGACAATCAGCTGCCAGCCGTCCACCAATACAAACAGCATCAATTTGAACGGCAGTGAGATGGTGATAGGGGCACCATCATCATGCCCAATGCCATCAAGGTGCTGGCCACCACCAGGTCGATAATCAGGAAGGGAATGAAAATCGTGAAACCGATCTGGAAAGCAGTTTTCAGCTCGCTGGTGACAAAGAGGGGCAACAAGACGCGCATCGGCAGATCTTCTGGGCCTTCCATGGGGCCTATATCCGCCAGGCGTGCAAAGAGGGCAATATCAGGCTCACGGGTTTGTGCCAGCATGAACTCACGAAAAGGCTGTTGAGCCACGACCAAAAACTCTTCAAAGTTGATCTGCTCTTCGGAAAGCGGCACCCAAGCGGTCTGATACACCTGGTCAAGGACGGGTGACATAATAAGAAGGTTAAAAAAGCGCTATTCCGAGCAATACCTGATTGGGCGGTGTTGCTTGGGTGCCCATGGCGGTGCGCAGCAGGCTCAGCACAATGATGATGCGCGTAAAGCTGGTCATCATTAGCAGCATGGCTGGCAGAAAGGCCAGCGAACTGAGAAACAGCAGGGTTTGCAGCGATATTGACCACTGCTGGCCACCGTCTTCCATGGGTTCGCTGATAATCCCCGGCAGCTGTTGAGCAACGCTGATATCCGGCAAGCAGCAGCATAATGGCCAAGCAGGCCCATAACCCGAGCATTGGCTGGGTACTAGAGACTGTGAGAGGCGCAGTGCGTCGCAGAAAAATCGTCGGTATCCGCTGGCTCATGAACTTGAATCGGACTTGTCGGAATCAGAAAACATGGTGGTGCCACCTTGTCGTTTGATGGCGTGGGCAAAGCGCTGGGCGAAGGGTTCTTCGCTATCATCGCGATGCATGTCTGGCGGCGCGGGCAGTTCATGCAGCTTGCTGACCTGGCCATTGCCGACGCCCAAGACCAGCCAGGTGCCTTCCATCTCAGTTTCACCACGACCCGTTCACGATTGCCCACCGCTGTGCTACCAAAACCTGTGCGGGCGCCATGACGATGGTGCCCCCACCGTTTCAGAAGGGCGCCATATTGATGCTGTTTGTATTGGTGGACGGCTGGCATCTTGTCGGTTCGCTGGCAGAAAACTTTAGCGCGCCGCGCGTCGGTGCTGGCGATCAGGTAGTCTCATGACACCCGAAATGGTGATGGGCATTGCCTACCAAGGTATGAGGGTCACCCTACTGCTGGGCGGCCCCTTGCTGCTAGTGGCGCTGTTAACGGGCTTGATCATCAGCCTTTTTCAGGCAGCCACTCAGGTCAACGAAATGACTCTGACGTTCATTCCCAAAATTCTGGCCGTGTTTGCCACCCTGGTACTGGCCGGCCCCTGGATGCTGCAAGTAATCATGGACTACACACAACGGCTGTTTGCTGAACTACCCGCCATGGTGATGTAGGCCATGGTTGAAGTCACCTTCGCCCAGTTGCAGGCCTGGCTTGTGGCTTTTTTCTGGCCGTTTGTGCGCATCACCGCTTTTATGGCGGCCTCCCCGTCTGGGGGCACTCAAGCATTCCCAATCAGGCCAAAGTGGCCTTGGCAGCCGTTATTGCCGTGGTCATTGCCCCTGTACTGCCACCCATGCCGGAAACACCGCTGATGTCTTGGGCAAGCGTGGGCATCATTGCCGAACAGATTGTGATTGGCGTGGCGATTGGGCTGGTCATGCGGATTGTCTTTGCCGTTGTTCAGGCCGCCGGGAATTTATTGGCCTGAATATGGGACTGGCTTTTGCCAGCTTTTGATACTGCCAGCGGTACCAACATCATGGTACTGTCGCGTATTTTTTTTTATATGATTACGCTACTGATGTTTGTCGCCCTGAATGGTCACTTGATGGTGCTTGAAACCCTGGTGATGAGCTTTCAAAGCTTGCCCATTGGTATCAACACGCTCAACGCTAATGCCTTCGAGATTGTTGCCCGCTACGGCGGCACCATTTTTGCCTCTGGCATGCTAATGGCGCTGCCTATTATGGCGCCCCTGCTGATCATCAGCTTGGGCCTAGGGATTCTGAATCGCTCAGCGCCACAGCTCACCGTCTTTAATATCGGTTTTCCACATCCTGATCGTCGGCATCATTCTATTGATGGTTGTCATGACCGACCTGCAACGCTTCCTGGAACGACTTTTCAGCGACGGCCTGATGTTTCTGCATGAACTGATCGAACTGATGGCGCAAGCGGGGGTTAACCATAAAAAAAGCCCCAGACTGGGGCTTTTTATGTCAATACTTAGATCAGATTTCATAGATTGGTTAACGCAGATAGTCAAACAGCGTTGAACCCTTGATATCCACAAAGGCCTGCTGTGAGGCCTGCAGGCCTACTTGACGGAGGCTGTATTCTGAAATGGCTTCCACGTAATCCAGGTCTACCAGATCTGACAGTGTCTGTTCATAGTTGAGCATCCGGTTGCTGCCTACTGAATCCACGACATCCAGTTCGTTGAGGCGTGCACCTGCAGAGGCGCGTACGGTCAGGACGTTATCCAGGAATTATCCAGATCGCGCATGGAGGTATTCAGGGTATTACGCAGATCTGCTTTCTCGGCATCGGTTTCGGCGGGGTTTCCAACACCGGATCGCTTCTTCCATGGTTCTGAACAGGTTCGGCTCTCGCTGCTCACTGCCTGCTTGGGATATCAGAATCTGATCGCCGCTTTCCGGCCTACCGCTCAGGGTGACTTCCACTCCCCAAAGGACAGACTTTCACCCTCTGTGTAGGCTGCCTCCGTCAGACTCCATCCCCAGCAGGGTCGTAGGCTGCCCAAGTGCCACTTTCAAAGCGCTGAACGCTTACCGTAGGCTCTCCTGACGCAGCATCTTCAGCGAAATTCAATCTGAAGCTGTCGCCATAATCGGCATTATTCACATCAACCACTTGCGGGCCGTTAAACGTCACACTGCCATCATTACGTGCTGCCGGGCCTGTCAATGGGCTACCGCTGGCATCCGTTTTGACTGCTTCCGCTACATAGCCTGCGCCACTGGGCACTGATTGAAAAATTGTCTCTCCATTCTCTGCGGCAGGCATGCGACGTGACGCGTCGATACGCTGTTCACGGATATTACTGTCGCCTTTATATTCCACATTGCCATCGGTGTTTTTGACAAAAGAGTGCGCTTTCCGCATAGCCGCCGAACAGATAACAGCCATTGCCGTCGGTCGCGTTAGCCTGACCAATCATGGTTTCGTAAACGCCGCGCAGTTCACTGGCCACAGATTGACGGTCAGCATCGCTTAAGGTGTCGCTGGATGCCTGCACCAGCAGCGTCTTGGCGCTGGTCACCGCATCACTGACGCTATTGAGGATGCTCTCGGTCTGGGAAAGCGAGTTACGCACGCTGACACGCCCTCTGCATATTGCTCTGCCACCGCCTTGGATTGGTCTACCCGAACGGCACGCGAAGCCGCCTGAGGGTCATCGAAAGGGTTAACCACACGACGACCACTGGCGATCTGCTGGCTAACCTCAAGAAAATCGGTTTGCTGACGGTTAATCGATGCCGAACTCTGCTCAAACATGGTGACCGAACTGATACGCATCATAGCTTAGCTCCTGGGTTAACTGCACCGAGAATGGTATCCATGATCGTCGTTGCCGAATCAATCACTCGCGCATTCGCCTGATAGTACTGTTGGTAGCGAATCAGGTTAGCCGCTTCTTCATCAAGGTTAACCCCGGATTCGGATTGCTGAACGGCACGCAATTGATCCGTCAGCCCTTGGCGGGCATCAAGGTTCACCTGGGTAATATTGGTACGGTTGCCCACATCGCTGACAATCCCACCGTAGGCGCTGCTGACTGATGCATTTCCGCCGACAATCGGCTTACTCTGCAAGTCCTGTAACTCCAGCACGTTGCGGTTATCGCCAGGCGACGCTTCCAAGCCCGCCCGCTATTTTATCAACATCATCGATATTGAGGTTCATGCCTGCACCACCGGCGTACCGGCGGGCTTCAAACTTGTCTGTCGGCCAGGGGCCATTGAATTCAATGCTGACGCCACCAAACGTCAGTGAGGCATCCCAGTTAAAGTTTTCTGCAGGCTTGCCGCTGTCGTTACGCACTACCCTAAATTCATTGTCATCCGCGTTGTAAGTGGCGGTGTGACGATGTCAGGTCATCATTGCTGGCTGATCCCGGTGGCAGATTACGACCGTTGCCGAGTTTTGTTGATAGCCAGTTTGCGGTGACTGCACAGGAAGTTCTACCACCACCGTTCGATCGACAGTTTGATTTATGCTGTTCATTAAACGCTGTAGCAGCGATGTATGGCTAACTGGGCCACCATTCTGGTTTATCCAAAGTCTCTGGCGAAACCGCCTCAGGCCGCTGTCCGCCCTGAATAAGATTTTCATCCAGCTCAGTCACCTTGCCATTAAGTATCTCGATAGCCAACTACCGTCCGTTGAGGATCCAGCCCTGACGCTACCGGTTCAAGCTTCAGCGCATTAGTACCTACCACCAACGGCTGACCATTCGGCAGGCTGACGTTATAGGATTTACCATCCGGGATATCTGAGACTGAATCATCACTTTGGTTCAGTTCGATATCAGATGGTCACGCTGGTTTAACATGCTATGGTAAGCAATGTTTATGCCAGGGCAGTCAACGCTGGTTCAACTGGTAATCTGATCAGTGGTGCTATTGATCTGGGACATTAATTCAGATCTGTTAACGTTAAGCTTGTCCCGCAAGATGGCTGAACGAACTGAACCGGGTCGTCATCGTTCGAGCAGTCAAGGCCGATAAGTGGTTAGTCTGAGGGGCACTGAAAGGTCTTCATGGTAAGAAACAGATAGTAAGAGTCATCGATTTCGCTGTGGATGATTCAACTGGTTTATTGCCTTTCGTACTCTGGTGGTGCTGGACTGCGTTTTGGCATCGTTGCTGATCCGCCACAAAGCGATTGAACTGGCGCTCGATATCATTGATCTGCACGCCTCGAGCCTGCTTGAGTCAAATTAATTGTGGTTTCCAAGCTATAATGATAGACACATGACATTATTATCAAGTATAGTTGAGGTACTTGGGGTGGTATCGAAATGCTAACCCATTGAAGAGTGTTGGTTTTCCATTTTCATCGGGCTGAAGATTGTCTGATAGTTAGTGACATCGAGGGTCAAGTTTACGCGTGATTGGGCCAGCAAGGTACCCGCTTCCAGTTGGCCAAGGGTCCGCACACCTGCCACCAATTTGTCACAAAGCGTGGTCGGCTGGCAGCCGCCGATTCTGGTGGTTTCAGCGCCCTGCTGCGGGCTATCTGCGGTTGACCACCGCACCAT
>NZ_JABFHI010000016.1 GCF_013112225.1 Vreelandella azerica | reverse complement strand
TTATCGTAGCTCACCCACTGATGCTCCAGTGAGGTACTCAGCCTTAACAGGGAAGATGGATAGTACGCCAATTCCTGTCGAATACCGACACCATGGTTGTAAGGTTCATTACCATACCAGCGATGAAACCCTGTCAATAACGTGCTGATTTCAAAATTGCCAAACTCAACATTGGGACCTAGATACATATTAGTAAAGGTGCGATCGAAGTCTCCGCCACTGTAATCAGTGCGATATAGGTTTCCTCCAAGCCGCAACCGCGTGTTTTCACTGATATGCGGTGTCCACTCAGCACTGGTGTTGAGCAACAACCCAATCCCTGTCTGACTCTTAGCATCTTCTGAAAGCTCAAAGGGCAAGCCGAAGATACTGATCTCTTCAATACTCGGAGCAGTATTTACATTAGTATCTGGGGCCAGTGCTACCGAAATATCCCAGTTAAATGTCTGAAGATTATGAATTGCTGCAAGGTAGCGGTCTATGTTGGCATTTACCTCTGCGGGCAAATCACCACTGCGGGCAAATCGGAATTGTCGGTCTGCATCACGATAGTCTCCACTTTCAAATAATGCTCGCCCAAGTTCAAGGCGGACACGCATAGCCTTAGGGTCGCGAATTAGGATTTCTCGGAAATAGTCACTGGCTTCTTTAAACCTCTGTTCAGCCATAGCTAGCATACCGAGCAGAAAGGAAATATCGTTATTGTCAGTAAATTCATTACGCGCTGTTAGAAGGATTTTTTTAGCATGAGCCCTCTCACCCTGATCCATTAGTTGTGCTGCTGCTATGACTGCAACAGGTATTCGCTGATTTGGTGTTTTTGTAGTTTTAACGAAGTCAGAAAAATCAGCAGAGGCAGGGCTTGAATACCAACCTATAACAAAAGAAAAAATTAAAAATAGATGAAGTAACAATATTCACTCCTCATAGGTTGCTGGCTTTAAAAACCCGCCTAAGTGGCGGGTATAAATTTGCCACTAGAGAAGCTGGCTACTGTTTAACGCCAAAACCACCCACAGCTGTGTTCCCATCACTATCCTGTAAACTCCATGTACCTGCTGCTTCAGAAGCTTGTGGTCCATAAAAACGACCATTAACACTACCTACAGCATCTCTGCCTAGTAAATTAGTTTCACTATATCTTGCACCGACAATTAAGTCGTTAGGGTGTGCTGTCACACGTGCATTTGCAGTGAATGTATTTCCGTTAAGTGTTCCATTAAAGCCAATATCGTTCCATGGTGTCGCGGCACCGTCTACATTATCACCAGTCTTCATGTTGGTCATGGTTCCGCTCAAGGCTCCCCTAGCAAAGTCAACATTCATTTCAGCACTGCCAATGATATCTTGAATTTTACCTGTAGAGGCAATGCTTAGGCCACTTGCTGCACCCAAAAATGATGCCGAGCCAGTAGTAGGCATATCACCATCTTGAGTGGGGTAGCCACCGGCGGCAAAACCAATACTAATGTCTTGATCTGAGGTTACATTGTTGCCTTCATCTAGAACAGACCAGTAGCCATAAGCAGCGTAACGTAAATCGCCTGAGGGAATGAGAGTTGAGACTGATGGTCTCAAAGATGATAAGCTTAAATAGGTGGTAAGACCGTCACTGCGATTACTAGGGCCATCCCTGAAAGCTATACCTGCTCCACTCAGTATGGTATCTACACCACTATCTGGATCCTGCAAGCGAATTCTAGGGTTTCCGTTTTCTGCGGGATCAAGGACTGTTATGGTGGATCTAGAACTTGCAATCGGTTCATTTCTAACAATTATACCATTGTCGTTTGTACGTGGAAGAAATGGAACATTAGCGAAATTTGTACTATCAGTCCGTTTAACACCCTGAATTGTTGTAGTGTCTAGCTCGAATACTTCACCTATGTTGATACTATCTGGAGGATTTACGGTACCATAAGTGAAATTTTGAGAGTTTTCGCTATCATTAATTCCTTGACCGGGGGAGGCTGTGATTCAGCGGAAGGTTGAAAAGACGAACCTCCAGAGCTTGAGCAACCTGAAACAGTTACGACTGTTAAGGCTAGTAAAGATACCTGAATTTTAGAGGGTATTTTTTTGGGAATATACATGTAGACCTCAAAATTTGATTCTTTAATTTAACGAATTTTAAGCATGGCTTTATGCTAAGGGTTTACTAGGTGCAGTAAATGTCATGCTCGCTCTACTGCTCATGCCAAGGATAACTTAAAAACACAATTTTACGCTCTTTTTTAAAAAAAAAAAGCGCTGTTAAGCGCTTTTAAATAAGCTAGTTAATAACAATCACGCCATAAGCATTAAAATTGTGTTATCTAAATATCAAAATGATAATTAAGGCCTAAACCAATAGCTGTTATCTCAACATCCGAGTCGATGTAAGAAATATACTCGACATTACCAGAAAATGTAGGTGCAAACTTTGCCTGAAGACCAACGCCATAAGAAAAACTTGTATCGTCAACACTAATAGAGGCCATAGGGGTTGATACAGTGGCTTCACCACGAGAAAATCCTGCGACAGCATACACAGAAGCGATGATGTCTCCAAGCGGTAAATGGCCTACCCCATATAGTCCCGCTACAGAATCAATTTCAACATCACGGCCAAGGGCTGAATCATCGCCAACTCCAACACCTAAACGGCCTTCAACAGCAAAGTTATCGACTACAAAATATCCTAAACGACCAACCGCAGCACTAGGTTTTACATCAGCGCCATCCAACTCGGCCTGCGCAAATTGTCCACCGGCATATAGTTCTCCTGCATCGTTGGCAAATGCATGTGTCGAAAATAACGTAGCTGTGATAATGACACCAAGAGTATATTTATATTTCATATTTTTTATTCCTGTAAAATTTTTCACGCTTTGAAAATAGCAGTCATGTCATATTCTTAAAAGTAAGCAATAGCTTAAATTTTTGTAAGATATTACTTACAACTATAGTATTATATTTTGGCATTTTTTGAAAAAAATAAAAAATTAATAAATAAACCTATGCAAAAAAGTGTCTTAAGTAATAAGACCTATAATTTATTTACTATTCAACTTATTTAACGCTGACGAATCCCCATGAATTTGAGGCTATGCTTCGCACAATTCCTGATCTCGGGCTTTTTCTCTCAGGGTGGTCTTCACCGATGTCCAGCAGGACCGGGGCACAGCGGCGGAATGTCGTCGACGCAGTCATTCCAGCTCAAGGCACCATACTGATAAAACATTGCGATGATCGATACTGCTGCTCTTGTAGTGTTTCTGTTGCCCTCCGGTTTTGACGCACAGGCCGGCGACCATAATCGCCATATTGGCCAACATCGCGATCAGTAGCAGGATCTCGATACGCCTGCCCTAATGCGATTGATGCATACCTCAGCCAATACAGAAGACGACGCGGCGGAATGCGGGTTTGCGGGTGGGCAGTGTGGTGCTTTTCATATCGGTAACACCAAGGTACCCAAAACAGCACACATGACTGGCTGATTTGGTTGTTGGGTGGTTACGTGCTCCACCTAATCAAGACCCGAAAGCCCGCCAAAGCGGGCTTTTCGCGTTATGGTGAAAAGATATGCCCCCAGGGATGCCCCCTTCCCATTGAGTTAAGTGGAGCTTTCACCGTCAAACGGCAATCCAGGTTGTTCCTCTTTACGGCGTGGCTTGCCCTTCTCTGCTTCCAGAGAGGCGATCTGAGCGCTCAACGTCTCAACCTGAGTATTGGCCTGGGTTTTACCCTTTTCAGCTAACTGAGCACGCTCCTCGGCTTTTTCCAGTTGCGCCCGCAGGTAGCCGATCTGCTGTTCATAGTCTTCACGTTGTCGCTCTAGTTGTTTATCGCGATCACTAACGAGGTTCTGGAGTCCCTGTTGTGTAGCGCCTGACACAGCAACAGCTTTTTCAGCGGCGATACGCGCTTTGTCGGATGTATCATATCTTTTTCAACCTCCTCACGCTTCTGAACCTCGCGGTCGAGCTGCTGTTGCTGGGTTTTGGCCTGGTGACGCAACTCTGCGAGTTCCAACATCAGAGCTTCTTTTGTGGCGCGTTCACGATCTAGATCTTGTGTGAGTTGCTCAGTGATCTTTTGGGCGTCATCACGTTGTTGCGTCAAAGTCTCGTTCTCGTCGCTCAAGACTGAAAGCTGCGCCTTAAAAGCGTCGATTTCAGCTTCCAGAGCTGTGCCGGTTTTGGCCAGTTCATCGGCGGTCTGTTCCGCATCCAGCGCTCGTTCTTCGGCTTCGGCACGGGCGCTGGATGCATGTTGCTCAATTTCCTGGGCCAAAGCGGTGGAAAGAGAGTCAGAGAGCGTGGCTGCCTGACGCGTCTTGGGCGCCTGGGCGGACTTCCAGGCCGTTAGGTGCTCATGGATCGTGTTAGGACTGCCACGTCAATTTCTGCCCGAACACGGGCAATAGTGGGCTTTTCACCCCGTCCGACGACCGCATCAGCGGCCTGTTCAACGTCCTGGTAGGTGATACCGCTGCTGTGCATGTGAAATGCTCCGATATAGTGAGATATTAAATATAATATATGATATTAAAAATACATACAAATATATATATATTATATTTTTTGATATTTTATATTTGTATCTCAGTCGAGAAACCCGCCATAGCTGGCGGGTTTCTGGTACTTAGTGCAGTTAGTTGACACGCCGGAAATGAACATCACCGAACGAAAATCTCTGAACCGTCTGCTTTGTGCTGAGAGAGTGCGCAAACCATCCGTTGCGTGGCGGCTGCAGCTTCTGATTGCCATAAAGCCCCTGGATAGGCCCAAGCCCATCATCTAGCCACAAGCGTCTCTCTCTATGGCCGTTCGGAAGCCAGTGGTCTAACCGCGTCAATAGCTTCTCCATGCCGTTATGTTGCTTTGCCTGAGATAGATACATCGCACCAACCAAAATTTTCCGGCGATTTTTTTCTTTGCGTGATTTTTCACGCAGCTGATTCAGTCGTTGCTGAGCATCAGCTAGCTGCTCTTCAGTCGTGCGTTTAGGCATACCGCCTCCTGTTCTAATGGGTTTTCTGCTTCACCAATAATAAATAAGGGACGGCAATTTTAAAATTGCCGTCCCTTATTTATTGGTAGCGGGGTGAGCGCTGGATCAGGCACAGACAACAACAACCCCTGAAACCCAACCCCCGGAGGGCGCACTTAGAGTATCGCTCCGCAATACGTGCGCTAGGGCTACGCCCTAGAACCCAAAAACCTTAACCCCAGCTTCGGAGAGAATCGCAAATGGCGATGTATCACCTCAGCGCAAAAGCGATAAGACGCAAGGATGGCCGCTCTGCAACAGCGGCGGCGGCGTATCGTGCGGGAGAGAAAATTGTTGATGAACGCACAGGGGTTGCGCACGATTACACGCGCAAAAGAGACGTGCTAGGTACCGCGCTTTTGATGCCTGGCGGTAGCACGGAAGACCGCTCTGATTTCTGGAACCGTGTCGAAAAACACCATCGTCGTGGCGATGCTGTTACCGCCCGCGAGGTCGAAATATCACTCCCGCACGAGCTGGACAATGAACAGCGCCAAGCGCTCGCTTTGCAGTTTGCCCGCGAGTTATCCGACCGCTACAGCGTTGCCGTGGACGTGGCGCTCCACGCGCCGAGATCGGTCAGTGACCGGGATCTGGAGAAGAATCCAGGCCAGCATTGGGTAATCGACCCTGATACTGGCCAGAGGCATAACGGAAATTGGCATGCCCACATCCTGATGACGGCTTGCCACGTCGAACGTGACGGCACATTGGGCAAAAAGTGCGTTGAAATCGACCCGATCCACTGCCAGCGCCACAAAATTCCCAACATGACTGACAAAGAACGTCAGCGTTGGTGTGACCTACAAAATGCCGCACTGGAGCAGGCTCGCGCTGCTGTCAGCGTCGATCACCGGAGCTTTAAAGACCGTGGTAGCGACCAAGTGCCTACTGTCCACCTTGGCGGCTATGCCGCCCGTATGCGCCGCGAGGGCACGCCAGAGCTCAGTGAGAATGCCACTCTCAACAAGCAAATTACTGCTGCTAATCAAGAAGTCACGCTGCTGCGCGTCAGCAGCTCGCTTTTGAGAATGCTGAACAGCACATCGAGCAACGTCACCAGCTGCAAATCAGAGCTGATCTGCGTGCCCTGTATGCTGCTCAGCAGCGTCTTGATGCCGAGCGTGAGGCCCAGGAGGAAGCGGAGTGGCAGGAGTGGATTAGTCGACCAGAAGTGTGCTCGGCCACTGGCCGTATCTACACAGAAGCAGCTGTTGATGCGTGCATCGAGCGAGAGTCTCAGTATCCCGAAAATCAGCCATCGCACGGTGGTTTGACCCTGGAAGAGATGGCGAAATTGCTGGAGATAGAAAACTGTCAGAGAAAGACCTCTCCAGCCGCTCCTATCATGTCGAAACCAGCACCGACACCAGTTGCTGCAAAACTGCCCCAGGACTCACCACAACAGGCTTCTGAGCCTAAAGAATCATTGCCACAGGCACCGCCAGAACCCGCTTTTGATGCTCGCCAGCGAGCGCTGGAGATCGTGTGTATGGAAACCGCTGGAGAACGACATGCCGCATTTCTTGAGTCATTCTCATGGAATCAAGACGACTACGACGCATTGGATATTGCTCTCGAACCGCTGATAGATGCTTCGACGGGCGAACTGACAAACGAGGGACGACACTTACGCGCCGAACTGCTACCGAGTGAAACGCTCAGTCCGCAACGCGAGGAGCGTGTTCAAAACGAGCAAGATTGGGAGCCGCCAGGCTCCCCAGGTGGGCCGGGATTTTGAGATAAACTCGTAGCACGTCGCTGAAAGCCCCGTTTTATGGGGCTTTCAGCGGTTATAGAACTTACCTTTGTTGTCGCGCGTATAAAGCACGCAAAGCGGCTTCCTGCCAATCCTCGCCGGGACGTGCATATTCTTTGATAACAGCCGGTGACAGCCCGAACATGCTCGGCTGGTCGCCAAGAGCCGGGGCGGCTTTCTTCTCTTTTTTAGCGTTGCGCTTCGCAGCGGCCTCGGCTTTTTCGTCTTTCACTTCCGGCTTTTCATCGAAATAGAACGTCACATGGCTCACACGGCGGCCTGTTTTACGTTCTTCCCAGCTAACGTCGAGTGGGCTTCGTTCATTAACTTGTTGAACAGCAGGCTCAATTACACGGCGCCGAAAGTCTTTAAAGTTAGAGTATTTATCACCCACACCAAGGGCACGACGTAGCCACTCAATGTCGACTTCGCGATGACCTCTCCGGCGCCACTGTACAAGCAGCTCATAAACGCGGATCGCATAACGGCTCGTCATCCGAGCTACGTCCTGCATGTGGTAGACCGTGTACTGCTCAAGTAGGTTATTCACGAAAGGCAGGATCGATGTGCTGAGACGTACATCAACATAGCCCTCACCCTCCGAATAAACTGCTTCTTGAATCCAGCGAAACTTACGTTTTTCGGCGGTGCGGTGCCATTTGGACCCTCAAAAACCTCAACGGAACGCTCATAAAGTCGCTCTACTGCGATGGCAGCATCTCGATAGGCATCCTGGGTAGGTATATCGGCCAAGGCAGCAATATCACGGGCATAGACACGGTAAAGCCGCTCATCGGTTGCCTCCTTACCAATCTGCGCAAAACACGCCAGCAAAAGTCGGTGTTCTGCCACACTAAGGTCATAGCATGCTTCAATAACCGCGTTTGCTTTATAAACTCGAAGACTATTTTTTTCTGGTTCATAGCAGCTCCTATGGCGGACACTACTATTAAAACATAACTGGGACATGCTTTCATTATACGTCCTAAAAGGTATCAATCCGTCCCATTTAGCGGTATCAATCCGTCCCATTTAGGTATCAATCCGTCCCATTTAGGTATCAATCCGTCCCATTTAGGCTTTGCTTTTCTTTTATTTTCAATAACTTAAGTAGTCGGAAACACGGAAACACGGAAAATAAGTACAGAAAGAGCGCTACGCGCTCGCCTGCCCTTCGCTTCGCTCGCCCTGACCTTCGGCCAGCCTAAAAATGACGCGCCAAAGGCGCGGTAAAAGCGGCTGTCTAGCTGCTCCGCAGCTGCGCCGCTTGAACACGGTGGGCGCTAACGCGCGAGAAACCGCGCAGGCGCAGGGAAACCCCTGTTGGGCAGAACAGGTGGGGATACGAGCTGAAACGCCTTCTATGCGCCTCACAGGCCGTTATAGCAGCAGAGGCGTGACCGGTTTACCGTTCGCTGCGCTCACTGCATGCCGCGAAGCGGCATAATACCCCCAAGCCACCCTTTAAGGTTCGAAGCGCTTGAGTAAATCGCTGAAGCTCTTGGGTGGTTTTTTGTCCGGCGCTGCGTCGGTGTGGGCGGGCGGGGCTGGCAATTGTCGTAATGTCTTCTCCAGCTGCTCAATGCGCTGGCTCATATGTTCGATGACGGCTGTTTGGCGTTTGAGCTCGTCCAGCAGTGCGCTGTTGTCGGGGGAACGGGGTCTACCCGTCGGGTTCTTGCTGTTGGGTGTAGGGCCTGGGCTCGGCGGTTCGCCGTAAACCCGGATCATTTCCGCCAGGTTGAGGACTTTCTGATGACGCGCATTGAGGCCCGCAGACAGGCGTCCCTTCTCGATCGCTTCATACAGACTGGAACGGTGCAATCCGTACAAGGTGGCCATGCGTCCGATGGTTAACTCAGTCATGTCGTGTACTGCCGGGTCAATGGGGCGTTTGCCCGACGTTACGCCTGTTTTCTACCGCGGCACAACGACTATTTTGCGGGCACAGGGCGCCTTTTTGTCCGCTCATAATGCGCTGCAACAAAAATTCACGTTATAAGGGTAATCGTGAGTTGGTATGCTACGACACAAATAACGAGGCATTATCAATATAATTTCGAGAAACCTAATTGAACCTGATTGCGGTCATAGCTATATAAATCGATGTTACTGCGTCGAGACGAATAAATCACAGTAAGTTCCGGTGAAAATCCCTTGAATACCCACTGTTGATTGGTAAGACGCAAACGTGCTCTCCATAGGTCATCCTGACGTTCAACGCCAAAAGCTGGGGTTATATCATCATAATCAGCATGAGCATACTCAGGCTGAAGTAGTACTGTTAAGCCACCGAATAGCTCTCGGTAGTATCCGAGCCCTCCTCGATAAACGGTATTGTTGAGCATATCCAGTCCAGTTGATTCACGAGAAACTCCAAGCAACCCGACTATCCCACTCGATGGCGTCAAGGTATACTGTCCACTACCCAACCAGCTGGAACGTGTACCATCTAAGCTTTCAGCA
>NZ_JABFHI010000014.1 GCF_013112225.1 Vreelandella azerica | reverse complement strand
ATATTATGTTAAATAGTATAGTGTGATCTACTATTTGTTCATAATATAATCATGATGTCGTTGGACAAGCTTGCTATCGACTCCTTATCATTCCTTATTCGTTGATCAAGGATATCGTCTACTATGCGCAAAGGTTGTTCATGGATGGCCGTTTTACCTACCTCCAGCTACAGACGTGCCCCCGTCTCTTGCTGGGAACTCTGCTAGCGGCCCTGCTAACCGGGTGTTCCGCTTTTATACCTGAGCAATCTCAGGACGACACGCCCAAGCCGCTGAGTACAGAAGCGTTTGAGCAGCGGATTGATGAGTTGGCATTATCCCTTCAATCACAATGTGATACTTCTGCGCTATTAGACAGCCAGCAGCGCCAGGCGCAGCGTATGACGGCTGATGTGCGTGAAATTGGCAGTTTGCTAAGACGACTCAACAATAACGTGGATGATTTGGTACTGGCGGCGCCGCAAACAACTGCGCCGGGCGCTCAACAAGTAAGCGTCGGCGAAGCATGCCGCCAAGAGGATTCACCCAGTGGCAACAAAACCCTGGTGGGCCGCAGTGAATGGATCGGATTGCCGCATTTAGGCACCTATCTTAAAGCGCGTATTGATTCTGGTGCCAACACGGCATCGCTTTCTACCAGGGAAATCACTCCTTTTGAACGTGACGGCGAGGATTGGGTACGTTTCAAATTGGCACTTAATGACGATGATGTCGTCGTAAAGAGTGTTAAGAATAAATGGTTTGAAGCTCCGGTTGAACGTCGGGTCAAGGTGTTACAGGCGACAGGTGAAGATTCGCGCCCGGTAATTTCATTACTGATCACCCTGGGGCCGATTCGTCAGCATGCTGAATTTACCCTCAATGACCGTACCCACCTCAATTTCCCTGTACTGCTGGGCAGACGCTTTTTGCTTGATATTGCGCTTATTGATGTGGCCGAGAGCTACCTGCATGAGCGGCCAGAATTTTCTGGCGGCGCTTCCTCTGAACAAGCGCTCAATGATCAGTCATCAGACACGGATATGAGCGACGAGTAACGGCCTATTGTTCTGATTGGCTACCTAACCAAGGAAGCATAATGTCACGTCTCCCCTTCTATTTTATCGTTGGGCTTTTATTGGTCGCTGGCACCGCCATGAGTGTACAGCGTCATTTGCAGTTTGAAATCCCCTGGTTGCCTGGCAAACAGCAAGAAGTCTGGGAGGTTGAAGCCATGATCAACTTCAACGCCCAGAATGGGCCGGTTGAAGTCAATTTTGCGCTGCCTTCCCATCAGCAAGGATTTCGGATTCTGACTGAAAATACCGCGTCGTCCGGTTATGGGCTCGCCTACCAGGTCAATGAGTTGGGCCGCCGTGCACAATGGTCGATTCGTCAGGCCATTGGCTCCCAGCAGTTGTATTATTCAGCCCAGGTACTGGTATCACCGGATGCGCGTGCGCCTCAGCAATTACCACCAGAGCTCCCTACTGCAACAGTGTGGGAACGCCCCTATGACACGGCTGCCACTGAAGTCATTGAACGCGCCTGGTCACGCAGTGCCAATAATGCATCGTTTGCACGGGAATTAATCCGTGATGTGAATGGCGAGCAGCAAGGTGAAAACGCTCGCTTGCTGCTGACCCAGTTTGAGCCCGGCGAACTGATCGTAAGGCTGCTTGGTCAGGCTGATGTCAAAGCGCGCATCATCAGTGGTCTGCTGCTTGAAGACGGCCGACGCCGCCAGACATTGACCGACTGGATTCAGGTCTACAGCGAGAACGACAAACAATGGTGGTTATTTGACCCGGAAACCGGCGAACAGGGAAAACCTGATAATTTATTGTTATGGGAAACGGGCGGCCAGGCCATACTGGAAGTGTTGGGCGGATCGAGTTCGCGGGTGACCTTTTCCATGCTGACTCACTCCCAGCCTGCTTCTGCGGCGGTGCGCAACCATCTCTCTGAAGACACCCTGCTCAACTTTTCAATTCACAGCCTGCCGCTTGAGGAACAGGCGTTATTCCAGACAATCCTGCTGATTCCGATTGGCGCGCTGATGGTAGTTTTCCTGCGTGTACTGGTAGGTATCAAAACCTCCGGCACCTTTATGCCCGTGCTGATTGCGCTGGCCTTTATTCAGACCACGCTTCTGACCGGGCTGATTGGATTCTTGCTTATCGTTGCAGTAGGCCTGGTGATCCGTAATTACCTGTCCTATCTCAACCTGCTGTTGGTCGCCAGGGTTTCAGCGGTAATTATTACAGTGATAGCGATTATCTCGATCTTTTCGGTTGTCGCCTACCGGATGGGGCTTAACGCGGGGCTTACGATTACCTTTTTCCCGATGATCATCCTGGCCTGGACAATAGAGCGCATGTCGATCCTGTGGGAAGAGGAAGGCCCCAAGCAGGTTCTGATTCAAGGGGCGGCAGCCTGATTACCGCTGTTTTGGCCTTTCTGGCGATGAACAATCCTATCGTACGCCACATTACTTTTAACTTTTTGGGCGTCCAGTTAATCCTGATGGCGCTGATCCTGTTGCTGGGGAACTATACCGGTTACCGCCTGCTTGAACTGCGGCGCTTCAAGCCTATCACCGATGATGAGCCTTCGTGATGGGGATTTTGAATCAGCTGACGCTGCAGTGGACATCGCCTTCACGCCTACGGGATAAAGGCATCATCGGCATGAACCGGCGTAATATCCGCTATATCGGCCGCTATAATAACCGACGCCTCTATCCGCTGGTGGACGACAAACTCAAGACCAAACTGCTTGCCCAGTCCCATGGCGTCACCTCACCGGCTTTAATTGGCACGGTGGAAACCCAGTTCGGTATCAAGCGGCTGGGAGCCATCTTGCAAGGGCACGGGGGTTTTGTGGTCAAACCGGCCAAGGGTAGCGGAGGCAAAGGCATTCTAGTGATCGAACGGTGTGACGGTCAGGCATTTATCAAGCCTAGCGGCGCCCGGCTATCGCTGGTTGATATAGAGCGCCACGTATCGAATATTCTCTCTGGCCTTTACTCGCTGGGCGGTTCACCGGATGTCGCCGTCATCGAAACGCTGATTAATTTCGATGAGAGTCTGCTGGCCTACACCTATGAAGGCGTGCCGGATATTCGTGTGATCATTTTCAAAGGCTACCCGGTAATGGCTATGATGCGCCTTTCAACCGCCGCGTCAGATGGCAAAGCCAATCTGCATCAGGGAGCGGTCGGTGTCGGGCTGGACATTGCCAGCGGATATGCACTGCGCGGCGTGCAGTTTGACCGCCCTTGCCAGCATCACCCGGATACAGACCATGATCTGGCCGGCCTTAAGGTGCCGCACTGGCAAACCCTGCTCAACCTGGCGGCCAGCTGCTATGAAATGACAGGCTTGGGCTACTTGGGCACCGATATGGTGCTTGATCGTGATCATGGCCCTATGCTGCTGGAACTGAATGCGCGCCCGGGGCTGGCGATTCAGATGACCAACGGAGAAGGTTTGCGACCGCGCCTGGATCTTATCGAACGTCAACCGGAAGGCATGGAGCCTCAGGCCAGAGTCGCTTTTGCCCAGCACCACTTTGCACGGCGCAGCGAGCTTGTCAGCAGCGCTGACACGCTGGGCGTAAACACGTAAACTGATTTTGATTTTTTAATTTAGCTACCTAGAGTCGTTGCATGCCTCAGACTACCGCCTTGATCAAGCAAGCTGCTAACCAATGCCAGTCACGTGGCGTACGCTTCACGCCTATACGTCGTAAAGTGCTGGAATTGATAGCCCACAGCGGTGGCGGTCTGAAAGCCTATGATCTGCTCGATCAGCTCTCAACTGAGCATGCAGCCGCGCGTCCGCCGACGGTTTATCGTGCGCTGGATTTTCTGATAGAACAGGGTCTGGTGCATCGCATTGAATCGCAGAATGCCTATGTGGCCTGCGCCTGCCCTGAGCATACTCACGGCTTCCAGCTTTTGATCTGCCGCGTTTGCGGCTACGTGGAAGAGCTGCATCTTGACGATATTGGTTCGCAGCTAGCCACTAAGGCTGCTGACAAAGGCTTCCAGGTAGAGCGTCAGACCATAGAACTGCAGGGCTTGTGTGCCCGCTGCCAGTCAGCGGCTGAATAAATTAATCATCGTTATTTTAAGAGAGCTTTATGTCGACCCTGTTCAAACAGCTAGAGCCGGCCAAACCAGCCATTGACCTGCCTGACCTGAATACTCTGCTGGATGCTATTAAGTTCAACGAGCAGGGCTTGATTCCCGCCATTGCCCAGCAGTTTGATAGCGGTGAAGTATTGATGATGGCCTGGATGAATCGAGAAGCGCTGGATGAAACGCTGCGTACTGGGCGGGTTTGCTATTATTCGCGTTCACGCGGGAAGCTATGGCGTAAGGGTGAATCTTCCGGTCAGCAGCAGCGCTTGAAATCAGCGGCGCTGGACTGTGATGGTGACACCCTGCTGGTTCAGGTGGATCAAACCGGCCCTGCCTGCCACTCCGGTCGGCGCAGCTGTTTCTATATTGAGCTTGCTGATAACCGAGTGGAAATTAATGCTCAGCCGCTTATCGATCCTGCTGAGCTGTATGGCAAGGCTTGAGTTCTCACTACCGAGAGTATGGCGTGCAGTCGCTAAGGGCCTAAAACGCGCGTTGGTGTTATTGCTGGTTGGGCTGATCCGCATTTATCAGTTGGTGATCAGCCCGCTGCTCGGGCCACGCTGCCGCTTCTGGCCCAGCTGCTCGTCCTACACTATAGAAGCGCTACAGGTACATGGCCCCTTCAAAGGCGGATGGATGGCGATCCGGCGTATCATCAAGTGCCACCCAGGCAACCCCGGCGGCATGGACCCTGTGCCCGGTGGGCGCAGCGAAGAACTATGCAGTGAAGAACTACGCCGGGAAGATAATTGCACGGATAACCATCAAGAAACTACCGATAAAAAAGCGCCTTAGCTTGACTGTTTAGCGACGCTATAAATACGTTCCAGCATGGCATTCAGGCCATTGCTGCGGGTCGGCGACAGATGCTTGTCGAGCCCCAGATCCGCCATGAAGTGGGGCGGCGTATTCTGAATGTCATCCGCGCTGCGTTCGCTATAGATACGCAGCAATACGGCAATTAGCCCAGAGACAATCGCAGCATCGGACGTCGCCTTGAAGGTCAGCTTGTCGCCCTGCTGCTCATGGATCATCCAGACATTGGATTGACAGCCCTGAATCTTGTTTTCCTCTGTTTTCAATGTGTCTGGAAATTCAGGCAGCTGCTTGCCCATATCAATAATATATTGATAACGATCCATCCAGTTATCAAATATCTCGAACTCTTCAACTAACTCTTGCTGGGCTTGCTCAGTACTCATGATAGCTCTCTACTCGTGTCAGTTGGATGCTTTATAAACGACTTTGTGAACATAGGGAAATTATAACGCGTATCGCCTTACTCGGGCGATGTTGAGTGTAAACGGTGGCGCTGTTGTTCATGGTGCCACTGCTCGTCTTCGTTGTGTAAATATCGGGAAGTGGTTTCCAGCCGCGCATGGCGGGCACTTTCAGCCAGGTAGCGCAAACTGATACCTGCCTGGGCCTGGTGGGTAATTGCCGTATGACGCAGCCAGTGAGGCGTGGCATGGCGTAATGCCTCTATCTGAGCCTTGCTACCGCCCTCCTGTTCCAGCGCATCCGCCGCTTGCTGAAAGGTGGCGCGGATCAGACGATAGAGCTGATTATCGCTGATGCTGCGCTGGCCATTCAGCGAGCGCAACAAGGGTGTGTCTTCCTGAAATAGCGGTTGAGGCGTCAACCCCAGTGCTTCTCTCCATTGTGCCAGGTGGCGCATGAAATCATCCGGTACCGGTACCTGGGCCAGCTTGGCGCCCTTGCCGGTCACCTCCCACCACCAGCGCCCTTCCCTTTGGTAGATATCGCCCATGTTCGCCGCGGCCATTTCGCTGATGCGTGGGGCCAGCATATAGGCAAAGGCGAAGATAATCCGGCGGCGCGCCTGCTCAAATTGAGCGCGCGGGTGGCCGTCTACCTCCCGCTGTAACCACATCCACAGCCAATCCCACAGGCTTTTTTCCAGATAGCGCTCAATCCGCGGGGCCTGATTGTTCAGGCGCCGGGATTTATCACGCATCAAGCGAAACGGGTTGTGGCTCACCCAGCCAGCTTCTACCAGCCAACTGAACATGCCTTGCAGGATGACCAGGCTCTGGCGACGGCTGGCGGCTGATAAAGGGCCTCTAAAAGGTCGCCACTCTGGGTGCTGCCTGGGTTTTGAAGGCCCGACCCATACCGTACTTGGCTGCGGGTCTGCCAGAAAGGCCTCAAACGCCTGAAGCACTGCGCGATCAACGTCATTCAGGCTCAGTGGTTGCTGGGCAAGCCATAACAGCAAACGCTCCGCTTCGCGCTGGTAGGCACGCCAGGTTTGCGGGCTGGCGGTGTATTCGCTTAGCCAGTGACTAACAGCGTCGGTATCGCTGTGAGCGTTGATACGCAACGACGGGTGGCGGTGCGGCTTGCCAGGCAGCCACTCGCTACTTAAAGCATTGTTTTTACTGACACTGACAGCACTTTGAGATTCCAATCCTGTATCCACGCCCTGCCCCTTTGAATGCTGCTGTTTTGATAGCCTGAAGATCTCTATCGCACCTATGAACTATGCATCACTGACAGTGCCATTACTGCTGAAAAAATTCAAGATAATGCGGGTAATCTTGAATTTATCTTTTTAGAATAAATATTATTACATAATACGTAATATGTAATTTACGCTATTTGTGCACCATCGCTAGCAAAAATCCGTTATAATCACGGCTAAATCAAGCTGCCTAAGGAGCAACGAATGGCGCGCAATGGCATCCAGTACAGTGACGTACAACAGGCAATCGATGAACTTCTGACCCGGGGCGACACCCCCAGCGTGCAGCGTATCCGCGATGTATTGGGCACCGGCAGCTTTACGACCATCAGCGAGCATTTCCGCCACTGGCGTCACGAACGCGAACAGAACAAGGATGTCCCGCCACCTAAAGGCGTGCCTGAAGTGGTGGTAACGACAGCTTCAGAACTATGGCGTCAGGCGCAGGAAGCCGCCCACCAAGGGCTTTTGCATTACCGGGAAGAAGCTGACAGGAAGGTGGCTGACGCACAGCAGACCGTTGAGCAGGAAAAGCAGAAAGCGGCGAATGCTGAACAGCGGGAAAATGCGCTGACGGCGCATTTACGCCATATCGAGGAACAGCTGAGCAAGGCCACCACGGCGCTGGCTCAAGCTCAGGCCCATGCCGAGCACTGGGAAGTGGAATCCCAGCGCCATGCCAGTGCTCATGATCAGGCGGTGAAACAGCTCAATGACGTACACCAGCAACTGCAAGACAGTGCAGATCGCCATCAGGCAGAGATGCACCAACAAGAGCAACGCCTGGAACAACAGCTGAAGCAGGAACAGCAGCGTAACGAAACCACTGAAGCCAGACTGATGAGCCTGCTGGATAACACACGCCAGGAGCGTGCCACTGAACAAAAAGCCCTGAATAAAAAGTTACAGCAGCAGGAAGAGCGTCTCGTAAAACTTCAGTCCTCTTTAAAAGGTGAGCAGCAGGCACGCCAGGAGTTAGCATCCAGGCTGGCGCTGACGGAGCAATCGCTGGAAGAAAAATCACGCCTGAACGGGCAGTTGCAACACCAGCTAGCGCAGCATCAGGCGCAACTGGAATCGGCCCGGCAGGAACAAGCGCGTTGGCAGCAGCAGTATACTGACGCGCTCAAGCAGCAAGGTGGCCAGTGGCAGAAGGACATCATGGATAGCGTACAGGCTCTACAGCGTCAGATGTCGACACTGCCCACCCGCCTGAGCGGTGACGGCGAGCCGCAGGATGCTCGGGAATCATCTGAACAGACGGTGAATGATGGGCCATCACAGTCATAAAAAAGGCGCCAAGCTTTTAAAGCAGGCGCCTGATTTGATCTAGATTTGCACTTTTAAACTATTGACTCAGCCTATAATGACTGAGTAACGCCTAACGGTAATAGGCGTTGGTAGTGTCGGTATGGTCGGTCACATCGCGGATACCCGCCAATTCAGGGATGCGCTCCATCAAGGTTTTTTCCACGCCATCCTTCAGGGTCAAATCCACCGCAGCGCACCCTTGGCAACCGCCGCCAAAGGCCAGAACCGCCACCTTGTCGTCGGTCAATTCGATCAGTTTGATTTCACCACCGTGAGCAGCAAGCCCAGGATTGATCTCACTGTACAGGGTATAGTTAATGCGATCTTCCAACGGACTATCGGCATTGACCTTGGGCATCTTGGCGTTGGGCGCCTTAATGGTCAGTTGGCCACCCATGCGGTCGGCGTTGAAATCGACAACCGCTTCTTCCAGAAAAGGCAGGCTGTTCTTGTCCAAAAACGCACTGATCTTCTCCAGTTCAAGCTTTTCGTCGGTGGGTTCTTCTTCCCCTGGGCGGCAGTAAGCCAGGCAGGTTTCTGCATAGGGCGTTCCTGGCTGAGTGATAAAGATACGCACGGCAATGCCATCAACATTCTGCTTTTCAAGCAGTTCGGCCAGATATTCTTGTGCGCTGTCGGTGATTTCAATACCTTGGAGTTCTGTTTCGGTCGTGCTCATGGGGGTCTATTCCTCTCGTGGCGGTGGCGAAAACCACTTGCACATCAGATTTTTCTCTATGGTAAGCAAAACTCACCGCCGACACAATCCCGAGTATTTTAGTAGGCTTTATGCTATGGATACTGTGTCAGGCGCCGTGCTCTGGTAGTATTATGTTTATTCTTTTGCTAATTATTAAAGTTTTACCATCCTTTTGATGATGGTAATGCTGGAGACTTATTCCTGCCATGTCTGCTAGTGTCTTGACTGCGACTTTAAACGAACGTCTTTCTCAACGTATTCTGATCCTTGATGGCGGCATGGGCACCATGCTGCAGAACGCCGAATTAAGCGAAGCGGAGTTCCGTGGTGAGCGTTTCCAGGATTGGCCCTCTGATCTTAAAGGCAATAATGATCTGCTAGCACTTACCTGCCCGGATGTGGTGGCACGTATTCACCGTGCCTATCTGGAAGCCGGTGCAGATATCATCGAGACCAATACCTTTAATAGTACACGGCTATCGCAATCAGATTATGGCATGGAAGATCTGGTGGTCGAAATCAACCGTGAATCTGCCCGCATTGCCCGGGAAGTCTGCGATGCAGTGGCTCAGGAAACCGGTCAGCCACGTTACGTTGCCGGCGTACTCGGGCCAACGTCGCGTACCGCCTCACTGTCGCCGGATGTTAATGACCCGGCAAAGCGCAACGTTACCTTCAATGAGCTGTGTACAAATTACCGTGAAGCAGCCATTGCCCTGATCGAAGGTGGGGCCGATCTGATTCTGATCGAAACCATTTTCGATACCCTGAACGCTAAGGCGGCCATCTACGCCCTTGAAGAACTGTTTGATCAGCGTGGTGAGCGTCTACCGGTAATGATATCCGGCACGATTACCGATGCCTCAGGCCGTACTCTTTCCGGGCAGACGACAGAGGCCTTCTGGAACTCGGTCAGGCATGCCCGGCCGCTGTCTATTGGCCTTAATTGCGCGCTCGGTGCTGAAGAGCTGCGCCCTTATCTGGAAGAGCTGGCCACCAAGGCAGACACCTTTGTCTCGGCCCATCCCAATGCCGGTCTGCCCAACGAATTTGGCGAGTATGACCAGACGCCAGAAGAAATGGCCAGCATTGTTGGCGAATTTGCCAGCAGTGGCCTGGTGAATATTATCGGCGGCTGCTGTGGATCCACCCCGGAGCATATCCGGGCAGTGGCTGAGGCGGTATCCGGCGTCAAGCCGCGTACAGTGCCCAAGCGCCCGGCGGCCTGCCGTTTGTCGGGTCTTGAGCCTTTTAGTATCGCTTCCGATTCCCTGTTCGTTAACGTGGGTGAGCGCACCAATGTGACCGGTTCGGCGCGTTTCAAGCGGCTGATCGTTGAGGAAGATTACACCACCGCTCTGGAGGTGGCGCTGGAGCAGGTTGAAAACGGCGCCCAGGTGATTGATATCAACATGGATGAGGGGATGCTCGAATCCCAGGATGCCATGGTGCGCTTTCTGAACCTGATTGCCGGTGAGCCGGATATTGCCCGCGTGCCTATTATGATCGACTCTTCCAAGTGGGAGATTATCGAAGCGGGTCTGCAATGTGTTCAGGGCAAGGCAGTGGTCAATTCGATTTCCCTTAAGGAAGGAGAAGCCGCCTTTCGTGAACAGGCCACCAAATGCCGTCGCTATGGCGCTGCTATCGTAGTGATGGCGTTTGATGAACAGGGCCAGGCGGATACGTTTGCACGCAAGACTGAAATCTGTGAACGCGCCTATCGCGTGCTGGTCGATGATATCGGCTTTCCGCCGGAAGACATCATCTTTGACCCCAATATCTTTGCCATTGCCACTGGTATTGAAGAGCATAACAACTACGCGGTTGACTTTATCGAGGCAACCCGCTGGATCCGTGAGCACCTGCCCCACGCCATGGTATCCGGCGGCGTCTCCAATGTGTCGTTCTCGTTCCGGGGCAATAATGCCGTTCGCGAGGCGATACACTCCGTCTTTCTCTATCACGCCATTCGCGCCGGACTGTCGATGGGGATCGTCAATGCCGGCCAGCTGGCGGTCTATGACGACTTGCCCAGCGAATTGCGCGACGCCGTCGAAGATGTGGTGCTTAACCGCCGTGACGACGGCACTGAACGCCTGCTGGAGATTGCCGACCAGTTCAAGGGTGATGGTAGCGGCAACGCCCGCAAGGAAGATCTTGAATGGCGCGAGTGGCCCGTCAACAAGCGTATTGAGCATGCCCTGGTCAAGGGGTTACCGCCTATATCGAAGACGACACCGAAGAGGCCAGAGCCCAGGCCGAACGCCCCATTGAGGTGATTGAAGGCCCGCTGATGGACGGCATGAATGTGGTCGGTGACCTGTTTGGTGACGGCAAGATGTTTTTGCCTCAGGTGGTTAAGTCCGCGCGGGTAATGAAACAAGCGGTAGCCTACCTGATCCCCTATATCGAAGCGGAAAAAACTGAGGCTACCAAGGCCAAAGGCAAGATCGTCATGGCGACCGTCAAGGGCGACGTGCATGACATTGGCAAGAATATTGTCGGCGTCGTGCTGCAATGTAATAACTACGAAGTCATTGATCTGGGCGTTATGGTGCCTACCGAGAAAATCCTCCAGGCCGCCGAGGAGCATAACGCCGACATTATCGGCCTTTCCGGACTGATTACTCCTTCTCTGGATGAAATGGTCCACGTTGCCAAGGAAATGCAGCGACGCAAGATGAACTTGCCGCTGCTGATCGGTGGCGCTACGACGTCAAAAGCGCACACCGCTGTCAAGATCGAACCTCAGTATGAACACCCGGTGATCTACGTCACCGATGCGTCCCGCGCCGTCGGGGTAGCTGGGCACTTGCTGACTGACTCGCTTAAACACAGCTATGTGGCTGAGATCCGTAGCGAATATGAAAAGGTGCGTGAACGTAATGCCAAGCGTCGCCCGAAAGCGGCGGATCTGAGTTACGAGCAAGCGCGCAAACGGCGTTTTCGCACAGAGTGGACGACCTACACCCCGCCTGCTCCAGGGTTTACCGGCATCAAGGTCTTTGATGAATACAACCTTACAGAGCTTGTCGAACGGATTGACTGGACGCCGTTTTTCATGAGCTGGCAACTGGCAGGTAAATACCCGAAAATCCTGGATGATAAGGTCGTAGGGGAAGCCGCACGCAACCTGTTCAGTGATGCCCAGGCAATGCTCAAGAAGCTGATCGATGAAAATCTGATCAAGGCTCAGGGCGTGGTAGGCTTCTGGCCAGCCAACAGCATTGACGATGACGTGATCGAAGTTTATCGCGACGAGAACCGCCAGGACGTCATCAAGCGATTGCATCATATTCGTCAGCAGACCACCAAGGGCCGCGATGGCCTGTGCTATAGCTTGGCTGACTTTATTGCTCCGAAAGAGACAGGCACCGCGGATTGGATCGGTGGCTTTGCCGTCACCACCGGCCACGGCGTGCAGGCGCTTACCAAGGCTTATGAAGCAGCCGGCGATGACTACAACGCCATCATGGTACAGGCATTGACCGACCGCCTGGCGGAAGCCTTTGCCGAACGCTTGCATGAACGGGTGCGCAAGGAGCTCTGGGGCTATGTACCTGAAGAATCACTGGATAATGAGGCACTGATTGCCGAGAAATATCAGGGCATCCGCCCTGCCCCTGGCTATCCTGCCTGCCCGGATCATACTGAGAAAACGGCCCTTTTCGAACTGCTTGATGCGCCTCGCCATACCGGCCTTGAGCTGACGGAAAACTTCGCCATGTGGCCCGCCGCTGCGGTATCCGGCTGGTATTTCTCCCATCCGCAATCGAAATATTTTTCGACCGGTAAGATTACCCGCGATCAGGTAGAGGTGCTGGCGCAGCGTAAGGGCATGCCACTCTCCTACCTGGAACGTTGGCTGGCACCGGTGCTTTCCTATGAGCCTGCCGAAGAAAAGGCACCCGTGGCGTGAGAGATCGTCAATCATTGCGACGACATCACCTTAACGAACGATAAAGTAATAAAAAAATAATTATATATTACTTTGAAGTATATATGGCCCTTGTTAGAGTGTTATGAACCACGCATGGCGTTGAAAGCTTTACTCAACGCCATGCCAATGACACCTGCACAGCCTTAATGTGCATTCAGCAGGGTTCAGCCATTTATGTACCGTTACGATATTCACGACCAGACCCTGGTTGACGAACGCGTTGCTCAGTTCCGTGATCAGATGCAGCGCTATCGCTCCGGGCGGCTGGGAGAAGAAGAATTTCGCCCGCTACGCCTGCAAAACGGCCTGTATATTCAAAAACATGCCCCCATGCTGCGGATCGCCATCCCTTATGGAATGCTGGCGGGTTACCAACTGCGCGCTCTAGCGGCAATTACCCGACGCTATGACCGAGGTTACGGCCACTTTACCACCCGCCAGAACCTGCAGCTTAACTGGCCAGCGCTAGAGGATATTCCCGATATCCTGGCGGATCTGTCCAAGGTGCAAATGCATGCCATTCAGACCAGCGGCAACTGTATCCGCAATACCACCAGCGACCAGTTCGCAGGAATTGCTGGCGATGAAGTGGAAGACCCACGCCCCTGGTGTGAACTGATTCGCCAGTGGTCAACCTTACACCCTGAATTTGCCTATTTGCCGCGCAAGTTCAAGATTGCCGTCAGCGGCGCGTCCGAAGATCGTGCTGCCATTCAGGTACATGATATTGGCCTGCGTTTCTGGCGCAATGCCGAGGGCGAGCTGCGCATAAAAGTGCTGGCAGGTGGCGGCCTTGGGCGTACTCCCATGATTGGCGACGTGGTACGGGAGGATCTGCCCTGGCAGCATCTGTTGACCTATCTGGAAGCCTGTGTGCGTGTGTACAACCAGTTTGGTCGGCGTGATAACAAGTTCAAGGCACGTATCAAGATTCTGGTCAAGGCACTCGGCATTGAGGAATTTCGTCGTAGAGCAGAAGAAGAGTGGATGCATCTCAAGGATGGGCCGCAAACCCTCAATCAGCCCGCAGTTGACGCTGCCAAAGCGCATTTCTCCGAACCGCAAAGGCGCGCCGTTGCTGAAAGCGCTGTGCAGGAATATGAACAGCTGCGCAACGAAAACCGTGCTTTTGCCCGCTTTGTGACTAATAACGTCACTGAGCATAAGGTGCCAGGCTATAAAGCGGTGACCCTCTCTCTCAAGCGTCGCGAACATGCCCCAGGGGATGTGACGGCTGACCAGATGGACGCCGTGGCGGATCTGGCCGACCGTTACAGCTTTGGTGAAGTGCGAGTGACCCACGAACAGAACCTTGTGCTATCGGATGTTCCCGTAGATGAACTGCAAGCTCTCTGGCAGGAACTGGACGCCCTGGGAATGGCCAACCCCACGGTAGGCACCCTCAACGATATCATCTGCTGCCCCGGCGGTGACTATTGTGGCCTGGCAAATGCGGTTTCCATCCCCATCGCCCAGGCACTGCAGGAGCGTTTTGAGGATCTGGACTTTCTCTATGACCTCGGCCCGCTGGATCTGAATATTTCAGGCTGCATGAACGCCTGTGGTCATCACCATGTCGGCCATATCGGGATTCTCGGGGTCGATAAAAAGGCGAAGAGTACTACCAGATTTCTATTGGCGGTAATTCAACCGACGATGCCTCGCTTGGCAAGATTCTTGGCCCGTCTTTCTTCCGCGAAGACGTGCCTGCTGTGGTCGAAAAGGTACTGGAAGTCTATGTTGCCCAACGCCACGATGATGAGCGCTTTCTGGATACCTACCGCCGTATTGGCCTGAAACCCTTCAAGGAGCGTGTTTATGCCCAGTAATCACTCAGCTGCCCATGCAACGCAAGCAGACGAAACGGATGTTATCCCGGTGCATGCAGACCACCTGATCGTTAACGGTGAACTTGCAGACATCAACGCCTGGTGTGCTTCCTATGCTGAAGAAACATTGCCCGAGCAACGCCCTGCTTTCGTTCCCTTGGCCTTATGGCAAGCCCATCGTACTGATGAGGAGCTGGCGCCCTTATTGGCCAGCGACACCCTGATCGGCCCTGCCTTGGCTGCCGAACTTGACCGAGCCAGCGCTATTGCGATTGATTTTCCGGCCTTTACCGATGGCCGAGGTTATACGCTGGCGCGCCTGCTACGTGAGCGGTTCGGCTACCAGGGTGAGATTCGTGCCGTTGGCGATGTTCTGGTTGACCAGCTGGACTATATGCGCCGCTGTGGGTTCACCGCCATGGCGCTGCGTCATGATCAGCATCCTGAAGACGCACTGCGCGCTATTAACGCCATCAGCGTGCGTTACCAAACGGATGTCGAGCTGCGTCAGGCAATGTTTGAAAGACGCCAAGCCCAGCCTGCCGAGCGGGAAATGCTTGCATGCAGTTAATCTAGGTAGCCAGTGTAAACAGCTATTTCAAGCAGAGCTGGTTCAACATTTAGATGTTATGTCACAAGGCAGTTGAAACTGCCCTGTGATCACTTCTTTGCGGTATTCCCAATAACTGAACCTTAGCCTTTAACCACGCCGTTTCTGTTGGCGTTCACGGTTACTGGCTTTTGCGCGTTCGCTTTTGCGCAGCATCACCCAGGTGGCGCCTAATCCGCCATCTGAGGATTGCGCGGAAGTATAGGCCTGAACCTCCTCAAACTGCTGGAGCCATTTGGCCAGGTAGGAACGCAGTACATTCGCCGGGCTGTCCATTTCTCTTCCGCGCCCATGCACAATCATAACGGAGCGCAGGTCGTGGCTGTAAGCGTCATGCACAAAAGGAAACAACAAACGACGACATTCTGCCAGAGGGCGTCGAATCAGGTGCAGCTGGGCTTGAACGGGATAGCCACCCTGCCTGAGTTTGTCCACCACGGCTTGCTGAACGCCTTCGCGCAGAAACTCCATGGGGTCGAAAGGGGGTAACAGATCAACAAAATCATCAGAGAGGAAGTTACGCTCATCCAGCACGGCCTGGGCCGCTTCACGCCGAGCCTGCTGAGCTTCTGTTGCCTGCGAACGCTTTTTACCAGTATCGGCCAGGTTCGTGCGGCCAAGCGGCTGCACATCACCAACTAAAGCCTTGAAATCCATGTCATCACGCATAGGCTGATTCATATTGAATTCCTCCGGCGGGTGGAAGCCTTATGCTAACAAAAACTTTCCCAATTAAGTAAGGAAAGTGTTAGCACAGGGATTTAGCCCAGTGTGATAAACCTTATGGGAGCGGCGTAGATGATGTTGAGTAACCCAAAGCGAAAAAGACGTTGGCTGGTGATTGCCCTGCTGGGGGTTGTAAGCGTGTTAGCCTGGTTATGGCTGACCATGCTGAGTCCATGGTTTTATGAACGCCCTGATGATGTGGCTGATATTGAGCAGAGGACACACCATGTATTTGTTTACGGCACACTTACCTATGCGCCCGTCCGCTGGCTGGTCATGGGAGCTAACGGCCAACCCAGGCCAGCACGCTTGGAAAACTACCGTAAAAACGGCCTGGATCTTTCCTTCGCTGAAAACGACCATGTTGAAGGCTTACGCCTGACAGTGACACCTGAACAGCTGAGACGGCTGGACCGCTATGAGCGCCTTGGCATGCGCTATTCCCGCCAGGAAATTACCCTGGCGGATGGGTCCCGCGCCTGGGTTTACCGACGCCTGGCTGATTCTGCTACTATACCGGTTGAGTTAGATAACCCAGCGCCCCTTATCGTCGGAGATTAATGCCCGTATGAGTGCCCCCTTCCGTATGTTCTTGTACTCTATTACTCACGTAGCGGCGCGACGGCTAGTATGGCCAGATACATTGCCGAAGGTGTTGAAAGCATCGGTGGTATCCAGGCTCGTCTACGCTGTGTGCCCTCAGTCTCAACGACCTGTGAAGCCGTTGAACCGGATATTCCCGAACAAGGTGCCATTTATGCAGAGCTGGATGACCTGCGCCACTGTGCTGGGCTGGCATT
>NZ_JABFHI010000015.1 GCF_013112225.1 Vreelandella azerica | reverse complement strand
CGATGCCAGTTGGTACGACCTGATCCAAAAGCTGGCGTACAAGGCAGAAGCCCAGGGCAAGCACCTGGTCAAAATCGACCAGTGGTTTGCCAGCACCAAGACCTGTGCTGGCTGCGGCCACAAGGTCGATAAGATGCCGCTCAGCATTCGCACCTGGGATTGCCCTGGTTGCGGCACAAAAGGCATTGACCGTGACATTAACGCCGCGATCAACATTCGCCAGCAGGGCATTATCAAACTACGAGCCGAAGGACTGTCGGTTCCTGCCAACGGAGGCATGCGTAAATCCGGCCACGCGTCGGTTGCTGCCTAAGAAGTTGGAAGCCTCGCCCGTGGCGCGTCAGCGCTTAGGGTGGGGAGCAGTCACGGTAAGGTGTTGATCCAGATGGCAGCAGATTCTATGTCATCTTTGCAGCTCAACCCAGTGCGTAGAACTTGACGCAATGCTCAGTAACGCCTAAGGTTCTTCCAATATACTCATAGTACCAACAAGCAGTACTAAATGACGCTGAAACGCAAGCACGCGAAAACACTGGCCGCCATCTTTAGTCGTCCTGTTTCAGGCACCATCGCATGGAGCGACATAGAATCTCTGTTCATGGCGCTTGGTGCTGAGGTTAGTGAGCGCGAAGGCTCGCGCATTGCGGTTGTGCTGTTCGGCGAAGTGCGCGTATTTCACCGACCGCACCCATCGCCAGATACAGACAAGGGTGCCGTTGCCAGTATCCGTAAGTGGTTAAAAGAGAATGGAGAAGCCCCATGAACAACATCATGGCTATCGACGGCTATCGCGCCGTGATTCAATACGATCCAGAGGTTGAAATGTTTCGCGGCGAGTTCGTCGGACTTAACGGCGGCGCCGATTTTTACGCCGATAGTGTCTCCGATCTTCACAAGGAAGGCCGGGTATCCCTTCGCATTTTTCTTGAAGAGTGCGAGCGCCTCGGTATTCAGCCATCCAAGTCCTATTCGGGCAAGTTCCAGGTTCGCCTGCCTGCTGAAATTCACGAGCATGCAGTAGATGCTGCTACTGCTAGAGGGCAGAGTCTAAACCAGTTTGTGGCAACCGCCATCGAACATGAGATTCACACCTGACACTCCCTATACGCCCGTCGCGCTTCGCGTTCTGGACGAGGGTTTCAAGGTCACCCTCAGAACCTTCTTGCTTCCACACGCCTTCACTAGACAGCGGCTAAGCCGCTATCCCCTCCGGTCGCTCCACAGGCTAACCCCGCCAGCCCGTTCTATATAGCAAAATGTGTGTAAGCGAGTGAGTGAATGCCTGAAAGCCAGCAGTGGCGGTGACTTCGCCACGGATAGCGAAAATACACACTGTGTAGAAGCGTGTGTAATAACGGCTGCTACGGAAACTCCTTGTTTGGCAGGTGGCAACGGAGGCACCGATATCCCTGTGCCGACTGCCTAGCACGGCGACACAGGCTACACGATTTACACTACTCACTTGTGCGGTATCGCCCACTGTTCAGCGGGCTTTGTTGGCGAAAAAACACACAAATTACACACTTCAAGGTGCTATATGTATCAGCCCAGCGGTTTGTATATTCCTGGCCGCGTTGATGTCGCGGTCAATGGGGTGGCCGCACCCCTGGCAGTGCCAGTGACGTTGCGACAGCGGCAGTTTCTCAACCTTGTGGCCACAGCCATGGCACAGCTTGCTGCTGGGGAACCACTGGCTCACTTTCACCAGTTGGCGCCCCGACCAGGCGGCCTTGTATTCCAATTGCCGGACTATTAACCCGACAACCTTTCAGATATGGAAAAATGAATACAAAATATTGATTTTAAATGAATTAATAGCAGCCTATTTGATTGCCGGGTTAATAACAGCCGGAGAGCTAGGCTTCATCGACATGGTTTCGGTCATGGAACTGGTATGGGTGCTTCAGAGCTGCTATCAGGCGAGTGACTGCTCCCCACCCTAAGCGCTGACGCGCCACGGGCGAGGCTTCCAACTTCTTAGGCAGCAACCGACGCGTGGCCGGATTTACGCATGCCTCCGTTGGCAGGAACCGACAGTCCTTCGGCTCGTAGTTTGATAATGCCCTGCTGGCGAATGTTGATCGCGGCGTTAATGTCACGGTCAATGCCTTTTGTGCCGCAACCAGGGCAATCCCAGGTGCGAATGCTGAGCGGCATCTTATCGACCTTGTGGCCGCAGCCAGCACAGGTCTTGGTGCTGGCAAACCACTGGTCGATTTTGACCAGGTGCTTGCCCTGGGCTTCTGCCTTGTACGCCAGCTTTTGGATCAGGTCGTACCAACTGGCATCGGCAATGTGCTTGGCCAGCTTGCGGTTTTTCAGCATGTTTTTGACTTTCAAGGTCTCGACCACCACCGCTTGGTTATCGTCAATGAGTTGTCGAGACAGCTTGTGCTGGAAGTCAGCACGGGTATTCGCCAGACGCTCGTGCGCCTTGGCGAGCTTGAGCCGTGCTTTCGCACGGCCTTTGCTGCCTTTCTGGCAGCGGGAGAGTGCTTTCTGCTTGCGGCGTAGGTTGGCGCGCGCCTGCTTGAGGAAGCGGGGGTTGGCCGTCTTGTTACCTTCCGAGTCGATGGCCAAGTGTGTCAGCCCCATGTCCACACCCAGTACGGTGCCCACTGTTTGCAGCGATGCCGGGGCTTCCTCTCCGTCATCGACCAGCACCGAGGCGTAGTATTTGCCGGTGGTGGTGCGGGTCAAGGTAATGCTTTTCAGTGTACCTGTGATCTCACGATGAAGGCGTGCCTTGATGGGGGTGAGTTTCGGTATCTTGATATCGCCCTCACCGAGCTTGATGCCGGTGCAGTGATAGCTCGATTGTTTGCCGTGCTTGCGCTTGAACCTCGGATATCGAGCTTTTAGCTGGGGATTAAAGAAGTTCTGGAAAGCCCGATCCAGGTTAATACACGCTTGTTGCAACGCAATCGAATCGTAGTCTTTAAGCCAGGGGTATTTGCGGGACTTCTTCGCCACTGCCAGTAGCGGCTTGAGGTCTTTCTTAGCGCGGAGCTTGGTACCATGCCGTTTGTACTGTGTGCTGATGATATGCAATGCCTTGTTGTACACAAACCGCACCGCGCCAAACTGGGCGTTCAAGAACGCTGCCTGTTCAGGGGTCGGGTAGAGACGTACTTTCGTGGCTTTTAGCATGGCATGGGGCTATTAAGGCTGTATATCTATCCATAATAAACGACGAAAGGTAAAGATCAACCCCCTGCAGCGCTATCGCGCTGCCCGCTTATATCCCCGCCCGCATTGGGCGAGGGTTTACGCGCAAATTTGCTAAAAGCGAGATCGTGGATGTGCTCGAAACGTTGTTGAGAACCAAGGAATTGGTGGTCGAGCGTGCCGAGATTGTGTGGCAGGCCCTGCGCCGGTTTTCTGACTCGAAAGCTGGTTTCGCAAACTGCTTGATGCAATGCGGTCTTTATCCAGAAGCGCGTAAAACCCCTTCCTGAGTCGCGAAGCGCGAAGGGATATAAGCGCGGCACCCGGCAGGGTGCCTTGTTGGTACTTGAAATCTTACAGAAAACAGCCTATTCTGTAAATTATGCAAACCGAACGCGCCTACAAATACCGTTTTTATCCAACGCCTGAGCAGGAAATCCTGCTGGCGCGGACATTCGGGTGCGTGAGGTTTGTGTGGAATGCCGTGTTGCGCTATCGCACCGATGCCTTTTATGAGCGCCAAGAGAAAGTTGGTTACACCGATGCCAGCGCCTTTCTGACCCAGCTCAAAAAGCAACCGGATACCGCGTTTTTAGCGGAGGTCAGTTCGGTGCCATTGCAGCAATGCCTGCGCCACCAACAAACCGCTTTCAAGAATTTCTTTGCCAAGCGGGCGCGATATCCCAACTTTAAATCCAAGAAGCACCGGCAGTCAGCCACCTTTGCCAGTTCGGCATTTTCGTACCGTGATGGTCAGATCACGCTCGCCAAGTGCCGCGAGCCGCTGAACATTCGCTGGAGCCGCGAGCTACCGTCAGCGCCTAGCACCGTCACCGTGTCAAAGGACGCAGCAGGCCGCTACTTCATTAGCTGTCTGTGCAAGATAGACACTGAGGAGCTGCCGATCACGCCTAACATGACCGGTATCGACCTGGGACTAAAAGACCTGTTCGTGACCAGCGAGGGCCAGCGGGTCAACAATCCGCGTCATGCGGCACGCTATGAGAGGAAACTGGCGCGGGCACAGCGGCAATTAAGCCGTAAGCAAAAAGGCTCCAACAACCGCGCCAAGGCACGGTTAAAGGTCGCTCGTTGTCACGCCAAGATCGCTGACACGCGACTTGACCACCTGCATAAACTCACCCGCCAGATCGTTAACGAGAACCAAGTGATTGCAGCGGAGAGTTTGCAGGTGAAGAACATGGTCAAAAATCGCCATCTCTCTAAAGCCATCAGCAATGTTGGCTGGGGGAGCTGGTGCGCCAGCTTGACTACAAAGCGGCTTGGGCAGGACGCCAGTTCGTCCAGATCGACCGCTGGTACCCCAGCAGCAAACGCTGCCATGGATGCGGCTATGTACTGGAAGCGCTACCGCTTCATGTACGTGTCTGGGATTGCCCAGGCTGCGGCACCCAGGGCATAGACCGGGATATCAACGCCGCCCGCAATATCTTGCAAGCTGGCACCGCGCTATTGGCTGGCGCTGAAAACTAAAGAGGTAACTACCGAGGGGCACTCGGGAAGCGACGCCTGTGGAGTTTGTGTAAGACCGGCAATGCCAAGGCATTGAGGCAACAGACGGTGAAACAGGAACCAGGAAGGTGACGACCTGGGAATCCTCACCCTGAAGCGCGCCACCGCTGAAGGGTGGGGATGTCAAGGTGTTGGCGTCTCCATCGGGTTGCTGAAATCTGCAAAAATGCAACAACTTGAATTTCGTCAAAATGGCTGGAAAAGTGCAGAGAGGGAGTGGGGAAATGCAGTGCCTTTTTTATTAAGCTTATGATTTTAAATGTTATTAGCGATAAGCGGAGGTTTATAAAAAAGCATAACAGCAAGCATCAATCCCTGTGAACTGTCATTCCCGAGGGGATAGTCAGAAATCCACCTTGGCCCTTGCCTGTTGGTGTTTAGAGGGTAATGAGATATGTCAGTGAATTGCCTTGTGCTAAAGTAATAGTATTAATCGACAGGGAGTCATCATGAGCGATCAGAACGATAGCCTACGCGCCGATCACGATAGCCCGTGGAAGATGGCGTTGGAATCATATTTTCAAGAGTTTCTGGCACTGTTATTGGTGATTTTTCTCGCTACTGCGTAGGGAGGCATGGCGCTCGTCTGACCACAGTACCCCTGGGGCGTAGCACTTCTGGATGCACTAACCACTGCACTGTCATTCCCGAGCGGGGGTTATCGGGAATCCACCTTGACCTTTGCTGCTGCCGCCCGAAACCAGAGTCAAAATGGATGCCGAGGCTTTCGCGTTTCCATACCAATGAACCTGCTATGTTAATCTAAAAGCAATACCAAGGCTGCGCAAAGTAGGGGATGCCCATGGAACGCTTTTTCAATAACGCCGGCCCGACCAAGCCGAATAAGCACTACCACATTGACCCGCTTAGCCGCGTGGACTGGGATGATATTAAGCACCTGATTGATCAGGAGCGCTATTTTGTGCTCCACGCCCCGCGCCAAACGGGCAAAACCACCACCCTATTGACGATGATGCAGGCACTTAACGAACAGGGTGATTACGCCTGTGCTTACGCCAACATCGAAGGGGCGCAGGCAGCGCGAGGGGATGAAAGCAAAGGCATTCCCACAGTATGTAGTGCCTTGGCGCGCAGCATTGAGGATTATCTGGGTACGAAAGCGGTGAATGCCTGGTGGCATGAAACCGGCCGCTATGAGCAGCCTCAGGATCAAATAACGCAATTGTTGCGTTATTGGGCCAAGCATTCCGCACTACCAACGGTGTTATTTCTGGATGAAGTGGATGCACTGGTCGGCGATACACTCATCTCATTGTTGCGCCAGATCCGTGCCGGTTATGCCCAGCGCCCGGCGGTGTTTCCTCAGTCGATTATCCTGTGTGGCGTCCGCGATGTGCGTGACTACCGCCTTCATCAGGAAGGGGCTGAGGTAATTACCGGTGGCAGTGCCTTCAATATCAAAGCCAAGTCGCTGCGTATGGGCAATTTTACCTATGAAGAATGCGAGCAGCTGTGGTGCCAGCATACCGAAGCCACCGGGCAGCCGTTCGACTCCCGTATCTTCCCTGAACTGTGGGAAGATACCCGTGGCCAACCGTGGTTGGTCAATGCGCTTGGTTACGAGCTGACCTGGGAGTTCAAGCCCGCCCGTGAGCGCTCTTGTCTACTGACGCTGGAAGATTACCGCAGCGCGCGGGAAAAGCTGATTCAATCCCGCGCCACTCACCTGGATCAATTGACTGATAAACTGCGCGAGCCGCGGGTACAGCGGGTGATGAGCGCGCTGCTCTCCAGCGAGGAGAGCCTGGATATTCAGAATATCGCGCCGGACGATCAGCAGTATGTGGAAGACCTGGGCCTGATCGAGACCTACCCCTCGCTACGTATCAGCAACCGTATCTATCGTGAAGTAATTCCGCGAGATCTTACCTGGATCATGCAGACGCGCATCCCTAACCAGGAGCAGGTGTGGTATCTGACCCCTGAGCGCCGGCTGGATATGCCAAAACTACTGGCGGGGTTCCAGCAGTTCTTTCGTGAACACGCCGAGAGCTGGCTGGAGCGCTTTCAGTATAAGGAGGCCGGGCCGCAGCTGTTGATGCAGGCGTTTTTGCAGCGGATTATCAATGGTGGCGGGCGGATCAGCCGTGAATATGGTTTAGGGCGCAAGCGCACGGATCTGTTTATCGAGTGGCCGCTGGATGAAGCGCAGGGCTTTACCGGCCCGGTGCAGCGTGTGGTGATTGAGCTTAAGCTTCAGCACCAAAGTCGCGAGGCAGTGCTGGCTAAGGGGCTGGAACAGACCGCTGATTATGCTGATCAAGTGGGGGCAGATGAAGCCCATCTGGTGATCTTCAACCGCGATGAAAAGGTGCCGTGGGACGATAAGATCTGGCAGAGCGAGGCGCACTGCCGTGGCTGGCGAATCGGTACTTGGGGGCGTAGCCAAGGCCAACATGGATTCTGAGGCTTTCTGGATCCCAAGGCTTTCGCATTTCCATACCAATGAACCTGCTATGTTAATCTAAAAGCAATACCAAGGCTGCGCAAAGTAGGGGACGCCCATGGAACGCTTTTTCAATAACGCTGGCCCGACCAAGCCGAATAAGCACTACCACATTGACCCGCTTAGCCGCGTGGACTGGGATGATATTAAGCACCTGATTGATCAGGAGCGCTATTTTGTGCTCCACGCCCCGCGCCAGACGGGCAAGACCACCACGCTGCTGGCGATGATGAAGGCGCTTAACGAACAGGGTGATTACGCCTGCTCTTACGCCAATATTGAAGGGGCGCAGGCAGCACGCGGCGATGAAAGCAAGGGAATTCCGGCTATTTGCAGTGCCGTCGCGGGAGCACTACGTCTTTATCTAGACGATGCGCGTATGGTCGAGTGGTTCAGCCAGCATCGTGACCAGCCTGCTGAGGATCAACTCAAGCAACTGCTTGAATACTGGACGCATGTCAGTGACAAGCCGACGGTGCTGTTTCTGGATGAAGTGGATGCACTGGTGGGTGATACCCTTATCTCGTTGTTGCGCCAGATCCGTGCTGGCTATGCCCAGCGTCCGGAGGCGTTTCCGCAGTCGATTATCTTGTGTGGCGTACGCGATGTGCGTGACTACCGCCTTCATCAGGAAGGGGCTGAGGTAATTACCGGTGGCAGTGCCTTCAATATCAAAGCCAAGTCGCTGCGTATGGGCAGTTTTACCTATGAAGAATGCGAGCAGCTGTGGTGCCAGCATACCGAAGCCACCGGGCAGCCGTTCGACTCCCGTATCTTCCCTGAACTGTGGGAAGATACCCGTGGCCAACCGTGGTTGGTCAATGCGCTTGGTCACGAGCTGACCTGGGAGTTCAAGCCCGCCCGGGAGCGCTCTCGTCTACTGACACTGGAAGATTACCGCAGCGCGCGGGAAAAGCTGATTCAATCCCGCGCGACTCACCTCGATCAATTGACCGATAAGCTGCGTGAGCCGCGGGTTCAGCGGGTGATGAGCGCGCTGCTCTCCAGTGAGGAGAGCCTGGAGATTCAGAATATCGCGCCGGACGATCAGCAGTATGTGGAAGACCTGGGCCTGATCGAGACCTACCCCTCGCTACGTATCAGCAACTGTATCTATCGTGAAGTAATTCCGCGAGATCTTACCTGGATCATGCAGACGCGCATCCCTAACCAGGAGCAGGTGTGGTATCTGACCCCTGAGCGCCGGCTGGATATGCCAAAACTACTGGCGGGGTTTCAGCAGTTCTTTCGTGAACACGCCGAGAGCTGGCTGGAGCGCTTTCAGTATAAGGAAGCTGGGCCGCAGCTGTTGATGCAGGCGTTTCTGCAGCGAATCATCAATAGCGGTGGGCGTATCAGCCGTGAATATGGTTTAGGCGCAAGCGCACGGATCTGTTCATCGAGTGGCCGCTGGATGAGGCGCAGGGCTTTACCGGCCCGGTGCAGCGTGTGGTGATTGAACTTAAGCTTCAGCACCAAAGCCGCGAGGCAGTGCTGGCCAAGGGGCTGGAACAGACCGCCGACTATGCCGATCGTGGGGGGGCAGATGAAGCCCACCTAGTGATCTTCAACCGCGATGAAAAAGTGCCGTGGGACGAAAGAATATGGCAGAGCGAAGCGCATTACCATGGCTGGCATATCGGTACCTGGGGGCGTAGCACCGCACTTCTGGATGCACTAACCACCGCGCCGTCATTCCCGAATGGGTTTATCGGGAACCCACCTTGACCTTTGCTGCTGCCACCCGAAAACCAAGGTCAACATGGATGCCAAGGCTTTCGCGTTCCCATACCAACGAACCTGCTGTGTTAATCTGAAAGCGACACCAAGGCTGCGCCAAGCAGGGAATGATCATATGGAACGCTTCTTTAATAACGCTGGCCCCACTGTTCCGGCGGACCATTACCACATTGACCCACTCAGCCGTGTGGACTGGGAAGATATTGAGCACCTGATCGCGCAAAAACGCTATTTTGTGCTTCATGCCCCGCGCCAAACGGGCAAGACCACCACGTTGCTGGCGATGATGAAGGCGCTTAACGAACAGGGGATTACGCCTGCGCTTACGCCAACATTGAAGGGGCGCAGGCAGCGCGTGGGGATGAGACGCAAGGAATTCCCGCCGTTTGTAGCGCCATCGTGCGTTCTATTCGGCTGTATCTTGGTGAGGCGCCGTTGGAAGGGTGGCTTACCGCCCAACGGGGAAGCAGTCCGCAGGATCTCCTCACTCGTTTGCTGGAGGCGTGGGTGGCACTGATGGATAGACCCACGGTGCTATTTCTGGACGAAGTGGATGCATTAGTGGGCGATACGCTCATTTCTCTGCTGCGCCAGATCCGTGCTGGCTATGCCCAGCGCCCGGCGGCGTTTCCCCAGTCGATTATCCTGTGTGGCGTCCGTGATGTGCGCGATTACCGCCTTCACCAGAAAGGTGCCGAGGTGATTACCGGTGGCAGCGCTTTCAACATTAAGGCTGAATCCCTGCGTATGGGCAGTTTTACGTACGAAGAATGCGAGCAGCTTTGGTGCCAACATACGGAAGCCACTGGGCAGCCTTTCGATTCGCGGATTTTCCCTGAACTGTGGGAGGATACCCGTGGCCAGCCGTGGCTGGTCAATGCTTTGGGGTATGAGCTGACGTGGCGTTTCAAGCCAGCCCGGGAGCGTTCTCGTCTATTGACGCTGGAAGATTACCGCAGCGCACGGGAAAAGCTGATTCAATCCCGCGCCACCCACCTGGATCAACTGACCGATAAACTGCGCGAGCCGCGGGTACAGCGGGTGATGAGCGCGCTGCTCTCCAGCGAGGAGAGCCTGGATATCCAGAACATCGCGCCGGACGATCAGCAGTATGTGGAAGATCTGGGCTTGATCGAGACCACACCGTCGCTATGTATCAGCAACCGGATCTATCGCGAAGTGATTCCGCGAGACCTCACCTGGATCATGCAGACGCGCATCCCCAACCAGGAGCAGACGTGGTATCTGACCCCTGAGCATCGGCTGGATATGCCAAAACTACTGGCGGGGTTCCAGCAGTTTTTCCGTGAGCACGCTGAGAGCTGGCTGGAGCGTTTTCAGTATAAGGAGGCCGGGCCGCAGCTGTTGATGCAGGCGTTTTTGCAGCGGATTATCAATGGTGGCGGGCGGATCAGCCGTGAATATGGTTTAGGGCGCAAGCGCACGGATCTGTTTATCGAGTGGCCGCTGGATGAAACACAAGGTTTTACCGGCCCGGTGCAGCGTGTGGTGATTGAGCTTAAGCTTCAGCACCAAAGCCGCGAGGCAGTGCTGGCTAAGGGGCTGGAACAGACCGCCGACTACGCTGACCGTGTGGAGGCAGATGAAGCGCATCTGGTGATTTTCAACCGCAACGAACAGGTGCCGTGGGACGATAAGATTTGGCAGAGCGAGGCGCACTGCCATAGCTGGCATATCGGCACCTGGGGAGCGTAGTCATCGTTGGCCTAGCGCTGGGGCAGAGACCCAATCACAGGTTGCCAAAACAAAGCGACTTCTTTCCAATAACAGTCTTGTTTGCTGACTCTACGAGGTTGCTGTGTCTGATCGCACTCATGTAAATAATGCCATGGCGTTGTGTTTATCGCTACTTCCCTCCAAACCGATACTGGGCGAGTGAAGTGGACCCCAAAATTTGGACAGGTGCCTAAGCTATGATTCATCATCTCCACAAGGAGGAGAATCATGAGCAAGAAACGCAAACAATACAGCGCATCATTCAAGTCCAAAGTCGCTCTGGCCGCCATCAAGGGCGACCAGACCACATCCGAAATTGCTGCTCGTTTTCAGATCCACCCCACCATGGTCAGCACCTGGAAGCGCGACTTGCTGGAGAACGCTACCGACCTCTTCGAAGGCAAGAAGAAGGTCGGCAAGCAATCCGATGAGCCCAGCACAGACGAGCTGTACCGTGAGATTGGTCGACTGACGGTGGAACGCGATTTTTGTCGCGCAAGCTCGATCAGTAAGCCGCCAACAGCGGTTGGCAATGATCGAGCGTGGTCATCCCCAAATCAGTCTTTCACGCCAGTGCGAGCTGCTCAAGCTGAGCCGCTCATCGGTGTACTACGTCCCTCGTGAGCCATGTCAGGAGGATCTGGACCTGATGTATCTGATTGATCAGCAACACCTGGAAACGCCGTACTATGGCTCTCGCAAGATGCGTGCCCATTTGCAGCACCAGGACTATCGGGTCAATCGGAAGCGGGTGCAGAGGCTGATGCGCACCATGGGCATTCAGGCGGTGTATCCACGCCCCAGAACCAGCATTCCGGGCGACGGGCACAAGGTTTATCCGTACCTGCTCAAAGGGCTGAAAATCGACCGCCCCAACCAGGTGTGGGCAACAGATATCAGCTATATTCCGCTGGCCCGGGGCTTCATGTATCTGGTCGCCATCATCGACTGGTACAGCCGCAAGGTGCTGTCCTGGCGGGTCTCCAACACCATGGACACAGACTTTTGTGTCGATGTCCTGGAGGAGGCTCTACAGCGCCATGGAGCGCCGGAGATCTTCAATACCGATCAGGGTGTCCAGTTCACCAGTGAGGCCTTCACAAACGTTCTCAAAGATCATGGCATCCGGATCAGCATGGACGGCAAGGGCTGCTACCATGACAATATATTCGTGGAACGGCTCTGGCGCAGCGTCAAATACGAGTGTGTTTACCTTGCCGCTTTCGAGGATGGACAACACTTGAAGCAGGCGCTCCACCGGTACTTCTGGCATTACAATCAGACCCGGTACCACCAAACCCTTGATTACCAAACGCCCGATGAGGTGTACTACGGGCAACCCATATCTCTGGCAGCCTGAGTCAGGGAAACAACCGGATTATAGCTTAGGGATACCATCAGGTTGTCCAACTGATTGGGTCCACCTCAGAGTTCACGTACCTCTCCGGGCGGCACACCAAAACGTACTTTAAACGCATTATAAAACCATGACAGATTGTTAAATCCAGATCGATAAGCGACTTCCTTGACGTGAGGTGGGAATAGTGAGGGAGACGCCAGCTCATCGAAGGCGCTGGTTAGACGTTTTTCTAATAAATAGTTGGTAAAGGAAGTACCTTCATCTCTAAATAGCGAGCGGATATAACTGGTCGATACTTTATGGCGCAAAGCTAAATCATCCAGCGATAATGGAAGCCTAAAGTGAGTATTAATGTCGATTTTAAGCGCTTTAAAGCGTGCTTGTTTCAAACTGCTACGGCTGGCATGAAAGCCAACGCTTCGCTTTGCTCCGAGTGTCAGGCTAGCAAGGTCAAACAGCTGACGCGTCACTTGCAGCGTAGCCGCGTTATCAATGTCGTTAGATCTTTGCGTAAGCTCTAATGCGATACGTGTAATGTGATTAAGCGTCTCACTACGCTGTAGAAGATGGTCGTGAAGGTTGTTAGTGTTTTTCAAAAACGGCATTAATTGACTACGTGAAAATGCAACACTCAAAAACTCTACGTGGTCCCCTTGGAACTCTACGCTGCCCGATTGGTAGTTCATCACAACACGTGCTGAGCCTGGGACGCACAAAAGTGAGGGACTAGCTTCTAAGTTTGATTGCCAAGCACCGGAGCCGCCAGGGTGAATCAAAAGGTAATGTCGTCATTTCCATCGGTTACCTGTCTAGTACCACGTAATGCTTTTTCGGACAGTTTTAAAGAAAGCCTGATGCTCAGATAATGAGGTCTCCTACAACACCACGACCCGAGCACAGACTTTCATGGAAATAGTCAATACGGTCTTGCAACAGATGTCCAGCCTCAACAAGCCTCAGCGGCGTTTTCTTCTCGTCCTGCTTCCTCTGCTGGTGTGCCTGAGGGGCCGCGTCAATTTCCGTAACCTCAGTCGTTACAGTGATTATCATGAGAAGACCTTTGCGCGATGGTATCAGCGTGATGTTGACTTCACCGAGTTCAACCGTCTAAGCCTGCAATCACTCCATGAAGACACGGCCGACACGCTCATCGCCCCGCCACTGACTGCAGCTTCATCCCAAAAAGCGGTGGGCATACCGAGGGATTGGGTAAGTATTACAGCGGCGGCACAGGCAGAGCCGAAAAGGGGCTGGAAATATCGACGCTGGCCGTGGTGAACGTGACGGAAAATACGGCGTATCACCTGTCCACGCGACAAACGATAGATCGTCCCGAGAGTGAACAATCCCGTGTGGACGGCTATCTTCATCACCTCCAGCAAGATCGCGCTTCATTACCCTCTCAGGTACGTTATCTCGTGGCGGATGGCTATTACAGTAAAACCCGCTATATCCAGGGCGTCGTGGCCCTGGGATTACATCAGATCGGTAAACTGCGCCATGACGCCAATCTGCGTTGGCTGTACCGGGGAGAACAGAAACGCCGGGGGCGCAAGCGTCGTTATGACGGAAAAGTCAGCGTTGAGGACGTGAGCCGATGGACGCTTGCGGGTAACATCAATGAGACGCAGGTGTATACGGCGATCGTCAACAGTGCGCATTTCAAACGCGACTTGCGGGTGGTGTCTCTGGTCAAGCACTGTGGCGACAAGGTGAAAACCGCCTTGCTGTTTTCGACGGATACGTCGCTGGACGCCATGACATTAGTCACGTACTACAAGGCGCGTTTTCAGATTGAGTTTTTGTTTCGCGATGCCAAGCAGTTTCTGGGGCTGAACGACTGTCAGGCACGCAAGGAAAAGGCGCTGCACTTTCATTTTAACGCGTCAATGACGGCGTTGAACCTGCTCAAACTTGAAGACCGTCAATATCAGGTGGGCATTCGGCGAGTGAACTCTATCGCCCGTTGGCGCACTTTCAAAGCCAACGCCCATCTGCTGGAGCGCTTTTCTTCTTACTTAGGCCTGGACTTCAATCGTATAAAATCCCGGCCTGACTTTGACGAGATGTGCCACTACGGCGCTATTGCGTCAGCGCCAGAGCCGTTCCACGAATATATTGTCATGGTAGCAGCCCTTGCCGTCCATGCTGATCCGGATGCCATGATCTTTGAGAACGTTTGTGAAGGCCTCACTGGTGAACTGGACACCCTGATCGGTATTGAAATATCTCCGGCGCTCCATGGCGCTGTGAAGGCCTCCTCCAGGACATCGACACAAAAGTCTGTGTCCATGGTGTTGGAGACCCGCCAGGACGGCACCTTGCGGCTGTACCAGTCGATGATGGCGACCAGATACATGAAGCCGAATTGACGGAATATAGCTGATATCTGTTGCCCACACCTGGTTGGGGCGGTCGATTTTCAGCCCTTTGAGCAGGTACGGATAAACCTTGTGCCCGTCGCCCGGAATGCTGGTTCTGGGGCGTGGATACACCGCCTGAATGCCCATGGTGCGCATCAGCCTCTGCCGCCGCCGATTGACCCGATAGCCTGGTGCTGCAAATGGGCACGCACATCTTGCGAGAGCCATGGTACGGCGTTTCCAGGTGTTGCTGATCAATCAGATACATCAGGTCCAGATCCTCCTGACATGGCTCACGAGGGACGTAGTACACCGATGAGCGGCTCAGCTTGAGCAGCTCGCACTGGCGTGAAAGACTGATTTGGGGATGACCACGCTCGATCATTGCCAACCGCTGTTGGCGGCTTACTGATCGAGCTTGCGCGACAAAAAATCGCGTTCCACCGTCAGTCGACCAATCTCACGGTACCGCTCGTCTGTGCTGGGCTCATCGGATTGCTTGCCGACCTTCTTCTTGCCTTCGAAGAGGTCGGTAGCGTTCTCCAGCAAAGTCGCGCTTCAGGTGCTGACGCGGGTGGGTGGATCTGAAAACGAGCAGCAATTTCGGATGTGGTCTGGTCGCCCTTGATGGCGGCCAGAGCGACTTTGGGACGAATGATGCTGTATTGTTTGCGTTTCTTGCTCATGATTCTCCTCCTTGTGGAGATGATGAATCAGAGCTTAGGCACCTGTCCAAATTTTGGAGTCCTGCTCGCCAGTGTCGGGCTGGAGGAAACGATAACCCAACGCCAGCCGGCATTATTTACATGAGTGCGATCGTACAGCAACCTCAGTAAAGTCAGCAATGAGACTGTTATTGAAAGAAGTCGCTTCTCCCCGGGTGCGCCGGCTATGCCGCTATGATCGTCAGCCTCTGTGCGGTTAATCGCCGGATACCTTTCATCTGCCTCCACACGGTCAGCGTAGTCGGCGGTCTGTTCCGGCCCTTAGCCCGCTGCCTCGCGGCGTGCTGATAGCTCAATCGCCACGCATACGCAGGCCGGTAAGGCAATTGTGTTTCCGGCGGCCACTCGTTGCGATCGCCCGCCTGATGATGTCGCTGCTGCCTGCTGACCCGGCCTCCTACTGGCAGCCAGCCAGCTTCTCGCGCAGCACCACGAAAAACTGCTGGAACCCCGCCAGCTGTTTTGTGTCCAGCCGTGCTCGGGAGTCGAATCTGCGTCTGCTCCTGGT
>NZ_JABFHI010000013.1 GCF_013112225.1 Vreelandella azerica | reverse complement strand
GACGGGATCACCATGAAGGTGAGTCCCACCACCGGCGATTTGATACCCGACGAGACCGGACGATCTATTGTCTATCGCTACTACAGCCCGCGTCGTGCCGAATGGCCGGAAGCCGATTACATTATCGGTAATCCGCCGTTTATTGGCGAGAAGCGGATGCGAGATGCTCTTGGTGATGGGTATGTCAGCGCTGTGCGCAGCGTGTATAACGAGCTCCCAGCCTGCGATTTCGTGATGTACTGGTGGCACAGAGCTGCTGAACTTGTAGCTACAAGAAAAGCGAAACAATTTGGGTTTATTACAACCAACAGCATAGGCCAGGTCAAAAACCGAGGTGTTACTGCGCTTCACCTTGAGAAAGTCGAAAATAACTCTGATGAGATGGTGCATATCCGGCTAGCTATTCCTGACCATCCATGGGTGGATGGCAATGATGGAGCTTCTGTACGGATTGCAATGACTGTTGCTTCACCAGGAGAGGGGACTGGGGATCTTTTAAAAATTATTCAAGAAATAGCAGATGGTGATGAATCGCGACAAATACAGTTCAAGTCACGTAATAGCAAAGTGTTTTCGGATCTTAGCGTTGGTGCTGCCTTGGTGGAAGCTCAAAAATTAAAAAGTAACGGCAGCATGGTATTTCAAGGAGTGAAGCTCGTAGGAAGCGGCTTCGTAGTGTCTCCAGAGCAACGTGCTGATTGGATTGCACATTGCCCGGAATGGCAACGTTTTCTCCCGCAGTTAATCGCAGGTGGTGATCTCACTCAGTGTCGTCAGCCACGTTATTGTATCGACTTCTTTGGGCTAGATGCTGACGAAGCTCGCACTAATTTTCCGCAAGGGTTTCAGAAAATCCTTGCGGACGTAAAACCCTTCCGTGATCAATCAAGTACACGAAGCCACAAAGAAAGGTACTGGTTGTTTGGAGCACCAAGGCCAGCTATGCGATCTGCTTTATCCAGCCTTGAAAAATACATCGTAACAAGTGAGGTTGCTAAACATCGTACATTCGTGTTTTTAGATTTTGAAGACACAATTGCCGATGGCTCTCTTGCTGCTGTCGCATTGAGTGATGCTTATGCCCTAGGTGTCTTATCGAGCAGGCTCCACATTTGTTGGGCTTTAGCTCAAGGAGGGCGAATGGGTGCAGGTAATGACTCGCGTTGGCAGAATGGACCTTGTTTTTTTAATTTTCCTTTTCCTGATGTTTCAAGTGAACAAGCTGACAAAATACGAGATCTGGCTGGCCGTATTGATGCTCTGCGTAAGAAGCAAAAAGCAGTATATCCAGAACTTACCCTTACCAATCTATATAATGTCTTAGAAAAATTGCATGCCGGAGAGGCTATTTACGCTAATCCCAGTGATAAAGAAGTTTACGAGAAAGGGCTTATAGACCTTCTCAAGGAACTCCACGACAAACTCGACCGCGCCGTATTTGAAGCCTACGGTTGGTCAGACCTGGCCGATAATTTGGTAGGCCGCCCAGGCGCGACCACGCCATTACCAGACAAGCCTGCTGACCAAGCTGAAGCTGAAGAAGAACTACTCATACGCTTGGTGGCGCTGAACAAACACCGAGCCGCAGAAGAAGCACAGGGCAAGGTGCGTTGGCTACGCCCGGATTACCAGGCGCTGGAGGCCGCCCAGGAACATGCAGAACTGACAACTGAGCAGATAGAGGCTCCTACTACGGTTGCGCCAGCCGCTAAGGGGAAAGTGGTCTTCCCTGAATCTATGCCTGACCAGATTCGTGTATTACGTGAGGCCCTTTCTGAACGCCCACACACGACTGAGAGCATGGCTGAGCTGTTTAAATATAAGCCGCGTAAATCGGTTGAGGATGGTCTGCAGTCACTTGCCGCTGCAGGTCGTGCTGAGTACGACGAAACAACGCACACTTGGTACATAATGGGGTAAATAAACCCCTTTGAAAATATACCGTTATCTCAATTACAGCCCTGCTTTTGCGGGGCTTTTTTGTGGCTGGCGACTTGACAGTTAAGAAAACGGTATAACCACCCCGGCTGCTCGCCTGCCGCTTGCTTACACGATGTTACACAAAACGCTCGCTTGCTGGGCCTTTCCCTAAGTTTGCTGAGGGAATGCCCCATAAACTCAAGATTACCCTTCTTATCTTGAGTTTATACTTGCCTTTTTGGATAACTTTTTGTAACGTTTTATTTACACTATTTAACAATCAGGCAGGCAGAAAAATGGGCAATGTCAACGCAGTACCCCCGCCGTCGGCAAAGGGTTAGGGGGCCGGAAACCTGGCCTGGCGAATGCGCACCCGACGCAAGCGCAGGTAGACCGCTACCGGCGCGAGCTTCACACAAAGGCCCAAGCCGGTGACGTGCTGGCGCTGGGGTTCATTGTGCTGTGCGATACCTTGCGCCAGCAGGAGACGCGCTAATGATTGGCACAGACGACCCGACCATCAGCCCCCACCTGAAAGCCTATCTGCGTCGTGAAAACGGCCCGACCGTAGTGGGCATCATCGGTGAAGGTTCCAGCCGCGAGCTGACGGCCCTTTGGGAAAGCCCGTTCGAGAACGACACCCCAGGCAGCATGTTTGCGAAATTGGGTGGCATTGTTCAGGCCGGTGCCCTTGAAGGCGTGGGCGTTGAAGGTGGCATGACCAGTAAGAGCATCCTTAACACAACGCAAGTCTGGTCAGGCACGACCCCGCATAACTTCAACCTGGTGCTGGAATTTTACGCGGTATCCGACGCTTACAACGCGGTGCAAGCGGCGCTGATCGAATTGGAGAAGATGGCGGCCCCGGAGATCAACGAAAAGACCCCCGGCGGCCGTATCCCCCAAAGCGTCACCATTCGCGTCGGCAAACAGATCATTTACCCCGAGTGCGTTATCACCAGCGTTAGCCGTGACCTGGATGGGCCTATCAGCGTGGACGGCTACCCGCTACGCGGCACCGTCAATCTTCAGTTGCAGACGCAGACCACGGTTAATCAATCCGATATAGCGAGTACGTTTGGATGAGCAACTTACCTGACATTTATCAGCCGCTTGATTATATCGAATGGGTACACCTCGACCCGTGTGGCTTCCCTTTGCCGACGTTCGAGAATATTCAGAGCGTGATCGACGCCTATGGCATCACGATAGCGCGCCCTTTGCTGAATGCTGACGACTTTACCCCATTTTTTGGCAGCCGCTATCACGCTGAATGCGCTGAAAACGTGCGTGACTGCCATCGCTCTCAATTGCTTGCTATCTGCCGTCGCAATCAGATGAGCGTGAAGATGCCAGCAGTCGAGCGCGCCGTTCAAATTATCGGCCTTGAAATAGAGGACGCCGAGCGCCGCGCCGCAAACAACAAGCGATTGCGTGAAGGCGGTGCGCTATGAGCAAGCGAGGTAAGCACCCCAACAGCTTATCGAACCTTGAGCCGTTCCTGCTAGGGAACCAAGCCGCCCGTAAGCATGGCGGGTACGCACGGCACTTTGACCCAACGATTGCTGAACAGATCGAGCAAAGCGACGGCAACAACATTGAGCGTATCGAGTCGCTGATTCGCTTAGAACAGATGCGATTGCACAGCGTTTTGCAGACGAAAGCCCGCTACGACGCACGCGGCGAGTACAACGAACTGAGCGCCAGCGACCTTGAATTGAGTGAAGTCACCAGCGGCGCTGACGGCACGCTGACCAAGCGCCAGCGGCCCAACTTTGAGCAAGTGATTGATAGAAACGTGGGGCGATTGCTGGCGCTGATAGCAGAGCAAGAGCGCATCGCTGCCAGTCCTGCCCATGTCGCCAGCCGATTGAGTGAAGTCTTGGACGAAGCCCAGGCCAGCGGCATGAGCGCCGCTGACACGGCTGAACAGTGCGAGCGCGCCGGGATCGCACCGCCCTTTTCACTTCAACAGCGTGTCAGGGCAGAGCTGGCGCTTGTAGAGCCACCGGAGCCGGAAGGTGGCGTTACCGATGACGAGCTTGAACGCTTGTCAGCCGAATATCAGGAAGAAGTGGAAGGCGAGGTTGCCTGGCTTGAACAGCGACGCGAGGAAGTGGCGCGTATGCACGAATCCAAACAGCAGGAGAAGCAAGGACAATGAGCATGACAGTAGATCAGTCAGTAACCCTAGAAAGCCGTTACGGCAGCTTTGGCGGCCAGATTCACGGCGCTTTCGATGAAGACTTGAGCGAACCCGAACGCGAGCATTGCCACCGGATTTTGCAGCTTGGCCTAAAAGCTTTTCACGACGAATTGGCCGCCGCGCATGGTGGCAATTATCCAATGGGTGCCCTGGTCGCCAAGATCGACACCTTCACAGACCCCAACACCCCGAACGAGGAAATTAAGCTATGAACGCAGCAGCTATTGAGATCAGCGAGCGCATGAGCGCAGACGACATTGAACACGAGCTGAAGGAAATTGCCGATGTTGACCGGCTGGAAGGCGTCAAACACGGTAACCGTGACTTTGAGCTGGAAACCAAGCAAGCGGAGAACGACCCGCTGAAAGGCCCAGCCGTAGCGGCTGAAATCAGGGCAGAAGCTACCATTTACCGCGCCCACAAAAACCGCCGTGACGCCCGCCGTGAGTCGCTGAAAGTGGCGTTGAAGCACTTGCAGGACAACGATATTGGGGAACGCCTGGCAGGGCTGAAAAAGGAGCATGACCGGGCAGTAAATGCCGCTACCGCTGCCTTGGCCGCCGTAGATTTTTCCCAGCTGGACACTTTCGAGAAACAGCTTGAAGCGTATCTTGATGCCGCCGCCCTGGTGCGTGGCCATGCTGTTGTGGCAGCGCAAACAGCGTCAAACGCTGGCGCAACGGCACCCGGCCTGACTTCGGTAAAAGCGCCAGCCGTGGAAGCCTTGCACGACCGCCTGAACCGGCTTGCAGTGCGTGTTGCTTCACCTGACCTGCAGGCCCGTGGCGACTTATCACGCTGGGGTGTTGAGCGTTCGACCATTTAAGCCGCTGGCGCTGGGGGAAGTATGCGAGACGTTGATGATGATAGCGGTTGCGGTGCCGTAGCACCCCAGGCGGAAGGTTCAGTTCAGCTAGGGATCGCAGCGGTAAAACTCTACGCTGCAGACGCCATTACCGCTGCGATTGGCAGGCGCAATACGGACGGTGGCCAAGCCCTGCGTGACTTGCGAAGTTCCAACCAGCGCTATCTACGGACGCTTTGCGAGCCGCTTGGGGCAGACGTTGAAGCCGTTTCACGGATGATTGAGCGCTGTATCAAAGATGGCGAGGGCGCCGGTGTCCGAGCCAAGCCCCGCAAGCACCAGGCCAAAGCCGCATGACGCGCCAGCAAACCACGGTGACCAAACCAACCCAAAGCCGCCGCCCTGGCGGTTTTTTTGTGTCTGAAAAGCCTTGGCACCACGATGCACCAAGGCATATCTGATGTTCTTGCTTTCAGCAGGCAGCAATTTTTGCCACGTGATTTTGTTCGCGTTGTTCTGCTTGCCAAAGTTCATAATTCGTTTGCATATTCATCCAGTGTCGAGCGTTGCCCACGCCTGCATGCTCAAGACGCACGGCAAAATCAGACGATATACCGGCTTTCTCATTCAGTACACGCGATACTGATACACGAGACATGCCGAGCTTTTCAGCAAACTCAGTGATATTTAAACCAAGCGCCGGCACAACGCGACGGCGCAATAAACGTCCTGGGTGCGGCGGGTTCATCATGGTCATGGTTGTGTGCCTTCCTAGTTTTATATATTTTTTCAATATTAATATCTTACTAATACATTGGTAATTTTAATTAAGCATTTGCTTGCGGTAGCCCTTGATAACCGCATTGCAACGGTTATCAAGGATTGCCGCTATATCAGTGATAGTCCAAGTAATCGACTAAGTGTGCATCTTGGCCATCAAATGTAAAAATCACTACCCAATTGCCGTTGACGTGTACCGAGTAAAACCCTTGCAAATTACCCTTCAGAGGATGGAAGTCTAAGCCGGGAATATCCATATCTGACGGTATCGTGGCTGCATCCAATGCCGCTAGAATGTCTTGAAGGTCTTCTACGTGATTCGGCTGAACACCCTGAGTTTGTCCTTTCTCATAGAGTCGTTTTAGCCCTTTGTGCTTGATTTTCTTTATCATCGCATTGCTTTGCCCCTCTTGTCGTTGAATGGCCATTCTAGTGTATCGCGTATCGCAACACTTGTCATTATGACCAATTACTGGCTAAGATTGTTCCTATTCGATGACGCATTTTTGGGGGAGCTAAGATGAAAAATATGATCATAAATATTCGGTAAAGGTGAAATCTATTCACCTTTACCGAATGGAAACGCCGGAAAGCCGGAGAATGCCGCAGTGAGTCTCATAATAGGATTGCATAAGAGGCTGTTAGCGCTGGAAAAAAGTGCGTGACGCAACACGAAATGAAGTCGTATCGTGTAAAATTGATGACGTTGCCTCGGTTTATCGGCAACAAACGCGGGATTCGAGACGTGCAGACACAAAAAAGCCCAGAGTTACCAGCTCCAGGCTTAATTGCACAGACGAATCTGTTTTTTCTTTGCAGACTGGACTCCCGACCAAGGTTCCCCAGTGCTGCGACACAATTTGCAGTGTGCTTATGACCCCAGCGATTGAACGATGAAGTCATTTTACAGCAAAAGCGACGAAGTTTCGATGAAACACGCCGCTTTGCTAGCTTCAAGTTTAGTCGTTCGCCGTATTACTTTGCAAGTAATACCGGGCCTGTAAGCCGCTGCTAAGGATAAGCAGTGACAACATCTATCGACTTTGCAGGACTGATTGAACCCGTCGCCCTGGAGCTACTAGGAGAACCCACCAGCAAACGCGGCAACCGCTGGCGCTGGGGCAGCAAGGGCAGCTTTTCCGCTGATATGCAAGCGGCGACGTGGTACGACCACGAGGCCGGTGAAGGTGGGGGTGTGCTGGCGCTGATTGAGCGCGAAACCGGCATTAACGACCGCGCCGGGCAACTCAACTGGCTGTCCAGCCATGACTTGATAGATACCTTAGGCACCCCCAGCGAAGCCCCTAGCGACGATGAAACTGCCGCCAAGCGCCAGCAGCGGGAATCTGAAAAGGCCCACCGTCAAGCTGCACTGGAAGCCGAGCAAGTAGAAAATCAGGCCAAGGCCGCCGAGCGCGCCCGCTGGCTATGGAGCAACTGCAAAGCTCTAAGCGCTGACCACCCTTACCTGCTTCTGAAGGGTATCGACCCAACCGGCCTTGGCTTGCGCCAGCACCCCAGCGGCGCCCTGGTTGTGCCGATGTTTGATCCCAACGGCACCCTGGTAAACCTGCAATTCATTTCCAGCGACGGCGAAAAACGCTTTCTCACAGATGGCCGTAAGCAAGGCTGCCACACCCCTATCGGCACCGATAACGGCCAAGGGCGCGTGTTTGTGGAAGGTTACGCCACCGGCTACACGGCCCACCAAGCCACAGGAAAGCAAGCCATTATCGCGTTCGATGCGGGCAACCTGGCACCCGTCACCGCCAGCATGGCACGCCCTGGCGACGTGGTGGCAGCCGATAACGACAACGCGGTTAAGACAAGCCACCGCTTCGGGAAGCGGCTAGACAGCTACGGCACCGGTCATAAGGCCGCGATGGCCACCGGCCTGCCATTCTACCTACCGCCCACCCCTGGCACCGACTTTAACGACCTTGGCACCGAAGCCACCCGCGCCATTTTTGACGCCGCGCCGGTATCGGCAACGCCCGTTTTTGACGCTTGGAAGCTAGCGCCAGACGACCTAAAAGGCACCAAGGCAGACAGTTGGTTTACTACCCTGAGCAAAGCAGCCACCCCACAAGCGGCTGCGTGTATTGCCCGCGCTATTGCAGATCGATTGAGCCTGACAGCCCCCGCCCGCGCCACCGTGGCAGAGTTACGCCAGCTTATCGAAGCCGCTTCACCGGCTGGGATGCTACACCCGGCAACGCTGGATAGTATCGCAGGTCGCATCGACCACATCATGCAGACATACCGCCAACCAGCCGCCCTGAAAACTGTCATGATGTCACCTGACGCCAAGGCTGCACACCGCGTCGAAAACGTCACAGCACTGCCCATGCTGGCGCCAACAGATTACCAAGGCGTGATAGTGGTGCGCGCACCGATGGCTGCAGGCAAGACACAGAAGATAGGCCGCCCACTTGCAGAATGGGCAACAGAAAACAGCTATCGCTTCATCGGTATCTGCCACCGCCGGTCACTGGTGCGTGAAATGGCTAGTCGTCTAACGCTTGAGCATTACGGCGACGTGGACACGGGCACCGCATGGGCTGCTAATGGCCTGGCCACCTGCCTGCCGAGCATTTGCCGCCCTGACCATGCGCCGTTGATCGACAATGCGCGTGTCGTGTTTATCGACGAAATAGCGCAAACGCTCGACTTCATGGAAAGCAGCGTTTGCCGCACCGGGCAGCATAACAACCGCGATGTTTATGAGCGTCTAAGCCAGATCGTCGCGGACGCTGACTGCGTGGTAGTTACTGACGCCGGGGTGAATGACCGCGTGCTTAACTTCCTTGAACAGTGCCGCCCTGGCGAGCAATTCCGCATTATCGAAATGCAAGCACCCAAAAAGGCCGGTATCCGCGCCACCTTCGCAAGCGGGCAAGACGAAGGCGCAGCGCACGTTATCGGGGAGTGTCTTGAAGAACTGGCCAACAATGGCCGCGTCTGGCTTGCGTGCGAATCAAAGCACCGTGCAGCGGCTATCGGCACGCTGATAGAGCAACATGACCCGACGCTTCGCGTACTGACTGTTCATGCCGATAACGCCGGTAACAGGCGCCAGCATGATTTTATGGCAAACCCTGAGACGGAAAGTCTTAACTATGATGTGGTGATTGCCAGCCCCGTTATTTCCAGCGGTATCAGTATCGAGCACCGTGACCATGAGGAAACGCACTTCACGCTTGGCGCTTTCATCGGCAACGGCAACAGCATAACCCCGGCGGATGCCGCGCAAATGCTACGCCGCGTGCGCTACCTGACCCGTTTCGCTATTGGCTTACTACCGAACACCAAGGTTGGCCAGCAACACCCTGACGCTATCCTGAAAGCCGCTGAAACTGCCGCCCGTATTGAAGGCAATCACGCCCCAGCTACAGGCTTTGACGCCCTAGTGGCCGATATTCGCGCCAGCCATGCCAACGCCAAGGCTGACTTTGCCGCCGCGCTGCTATGGCAGCTTGAGGCCGCTGGTTGGGAACTTAGCCGCGCAACTAACGTGGATAACGCTTACATCGACGCATTGCGCCAGGTGCAGGCCGATATGCGCGACCACCACCGGGAAGCCCTGAAAGCTGCCCCCATTCTGACCGATGACGAAGCCGACGCGCTGAACCGCAACACTAAGCGAACCGAACTGCAGAGCATCATGCTGGAAGCCCACCGCTTGCGCCGTGGCCTGGGGCTAATTGGCCAGCCGCTGACCGATAAGGCTATCGACTTCTGGGATGATGGCCGCGCCGCCCGCCAGCTTGACCGCTTCGACGCTTTCCGGGGAATCGTGCCCAACCATGATGATAGCATTACCCCCATCACACAGCGCCGTTACTTGACCGCTTGCGCACGCGCCTACGGCTGGCTGTTTGAGAACATCGACACTACTGAGGCCGGTTGGCTGACCCCAGACGTTGCCGAGCTGGTGCTGGATCGCATCATGCAGCACCGGCACCTTCTCGCCCACCTTGGGATCGTGCCGCGCAAGTTTGGCAAATTCATGATTACCAAGGATGGGAAGCTGATCCCGATGAAACGCCCGGAAAGGCCCGTCAAAGTGGTATCTGACGTGCTGGCGCTGGCTGGTTTATCTATCAAGGCAAAACGGCGCAGGTGTGACACTACCGGGGTAAATACCTTAGGTAATTCTACGGGCAGTGTCACACCCAAGGCATCTAAGCAGCAGAAGGGAAACCCCATCATCCGCGTCTACTCAATCACTCAAGAGAGCCATGAAACCATGCGATTCTGGGCAGACAGCCGCAACGCGGCCCGCAAGGTCGTAAGTGTAGATACTACCCCGCGCCTTACCAAAGACGGGAAAGCTGCCTTGGTGGCTGAAATGCGGGAAACAGTAGAGCCGCTACGCCGCGCCGTGCGTCGCTCGCTTGCCAGCGGTTTTGCCAATGGTGAGGAAGCCAAGCGACCATTGCGACACATGCGACTACGACCGCGTGAAGCCGTGAGCGTGTAGCCGTTCTCCGCTGGCGCTGCACCTCGGCGCCAGCCATTTCCATTTTGCGCCTGGCTGGCCACCGGAAAGAGGGGGTATACGTGAAAGGTGTGAAACGTGAAACGCCGGGAAACCCGCGCCAGCCTTGGGCGGAGCATGAAGTGGACTTCGATTACATAGACCTGAATCCGTGAGAGGTTCGAATAAAATCTTTTATTATCAGTTGCTTAATTGAAAAATAGGCGTCACTTTGGGTGAAGCGAAAAATGGTCTATCTTTCTGATTTTAAATGATTTTTGCAAAAAGGCTCACGGATTCAGGATAGAGATAGTAAAAACCACTAACGGTGGCTTTTTCATGGGCGATAGGGTGGAAGTCTAGCCTCTCTCATTTTTATCGTTTGCAATCGATGAGTTATCCCTAGCAAGATACTCATCTAGTTCAATATAGGGAATTAAGTTTATGAGGCAATTATATAAAGCCGTCATCCTTGGGGTACTCACCACTTTTTCAAGTTTACCGGTATTTGGGCAATCATTTGATGAAGGGATTGAAGCCTATAACCGGAGTGACTACACAATAGCTTTTGAAAACTTTAAAACACTTGCTGACCAAGGCGATGTCGCTGCGCAGTACAATTTGGCAATCATGTACGAAAACGCCCAAGGCGTGCCGCAGAATTACAGCGAAGCTGCCTCTTGGTACCGCCGTGCTGCTGAACAAGGCCTTGCCGACGCGCAGTATAACCTGGGAATCATGTACGGCAACGGCGAAGGCGTTCCCCAGAATGACAGTGAAGCCGTCTCTTGGTACCGCCGTGCCGCTGAACAGGGTCATGCCAACGCGCAGTTAAACCTAGGGAATATGTACAACAAAGGCGAGGGAGTTCCCCAGAATTACAGTGAAGCGGCCGTCTGGTACCACCGTGCCGCGGAGCAAGGCGTTGCTGAAGGGCAGTTTAACTTGGGGATTGTGTATGGCAAGGGCCAAGGTGTGCCGCAGAATTACAGTGAAGCCGCCTCTTGGTACCGCCGTGCTGCTGAGCAGGGCATTGCCAACGCGCAGTATAACCTAGGAAATATGTACAACAAAGGCCAAGGTGTGCCGCAGAATTATAGTGAAGCCGCCGTCTGGTACCGCCGTGCTGCTGAACAGGGAATCGCGCAGGCACAATATAATTTGGGCGTTATATATTTCACAAATCTTGGGGAGACCGAAATCCTGTAATTTCTTATATGTTATATAACATTGCCGCAGCTCAAGGCCATGGGAGAGCTATAGTAATGCGCAACTTAATTGAAAAAAACCTTTCTTCTGAACAGATAAAAGAAAGCCAACGTATGGCCTCTGAATGGCAAGTCGGTAATCCTCTACCTGATATGAGTGACGTGAAAACATGGCCGTGACTAATATTTTCAATGAAATAAAAAAGCCCGCTTGAACGGGCTTTTTGTGCCTAAAAGCTGGAAACTCAAGATCACCCGTCTCACGTTGATATTTTTACCCTCGTGCCTGCCTGACAAAACCACGGCATACGGCAAATTGTGAAACGGCAAACCTACTGAAACCCTGCGCCAGCCGTGGGTTTTAGCCTGCCCTTCTAATTTGGCCATTATTAGTATAATGTCCAATTTCATTCAGCCCTACCCACTGATTACCGCTCGCCACCCTGCCAATTTTGCCGCGTGTCGTGCGTTCGCCTACTACCCCTGCCACTACCTATCCCAGCGCCAGCGCCCGCCACAGCGCCTTACAGGGCGATATTGCAAAGCGTGAAATAGCCCATCGTTTGCTTGTTGCCTTCCTGCATTTTGCCTATAATGTCGGACAATGTCAGACAAAGGGGAGAGGCATGAATAAGAGCAAGCGCGTTACCGTGCGTTTGACTGAGCGTGAACATGCAGACCTGGAGCGTATTGCCCAGCGTGAACGCCAAGCGACCGGCTTTACCGTGTCCGTGTCTGACATTATGCGGGCGGCAGTAGCCGACTATCTGAAAGCCAAGGGAGAGCAAGATGCTTGAATAGCATGTAGAAAAGCAGCAAAGCCGCTTTGAGCGTATTACCGCGCTTTTAGAGGGAATTTGCCGCCATGAAGGTGACAGTATGAGCGTTGTCGCGCGAGCGCTTATTGAAGATGCGATGACCGAAGCTGCGCTTGGCAGTGAAGATTCGCAAATTGCGCTTGATGAGGCGGGCGAAAAGGCCGCGTAAATGAAAGCGCCGATGGCAACGGGGGCAACCGTCACCATCGGCTTACACCACGGTACTGACCTGGAGACTACCGCGATGCACAGCAAGATTATCACAAACGCCCTGGCTGGCGCTTACAGATACGCACAGGAAGTAGGGCCGGCATTACTGCCTGCCTTGGCCCTTGGCTTTGCGCTGGAGGTGCTGGCATGAAATGCACCGCTGCCGAATTGCGCGCCCTGAACCGTATCTTGGCCCCTTATCGCGGCCAACCGTTAAACCGCGCTATCATCGAATTAGCGCTACAGTTAGCAAGCACGGAGGCAAACCAATGAACCAGCTAGATCAGCAATACCAGCGCATGATCGACGGCATCAATTCTATGCAAGCCCTATATGGCGAGCTTGTGACCTACCGCGCCGCTCGCGGATGCCTTGCGATTGATATGCCGCTGAGTCTGGTGGCCAAGGTCAACGAAAGCATGGGCGTTAAACGTGACATAGCGCTGCAAACGCTGGCCGGATTGCTAGTACCACAGCTTGACCTGGTACGCCCGAAGATCATGCAAGACGCCCTTGGGGATGCCTACACCGGAAAACGCGGCGACTACCTGACCCTTGTAACCAATGCTTGCAATGAACTGAAGGCAGAAACCACATTATAAGTTATTGCTAACTTTCGATAATTGAATGTTATCGTAAGTTATCGCCCTGGCAATCGCCGGGGCTTTTGTTGCCTCTATTCGCTCACTTGTTACCAAAATTGGAAATTCTTTGGTAACACCCGGTAGCGCGTGGTAACAACGGTAACAGCGCCTTTTGTTCGTACACCTGCCAGCCCTGTTTTCCCTTTTTGCGCCTGGCTGGCTGCTGGAAAAGGAGGGGTACACGGAAAGATACGAAACGGAAAGCCACGCCAGCCGCTTTCGGCGCGGCTATGAGTCGATGCGACGTTGAACCCATGCGGCGATGCTTTTACGCCGTGATGAAACTACGCGGGAACAGCCTCATTTCTCGCGCGCCTATCGGTTGCGCTTACGACTCTATACCCTAAAAGGACATTACACAGACGGAATTGGATTTATGCGACAACTAAGCAAGGCCATCATCATTGGAGGTTTCACCGCTTTTATAAGCTTTTCAGCATTTGGTCAGTCATTCAGCGAGGGGCTTGAAGCCCACAAGCAGGGTGACTACGCAACAGCTTTTGAAAACTTTGAACCTTTAGCTGAGCAAGGAGATGGCGATGCTCAGTACAATCTGGGGTTTATGTACTCCAACGGCCAAGGTGTACCCCAGAATTATAGTGAAGCGGTTTCTTGGTATCGCAAGGCTGCCGAGCAGGGATTTGCCAAAGCTCAGTACAATTTAGGGGTTATGTACTCCAACGGCCAAGGTGCACCCCAGAATGACAGTGAAGCGATTTACTGGTTTCGCAAGGCCGCCGAGCAAGGACATGTCGTCGCTCAGTACAACTTAGGGATCACTTACGATGACGCCCGAGGCGTCCCACAAAACGACAGTGAAGCGGTTTCCTGGTATCATAAGGCCGCCGAACAAGGACTTGCCGACGCTCAGTACAACTTGGGGTTCATGTACTCCTATGGCCGAGGGGTCCCACAAAATGACAGTGAAGCGGTTTCCTGGTATCACAAGGCCGCCGAGCAAGGACATGTCGTCGCCCAGTACAACTTGGGATTCATGCACTACTATGGCCAAGGTGTACCCCAGAATGACAGTGAAGCGGTTTCCTGGTATCGCAAGGCTGCCGAGCAGGGTCATGCTAAAGCTCAACTCAATCTAGGGTTAATGTATGAAAAAGGCCGGGGCCTTCCGCAAAATTACAGTGAAGCCGCTGCTTGGTACCTCAAAGCCGCTGACCAGGGTGATGGTTTAGCTCAGCACAATCTAGGTACCATGTACAGCAGCGGCCGAGGCCTTCCACAGAATTATAGTGAAGCAATTTCCTGGTACCTCCAGGCCGCTGAGCAGGGCATTGCCACCGCCCAGTACAACTTGGGGTTCATGTACTCCTATGGCCAAGGGGTCCCACAAAATGACAGTGAAGCGTTTTCTTGGTACCGCAAAGCCGCTGAGCAGGGTGATACCTACGCTCAGTTCAACCTAGGGCTTATATACGAGAGTGGCCAAGGTGTTTCACAGGATTACAGTGAAGCGGTTTCCTGGTATCGCCGTGCTGCTAGTGAAGGTGTTGCCAAAGCTCAGTTCAATATGGGGGTCATGTACTGGGACGGCACAGGAGTTACCCAAAACCATGTTATGAGCTACATGTTAAACATCTTGGCGGCAGCTCAGGGACACGAAAGTGCTCAAAATAATCGTGATATTATGCTAAAAATATTAACTCGCGATCAAATAGCTGAAGCTCAAGAAATGGCCACTGAATGGCGTGTCGGTACTCCGCTACCGTACAACGATGACTTCACCACCTGGCCGTAAGCTACATGATCCATAACCTAAAAAAGCCCGTGTTGGTGGGCTTTTTATGCCTACAAGCCGGAAACTCAAGATCACCCGCCTCACCGAGATATTTTTACGCTCGCTTGCCCCTCAAAACCCCACCCCATACGGCAAATTGCGAAACGGGAAACCGGCTGAAACCCACGCCAGCCGTAGGTTTCAGCGGTGCGTTCAAGTTGGCGATAATCTGTATTATCTCCAGTTTCTGATGAGCCTGCTCGCCGTTCGTCGGTTTACTCTGCCCTTGCCCTGCCTAGCGCCAGCGACACCCAGGAGGCTCACCGTAAAGCCGTGGAGGAACTGAAAGCCGACCACCGGCAGGCCGCCGAGGCACTGGAGAAGGCCCGCGATGCTGCCCAGGCAGGCCAACGTGAGGCCGAAAAGGAGGCAGGCGAGGCCGAACATCGCGCCGAGACTCAGGTTGAGTCCCTGCAGGCGGAGTTTGAGCGCCTGCCGCAGTGACGCCTGATCCCTCATCAACTGGAGGACGGCAACTAGGAGTGAAAACTGAGGAGTGTGATAGTCTAAACAGCCAACTAGCTAAGATTCCTACACTTTTACTCGAATGCAATGCAAAGGCGGCTTACCATAATGGTCGATATACCCCGTATGTCAGGACGACAAAAAATGAAAAGTTCCATCTTTATTGCTGTATTTCTGGTAGCCAACACTGCTTCCGCCAGTAGCCTTTGTTCAGCTGTGTCCGGCGCAAAGGTGGTTGCCGAGGATGGAACTTATCTAGGTGAGATCACCGACGAGTATGCTTCTGACTCGATACTTAATGAGTACGGCACCCATGGTAGCGAGTACAGCGCGGAGAGCATCTGGAATGAGTATGGCAAATATGGTGGGGAATACGCCTCCCTATCACCGTTCAATTCCTATGCTTCTACACCGCCGCGCCTCATTAAGAATGGCCAACAAATAGGGTTGCTCACCACTAACGACTACCTCCAGTCTCCGGTGAACCCCTATATTCTCAAGACGTGTGAGTTCTACTGACTCCACCGTGGTGTCCAAAGCGCTGCGGTTATTCTATGAACCTAGGTAGGCCCCAAAAGGAGGGGCGGTTTCCCAGGCAGCAGTTCATGTGCCATCCATGTAGATAGGCTCCGCGCGGACTGTTAACGAACGTGGCTAAACTGCTCTCAGAGGATGAGAGCTAAGAACTTGAAAATGAAATATATTCCGATAGGGACCAGTATCACGCTGGCGATCATTTTATCTCTACTTGCATTTTCATGGCGCCTTCTAAATTCCTCTTCAGCTTCTCGCTCTATCTCAAGGCGGTCATGCTCCTCTGCTAACAGCCTTGCGCTTTCATCGTTGTCGGGATCATGGCTATTATTAATGTATAACCATTCGTAATCAGGGTCGTTTGGTCCATAAATAGGAATGTCCCTATCTGGCGGTTCATACGCCTCGTAATCTTCAGGTCCGTAATCGTCTTTTTCTCGCATGGCTGAATCCTTTCTATAGCAATTTAAATGAATATATTAGGCCACTACGTTCAATAACATTAAAGTTGGCATCATCCTTAGGATTATCTGACCATCACCAACCTATCGTTCATCACCAGCGCCCGGCAGAGAGGTGTATAGAGCCGCCCATGATGGCGTATTGCATTGCATGAATTAGACCATCTAGAGTGGCGCCTGGCAGAGCGTAATGAAGGATTAGAAGCAAGACTGACGGACGCTATCGACGCCCGGAAGGCTGCCGCCGCCCTGGTTGACCAGCCGCGCCAGCCATTAAGTCTGCCAGAGCCACGGGGAAAAAACTCGATGATAGGTGAGTCAGTCATTCAACGCGCCGCTGCAATGGAGCGCCAGCAAGCCGCTGAACATGCAAAGCGCAACGCCCGGCCCATGGGCTTCACGTTTGATTTATAGGGCTTTGGTGGACACGACCACACCACAGTAGTTCTTGTGTGCTGTACCTTCTGGTTATACAGGATAAGCAGGGGGAGTGTGGATAATATTCAGCGCACAGTGGCAAGATATTATCCAATACGAAGACAGGCCGCCAAAACTGGACGGCCTGACGAGTTCGCTTCTCGTAAGCGGCGAAAAGCTGACGATCTATGCGATCAGTCTGGTTGTACGCACTTATGATGCAACAAGACATTGCGCTGATCAACGCTCTTCGTATCGAACTCTCACCCCGGATTAAGCACCCGGCTGGGATTGTGTGAGAGCCACTAAATACGTCGTGCCTATGCTCAGTCTGGTTGTACAGAACTGGCCGTGAACCTGGTAGACCAGCAAGGGGGAAACGGACGACTTCATTGATAAGGAGTCGTGGAGTGGAGATTATTGCCATTTTGTCGTTTGCGATTAGTGCTGCCGGTTTGTACTACTCAGCCAAAGCATATTATCGCGACTAAGCTATTCCTGCCCCTGGTTAGTTCAGGGGTGGGTGCCTGCCTATTAGAGCAAGCCTTGCCCTAATACTGTAACCAACGCATAGTAACGCAACAGCGCAACGCAACGGAACGCGGCACCATGCAACAGACCATATCCCAGGCTGCCCAGCTATACGGTAAAGCCCGCTCAACCATCCACCGTGCAATCGACTCAGGCCGCTTGTCATGCAGTGTACGCGGCGATGGTGTGCGTGTGATCGACCTTGCCGAGCTTATCCGATTATGGGGAGAACCACTCCATCAACCACCCCAAACGCAACAAAACGCAACGCTCCAGGATGACCCGGCGCAACAGGCGCTTGTTGCAGAGTTGCGCGCCTTACGCGAGGAAGTGCGCGGCTTACGCGAGGAAGTGCGGGAATTGCGCAGATTGCCAGCGCCAGCTGCCCCAACACCCCGGCCGATAGTGAACCACCGGCCCAGGCGTCTACTGAATCGGCCACAAGCCCCCCACCCCAGCCAGCCGCTACCGAACCCCAGCGCCAGCCGCCGAAGGACTTTAGCGACCTGCTGGCACGCTTTGATAGCCGCAGCAAGGGCAGTGAGACAAAGCAATGAGATTGGTAATGCTGCTAAGATGCCAAAAACATGTTCATCAAATTTAAGGAATCGGCATGGACGCACACGTTGTTGATGCAGAAGCGACTCAAGATTTTATAAACCAGTGGAAAGGTAGCGACGGTAACGAGCGCGCTAATTTTCAGCCTTTCATGCGGGATTTATGTGATCTTCTTAATGTTCCCCGCCCTGATCCAGCTAAAAGGATAATGAGCAAAACGCTTACGTTTTTGAGCGTTTTATTGCTCCTCAGCGAGCTGATTCCACGACAGACAAGCGCTATATTGACCTCTATCGGCGTGGTTGTTTTGTGCTCGAAGGTAAGCAGACCGGCAGAGCTTTGGAAACTCAAAGCCAGCAAAATGCTGTAAATGCGGCTGTGAGTCAGGCAGAACGCTACGTTCGTGGCTTGCCTCTAAGCGAGGTACCGAACGGACGCCCGCCTTTTGTGGTGGTGGTGGATGTTGGGAACGCTATTTACCTTTTCTCGGAATTTTCACGCACTGGTGGAAACTACGTTGCCTATCCTGACCCACGGCGCTACGCAATCCGTTTAGATGATCTACACGATCAAGAAGTACAAGACCGACTAAGATGTTTGTGGCTTGCCCCGGATAGTCTCGATCCCAGCAAACATGCTGCGCGCGTTACCAAACAGGTGAGTGCCACCTTGGCTGAGCTGGCCAAGTCCTTAGAGAAAGACTACGAGGTTGAGCGTGTCGCCAACTTCCTCAAGCGTTGCCTGTTCACCATGTTTGCCGAAGATGTTGAGCTGTTGCCAGCTGGCATGTTCTATGACTTGTTAGTGGATATAAAAGGTCGCAATGTTGATGCTTTTCCTTATGCAGTCAAAGATTTATGGGAGCGCATGAATGCAGGTGGCTACGACAGCCGTGTTATGCAAACGATAAAGCGATTCAATGGGGGCTATTTAAAGACATTGATCCGATCCCACTGAATGCTGAGCAAATTCAGCTGTTGATTGACGCAGCGAAAGCGGACTGGCGTTTTGTTGAGCCAGCGATTTTCGGTACGTTGCTCGAGCGTGCCCTTGATCCACGTGAACGCCACAAGCTAGGTGCCCATTACACGCCAAGAGCTTATGTTGAGCGTTTGGTAATGCCGACGATTATAAATCCATTGCGTGAGCAGTGGGGCGATGTACGTGCCGCTGCTGAAACACTACTTCGTAAAAATGATCGGAAGAAAGCGCTACAAGAAGTTCAGGCTTTTCACTATCAACTATGCCAAACCCGTGTCCTTGATCCTGCCTGCGGTAGTGCCAACTTTCTCTACGTTTGTCTGGAGCACATGAAGCGCTTGGAAGGCGAGGTGCTTGGTTTTATTGCAGAACAGAGTGAAGGCCAGGGTATGCTGGAGAGCGATGGCCTTACCGTAGACCCTCATCAGTTCTTGGGTATGGAAATAAACCCGCGTGCCGCGGCTATTGCGGAGCTGGTGCTGTGGATCGGCTACTTGCAGTGGCATTACCGCCTCAATGATCGCCTCGATTTACCTGAGCCGATCCTACGCGACTTCAAGAACATCGAGCGCCGTGATGCGCTGATCGAGTACAACAGCCGTGAGCCAGAGCTGGATGAGAACGGTGAGCCGGTGACCATCTGG
>NZ_JABFHI010000012.1 GCF_013112225.1 Vreelandella azerica | reverse complement strand
TTGAGGATATCGACGGCCTCTACCACAACGTTGATACCGAATATAAACGCCTTCCAGCGCTGCATGAGCGGCTATGGGGCTTCTTCCGTGACGTGCAGAACACCGCCGACCAGGAAGCTTTCCGCCGTGTGTTGATGCCACATTACCAGCAGGATGACGATGGCCATGACTATGATGCCAACCAGTCTCTGCGTGAGGATTTCTATGCCGCGCTGACGGACTTCGGCATGTGCCTCAAGCTGGCCTTGTCATCGCGCAGCTTCTTTGAAGATGCTTCTTTCTCTGAGGCGACCATCGAGACCTATAAACGCGATCTACGCTGGTTTGTGAAGCTACGCCAGATAGCCAAACAGGATGCCCAGGAGACCATCGACTACTCCGCCTACGAGAAGCAGATTCGCAAACTGGTGGACGACGATGTTACAGCCACTCATATTCGTGACAACGATGGGCTGTACGCTGTGGATCAGCTGGGCCAGGCCCCGGAAGATGAATGGAGTGATGAGAAAACCCGCAACGAAGCCGATCGCATTCGTACCCGCACCAAGAAAACCATTGAAGAAGAACTCGGAGATGACCCTTACGCCCAGAAGGTGTTTTCTGAGCTGCTCAAAGACGCCATCGCCGCCGCGGACGCCGCCTTTGATTACCCCGGCAAGCAGTACGCCCTGCTCAAGGAGGTCGAAGAGCAGGTGCGCGAGCGCAGCGTGCCTGGTATCCCGGCCAAGTTGAAAGATAACCCCCACGCGCGGGCCTATTACGGCGTGTTTCGCTTGCAGCTGGGCGACGCCACTGTGGATGCGATGTCAGAAGAGGCGCATGAAGCGCTGATCAACGACGCCCTGGCAATCGACGCGCTGGTGGACCAGCAGGTGGCTGAAAACACGCTGAATCCCCAGGGTATCGAAGCTGGGATTCGTCAGTCGCTGCTGCCAACGCTCTACAAGCGCTTCGGCATGGAACAGGCCAAAGCCATCATTGATGAAGTCATTCATATCGTGCGAGTAGGACGTAAGCCATCATGAGTGATATCCAGACACAGATGCCTGCCGCGCAATATGCCGTGCGCTATGGCGAGCGCACGCTGACATTTACCTGGACGCAAGATGCCAAGTCCGCCTGTACCAAGCGTAAAGCGGTCATCCATGTTCACCCCAATGGTGAAGTGGAGGTACAGACACCGGAAGGCACGTCGCTGAAAGATGCCAAGCAGGCGCTGCTGAGGCGCGCTCGTTGGGTGGCGGGGCACCTAAAAGGCATCGAAGAAAGACAGCGACACGTTTTGTCGCGTGACTATGTTAGTGGCGAGACGCTGTTCTACCTTGGGCGCCGTTATGTGCTCAAACGCCTCCATAGCGACAGCGAGCGCCACGTGAAGCTGATAAGAGGACAGATTCAGGTCACGGGGAAAGATCTCGACCGCGAGCGGGTAAAAGCCGACCTGCGCGCCTGGTACCGGAACCGAGCCAGTGATGTCTTTCAGCGCCGCTTGATGCATGTAGAGCAAACACTGCCATGGCTGAAAACCCGCCCAAACTGGCGGCTGCTAGAGATGAAAACCCAGTGGGGAAGCTGCTCCCCCAAGGGCGATGTGTTGCTCAATCCGCACTTAGTCAAAGCGCCCACCGAGTGCATCGACTACGTCATTTTGCACGAACTCTGTCACCTGGAAGAGCACAATCACAGCCCGCGTTTCTATGACCTATTACGCCATGCTATGCCCCATTGGGAAGCGGTGAAGCATCGGCTGGATGGCATGTCGGAGATGCTGCTGAATGAGTGAGATGAAAATGTCGGGAAAAGAGAGGAATTCGGTCGTTTTTTTGCGCGCGCTGGCTGCCCCGCCATGAGGCTCGGGAGGGGGAATTCTGTGTAAATAAATTGCGTAAATTATTCTATGTGAATAAAAGGTACGTTATTTGATCGCCAGGAGTAGCTAAAGCACCAAGCCTAGTCTCACGAGCCTATTATATGAATTGCTGGCCGAGACCCGATGAAGTCCTCTACCTGCTGATGGCTCTTTAGCCAGGACGCAGTGGGCTGAGAACGGTATGCCACCAGATTCACGATACGCTCGAAGTCTTCTTGGAGGTTGCGTGTGAAGATAGGCTCATGGTGGGCAATCCGATTCCGAAGGGTTCGTATTTTTTCCAATTCCTCAAAGATTTCTTTCCTCAACTCACTGGTCGGACTCATCGTGGGTAACCCTGGAAAGACACGGAATAGGAGGGTATTCCATAAACGATGGTCATGTCGTTTCGTGAACATTCTCTGCCAGAAAGCGAATTTCAGCTCAGGTATCACCTTGCCTACCGTCTGAGCCCCTTGCCGGGCATTAAACAGATCCCGTCTCGGGCTATACCCTACTGGCGGTGCGGGGAGACTCTGTTCGAAGCCTGGCGACCATGGCCAGTGAACGCCGTACTTAGCTTCTAGGGCCTCCGAAACCGCATTGCGCATGACGACTTCGCATAGGTGTAGGGGAGCTAAAAATACCCCTGAAATCTGCGCGTTCCAGATGTATAGCTCTAGAGCAGCTAGGTCATCGCCTTCTTGCGAAGAAATTGCGCTGTCGTAGGTGCTCATACGGGCAGCGGACAAGGCGCTCCGTATCGCTTGGATCTGTTCAGTTGTTGACGTCACGATCATTTAGCCTTATATTTTGAGTTACTAGCCTCGAGTTTTGTTGGCGAAAGCCTCCCCTTGAGGACAGACGATAGTTCGAAAGCCCCCGCCCCGAGCGGGGGCTTTTGTTTTTGCATCGCTGGCGGCTCGTGCGGTGTACGAAAAGCCGTCCCACCGTGTCAGCCACGTCGCTCAATAAACCCCATCATAGAGACCATTATCCACGCTGAAATTTTGAAATGTAAGTCTTATAAAGACTCTAGTGGGGGTTTTTATAAACCCCCACTAGGGGTCAGCTATGACCTCCCACCTGGGTATCCCCAAAAACCTCCGAATAAGACATAATGCAAACAATAAACATATCAGTAAACACACGAAGAACATATATCTAGTGCGAGGGAGTCCCTGAAAAACCCTACCCTACGGCACCGAGGCCTTGTGGAGTCGGCCATTACCCCATACCTTCGTGTTCTAACGAGGCTACTTTTTAGAAGGTTGGCATGCATGGCACAAGATACGAGCTCTAGCCCCCCGGGGAACAGAAGACAAAATCCAAGAAGACAGATGCGATCGCTCAGAAATGGGGTAAACCGACCAGGGACGCTGGCTGGACATCGATACCCAACATACTGATATACAGACAAAAAACCTTAGGCCTAGATTCCCTAGACCTTAATATTCTGCTCCACCTAATGACCTACTGGTGGCAAAATGAGCAGAAGCCATATCCTTCAAAAGCGACCCTGGCTAAATCGATAGGGGTCACTTCAGGCACAATCCAGAAACGGATCCGGGCCATGGAAGCTGGCGGCCTTATCAAACGCATTCAGCGCCGCAGAGAGAACAATCGCAGTGATACCAACGAATACGACCTGTCCCCGCTGCGAGATGCATTAGTGCCACATGCCGAGGAGGAGTTGAGGGAGAGGAAGAAGAAGCATACAGAACGACAGAAGCGCAAGACGACCGTCAATAAGCCAAGCACCACGTAAATCCAATGTTGTGGTGCTTCACCTGGCTTTTCGGTCCTCAAGTCCTGCCTGGTATACCCCCGAGTTGGACGTTTCGGTGCCGCTTGCTATCTAAACCTTGTCACTGCGACCTTCTTTCGCGCATGGCGTAAAGAAAACCAAGGTTTGTTTGTGTCTGCAGAACCTATGACGAAGCAGATATGCAAGTGGTATCAATGGTTTGAAGGCGAAGGCGTGAGTTTCAGCCAGCAACCTTTTAAAAGGTAACCAGAAGGGATTTCTCCTACCAACATCTTCCCCCTCTCAAATATAAAAATCGGTAGTGACTCTTATTTTGTATTGATTATGGTATGCCCAAAGAAGTACGTTCAAACATTACCTTATCGCGTGTCGCTATTTGTGAAAAATGATTTAAAACGACACACTGTGTTGATAATGACCCAAAACGACACAGCTATCCAAAAGGTATATTGCGATGTTTGTTCGTGCCTACCTGCGTGCCAGCACCTCCGCTCAGGACGCCTACCGTGCCCGTCAGGCCTTAGGTGCTTTTGCGGCACACCATCACCAAAAAATCGCCAGTTACTATTCCGAAAACGCCAGTGGGGCTAGTCCCAACCGCGTGGAACTACGCCGCTTACTGGCTGATGCCTATGCTGGTGACGTGCTGCTGGTCGAGTCGATAGATCGACTGTCACGCTTGCCCACTGACGACTGGAAGCGTCTGCGTACAAAGATCGATGCTAAAGGGCTTCGTGTGGTGGCACTGGATTTACCCACTAGCCATGCAGCGATGCAAAAAACGCCAGGTGACGATTTTACTTTTCGGATGCTCGACGCCATCAACGCCATGATGCTCGATATGATGGCGGCCATTGCGCGCAAGGACTACGAGCAGCGCCGAGAACGCCAGGCGCAGGGAATTGAAAAGGCCAAGGCAGAAGGTCGTTATCGCGGACGTCCGATAAATCCAGCTCTTCATCGCCGTGTTAGTGAGCTTCTAGATGCTGGTCTCAGCATCCGAAAGGTCGCTCAGCACGCTCAGTGCTCGACGAGCACAGTGCAACGCGTGAAAAGCATGAACCTTGAATAGCCTCAACGGTAAGCAGTTCTACGAAGTAGCAGCCGCTAAATAGAAGGCTGGTGAGTGGTGAAAGCTGTATGGAAGTCGCTAGTTAAAATGTACAAAATGAATTGACAATAGTAGGTATAGACAATATTTTAAGTATTATTTTAATATTAAAAAGGTATTGATATGATAGTTACTGTCGGCAACACCAAGGGAGGGGTTGGTAAGACAACTCTGGCGGTGAGTCTGGCAATTTCGCGAGCCCTGTCAGGACGCGATGTTTGGTTGATCGATGGGGATCGACAGGGAACAGCTCAGACAGCTATTAGCATTAGGTCGGAAAATGGTGTGGTACCTGGGCTGGCTTGTGCCACGTATCCAGATGGAGCAACACTCCGCACTCAAGTTCAGCAGCAAGTAGATAAGTTCGACGACATTATTATCGATGCAGGCGGGCGTGACTCAACCGCATTGCGAGCGGCGTTGGTACTCAGTGACATCTTACTCGTACCTTTTGCTCCCCGCTCTTATGACGTGTGGGCATTAGAAGACATGGCCAAACTAGTCGATGAAGCTCGAAGTGTCCGGGATGGTTTACGCGCGGTGGCGGTATTGAATCTAGCCGATCCAGGAAATCATTCGACAGATAACGCTGAAGCTGCGGCAGCGGTTAAAGAAATATCGCAATTTGAGTATTTGCCGACTCCGATACGACGACGAAAAGCCTTCTCGAATGCAACTGGTGCTGGGCTATCTGTGCAGGAATTGAAGCCCTCAGACAAGAAATCCATTGATGAAATTAACAAATTATATAAATATCTTTTTAATATTAAAAATATAGTTAAATAGGTGGTTTTAAATGGTCATTACGAAGCCAAAATCGAAATCGACTGATGCGACGGATACGTTTATTTCAGGCGCTCCAGATTCTGATAATCAAGCTAAAGGGGTACGCAAAGGGAATAAACGGCAGATCAGTTTGACTATCACACCAACCCTATTAGACCGAGTGGACGAGCTGGCTGCTGAGCTGGGGCAATCGCGCGCGGCGATCATTAATATGGCGATTTATAGGGCTGTTGAGCACGGACTGATCAAGGAGTAATGGTAAGAAGCTAGGCGCTAGGAAAGTGTTACAAAGAAAATGTGTATGTTCGTGCTCTCAAAACCTGTAATTTTCGAATGTGATAAAATGACATGTAAGTAAAAATGGAACGCCCCATACCGGCGAAACTCTTGGCGGAGGATCGGTATGGGGCGCTAGATACAGGACTCTATTATGGCTCAAAATGGCCCTAGCTGCCAAGTAGCGCCGCACACGATACCACTATTAGAAACTCCTGCTGACCACCGTGCTGCTTTGGCGCCCGATCAGCGTAGCGCGATGATTGCATGGTGCAAGGGCCAGAAACCGGCGTGGCCGAAGATTACCGCTGATGTGCATAAAGCGATGCAAGATCGGCTCTCGCGCTGGGTCGGGCAGCCCGACACTTTCATCACTCCGAACGAATTTAACGGCTGGCGACTAATCAAGCTGCTAGACCGGATCAATGCGCTCTACGTCGATATCGACATGCACGATGGGGACTGTGACGTAGACATGCAGCGTATGGCGTGGGATGCCGTCGCAGCGTTAGAGCGGGCGCATGCTCCGCCGCCCAATGTAATCGTCTACACAGGTCGTGGCATTCATCTTTACTGGACCTTATCCGAAGCCCTACCAGCAGCAGCTTTGCCCCGTTGGCAAGCGTGCCAGCGCGCCCTTGTAAAACTGCTCCAGGGCGACCCTCAAAGCGCTGATGCTACTAGGGTGCTACGCATGATTGGCACGACCAACACCAAAGCGAACGGCTGGAAAGTCACGGCCGAGGTGGTTGTGCCGCAGCGCTATACATTCGATGAATTAGCTGATGCCATCCTGCCCTTTACCCGTGCTGAAATCCGTGATATTTCAGCTGCACGGGCAAAAAAACAAGCTAAGCAAGGCAACAGAAAAGCGTCAGGAACGATCTTCGACCGTTGGCACCTGGTCTACCAAGACCTGCATCGAATCCTCGATTTTCATTGGTTTGGCGGCGTTCCCTGAAGGGCATCGCAACAACATGTTGTTCCATCTATCAAATGCCCTATCGTGGTTCACGCGGTATGAAGCGTTGGAAAATGAGATCAGTGCTGTTGCTCATACCCAGATTCCAAGCCTCTCTAGCCGTGAAGTCCGGGATTACACAGGTCCGATTGTTAAGCGCGCTCAGGCCGCCGCAGAAGGGCGGCTTATTAGCTATAACAATGGTCTAGTTGACCCACGCTACCGCTTTCGACGCCAAACGCTCTACAAAGCTCTGTCACCTCTAATACCGAGCGTATTGCTGCCTGATATGCGAGCTATTATCCCTGATGACCTCGCGCAGCAGCGGAAAAGCGAGCGCGACAAGTCACGCTACTCTGACTCAAATACGGGGCGTGGAGTTAGGCAGGGTAACGTCGAAAAGCGTGCCCAGGCTCTTAAAATGCGTTCTCAAGGCTTGCCGATAGCGCACATAGCTCAAACGTTAAGTGTTGACCCTAAGACTATCCGCAGATGGAGCAAAAAGCCTAAGTAATTGAAAAAAAAAAAAAAAGAGGCTTTTTCGCGCCTTGTATAGTGGTCCCTTTAGGGACCCTATCCGCGTAGCGCAGCCGTTAGGGCTGGTTGGTTGTTAGGTCTTAAACTTGATTTAGATTACAAACTCATCTTCACCGCTGCCGGTCGGGGAGCCCTGGCGGGGGTTTGCCAGGGCGAGGCCAACCGGCCAACAAGCGGGCCCGCGCGTTAGCTCCTCAGGGGCTGGCGGGGGATGTCATGCACCGGGCCCCTTTTCTTTTTTTTGGTTCTTTTTTTTTTTTTGCCGCTGGTGACTGGCCACCTGGTGACTCATGCCGTCCGTTTGCCAGTGCCTGGGGACCCTAATATCAGCGGCTATCCGTTGGGCTGTAAGTTACTGATTTATATAGACCTATAAATTCAAGATAAATGGCAATAATTCAGAATTATTGGCTTCCTCTACACGAAAATAGATTATCTGCCTTGATTCATTTGTGCTTCCAAAGCAGAAAATTGGTTAGTTAGATAGTCACTAGTCTGGTTCATCTGAGCAATCATGGCATCAAGCTGACTAAACTGCTCACGATAGCGTCCGATAGTGCGCTCAATTGACTGTTCCGTGCGGGTATAACGATCGTTCAGTGATTCAACACGATTTTCAGAACTGTTAATGGCGCCTTGAACAGTACCATCACTGCTTAACATTTGGGCAATCCTTGTGTCGATCTGTTCGGCTAAGCCGGTAGCCTGAACGCTACCTGCAAAGAAATTCGATAATGCCTGCTGATTGTTAAGAATCGCATCATCCAAGCGCCCTTCATCAACAGACAGTGAACCATCAAGCTCTACCGCAATACCGATGTCGCTAAGCATCGAAAAGCCTTCGCCGTTCGAGGTAACACTGCCACTTAACGCGCTGCGCAACGTTGATTCGACCCTGCGAACCGTGTTGTCGCCGTTTAGCTCACCGGCCTGCCCAGTTTCTTGGTTAAATGAAGTTAGCTCACCAATAGAAACTTTTAACGAATTGTAGGAATCCACAAAGCCGGTTACCGCTTCACGCACAGCGCGTGTATCTTGCTCAACGGCGACGGTACTTGCACCTTCGCTTTGTAGGTTCAAGGTCACGCCTTGGATCGCGCCTTCTACTTGGTTATTAGCGCTAGTAATAGTGATGCCGTTGACTTTGAGATTCGCATCAGTGCCAGCTTGATGAGTGCCGGTACTGCCAGTACCGCCTGTTGGCTCACCATCAGTACCTACTCCTACTCCTTCATCAGTTAGCGCGCTGCCACCGTCAATAGTAATGGCTTCGCCAACGGCGGTGGTGATAGTCAGCTCGCCATCGGTATAGATAGCGGTGTCAATCGCATCCAGACTCTGAAGCTGGTCTGCCAGTGTAGTGCCACTAGTGACATCAGTGGCAAAGTCGATGCCGGTGGTGTCCAAAGGCGTACCGTCGATTACCAGATTGATGCCAGTGACAGTAGCTGCGGCTGCATCTGCAATAGTGATAGCCAGCTGACCCGCCTCGGCACCAGATCCGTCCGGCGTAAGGTCTGTACCTTCAAGCGCAAAGCTTGAAATCGAAGCGTCAGCGCCGGTTTCGCGAGAGCTTAGTGCTAGGCGAAACTCGTTGGTGCCACTGCCATCATTAATAATGGTCGCGTTGACACCGGCATTGTCGTCAGCGTTGATTGCATCGCGGATATCTTCAAGCGAGCTATCGGCAGTAATGGCAACATTTCGCTTCGAGCCATCGCCAAAGGTAAATTCCATCTGTTGGTCAATATTGGCAGAGATCGACGTATCGGGCGCTGTGACACCTGCTGATGCTAACGTGCCGCGCGAGGCAAGCGTTGTCACGTCAATATTGTAGCTGCCCGGCATTGCCGTTTCGTCTGCGGCGGCGCTTACCGACTCTCCTCTGGTATTAGTAGAAAGGCTTTCATATAAGGAAGTATTACTTAGTACGCTGGCGTTGCTTTGAAATTCAGAAAGCTCACTTTCCAGACGCCCGTAAGCGGAAATTTTGGTCTGCTCAATTTCTCTTTGCTGCTCAATGGGCTTAAGCTTGCCCCGCTCAGCATCTCGTAGCTGATCTAATAGACCGTTAAGGTCTAGTCCAGAACCAATGCCAAGCGATGAGATTGACATACCTAAATTTCCTCTGTTTGATTGAATGAATATCTTGCGAGGTAAAGTCCAATGGAGGCAACCGATAGACACAAGAAAAGTTCGCTTTAGTGGCTAAGCCCCTCCACCCCATCGCCCCGACAAAGCCCGCCACCGCGGGTTTTTTGCTGCCTGGACGGTCGACATGCCCCCACACCAGGCAGAGGCTTAGCCAATTTGCGCGGCAAATTGCTGACCGGAAACCCATCCATACGCCCAGGCATCCCGAGATACCATGCCTGGTGTGTAACGGTAATAACTCTCGTAGGAGCCTGGCTGACCTGCGAGGTGCCAGGCCACTGCATCGAGGTAGCCCTGCCAATATGTATCGCTATGCGAATCCGTACTGGGATGGTGCTCTGCCAGTAGCTTAGCAGCAGCTTCATAATGCTGTTCTCTTACACTCATTCGTTAACCTTTCTAAAAGTAAACCCGTGTTAAATTAGGTGTAACACAGATCATATATTTATGAGCACTTTAGGTGTGATGTTTCGTCAAACGGCAGCCCTGGCTGTTCCTCCTCTCGACGCGGTTGACTCTCTCTGGCTTTCATAGAGGCGATCTGAGCGTCCAGCGTCTCAACCTGAGTATTTGCCTGAGTTTTCCCTCTCTCGGCCTCTGAGGCGCGTTTCTCGGCGTTCTCAAGCTGCTTTCGTAGGTAACTGATCTGCTGCTCAGCATCCTGGCGGTGCTGCTCAAGCTGTCGATCACGATCATTGACGCTTTCTTGTAGGGCTTCCCGTTTGGCATCGGCCACTGCCGCCGCCTTTTCCGCTGCAACACGCGCTTTTTCCGAGGTATCACGGGCTTTTTCAGCTGCCTGCCGCTGTTTGGCTTCGTCCGTGAGTTGCTGCTGCTGGGTTTTGACCTGGTGACGCAGTTCCGCGAGTTCCAATACCAGGGTCTCTTTGGCGGCGCGTTCACGATCTAGGTCGTGGGTAAGCTGGTCATTGGCTTTCTGGGCCTCATCACGTTGCTGCGTCAGCGCCTCATTCTCGGCGCTCAAGGCGGAAACCTGTGCTTTCAGAGCTTCGATGTCTGCTTCTAGGGCTGTGCCAGTTTTGGCCAGCTCATCGGCGGTCTGCTCGGCATCTAGTGCCCGTTCCTCTGCATCAGCACGGGCGGTCGCCGCGTGCTGTTCAATTTCTTGAGCGAGGGCGGCAGAGAGGGAATCGGAGAGCGTGGCGGCCTGGCGTGTCTTGGGCGCTTGGGCAGCTTTCCAAGCTGTCAGGTGCTCATGGATGGTGTTGGGGCTGCCTCGGCCGATTTCTGCCCGTACACGGGCGATGGTGGGCTTTTCGCCCCGGCCGACGACCACATCTGCTGCTCTCTCAACGTCTTGGTAGGTGATACCGCTGCTTTGCATAACAAACACTCCGATATAATGAGATATTAAATATAATATACGATATTAAAAATATATACAAATATTGTATATTATATTTAATAATATTTAATATTCGTATTTCAGGCACAAAAAACCCCGCCGTGGCGGGGTTGTAAGTGGGTAAATTAGTGGATTATACCGTCTCTGCATACACGTCGGTCAGGATTTTCAGTGTTTTCTCAATACTGGGTAGCTGACTCGATGGTAGCTCGTGTTTCATCGCTTCCAGTTGTGCGATGTTGTTTGCCAGTTTCAGCAGTTCTAGCTGCTTCTCTAGCAATAGTGTTCCGTCTTCAGACATCGGTTACTCCATTTTCAGTGGGCTTACCTGATATATAAGGGGCACTTCCGTTCGTTGTGCCCTTTTTTTTGAAAAAAATTTTTAGGCTCGCTCGTATAGCGAAACGTGCACTCGGACGTGCTCGAAATCAACCTGCTTAATTGCTCTACTGCTCCTGTTGCGGCTTCCGGCTGGCTCAACCAATACGTCGGCAGTGCACGGCATGGCAGCGATGGTGGTGACACTGGTGCTAATGCTATTTTTATCGCTCGTACGTGCCGTGATTTTCCATGCCTTACCGGATAGCGCTTGGACGCTAATTAGCAGATTTTGCTGCCGCGCTGTTGTCACCAACTTTTGAAAAGCTGTTAGGTCATCTTGCAGCCGCGCCAAGCGCTCTTTTTGCTTGCTAACCCGGTCTTTATGACCGTGCTTATAGCTTGAATCGAGGCTCGATGATGCGCGAGCAACAAGCCCACGTATGTATTCAAGCGCGTCGTCAGGGCCGAGCCGGGCGCCGCGTGCGGCCTGCGCTGTGCGGTAACGAAGCCGCTGGACGTAGTAGTTGGGTGGCGCTTCGGAAAGCGGTGAGCGCGCACCGTCGAGGGTGATCCAGGTGGGCGCTTGGCTTGACCTGGAGCCCACGCTATCTTTTTTCCCTTGTTCTTCAGCAAGCTTTGCAGCTGCTTCAGCCCACTCCGTATAGGGCTTAATATCCAGATCAGGTAGTGCTGCTGGCTGAGGTGTCAGCACGACGCATTGCCGTCTGCCTGATCGTACAAGGGTGCAACCACGGCGCTCACACGCCTCTAGCCATTCATCTTCAAGTTCACGCATCCGGGCATATAAACGCGCTGCCTCATCTTTCATGACGACAAGGTAAGGTGCTGTGTCGAGCTGTTCATTACCGGGCATAAGAGCGTCCTTTTATAAAGACCATATAAGATAGTCTAATTATACAGCATTCTCGCCAACCGTAATTTGAGTACCCAACCTCGGCACAAAAGATAGTCTAATTAATGTGATAGGTTATCTTATTTGGGTTTTCGGGCTGGTTTAAGCAAAAGCCATAAAAGATAGATTATAGACAAAAAATAAACTATCTTTTATGGAGGATGGCCTCAGGCAGACGTTTTATCAATCCAGAATCCCTGCTTAGCGCCTTAAAAGATAGTTTAATAATTATCCTCACCATCATCATTCCTCATGGGCAAATCCGGCTCAAAACCCGGTATCAACCCCTGGCTTGGTGGCTCGCCATGTTCGCCATGTGGGATTTGCTTCTCGCCCCTCATCAAAGTCGGAATTTGACGCAGCGGTGGCCGGTCATCAAGAGGAGTCGCCTGCTCGTTCGGTGATGCTAAAACTTGGGCGGAGAAGCGGCTATAGCGCAGGTTGTCACGGGGCTGGCCCCATGCAACTCGGTCGTTGATGACGTAAGCGAGGGCGCTCCCTTTGCCGCCGATCGGAACAATCTCAATCCACCGCTCTGCCTCAAGCTTTTGAATGGCTTTCCTGACGGTATTGCGATGTACAGGCCGTTCTCCAGATCGAGACATCAACTCGCCAAGCGTGACAAGCAGTGATTGATGCAAAAGCATAGCTTGGAGGGATATGCTATAGTGGGATTAGCATCATAGGCAATAAGCCAGCCTACCCTTGTCTGACAGTTAGCAAGCTAACTTTTCGCTGACGCTCACAGACAAGGGGCTGGCGGGGGCTGCGCCCCCTCGACCCCCAAGCCCCTATCGGACCCGGAGGATTGCGCATGGCACTGACGCGGAGGGTGACGTTACGGCTGCCCGATGACACTGCCGACGAATGGCGCCGGCGGGCCGATGAGGCCGCTTTGTCGTTGAGTGATTGGGTTCGCCACCGCGTCGACGGCCCCGATGCCGTTCAGACCGGTCAGCGACGTCGGCTGCGCACATTAACGGCTGACCCCGAGCTTCTGCGTCAGCTAGCGGCTTTGGGTGGCAACGTGAACCAGATTGCCCGTGTGCTGAACTCAGTAGGACTCACACCTGGCGACCATGCCCAACTGCTTGGCGAGCTTGCGGCTATTCAGCGTGAATTACACGCCTTAGCGGAGCTGCCTCGTTACGCAGAGGACGATGAGGGAACGGAGGTGTCATGCACATCAAATTCCTGAGTCATGCCAAGGAAGTGCCGCCGGGGCTGTTCGTTATCTGCTCCAGGAAAACGACCATAACGACGAGGTGCGAGCCGAGGTAACTGTGCTGCGCGGCGATCCCTCGATAGTCGCCCAGGTAGCCGACGCCACTACGCATCAATGGCGATATACCAGCGGCATTATTAGCTGGGCACCCGACGACAACCCTACCCCTGCCGAGATTCAGGCTGTGATTGAGGATTGGGAAGCGACCGCTTTCGCTGGCCTCGATGCCGACCAATATGCGAGTTGTGCCGTCCTGCACCGTGATGATGATGGAACGCCCCACGTTCATACCCTCACTGCGAGAGTCGAGCTTAAAACCGGCAAAGCGCTGAATATCGCGCCTCCTAGCCACCAGAAAACGTTCGACCCGCTTCGTGATTACTGGAATCACAAAATGGGATGGGCGCGGCCTGACGATCCCGACCGTGCCCGCAGTGTCCAGCCTGGCCACGAGAGCAAGGGGCGGAGTAAGCCGGACAAACATCCCAGAAGCCGCAAAGAGATTACCGAGCATATCGAGACGCTGGCCGCCGAGGGACTTGTGACAACGGCCGCTGAGGTTCGGCAAGAGCTATCTGAAATTGGGGAAATCACGCGCGCAAGCCACGCCTATGTCAGCGTAAAGCCCCCGGCGCAGAGAAAGCCATTCGCTTAAAAGGAGACCTCTTTCGTGACAACTGGACCATCGAACAAACCCTTGAGCGAGCAGCTCGCAGAGCGCAGAGAGAAGCAGCTGGCCGAACTGGACGAGCTGACCCAGCGGCAGCTCAGCGAGCACGAGAGCGGCTTACGGCGGTTACTCAGCGACGTGCAGCGTACAACCGAGAACGCTATTCAGAGCCAGAGCGAAGGCCTCCACAAGGCGCTGAACGACGTCGAGGAACGGAGTGGCCGGCAGATCGAGAACATCGAGGCGCGTTTAGCCAAAGCAGCGGATCAGGCGGAGCGACTGAGCCAAATCGGGGGCTGCGGAGCTGGACGCGCCCGATGGCCATCGCAGTGGCCGTGATGCTGGCCGTGGGTGGCGTGACGGCGGGCGGCCTAGCGGTGTCCGACCGGTTGATCGACAGCCGCCTAGCACGTCTGTCAGCGCTGAATACGGAGATCGAGCGGGCCGAGGCGATGCCGAGACTGCCGGAAGGCGTGGAGGTTCGCACGTTGAGCGACGGACAGACATATCTTATTGGAATAGATCTGGAAACCGCTTGGATGGGGACACTGAAAGACGATACGCCAGTCGTCCGATTGACTCAGGAGAAAGATTAAGTCATGAGCGAATTGGAAACGCTGCTATTGCGGCAGTTAGAGAAGCAGCAGAGCGACTCAGAGCAGCTGGTGAACGGGCTGTTAGCACAGCTAGAACGGCTGCAGACAACGCTGAAAGAGCAGCAGGGGGACAACCAAGCGTTACGACGGGAGCTGAAAGAAAGCGACCAGAAAAACGAGCAGCTTTTCAACGATCTGGCGCAGCGCGTGAATTATTTGAGCGATCTGCTAGAGCATTTTATGAGCGTAGCGAGGGAGTAAAAACCGCTTACCAGGCCTGGATGGCACGTCAGCAAGAACGGGAGCGTCAAGACTTTGAGCGAGAGCGGCAGAGACGCGCGCAGTACGTGCCACCTGCGCCGCGAGATGCGTTTGCTGAACAAAAACCGGAACCTGTGCCAGAGGAACCAAACTCACGTAAATGGATTCCCAACAATGATGGGCCTGGTTTCTGAAGGGAATATGTCGAGGAAAGCCCCGCCATACGGGGCCTTCAGCGATTCTGAATATTGTTTTACGCTGCAGTCGCATCAGAAAGTGTACGCTCCAACTTTTTACTGAGCTGATCCAGCGTTTCTTTTGTTGCATACAGATCGCACGCTGCGAGCTCACGTGCCACCCATTTTTCCAATGCGACATAGTTTGATAAATGTGGTGGTTGACCCAGCAAGGGAGCCAGCACAATGTTGGACTCCAATTTTAATTGTACAGATTGTGCTACTGCTATTGTGAAGCGCTGTAGCATGCGTGCCCCCTCCTTTTCTCGTACCGCTTGTCGAAAAAAATCTGCGTCTACAATTTGTGCCATAACGTACCTTCTCCTCTTTTGATGTTTGGGGCTTGATTTGAAGCCCTGTGTAAACATTTAAGCAGGTTTTTTCGTTTTGGCAACCACTTTTTGTCGTTTTTCGTTATCATTTGAGTATGATTAATGTGGAGGTGAGCTGTGATACGCTTCAAAATCAAAGAGATGATGGCGAAAAAAGAGTATGAGTTGGGGCGGCGGCTCACTATCGGTGAAGTAGCGGAAGCCACGGATATTCACCGAATGACGCTATCGAAAATGATTAATCGTCGAGGCTACAGTACGACGACGGATCACTTGGATCGTTTATGCGCTTATTTTGGCTGCACGCTTGAAGACCTGGCGGAACATATACCTGAACAGAACGAATAGGCATAGTCAGAAAGCCAGATGACTTACACGAATGACGTCATGGTTTACAGATAGGCTCACCATATGCCTGCCATGCTGAATGTGTGACGTGATTGCGGATGTCTGGCCAAGAGGTTCGTTACAAGGCGCGTCACGGCATGGATGCTGGCCATGGATGGCTAGTCTTTCGCTCGCTATGGCGGGTGCAACGCACCTTCGCATTGCTGTTTTGTATTTTTCTCACTCTAAAGGCGGCACGCAGCCATCGCTTCCGAACAATTTTTGCATCTTAGCCAATGATGCAAAAATTTCCTTGGCCGAACACGGTTTAGCCTCTACTTTTAATGCATCATATCCAATGACGCATTAAAGAGACACTGATGACATCGTATGCACGCAGTGAAGCGCCTTTAGAGGCGCTGGCAGAGATCAAGCCGGGCTACCCGTTCCGCGGGGCGATTACCCCCAACCCCGATGGTGATGCCCATGTAGTGCAGGTTCGCCATCTCGATCCAGTGAAGGGATTCGAGAGGCCAGTAACCCTCGATACGTTTGATCGCGTTGCCCTCTCGGGAAAACGTCAGCCGGATTACCTTCAACCTGGGGATCTGTTGTTTGCCTCTCGCGGGTCGCGTTTTTTTGCAGCGGTTGTGCCGGATGCGATACCGCCCCACACCGTCTGTTCGCCTCACTTTTTCTGATTCGGCTCACCCCTGAGGCCTTGGGCGTCCTCACGCCTGACTTTCTTGCCTGGCAAATCAACCATCACGATATCCAGATGCGCCTGACGCGACTAGGACAGGGCACGTTGCAGCAAAGCGTGAGCAAGGCACAGCTAAAAATTTTGCCGATCACGCTGCCATCTCTAAAACAGCAAACATTGATCACCGCCTACCAGGAAGCTGCGCGGAAAGAGGCTGACGCGCTACAAGCGCTGATCGTCAACCGCGATCAAGAAGTCCGGGCGCTGGGCAGTGCCGTGTTGGCCGAGGCGCGCGCTGGTTAGGCGTTTACCGATATCTGAACTGACGGCTTCTACTCTATTGCCCTTTATTTGATTTAACCGATTCGCGTGCCGCCGCAGGCCGCTTTGATTTCAAGGAGAGCTCCATGACGCAAGACACGACCGACAATCGCTTGGCACCCAGCGAGAGTATCAAACAAGAGCGTATCAATAAGGCTGTCTGGAATGCCTGCGACACCTTTCGCGGCACGGTGGACCCGAGCATTTACAAGGATTATGTGCTCACCATGCTATTCGTAAAGTACCTGTCGGACGTCTGGCAGGATCACTACGACGAATACGCCCGTGAGCACGGAGATGTACCCGAGTTGATCGAAGCGCTGATGCAGAACGAGCGCTTCGTATTGCCTCCGGCAGCCAACTTCTACGCGATGCATGAGGCACGCCATGAGCCTGGCAATGGCGAACGTATCGATAAGGCACTGCACGCGATCGAAGAGGCCAACACCGGTAAGCTGTCCGATGTTTTCCAGGACATCAGTTTTAACTCGACCAAGCTGGGCGACGAGAAGCAGAAAAATGAAATTCTTAAAGCCCTGCTGGAAGACTTCGCCGCGGACGACCTGAACCTGCGGCCGAGCCGCGTGGGTAAGCTGGATATCATCGGTAACGCCTATGAGTACCTGATCAAGCAGTTTGCGGCGTCGTCAGGCAAAAAAGCCGGCGAGTTCTATACCCCGCCGGAGGTGTCCGAGCTGATCGCCGAACTGGTCGCGCCTGAGGAGAACGACGAGATCTGCGACCCGGCCTGTGGTTCGGCCTCGCTGCTCCTGAAATGCGCAAACCAGATTCGTCACGCCTACAACGGCTCCAAGCGCTTTGCGCTGTACGGCCAGGAAGCCATTGGCAGCACCTGGGCACTGGCCAAGATGAACATGTTTCTGCATGGTATCGACAACCACAAGATTGAGTGGGGTGACACCCTACGCAACCCCAAGCTCCTTGATGGCGAGGGCAAGCTCAAGCACTTTGATGTGGTGGTGGCCAATCCGCCGTTTTCGTTGGAGAAGTGGGGCCATGAAGCCGCCAGCAGCGACCCCTACAGCCGCTTTCGCCGCGGCGTGCCGCCCAAAACCAAGGGCGATTACGCCTTCATCTTGCACATGATCGAAACCCTGAAGCCCCGTAGTGGCCGGATGGGCGTGGTGGTGCCCCACGGGGTGCTGTTTCGCGGTTCCACCGAAGGCAAGATCCGCAAAGAGCTGATTGATGAAGGCCTGCTAGATGCCGTGATCGGTCTGCCGGAGAAGCTTTTCTACGGTACCGGCATCCCGGCGGCGATCCTGGTGTTCCGCAAGGATCGGCGTGACGAAAAGGTGCTGTTTATCGATGCCAGCCGAGATTTCGTGGCGGGCAAGAACCAGAACCAGCTCAGTGATGAGAACGTCGCCAAGATCGTGCGGACTTACAGCGACTGTGAGGCGGTCGATAAGTACAGCTATCTGGCCACGCTGGAGGAGATCCAGGAAAACGACTACAACCTGAACATCCCGCGCTATGTGGACACCTTCGAGGAAGAAGACGAGATCGACCTGATGGCCGTACACGCAGAGCGCAAAGAGATTGAAACGGAAATTGCAACGCTGAATAAGCAGATGGAAAGCTATCTGAAGGAGTTGGGTTATGGTGCCTGAGGGGTGGGATCTAAAAACTATCGGTGAAGTTGCAGACGTTAAAGGTGGTAAACGGTTGCCAAAGGGGTACCAGTTGACTGCCGAAAATACTGGTTTCCCATATATTCGCGTGACAGACATGTTTGATGGCGGTGTTGATGTTGCCTCTATCAAGTATGTTCCGGAAGAAATCGCACCAAAAATATCACGGTACCGAATTGAAAAAGACGACATATTTATAACAGTTGCTGGAACACTGGGTTTGATTGGAGAAGTGCCAGAAGAGTTGGGCGGTGCCAATTTAACCGAAAACGCCGACAGGCTGACAAATATTAAGTGCAATAAGCGTTTTCTCTTGGAGGTTTTAAGATCGCCAATTGTGCAAAAACCAATTGATGAGGAGAAGACGCAGAATGCACAGCCGAAATTGGCACTTACTAGGATAAAAGGGTTTCTGGTTCCTATACCCCCTCCCCGAACAAAAAAGATCGCCCAGATCCTCTCCACCTGGGATCAGGCCATCACCGCCACCGAGCACCTGCTTGAGAACAGCCAGCAGGGCAAGAAAGGGTTGATGCAGCAGTTGCTGACCGGGAAGAAGCGGTTGCCGGGGTTTGAGGGGAAGTGGGAGGAAGTTCGGCTTAGGGAGCTGCTTACTGAGGTAAAAGCTCGAAACAAGGACCTCTCAATATCACGAGTGCTTACAGTAACTAACCATAGTGGATTTGTATTACCTGAAGACCACTTTGCAAAGCGTGTCGCCAGTGACAATGTAAGTAATTATAGGGTCGTTCGGAAAGGGCAATATGGCTACAACCCATCCCGACTCAACATTGGCTCATTCGCTCGCTTAGATAGCTATGATGAGGGGTTGCTGAGCCCTATGTACGTTGTTTTCAGCGTATACGAATCGCGGCTCAATAATGATTATTTTCTTAATTGGATGAAGTCCAATGAGGCTAAGCAGCGCATAGCAGGTAGTACGCAAGGCTCTGTCCGTGACTCAGTTGGTTTTGATGCTTTGTGCACCTTCCCATTCAGATTACCACCTCTTGATGAGCAGCGAAAAATTGCTGAGATTCTAAATTTTGCTGATCGAGAGATTATTGCCCTAAAGGAAAGGCTTGATCTATTGCAGCAGGAAAAGAAAGCTCTGATGCAACAACTCCTGACCGGCAAGCGGCGGGTGAACGTGGGCACGGAGGCCGCGTGATTTTCTTGGCTTTAAAAGAGAACATACGTATTTAGTAGTTTGTCAAAAGCTGAAGTTAAACAAATAGAGAGGATTATAATGAAATCATTTGAATGCAGAGCTTGCTACACAGATCACAACGGCAATGAGCAAGAAACTCTTGAAAAAGTTGATGCTCAAAATGAAGAGCAAGCAAGGTTGAAAGTAGAGATTAGTTTGGAATCACAGCCAAGAGATCGTGTGCCAGGTGATTTGAGACCTTTGACCAACCACTTCGAGATTCACTCCTTGGTATGTATAAACCAAGGTTAAACCCACCTAAAAGATGGAGGTAATCTTTATGCGACATTTTTTGTGACGTGCCTTGATTCCCTAGCTCGTGATGAGGCGTCAAGCTGCCGCGATGGCACTTGATGGCTTGGAGGCAATAAACAGTCAGCGAAAAAGCCATGGAAACACTATCAGCGATTGATAAGTGCCTATTCAAAATTAATCGCGTGCAAAACTCCATAGCCGCCGAGTAGGCGATGAACCTCATTGCAGAGGCGGTCAAACGAAAGATAGGCGCTTAACGGCAACCATGCGTACTTCATCTGCTTCCATAAAATCTCAATGAGATTCAGCTCTGGCGAGTAAGCTGATAGGTAGATCAAATGCACACGATGCGACATCCATTCCACTATTTTTCTCCTGAAGGCTATGGAGCGATGCATACTGGCATTATCGAGCACCACAACGGCGAACGTGTCAGGGGCTTTCTGAGCCACAAACGTGTCGAAGGCTTCGATGACCGTCTCGGCCGTCACTGATTCCGTCGTGGTATGGTAGACAAGCTTCCCTGCACGGCTGAGGAACCCTAATACGTTTAGTCTTCGGCTACGAGAGTAGGCGGTTACTTCGCAGGGTGAACCGACAGGGCTCCACGCGTATGGCACTGACGACGATTGTGAAAAGCCTGACTCATCAAAATAGTAAAGCTCGTGCTCGCCTTCGTCTTCCTGCTGCTGAAGCGCCTTAAGGAGGCCCTGAGTATTGCGGAAATCCCTTTCGTTACGCCGTGCCTTCAGTGAATGACGAATGCGCTTGAAGCTGAGATCATTTTTTTTTCAACGCCCGGCGAAGGGTCACCGTGCTAACTGTCTTGCCAGTCTCTTCCTGAAACCGAGCCTGTAAGGATCGAATCTGATGAGGCTGCTCAACAACCATTTCTTTCAATCGCTGGTTGTCGTGCTCGTCCAGAATAGGTGTCCGACCACTGCGGGGCTTATCGGCGAGCCCGTCAAGCCCCAACGTTTCCCATTGTTTGAGCCATCGAGAGACGGCATCGCGGCGAACCTGCAGAATGTCACTGATCTGGTTGATGGTATGGCCCTGATCACTCATCAGGATGGCATGCGCACGTCGACGTAAAGCCCGCTTCTCGCTTTGGTGATAGGCCTTGGTTAGTGCCTGCTGCTCAGACTTTGTGAGAGGATCAACAAAGCGACGCCTTGCCATAGGTTTATCCGTGTCAGTGATTTTAAAATCGATGTTACACGGAAATTTGTGATCAGGCACTTAGTGCTGTGCTGGAATCATTCGCTGACTTCTTTAGACTTTTTCATATCTAGGAGGTTTTTATGGCGACTCATATTCGCGGTAATGGTGACGGATCGAACGGCGAAAATGCGACCTACACTGTCCGTGGTCGTGGACGTGTACCAAGGAAGCAGTTGGTGAAAGAGGTAAAGGATGGGAGGCATCCCGGTCACAGCATCTATACGTTAAATGGTGTGGAATATGTACGTGCTAACCCAGATCAGTCTGAGCACAACAATATTAATTAAAACTGAGTAACCCTCTGTTTATACATGTCAACTACCTCTATTTGACCAAGGATGATCCGATGACACGCCCCGAGCCCCGGCCGTTGCCCAACACCACCGAACTCTATGCCTCGCACATTCCGGCATTGGCGACGTTAATCAACGCGGGGTGGACCTATCTCTCGCCGGCGGCAGTGGCCACGCGGCGGCGCTCCAATCGCGAAGTAGTGCTCAAGCCGTTGCTAGAGGGCTTTCTGCGTGATTATCGTTTTTCGTACCGGGGTGAGCGGTATCCGCTTTCGGCAGACGGGATTCAGCAGGTAATGCAGGCGGTAACCTCACTCGGGCTGGGGGAAGGGTTGATGGTCGCCAACCAGCGGCTGCACGAGCGGCTGACGCTGGGGGTGACGGTCACCGAGTTCATGCCTAACGGCCAGAAGTATGCCGTTACGGTGCCGCTAGTAGATTGGGATCATGTCGAGAATAACTACTTTCACGTGGCGGAAGAGTTCGAGGTGCTGTCGGTGCATGGCACCCATACCCGTCGCCCTGATGTGGTGGGCTTTCTCAACGGGATACCGGTGGTAGTCATCGAGGCCAAGCAGGCGGCGTCAGGCAACCCCAACAAGTCGATGATCGATGAGGGCGTCAGCCAGACCCTGCGCAACCAGAAGGTTGATGAGATTCCCCTGCTGTTTGCTTACAGCCAGCTGGTGATGGCGATCAGCCTGACCGAAGGGCGTTACGCCACCACCGGCACGCCAGCCAAGTTCTGGATGCGCTGGGTGGAAGAGCAGTTACCTGAAGCGACTTTCGACGCCATCAAGAATCAGCCGCTTGCCGATGAGGTTCAAGACGCCCTGTTCGCCGACAAAGACACGGCGGTACGCCAGCACTTTGAGGCGCTGTGGTCGCAGCCAGTGTTGCCCACCGAGCAGGACCGCATGCTGATCAGCCTGTTGCGGCCCGACCGACTGTTGAAACTGATCCGTTTCTACGTGCTGTTCAGTAAAGGCACCAAAATTGTGGCGCGTTATCCGCAGTTTTTCGCCATCGAGGCATTGATCGAGCAGATTACTCAGTTTGAGCGGGACGGTAGCCGCCAGGGCGGGGTGGTATGGCACACCACCGGCTCGGGGAAGTCGTTCACCATGGTATTCCTGAGCCAGGCGCTGATCCTGCATCCGGCGCTCAAGGCCTGCCGCGTGCTGGTGGTCACCGACCGGGTGGATCTGGAAAAGCAGCTTTCCAATACCTTTGCCGAAGGCGGCGCGCTGGGCCTACAGAGCATTGGCGGTGGCCAGATAGCCAACCGCGCACGGGCCAGTAGCGGCCGCGAGCTGGCCCATGAAATCGGCCAGGGCAACCAGCGGGTGCTGTTCACTTTGATCGACAAGTTCCGCTCCGCGGTGAAGCATCCCGAGTGCTACAACCCCAGTGAGAATTTCCTCGTCTTGGTCGACGAAGGCCACCGCGGCCACGGCGGCGAGAACCATATCCGTATGCGCAACGCTCTCCCCAAGGCCGCGTTTATTGCCTTCACCGGCACGCCGCTGATCAAGGATGACAAGGCGACTACCGAAGAGCGTTTCGGCCCGATTGTGCATGCCTATACTATGCGCAAGGCGGTTGAGGATGGCACCGTCACGCCGTTGCTTTATGAGGAGCGCCGCCCTGAACTCGACGTCAACGACACGTCAATCGATGCCTGGTTCGAGAAAATCACTCAGGGGCTGACCAACGAGCAGAAGGCTGACCTCAAAAAGAAATACGCTAAACGCGGGGCCGTTTACGGCGCGGCACGGCGTATCAAGCTGATCGCCTGGGACATCTCGCTACATTTCGAGCAGCACATCAAGAAAGACGACAGTGGCCTCAAGGCGCAGTTGGCTTGCGACAGCAAACTCTCCGCGATTCGCTACAAGCGTGAGCTGGACGAGATTGGTAAGGTCACCTCCCGCGTGGTGATCTCCTCCCCGGATACACGGGAAGGCCACGAGAACATCGACGAAGCCACTTCGCCGGAAGTGCAGCAGTGGTGGAAAGCCAACGTCACCGGCGATCCCCAAGCCTACGAGCGACAGGTAATCGAAGACTTCGGTACCGATGGCGCCCCGGACCTTTTGATCGTCGTCGATAAGCTACTCACGGGCTTTGATGAGCCGCGCAACGCTGTGCTCTATATCGACAAACCGCTCAAGGGCCATAACCTGATTCAGGCCATTGCGCGGGTCAATCGCCTGCACGAACAAAAACCGTTTGGCCTGCTGGTGGATTATCGCGGCATCCTCAAGGCGCTGGATACCGCCATTCAGGACTACCAAGACCTGGAAGACGAGACTCAGGCGGGTTACGACA
>NZ_JABFHI010000011.1 GCF_013112225.1 Vreelandella azerica | reverse complement strand
ACAGGGGATTACGCCTGCGCTTACGCCAACATTGAAGGGGCGCAGGCAGCGCGTGGGGATGAGACGCAAGGAATTCCCGCCGTTTGTAGCGCCATCGTGCGTTCTATTCGGCTGTATCTTGGTGAGGCGCCGTTGGAAGGGTGGCTTACCGCCCAACGGGGAAGCAGTCCGCAGGATCTCCTCACTCGTTTGCTGGAGGCGTGGGTGGCACTGATGGATAGACCCACGGTGCTATTTCTGGACGAAGTGGATGCATTAGTGGGCGATACGCTCATTTCTCTGCTGCGCCAGATCCGTGCTGGCTATGCCCAGCGCCCGGCGGCGTTTCCCCAGTCGATTATCCTGTGTGGCGTCCGTGATGTGCGCGATTACCGCCTTCACCAGAAAGGTGCCGAGGTGATTACCGGTGGCAGCGCTTTCAACATTAAGGCTGAATCCTGCGTATGGGCAGTTTTACGTACGAAGAATGCGAGCAGCTTTGGTGCCAACATACGGAAGCCACTGGGCAGCCTTTCGATTCGCGGATTTTCCCTGAACTGTGGGAGGATACCCGTGGCCAGCCGTGGCTGGTCAATGCTTTGGGGTATGAGCTGACGTGGCGTTTCAAGCCAGCCCGGGAGCGTTCTCGTCTATTGACGCTGGAAGATTACCGCAGCGCACGGGAAAAGCTGATTCAATCCCGCGCCACCCACCTGGATCAACTGACCGATAAACTGCGCGAGCCGCGGGTACAGCGGGTGATGAGCGCGCTGCTCTCCAGCGAGGAGAGCCTGGATATCCAGAACATCGCGCCGGACGATCAGCAGTATGTGGAAGATCTGGGCTTGATCGAGACCACACCGTCGCTATGTATCAGCAACCGGATCTATCGCGAAGTGATTCCGCGAGACCTCACCTGGATCATGCAGACGCGCATCCCCAACCAGGAGCAGACGTGGTATCTGACCCCTGAGCATCGGCTGGATATGCCAAAACTACTGGCGGGGTTCCAGCAGTTTTTCCGTGAGCACGCTGAGAGCTGGCTGGAGCGTTTTCAGTATAAGGAGGCCGGGCCGCAGCTGTTGATGCAGGCGTTTTTGCAGCGGATTATCAATGGTGGCGGGCGGATCAGCCGTGAATATGGTTTAGGCGCAAGCGCACGGATCTGTTTATCGAGTGGCCGCTGGATGAAACACAAGGTTTTACCGGCCCGGTGCAGCGTGTGGTGATTGAGCTTAAGCTTCAGCACCAAAGCCGCGAGGCAGTGCTGGCTAAGGGGCTGGAACAGACCGCCGACTACGCTGACCGTGTGGAGGCAGATGAAGCGCATCTGGTGATTTTCAACCGCAACGAACAGGTGCCGTGGGACGATAAGATTTGGCAGAGCGAGGCGCACTGCCATAGCTGGCATATCGGCACCTGGGGAGCGTAGTCATCGTTGGCCTAGCGCTGGGGCAGAGACCCAATCACAGGTTGCCAAAACAAAGCGACTTCTTTCCAATAACAGTCTTGTTTGCTGACTCTACGAGGTTGCTGTGTCTGATCGCACTCATGTAAATAATGCCATGGCGTTGTGTTTATCGCTACTTCCTCCAAACCGATACTGGGCGAGTGAAGTGGACCCCAAAATTTGGACAGGTGCCTAAGCTATGATTCATCATCTCCACAAGGAGGAGAATCATGAGCAAGAAACGCAAACAATACAGCGCATCATTCAAGTCCAAAGTCGCTCTGGCCGCCATCAAGGGCGACCAGACCACATCCGAAATTGCTGCTCGTTTTCAGATCCACCCCACCATGGTCAGCACCTGGAAGCGCGACTTGCTGGAGAACGCTACCGACCTCTTCGAAGGCAAGAAGAAGGTCGGCAAGCAATCCGATGAGCCCAGCACAGACGAGCTGTACCGTGAGATTGGTCGACTGACGGTGGAACGCGATTTTTTGTCGCGCAAGCTCGATCAGTAAGCCGCCAACAGCGGTTGGCAATGATCGAGCGTGGTCATCCCCAAATCAGTCTTTCACGCCAGTGCGAGCTGCTCAAGCTGAGCCGCTCATCGGTGTACTACGTCCCTCGTGAGCCATGTCAGGAGGATCTGGACCTGATGTATCTGATTGATCAGCAACACCTGGAAACGCCGTACTATGGCTCTCGCAAGATGCGTGCCCATTTGCAGCACCAGGACTATCGGGTCAATCGGAAGCGGGTGCAGAGGCTGATGCGCACCATGGGCATTCAGGCGGTGTATCCACGCCCCAGAACCAGCATTCCGGGCGACGGGCACAAGGTTTATCCGTACCTGCTCAAAGGGCTGAAAATCGACCGCCCCAACCAGGTGTGGGCAACAGATATCAGCTATATTCCGCTGGCCCGGGGCTTCATGTATCTGGTCGCCATCATCGACTGGTACAGCCGCAAGGTGCTGTCCTGGCGGGTCTCCAACACCATGGACACAGACTTTTGTGTCGATGTCCTGGAGGAGGCTCTACAGCGCCATGGAGCGCCGGAGATCTTCAATACCGATCAGGGTGTCCAGTTCACCAGTGAGGCCTTCACAAACGTTCTCAAAGATCATGGCATCCGGATCAGCATGGACGGCAAGGGCTGCTACCATGACAATATATTCGTGGAACGGCTCTGGCGCAGCGTCAAATACGAGTGTGTTTACCTTGCCGCTTTCGAGGATGGACAACACTTGAAGCAGGCGCTCCACCGGTACTTCTGGCATTACAATCAGACCCGGTACCACCAAACCCTTGATTACCAAACGCCCGATGAGGTGTACTACGGGCAACCCATATCTCTGGCAGCCTGAGTCAGGGAAACAACCGGATTATAGCTTAGGGATACCATCAGGTTGTCCAACTGATTGGGTCCACCTCAGAGTTCACGTACCTCTCCGGGCGGCACACCAAAACGTACTTTAAACGCATTATAAAACCATGACAGATTGTTAAATCCAGATCGATAAGCGACTTCCTTGACGTGAGGTGGGAATAGTGAGGGAGACGCCAGCTCATCGAAGGCGCTGGTTAGACGTTTTTCTAATAAATAGTTGGTAAAGGAAGTACCTTCATCTCTAAATAGCGAGCGGATATAACTGGTCGATACTTTATGGCGCAAAGCTAAATCATCCAGCGATAATGGAAGCCTAAAGTGAGTATTAATGTCGATTTTAAGCGCTTTAAAGCGTGCTTGTTTCAAACTGCTACGGCTGGCATGAAAGCCAACGCTTCGCTTTGCTCCGAGTGTCAGGCTAGCAAGGTCAAACAGCTGACGCGTCACTTGCAGCGTAGCCGCGTTATCAATGTCGTTAGATCTTTGCGTAAGCTCTAATGCGATACGTGTAATGTGATTAAGCGTCTCACTACGCTGTAGAAGATGGTCGTGAAGGTTGTTAGTGTTTTTCAAAAACGGCATTAATTGACTACGTGAAAATGCAACACTCAAAAACTCTACGTGGTCCCCTTGGAACTCTACGCTGCCCGATTGGTAGTTCATCACAACACGTGCTGAGCCTGGGACGCACAAAAGTGAGGGACTAGCTTCTAAGTTTGATTGCCAAGCACCGGAGCCGCCAGGGTGAATCAAAAAGGTAATGTCGTCATTTCCATCGGTTACCTGTCTAGTACCACGTAATGCTTTTAATGAAGATGTTGTTGTATGGGCAATGGAGACACCAGGAAGCAAACGAACTTGAGTATGAATCGTAGGAGCTGTCTTTTTTGGCGCAAAAGCTCAATGTTCGCCAGTGCACTATAGGCTTCCCGAGCCGCCTCTAGTCTGTCTTCCGGAGCAAACTGGTTCGTTGAGAACGAAATAAACGCCATAACGTTGACACCTTTAATATAAGGGAGCCTAGCGCTACTTGTTGGAGCCTCGCTCGACATTTATAGCGCTTATCTATCCCTAGTGACCACCCAATGAATAGCAAAAAAATGTAATGCTAAGTGCTTATGCAGAATTTTTCGTGTACTCAGGCTACATAAAATCAATACCTTACTGAGCACCTATGCCCGTTTAATTTTGCACAGGCACTTAACAGCTACCTGTGTCGTTTTTGTTGGTTTCGGTCCATGTTCTTCAACCCTTTGTCGATCAATGGTTCGGACAGTTTTAAAGAAAGCCTGATGCTCAGATAATGAGGTCTCCGACAACACCACGACCCGAGCACAGGCTTTCATGGAAATAGTCAATACGGTCTTGCAGCAGATGTCCAGCCTCAACAAGCCTCAGCGGCGTTTTCTTCTCGTCCTGCTTCTTCTGCTGGTGTACCTGAGTGGCCGTGTCAACTTTCGTAACCTCAGTCGTTACAGGCCTGGACTTCAATTGTATAAAATCTCGGCCTGACTTTGACGAGATGTGCCACTATGGCGCGAGTTAAGCTCAGATCTTGTATATGGAGGGAAGTAGAGCGGCTGGCCGCCAAGCCGTCGTGCGTAATGGCCACCTGCCAGCGCGCAATGTCCAGACCGGCATTGGCGACGTCGAGGTCAAGGTGCCTCGGGTACGAGATTGTAGCGGTGAAGGTATCAATTTCAGCAGTGCGTTACTGCCGCCTTATCTAAAGCGGGCTCGCAGCGTTGAGGAGTTGATTCCCTGGCTCTATCTCAAAGGGGTCTCCACTGGCGACTACCAGGAAGCGTTGTCAGCCTTGCTGGGTGACCAGGCCAAGGGCTTATCGGCCAATACGGTCTCGTGATTAAAAGCCCAGTGGCTTGATGAACACCAAGCCTGGTGTCGCTGGCAGACCGCCGCTACGTGTACTGGTGGGCTGATGGCGTCTATAGCAATGTACGCCTGAATGACCGCCTATGCCTGCTGGTGATCATCGGTGTCACCGAGCATGGGCGCAAGGAGCTTGTTGCCGTCGAGGATGGCCACCGTGAGTCGGAGGCCAGTTGGACTGAGCTGCTGACGGGGTGCGAGAGGGTGGCTTGACCGACGCACCCAAGTTGGCGATTGGTGACGGTGCGCTGGGCTTCTGGTAGGCGGTGAGCAAGGTTTACCCAGCGACAGCGCACCAACGCTGCTGGGTTCATAAAACCGCCAATATACTGAACAAGTTACCCAAATCAGTGCAGCCCAAGGTTAAGGCCGACCTGCATGAAATCTGGATGGCCGAGACACGGGAAGCCGCCTATCTGGTCTTCGACCGTATGCTCAAACGCTTTGGCGCCAAGTACCCTCAGGCAATGGATTGCCTGGCCAAGGATCGGGACGAGCTGCTGGCATTTTATGATTTTCCGGCAGAACACTGGGTGCATATCCGCACCACCAACCCGATCGAATCGGCTTTCGCCACGGTTCGCCTGAGGACACAAGGCAGCCGAAGCTGCGGCTCTCGGTGTACGACCCTGGTGATGGTCTTCAAACTGCTCCAGAGCGCCGAGAAACGTTGGAATCTTATCAAGGGGTTCAAAAAGCTGGAACTGGCTGTTAAGTGCCTGTGCAAAATTAAACGGGCATAGACGCTCAGTAAGACACTGATGTTGTGCTAACCACTTTACCTTGACGATAACTCCTACGGTGCTATTGCGTCATGAAACTGTCTGAACCATTGGTCGATCAATTCACAAAATATGACTGAGGCCATTGGCAGCCCTATTATCAGTTCGGTAGCTCTGAGTGGAAGTCATCATTAAGATGTTAATGCTAGTATGAATCATAAATTACTGAAGCCAACTAGGTACTTTCATACTAGCTATGTGATCGAGCCGTTGTTTTTCGTTGTGATACCAGACGCTTACGTTGAGCTTAGCAATCAAAGGCTGGTAATGGATAGAGAGGTGGCGCGCATAGGCTGGTGAACAAAGCTGTCCATGTACAAAGAATAAATAGCACCGAGCAGGGGGCACCATGTTTCATTCGCAATACATACATTCAGTGATCAGCATCTTCGCCGGTTTGTTGATGGTTACTGGCGTGACGGCAGAGCAAGCCCATGGTGGCTTGTTAGATATCTACCAGTTGGCGAAAGACAATGACCCTATCTTTCAAGAGCAGTTCTACGGTAAGCAAGCAACCGATGAGCTCTATTATCAGGCGCGCTCTGCGCTCTTACCTCAGGTGTCTGTTACGGCAAACCAGTCTCAAACCTACCAAAATATACGACAATCGGATAACCAAAGCTTCGACTCTGGCTCCGTTTCATATCCGTCTACGCGCTATGGTGCGTCGATTTCACAGTCTGTTTATGACTACTCGCGCTGGGCGTCTTTTTCTCAGGCACAAGAAGAAATTCGTCAAGCTGCCTCAGAGCTAGAAGTAGTGCGCCAAAATTTGCTGTATCGCGTTGCTGAGCGCTACTTCAATGCCCTGTCGATCTATGAAAATCTCTCCTATCTTCAGGCGGAGAAAGAGTCTGTTGAGGCGAACTATCAAGAAGTGTTGGCGCGCTTTGAAGATGGTCTGGCACGTTCAGAAGACATGCTAGATGCTCAGGCACGCTTAGAACAAGTAAGAGCGCGTGAACTTGAAGTTCAGAATGCACTTCGCGATGCTATAGAGGCGTTGGCTGAAATGACCGGGACGCCGCCGCAACAGCTGGTGCTGCTGGGCAGCGATTTGCAGCTTTCACGTCCTGATCCCGACTCACAAGAGGCTTGGGAATCGCTTGCCCTTGAGCGGAGCCCTCAGCTTAGGGCCGCTGAGCTGGCTACCGAGGTGGTTAATCGTTCCATTGATGTGCGGCGAGGGGGCACTTTCCTACTTTAGATTTACAGCTGAACTATGATTTTGATGATACCGACGGCTCGTTATTTGGCGGTGGTAGTGAAGTTGAAACACAAGAAATAACCCTGCGATTGAATGTGCCCGTGTATAGCGGTGGTCGAACCTCCTCAGAAGTACGTGAGAACGTGAGCCTTCTGAAAGCTAGCCGGTCTCGGTTAGAAGGCGTGATGCGTGAACTGCGCCGTGAAGTACGTTCAAGCTACCAGAGTATTCTCTCAGCAAAGGCGCGTGAATTCTCTTTGCGCCGCTCGTTAGAGGCCAGCGAACAAGTAGTTGAGTCTCGGCGGTTGAGTGTTGAGACGGGCATTGTCCCGCTGCGTGATCTATTAGATGCAGAAAGAGACTTGTTTTTCGCACGCAGCGAATTGGCAGCTGCGCGGTACGATTACTTGATTAACGTATTGCGCCTTAAGCGTGCCACAGGAGTCATTAACGTTGATGACCTACGTGATATCGACGAAAGGATGAGTGAGCATGTCAATATCTCAAACATCTTTTATTAAAACGTCAAGCGGTGCTGCCGAGCAGCACGCGTCAGCGTATGCATCGCCGAACATGGTAGCCAGTAGTGTGGTTGTCGACCTAGAAGCACGGGTTAAGGATCTTGGCGCCCCTTATCTTGTAGAGCCCTCTGCTAAGTTTCAGCCTGGGCAATGGCGGAGCGATCGGTGTCTCTTTGGTATTGATGTTAACGCACTGACACTACCGCAATGGGAATCTCGTTTGCCACTGATGTTGCAAGCACTCGGTATGTGTGTAGAGGATGAGTATGCGTTCATGCGCCTGCTGTCTGTTCCAGGTGTCGTTAGAAAAGCAGCCCCTCACTACTTGTTAGTAGGCCAAGAAGGGCAGACCTATAAAGTGTATTGGGAGCACTCACTTTCTCAATTGCGCCACCACAACCCAACGCAGCCCCTTGTGCTTTACAGCGCATGGAAGTGGCAAGCGCACCAGCCTGCTCGTGTGACCGACTATGTAATGGCGCCAGATGTAAAGCACGCTTGGCAATTAATTCAACGTGAGCTCGCAAAGCTGCCCCCGGTAATAGAAGACACACTGGAGCAGCTGGAAATCTTAGCAGCGCTCAAGCAAACGCCATGGCCGCCAATCACCGTTGACGTCACTGAGCGTGCCCCTTTTACGACGAGTCACATGGCTGAAAAGAGTGAACGCACACAGCGCGCCTCAATAAATTTACATTTGCATCATTTTTCGCCACGGCTTGGCGATGTAGCAGCGCCTATTTTCGCGCTAGCGCGTGAATGGCATAGTGCTGAACGTGACGAGCTAAGGCAGTGGCTAGCAGGTCACGGTGATCAGGGGTTAAGCAATGTGTCGCTGGGCGTGGATCAGCATGCGCAGCCATTTATAACCTTTTATTACGGCGGAAAGGTTCGCACACCGTTATAGCGGTGCGCGCCCCTTTCTCCAACACTGCATCGCCCGGGCAATGCTTAACGATTAAGCAATACACCAGCACTTAATAACGCACTATTAGGAGAAATGTATATGTCTACTCAGCTGCTCATTTATCGCGACATTCAGCCGATCACGCGCGATAAACATAAAGAGCGCTACTTAAAAGTTAGCCGTGATTTTCGTTTCGCCAGTAATGTGAATTCTGTTCCGCTGATGGCGGCTGAATTTCCTTCGGCGGCCACCGATCTGCCCATTGTATTCACCGCTTCAGAGGACGGCAGTGTGTTACCCGTGGTGGTTTTGGGTCTACAGCAAGATGAAAACTATCTTGTAGATGCCGAGGGTCAGTGGCGGGGTGAGTATGTACCGGCATTTTTCCGCCGTTACCCGTTTGTGTTTGCCTCTAGCGAGTCGGGCGATACGTTTACGTTATGTGTGGATGAGGCGTATGAGGGTTTAAACACCGATGGTCGCGGTGAACGATTCTTTGATGCTGAGGGTGAGCAGACGCAGTACCTGGAGCGTGTTTTAAGCTTCCTGCAGGACTATCAAGCACATTTTCAGCGCACGCGTGCTTTCGGTAAGCACCTAGTGGAGCTCGATATCTTAGAGGACGTTCAAGCGCAAGTTCGGCAGACTGAAGGTAGCCCGCGGACCTTGACGGGCTTTAAAGCGGTTAATCGTGAAAAGCTCAAAGGATTAGACGAGCAAGCGCTGCAAAAAATGCTGGCGACTGACGAGCTAGAGCTGCTGTATATCCACTTGCAGTCAATGCGCAACTTTAATCGCCTAAACCGATTGTCGGCAGGTGGCGAGCATGTTGATGCGCAGTCTAAAGGTGACCCAGCAGATGAAGGTATGCCCAGCGAGTCCGACTCAGTTCACTAACTAGGCTGTTTGTTATACCCCCTATGCAAGTATCAAGCCTCGACGTCTGATCTTAGATGTCCTGACCATAGGGAGACTGAACGCTTAGTTAAGTGTGCACGTGCAAGGTCACTGTTAACCCCCGTTAAACAGTGGCACATTCAGTAGGAGTTTTGCCATGAACCGCCCGTTTCAGCCAACGCGTAAAATGCTTTCTGCCCTAGTTGGCCGTTTGTCACGCCGTGATAAAACGCGGCGTGCTTACGCAAAGAAGTCCCGCTTTATTTTTGAGGGCTTAGAGCAGCGTATGCTCTTGTCGGCAGACCCGTTCACGGCGGCGTTGGAAGGCGGTGGTGATTTTGAACTGCGCGTGGCCGAAGAGGAAGGCGAGCAGCATCTGATGGTTATGCAGCTCACCGACGATGGCGATGAGCTGGTTGAAAAATTTCAGACTGATGAAGCGCGTGAGGAGGGAAGGGTTACGTTAAAGGCGGACGACAACGGCGATATTAAAACTAATCTGTCGTTGCTGCTCGGCGATCACGCGAGCGATTTAAACGACATTACGTTTGTCTTTCTCGGGGAGAAGGCGACGAGACGCTGGACATTAGTGATGCGGGCGGCGTCACGATTGATTTTCAGGCAGGCGAGGGCAACGACCGCATTATTGATCAAGGCAGCCAAGATGGAGATTGGCGTGTCGATACTGACGAGGAGAGCGGCAAGCGAGATAGCTGGCTGTCGTTTTCAAGTGTATTAGATGTCGAGCTCGCGGAAAGTACCGGCCAACATACGTTAAGTAGCCTTAATGCGGCGGCGACATTTTCTGTTTTTGATCAATCGCTGGTACTGGTGGGTAGTTATGATGATGATCCAGAAGAGCGTGAAGGCATTACCTTTGATGGCGTGAGAGTGCTCGAAGGTCGCCACGAGAACACCTTGAGCTTTGCCACCTATTTTGAAGGTGTTGAAGTCGATCTATCGTTAGGCACGGCCACCGCCTTAGGCAGCGCATCGGGCTTTGGCACGCTGGAAGGTTCCAACGCTGACGATGTGCTCATTGCCGATGATGCGGGCATTACGCTGCGCGGGTTATCAGGTAACGACATCCTGCAAGGCGGCGGCGGTGATGACAAGCTGATAGGTGGGGCTGGCGATAATTTATTGATTAACACCGGCGGCACCGACACCTTTGTAAGCGAAACAGAGGGTGATGATGCCTTTTAATTGAGCGCAATCATGATGGTGCTGTTCTCCGGCTCAATAGCGATGAAGAGGGTGCGGAGGTTGTTCTCGGTGATAGCAACAGCAGTGATGAAACCACCCTGCTGCACTTTGTGACGCCACCCTCTGAAATTATCCTAGGCGCTGGGGCGGATAGCCAAAATATCACGCTGGATGCCAGTGGCTACGGTCTTGGCAGCGTGACGTTCCAAATTCAGGGTCAAGATGTCACGGCCATTGGTAGCACAAGTGATGACCTGTTTGTACTGTCGCCCAATGGTAGCGGCACGCTTGATGGCGGTGGTTTTGATGACGAAGGCAACCTGCTGCAGCTAGAAGCCGACCAGAACATGGTGCTTGGCGAAGACACACTAGCCGTGTCTGGGCAAGTGCTTTACAGCTTTTCAAACATGCAAACGGCCCTGCTGATTGGCGGTGCCAGTGATAACACGTTAGACGCCTCAGATTTCGCAGGCAGCGTGCGCCTGGAAGGGGTAGCTGGTAACAACACGCTTAGAGCCAGCCAAGATGACAGCCTGCTGGTGGGCGGCAGCGGCAATGATGAGCTTATCGGCGGGGCAGGTAATGACGTTTTAACCGGTGGCCGCGGTAATAACACCCTTGACGGCGGCGACGGCACGAATCAGGTATTTGGCCAAACCGCACACCGCTTAACGCTAAGCGATAGCAACTTAGTGCGTGGCGACCAGGAAGAGATTGTTCGGCTTACCTGGAGCGGTAGCCAAGATGAACAGGTGCGCTTTTTCTACGGTGAGGGTGATGCTTTCGACAACGTTGCACTGGCGGCCGATGCCGAAGTGCTGGAAGTGCAGTACGCGCTAGAGCAGCTCGACGGTATTGGGCAGGGCAATGTTCAGGTAGATCGCGAGCTGTCTGAGCAGGGCAATGTGTCGTGGGTGGTACGCTTTATCGGCGACTTTATGGCCGCCGATGCTGAGGGCAATGCCAGCAAAGAGCTGTTTACGCTAGGGGCGGCAGCGGCTTCACAAAGCGCATTGAGTGTGCAGGCGCAGCGCGAGCAGGCGCGCCGTTTTGGGGTCGATAACCTAACCAATATTCAGGGCGGTCTGCTCCAGGCAGTACAGGCAGGCGACGTACGCCTGGATGCCAGCGACTTTACAGGCGAGGTGTATTTCGAAGGTAGTGGTGGCAACGATATCTTTATTGGCAGCCAGGGGGATAACACCTTTAACGCCTTAGCCGGTGATAACCGCATTATTGCTGGCCAAGGGGTTAATACGGTGACAGGCGGAACGGGCACCGACCACCTGATCTTGAACCTTTCAAGCGATACCTCAGAGGTTGATCTAAAAGGCAGTGAGTTCAGCATTACGGCAAGTGACGCTACGGTCACGTCCTCCTTCCAGAATATTGAGCGTGTCTCTATTAATAGCGCTGACGATGGTGGTGCGCTTTCCATTGATGCAAGCGAGTACCACGGCGCATCGCTTTCGACGCGCTTAGTGGATTTAGTCAGTGAAGCGGCTCTTGATACTCTGATTGCCGAGGAGGAGAAGGGCGGTAGCATCAATGATGAAGGTCAGCTGATTAGCCCGCTGCGATTGGGCGTTCAGGTAGGCAACGGTGGCCAGCAAGCCATCTCGTTTAGCGGCGCGCGCCAGCTTGAAGACGTAGTGAATCAGCTCAATAACCTTGATGATGTTGACGCAACGTTTGACGCGTCCTCAGGGCGTATTAGCGTCACCGCGATAGATGATTTAACCCTTAATGCCCTGGGTAATGCTGATCAGCAAGCAGCGCTAAACGGGCTATTTTACGCGTTGGGCATGCCATTAAGTAACGCCTCTGGTGATACGTGGCAGAGCGAGCGGCTCGTCGCCAGCGGCGTGAGTGTGGTCATGGTGGCTGATGCGGCGCTAACAGCCACCGGCAGCCAGGGTAACGACCGGTTCCAGGTCAACCACGCCCATGCACATACGATTGACGGGCACGGCGGTGAGAATACGCTCACGGCGTTCTATGCCGGTGATATGCAGCTAAGCGATACGTTGCTGACGTATGATTTCAACAACGTAGAGACCGACGAAGACGACAAGATTACGGATGATCAGCGTATCACCGCTGATATTGCCAACGTCCATAACGTGACGCTAACGGTCATCGGAGACCCCACCGGCGCTGATATCGATGCCGCCGATTTTAATGGGCACCTTGTCCATATGGTCACTCATGTGGGCGGCTCGTTGATGGCAGCACAGAGCGACGATACTCATACGCGTGTTGATGTCACCACCGACGGCCTTGACACCGATGCGGTGTCGATTACTACCACGCCGGAGCGAAAAACAATCAAATACGTGCGTTCTCTGGCAACGTTGATGCGCCCTCGCTTGGTGGACTGAATGCTATCAATGTTAGTGGGTCGGCCGACCTAATATACGCCTGGACCGATGATGTCACGCTAAAAGATGAAACGCTTGAGATTGACCAGGCAATCACCTTAGCGTCAGACGGCGTGCTGACGTTACAAAATGTGTCGTTGATGACCACGAGTAATGATCTACTCTTAACCGGTGATGCCGTGCGCATTGAGGGTGGTGACATTGTCACCGACGGTGGTGACTTGACCGTTGAGGCGGCGGCTATTTATGTGGGTGAGGCGGCAGAACTCAATACTCAGGGTGGCTCAGAAGATGGCCAGCTGGCTCTGAATGCCCGACCAATGGGCTTTTTAAACAGCGGCCCGGCGAATGGCTTTGTGGATGTTGGGCTTTTTGATCTCAGTATCGTGATTGAAGAGGCGGAGCTTAAGGCGGGCAATATTGTTATCGATGCGCGCATCATTGACCCTGACCGGTCGCTTATTCGCTTAGACAGTGGCAATGCCACGGTCAATAGTGGGATCGATGCCGCCGTGGGGTTCCTGGAAGGGCTTTCGCTATTTGGCAGTATTTCTGTCTTGCTTGCCAGCGCTGATATTGAAATTGGCAAAGAGGCTAAACTCAACGCGACCGGTGATATACGGATCGATAATGAAATCGAACTCACTGCCGCTATGGAGCCGACCAAGGCCTACGGTATTGGTGTATCGGTGGGTGTATTGACCACGTATGCCAATATCAATGTCCACGGCACGCTTCACGCGAGCGATGATGTGGTGATTCAGACGCGAGTTTCTACCACGCAGGCAGCGACGGCCAAGCCATCCGGCGTTAAAGGCTTTGCAGGCTCTGCGGCGGTCACGGTGCTGAACACAGAGTCGCGGGCCATGGTGTGGGAGGATGCCAAGATCACGGCAGGGCGCGACGTGATTGTCGATGCCAGTACTATTGATAGAGGCGCTGTCTCTGCAACATCGGGTGCCAAAAAGGCAAAGTGGGTGTCGCGATTGCCGTTGCCGTTGAAAACGGCCTGACTGAAGCGCAGCTGGCGGGTAACGTTACTGCCGGTGGTGATATTAAGGTAAATGCCAGCACCCACCGTGAGGGCATCAGCGGCTCACGTTTTATTTTCCTACCGACTTCAGCGAACGGCGTATCTGCCTCTGCCGGAACCGCTAAGCCGACACCGGGCAGCGTGATTGACGGTATTGCCAGCAGTGGGGAGGACTTGGCCAAGTCACCGCTGACGTTGCTTGATCCGGTGAAAGAGAAAGTGGGCGGTTTTGCTGGCCAGCTGGGCGAAAAACTGAAACTGGACAAGCTGGCGAAAAAGCTATCGTTCGGCGGGGACGATGACGGCGAAAAGCTTGATCTTGCCGCAGGTATTGCGGTGATGGTAGACATTAACGTTGCAGAGGCACGCTTGGGCCTGAAAGATGGCTTGGACCGAGACGGCAATGCGACAACGGTGCGTTCACAAATTATCGCAGGTGGTGCGGTTGAAGTAACGTCGTTAAGCCAGCATCGGCCCAACGTGAGTGCATCGGGCTCTGCGGCCAAAGATGGCGAGGCAGGCAAGGAAAGCGACAATGAGCTGACCAAGCTGATTAAGAAGCGCCTAACTAAAAAGTCAGACAGCAGCGCCACTGCCGATGGCAGCGCGAAAGATAAAAAGACGAGAAGAATCAAAAATCAAAAGAAGATCAAACCGCCACCGTTGCTATCTCTGGGGCGGTGAGCGTCAGCGTGCTGGATAATCAGGCACATGCCACGATTGAAGGCAATGTCGACCTGGACGCAGGAATGGACGATAGCCGGGACAACCGTGCCATCCATGTCGATGCCCAAAGCACTAATGCCCTGGACCTCACCAGCGTATTTGGTGCGAACCTGGTTACCAGTATTATTGACTTGGTGAATGCAGAAGATGGCAGCGACTATAGCAGCGACGATGGTAAAAACGCATTGATAAAGGCGATAAAGCCATCGTGGCCGATGATCATACGGTGGGCGGTGATCCGGGCCATGTGTATGAATTCTTAGGGGATAACAATACGCTTATTGACCTGGCCGATGAAGACTTTGACAACCCTGACCGCTGGGAAAGCTTAGGGACGCCGCTAGAACAGCAAATTCCAGCGCTGATCAACACGATTTCAGGTTACTTCTCCAGTAATTTTGGCCTTAACGGCAGCTTTGATACCTGGACGATGGCTACGGCATCTGGTGAGAAGCTGGCATTAGCCGGTGCGGGAACGGTGTTTGTGCTGGATCAAACCAGCGATGCGCGCATTCGCGAAGGCGCACGCATTAATGTAGAGGGTGCTGATAGCGTCACGAATATCGACGTGGATAGCGGCCGGTCGGTTAGCGTGACGGCCAGTTCACAAAACGACGCGCTAAGCGCCGTGGGTAACATCAAGCTGCCCGGTATTTCCGCACCGGGTAGCTTCAACCTTGAGCGCTGGAAGGAGTCATTTAGTAAAGACAAATTCAGCCCTAAAGAGATCGGCAATAATTTTCTTGCCACACAAGCGGATTCCGTTGCCATTGGTGCTGCCTTTACGGCGAATATTCTAGGCAGCCAAACGCACGCTGAAATTGAGTCTGACGTTGTCTTGATGGCGGATAGCCTTGATGTGAGTGCTGACCATCAGTCCATTTTGCTAGGTGTTGGCTCGTCCGGTGGCAAATCGCAGAAAGTTGCGTTTAACGCCTCGGCTGTTGCTAATGTCATCCAAAATAGTACTCAGGCGTGGATTGCTGATAATAGCTATATTCGCGTGGGTAGCGGCACTGTTGATAGTGACGATAGCAGCAGCCCAGCGCTGCGCGTTAGCGCTAATGATGCGTCTTACATGATAAACCTCACCGGTAGTTTTAATACCGGTGGTAAAGCAGCTGTTGGCGCATCGGCCGGGGTTAGCGTGTTAGAGCGCGACACCCGTGCCATGATAGGACGTGAGGTTAGCGGGCCTTGGGATGACAGCCCCCTCTCTGGCCTTCAGGGGTCTATTGTGGTGGACGGAGATGCATTAGTTGCATCGACAAACAGTGGTGTGGTGATCGACTTGGCCGTGGCGGGTAGCGTTGCAGGCAAGTCAAAATCAGACGCCAGCAGCAGCTCTTCCACTCAGCCAGCCCAGGATGACCCCGGTAAGTGGCCCAATAATCAAGCCAACTACAATAGCGTTATTGGCCAGTTGCAGGGCAACTTAGACAGTGGCTCAGGAAGCTCGTCAAGCAGCAGCTCGAAAATAGGCGTGGGTCTCTCGGGTTCGGTCGTGGTCCATGTCGGTGACGATAATACCGTTGCAACGATACGCGGCCTTGACACCATGGACGTTAACGGGCGTGTAGATGTCGCCGCCAACGACGCTACCCAAATGGGCATGTTTGCCGGCGGTGCCGCGATCTCGTTAAGCCAAAAAGCGTGGCCGTGGCCGGGGCAGCCACCATTGCTGTGCAAAGCGGTGTGACACAAGCAGGCGTTGCGGATATTCATCACTGGCAAAGTGATGATGTGGCCATTAGCGCTCAGCGCGAAGGCTGGAGTGTCCTGGGGGCGGCTGCCATTGCGATAGCAAAAGGCGCAAAAGGCGCTGGGGTTGCTGGCTCCGCCAGTGCATTAGTATCAACACGTACCGTTGACGCACGACTGCTGAACATTCGTTCTGGCAGCGCCGGGCACTTGAATGTTCAGTCACAAGACGCTGCCAACACCATCTTGATCTCTGGGGCTGTTGCCGCCAGCGGTATGGCGGGTGTCGGGGCTTCTGCGGCTGTCAGCTACATTGAGCATGAGGTGACTGCACTCGCTAGGAAAGTGGGTGATAGTTCTGGTGTGGCTTTTGAGGCTGATGGTATTAGTGTTGAGGCGGATAGCGATGCCTTAATTATCTCGGTGGCCGCGTCCCTGGGGATTGGTGGGGGGCAAAGGTGCCGGCATTGCAGGTACGGTCGGGGTTAACATTGTTAACAATACGACCTTGGCAGCCCTGGAGCACAGCAACCTGAGTCTTAACGCTGGCGATGAGGCTGATGTCCACATCATCGCTACGGATTCTGCCAGTGTATGGAGCCTTGCAGGGGCTTTAGGTTTTGGCAGTAAAGCCGGCTTTGGTGTGGCCATTGGTATTAATACGCTGACCAACAGCACCGAGGCTCGTTTGGCGGATACTCGTATCAACCAAGCGGAGAGTGTAACGATTGATGCCTCAGCGCGTGGTCTCATCCGTTCAGCCGCCGTTGGTGTGGGCGTCAGCTCTGCGGTAGGCGGCAGTGGAAGTGTGTCTGGCAATATCATCGTCAACGAAATTAACGCGAATCTGACGCGGTCTCGCATTGAGCAGACGTCTGGTGAGGTAGCGATCAGCGCCTACAACCAGGCCGTAGTGCTCTCCTACGCAGGCGCCGTTGCCGGTGGGGCTAAAGCTGGTGTGGCGGGCAGCTTAGCCGCCAACTTTGTGATCTTTGATCAAGCGGCGCTCGTGAATGGCGGAACCATTAATGCAAACGCGCTTAATGTGTCGTCTATTTCTGACACCCTGGTGTTCTCTGTTGGTTTTGGTGCTGCGGCAGCTGGTAAAGGCGGTTTTGCCGGTGCGGTGACAATTTCGACCATTGCGGGGCAGACGCTTGCTGAAATTGGCGGCGGCGCAGAGGTGTCTGTTGATGATGATATTGATGTTCAAGCCCAAGATATAACGCGTGTTGCGGTCATCGCCTTTGGTGCTGCGGGTGCTAGTACGGTCGCTGGCGGCGGCAGTTTGAGTACCACTATTCTTGATAATGCGGTAATTGCGAGAGTAGCGGATGACGCTGTGTTAACCACAGCGAGTGATATCAATGTCTTCGCTGGTCTGTCAGAAGAGAGCCAGCCGATACTTAGCCTGCGCCAGCTGGGTATCGATGTGGATCTTAAAGAGTACGGCGTGGGTTCAAGCGATGCAGATGACGCGTCTGATGCCGGTTTAGCCGCTCGTTCTGATGATTTTGATCTGTCTGCAGGTGTTATCAATATTAGCTTTGCAGGTGCCGGGGCAGGCACCGTCGCAGGATCTGGCGCAGTCGGCTTAAACTGGTTAAGAAGTTCGGTGCGCGCCGAGGTATCGGGTCAATCCACACGCCTTAACGCTGGTGGTGACATCACGGTTGTCGCGAAGGATCAGTCTGCCGTTATTAACGTCGCGTTTGCAGTCGCTGGTGCCGGTACGGTGGCTGGCGGTGCGGCGATTGCGTTTAACTACATTGGGGGAGACCCGACTAACCCGTCGCGCAGCCTGCAGTCTGAAGATGACATCGACACTTCTCAAGACCTGCTCATTACTAACGTGCAAGATAATAACGAGCGCGAGTTTGTTGCTGGCGAGGTCGCAGCTGTTATTGAGGGCGCAGAGCTTGTTGCCGGGGGCGATATTACGGTTGATGCACAGGCTGAAAGTATTCTAGCTAACCTGACGGCCGGTGGTGCCGCTGCAGGCACCGTGGCGCTCTCTGGATCTATCGGTATTAATTTCGTGCGCCATCAGGTGGTGGCCGATATTAGCGATGGTGCCGATGTGACGGGGCGTTCTGTCCAGGTGACGGCAGGGCTCGCCCCGATTTCGATCAATATAGCGGGCTCTGCCAATGGGTCAGGCACCGTTGGCCTGGCGGGGGCATCCGCAACGACGGATATCAATACGGCGGTGAGGGCCTCTATCAGGGGAGCCGCCACCTCTGTGACTGCTACGGAGGGTGATGTGGTGGTCGATGCGTTGATGCGTCGTATCACCGAGGGCGTGTACGAAGGCATTAATGAGCGTGACCTTGCCCAGGCTGACGTCGATAACACCGACCCTGATGCCGATATCGCAGACGAAGATGACGATAAGACACCGCTTAGCGTGCTAGAGAGTGTCGGCTTGGTAGATACCGATGACGCTCCAGGCCTCCCCACGCCCACTCAAGCAGGTGACCAGATATTCACTGCGGCCATTAGTGGTGCTGGGTCGGGCCAGGTGGCAATTGCTGGTGCGCTATCGCTTAACTGGATGCGAAGCACGGCGGAAGCTGTCATTGAAGGCGCAACGGTTAAAGCTTATCAAGGCGATGTGTCGGTTAAGGCTGAAGACCGTTTAGGCATGAACGCCTTTACCATTGCCGCCGGTGCATCCGGTGCTGTGTCAGCACTGGGTTATATGGCCTACAACTATATTGGCGGTAATCCAGGCAGCAGTGGCGATGATGACACCAATGTGGTGCGTGCGCGTATCGACGATGCTGCCGTCACGGCCACCAACATTGAAGTACAGGCCATCTCTGACTCGGCGATCAGCTCCTACACCGTAGGCGCGTCGGTCTCTGTTTATGCGAGTATGGTTGGCTCTGTTGCGCTTAACTTCACAACAAAAGACGTAGAAGCTGAGGTAACGGGCTCTAAGTTGACAGCGCGCGGCGGCGACATTGTGGTTAATGCCCAGGACACCAGCACGATTATTTCAGGTGCTGTCCAGCTAAGCGTTGCCGTTTATGGGGGCAGTGTCGGTGTAACCGTTTCGCTCAACGACATTACCAATACCATTAGTGCTGGCGTTAAAGAATCAGCGCTGACGGCAGAAGACGGCGGTAGCATCATTGTGACCGCTGATGCATCGGCTATTACGATGAACGTGGTGGGCGGTGTTAGTTTCGGTACCTTTGTCAGTGCCGCTGCCAACTCGGCGGCAACGGTGGGTGGCAATACGGTTGATGCTTACATCAAGGGGCGCAGTAGCGATGCAAGCGCCTACGATATCGTAGCCGATGGCCATGTGCTGGTTCATGCCAACAGCAACGACCGTAACTTTGTGATTGCAGGTACCGTGTCGGCAGGCCTGGTGGCTGGCGGCATTGCCGTCGGTGTCAATCTGATGGGGTCTGATACCTCGGCGACCGTTTCAGATAATGTCAGAGTGCGCGCAGAAGGCAACGGCAGCACTGTTGATATTTTCTCTGCTTGGGACAGCGATGACGATGCGTATGAGACGGAGTCCGGGCGTGGTGTAGCCGTATTAGCGACCAGCCGACTGCGTTACACCCACTATGCTGTTTCGGCTGGTGGTGGTGCCGTAGGCCTTGGCGCCAATCTGTCCGTTGATTCGTTGGCCGGCTCCACGAATGCCCGTGTTGAAAATGCGCATATCTCTTCCGGTCAGGATGTCACCGTGCGTGCACTCCATGCCACCCAGGCCGATAGCGGTGGCGGTACGCTTGCTGGCGGTATTTTTGCGGGGGCCGCGGCGATTGATACGTCGCTTGCTTCACACCGGACACTGGCTGAGGTTGTGGGCAATCGCAGCGGTATCATCAGTGCTGATGGCGATGTGCGGGTTGATGCGCAGAGCGACGTGCGTCTTGAAACGTATGTCGTGGGTGTCAGCATCGGGTTGGTGTCAGTGGCGGGCTCAGCCAGTGCCCTTGACGTCTCTTCTTCGACGTCGGCGCGCATCATGGGGATCTCTGTCGATGCTGACAACATTCTGGTCCAGTCCAAAAGCGAAACGCTATTAACGTATATTGTCGGGACTGCAGCCGCAGGCCTGTCCGCCAGTCTTGGTGCTTCATTGTCAGTCGGGTTAATTAGTCCAGACACGACGGCCGAAGTGCACGGCGCAGCGCTAACAGCTAAGGGTGATATCACCGTTGCTGCAGATCAGCGCGCGGCTGTTGAAGTCACAATGGGCACCGTCTCTCTTGATGGACTTGCGGCGGTAGCGGGTACCGTCTCTGTCCTCACGTCTGACGCTTCAGCCAGTGCATTTGTAGGGGACTTACTGGATACCGATGGTCACGTTGTTGCTAACAGCACTTTAAAAGCTGATGGCGATATTAACATCACGGCCGTTAACCGAACGATCATCAACCCATGGGATGAGTTCGCGGCAAACTTTATCGGCACCCTCAGTGCGGGTGGCGTGGCAGGTGCTGGAGCGTCCGTTGATGTCATGGTGCTGCGAGAAACGGTTTACGCCACTGTTGGCGACAATACAACGCTTGAGGCAGGTAATCAAATTAACATTGATGCCCACTTAGAGCGTGATTTGACATCACTGGTGATGGGTTTTTCCGTCTCGGTGGGCGCGGCGCTGACTGGCTCCATTTCTGTTCTTAGTCTTGGTCAAGGGTTACGTGATGGTACCCGTGACACCTTCATGGATGAGGATGATGATCTTAGCCAATTGTTTAATGACACCTTTGGTAACGCGGCTGATTATCAGCTAAACAACGAGCGCCAGGAAGACGTCGACGATGTGCGGGTTGAGCAGAGTGATGACTCGGGTGCTATTAACGCGCCGGTCGGCAGCGAAATCGAGAACCCCAACGCCGATACGCAATCTTCACGCGATCGTGTCAATAACGGTCTGCTTAATAACAACCTGCGTCCAGAACTCCCTAGAACCAACCAGGTTGAGGGTGATATCACCGTTGGTGATGTGGGTGCCAACGTTGGTCGCAATGCGACGCTAACGGCAGGCGGTGATATCGATGTGTCTGCCAGGGAAACGCTGGACGTTGACGTGATTGTCGGTTCCGGTGGTGGGGCCTTACTCGGTGCTGTCGGGGCGTCTGTCTCACCCTGGATAACTCGACCGCGACGACGGCAACGGTTGCTAGCGAAGCGGTATTGCGCGCCGGCGATCAGATCCGTGTGGCAAGTGACTATGATGCCCGCGCAAGCCAGGGGCTTACGGTGGTCAGCTGGCACTTGGCCTGGGTGCATCCGGACAAGTTGCTCTTCTCTGGGATGCCACGCAGCAAATTGCGTCCGTAGATGATGGTGCTCAGATTGCTGAGGCGAGCCACTTGGACATTATGGCCAACGCAAATCGCCACTATGCACTTGAAGCAGCAGGCGGTGCGATTGGCATTGTAGGGGCGGGTGTGTCGGTTGTTACTGTTGAGCTGACGGGCTCAACTCGCGCCTATATCGGCGAAGACGTCATGATTGGCAATGCCAGCGATGTCGGCTCTGCTGGTAACGCAGGAGCACTCTCATCAATTATTGATAATGTCAGCCTGACAGCTTCATCCAACGATAATATCGACCTTTATGCGCTCGCTGTTGGCGGCGGTATCGTAGGGGCGCTGGCGTTGAAGTTACCGCCACACTTGAAAATAGTGTCGACGCCTTCATTGGCAGCGGTACGCAAGTATTGGCAGGCAATGTGTTGCTGAATGCGACCCAAACACCGGTCATAGTGACTGACACTGTCGGTGTGTCAGCGGGTGGTGCGGGCGTTGATGTCACGGTGACCGAGATTACGCTTGATGCAGATATCATGGCGGCCCTGGGCACCATTACTAATGATCGTCAAGTTGATGCTAAAGGTCTTGAGATAACCGCTGAAACGCTGGGTGTGCAGGCAGCTCTCTCACGTGACGAACACAACAATAGCAGTGTTAGTAGTGAAGGAACGGGTGCCAGTGGTGCGGTGATCGGAATATCAGCATCGGCACTTGATATTATCGACCGTACGCGTGTTATCGCCGAAATTGGTGCGTCGGCTGCGATTACTTTACAGGCACTTCCAGCATTTCAGGTCCAGCGTTTACAAAAGCTCAGAGATGAGGCCAATGCCGATGGCTTGGACGAATCACTATGGGAAGGCTGGTCTGTCCCTGATATTAACAATGCGGACTCGCTGACACTGGCAGATTTGCCACGCCAGGATGTGTGGCTGACGGTTGATGCCCGCCAGCAAAGTCGTGTTGATGCTGACATGGGAAGTTATGCTGGTGGTGGCGTTGTGGTGGGGGTTGCCATTGCGCGCCTTAACCAAACGACCGATACCTTGGCAAGCATTGGCGATAATGTACGTATTGATATGGCGCGTGGCTACGTGGGTGAATCCAGCGAGGCCGATCAGGTGTTGTCCGTTCGGTCGGTGACTGAGCAGGTGGCGCGTCTGAATACCCAGGCTATTGCGGGTGGCTTGGCCAGCGGGGCTGGCGTTGAAGTATCTCTTTACAGCGAAAACAGTGTGCGCACCCAGGTTGGCGAGTCTGCTGATATCGTGGCGTTTAATACGGACGAAACGCTAGACCTCCTGGCACATCAGACGCTGGATGTAGATGGGACTTTGTGGGCCTTGGGAGCAGGCCTGTTGTCGGGCGCTGGTGCCAAGGCAAGTTATGCATTGAATCCAGACACCCAAGTTCTCATTGGTGAAAATGCGCTCTTGGATGCTGATGCCATCACTGCACGCGCTACCACCGAGGTGTTCAAACGTGACGTCGTCCAGCGGGACTCCGGTGACAGCTACAATATACAGGGGGAAGCTTACGGCCTTGTTTCTGGCGCAGGTCTCGGCTCTGATATTACGCTGTCAATAACGACTGCAGTGACAGTGCACGACAATGCTCAGTTAACCGCTCGCGGTGAGTTTAATGCGTCGGATGGCAGCGGCGATATCAATCTGCGTGCCTTTAATAACCTCGATATTCGCGATCAATCCTCGATTTTGGCAGGCGGGCTGCTGGCGGGTACCGGCGCGACATCATCGTTTAATGGACAGGATGTTGAAGCATCGGTGACCGTCGGTGCTGCTCAGCTGGATGCACGACGTGACCTTTATTTAGCGGCCAATACGCAGGCCAATATTGCGATCGCTCTATTCCTGGATGCCTATGGTGCGGTAACGGTAACGGCAGGAACATCAGAAGCATATCTAACACCCGTCAATAGCGTGACGCTTTCAGAGTCAGCGACAGCAGAGGCGCGTGGGAATACCTGGCTCCTGGCAGGGCGCGATAGTAACCGCATAGGGGATGCTTATCGTGTGGTATCGACGGTTGATACGTTGTCAGGCAGTCTAGCACCGATTGATGTTGTCGACGCTCAAGCTATCTTGCAGCGCAATAATCTAATCACCGTCAAGCAGGACGCCTATGTGTCCAGCCTTGGTGATATCACCATATTGGCTGAGGACTTTGACGGTGCGGCAATGCTGGCTCGGGCAAAGGCAGTCAACTGGGTTAATGCCGCACTGGGCGGCATCAACTCAGCGCTGGGTGGCACAGAAGCTCAGTCAGGTAACAGCACGGCTTCCTCGAATGGCATTGTCACGATTAATGGCCTTCTGGAAACTGGCCGAGAGCGTGTACAGCGTCTGGTGATTGATCTTGCCGACGGACTGTCCATTGAAGAGCTCGATGATGCTGATCGCCCTCTGGAAGATATTTTTGTCGCCTGGGATCAGTTTAACGATATCGGCTTCACGCTCCGTCTTGCCAATGTTGAGACCAACCTGTTTGAGGAGTGGAGAGAAGCTAAAGCACGCTTGGCTGAGTACCGTGGTGTCGGCTCAGACGAGGTCATTTCCAGTCTCAGTGACGAAGTATCGCGTATTGAATCTCGCCTTGAAGAGCAAGGCTTTATCGATGCCGAGAGTGGTGCCGTCAATGACCCGGGTATCGTAGAAATTGTACTTGATGATATTGATGCTACGGCCGGTCGTATTGATATTTTTGCTGATTATCTGGGTGGTAGCGGCGACTTTATTGCTCCGCGTGGTTCCGATGTCACCATCGTGAACAAGACACCGGCCTGGATTGTAGTAAACAACATTACGATTGATGATGGTGCATCCGGCTTTTTCTATAACGGTTTGCAAATTGAAAACGACTCAGATATCAAAGATCTTAATAGAGAGCCTGATGTAGAAGACCTAGCGGTTCTAAATATGCTGTTGTGGCATGGCGCTGATGTCATCCTAAAAGATGTGGCCTTTGGCTATACGGGGGCATCCGGCGCGGAAGACGACGCAACAATCACGATCGCTAACACCTATGCTAACCCTGATGCTGAACTTTCTACCCTTGCGACGTCGTTGGGCCTGGAAAACTCGGAAACTGATCGCAATAGTCTGGTTAGAGAGGGGTTTGAGCGAGACACTATTTCACCTAGTATTGCAGTTCGTGGCGCTATTTATGCGCCGCTTGCAAAAGCTACTATTTTTGCGGGCAGTGACTTTGATCTAAGCACAGATGTCAACGAATTAACGCAAGGTCAAACTGCGTCGATTAATGTTGGTGACTTAGTTCTTTCTGCTCAAGACTCAATCAATATCGGCGGAGTGTCTCGCTTTACGTTAGGCGAAGCGCCTTACTTAACGATGAAGGAGTTTACAAGGAACTGGACGTTTGATGCTGACACCGATAATCCCATAACCGAGGAGTTTATAGAAGAACAGCCGTTCTTTATGCAAAATTTCTGGGAGAGAATGAAGCGCCAGTACGATGACGTGAATCGCGCTGAGGAGATGTTTGAAGCGCTTGAGGACATCAGTCAGTCCACGCCAACCCAGGCGCGTCGTATTAACATCCAGGCCGATGTTATCAACTTGAACGGCCGTATGGTTAGCGGTGTTGGCGAGTACGATATTCAAATTACCGAAAGCGACGAAGCCTTTATTGAGCGACAGCTTAACCGCGGCGTAGGCAGTACGTTTAGACTCGGGGATGCCAGTAATCGAAGCGGCGTCAATATGGGCTTTAATCCAGACACCATGCAGATTGAAGTGCAGGATGCCGTGATTGGCGGTGGTGATATCACGATTGATGGGCACTTAATTAATACAGGCAACGGAAAAATCGATGTGTTTGCAGGTTATGGCGATATCAACGTCGATAACCGCTCACGTTTTGCAATTTCCTTGGCAGATTTAGATGTATCCACCCCTGGGAATGGTTCACTGAGTATTACTGACCGAGCACTCTGGTCGGGTGCTGATGGACGTGATACATCGTTAGGCGACCAGCTGGATCAAGTCATTATCCAACGCAATAGCGGTGGACAGTTTGAGGTTGTCCATAGCGGACGGAGTGAGAATGCCAGTAACTTCGATCAAGGTACACTCTCCCAGCAAGCCCTGGTTAACGGCGACTTTACGTATGCGATTGCTGAAAATCGTCGCTATGCATTTGAAGTGGCGCAAGTCGAAGAAACAAGCACAGAGTACAAACTACGGACATCAAGCTGGATTGGTATTGATGCATTATCTTCTGACCCACCCGATGAAAGTTCGAAAAACACACAAACACTATCCAATCGGCTGTTGCCCGTTGGCTCGGGG
>NZ_JABFHI010000010.1 GCF_013112225.1 Vreelandella azerica | reverse complement strand
TGCAGATCGTTGTGCGTCCAGACGCAAGGCAACGGCGCCGGATGTTTCAGACGCTGTGCCACCAGCTGACGAACTTGTTGTGTATCACGGCGACTTTCCTGCCACTGCAAAGCATTATGCAGAGTGCCTGTATCGTAGCTGGTGTCATATCGCTGCATCAGCTGTATCCACTCGTGGACGATGGCGGGCTCTAGCCAGCAGGCGTAACGGCTCATAGCGTCCCAAAGCGGTGTCGGGATTTGAAACGTGCCGAAAGAAGCCAGCGTTGCACTATCAAGGCGTACGGCCTGCTCTCGGATACGAATCCCCTGATACTGCCCTTCAAAGACAGGCCGTTGACTACCGGGCCAGGTAATAAAATGCGCGGGCATTTTGAGAATGGTCTGGCAAGCATCACGCAGCGCGCGCATCACACTGGCGGCGCATTGAGGATCAAGGAAAGCCGATCCTATCCGCAGATCATGGGGTGATAGTTGCCGAAGGCGATAGAAATCATCCTTGGCAAAGCCATAGCCTTTTTGGCCAGGTGATTGGCGCAGGTCACGCTCGATTAACAGGGGCCGGTATAGCTTGATCCAGAAAAGCCCTACGGCGCCCAGTGGCACCGTGACCCATTCATCCGTACGCGATATTACGATTCCTGGCGCGCTATCTGCCAGGCGTGTCAGCGTGCGCAAAAGCCCCAACTTGTAAGATGAGGCCTTGTCATCGTTCACGATAATATGGCGTAGGGACGGCAGAGCACCGGTGCCATCATCAGGGAGCCGGAATACACGTAAATGCCAGGTCACGCCTTCTCGACCCAGCTGATCACCATTGTGACTCGCTTGAACCGGTAACAGTGCAAGGTTTTGTGCCCAGCGATCCAGCACGCCCATATCGACCGGATGGAACTGGCGGGCATCGTTATTTGGGCCTTCACGAACGGTCATCACCAGATGCCCACCTGGTGCTAGTAAGGAACTCAACACACGCAAGGCACGTTGCTGATTCTCACCAGGCAAATGCATCCAGACGGCGGATACCAGAATCAGCTGAAAGCGTTGCGATAGCTGACGCACCGAGTTCAGGGCAGGCAAGCTATCTTCCAACCAGCTGACGTCCAATCTGGCTGTCGTGGTTTGCCCCAAGACGCGGAGCTTATCAGCCGGTTCAACAGCGACCACCTGCCACCCCCGCTGAGCCAATGCCTTGGCATCACGCCCGCTGCCTGCTCCAATATCCAAGACTAACCCGGGCTGCTCCGGCAGATGATGCAGCCACTCGCCATGAACCTGCTCAAACTCCAGCGATTGATACTGATCAAACAGGCGCTGAGCATGCTCATCATAGAAATGGGTAGAATTAGGCGTCGCCATGTCCGATCCCTGGTTTGCCGTTGTAAGCCAATGCACTGACCATAGCATTTTCTGTTGAGCAACCGAATGCATCAGGTCAAAGAATGGCCGCTATCGGCCGAGGCTGTGTGAAAACACAAAACGCGGAAGGCGATGACAATATTCAGCCGCATCGGCACGTCTATCGACCAGCAGTAAGCTTCATAACGCCTTCAGTTATTATTTCCGCATCTCAAGCTGTTCGAAATAATGCCCAAGAAATACCCGCTAAAGAGCGTTATCGGCTTCTATAGGCGTGGTCGTCCAGGCTGTGGCACCCTATGCTCGCATCGCCTGGATCAACCCCTGTGGACCGAGGATATTCATGATGCGCTTCATATTGTAAGCAAGCACATGGAGGCTCATTTCCGTGCTGACGTTCTTAAGTCCCTTCGTCAGGAAGTGTGTCGCCCCCATCCAAGCTTTCAATGTGTGCCAAAGGGGTGCTCGACCGTCTGACGACGGATGCGCATCATGTTCGACGTCCGGTCCAGTCGAGATTTTACCGCCTCCAGTACATCCTCGTGTTCCCAGCGTTTGATACGCCTATAGGTGCCCGTGGTGCATTGCGACTTCATTGAGCAATTCGGACAAGCCGAACTCCAATAACAATGAAGCGTCTGGCCCTTTTCAACGTTCTTGAAGCGCCAAATTAAGCGCTCTCTTGCGGGGCAGCGGTATTCATTACTTTTAGGCACGTAGCGGAATGCTTCTCTAGGAAACATACCTTTAGCCTGGTTCGGCGAAGTCTTAGGCTTGGGTAAATACGTCGTAATGTTGGCCTCGTGACACGCAAGAATTTCACTCCCTGTAAAATAACCACGATCAGCTACGACGTGAAGGTTACTGACGCCGCTAGCATCGCGTGCTTGTTTGGCCATCCGATAAAGTTGACGCCGATCACTGCCAACATTAGTAACCTCATGGGCAACAATCAGGTGATGCTGGGTATCGACAGCTGTCTGCACGTTATAGCCAACGATTCCAGTGCCTCGTGCTGTCATGGAGCGAGCGTCAGAGTCTGTCAAAGAGACCTGTTGCTCTGGGGTCTCGGTTCTTTGAATTTCGATAGATTGCAGTTGTTGAACCTCTTCTGTGAGAGAAGCAATTTTCTTCTTCAAATCTGTTGCCTGGTCTTCTGTGACAGCGGCGAAGCCTTGATCCATCGCGTCAATCTGGCGTAAATAACGCTCAATGCTTTTGTCAATTTCTTCTAACCGCCGCTTCATCTTGGATGAGGTGAAGTTACGGTCTCTATTGTTGACTGCCTTGAATTTGCTGCCATCAATGGCCACTACCGAATGAGTAAAGAGCTCCAAGCGCCGACATATTACGATGAAGTCCCGGCAAGTAGCTTGAATTGCTTTGCCATTGTTTTTACGGAAATCTGCGATTGTTTTGAAATCTGGTGCCAGGCGCTCTGTTAGCCACATAAGCTCAACATTACGCTGCGCCTCACGTTCCAGACGGCGGCTAGACTGAATGCGATTGAGATAGCCGTAGAGATAGATTTTTAAAAGAACAGCAGGATGGTAGGAAGGCCGACCTGTCGCATGAGGGTCAACGCCATTAAAGCCCAGCTGTTTGAGGTCAAGGGCACCAACAAAAGCCTCAATGGCCCGCACTGGATTATCCTCAGAGACGAAATCATCCAGAAGCTCAGGAAATAAAGTTGCTTGAGATCGGGACTCACCAGCGATGAACCGTTTCATCGATATCTCCCACAATCTGACATGGGTAAAATATAGCAGGACCTACGTTTTCACACAGCCTCGGCCAAGAGCGGCCTTTTAGCTTGGCCTGATATAACGCCAACAGCACGCGCGGGTAAGGAATGGAGGCAGATCCGTGACGCAGTAGCCGTCGCCGTGACTGTGATTGTTAAATAGCTACAAGCTCGGTATTCAGTGAATGCTTCGACACAAAATTCGATCTAGTTCTACGCATCCTCCAATTCAACCTTCCGCAACCTCTTTGGCAGTAAAAATCGAGCAAAAAATGCCTCCAAAAAATGCATCTCCATAATTATCTGAAGACGTCTTAAGCCGTCTCTGATTTTTCCTACAAGTTCACCAGCTTCACTTAGGTGAACGTTATAGTCTCCCTTTGATCCGGTAGGTTCAGGGAAATACGACTTATTGAACGACCACTGAAGGGCGTCCGAATTATCATCACCAGTCGACGTAGGCTCCCAGTAGGGAACCTGAATATATTCTCGTAGTTGATTATAGTTTCGTATGATCTGCTCAACTTCCTTAAGATAGTGCGCTTTTAAAGGACCGGAAAACCGAACCAAGTCTGTTCCATCCTTCCATTCACTTTTAAGCCGGTCCAGAGGATAAAAATTGGATGTAAGTACGGCCCTTGCCTGATAAACATCAAAGTCCATAGCCTTCATATGCTCTTCAGGAACAATCTCAAGAATCTTTTCAGCTCTCTTTCTGTCTCGCTCAAATTTAGATTCTAAAACTGGTCGAAGCAAAGCTATTAGCCCTGCGATAGAACCTAATAGAAAAAAATAGTCCTTTATGTCAGATATACTCATTAACTCTCCGTAATATTTAATAGTGATTGGACTTTACGTTCTGATATTGGATGAACGCCGTTGCGCGTTTAACAGTATTATCAGACGCGCCACATTTCTTACAACCCATTGATTTTAAATGTAATACAATATATTCTTGTCACCTATCCAAAATTCGCACACGCGCGTGTTTTGCCAGAACCAATAACACTGTATAAAAAAATGATGACGAATTCGGCGCGGTGTCGCTGCCAGAAACGCAAAAACCCGGCCAGGTTAAGCTTGGCTGACTGGGGGTGTTTGGTTGGTTGTCGCGTCCAGCGTCATGGTGATTTCCTTCACTATTTTGCATCTAAATGATACTAGCAGTTAATTTATCTTTACGCCATGTTACTAAATTGTCCAGGCACCCTCGCCTTCGTGTGGGTGCCTGCGTTGACTTGGCTACTTCCCCGCTACCTGCTTCACCTCAGCCAACAGATCCCCAAAGTTCCCATTATTCACCTTCACCCCGTCATCCAAGTCAAGAGTGATGTGTTGGCCGGCGCGGCTTGTCTTGATCAATTGCATTGTGTGAATAAGTGGGTGTCCTATATTCCGTTTACAGCCCCTCGGTTTGGTACAAGCTCGATTTTCATTGCTCGATAACGAGCTAGCGGATCGTTGCCATCCCAATCCGTTGGCATGCTCTTATTCAAACCTGCCGATTTGAGCACCTCATCCTCATCCTTCGTGATCAGCACAATCAGGTTAAGCTGCTGTAGCAAAACACGAATTGAATGCTCATCGACAGTATCTAAGGCCAACAAACGCCGCTGCAGATAAACGAATGGCACCGCATGATCATAAATCAGCTCCTCTCTCCCAAAGGATAGGCCCACTGCGGATCTTGAACGATATTGGGCAGCCGCAGCTTTCGATCCGGCTCTGCGTTCCCACAAAAAGTGGACGGGCTCTCGAAGTGCTTTTGAAAATGCTGAAGCAGGCATACCCATTGCGCTAACTCGCTGACAATAACGAACGGCCTCAGCTATCAATTGCAGTCGCTTGAACTCGCTCATGTCCTTAACTTTCAACGGATAGACTCCCAGCGTACAGATTTAAACAGCTCTCAGTACTTAACGCCTCACATTACCGACAGCAATAAGCAGAGCGACGAAGGAACAACGCTTATTGCTGTCGGTAATGTAATTATTATAACTTACTTTCCAGCGAGCCTTGCTGCTTCTTCTATCCACTTAGAAAGATCTTCTGAATTTGTATACTTATATGCTTTAAAGCCATTTTTCTCGATCTGACTCGGTATCGCACCTGGAGAACCTGTGTTGCCGTCTTTATCTTTCAAGTGATGAATTTGGACAGCTACGAGGCCATTTCCCCTAGCCAAAGATTGCTCTATTTCATAATCAATATATTTACGGTCTTTAGTACCATATGTAACAAAGACGACAGTCACTGAGGTGCGTTCGAGCGCCTCGTCGATCATTTTTTAATTTCTTTGTCACCCTTTTTCTTTGCCTCCTCCCACAAAGAGGCGTCTTGAAACCCGCTGCTGCAGTCCCGGTAACATTAGGGATGCTACGTATTTGATTGACCTTCCAAACATACTTGTAGTGAAAACTGAAAAATACACGACGCGCCATGATTTACTCCTTGCAGATTAATTCTAAAGTTTCGATTATCCTAGACAATAGCTGATCTGGATCATCAACCTCTTCACCTAGTTTTTGAAATGACTTTTTAATTCCTCTGTTGATTCAGGAAAATAACCTTCCCAGCTCGCTACAACCCTATCCCAAAGCTCTTTTGCCATCCAGCCGCTTGCGCCAATTGGCAAAACTGAAAGATTCATTTCCTCGGCGATATTAAACTCTTCTTCAACGCCATCAGCCAGAGTAGTTTTGCCGTCTAGATCTTTATTCCCCATAAAAAGATGGCGACCCCAGCGCGACCGATAAGATCTTTTCTATACTCGTACCACGTTTCTGCTCGCTCATCGGCGTCTTCAATATATTGAGGAAATGGTCTCAAAATAGCATAATCAGCGATTCGGAGGCCCGGTTTTTGATACACTTTTCTAATCACTCCAGTAATAAAGGCATTGCCAATACCTAAGCCGACACCTGAAGCAACCTTGAATCCCTTATCGACGAGAATCTCACCGAGAGAACACAGAAATCGCTCAACGCTTTCTCTATCCCAAGGAGCGAACTTGTGAGCGCTACCAGACAAGAAAACTGTATTCCTTCTGTACCGATGCTCTAGTATCTTGAACATATCAGTGATTTCTGAGTAGTCGTTTACCAATATTGTTTTAATATTAAATCTCTGTAGATCCTTTATTAACAGCCCTTGCCTAATGGATTCATGCTGAAAACTCTCATCACTTGGGCAATCCTTTCGCTCAACCACCTTGAATATGCAATAATGTTGTCTCTGGTGCTCTTTAAAACTTATTCTGATTCTACTTAGCACATAATCGAGATTCGGGTCAGAAAGGCCGAACCCTATAAAAAGAAATGTTTTAGAAACTAAATCGCCAGAAAGAGCGTTAACATAAGGGCCTTTATCAAGGAAGTATCGCTCGTAGTCATCTTTGGTGATTACCGCAGAATCGGCGTGATCTACATCGCCATGCATCTTATAGACTATCGCATCCCTTCCTTTTCGAGTCGTTGCCAGTTGATTAACTGTGTATTTTACATCAGGTAGCTTTCCTACTTTCTCAAGAGACTTCTCAATTAGCTTATCGTAATTGGTTGTCCAATAAGTTTCTATGGGCAACCTCGCTAAAATTTTGTGATTCTCGGTTGGAGCGGAGCTCTTGCCAAGTTGATCCAAAATTTCTTGGTTAAGCCGATGTCGTCCGTTATCATTAACGTGAAACTGAGCCAAGCTGATGAGATCGGTTTCGGCTTCTATATCAACCCCTAGTTCATCAGCCAGCGGCTTGAGTAAAGATTTCCAATTTACATAGCCTGCGGGAATTGATAGGCCAGCTCCGGCAAATATTCCAGCGTTGTGCTCAAGTAATTCGCCAAGAAACCTATCAAGAAATACCTGTTTCTCTCGTTTACTAGACATCATGTCTCCGATACTACGTTATAACGCTGATGGTAAGTGCCTATGCAATAATTATAGGGTATAAAGATGTAACTCAACGAGGAGATACATCATGTCCAAGCCGTTACGCTTCATCTCTTTGACACCAGACCAACAGCGCATTGTAAATAACGCTTATCAGTACGGTGAAAAGCGAGCCTTACGCCGTCGCGCTCATGCCATCTTATTGAGCCATAAAGGGCACACGATCAATCAAATTCGTGACATTCTCGGGGTCAAGCGCGATACGGTATCGACATGGCTATCCCAGTGGGAAGCAGACGGTATTGACGGTCTGCAAGACAAACCCCGCGACGGGCGGCCAAACCTTCTCAATGATGGCGAGATAGCGTTATTGCAGCAGCTTGTTGAAGATCATCCTCATCAGTTGCCGGTGCTGCATGCCAAGTTTCAAGAAAAAACCGGGAAAGTGGTCAGTCGAGATACCCTACGTCGTGCTCTAAAAAAAACGGTAACAGTTGTAAACGTGTTCGCTACTCGCTGAAGGCACGGCGTGACGAGACAGATTTCCGCAATACGCAAGGCCTGATCAACGCATTGAAAGAATGGGAAGACAGCGGCACCTGTGATCTTTACTTCTTTGATGAAACTGGATTTTCGCAGTCTTCATCACTGGGCGGATGCAGGCTCTGAGTGCAACACACTCATTGGATGGTTGATGGGCTTTCATGGTACTTGGCCATCAGCTCGCTCATCACTTCTATCGGACATTTAAAATCAAAGCGTTTTCGAGGCCGCATATTCAGCTCAAAGGCAATGGCATCCAGCTCTTCCTGGCTATGTACTGAAAGGTCTGTTCCTTTCGGTAAATATTGACGGATAAGGCCATTGATATTCTCGTTGGCTCCCCGTTGCCAGGGGCTATGGGGATCGCAAAAGTAAATCGCAACACCGGTTTCTTGAGTAATTTTTGCATGGTGTGTCATTTCACGCCCCTGATCATAGGTCATGCTTTTTCGAGCGGTGGTCGGCATTCGGTTCAGAGCAGCACTAAAGCCTGCTACAGCGGATGTGGCGGTGGCGTCGTCCATTTTTGCGAGGATCAGATAGCCACTGCTAAGTTCTACCAAGGTGCCTACCGCGGACGCGTTATTCTTACCTTTGATCAGGTCGCCTTCCCAGTGGCCGGGCATTTCACGCTTACTGACCTCGGGCGGACGTAAGTGAATGCTGACCATGTCAGGGATCTGACCACGTCGATCCACTTCGCCACGGCGAGGCTTACGCGTGGTTTTTCCTTGTCGCAAACAGTGAATCAGCTCCTTGCGCAGGTGGCCAACGGGCAGTGCATAAATAGCCGTATATATCGTCTCTCGGCAGACGTAGGCATCGCTTAGGTCAGGTAATTTCATGGCCTTGAGCTTGCCGCTAATCTGTTCGGGAGACAAGCGTCGCCGCAACATATAAACGATGAGGTCAAACCGCTCGGTGCCTGGCAAAAGCTTACGCGCAGGACGACAGACCACTCGACGCTTTTCTCGCTGACGTTGGGCGTGCCGGGCACAGTAACCGTTCTGGGCCATTTGGTTACGGCGTATTTCACGAGATATGGTTGAAGGAGCTCGCCCTAAGAGCTGGGCAATATGCCGAAGGCTCATCCCTTGGGCTTGACCCACTTGGATGTTGGCACGTTCTTCAATGCTGAGTTCGAGGTAAGACATGGGACAACACCTTAGCGAAATACTCAGGTGTTGCACTCAGTTTCTGCGGCCAAGCTGCCTTATGCATGGAGCCCAATAGGGCAACCCTGGGAAGTCACTGCTTACTCTCATAGCAAGAGATTGAATGTATTAGGTTTTTATCCAGAAAAGGGATGTTCTTTCATCATATGACAATGGACACGGTGAATAGTGAAACGGTTATAGAGGCGTTTGACCAATTTGCAGCACAGAAAGATCCTGATGCCTTCGCTGTTGTTGTGCTAGACAATGCCAAAATGCATCACTCCAAGGCATTTCGACGGAAAATCATTGATTGGATGACCCACCGTATTCACCTGATTTATCTGTCGCCATACTCGCCTGAGTTGAATCTGATCGAAATTCTTTGGCGTGAAATCAAATATCGCTGGTTACCACTGACGGCCTATAGCTCTTTCGATAGGCTCTGTCAGGCGGTGAAAGGCGTCTGTAACGGTTATGGCGTAGATAACACGATAACTTTTGCATAACTACTTAACCGGCGACGGAGAAAAGTGGAAGAAACCAAAAGCGCCATGCTTTTGGCGTCCGGTTGACCGCATGATTAAGTAGGTAGACCTGCCGCCAGTATCGCCCTGATAGTAGAAACTGGTTTTTGCCCATGAAAGAAAACTCTCATGAAGATCCCATCCATAAGAACCAGCTCCTTACTACCATCGCCGATAAAAATAGATTTCCCCTTATGTCGATAAGGCTTGGCTCCTGCCTGCTCCATTTTTGAGGTTTCTTTGTTTGTTCCTTGCCGAACGATTAGACCAGCCTCTTCACATTTTTCGATTAATTTTTCTACGCTAAGTGCCATACAAAGATGCTTACGGCCAAAAAGAAAGTCAAACTTGTTTTCTACCGGAATATGGCGTGAAAATACTGGTAACGCTAGTGGAGAGCGAATGCTATCCATCATTTGAGCTCGCGGGCTCTCAGCATCGCCACCACATTCATCAAACCATAGATTAAATGCTATGTGACTACCATGAAACATAGGAGTGTCCGCATAACACCCCACAAACAAGCAATCCTCAATAACATCCAAAGCCCACCCTTTTTCCTCAGAGCGGGCAAGTAACGCACTTAACTCTTCATTCCAGTCACTTATTGGGATGAATTCGTCTGGAATGTAAACCTTTTGACCACTATCTGGGTCAATACTTGTACCAGAAGACATCATTTCAGATACGTGTGCCATTCGCCCGCTTTGACGAATCATACGCTGCATTTGCTTTGCTGTATGGGGTCCCTCCTCAGACATAAAATAGTGAAGAGCTCTATCGCAACCGCTTTCATTATAAAATTTCAAGAACTGGGAGATCCTTTGATTAACCTTCCCTTCTTTTACTTCAATAATCGAGAGGCCACTCCGAGGATCTAACGATAAAATATCACCAACCTGAACGAACGACGTCAAATCAGACAAAAGGGGCATCGAATCCGGATTGCTTTCTACTATCGAGTTGGCGGCGCTAACGACTGAACTAAAATTGGATTGGCTAAGATCTGGTTGATTGTGACCTCGAAAAAGCCGGCGAGCATGGCATAACTGTTCACCGAGAAATTGCCAAGCAATTGTATCTGCAATGCTGCGGTAAAGTAGCTCCTCTGAAAAGGATAAGCCTGCAGTTGATTCAACACGTTGCACTATATGATTCTGGGCAGCGCGCATTCCTTCATGTGCTGACGAAAGGAAATTTTCTCGCAAAGCCTGATCAGTTTTGAATTCAGATCGCGACTTTATTTCCGGCCAATGCTTCTTGGAGCCACAGCAAACCTTTTCGTATAGATCGCGAGCAATCGGTTCCAGTTCTGAATCGAGAGTTGTAGGCCGCAACGATTCCGCTGGGTCATATGGCGGTCTTCTCTTTCGAGATTTTCTCTTGCCCATGAAAAATGCACCTACACTTAACAGTTGTATTATATAGCGTGCTCGATATTGCACTTGAACGCGCACGCGCGTTCAACAATGTTATACCGCACGCTCAATACCCTTCCATCCTATTGAAATCACTAGACATTAAGTATAAATCGGCAGTATAACGCCAATCATCGTGCATGCTGCATATCCCCAATGAACGTGTTCGCTGCCTTTTCCGGCATGTCAGCTTTGGGTCGATATCTGCCTTTCCACCATCGTGATTTCCTTTCATAAGCCATCCACCAGAAAGCGCTCAGCCTCTATGGTCACGGAAATAGTCATTTTTAGTGACCAAACCTAGCTCCTCACCTGCATTCTCAAGATATGTGCTTTCCTCGCTGAACACATTTTGCACTCGACGCTCCTGTTTAATGTAAGCCAGAGTACTGAAAAAGCAGGTCTCGCAGAGGTGTAGTTCATAACGTTCACCGTCATGCTGGGCGCCGTAACCCCAGTGGGCCTGAAGCGTAGCGAACTCACGACCACCGCCTGTGACCTCGGTGGAAGTAAGGCATACGTCACAGACAACATCTGTAACGGTATCTACCTCCCTTTTTTTCTATACGCTTCATCGTGACCTCTCCGACTTTCTGCGATGATTAACATTAGCCTAGCACAGGATGCTTAAGTCGGTTGAATATCGTAAGCTTGTGTAATGAATCACCACTCCGCCGCATAAGCAGGATGCTGCCATGGATAAGAAGGCTCTCAGCGAACGCGATATTTGCACCAAGTTTATTACCCCGGCCCTGGTGCAGGCGGGTTGGGATATCCAGACCCAGGTACATGAGGAAGTCACCTTTACCGCTGGGCGCATCATCGTGCGGGGGCGGATGCATACCCGGGGTAAAAAGCGCCGGGCGGATTACCTGCTGAGCTTCCAGAAAAACCAGCCTATTGCGGTGATTGAAGCCAAGGATAACAAGCACAGCCTGGGCGATGGAATGCAGCAGGCGCTGGCCTACAGCGATGCGCTGGATGTGCCTTTTGTGTTTTCCAGCAATGGCGACGGCTTTCTGTTCCACGACCGCAGCGGGCTGGGTGGGCAAACCGAAACCACTCTGACGCTGGCAGAGTTTCCGTCGCCTGCTGAACTCTGGGAGCGCTACTGCCAGTACAAAGGCATCCAGCCCGCCGCTCGCCCGGTGGTTGAACAGCCCTATTACGATGATGGCAGTGGCCGTACTCCGCGCTATTACCAGAGGGTGGCGATCAACCGCACCGTCGAGGCGGTGGCGCGGGGGCAGAACCGTATTCTGCTGGTAATGGCGACCGGCACCGGCAAGACCTTTACCGCCTTTCAGATCATCTGGCGGCTATGGAAGTCACGCCAGAAGAAACGCATCCTTTTTCTGGCCGACCGCAATATCCTGGTTGATCAGACCAAGAACAACGACTTCAAACCCTTTGGTCAGGCGATGACCAAGGTCACCAACCGCACGGTGGATGCCTCCTACGAAATCTATCTCTCGCTGTATCAGGCGGTGACCGGCAGCGAAGAAGAGCAGAACATCTACAAGCAGTTCTCGCCGGATTTTTTCGATCTGATTGTGATTGACGAGTGCCACCGGGGCAGTGCGGCGGAAGACTCCGCCTGGCGCAAGATTCTGGATTACTTCAGCGCAGCCACCCATATCGGCCTGACCGCCACGCCTAAAGAGACCAAGGAAGTCTCCAACATCGATTACTTTGGTGCGCCGCTTTACACCTACTCGCTCAAGCAGGGCATCGAGGATGGCTTTTTGGCCCCTTATAAAGTGGTGCGGGTGGATATCGACAAAGACCTGCAAGGCTGGCGGCCCAGCAAGGGCCAGCGGGATAAGCTTGGCCAGGAGATAGAAGACCGCATCTATAACCAGAAGGATTTCGATAAACAGCTGGTGCTGGAAAAACGCACTACTCTGGTGGCGGCCAAAATCACCGAGTTGCTGGAAAGCAGCGACCCTTACCAGAAAACCATCGTCTTCTGTGAGGATATCGACCACGCCGAGCGTATGCGTCAGGCGCTGGTCAACGCCAACCCTAAGCGCGTGGCCGAGAACCGTAAATACATCATGCGGATTACCGGTGACGAGCAGGAAGGCAAGGCCGAGCTGGATAACTTTATCGATCCGGAACAACGCTACCCGGTGATTGCCACCACCAGCAAGCTGATGACCACAGGTGTGGATGCCCAGACCTGCAAGCTGATTGTGCTCGACCAGCGCATCCAGTCGATGACCGAGTTCAAGCAGATTATCGGCCGGGGCACCCGCATCAACGACGACTACCACAAACACTGGTTCACCATTCTGGATTTCAAGAAAGCTACCGAGCTGTTCGCCGACCCGGATTTCGACGGCGAACCGGTGCAGGTCTATCAGCCCTATGCCGATGATGCCCCCATCGTGCCGGAAGACGAGCAAGACAGCACATTGGATGAAGAACAGCCAGACCCACAAGATACATCAGACACAACCGCAGAAGGCGTCGAAACAGACTGGGCCGATTACGACGTAGGCGACAACGCCACTTGGGAGTCTGACGATGCAGGCGGCCTGGGCACAACCGAAGGCCCCGAGCCACGACGCAAATATGTGGTGGATGACGTTGAGGTCAGTATTGTTGCCGAACGTGTTCAATACCTGGGGGCGGATGGCAAGCTGATCACCGAAAGTCTGCGTGACTACACCCGCAAGCAGGTGAAAGCACAGTACGCCTCCCTGGATGCGTTTCTGCGCCGCTGGCAGGATGCCGAGCGCAAGCAGGCTATTCTCGATGAACTGGCCGAGGAAGGCATCTTCTGGGATGCCCTGGTCGCCGAGCTTGGCCAGAAATGGGGGAAGAGCCCGACCCCTTCGATGTGATCTGCCATATCGCCTTCGACCGCCCACCGCTGACTCGCCGCGAGCGCGCCGAACAGGTCAGAAAGCGCGATATCTTCAACCGCTATGAAGGCCAGGCCCGGCAGGTGCTTGAATCTCTTGTGGATAAGTACGCCGATTCGGGCATCGCGCCGATAGAAGACCCCAAGGTGCTCACGCTCTCGCCCTTCAGCCAGCTGGGTGCGCCCATGGAGCTGATCAACGCCTTTGGCGGTAAGCCGGGCTACCAGCGCGCCCTGCATGAATTGGAAGACGCGCTTTACCAGCCCCCGCCTGATACCATTGTCTTTTTGCTGGCGGCCTGCCTGTGCAGGCCGCTATCAACATGTCGACAGATGACACACCAACGGAATACACCTCACCATGTCAATCAGCAGCACCATCAAATCGATTCAGGACATCATGCGTAAAGACGTGGGCGTTGACGGCGACGCCCAGCGAATCGGCCAGCTGGTCTGGCTGCTTTTCCTGAAGATCTTCGATGACCGGGAAACAGAGTGGGAGATGTTCAACGAAGACTACCGTTCGCCGATCCCCGAGCCGCTGCGCTGGCGTAACTGGGCCGCTGACCCAGAAGGCATGACCGGCGACGAGCTCAAGGATTTTATCGATAACACCCTTTTCCCCGGCCTGCAGCAGCTACAGCCACAGGGCAACGATATTCGCGGCGTGGTGATTCGCAATGTGTTCGAGGATGCCTATAACTATATGAAGTCCGGCCAGCTGATGCGCCAGGTGATCAACCGCCTGCAGAGCGGCGTCGACTTCAATAAGTCCGCCGAGCGCCACGAGCTGGGCGAGCTCTACGAACAGATCCTCAAAGACCTGCAAAGCGCGGGCAACGCTGGTGAGTTCTACACCCCGCGGGCGGTGACTGAATTTATGGTCAACCGGGTCAACCCCCAGTTGGAAGAAAGCGTGATGGACCCGGCCTGCGGCACCGGTGGGTTTTTAACTTGCACCATTGAGCACAAGCGCCACCATTACGTGAAAACGCCGCAGGACGAACAGACCCTGCAGAACAGCATCCACGGGGTCGAGAAAAAGCCGCTGCCGCACCTGCTGGCCACCACCAATATGATTCTGCACGGCATTGAAGTGCCCAACCAGATCCGCCACGACAACACCCTGGCCCGCCCGCTACGCGATTGGGGGCCGAAAGAACGGGTAGATGTGATTGTGGCCAACCCGCCGTTTGGTGGTATGGAAGAAGATGGCATTGAAACCAACTTCCCCAGCGCCTTCCGCACCCGGGAAACCGCTGACCTGTTCATGACGCTGTTTATCCAGCTGCTGAAAAACACCGGCCGCGCTGCCGTGGTACTGCCGGATGGCTTTCTGTTTGGCGAAGGCATGAAAACCCGCCTCAAGGAAAAGCTGCTGGAGGAGTGCAACCTGCATACCATCGTGCGCCTGCCCAACGGCGTGTTTAACCCCTACACCGGCATCAAGACCAACCTGCTGTTCTTCACCAAGGGCCAGCCGACCGAGAACATCTGGTATTACGAACACCCCTACCCGGAAGGCTACAAGAACTACAGCAAGACCCGCCCGATGAAGTTTGCCGAGTTCCAGACGGAGATCGACTGGTGGGGCGATGAAGCCGATGGTTTTGCCAGCCGCGAGGAAACTCATCAGGCCTGGAAGGTCTCGATCGATGAGATCAAGGCGCGCAACTACAACCTGGATATCAAGAACCCCTGGCAAGGCGAAACCATCACCCACGACCCGGAGGAACTGCTGGCCCAGTACCAACAGCAGCAGGCGGAAATTCAGCAGCTACGCGACCAGCTGAAAACCATCCTAGGTGATGCGCTGACCCGTGATGCGGGAGAACAGGCATGAGCGCGCATCAACTGATCACCGAGCATCTGGATCTCTGGACGCAAGCCGTCACCCAGAAATCCACGGCGGGCCGGGGACGCACGTCTGGAAAGAACGGCAAGGTTGAGCTGGCCGGCATCAAAAAGCTACGGGGGCTGATTTTAGATTTAGCACTCAAGGGACGCCTTTCAGAACGCTTTATAGACGACCAGCCAGCTGAAAAACTTATCGAGCGGTTCTACCTGCATAAGGAAAAACTCGTCAAGGATGGAGAGCTAAGGCGACAAAAGAAGTTAACTGAGATTACCTACCAAGAACACGAATACGAAATTCCTGAAGCATGGCAGATTGAGAGGCTCGCTAGGTTAAGCTATCAAATTACCAAGGGCACCACACCAACTTCAATCGGCCTAAGCTTTGCAGAAAAGGGAGTTAACTTTGTTAAAGTTGAAAGCCTCCATGACGGGCGCATTAACCACGCTCATGTTCAATTTATAAGCGAAGACACGCATCAAGCACTTCAGAGGTCGCAGCTTGAGACAGGAGATATTCTGTTCTCCATTGCTGGAACTATTGGCAAAACAGCCATCGTCCAGGATAAAGACACGCCAGCCAACACCAATCAGGCTCTGGCAATAATCAAAGGAACATCACAAGTCTTCACCGAAAGGTTTCTTAAGCTTCAGCTAGACTCGTTTGTCTCTGCAAAAGCTAAGAACAAGGCTCGTGGCGGTGCAATGAACAACATTTCACTTGGAGATTTATCGAACCTCCTTGTTATAGTGCCGCCACTAGAAGAACAACACCGCATCGTTCAAAAAGTCGATGAGCTCATGGCCCTCTGCGACCGACTGGAACAGCAAGCCAGCGACCAGCTCGACGCCCACGAAACCCTTGTAGATACCCTGCTTGGCACCTTAACCCAATCCGCCAACGCCACCGAACTGGCCGACAACTGGGCACGCCTCGCCGAGCACTTCGATACGCTGTTCACCACCGAACAGAGCATCGACAAGCTCAAGCAGACCATTCTGCAACTGGCGGTGATGGGGCGGCTAGTGGAGCAGAATGAGGGGGATGAGTCCGGCAGTGCTTTAGTTTCGAAAATGCTACAGGTTAGAGGCCACTTGGCTAGCACTGAAGGCATGAGGACAAAAGCCAGTGAAAGTGTTTCTTCAAGCGAAAAGTACCTCAGTTTACCTGCCAACTGGGCATGGGCCAGGCTGGGTAACATGGCTAAATTCATCGATTACCGAGGAAAAACACCTACGAAAACTGGTAATGGAAAACGTCTGATTACCGCAAAGAATTGAAGTGGACCCCAAAATTTGGACAGGTGCCTAAGCTATGATTCATCATCTCCACAAGGAGGAGAATCATGAGCAAGAAACGCAAACAATACAGCGCATCATTCAAGTCCAAAGTCGCTCTGGCCGCCATCAAGGGCGACCAGACCACATCCGAAATTGCTGCTCGTTTTCAGATCCACCCCACCATGGTCAGCACCTGGAAGCGCGACTTGCTGGAGAACGCTACCGACCTCTTCGAAGGCAAGAAGAAGGTCGGCAAGCAATCCGATGAGCCCAGCACAGACGAGCTGTACCGTGAGATTGGTCGACTGACGGTGGAACGCGATTTTTTGTCGCGCAAGCTCGATCAGTAAGCCGCCAACAGCGGTTGGCAATGATCGAGCGTGGTCATCCCCAAATCAGTCTTTCACGCCAGTGCGAGCTGCTCAAGCTGAGCCGCTCATCGGTGTACTACGTCCCTCGTGAGCCATGTCAGGAGGATCTGGACCTGATGTATCTGATTGATCAGCAACACCTGGAAACGCCGTACTATGGCTCTCGCAAGATGCGTGCCCATTTGCAGCACCAGGGCTATCGGGTCAATCGGAAGCGGGTGCAGAGGCTGATGCGCACCATGGGCATTCAGGCGGTGTATCCACGCCCCAGAACCAGCATTCCGGGCGACGGGCACAAGGTTTATCCGTACCTGCTCAAAGGGCTGAAAATCGACCGCCCCAACCAGGTGTGGGCAACAGATATCAGCTATATTCCGCTGGCCCGGGGCTTCATGTATCTGGTCGCCATCATCGACTGGTACAGCCGCAAGGTGCTGTCCTGGCGGGTCTCCAACACCATGGACACAGACTTTTGTGTCGATGTCCTGGAGGAGGCTCTACAGCGCCATGGAGCGCCGGAGATCTTCAATACCGATCAGGGTGTCCAGTTCACCAGTGAGGCCTTCACAAACGTTCTCAAAGATCATGGCATCCGGATCAGCATGGACGGCAAGGGCTGCTACCATGACAATATATTCGTGGAACGGCTCTGGCGCAGCGTCAAATACGAGTGTGTTTACCTTGCCGCTTTCGAGGATGGACAACACTTGAAGCAGGCGCTCCACCGGTACTTCTGGCATTACAATCAGACCCGGTACCACCAAACCCTTGATTACCAAACGCCCGATGAGGTGTACTACGGGCAACCCATATCTCTGGCAGCCTGAGTCAGGGAAACAACCGGATTATAGCTTAGGGATACCATCAGGTTGTCCAACTGATTGGGTCCACCTCAGTCTCCTGAGCAAGCCCGGCCGTTCAAGCTGATCCTTCAATTACATACGCCATTGGTGTTGCCCCATGTGGTGCCTCGCCTGGATACCTTGCTCTACGAAGCAGCGTGTCGCCGTGAAATGGACTGGTCATCACCTCATTCGTTACCGTTGGTATTCGATGAAAACCAGGGAGCTTTCCGGGCATCTCAGCTGATTTTTGGTGTCACGCCGCAATTTGGGCTGGAAGCGCATCAGATCGGTTTGATTACCTATCTATACCGCTTACCGCTGTTGGCAGCACGCAATGTGCGCGCCCCGTTGCGTATTGACGGTGGTGATTGGGCACCCAAGCTCACCCAACAACAGGGGCGGTTGTGTCCTTATATTGTATTTTATGCAGAAGGGAACCCAGATGCCTGTGTTGATCTTCTAAGTGAAGTGCCCCATATCGGCATTGGCTATAGCCACGGCCAAGGTGCGGTGACGTTTGTATCGACTGAATCTGATGACCAAGCACGCTGGCGACAGCGTAGCTGGCGGGATCCTGGCTTGCACACTGACTTTACCTATACACCTCAAGCCGATGCACTTCGCCTGACGCCCTGGGGAGAAGATGAAGCTGTGTATCGGCCACCTCGTATTCTGCGTGAGGTGCTGACATGACAGGGGCATCGAAGTTGCATTCTCTTGCCTACCAGCGTCTTTTTGAAGCTACAGCATCACTGCGCAAAGGCGCCTTTTTTGAAACATTAACGCCCGAGACACCCAGCTGTGCCTGTTGTGATCGCTCTTGGTGTGAGGTTGAAGCGCCTTTTCAGGCAGTGAGGTACCATTACGGTAAAAATGGTGAAACAGAATATGTCTGCTTGACCTGTTACACGCCGAGGATTCCCAGCGAGGAGATGCTGGGGCTGGAGCGGTTCAACGTGACAGGTAAAACCCGTACTCCGATATATGGAAAATTGGGAATGCTGGTGGGGTCTGGCGGTATTATTACGCCGCGGTCAGAGTTGTATCTGACGTTGCCGCCCAAGTTGTTTGAAAAATATCGAGAGGGAGAGTTTGGACAGCAAGGTAGGCTGAGTACGCAAAAATCGCTGGTACGCCTGATATCATTGCTTTCCCAAGGCGCGCTTGATCCGCTGGTAGATGGCTTTGTCTACATCGAGAATTGGGGGCGCAAGGTTGATGTACTCATGCGCCAGCTAACGCCTACCTATTCGCTGCACGAGGTATGGTGCAATAGCGATCGTGGGGTTCGTGTCATGAATCTGCATGCCATGCTGTTAACTGCAGAGCAGCTACATCAGCAGGGGCTGCATAAAAAGGCTGGTAGCATTGTGTTTTGGAAACCCATTCTGGATGCGGCAGAAGGTCACCGAGACGATAAAGCGTTTGAAAAATGGCTCGCTAAAGTGCCTGAACCAGCAGCATTGATGCAGTCATTACCCCTTGATCCTTACGATCGTTTACAGTTGCCCACCGTGCTGGGGGTTATCATGGATTTTCTGGACGATTTATTGCCGTACTGTCATCCAAAACCATTCCCTGCGCTGGCTCAGCAAACACCTTCGGCTCCACAGCAGGGAGCTTTATTTTGATGCAGGTGCATTACTATGAAGCCACAGCGCTTTGTCATCCTGGCAACGTTCCTGACCAAGTAGTCACGTTGGAGGATTACCACCGCAAGGCGTGGCAGCTATTCACTGACCATGCTCACTATAGGCAACGTGAACGGCCCTTTATCTTTCGTGCTGATTGGCTAACGCAAAGCCGCCATCTTTTTACCATCCGTTCCATCCACGAATTTCCGCATGCGCAGCATCACTGTGTGGACGTATCACACGGCACTGAACTGTCGCTAAGCTGGCAATGGGTACCAACGATGTCAACGCGTTTATCACCTACAGGGCAGAGACTGAAGCGCAGTCAGCATATTCCGGCACCGCGAGAGCGCTGGCCAAATTTATTGGTGGAGCGCATGGAGCATCAAGGGTTTGCGATTGATCCAGCGACACTTTCCATATCACCACTAGGAAAATGGCATCACCGTCGACAAAAGGCTCAACAGCAAGAAGTTGTATGGGTGGATGCACAGGTTAAGGTGATTGATGAAACGCTGGCTGCTAACGCGTGGCTGAAGGGGGTCTCGCGTCTGCGTGCCTATGGGATGGGTATGTTGTGTCAGGGAGGTTAGATAGTTAACACCGTTAACTGTTATCATATTGGCGTTCCGCCTTAGCGGAAGTGCTTGCAATGGACTTCAAACCAGTATGGAACGTCTAGAAATCTCGCCTTTGCGGGAAAGCGCCTTGGTAACTCCAAGGCGCAGCTCTTGCACCGTTCTTTTCTTATACCACAGGGCTCCTGTACTGATGCATCCAGTGATTCACTATTTGAGTGAACAGTTGCCAACCCGTCAAGGTTTCCAGCGTAGTCCGGTACAGATTGCCTATGCTGAAGCCCTGATTGAAGGCATAAGCCAAACAGGCAAGCTCCACTTTGTTGAAGGCGATACTGGCATTGGTAAATCCTTAGCTTACCAGCTGGTATTGGCTGACTGGGTCGCGAAAGGCAAATTGATGGGCGGGCAGCAGGCTGCTCGCCGAGCGTTGATCTCGACTCATTCGCGGACGTTGCAACGTCAGCTATTGCAACCAGGGAACTTGGCTATCATCCAGGATTATCTGGCGGCTGCGCGGTTACCTCAAGTCAGCTTCGCGTTGCGAATGGGGCGAGAAAACTACTTAAGCCCTGAAAGGTTGATGCTTAATTTGGGGGTTACGCAATTAGAAGATGCTTTGGATAACAGGCATCTTCCAAGTACTCATCAGCGCCTGGCTCAATGGGCGTTGGAAAATGACGGTTGCCTGCTCGATTTAGACCCTGCCATGCTGCCAGATGGTTGGCGATTGTCCGATATAGCCTTGCGTCATAGCGACCCCATGCCAGAAAGCCTAGAAGTGCTACACGAGCAGGCGCAGCAAAGCGATATTCTGGTAATTAACCACGCCTTATTGGCCGTGGATCTAGTCACTCGGGGCAAAATCACCCAAGCCGAATCTCCTTACGCGCTATTACTGGATGAGGCCGAGCACTACCCTGAAATTGCGGAGGAGTTGCTCAGTCATCGTGTTTCATTGAAAACAGCCACGCAGTTGCTGGAGCAGTTGAAACAGCACCGGCTTGCCAAGCAGTGGCGCAACCTGCTTGAAAACATGACGCATCGTGAATACGCGGGTAGTGCCCATGGCTTAACGCCTTACCAGAGTGAAGCCCTTCAAGAGGCCGTGACTGCACTGCTAAAATTGCGCTTACGCGAACACAGCCATGAGGCTGCCCTATGGCGTGAATGGCAGCACCTTTGCCAGGGCGCGGAGCAAATAGCTACCAGGCTACGCGAATCAAGCCGCTATCTGGTGCTGGATTACTCGCCGGTACTGGGTCTGCCAGGGGTTGTTGCCCATGCACCGAGTGCAGCGTCCAGTTTGAAGTCGGGGGCTAGTGAGCGCGTTACCATGCTGACCTCAGCAACCTTGTCAGATCTTGATCACGCTCCAGGCGAAACACCCAACTTTCGCTATATGCGAAGTCGGCTGCAGCTGCCGGTCACCCATAAACGCAGTGGCCTACAACGCAGTTTTCAGGCGCAGCAATTTGGGAGTATCCGCTTTCGTTTGCCGCGTGAACTGCCTCATCCGCTGGCACAGAAGGAAAGTGGTGAATACGGATTATCCCAGCCGTTTGCCCGCACAGTGGTTCCCTACCTTGTGGATCAGCCGGGGCGTACCTTGGTGCTATGTGCCAGTTATACAGATGTAACTGTATTGGCAGCCCACTGGCCGGTAGAGCACTCAGATCGTTTGATGGCGCATCAGCCTGGTATGGGGCTAAGTGAAGTGATGGCTAAGCTGGATAAAGATACCATCTTACTTACACCTGCTGGGTGGGAAGGGCTGTCGCCTGACCGGGAAGATGATCAGGCGTATTGGCAGCACCTGGTGGTATTGCGCAACCCACGCCCAATACTCAGTCAGGTAGAGCAACATTTGGTAGAGCAGTTACTGCGCCGTCGTGATGTTAGCGAGCAGGACGCTACTCGAATAGCCAAAGGCATGCTGCAGAGAAAAACACGGTTCGAACGTTGCATAAGCTCCGTCAGGGGTTGGGGCGCGCCATTCGTCATCCCGATGACGAGGTCTTGGTGACCTTGCTGGAACCACGTATCCCTAGGCCGTCTGGTTATCCAGCATGTAGCGGTGTCTATACAAGGAAGAATTTGATAAGTGCTATTCCTGCACGTTTTCGCTTGGCGTATCAGCAAGCGGAAGAGCCAGGTGAGAAAGACACCCTAGATTCGAAATCACCATCGTCATCACTGTCAGCGTTGTTGTGAGTACCTTGGATATCTTAAACTTGATTGACGGAGTAGGGGTGAGTAGAGGTGCTTACCCTAACAGGTTCAGAACGGATTCAGGGCGTAGATTGGCCTTTGCCAATACACTGTTACCTGCTTGCTGCAAGATTTGTGCGCGAGCCATTGCTGCGCTTTCCTGAGCATAGTCGGCATCCATAATTCGCGAGCGAGTTGCAGCGCTGTTCATACGAGCTGTATTGAGTCCTTCGATTCGGCTTTCAACACGATTTTGTGTTGCACCCAAAAGGCTACGTTGTTCGTCGACGCTTTGAATCGCATCATCCAGTACGCTCAACGGGTTATTGGGTTGCTTGATGCGAATCTCATCAGCATCTGCGGTAATGTTAAGCACAGTGCGTTTTTCACCCGATATTGCTTGATTGAGGTCAGCATCTGTATTGCCGGAAAAACTGAACTCATAGTAGATTAATACTTCGCTAGCGCCCTGCGAGACCTGCAACAATGTTGTGTCACTGGTAACGTTGTCGACGAGAGTGGCTTTTCTGAAGCTATCTTGATCTGAATCGTTAGATAAGCGCATGAAGTAGTTGCCATCATCATCTTGACGCAACGCATCACTATAGGTTCTGAAACTGCCATCCTCATTTTCTTCAGTATAATTAATTTCCACATTGGATTGGTCAAGCGTGATCACTGAATCGCCATAAATCCTTTCAACTGACGAAAATGATTGTGGCGCTGCACCTACTTCCTGAGATACATCGACATCAACCGTAGTGGTGTCATCAGCTGTGATAGAGAAGCTCACTTTGGTGTAGGTAGGTTTGACGCCAGAAGCATCCTCCACATAGTAGCCACCGCTGCTAAACCTGTAGTCCAGCAGTCTGGCGTCACCGGTCGATAGGCCAAGCGAACTGACATTCAAATCCGCGGTATCGAAAGAAATCGTGCTGACGGACGTTGGAGTGCTAAAACCTGCCTGTATCACGCCACCAGACTCGCTAGCTTTCACATTAAGAGTACTGCCGTCCGTTGAACTAAGATCAGCGGCAAAATGTCGTGTTACCGCCATCTACTTGTTGAATGTAATAGTCACCACCATGCTCAACCAGCGACTGGCTGCCGCTTGAAAAAGTAGCGCCAGTGCTGGTTTCGAAGATAACGTTTGAATAGCTGCCATAGGAATTTGCCTGTGGCGTACCGTTAACATCCACGGTGATGTTGTCGCTATCAGTAATCGGTGTGAAGGATGTATCGGTATAGGTGGTAATATTCTTAGCTTGAGTCGTTAACTGTGGAGTACTTTCAATCCCTTCCAGAGAGACAGATGCCTCGCGATAAATAGTCAGCCCATCTTCCTGCGTACGAATAAAGTAATCGCCATTCGCGTTCACCAGCTGGGGATTGTTACCTGCTGCTACGTTGCTTCCGTCACTTAGCTCAAACGTCTGCTGAGAGGAATTGGTAGGAATGGCTACTGCGCTTGTCTCGGAGAAAATCGGGCTATTAGCTTCAATAATGATTTCATTATTATTGGTTTCAGTGAAGTGTGTAGCATCCTGTCGAGAGTAGTAATAATACTGTGGTTTCCCACCTTCCTGAGTTTCGATATAGCGTCCTCCGAAATCCCCGGTGCCCCTGACAAAATCAGACTCAGAATTATCCTGTAGCACACCGTTCACAAACATAGATAGGTCAGTTGTGACTTCGGAGCCTGGAGCAGGGCGTAACTCAATGTCTTTAGCACTACCTATCAGCGTGTCGCGCGGAATAATCTCACCTTCCAAGCCATAAATAGTGAAATCTTCAAGGCCAAGTGCCTCAACGCTGAAGGCTTGAAAACCCAGGTCGACTGGCAGCGTTTCGGTATCATTTGCGCCGAGCTGTAAGTCAAGCGCACCTGTTTTGCCATCAAGCAGCGGTATGCCATTGAAATCCGTTTCCGTTTGGAGGCGGTCGATTTCTTTCAGGTTCTGATTAATTTCTGCCTGTATGGCATCGGCGTCTCTTGCCGTAATGGTGCCATTGAGACCCTGAACGGACAGTTCGCGCACTCGCTGTAAATGATCATTGATTTGGCTCAGCGCACCCTCCGCTGTCTGGATCATCGAGATGCCATCGTTAGCATTACGCATGGCTTGGCCTTGCCCGATGATCTGGCTCGTCATGCGATTGCCAATTGCCTGCCCTGCTGCATCATCCTTGGCACTATTCACTCGCAAACCAGAGGAGAGACGCTCCATGCTGGTCGCAATGGTTGCCTGCGATTTTTTTAGGTGTTGCTGGCCAACAAGCGAGGAAAGGTTGGTATTGATCACCGACATATAGGGTCTACTCGTCGTCCATGATTGGTTACGTTGTCTATTCTCGGGCAGCTACAGCTAAACTTTAACGCTCATACCTCAACAAAGCGGGCTTGAAGCACGGCAGCTTTGCGGTATGGCTGCTATGAGCAGAGTATAAACATCCTTATCATACTTAGCGATAGGCGCCATTTTATACAGATTGCCTCTCCATCAGCGTGAGCAAAGCATACTAAGAAAACGCTGCATAATACTTCCTACAACAGTGGTATTCGCTTGCCGATGAATCGCTGGAAGATGCCATCTACGACAGCCAGGCCATGCGTGACTTCATCGGTATTGATCTGGCCATTGAAAGCGTGTCCGATGCCACAACGCTGCTGGAAAAGCATGCCCTGACCCAACGGATCTTCGAGGAGATCAACGCTAGCCTTGGCGAGCAGGGTCTCTTCATGCGCGAGGGCACCATCGTCGATGCCACCATTGTGGCGGCCGCTCCCTCTACCAAGAGCAAGGCCAGGCAGCGTGGTCCGGAGATGAAGCGAACCAAGAAAGGCAAATCAGTGGTTCTTCGGACTAAAAGCTCATATCGGCGTTGATGCCGTGACAGGACTGACCCATAGTGTCTCCACCACCTCGGCCAACGTTGCTGATGTGACCATGAAAAGCCACCTGGTCCGGGATGACGATAAACAGGTATATGGCGACGCGGGTTACATCGGCATGGGGAAGTATCTGGGCGAAGAGAAGGATGCCCCGGATTCACGGTGCTGTGTCGCTGCCAAGCGTGGCACTATCAAGACGATGGAAAATAGACCGATGAAAACGCTGCTGTTGGAATACGAAAAAAACAAGGCCAGCATTCGCGCCAAGGTTGAGCATCCGTTTCATGTCGTCAAGAACCTCTTTGGCTACCGGAAGGTTCGCCACAAGGGACTGGCTAAGAACCAGGCGCAGTTGTTCAGCTTATTCGCTCTAGCAAACCTGGTGCTGGCTAAGCGATGCGAAGGCCGAGTTGATGAGGCCTGGTAGCCGGATAGGCCGCCTGAGGCTCGAAATTTGCTGCGCTGAGCGCATCAGCTGCTCAGCGGTTCCTTAAAGGAGGAGGTGGGGAAAACAGCCAGATGAGGCAGTATTTTGCCGGGATCGAAAAAAAAATTGTTCATACCCTAAAGGTTGCTCCTGATTGGCCGTAATTGTTAATAACGGCACACAATGTGGCCGAAAAGAAGGCCTCAACGGCCAGTCCAATTGACAGGAGAATTACTATGTCCGTGATCAATACTAACATCACTTCCATGATCGGCCAGCAGAACCTGCGTGAGTCTCAAAACGCGCTCAGCACATCCATGGAGAGATTATCTTCTGGCCTGCGTATTAACAGTGCTAAAGATGACGCAGCTGGTCAGGCCATCGCCAATCGTATGAGCTCCCAAATCACGGGTCTTAGCCAAGCTCAGCGTAATGCTAACGATGGTATTTCTGTTGCTCAGACTGCAGAAGGCGGCTTGAATCAGATCAATGATAACTTGCAGCGTATCCGTGAACTGACTGTTCAGAGCCAAAATGGTACTAATAGTCAAGCTGACCTTAATTCGATCCAAAATGAAATTGATCAACGTATTACTGAAATTGATCGCATTTCAGAAGAAACTGACTTTAATGGCGTTAAAGTTCTTGATGAAGGCTCTGAGGCTATTAATATTCAGGTCGGCGCTAATGACGGCGAAGTAATTTCTGTTGAGTTAACAGCAATTAATTCTGATACTTTGAATCTGGACGATTTCAACGTAAATGGTGCAGTAGGGGCAACTAGTGATCTCGCTGCAGGCGGCACTATTTCTGGCGGTGGCACTTTTGAAGGTTCAACTATCGTATCTGGTGGTGCGGGCGTTACACTAGATGGGAACGATGCCGCATCTGGTGGTACGCTAGTAGAAGACCAAAATGGCAACTACTTTGTAGAGCTTTCTAGCGGTGGCGGTACTTTTGCTGTTGATAATCTTAGAACCACAACCAATGATGCAGGTGAAATAACTGCTGTAACTGTAACAGTTGGCTCTGAGGTGCCCGGAGCTTCACGGTTCAGTAATCCTCTCGGAAACTTAGATGCTTCTTTAAATACTGTTGATAACTTACGCTCAGAGCTTGGTGCTGTCCAGAACAGATTTGAGTCGGCTATTACAAACTTAAGTACCAACGAGACTAACCTCTCAGCTGCTCGATCTCGCATCGAAGATGCTGATTATGCAGTAGAAGTGGCTGATATGACCCGCTCGCAGATTCTTCAGCAGGCAGGTACCTCTGTTCTGGCACAGGCCAACCAGATCCCGCAGAACGTTTTATCTTTGTTGGGTTAATTGCTTAAAAACTTATTATCACGTTGACGTACATCAGGCTTCCTCAGGGGAGCCTGTTTCGTTTTGGCGGAAACTGTTATGGTCATTAATACGCGTTGGCACACCTACTAGGAATAGACTATCTATGAACACCACGGCTTTCGACTGGCAACTGCCAGGTAAAATCGTTGTGATCGACAATAATAGCGAACTCCTGATGCAAGAAGGCTTTGACACGTTAATGAGCCTAGGTACATTTGCTGTCATTGCTTTTGATCCCAGTAGCCGAGTCGAAAACCCTGAGCAGCTTGCCGACAAGGAAGATGTGCAACTCTTTCGTCATGCCGTGCTTGGTAATGGCATGGCGACTGAGCTCCATGCCTGTCTTGCCCCTGAAATGACAAGCACTCTGCCTCCACTGCCTCCTGAGCAACTGCCGCCAAGAGAGCGTGCACAAGCTCGTGTACTGGCAAAACTGCCTATCCAAACCATTGCCTTGGACAATATTGAAGGGCTGGAGAGCCTTGATTGGCTGATTCTTGCCGACAATAGCGATAGCCTAGCAGTGCTAGAAAATGGCATAAGGACTCTTGAAGATACCTTGTTGATACAGGCGCGCGTGGTTTTCCAGCCCACCCACCACCACCAGCCAGATCTCATGCAGTTGAGCCACTGGGCATCGCGTCATGGTTTTCGTTTTTACAGCTTGAACCAGTACTCCCATTACAGCCATTTTCCGCAGGAGCAGTCACTGCTTAGCGATCAGGCAACGGAACTTGCCTCGGCCAACGCTCTCTTCATTCCTTGCAGGGAGCGCATGGCTAGCCTTTCACCTGGAAAACTCAACAAATTGAGTTTCCTGCTACATACCATTTATGGCATGGCAGATCTCACCTATGATGTACTCTACCAATTAGACCCGCTCAAGGCCCAGGCTTATCTCGAGGCGGAAGGGCTAACCCTGGCAGTAGGAGAACCGTTCTTTGAAAGCAGTTTTTCTTCATCGCTGTTCAGTGCGGCCCAGGTGCAATGGTGGGATACGTCTGACATGGGTGAAGAGCCAGACTATTCCGGCGAAGAATATGAGACAGCCAAAACCGAGGTCGAAGAAACAACTGCGGTAGAATCCGACCGAAGATCTTCTCTCTCAGGAGATATCACCCAGGATATTGCAGCTCTACAAGAAGTCTATCCCCTCGCGGGAAGCCCTTTGCGTGAGTCCACCTATGTGTTTGAGTTACTCGACACGATAGAAAAGGAAGAGCGTTTTGTCGAAGGTTATCGCCTCATTCAACAAGCAAGCAAGGTAGGTCTTGGCACCACCGAGCAGTTAGATACACTCATCTACTGGCGTAAGGCCCAGATCAGCGCCCAGCAAGGTGCTTGGTTTCCCTCGGAGCTAGAATTTACTGATACTGAAAAGGGGCACTGGTTCAATAGAGGAAGTGAAGCGGCTGCAGTCAGCAAAAGTATTGATGAAGCAATTCGACTACGCCGGGAAGGTGCCTTCAGTGCTGCCGAGCAGTGGCTTGCAGGATATCGGGAACAAATGCCTGCATGCCCCTTGAGCCTTGCCGAACAAGCAAAGTTGAGTGTTCTTCAGGGTAAGCAAGTAGATACTGAGACTCTGCTTGTCACGCTGCGTGGGCATGAAGCAAACCCGCAGGCAGCGATCTATTTAGCCTTCTGGCTGATTAATACCCAGAAAGCCAACAAGGCGCTGGCAGTTCTTAATCGCCTGGAAATCAACGGTTCTGAGGTACAGCTTGTGAAGGCACAGGCGTTAATGCAGCAAAAGCACTATGATCTGGCTCTGCAGCAGCTTGAGCAAATTCCTGAGGAGTCTGATGTCGCTGCTGAGGCTTGTCTTATCAAGGCCACAATCCACCACCATCTAAAGGCACAAAGTGAAGCTATTATTGCGTGCATACAAGCGATTGCTCACAGGCCTGCCTATCTACCCTCTTGGGAGACTCTCGGTGAGCTGACCGTCAATATCAAAGAACTCTATAACCAGAATATTGACTTGCTGGAAACGGTGATGTGTCACAGTGGCGGTAGTCGTCGACTCATCCAGCTGCTGGTTACATTTTACATCCAGCATGAAAACTGGCCATCTGCGCTGCAATGGGCGCGACAAGGGGTGAGCCAAGAACCTGAAAACATCGATATGCGTATGAACTTGCTTCAGGTGCTGCATAGCCTTAAAGATTGGTCCGCATTGCGTCTTGCTGCTCGTCAAGGTGTTACATATCATCCCCGCAAGCTAAACTTTTCTTACTACTTAGGTGTGGCTGAAAATGGTCTGCATAATTCGGCAAAAGCAATGCAGTATCTGAAGGTCTGCCACAAGGCATCCCCTAGAGATAATCGAGTATGTTTTGAGTATGCACTCGCCTTGACTGCTTTGGGTCGCCATGCTGATGCGCTTGAGATGGTTCGCAAGATTGACGAAGGGAAATTGAGCAAATCATCCCTGACTACTATGGGGCAGATTTATACAAGATTAGGCCTTTATGATTCGGCAGAGGATGTTATACAAAGCTTGTTGGTCAAGCACCCAGCAGATGCCAATCTGCACTGGGCTCTATCCAATATCTTGTTGAAAAAAGGCAAGATAGGAGAAGGCTGGGATGAATATGAATGGGGGTTTGAGGCAGGTGAAAGAAACCCGGGACGTGAATTCGATGTGCCACGTTGGGACGGCAAACCTCTTGATAAAGGCAAGGTTTTAGTCTGGCATGAGCAAGGGCTAGGTGATGAAATCATGTTTGCTGCCTGCCTAACATTTTTAGATAAACCGGCATGCAATATTGTTTTTCAATGCCGTGAGAGACTTGCCAGGTTGTTTAAGAAAACTTTCGGACACATCGAAATAATGCCAATAAAGGAGAATAGACCCCTCCCCTCGCTGAAGGGAAAGAATATTAGTGCTCATATTCCAGTAGGCTCACTGGTTCGTCTTTTCCATCGCGACTCCTCATCCTTTCCGGATTATTCTGGCTATCTTCAGTGCAGCTTGACAAAAACCTCAAAGTGGCGTAAATACCTGGAAGATGAGTTTGGTAATGACAAAATTTTTGTAGGAGTATCTTGGGCAGGAGGGATAACCAATCTGAAAAAAGCAAAGACTTACTTTGGGACAAAAAAAGAAAATTTCTCTCCTATTCTTGAAGTCAAGGGTGTCGTCTTCGTAAGCCTCATGTATTTCAACGTTACGGATGATGTTTCTGAACTTAGAGATCAGGGAGTTTCTATCCATGAGATGCCAGATGTGGATATGAAAAACAACTTGGAAGAGGTTTCGGCTATTACTAAATCACTTGACTTAGTTATTGCCACAGAAAATTTTCCTTTCATACATGCAGGATCGTTGGGAGTGGAATGCTGGCTCATGTCTAATTTTGATTCCCATATCTATATGGATGATCGTAATGAATTCAAATTTTTTAGAGCTATAAAGATAACAAAGATCGAAAAGCCTGATAGCCGGAATCACGTTCTTAATATCTCTAGGAAGCTAGCAGCTCAACTGGAACGTCGCGTTCAAGAAAAGTTATCTTATGGAGATAAAAGTTCATGAAAAACACTGTATTTCTGGACTGCACTCTTCGCGATGGTGGTTACTACAATGGGTGGGATTTCTCCAGCAAGCTAATTCAGAATTACTTGGAGGCTATGCAGGCATGCGGAGTAGATATGGTGGAGCTTGGGTTTCGCTCACTGCATAATATTGGTTTTAAGGGGGCTTGTGCCTACACCACGGATGAGTACATCCGTAGCATCTCAGCCCCGGCGGGGCTGGCCGTCTGTGTAATGGTCAATGGTAGCGAGCTAGTGGGTGAACTGCCTCAACAAGAAGCACTTGAGCGCCTGTTTCCTGTGTTGGCTGCGGAGTCCCCGGTCGATCTAGTACGTATTGCCTGTCACGTTTATGAGTTTGAAGAGGCCTTGCCTGCGGTGAATTGGCTCAAGGCGCGTGGGTACCAGGTCGGGTTCAACCTGATGCAGGTAGCTGATCGCAAGGAAGACGAAGTAAAAGCCATTTCTTGCGTAGCAGCCAGCTATCCTCTAGACGTGCTCTATTTTGCCGATAGCATGGGCAGCATGGATCCAGAACAAACTGCGCTGATTATTCAGTGGTTCCGCAGCGGGTGGAGTGGCGCGATGGGTATTCATACTCATGATAATAAGGGGTTGGCACTCTCCAATACCTTACATGCGCTGGATGCAGGCGTTACTTGGGTAGATTCTACTGTGACGGGTATGGGTCGTGGTCCAGGCAATGCTCGCACCGAAGAGCTTGCCATTGAACTGGGGGCGCGGCGGGGCAAGCAGGTTAACCTAGTGCCGCTGATGGCGTTGGTGCGTGAGTACTTCAAGCCGATGCAGAGCCACTATGGTTGGGGTACTAACCCCTATTACTATCTGGCGGGTAAATATGGCATTCATCCTACCTACATTCAGGAGATGCTCAGCGACTCTCGCTACGACGAAGAAGACGTACTGGCAGTAATCGAGCATCTGCGTGTCGAAGGTGGCAAAAAATTCAACCTTAATACATTGGATGCTGCGCGGCATTTTTATCGTGGTGAGCCCAAAGGGCAGTGGGCACCGAAGACACAATTTGAAGAACGTGAGGTATTGTTGCTGGGCAGTGGCCCTGGAGCCGCACGTCATCGCGAGGCGATTGAGCGTTATATCCGCACCCATCAGCCACTGGTAATGGCGCTCAATACGCAAACAGCGATTGAGGCTGAGCTTATCGATCTACGTGTGGCCTGCCATCCCGTGCGCCTGCTGGCAGATTGCGAGGCTCATACTCAATTACCCCAGCCACTCATTACACCATTTTCCATGCTTCCCAAAGACGTTCAAGCTTCCTTGGGCAATAAAAGGTGCTGGATTTTGGCTTAAATGTTCAGCCGGACACCTTTGAATTTGTTGATACCTACTGCACTGCTCCGAATTCGCTGGTCGTTGCTTATGCATTAGCAGTGGCAACTAGCGGTAAGGCAATACGAATTGTGATGGCTGGATTCGATGGGTATGGCGCAGATGATCCACGAAGCCAGGAGATGCAGCAGTTATTCAAGCACTATCAAACAGCTACGGGTGCCCTCTCTATCACGGCGATTACTCCTACACGCTATGACTTACATACCGAATCCGTTTACGCCCTCTGAACACGTAATATTGAGTTGAGGTAAATATATGCGAAGTGTGGTGATGATCCCAGCCCGTTACGGTTCCAGCCGTTACCCGGGTAAACCGCTGGTGCCTTTGCTTGGCAAACCGATGATCTTGTGGATTGCTGAACTTTCAGCGCGCGCTTTGGGTGTAAAAAATGTGTATGTGGCTACTGAAGACCAACGAATTATCGAGGTAGTGGAAAACGCTGGCTTCCAGGCAGTGATGACCACCGATGACGCCCAGACCGGTACTGATAGACTAGCTCAGGCGGCAGAACAAGTAGAAGCGGACATTTACATCAATGTGCAGGGCGATGAGCCGCTAGTGAATCCAGCCGATATTATCAATGTGCGTGACGCTAAGCTGGTCAATATGGATGATGTTATCAATGGGTATAGTTGGATCTCAAGCCAGGAAGATCCGCACAGTGTTAATATTCCCAAATTGATTACCAATGAACGCAATGAGCTGGTTTACATGTCGCGGGTGGCGCTACCCGGATTTAAGGATCCTAAATACGCACCTATGCGCTACAAGAAGCAAGTATGTATCTACGCCTTTACCCGTGCTGAGCTGATTGCCTTCCAAAATTTTGGGCGCAAGAGTGAACTGGAGTATAGCGAAGACATCGAGATCCTGCGCTTTTTAGAATTAGATAAAATCATTCGCATGGTGGAAACTCGTCCCGGGAGTTTAGCTGTGGATACGAAAGAAGATGTAGCTAATGTGGAAGCTGCTCTTTTAAGGCATGCTAAGCAGGTGCCTTCATGAAGTTCTTAATGTTTCAATATAACACTCTTATTTTTGATTTTGACGGTGTTGTTCTGAACTCTAATCAAGTTAAGACGGAAGCTTTTTTTTACACCACACTCCCTTACGGGGAAGATGCTGCTAATGCTATGGTGGAATACCATATTAAGCATGGTGGCATATTACGGTATAAAAAAATTGCTTATCTTCTTGATTATATTGTGCCTGCTAAAGCAATCCATGGTTGTGGCTCTCAACTTGATGTGCTACTGCACCGGTATGCTGCTCAAGTGTACCAAGGCTTATTAACCTGAGAAGCTGCTACAGGCCTGGGTCAACTGCGTGACCAGTCACCAAATACTCGTTGGCTAATTCCGTCTGGAGGCGGTCAACGCGAGCTTTGCAAGATATTTCAGCAACGCGGACTACTAGAGTTATTTAATGGTGGAGTTTTTGGAAGTCCCGAAGAAAAAGACGTTATAGTAAAAAGGGAGTTGAGTCGAGGGAATGTTGTATTTCTTGCTTTATTTTTGGGTGATAGTAAGTATAATTATCATGTTGCTTCTGAATCAAATATTGATTTTATTTTTTGAGCAAATAGTCGGATTTTGAAGGTTATAAAACCTTTTGCACTGAAAATGAAATTCATAGTGTTGATAATATAGAAAATCTCTTTAATTTTTTTGTAAAAGGTTACTGTAATGCCTTCAATTAAAAACTATCCTGTCTTTTTTATGAACGTTGACTCTCCCAAGCGTGATTTGGAATGGCGTTTGATGATGGCAGTCAAGTTAGCTAAAAAAGGAGCAGTGTCAGTTGTAGGGCAAAAAGAATACACATTTCCTGCTCACTCCCAATCTACAAATGCTATTTGGTTTGGCCGTTTTGCTGCGAATAATGCAACTTCAGATATGGATAACGAGTTATTCAAAAAAGTAAGAGAAAATAATACTAGCATTTTTTTTCTTCATGATGAAGGTGGTTTCTATATCAAAGAAACGTATGAAAAAGCTATTTTTAGAATTCATCCGCCTCATTTGTTAAAAAATGATTTTGTAAAAAGATTTTTTTGTGGGGTGATCTTCAGTTTAATGTTATAAGTAAATATTTACCTGAGGTGAGAGACAAGTTATGTGTTTCTGGCTATCCAAGGTTCGATATTTACAAATATTTTAAAAAAAATAAAGAGAAAAATAAGAAGATACTTTTCTGTACGAAGTTTGTACCTTCGAATCCTGGGCGGTATGCGTTGCCTATTTATTCGAAGAGAAATATAGAGTTAATGAGCCTAGATGTGGGGCGCTCAAAAGTAAGGGATTTTATTTACCGCCGATGGAAAAAAGCACCTTGGAAAGTATGGCTTTTTGTGACTTAGTAAAAGATACTGCCTCTGCAGGGTACCAAATAATATTGAGGCCACACCCCGATGAGGGAATTGATTTTTATCGTCAAGTTTTTCATGATTATAAGGAGGTTAAAGTTTCTTTTGAGGGAGACCTATCTGCCGAAATAGAAGGTGCTAGCGTTGTAGTTCAATCTGGTTGTACAAGTGGTATTGAGTCATTGTTGGCAGGTGTTACTACTATAAATTATCAACCATGCTACGGCTCAACCTTGTCTATAGAAGGTTTGTCTGACGTTGGAGATGTAGCTAAAGATCATAATGATGCTTTGAGAAAGATAATAGAAGCTTATAAAGAAAGGTCATCTCCGGAGTATTTTGAAAGCAATGTACTTTCTCGAATAGGAGAGGCTTCTAATTTTATTATAGAGAAAATGGAAGAGTCTGGTGCATTTTTGAACAAGTCAACACTTTATTTTCCTGACCCTATAAATTTTCCACAAGAAAAAGATATGCCAGAGGGTAAAGAGTTCTCTTATAATAGAGAATTACTTTTCGGAGCCTTGAAGAAATATGCATTAGCCAGTAATGTCAGAATAAGGGTGTTATCTTCTGGGTATAATCATATCATAGTAGCTCCATCTCATAGGTAGTGGTGTAATTATTTATGTTTGATCAATCTATAATCCTAGTCACTGGTGGAACTGGCTCATTTGGCTACACCTTCATAACTATGCTTCTGGAGCGCTACAACCCTAAAAAAGTTATCATCTTTTCTCGTGATGAAATGAAGCAGTGGGAGATGGCCAAGAAGTTTGAAGGTGACTCGCGCGTGCGGTTTTTCATTGGCGATGTGCGCGATCGTGATCGTCTTTATCGCGCGCTGGATGGAGTGGATTACGTGGTTCACGCGGCAGCGACGAAAATTGTACCAACGGCCGAGTACAACCCTTTTGAGTGCATCAAGACTAACGTGATGGGTGCAATGAACTTAGTTGATGCCTGTATTGATAAAGGCGTAAAAAAACTGGTGGCGTTGTCAACTGATAAGGCCAGCAGCCCAATTAATCTCTATGGCGCGACTAAACTGACCTCTGATAAGCTATTCGTCGCGGGCAATCACT
>NZ_JABFHI010000001.1 GCF_013112225.1 Vreelandella azerica | reverse complement strand
TCAAGGTCAGCGAACCACCTTGAATCAGCAGTGATAACAAGACAACGGCAAAGGCAATATTAAAGTAGAGCGAGGCGTTCTCGACGCCACCAATCACCGGAAAGATGGCCAGCACAATCGGCACGGCACCGCGCAAGCCTACCCAGGCAATAAATAGGGTTTCCCTCCAACGGAACTTGAAAAATGGCTTGATGGTGATTAGCACCGCCAATGGCCGAGCGAGGAAAATCAGTGCCAGCGCCACAATTGAGGCGGGCAGCGCCACATCCCAGAGTTCGCTGGGGGTGACCAACAAGCCCAGCACCAGGAAAAGCCCAATCTGGCTGAGCCAGGCCAGGCCATCGTGAACAGGCAGGATAAAATTCAAATGGCGGCCGGGTTGGTTGCCGATCATCAGGCCTGTCAGGTAAATAGCCAGGAAGCCACTCCCACCCAGCACACTGGTTATCCCGAATACGCTGAACCCCAGCGCCAGCGCCAACATGGAATACAGGCCAGGAGCCAGGTCCAGCCACCTGAGCAGCTTGGCGCTTAACCAACCACCGCCAATGCCCACCGCCAGCCCAATGCCAAACTGGGATACCAGAAACCCCAAGGTCTCCAACCAACCACCCAAGTCACCGGTCAGCAACTCCACCAGCATCAGGGTCAGAAAGATCGCCATGGGGTCGTTGGTACCTGATTCAATCTCCAGGGTTGCGCCCACACGCTCATTCAGATTGACGCCTCGACCGCTCAACATCGAGAAAACAGCGGCGGCGTCGGTTGAGCCAACAATGGCCCCCACCAGAAGTCCTTGCACCAGGGTGAGATCAAAGATCCACATGGCAATGATGCCCACGAAACCACTGGTGAGAAACACCCCAAAGGTGGCCAACGAAAGCGCCGGCTTGAAACCAACGCGGAAGGTTTTAAGACGCGTTCTGAGCCCGCCATCCAGCAGAATCATGGCCAGGGCCAGATGGCCAATGACAAAAGCCATTCCGTAATCGTTGAAGACGATGCCCAGAATCCCTTCTTCGCCTGCCAGCATCCCCAAACCAAGGAAAATAAGCAGCAGCGGAACGCCAAACAGCGATGAAAGCCGACTGGCCAGAATGCTCAACGTCATCAAAGAGCCGCCGAGCAGGAAAAAGTATAGATTGCGTCCATGGTTCTCCATTCCTGTCTTAGCCACGTCATTATTGCATGCCATAGCGCCATTGGCTGCGGCTTTAATGTGGCGCGTTGATGCCTACGCTAGCCATTGGCTGGTAACTAAAGATAAACTCACCACACTAGCCTTTGGAGTTACACCATGTTGCGATGCTTTTTACGCACCGTAATAGCGATGCGCTCAAACAATTTTGCTTTTGCATCCGCTAATCATTTGCCCCCTGGAAAAAATACTGGCGCCTCGCCACACCGCCGCTCATGGATCGCTTATATCTGGGTAAGCGCTGTTCTTTGCGGCTTGGCGCTTTGTTACTCTGCTTTGGTGTTTGCCGACGATGAGAGTAAGAACGCCACAGAAAGTTCCACTTTACAATTGGAATCAGAGGTTTATGTACCCAATGACCTATGGCCAACCCAGCCACTAATGGAGGCGCCGAGTATGGCGGTCGCCCCGCCCGAACCGCTTACCCCTCCGCCGCTTGAACCTGTCAATATCATGCTGGACTGGTTTTTAAGCCCACAACACGCGGTTATTTTGCTTGCCCATGAAAAGGGCTTCTTTCAACAACAAAGGCTGGAGGTAAGCTGGCAGATTCCCGGTGACCCTTCACTTCCAACCAAACTGCTGGCTGCCGGGGAAATTGACCTTGCCCTGGGTCGCCAGACCCAACTGCACCTGGCAGCTCATGATGGTGCACCGCTAACCCGTATTGCGAGTCTGGTAAAAACTCCCCTTAACGCCATCGTAACAATTAACAAGGGTGAGGATGCCGACCTTGATGCCTTAGGCTCAAAACCGCTCGGTTTTGCCACTCAGGAAGGCCAGCAATTAGTGTTGCCTTTACTGATTTCTGAAACGGTGCGTCAATCGGAACACTACGCCAAGCCCCGCGCCGTTCATTTTGAGACTGCCGACTCATTGAACGAAGGCGAGCTTGAAGCCATCGCGGATGCGTTTTTCCATACCCTTCCCTCGCGCCTGGCGACGCAAGGGCAATCGGCAACGGTGATCCGTTATGATGCCTTGTCCATTCCCCGTTACGATGGCCTGATTGTAATGGCCAACCGCAACACCGTTGGTCGACGTATGGAAACCTGGGTGCGTTTTGTGGTGGCTCTGGAAGAAGCTGCTAACTGGATTATCGAGCATCCGGACGAGGCCCTCGATACGGTCACCGCTGCTTATCCCCGTTTGGACAGCAGCCTGACCGATGAACATTGGCAAGACCTGTTACGGCGTTTAGCGTTAAGCCCGGCAGCGCTGGATATACGCCGTTACCGTGCAATGGAGACTTTCTTGCAACAACGCGGTATCACCAGTGAAATATTAACCGTAGAGCAGCTGGCAATAGACCCCCACCTTGGCCAGTAACGCCATTGTTGATGATGAGTGCTGATTGATGATGGTGTTGATTGATATCGAAACAACAGGCATCCGCGCCAGCCGTGATCGAATAATCGAAATCGCCGCGTTAAAGGTGCTGGACGGCCATGTGGTTGATCAATGGGCAAGCCTGATCAACCCTGAATGTCGCCTGCCTTCCACCATCACTCAGCTGACCGGCATTGATGACGCCAGCCTTGAGCAGGCAGCGTGTTTTTCAGATATCGCCAATAGCCTGTTTGTCTGGCTAGAGGGTAACGAACTGATTGCTCATAACGCACGCTTTGATTACAGCTTTCTGCGTAACGAGTTCAAACGTGCTGGGCTGAATTACCGCGCCAGAATGTTGTGTACCCTGCGCCTGTCACGCCAACTCGACCCCAGCCAGGGCCAGCATAACCTCGCAGCCCTACTCAACCGCTACCAGATTTCCACTCCAGCGCAACATCGTGCAACCCATGATGTGCAATCCCTGTGGGCGCTCTGGCAGTGTTGGGAATCCAGCCTGCCACCTGAACAATGGCAAGCATTATTGGACGCCCAGCGACGTCAACGGAGTCTGCCGGCTCAGCTTGACCCCAAACGGGTTGAGCAGATCCCGAACTGCCCCGGGGTCTACCTTTTTTACGGTCATAACCAGTTGCCACTTTACGTTGGCAAGAGCGTAAACCTGCGCGACCGAGTGATGAGCCATTTTCAGGGCGATCATCAGGATGACCGGGAAATGCGTCTGGCGCAGCAGGTGCAACACATTGAGTGGGAAGAAACGGCCGGAGATCTTGGCGCTCAGCTGCGTGAAGCGCAATTGATCAAAACCCTGATGCCCATCATGAACCGCCGGCTACGTAAGCAGCGACGGCTCTACGCCTGGTACTGGCCAAAAAGTGAACAACAGCCGCGGTTGATCAATGGCGAAGCTATCAGCAATGCGCATACCGAAAGCATTTTTGGGCTGTTTCGCAGCACCCGAGACGCCAAGAACACCCTAGGCAAGATTGCAGAAGAGCATCAACTGTGCCGACAGGTATTGGGCCTGGAAAAAGGGCGTGGCCGCTGTTTCGCCCACCAGCTGGGGAAATGCCGTGGTGCCTGCTGCCAGCAGGAAACGCTCGGTGCCCATGAACAGCGAGCTAAACAGGCCCTGGCTCAGCAGCAACTTAATCACTGGCCCTGGTCCGGGCCAATCGCCATTTATGAAGCCCATCAGAAAAGCCGTTGGCCTGCCTACCACCTGGTATCCCAATGGCGTTATCTGGGTACGATCAAAAAACTGGAAGAAGCTGACAGTCTTGATACGCAAAACGTCTCGTTTGATATGGACACCTATCAGCTACTCAACCGCTTTCTGCGCGACCCCCAACGTCATGGGCTTGAGATTAAGGAACTGCCGGATCAACGCTAGCAGCTTGCCGATTGAGCGGCGACAAAGGATTCAACGGCTTGCTGGAAAGCCTGTGGCTGGTCTGCATGCAGCCAATGCCCGGCTTCTTTCAGAGTCACTACCCGCGCATTGGGTAAGACCTGCTTGAGCGCAGGCAGCATTGCATCGCTGACATAGTCTGAATTCGCCCCACGCAATACCAGACAAGGTCCATAGTACGGTTGATCACCCGCTGGGACGGTCACAATATCAGGGTAACCCTTGATAATCTGTTCAAGCCCCACACGCAGCCCCATCACGGGCTGACCATTATCGGTAGTGCGCTCAAGGTTAGTGGCTAGAAACAGGCGTATCGGTCGTGCATCAACGTGTTTGGCCAACAAGGCATCCGCATCACGTCGGTTGGCTGGGCGATTGACAGCCACTTCATTCAGAGCCGCGAAAACATCATCGTGGCCATGTGAATAGGCCACCGGAGCGATATCTGCAACAACTAAGGAGGCTACACGTTGAGGCGCCAGACGCGCCATGGTCATAGCTACTTTCCCGCCCATTGAATGCCCAAGTATATGCGCCTGGTCAATGCCGAGATTATCCATCACGGCCAGCACGTCATCACTCATGGCCTGGTAAGTCATTCCTTCAACATGGGGCGATCGGCCATGATTACGCAAATCAACGGCAATAACTCGGCGGTTTTCCTGCCATGCTTTTACATGGCTGCGCCAGTTATCAGCGCTACCCAATAATCCATGAATAACAATTAGTGGAAGCGAGTCGTCCGCATCTTCAGTTTTGGCATCAACATGATGCAAGGTAACGGTATAAATATCGTGTTCAGTATCACTCATACGCCCTCCTGTGAAATCGTTGGAAAACCCACAATCCGTCAACAGACCCTAGACCACCGGTCGCGGTTCGGCATCCTGTTGTCCTGTCCACACCATCAGGCGCCGGGTCAACCACGCCAGCAGAACACCGTATAAAGGCAGGAAGAAAATCAGGCTTACTATCAGTTTAATCACGTAATCAACGCTGGCAATTTCAATCCAGTTAGCTGCCATAAACGGGTCTGGACTTTGATAGAAGGCAGCGCTGAAAAATACCGCCGTATCCGCCAGATTACCTAAAACGGTAGAACAGACAGGTGCCACCCACCAAGCCATCTGACGAAGGCGATCAAACACCTGAACATCAAGCAGTTGGCCAACAATATAGGCAAGAAAACTGGCCAGGGCGATACGTGCCACAAACACGTTCCACTCACCCAGGGCGCCCAGACCGGCAAACTCACCGCGGGGAAAAATCACCGACACCAGATAAGAAATACACAGGGCAGGCAGCATAACCCGCATGACAATAGCCCGCGCGGGTTCTTTACCGAACAGCCTGACGGTCAGATCAGTGGCCAGAAAAATGAACGGAAAGCTGAAGGCTCCCCAGGTAGTGTGCCAGCCAAACAGCACAAAAGGCAGTTGAACCAGATAGTTACTGGCCGCAATAATCAAGATATGGAAGGCAACCATGATCAACAGACAGCGCTGGTATTGCGCGTTCGTCAGGGCAAACATCGGCAGGGATCCTTTTTGGTTGATGAATCGAGGGGTTAGGGAACCCTCTACCCCACAGCGGGGCTGGCGGTGGGCATTATACGCATCTGCTCAACGGATGCCATCCCAAAACAAAACCGCCGAACAGGTTCGGCGGTTTTGATTAGGCATAGCGGCAAGATAAGCCTGTCGGGTTAGACCTGAGTCGCTTTTTCAGCTGCCCCTACGTCACGATCTTTCATCGCCAGATGAACATCTTCAAGGCTGGTCGGGTCATCAATCGTTGACGGAACGCCAAATTCCTTACCATCCGCAATACTGCGCAACAGCTTACGCAATATCTTGCCTGAACGGGTTTTCGGCAAGCGATTAACCACCAGTACCTGTTTGAAACACGCGATTGGCCCTATCTGGTCTCTTACCCGCGCAATCAACTCGGCTTCCAGGGTGGCTTCATCGCCGTCAAAGCCATCCTTGGGAATCACCAGGCCAACCGGCAACTGGCCTTTCAATTCGTCATGAATGCCGATAACGGCACACTCCGCCACCGCCGGATGGGCACCCACCACCTCCTCCATCTCACCGGTAGACAGACGATGGCCAGCCACGTTGATCACATCATCGGTGCGCCCCATGATGAACAGGTAACCGTCTTCATCGTAATAGCCGCCGTCACCAGTCAGGTAATAGCCTGGAAACGCCGCCATATAGGCGCTATGAAAGCGTTGCGGATCGCCCCAGACGCCGGTCAGGCATCCCGGTGGCATGGGCTGTTTGATCACCACACTGCCCTGCTCCATGGCACCTGCCTGCTCACCATCACGATCAAGAATCTGAACGTTGAAACCGGGCACAGGAACGGTGGCAGATCCTGCCTTGGTGGGCATGGGTTCAATACCTGGCAGGTTGGCGGCAATTGCCCAGCCGGTTTCAGTTTGCCACCAGTGATCAATAACCGGCACGTCAAGCAAGTCATCCAGCCAATGGAAGGTCGGCGGGTCAAGGCGCTCACCGGCCAAGTACAGATGTTTCAGGCTGCTGATATCGTATTGTTCAAGCAGTTTGGCATCCGGGTCCTCTTTCTTGATGGCCCGGAAGGCCGTCGGCGCAGTAAAGAAGCTTTTGATCTTGTACTCTTCGATCAACCGCCAGAAAGCGCCAGCATCCGGCGTTTTGACCGGTTTGCCTTCATACACAATGGTGGTGCAACCTCTCAGCAGAGGGGCATAAACAATATAGGAGTGGCCTACCACCCAACCGACGTCTGAGGCAGAGAAAAATACCTCGCCCGGTTCTACGTCATAAATAACTTCCATGGAGTAAGCCAGTGCTACAGCATAGCCTGCGGTATCACGCACCACGCCCTTGGGCTTACCCGTTGTACCCGAGGTATAGAGTACATAGAGAGGGTCAGTACCCTTGACCGCCACGCAATCAGCAAAGGGCGCATCTGTGACCAAGGCAGCCCAGTCATGATCGCGCTCTGTCAGCTCAGCACGGTGCTGTTCACGCTGGTAGATCACACAGGCATCGGGTTTGTGGGCGCTGAGTTCAATGGCCTGATCAATAATCGGCTTGTAGGGCAACACCTTGCTCACTTCCACCCCGCAGGAAGCTGCAATCACCACCTTGGGTTGGGCGTCCTCGATGCGCACCGCCAGTTCATGGGGAGCGAAACCGCCAAACACTACAGAGTGGATAGCCCCCAGACGCGCACAGGCCAACATGGCTACCAGAGCTTCTGGAATCATCGGCATGTAGATGACAACGCGGTCGCCTTTTTCCACTCCAAGCTTTTGCAGACCACCGGCAAAATAGGCGATCCGATCACGCAGCTCAGCGTAAGTGATCGTGGCCTTGCTTTCAGTGACCGGTGAATCCCAGTAAATCGCTGCCTGCTCACCGCGACCGTTTTCTACGTGGTGGTCAACTGCCGCATGACAGATATTCATCTCGCCATCGCTAAACCAGCGCGCATGCTGTTGATCGTCATAGCTGAGGATCTGGGTCGGCTGCTTGAACCACGGAATGCGCTTGGCCTGTTCTGACCAGAACTCTTCAGGCTGCTGGATGGCGTGTTGGAACTCTTGTTGATATCGACTCATAGCGGCGGTGTCCACGATCTGGGTTAAAGAATCGGATGATTGTCGACACTGTATAAAGGAAATAGACAAATAACCGTCATACTATTGGCTAAAAAGCGACTAAAGATGTAGATTTAAACACCTAATTGTCAACAAAAGACACCTTTTTATAGCCTAATGGGTTAGGCCAAACTTCCTTTACCGCCATTTTTAGCGCCATGTCGCTGCCCACTGTGATGCCACGATTTGCCCTTCTCCCGCCTTTCGTCAGCGTCGAAAAGTATTTTATTGATAGAAAGCTAAACAAACACTTGGAAAATGACCGTTAAATTAATAAAATTTAATGATAACCAGTTTTGCATGCGAATTACATGACACGATCAGGACAGAAACCTTGTTCTTGTTCACACTTTCCGTTGACTGCCATCGGCCGTCTTCTGGTTAGGTGACACCCAACTAAAAGTAAGCGATTGCCATGTACGCATCTTGCGTCGACCAGGAGTTTGAAATGCCCCCTTCCGTTAGCGCTGCGACCGATTTGTTACAAGACAAGGGCCATGCGATTGATCTGGCTGCCTCTCTACTCAAGGCAATGGCCAACGAAAAGCGACTACAAATCATTTGTCTGCTGGCTGATCAGGAACTTTCCGTGACGCAAATCAACCATCACCTGGCCCTGAGCCAATCCGCCCTGTCACAGCATCTGGCTATTTTGCGCCGTGAAAGCCTGGTTCAGACCCGGCGTGAATCGCAAACCATCTATTACTCGCTGAACAGCGACAGTGCCAAAGCAATTATCAGCACTCTGGCAAGCTATTTCGGCCGCTAATGCAAAAATCCCGCCGCGCTGATGATCAGCGGCGGGATTTTTATAGGCTGTGTTTCAGGCCAGAAGTTAACGCTTGTGCCAGCGAGAGGCTTCTAACGTTTCAACAGTTTTTAGCACTGCACGCTCAACGCCTGCTTCCACTGCCAGGCCGAGCTTGCGGCTCATTGTTTGGGGTGCTTGAAGCTTGATCTGGAGCACCCGCGAGGATGCCATGCGCTCAGTCAGATACGCTTCGCTGGTCTGTACGCTATCCACCAGCTGTTTCTGCATGGCTTCATTGCCGTACCAGATTTCACCGGTCGCCAGGGTGTCAATATCCATTGCCGAGCGCCTCTCGCTGACATAATCCTTGAACAGCCGATGGGTATTTTCCAAGTCATCAATAAACTTTTCGCGCCCTTCCTGGGTATTCTCTCCCAGCATGGTCAGCGTACGTTTATATTTACCGGCGGTCAGCAGCTCAACGTCGATATCATGGCGTTTCAGCAGACGATGAATATTGGGTATCTGCGCCACAACGCCAATCGAGCCAATCACTGCAAAGGGTGCCGCCTTGACGTGTTCAGCCGTGCAGGCCATCAGATAACCACCGCTGGCGGCAACTTTATCGATGCACACCGTCGTCTTGAGGCCAGCTTCACGCAAACGGTCAAGCTGTGCAGCCGCCAGGCCATAGGCATGCACCAGCCCGCCGGCGGACTCCAGGCGAATCACCACTTCGTCCTGCGGGTCAGCCACGTCGATTAACGCCGAGATCTCCTCGCTGAAATGCTCAGTGGCGGATGCCTTGATATCGCCATGAAAGTCCAGCAGCCAGACACGCTGCGGCGCATCACTCGGGCTGTTGTCAGTGGCGCCTTTTTTCTCGGATTTATCATCGCGTTTGAACGCCTTGATCATCTTCTTGCGCGCTGAAGGCGCCGCTGCCGCCAGTTCCAGGCGGCGACGACGATAGCGGCGCTGGTCATTGAGTTCAGTGATTTTCAGCGTCAACGCCTGATCACCCGGCTCTTTGGCACGCTTTACCAGAATGACGGCGATGCCGACCAGCCCGACCACAATAAGGGTCTGCAATAAAAGGTACCCTGTTCCACAATCCACTCTGTCACTATGCTCTCCTGCCGATTAGGTTGTTTATCACTTGATGTAAACAGATGTTTAAAATAATCTTGCCTCTAAAATACGCTGTGTTTATGACGCCCATTGATTGATTTGCAAGGAAACGTTCAGATGTCATCTTCCACACTCGAAAAGCTACAGGCCCGCTTCAACCCCGACGCTGCCCAGGATATGAGTGAAGTTTTCCAGTTCCATTTTTCCGATGCCGGTGATTATTACCTGAATATCCATGCAGGCACACTCGATATCAACGAAGGCGAACATGATGACCCTTCCATTAGCCTGAGCATGGAATCAGGCACGCTCAAGGGCATTATGAACGGTGAGATCAACGGAATGACTGCGTTTATGACCGGCAAGCTCAAAGCCACAGGCAATGTCATGCTGGCCACCAAGCTGACCAGCCTGTTTCCGCAAAAGTAAAACGCCACCTGATATTGATCAGACCTACCATTAGCGCCATTTCGCCAGATGCGCTTCGATCAGGGCGCGGGAAATAGAATAAGGCGGCGGCAATGAAGGTAGCTGACGCGGTGAAAACCAGGCCGCGTCAGCAATTTCAACCCCGTCAATATGAATACGCCGAGATCTGGCTTCAGCAAAAAAACCCAGCATCAGTGAATGAGGAAAGGGCCATGCCTGGCTCTGGTAGTAGCGAACCTGCTCAATATGCACGCCGACTTCTTCAAACACCTCTCGATGTACGGCTTCATCGGCAGACTCTCCCGGCTCAATAAAACCGGCCAGAGTGGAATAGCGACCCGGTGGGAAGCGTGGGCTCCGCGCCAGCAACATCGCTTCGCCGCTACTTACCAATGTGATGATACAAGGTGAAATGCGCGGATAGTTACGATGGCCGCAGGCATGGCAATGCATGGCAAATTCAGCTTCCAGCTTGGTGGCAGCAGCGCCGCAGCGGCCACAGAAGCGATGATTTTCCAGCCAGGCACCCACCTGTAGCGCCGTCGAAAGCAGGCTGAACCAATGGCTTGGCAACATCGCCATCCATTGACGGCCATCAATCCAGGCGTCACCAGGCTGTTCTGCAAGCTGGAGTGCCACCGGCTCATCATCCCAGTAGCACAGGGGTTGCATGCACTCAGTCCATGGCTGCCAGGGATGAAGTGGCGTCATTTCCCCCTCTACCTGCACGGGCGATGGCAAAAGCTTGCTTTTGGAAAGCGCCATCACTCGCCCCTGCGTATGCCCCACTGGAATCTCACGTCTAAGCATTGCTTACCCCTGCTGCCAGCTCAATTTATGGGCCTGGCATTTCGCTTCATGGGCCGCCTGCTCAGCCGCATCAGGCACAATGACCTTCAGCTGGCCAGGTGAAAGCGTCAGACGCTGAACGGTCAGCCCCTGCTCGCTGCCTTCCTGCTGGTTATCAGCAGACTGGTTGCCGGTTTCCAGTGTCAGAGCGGTCTGACCGCCAGTCATCGCCAGATAGACGTCGGCCAGAATTTCGGCATCCAGCAAGGCGCCGTGAAGAACACGATGACCGTTATCAATTTCATAGCGCTTGCATAGCGCATCGAGGTTATTACGCTGACCAGGATGCTTCTGACGGGCCAGACCCAAGGTGTCCAGAATGCGGCAATGTTCAGCAACAGGGCCTAGTACTGGCTCGCGGCGCTTTTTGTTGAGCATCGCCAGTTCGTGGTCGATAAAGCCCACATCAAAGGCAGCGTTGTGAATGATCAGTTCAGCGCCTGCAATAAAGGCCCAGAACTCATCGGCCACGTCAGCAAAGACCGGCTCATTAGCCACTTTTTCATCATCAATCCCGTGAACAGCCACAACTTCGGCATCAATATGGCGCTCCGGGTTAATGTATTGATGATAAGTATTACCGGTCAGGCGGCGGTTAATCATTTCTACCGCGCCAATTTCAACCAAGCGGTGGCCTTCTTTGGGATCTATGCCAGTGGTTTCTGTATCCAGGATTATCTGGCGCATGATGCTCTCCGAACAGACGTAATAAGCTCGTTATCTTGATAAAAAATCAGGCTTTTTGCTGAATATGCTCATCGATGGCGATATTGGCAAGCTGATCCGCTTTCTCGTTACCGAGGTGTCCGCTATGCCCCTTGACCCAATGCCATTCAATCTTATGGCGCTGGGTTTCTGCATGCAGAGTTTGCCACAGCGAAGCGTTCTTGACCGGCTGGCGAGCAGCTGTTTTCCAGTCTCGCTTCAGCCAGTTATGAATCCATTGGGTGATCCCCTGACGGACATATTGAGAATCCGTCCATAACGCGACTTCACAAGGCTGGTTCAGGGTACGCAGCGCCATGATAGCCGCCATCAATTCCATCCGGTTATTGGTGGTATCCGCTTCATAGCCATACAAGGTTTTTTCATGCTCACCACTTTGGAGTACCACGCCCCATCCTCCAGGGCCTGGGTTACCCCGGCAGGCACCATCGGTGTAGACAGTGACCTTGGGAAGCGGCTGTGTTTCTTCATCACTCAACGCTTGGGTTCCTTGAATGTATCAGAAGTGCTTTTACTGACCGATGTGATTTTCAACTCTGTTTTGGCCAATCGCACTTGGTCTGGAGATCTGGTAGTTGAGGACGCAGTGACCAAAGGCATTCCGGAGCAGTGTTGGCGAGAAAACGCCTGAACAGAGCGCCCGGACGCCGCCATCTGCATGCCAAACTTTACCCGTTTGGTGCTCGCAGGCTGTTGGCGCCGTATGGCTCGGATCATATAGCTATCCCCAAGGGGTAAGTTATGCCGCCGCCCCAAGGTCTCCAGTGAGCCATTACAGGTCGCATTTTTAGAAGGCGCCAATGGCATTCTAAAACCGCAGTAGTCTACCCGTTCGATATCAAAATCAACAAATGCCAGCCAGTCACGCAGATAACGTGGCGAACGCCAATCAGCGCGTTGCTGGCCCTTATTCGGAAATTCGTGCCGCCTGGGCAAGGCGCGTCGGGACAGATTACTCGGGCTGAAAGGGTTGAAGCCAAAAATCAGCAAAATCCCATGGTCTGAGGTAACGCGAGCCGCTTCCTGGAGCAGGTGATGGGCGTTGGCGGTGTGCTCCATCCAATGGTGGACAAGGGTAATATCCAGGCATCCATCCGGCAATGCCAGGTCATCGAGGGGGCAAATCAGGGTTTCCTGCTGCTGAGCAGCCTCGCGGCTGGGCGCCCACTGCATGACATGCGCCAGGGGAGACGCTTGAAGCATGGAGGGTCCCATGACTATTTCAAGCGCATGGCCTTTATAGCGAGAATCAATCACCGGCCCGAGACAGGCGCGCTGAGCATCGAGCAAGGCGGCGCCTCGTGCAGACATCCAGAATTGCTGGGATTTCTCCAGCTGCTGGTCAAGCGTGCGCGCCGCGTCTGAATTTGACATAAAACGCTCTTGCCTCCAAAGTAACGCCTTTTTGACGCCTTTAACATTTAAAGGATTACCTCCATGCTGAGCGTGACGCCCATTCCTGCCTTAAGCGATAACTATATTTGGTTGCTCAGACAAGATTCCAGCCCTGGTGTCTGTGTAGTGGACCCAGGCGAGGCCGGTCCGGTCATCGATTACATGGAGCGTGAATCGTTAACCCTAGAGAGCATTCTGATTACTCATCACCACCCTGACCATACCGGTGGTCTGGAAGCCCTGATCAAGCTTTATTCCCCAAGAGTGATCGGGCCGGACAACCCTGGTATTGAAGGGATAACCGACACTGTCGGGGAAGGTGATGAAGTGCGTATCATGGGGCGTCTATTTGAAGTCTTCGCGACCCCCGGCCACACGCTGGATCATATTAGTTTTTTTGCGCCAGGCATACCGCCATTGCTGTTTTGTGGCGACACGCTATTCTGTGCAGGCTGCGGGCGCCTGTTTGAAGGCACCCCGGAGCAAATGCACAACGCTCTCAATCGTTTTGCTCAGCTACCAGAAGACACCCTGGTGTTTGCAGGCCACGAGTACACACTGGCTAATCTTAAATTTGCCAGCCAAGCCGACCCGGAAAACCCCGCCGTTGCCCAGGCACTTACTGAATGTTACAAAGCCCGTGAACTGGAACGCCCGACGTTACCCAGCACGATAGGACGCGAGCTAAAAATCAACCCCTATTTTCGCCTGGAATCAGACAGCGTTCGTCAGGCTGCTGGCCACAAAGGGGACAACACGGATCCACTTGCTACTTTCACAACCTTACGCGAGTGGAAAGATCGTTTTTAACTGATTCGTTTTGCCAGCTGTTTGTTTGCCATTTACACACGCTTTAAAACGTTAATTAGTCCACCTTTAGATGCCCATGACCTATCATTTGTTAAGAGACCGGCTGCTGCTTACCGTTGGCAGCACAATGATCAGCGGCGTACTGCTTGCTGCCGCTGCACAAGCGTCTACTGGCGCACAAACTAGCCAAGTTACCACCAACAGCAGTGCCATGGCGACGCCTTCAGGCACTACTGAACGACATTTCTGGGACTTGCTGGTGCTTGAAAACCGCGATGCCTGGAGCGAGCTGCGTAATCAGCTCGCCTGGCATGAACAACCCCTTTCCGACGAGGCTCAAAAAGAGTCGACGCCTGGATAGAGTATTATCAATCCAGTCCGGAAAATGTTTTGGAGATTAGTCGTCGCGCCTCCTCTTGGCTGGCCTGGATCAACCAGCAGGTGTCAGAGCGCGACTTACCGGGTGAAATCGCGCTAATTCCCTTTATTGAAAGCTCGTTTAACCCTCAGGCAAAAAGCCATCGGGGGCTGCTGGGCTATGGCAGTTCATGCCGGGCACTGGCGACGCTCTCGGGCTAGTCCGCAATACCCATTACGATGGACGCCTTGATGTGATCGCCTCCACTGAAGCCGCTCTTGATTATATCGAAATGCAGGCAGACCAGTGGTATGACGGTGATCTGATCCGTTCTCTTGCCGCCTACAACGCGGGCGCTGGTACGGTTAACAAGGCGGTCAGAAATGCCCAGGCCCAAGGCAGGTCAGGTGACTACTGGGATCTGCAATTGCCCAGCGAAACGATGAACTATGTGCCCAAGCTGCTAGCGATTGCCACGATTATTGCCGACCCGTCTGCTTATAACGTCAAACTGCCAGAGATTGACGCGGCCCCCGCCTTCGCCATGGTTGACCTGGATCAGGATCTTAGCCTTAAAGAACTGGCGATGCGCGCAGGCGTTGATGCTGATACTCTCAGCGAACTCAACCCTGGCCTGCTAAACGGTAGCCTCAACCCGCGCTATACGCGTACCCTGCTGATGCCTGGGGACAGCAACCAGCAAATGCTCGCTGAACTGAGTGCTTTGCTGAACGCAGGCAATGCCAATGAAGCAACCCTGGCCAGCACATCAACACCACCAACTCACACGGTGGTACAGGGTGACAACCTGAGCACTATCGCCCAACGCTACAATATAAGTTTGCGTGATATCATGCGCTGGAATGCTATTGATCGGCCGGAGGCTTTACAACCGGGCCAACTCCTGACACTTTCCAATTCTTGAGACGTATATCAATTCTTGACGTGTTGTGAGCGCTGTCTCAGCTGCATCGCGAGACAGCAATGCAGCTAAGACGGGAGGAAGGAGCAATGAGGGCTGGCAAATCCAGGGAAAGCGGATCATCTTATACTCGCAGATGGTGGCAAGTGTTCGTTCTGCTAGCCGTTATTTATTCCTCGGTCATAGTACATACGCAAACAGTCCATGCACAAACGGTTGATGCTGATACAAACAACGTCCCCACCGTGCATGCCCTGGCGCTTTATGACACACCGGCCCTGCCGGAGGACTTCGCTCACTTTCCGCACGTCAACCCTCAGGCGCCTAAGGGCGGCAGCATGATTCGCAGTGCGCCGGGGGTAGCTTTGATTCTACGAATCCCTTCATTATTCGCGGCACACCGGCCAATGGCATTACCCAGATTTACGACACTCTGATGGCCAGCAACCCCAATGAGCCTTTCAGCCTCTATGGGCTACTGGCCGAAGGAGTGCGTCTGGATCCTGAACGGGAATGGATTGAATTCGACCTTCATCCTGACGCGGTTTTCCAGGATGGCGAGCCAGTCACTGCTGAAGACGTAGTGTTCAGCCTGGATATCCTGCTCGAAGAGGGTAACCCTTTTTTCCGCAACTATTATGCTGGTGTTGAACAGGCGGTAGCCATGGATGTGCATCGGGTGCGCTTTGAATTCAACACCACGGATTCCCGCGAATTGCCGCTGATTGTCGCCCAGATGCCGATCCTTCCCAAACACTACTGGGAAACGCGTGACTTTACCGCACCGACACTGGCAGCTCACCCAGGCTCAGGCCCCTACCAGATTGATGACGTAGACCCTGGCCGGCGAATAGTCTACGCCCGCGACGAGGACTATTGGGCCAAGGATTTACCGGTCAATGTTGGCCGCTACAACATTGACCGGCTGATTATTGATTATTACCGGGACAGGGATATCGCCTGGGAAGCCTTCAAGGCCGGGCTGATTGATTACCGTATTGATGCCCGTGCGGCAACCTGGGCCATCGGTTACGATTTTCCTGCCTATCAGCAAGGGCTGGTGGAACGTATTACCGTGCCCGACGTTAACCCTTCCCCCATGCAGGCCTTTGTATTCAACCTGCGCACCGACAAGTTTGATGATCCCAGGGTACGCGAAGCGCTCAGCCTGACCTTTGATTTCCCCTGGTTGAACACCAATATTTTTTACGATGCCTATTCCCGCACCCACAGCTTTTTCCAGAATTCGGAAATGGAAGCTACCGGCCTGCCCAGCCAGGAAGAGCTGGTATTGCTGACTCCTTTCAGGGATGAGCTTCTGGCGTCCCATCAATCTGATCAGTTGTTCACCGAGCCCTTGCCGATTGACCACCCTGAATCACTGCGTGAACGCCTGCGCCTGGCGCTGGAGTTGCTACGTGAAGCTGGTTATCAGATAGAAGATGGCCAGCTGGTCAACGCTGAAAACGGCGAGCCTCTGGCACTTGAAGTGCTCCTGTATGACTCCGGCCTGGAGCGGGTTGTCCAACCCATGCTGCGGAACATGGCCCGCCTGGGCGTTGACACCTCGATACGCATTGTCGATATCAACCAGTACCTCAATCGCCTGCGCAGTTTTGATTTCGACATGGTCATCAGCCAGTTTCCACAATCCAACAACCCAGGCAACGAACAGCGCGACTACTGGACCAGCGCCTCTGCTGAGCAGCCGCAAAGCCGCAACCTGATGGGGCTTGCCCACCCGGCAGTTGACAGCCTGGTTGACCAACTGATTAGCGCCGACAGCCGCGAACAGCTCAACACCATTGCCCATGCGCTGGACCGGGTGCTGCGCTGGGGGTTCTATGTGATTCCCCACTATCACTCCGGCGAGACCCGGATTGCCGTGTGGGACAAGTTCGAATATCACGAGCCGTTCCCCCGCTATGCCATGGATCTGGACGCCTGGTGGGTGGATACGCAACGGGAAGCTGAACTTCAACGCCGCCGTAGCGGTCGATAATGGCGGCTAGCTGTTCGGGGAGATTAGCGTTGCCCCTGTTCCGATAACCGTCTGTTCAACGTTTGCGAAATCAGTGTTTGCAAAAGGAGCCTTGCCTTGGCGCGCTATACCCTACGTCGACTGCTGTTGATGATCCCGACACTGATCGGCATCATGCTGCTTAATTTTGTGATTGTTCAAGCAGCACCGGGCGGCCCTATCGACCAGATGCTGGCGCGCTTTGAAGGCGCCGATGCCATGGCCAGCACGCGCCTGGACATGGGCGGCGGCGATGTACAGGTCAGCGATGATTCGCGCGGTGCCCGGGGCATAGACCCGCGCTTTATCGAACAGCTTGAACAGCAGTTCGGCTTTGACCAGCCCGCTCATCAGCGCTTTCTGACCATGATGGGTGATTACCTGACTTTTGATTTCGGCACCAGCTTCTTTCGCGACCGACCAGTGATTGAATTGATGATAGAACGCCTGCCGGTTTCGATATCCCTGGGCTTATGGACAACCCTGCTGGTCTATCTGATCTCGATTCCGCTGGGGATTCGTAAGGCACTTCGCCATGGCTCGCGCTTTGATGTGTGGACCTCGGGGCTGGTAATTGTCGGCTATGCGATTCCCGGTTTTCTGTTTGCCATCCTGCTGATTGTGCTGTTCGCCGGTGGCACCTACCTGGACTGGTTTCCACTGCGCGGGCTGACCTCACCGGATTTCGACAGCCTTTCCACCTGGGGCAAGATCAAGGATTACGCCTGGCACATCACCCTGCCGGTTATTGCCGCCTCCATCGGCAGTTTTGCGACCCTGACCATGCTGACCAAGAACAGCTTTCTGGATGAGATCCACAAGCAGTACGTCCTGACCGCCAAAGCCAAAGGCGCTGATGAACGGCGGATTCTGTACGGCCATGTGTTTCGCAACGCCATGCTGATCATTATTGCCGGTTTGCCCGCGGCGCTGGTGGGTATCTTCTTTACCGGCGCGCTGCTGATCGAAGTGATTTTCTCCCTTGATGGACTCGGCCTGCTGGGTTTTGAAGCGGTCATGCAGCGGGATTATCCGGTCATCTTCGGTACGCTTTACCTCTATACCCTGATTGGTCTCTTGCTCAAGCTGCTATCAGACCTGACCTATGTGTGGGTTGACCCACGCATCGATTTTGCTACCCGGGAGTCGTAACCGTGTCGCCGATTACCCGCCGTCGTATTGCTGCCTTTCGTGCCAACCGCCGCGCCCGCGTATCGCTCTGGCTGTTCAGCGCCCTGTTTGTGTTCAGCCTGTTTGCTGAGCTGGTGGCCAATGATAAGCCGTTGATTCTCAAATTCGAGGGAGAGTGGTACCTGCCGCTGGTGGTGGATTATCCGGAAACCGAATTCGGTGGCTTTTTGCCGACCCATACCGATTACCTCGACCCCTTTATTCAGGAACAGATCGAGGAAAACGGCTGGGCACTCTGGCCGCTGATTCCGTTTTCCTATCAAACCCTGGATATGCATATGACCCGCCCTTCGCCCGCCGCGCCGGATAGCCGTCATTGGCTGGGTACCGATGATCAGGGCCGCGATGTATTGTCGCGAGTGATCTATGGGTTTCGGCTTTCCGTCGCCTTTGCCTTGGTACTGACTGCCGGTTCGCTGGTAATGGGCGTATTTATCGGCGGCGTTCAGGGCTACTTCGGCGGCAAGGTGGATTTGGTCGGCCAGCGCTTTACTGAAATCTGGTCGGGGCTGCCGGTGCTATTCCTGTTGATTATTCTCGCCAGCTTCGTCCAGCCCGGCTTCTGGTGGCTATTGGGCATCATGATGCTGTTTTCGTGGCTTGGCCTGGTGGATATCGTTCGCGCTGAGTTCCTGCGCGCGCGCAATCTGGAATATGTGCGCGCAGCCAAGGCCATGGGGCTGCCCTCACACCTGATCATGTGGCGCCATGTGTTACCCAATGCCATGGTGGCCACCCTGACCTTTGTGCCCTTCCTGTTTACCGGGGCCATCGGCACCCTGACGGCGTTGGACTTCCTCGGCTTTGGCCTGCCGCCGGGTTCACCTTCCTTGGGTGAACTGGCCGCTCAGGGCAAGAACAACCTTCACGCCCCCTGGCTGGGCATCACCGCCTTTATGACCCTGGCTGTCATGCTCTCCTTACTGGTGTTTATCGGCGAGGGGCTGCGCGATGCCTTCGACCCTCGCCATGTGCAGTCACGCCACAAGGAGGTTACCCATGGCTGAACACTCAGCTCAGCAGGCATTCGCCCCATCGTCGTCAACGCTTTTGGACGTCAAGCACCTGAGTGTCGGCTTCGATGGCAGCCAGGTCGTCGACAATCTCAGTTTTAACGTCAAGGCGGGGGAAACCCTGGCACTGGTAGGTGAATCCGGCTCGGGGAAATCCGTCTCGGCGCTGGGGGTCATGAACCTCTTGCCGGACAATGCACAGGTCAGCGGTGAACGTTCACTGGCAGGTACTGACCTAGCCAGCCTGAAACGCTCGCAGTGGAAAACCATTCTGGGTAATCAGGTCGGGTTTGTGTTCCAGGAACCGATGACGTCTCTGAACCCCCTGCATCGGGTCGGCAAGCAGATAGGTGAAACTCTGCGCCTGCATCAGAGCCTGACCGGCAAGGCAGCACGCCAACGCGCCCGTGAACTGCTTGAACAGGTGCGCCTGCCGCGCCCGGATGAGCTACTGGATGCCTGGCCCCATCAGCTTTCTGGTGGCCAGCGCCAGCGGGTAATGATTGCCATGGCCATTGCCAATCAGCCAAAGCTGTTGATTGCCGACGAGCCGACCACCGCCCTGGATGTGACGGTTCAACAGGAAATTCTTGCCCTGCTGCGTGACCTGCGTGATCAGCACTCCATGGGCATGCTGTTTATTACCCATGACCTTAACCTGGTACGCGCCCATGCAGATAGAGTCTGCGTCATGTATCAAGGCCAACAGCAGGAAAGCGGCCCGGTCAGCCAGGTATTCAATCATCCCCAAAGCGATTACACCGCTGCGCTGCTGGCGGCAGAGCCCCAAGGCCGCCCCAAGCCGGTTGGGCGTGTCCAGCCGCGCCTGGAAGCCACTCGGCTGAGTGTCGCCTTTGCACGCCCCAGGGCAGGCCTTTTTCGCCGCCAGCCGGCGCCTTTTTGTGGCCGTAGAGCCCACTGATCTCTATGTAGCCCCTGGGGAAACCCTGGGGATTGTCGGGGAATCCGGCTCAGGCAAGACCACGCTGGCTTCTGCCGTGATGCGTCTGGTGCAAAGCCAGGGCGAGGTTTACCTGGGAGAAGATGCCCTGCATCAGCTGACGGGCAAGGCTCTCAGGCGCCAGCGGCACCGTTTTCAGATGGTCTTTCAGGATCCTTATGGCGCCCTGTCACCGCGGATGTCAGTGTTTGATATCGTCAGCGAAGGGTTACGCTTTCATTTTCCAGCGCTTCAATTGGCGAGGTGGAAAAACGCGTTCACCAGACCTTGCAGGAAGTTGGCCTGCAGGAAAGCGTGGCTTCCCGCTACCCGCACGAATTTTCTGGCGGGCAGCGCCAGCGGATCGCCATTGCCCGAGCAATCATTCTGGAACCTGAATTACTGGTGCTGGATGAGCCGACCTCAGCCCTCGACCGCACGGTGCAAAAACAGATTGTCGAACTGCTGCGCGATTTACAGGCCAGGCGCCAGCTGAGCTATCTGTTTATCAGCCACGACCTTGCCGTGGTACGCGCCATGGCACACCGCATCGTGGTACTCAAGGAAGGCGAGGTGGTGGAATCAGGCCCCAGCCAGGACCTGCTGACCGCACCACAGCATGAGTACACACGGCGGCTGGTAAAAGCCGCCCAGCTGGTTTGAAACTTACACATAATGATACTTACGCGCTGTATGAGGACAGCCCCGGTTAAAACAGCGCCACTTCCTCTGCGCTGAGTTCGCGCCATTCACCGGGCGGCAGGTCGTCATCCAACACGATGGCGCCAATCGAATGGCGATGCAGCTGCTCGACATGATTGCCCAGCGCGGCAAACATCCGCTTGACCTGATGGTAACGTCCTTCCGTCAGGGTCAGCTTTGCCTGTGTGGGGCTGAGCATCTCAAGGATGGCAGGCTTGGTGACGTCTTCTTCACCGTCAAGCAAGACCCCTTCGGCCACCTCCTTTATGGCGCTTTTGGCACGCTCACCTTCCCAAGGCTCAGCCAGGGTAGCGAGATAGACCTTGGCACAAAGATGCTTGGGCGACATGATGCGGTGCGCCCAGTGGCCGTCATCACTCATCAATAACAGGCCAGTAGTATCCACATCCAGACGCCCGACGGGCTGCAGCCGATCTGCATTGGGCAGGTCAATCAGGTCGATGGCCCGGGGATACAGCCCGCGCCGCGCCGTACATTCCACCCCGGCCGGCTTGTGAAGCATCAGGTAACGCAGCCCCACCAGGGCCAGCACTTCTCCCTGCCAGGTTATCCTGTCGCTGTCCGGGTCAATGTGCAGGGCAGGCTGCTTGGCTGGCAAGCCGTTGATTTCCACTTCTCCATTTTTCAATGCCCGCTTGGCCAGGCTGCGGGTCAGGTCAGTGGTTTCACTTAAAAAACGGTCAAGGCGCATCAGTGGCCAACTCCGGGTAGCAGTTCAAAGCGGTCGCTATCCTGCCAGGCAGGAAATTTTTCACGGAATTCATTCAGGGCATCCAGGTCCAGCGTGGCTGTTTCTACAAAGGCTTCATAGGCTGGGTGATCCACCACGGGCTCGCCTTTGAAATCCACCAGCAGGGAGTCACCACTGTAAGCCAGGCCTTTAATATCCTCTCCCACACGGTTGACGCCTACCACATAGCAGAGATTCTCGATCGCACGGGCCTGTAGCAGCGTCCGCCAGGGGTGGCGACGGGGTGCTGGCCAATTGGCAACACACAGAATGGCATCATATTCAAAGGTCTCATCCTCAGCTGCTTGCTGGCGCATCCAGACTGGAAAGCGCAGGTCATAGCAGACGCTAAGCAGGATCCGAAACCCCTTGTAGGTAATCACCTTGCGGCCTTCACCCATGGCATAGCGTTCATGCTCACCAGCCATTCTGAACAGGTGACGCTTGTCATACACAATCAACTCACCGTCAGGTGCTGCCCAGATCAAGCGATTATAGTGTTCGCCTGCTTCCTTGATGGCCACACTCCCTGTTATCACGCAGCCGCGCTTGTGCGCCTGGGCTTTCAGCCAGGCCACGCTTTCGCTGTGTTCCATGGGCTGGGCCTGCTCCCGGGAATTCATGGTAAAACCGGTCGCAAACATTTCCGGCAGGACGATCACATCGGTTGTGTTACCGTCGAGATCGCCCAGCAGGGTATCAAGATGACGATGATTGGCAGCAGGATCTTCCCAGCGCAGGTCACATTGCACCAATGTGGTGGTTAGCTGGCTCATAAATAGCCTCCTTTGTGAGCGCTGATTGCTTTAAGGGTAATTAAGTCTCATCCATTTGTGCTAGATTAACATTTTTCGTTACCGAGACCCTTATGTCTGCTCAACCCCTGCGTGATCCCGAAGCCACCAAAGGCGTTATGTTCGGGCTTGCTGCCTATATGATGTGGGGCTGCTTCCCACTGTTTTTCGCCCTGTTTGACGGCGTACCTGCTTTTGAGATCCTGATACACCGGATTCTATGGTCGTGTCTGTTTCTGGTCGGGTTGATCACCTTGCTCCAGCGCTGGTCGCCCGTTGTCGCCGCCCTCAGCGAGCCGAAACGCCTGAGCCGAGTGTTGGCCTGTGCCTTGCTGATCGCCCTGAATTGGGGCGTTTACATCTATGCGGTGGAAAGCAAACAGGTATTGCAGGCCAGCCTGGGCTATTTTTTGACGCCTCTGGTCAATGTGGGTCTGGGGATACTGGTGCTCAGGGAAGTCATGGCGAAACTGCAGTTGATTGCGCTAGGCCTGGCAACCCTGGCTATCGGCATCCAGTTTGTGCTGCTCGGTGAGATGCCCTGGTTGAGCCTGATACTGGCATTTTCATTTGGCACCTATGGGCTGTTTCGTAAACAGGTACCGCTGGATGGGCTGTCTGGACTTTTTGTGGAAACACTGCTTCTGATGCCGTTAGCGCTAATCGCCTTCAGCTGGTTAACCCTTGAAGGCAGCTCACATTTTGCCGGTGAAACACGTACCACCCTGCTGCTGATCGCCAGCGGTGTACTCACCGCCCTTCCACTGATGGCGTTCGCCGGTGCTACCCGGCGCTTACGCCTGGCCACCATTGGGTTTCTGATGTACATCAACCCCAGCATGCAGTTCTTTATCGCTTTGTTGGTATTCAAGGAAGCCCTGTCACTGATTCAGCTACTCACCTTTGTGCTGATCTGGACCGGGCTGGCGCTTTATTCCTATTCGGCCTGGCAGCAGTCGAAACCACGCCCGACCGCCTCAGCGGCTCGGTAAGGCAGCTACTGCCGTGGTCTGCTCCGGCTGGTAGCCCACGCGAAAGCCACCCCAGTGCTTGCCGTTAACATAGATGGGAACAGAAAGGTCGTGCATGACTTCCCCGGTATCGCGCTTATACGTCTGCAGAAGCAGGGCGTTTTCATGTTTACCGCAGCGGCTGCCCGTCGGGTCATCAAAAATACGCTTGCTTCGACAAAATGCCAGGTCATGTTCATAATCACCGGTCGGCGGCTGGCTGACCGCCTGGTTATGGGTAGGGACATAACCATTGTGATCACAGGCAATCGCATACCCCAGTGAATAGTGCTTGAGCATGGGCTCTTGAATCGCTGGCAGAAAACGATCGGTAAAGCGATCAAATCCGGTGTGATACATGGGTGGCCGGGTGCCGGTAATCGACTCATAGCTTGGCTCAAATAGCTCAGATTCCTTTAGCTCACCGCGCTTAATAGCCTGTTCAAACAGCTTGCCAACTTGATCAGCTGCCTCGCGGGCGGCATGAAAAACGGCTTGATGGCGCCCGGCCAGGCGCTGTTGAGCCAGCTCACCGTCAACACTTTCAGCAGCATCCATAAGCGCCCTGGCCTGCTGTGCCAATTCGTGCATATTGCGGTTGCCTTCATCGACATCATCTTCCAGCTGGCGCAGCGAATCGGTTACCTTCTGGCTATGTAGCTGGGTGCTTTCCATCGCGTCTGCTACCTGGGTGATCTCGCGATGTACCTGATCCACTTCATCGGTCATGCTACCCAGGCGATTTCCCACCTGCTCGATTCCCTGTGAACGCTCGCTGATACGGGTCATCAGATGCCCCATGGTATTGACCACGGTCTGTCCGCTAAGGTGCATATCTTTCACCAGCGTATCCACGTTCTGGGTTGCCGTTGAGGTCTTGAGCGCCAGGTTACGTACCTCACCGGCCACTACGGCAAAACCACGACCGTGCTCGCCGGCCCTAGCCGCTTCGATAGACGCATTAAGCGACAACAGGTGGGTCTGCTCGGCAATACCTTCGATCATGGATGTCACATTGCGAACCCGTTCAATCTTATCGTTCAACGCTGTCAGCATTTCCAGGGCTTCATCTGAACGACGGGAGACGTCATTCATTTCACTGATAATTTCTACCAGCTCGCCGCGATTGGCATGGCTGGCATTGCGAGCACTTTCCGCCAAGGTGGCTACCTGAGTAGCACTCTGACTGACCTGCATGATGGCAGCGTTAATGGCTGACATGCTGGCAGACGCATCTCGCGCCATCTCTTCCTGGGTATCCAGGCGCTGATCCATACGGTCGGCATAATGTGAGACTTCAGCCGAGGCAATCGCAGTACTACTGGCGCGCGGCATCAAACGATAGGCCAAGTTACGTACAGAGCGATAATCGCGTACCGGCCATAGCCATGAGTTGCCCTGTTCCAGAGTCTTCTGATCAGCGTAATAAATCCCTAACGAGCCACTGAAAACTAGCGCTGCTCCCCCAAGTGTGGCGCTTAGCAAGCCAAGATATCCCCAGACGCCTCCTAACCAATGCCCGCCTGCTGCCAGTAAAAAAACACGAGTGACGCCAGAACAGATACCGTTCGCATCATGGATGGACACCTTATTGTTTGATTGTCAGTTATTGTTGGATTATCGGTGGTTAATGCACAGCACAGTGCCTCGCTTTGAAAGCATCCGCAAAGCAGGCCGCTATAAAGGGGTGACCGGGACAGTCTTACCGGAAAACAGGGTGAACATGATGCAAACGCATCATGTTCAACCCTGAGAGGAGGTTACCGCGTTAAAAGCGGAAAATAAGTTACACTTTGGAGGTATAAATGTTACCCATAGAGAAACATTTAAACTTACCGGTCTTTATGACTGCGAAGCCTCCAGTGCTTGATCAATATCTGCCAACAGATCATCAATATGTTCGATGCCAATCGACAGGCGCACCATATCGGCGGTGACCCCAGCGGCCTTGAGTTCCTGCTCGTTCAGCTGGCGGTGGGTAGTGGAGGCCGGAATTGACGAGCAGCTTTTGGCATCACCAATGTTGACCAGACGCAGAATCAATGCCAAGGCGTCATAGAAACGCTCAGCGGCTTCCTGCCCCCTTTCACGCCGAAGCTCAGAATGCCCGAGGCGTGCCCCTGCATATAGCGCTTGGCCAGGGCATGATCCGGATGGTTTTCAAGCCCGGCGTAATGCACCCAGTCAACCAGCGGATGAGCCTCAAGATGTTTGGCAACTATCAGTGTATTGGCACACACCCGCTCCATTCGCAGCGCCAGGGTTTCCAGGCCCTGTAGCAGGTTCCAGGCGGCCTGGGCTGACAGCGCCGCCCCCATGTTGCGCAGGGGCACCACACGGGCACGGGCAATAAAGGCTGCTTCGCCCACGTCACGGGTATAGCTGACGCCATGATAGGAAACATCAGGCTCGGTCAGAAGCGGAAAGCGATTGGCGTTTTCTGCCCAGGGGAACTTGCCTGAATCGACAATCACCCCGCCGACGGTAGTGCCATGGCCACCCATATACTTGGTCGCTGAATTGACCACGATATCGGCACCATGCTCGATCGGGCGGCACAGAAAGGGCGTTGCCGTGGTGTTATCCACCATGACCGGTACACCATGGCGATGCGCTACTTCCGCCAGCTTGGCGATATCCACCACGCCACCGGAAGGGTTGCCAATACTCTCGCAATAAACCGCCTTGGTACGGCCGTCAATCAGCGCTTCAAGACCTGCGAAATCGTCCTTGTCAGCAAAGCGTACTTCAATACCCTGGCGCGGCAGCGTATGGGCAAACAAGTTGTAGGTGCCGCCGTACAGTTCACTGATCGAGACAATGTTATCGCCCGCTTCGGCAATCGTCTGGATGGCATAAGTGATTGCCGCCATCCCCGAGGCCACGGCCAACCCGGCAATCCCCCTTCCAATGCCGCCACGCGCTGTTCCAGAACGGCGCAGGTAGGGTTCATTATGCGTGAATAGATATTACCTTCGACCTTAAGATCAAACAGATCAGCCGCGTGCTGGGCACTATCAAAAGAGAATGAAGTGGTCTGGTGAATTGGCACCGCCACCGCATTCTGAGAGTCGGGTGAATAACCGTGGTGCAGGGCAATTGTTTCTGGCTTCATGGATACGTCTCTTTAAAAGTAAATAAACGACATGCTGATCCTAAACAAGCCTCTACCTGAAGGCCAATATCGTTTAGTCTGGTGTTCATGATCAATTTTTACTATCACATCACTTTACACCCTAAGCCATGATCAAACGCTACTTTCCTATTCTCAGCTGGCTGCCCCACTATCATCGGCGTTTGCTGGGGGCCGACGTGCTGGCAGGCCTGATTGTGACCATGATGGTGATTCCCCAATCCCTCGCTTATGCCTTGTTGGCGGGGCTTCCTGCTGTGGTAGGGCTTTATGCCAGCATTCTTCCGCAGCTTGTGTATACCCTGTTTGGCACTAGCCGGACGCTGGCGATTGGCCCGGTGGCGATTATTGCCCTGATGACGGCGGCCGCGCTGTCGGGTGTGGCCACCCCAGGCTCTGCTGCCTATCTGGAAGCGGCCCTGGTGCTGGCGGTGTTATCTGGGGTCATACTGATTGCCATGGGCCTGTTGAAAATGGGCTTTTTCAGCAATTTTCTCAGCCACCCGGTGATTTCCGGCTTTCTGACCGCGTCCGGCATTCTAATTGCCGCCAGCCAGTTCAGTGCCCTTCTGGGCGTCGACAGCCAAGGCTTTACCCTGGTGGAACGGCTAGTATCTGTCATCCCCGAACTCCCCAAGGTGCATATCCCCACCTTGATCATCGGCGCGGGCACCCTGGTATTTCTGATTGCCATGCGCCGCTATGCCAAGGTTCTGCTGCAGCAATGGGGGCTGAGCGCCATGCTGGCCGACCTGTTTGCCAAGGCGGGGCCGGTGTTTGCCGTGCTGACAACCACCTGGATCACCTGGTTCTGGCAGCTGGATGAGGCAGGCGTGGCGGTTGTCGGCAGCATCCCCATGGGTTTGCCTCCCCTGGGCATTCCCATGCCTGACGCAGCGCTATGGCAAGTATTATTGGTGCCTGCGCTGCTGATCAGCCTGGTGGGTTTTGTGGAATCGGTCTCCATGGGCCAGATGCTGGCCGCCAAGCGGCGCCAGCGTATCTCACCGAATCAGGAACTGATCGGCCTGGGAGCGGCCAACCTGGCGGGCGGTGTTTCAGGCGCCATGCCGGTTGCCGGCGGGCTGTCCCGCACCGTGATCAATTTCGATGCTGGCGCCCAGACGCCAGCGGCTGGCGCCTTTGCTGCTCTGGGAATCGCTCTGGTCACCTTCACCTTTACCGGCTGGCTGCACTATTTGCCGATTGCCACCCTGGCCGCCACCATCACCGTCTCGATTCTCACCCTGGTGGATGTGGCCACCCTGCGCCAGACCTGGCGCTATTCGCGCAGCGATTTCAGCGCCATGGCCATGACCATCGTCCTGACTTTGGTGGAAGGGGTAGAAGCAGGCATACTGATCGGCGTAGTGCTTTCAATTGGCCTTTTTCTGTATCGTACCAGCCGCCCCAACAGCGCACTGCTCGGGCGAGTCGCTGATAGCGAACAGTTTCGTAGCATCGCCCGGCATGACGTAGAGACCCACTCCCACGTTGCCTTCCTGCGCATTGACGAAAGCCTCTATTTTGCCAATGCCCGCTATCTCGAGGATACCCTGTATAATCTAGTCGCCACCCGCCCGGAGCTTGAGCATGTGGTCATTGTCTGCTCTGCCGTCAACCTGATTGACGCCTCGGCGCTGGAAAGCCTGGAAGCCATCAACGCCCGGCTCAAGGATGCCAACGTCAAGCTGCATCTAGCGGAAGTCAAAGGCCCGGTGATGGACAAACTCAAGCGCAGCGACTTGCCCAAACAGCTCACCGGGCGCATTTTCCTCAGTACCTATGCCGCCTGGCGAGAGCTGGATAATGATTGAACCTTTTGCACATCTGGATCTCGAGCGCACTCATGGATGATCTATCAAACACCTCTGGCTCATCACCCGGCTCAGTACCCAGTTCAGCTCCACTGGCCCGTATCGAAACAAACCAGCAGCTCACACTTTCCGGCACCTGGACGCTGGCCTATTTTCATGCCATCAAGAAGCAGCTCAGCACTCATGATGCCAAGCATATTGAGCGCCTGTCGCTTGAGCCGGTCACCCAGCTGGATACGGCCGCTGCCCAACTGATGATCGAGTGGTTCGGCAGCGAGCGTATGCAGCAGCAGGCCAACCACCTGCCTGATCAGCGGCGCCAGTTGATTCTGAGCGTCATTGAAGCCCTGGAGGTAGTTGCCGAAGCGCCGGAAACACCTGCCAGAACCGGGTTTCAGCGTCTCGGCGACAGCCTGGCTAGGCTTGGCCAGCAGGTGACCGCTCTGTTCACCCAACAGCTTTATCTGCTGGGCTTTCTTGGCGTGGTGCTAGCAGCGTTTGGGCGTACCTTTTGGCGCCCTGGGCGCTGGCGTCTCACCGCTACCGTCGCCCATATCCATCAGACCGGGCTGAACGCCGTGCCGATTGTTGTCCTGCTGACCTTTATGGTCGGCGCCGTGGTCGCCTTTCTGGGGGCAACCGTACTGACAACCTTCGGGGCCACCATTTACACCGTTAACCTGGTGGTCTTCTCATTTCTGCGTGAATTCGGCGTATTGCTGGCGGCCATCATGCTGGCAGGCCGAACCGCCAGTGCCTTTACTGCCCAGCTCGGGGCCATGAAGTCCAATGAAGAAATCGATGCTCTGCGCACTCAAGGGCTGGATCCGATCGAGCTTTTAGTCCTGCCCAGGGTGATCGCTCTGTGGGTCAGCCTGCCTCTGCTGGCCTTTATCGGCACGCTGAGCGGCATGCTCGGCGGTGCGGTTGTCGGCGCTGTATCTCTGGATATTCCTTTTGCCCAGTTCTGGCAGATAGTCCAACGGGATATCAGCGTCCGCCACCTATGGGTCGGGCTTTCCAAGGCGCCCCTCTTCGCCCTGGTGATTGCGATTATCGGCTGCGCTGAAGGTTTCAAGGTCAGCGGCAGCGCTCAATCGGTCGGGGAACGCACCACCTCCAGCGTGGTTCAGTCGATTTTCATGGTCATCCTGCTGGATGCCCTGGCAGCGTTATACTTCATGCAGATGGGCTGGTGATCAGCGCCATATTCAGGGAGCCTACGTGAGCGATACGGTTATCCACATCGATAATCTCGAAAACCGCTTTGGTACGACGGTAGTACACCAAGGCCTGAACCTGAGCGTTATGCGCGGGGAAATTCTTGGGGTTGTGGGCGGTTCTGGCACTGGCAAATCGGTGCTTTTACGCAGTATCGTCGGTCTCAAACCGATTGATGACGGCGATATCCACGTCTTCGGCCAGCGCCTGGCCGCCCTTGATCGCCGCCAGCGCGCCGCAGTGGAAAGACGCTTTGGGGTGCTGTTTCAGCAGGGCGCCCTGTACAGCTCGCTCAATCTGCTGGAAAACGTTGCCTTGCCGCTGGTTGAACATACCCCTCTCAGCCGCCCTGAAGCCGAGCAGATTGCACGCATGAAGCTTGCCCTGGTCGGCTTGCCTGCCGGTGCCGCTGAGCAGATGCCTGCCGCGCTGTCCGGCGGCATGATCAAGCGCGCTGCCCTGGCCCGCGCCTTGGCACTCGACCCGGACGTGCTCTTTCTTGACGAACCCACCGCCGGGCTTGACCCTATCAGTGCTGCCAGGTTTGACCAGTTACTGCTCACCCTGCGCGATGCCCTGGGGTTCAGCGTCTTTCTGGTGACTCATGATCTGGATACGCTGTATAGCGTCTGTGACCGCGTCGCTGTGCTGGCCCGCAAACAGGTGTTGGTTGCGGATACTCTGGAAAACGTCGCCGCTACCCAGGACGATTGGATACAGGATTACTTTCACGGCCCAAGAGGTCGTGCCGCCTATGCAAGCATGAAGGAAAATCGCTGATGGAAACGCGCGCCCACCACATTCTGATTGGCCTGTTTACCTTGTTCACCCTGGTAGCCGCCGTGATATTTTCATTGTGGATGGCCCAGGCGGCAACGCAGCGCGAATATGCCTTTTATGAGGTAGTGTTTAACCGTGCGGTCAGCGGCCTGAGCACGGGTAGCCGAGTTGAATTCAGCGGCCTGGAAGTCGGCAATGTAGTCGAGATGCGCCTTGACCCTGATGACCCTCGTCAGGTGTTGGCACTGATCCGGGTTGATCAGGAAATCCCGATCAGGGAGGACACCCAGGCCAAGCTGGGGCTTGCCAATATCACTGGCAGCATGACGCTGCAGCTGTATGGCGGCTCGCCGGATAGCCCACGGCTGACCACGTCCGAACAGGATCCAGCCCAGATTACCGCAGCGCCCTCGCCGATTGATTCATTGCTGTCAGACGGTGAAGCCGTGGTCTCTAACGTCAGCCGTTTGCTCAACAATCTGAACACCCTGTTTGAAGAAGACAGCGCCGAGCGCATCAATCGCATTATTGCCAATACCGACGCCATTACTGCTGGGCTGGCAGAGGCTCAATCGCAGATTACCAATGCCCTCGACGATTCGGTTACCCAGCTGAATCGCCTGACCACACAGGCCACCACTACCCTGGAAAATATTGACACCCTCAGTCAATCGGCTAACCAACTGCTTGAAGAAGACAGCCGTAGGCTGCTTCTATCAGCCCGTCAGGCCGCTGAAGAATTGACCGCCACCTCTGAACAATGGCGCCAACTGATGGATCGCAACGCGCTTGGCGTGACCACCAGCGTCAATAACATCGCCGCCAGTAGCGCTGATTTACCGGCTATTCTGCAGGAACTGCAAGCGACCCTGGTGAATCTCAACCGGGTGTCACGCCACCTGGAAGAAAACCCCGGCGAGTTTATTTTTGGTGGTGAACAGATCAAGGAGTTTCGCCCGTGAAATACCTCGTGAGTGTGATAATAATGACCTGGCTTGCTGGATGCTCCGTACTGCCTGAAAGCACACCGAAGCAGCTGTATCGTCTGCCATCGCCTGAGTTTTCAGTCATCGCCAAAAGCACGCAAAAATTCTGGAGGTTCGAGCACCCAGCGCAGACCGTTTGCTGGCCAGCGATCATATTGTGGTCTGGCCGGATGCTCAACAGGTCAGCGTCTACGCCGAGGCACGTTGGCATGATAGCGCACCGGCCATGCTAAAACGCCAGTGGCAGGATGCCCTGCAAGCCACACAGATTGCATTGCCCGCTGAACCTGGGGAACAGGGCATTGATGCTCGCCTGGTAGCCGAACTAAGCGATTTCCATATTGCCTATCAGAACGGCACTCCCACCGCCGTCATGCGCGCCCAGTTTACCCTGCTGGACGCAACAGATGGCCAACGCCTGGCCTACCAGCAACTATCAGCCACCCAGGCTGCTGAAGGTGAAAACGTTCCTGCTGCCGTCGCCGCACTGGGCAAGGTATCTGAACAACTGACTCGTCAGCTGATGCAATGGCTCGACAGCCAGCTGAACAACCAATAATTTACCGATAGGTCATCTGCTGTCCGGTGCTGCGAGCCGGTGTGACCCGAGTGGTCATCCAGACCTTCTCTCCATCAACGTCAGCGATACCCAGCCGCCACGAGAACGCGTATAGATTACCATCGCGTGCCACCACCCTGACTTCAAAAGCGGCGACCTGATCTGTCTGGCCAGCCGCTTCAACGGTATGGGAGCGATGATTGATAAGGGTGTCGTAACCTGTCCCGCGAATCATCCGGGTAAAGCGTTGCAACGGTCCCGTCACAGCGCGATTATCCGGATGCGCAAAAGCCCATACCTGTTCGATACCGGCGTTGCGGGTCGGTTCATCGTTGGCGGCCAGAGCGTCAAGCTGAATCCTGACAACTTCTTCAGGAGAGAAAGAAGGCTTCGGTTCAATAAAGGATTGCGCGGCGACCGAGGTTGCCAGCATCAGGCCGACCAGCAATCCAAGCACTGCACTGAGCGGGGCACCACCCGAGCACCGCAAACCTGGCAGTGTCTTGAACATAGTGCCGGTGATGGTTCTGCTCTTGGCAAACGCGCGACGTGCTTGTGCAGATATCGACATGGGAACTACCTGATAGGAATGAGGACTTCATAGACTCACCCGCCGAGCAGCAAACTTCAAGTGCTGCTCCCTACGGCTTAAGAGACTTGGTTCAACGTTGGGCTATTGTCATTATCATTCACGCAGATATTGGCGGGGATCGCGGGGATAATAGCGCTCTGGCTGATTGGCCATATGAGTATAGGCTCGGGTGTCTTTATAGGGCATTTTCATGAAGCCGGAAATTCCCAGTCCTTCGATTTCAGGCACAGCAGCCAGAATAGCGGCCAGATGTTGCCTGAACGCCTCTTCCTGGCGAGCATCCAGCAGGCGATAGTAGCTATGGATCTTCAGGTGCCTGGGAAGCGCTTCAAAAATAATCATGCCGGTATGGTGAATCTCATTCAGGCGTTCCAGCGTCGCCATGATAGAGGCCGGCAGTACCAGTAATTCTTCCGGGTCTGGCCCGTCTTCAAAATAACTGTGCTGGCGGGAGTCATCCTCCATGTCGGGCACATCACTGACTTCATAGGGAATATGCATGTCAGGCTGTGGTTGGAAGGCCTGTTCACTACTGTCACGGTCCAGATGCAGGGTTTTGCGGGCATCAAACAGGCAGCTTTTGAAGACTCCCTGACGATGGATGGCGCGGGCGAGAAACACCATGTTATTCACCGCCTGCACGAAGGCGGGCTTGAGCGTCGGGTCATGCAGGTTCAGCGACGAATCGATAAACACACCGTCACGCTCCCAGCGTACCGCCAAGCCGCCCACCACCGGGTATTTACCCAGACGGCTGACAGATGCCAGAAAGGCTTTTTCTGTTTCGCCCATGCCCTGCATGAACTGCTTGTAATAGCGATCCAACTGAATGTCATTCACCTCGCTGAGGGTATCTTCCACATGGGCTTCGCGCAGAAAGGTCTTGCGCGAGCTATACACCACGGTATCAATCTCGCGGCCGCTGGCTCTGGCCCATACCGGAATCAGCGCTTTGGGCGCTGGCTCAGGCAGATCAATCATCACCAGCCTGGCCATCCTCGGCATGGCATTCAGAAAGTGATCTCCGGCACGACGGCGCGTCTCGGGGTCGGCATCCAGCATGCCATCCAGGGTGCGAGCAAACTCCATAGGCAACCCCAAGGACCTTGCCGGAATCGCACGACAGCCAAAACGGCAGGACTGCCCGGAGGCCAAGGCATACAGGGTGCCTGCGGCTCCCTGCTCATCAAAACGCGGCGAAGATAGCGCGCCGTTGAGCTGTTCTTCGCCGATAAAGTACACATCGCCCAGCCGGGCATTGGTTTGCTGAAGGTCAGAGGACATCAGCTCCATGACATTGGTTGCCACAAACTGCAGGCGTGCATCCAGCTGCGCAAATACCGAAGAGCCCCAGTCAATCAGGGCAATCGATTCATCCTCCGGGTTGAACACCAGATTGGAGGGTTTGATATCACCATGAACCACAGGGCGGCCACGCGGGCCACTCTCACGGCGCAGGGCAATAAGTATCTCTGCCAGCTGGCGAGCAATGCTGACCACCCGCCTGGGCGAAAGACGCCCTTCGCGCAGAGAGACTTCCTCCAGGTTCAGGCCGGGGGCGCGCTCCATAACCAGGATCGATTGACCGCGCACCCGTTGGAACCCTACCAGCCTGGGAATACGCGGATGCTCCACCTGCTCCAGCATGAAGGCCTCTTCTTCAAGGCGCTCCTGCAGATGCAGAGGCAAGGTGATACGTGAGAACTTGAACACCCGCTGGCGCACTTCCCAGTTGGCAAGGCGGGGGCAAAACCTGCAAAGACGAAGCCATAAGCGCCCTTGCCAATCAGCTCGATCTCCTGATAGCCCAGTTGTGCCAACTGCGCTTGACACAGCGCCACCCACTCTTTCAGTTTGCGCGCATCCTGATGGCTGAGCAGGTAGACCGACTGGTCTTCAGGAATATAGAACTGCTGTAAGGGCGCTTCGGCCATCTTGTTGGCTCCCTAGCGCAGATGCAGGAGCATGCTTTCCGGCGCTTCCAGGCTGGCTTTCCAGTGATTACAGAAGCGCGCTATGGTGCCGCCATCAATAAAGCGATGATCCCCGGCCCAGGTCACCGTCATGATGGCGCGACGGCTGACATCACCGTTCTCATCAAAGCGCGGCAGCCACTGGGTTTTGCCAATCGCCACAATCGCCGCTTCAGGGGCATTGATGATCGGCGCCGCATAGGTGCCTCCCAGCGCCCCAATGTTAGAAATAGTAATGGTACCGCCCTTGAGGTCGGCCTGTTCCACGCGCCCTTCCCGGGCGGCTTGGGTCAGGCGAGTGACCTCGGCCGCTACTTCCAGCAATGACTTGGCCCCCACATCCTTGACGTTGGGCACCATCAGACCCACCTTGCTGTCCACCGCCATACCGATATTGCAATCAGGGTAGTAGTGCAGCTCATCGGCGCTGTCATTCAGCTGGGCATTGAGAATCGGGTATTCAGCCACCGCCAATGCCATTGCCTTCATGAAAAACGGCATCAGGGTCAAACGCTCACCCTGGGCTTCCGCCTGCACTTTCAAGCGCTCACGCAGCGCCAGCAGGTCAGTAACATCGATTTCCTCACCGTATTGAAAATGCGGAATCGTGGTTGCCGAAGCCACCATCTGGCGGGCCATAGCAGCACGTACGCCGCGCAGGGGCTCAACTCTGGGGCCAGCCGATGCCGACTTGCCTGGCAGCTCTTGCCCGGCATCCAGATAACGCAGCACATCCTCTTTCAGCACCCGCCCTTCCTTACCACTGCCGGCAATCTCATTCAACGCCAGGCCATGCTCACGCACCAGACGGCGAACCGCAGGGCTGGCAGGCGTTTTACCCTGCACGGCGCTAGTGGCAGCCGCTGGCGCCGAGGTTGGCGCGGGCTTCCCTGACGAGCTACTCGGCGTCTGGGTTGCTGGTTTTTCGGCCGGGGCGTCTGATGATTCAGCGTTCTGCTCAGGGCGGGTGGCTTCCTGATCCTGTGGCTCGCCCTCTGCCTGGTAGGCATACAAAGGGGCATGCACCTTGGCAATCTGCCCCTGGGCCACATACAGCTGGGTAATCGTACCGGCTTCTGAGGCGGTAATTTCAACCAGCGCCTTGTCGGTCATCACTTCGACAACGGGCTGGTCTTCTTCAACAAGGTCGCCTTCCTGAACGCGCCACTCAACCACTTCGCATTCAACAATGCCTTCACCGATATCCGGTAAGATAAAATCACTCATGTCGGTCTCCTTTGAACCCTTCAGGCAACGTCAGAAATTGACGCTGTGCTGGATAGCGGCGAATATTTTCAGATGATCGGGGAAATACTCTTTCTCCAGCGCCAGCGGGAAAGGCGTATCCATGCCGGTCACACGCGCAATCGGCGATTCAAGGTAAAGGAAACAGCGCTCCTGAATGGCAGCAGTAATTTCACCGGCAAAGCCACCGGTCAAGGGCGCTTCATGAGTCACTACCAGGCGGCCTGTCTTGAATACGGAGTCTGCGACTGTCTCCACATCCCAGGGCAAGAGACTGCGTAGATCAATCACTTCACAGGCAATACCCGCTTCTTCGGCAAGCTCAACCGCCTTGCCAATCACTTCCATCTGGGCGCCCCAGCCAACAACGGTGATATCACTACCCTGCTTGATGATTTCAGCCTCGCCAATCGGCAGCTGATAGTCTTCTTCGGGCACTTCACCCACTGATGCACGATAAAGGCGCTTAGGTTCAAAAAAGATGACCGGGTCAGGGTCACGAATGGCAGCGAGCAGCAAACCCTTGGCCTGATAAGGGTCTCGCGGTACCACCACTTTCAAACCGGGAGTGTGGGTGAAATAGGCTTCAGGCGACTGGGAGTGGTAAAGCCCACCGTGGATACCGCCGCCATAGGGCGTGCGAATGGTCAGCCCGCCGACATTAAACAGATCGCCGGAGCGGTAACGGTATTTGGCCGTCTCGTTCACAATCTGGTCGAAAGCCGGAAAGATGTAGTCGGCAAACTGGATCTCAGCCACCGGTACCGAGCCTTGCGCCGCCAGGCCGTTGGCAAAGCCGATAATGCCCTGTTCCACCAGCGGGGTATTGAAACAGCGGGCTTTACCATACTTTTCCTGCAGATGGCTGGTAGCGCGAAACACTCCGCCGAAAACACCCACGTCTTCGCCAAAGCACAGCACCTTGTCATCTTCCGCCATGGCGATATCCAGGGCGTTATTGATGGCCTGCAGCATATTCATGGTTGGCATATCACTGTTCTCCCGTCTTATGTTGCTGATCACCCTTCAGGCCTAACGCCTGGGCGCCTTTGGGGTAGGCATCGGGGTAACAGCGGATATGCGCCTTGAGGGCATCATACTGGCGCTGCAGCGCCGGAGTAACCTCGGCATAGACGTCGGTAATCAGGGTATCCAGTTCGGGAGAGGGGCGCTTTTCAGCACGCTTCATGGTGTCGAGCACTTCACGGCGCAGGCTTTCCTGAGTATCAGTTTCTTCATCTTCACTCCACCAGTTCTGCTGTTCGAGCCATTTGCGCATGCGCAGGATCGGGTCTTTAAGGCGCCAGATTTCTTCTTCATCCTTTGAGCGATAGCCCGAGGGGTCGTCGGACGAAGAGTGGGCAGCCAGACGGTAGGTCATGGCTTCAATCAGTACCGGCTTGTTGTCTTTCACTGCCATCTCGCGGGCCAGACGGGTGGCTTCGTACACCGCCAGCACATCGTTACCGTCCACGCGAATGACATGCATGCGATAGCCAAACGCCCGGGGTGCAATACCGTCAGCGGCGAACTGCTCCACCGCCGGTGTTGAAATAGCGTAGCCGTTGTTCCGGCAGAAGAAAATCACCGGCACCTCATGCACCGATGCCATGTTCAGCGCGGCGTGAAAGTCCCCTTCTGAGGCGGCACCTTCACCAAAAAAGGTCAGGGTGCAGTGGCCTTCACCGGCCAGTTTCTGGCCATAGGCATAACCCGCCGCTTGAGGGATCTGGGTCGCCAGTGGCGATGAAATGGTCATGTAGTGAAGCTTGCGGGAGCCATAATGAACCGGCATCTGGCGACCCTTGCCGTAATCCAACTGATTACCGAACAGCTGGTTCATGAATTCATCAAAGCTGAAGCCGCGATACATCAGCGCGCCCTGCTCACGGTACTGGGCCATGATCATATCAGCGTCATCCAGTGCTGCGGTGGCACCAATTACGGAAGCTTCTTCACCGGTACATTGCATGTAAAAACTTAGCCGACCCTGTCGCTGAGCAGCCATCATCCGCTCATCCAGAATCCGGGTCGCCAGCATGGCATGGTAAATATGGCGGGCTTTATCGCGGGGCAAATCAGGTGACTGAGCATCGGGATAGATGTCACCGTCATGATTCAATACGCTGAAGGTAGGAATCGAAAACTCATCACCGGTCATGAAGGCCGGTTGGTACGTGGCTTGTGTCATGGTTGTTATCCTTATCAGGCCCCTTTTGAGGGCAGTGTTGTCGGTTATTTCCCTTTATGCCAGGGGATTTCCCCAACATCGGTCAACGCAACACTGATGACACTAACGCAGCCAACCACGTTAAGGCATTCAACTTAAGGCGTATGTAAACGTAAACGTCGCTGAAAGACTTCAAAAATACTATCGATACTGACCGCCAGCAGCGCAATCACCATAGCTCCCTGAACGATATAGGCATTATTGGCATTGACGATGCCGGCAATAATAGGATCACCCAAATTGCTGGCCCCCACGGTGGCGCCTAGCGCAGCAGTGGCAATATTGATGGTCACCGAGGTACGGATACCGGCCAGAATCACCGGCGCCGCCAGCGGCAATTCCACCTGACGCAGGATCTGCCCTGGCGTCATCCCCATGCCGTAGGCCGCTGAGACCACACCTGGGTCAACGTCTTTCAGGCCGGCAATGGTGTTACGCACTATAGGCAACAACCCATACAGCACCAGGGCAACAATAATAGGTATCGTCCCGAACCCAAGAGCGGGAACCGCCAGCGCCAGCACGGCAACCGGTGGGAAGGTTTGCCCCAGAGAGGCAATCTGAGACACCAGGGGCAGAAAATCGCGCCCCCACTGGCGGGTAACCATCACGCCTGCCAACACACCCAATGTGATCGTAATAGAAGCCGCCACTCCTACCACCATAAGGTGACGGCCCAGCAACTGGGTGAAATCCGCGCGCTGATAGATCACCTGTCGCGCATCTGGCGCCAGCCATTGAAACAGCGTTTGCGCATGGGGGATCATCAATACCACACCGACTAACAACACCAGCCACATCAAGGGCCACAGCAGCTGAATCGGGTGATAGGCAGAACGTGGATGCACAGGCCTAGACGTCACGCGACTTCTCCTGGGCTTGAAACGCTTCTTTGACCAACTTGCGCAGCGACAACTCTCCTACCGGTACATCGTGTTGATCCACCACCGTTAGCCATTCACAATGGTCGCGCAGCATCATCGAGAGTGCCTGGCGCAATGTCTGCTCAGTCATCACCCGCGACTGCGCGGGTAAATGCGGCCCAAGCGGCGCCATATGATCTTTAACCCGAGTCAGGGAAGCCTGTTTCAACCCACGCTCCAGCCCGCCCAGAAGGGAATCAACAAAAGAATCTGTTGGCTTCTGCAGCAGCGATAGCGGTGTTCCCTGCTGCACGATACGGCCATCACGCATCACCACAAGCATGTCGGCCAGGCGCAGGGCTTCATCCATATCATGGGTGACAAACACGATGGTTTTATGCAGCCTGGCTTGCAGCTGCATCAGCATCTCCTGGAGTTTTTCCCGGGTAATCGGATCCAGGGCGCCAAAAGGCTCATCCATCAACAGAATATCCGGGTCAGCTGCCAGCGCTCGCGCCACCCCCACCCTTTGGGCCTGCCCACCGGATAGCTGATGAGGATATTTATGGGCAAACTCACTGACCGGCAACCCCAGCAGCCCCATCAGCTCTTCCACCCGCTGATTGACCTGGGCGGTAGGCCATTTAAGCAGACGAGGAACCAGGCCGATATTGCGTGCCACGTTCCAATGGGGAAACAGACCGGTGTTCTGAATCACATAGCCAATTCGCCGCCGTAGCAAGACAGGGTCATAGGCATCAATAGACTGACCATCCAGCTCAATCTCGCCGCTGCTGTGGGTCAGCAGACGGTTGATCATACGCAGGGTGGTTGATTTTCCGCAGCCAGAGGTGCCCACCAGGGCGCAGAACTTGCCTTTGGGAATGCTCAGGGTCAGCTCTTCAACCGCTGGCGTCTGATCAAAAAACTTGCTGACGTTGCATAATTCAATCATCGCTAGCCCCCTGGCGCAGCGCTTCACTCAGCGCACCCAGACCGGCGTCAACCACCAGCGCAATCAGCAAAATAGGCAGTGCGCCCAATAACACCATATCCATCGCAGCCTGCCCTAATCCTTGAAAAATGAATGAACCCAGCCCGCCCGCACCAATCAGTGCCGCAACAGCCGTCAGGCCAATCGCCTGCACCGCGGTAATCCGGATACCTTCAAGCAGGATGGGCAGTGCCAGAGGCACCCGTACCTGCCAGAAACGCTGTGAGGGATACATTCCCATGCCGCTGGCCGCGTCCAGCACATCTGGGCTGACCGCCTCCAGGGCGACATAGGTATTACGCACCATGGGCAACAGACTATAGATAACCAGCGCCAGCAAGGCAGGCGTCCAACCAATCCCTTGAATGCCCAAAGCTGCCGCAAAAGGCACATTAGCCGATACCCAGGCGAGAGGCGCCAGCAAGAGCCCGAACAGCGCCAGGCTGGGAATAGTCTGAAAAAAGTTCAGTAACGCAAAGGCACCGCGCTGAATGGCACGGTAGCGACGGATCAGTAACGCCAGGATGATTCCCAATACAATACTGACGCCTACGGCAATCGACACCATGGCAAGGTGCTCACTGAAAGCAAGCCAGAAGGCCGCTTCGCGGGCCTGGAACTCCTGCACCAGTGCCAGACGATCCAACCACAGTGACGCACATAGCCACCACAGCCCACCAACACCTGACATGATCAGCACTATCCAGAACCTGGACAGTGCCAATCGCAAGCGCAGTTCCACTAGTGCCAGCAAGGCACAAAACAGCACCACCCAGTACGCGGCCCCTGCGCTCAGGCGTGCCTGGGGCATCTGTGGGTCAATCAAAGCGGCACTGGCGGCCATCAGGCCAAACGGCATCAACAGCAGCAGCAAGATAATCGCTGCCAGCTGAGACAGCAGGTTTAAGCGTGAATGCGTCGGCTGCCAGGCCATCAAGAGCACGAAGAGTAAAAGCAGCGATGCCAGCGCGACCCCCATCCACCCAAATGCCTCCCAACTGGCGTAGCCGCTGCCAGCCACAATTCTGTTAGCCGCGACACTGACGTTATCCAAACCCCAGAGCGCCACCAACATGACGATGGACAAAACGGTCATCACCCAGTTAGGGGGCCTTTTATCCATCCTTTGCTCTGCGTGGGTAGCGCATCCATTAACGGCATACAGATTAAGCTTCCAATTAACTCGGGCTTTTAGGCAGACAGACTAAGGCTCAAGGGCATCAAGGTAGTCAGCGGCTACGGTTTCAGCAGACAAGCCATTAACGGCCACATCGGCATTCAGACGTTGCAGCGTTTCCAGATCCAGTGTCGCAAAAACCTCATTCAATGCTGGCTCGATTTGCGGATAAGCGTCCAGGGCTTCTTCACGAATGACAGGCGCTGGCTGGTAGACGGGCTGAACGCCCAGTGAATCTTCCAGCACCACCAGACCCAAGGCGCTCAGGCCGCCGTCAGTACCATAGGTCATGGCCGCGTTGACACCACTGGTCTGCTGGGCGGCCGCGCGCATGGTGGCAGCGGTATTGCCTCCGGAAAGCACCAGTAACTGATCTTCGTCAAGCTCAAAGCCATAGGCAGACTGGAAGGCTGGCAGGGCCTGTTCTGATTCAACAAACTCGGTGCTGGCAGCAAACTTGAATTCACCGCCATCGGCCAGATAATCGGCAAGGTCTTCCAGGGTTTGCAGATCATGGGCCTCCGCCACATCGCCACGCACACTCATAGCCCAGGTGTTATTGGCACTGGCAGGTGAAAGCCAGACCAAATCATTCTCTGCATCGCGCTGCTTGACTGTCTCGAAAGCCTCCTCAGCATTATTCCATACGGGGCTATCGGTCATATCGAAAAAGAAAGCCCCATTGCCGGTGTATTCCGGGTAAAGATCAATCTCCCCAGCCAGCAGCGCCCCTCTGACGACACTGGTGCCACCCAGTTGCAAGCGCTTTTCCACAGGAATGTCATGGCGCTCAAGGGTCTGGGCAATCAACTGCCCCAGCACGGCGCCTTCAGTATCAATTTTTGACGCCACCACCACAGCATCGTCGGCCTGGGCGGTCAACATCGCCTGAGAAGAAAGAACGGCCAACGCGAGTACGCCAGCTGCCAGGCGTTTAGGTGTCTGGTACATATTCATGATCCTTCTGATGATTTGCCTCAAGGCGGGTTTTATAGCTCACTGTCAATGATCCACGTTTGATAAATCATTGCATTGAGTATAAAACCCGCCAGCGTTGAAGTCAGACCGACCATGTCAGACCGACCATGTCAGACCGACCGTGTCAGACCGACCGTGTCAGACCGACCGTGTCAGACCGACCGTGTCAGACCGACAGTGTCAGACGACCACAAATTAGCGGGATTCCAGCACCCAGGTGGTGCCTTCACGGGAATCTTTGAGGATAATGCCCTGCTCAGCCAGAGCATCACGGATGCTGTCTGCCAGGGCAAAGTCCTTGTTGGCCTTGGCGTCGGCACGCTGAGCGATCTTGGCTTCAATAGCAGCCTCATCCAGGGGTGCTGATTGCCCTTGCCCGCCTTTCAGAAAAGCGCTGGGCACTTGCTGCAATAGCCCCAGAATGCTGCCCAGTGACTTGAGCTCTGCCGCCAGCTGGCTGGCCTGAAGGTCACCCGCTGCCTTGAGGCGGTTAAGCTCACGGGCCAGGTCAAACATGGCAGACAATGCTTCAGGCGTATTGAAGTCATCATCCATGGCGGCCAGAAAACGCTGATGGTACTCGGAAGCCAGCGTACTTTCTGTATCAACCGCGCCTTGCTCAACGCCTTCCAGCGCAGTATAGAAACGCGTCAGTGACTTGCGCGCTTCATTCAGGGCATCCGGGGCATAGTTGATCGGGCTGCGATAATGGCTGGCCACCAGTAGGTAGCGCACCACTTCAGCATCGTGCTCGGTCAGCACATCGCGGATGGTGAAGAAATTACCCAGCGATTTGGACATTTTTTCCTGATTGACCCGTACAGCCCCTGCGTGCATCCAGGTCGTCACAAAGGGTTTATCATTGGCCGCTTCCGACTGGGCAATCTCGTTTTCATGGTGGGGGAAAGTCAGATCCGGCCCGCCACCATGAATATCAAAGGTGTCTCCCAGGCAGCACTTGGACATCGCAGAGCATTCAATATGCCAGCCTGGGCGGCCATTGCCCCAGGGCGAAGGCCAATAGGCTTCGCCGGGTTTGGCGGCTTTCCAAAGCACAAAATCCAGCGGATCTTCTTTGCTGGTATCCACCTCGATACGTGCCCCGGAACGCATGTCATCCAGATTGCGGTTATTGAGCTTGCCATAGCCCTCAAAGCGGCGCACCCGATAGTAGACATCGCCATTATCCGCGGCGTAAGCAAAGCCTTTCGCGATCAGGGTCTCGATCATGGCAATAATATCGTCGATATGCCGAGTGGCCCTGGGTTCATGATCCGGCCGCTGGACATACAGCCGGGCTTCGTCTTCGTGCATGGCGGCAATCATGCGCTCGGTTAGCGCATCAATGCTTTCACCGTTCTCATCGGCCCGTTTGAGGATCTTGTCGTCAATATCGGTAATGTTACGTACATAATTGACTTCATACCCCCGCGCGCGCAGATAGCGAGTAATCACATCAAAGGCCACCATGACCCGGGCATGACCAAGATGGCAGTAGTCGTAGACGGTCATCCCGCACACGTACATACTGACCTTGCCCGGCTCCAGAGTAGTAAAAGCTTCCTTGCGACGTGTCAGGGTATTGTAAATCTGCATAGCACTTCCTTAGCCCTTGGTTATTAGCCCTTCTGCTTGATTTTGGCCCAGCTATCTTTCAGGCCGACGGTGCGATTGAAAACCAGAGACTCGGGCGTACAGGCATGGCGATCCGCGCAGAAGTAGCCTACCCGTTCAAACTGAAAGCGTGACTCCGGCACTGCCTTGGCAAGGCTCGGCTCAGCAAAGGCATGAGTGACCGTCAGGGACTCTGGGTTCAGGTGGTCAAGAAAATCGACGTCTTTATCCTTGTCCGGCTGTTCTTCCAGAAAGAGGTTGTCATACAGGCGCACTTCCACCGGAATGCCGTGGCTGGCGCTAACCCAGTGAATAACACCTTTTACCTTGCGACCTTCCGGGTTCTTGCCCAGGGTATCGAAGTCAACGCTGCAGTGCAGTTCGGTCACTTCGCCATGGGCATCCTTGATCACTTCATCACAGCGGATCACGTAACTGTTGCGCAAGCGGACTTCTTTCCCCGGTGCCAGACGGAAAAACTTCTTGGGCGCATCTTCCATGAAGTCGTCCTGATCGATATACAGCTCACGGGTGAAAGGCACCTGGCGTACCGGCATATCTTCACGGGCTGGGTGGCCAGCGACTTCATACACTTCTTCGTGATCTTCGGGTACGTTGGTCAGCACAACCTTCAGCGGCTTGAGAACGCACATGGCCCGTGGCGCGTTGTCTTCAAGATCCGAACGGATCGCGTGGGTCAGCATGGCGATATCCACCAGGCCGCCATCGGCACGAGTCACGCCTATCATGTCGCAGAACTTGCGAATCGACGCAGCGGTATGCCCCCGCCGCCGCATGCCTGAGATAGTCGGCATACGCGGGTCATCCCAGCCGTCCACAATGCCTTCATCCACCAGCAGCTTGAGCTTACGCTTGGAGGTCAAGGTGTAGTTGAGGTTCAGGCGGGCAAACTCAATCTGGCGCGGTTTGCAAGGCACCGGCAGATTATCCAGAAACCATTCATAAAGCGGGCGATGGTCTTCAAATTCCAGGGTACAGATGGAATGGGTGATCCCTTCGAGGGCATCCGACTGGCCGTGGGTGAAGTCATAGGAAGGATAGATCTTCCACTTGTCACCGGTCTGGTGGTGCTCGGCATGGCGAATGCGGTAAAGAATCGGGTCGCGCAGATTGATATTCGGCGAGGCCATATCAATTTTGGCGCGCAGGACTTTTTCACCTTCGGCAAACTCACCGGTGCGCATCCTCTCTAGCAGGTCGAGATTTTCCTCAGCGCTACGCTCACGGTAAGGGCTGGGCCTGCCCGGCTCCGTCAGGGTGCCACGGTATTCGCGGATATCATCAGGCGACAGATCGTCAACGTAGGCCTTGCCACATCGCGGATCAGCTGCTGCGCCCAGGCATACAGCTGATCAAAATAGTCCGAGGCAAAGCGAACCGGCCCGGCCCACTCAAAGCCTAACCAGCTGACGTCTTCCTTGATCGCATCAATGTAGGCCTGCTCTTCCTTGGCGGGGTTGGTATCATCAAAGCGCAGATGACAATCACCACCCATCTGCTCCGCCAGGCCGAAATTGAGGCAGATTGATTTGGCATGGCCGATATGCAGAAAGCCATTGGGCTCTGGCGGAAAGCGCGTCACAATTTTCGTGACCTTGCCGCCCTCAATCTCTTCGCGTACCTGATTACGGATAAAATTCGGCGCTGGGGTGGTCTCGTTGGTCATGGTGGCGTTGATAACCTCTCGGTGGATGACGTGCTGGGCTTCGCGCTGCCTAGCAAAAAGGCTATTATAACGTGACACTTGCGCATAGCGCCAAGGCGGACGTCCCTTATAACACAGGAATTTACTGATGATCGTATTACAGACCAACCACGGTGATATCACTATCGCGCTGAATCATGAAAAAGCGCCAGTGACGGCTGCCAACTTTGAACAGTATGTACGCGACGGTTTTTACGATGGCACTCTCTTTCACCGCGTGATTGATGGCTTCATGGTGCAGGGCGGCGGCTTTGATCTTGAGTTCAATCAGAAACCTACCCGTGACCCCATTGAAAACGAGGCAGATAATGGCCTCAAGAATACCAAGGGCACCCTGGCCATGGCGCGCACCCAGGATCCGCATTCTGCGTCATCGCAGTTTTTCATCAACGTCAATGACAACACCTTTCTTAACCACACCGGCAAGAATCTTCAGGGCTGGGGCTATGCGGTCTTTGCTGAAGTCGTTGATGGTATGGACGTGGTTGATGCCATCCGCAAGGTCAGCACCACCCGTCGTGGCATGCATGCAGATGTGCCCGCGGAAGATGTAGTGATCGAAAAGGCTTACATCAAAGAAGACTAATGCTCGCAGACCAATGCCGTCTTTACTGATCTCTCACCACCCTGGAGCACTTGATGCGTACGCTGCTAATTGCTGACCTTCACCTGAGTGAGCATACCCCAGAGATCACTCAGGGGTTTGTTGACTATGTATCCACCACCGCATCAGGTGCCGAGGCGCTGTATATTCTCGGTGATCTGTTCGATGCCTGGATCGGTGACGATCTGCTGACCTTCCCACATCCTATGGCGGAGGTGGCCACCAGGGTGACCAAGGCACTGGCGGCACTAGCAGAAAGCGGCACAGCCGTTTACCTGATGCATGGTAACCGTGACTTTCTGATCGGTGAACGCTTTATTAACGCCTGCAAGGCAAGCCTGCTACCCGATGTGCAGGAAAGTGAGCTGCACGGCATTCCAGTGGTCTTGATGCACGGTGATAGCCTGTGTACTGGCGATGAGGCTTATATGGCGTTTCGCCAGCAGTCCCGCGACCCGCAATGGCAGGCGCAGATGCTTGCCCTGCCTTTGGAACAGCGCCTTGAACTGGCGAAGAGCCTGCGTCAGCAGTCCGATAGCGCCAATGCCGGCAAAGCCGATGACATTATGGATGTCACCTCAAGCGAAGTGATCAGAGTCATGGCAGAGCATGGGGTGACTACCCTGATCCATGGCCACACCCATCGCCCCAAGGTGCATGACATGATGGTCGAGGATATTCCCGCTAAACGCTACGTACTTGGCGACTGGGATGCCCGGCACGGCTGGGATATCGTGATTGAAGAAGGCGCCAGGACACCACAACTGCGCCAGTTTGATATCACACGCCTACCTCAGGCGTGACAATATAAGCCCGCCTGCCAAAACAGAACCGCCCTGTTGATATCATCAACAGGGCGGTTTTCTTTACTGCAACGTTTTCAGTCAGGTTTAACGACGCACAACCTCCGCTTCACTGTACAGGTGGTCAATCAACCCTTGAATGACCGATTGGGCACGCAGCTGCTCAACCATTTGAGCGACAAACCGCTCACTCTGTTCGTCCACTTCGCCAGGCATCACCTCATCGAGTGCCACCAGGGCAACGCCTTGAGGAAGTTCAACAATATCGAACACAGCTTCACCGTCCTCGGGATGTGGCAGACGGAAGACAGCTTGCACCAGGCTATTGGGCACTGTGGTCTGCTGCTCTCTGGCAATGCCGTCAGCATTGAGCCAATCAATAGAGGTATCATCCTCGGCGCTTTCCAGCATGCGCTCAGCCTGTGCAACCAGTGCTTGCTGCTCAGCCTGCGCGGTCACCGCCGCCTCTACTTCTTCGCGCACCTCTTCAAGCGGTAGCTGGGTGGCTTCGCGATGTTCCGCAACGCGCAGCACCATACGGCGATCATTATCCAGTTCAATGACTTCACTGTTGTAGCGCTCTTCCAGCACGTCATCACTGAAAGCCGCGTCCATTACACCCGGCTCTGAAAGAATGCCGCTGCCTTCATTACGCGCCAGCCAATTACTTCGCTCTACGCTCAGGCCAATATCGTCGGCAACACTTTGCAGGTCATCAGCGGCAAAGCTTTCGTCAATCAATTGCTGAACACGCTGATTGAAGTCATCATTAATCGCTTCCAGGGCCAGTTGCTCACGTAATACTTCACGCTGCTGCTCAAAGGGCGGGCGGTCAATGTCAGTGACCTTAATGATATGCAGGGCGTCATCCATCTCGACGACAGATGAGACCTCATCTTCCTGAAGCGAAAAAGCAGCCTCGTCAAAGGCATCGCCAAAGAAACCACGACTGATCTCGCCCAGATCACCACCGTTTTCAGCACTCACCGTGTCATCTGAAAAGCGCGCAGCCGTATCGGCAAAACTCTCGCCTTCTTCAAGCGCAGCCAGCGCCTGCTCAGCCGCCGCTTCTGCTTCCTCGCGGCTACGCTCGTCACCAAAGGTAATCATGATATGAGCAACGCGCCGATCAGCGTCGTCGTTCCGGTTACGCCAGGCATCACGCAGTTGTTGTTCATCAATCTCAACATTGTCAGCCATTTCCTGGCGATCAATTACCACATACTCAAGACGGATCTGTTCAGGACGCTCAAAGCGCTCGCTATTGGCCGCGTAGTAGTCTTCTATTTGCGCCTGGGTAACGGTGACATCTTCTTCGAGGTCTTCAGCTGTTAGCACGCTATAGCGAAAGCTGCGCTGCTGGCGCTGGAGGGCTGCAAGGCGCTGCTGCTCAGACTCAAGGCTGAAATCACTAAAGGCCACGCCCTGCTGCAACTGGCGGCGCTTGATATCAACACGTAACTCATCACGGAAGGAAAGCGGGGTATAACCGGCGCTAGCCAGGCGATTGCGAAACAGCTCGGTGGAAAACTGGCCTTGCTGATCCTGAAACTCAGGCAGGTTAACAATCAGCTGATCCAGTTGCTGTTCAGAAACGTAAAAACCACCTTCTTCTGCATAGTGAGTCAGTAGCTGCTGAGTAATTAACTGATCAAGCACTTCGTTACGCAGTTCGCGCTCCTGCTCTGCTGGCACCTGACCTGAGCGCATGGCGCGCTGGACTTCCATTTCCACCTGCTGACGTTTAATGGAGTCACCGTTCACTTCTACCACTTCATCAGGGTCAGTGCCAAAAAGGGTAAACAGTGATTCCACCCCAAACAGCGCCATGGCGGCAACCACAACGCCGATAATGATCTTGGCTCCCCAACTTTTCGAGCCATCTCGGATACTTTGCAGCATGTTAGCCTCGGTTCAAACAGATAAACGGTTTACTACCCAACTGTTTAATAACAGTGATTTTTCAGAATTATCATGGCCTGACACCATCATGAATGAAAAACACTGGGCATAAAATAACATGGGCGCATCGTTTGCACGACGCGCCCATAAGATGCCTTAGAACAACCGGATCAGTTGACGGCGTCTTTAAGTGCCTTGCCTGCTTTAAAGCTGGGTACCTTGGCAGCACTGATTTCAATTGGCTGGCCAGTTTGCGGGTTGCGACCGGTACGAGCAGCGCGCTCTTTAATCGTAAAGGTACCAAATCCTACCAGTGAAACGCTCTCGCCCTGCTTGAGGCTTTCAGTGACAGACTCCACCATGGCATCCAATGCGCGGGTTGCCGCTGCCTTGGAAATATCAGCAGATGCGGCAATGGCTTCAATCAGCTCAGACTTATTCACACTTCACCCCTTGACTGTTTCAAAAATGGCTCTGAACGGTATGGTCACCGGTTGGATCGACGAACAAAGCATAGCTGCGTTTTATAGCAATGCAGAGATTCACCTGTCAAGCGACCATACGATAAAACGCCCGCCATACAAGGCGTTGGGCGCACTCTTTACAATGTCTTGATACTTACAATTTCTCGATACTTTTTACAAACGTTTATAGTTACAGCCAGCCTCAACATCTCAGACTGCTAAGTTAACCCCTATCAAGTCAACCAGTGCCGAGTCAGTGCGTGCTGGCAACAACACTGCCAGTATAAGTATTTTCGCCATTAACGATGGCAGTATCTTCATCAGGATCTGTCAAGGCTACTTTAAGCACATCATCAATCCAGCGTACAGGCCGGATATCGAGGGCATCCTTGATATTGTCAGGCACTTCCTTCAGATCGCGACGGTTTTCCTCGGGTATGAGGACAGTCTTTATACCACCACGACGGGCAGCCAGCAATTTCTCCTTCAAACCGCCGATCGGCAGTACCTCGCCTCGCAGATTCACTTCACCGGTCATGGCCACATCACAGCGTACGCAGCGCTTTGAATAAGCCGAGACCATGGCGGTTACCATGGCAATACCAGCGCTTGGGCCATCCTTAGGCGTCGCCCCTTCCGGCACGTGAATATGCAGATCATCTTTCTCGAAGCGTTCCGGGTCTATGCCGTATTCTTCTGCTCGTGCACGCACGACCGTATGAGCCGCGCTAACCGATTCCTTCATGACATCGCCAAGCGAACCGGTCTTGTTAACGCGCCCCTTGCCGGGCGTTATAACCGATTCGATATTCAGCAGTTCGCCGCCTACCGATGTCCATGCCAAGCCGGTAACCCGCCCTACCTGGTCTTCCAGGTCAGCAAGGCCATAGCTGTAGCGACGCACACCTGCATAGGTTTCAATCTGTTGATCGGTCAACAGCTGGGTCGACGTTTCTTTGCCTTCGCGCTCTTGTTCAAGCCGCTCTCTGAGCACCTTACGGGCGACTTTTGCAATCTGGCGTTCCAGTTCACGTACGCCTGCCTCACGGGTGTAATAGCGAATCAGTTCCAGTACAGCCGAGTCATCCAGTTCGATTTCATCAGCCTTGAGGCCGTTGGCTTCACGCTGTTTGGGCAGAAGGTAGCGCTTGGCAATCGCCAGCTTTTCATCTTCGGTATAACCGGGAATACGGATGATTTCCATGCGGTCCAGCAAAGGACCCGGAATATTCATCGAGTTCGCGGTACAGATGAACAGCGTTTCGGACAGATCGTAATCCAGCTCCAGATAATGATCGCTGAAACTGTTGTTCTGCTCAGGGTCAAGCACTTCGAGTAAGGCAGACGCTGGATCACCGCGATGATCCATACCCAGCTTATCGACCTCATCAAGCAGAAACAGCGGATTCTTGACGCCAGCACGGCTCATACGCTGGATCAGCTTGCCGGGTAACGAGCCAATATAGGTGCGTCGATGGCCGCGAATTTCCGACTCATCACGCACGCCACCCAGCGCCAGCCGCACATATTTGCGATTGGTCGCCCGAGCAATGGACTGCCCCAAGGATGTCTTGCCCACGCCTGGAGGCCCCACCAGGCAGAGCACTGGACCTTTCATCTTGCGCACCCGCTTTTGCACCGCCAGGTATTCAAGAATGCGTGATTTGACTTCATCCAGGCCATAATGGTCTTCATCGAGGACTTGCTGTGCCTTGATCAGATCATGCTTGACACGGGTACGCTTTTTCCAGGGTACATCCACTAGCCAGTCAAGGTAGGTACGCACCACGGTCGCTTCGGCGGAATTGGCTGACATCATCTTGAGCTTTTTCAGCTCCTGAAGCGCCTTTTCCGTTGCCTCCTTGGGCATGCCCGCTGCATGAATATCCTTTTCATATTTCTCGACCTCGTTGGGCACGTCATCAAGCTCGCCAATCTCTTTCTGAATGGCTTTCATCTGCTCGTTGAGATAGTACTCGCGCTGGGTCTTTTCCATCTGCTCCTTGACTCGGGAGCGGATACGCTTTTCGACCTGCAGCAGATCAATTTCCGTTTCGATCAACGCCATCAAATGTTCGATACGATCGCGTACCCGATCCATTTCCAGCAATTCCTGCTTGTCACCGATTTTCAGTGACAGGTGAGCACAAATGGTGTCCACCAGACGGCTCGGATCTTCAATGCCCGACAGGGAGTTAAGTACTTCATTGGGCACTTTCTTGGACAGCTTGACGTACTGCTCGAACTGGTTAAGAAGTACCCTTACCAGCGCTTCCTGCTCACGTTCGGTCAAAGGCTCACTTTCGCGCGGCGTGATGTAGGCCTGGGTGAACCCTTCTGGATGCTCTTCGATACTACCAACATCCGCACGGAAGTTGCCTTCGATCAACACCTTGACGGTGCCATCGGGGAGCTTCAACAACTGCATGATGTCAGCGACCGTTCCCATCGCGTAAAGATCGGCGTTGTCAGGTTCTTCCTGAGACGCTTCGCGCTGGGCAACCAGAAGAACACGCTTGTCCATGTTCATAGCGGCTTCCAGCGCTTGAATCGACTTTTCTCTCCCAACAAACAGTGGAATCACCATCTGCGGATAAACCACAACATCCCGCAGCGGCAGTAATGGGAAACATTGTGTCATTTCAGCGTTCTGCTGCATCGCAGACGACCCTCGGAAATCGGTAAATACGTGGATAAGACCCGCCAATGCCCTAGGCAGTGTCGGAATCTCATACAGAGAAATGAGCGATAGCGCAAAGACAGGTGTAATGCGTCGTCAGAGTGGCACAGCGGCTCCAAAAGGCCTGGAGCGAAAGACAAGGGGCCGCCTGGGCGACCCCTTATGGCATCCTCAAATGAGCCTGGATCAAAACCGTCACAAACCCCAGCGTCTCACCTGTCGACCATTAAACAGCTATCAACCGTCCGTGCCATCTACACGCGTGTCTTCCTGCTGGGAATAAATCAACAGCGGTTCGCTTTCACCGGTAATCACAGAGGCTTCAATCACCACCTGAGTCACCCCTTCAAGCGAAGGAATATCATACATGGTATCAAGCAATACTGATTCAAGGATGGAACGCAGTCCGCGCGCACCTGTCTTGCGCTCCATTGCCTTGACGGCAACCGCACGCAAGGCATCTTCACGGAAGTCCAGCGTCACGCCTTCCATCTCGAAGAGCTTGGCATACTGTTTGACAAGCGAGTTCTTGGGCTCGGTCAGGATCTGCACCAGAGCATCTTCAGACAGCTCAGTCAGTGTTGCGATGACGGGCAAACGGCCAACAAACTCGGGGATCAGGCCAAACTTGACCAGATCGTCCGGCTCGACATCAGCCAGCAGTTCACCCACACCACGAGTGGAATCCTTGCTTTTCACACTGGCGTTAAAGCCAATGCCGCCCTTCTCAGCGCGATCTCGAATGACTTTATCCAGGCCGGCAAAAGCGCCCCCCACAATAAACAGGATATTGGCGGTATTCACCTGCACAAATTCCTGCTGAGGATGCTTACGTCCTCCCTGGGGAGGAACCGAGGCGGTGGTGCCCTCGATCAATTTCAGCAATGCCTGCTGCACCCCTTCACCGGATACATCGCGGGTGATGGAAGGGTTGTCCGACTTGCGTGAAATCTTGTCAATTTCATCGATATAGACAATACCGCGCTCGGCCTTGTCGACATCGTAGTCACACTTCTGAAGCAGCTTCTGGATGATGTTCTCGACATCTTCACCCACATAACCGGCTTCTGTCAGTGTTGTTGCGTCGGCAATCGTGAACGGCACATTCAATAACCGCGCCATCGTTTCAGCCAGCAGGGTCTTACCGCTACCCGTCGGGCCAATCAGCAGGATATTGGATTTGCCTAGCTCAACGTTGCCTTCACGAACTTCCGATTTCAACCGCTTATAGTGGTTGTAAACCGCCACTGAAAGCACCATTTTGGCGCGATCCTGCCCAATGACGTAATCGTCCAGAGTGTGACGAATTTCACGAGGCGTAGGAAGACGCTCTTCGTCGCTCTCGGCGTCGGCTTCGAGCACCTCCTCGCGAATAATGTCGTTACATAGATCGACACACTCATCGCAGATATAAACGGACGGGCCGGCAATCAGTTTACGTACTTCATTCTGGTTCTTGCCACAGAACGAGCAGTAAAGCAGCTTGTCGCTCTCGTCCTTGCCTTTGCCGTCGGCCATTCGCGTACCTCTGTCACGTTGGCGGCATGCTGCCGCCGGAAAGCTTGTCTGAAAACGCTACCATTATTATACAAGCGCTAATGGCTTACGCTATCAGGATGTAGGCCGCTTATCCAGCACCGCATCAATCAAGCCATATTCCTGAGCTTGGCTTGCAGTCATGAAGTTGTCGCGGTCGGTATCGCGTGCCACTGTTTCAATGTCCTGCCCGGTATGATCGGCAAGAATCTGGTTCAGGCGGTCACGGATGCCCAGAATTTCGCGCGTATGGATTTCAATATCAGATGCTTGGCCCTGATAACCACCCAGCGGCTGGTGAATCATCATGCGTGAGTTAGGCAGACAAAAGCGTTTTTCTGCCGCCCCACCGGCCAGCAGTAGTGCGCCCATGCTGGCTGCCTGGCCAATGCATACCGTAGAGACATCCGGACGTACAAACTGCATGGTATCGTAAATTGACATACCAGCAGTCACCGAGCCACCGGGAGAGTTGATGTACAGGTGAATATCCTTGTCCGGGTTTTCCGACTCAAGAAAGAGCAACTGTGCCACCACCAGGTTGGCCATATAATCTTCAACGGGGCCGATCAGAAAAATTACCCGTTCTTTCAGCAAGCGCGAGTAGATATCGTAGGCACGTTCCCCTTTGGCGCTTTGTTCAACCACCATGGGCACTAAGCCACCGGCGTTCTGAATATCAAATTCACTCATTCGGGTGATCCTTGCGTCCGGTCAGGGAAAGATGCGCCGCTAGCGGCGCATCTGCGCTTCAATGTCACATTCAAGATAAACGTATGCGGCTAAGTAAAACAACATTACACCGCATCGGTTGTGCTTGTCAGCTTATCAGGCGCTTGCGTTTTCGTCTTGCTCTTCGTCAGCATCGCCATCAGATTGCTGCTGCGCGCGGCTGCCAGTACTTCCTGGTAAGACATTTCAACGTCTTTGACGTTCGCCTGTTCCAGCAGCTGGCTAACCGCTTTCTCTTCAAGGATCGCTGACTTAACCTGAGTTTTGAGCTGATCGTTAGACATGTAGTAGTCAACGACCTGCTCCGGCTCCTGGTACTGCTCGGCCAGCTCTGCCACCTTGGCTCTGATCTCGTCATCGCTGGCGTCAAGCTCGTTAGCCTTGATCACAGCAAGCAGCAAGCCAACCTGAACACGGCCCTTGGCCTGCTCGGCAAACAGCTCGTTAGGCAACTGGCTGACATCGAAGTCTTCACCCAGACCAAACTGCTGAGCCGCCTGACGCTTCATGCCGTCAGTTTCCTGCTGCACCAGAGCGGCAGGCACTGGGATTTCATTGGCTTTCTGCAGCGCGTCCAACACCTGTTGCTTCACGCGGTTATCAACCGCCTGCGATGCTTCACGTGTCATGTTCTTCTTGATTTCAGCGCGGAACTGGGCTTCATCGCCGCCTTCCACACCAAAACGCTCAATGAAGGCTTCATCGACTTCCGGCAATTCCTGAGCGCTGACAGAATGAACCTTCACCTTAAAGGTTGCCTCTTTGCCGGCCAGGTTCTCGGCCTGGTAATCGTCTGGGAAAGTGACGCTCAAGGTCTTTTCCTCTCCCGCCTTGGCACCGATCAACTGCTCTTCAAAACCTGGGATGAAGCTGTTGGAGCCCAGCACCAAATCATGGCCTTCAGCACTGCCGCCTTCAAACGGCTCATCACCGATGAAACCCTGAAAATCGATCTTCAGCTGGTCACCGTCAGCAGCGACGCGATCGACTTCTACCCAGTCGGCGTTCTGCTTCCGCAGGGTCTCGATCATTTCGTCAACGTCTGCTTCAGTCACCTCAACTACCGGGCGCTCAACCTCAGTGCCTTCGATAGAAGTAAGCTCGACCACAGGATAAATTTCCATGGTCGCGATAAATTCAAGGTCTTTACCGGCTTCGTTGACTGTCGCTTCAATCTGCGGATAGCCAGCAGGGTTAAGCTCCTGCTCGGTGATCGCACGTACATAGCGCTCGCGCATCACTTCGCCCACAACTTCGTTGCGAACATCATGACCGTAACGCTGGTGAACCACAGCCATGGGCACGTGGCCCTTGCGGAAACCATTCAAGCGAACGTTTTTCGCGGTTTCTTTCAAGCGAGCGTTGACGGCCTCATCGATGTCGGCTGCCGGCACCTGAATAGTGATGCGGCGTTCAATCTGGGAGGGCGTCTCGACGGAAACTTGCATGAATTGTCCTCTAGCGGCTGTGCGTTTTGTGAGTTGCATTAATGTTATTCAAGGGGGCAATTTTAAGAACCCTGGCGCATGGTGGCAAGCACCTTACGCCATAGATGAGGGCTAGACGCAGAAAAACAAGTCCTTTTTCACGCCAAGCCATGGTTTTATCGCAATTTTCTTATTTTTTGATGGTGCTCTGGTTATAAGCCCGCTTGTCTACGCCTGAGGCCCATCAAGTGTTAATCTCTACTTCATATTATTTAATACTCTTTGCCCTGGCTGACGTTACTAACCATGAATCAAGACCTTCCGATTTCGCGCATCATGCAAACCGGCATTTTACAGTGCTCGCCGGAAACCCCGCTGTGTGACGCTGCGCAACAAATGGCTCAGCGTCACTGCAGCTCAATTCTGGTAGTCAAGGATGGCCAGCCTGTCGGTATCTGGACCGAGCATGATGCCCTGAGTATTGATTTCAGCGACGGCCGTAGCGTCAAAGAGCCTATCAGCTCGCGCATGAGCTATCCGGTTGCCAGCATAGATGCGTCACTGCCCATGGGCGAAGCAACCTTAAGGTTTCACTCCTCAGGGCGCCGTCACCTGCTGGTTGTCGATAGTGACAATCAGCCACTAGGCATCATCTCACAGACTGATATTGCCCTGAACCAGGGTCTGGAACCCTATCTGCGCCTGCGTGAGGTGCATGCGGCCATGCGCAAACTGCCTCTGGTGTTACCAGGCAGCCTGCTGCTGGCCGATGCCGCCAGGCAGATGCAAAGCAAAAAGCATGAAGCAGCCGTGGTGACTCTCAGTGGCTCTGATACCCACGAACTGGGCATACTGACAGAGCGCGATCTGGTGCGTTTTGTTGCCCGCCATCCCGGCAAAACGCCCATATCTCTGCTTGCCAGCCGACCTCTGCTGACCATTGAAGAAGGCGCTGCCCTACTTAAAGCCCGCGATATGTTAATCAATCATCGCATTCGTCACCTGGCGGTGCTCGACCATCAAGGGCATGTCAGTGGGCTGCTTGGATTCCGCGACCTTCTAGTGGGGGCCGAACAGCTTTACCTCCAAGACCTGCGCGACGCCCTTGAGCAACGCGACAATGCACTGGCCACGTCTCGCCAACACCTGCAACTGGCCCAGCGGGTTATCGACTCTTCGCTGGAAGGCATCATCATTACCGACCCCCAGACACGCATCGAGTTTATCAATCCGGCCTTTACCCAGATGACCGGCTATTCGCTTGAAGATGTGATTGGCAAGACACCGCGCATCCTATCCTCTGGCCGTCAGGACGATTTCTTTTATCAGCAGATGTGGGAAACGCTGAAAGAACATGGCTACTGGCGCGGCGAAGTCTGGAACCGCAAAAAAGCGGTGAGCTTTACCTGGAACTGCTGACCATTACCGCCATTACCAATGACGATGGCCAAACACAGCACTATGCCGGGCTTTTTACCGATATCACCCATATCCGCGAAAACGAGCAACAGATCCGTCACCTGGCCTATTACGATGTGCTGACGCGCCTGCCCAATCGGCGCTTGTTGGAGGATCGTATTAACCTGGCCATCCGCCACGCCCACCGTTCTTCACAGCCGTTGGCCATTGTTTTCATCGACCTCGATCATTTCAAGCAGGTCAACGACACTCTCGGCCATGCCGTTGGCGATGAGTTACTTATTCAGGTATCACAGCGAATGCAGGATAACCTGCGCGAAGATGACACCTTGGCTCGCCTGGGCGGCGATGAGTTTATTGCCCTGCTAACGGATATTGGCGGATTTTCCCAGGCTACCCAAATTGCCCAGCGCCTGATTAATGCGGTCAGCGAAGCGTATTACATCAACCAGCAAAGCTTTCGCATTGGCTGCAGCCTGGGCATCAGCCTCTACCCGGATGATGGCAATACAGCTGAAACCCTTATCCAGAATGCTGACGCCGCCATGTACCGAGCCAAACGTGAAGGCCGCAATACTTACCGGCTATATCGCAGCGAGATGGATTTAGCTGCCCAGCACCATCTGGCGCTTGAATCTGAATTACGCAACACGCTGGAAACCGGCGAAGGGCTTTTTATGGCCTACCAACCGCTGATTGATCGCGACACCGGGCAATTAATCAGCACCGAGGCGCTGGTGCGCTGGCGGCACCCCACTCAGGGGATCATTGCACCGGGGGATTTTATTCCCCTGGCAGAACGCTCAGGTTTGATTCTGGCCTTGGGAGAGCAGGTAATCAAACTGGTACTCAGTGACATCAATGCTTGGCAATCAGCAGGCTGTCGCATCGTTCCTGTGGCTATCAACCTTTCTGCCACTCAATTCTGGCAGAGCAATTTTGTCGATGATGTGACCAACAAGATCACAGCTTCCGGCATTGCGCCCAACCTGATTACCTTTGAGCTAACAGAAAGCATTCTGCTTAACCGGCAGGCAAAGGGCATTGAAATTCTTACCCGACTAAGCAATTTTGGCTGTCATATTGCCCTGGATGATTTTGGCACCGGCTATTCGTCGCTAAGCTACTTACAGCACATTCCAGCGGATAGTCTGAAGATTGACCGCAGCTTTATTGAGGGGCTTAATGACGAGAAACGCAGCAGCCGTCCCATCGTCGCCGCTATTGGCAGCATGGCCCATGAGCTGGGATTGACCGTCGTAGCTGAAGGGGTAGAGACCAACGCTCAGTGGCAGGTGCTGGGTAATTATGCGATTGATACCCTGCAAGGCTTTTACATCAGCCAGCCACTCAACGCTCAAGCGTTCAGCAATCACTGGCTGGGCTTGAACGTCGAGTAGGCTAAAAACCTGTTTGGCAGTCAGCCATAGCGCATTGCTTTACTCGCGGCTTAACGGCTTACGCCATAGGTTTAGGGCATGCAACAAGAGCCCCAGAGTAGTGCCATTGGAAATCAGCTCCTGCCAACTGAACCAGTCGCTGGTAAGGCTATGCCAAAGGGCCATGATGGCAAGTCCAACCACCATGGCCAACAGCATGGACTTGAGAAGCGACGGCAAGCGCTTGCGTGCAGCAGAGTTCAACATCCTGTAGTTGATTGCCATTACCACAGCCACCGCAACAATTGCCAACCCTATCAGGGTCTGACGAGTTTCCAGTTCATTGGCAATAAAACGTGGCAGTGTCGCCAACATGACCACACAAAGCCCTACCCCGACGCTGATCCGCTCAGGTGTAGCAGGCGCCATTATGAGGCTACCTTCAGGTTTTCTGCCTCAATCCAGCTTTCCACCCAGGGAATGGCCGCATCATCAGCCATGAAGGTTTCCATGGCGTCGATTTCCAAGCGCTCGCCCAGGCGCTGGGCACCATGATCCTGGAGAAGCTCATCCAGCGCCCGACCAGCGCCGCAGTAGGTCTCACCGTAAGAGCTATCGCCCAAAGCAATCAGCCCATAGCGCACCTGAGTCAAGGCCGGATGCTCTTTAATTTCTCGGGTAAAGTTAACGAAATTGCCCGGAAAATCACCGCTTCCTGTTGTCGATACACAAAAGAGCGACAGGCTATCAGGGGATTCTGTCAGATCATTCAACGTAGGCTGCTCAGATATACTGACGGTGTAGCCTGCCTCTTCAAACAAGGGTTTGACCTGTTCAGCAACATCCAATGCACCCCCGTACATGGTACCCACCAAAATATTGACGTTTGGCATCATCACTCCTCATATAAATGCATGTCATATAAACGCACAGCCAGTGCCTTGAGAGAGCACTTTGAAAGAACCTCTATTTTGATCTGGCGGTTAGACGTTATCAGGTACCTGCTACAAGATGTCAGTCGACAAATACCCGATGAATTTGGTCAAATATTACCATACCACCAAGAAATGACGCACGTTTCTCCCTATTTTTACGTCTCTAAACCTAGGAATTACTATGCAGCAAACCTTTGAAGCCTGGATTACCCCGATCATGATTGGCGGCTTGATCATCTTCATGTGCTTTATTATCTGGGATCTTGCCAAGCAATCCAACGCTGGCAGGTTTGGCACCCTGATGCTGTTTATTGTGCTTGGGGCTGGCATGCTCGGCTATGTTATCAAGGTGGTCATTACCTGGCTGATTGAAAGCAACGGAGGTGCCTGACCACAAACCCAGAGAAGAACCCAAGAGTCAGTAGCATTACCCACTAAACGTCTATTTTGTTTCATATATTAACAATTGACGTCACGTTTTCGGATCTTAGTCAACAATCGGCTTCATAGAAATAGCCATCGCGGATGCCCAACTGCTATGCTGTGTGCCGTGTGTCGGATACCCCCAAAAGGAATACTGATGTCTCTACTGGCTTCACTGCTGAAAACCGTCAATGCGCCACAAATCGGACTCGGTTGCATGAACCTTTCCCATGGCTACGGCAAAACGGTGCCTGAAGCAGACGGCATTCGCGCGCTGGACGCAGCTTTTGACATGGGGTATCGCCTTTCGATACCGCAACACTCTACGGTGCCACCGCCAACGAGCAACTGGTTGGCCGTGCCCTGGCGGACTGATCTGGCAACAGTTTTCCGGACGCTTTTTTAAGCGGCTGCTCGTAGCCTCGATTCATAGTCCGCTGGACTCATATAGTCGTTGCTAGAGTGCAACCGCACCCGGTTATAAAACACCTCGATATACTCGAAAATCGCCTGTCTTGCTTCCTCTCGCGTTTTGAAGTCCTCGTGATACACCAGCTCGGTCTTCAGCGTATGAAAGAAGCTTTCTGACGGGGCGTTGTCCCAACAGCTACCCTTGCGGCTCATGCTGCACTTGAATTCATGCTGTTTGAGCAAGCCCTGGAAGCTATCCGAAGCATATTGGCTGCCACGGTCACTATGAACTAGCAGACCAGCTTCTGGCCGACGTTTAAAGATCGCCATGGTCAGCGCGTCGTTCACTAATGCTGCCGGCATCCGGCTATCCATGGACCACCCGACAACTGCACGTGAGCAAAGGTCAATGAAGACAGCAAGGTACAGCCAGCCCTCCCGTGTTGCGACATAAGTGATGTCGCCAACATAAGCCTGATTAAGCTCTGATGCCGTAAAATTACGGTCCAACAGGTTCGGGGCGACCGGCTTGTTATGCTTCGAGTTAGTCGTCGCTTTGAACTTGCGCCGCATCTTGCATTCAAGACCCTCTTCATCCATCAATCGGCCGATTCGACGGCGGCTTACGATCTTACCGTCTTCGGCTAGTTTTTTTGAATACGCCGTGTGCCATAGGTGGAACGGCTCTTTTCATGATGTTCACGAATACTGGCCTTCAACGCCTGATCATCCTGGGCTCGCTGACTAGGCGGTCTGGTTCGCCACTCGTAATAGCCACTGCGAGATACCTCAAACACTCGGCACATAAGGGCGGTGCTAAACCTACCCCGATGTTCCTCGATGAACGCATATCTCAGGTTGATTCTTTGGCGAAGAAGGCGGCCGCCTTTAACAGAGCTCGCTCTTCCTTCAGCCGAGCATTTTCACGCCGGAGTTGCTTCAATTCTTCATACAGGTGTTTGTCATCAACCACACCACTTGCCTCACTCGTCTGCTTATCATGGAGCTTACTCATCCAGGTATGCAGCGTGTTGACGTTAACACCTAACTCGCGTGCGGACTGGGCGACCGGTTGACCGGACTCCACCGCTAGTTTGACGGCAGATTCTCTAAATTCAGCTGTATAAGAATTACTTTTCTTCTGACTCATGACACACACCTTGATGGGCAGATAATTTTATCTGCGTCTGTGTGTCCGGGAAACTATAACCACTTCAGACAAACGTCATGCGCTTGTACTCGCCAGCAAGTGCGGTATGGCCATTGACCCGGCAGAGGGTAAAAAAGTGATTGATGGCCGCCCTGCCACTTTAAGACGCCAATGCGAAGAAAGCCTCAGCCGCCTGCAAACCTACCACCTGGATCTCTACTATCTGCATCGCTGGGATAAGAGCGTTCCCATTGAAGAGAGCGTTGGCGAACTGGGCAGGTTGGTGGATGAAGGAAAAATTCGTGCCATCGGCCTTTCAGAAGTATCTGCAGGCACTCTGCAGCGCGCCCATGCAGAACGCCCGATTGCCGCCGTGCAGTCTGAATATTCGCTATGGACGCGTAACCCTGAAATTGCCGTTCTTAAGGCTTGCCGCGAACTGGATGTCGCCTTTGTGGCCTTCAGCCCCCTTGGCCGTAGTTTCCTGAGCGGTGCCGTCAAGCATGAAGATGCACTGGCTGAAGACGATATGCGCCGCCACCTCCCGCGCTTTAATGGCGCCAACCTTGCGCATAACCTCCAGCGCCTGGATGCCTTCAATGCCATTGCTTATCAGTGGGAAATACCCACCAGCCAGCTGGCACTGGCCTGGCTGCAGTCTCAGGGCGATGACATTCTCCCGATTCCCGGCAGCCGTTCTATCGCTCATATGCGCGAAAATCTTGGTGCCAACGCCCTCAAGCTTGACTCAAGCTCAGCATCAAAGCTCGAAGCCCTGTTCAGCCCTGAACACATAGCGGGGGAGCGCTACACCGCTGAGCAACTGACAGAAGTTGATACCGAGCAATTCTGAAACGCACGGCTTTGAAAAACGGGCAACTCTACAAGGAGCATTCTCACAAGCGCAGCAGACACGCGGCATCTTGCCACAGCGTCTTATCTGGGGTTTGTAGCTCAATAGGTTAAGGTGGATGGCATAACGATAACGTCAGGTTTTGATTATGCACCCCCAACATGCGTCGCTGCACAATGAGCTACATGCCAGGCCCTCCATTTACTTTGATGGGCCTGCCAATCTCCATCATTTTGCTTTTCTACAAGAAGGCAGTGACCGGTCAGCGCTGCTCAGCCAGCTAGCGGATGTCATCGGGCAACCCATGGCGTCATCCGCCGCCCAGCAGATCCTGCAATGCGGGGATATCACCCTGAAGTGGGAACAGCACACCGAGTTTTTTACCCTGACCGTCAAACATCCGGCTAAAATCGACGGCCCTTTATGGCCTTCCCCGCCCGCCTTGCTGGAAAACTTCCTTGAAGAAAATGCCAGCACTATCGTCAGCGCCACCGTTTTACGGGTTGAAGCCTCTCACCAATGGGCTGGCAGTCTCGAACACTACGGCTTTAACTACCCGTCAGGTTCACGGGTAGGCAGCGGCGATGCCACGGTCTGGAGCGATTTCCAGCTGACCAACGACAGCACCAACCGGCTGTTACTGATCAATAACGGTTTAGACCGCTTTCGGCTGGGGCGAATGGCCCGCAGGCTGTTTGATATTGAAACCTACCGCATCATGGCCATGCTGGCGTTGCCTGTCGCCAAAAACCTCAGCTGCGAGCTGGAAGAATACGAAGAATCACTGAACCGCTTGTCAACACAGCATGCTGACAATCAGCAGGCTAACCCTGAGCCATTGCTCAAGGAGTTGACCGGGCTTTCCGCCCAGCTTGAACGCTGTGGCGCCCAGACGCGCAAGCGCTTCAGCGCCACTGACGCCTACTCACGCATTGTGCTTGCCCGGGTGGATGAGCTTCGTGAGGAGCGGGTCGAAAACTACCCACGCCTGGGGATGTTCATTTTACGCCGCTTTCAACCCGCCGTTCGCTACTGTGCGGCCATGAATCAGCGGCTTGACACCCTGGCCGCCAGTGCAGCACGCCTGAATGACCTGCTAAGAACCCGCACACAGGTAGAAATTGAAGCGCAGAACTCAGCTATTCTCTCCAATATGAGCGAACGCGCCGAAAGCCAGCTGAAAATACAGAAAGCGGTCGAAGGGCTGTCGGTTATCGTCATCAGCTATTATCTATTCAGCCTTTTCAAGCTTGGCCTACAGAGCCTGTCTGCGCTTGGCTACGACATCCCCCGACCACTGCAGCCATGGTGCTGGTGCCGCTAGGTACCTTTATACTCGGCGGCCTCACCTGGCATATCTGGCGGGTCAAACAGCATTAGGCTTGATAACCCGTGCCAACGGTTTTTCCGGCACGCCTGGTCAGGCGAGCAACACCCTGGCTAGGCCTTTATGTATCTCTGGTGTGGTAACACAACTTACAAACGCTGGAAAAGCCAATGATCAGGCTCAGCTTCTGCCATACAATCGATTCTGCCCTGAACCCAAAACCGTGGATAGTAACTGAGCCGCGATCCATCTTTGACACATTCAGCAACTGGAATATCTGATAACCGATACAGTGCTGCACCTGCAAACACCTGATAACATAGCAATAACATCAAAATTGCCCAGAACAGGGTAGCTTTAAGCGATTGTGACGTGCTGGTATTCACTTGAGGTGGCGCCGTAATTGGCTTGTAACCCAATGCCAAGCCAATCACCAGCACCAGTACCAAGGCACTTACCGGCATGACTTGCGCCCCCGCAAACTGCACATTCGTCATGACACTTACAAAAGCGAGCACTAAGCAGGCATACAATGGTTTCTGGCTTTCAGGCATACGCCTTGCACGCTGACGAATGATCCAACAACTTCGCAAAAAGACACCCAACAAACACAGGGCTAATGGTAATCCCCATTCAGCGGCAATATTCAAAAATAGATTATGTACATGGGCACTGCGATACTGGCCATCCGCGGCGAACCCCATGGGCCCAAGCCCTAAGGGAAAGTGCTGCCAGGCATAATGCAAGGCATCAGACCACAATGCTATGCGACCACTGCTAGAAGCAATGTCACGTAAAAAGGTGATTCAGCCCCTTCTGCAATCAGAGGGTTAAGCAGCCACCACCCCAAAAGCCCGAAGGCTGCAGCAAGCACCAAAGCCAAAACCGGCAAACGGGCAGCACGACCAAAGAGCCAAAGTACTACCAGAATACCCAGAATAAGCCCCAACAAGGCAGCACGACTTTCTGAAACCCACAGCAACCACCACCAGACACTCAACGGCAATGCCAAAAGGGCCGCTGCCGACCAAGAAGGACGCGGCCTGACTAAAATATACAGAAGCGACAACGGCATTAATCCAGCCGCAACATCCGCGAAAAAGCGCACATTATCAAAACCTGGGCCAAAATCATGGCGATCGCCAAAATCCCAGATAAGACTGATATAAGTTAGCGAATGCAGGCTGTAAGCCAAAATCACGATGGCAAACACAGCTGCCAGAAATCTCCAACCGCCATTATCTATAAAAGGCACAGCGGCTGAAATAACCAAGATTACACCAATCAATATGGCCAGATAGCTGAACTCAAGCATAGCCACACCGGGCAGTGGCGCAAAAACCAATGCAGACATTACTAGCCCCACAATACCCCAGGCTATTATCCGCCAGCCACCTTGCCAGCAGCCAATCAACCGAGCATAAAGTTCACGTCGTAACAGCAGCCCAGTAATCAATAAAAATAAACCACTTATCAGCCATTGCCACACTCTTTGCGCATTGAAAAATACATCATAGAAGTGCCATGGCACCTGCACCGACATTAATAAGCCGATTACAAAAAGCAATATTGATCCGGTCACAAGGTTTTTTTTAAAGCGATATCTTACAGACACAGGCAATTTCTCAGCGGCAATTTAGGTGTTTGAAGATCGTTGAGTCACCATATCGCCAAGTTATCAACTTTGCTGGTCAGCATTCTGCAACACCCTGGCCAGGCCTTCATGTATCGCTGGCGTGGTGACCAGCAGATGCTCTGCGTAGAGGTCATGGGGTACACCTTCCGGCACCGGGTACAGGTGATCCACAGTCGCGCCGGCTTCCCGGGCAATTACCCAGCCGCCGACGAAATCCCAGGGTGAGACGCTTTCGTAATAGGCATCCAGCCGGCCGCAGGCCACATCACAAAGGTCCAGCGCGGCGGAACCATTACGGCGGATATCCTGGCAGTGGGTCAATACCGCACCAAAGCGCTTTAATAGAGCAACTCGGGCGTCTTTCTGGTAGGGAAAACCGGTGCCTACCAGAGTTCGCTCCAGCGCGGTTTCACCGCTTGGTTGAATGGGCTTACCATTGCAACTAGCCCCGAGTCCTTCAGCGGCGGCAAAGGTTTCACCCAGAAAAGGGGCGTGCACCACACCAACCTTGCCCACGCCATTTTCCAGCCAGCCGATGGATACCGCCACGTGGTGCTGGCCCTGGGCAAAATTGACAGTGCCGTCGATAGGGTCAATCACCCACAGCGCCGGCGCCTTGACGGCCTGAGCCTGCTCGGGGAAAGCTCTTCGGATAAACGCATCTCACCGGGAAACACTTCTTCCAGTCGCTGGCCGATCAGTTTATCGACGGCCACATCTACATCTGTAACCAGCTCATCACCGCCTTTCATGCTGCGGCTGAAGGTCTGATCCTCGCGGGCTTTAAGAATCATCCACCCCGCTTCCTCGGCGATGGCTATGGTGGTGGTAAGGCGTTGCTCCAGAGTCATAAACACATCCTTTCAAACAGCTTGAAAAGTTCTCAGCATAGCGAACTCATTAGTCAACTTCTTCTTCCAGAAGCTGACGCCAGGAAATGCGACCACCTGCGCCTTCAGGATCTCCACCGCCCGTCGAAATACTCGCCCCATCACCAGCGAACAGAATATCCAACCCAGCTTCTGTATCTGTCACGCGCCTTACGGATTCACCGCTGCCGAATTTTATACCACTGACAACACTATCAGTGCCCAACCTGATGTCACTGTCGATTTCGCCATCTCCGTTAAGATCAAACAGGGTTTGCTCACCACTACCACCAGTATCAACCAATAGATTCAGAAGGTAGCCATCACGTCCCCCGCACAGGGGTCGGATTCATCAGGAATCAGAGTAGAAAAGAAGACGCGCTGCCCACCTGTAGAAATGACAGGCGTAGAAACTACACGCTCCCCTCCCTCCAGGGGCAAGTACCAGCCCCGCTTGTTCTCTTCTAAAAGATTATTGGATGTAGCACGCAGATCAAAACTGCCATCAGACGTTGTACCCAGCAACAAAGTACTCTGAGTAATCAGTTTGTTGTCAACAATGGTTGACTGATCATCAAGGCCATCCTGCAATCCAATCAAGCGCTGAGTAGCGATATCACCAATATCACTGTTACGGAAATAACTACCTGTACCAAATAACACCATCATTGTATTTGGACGAATGTTACTGGCGGTCAACGCAGGAGCAGAGGTAATAGGACGATCAGGGCTTCCGCTATACAGTTTACGCACACTTTTATTTTTTAGATCAAAACGCCACATATCACCCTTAAGGTCCCCTGCGTAAGCCACTCCGCTATTACTTAAAACCGCAGGTGCCGCCAAACCATTAGGGGCGTCTGCGCTACCAGAACCTGTGCTGATAGGCATCGCATGGCCATTGCTATCAGAGATCAAAAAATTACCCGTTTTCAAATCCACTATAAATAGAGAAGCTTGATACCCAGTACTATTATAACCATTACCAAAGACAGCTACCGGTACACCGTCTATCTCTGTAATTTTTGCACTGCTCACTCCAACGCCTAGCTCAGGATGACGGAATTCCCACAGAACATCATCAGACCCTACGTTTCCAGGGTCAGTAATATCCAATGCAAAGACTGAGCGCCCACCTGCCCCCATGGTTCCAACGGCAATAACCCGTTGTTTGCCATCAATGGTCACTTCTTTAACTGTTGTCTCACCATCGACAAAATAGCGGTGGGCATAATTTGGTTGCATCAACTCACGGATCGCTGGGTTTTCTCCAAAACTCAGCTCAGCCGGCATGTAGGCAAAAAGCTCTCTACCAGTCTTGGTATCAAATCCATGCAGCATACCATCATTGGCTCCTACCAACACCACACCTGAACGTTCATCGGTTGCAGGAATGACTCTAGGGTTAGAGTTAATAATATCACCCAGCAGGAATTGACGATTGCGAAGACCTTCAACATTTTGACCCTTTAGCCAACTCACCTCTGGCACTGTTAATTGCGTCGTCGATTCATTGAGCATCACGCCAGTCGTCGATAAGCTTTCATCTTCATTTCTTATCACTGTAGAAGTGAGCAAATTGCGATTTTCTGCCTGAGAGCTGAGACTATCTTCTGCCGACCACTCTAGTGCCAGGCTGCCATCCGTTCCGATGCGATAGGCTTCTAAGGTGCCAGACCAATCTCCACTATCAAAACTGGCCGTATAAATAAAAGAATCTGTTGCAGCGTTTAGCTCACTAACATTTGAAGCCGCTGAGGTATTGTACTGAGCGCCGGCAATGATGTTACCAAAAACCTGCTGCATCACTTCATTAAGTGAGTCTTCGTCATTTGCAAGGTAAGCCTGATCGGTACCGCCTGCTGCGGCAAGTACGTTAAGAGGGTTTTCACCATCACCGAAGATATTGACCACATCCGGCGGGAGACTGAAACCTACGACATAAGTCTTAACGGGATCATTTAAACGATTGCCATTATAAACACTTTCCTGATCATAATCTTTACATATCTGTTGATAATTGGTAACTGATTTTTCTGGATTTGGTTTATAAGATTCGCAATACAAACGCTTTATTGAAGACTCGGCCTGAGCAATTGCCTCTTTCACATTTGAACCAAGGGGACGACCCGAACGGTCAACAGATGGTAACCCGTCTGTCAGCCAGATGTTGGCGTTAACAAGACATTGACTTGCTTCTGGGTTATCAATATTGGGAAGCTCAAATCCATTATTTCCTTGATTACGATTAAAATAACCAGTTCTATTCAGGAAATAATCGGTTGCTGTGTACATGGTACCTTCAAGAGGGGTTAGGCCTGCGGAAATAATTGGCCAGGAGGGATCTGTCATAGGGTTATCAGCCTCACCCAATTCACCCGGCCAATCATGCCGCTGCTTACCCAGTTTAGTACTTATTCTTCCCCAATGGTCTTCATTAACAGTGCCATCTTCATTAAGCCCCCAATAGGCACATGTAAATATCCTAAGCCAGGAGAGACAGTGCTTCTCCATTCAGTTTGGTTCAATGCCAGGGAAAGCAAATCCTCTCCCCAGTTGGGTATTCCTCTCTGTCGAAGACTGTCTACTAAAGGAATTCTGGTGTCACCTCCGACTCTATCACTATAAAAAACACCTTCTGTAGCAGTTTCACTTGAGCCAGATATACCAATATCACGATAACGGTAAACCCAATGCTCAACTGCATTGCTTGAACTATTCCTTTGCCAATATTCTGTACCATTCCTACTATAGTAACCTGGAACACCAACATTAAAGAAAGCATAAAAATCTGAGCTAGGCAGATCTACCCTATACCTTTTTTGAGAAGCATCCCAATTACCAGAAAAATCGGGATCAAAGAAATCAGGTTTATCTTTTTTGAATATCTTACGTCAAGAGCTCGCTCAGTCAAATTCCAAAGAGCTGTACCGTTTGTTAGAGTACTGGCAAAAACACTTTGTTGGGTTGTTGAAGCAGGATATTGCTGGTATGCCATCAACCCCATATTAATTTCATCTTTATAGTCTTTAATTAACCTCAAACCAACTGATTTCATGATACTGGACTTACTTAAGCTAGATTTCGCACCTGCGGGGCAAGTTTCAGAACTGATATTTTCTGGTTGGCATTCTGGATCGTCCCTGTCGACGAACTTATCGCCTATTTCACCACCTACAGCGACTCGCCCATCCAGGCCTTCCTGACCGCTTTCAGCATTATCAAGAATCAGCAGCACATTCGGCGGCACGCGCGAGACTGTATTCAGTGGCGCAGAAGACATACCTATTTCATCATTAGGTATTTCGTAGTCTTCGTAAACTGCATCTCCATTACCAGTTGACGGAGTGCTAGGAGTTTCATCCTCTAAAACATCATCATCATTGCCGTTGTTGCCGTTGTTGCCGTTGTTGCCGTTGTTGCCGTTGTTGCCGTTGTTGCCGTTGTTGCCGTTGTTGCCGTTGTTGCCGTTGTTGCCTTCCCCAGAACTATCTTCATCTGAGTAATCCGGTAAATCATCAGGATCGAGAAATGCCCCTGCTTGAACAAATGAAGAGTTTGAGATAATTAAAAACAAAGAGCACAAAAAATAAACTAAAAATTTATTAACCATTTAAATACCCTCAATTTTTACAAAGCGTGACTCCAGCATGACTCTAGAGCTACTGCTATTACCTATGCCCATCGCGCGAACACAGTACAGTATTCTCAACCGTTCTCCATTGGCATCAATTATCGGAGATAAATCACGTATTTTATTGACACAGAAGTTATCTGAAGCACCTACTGGGGAACATTGGCAAGCCCCTTGGCTTGTAGGCAAGTCTAAAATATCAGCGTCTTTAACATCCTCCTCACCAGCACGAAGCGCTGCCTCAGCATTTTGAAAAGCAGCATTGTAATCCTGTTGATTACTGGCCATTCGGCTTTGTGTAATACCACTTTGCAATCCAGAAAAACTAATAATGGTCAGAATCAACATAAACACCAGTGTAATAATCAGGGCCATGCCTTGTTCACGGCGAGGTCTCACCTCTTGATGGTTCATCAGCGATTTCTCAGCTTAACTGTGGTGGTAAATACTTGATAAAGGCGCTGCGGGTTATCGCTGAATATCTGGGTGAAGTCTTCTGCCGCTGCACCACTTAATCCACGAAAATTGCCAATCCCAAATTCACTAGCGAGTGTTTCAGCTTCGCGTGCAGAGCGAACACTTTCCTCACTTTGCATTAGAAGACTGATCCTGAGCGCCGTTACTGATACCCAATCAGTTACACTTGCAGCTGGACGGTATTGCCCACTTTCAAGATACAAAATACGCATGGCAGCTACATGATTCGCTACAACCTGATTACTTGGTGACTCACGACTGATATCCAGATACATTATGGAGGGCAAATTATTAACAGGGTCGAATCCCAGATAATAAACACCTTTATCAAGTGCACTAATAGCCACTAACTCATTGCCTGCTTGAACTCCCCATGGGCTGCTGCCAGGTGACTGGTTGCGGGTAAAAGCATTATTTTTCCTTGTTTTAGCCAAACGATCAGGCTGTGAAGCATTGTTGAAGAAAACCTCACAACTTTCCCCAGCTTCCAGCAGCAGAATTCGATTCTGAAACTGCTTGGAGACTGAAGAACTCAGCTTCAGCTGAGAAGCCGAGTTGGCAGATTCAATGCTCACCCCGCCGGGAGACGTGGGTGTATACGTCGATGCCACTCCGCTGAAAGTCACCAGAGGAGAGTCAGCGACGGGATTGGCCAGCGTATTTGCAAAGCCACTATCATCGGCTGATTCCCATCCCATCAAAGACGCCAGCCCCGTCTTCAGGCCGCTCTCACTTTCAAGATGAAACTTGGTACTAAGAGTATCACAACTGCCATTGAAGTCGGTCTGGCGGAGATCCTGCGCCATGGTTTGCAAGGCAAAGCGCCCGGAATCCTGTAATTGGGCAATAGCAGCCTGTAAACGACTAGTACGCTGGGCAATATCAAATACTTGATAAACTACCAGTGAGAGAATCACTGAAATGACCAGGGCGACCAAAAGCTCGATCAGGCTCAACCCCTGCTGTGATGCCGGGCGCCATGGCAGAAGTGTTTTTATACGCATGGTTTTCATGGTATCTCGGTCACGATATTGGTAGAGCGGTTTGTATCTCCTTCCGCTTCCTGCCACGTCACTGTGATATCCGCTTCTCTACCGTTTATCACTATATTTGCCTGGCCTTGTGGCAAGGTCGTTGTCAAATCTGCCAGCCAGTCTTTTACATCATTATCTGCAAGCGAACTCCCACTGGGTGGGCTGCTGCCTGCCGTATGCGCATAATCGGATATAGCATCAGGATTAGCGCGGATACGATCTGCCATATCCTGCACCAGGCTGGTCGCCTGGCTGGTCAGGTAGGCATCACGGCTCTGTAACAACGCCTGGGTCTGCAGGGCTGCGACACCCAACAAGCCAACTGATAGCACTACCAGCGCTATCAGAGCTTCAATCAATGAAAATCCTGCCTGATCATGGCTATGAGCCTGTCTCCAACTAGTCATCACAGGTTCCTCGCTGCTCTGCGACCCGTGCGCTACCACTCAGACTTACCCGAACACAGCGCAAGGCGGCATCGACGCCCACCGTTATCTGTATCCCGGAGGCTGCAGCCAGCCTGCCTCTTGGGTTGAACGTAATCGTTGTTACTGATGGCGTTACAGAGGCATTCTCAGTAGGCCAGCGGCGCAGCTCGTTGCCCCCTGCCCTGACCTGCCAGCCTGTTTCCCAGCCGCTCTCCAAAGCAGAGACACTCGCCTGAGCGCCGCGCTTGACGGCTTCGCTGCGCGCCAGGTTCAAGGCTGAAACCATGCTGTTAGCCAGGTTGGTAGCACGGTTCTGACGTACTATCTCGGTAAAACTGGGCACGGCAATAGCAGCCACAATGGCAATAACCGCAATCGCCACCAGCAGTTCCAGCAGGGTAAAACCTTTTACGCGCTGCTGTGGGGCAGTAAACGGCGTCAACGGATGCCTCCAAGCAAATATTAAATCAATAGTTACATTTAGGCATATCGGCAGGGATTTTGAAAGGTAAAATAAAGTTAAGGCGTTGGGAAGCTGGGTGAATAATCAGGCGAGGGTAGTGGGGCAAGTTGTCAGGATCTATTAATCGGTTTTTTCACAGCCTTGCAGCTCAAGGTCAAAAGTGTGTTCGCAGCGCCATTCGCCGCTGGAAACACGGGTGAGGGTGACTTTCCCCAAATCTTTTCTATCAGCGGTGATGGTAGCGGTTTCATCTTCGGTGACAACTTTAACAGCCATGCCAGCGCCCACAGTGCCTACCGTTGAGCCTACGCCTAAAATTTGTGCTTCTATTGGCGACTGGAGGGCTTTGGCACCTGATAAGGCAGCATTAGCATGAGTGCGTAACTGATACCCCTTATACATCGGCGCTGCGATGGCAGAGATAATACCTATCACAGCCACTACTACCAGCACTTCGATCAGGGTAAAACCGTCTTCATTAGGCTGCATAAATATAACCAAGGTGTTTTATTGCAATCTTTTTATCCAACTAAAGTTACACGACACTTTTTAAAAGCTAAGAAAACTATCTCATCAAATATGAAAAAAGCTAATGTAGCAAAATAATAATAAAAGACAATGATAGATTCATAAAAGTCATGAATCACAATTTTGATAGTAAGTAAAAAAGGTCGCCCAATTTGACGACCAATCTACACATCTAGTTTTTTCATTAACACAAGCGAATAAATATCACATGTTAGCTTTCAGTGATAACACCAGCATCAGAAACATTTATATTATCACCACGATTTGTAGTCGCATCCACAGAGGCAGGACCTGTACCGTTGACATCGTCACCAATGAAATTTGCTGCCAGCTTTTCTTTATCGCCATTGCCGATTACGCAAGCTTGAAAATCAAAAGCAGTAATAAAAGCTTTCAACTCAGTCTGATTGGCATCGTCTACAGCATTTGCAGCACTGACACCAGACCTAAAGGAACTTAGCTCTCCTTCGCAAGCAGATATAGAAGCTCGATCCAGATAATTATTATACTGCGGCACACCCACCGCCGCCAGAATGCCGATGATGGCAACCACAATCAGCAGCTCGATCAGCGTGAAGCCGCTTTGGCGCAGACGGCGAATGTTACGAATATGTGTATTTTGCATAGTGCGTTCTCCTGGCTCCATGGGGATGCGGAGCATCTTAGTATTAACAATTGTTACATTAACTGAGATGCGCTAATGTTTCAAATGATTTCCTTCCCTGTATCAACCGAAAATGCCTTAACTTGAGTGCAGGTGCGGTGATCGCTTCGAGTATGGTACAAAAGGTTGAATTATGCCTCTTTTGATGGAACCGCCATGAGCCAGCAGCATCAAGAATCAACCCTTAGCCATGCGGCCGCGCGAGGTGGCCTGCGCGGTATTGCCCAACGTCTGGTCAAGCATGGCCTGCTGAGTAACGACCAGGCGATTAACGCCGAAGCGGTGGCCGTTAGCCAAGATATCTCCATCCTGCGCCATGTGATTGATAACGACCTGGTGAAACCCAACGATGCCGCCACTGCTGCGGGCTGGGAATACGGCTTGCCGGTGATCGACCTGGATGCGGTGCGCATCAGCTCGCTGCCCCCGGTCGCGGATTACCCCGTGCGCCTGTTACGCCAGCTTACCGTGCTGCCACTGGTGCGCCATGGTCACCGCCTGACCGTGGCCGTGCCCTACCCCGCTACCCTGACCGAGCTGGACGACCTGCAATTTGCCACCGGTTTCAGCGTTGAAGGGGTGCTGGCGCCAGTTGATCAATTAAGAGGCGCGCTGGAAGATTATCTGGCCCAGAACGAAGCCAGTATGATGGACGAACTGGACGGCGTGGATGATGCCGTCTCTGAACTGAATTTTTCCCAGGCTGATGACCCCGCCGATGTGCCTCTGGATGAGCTTCAAGCTGAAAGTGACGACGCCCCTATCGTTAAGTTTGTTAACAAGATATTGCTGGATGCCATTCGCCGGGGCGCCTCGGATATTCACTTCGAGCCTTATGAATCCCAGCTTCGGGTGCGCTTCCGGATTGACGGCATGCTGATCGAGATCGCCCGGCCGCCTTTCACCATGCGCAACCGTATTGCCGCGCGTTTGAAGATCATGGCGCGTATGGATATCTCTGAGCGCCGCCTACCTCAGGACGGCGCCATGAAACTGCAGTTGTCCCGTTCGCATTCACTGGATTTCCGCGTCAACACCTTGCCGACAGTGTATGGTGAAAAAATCGTCATGCGCCTGCTCGATCCGGCTGCCGCGCAGATGGGTATTGAACACCTGGGCTTTACACCCAGCCAGCGAGAGTTTTATGAAAAGGCTCTTGCACAACCTCAGGGTATTATTCTGGTGACGGGGCCGACGGGTAGCGGTAAGACCGTTTCTCTCTACACGGGTATCAATATCCTCAATCAGACCCAGCGCAATATATGTACCGCCGAAGACCCGGTGGAAATCAAGGTACCCGGTATCAACCAGGTCAATGTTCTGCCCAAAATCGGTTTGGATTTTGCTAATGCGCTGCGCGCATTTCTGCGCCAGGACCCGGATGTCATCATGGTCGGCGAGATACGTGATCTGGAAACCGCGGATATTGCCATCAAGGCCTCCCAGACGGGCCACCTGGTGCTGTCCACGGTGCATACCAATTCCGCCGCCGAAACCTTGACGCGTCTTTCCAATATGGGGGTGACAGCCTTTAATATTGCCAGCGCAGTCAGCCTGATTATTGCTCAGCGCCTGGCACGTAAATTGTGCAACAACTGCAAAACGCCTATCGAGATTCCAGAACAGGCGCTACGCCATGAAGGCTTCAGTGATGAACAGATTGCCAAGGCGACGCTTTACACTGCTAACGGCTGTAAACAGTGTACCCAGGGTTACAAGGGCCGTACCGGTATTTATGAGGTGGTGCCTATTAATGATGCCTTGAGTGAACTAATCATGCGCGATGCCAACTCGATAGATATTGACCGCCAGATGCGCCTGGAAGGCCATTTCAACCTGCGCACCAGCGGGCTGATGAAGGTCATGGAGGGCATCACCAGCCTTGAAGAAATTAATCGTATCACGCGTGAATAACGTAAAGAGACAACGCCATGGCGACCAAGAAAAAGCCCGTCCGGAAATTGAACTTTACCGCTTTAAATGGCAAGGGGCGGATCAGTCTGGCCGCAAGCTGAGCGGTGAGGTAGTCAGCCGAAGCCAGGCCGCCGTGCAAGATGAGCTGCAGAAACACAGGATCACCGTCAAGCGAGTGCGCAAGAAAGGCTCGCTTTCAGGCCGGGGGCGGGTTAACGCCAAGGATATCACCGTCTTTACCCGCCAGATGGCCACCATGATCCGCGCCGGTATCCCCATGCTGCAATCCATCGAAGTGGTCTCGGAAAGCGTCAAAAAACCCAGCATGGTTCGGCTATTGCAGGATTTAGCCAATGACGTGTCATCCGGGTCGAGTTTTTCCGAGGCGCTGCGACGCCATCCCCGCCACTTCGACCGCCTGTTCGTCAACCTGGTTGATGCCGGTGAGCAGTCAGGCTCGCTTGACCAGATGCTGGATCGCGTCGCCAGCTACAAGGAGAAAGTCGAATCCCTCAAGGGCCGGGTCAAGAAAGCCTTATGGTACCCGGCGGCCGTGTTGCTGGTCGGCCTTGGGGTAACCTCCTTGCTGCTGGTCAAGGTAGTGCCGGAATTTGAAAGCATGTTCGCGGGCTTTGGCGGCGAGTTACCCGCCATGACCCAGGCCACCATTCGTATGTCCGAGGCTGCCCAGGCATATTGGTTGCATGCGCTTGGCGCTGTGGTGGGCGCTATCTATCTGCTGCGCATGGCCATGCGTCGATCTGCCAAGGTGACCTATCAGGTTCACGCCATGATGCTGCGTATGCCGATTCTTGGCGATATTCTGCATAAATCCGCCGTATCGCGCTTTACTCGCACGGTGGCTACCACCTACTCTGCTGGCGTGCCTTTGATCGAGGGGCTGTCCACGGCGGCCGGGGCAACCGGCAATGCCGTCTATGAACGCGCCGTTGAGCAGGTGCGCCATGATGTCGCCACGGGTCAGCCGCTGCACTTTGCCATGCGCATGACCAACCAGTTTCCAGCGCTGGCCATTCAGATGGTCAGCATCGGTGAAGAGTCCGGCGCCCTGGATGCCATGCTCAGCCGGGTGGCGGATTATTTCGAGGAAGAAGTTGATAACAAGGTAGATGCCTTGACCTCATTAATGGAACCTCTGGTGATTGTGGTGCTAGGTGTGCTCGTCGGCGGTGTTATTGTCTCCATGTACCTGCCTATTTTCGAGATCGGGACAGCGCTTTAGTGGTGAGTGGTGAGTGGTGAGTGGTGAGTGGTGAATTCAATGTTTGAAAATTCAACAGGAGAGTTATGTTTATCTGGCTGCTGGTGCTGATGGTTGGGCTGTGCGTGGGCAGTTTTCTGAATGTGGTGATTACCCGCCTGCCCGTAATGCTGATTCAGCAGTGGCGTAGCGAGGCGTTGGCGGCACTTGAGCAGCCTGAGGAAGTGCAGGAACGCTTCGACCTGATCTGGCCAGGCTCCCTCTGCCCCGCCTGCCGCACGCCGATCAAATGGCATGATAATCTGCCGCTGATTGGCTGGCTGAAACGCCGTGGACGCTGCGCGGCCTGTCACGGGCGCATCAGCCCGCAGTATCCGCTGGTCGAGCTGGCAGGCGGAATCATTGCACTGGCAACAGTGGCACTGTTCGGGCTGACCTGGCAGGCGCTGTTTATCGCTGCTGCCTGCTATACCCTGCTGGTCTTGGCCGTGATCGACCTGCGTACACAGCTATTACCCGACACCCTGACGCTGCCGCTATTATGGGCCGGTTTAGTTTATCAGCTGCTTTTCCAGCCCCTGATGCTGCCCGCAGCCGTGATCGGCGCCATGGTAGGTTATCTGGTGCTGTGGAGTGTTTACTGGCTGTTCAAACTGGTCACCGGCAAGGAAGGCATGGGCTACGGAGATTTCAAACTGCTCGCCGCTCTGGGAGCCTGGGTCGGCTGGCAGACCCTGCCGCTGGTGTTGATTATTTCTGCCGGAATCGGCGCCCTCTTCGGAATTACCTGGCAGCTTATGCATAAAGACCAGCGCGGGTTGCCAATGCCTTTCGGGCCTTTTCTGGCGCTTGGTGGCTGGGTCGCCCTGTTGATGGGCGATACTCTGATAGCGCTTTACCTGACCGCTGTGGGTGTCTGATAAAGGAGACATAGCAATGATTGTTGGCTTAACCGGCGGAATCGGCTCAGGGAAATCCACCGTGGCCCGCGCCTTTGCTGAGCTGGGTGTTCCCTGGGTGGATGCCGACGACGTGGCACGAGAAATCGTCGCCCCGGGCGAACCTGCGCTGGAGGCTATTTACAAGCGCCATGGCAACGCCGTCACCAACGCGGATGGCAGCCTGAACCGGGCGGCTCTGCGCGAGATTATCTTCAATCACCCAGAAGAGCGCAACTGGCTGGAAAGCGTGACTCACCCCAGGGTACGCCAGCGCCTGCTTGAGCACCTGGAGCGCCTATCACAGCAAGGCGCACCCTATGAGCTGCTGGTATCACCCTTACTGTTCGAGTCCGGCCAACAGACACTGGTGGACACTACTGTGGTGGTCGATATTCCTGAGTCGCTGCAATTAAGCCGCACCCTGGCCCGGGATGGGGTGAGCGAACAGCAGGTGCATGCTATTCTGGGTGCCCAGATGCCGCGTAGCGAGCGTCTGGCACGGGCAGATGAGGTAATAAGGAACCACCGTGACCAGACGTATATGCGCGAACAGGTCGCGGCGCTGGATGCCAGATGGCGCCAGGCGGCGTCACTCACTGATACTTGATACTTTCCAAACCGAGCCTTGTATGCAAAAAGCTGCCAATGATGCCCCTCTTGAAGTCGCCTGCCCACAGTGTGCGCGCAAGGTCGCCTGGTCAACTGAAAATACCTACCGCCCCTTCTGCAGCAAGCGCTGCCAGTTGATTGACCTGGGCGCCTGGGCTGATGAGTCGCACCGCATTGTTGGCGAATCCGCCATGGATGAGGCTGATCTGGACACCCTCCTGCAACAGGCAGACCGTGACACCCCTCTCAGCTGAAGAAACCGTCCAATGTCGATAAACGACGACGTCAATACCCAAACCCCACTTGATTATCAGTTGCGCCATACGCTTGACCAGGCCTTTGATCAACTGATTGAGACGCTTGAGCAGGTAGTGAGCTGCTTCCAGCAGGGCCCACAGACGGTCTGGCGATTTGATAACTCTCCTGACACCGGAGTATCCGGCAAGCTGGACGACAACAGCGTCTGGCTGCGCCGCGCTTTGCTGGATATGTGGCATACGCACGGGCAGGACGGGCGCGAAACACGCAACTATATTGGCCTGATTGCCGCTGATGACACCCTGCTGGCGGCTGTAGATGAAGCTAATCTCGCCAAAGCCAACATCGCAGCCTGCCTGCAACGTATCAAGGAACAGTCAGCTAGCCTGCTGGGCGAAGCCAAGGCGCAACTGCCCAAGCGCCACCCGGATGTTGAACAGGTGCTGGAAAAGACCGGCCTGGCCCGGCTGCACCTGAAACAATGCTGGCGCAGGCTGCCCGTGGCTGAAGCGCCGGTATCAAGGGTGCGCTTTGCCTGGTACAGCAGCGGGCGTTCCATCAAGAAGCTGAGCGTACGCGAAGCCGAGCAGAAGCTGCTGGCTTTTGATAATGAGGCGGATCATATTCGTATTCAGCTGCGAAAGCTGGCAGGCATACCCAGTGGCGAAGTACTTGCCCAGGTGCAGGCACAAGCGCCTTTAATGCGCGCCAACCTGTTTTTTGCTGAGCCCCTTGAAGATGGGCATACGCGAAGAGCTTTAAACGCTGCCATGCCGATTTTTGTGCCCAGCAGTGATGGCCGCCTGCCGCATACTAATCATCCGCCATCAACACCGCCAGAAACCCGCACACGGGCACGGCGCCGCGATGAAAAACTGGAAAGCGATGTCTTCTTACCCAGCCTGAGAGTTTTTCGCTACCGTTAGGCCCGCTTGCTGACAGGCAACGGATCTTTTGCCGTATTAGGCGCACGATCTAATGGCCACTGCCCCAGTTCAACCAGCGTATAAATAACGTCCAGTAATTCTTCACGGCTCAACGGCGCTGTACTCAACAGAGCTTCTAAACGTAATCTGAACTCTTCCGCTTGCTGTTCTTCAACCGATGGACGCTGCGCTTCTTGCCGTTTGCGTTCATCATCTTCAAGGCTAGCCAATGAACGAACCGGCGGGCCAGTCGGAATATTCAGCTTGTTATTTGGGTCTTCCAGTTCACGTAGTGCCTTGGCAAAGGCATCATCAAGCTCACGGAACTGACGCAACTTATCGCGCTCATCAAGAGGCTTATGTGGTTTCTGGTATTTCATTAGGTTTCCATCTTTGCCCTCACCGTCGTGACGATTTATCAGACAGGCACCATTCGGGTTTGAGATGCAGGTAAATGCAATAACGTAATTGCAGTACGATTGTTAAGAAACAGGTCATGAACTACCACCCCTAAGCGGCTTTGCAGTTAGAGGTGGTTTCGCTTGCGCGTTGGCAAGCTTCTAATGACAACCGCGCATCGATATGCGTGATGGTCATGGGCGTGTCCACAACGCCCTTACCGGCTCGAAGGTGATTGCTGATCCACTCGTTGCCGATTTCTTTTCGCATGATATTCGCGCTACCGTTGACGTCTGCATTGATCCGCTGACGTGACGCGGTACGGTAGAGACCGCGCTTGACGCGCCGGCCGCTAAAGGTCGGTTTTTGCTTTCGTGCTTCGTCATAGTCGGGAATGGGGTCAAGATCCAGGGCGCTGGCTTTGCTGGTGTAGGCTTCGTTCATCAGTACCACCTCGATGCCCTGCTCTTCTGCCTTGTACTGGATCATGTCAATCAGCTTGGCGTGCGGGATCGCGGTGAACTTCTGGTTGTTGACACGACCAACATTCACGCCCTGTTTCCACCCGGGGTTTTTACCAATGACCAGCTTGCCCGTGCGGGTGCGCACGCACTCGCTCACGATCCAATGACTGACCTTGTGAAAATAGTCATGGATGCGCGCATGACGTTTTCCGACTTTCGAGCGGATGTGCCGCTTTTTGCCTTCCTTGGCTAATGCCGCCTTGTCCTTGTTGTACTTCGCGTTGATCGACTTGATGACCTTGCCCTTGACCAGAACAGGACGGTAATCCGGCTGATTGGAGGTGATGGCGACAAGGTTATCGATACCGATATCAAGCGAAAGTACACGGCTCATGTCGAGCAGTGGGGGTGAGGCAGTCTCCTTGATATATCCAATCTCAATGCAAAACGAGGTGCCTAGCGGCACAATGTGGATATCCGTCACCACCGTTTCATCGGCCTTGGCATTGAAGGGTTGGTGTTCGCACACCGTGGTCTTAACGGGCTGAAAACCGAACGCCTTGGCACCGCTAAGATGGATCATACCGTTGACGATTTTATAGCCATTACGGTTGACGACATAGGTTCGAGCGCCTTTGCCATAGCCGGGGATTTTGGGCGGCGCGCGGTATTTTTCAGGATGGCGGGCATAATCTGCCTTGGCCTTGACCCAGCTTTTCCAGCTATCGCCAACCAGCTGTGTGGTGCGCTGAGCACCCGCTGAAGGCAGTAGGCTATACACGTCCTTATGCTCACGTTTGAGGATTTTGTCAGCTTGACTAGCACTGATTGGCGCCTCGGCAAAGAGTGCCTGTCGAATGTGATACAACGTGGCGTTGGCCACTTTTCGCGTTGCCACACACAGCCGACGGCATGCCGCATGATTGGCATGGCCGGGGCGAATGATGATGCGTTCAACGCGATTAACAAACATGAGTCGCCTTTTGAGTAACACCTACTGTAAATATATCAGGAAAAAGGTGCGTATCAATATCAAAACACAACGCACGACAACTCAATCAGGCCGTACTGACGGACGGCGCGCTATCCATCCACGCCCAATGCGTAGCTTGGACGTGGAATCTCGCGCATGACGTTAAAAAACATAGCAAGGTGTTGGCAATTTAGGATCAGCTGCCAGCATCTTGCTTACTTGCGTGTTATGCCTTGTTGGCCCACCACAGGAATGGCATTTCAACTTATTATGGTTTTGTGGGGCATGGCGCCGTATATCTGGCTTTGCTTCTAGCTAAGCATATGGCAAGTGTACTATATATGGCCAACTAGCACATGGATAAATAGCAAGATAGTCAACATACTCAGAGTCATCAACGTCGCCAGAGTCATCATTTGCCTGTACTCATGCGACATTTATGGCATCAATAGCATTAACAGGACTAAAAATATTCCTATTTTTAAAAGCCCGACATCGTATCTCGATATCGGGCCTTCATAATGCCACTGAAACCGCTTTTAGTCTTCCATACGCTCCAACCAGGATTCTACTGTCTCGTCGCCATACTGATCTTTCCAGGCGCGCAGCCCCTTATGATTACCACCGCGAGTTTCAATCACTTCACCGGTGTGGGGGTTCTTGTAGATTTTTAGGCGGCGCTTACGACGGCCATCCGTACTTTTAAGCGGCTTGCCGCTGCGCTGCTCGGCATTAGGGTCAAGCAGCGCAATGACATCTGCAGCTGACTTTTCGAACTCTTCCATCAAGGCTTCCAGCTTTTCCTTGAAAGCCAGTTCATTTTTCAGGCGCTGATCGTTCTCAAGACGATTCAGGTCTTCCTGAAGCTGCTTTAATTGCTGCTCTTTCAGAATGTATTCGTTTAATAGGGACATATTAGGGGATCCTTTTGATGTAAAGATGTCTTGCCAATAACTCTTGCCAATTATATTAGGCCTGCAAAGGAGGAAAACAAGCAGCTTGTGGCCTACTCATTAACCGAACCTTCAAAGGCCCCAGCTACCGGTTCTATATGGCGCGCTTCTCGCAGAAAGCGGAAGTTAACCTTACATATTTCTGGCGTCACTACTATCTGGATGCCGATCATTAACGTCAAGTTGTTACAACCAGATTATCAAGTTCAGTCATGGAAGCCAGGCTGTTAAGGTCCAACCGTCAGGCTTTAGCCGTGAACTCTCCGTTAATGTTCGAGTACCGAAAGCTGATTGAGTTCATTAACTCAACTGACAATAGTTTAACCTATTTCAGCCAATTGCAAAGGGGATCTGGTTAAATATGTCGATCTGATTAATCAAATAAGCAATATTTAACCCGCCTTTCCATCACGTTGCAGTGTTAGCCAATCTTCACCAAGTCAATAATAAGCAAAATATAAATTCAAAAACATCAAGTTAGCGACACAAGCCTATGCTCCAAAAGGTGGCTTAACAAGGCTGGCAATAGCTGATGCCGGAAGAGTAAACAAAAAATAAAAGCTGTCTGATAAACACCTAAAGATCTGGGCAGACTTTCATGTGACAGGCAGACAGACGAAAAAAAACGCCGCCCGTTAAGGCGGCGTTTTGGATACCCTGAAGGGGTATTTGTCAGACCAAGACGCTTAGTCTTGTCCTCCACCCATCTGCTGCTTGATGAGATCACCGATTGTGGTCGGGCCGCCGGCTGTTTCCGGCTCCTGATCACGGATCTTCTTCAGGTTCTGGCGAGTATCATCCTGCTCTTTCGCTTTAATCGACAGATTGATCTGACGGCTCTTGCGATCGACATTGATAATACGCGCTTCTACGCTGTCGCCTTCATTCAGCACGTTGCGCGCGTCTTCGACACGATCAGCGCTGATTTCAGACGCCTTGAGCACGGCAATAACGTCTGTTGCCAGCTCAACGTGCGCTTCCTTGGCATCAACTTCAACAATGCGGCCTGTTACGATACTGCCCTTGTCGTTGACGGCCAGGTATTCAGCAACCGGATCGGAATCCATCTGCTTGATACCCAGGGAGATGCGCTCACGCTCGGGGTCGATCGACAGAATAACGGCTTCGGCTTCATCGCCTTTCTTGAAGTTACGAACCGCTTCTTCGCCAGTCTCTGTCCAGGAGATGTCGGACAGGTGAACCAGGCCATCGATGCCGCCTTCCAGACCAATGAAGATACCGAAATCGGTGATCGACTTGATAGTACCGGAAACACGGTCACCCTTGTTGTGCTCGGCGTTGAAGGTTTCCCACGGATTAGCAGTACACTGCTTGACACCCAGGGAAATACGACGGCGCTCTTCATCGATATCGAGAATCATGACGTCAACATCGTCACCGACCTGAACAACCTTGGACGGGTGGATGTTCTTGTTGGTCCAGTCCATTTCAGAGACGTGAACCAGACCTTCGACACCTTCTTCCAGCTCGGCAAAGCAGCCGTAGTCGGTAAGATTGGTGACAACGGCGTGCACCTTGGTACCTTCCGGGTAACGATCCTTGATGTTGACCCAGGGATCTTCGCCCAGCTGCTTAAGACCCAGCGATACGCGGTTGCGTTCGCGGTCAAACTTCAGCACCTTGACGTTGATCTCGTCGCCAACGGCCACGATTTCAGACGGATGCTTGATACGCTTCCACGCCATATCGGTGATGTGCAGCAGGCCGTCAACGCCACCCAGATCAACAAAGGCACCGTAATCGGTAAGGTTCTTGACGATACCCTTGATCTGCTGACCTTCCTGAAGCGTGGCCAGCAGTGCTTCGCGCTCGGCGCTGTTCTCGGCTTCGAGAACGGCACGGCGGGAAACCACCACGTTGTTGCGCTTGGGATCGAGCTTGATAACCTTGAAGTCCAGTTCTTTGTTCTCCAGGTGCGCAGTATCGCGAACCGGACGAACGTCAACCAGAGAGCCAGGCAGGAAGGCACGGATGGAATCAACTTCAACAGTGAAGCCGCCCTTGACCTTACCGTTGATCACGCCCTTGATGATTTCTTCTTTCTCGAAGGCCGCTTCCAGAATCTTCCACGCTTCAGCGCGTTTTGCCTTCTCGCGAGACAGACGTGTCTCACCAAAGCCATCTTCTACCGCTTCCAGTGCAACGTGAACGTCATCGCCGATAGCGATATTCAGTTCACCGTTTTCATCACGGAATTGCGCAGCGGGGATCTGGCCTTCAGATTTCAGACCTGCGTTAACGGTAACCCAGTCACCGTCAATGTCGACAACTTGGGCGGCGACAATGGCGCCAGGTTCCATATTGATGTCGTTAAGAGACTGTTCAAACAGTTCAGCAAAGCTTTCGCTCATGGTGTTCCTACGTGATCAACGTTGTTGAGGCAGTTGTGCCTTCTCCGCACCACCAGCAAGTGCGGGCCTAATGTCATTCTACTCTTGAGGGCGTTAACACTGGTTAGGCCTGACGGGGCTTTCCGTTTGGGGTTACTGCCCTGCCACGTCATGACGCCGCATCAAGAGCGCCGCAAGGGAGAATCAAGCGCCGGGGGCAAGGCCTCGCTGGGCCAGCCAGTCGGTCAGTTGTTCAACCACTTCCGGTATACTCAGGCGCGTGGTATCAAGCAAGACAGCATCATCTGCTGGCTTGAGAGGGGCCACACTGCGCTGCGTGTCGCGTGCATCGCGTGCCTGAATCTCCTTCAAAAGACTCGAGAGATTAGCATCCACGCCAGCTTCCTGCAACTGCAGATGGCGTCTGCGCGCCCGTTCCTCGGCAGAGGCGGTCAGAAAGACTTTAAGCGGAGCCTTGGGAAATACCACTGTTCCCATATCGCGCCCGTCAGCCACCAGCCCTGGTGGCTGGCAGAAATCCCGCTGACGTTGCAGCAGGGCCGTGCGCACCTCGGGAATAGCCGCCACCCTGGATGCCCACTCGCCGACCTGCTCATTGCGGATCGCCTGACCAACGTTCTCGCCTTCCAGCACGGTCAGTGGCTGACCCTGCTCTATCGGGAAGCTGACATCCAGCGCCTTGGCAAGTTCGGCCAAGCGGGCTTCATCATCCAATGCCACCGCATGCTTATTGGCGGCGAAAGCGGTCAGCCGATAAAGCGCGCCGCTATCCAGCAGGTGCCAGCCCAGGTGTTCGGCCATCAGGCAGCTTATAGTGCCCTTACCCGCACCGCCGGGGCCATCAATGGCCAGAACCGGAGCTGATTCATTCATGCTCGCCCTCCACGCTCAGCGTCATGCCAATGCGGGTGGCCAGTTCAATAAAGTTGGGGAAAGACGTTGCCACATTGGCGCAGTCATCAATCACAATTTCCTCGCTGGCGCGCAGGGCGGCAATCGCAAAGGCCATGGCAATACGGTGATCCCCCAGGCTGTTGATGCGCCCACCGGCATAGCTGGCAGTGCCCGCATCACCGTTGCCGATAATATCAATGCCGTCCTCGACCACCGTATGTTCAACGCTCAGCACCGCCAGGCCGTCGGCCATGGCCTGGATACGATCAGATTCCTTGACCCGTAGCTCTTCAGCGCCACGCAGTCGGGTAGTGCCCTCGGCGTTGGCCGCGGCAATAAACAGCGCCGGGAATTCATCAATCGCCAGGGGCACCTGATCCACCGGAATATCGATACCTTTCAAGGGCGCATAGCGAATACGGATATCCGCCACCGGCTCGCCGCCCACTTCCGCCTGGTTGCCAAGTTCAAGGTTAGCGCCCATCTGCTTGAGGATATTGATCACGCCGATACGCGTCGGGTTGATACCCACGTGTTCAAGGGTGATGTCCGACCCTGGCGTAATCGCTGCCGCCACCAGGAAGAAGGTGGCTGAGGAAATATCTGAAGGCACGTCAATCGGCCCAGCGGTCAACTGGCCGCCGCCTTCCAACCAGCAGGTATCGCCCTCTCGCGCTACCGGGTAGCCAAAACCATTCAGCATGCGCTCGGTGTGGTCGCGGGTCGGCGCAGGCTCGCGCACCCGGGTTTCGCCTTCAGCGTATAGGCCAGCCAGCAGCAGGCAGGATTTGACCTGAGCGCTGGCCATCGGCATCAGGTAATTGATGCCCTTGAGGGCCGCGCCGCCGCTGATTTTTAGCGGTGGGCGCCCGCCCTCAGCGGTATCAATCGTCGCGCCCATCTTGCGCAAGGGGTCGGCCACCCGGTTCATGGGGCGTTTGGTCAAGGAGCCATCGCCGGTCAGTTCGCTGTCGAATGCCTGCCCGGCCAGCAAACCGGCAAACAGGCGCATGGCCGTGCCTGAGTTACCCACATAAAGCGGCCCGGAAGGCGCCTTAAGGCCATGCATCCCGACCCCATGAATAGTCACATTGCCCTGGTGCGGCCCTTCAATGGCCACCCCCATTTCACGAAATGCCTGCAGGGTAGCCAGGCTGTCTTCGCCTTCAAGAAAGCCTTTTACTTCGGTCACGCCGTTGGCCAGAGCGCCAAGCATGATGGAACGGTGGGAAATGGACTTATCACCCGGAACGCGCAGCTGCCCTTGGGCGCTGCCACCCGGGCGCACTCTATACGTCACTTGACCTTGTGGTTGCATGTGGTATTCCGCTTGATAGCTGGTTTTATTAAGTAGAGATTCAAAATAGTGTCGGGCGTGGCTGGCACGATCAAAGGTGGCCAGCATGGCGTCGCTATCGCCGATTGCGACAGCGTTACGCAGGCGTTGCAGGCCAACTTCAAAGTCATCCAGCGAGGCCAGTACCGCTTCGCGATTGGCGATAAAAATATCCCGCCACATCACCGGGTCACTACCCGCAATCCGAGTGAAGTCACGAAAGCCGCCTGCTGCATAGCGGAAGATATCCAGCCGCTGATCCTGGCGAGCCAGAGTGTCCACTAGCGAAAACGCCAGCAAATGCGGCAGATGACTGGTTCTTGCCAGCACCTGATCGTGGCGCTCCACGTCCATCTCAATCACCTCGGCGCCGCAGGCCTGCCACAGCTGACGGGTGCGCTTGAGCGCATCGGCGTCGACGTTGGCTTCCGGGGTGAGAATAACTTTGTGGTCAACATAAAGATTTGGATTTGCAGCGGCGACGCCGCTTTTTCCGAGCCTGCTATCGGGTGGCCCAGCACCAGGGTGCTGGGCAAGTGCCCGAATACCTGCTGGACGCAATCACGAATAGCGGCTTTGGTGCTACCCACATCGGTGATCACAACCTTTGAGAAATCTGCCAGCGAGTCGGCCAGTTCGCGCATAACGCTTTCCATGGCCAATACCGGAACCGCCAGCACAATCATGGATGCCTGAGGGGCCAGCTCTGCCAGGCAACTGCCCCCAGCGTCAATCAGGCCCATCTCAATACCGCGCTGCACTTCCCCATCATCCGGGTCGCAGGCAATGATTGTCTGGTTGAATCCTCCCTGACGCAGCGCCGCTGCCAGTGAACCGCCAATCAACCCCAACCCCACAATCAGGAGGCAAGGCTCGTTAAGCTGACTAGCGTCCAGGCGGCGTTGCTCCGGTTTTGTCACCGTCACAGCACACCCTGGGGATAGGATCCCAGCACTTTAAGATCCGCCGCCCGCAGGCGCACTTCTTCAAGCATGGCGGCCACCTGAGGTTCAGCGTGGTGACCCTTGAAATCAATAAAGAATACGTAGTTCCACACCCCAGAGCGCGCCGGACGGGTCTCCAGGCGCGTCATGTCGATCTGATGACGATGAAAAGGCTCCAGCAAGTCATGCAGGGCGCCCGGCTGGTTGCGCATTGCTACCACCAGCGAGGTTTTGTCATCGCCGGACATGGGCACATCCTGGCTGCCGATGATCAGAAAACGAGTGGAATTATCCGGGCGATCCTCGATTTTTTCAGCAATCCGCTCAAGACCATAGAGCTTGCCAGCCATATCACCGGCAATCGCTGCGCTGTGCCATTCTGTCTTGACCAGTTTGGCGGCTTCGGCATTAGAGGCTACCGGCACCCGTTCGGCATGGGAAAATGCGCATCCAGCCATTTCCGGCATTGCGCAAAGGACTGAGGATGCGAATAGATTCGAGATACCTTGTCGCGACGGGTATTCTCGCTGACCAGCAGATGATGGTGAATGCGCAGCACCACCTCACCGCAGATATTGATCGATGACTCCATGAACGTATCCAGGGTGTGATTAACTACCCCTTCCGTGGAGTTCTCGACCGGCACTACGCCATAGTTGACGGCACCGGCTTCCACTTCACGGAACACTTCGTCTATGGCCGCCATGGGCAAGCTTACTGCACTCTCGCCGAAATGCTTGAGCGCCGCCTGCTGGGTGAAGGTGCCCTCCGGCCCCAGATAAGCCACCTTGATGGGTTGCTCAAGCGCCAGGCAGGCGGACATGATCTCACGGAATAGCCGCGCCATTTCCTCATCGTCTAGCGGGCCATCGTTCAGCGCCATAATGCGCCGCAGCACCTGAGCTTCACGCTCGGGGCGATAGAAGACAGTGGTAGGGTCATCAGCGAGTTTGACATCAGCCACCTGCTTGGCGCAGCTGGCCCGCTCACTGATCAGCCGCAATATATCGCTATCAAGTTGATCAATACGCTGGCGCAGGGTTTCCAGCTTGACGGAGGTATCGCTCATCAATTCAGCCCTTTCTTTGTTCGAAATCGGCCATGAAGGCCACCAGCGCATCAACGCCCTCTTCTGGTACCGCGTTATATAGACTGGCACGCATGCCACCCACACTGCGGTGGCCTTTGAGGTTCAACAACCCAGCCGCATTGGCTTCCGCCAGGAAAGCGCTGTCCAGCGCTGCATCGGCCAATACAAAAGGCAAGTTCATGATCGAGCGGTTAGCCACCTTTATCGGGTTGCTGTAAAAATCGCTGCGATCAATGGCGGCATAGAGCTTTTCTGCTTTGCGCTGATTGATCTTGGCCATGGCCTCAAGGCCGCCGACGTCATGCTTCAACCACTGGAAGACTAAGCCTGCCAGATACCAGGCGTAGGTCGGCGGCGTATTGACCATCGAACCCGCTTCACTGATGCCCTTGTAATCAAATAGCGTCGGAATGCCAGTACGCGCCTGATCCAGCAGGTCATCGCGGACTACCACCAGGGTCAGCCCCGCTGGGCCGATATTTTTCTGGGCACCGGCATAGATCACCCCGAATTTTGAGACATCCAGCGGCGCGGAAAGAATGCTTGACGACATATCGCAGACCAGCGGCACCTCGCTGCCATCAGCACGGGTTAGCGCTGGCGTGTAATCATAGGCCAAGCCGCCAATGGTTTCATTGGCGGTGTAGTGGGCATAGCAGGCATCCTTGCTGAGCTGAATCTCTTGCGGGCGTGGCACGGCGGTAAAGCCGTTTGCTGCGCTGTCTGCGGCCACATGATAAGGCAACTCAAGGCGCTTGATTTCTGCCAGCGCCTTTTTGCCCCAGATGCCGGTCTGGATAAAGTTGGCACTGCCGCCTTTACCTAAAAGGTTCATCGGCAACATGGCAAACTGCAGGCTGGCACCGCCCTGAAGAAATAGCACCCGGTAGTTATCCGGCACGCCAAGCAGTTCACGAAAATCGCTTTCTGCCTGCTCGGCAATGGCCACGAACTCATCACTGCGGTGACTCATTTCCATCACCGAAAGACCGCGCCCGTGGTAATCAAGCATTTCCGCCTGGGCGCGCTCGAGAACAGCCGTCGGCAGTGCGGCCGGCCCTGCACAAAAATTAAAGTGACGTGTCATCGGTTCCTGCTGCCTCCTCGCCGTTGGCCTGTGGGGTGTCCTCGTCTTCCAGCAATACTGCGTCAAGTTCAGTGTCTTCCGGCTCGTCAACACGCACGGTTTTTACCAGTTTCTCTTCCTTGCCAAGACGGATCAGCATCACGCCCTGGGTGTTACGGGAAGTGGTCGAGACCTCTTCGACACGGGTGCGCACCAGAGTGCCACGGTCAGTGATCAGCATCATTTCGTCGCTGTCATACACCTGCATGCCGGCAACCATCTGGCCGTTACGTGCGCTGGTCTGCATGGCGATAACGCCCTGGCCACCGCGCCCGCGCAGCGGGAATTCTTCCAGCCGGGTACGTTTGCCAAAACCGTTTTCGCTGGCGGTCAGGATATAGATCTGGCCATCCGACTGGGAGACTTGCGAGGTTTCCAGCGATACCGCCGCATCCGCTTCACCATCTGGCTCTGCATCTGTTTCGGCATCAATCTGCTGGCTCTTAGGAATAATCAGGCTGATAACTTCTGCATCACCGGTCAGGCGCATACCGCGCACGCCTCGGGCGGTACGCCCCATAGCGCGCACATTGCCTTCTTCGAAGCGGATGGCCTTGCCGTTGGAAGACAGCAGCATGGCGTGATCATCGCCTGAGGTAATCGCCGCCCCGATCAGACGATCATTTTCTTCAATATCAATCGCGATCAGGCCAACGCTACGTGGCCGCGAGAACTGCTCAAGACTGGTACGTTTTACTGTGCCCTTGGCCGTAGCGAAGAAAATATAGTGGCTCGGGTCATAGTCACTGACCGGCAAAATCGTACTGATCTGCTCGCCTTCATCCAGGGGCAGCAGGTTGACCAGCGGCTTGCCGCGCGAGCCACGGCTGGCCACCGGCATTTCGTATACCTTCAGCCAGTACACCTTACCGCGGTTGGAGAACAGCAGGATGGTGTCGTGGGTCGAAGCGACCAGCAGATGCTCAATGACGTCTTCATCTTTCATTGAGGTGGCCGACTTGCCGCGCCCGCCGCGGCGCTGAGCCTGATAGTCTGACAGCGGCTGAGTCTTGGCATAGCCGGAGCGCGACACTGTAACCACCATATCCTCTTCAGCAATCAGGTCGGCCATGGAAAGATCCAGATGGCTGGCCTGAATCTCGGTGCGCCTATCGTTGCCAAACTGATCACGCACGGCGTGCAGTTCTTCGCAGATCACTTCCATCAGGCGATCTGGCGAGGCCAGAATGGTGGTCAGCTCGGCGATTTTTTCCAGAATCGCGAGGTATTCGTTAAGCAGCTTCTCGGTTTCAAGGCCGGTCAGGCGATGCAGACGCAGTTCAAGAATCGCCTGGGCCTGGGCAGGCGACAAGCGATAGTCGGTGGCCGACGGGTTCAGGCCAAAGCCTTCTTCCAACTCTTCAGGCTTGCAGGACGTCGCGCCTGCCCGTTCGAGCATCTCGGTCACCTGGCCTGGCTGCCAGCTGCGCGCCAGCAGCTTTTCCTTGGCTTCTGCGGCGTTGGGTGACGCCTTGATCAGCTCGATGACCTCATCAATATTGGAGATAGCCACCGTCAGGCCTTCAAGAATATGGCCACGTTCCCGGGCTTTCTTGAGTTCAAACAGAGTGCGTCGAGTAACCACTTCGCGACGGTGGCGAATGAAGGCTTCAAGCAGCTGTTTCAGGTTCAGCGTTTTGGGCTGACCGTTCTCCAGCGCCACTATGTTGATGCCGAACACATTCTGCAGCTGGGTTTGCGCAAATAGGTTGTTGACCACCACCTCGCCAGACTCGCCGCGCTTGATCTCGATGACGACGCGCAAGCCGTCTTTATCGGATTCATCACGCAGCTCGGCAATGCCTTCAATGCGCTTTTCCTTGACCAGCTCGGCAATTTTCTCGATCAGCCGCGCCTTGTTCACCTGGTACGGCAGCTCGGTAATGATGATGTGGTCGCGGCCGGTTTTATCGTCGTGCTCAATGGTGTGGCAGGCGCGCACATAGATGCGCCCACGCCCGGTACGATACGCTTCCAGAATACCCGCACGGCCGTTGATGATACCCGCGGTCGGGAAATCAGGCCCGGGAACGTATTCCATCAGGTCATCCACCGTGAGGGTGTAATCGTCAATCAACGCCAGGCAGGCATCGATGACCTCACGCATGTTATGCGGCGGAATATTGGTCGCCATCCCGACGGCAATCCCAGAGGAGCCGTTGATCAGCAGGTTAGGCACCTTGGTGGGCAGAACATCCGGGATGCGCTCTGTGCCATCGTAGTTATCGACCCAGTCAACGGTTTCCTTTTCCAGATCCGCCAGCAGCTCATGCGCGAGGCGCGACATGCGCACCTCGGTGTAACGCATGGCGGCGGCGCTATCACCGTCGATGGAACCAAAGTTGCCCTGGCCGTCGACCAGTACGTGGCGCATGGAGAAATGCTGCGCCATACGCACTATGGTGTCGTAAACGGCGCTGTCACCGTGCGGGTGATACTTACCAATCACATCACCCACGACACGCGCTGATTTCTTGTACGGTTTGTTCCAGTCATTACCCAGTTCATGCATGGCAAACAGTACGCGCCGATGCACTGGCTTCAGGCCGTCGCGCACGTCTGGCAGCGCGCGGCCGATAATGACACTCATCGCATAGTCGAGGTACGACTGCTTGAGCTCGTCTTCAATATTGACGGGCAAGATTTCTCTGGCGATGTCACCCATGAAAGTCAGATCCTTTGCACTGCTTTGGCGCTGCGATAGTTGAAAGCGCTGAAAAAAACCACCTTACTTAACGTTACAAGGTGGTGCGCAAATACCGCTACATCATACCACTGCAGAAGCAGCAAGGGCAGTCAGTGACATCGCTAGGCTGTGATCAGGCGCTAAAGTCTGATTTATCCAGGGTCAGCGCCTCCAACGCCTCACGCACCTGGCCTTCAATGGGCGCGGCTTTGTTAGCATTGATATCCAGCAGCACAAAGGTCAGATCCGCCCGGGCAACCAAAGCGCTATCGCGACGCCGAATCACCTGATGATGACAAACGGCGCTGCGCTCCCCCACGCTGATAATCCCGGTCAGCACCACCAGATCATCACCCTCCAACGCCGCCTTGCAGTAATCAATATTCAGGTTGACCACCACAAAGGCTTTGCCTGCCCGCCGCAGTTCTTTAATCAAGGCGGGATGATCATCAAAGAATCCCCAGCGGCCCTCTTCCATAAACTCAAGGTAGCGGGCGTTGTTGACATGACCATAGCCGTCAAGGTGATAGCCGCGAACCCGTAAAGCGTGGCGTGAAAGTTTGTCGGACATTTTAGTCTCCTGATCTTGGCTTGTTGAAAAGTGAACCATCACTACAAATCAAACACATGTTTGAAAGCCATTCAATCCTCGCATTGCATAACAGACTTTTACATCAGACCTTCGTGAATCGCGCTGGCAGGCAGGCGCTGCTTTCGCCATAATGAGCCACTTTTCATTTGGGTACAGGCGTCATGTGGTTTAAAAACCTGCTGTTATACCGTCTTCACGGCGACCAGGAGCTTTCACAAGAAGCACTGGAAGAAGCGCTACAAGCGCACAAATCCACGCCGCTGGGCAATGCTGATGCCCGCAGACTGGGCTGGACGGCGCCCGCAGGACGCGCTGGCCACGGTCAGTTGCTACATGAAATGCAGGGCCAACGGTTGATTAGCGCCTTACGCCAGGAACGCCTGCTGCCCGCCTCGGTGGTCAAGGAAGAAGTGGATGAACAGGTCGCAGAAATTGAAGCGGCCGAGGGGCGCAAAGTATCTCGCAAGGAAAAGACCGCCTTGAAAGAGCAGGTGACCGAAAACCTGCTGCCCCAGGCCTTTGTGCGCAGCCAGAAAGTGGATGTCTGGTGGGACACTCGCCATCAGTTGATTGGCGTCAATGTCAGTTCACGCACAAAAGCGGAAGATATTCTGGATCTGCTGCGCGAAACCCTGGGCAGCCTGAAAGTCACGCCACTGGCGGCCAAGACCTTGCCGCTGCGCGCCATGACCACTTGGCTGAACGATGCCAGCACCCGCCCCAACGATATGCAGCTGGGCGATCAGGTTGAGCTCAAAGCCAAGGGTGATGACAGCGTACTGCGCGCGCGCCAGGTAGACCTGGATAGCGACGATATCCAGCAGCTGCTGGCCAGTGACCGTCAAGCCAGCAAGCTGGCGTTAAGCATTGAAGGACGACTAAGCTTTGTCTTACATGAAGATTTGGCGATTAAAGGTCTGCGTTTCAGCGATGCCCTAATCGAAGAGGCCGACAATGCCGATGACGCTGACGATGCGCTTGTTCGTCTGGAAACAGATTTTATCCTGATGGCGCAGGCACTGGCCGAAGATACCAAACGCTTGCTGGCATGGCTGGATGGCGAAGCAACAGCGTCACCTCTTGAGACATCACCTCTCAAGGGATAAACACGGTGCCACCGACTGAAGGGAGCGTTTTACGGATCGCATGACTGATTTCAAACCAACATCCAATACAACATCGAATATGACAACAGGCACGGTCGATCATATCAGTCAGGCGGAAGACCCCTGGGCAGATATTCGTCCCTATATGGATCACGAAGTGGCTGATGTGCTGGCGCGCCTTTCCCGAGATAGCGAACTGCTCAACGCCCTGACCCGCTTTCGCCTGCCGCGCCTGGCCCGCTGGGCGCCGCCGCTGGCGCGGGCACTGGCCAGTCATGCGGTGCGTCGCGAAGTAAAGGACGTTTCAACTGTCTACGACTTCCAGATGCGGATTGCCCATTACATGGAGCGCATGATCCGCACCACCACCGACAGCTTCGAGGTATCCGGGCTAGATAAGCTTGATGGCAACAGCGCCTATCTGTTTATCGGCAATCATAGAGATATTTCACTCGACCCGGCCTTCGTCAACTACGCCCTCTACCTGGCAGGCCGCGATACCGTGCGCATTGCGATTGGCGACAATCTGCTTAAAAAGCCCTATGTCACCGACCTGATGCGCTTAAACAAGAGCTTTATCGTGCCGCGTAGCGCACGGGGCAAGCGCGCCATGCTGGCGGCTTATCAGCAGCTTTCGGCCTATATCCGCCACTCGATTACCGAAGACCAGCATTCCATCTGGATGGCCCAGCGCGAAGGACGTGCCAAAAATGGCATTGACCGCACCGAGCCTGCGATTATCAAGATGTTGACCATGGCGCGTCGCAACGCAGAGCGCCAGGCGGCGTTTGGCGATGCGATTGCAGAGCTGAAGCTGGTGCCCGTATCGATCAGCTATGAATACGACCCCTGCGACCTGCAGAAAGCCCAGGAGCTCCACGACGTCGATCACCAGGGCAGCTACGCCAAGAGCGAGTTTGAGGATATCCAGTCGATTGTTGCCGGCATTACCGGTCACAAAGGCCGGGTGCAGCTACGCTTTGGTACACCTATCGGTACCGACATGGCCACCCCTGACGAAGTGGCAGCGGAAATTGATCGTCAGGTCATTGGTGGATATCGGCTGTTTTCAAGCCATTACCTAGCACTCGACACCTTGGGCGATGCCCCTGAACTGGTGGCCCGCAAGGCGATTACCCGCCAGGATAAAGAGCGTTTCCAGGCGCGCCTGGCCGAGGTACCGGAATATCTCAGGCCTTACTGGCTGGCGCAGTACGCCAACCCGGTCAAACATAAAGCAGGGCGCCTGATGGGGTAAGCCCTATTGAGACACGCAAGATTGCTCGCCGTTAGCTGGCGTTTAGATGCCCTGAAAAGTAAAAAATGCTATTGTCGCGCTTATTATCAATGCGCTTTGCGGCACTACAGGCCAGGCCAAACAAGGAGACCTACCATGTCTGCTTCAGAAATCCAGAAAACGCGTATCATCAACGAACTGCAAGGGTTTATCCGCAAACTGCTCCAGGATCCGAAAATCCTCGAACAGTCGCTGGAGGTAGCACGCAAGGAATTTGCCAATGGCAACTCTCAGGATGTCATGGCGCGTATCGCCAATGAAATTTCTGACACCACCAGTGTGCATATTCCTGAAGACCCCGCCGAGCATTCAGAAGCCGATAAGCTGTTTCTGGCCCTGTTACGCGAAGTCATCATGGAAGAGCAGGCTCTTTACTAGCCCTGTTACTGACTGCTTTCACACTGGTTCCCGGCGAAGCATCGGCCTGCTTCGCCGGGCTTATTTCAGCCTGATTTCAACAGAAGTGTCTTAACCTATGTCACATACTGCCACGCGCAATATTCTGGTCACCAGCGCCCTGCCCTACGCCAACGGCGATATTCACCTTGGTCACTTATTGGAATATATCCAGACGGACATCTGGGTGCGTTTTCAGAAAAGCCGTGGCCAGGCGTGCTACTACGTTTGCGCTGACGATGCTCACGGCACCGCCATCATGTTGCGCGCCGAGCAGGAAGGCATCACTTCCGAAGCGTTGATCGAACGGGTTTCCCGCGATCATCAGGCCGACTTTGCCCGCTTTGGCGTTAGTTTTGATAATTACCATTCCACCCACTCTGTAGAAAACCGCTATTTCAGCGAGCTGATCTACACCCGCCTGCGCGATAAAGGCCATATTGCCACCCGCGATATCGAGCAGATGTTTGACCCGCAGAAAGGGCTGTTTCTGGCGGACCGCTTTATCAAAGGCACCTGCCCGAAATGCCACGCTGAGGATCAATACGGCGATAACTGCGAAAAGTGCGGCGCCACCTACACCCCTGCGGAGTTGATTAACCCGGTTTCAGCGATTTCCGGCGCCACACCCGAAGTGCGCAGTTCCACTCACTACTTTTTCAAGCTGCCGGATTTTGCTGAGTTCCTGCAGCAGTGGGTCAATGACGGCCATGTCCAGCCGCAGATTCGCAACAAGCTGATGGAGTGGTTCGAGTCCGGCTTCAACGAGTGGGATATCTCCCGCGACGCGCCCTATTTCGGCTTTGAGATTCCTGACGCGCCGGGTAAATATTTCTACGTCTGGCTGGATGCTCCGATTGGCTATCTAGCCAGCTTCAAGAATCTTTGCGAGCGCGAAGGGATTGATTTCGATGCCTTCTGGCAGCCCGGCTCTGACGCTGAGGTCTACCACTTCATTGGTAAGGACATCGTCTACTTCCACGCGCTTTTCTGGCCCGCCATGCTTCACGGGGCTGATTTCCGCACCCCAACGGCGGTTAACTGCCACGGCTTTGTGACCGTTGACGGCGCCAAGATGTCGAAATCCCGCGGCACCTTCATCAAGGCAGCCACCTACGCGGATTTCCTAAATCCGGAATATCTGCGCTATTACTTTGCTGCCAAACTGACGTCCAAGGTCGATGACCTGGATCTCAACCTGGATGATTTCGCTGCTCGGGTGAATAGTGACCTCGTGGGCAAAGTGGTCAATATTGCCAGCCGCTGCGCCGGGTTTGTGAAAAAGCTGGGGGATAGCCAGCTCTCGGCTAACTGCGCCGAGCCGCAGATGCTGGCGCGCTTTATCGCCGCCGGTGATGAGATTGCTGACGACTACGAAGCCCGTGAGTTCAGCCGCGCCATGCGCCGGATCATGGAACTCGCCGACGAAGCCAACACCTACATCGCCGATGCCGAACCCTGGGTGTTGGCCAAGCAGGAAGGCCGCGAACAGGAAGTGCTGGATATCTGCTCTGTCGGCATTAACCTGTTCCGCCAGCTGATGGTCTACCTTGCCCCTGTGGTACCCGCCATGGCCGAGCAGGCGCAGGTGTTCCTGAACCTTGAAACACTCGATTGGCACAGCCGCCACTCCACCCTGCTGAGCCATACCATCAACAAGTTCAAACCGCTGATGACCCGCGTTGAGCGTGATCGGATTGATGCCATGATTGAAGCCTCAAAGGAAGATCTTGTGGAAGAACAGAAACTCAAGGATGCCGTGAAAGGCCCGCTGGCCGACGACCCGATTGCCGAGCAGATCAGCTTTGATGACTTTATCAAGGTCGACCTGCGCATTGCCCGGATTGCCAAAGCTCAGTATGTGGAAGGCGCAGACAAACTGTTACAGCTGACCCTGGATCTGGGCGGCGAAACCCGCAATGTATTCTCTGGCATTCGCAGCGCCTATGCACCGGAAGCCCTGGAAGGCCGCCTGACTGTGATGGTCGCCAACCTGGCGCCGCGCAAGATGCGCTTTGGCATGTCAGAAGGCATGGTACTGGCCTCAGCTAACGATGATGGCATCTACCTGCTATCGCCGGATACCGGCGCCGAACCCGGCCAGCGGGTCACCTGAGGTCTCGTGGTGACAGACACACTCGCGCTAATCGAAGCCGTTGATGCCCTGCTGCCCCAGACCCAGTGCGGCAAGTGCGGACAGCCAGGGTGTCGTCCCTACGCAGAGGCCATCGCCGCCGGCGAAGCGCTCAACCGCTGCCCGCCCGGTGGCCAGGCCACCGTTGAGCGTCTGGCCGAGCTGACGGGCCGGCCTGCATTGCCTCTTGAGCAGCCCGCCCAGCCGCCACTGGCAGCCTATATTCGCGAGGCTGAGTGCATCGGCTGCACCAAGTGCATTCAAGCTTGCCCGGTGGATGCCATCCTCGGTGCCTCAAAACGCATGCATACGGTGATCATTGACGAATGCACCGGCTGCGAGCTGTGCGTTGCTCCGTGCCCGGTAGACTGCATCGACCTGCTCCCGCATCCACAGTGGCAAGCGGCTGAAAGCCCAGCCGCACAGGATAACTACCTGGCTCGCCGCGCCGCCAAAGGGCGAGCGCGGTTCACCGCCCGCAACCAGCGCCTGGCCCGAGAGCAGCGCGAGAAACGCCGCGAGCGTCAGAAACGCGCAATTCAACAGCACTCGCGTGCATCACGCAGCGCTGTCACTACCGAGCAGCGCCAGCGGCAAATGGCAGTAAAGGCGGCTGAACAGGCCCTCAAGCGGGTGCAACAGCAGCTGGAGAGTGCCCAGCGCCGCGAGGATGCCCAAGCCGAAGCTACCGCACGGGCACAGCTTCCTGATGCCGAGCGAATGCTGGATGAGGCAAGACGCACACTGGAACAGACTGCCAAGGAATAATATGAACGCTGACAAACGCTACCAGATATTTGCACGGTTGCGGGCTGAGAACCCCCACCCGACCACCGAGCTTAACTGGTCATCACCGTTTGAACTGCTGGCAGCGGTTCTGCTCTCGGCCCAGGCGACTGATGTCGGGGTCAATAAAGCCACAGCGCGGCTGTTTCCGGTAGCCAATACGCCACAGGCGATTATTGATCTGGGCATTGATGGTCTGAAAGACCATATCAAGACCATTGGCCTTTACAACACCAAGGCTGAAAACCTGATGAAGACCTGTCACCTGCTGGTCAGTCAGCATGGCGGCGAGGTTCCCAGGACGCGTAAGGCGCTTGAAGCCCTACCCGGCGTTGGACGTAAAACCGCCAACGTGATTCTCAATACCGCCTTTGGCCAGCCGACCATGGCGGTTGATACGCATATTTTCCGGGTATCCAATCGCACCGGCATCGCCAAGGGCAAGGATGTGGTTGAGGTCGAAAAAAGCTGATTCGCCATGTGCCTCGGGAATTCAAGCAGGATGCCCATCACTGGCTGATCCTGCACGGCCGCTATACCTGCGTGGCCCGCAAACCGCGCTGCGGCAGCTGCATCATTGCAGATCTGTGTGAGTTCAAGGAAAAAACTGAGCTAGACGCCTAGCAGCGCCTGATAAGGAGCCTGCCACTGGGGCCATTCCCAGCGCTCGGTGGAAAGCGATGACGGACGTGTTGCCGGGTCCGTCAGCCAGGTCTGCAACCTGTGCTTCAAGCCTTCTACACTGCCGTCATAGCGATACTCGGGCGGATAGAGTTCCGGAAAGCACAACCGATCCGGTACCAGGGGCAATACACCGCGCTGGGCGGCTTCCATAATGGCCAACCCCTGAAATTCATGCCAGGTGGTCGACACGACAATCCCCCTTCATTCAACAGCGCTTTATAGTCACTTTCCGGCTGAGCCCCCAGGCAATGATATGCGTGTCGAGCCGCTCTCTGGCCTGCTCAAACACCTCGGGCGACTGGCGGAACTGCTTCCCCATGACGGCCAGCTCAAAAGGTATATCCTGATCACTAAGGGCGTACAGCGCAGTAAAAAAATCCTGCGGGTTCTTATCGTATTCCCAACGGTGGTTCCAGATAATGCGAGTTGGCTTGTTAATATTAGGCGCCTTGCAAGATAACGGGCAGATCGGCACGGGCAGAATATGCGCGTTGCTCCTCAGCGTTTCCAGACGCGCAGCGGCAGGCAGATTTTCAGGCATCTTTTTCAAAAAGGCGCGCGCACCGTCGACAAAGGAGTCCCGATTATAAACGCTGTTAAATACCACCTCATCCGCCGCCAACGCCGAATAAAGGTTAACCATCCTGGCTTCTACCAAGGACACCTGTTGGGCAGATTCCGGGTAAGCAAACTGATTTTCATGGAAGTACACCACCTTTCTGGCACTGCCCAGGCCAGGGTAAAGGCCGATCAGCGTGGCAAGATCCACCATTGACGTCGCTAACACCAGATCATAGGGCTGATTGAGCCTTGCATGCTCCTTGAGCGCCCAGGTCAGCGGGTTACCACGCACTCGCCAGCTGAAATGTCGCGGCGGCAAGGTAAGCGTCGTCCACTCGGCATCGGTATGCGCCACCACCTGTTCGGCCCAGAATTGATGGCTTACTGCCGCATAGGCAGACAGCAATAACGCACGCATGGGGGATTCTCCCGGGTAATCAGTGCAGCAGTTAGCGATGAGGTGACGGCAGCTACTTTAGCAGCATTCGGCCAAGGTCGTCTTTGCCTTATCTGAGGCTACCCATACACTTGAAGCAAAAGGCGATAGAATCAGCCTGGAGCGCTAACATCAATAACAACGTTACTCAGTATCTCGGGAGAGTCACATGGCCAATATCCTGGTAGTCGATGACGAGCCCAACATTGTTCTGTCGCTGGAATTTCTGATGGAACAGGCAGGCTACAAAGTCACGACGGCAGAGGACGGCGAGCAAGCCCTCGCGTGCGTGGAAAGCACCCCACCAGATTTGATTCTGCTGGATATCAGCCTGCCGGGTATCAGCGGCTTTGACGTCCTTGAGCAGCTTCGCGCTCAGGCGGCAACCGAACGTTTACCCATCATCATGCTGACCGCCCATGGCCGTGAGGTCGAGCGCGAAAAAGGCATGGCCATGGGCGCTGATGACTACGTTACAAAACCTTTTTCCACCCAGGCACTGGTTGAGAAAGTGCGCCAGTTGATTGGCGAGGAGGCCTCATGAATCGGCGCGGGCTGCCCAAGCGCCAGCGCCTGATCGGCCTGTGGCTGTTGCTTAGCGGTATCAGTTTTCTGGGTGGCGCCATTTTTGCGGCCCTGCTGGATGCTCAGCTGGCCCCACAAGGCTGGCAGCGCTGGGTGCTGTGGCTGGGCAGTTTTTCCGGGGGCGCCACCATCTTTCTGGTCGGCCTGTTGCTTGAACGGATGCTCTTTACACCCTTGCGTCACCTACAGGTTCAGCTGGCCAGGCTGGTGGCCAACCCAGATGCCCGCGATGAACACCCGCCGGAAGGCTGGCTGAAAGGCCTCGGGCCCGATCTGCGCCGGGTACACGAAAGCTGGCAGGCTGATCGCAGCCGTTTGGCCACTGCCCACACTGAAGGCGCGCGCAGTGCCGCGCGTATCCGCCAGGAGTTGGAAACTCTGCTGCAGGTACTTGAAACCCCCTTGCTGCTGTGTGACCAGCATCGCCGCGTCATGCTGTTCAACCAGGCCGCCGAAGATTTTTTCCATGATCAGGATGGCCTGGGGTTGGGTAAACGCCTGGAAGCCCTGGTGCCCAGCCCCAGCCTGCAACAGGCCCTGTCTCAACTGCCTCAGGATGGCTCGCCCCGTGAACTACTGGCCCCTTGCGATGAACGCTGGCTGAAAATCTTGCTGCGCCGGGTGCCGGGCAGCGAGGGCGAGACCCTACTAACCTTCACTGATGCCACCGCCTCCTGGTCAAACGAAATGGGCGTGCGCGCCGACCTGGCGGCCATGCTGACGCCCTTGCGCCAGCACACTGCCAGCCTGATCAGTGCCGCCGACGCGCTGATTCAGCTTCGCCAACAGGGCGACCGCAGCGCCGAGCTGTGCGAGCGTCTGGAAGGGGTGATTCAGTCTGAAGGCACCACCCTGGGCGATAACGTCGCCCGTATCGGCCAATTGCTGGATGACATGCAGCATCAGGGCGAGCGCCTGTCACCCATGTGGTCGAACGACTTCTGGCAGGCTCTGGATGAACGGCTTGACCCGGAGCACCGTCTGATCACGCCGATTGGCATGCCCGCCTGGTTCAAGGGCGATGCACCAGCGCTGATTGCCCTGATGGCCTCGCTGATCCAGCACCTCAGCGCCTATTTGCCCGAAAGCGGTTTTGAGGGCGAGGTTTGCCTGGGCAATAAACGGGTCTATCTGGATTTCATCTGGAAAGGTGACCCTCTTCCGGAGCGCGAATTGGCCGAATGGCACCGTCAGCGCCTGGAGGTGCTACCGCTCTCCCCCACTGTTGCTGATGTACTGCGCCAACACGCCAGTGATACCTGGAGCCTCGCCGATGAAGACAGCGGCTATGCGCGCATTCGTTTACCCCTGCCCGCCACCGAGCGGGTTGGTGCGCCCCGTGAGGCGATGCCGCCACGGCCGGAATTCCACGATTTCGGGATTGCTGACCTGCCGCACCCGGATGAAGCACTGGCCAATCGGGCATTGCGCAGCCTGGAGGTGGTTGCCTTTGATACCGAAACTACCGGCCTTGAGCTGCGCCGGGGAGACACTGTCATCAGTGTTGGTGCCTGCCGGGTAGTGAATGCCCGCCTGCTGGCCAGCGAAACCTTCGATTACAAGGTTGATCCCAAACGGCCTATCCCCGCCGCCAGCACGGCCATTCACGGCCTGACCGATGCTGACGTGGCAGGCGCCCCGCCGCTGGATATTATCCTCAACCGCTTCCGCCAGTACGTGGGTGATGCGGTGCTGCTGGCCCATAATGCGTCTTTTGATATGCTGGCGATCAGCCATCACGGCGTCGATTTTGACCTGCCAGTGCTCGACACGCTGCTGATTTCCCGGGCACTCGATGAAGCGATTGACGGCCACGACCTCGACAGTCTGGCCGAGCGCTACCACTTGGCCTTCCCCCGGCACCCGGCATACCGCCCTTGGGGATGCCCGGGTCACCGCAGAACTGTGGCTAGCACTATTGCCACGCCTGGAGGCGCGCGGTATCGATACCCTGGAAAAACTGCTTGCCCTGCAGGCCAATGCCTTTGATAAAGCCGATGGAAGTGCCTGATGAAGCCCTTTGCTCAAAGCTCCCGACGTAATGAGCGCCTTATGGCGTTAACATTGCTGATGGTGGTGCTATTCAGCCCACCGCTGTTGATAGCGGTGGACCGCCTACCCGGCTGGGCCAGCCTTACCCTATACCTTTCATTGCCTGGGCCGGTGTGATTGGCCTGACCGCCTGGCTGATGGAAGGCAGCAAAGGGCACTAACGCCATGCGCACTGACCTTGTCATCCTCGGCGCTGCATTCAGCTATCTCGCACTGCTGTTTGTGGTTGCTGCCTGGGGCGACAGGCGAGCCGAACAAGGTAAGTCTATCATCGGCTCCTCCAGCGTCTATGCCCTTTCAATTGCGGTTTACTGCACCGCCTGGACATTTTACGGCAGCGTTGGGCGGGCAGCGGAGTACGGCCCAAGTTTCCTGCTGATCTACCTGGGGCCCACCCTGGCCATGCTCACCGCTCCCTTTCTGTTGCGCAAGATGGTGCGGATTGCCGCGCGCCAGCGTATCACCTCCATTGCAGACTTTATCAGCGCCCGTTACGGGAAAAGTTCTGTCCTGGGGGCACTGGTCGCCCTGATGGCATTGATTACCATCACGCCGTATATTGCCCTCCAGCTCAAGGCCATCACGGTCAGCCACTGTGCTGATCAACTACCCCAATTCGCCGGACGCCAGCCTGGCGAATGAAGGTTTCTGGTTAGATAAATCACTGTGGGTAGCGCTGGTGCTGGCGGTGTTTATCATCCTGTTTGGCACCCGCCATCTGGACGCCAGCGAACGCCATGAAGGCATGGTGGCAGCGATTGCGCTGGAATCCCTGGTCAAGCTGGTGGCCTTCATGAGTGTCGGCGTTTTTGTGGTGTTTGTACTGTTTGCCGGCCTACAGGATCTGTTTCAACAGGTCGCGCTTAGCCCTGATCTGGCGGATACTCTGCGTCTGGATCAAGTGCCCGGCGGTACCACTGGCTGGGTAGGCATGCTGATTCTGGCCTTTCTGGCGTTTCTTACCCTGCCCCGCCAGTTCCAGGTGCTGGTGGTGGAAAACGTCGATGAACATCACCTAACACGGGCCAGTTGGTTGTTTCCTCTTTACCTGTTGTTGATCAACCTGTTTGTGGTACCGATAGCCTTGGCGGGCCTGCTGCTTGGCGATGTGGCCGACGACCCGGATAGCTTTGTACTGACCCTGCCGCTTTCAGCGGGTGCTGAAGGCTTGCCGCTGTTTGTGTTTATCGGCGGGCTATCAGCCGCCACCGGCATGGTGATTGTCGAAACCATTGCTCTATCTACCATGGTCAGCAACCAACTGATCATGCCGCTGTTGCTGCGTTTCAGGTTTCTGCACGCCAGCCAGCCCGGTCAACTGGCGGGCTGGCTGCTGGGCATTCGCCGGGTTGCCATCGTACTGCTGTTGCTGCTGGGTTATCTGTATCACGCCTTGATGGGGGATGCCTACAGCCTGGTGACCATAGGGCTTGTCTCCTTTGCTGGCGTGGCGCAGTTTGCGCCCGCCTTGCTGATTGGCCTTTACTGGCGCGGTGCCTCACGCCTGGGTGCCATGCTTGGGCTGATCGCTGGGTTTGGCGTCTGGGGGTATACCCTGCTGTTGCCCGGCTTTGCGCAATCCGGCTGGTGGGACATGGCGCTGATTGAACAGGGGCCCTGGGGCATTGAATGGCTCAAGCCCTATGCGCTGTTTGGCCTGCAGGGCTGGGATATCTATACCCATGCGCTGCTGTGGAGCATGCTGGCCAACGTCGGTCTGCTGGTCGGCGCGTCGCTGTTCAGCCGTCCCACGCCGCTGGAACAGACCCAGGCGGCGCTGTTCACCGAAGCCATGCACCCCAACCTGCAAGGCACCACTCTGTGGCGGGGGCAAACCACTCAGGGCGAGCTGCGTGACCTGCTGGCGCGCTATCTGGGCGCAGCGGCCAACCAGCGGGTATTTGCGGATATCGCTGAATCCCAGGACGCTGCCGACCAGATTGCCTCCCACGCGCTGGTGACCCGTGCGGAACAGGCCCTGGCCGGTTCGCTGGGCAGCGCCTCCGCCAGAGTGCTGATCAATTCAGTGGTACGTGGCGAAGCGCTGGATCTTGAAGGGTTACTGAGCATTCTCGACACCACCTCGCAAACCCTGGAATATAACCGCCGCCTGGAACAGAAATCTGATGAGCTGGCGCGCATTGGCGAAGAATTACGCAGTGCCAACGAACGCCTGCGCGAACTTGACCGACTCAAGGATGAATTTGTTGCCATGGTCAGCCATGAACTGCGCACACCGCTGACCTCGATTCGCGCCTTTGCCGAGATACTGCGTGACGGTGACAATCTGCCTGAACACAAACGCCAGCATTTTCTTGGCGTTATCGTCCATGAAAGCCAGCGTCTTTCACGCCTGATAGAGGAAATTCTCGACCTGGCCCGGCTGGAGAGCGGCCGCTTGACGCTCGACCCCAAGCCGCTTGACCTGGCCCAGGTGGCCCAGCGCAGCGTGGATGCCATTTCCCGCCTGCAGGAAAACCGTGGCATCGCCCTCGATAGCGCCATAGACGTTGAACCCGCCATCATTATTGGTGATGAAGACCGTCTGGAGCAGGTCATCATCAATCTGCTCGACAATGCTGGCAAGTTTGCCGATACCGATCAGCCCAAAGTGCGCCTGCGTCTCTATCGCCACAAACGTCATTATCGGCTCAGCGTTGAGGATAACGGTAAAGGGATCAGCGAAGACGAGCGGGAAAGAGTCTTTGAGAAGTTCCACCAGATTCAGGAACAGGGTGAAGTACCCCGTGGCAGGCCCAAAGGCAGCGGCCTGGGTCTCCCCATCAGCCGGGGCATTGTGGCCCATCTGGGCGGGCGGCTATGGGTGGAAGATGCCCCTAACCTGGGCGGCGCCTGCCTGATAATGGAACTGCCCGAAGCGCCTGAGCAGGCCCAGTAGAAAGGTGTTCAGTTTACTCGGCGGCTGCTGCGCACCTGAGTCTGAACCCAATTAACAAAACGCCGAATTGCCTGCAGGTCATACACCAGCATATGCACCTGATCGGCCCGCAGGCGGGCAAGATCCAGCCAGCTGTCTGTCGTCAACCCGATAGCCATCTGGTGGCGCTGCTGATCAAACATCAACTGTTGCAAGCGCTGAAAAGTCGCCAGTACGCTTTCAGCCTCACCAAGACTGAGCGGGCAGTCGGGTGCTACCCCAAGGGTCAGTAATCGGCGGCGAGTTGATACTTCCTTACAACGCTGATGCACCGCCAGCAGACGCACCGCGCTGACCAGCGGCATCAACCCCTGGCGCTTGAGATCAATGGCCTGATCAAAAGGTCCTTCCTGGGTGGAAGTGTTGGCCAGCCGTCCACGGCGATTCAGCGCTACCGGCAACTCATCCAGCAGGGCAGCCATTTCATCCATGAATAGGGCCCGGGTGGGTAGTATCTGCGTCACTGACTTGGCCAGATCATCCGCCAGCCAGCGATCACCGTGAACGGGGTTGAAATCCAGCAGAATATTGGTTTGCTGAACCCGCTTGACCTGCCTGTCCTGTGTCCACAGCTCCAGCTGGGTCTGCCACTCGCTCAGGCGTTTTCGCCACATTGGCCAGCGGGCCATGACGTACCCCTGGCACAGCGGAATACCCGCTTCATCCAAACGTCGGGTAAACCCTTCCCCCAGGGCCTGGAAATAGCCGTCGATATCACGCTGACGGCTGTCCGGATAGTCTTCAATGATCAGGGCATTATCCTGGTCAGGGCCCAACAGGCTTTCATCACGGGCACCGGAACCCAGTACCAGCACACAGTAGCGTACCGGTACAGGGCCCCAGCCCTGGCTGGTCATTTCTTCGAGGGATTCATCAATCGCCCGGCGATACAGCCAGGCATTGTAATCACTGATCAGCTGGCTGATACGCCAGGCAGGAAGGTCATAACGGATCAGTACCTCTACCCACTGGCGTTGCCACTGATAGGCAGAAGATAAATTCGCAGGCGCAGCCGAAAGCACACGCTGCAGAGGTTCCATCAGGCGTTGTTCACCGACCTCAGGGTCAAATGGCGGCTCAAACAGACAGCGCCATGGCGAGGCACGGTGCAACCAGTGCATAAGGGGGTCAGGCGCTCGAGTCGTCCGCCGCTTGCTGGCGGGGGTCGGGTTCAAACATGGCGTCGCCCACTTCCTCGATGTAACGTTTGGCCTTGGTGACCATCATTTCATCGCAGGCATCACGGCTTGGCAGCATATCCGAACGTTCAAAGCGGTGTTCACGCAGTTCACCCTCGTCAAGCCGCTGCTGAATCACACCACTCACCCGATACTGACCGCCCTGCACATCCGGTTCGGATATGATCAGATAGCCCGCATACTCAACCGCCTCGGCAGCTTTTGCTCGGCTGTTGGCTTCACCGTCACCTGCACTGAACAGGCCTGAAAGCAGCTTTTTCAGCATACCGACTCCTTGAATGGCAAGCGGCGGCAGCACACTGCTGCCGCACGCATTGACTGGTTAGCTCTGCTGGCGACCCTTACCGGCCGCAATCCGCAGACGCAGGGCATTCAGCTTGATAAAGCCTTCCGCATCTTTTGGTCGTAAGCCCCCGCATCGTCCTCGAAGGTGGCAATCGATTCATCAAACAGCGATGCGTCCGACTTGCGGCCAACCACGGTGGCGTTACCTTTATAAAGTTTCATGCGTACAACACCGCCGACGTTTTTCTGGGTTTCGTCAATGGCGGCCTGCAGCATGCGACGCTCCGGGCTCCACCAGTAACCGTTATAGATGACTTCGGCGTACTTGGGCATCAGCTGGTCTTTCAGGTGCGCTTCTTCACGATCCAGGGTCAGCGACTCGATCGCACGGTGGGCGCGCAGCATGATGGTGCCCCCGGCGTTTCGTAACAGCCCCGCGACTTCATGCCAACGTAGCGGTTCTCAACGATATCCAGACGGCCAATACCGTTGTCACCACCCATCTTGTTGAGGGTTTCCAGCACTTCATGGGGTTTCATGGCCTGACCGTCAATCGCCACGATGTCGCCCTGATCAAAGGTCAGCTCAACGTAAGTGGGCGTCTCCGGTGCGGCCTCGGGAGACACGCTCCAACGCCACATGTCTTCTTCTGCTTCGGCCCAGGGGTCTTCGAGAATGCCGCCTTCATAGGAGATATGCAGCAGGTTGGCATCCATGGAGTACGGCGATTTTTTCTTCTTGCTGGAAAAATCTACCGGAATATCATGCTCTTCACAGTAGGCCATCAGCTTTTCACGGGAAGTGAGGTCCCACTCACGCCAGGGTGCAATGACCTTGACGCCCGGCTTTAGCGCGTAGCCGCCCAGCTCGAAACGCACCTGATCGTTACCTTTGCCAGTTGCCCCGTGGGAAATGGCATCGGCGCCAGTTTCGTTGGCAATTTCGATCAGCCGCTTGGCAATCAGCGGGCGTGCAATAGAGGTGCCCAACAGATATTCGCCTTCGTAAATCGTATTGGCGCGGAACATTGGGAAGACATAGTCGCGCACAAACTCTTCACGCAGGTCTTCAATATAAATTTCTTTCACACCCAGCGCCTGCGCCTTGGTCCGGGCAGGCTCGACTTCCTCACCTTGGCCGATGTCGGCGGTAAAGGTCACCACCTCGCAGTGGTAGGTTTCTTGTAACCACTTGACAATGACAGATGTATCCAGGCCGCCGGAATAGGCCAGAACCACCTTCTTGACATCGGACATTCTTGACTCCTTGCTGATCAAAAAAACTTACTGATAAAAGCGCAGCGTCTTGGCGTTGCGTTCAAAACACAGAGTATAGCGCTCTGTGCAGTCAACGAATACCCAGGCAGCGACGACTGTCAATGAAAGCTGATAGAATCCGGCTACTCAACAAAGTAACTGACCACACATTTATCAGTGGCACTGAGCACCACTGACTCGCTACCAAGGAGAGCTGCATGAGCGAGGCAATTGCCCGCGATTTGATGGCCCAGCGTTTTCGCAGTTATCTACCGGTTGTGGTGGATCTTGAAACCGGCGGATTCAACGCCGAACGCGATGCGGTATTGGAGATTGCGGCCGTTACCCTGACCATGGACCCGGAAGGTAATCTGCTGCCTGACGCCACCTATGCCTATCACCTCCACCCGTTTGAAGGGGCGAATGTCGAGCAGTCAGCGCTGGATTTCACCGGCATTCGTCTGGATGACCCACTGCGCCGCCAGGTCGCCTTGACCGAAGAGCAAGCCTTGGGGGAAATTTTTCGCCCCATCCGCAAAGCCATCAAGGCACATGGCTGCACCCGGGCGATACTCGTAGGCCACAATGCCGCCTTTGATCATGGCTTTCTGAACGCCGCCTCCAACCGTTGCGGCATCAAGCGCAACCCCTTTCATCCATTTTCCAGCTTTGACACCGCCACCCTCGCTGGGCTGGTCTACGGCCAGACGGTTCTCGCCCGCGCCTGTCGTGCTGCCGGTATCGAGTTCGACAACAAGGCGGCCCATTCGGCCCGCTATGATACCGAGCGCACCGCAGAACTGTTCTGCGCCATGGTTAACCGCTACAAGGACCTTGGCGGCTGGCAGCTGGCCGTGCGCGAACAGGCCATGGATGACAATGAGGATTGAGCCAGATGTATCGAGCGGATGCAGGCTCAGGCCCTTTACGCTAAACTTCGTCAACCGCTGACAGCAGATGCCTGGGAAAACCCACGTTTTCCTCGGTATTCATGCGCATGATGCAGTTCAGTCAAAGCCCCCTTTCAGGAGAGAAAGCGTTTCCATGGCCCAGCACAATGCCTTTTATGCCCAGTCCGGAGGCGTCACCGCCGTCATCAACGCCAGCGCCTGCGGCGTCATTGAAGCCTGCCGTGAAGCTCCCGAGCACATCAACAAGATCTACGCCGGCCATAACGGCATTATCGGTGCCCTGACCGAAGATCTGATTGATGTCACGCAGGAAAGTGAAGAGGCCGTGACGGCCTTGCGTCATACGCCGGGGGTGCCTTTGGCTCCTGCCGTTACAAGCTCAAGGATATCGAAACCCACCGTACCCAGTACGAACGGCTGATCGAAGTCTTCAAGGCCCATGATATTCGTTACTTCTTCTATAACGGTGGCGGCGACAGCGCCGATACCTGCCTGAAGGTGTCTCAGCTTTCCGAAAAACTCGGCTACCCACTGACCGCCATCCATGTGCCCAAGACCGTCGATAATGATCTGCCGATTTCCGACAACAGCCCAGGCTTTGGCAGTGTCGCCAAGTATATTGCCACTTCAACCCTGGAAGCCTCGCTGGATATCGCCTCGATGTGCGCCACCTCCACCAAGGTATTCGTGCTTGAGGTTATGGGCCGCCATGCGGGCTGGATCGCCGCTGCCGGTGGCCTGGCCGGAGAGGGTGAAGGCGAGCCACCTCACCTGATCATCTTCCCGGAAATTGCCTTTGACCGCGCCGCCGTAATGGCGCGGGTGGATAAATGCGTGAAGGATTATGGCTACTGCGTGATTGTCGTTTCCGAAGGCGCGCGCTATGAAGATGGCACCTTCCTGGCTGACGCTGGTAACACCGACGCCTTTGGCCACCGCCAGCTGGGCGGCGTAGCTCCTACTCTGGCGGGTATGGTCAAGCAGGATCTGGGCTACAAATACCACTGGGCTGTGGCCGATTACCTACAGCGCGCAGCGCGCCATCTGGCTTCAAAAACCGACGTTGAACAGGCCTATGCGGTGGGTCGAGAAGCGGTCACCCTGGCATTGGCGGGTAAAAACGCCATGATGCCGGCGATTCGCCGCGTCGCCGAGTCGCCCTATCAGTGGGATGTGATTTCAGCACCGTTGAAAGATATCGCCAATCAGGAAAAATTCATGCCGCGTGACTTCATCAGTGACGACGGTTTTGCCATTACCCAGACCTGCCGCAATTATCTCTCTCCGCTGATTCAGGGCGAGGATTTCCCGCCGTTTGAAAACGGCCTGCCCAAGGTAGCCAAACTCAAGCTGGCTAAGGCCGAAAAACTTCTGCCGGTGTTTACGCTCTAGGGCAGCCGCTTATTTCAGCGACCATAGCAAAGACTAACGGCCGGGCATTTAGCCCGGCCGGTTGATTTAAAGCTTAGCGTCTAGAACTCAGTGTTTCTAACGCAACAGCCAGGAAAGCACCAGCAGCAACAGCAGAATACCCGCCACTCCCTGCCAGAAACGCCGTGAATCCTGGCGATTCTCCCGGCGTACGCGCCCTAAAGGCAAACGCAAGTCACGCAGGAATTCCGACATGCGCCGAAACCTCAGCGCCCGCTGTGGGTCGAGGGCACGACGCAATGCATCGTCAAGATCCACTGAAATTTCCGGGTTAGCCGCTCGGGCACTGCGATAGATAAGCCCTTCCAGATCGGTATGGCTGCGTAGCTTGTCCGGGGTTAGCTGATAAGGTAGCTGGCCGGTCAGCAACCAGTAAGTTGTCGATGCCAGCGAATATTGATCACTACGCCGCCCGACGCTATCACCCAAGGCATATTCGGGCGCGGTATGGGGGCCATAGCCCACCTGGGCAAGCAGTTCGCCGGAATGACGGTGGCCATCCGCCTCGCGCACATGGCAGGCGCTGAAATCTGCCAGCACCAGTTTGCCATGGGGGTCAATCAGGATATTTTCCGGGGCGATCTGCTGATGGAGTACATCGCGATGATGCAGCGCCTGCACCGCCTTGCCCAGCTGATTGGCAATTTCAAGCCGCTGGTTCAGGCTTGCCTGGGGGTGACGTTCCGCCCAGGATTGAAGCGTCTCACCTGCCACATAAGCCATCAGGTAATACAGGTAGCGGCGCGGCCGCGAAGGCTCCATCACCTTGACGACATAGGGGGAATTGACCCGTTCGACGACCCACTGCTGCAGCAGAAAATGCTCCAGATAGGCATTGCGCAGCGATAACTCTGGGCTTGGCGCCTTCATCACCATTTCGCGCTGGCTATGCACATCGCGTACATGGTAGACACGCGATTGCGCCGTGCGCGACAGCACACTGAGTATTTCAAAGCCATCAAAACGCTCGCCGGACGAAAGCTCAGGGGGATAGGCAAATCGCCATACATACGCCCGGGATGATCATTGACTTCATCCGGCAACTCATCAATGCGCACCAGCTGAAAACAGAATTGCTCTCCCCCATAGCCACGCTCCTGAGCGCGTGCCTTGGCTTCATCGGCCAGGCGTTCACAGGCAGCATCCAGATCGCTGGCGTCCTGGCGGATCAGGCGGACATAATCAGAAGGCAACAGGGTGCCGCCGACGGCCTGGGTGGTAAACAGAAAAAGGTCGCCCTGTTTCAGCGCCAGCGGGGTGTAATCAATATCCAGGCTGCCATCCAGGCCGAGTGCCCGCGAGGGGTAGCGGTAACCGCCCAGATCCGTCACATGATCACGGGAAAGCTGCTCGAACTCGGCGCCGCGCAAGCGAAAGACCAGGGTATCACCCATATGGAAAAGATGCCCTTCACGGTGGCGCAGCACCAGTGCCGATAACGACGAAACAAAGCTACCATTACGTACATGCTGGCTTTGACTGTAACACCAACTGTTCAAGGCCCTTAGCACACGGGTAGCGGATACCTTGGTATCCCAATGATCGGGGGTTGAGAAGTAATCAGCCAAAACCACGCACACTCAGGTCTCCAGCCTGCTTGGCGAGGCTGTTGCGCGCCACTGAATCGCTGATAATCGCACAGCCGCCCTTGGCCTGTAGCAAGGGTTCTTCTGGAATGCGCACTGACATGGAGCTGCGATGTTCGCGTCGGTCAGGCGCAACAAAGGCTTGACCATAACTTATCAGCAGTTGAGCTTTGGCCAAGTGCGCCTCCTTGATCGGCTAACCTGAATCATCATCTTCATAAGCGCATGATACACCGCTGATCTTTATACGCCTAAACCCAGGCCACCGACCTAGGTGTAAGAAACCTAGGTCGCATTGGTAATTGCGCGCCCATATTCGTATAATCGCCCACATTAAGTCTTATAGACGTTATAATCCTGCGCGACTCTGTATTACCAAGGAAACCAAGATGAACTTTGATAACATCCCCGCCGGTAAGGATCTGCCCAACGACATTTACGTGGCAATTGAAATCCCGGCCAACCACTCCCCTGTCAAATACGAAATCGACAAGGACATGGGCGCCTTGATGGTTGACCGTTTCATGGCTACCCCAATGTTTTACCCGGCCAACTATGGGTTTATTCCGCACACCCTGGCTGACGATGGTGATCCAATTGACGCACTGGTGGTGACGCCTTACCCGGTAGAACCAGGCAGCATTATCCGTGCTCGCCCGGTGGGTGTTCTCAACATGACCGATGAAGCGGGCGAAGACGCCAAGCTGGTCTGCGTTCCCCATGCCAAGCTGTCCTCCTTGTACGATGATGTGCAGGAAGTGACTGATCTGCCTGAGCTGCTGCGCCAGCAGATTGCGCATTTCTTCGAGAACTACAAGGATCTCGAAAAAGGCAAGTGGGTCAAGGTGGAATCCTGGGAAGGCGCCGACGCCGCCCGCAAAGCGATTGAAAAAGCCTTTGCTGCCCACAAAAAAGCCTGAAGCAGTTTGCTTTTCTGAAAGCTGCCTGTGGTTTGAAAAAACAGGTTGTATCAACGGGTCGCCATAAGGCGACCCGTTTGCGTTCTGATCCGGATTAAGCAGCGATTAACCCCCGCGTCATGAAGGCGCATGCCCCTGCGCGGGGAGTTTTTGCCAGGGTAAGCTGTCACAGCGACACCGACCGCCAAGACTCAAGGACATTCCGTGCCATTTACTCGTCATTTATCACTTCTTATCACTGCCCTGCTCCTGACGGCGCTGACGCTCGGTTTATGGCCCCAGGTCAGCCAGGCGCAATGGTTTTCCTCCAGCGATCAGGGGAGTTCCTGCCTGTGCAGGAGGCCTTCCAACCCAGCGCCTGGCATGATGGCGATACGCTGTATATCGGGATGGAGATCACTGAAGATTACTATCTTTATCGCCATCAGTTTGCTGTTCAAAGTACAGACGAAAACACAACGCTTAACGCCCCGCGGCTGCCTGAGGGGCAGTTTATCACCGACGAGTTTCTCGGCGATGTTTATGTGTTTCGCGACCAACTGGTGTTTGAGGTACCCATTGCAACGCCTCACGGTGGCCCCTTACCTATCAGCCTGACGTATCAGGGCTGTGCCGATGCTGGGCTTTGCTACCCGCCGGAAACCGTTTCCTTACAGGCCGTTCAGTCTCAGGCGCCAGCGGCATTTGCTGACTGGCAACCTCAGCAAGGCGCTATCCAGGAAAACGCATCTCAGCAGGCTACTGGCAGCGCTGCCAATCAAGTTGCTGACACCCTAGGTGCTGTCAGCTCGAACGAAGGGGCAAACGGTTTCAACGGTGCACAAAGTGATGACCGTCGCTTTACGACCCTGCTCAGCGAAGCCAGCCTACCCCTGGCGCTTGGGCTGTTCTTTATTGCCGGGCTAGGGCTGACCTTTACGCCCTGCGTGCTTCCCATGATCCCGATTCTGTCGTCTATCGTGGTCGGCCAGAACCCGACCAAGCCGCGCGCCTTTGTGCTGTCCGCCAGCTATGTGCTCGGCATGGCCCTGACCTATGCGCTGGTCGGCGTGCTGATGGGGCTGTTTGGTGCTGGGCTAAATCTTCAGGCACACCTGCAATCAGCGCCTGTGCTGATTGTGTTTGCGATCCTTTTCAGCCTCTTTGCCCTGGCCATGTTCGGCGCTTTTAACCTCCAGTTATCGCCACGTTTTGCCAGCCGCATTGACCGCTGGCAGGCCCGCGCCCAGCGCAGTGGCCCCCTGGGGCTGGCGGTGGCAGGAGCGCTATCCGTGCTGGTGGTTTCGCCCTGCGTCACCGCTCCCCTGGCGGGCGCTATGGTCTTTATTTCTTCCACCGGAGACGCCTGGCTGGGGGCGCAGTCCTGTTTGCCCTGGGCATGGGCATGGGGCTACCGCTACTGCTGGTAGGTACTTTTGGTGCCACCTTGTTGCCCCGTTCGGGCGGCTGGATGGAAGGCGTCAAAATTGCCTTTGGCCTGCTTTTGCTCGGCGTTGCGATCTGGATGGTTGAGCGCCTGGTGCCCGCATCAGTGGCGCTGCTGCTATGGGCTGCTCTGGCGATCGGCACTGCATTGGCACTGGGTGCGCTCAACTTTAATCAGCCGCAGGGCTGGGGGCGTGCGCGCCAGGCGTTGGGCATCCTGCTGCTTGCCTGGGGCCTTGCGCTGGTCATTGGCGCCGCTCAAGGGGGTAGCAACCCGCTGCGTCCGCTGCAAGTGTCCTCCAGCGCTTCTTCAGGCAGCACTGAGCAGCCAACCCTGGCCTTCCAGAACGTCAACAGCCTGGCCGCTCTCGAAAACGCGATCAGCCAGGCGGACGCCCAAAGCAAACCAGTGTTTGTTCACTTCACCGCCGATTGGTGCATTTCCTGTAAGCAGTTGGAACGTGAGGTCTACCCGACACCTGCAGTGGCTTCTGCCTTAAACGACTATGTACTGATCAAGGCCGATGTTACCCAGACGGATCAGCGCAGCCGTGAACTGCTTGAACATTTTGGCCTGTTCGGCCCGCCCAGCCTGCTGTTTTTCAACCAAGGAGAAGAAGTTGTCGATGCGCGCATTCAGGGTGAGGTCAGTGCTGCTCAGCTGTCTCAGCACCTGGGCGAGCTGAACCGCTGGCTGGCAGGTTAAAGAACCTGCCCTTAAACGCCTGTCACTCAGGGTATATGGCGGTAAGATCATCAAACGTTCAGGTAGAAGCGACCTTTACTGGTTGGGGCTGGCGTTGCTGGACAATGGCGTCGTTTTTCGGCAAACTTTGCGGTCATCAAGATCAAAACTGTCGCATAAATTGACCGACTCTCAAGCAAGATTCATCAACGTGCCGGTTTATGGCGATTTTTGATCCCGGTTTACTACGCCTTATCTGCCTGATTCAAAGCGTTGTGTTGCGCGTCTACCATCAGGCTGAGCAAGGCCATATTTTTCATATTTCGAGTGTAGGACAAGTCAATGGATATCCGTAAAGTCAAGAAACTGATCGAGCTATTGGAAGAATCCGACATCAGCGAGATCGAGATTCAGGAAGGTGAAGAATCGGTTCGCATCAGTCGACATCCTAACGGCATCCCTATGGCTTCTTACCCGATGCCCCAATATGCGCCTCAGGCTCCACAAGCCCCTGCACCGGCAGCAGCCAGCCCCAGCCCGGCCGAGGCTGAGCCGGAAAGCGCCGCGTCTACCTATCGCGGTGTTACCGTCAACTCACCGATGGTAGGCACTTTCTACCGCAGCCCAGCGCCGGGTTCCAAGTCATTCGTTGAAATCGGCGACAGCGTCAAGAAAGGCGATACTATCTGTATCGTTGAAGCCATGAAGATGATGAATCAGATCGAAGCTGATCGCGATGGCGTCATCGAAGCCATTCTTGTCGAGGACGGTGAGCCGGTTGAGTTTGATCAGCCCATGCTTTCCATCGCTTGATCCCCTCTTTCTGACACGGGTGGACTTCCCCATGCTGGACAAGGTACTCATCGCCAATCGCGGCGAAATTGCCCTGCGTATTCTGCGCGCTTGTAAAGAACTGGGCATCAAGACCGTGGCAGTGCACTCCAAAGCTGACCGCGAACTGATGCATGTGCGCCTGGCCGACGAAGCGGTCTGCATTGGCCCGGCATCTTCAGCGCAATCCTATCTCAATATCCCCGCCCTGATCAGCGCCGCAGAAGTCACCGACTGCAGCGCGATTCACCCGGGCTATGGTTTTCTTTCCGAAAACGCCAATTTTGCTGAACAGGTTGAGCGCTCTGGCTTTACCTTTATCGGGCCACGCGCTGACACCATCCGCCTGATGGGTGACAAGGTCTGCGCCATTGAGGCGATGAAGAAAGCCGGCGTGCCGACGGTACCTGGCTCAGATGGCCCCCTTGGTGATGATGAAGACACTCTGCTGGCGACTGCCAAGCGTATTGGTTACCCGGTCATCATCAAGGCTGCCGCCGGTGGCGGCGGGCGCGGGATGCGCGTTGTACACACCGAGGCGCACCTGCTTTCGGCGATCAACGTCACCCGCACCGAGGCGCACTCCTCCTTTGGTGACGGCACGGTTTACATGGAAAAATTCCTTGAAAAGCCGCGTCATGTCGAAGTTCAGGTACTCGCCGATGGTCAGGGCCACGCCATCCATCTGTATGACCGCGATTGCTCATTGCAGCGCCGTCATCAGAAGGTTCTGGAAGAAGCCCCGGCCCCCGACATTGATCCAGAATCCCGCGCCAGGGTACTGGAGGCCTGCCGTCAGGCTTGCCTGACGATCAACTATCGCGGCGCGGGTACTTTTGAATTCCTGTATGAGGATGGTGACTTCTTCTTTATCGAGATGAATACCCGCGTTCAGGTTGAGCACCCCGTCACAGAGATGGTCACCGGCGTGGATATCGTCAAGGAGCAGCTGCTGATTGCTTCCGGGCATCCCCTCTCGATCACCCAGGATGATGTCAAGGTGAGCGGCCATGCCTTTGAGTGCCGGATCAACGCTGAAGATTCACGTACCTTCATGCCATCGCCTGGCAAGGTATCTCTCTACCACTCACCGGGTGGCCTGGGCGTGCGTATGGATTCGCATCTGTATACGGGCTACACCGTACCGCCCCACTACGATTCGCTGATCGGCAAGCTGATCACCTGGGGCGCAGATCGTGATATTGCCTTGACGCGCATGCGCAATGCCCTGGATGAACTGCTGGTGGAAGGTATCAAGACCAATATCGACCTGCAGAAGGATCTGGTGCGCGATAGCTATTTCCGCCAGGGCGGCGTCAATATTCATTACCTGGAAAAAAGCTCAGCTCCTGATTGCAACACCGGACGCTGACCAGCGGGGTGGCCAAGGCTGCCCCGTTTTCTTTCCCAGCATGCCGCCCACCTTTTCAGCCATGATAACGCTGACAAGACAGCGAGCCGCTGCTGAATCCCCTAGCATTCCCCGCTGCGTGGAGACCCTCAATGCCCTGGCTACAACTCAGCGCTCATGTAGCGCCCGAACAGGCAGAATTACTCGAAGACCTGCTGGTGGATGAAGGAGCGACCGCCACCGCCCTGCATGATGCCCACGACGACCCTGTATTTGAACCGGAGCGCGGCACAACGCCGCTGTGGCAGGATACTATCCTGACAGGCCTGTATGATGATCTGGAAGGCATTGATGCCATGCTTGAACGCCTGCAGGCCGCCTGGGCTGAACATTATCCGGAAGAGCCCTGCCCGGCTATCAGCTATGAATTGCTTGCCGACCGTGACTGGGAACGCGAGTGGATGGAAGACTTCAAGCCACTGCAGATGGGTCAGCGGCTATGGATCGTGCCTAGCTGGCATGCGCCGCCCGAACAGGATGCCGTCAATCTGATTCTTGACCCTGGCCTGGCGTTTGGCACCGGCACTCACCCCACCACTGCCCTGTGCCTTGAGTGGCTTGACGGCTTGGCTGTGCAGGGTGAACTGGCCCAGGCCAGGGTGTTAGACGTAGGCTGTGGCTCCGGCATTTTGGCCATTGCCGCTCTGAAACTGGGTGCGGGCCATGCTGATGCGACTGATATCGACCCTCAGGCCTTGCAGGCCAGCCGTGAAATGCCCAGCGTAACGCCATAGAAGAGACACAGCTGGCGCTTTATTATCCAGAGCAACTGCCGGCGGGTGATTACCCCCTGGTAACGGCCAATATCCTGGCTGGCCCGCTGGTCGAACTGGCTGAAATGATTGCCAGCCATGTGGCGCCTGGTGGGCGTATTGCCCTCTCCGGCATTTTGGCCAATCAGGCGGAAGAGGTACGCGACGCCTATCAGGCCCAGGGCTTGCTGATGGACGAACCCACCCTGCGCGAAGGCTGGGTCAGGCTGACAGGTCAACGCTCTTTCGGTTGAGTGGGTGCAAATCAGGCGTATTGTGTTGCCAGTGGCCTTCACCCACGGGGCGAGTCAGCGTATCATACTGACCCCCACGCGCTGCGTATCGGTTAACCCATGAGCTGAATGCTATGCCTCTAACCTCATCACTGCCAACCATTGGCGACTATGAACTGCCTAATCAGGTCATTCTCGCCCCTATGGCGGGCGTTACTGACCAGCCTTTCCGGCAGCTCTGCCGCCGTTTGGGGGCAGGCTGGGTAGTGGGTGAGATGGTCACGTCAGACCCCAGCCTGTGGCATACCCGTAAATCCCAGCAGCGTATGAACCATGCTGGCGAACCATCCCCCAGGTTGTGCAGATTGCCGGGGGCGACACCGAAATACTGGCCCAAGCGGCTCGTCTGAATGCCGACCTTGGCGCCCAGGTGATTGATATCAACATGGGCTGCCCGGCCAAGAAAAGTCTGCAATAAGGCGGCAGGCTCTGCGCTGTTGCGCGATGAACCTCTGGTTGCGCGGATTCTCGAAGCCGTGGTCAAAGCAGTTGATATCCCAGTCACCCTGAAGATCCGCACCGGCTGGTGTGCTGAAAGCAATAACGGACTTACCATCGCCAGGCTCGCCGAGGCATCCGGCATCCAGGCACTGGCCGTACACGGTCGCCACCGCCAGCAGCGCTATAATGGTCAGGCCGAGTACGACACCATTGCCGAGATCAAATCCCGGCTGTCCATACCGGTATTTGCCAATGGCGACATCGACAGCCCGCAAAAAGCCCATGATGTGCTCCGCTACACCCAGGCTGATGCGGTCATGATTGGCCGCGCCGCCCAGGGCAACCCGTGGATTTTCCAGCAAATCAGCCATTATCTTGAACATGGCCATGAGTTGGCGCCCCCGGCGCTCAGCGAACGTGGCCATGTCCTCAGTGAACATCTTGGGGCACTGCATGAATTTTATGGGGCCACCATGGGGCCACGTATTGCCCGCAAGCATCTTGGCTGGTATCTGGACACAGATAAGCGCTTTGATGCGGCTCAGATACGCGAACTGAAACGCCAGTTTAATGCGTTGACCTCGCCCAGCGCTCAGCTGGAATGGATCCACAAGGCGATGGCTGATGATGCTAATGAGCGCCTCTTCGCTAAAGGAAGCCATGCCGCATGAAAGAACCGGCTATTTCAACCAATTCTGCTTTATCGAATACCTTCTCCAGTACGGCATCTGGCACTCACGACGAGGCCAGTGTTAGAACAAGTGATACGCCTCCTCAGCCTCTGCGCGAAGCCGTTGAAGCTTCCATGCAACGCTATTTTGAGCATCTGGATGGCGGCGAGACCAGCGATCTGTACGCCATGGTGATGGCCGAAGTCGAGGCGCCCCTGCTGTCCTCTGTGCTGACTTATACCGATGGCAACCAGACACGCGCAGCTGCCGTGCTGGGGCTGAATCGTGGCACACTGCGTAAAAAACTAAAGCACTACGGTCTTCTTGAAGGTGATGCCCCCTGAATCGGGCCTTGCTGTTTTCTATCCATCGTTTCTGCTTAAGAGCACCCTTAATGGCTGATACAACTGCAACTCCTGTACGCCGCGCTTTACTTAGCGTCTCCGACAAAACCGGTATTGTTGACTTTGCCCGCGGCCTTTGCGAACAAGGCATTGAACTGCTTTCGACGGGCGGCACCTTCCGCCTGCTGCAGGAAAACCAGATCGCGGTCAAGGAAGTCTCCGAGCACACCGGTTTTCCCGAAATCATGGATGGACGCGTCAAGACGCTGCACCCCAAGATTCACGGTGGCATCCTCGGGCGTCGCGGCCAGGACGATGCGGTCATGGCCGACAACGATATCGCCCGATCGACATGGTGGTCGTCAACCTCTACCCCTTTGCCGCAACAGTCGCCAAGCCAAACTGCACGCTGGAAGATGCGATTGAAAATATTGATATCGGCGGCCCTACCATGGTCCGCGCCTGCGCCAAGAACCATGCCTACACCACCATTGTCGTCAACGCCAATGATTATCCGCGTATCCTGGGCGAACTGACTGCACAGGATGGTCAGGTCAGCGCCGCCACGCGCTTTGACCTGGCCGTCAAGGCCTTTGAACACACGGCAGGCTACGATGGCGCCATTGCTGACTTTCTCGGCCGCCAGATCAGCGACGCCGATCAGCAGTTCCCACGCACCTTCAACCTCCAGCTGCATAAGAAGCAGGATATGCGCTACGGTGAAAATCCCCACCAGGCAGCCGCTTTTTATGTCGAGCCCGATGCTGCAGAAGCCAGCGTAGCAACGGCTAAGATGCTGCAGGGCAAGCCGCTATCTTATAATAACGTTGCCGATACTGATGCCGCCTTTGAATGCGTCAAGGCCTTTGATGAAACCGCCTGTGTAATCGTCAAGCATGCCAACCCTTGCGGGGTTGCCGTTGGCGAAAGCGCACTGGATGCCTACGACAAGGCGTTTGCCACCGACCCAACCAGTGCCTTTGGCGGCATTATCGCTTTTAATGTAGCGTTGGATGCAGACACGGCGCGCGCCATTATCGACCGCCAGTTTGTCGAGGTATTGATTGCCCCCGGTATCAGCGCAGAAGCGGCTGCTATCGTGGCTGAAAAGCAGAATATCCGCCTGTTGGATGTCAGTGCCCACTGGCCTGCCAGTCAACAGGCCTCACTGGATTTCAAACGTGTCAACGGTGGTCTGCTGGTTCAACAGGCAGATGATGGTATGGTCGAGCGTGACGAGCTGAGTGTTGTCAGTGCGCGCACCCCAACCGAGCAGGAATTACGCGACCTGGCCTTTGCCTGGCGTGTCGCCAAGTTTGTCAAATCAATGCGATTGTCTACGCCAAGGCTGGCCAGACAATCGGCGTTGGTGCCGGACAGATGAGCCGTGTTTATTCCGCCAAGATTGCTGGCATCAAGGCGGCAGACGAAGGCCTTTCAGTGCCGGGATCGGTCATGGCGTCGGATGCCTTCTTCCCATTCAGGGATGGCATTGATGCCGCCGCTGCTGCTGGCATTACCGCCGTGATCCAGCCTGGTGGTTCCATGCGCGATCAGGAAGTCATCGACGCCGCCAACGAAGCCGGTATCGCCATGGTGTTCACTGGTATGCGCCACTTCCGTCACTAAAACTGATCAGCACAGACACATCCGTAAGGCTCACCCTTGAAAGCATTGATTGAATGAGGCTTTAATGAGGTGAGCCTGGAGGCTCTGGTAGAAAGCAGCCAGGTTATGCAGATGGATGTGTCTTTATAAGGCTAGGCTGTGCTACCGCGATCCAGAGGTAAAGTGCTGTACTTCTTTATCGGCTGAATGGCAACCTTGCTGCGAATATCACTCCTCCCCTCCCCGATAAGCGTAGCAATTGAACGCCATTCCCAGCGTCGATTCAGCTACCATGAGCTGCTTTTCCGTTATACTGCAGTATCTTTAATTTTCAACACACCTTACGACCCTCTGTCTGAGCACCTCATGCCCTTTTCAAAACTAGGCTTATCCCGTCCTCTTGTTCAAGCGATTGCTGAGCTTGGTTACAAAACACCAACGCCCATCCAGGAACAAGCGATTCCTGCCATTCTTTCAGGAAAAGACCTGATCGCCACCGCACAGACCGGAACAGGGAAAACGGCTGCCTTTGTTCTGCCTCTGCTGGAACAATTCAGTCAAGCGGAAACATTGCGCGGCAAACGCATCCGTGCGCTGATTCTGGTGCCAACCCGTGAGCTGGCGGTTCAGGTCGAAGCCAGTGTGGCGCAATATGCGAAACACACGCACTTAACCTCTATGGCCGTCTATGGTGGCGTGGATACCCAGCCTCAAAAAGAGCGCTTGATAGAAGGCGTCGACCTTCTGGTCGCCACACCGGGTAGGCTGTTGGATCTGGCCCATCAGCGTGCGCTGCACTTTGATGAGCTTCAGGTCATGGTGTTGGACGAAGCGGACAGAATGGTCGACATGGGCTTTGTCGATGATATCCACAAAATCATCGTACGCCTGCCTGAAAATCGTCAAAACCTGTTGTTTACCGCCACCATGACCAATGACGTTCGCGCCCTTGCCTACGGTTTTTCAGATAGCAAGATGACCGACCTGGCGGCTGACATCTCAATTTCTCCGAACATCCGCGCCGCTGCTAATATCAAACAGTGGCTAATCACGGTAGACAAAGACACCAAGTCCGCACTGTTAAGCCACTTGATCAGCGAGCAAGCGTGGGATCAGGCCCTTATTTTTGTCGAGAAAAAACACAGTGCAGCCAAGCTGGTTGCCCAGCTGGAAAAACGCGGCATCCGAGCAGATGCCATTCATGGCGGCAGAAGCCAGGCCATGCGCGAGAAGGTGTTGGCTCAGTTCAAAGCAGGCGAACTCAAGTATCTGGTTGCCACGGGAGTGGCCGCCCGGGGTTGGATATTGGTGAACTGAGCCGTGTGGTGAATTACGACTTACCTTATCAACCAGAAGAGTACATCCACCGCATTGGCCGGACTGGCCGTGCAGGTGCCTCAGGTGAAGCCATTTCTCTTGTCGACATCAGTGACTTTAAAAACCTGTGCGCAATTGAAAAGCGTTTGAAAAATACGATTGAGCGCAAAGAAATTGCTGCCTTTCCGGTTAAAAAAGCAGTCCCTGCTTCCAACTTGAATCACGTTAAAAAAACCATCGTTAAGCCTTCACTCAGGCTTTCAGAACACTCAGGCTTTCAGCACATAGCGCAGCGTTTCCACCACCTGATCGGTTGTCGTACACCATGCCTGAGCCTGGGCATCAACTTCCTTCAGGGGATGAACAATCTCTTCGCTGTGCAGGGTGATATAGGGTTTGGCCAGGGCTGCGCAGTAGCCCGCATCAAAAGCGGCGTTCCACTGCTTGTATTTGTCGCCGAAGCGCACCACTACTAAGTCCGCCTGTTCGATCATGGTACGGGTGCGAATGGCGTTGACCTTGGATGACTGATGATCGCGCCAGAAGCCATCGGCCGGCTTGCCCAGGTGGTCGCCTGCAGCATCGCTGGCATCGTGGTCCGTAACCGGCGCGGTGAAGACAATATCCAGCCCGGCGGCCTCTGCGCCCTGCTGAATCTCTTCACGCCAATCGGTGTGAATTTCGCCGGAAAGGTAAACGTAAAAGCTCATAGCAACTCCTGATCATGGTGAGTGTCATGGTTCATTCGCCTATCATAACGCACACACGCTTTATGGAAAAATATTCCATAAATATCAAGACACCTTTCCCAGCGTTTTTTCATACGGAGTGAGACTTACTTAACAGGCACAAAGACGGGCGCGCCGTCGACCTCTACGCTGGCCAGGCGTTGCTGGTAAAGCCGCTCCAAAGCAGATGTCACCAACATTTCGTCCTTTGGACCCCAGCAGGCCTCACCGCCGGGATATAGCAGCAGGATATGGTCACACCAGCGGGCAGCAAGGTTCAGGTCATGCAGGCACATCATCACCGCCGCGCCCTGCGCCGCCTGTTCGGCAAGCAGCGCCATTACTGCACTTTGGTGGTGCAGATCCAGATGGTTGGTGGGCTCATCGGCCAGCCAGATATCCGGCTTCTGGGTGAGTACCGTGGCCATGGCTACCCGCTGACGCTCACCGCCTGACAGCGTACTGGTCAGACGCTTGGCCAGATGAGCCGCATCCAGACGCTGCAAGGCGGCCTCCGCCAGACGGTAATCCTCGGCGCCTTCACGCTGCCAGGCAGAAAAAGAAACGGGTGCCGCCCGATCAGGGCGGTCTCCATCACTGTGGCCGGAAAGTCATCATGGCGCTCCTGAAACACCATGCCCAGACGGCGGGCAATCTGGCCACGCTTTAGCTTCTCAAGGCAGACACCATCAAGAAGCACCCGACCTGAACGCGGCGTTAAAAGCCCGGCCAGGGTATGCAACAAGGTGGTTTTACCCGCACCGTTAGGGCCCAGCACTCCCCACACCTGCCCAGCCTCCAGCTTAAAAGAGAGCGGCACGCCCGGGGCGCGTTGCGGCACCCTGATCACCAGATTGTCGGTTTCCAGACGCGTCATGAACGGCTCCGGTTGAGCAACAGCAGAAACACCGGCACCCCCAGCAGTGCAGTAATTACCCCAACTGGTAGCTGCTCGGGGGCAATCACGCTGCGCGCAAGGGTATCCGCGACAACCAGCAGCAAGCCTCCGCTCAGCGCACAAGCAGGCAGAATCAGGCGTTGATCATTGCCCAGCACAAGGCGCAGCATATGCGGCACCACCAGACCAACAAAGCCAATAGTACCGGCACTGGTGACGGCTGTGGCGGTCAACAGACTAGCGATCAAATAGATTCCCCAGGAAAGCCATCTGACATCTACCCCGAGGGAAGCGGCCTGCATCGGCCCGCGCGCCAGCACATTCAGGTGGCGGCCAAGCGGCATCAACAGTAGGCAAACCAGCAACAGCAGCGTCAATGGCACCCAGGGGGCTCGGGCGTAGGAAAGATCCCCCATCAGCCAGAACAGCATGCCAGGCAAGGCCTGGGTGGGGCTGAGCGATAGCAACAGCGTGATCACAGCGCCCCAACCTGAGGCCACCACAACGCCCGTCAACAGCAGGCGCGAAGGCGTCCAGCTGCCCTCACCCCGTGCTAAAGCAAACACCAGCAGCATGGAGAGCAAGGCACCGCCAAAGGCAGAGCCGGACAGCAGCACACCGCCTAGCCCGGCCAGCATGGCCGCCAGCGCCCCCACCGCAGCACCGCCGGAGATGCCCAGTACATAAGGGTCGGCCAGCGGGTTACGCAAAAGGATCTGCATCAGGGCCCCGGCTACCGCAAGAAGCCCACCCACCGCAAAGGCAGATAGCGCCCTTGGCAGGCGCAGCTCCATCACCAGGGTATGCGCCAGCGGTTCCCCCTGGCCCACAAACACGGCCGCTAACTGCTCCAAGCCCAGGGTGGCACTGCCCACTATCATCGCACCGCCAATCGCCAGCACGGCCAGCAGTGCAAGCACTATCAGTGGAAGCGCAAAGCGGGGCATCACGGGGCTGGCTCTACCAGCGTCGCCTGGCGGACGGTATCGAGTTGTTCGCATAGCAGGCGCGCTCCCTGCGCCAGGCGCGGCGTGGGCCGCTGGATCAAGGAAGGCGGAACAAGAAAGAGATGATCATTGGCAACCGCTGAAAGCTCAGGGTATTGCCGCCAATGCTCGAACCAGTCGCGGTTATCTTCGCCGTTACCCCCGTAACGATGGCGGCCGGGTTCTCTGCGATGGCCACTTCGGGGTTAAGACGCGGCACCTGCCGAGTCTGCTCGCCCATGATATTGTCGCCACCGCACAGGCTAATAATCTGGCCGATAAAGTTTTCGTCATTGACACTCATCAGCGGTGTTTCCCAGACCTGATAGAAAACGGAGACGGGTTCAAGGTCGGCATAGCGCGCTTCCAGCGCTGCCATCTGGTTACGGAAGTCATCCGCCGCCGGGTAGCCCTGTGTTTCACTATCCGTGAGGCTTGCCAAACGCTCAATAGCGCTGGCAATGCCTTCAAAATGCTGCGGTTCCAGGTAGAAAACCGACAAGCCCAGCGCGGCCAGTTTTTCCAGCTGGGCCGGAGGATTACCAGAGACCCAGCCAATCACCAGATCCGGCTGCAGGGAGAGCAAAGCCTCCAGGTCGATACGCTGGTGATCACCCACTGAGGACAGTTTCTCGGCCTCAGGCGGATAATCACTGTGCGCCACCACCGCCACCACCTGCTCACCGGCCCCAGCAGCAAAGGCCAGCTCGGTGGCGCCTGGCGACAGCGCCGCAATACGCTGCGCTGGCGCTTCAAGGCAAAGCTGCTCGCCAAGATCATCAATGGCGCAATAGGACGCATCAGCATTCATCGGCAGGCAGGCGGCCAATAAAAGACCAGCAAGCCCGCTGCACAATGCGCTAGTGAAGGCTTTATTGGCCATAATGAACGCTGAGGAAGCCTGTGCGGCCGGCGTTGATGTAGTCAAACGGCGTCGATGCAAAGGTCACCGGGTCAAACTCCTGTCCTTGGGCGGTGGTAAAGGTTTTATCCAGCACGTTATCCAGAGTCAGACGCACTGACCACTGAGGAGCGAATTCCCAGCCTGCGCGCAGGTTCAACAGCCCATAGCCCGGCAGGCGCTGCTGATTGGCGGCATCGTTGTAACGATGATCTTGGACGACCCAGGAACCGCCTAATAGCACTTCATCAAGCTGGTAATCCACATCCAGCCTTGCTGACTGACTGGCGCGCCGCTGCAGGCGCTTGCCCTGATTATCACCGCTGCGGCTTTGTGGGTCAGTGTAGGTCAAGGCACCAGCAAGCAGCCAGTTTCCAAGCTCGGCGCCCAGGCTCAATTCCGCGCCCTGAATGCGCGCCTTGTCCACATTGATGGGAGTAAAGTTGGCATCCAGCGCAATCAGCTCATCCACCTCTGTCTGGTAGATGGCGGCGTCCCAGAACCAGCGCTCATACTGCCCGCGCACACCCATCTCAAATGTGTCTGAGGATTCGGCGTTGAGATCCGGGTTGCTCGACCCGGCAAACGGGAAATATAGCTCATTAAAGGTCGGCGCCCGAAAGGCCGTACCGTAACTGGCCCGCGCCACATGCTGGTCATCAAAGGCAAAGCCGAATGCCAGGCTACCGGTAACTTCGTCGCCAAAGGCTTCGTTATCATCGTAGCGCAGGCTCAGCTGGGTAGTCAGCGGATGGAAATCCAGCAGCCCCTGGGCAAAAACAGCGCGATTGTAGCGGCTGCTTTCATTGAAGTTCAGGCCTGATGTCTCGCTGTCTCCCAAGTCATCTTCGGCCATTTCAGCGCCAATGATCACTTCATGCAGGCCAAACGCCAGAGTATTCAGCCACTGAGCGGTTCGCGTGCGACTTTCGAAAAGCGACGTATAAGTGGGCGCCTGGGTATCGCGCTCATCACGAGCCTCTGACAGCGTTAACCGGCTTTGCCAGGTATCCGTTACGGGAAGTTCCGCGTATACGCCTGCTACCTGTTGAACAAAATCATCCTCAGCGGGCCCTGGGCCCTCAAATTCACTGTTACCGCGTGAGCGCAGCGCCAGAAAGCCCACTTCAGCGTCGTTATCATAGCGATGCGCAAGCTTGACCAAGCCACTGGTGGCGTCAAAGCCTTTATCTTCCCCATCACGGCGTACCGGCCCACCGTCAGTGTCGAAGCGGCTACCCGCAAAGGTGTAGCGGGTGCCGCCCTGCTGGCCGGAAAGCGATGCGGATACGCGCTGGCTAGCGTGGCTGCCACCGCCGATGGACACCCGAGGGCTGACGCCTTCTGCTTGGCTGTCCAGGGTAAACAGCTGAATCACTCCGCCTACCGCATCAGCGCCATACAGGCTACCGCGCGGGCCACGCACGATTTCAGCGCGCTTAAACAGCTGAGGATCGAGAAATTCCCAGGCGGCGGCACCCGTGGTGGCCGAACGCAAACGGATACCGTCGATCAACAGCACATTGGCATTACTGCCGGTGCCGCGCATGAACAGGCTAGTCTGCTTGCCGTAGGTGCCTTGAGTCGTGATATCAACGCCCGGCTGGGCGCGCAGCATCTCGGTGATGCTGGCCGGATTCTGACGACGCAGGGCCGCTTCGTCGATAACACTGACGGAAGCCAACGACTCATTGGCGGTGCGCGGCGCCAGGGTTGCGGTGACAACCACTGGGTCAAGCGACGCATTCGCAGTATCGCTGGAAGATTGGGCCTGCACGGCCTGAGGAATAGCAGCCAGCGTAAACAGTGCCAGCCCGGTAAAGGTGGAAATGGAGTATGACATCATGGTTCCCTTGCTCTACGTGCTCACCCGCACGGCATTAATAAGTGCCAGAGCGTGAGGGCAAAGGAAGTTTCGAGCGCTAACATCATCAGCACGTCAAGACTTCAAGAACGCCCTCCGCGTCCTGGTAGGTAACGGCTTTTTGCAAGCCTTCATTCGGGCCGGTCTCCGGGCTGACGAGAGAAAGGCTGTTAGGCACTTTCCGAGCGGCCGCCTTCCCATACCGGTTTAGCAGGTACAGTGGCGTTATGGCCGTTCTTGACTCGATCACCGTTGCGGGGGCAGCGTTGGAATCAAGGCGTTGGATGACCCATTACACAGGCCACAAACACCCTCACCAACTTCCCGTTTCACCAGCAGTCCAGATAACTGCCAGCACCCAAATGATGGCGTAAACTAGCAACTTGGCGTGAGCGGGTCAATTTGACAGCTTGTTTTCAAGAACATGAAGTGAGTGATGGAAGAGAAAACCCTCCGACAAAAATTATGTAATAAAACTACAAATAAACCCATATGCACGTATAATGAGCAAAAATAAAGGCTTTAAAGAGTAATAAAACTACAATAGAGTGCCCTATATGCCGCTACATCTATCAACCGCATGTCGCCACTGCGATGGCCAATGGCGCTTTTTGATAGGCTACCCAAGTCAACAACACCTTTATCTCCCGATTCGCGAGGTTTGATATGGCCACTTCATCATCACCGCTCAACCCAACAGTTGCCAAGATCACGCAACGTATCCGCGAGCGCTCTGCCGAGCGGCGTGCCCTGTATGAACAGCGCATGGCCGATCAGCATCGCCAGGGGTTCATCGTGGCACTCTTTCCTGCGGCAACCTGGCCCATGGTTTTGCCGCCTGTAATCCTCAGGACAAAAATGCCCTGAAGTTGATGAACAGTGCCAATCTGGGGATTATTTCGTCCTATAACGATATGCTGTCGGCCCACCAGCCGTTTGAGACCTTCCCGCAAACCATCAAGGCGGCTGCCAGCGCCATGGGATCGACGGCCCAGTTTGCCGGTGGTGTACCCGCCATGTGCGATGGTGTCACCCAGGGCCAGCCAGGGATGGAACTTTCACTGTTTTCCCGCGATGTGATTGCCATGGCCGCCGCCGTTGGGCTTTCTCACAACATGTTTGATGCCGCCTTATATCTGGGTGTCTGCGACAAGATCATCCCGGGGCTGTTTATTGCCGCCGCGCGATTCGGCCATCTGCCGGCCATGTTCGTTCCTGCCGGCCCTATGCCCAGTGGCTTGCCCAACAAAGAAAAAGCGCGCATCCGCCAGCTGTACGCAGAAGGCAAGGCCAGTCGTGAAGACCTGCTGGAAGCCGAGTCAGCCTCTTACCACAGCCCGGGCACCTGCACCTTTTACGGCACCGCCAACTCCAACCAGTTGATGATGGAAGTCATGGGGCTTCACCTGCCGGGTACCTCCTTTGTGAACCCCGGTACACAAATGCGTGAAGCCCTCACCCGCTTCGCCACCGAACAGGCCATTCGCAATACCGAACCCGGTGGTGGCTATCGCCCCTTCTACCAGCAGATTGATGAGCGCGCCATCGTCAATGCCGTGGTCGGCCTGCTCGCCTCTGGCGGTTCCACCAACCACACGATGCACTTGATCGCCATGGCCGCAGCGGCGGGCATTACCCTCAACTGGGACGACTTCACCGATCTGTCTGCCGTTACTCCCAGCCTGATGCAGGTTTATCCCAACGGCCAGGCGGATATCAACCACTTCCAGGCGGCTGGCGGCATGAGCTACCTGTTCCGCGAACTACTCGGTGCTGGCTTGCTGCATGGTGACATTCCGACCGTATTCGGCACCGACCTGACCGCCTATACCCAAGAACCCTTCCTGGAAGATGGCAAGGTGGTCTGGCACGAAGGCCCGCAGCAAAGCCTGGACGAAGAGGTGCTGCGTCCGGTGGCAACACCCTTTGCCCCGACAGGCGGCCTGACGGTGATGAAAGGCAACCTGGGCCGAGGTGTGATCAAGATATCGGCAGTGGCTGAAGAACACCGCATCGTTGAAGCACCGGTTAAGATCTTTGAAGACCAGAACGAGCTTAAAGGCGCGTTCGAAGCAGGAGAGCTGGATCGTGATGTGATCGCGGTCGTACGTTTTCAGGGCCCCAAGGCCAACGGCATGCCTGAACTACACAAGTTGACGCCCTTCCTGGGGGTTCTGCAGGATCGCGGTCACAAGGTGGCTCTGGTGACTGACGGGCGGATGTCCGGTGCCTCCGGCAAGGTACCCGCCGCCATTCACATCAGCCCAGAGGCCCTTGACGGCGGCCCTCTGGCCAAACTGCGCGATGGCGATGTAGTACGCTTGGACGCCAACAGCGGCACGCTGGAAGCCAAGGTCGATGCGGCCACCTGGCAAGCTCGGGAGTGTGTGGTCGGCAACCTGGATCACTACCACGTCGGCCTGGGCCGCGAACTGTTTGGCGGCTTCCGTCATCTGGCCATGCGCGGTGAAGAAGGTGCTGGCGTTTTCGGTGGCTTTGAAGCCGATGACCTGGCCCGTCAGGAGGGTCAGATTTTTGGAGAGGATGCTTGATGCGACCCGCACTGATTGGCGACATCGGCGGTACCAATGCGCGCTTTGCGTTGGTAGCGCCTGGGGAGATGGCGCCCCAAGAGGTTCTCAACCTGCCCTGCGCCGACTACCCGGGCGTTATTGAGGCGATTGAGGATTACCTGAGCCGAGTAGGTACCAGTGCCGCCGAGGCGCCCCGGGAAGCCTGTCTGGCATTTGCCTGCCCGGTTCACACCGAGCGGGTCAAGATGACCAATAACCACTGGGATTTCATGAAAAGCGACGTTCAGCAGGCGTTGAATCTGTCGCTGTTCAAGGTGATCAACGACTTCACCGCCCAGGCGCTCGGCGTACTCCATGTGGATACCGAACATCTGGTCGAAGTGCAGGCGGGAACCGCTCTTCCCCACTCGACCCGGCTGATTATTGGCCCAGGAACAGGGCTTGGCGTGGCCGGCGTTTTTCCCGGCCAGCATGCCTGGATTCCCTTGCCGACGGAAGGTGGCCACGTCACCTTTGCGCCCACTGATAGCACCGAACGCGCCCTGCTGGATATCTTTCTGACTCGCCACTCGCGGGTCAGCGTCGAACGCATCCTATGCGGCCAGGGCCTGCTTGAGCTGTATCAGGCTCACTGTCTTCTGGAAGATAAGACGCCCAGCTGTCAGTCACCCGCTGACGTCACCCAGGCAGCCAACCACGGCGACCCGCTTGCCAACGCAACGGTGCTGCGCTTTTTAAAGATTCTGGGGGATGTGTGCGGTGATGCCACGCTGACCATGGGCGCCAGAGGTGGCGTCTACCTGTGCGGGGGCATTCTGCCCCGCCTGCTGGACTGGCTACCTCGATCGGAACTACGCCAGAGCTTTGCCAACAAAGGCCGCATGGGCGCTTACAACGCCGATATTCCGGTATCCGTTGTCACTCACCCATGGACGGGGTTACTCGGTGCTGCCGAAGCGCTGCATAACGAAGAAGTTTTTTAAACTTATCAGGAATATCCATGCCAGCTCAGACTTTTAATGTGCCCTTTGTTCTCGGCATGATGCGTCTGCATGAAGCCACCTCGCTGACTGGATTGAAGCACGCGGCCACTGCGTCGCATAACAACTGATCAATCTCTGTAATGACCAGGAGAAATTTATGACGCCGGTGATTGCCTTTGGTGAGGCCTTGGTGGATATGCTGTCCAGCCACTTGGGTAATGACACTGGGCAGGAGACGTTTACCCCTTATGCAGGAGGCGCCCCTGCCAACGTGGCAGTTGCCTGCGCGCGCCTGGGAGTGCCCAGCCAGTTTTTAGGCATGGTAGGTGATGATCGTTTTGGCCATTTTCTGGTCAGCGAACTGGCCGCTCATGGGGTGAATACCCAGGGTATGGTGCTGACCAACGAAGCGCGCACGGCGCTGGCGTTTGTTTCCCGGGATGCCAGTGGCGAGCGTACCTTTGATTTTTATCGCCCACCGGCCGCCGACCTGCTTTATCGACTGGAGCATTTGCCCCACGGCGTTTTCGAGCAGCCAGCGATTGTCCATCTGTGCAGTAACAGCCTGACTGACCCAGAAATTGCCGATACCACCCTGGCCATTGCCAACATGGCCAAGCGCACCGGCTGTCTTGTCAGCGTGGACGCCAACCTGCGCCATAACCTGTGGGCCGATGGATCAGCTGATGCGTGGCGAGTGACGGAACTGCTGGATAGCGCCGAACTCGTCAAGGTGTCCCTGGAAGAACTGGATTATCTGCGCGGTAACCACCCTCAGGATACCTGGCTTGCTGAACGCTTGGCAGCAAGTGTCAAGGTCATCGTGATCACCGATGGCCCCAACCAGGTAACGCTTAAAGGCATTGACCTGGATCACACCTTCACGCCACCCCAGGTAACGGCGGTGGACACCACCGCGGGCGGCGATGCCTTTATTGGCGGCCTGCTGGCGGAACTATCCCGCCACGGTATTGAGGACAACTGGCATCAGGATCACGAATTTCTCGTGCGCGCTGTGAATATCGCCTGCCGCTGCGGTGCCCACGCGGTGACTCGCCTAGGCGCCTACGCGGCCCTGCCGACCCATGCCGATATCGAAGCCCTTCGCAACACCTGATCATCACCTCGGCGACTGCCCTTGGCAGCCGCCGCCGTATCAAGATCCCTTGACGATTCACCTTGAACTTCACTGGGTGGCTGCGAAATTCTCGGCTGCTGCTTCCAGTACCGCTCTGGCCGATTCGGCTTCTTCAAACCCAAGCCCTTCCATACCGCCATCAGGCCCTTTGTAGTTGGCGAACCAAAGATCAATGATCTGGCTGACGCCCGGGAACTCGCTGTCCAACTGCGCCATGCTTTCAACATGAGCAAACGGAGAATCCTGGGTAAGCACCGCGATCAGCTTGTCATCCTGCTCACCGTCATCAAGCATTTTTAGAACGCCAATCACGCTGACATCGACAATCTCACCCCGTGGAACGGCCTGCCCCAGCACAATCACGTCGAGCGGATCACCATCGCCGCCCAACTCTTTTGGCAAAGCCGTACCGGGAATAGCGCCGTAATTGCCGGGGTATCCCAGGTAGTTCACTACCCGTGGGTCACCGTTTTTATATTCCCAATACACCGCTTTCGGGTCGTCTTTGCTCACCTCCCACTTCGCAGATGTTCCCGTTGGAATCTCAACGATAGCGTTAACAGAGCCATCTGCATTAATGGCGTCCAGAGACATCAGGTTCTCATTGCCAACAATCGTGTAGGCGTCTTTGACATTCATACTCTGCGCATGCGGCGTTGTTTCAGAAAATGCCAACCCGCCCAATGGCTGCGCCTGAACCGAAGACGCTAAAAGCGCCATGCACGTCATACCTGTGAGTACTAATGGATGTTTCATGCTGCTCTCCTCTGATGGTTCAGGAAAGATTAACAACGAGAAATGACGAGCAAATGACATTCTTAAATGCCAGCAGTAAACATTTAGGCGGGGCGCGTTACGCTTTAGAGCTTATTTCAAAACCCTTGAAATCAAGCATTAATATCCTAAGCTCGATCCATTATGGCTAAGAAAATCGTACCTGATGAGCTCTGGAACATTGTTGAACCGCTTTTACCACCTGAACCGCCCAAGCACGAAGGTGGTAGGCCACGTATTTCTAATCGTGCCGCATTGACAGGCATTCTGTTTGTACTCAAATCAGGCATTCCTTGGGAGATGTTGCCACAGGAAATGGGATGCGGTTCCGGTGTAACCTGTTGGCGACGACTGCGTGATTGGCACGACGCCGGCGTCTGGGAAAAGCTTCACCAGACGTTGCTAAGTCATTTACAGGAAGCCGAACAACTCGACTGGGACCGTGCCTGCATGGACAGTGCTTCCATCAAGGCAAAAAAAAAGGGATCTGCCACTGGGCCAAACCCAACGGATCGCGGACGACCCGGCACAAAGCGGCACCTTCTGACTGACCGACAAGGAACCCCTTTGGCAGTTGTTCTATCAGGTGCCAACATGCATGACAGCATTCCTTTATCTGTTCTATTGGATACGATAAAACCTGTTGCAGGTCGATCTGGTCGCCCACGTCAAAGGCCCACCAAGCTTCACGCCGATAAGGCTTATGACTTTGCACGCTGTCGTCGTGCCTGTCGCCGACGGCATATTCAAGCGCGTATAGCCAGACGTGGTGTAGAAGACACGCAGCGCTTGGGGCGTCATCGCTGGGTAGTTGAGCGCACCTTTGCCTGGTTGGAGCAGATGAGACGACTTGCAACACGGTACGAGCGGCGAACCGATATACACTATGCATTCACGTTAATCGGATGTTCGCTGATTTGTTTTAATCGTCTCAAAAGACAGTTTTGAAATGAGTTCTTAGTGCTCTCCTCTGCACAACATTAGAGGATCAAAAAAAACCCGAGCATGTCACCATGCTCGGGCAAAAGACTTGCACACACGACCCGTAATTAGTGCGGCAAGCCAGGAGAATCGTTCAACAGAGTGCTCGTTCGCGCCGATTCAACGTCTACGCATTAATGATGGAAACGCTCAGCCGCCTGACGCGCCAGCTCGCGGATGCCGTCCCAGTCTTCCGCTTCAATCAACGCCTTAGGCGTCAGCCAGGAGCCGCCGACGCACATCACGTTAGGCAGGCTGAGATAATCGGCCGCATTGTCGACGGTGATGCCGCCCGTGGGGCAAAAACGCGCGCCAGGAATCGGCGCACCGAACGCCTTTAGCGCCTTGGCGCCACCGCTGGATTCTGCCGGGAAGAACTTGAAGCGGCGGTAGCCATACTGCCAGCCGGTCATCAGCTCTGAGATCGTCGATACGCCGGGCAACATCGGCACCGGGCTTTCCACTCCGTAGCGGTAGAGCGCTTCGGTAGCACCGGGGTGACGACAAAATCGGCTTCAACCTGCTCGGCCTGGCGGTACTGTGCCGGGGTCAGCACCGTGCCCACCCCAATGCTGGCGCTGGGCAGTGCTTCGCGCATGCGCTTGACGGCTTCAAGAGCACAGTCGGTACGCAGGGTGACTTCAAGTACCGGCAAGCCCCCTTCCACCAGCGCCCGCCCCAAGGGTACGGCGTCTTCCAGGCGATCAATGGTCAATACCGGGATCACTTCTGCCTTCAGGCAGATGCTGTCCAGCTCGGCGGTGCGGGTCGAGGGAAGCTGCTTATCGATTGTCATGGATGATACTCCTGAAATTTTGGTGGCTCGCCATCAAGGGGCCCAGTAAATAGCCAGGGGGCTGGCCAGAAAAACGCGAATAGGCAATTGGCGGACATCATCGCCCTGCATGGCCTGGGCCAGCACATTGCGTTTATCGTCACCGCTGATGTGCAGGAAATGGCGTTGTGCCTGATGTAACTGCCCGGCTGAAAAGGTGATACGCGGCTGAGGCTGGCTGGGCGTACGCACCGCCACCAGAAGTTCTTCAGTGGTCAGCGCCAGATCCAGCTCCAAGCTATCGGGGAACAGCGATGCGGTATGGCCATCACCGCCCATGCCCAGAATCACCACGCTGGCAGGCCAAGCCAGGCGAGCGGCTTGAGCCGCTACTTCGGCAACACCCTGCTCCGGGGTGCCTGCCGTGGTGGTCAAGGGCAAAAAGTGCGCTGCACTGGCGGGCCCTTGCAACAGGTGCTGGCGTACCAGACGTGCATTGCTGTCGTCGCTTTGCTCGTCCACCCAGCGCTCGTCCGCCAGGGTGATATCAATGCGTTCCCAGGCCAGCGGTTTGGCAGCCAGGGCCTGAAAAAAGGCACCGGCGTGGAGCCACCCGACACCACCAGAAGTACGCGTTCGCGCTGTTTCAGATCGCTGGAAAGCGCTTCTGCCACGGCTTCAGCCAGCTGCGTAGCTAGGTGCTTACGTGCTTCGCTCATATTAATAATCCTCGTACCAGCTGCGGCCATCCTGGGTAATCATGGCAATGGAGGCTACTGGCCCCCATGACCCGGCAGGATAGCGACGCGGTGGGGTATCACGGTTCTGCCAACCTTCAATCAGCTGATCACACCAGCGCCAGGCATATTCCACTTCATCGCGGCGCACAAACAGATACTGCTGCCCTTTCATTACCTCCAGCAGCAGACGTTCGTAGGCATCCGGGATACGCGACTTGGGAAAAGCGCTATTAAAATCCAGGTGCAAGGGGCCAGGGCGCAAACGCATGCCTTTATGCAGGCCGCTATCCTTGGTCAGCACCTGCAGGGCAATACCTTCTTCCGGCTGCAGGCGGATGATCAGCTTGTTGGCGGCGATACCGCGCTGATCCGGATCAAAGATATAGTGGGGCTGCTGGCGAAAGTGAATCACGATCTGGGAAAGCTTTTCCGGCATCCGCTTGCCGGTACGCAGATAGAAAGGCACCCCCGCCCAGCGCCAGTTGGACACTTCGGTTTTCATGGCCACGAAGGTTTCCGTCTGGCTCTGGGTATTGGCGTCGTCTTCCTCAAGATAGCCGGGCACCGGCTGGCCATCCGTGGTACCGGCAATATACTGGCCGCGCACCACATCACGCCCCAGGGCATCGCCGGTAAACGGCTTGAGCGCCTTGAGTACCTTGACCTTTTCATCACGGATGGCATCAGCGTCCAAGTTGGAAGGCGGGTCCATTGCAATCAGGCAAAGCAACTGCAAGAGGTGGTTCTGCACCATGTCACGCAGCTGACCGGCGTCATCAAAGTAGCCCCAGCGCCCTTCTATACCGACTTTTTCCGCGACCGTGATTTCCACATGGGAAATATGGTTCTGGTTCCACTGGGTACCGAACAAGGGGTTGGCAAAACGCAGGGCAATTAGGTTCTGAACCGTTTCCTTACCCAGATAGTGGTCGATACGGTAGATCCGCGATTCTGGAAACACGGCACCAATCGCATCATTGATCTGCTGGGAGGAAACCAGATCAGAGCCAATCGGCTTTTCGACAATCACCCGGGTTTCATCATCCAGGCTGCCGCTGGCCTGCAGGTTATGGCAGATATCGCCGTAAATCTTGGCACCCACCGACAGATAGACCACCATGGGGCGCGGTGCCCCTTCCCGCCAGGCCTTGATGGTTTCAAAACCTTTGGCAGAAGTGAAATTCAGCTGGCGATAATCCAGTCTGCCAAGAAAACGCTTGAGGCTGACCTTATCCTGCTCATCAGCTTTCAGGCGTTTATGCAGAGCGGCTTCGACCTCCTGACGAAACGTCGTCGCATCATGCTCCTGACGTGCCAACCCCATGATGCGGGTGCTTTCCGGCATCAGGCCTTCACGGTCAAGATGGTAAAGTGCCGGAAATAGCTTGCGTAACGCCAGATCGCCCAGCGCACCAAACAGGGCAAGATCAATGGCATGGTTCGGGTTACCCAAAGGGGATGTTGACGCATCACGGGACTGGCTCATGATCGCTCCTTGGTTGGGGTCGGTTTGGCAACAATCGTCCAAACTGGCTTTATTTTAGTTGGATTAGTAAAAATATACCCAACATATGCCATAAAAAGCAATTTACTATGTAATTTTACTACATTTAAATCACTCCTGGCGATGACTATCACGCTACATCAATTCTGCCCCCCAAAGGCAGTTGCCTCCAGGCCTGAATAATAGCGCATACAAAAAAGCCCGCGTGGACGCGGGCAAACCATCAGCGAAACAGTTCTTGATCTATCTACCAGCAAGGAATCTCAAGAGTGGAAACAGCGATTAGAACCAGACTTCTGTCTGGACGCCGAAGCTCCACTGGCCACCTGTGTAGCCCTCATCACCAAAGGCATCGCTGCTGTCGTAGCCGTTAAGCTCGGCGTCCCAATCGGTATAGGAAGCAAACAGGCGAATTTCAGGGCGCTTCCAGAAACCACCTACTTCCGGCTTGAAGGTGGGCGCTATGGTCAGCTTACCGAAATTACCGCTAACGGCGTTGCCATCACCGCGGTCCAGATCCATGTACTGGTAGCTGCCTTCATACTGCATTTCAAAGTTCTGGGTAATCTCATTGGCCAGACGCAGGTTGAACGTCGCCCAGTCGAAACGATCGCCTTTATTGAGTCGATCTTCGCTGGTTTCAGCCAGCACGGAAGGCGCCGCCCGCCAGTTGGGTGCCACATAGGTGGTGCCATACAGGGCTAGGCGCGTTGAGGTCGCGTCTTCAGTCAGGTCACCATTGCTGCCAAGCCCTTTGACTTCAGCACCCAGGCCTTGGCCATGCAGTACTGCGGCCTTGAAGTTGCCTTCACTGCCAAAGAGGTTATCGCCATGGTAGGCCACCATGGTGTGCCAGCCACTGTCAGCCGCCTGCTGACCTGCACCGATATCACGCTCGTCGTTATCGGCTGCCGACATGGCGTTGACCATCACCTGAACATCACCAAAATAGTTGTTCGAGGTCAGCACCAGGTTATCGGTATCGCTGTTCTCGCCGTCCAGGCCAGGGTTTTCACGGTTGACGACCGGGTAGTCACTAAAACTGCGACCATACAGTGAGAAGCTGGATTTCCAGTTATCAGCAAACTGCATATCGTAGATACCGGCACCGGTACCGGCTAGGAAGACCACGTCGCTATCCAGCCAGTGAATGTCAAAATTGTTGCGATCAAAGCGCTTACCTGCCCAAATGGAGGCATCTTCAAACGCACCGGTAAAGCTGGGCAGATCGCTGAACTCGGCGTACACCTGACGCACGTTCAGGTTGGTATCATCGCCCACCCAGTCGTTGCTGGACGTTGTACCGTGAGCCAACATGGTGGTGTAGCGTGCCTTGGCGCCGTTATCAAAGCGCATGCGGTAGTTGAGGATCGCTTCTGAATAAGTATCCGGCTCATTGCCCAGACGTCCGACAGCACCACCCAGGCTACCCGCGGGTGTCACGTAAGGCCCACCGTTGATGCTTTTGCCATCTTCACCAAGTAACAACCCTGAGCGAGCGTAAACATTGAAAGAGAAACCTTCTTCACCGCTGGCCTGACGCTCAACGGCGGCCAGACGCTCTTCAACATCCCGACTGGCCGCAGCAGGCGCACTGGAAGCGGGGGCGCTTTCCAGGTTCTGCTCGGCGATCTCGGCACGCCGTTCGGCGTCAGCAGCGCGCTGCTCAGCTGAGGCAATACGCGCTTCAAGCTCGGCCAGGCGTTCTTCAATGCTGGTATTGGCCATCGCCACACCGCTCAGGCCAACAGAGGCGGCAGCGATGGCAACGGCTAGAGGCGTCTTAAACGTCATTCTAGACATGGCGGTAGAAATGGTTTTGGGCGTTATTGTTTGCATGATTCGACAACCTTGTTGAAGTCGTGGCCGAAGTGGCGTTCTCTTCGATCGACACATTATTATTAATTTAAACTTTCTAAACGGCAGCGGGATCAATTCGCTTGGGTTGACCCACTATGCCCCGCCGCAAAAACTTAATCGATTAAGTCCCTTGAAACCAACCCACAAATGCAAAATATCGACCAATGTCTAATAATGAATCGCTAAAATGTCATATGAACGCAACACGTAATACAAAAGTCTATGTTGAATTTACCTGCCTGAAACAGCTAACTTGTCGATACCGTATCTTAATCGTTTAAGATACGCTGCAATATTGAAGTTAATTACGTTTATCGCGCTTGAATGAGCATGCCACCGCGTCCCGTCCCATAAGCGTCGACAACAACAATCAGAGAGGAATGCACCAATGAAAAAGACCCTGATCTCCACCGCGATTGCACTTGCCAGTGCCACCGGTGCTGTTAGCCAGGCACAGGCAGCCGACCTGACCATCTCCTGTGGTGCCGTCGGTGCTGAGCTGACACTGTGCCAGGAAGGCGTTGCCGCATGGGAAGACAAGACCGGCCACGAAGTTGATATTGTTTCAACGCCGAATTCTTCAACCGAACGTTTATCCTTGTATCAGCAGATCCTGTCAGCCAACTCCAGCGATATTGACGTCATGCAGATCGACGTCGTCTGGCCAGGCCTGCTCGCCAACCATCTGCTCGATCTCAATGAAGCGTTGGGCGAAGATGTCGCCGACGGCCATTTCGAGACCATCGTCACCAATAACACCATCGACGGTCGACTGGTGGCTATGCCGTGGTTTACCGATGCGGGCGTGCTCTACTACCGCAAAGATCTGCTTGAAAAGCATGGCTTTGAAGCGCCGACTACCTGGCAAGAGCTGACCGAGACTGCCAAGACCATCCAGGAAGCGGAACAGGCAGAAGGCAATGACCGCATGCAGGGCTTTGTCTTCCAGGGTCGCGCTTATGAAGGCCTGACGGTCAATGCCTTGGAATGGGTCGCCAGTCACGGCGGCGGTAACATCGTTGAGGCCGACGGTGAAATCAGCATCAACAATGAAAACGCTGCTAAAGCGCTGGACCTGGCCGCCTCCTGGATTGGCGATATCTCCCCCAATGGTGTTCTCAACTACACAGAAGAAGAAGCCCGGGGTGTATTCCAGGGTGGCAATGCCGTCTTTATGCGTAACTGGCCCTACGCTTGGTCACTGGCCCAGAGCGAAGATAGCGATGTGCGCGACAAGGTGGGCGTTGTCCAGCTACCTGCTGGCGGCGAAGATGGCCAGAGCGCGGCAGGCTTGGGCGGCTGGAATCTGGCGGTTTCCCGCTACAGCGAAAACCCGGAACTGGCCGCTGATCTGGTAGCTTATCTGACCGGCCTTGAGGAACAGAAGCGCCGCGCTATCGAAGCGTCCTACAACCCCACCATTGATGCGCTTTATCAGGATGAAGAAGTACTGGAAGCGGTGCCCTTCTTCGGCACTCTGTACGACACCTTCACCAATGCGGTAGCCCGCCCGTCTGCACCCACCGGTGACGCCTATGGCCGAGTGAGCAATGCCTTCTTCAGCGCCTCCCACGATGTTCTATCCGGCAACATGACGGGCGCCGAAGCGGTAGAGAAGCTTGAACGCGACCTGATGCGCCTGAAGCGTCGTAACTGGTAATCGCGAGGTTTCTCATGTCAACGTCACTTAAAGACAGCGCGCCCCAAGGGGCGCGTTTACCCATACGCCAGGGGCGCAGCACCAAGGTGCGCCGCCAGCGGGTAAAAGCCGCCTGGCTGTTTTTGGCGCCCATGCTGATTGCCCTGACGCTGGTCGCGGGCTGGCCGTTATTCAGAACGTTCTTTCTCAGCCTGACCGATGCGTCACTCTCGGACCTGGATGCTGCGAATATAATTGGTTTTGAAAACTATCTGGTCTACGAGAATGGCCTCTGGTTCGGTGTTCTTGCCGATCATGTCTGGTGGCAATCGGTCTGGAATACGGTGTATTTTTCAATCGTTTCCGTTTCCCTGGAAGTGATCTTCGGGGTCATTGTGGCGCTGATTCTCAACGCCGAGTTCAAGGGCCGCACGATAGTTCGCGCTGCCGTGCTGATTCCCTGGGCCATTCCGACCATCGTCTCTGCGCAGATGTGGGCCTGGATGCTTAACGACCAGTTCGGCATCATCAATCACCTGCTGATGATGGCTGGCATCATTGAAAACCCGATCGCCTGGACCGCCAGCGCCACCTACTCCATGTGGGCGGTGATCATGGTCGATGTCTGGAAAACCATTCCCTTCGTGGCCTTGCTGGTGCTTGCCGCCCTGCAGATGCTGCCCAAAGACTGCTACGAAGCCGCCGAAGTCGACGGCATTCATCCGGTACGCGTCTTCTTCAAGGTCACCCTGCCGCTGATTACCCCGGCGCTGATGGTGGCGGTCATCTTCCGCCTGCTGGATGCCTTGCGTGTGTTCGACGTCATCTATGTCCTGACTTCCAACTCGACCAGCACCATGTCGATGTCTGTCTATGCCCGCCAACAGCTGGTTGAGTTCCAGGATGTCGGTTACGGCAGCGCTGCGTCTACCCTGCTGTTTTTGATCATTGCCCTGGCCACGATTGCCTATCTGTATGTCGGGCGCAACAAAATTCAACTGGGAGGTGACTGATGAACCAGCGTCAGCTAGCCAAAATTGCCAAACGCGTCGGTTTCTGGGCGCTGATTGCCGTGATCATGGTGTATGCCGTTTTCCCCTTCTATTACGCCGTGATTACCTCCATCAAACCCTCTAGCGACCTGTTTATGGTCGAGCTGTGGCCGTCCAACTGGAACCTGGATAATTACGCCCAGATTTTCAGCCAGTCGAGCTTTGTACGCGCCATTTTCAACTCCATCATCGTGGCGGTCTCAGTGGTGTTTATTGCCCTTTTGTTAGGGATTACCGCCTCCTATGCGCTGGGCCGCGTGCGCTTTCGCGGGCGCTCTACCATCATGCTGGTCATTCTTGGGGTATCGATGTTTCCTCAGGTTGCCGTTCTGTCTGGGCTGTTTGAGGTGATTCGTGCTCTGAACCTCTACAACAATCCAGCGGGCCTGATTCTCAGCTACACCATTTTCACCCTGCCCTTCACCGTGTGGGTGCTCACCACCTTTATGAAAGAGCTCCCCATGGAACTGGAAGAAGCGGCCATCATGGATGGCGCCACGCCGTGGGTCACGATCACCAAAGTATTTCTGCCGCTGATGTGGCCAGCCATGGCCACCACCGGCCTGCTGGCCTTTATCGCCGCGTGGAATGAATTCCTGTTCGCCCTGACCTTCACCCTGACCGATACCCAGCGTACCGTGCCTGTCGCCATTGCCCTGCTGTCGGGTGGTAGCGCCTACGAGCTGCCCTGGGGGCCGATCATGGCGGCGTCAGTGGTCGTTACCGTTCCTCTGGTGGTACTGGTGATCATTTTCCAGCGCCGTATTGTCTCTGGCCTGACCGCCGGTGCGGTCAAAGGCTGATTTTCCCCTAAATGATGGATTCTTTTATGCATGACACAACTTCCTGGTGGCGCGGCGGTGTGATTTACCAGATCTATCCGCGTAGCTTTATGGACAGCCGCGGCGACGGCATCGGCGACCTCAAGGGCATCACCAACAAGCTGGAGTATGTGGCCTCGTTGAACGTGGACGGCATCTGGCTGTCACCATTTTTACGTCACCCATGCTCGACTTCGGCTATGACATCAGTAATTACCGTGATGTCGACCCGATGTTCGGCACTCTGGAAGACTTCAAGGCACTGCTGGAGAAGGCCCATTCGCTGGGGCTAAAGGTCATGATTGACCAGGTCATCAGCCATACGTCAGATCAGCACCCATGGTTCCAGGAAAGCCGCCAGAACCGTACCAACCCCAAGGCGGACTGGTTTGTATGGGCGGACCCGAAACCCGATGGTACCCCGCCCAATAACTGGCTTTCCATCTTTGGTGGCCCGGCGTGGACCTTTGATTCGCGTCGCCAGCAATATTACCTGCACAACTTCCTGACCAGCCAGCCGGATGTCAACTTCCACAACCCTGAAGCGCGCCAGGCACAGCTGGATAATATGCGTTTCTGGCTGGAACTGGGTGTCGACGGTTTCCGTCTGGATACTGTCAATTTCTACTATCACGACCAGCAGCTGCGCAACAATCCACCTGTACCATCAGGAGAATCCAAAACCCTGGGGGCGCCGGAAACCAATCCCTACACCTGGCAGCGCCACGTGTATGATATCAGCCGTCCGGAAAACCTTGGTTTTCTCAAGGAACTCCGCGCCCTGATGGACGAATTCCCCGGCACTACCACAGTGGGTGAAATTGGCGACGACAATCCGCTGGAACGCATGGCCGAGTACACCGCCGGTGGCGACAAGCTGCATATGGCCTACACCTTTGACTTGCTCAACAAGCCGCACTCCGCCGCCTATCTGCGCGAGGTCATCACCCGCTTCCAGCAGCTGGCTGGCGATGCCTGGCCCTGCTGGGCCACGTCTAATCATGATGTGGTGCGCAGCGCGACCCGCTGGGGTGCGGAGGAAGATCCACGCGCCTATCCCAAGGTAGTCACGGCCATGCTGCTATCACTGCGCGGCAGCGTCTGCCTTTATCAGGGCGAGGAACTGGGCCTGCCGGAAGCGGATGTGTCTTATGACCGCATTCAGGACCCGTACGGCAAGGTGCTCTGGCCAGAGTTCAAGGGACGTGACGGCTGTCGCACACCAATGCCCTGGAACAATGGTCTGCACGCTGGTTTTTCAGTGGTCGAACCCTGGCTTCCGGTTGACCCGCGCCATCTTGGCCTGGCGGTCAGCCATCAGCAGCATGACCCCCAGTCTGTACTTAGCGCTACCGCACAGCTACTGGCTTTCCGCCGTCAGCACCCGGCCCTGTTTGATGGCGATATAGCCCTGGTTGACGTTGGCGAAGATCTGCTGGGCTTCATCCGCCAATCTGCTGGCGAAAAAATACTGTGTGTGTTCAACCTGACCGGTAAACAGCAAAGCGCATCATTGCCTGTCGCCATCAAGGAAGCATTGAGCGGGCATGGCTTTGATATCCAGCTGGATGGGACCGAATTGACACTACCCGCTTACCAGGCCGCTTACCTGCTGACGACCTGAGGTCGGCAATATCTGGCAAACGCAGTTAAGGTAGCCATCTACGACAACAATTGATAAAAAGCCGCCAGCGGTCAGAACGCTGGTGGCCTGGAAGGAGTCACCCATGGCCAGTGTTACGCTTGAAAAAATCAACAAGGTATTTGGACGCGATCACATCATCAAGGATGTGGACCTCACTATTGGTAACGGAGAATTTGTGGTCTTTGTCGGGCCTTCCGGTTGTGGCAAGTCGACCCTGCTACGCCTGATCGCCGGGCTGGAGTCGATTACCGACGGCGACCTGAAAATCGGTGGCGACGTGGTCAACGAACTGCCACCCAGGGAGCGTGGCGTAGGTATGGTCTTTCAGTCCTACGCTCTCTATCCGCATATGACGGTTTACGAAAACATGGCCTTTGGCCTCAAGCTCGCCAAGGAAAATGCCGAGACCGTCGACGGGCGAGTGATGAGCACCGCCAGAATTCTTCAGCTCGAAGAACTTTTGCACCGCAAGCCCAAGGCTCTTTCGGGTGGCCAGCGCCAGCGGGTCGCCATGGGGCGCGCCATGGCCCGAGAGCCCCGCATCCTGCTGTTTGATGAACCGCTTTCCAACCTTGACGCCTCCCTGCGCGTGCAGATGCGAAACGAGATTGCCCGCCTGCATAACCGTCTGGGGTCCACCATGATCTACGTAACCCACGACCAGGTTGAGGCTATGACCCTGGCTGACAAGATTGTCGTGCTTAACGGTGGGCATATCGAGCAGGTAGGCTCACCCCATGAGCTGTACCAGCGCCCGGCTACCCGGTTCGTCGCTGGTTTCATGGGTTCTCCAACCATGAACTTCATGCCAGCCACTCTGGTCAGCAGCGACCATCTGGGCTGTCGTATCAATGCCCCGGGCATTGGTGAAATGGCTCTGCCTCAGGATGCTCAACACCTCAGCAAGGGCGCAGAATTAACGATCGGCGTGCGCCCCGAGCACCTGCGCCTGGCAGAGCCCAGTGCCGATAATCGCTTTGATATCGTCAATGTGGAGTACCTGGGTAATGAAGTCTACGTTTACCTTGATCCGAAAGAAGGCGATACCCTGATCGTCCATCGTAGCGAAGCCCCGAGCCAATGGAAGGAAGGTCAAGCGGTATCCTTGATCCCTGACACCACTCACGTACACGTGTTTGATCAAAACGGCAAGGCACTCCCAGCCACCCAGGCAAGCGCTGCGGCCTAGCACTGGCAGGCGGTTTTACAGGCCCAGCCCGGCACTTGCATACTGGTAGGGATGGCGATAGCTGGGTTGGGCCGTTATCCTTTGACTGTTTTAATTAACCAAGCCAGTGAGCCAGGATAGTTAACTCATCCACTTGAACGGGGTCATCTAGCGATCTCATCAGATGCAATAATGCAGGGTAACCAGGCAATACTGGCGCTATCAATTATTAAGGAAGATTGTGACTCCACCACGCCGAATGACACTCAAGGATCTTGCGCGCGAACTCGGCGTCTCCACCGCCACTATTTCCAATGCCTTCAACCGGCCGGATCAGCTCTCACCTGCCTTGCGCAACAGGGTGCTTGAAAAGGCCCGTCAGCTTGGCTATAGCGGCCCAGATGCCAAGGCGCGCAGCCTGCGCACTGGGCGTTCGCGCATCGTCGCGGTTGTGCTGGCTGAAAGCCTGACCTACAGCCTTAACGACGCCGTTGCCAGTGAGTTTCTGTCTGGTGTTGCCGAAGTACTCGACGCCCACGGCCACACGCTGCTGCTGTTGCCCGGGCGCGGTCATGCCTCGCAGCCACCAGGGTCAGGCAATATTGCTGATGGCTTTATTGTTTACGGTCTGATGCCCAATAATCAGCTAATCAGCGAGCTTCCACCCCAGCGGCCGCTGGTATCGGTGGATTTTGATATCGAAGGCTCTCCAGCCATTCATATCGACGACACCGCCGCCAGCCAGCATATTGCTGAACATGCCCTGCGCCAGCGACCCAAGCGGCCCGCCATCATTAACCTGCGCCTGACAGAACAGCCCTGCAACGGGCGAATCACTCCAGAGCACCGTTTCCTTCCTCACAGCAGCACCATCAGCCGCGCCCGTCTCAATGGCTTTTACACAGCCCTCAAAGCTCAAGGCTTTACGCCTGAACAGGTGCCGATGTGGAATATCGAGGAAAACACCTTTGCGGTCTGCGCGCCGGTGGTTGAGGAAATTCTTGACCAGCCCGAGCATCAGCGCCCTGACCTGCTGCTGTGCATGTCGGATCGCATTGCCTTGACCGTGCTGACCTGTGCCGAGCAGCGCAATATCCGTGTACCGGAGGATCTGCAGATTACCGGCTTTGACGGTATCGCCGAAGGCCAATACCGCGCCCCACGGCTCACCACCGTGCGCCAGGATAGTGTCGAAAAGGGGCGCATCGCCGCCCAGATGATTCTTGGCAAGCTGCCAATGGCCCCTCAGGAACTCACCACCGAGCTGATTATCGGCGAAAGCTGCCCATAAAAGCTCACTAAAAAGCCCGCCGGGGTCAACTCCCGGCGGGCTTTTCTGCTTTCAAGACAACAGGATACCTGAGCGTCAGCCTTTGACAGCCTGCATGGCCAGGGCGGTATCAATCATCCGGTTGGAGAAGCCCCACTCGTTATCATACCAGGCCATGATTTTTACCAGGCGCCCGTTAACCCGGGTGTGATTGGCATCAAAGGTGGATGAGTGAGCATCGTGGTTGAAATCAATTGACACCAGCGGCTGGGCATTCACCGCCAGCACGGCGGATCCCTCTGCGGCTTTTTCAACGATGGCGTTGATCTCTTCCTTGCTGGTATCGCGGCTGGCGTTAAAAGTCAGATCCACCAGGGAAACGTTGATCACCGGTACCCGCACCGCCAGACCATCAAACTTGCCCGCCAACTCTGGCAATACCAGGCCTACGGCAGCGGCTGCCCCGGTTTTGGTAGGAATCATGGAATGGGTAGCACTGCGCGCCCGGTAAGGGTCAGCGTGGTACACATCTGATAGATTCTGATCGTTGGTGTAGGCATGCACCGTGGTCATCAGGCCATTTTCAATGCCTACAGCGTCATTGAGCGCCTTGGCGATCGGCGCCAGGCAGTTGGTGGTACAGGAAGCATTGGAGACCACCTTGTGCTCAGGCTTCAGCACCTGCTCGTTAACACCAAACACGATGGTGGCGTCGGCATCCGGGCTAGGTGCCGAAATCAACACCCGCTCGGCGCCCGCTTCAATATGCTTGGCGGCGGCTTCGCGCTTGGTGAATAGCCCCGTACACTCCATTACCAGATCGACGCCCATTTCTTTCCAGGGCAGCTGGGCTGGATCACGTTCAGACAGGATCGCTATACGCTGGCCATCTACCTGCATGCTCTGTTCGTCATGCTCGACGGAAAACCCGAAATGGCCATGCACCGTATCGTGGCGCAGCAGATGCGCATTCATTGACGGGTCGCCCAGGTCGTTGATAGCCACGACTTCGAGACGGTCCCGGTAACCATTTTCATACACGGCGCGCAACACATTACGGCCAATCCGGCCGAAACCATTAATGGCAATTCTTATTGTCATGAGGTCACCTTTTGTCATTGATGTTGTAAAAAAACAAAAAATTGCTAAACATACCTATAAAATACATCCTAAACCTACATATATGCCCTAAAAAACGCTCTTAAGAGCAAATATACGGCCTTAATGTGGTAAAATTACTACACAAGGGCTATCTTAGTCCACTATTAGATCGTCAACAACGCTTCTCACAACAACACTGATATGAGGTCTACCCCAATGAGTACCGCCACCCAACCCATGCCTTCTTCTGCCCACACGCCCACGCAGGCGCCGCTTGCATTACGCCGTACCAAGATTGTCGCGACCCTTGGCCCTGCCAGCGATCGCCCAGGCGTGTTGGAAGCCATGCTTAAAGCAGGCGTTGATGTAGTAAGGCTGAATTTCTCTCACGGCGCGCCAGACGACCATCGCCGCCGGTTGACGGAAGTACGCCGCCTGGCTGAACAGCTAGGCCGCAGCGTAGCCGCTCTGGGTGACCTGCAAGGCCCGAAAATCCGCATTGCCCGCTTTGCCGAAGGCGCCATTCACCTCAAGGAGGGCCAGCCCTTTGTGCTGGATATGGCGCTGGACGAAAACGCCGGCAGCCTTGAAAGCGTTGGCTGTGATTACAAGACCCTGGCCGAGGATGTCAGCGTCGGTGATCGCCTCTTGCTGGATGATGGCCGCGTAGTGCTTGATGTGACGGCCGTTCAGGGCCAGCAGGTGCATACTCAGGTCCATGTGGGCGGCAAGCTTTCCAACAACAAGGGCATCAATAAGCAGGGAGGCGGACTATCAGCACCGGCCCTGACTGAAAAAGACAAGGCCGACCTGAAAACTGCTGTGGAGATCGGAGTGGATTATCTGGCGGTTTCCTTCCCGCGCTCAGCGGCGGATATGCTGGAAGCGCGGGAATTGCTGGGCGACGCTGGCCGCGAGATTGGCCTGGTCGCCAAACTGGAACGCGCTGAAGCCGTTGCTGACGACGAAACTCTGGATGGCATTATCAACGCTTCTGAAGCGGTTATGGTGGCCCGCGGTGATCTAGGCGTGGAAATTGGCGATGAGGCCTTGATCGGCACCCAGAAGCGCATCATCAAACACGCCAGAACCCTTAACCGCGCGGTGATCACAGCGACCCAGATGATGGAATCGATGATTGAATCACCACTGCCTACCCGCGCTGAAGTGTTTGACGTGGCTAATGCCGTCCTCGATGCCACAGATGCCGTCATGCTGTCGGCCGAAACGGCGGCGGGCGACTACCCGGTTGAAACCGTGGAAGCCATGAACCGGGTCTGTCTTGGCGCCGAGCGAGAGCGGATTGCCCAGGAGTCCGGCCACCGCATCCATGAAGGCTTTGAACGGGTCGACGAAACCATTGCCCTTTCCGCCATGTATGCCGCCAACCACATGGCCGGCGTGGATGCCATTGCCTGCATGACCTCGACAGGCTACACCCCGCTGATTGCCTCACGCATCCGCTCAGGCCTGCCGATTGTCGGCCTGGCCCACAGCCCGATTGCCCAGCGGCGCATGGCGCTTTATCGCGGCGTGGTATCACTGCCCTTTGATACCTCAGACATCGTTGCCAAGGACGTCAACCAAGCAGCGATGCAGCTGCTTGTCAGCCATGGCTTGGCACACCCCGGTAAACACGTCATTCTGACCCGCGGTGATCACATGAATGCCCACGGCGGTACCAACACCATGAAAGTGATGGCCGTAGACGCAGAATAACGACGAACCACTCGGAGAACTTCGCCATGCCTGATATTCGTCCGCCCCGCCAAGCCGTGCGTACCCTGCAGAGTCGCAAGCGTATTGCGCTGATCGCCCATGACGGCAAGAAAACCGAAATGCTTGAATGGGCCACCCGCTGGCAGAAAACGCTCAGCCAGCACAGCCTAATTGGCACCGGCACAACCTCCGGGCGGCTCAAGCAGACGCTGGGCCTGGAAGTCGAAGGCTTGATGAGTGGGCCGCTGGGCGGCGACCAGCAGATTGGCGCCCGGATTGCTGAGCAGCAGCTGGATATCCTGATTTTCTTCTGGGACCCTTTTGCTCCCCAGCCTCACGACCCGGACGTCAAGGCTCTGCTGCGCCTGGCCGCGCTGTGGAATGTCCCGGTTGCCTGTAACGCTGCCAGCGCCGACTTCCTGCTTTCATCGCCCTATCTCAGTGAATGCTACGATATGGCCATTCCTGACGCCGAGGCCTGGGCCCAGGCACGCACATTATAATCCTGGCTAGCTAATGCCAAGATAAGGTAAAGCCAAATTCAGCGTTCATAATGACCGACTGACGAAAGCAACAGGACCGCCTTCTATGTTTCAACTCACTCGCAGCGTGACCTGGCAGGCTCTTGAACGCCTGCACGATACCACCGTAAATGACCGCATTCGTGACTACTTTACCAAGGACCCGCAGCGCTTTGAAAAGATGAGCCTGCGGGTGGGCGGCCTCTTCCTGGATTACTCCAAGCATCACGTCTCGGATGAGGTGCTCAACAAGCTGCTGGAACTGGCCGACCATTCCGCCCTGGTGCAGCGCCGCGCGCAGATGTTTTCAGGCGATATTATCAATGTCACCGAGAACCGCCCGGTACTGCACACTGCGCTGCGTAATTTAAGCGCTGACGCCGTGCACGTCGACGGCCAGGATGTCATGCCAGAAATCAACCGCACCCGGGAACAGATCAAGCAGTTTTCAGAAGCGGTCAGAAGCGGTGAATGGAAAGGCTATAACGGCCAGCGCATCAGGGACGTGGTCAATATCGGTATTGGCGGCTCGGATCTTGGGCCCAACATGGCGGTGCGCGCCCTGCTCAAATATCGCCACCCAGAGCTGCATTTCCACTTTGTTTCCAACGTCGATGGCACTCATATCCAGAAGGTGCTGTCGCGGCTCGACCCGGCCACCACCCTATTCATTGTATCGACCAAGACATTTTCCACCCAAGAGACCCTGCTCAACGCCAAGACGGCGCGGCGCTGGTTCCTGGAAAATGCCGGCGAAGATGCCGACGTCGGCGCCCACTTTATTGCCGCTTCCACCAACCGCAAGGCGGCAATGGAATTCGGCATACGTGAAGAGAACGTGTTCGAGTTCTGGGCCTGGGTGGGCGGGCGCTACTCCATGTGGTCGTCGATTGGCCTGCCGATTGCGCTTTCGGTGGGCTTTGAAGGCTTTATCGAGCTACTGGAAGGCGCCCATGAGATGGATCGCCATTTTATCGAAGCGCCCTTCTCGCAGAATATGCCGGTGCTGATGGCGCTGATCGGGATCTGGTACATCAACTTTGTTGGCGCTGAAACCCAGGCCATCGTGCCCTATGATCAAGCCCTCAACCAGCTACCCGCCTTTCTGCAGCAGCTGGATATGGAATCCAACGGAAAGTCGGTGGACATTTTCGGCCACCCGGTCAACTACAAGACCGGCCCGATTGTCTGGGGACAGACCGGTTCCAACGGCCAGCACGCCTTCTTCCAGCTGCTGCACCAGGGCACCCGCTACGTACCGATTGACTTTATTGCTTCACTGAAACCCGAACCCGGCGTTGAAGACCATCATTTTGCGCTACTCACCAATATGCTCGCCCAGGCCAACGCCTTTATGGAAGGCAGCCAGGGAGACAGTAAAGAGCTGAGCCAGCACGACCCCTATAGTTGCCCCGGCAATCGGCCTTCCAGCACCCTGCTGCTGGATGAGCTTTCGCCAAAAAACCTGGGCGCCCTGATCGCCCTCTACGAACACAAGGTGTTTGTGCAGGGCGTGATCTGGAATATCAATTCCTTTGACCAATGGGGTGTGCAGCTGGGCAAACGGATTGCCGGTGAAATCAGCGAACGGATTGACACCAATGCCGCTGATTTTGATGCTTCCACCCAGGGGCTGCTGGAGCTGGTGCGCGGGCATTTCCCCAGCGGCAGCAGCGAGCAGGCAGGCGCATCAACAAAGCCAGCCAGGAAAACCAACGCTCGCTCTTGAGTTCCTGTTTGAATCAGTCACCTTCGCCTGCCCGACAAATGCACTAAAAAGCAGGCGGAGCACTTGACGCCTCAACGACGCTGAAAGCGTGATAAAATCAGCCGCTTTATTTGGCCGCTTGCAGGTGCCCGATCCGTGCTTTCCAATATTCGCATTATCCTGGTGCAGACCTTTCACCCCGGCAATATCGGCGCCACAGCGCGCGCCATGAAAACCATGGGTTTAACCCGACTGGTGCTGGTTAACCCACGAGCCTTCCCCGACGCCGAAGCCACTCGGCTGGCCGCTGGGGCAAGCGATGTGCTCGACAATGCCCAGGTGGTCAGCTCCCTCGAAGAAGCGGTCAGCGGCTGCGTGCAGGTCGTCGGCGCCAGCGCCCGTTTACGCAGCATGCCACTCCCTCACTTTGATGAGCCAGACGATATGGCCCAAAGCGTGATGGATAACGCCCAGCACCAACCGGTGGCCCTGGTATTTGGCCGCGAGCGTTCGGGGCTGACCAATGCCGAAATCCGCTGCTGCACCCATCAGGTCAGCATTCCGGCCAACCCTGACTACGGCATACTCAACCTGTCTCAAGCGGTGCAGATTCTGGCCTATGAGCTTCACCGCCATTGGCGCCGCCGCACAGACAGCGGTTTTGTCTATCAGACACCCAGCGAAGCCATACCGCCTACCCGCGAGCAGTTCGGACATTTTCAGGTTCACCTCAGCCAGGTAATGCAGCGTAGCGGCTTTCTTACCCAGCCCCACGCCCGCACCGAAGAGCAGCTTCAGGCACTGTTTGCCAGAGCCGAACCCAGCCGCAAGGAGCTTTCCCTGCTGCGCGGCTGGTTAAGCGCCCTGGATGCTCACCTTCCCCAGCAGTCGGATAGCTAATCCACGCTAGCTGAGCCGTAATAGTTGATACAAAAAAGGCAGCCTTGAAGCGCAGGCTGCCTTTTCATTTCTTGCCAAGTCTGTTTTCTAGCAGCTAGAGCATCATAGCCGCCAGCCAACCAAAGCCAATCAACGGCAGGTTGTAGTGTAGAAAGGTCGGAACCACACTATCCCAGATGTGGTCATGTTGACGGTCGACGTTCAGCCCCGAGGTTGGCCCCAGGGTGGAATCCGATGCCGGTGAGCCAGCATCGCCAAGCGCTGCGGCGGTACCCACCAGCACCACAGTCGCCATCGGCGAAAAGCCAAACTGCAGGGCCAGCGGCACAAAAATCGCTGCAATAATCGGTATGGTGGAAAACGACGACCCTATACCTAAAGTTATAAACAGCCCGACCAGCAGCATGATCAACGCCGCCAAACCGCGATTATCGCCAAATACCGCAAAAGCACTTTCCACCAGGGCGTCGATGTCGCCGGTGGTTTTCATAACCTCGGCAAAGCCCGCCGCTGAAATCATGATAAAACCAATCAGCGCCATCATGCGCATGCCGCTGGTAAAAAGGTCATCAGCCTCGCGCCATTTGAAGATGCCGCCCAGCGAGAGCAAGGCCACGCCGACCAAACCACCCAGAATCATCGAGCCGCTATACAGCTGCAGCCCCAGCGCTGCCACGATGGCCACGCCTGACATAATCAGACCCAGCCTATGCGGCTTGGGCGTGCCGGTATGGCGCTCGCCCCCTGCTGTGACTGCTGGCTGGCCACCTCCAATGCCTGATAATGGCGCGGTTTGCGATAGCTCCAGAACAGCGCCACCACAAGCCCTATGGCCATACCGCCCACGGGAATGGCCATGGCCAGCGGCACCATGGAGCGGGTCACTTCCAGCCCCAAAGGCGCCCCGGCGCTGTTCAGGTTAGCCAGCAGGATGTCATTCAGGAAGATGGCTCCAAAGCCCACCGGCAGCAGCATATAGGGTGCGGTCAGCCCGAAAGTGAGCGCGCAGGCAACGGCACGGCGGTCAAGGTTGAGCTGATTCATAACCTTGAGCAAAGGCGGAATCAGGATCGGAATAAAGGCAATATGCACTGGAATCAGGTTCTGGGAAAACACCGCCACCAACAGCACGGCGCTGAGTAGCAGGGTTTTCACCCTCGCCTGCTGGGCGGCATTGGCTTCCTGACCTAACAGGCTAATCAGACGCAGCGCCAGCATATCCGGCAGGCCGGAACGTGAAATAGCCACCGCAAAAGCCCCCAGGGTGGCATAAGCCAAGGCGACCTGCGCGCCACCGCCGACCCCGGTATTAAAGGCATCCAGCGTCTGTTCAAGCGACAAGCCCCCCACCAGACCACCCACCAGCGCCCCGGCCATCAAGGCAAACACCACGGACACCCGGGCGAGCGAAAGTACCACCATCACCAGTACAGCAAGAATAACCGCGTTCATCCCAACTCCAGCAGTGTTAATGAATTATCAAGTTCACAAAAGCCGGAGATTCTATCAGATCAGAACGCCTTCGGTAGTCGAATTTGCTATTCTTTCAGTTCAAGCAGGTTAAGGCAATCAATAGCAATCACCCTTTCTTCATCAGTGGGAATAACCCAGATGCCCGCCCGGCTATCGGCGGATGATATACAAGGAGCGCTTTGCTGATTGGCGCTGTCATCCAGCTGCATGCCCAACCATTCACACTGGGCGACAATCTTGGCCCGCACCTGTGCGGCGTGCTCGCCAACCCCAGCGGTAAACACCAGCTGCTCCACGCCGCCCAGGGCACCGGCCAAACTGGCAATTTCCCGCGCTGCTCGGTAGCAATAGAGCTCTATGGCTTCGCTCGCCTCAGGGGCATCGCTTTCCAGCAGTTCACGCATATCGCTGCTGATGCCGGACACCCCCAGAAGGCCTGAGCGCTTGTACAGCAGAGTGGAAACCTCCTCCAGGCTCATGCCTTCATGGCTGGCAAGATGCAGCACCAACCCAGGATCAAGAGAGCCCGAGCGCGTTCCCATCGGCAAGCCATCCAGGGCAGTAAAGCCCATGGTCGAGGCAACGCTGACACCCTCGCGGATGGCACATGCTGGCGCCGTTGCCAAGATGGGCCACAATCACCTTGGAACGTGGCGCATCAGCGGGCAGCACCTTGGGCAGAGTGCGCTGGATATAATCGTAGGATAGTCCATGGAAGCCGTAGCGCAAAAGCCCTTTGGCGGTCAGCTCACGCGGCAGGGCAAACTGCCGCGCCTGCCAGGGCTGCTGGGCATGGAAGGCGGTATCAAAGCAGGCGACCTGGGGCAGTTCCGGGCGTTGCTCCATCAATACCTTGATCGGCGCCAGGCCATGAGGTTGATGCAGCGGTGCCAGGCTGGTCAACGCTTCCAGACGTTCAACGTCTTCAGCGCTGAGCTTCACTGCTTCATGGTAGGTCTGGCCGCCGTGCACCACACGATGGCCAACTGCCGCCAGAGTGGCTTTATCATCACGTTGATCAAGCCAGGTCATCAACATGGTGATGGCCTGCTCGTGGGTCTCCGCGGGCAACAGACCAAGGGCCTTAAGCGCCTCTGAAGAGTAGGGTTCTGCACCCTGCCCCGCACTCCAATGCGCCAGGGACACCTTGCTTTGCGATGTTGCCAGGCCGGAAAAGTGGCCGCTATAGGTCAGCGTCAAAGCCCCTTCGTCGTTAGCCGCTTCCTGCTGGCTAACCCGGTAAAGTGCAAACTTGACACTGGAAGAACCGCTATTGAGTACCAGAATATCGTCCATGTTCAGGCTCCGTGTGAATCATCAGGCAGGCTGGCTTTCATCTGATGATCTGCCAGCAGCAGAGCCAGCGCACTTGACGCCATGCGCGTCAGGGCGTCGTCAGCACGGCTGGTCAGCATAATTGGCACCCGTGCGCCGACCACCAGGCCCGCGCCGGTAGCATCGGCCAGATGAGTAAGCTGCTTCATCAGCATATTGGCGGCTTCAAGATCCGGCGCGACCAGAATATCCGCATGGCCAGCGACCTTGGAGACAATGCCCTTAGTCTTGGCAGCCGCCTCGGAAACCGCATTGTCAAAGGCCAGAGGGCCATCCAGGTTGCCGCCGGTAATCTGGCCACGTTCAGCCATTTTGCACAGCGCGGCAGCGTCCAGAGTGGAGAAGATTTTCGGATTGATGGTTTCAACCGCCGATAGCAACGCCACATTGGGGTTGGTATTACCCAGCGCATGAGCCAGCTCAATCGCATTCTGAACAATATCGCGCTTTTCCGCCAACTTGGGATAGATATTGATCGCCGCATCGGTAATCAACAGCGGGCGCGGATAGGTCGGCACATCGAAGGCCATCACATGGCTCAGGCAGCGCTCGGTGCGCAGGCCGGTGTCACGCTTGAGCACCTCATGCAGCAGCTCATCGGTATGCAGCGTGCCTTTCATTAGCGCGCCAACCTTACCTTCACGGGCCAGGGCAACGGATTTCTCGGCGGCGGCATGGCTATGGGGCACATCCACCAGCTCAAAGTCACTGATATCCACCTCGGCCTGGTCTGCCGCTGCCTGGATCTTGGCCCTAGGGCCTACCAGAACAGGAATAATCAAGCCCTGGGCAGCCGACTCCACGGCCCCACGAATAGCGCTTTCATCCACCGGGTGAACCACGGCCGTCGACATCGCCGCCGGGTGGTCAGCGGCGGTGAGAATTTCATGCAGCCGCCCGCGCTCGCTCAGGCGCACCTTGGGCAGCAAGGTACGCGGGCGGCTGATTTTCTTGGTCGGCGCCAGCACCCGGGCATCACCTTCAATCACTGTATCGCCGCGCTGGTTTTCACACCGGCAGGCAAAGGTGATCTGGTGGCGCTGGTCGTCTTTTTCCATGGCACGTACCGATACTCGGAGCACGTCACCCAGACGCACCGGCGCCTTGAAGCGCAGCGTCTGACCGAGATACACCGTTCCCGGCCCAGGCAGTTGGGTGCCCAGCACAGTTGAAATCAACGCGCCGCCCCACATGCCATGGGCAATCACTTCCTGAAAGCGGCTGCTCTTGGCGAAATCTTCATCCACGTGAGCGGGGTTAACGTCGCCTGACATCACCGCAAACAGCTTGATGTCCTCGACGGTCAGGCGCTTTTCGAGAAAAGCTTCCTCACCCACTTCAATCTCGTCATAGGTGCGGTTTTCAATCACATTATTTTCAGTTAACTCATATGCAGACATGCCGTGCCTCCTTCAAATAGTCGCGCGTAAGCCAACAGACTCTGAGCTGCTCAGTTATCTAGAAGCGCAGGTGATGGCCAGCGTCCACATAGTGGGTCAAGCCGGTCAGCGCGGCGCCTGCATCTGATGCCAGGTAGACAACGGCGTGACCAACATCCTCCACGGTGGCCAGGCGACGCAGCGGCGAACGTGTTTCGCCGTCGTGGGCCAGTTCCTCAAAATGTTTAAGGCCCGATGCTGCACGGGTGCGAATGGCACCGGGGGATACGCCGTGAACGCGAATCCCTTGAGGGCCAAGCTCGGTGGCGATATAACCGGTAGCGGCTTCCAAAGCGGCCTTGACCGGCCCCATCAGGTTGTAGTTATCAACCACCTTTTCTGCGCCGTAATAGGTCATGTTGAATAGCGTGCCGCCCTCTTGCATCAGGGGTTCAGCACGTTTGGCCATACGAATGAAGGAATGACAGGAAATATCCATCGCTTGGGCAAAGCCATCACGGGAGCAATCAACCACTCGCCCATGCAGGTCTTCCAGCGGGGCGAAGGCAATCGAGTGAACCACAAAGTCGACCCGACCCCAGCGCTCATGGGCACGGGCAAACAGAGCATCGAGCTGGTCATCTTGCTGCACGTCGCACAGCCTCAGTTCAGGGTTGCCCATTTCTTCTAACAAGGGTGTGACAAATTTCTCGGCTTTCGGAGTGGCATAGGTCACCAGGCATTCAGCACCGGCTTCATGTAACGCCTGGGCGCAACCAAAGGCAATGCTGTCATGATTGGCAAGACCCGCTACAATGCCAACTTTGCCAGCCAATGAAAATGGGTTATGAGACATGCGGACTCCTTAGCAGAAAAGAATTAGTGGCAACGAAAAAATCAATACTGTAATAGTAGAACCAGAAAATATATTGCACTGCAACAAAGTTAGCAGTTTTTTACTTTTCATGCTTGCATAACGCCCTGCTGAACAGCGATTAATAATGTTGACGCTTTCTATACCCTACTCTGAGCACGTTACCGTTGTGTTAGCGACCACGCTGGCGGTCATCGTCGCTGTATTGATTCACTATGAGTCATTGATGATCATCTCAAGGTTTATCGACCGGTCTGTACGCCCACACCGTCAAAGAATCCTCGGCATGGCCTTTGGCGTTTTGGTTATTCATATACTGGAAATCTGGCTCTTCGCAGCTACAGGGTGGCTACTCAGTGAATACGCGGGTATAGGATCATTAGAGGGATACGACACGTTTAACTTCCTTGATTACGTGTTTTTTTCTGCGGTTACCTATACCACTGTTGGGTATGGTGATATTTACGCCCTCGGTGCCGTGAGGTTTTTATATGGCACCCTGTCACTCACCGGCTTTGTGCTGATTACCTGGTCAGCCTCGTTCACGTTTCTTGAAATGCAAAAGCACTGGATGAAGGACAAGTAAACCTGGCCACCGTTTACATCACATAAAGGACGCCTCATGTTAGAAGTTATTGCCCTTTCTATTGCCTTTGTCGCTGGCATATTGGCCAGACAGCTTAGCCTGCCACCCCTGGTTGGCTTTCTGGCGGCTGGCTTTGCACTCAATGCCATAGGGCCAAGCATCGGCTTACCCAGCGATGCAAGCCCGGTTCTTGAGCATATAGCCCACCTTGGGGTCTTGCTGCTGCTGTTTACCATTGGCCTGAAACTCAATATCAAAAGCCTGATTCAACCCGCCGTGCTGGGTGGCGCTTTTATACATTTGGCGATTACCAGTGGGATTTTTACCGCTGGTTTTTTGTTCTTTCTGGAACTGAGCTTTGAAAAAGCCCTTCTGCTAGCCATTGCATTGTCTTTTTCAAGCACCGTATTGGCGGCCAAGGTATTGGAAAGCAAGCGGGAATTGCGTGCCTTTCATGGCCGCATCGCGATTGGCATCCTGATTATTCAGGACCTGGTCGCCCTGGCAGTCCTCAGCATCGCCAGCGGTCAGTCGCCTTCCATCTGGGCACTCTGGGTGTTTGCCCTGCCTCTATTAAGGCCGCTTTTCTATTGGCTGATGGACGTTGCCCAACACGACGAACTACTGGTGTTGATGGGCGTGGTACTGGCCATCGCCGTGGGCGGAAAGGGCTTTGAAAGCGTCGGCTTAAGCTCTGAAGTCGGTGCTCTGGTGATGGGACTGATGCTCGCCAAACATCCGCGGGCGCAGGAGCTTTCGAATGCCTTGTGGGGGCTGAAGGAAATGCTGCTGATCAGCTTCTTCCTACAGATCGGCATGTCGGGCCTGCCAAATGCCGAAGCGCTGATCTTCGCCGTAGTGATGGCCTTTATTCTGCCTTTGAAAGGGATACTTTTCTTCGCCCTGCTGATTGCCTTCAGGGTACGCGCCCGCAATGCCTTTCTGGGTGGCCTCAGCCTGACGGCTTATAGCGAATTCGGCTTGATTGTATCCGCTATTGTACTGAATGAATGGCTGGTGCCTTTGGCGATTACGGTGGCGCTTTCATTTGTGATCGCCGCACCGCTGAACCGAATAGCGCACCCACTGTTTGACCGCTGGGAAAACTGGCTCACCCGCTTTGAAATCGATACCGAGCACCCGGACGAACAACCCATTGATCTCGGCAATGCCCAGGTACTGGTGCTGGGCATGGGGCGCACTGGCAGTGCCGCCTATGACTTCTTTGCCGAGCGCCAGCTACCGATTATCGGGATTGATTCCGACCCCAACAAGATGGGCAATAGCCAGCGCTACGTGGTCTATGCCGATGTGGAAGACAGCGGCTTCTGGCATAAACTCAATATTGCCAATCTCAAGGCGATAGCACTGACCACTCCCAACATGGAAAGTCGGCTGTTGGCGGCCACGCAGATACGTAAGGCAGGCTTTACCGGCAAGATTATTGCCGGTATCGATTTCACCGATGAAGAGGAACCTCTCAAGCAGGCAGGTGTGGATCAGACGTACATGGTCAAGTCTGGCGCGGGCATTGGTATTGCCGAGAAAACCTGGGAGTGCATGTCACGTTAATGTCTTGCTTTGGCCAGCGGCACTCTCCAGGACGCCTACGCCATCATGCGCCAACGCCGCCACTGGCGCATGATGACTCCATGTTTGGGCGAAAATAATAGGGCCAGGAAAAACAGGCCGGTGGCCACCAGCACTATGCTGCCGCCGGAGGCAACATCCAGCACCACCGACAGCCACAGACCCAGCACGGCAGAACTCACCCCGACTGCTACTGAGAGCCACAGCATGGTAGCAAAGCGGTCAGTCAGCATATGCGCCGTTGCCCCCGGCGTGATCAGCATGGCCACTACCAGGATGATCCCTACGGTTTCCAGGCTTGCCACTATGGTCAGGGTCAACAGCAGTATCAGCCCGTAATGCACAATGCTGGTATTGAAACCCAGCGCCTGGGCCTGCTGGGGATCGAAGGTGTAAAGCAGCAAGGGGCGATAGGCCAACCAGATGACTAACAGAGTGATGACACTGGCCGCCAGCGTCAGTAGCATATTGGTGGGCTGAACGCCTAACACATTGCCAAACAGGATATGCATCAGATGGGTACTGGTCGCAATCTTGCTGATAATCACTATCCCCAGCGCAAAGGCACCGGTAAACATCAGGCCCATGGCGGCATCCGACTTGATTCGCGTATGGCGCTCGATGGCGCCAATACCTAGCGAGGTCAAGGCACCGGTAATAAAGGCGCCGATGAAAAACGGCCAGCCAAGCAGATAAGCAATTGCCACGCCAGGCAGTACCGCATGGGAAATGGCATCGCCCAGCAGCGACCAGCGTTTGAGCACCACGTAGCAGGACAGCAGGCCACAGATTGCGCCTACCAGCACCGATGTGAGCAAGGCCCGCTGCATGAACGCATATTGAAAGGCGTCCGCTATGCCTGCGGGCAGCAGGTTAACCAGCACCATAAGGGCGCTTATCAGCGGCGCAGTCACTTGATCAGCAATTGCCTGCACGAATTATCTCTCCTCGTTGATTGGTCAGGATCAGTCCTGCAGATCATCATCTGACGACCCGACGGCCAGCGTGGCCAGCCGCGCATCGCTCAGCATATCTTCGGGTGAGCCGGTGCCGCGCACTGTGCGATTGATCAGCACAACGTGATCCACATAGCGGCGAGCACCCGGCATATCATGAGTAACCATGATAACGGTGCGGCCCGCTTTACGTTGGCCAGCCAGCACCTCCAGAATCAGCGCTTCGCTAGGTGGGTCTACCCCTGCCAGAGGCTCATCAAGGAGCAGGATATCCGCCGATTGGGCCAGGCAGCGGGCAAGCAGCACGCGTTTTTTCTGCCCGCCGGAAAGCGCGCTGATATGGCGATCTGCAAAATCCAGCATATCTACATCCGCCAGCGCGGAACGCACCGCTTCAGTATGACGCGAATGCACGAAGCGGCTGGGCGCAAGGCGTTGCCATAACGGATCTTCACGCATATGACCAAAACGACCGGTCATCACGGTATCCCATACAGAAATCGGAAAATCCCACTCAATGGCTTCACGCTGGGCCATATAGGCAATCCGCCCGGCACGGCGAGCATGAAAGATCCGCTCACCAAAGGCGCTGAGCTCGCCTTTCAGCGGTGACATGCTCCCAGTCAGCACGCGAAACAGGGTAGATTTCCCTGCGCCATTCGGCCCGACAATGGCCGTCCAGCGGCCACGCGGGAAATCCAGATTGATATCACTAAGCACTGGCTGACGCTGGTAGGCTGCGTAGACGCCCTCTACCCTGATCGCCGCATGATTGGCTATATCGCTGCTCATATATCGCTGTCCACCGCCAAGTGCTCGCGTAACAGCTCGGCGTTGTGACGCATCATATCGATATAGCTGCTCGCTGGCCCATCAGCCTCACCGAGTGAATCCACATACAGTGGCCCGGCCGCCTCAACCCCGGTATCCCGGGCGATACTGCTGACGTGGCGATCAGAGATGGTGCTTTCCCAGAAAATAGCCCCAGGCTGGCGCTCCATCACCAGGTCGATGACCTCCATCAGCTGGCGCGGCGCACCAGCGGATTCAGCATTGTTGCCCCAGATGCCGGTATGCTCAAAGTTATAGGCCTCTGCAAAGTAGATAAACGCCGCTTCGCTGGTCAGCAGGAAGCGCTGCTCATAGGGAATCGATGATAACGTTTCTGTGATTTCATCGTGCAGCGTCTCAAGCTCTTCTTGCAGCGCCTCAGCGCGGCGATTGAAACCCTCTGCGCTGGACGGCTTAGCCTCTGCCAGAGCATCCGCAATCGCCCCAACATAGGCTGAAGCCGCGCGCGGATCCATCCACAGATGCGGATCGGTATCGCCGCTCAGCTCACCGGTCACGATGCCACGGGTCGGATAGCCGGAGGCTTTTGCCACGCCAACCAGTGGCACGCCGTCACGGGCGGCTGATTCCACCTGCCCCATCCACTGCTCCAGCTGATAACCGTTGTAGAAGATGATATCGGCCCGCTCAATAGCGGCAAAATTACCTGGCGTCAGCTCCCAGTCGTGGACTTCCGCGTTAATCGGCGTTAGTTGGGAAACCTCAGCGTCGTCGCCCGCCACCTGCTCCACCAGATCACCCAGTACCGTAAACGTCACCGCAACGCGTAACGGCGACGTTTCAGATGCCGCTTGTGCAAGCGACGTGACCATTAACAAAAGCCCACCTAGCCAGTATTGGTAGTGTTTGGTCATGATAACCTTCCTTCTACAATTCAGTTGATGCTATGGAAAACAACCTTAGCGCAACAAGAAAGCCTTAGGCAAATAGTTTAGCCTAGGCTAACAATTTTACATTATGATAGGTTACCATGATGGACGTCATCCACTGCCATCGGCATTTTTTTATAAGCAGATGAGTCATGAGTCAGCACACACAACCACCTGAAACGCCTACTGTATTGGATAGCGGCGATGCCTTACCGCCTATTGAGCAACACGCTCGACAGTACGAAACGGTACGCTTTGCCCATGAAACCGAACTGATCGAAGACTATGTTGAACTGATTGGCGATCTTATCGCCCATCGCGGCGAAGCCCGAGCGGCAGATATTGCCAGCCGCATGGGGGTCAGTCAGGCGACAGTTTCCAAGATGATCCGCCGCCTTAATGAGCTGGGCCTGGTCACCAGCCAGCCCTATCGTTCGCTGTTTCTGACCTCAGCTGGCAAAGATATGGCCCAGGTTTCCCGGGCACGCCACGATATTGTGTTGAATTTTCTGCGCGCCCTGGGAGTTAACGATACCACCGCACGCATAGACGCCGAAGGCATGGAACATCACGTCAGCGATGAAACCCTTGCCATCATGCAAGCGTTTATCCGCAAAAATACTAAATAAACATAGCCCTGGACTTCACCAAGGAGAGCCTGCCGACATTTGGCAGGTTATGAGGCTCACGCCTTATAAATGGCCAGGCCACTTCTGCCAGAGCGCTTGATCCGGTACATGCACTGATCTGCCACATCGATCAGCTCGCGTATATCAGCGAAATCACCATCACACAGGCAGGCGATACCCACCGAGATACTGATACAAAGCGGATCACCGTCAATCAGCAGGATGGGCTCAGCTTCCAAGTGTTTGATCAGACGTTCTACAAGAGTGCAGGTGCCGCTGGCTTGCTCATCTGGCAGTACCAGTAGAAATTCCTCACCCCCGTAACGCCCTGGCAGGTCGCCTTCACGAGCCATTGAACTCAATAAGGCGCCAAAGCGCTCCAGTACCTTATCGCCTACCTGATGGCCATACTTATCATTCAACTGCTTGAAATGATCTATATCTATAAAAGCAATTGACATGGTGCGCTGATGCTGTCGGCAAAAAGCAAAGCGCAACTGCAACTGCAACTGCTCTTCCAGCCAGGCGCGATTGGCAAGCCCGGTCAAAGCATCCCGGCGGCTCAACATTTCCAATTCATCCTGACGCTGGCGCAGCAGCTGTAACTCTTGCTGTTGTTGATCAAGACGTGCATGCAGCGACAAAGTCTGCTGGAACAGGTGTTGCTGGGCTTCCTGCAGCATCTGTTGACCATCATGATCTTCGGGCGTTTCAACGGCCAACAAGCTGGCCATATCAGGTAACTGGAGCTGGATGCCATCCAGTAACTCTGCGATGGCAATCGCCTCCAGGTCATCAAGCCGCTTGCATTGACGAACAAGCTGCGCCATTGCTACTGCCATCACCTTATGCCAACAGGACAGCACGGCTCAGCACATTTATAGCAGCTTATCAATCGCGCCCACGACTGCCTGACGATACCCGCCGCCGAAAAGCAGCAGATGGTTAAGGAGCGGATAAAGCTGAAAAAGCGTTTCACGCCTATCCCAATCATCAGGAGCGTCGCCATTCCAATAAGCTTCAAAAAGGCGTCTCCCGGTGCGCCAAACAGTGTCAGCATGGCGAGATCCACCTCTGGGTAATGCCGATAGACGGCCGGGTCAATAATGGCTGGCCCGCGCGAGGTATAAAGCACGTTACCCGACCAGAGATCACCGTGAACGAGGCTTGCGGGCACATCCTCCAGCCAGGTTTCAAGGCTTTCAGCAATCGCTTTCAGGGAAGCTTTCAGGCGCTTGTCTAAAAGACCTTTTGCGTAACAGGCTTGGGCAAGCGGCAACAGACGCCGCTCACGCTGAAAGGCTCGCCCATCAGGCAGTGGCTTATTGGGCTGGGGCGTGCTGCCACAGGCGTTATCCTGGGGCCAGCCGTGAGCACCGCCCGTATTGCCATGCAGCTTGCGCAGACCTTCACCCAGTGCGACCCTACTGCGTTGATGGGCTGGGGCAGTTTCCAGCGCTTCCATCACCAGCCATTCACCCTGCTGGCCCAGCACCTCAGGCACAATCAGGCCGCTATTGGCGTTGGCCAGCGCCTGCAGGCCCTCAGACTCTCCTGCCAAGCGCTCTGGTGAATCTGATTTGACAACGACGTCACCCTAGTCAGTCGCCAGACGGTAAACCGCTGCGATATCGCCACCGCTGAGTGATTGAAGTGAACCTCGTCGGGTCAGCCCTGCTGTTTCCAGCAAAGCGTCAAGAGAATCCGTCATATGGCACTTCCTACTTGGGTGTATAGCTATAAACTATCAAGTATCTTGCCTCTCGATCATCAAGATGTCATTGTTTACAGCAACCTCTATAGCCACTGCCAGACTACGGGAATTCACCTTGTTCATTGCCCAGCAGCGCTCACCCACCTGCCTCGCGAGAGCGCCATCATCTGATTGGTTCAGGCTTGAACGAAAAACGTCTATGCCCTCACAAGCGGCGATGATACTGCCATGAAACCTGAGTCTCTTGCTTTACAGAACCGGTTATTGCCGGGTGTTTCTCGCACCTTTGCCTTGACCATTCCCCAGCTGCCGGAAACCCTTCGTCCGGCCATCACCAACGCCTACCTGCTGTGCCGGATTGCCGACACCGTGGAAGACAGCACCGAGATGGCACCACAGGACAAGGATATTCATTATCAGCGCCTGCTGGCAGGGCTTGGCGATGGGAGTGCTGCACAAACGTTTGCCACCACTTTGCTTGAGTCCGGCCTGATCCACGACCCGCTGGAGCGTGAACTGGTCGCAGAAACGCCCAGCGTGCTGCGCGCCTTTGGTGAACTGCCGCAGGAACAGCAGGCGGCACTGCGCGACTGTCTGCATACCATGTGCCAGGGCATGGCAGATTTTGAACATCTGAAATCCCCTTATGGTCTTGAAAGCAGCAGCTGCATGCGTGACTACTGTTACATTGTGGCGGGCTGCGTAGGTGAAATGCTTACCCGCCTGTTCGCTGACACCCAGCCTCAGATTCATGCCCAGCGGGAAGAGATGCTGCGCCTGTCCGTTGCTTTCGGCCAAGGCCTGCAGATGACCAACATTCTGAAAGACGTCTGGGATGACCAGCAGCGCGGCATCTGCTGGCTGCCACGGGATGTGTTTGCCGCACGAGGCATCGACCTGACACAAGCAGAAAACTGGCAGGATCACCCCGGCTATCGCGAGGGTATTCGTTATCTGGTCGGCGTGGCCCACCACCACCTGCAGTTGGCGCAGGACTATACGCTGCGCATACCGGCGTCAGAAGTCGGCATGCGACGCTTCTGCAGCTGGTCAATCGGCATGGCGCTATCAACGCTACGTAACATTGCGGCCCAACCGGGGTATTCCAGCGGCCAGCAGGTCAAGATATCACGACGGCGCATGCGCCTGATCATCGCTGCCAACAGCCTCTCCGTCAGGAACGACACCCTGCTACGCGGGGTTTTCCTTTTAGGACGCCATCGGCTGCCTTACCTTCAGGCAGCCGATATTGGCCCACTGCAAGCCGTGGCTCGGCGCGACAGATAACCGTCAGCAATGGGTTAGACGCTGCATATCTGGTGCTGGGTGGCTGATCTCGGTTAATCTGTTTGCCATCACTTCAACAACCAAGGATTCGTGTTCATGTTGGGATTCCTGCAGGGGTTTTCCTATGGTCTGTTCATGACCTGTCTGCCCTGGTTGCTGGTAGGGCTTTATAATCCCAGGCTGGCGCTTGCCGTCAGCGCTCCCAACCGTTTGCAGGTCATCTTGCGCTACTGCCTGGGTATTCCCTTTCTGAGCATGCTGCTGTGGCTAACCTCCTTGTGGGGTGGCTTCAGCCCAAGCCTGATGGGCTGGCTGGTAGGCATTGTGGCCATTCCCGTTGCGCTGCCAATTGAACGCAAACTACGTGGCTGGCTGGCACAACGTCGTGAACGGCGTCACCAGCAACAAATGGGCTCAGAGGCACGCAAGCGGCGCGCTCAGCAGGAACGCATGGCGTCTGAAGCCGGTGTCCGAGTGCTTGACCCCGACCACCCGCCTGAAAACGCCGACGAACTGGTGCTGGCCATGTGCCAGGCCAAGCAGCGCCTGCTCGATGTGCAGCGGCCTGACCTGGCGATACTGCCTGACCGCCTGTACAGCCGTTACCGGCATGTTATGGAGGTACTCGGGGAGCGTTTCCACAGCGGTGAACTGGCATTTGAGCGCTCTCGCGGGCTGGTTAGCCAGGTGTGTTATGGCGCCATTGATACCTTGACTAGCATGGCATCCCAGGCGCGTGGCGTGGTCAGCGTGGATGGCCACTATGTGCGCGAACGCCTCTCCCGGGAGGGCCAACGCCTCAGCCATGAAGAACGCACTGCTCTGCAGCGGCGCCTGGATCTGCTCAACGAAACCGAGCAGCGCCTGAAGGGGCTCACCGCGCAGATTGAATCGGCGCTAACCGTGCTAGACGATACCGCCGTTTCCATGGCGCAGATTGAAACAGCTCGCCCGCAGGCCTCAGTGACCACTGAACAAGCACTGGAAGATCTGCGCCGCTTTGTTGAAGGCGCGGATCGCTATGCCCGCAGGGATTAACCCAAGGAGATGCCATGAATCAGCCAGCCGATGACAACCGCCGCCTTTCGCTGCCGCCGGTTGAGGATATTGCCGCCTCTGTGACCTCTGAATCTGCCGATAGTGACCCTGAGCTTGAGGCGATGGCGAAACGCTTTGTCGCGGATATTCTCGCTACAGACGATCAGGACGCACTGGCTCGTCAGCGTCAGGCCGTAGACGACATGGGGCTTGAATTACAGCAGCAGGCAGCCCACCGCAGCGCCATGCTACAAACGCCGCTGCGCCAGCTGGCGCATCAGGGTGATGAAGGCGGCCCGGTGGCCAAGGCGCTCAATGATCTGCGCGGACGCATGGAAGGGCTTGATCCATCCCGCCACCGCCTGGCGCCGAGCGCCTTTGATCGGGTGATTGCCATTATCCCCGGCCTTGATAGCCGACTGCAGCGCTACTTCCGCAAGTTCGAGAACGCCCAGCAGGCGCTCGATGCCATCATTGATGAACTCGAAAGCGGCCGTGACATGCTGTATCGCGATAACCTTACCCTGAATGATGATCAGCAGGCCTTGAACAAGATCCTGTCTGAGCTGAATCGTCAGGTTGCTCTTGGCCGCCTGATCGACCAGCGCCTGCAGGAGGAAATACGCACCCTTGACGACACGGCTTCCCAGCGCCAGTTCATCGAAGAGGAACTGCTCTTCCCTCTCCGTCAGCGCATTGTGGATCTTCAGCAACAGCAGGCAGTCAGCCAACAGGGCGTACTGGCACTGGAAGTGATCATCCGCAATAACCGCGAACTGATACGCGGCGTGGACAGAGCCATTAATGTGACCGTCTCGGCGCTGACCGTGGCCGTCACCGTGGCCATGGGCATGGCCAACCAGCGCCTGGTGCTGGACCGTATTGAAGCGCTGAACACCACTACCTCGCAGATGATTGGCGGCACGGCCAAGGCCTTGCGCCAGCAGGGCGTGGATATCCAGCAGCGCGCTTCATCGGCCATGCTGGATATGCAGGTGCTGGAGGAAGCCTTTGGTGACGTCATGGGAGCCATTGATGATCTCTCGAACTACCGTCAGCAGGCCCTGCCCCAGCTCGATGAGCAGATCGATCGCTTGGCAGCCCTCTCCCGGCAGGGCAATGCCGCTATCGAACGCCTCCAGGAAGGCAACCAGCTGCAGCCAAGCCGCGGGCGCTCTGATGATTGAACCGCCAGAAAAACAACCGCTTCACAGCCCTCAGCCTGACGAATTCCGCGCTCAAGGCGCGGAATTGTAAATTGATCATCGCGGTAGAGCGCTTTATCTGGCAAACTTCGCTGCCGCGAAGATGAACCTTCCTCGCCTTTGAACCTTATGCTCAGCGACAGCGCCACTGCGTGCCTTGCTTGTTGAGCGCTTGCGGAGAACGCATGAGCTTTTCTGAACTTGGTCTGCACGACGATTTACTCCGCGCGGTGACCGCGCAAGGCTATACCCAACCTACCCCTATTCAACAAAAGGCCATTCCGGTTGTCCTGGAAGGCCGTGACATGCTGGCCAGCGCCCAGACGGGCACCGGCAAGACCGCGGGTTTCACGCTGCCGATGCTACAGCGCCTGGCCGGCGGTAAAAAGCCCGGCAAACGCCAGGTAAGAGCCCTGGTACTTACCCCGACCCGCGAGCTTGCCGCTCAGGTAGGCGAAAGCGTCAGCGTATATGGCCAGCATTTATCGCTACGCTCGCACATTATCTTTGGTGGCGTGGGCCAACAGCCCCAGGTGGATGCGCTAAAAGCCGGGCTTGATGTGCTGGTGGCCACCCCGGGCCGGCTGCTTGACCTGCACCAGCAGGGCCATGTGGACCTTTCCAGCGTCGAGATCCTGGTGCTGGATGAAGCCGATCGTATGCTCGACATGGGCTTTATCCACGATATCAAGCGGCTGTTACGCCTGGTGCCCAAAAAGCGTCAGAACCTGCTGTTCTCAGCGACCTTCTCCAATGAGATTCAGGCGTTGGCCCAACAGCTTCTGGATAACCCGGCGCTGATTGAAGTGGCCCCGCGTAATACCACGGCTGAAAAAATCCTGCAGACGGTTTACCGGGTGGATCGCGACCAGAAGCGTCACCTGCTGGCGCATCTGATTCAGCAACACGGCTGGTTCCAGGTGTTGGTGTTTACGCGCACCAAGCATGGTGCCAACCGCCTTGCGGAACAGCTTTCCAAGCAGGATATCCCGGCCATGGCGATTCACGGCAATAAAAGCCAGGGCGCCAGAACCCGTGCCTTGGGTGCGTTCAAAAGCGGTGACCTGCAGGTATTGGTAGCCACGGATATTGCCGCTCGCGGGCTGGATATCAACGAACTGCCCCATGTGGTGAATTTTGACTTGCCCAATGTCGCCGAAGACTATGTTCACCGCATTGGCCGGACAGGCCGTGCCGGCAGCAACGGCGAAGCGGTATCCCTGGTCTGTGTTGATGAGCACGGCCTGCTAAGCGGTATCGAACGCCTGATCAAGCAGAACCTGCCCAAACGCATTGAACCCGGCTTTGAGCCTGACCCAAATGCCAAGCCCGAACCCATCGAGAATGGCCGTCGTGGCCAGCAGCAGCCTCGCGCCAAGCGTAAAACCGACGGCCAGGGCGCAAAAGCTGACGGCCAGCGCCGCCGCGCCCGCCGCTAACACGCCTGATCATGGGGTCGTATCATCTCTGTTGATACGGCCCCTTGCGATTCAGACCGCTAGGCTGTTCAGATCATAAATAAATCCATAAACTTATTGACTGGGTAAGCCTCAAGGCGCGCGGGCTCCTTGCACAGCTCAAAAATCTCATCCGTGCGCCCGTGGGGGAAACGCGTTGCCAGGTTACGCCTGAATTTTTCTCCAGCTCCTTGATCCCTTCAGCACGCCGCCGCCGATGCCCGATGGGATATTCAACCGCAATCTTGTCTGTGGCACTACCATCGTTAAAAAACACTTGGATAGCATTGGCAATCGAACGTTTTTCCGGGTCGTGATAATCTCTCGAATAGCCCTCGTCCTCGACCACTTCCATCTTGTCACGCAACTGATCAATGATCGGATGACTGGTATGGAAATCGTCTTCGTAATGTTCCGCCACCAGGTCGCCAAAGGCTAACGGCACGGCGGTCATATACTGCAGACAGTGATCTCGATCAGCGGGATTGGCCAAGGCGCCCGACTTGGAAATGATACGAATGGCCGAGTCATGGGTCGTCAGCACAATCCGGCTGATATCACTCAGGCGATCTTTCACCTGAGGGTGCAGGGTGACCGCTGCCTCACAGGCCGTCTGGGCGTGAAACTCGGCCGGAAAGGAAATCTTGAACAGAATGTGCTCCATCACATAGCTGCCAAAGTCACGCTGAAAGCTGAACCGGCGCGCTGGCTCGGGTTTCAATGCCAGATCTTTATTGGTCTGACTGAACAGCACATCGTAGAAGCCCCATTGGGGTGCCGTCAGCGCACCTGGAATGCCCATTTCGCCGCGCATGGCAATATCGGCAAGGCGCACGCCTCGGGAAGTCGCATCACCTGCAGCCCAACTCTTGCGAGACCCCGCGTTGGGGGCATGGCGGTAAGTGCGCAGGCTCTGGCCATCCACCCAGGCATGTGAAAGAGCAGACAGTAGCTGCTCACGGTTGGCCCCCATCATTTTGGCCGTCACCGCCGTCGTCGCTACTTTCACCAACACCACATGATCGAGACCCACGCGATTAAAGGAATTATCCAGCGCGAGAATCCCCTGAATTTCATGGGCCATGATCATGGCTTCCAGCACATCGCGCATGGTCAGCGGTTGGTCACCTTCTGCCAGCTTCTTCTGGGAAAGGTGATCCGCCACCGCCAGGATACCGCCCAGGTTATCGGAAGGATGTCCCCACTCTGCCGCCAGCCAGGTGTCGTTATAATCCAGCCAGCGGATGATGGCGCCAATATCCCAGGCGGCTTTTACCGGATCGAGACGAAAGGAAGTGCCAGGAACCCGCGCCCCATGAGGAACCAGGGTTCCCTCCACCAGCGGCCCCAGGTGCTTGGTACATTCCGGAAAACGTAACGCCAGCAGGCCACAGCCCAGGGTGTCCATCAAACAATTGCGGGCAGTATCCCAGGCTTCACTGCTGTTAATCGTGTAGCCAAGCACGTAATCGGCGATTTTCTGCAATTCGTCATCGTAATCCGGACGAAAATTGGTTTCGACAGTCGCGCTCATCCTGTTTACTCCTTAGTATTTACAGTATAGATGTTTGAAATCTAGATGTTTAAAACCTAGGCAGTTGAAAACCTAGGTAGTTGAAAACTAAGCTCCGAAAGTTAACTTTTAATACTTGTTTATCAGCGTAGCATCGTTATTGGCAATGGTCTGTAGCAAGGGGTTCCATGATGGATGAAGTCACCAATCAGTTTATGGCGAACAATCAGACAACGATCGACCTAGCCGTTGCCCTGATGCTGGGGGCCATTATTGGCCTGGAACGAGGCTGGGGTGCCAAGAGGCAGGCCTCTGGCGAGCGGATCGCCGGCATTCGGACCTATGCACTCATTGGCCTGCTGGGTGGCGTTGCCGCCTTGCTGGCCGTGGAGGTCACCGAGTGGACCTTTCCGGTATTGCTGGTCAGCGTCGTCGGTTTTGCGCTTGTCGCTTTCCATGAACGGCTGACTCATATTCGCAATTTCAGCATCACCGGCGCGATCAGTATGGTGCTCACTTTCTGTTATGGCGCCATTGCCGTTGCGATTGACCCGGCAATCGCAACCGCCGCTGCCGTCGTCACGGCGCTGATTCTGGATAACAAGCAGGAAATTCACGGGCTGGTCGACAAGCTGCAGGAACACGAGCTGGATGCGGCGCTGAAGCTGCTGGCCATTTCGGTGGTCATGCTGCCTTTGCTACCCAGTCAGGATCTGGGCCCTGGGGACGTGCTCAACCCGCGTGAAATCTGGTGGATGGTGGTGCTGATCGCCTCGGTGTCTTTCGTCGGCTACTTTGCGATCCGCCTGGCAGGTACTCGCAAGGGGATTCTGTTTACCAGCCTGTTTGCTGGTTTGAGTTCCTCGACCGCCCTGACGCTTCACTATGCCAGACAATCCAGGCTGTCACCCGATATCAACCCGCAGTTTGCCTGCGGTATTCTGATCGCCTGCGGCACCATGTTTCCGCGTATTTTGATCTATTGCGCGTTAATCAGCCCGGCGCTGTTGCCCAGTCTGGTGTGGCCGGTGGTAGTGATGACCCTGCTGCTCTATGTGCCTGCCCTGATTATCTGGAAGCGCTACGCCGGGCGCCTCAACGTCAGCCGGCCGGAACTGACCCAGAACCCGCTGGATCTGAAACCGGCCCTGTTGTTCGGGATTCTCCTGGTGGGAATTCTCCTCCTCGGGGAATTCTTGCAGTCCTGGCTGGGAGAGTTGGGTATTTATATGCTGGCGGCGACATCGGGTATCGCCGACGTCGACGCCATCACCCTCTCTCTTACTCGAATGTCTCAGGAGTCTCTTGCCCAGCAGACGGCTGTCCTGGGTATTGTGATCGCCGCGGCCACCAATAATCTGGTGAAGTCTGGTATTGCCTGGGCGGTCGGCCAGAGAGCACTGGGAATCAAGGTCGCCGGCCCTATGCTGATGTCTATGGCCGCAGGGCTAACGGTGGCCTGGCTTCAAGGCAGCGGTAGTTAGTTGCCAGGGCTCTCGGGGCGCATCTGGCGCTGAATGCCCAACAGGAAATTGCGCAGGATCTGATCTTTGCACTCCCGGTAATTCTTATGGCTGGGTTTACGGAAAAAGGCACTTAGCTCATGGTGACTTAACGGCAAGTCAACCCGTTCAAACACCGCCAGAATATCGTCAGCTTTCAGGTTTAACGCAATCCGCAGCTTCTGGAAGACCATATTGTTGGTCAGATGTGTTTCCGGCTTAGGTGCCGCCCCTTCCCGCTTGCCGCGCTTGAAACTGATAAAGCCGTTAAGAAACGCGGCTAATTCTTTGTCTTTCATGGTAATGAAGTCGTCATCCTCATCTTTTTTCAACCAGGCAGACACCTGGGCTGGCGTCACCTGACTATCGGCAAGCGCGAAGATATCTACCATGGTGTTATCCTTGATATCAAAGGCATAGCGGATACGGCGGAGAATATCATTATTGGTCAAAATTGGGTTCCTGGCCTTGGGTTAACTGATCAAGCAATTCATCTATTTCTGCTTTCAGGTCATTATCTTCGATCTTATGCGCACTGACTTTGGCCTGCTGGAGGCTTTGAATGGCAGCCTCTGGCTGACCTGTTTCTACCTGTAATGTTGCCATGGAAAAACCTATCGAGGCGATATGGTCTTTCGACGGTTTGGCAACGGCTTTGTCCAGCGCTTTCTGGTAGATCAATAGCGCCTCATCCAACGCTTCGGTAAAGTCAGCCAGTGTCTCCCATTGTTCAGGGTGGTCTTTCTCGCTATGTTCATTGGCGAGGCAAAGCGCCTTCAGGTCTGCATAAAGCGCATCAAAAGACGCTCGATCATCCTTGGCAGCGGCTTTCATCAGCTTTTCAGCCAGCTCATACACTGCTTTGTAGATTTTGGTATTAATCATTCATTGCTCTCTATTACACCTTTGCACTTATTGATTTAATCGTGGGCAACCTAGGGTTAGGCCGCTACTTGCGACTCTACAAGGGGGGCCGAATCTGAACCACTCACACAAAGAACGTTAGAATATCAGATGTAAACCGCCAGGACGCCTTCTATCCCTGCTGTCGTTAAGATAATGCTTGGCTATACCTACGCCTGGATAGGCTGTTAATCTATTGATTATCATGATTTAACATCAGGTGAGTTATGCTTTATTCGCTGTTGGCTCTGTTAGTGTCTGTTCTGCTGGTGGCTGTAACGGCCTCGACGGGCGCTCGTTTTCGCCCTGATAGCTGGTACCGACAACTGCAAAAACCCCGCTGGACACCCCCTGATATCGTTTTCCCGATTGCCTGGGGAGTACTTTATTTACTGATGGCCATTGCGGCGTGGCGTATCTATATGGCCGAAGACTCCCCTTTTCGCACCGCAAGCCTGGCCGTGTATGGCCTTCAGCTAGTGGCCAATGCGGCCTGGTCGTGGTTATTCTTTGGACGCAAGCAGGTAGCTGCCGCGCTAATGGATATCGCACTGCTTCTAGGCTTGATAACGCTAGCGATTGTGTTGTTTGCAAACGTCAGCGTACTGGCTGCCTGGCTCATGGTTCCCTATTGGCTTTGGGTACTGCTTGCCTTAACGCTCAATGCCACTATTTTGCGCTTGAACCGTGGTCAGGGACAGAGCTGAATCAATGATCACATCCCACTGGATACTCGGCCCTGGTGCCATTGGCCGCCTGTTGGCGCATTCACTGGCACCTTTGGCCGACATCTGCGTTATAAGCCGCCGCCCTCTTCTTTGTCAGCAAACGCTAACCACGCCCGAAGGCGAGCAAAGGTGCAGCGCCTTGATATCCTCACAGTGACAGAGCTAGCTGAACAAGCGCTCTCTCCACCGGATTTTGTACATATCACTACCAAGGCGATGACAGCAGAGGCCGCGCTGGAAAGCCTGGTCGAGAGCCTGCCTGCCAACCTTCCCTCTACGACGCCGCTGGTGCTGTGGCAGAACGGCTTTCTGGCTCAGCCAAGAATTACCCAGGCATGGGCGGGGCCGGTTTTATGTGCTAGTACTACTCAGGGTGCCTACCTGACTGGTGATGATGGTGTGGTTCACGCCGGACGTGGGCCTACCTTTGTCGGTGACCTGAATAACCAGCACGGTGCACTGGCAAACGTCTTGGCCCAACAGTTGACCCAGGCAGGGTTTGAAACCACCGCTGTGGGCGATATTCACCAGCGCCTATGGCAGAAACTGGCGGTGAATGCGGCGATCAACCCACTGGTGGCGCTGCATGGCATACGCAACGGTGAGCTGAGCAGTTCACCTTATTGCGGCCAGGTCGATGCGGTAATCAAAGAGGTAGCAGCCATCATGCAGACTCAAGGCATTCAGCCGCCAGGCGGCGGGCAAGGTGAAGCGGGCTGGCTGAGACTGGTCTGGCAGGTGGTGGAGAATACCGCCAGCAACAAAGCATCGATGCTGCAGGATCTGGAGGCCAGGCGCCCCACCGAGCGCGGTGCGATTCTTGGCCCTCTGATAGAAAGCGCTGTACAGCATGGGTTGCCTTGCATCCGTCTTGAACAGCTGGATCATAAGTTGGCAAAGCAAGAATCCTCATCGATTAAAGAGGAATGATCTGCATAACTTTTGCAAGTCTACTGGGTGGTAGCCACCCATTCATTCGATGATGGCATTTATATTCAGTGCTGCCTGTCAGCTCTCAGTCTGGCAACATCCTCAACGGGCAGTTGCTCAATCTCGGCAATCAGTTGATCCGACATTTCAGTTAACGCTATCAGCTTACGGACAGCATGATATTTCTCTTCAAGGGCACGCTGCTTGGCTTCTTCACGCCCTTCCTCAAGCCCTTCTTCACGCCCTTCTTTGTGACCTCGGCGTTCAGCATCGTTAATAAAAGAGATTTCGTCGCGCAGGGCGCGTTCACGCACAAACGCCAGTCGCCGGGTTTCTTCATCGGCACTAAGTTCTTTCAGGCGCTCCATGGCTTTTTTGACCGGTTCGTAGCTTGTGTCCATCATTGTCAGCCCCTCTTTCCAGTGCTCCAGAAAATTAACCCAAGCCCGCAAGGGCCTGTCAGACATGCCTAGACGGTCGGCTTTCTTCAATTCGATCAGGTTCATCTGCAGCAGGTTCCCAAGCGATATATGCGGCTGAGTACCATCGCGCATCTCAAAACTCCAGATGGCCTGCTGCCGCTCGCCTGCTGTTGCGTTAAACAGATCAAAATCTAGCAGATGAATGCCAACAGCTGAATTCAGTGCCTGATAATCTTCCCCGGCGCTTAACTGTTTGCTAAGCAGGCTGGCCAGATAGAAAAGCCCACGTTTATGCCAGGCATCGTATCGGCGTACCTATATTTCAACATTATAGCAGTGGCCAGAGTTGTCGCGGGCAAGTACATCCAAGATGATATATTTACCCGACAATTCACTGGACTCAATATTGGGATTGGTGATATCCACTGCGGTGATGGCGGGCAAATCTGGACGCAGATCATTGATCAGCGCCACCAGAAGTTCAGGGGTTTCGCCAAACAGGCGCTTGAAGACGTAATCATTGGTGGGGTCAAGCAAGGTGGTATTCATAAAGCCTTCCTTGGCAGTCATATTATCGCTATCAGCTTGGCACAGCCTGCGTGGCTCACTCGGGCATTCAGGGACGATAATATGCACACTCCATTCTGCAAATCGCTACCGCCAACACCTAGGCTTCATCCTTGTAGAACTCCATCAGGCTGGAGAAATCTTTGCTGCCATTGCCCTTGGCGCGATGCAGGCTGAACAGCGAGCGCGCAGCGGAGCCCATGGGTACCGGTGAGCCGCTGAGCTGGCTGACATCCATGGCAAGCCCCAGATCCTTGAACATCAGGTCAACCATAAAGCCGCCCTGATAGCCATTGGAGGCCGGGGCATTTTCCATCACGCCAGGATAGGGGTTGTAGACATTCAGCGCCCAGTTACCGCCGGAACTCTGCTTCATGATTTCTGACAATACCGCTGGATCAAGACCGTTCTTGACCCCCATATTGATCGCTTCACAGGTGCCTGCCATCAGAATCGACAGCAACATGTTGTTGCAGACCTTGGCCACCTGCCCAGCACCATGATCACCGGCGTGGAAGATATTCTTGCCCATGGCCTCAAGCACCGGCTTGGCCTGGGCAAACTGCGCCTCGCTGCCACCGACGATAAAGGTCAGCGTACCGGCCTTGGCACCGCCAACGCCCCCGGAGACTGGCGCATCTACAAAACCGATGCCTTTCTGTTCGCCTGCGGCGGCCACCTCACGGGCGGTATCGGCGTCGATGGTCGAACAGTCAATCGCCAGTGCGCCCTTCTCCATACCATCAAACAGCGCTGCTTCACCGTCGACATAAAGCCCGCGCACATGCTTGCCTGCAGGCAGCATGGAAATCACCACGTCGGCACCGCTGGCCGCTTCCAAGGCAGAGCCTGCCACCTGGCAACCCTGCTGTTTGGCTATATCCAGAGCCTGATCAGACAGATCAAAGGCGCGCACCTCAAAACCTGCTTTGGCAAGATTGGCCGCCATAGGCCCACCCATGTTACCTAAGCCAATAAATGCAACTGTCGTCATCTTGTTATCCTTGTATGAGTGTCGTTGATTAAAAAAGAGGAAAACTGCTCAGTTCAGGTCATCCAAAGGATTTTCTGCCCAGGGCCGAGTCAGCAAGCCATCAATAAAGCTGTCTTCTACCGAGGCCACATCCGGGTATGTCCACTGTGGCTTGTTATCCTTGTCGACCAGAAGCGCACGAACACCCTCCGGGAATTCGCGGTGGCGGCAGCACTGCACTGAAAGCGCCAGCTCAGCCTGGAAGACCTGAGCCAATGACATGTGCTTCGAACGTTTGAGCTGCTCATCGATCAGCTTGACCGAAACAGGGCTGCCGTGGGCGAGGGTTTTCTGGGCTTTCTGGAACCACTTCTCATCGCTTTCAACCGCCAGAATAGCGGCGACCGCCTGCTCGATGGTGTCATGATCCATCAGCTCGCGAATCAGAGGGCTGAATCTGTGTACTGGCGAGTCGAGCTCGGCAAACGCAGGCTGGGAATCGCGCTCAAGCTGGCGAAGAACGCGATTTACAACACCTTGAGCGTCTATGTGTTCTTCATCGCCCCACTGCGCCTGCGTTAACTGCTCAACCAGAGCGTCGCGTTTGTCGCTGGCAATCAGCCGATCAGCGAGACCCAGATGATGGGCATCCAACGCATTTATCTGGCTACCGGTAATCGCCAGAAAACGTCCAGTACCGTTGGAGAGACGATTAAGAAACCAGCTGGCACCCACATCCGGATAGAGGCCGATGGTGACTTCTGGCATTGCCAGGCGTGAGGTTTCAGTGACAATACGATGATTGCTGCCACTTAACAGGCCCATTCCGCCGCCCATAACGAAACCACTGCCCCAACAGATAATCGGTTTGGAATAGGTATGCAGGCGATAATCCAGACGGTATTCCCGATCAAAGAAGCGCTGGGGAAACTCAGGGTCGCCCTCACCGCTAATCGCCTTGTAAAGGTTGACCACATCGCCACCCGCGCAAAACGCTTTTTCACCGGCGCTATCGAGCAGAATGGCCACCACATGCTCGTTCTTTTCCCACTCATCCAGGCGCGGCAGGATTTCCTCAATCATCTCCAGGGTCAGCGCGTTCAGGCTGCGCTCTGCGTTGAGACATATCTCGGCAACAACATGCCCATCCTGGGTCGGGTGTTCACTAAAAATCACACTGCTCATGTAGCGCTCCTGGTAGCTCAAGAATCGGGTTGATTGACCTTGGTAAGCTTAAAGCTCAGTGGCGTTATCGGCCAACACACGGCGGGAAATAATCAACCGCATGATTTCATTGGTGCCTTCCAGAATGCGATGTACCCGGGTATCACGCACGTAGCGCTCCATCGGGTATTCCTTGATGTAGCCATAGCCGCCATACAGCTGCAGTGCTTCGTCACACACCTTGAAGCCAATATCCGTGGCATAGCGTTTGGCCATGGCGCAGTACACACCGGCATCCGGCGTACCGGCGTCCAGCTTGGCGGCTGCCATGCGTACCATCAGACGCGCCGCTACCAGCTCGGTGACCATGTCAGCGATACGGAACTGCAGGGCCTGGAAATCGGCCAGACGCTTACCGAACTGCTTGCGCTCCAGCATGTGTTCCTTAGCCTTGTTGATCGCCTGCTGCGCGGTGCCGATAGAACAGGTCGCAATATTGATGCGACCGCCATCCAGCCCCTTCATGGCGATCTTGAAGCCGTCACCCTCGTTACCCAGCATATTGATCGCCGGTACGCATACGTCTTCGAAGGTAATCATCCGGGTTGGCTGGCTGTTCCAGCCCATCTTGTCTTCCTTGCGGCCGTAGCTGATGCCCGCGCTCTTGGCATCCACCGCAAAGGCGGAGACACCACCCGGACCTTCGCCGCCGGTGCGTGCCATTACCACCAGAAAATCCGTGCTGCCAGCGCCGGAAATGAACATCTTGCTGCCATTGAGTACAAAGTCGTCGCCGTCACGCTTGGCGGTGGTTTTCAATGAGGCCGCGTCAGAGCCCGCATTGGGCTCGGTCAGGCAGTAGGAACCTAGAAGTTCTCCTGTTGCCAGTTTTTCGCCCCATTGCTCGACCACTTCCGGCTTGCCGAAGTCCGCCAGCATCCAGGTCACCATGTTATGAATGGTCAGGTAGGCGGTGGTTGACGTACAGCCCATGGAAAGCTGCTCAAAGATAATGCTGGCATCCAGCCGCGAGAGGCCCAAGCCACCAACACTTTCTGACGCATATAAAGAGCAGAAACCTAACTCGCCCGCCTTGCGGATCACATCAACAGGAAATATAGCTTCCTGATCCCACTCGGCAGCATGAGGTTCGAGTTCATTAAGCGCGAAGTTGCGCGCCATATCGGCAAAGGCTATCTGATCTTCGTTGAGCTCAAAGTTCATGAGGTTCTCCACTTGGTCAGCCAGGGGCTGATAGCTTGCTGTTATCGTTATTGACTAACTAAAAAGTGGTTGACCGGTCACTGCCGATCAACCAGTTGACGTTTACGTTAACTTACTATCTAACGCCCAAGCAAGCAATGGCTTGGCCAATGCGACTTTTGGCTAGAAAGGATTCAAGTCCCCCCTAAATATTAGCCACAAAAAAGGCGCCCTAAAGCGCCAAGACAACGGACAGACAATCGCAGTGCGCCTATTGACTGACGCTGGATAGAAATGTGCTTACTTGAAATTCTTGTTATACATCCGGGTAATCTCACCCACGATACCGCTGCGGAAACTCAATACGCAGATTACAAAGATAAGCCCCAGGATCACACTCACCCAGTTGCCCAGTGGTGATTGCGACAGGACATGCTGCAGGCTGACCACGATACCGGCTCCCATGACAGGCCCCAATAGCGTGCCGACACCCCCAGCAGCGTCATCAGGATAACCTCGCCGGACATATGCCAGTGAGCATCCGTCAATGACGCCAGCTGAAACACCACCGTCTTGGTGGAACCTGCCAACCCTGCCAGGGCCGCAGAAATCACAAAGGCCACCAGCTTGTACATATCCGTGTTGTAGCCCAGGGAAACAGCGCGAGGTTCATTTTCACGGATGGCTTTCAGCACCTGCCCATAAGGGGAATGCACCGTACGCTGGATCACCGCAAAGCCAAACAGGAAGACCGCGAAGACAAAGTAATACATTGCCAGGTTATCGCGCAGGCTGATAAAGCCCAGCAGCTCACCACGCGGCACACCGTGCAAGCCGTCTTCACCGCCGGTAAAAGGCGCCTGAACGAACACGAAATACACCAGCTGAGCCAGCGCCAGAGTCACCATGGCAAAGTAGATGCCCTGGCGACGGATCGCCAGAATACCGAACAGGGCACCCAATACAATGGCCACCAGCGTACCTGCAATAATGCCAAGTTCCGGCGTCAGGCCCGGGTAGCTTGCCAACAGGTAGCCTGTGATATAGCCGCCCGTGGCCAGAAAAGCCGCGTGACCGAAAGACAGAAGCCCTGCATAGCCCAGCAGAAGATTAAAGGCGCAGGCAAATAAGGCAAAGCACAGCACCTTCATCAGAAAAACGGGGTAGGCCACAAAAGGGGCTACCAAGCCCACAACTATCAGGGCAATGTAAAACAGGTTGCGCCGCATAGTGGCACGCTTCTGACGTTCTATTACCGCCGAAGGTCTTGCTAAGGTTTGAGCGTCTGCCATGGTTATGCCTCCTTACCGAACAGGCCCGCAGGGCGGAACATCAGAACTAGAATCATCACCAGGAAAATTACCGTATTGGCAGCTTCCGGGTAATACACCTTGGTTAAACCTTCGATGATACCCATCGCCAGCCCCGTCATGATGGCCCCAAGAATCGACCCCATACCGCCGATAACCACCACAGCGAACACCACAATCAGCAGGCTGGACCCCATGGTCGGTGAAACGGGATAAAGCGGTGCCGCCAACACTCCGGCAAACGCTGCCAGCCCCACCCCGAACCCGTAGGTCAATGTGATAAGAAGCGGTACGTTAACGCCAAAGGCCTGCATCAACTGGGAGTTCTCGGTACCCGCGCGTAGATAGGCCCCCAAGCGGGTACGTTCAATCATGAACCAGGTAAACAGGCACATCGCCAATGCCGCTACCAGCACCCAGGCACGGTAGGTCGGCAGGAACATGAAGCCCAGATTCAGGCCACCCTGAAACACTTCCGGCGTGGCATAGCGCGCCCCGGATACACCAAAGAAGTTGACCAGAGTACCTTCGAAAATCAGCGCCAAACCAAAGGTCAGCAGCAAGCCATAGAGATGATCCAGGTGACTGATTCTGCGCAGCAGATAACGCTCCAGCAGCATACCAAAAGCACCCACCACCAGCGGCACCAGCAAAAGCGCCAGCCAGTAGTTGATTCCCAGGTACTGAAAGGCCAACAGCGTGGCAAAGGCGCCAAGCATGTACTGCGCACCGTGAGCGAAGTTGACAATTTTCAGCAAACCGAAAATAACTGCCAGCCCAAGGCTCAGTAGCGCATAGAAGGCGCCGTTGACCAGCCCAAGCGTGAGCTGCCCCATAAATACCGCCAGGGGCACGCCAAATATCATCATCATGGTGTAATACTCCTCGCCGTCAAGCGAAGCAGCCGGTCATCACCGACCGCTTCGGTTACTTATCCTGAAAGACTGCTATCCGGCTCAGTTCTGCACCAGATCGCACTGGCTTTCGGATAACGGACGATAAGCCTCGTCGGCAGGAATGGTGCTGAGGATCTTGTAGAGATCCCACTCATTCGTAGACTCTTCCGGGGTTTTCACCTGGGCCAGATACATATCATGCACCATGCGACCATCTTCACGGATCTGGCCGTTGCGGGCGAAGAAATCATTGATCGGTTCAGCCGCCATCTGGGCACGCACCACTTCAGGGTCATCGGTACCCGCTGCTTCAACAGACTTCAGGTAATGCATGGTGCTGGAGTAGATGCCCGCCTGAACCATGGTTGGACGTGCCCCCACTTCTTCGTAATAGCGGTCTGCCCAAGCACGTGCTTCCTCGTCCATATCCCAGTACCAGCCGGTGGTCAGCAGCAGGTTCTGAGTCGCCTGAAGGCCAAGCGCGTGAACATCGTTAAGGAAGATCAGTAGACCGGCAAGCTGCTGACCGCTTTGGGTCAGGCCAAACTGGCTAGCGGTGGTAATGGCGTTAACGGTATCAGCACCGGCATTGGCCAAACCAACAATCTTGGCACCAGAGCCTTGCGCCTGAAGAATATAGGAAGAGAAGTCACTGGTCGGGAAAGGGTGGCGCACACCGCCAACAATTTCGCCGCCGCTTTCTTCAACCACCTTGGTAACGTCGCCTTCCAGCGCATGGCCGAAGGCATAGTCAGCCGTCAGCATGAACCAGCTATCACCGCCCTGATCGACAACAGCCTTAGCCGTACCGTTAGCCAGCGGATAGGTATCATAAACATAGTGGATATGATTGGGCGTGCAATGCTCATTGGTAATGCTGGACGCGGCTGAACCGGAAATAATAGCCAGCTTGTTGTTTTCCTCGACTACCTTGGTAACAGCAATAGAAACCGAAGAGGCTACCAGGCCGCCCACCATATCGACGTTATCCCGATCGATCCATTCGCGTACTGTATTCGCGCCAACGTCCGCGCTGTTACGGTCATCAGCACTGAAAACTTCAATTGGTGCACCGTTAACACTGCCACCGAAATCCTCAATGGCCATCTCCATCGCAGCCAGGCCACCCGGGCCGGCCAGATCACGATAGGTGCCCGACATATCTGCCAGGTAGCCAATACGCACTTCGCCATCGCTGATTTCAGCGTGAGCAGTCGATATGGCCATGCTGGTAGCAGCGGCAACGGCGATACTGGCGGTCAGCGTTTTTTTCATGAAAGTCATGCTCGTCTCCTGGCCCTTGGGCCTTTGTTGTTGTGTTACGACGTACGTTGATGTGATATTTTCAAGTCTGTGTTTGTTGTCTTTATGGCTTACGTTATTAATTTTATATGTGCTTACACCCCCAGCATGCTATTGAGATGTTCTCGGCGCGAAGGTAGCTCGGCCGCGGTGATTTCCTCGACAATCTGGCCGTGATCCATCACAAAGTGACGATCGGCCAGCGGCGCTGCAAAGCGGAAGTTCTGCTCAACCAGCACGATTGTCATGCCTCTTTCTTTTAACTGTTCCAGCACTTCCGCCAATTTCTGGACGATGACCGGCGCCAGGCCTTCAGTAATTTCATCAAGCAGCAGGATACGTGCACCGGTGCGCAGTATGCGCGCCATAGCCAGCATCTGCTGCTCGCCACCTGAAAGCCGCGTCCCCGGGCTGCGGCGACGCTCTCATAGAGATTGGGAAACATGGCGTAGATTTCATCCAGCGACATGCCATCCGAGCGCACCGTGGGCGGCAGCAACAAGTTCTCATGGACATCCAGGCTGGCAAAAATTCCACGCTCTTCCGGACAATAGCCAATCCCAAGGCGTGGGATATGATGAGGCTTCATCTTCAAGGTTTCGTTGCCATTGATCATGATGGAGCCGGTTCGCCGCCCCACCATATTCATGATCGACTTGAGCGTCGTACTGCGACCGGCACCGTTGCGTCAAGCAGTGTCACCAACTCGCCGCGCTTGACGTTAAAGTCAACACCATGAAGGATGTGCGATTCACCGTAGAAGGCATGCAGATCCTGCACTCGGATCATTTCCGCCTGTTGCGGTTGCTGTGTTTCAAGCTGTTCTGCCGTATTCATACCTGTGCCCCCTCTTCTTCCGCTGCCTCACTGCCCATATAAGCCTCACGTACCAGCGGATTGCGGGAAACGCTGTCATAATCGCCTTCAGCCAACACCGCCCCACGGGCGAGTACCGTAATACGATCACACAAACGGCTGACAACACTCAGGTTATGTTCCACCATCAACACAGTGCGCCCTTTGGAAACCCGCTGAATCAACTCGACAATACGATCCACGTCTTCAGCGCCCATGCCTTGGGTTGGCTCATCAAGCAGCATCATGTCTGGCTCAAGGGCTAAGGTCGTCGCCACTTCAAGCGCACGCTTACGCCCATAAGGCATTTCAACTGTCAGAATATCGGCGTATTCGCGCAGGCCTACTTCCTCCAGCAGAGCAAGGGCTCTTTCATTGAGGTGGTTCAACGACTTTTCCGACTTCCAGAAATGAAACGAAGTCCCCAGGTTCCGTTGTAGCGCAACGCGCACATTTTCCAAGGCTGTCATGTGGGCGAATACGGCAGAAATCTGAAACGATCTCACCAGCCCCATTCGAGCGATCTCATTGGATTTCAATTTGGTGATTGGCTTCCCACGATAGAGAATCTCACCATGCGTAGGTGGAAGAAATTTGGTCAGCAAATTGAAGACTGTCGTCTTCCCCGCACCATTAGGGCCGATCAGGGCATGGATGTGCCCTTCCTGAACCTGGAGGTTAACGTCATCAACTGCGGTAAATCCTAGAAATTCTTTGGTCAGGCCGCGGGTTTCAAGCACTATTTCACTGGCCAGAGTTTCGTCTGCACTCATACCGTAACAAGCCTCTTTGTTGTTATTGTGCTGACTGAATCCACCGACCAGAGCAACTTGGTTAGCCGGCGCTCTATCCTTACCTAAACGTAAGATGTAACCTCAAACTAGCAACGCAGATGGGTCTCTGACAATTACAACTTTGGTCTATCCAAGGTATTTTAAGTGCTAAAAATTACCCATATAGACATTTATATCAGACACTTAACCAAAAACACCGCGACAAAATATTAATCAATTTACCCTTTACGTTAACGTGAACTTGTTTTAGCCTCAGTTAAAAGGTTCCATAATGACGTATCCCTGACACCTAACCTCGTCGAGAGAACCTAACAAGAGACATGATGCGATGAGCAAAACATACACCATCAGCGAACTGGCCAGTGAATTCGATGTGACCACACGCAGCATTCGCTTTTATGAAGACCAGGAACTTCTGCACCCCAGCCGTCGTGGGCAGACACGTGTTTATAGCAGCAAGGACCGGGTCCGCCTCAAGCTCACCCTGCGTGGCAAGCGGCTGGGGTTTTCCCTGGCAGAAATTCGTGAGCTGTTTGAACTCTGGGACGAAACCCGCAGCGGCAGCGAAAAGCAGCTGCATCTGATGCTCAGCAAGATTTCCGAGCGCCGCGCCGCGCTGGAGCAACAGATGAAAGACATCACCATGGTGCAGCTGGAACTGGAAAGTGCTGAAATTCGCTGCCGCCAGGCACTGGAAGAGCTTAACGAACGGCAGGACAGCGAGCCTCACAGTGTGAGCAAAAAAACAGCCGCCAAAGAGAGCGGTAAATCTGCCACAGTACATTAAGCATTTAAAGCTACTAGCGATTCTGATTACGTAACTCTTTATAAAAAACGAACTAATCCTAAACAAGACGAGCTAGGGGCAACCCGCCCCGACTATCTCACGGACACGCACAAAGGTGATTGACAATGTTTACCCACTACTCAGAACTGAACTTCGGCCTTGATGATGAACTGAACATGCTGCGTGAACAGGTCAACGCCTTCGCGCGGGATGAAATTGCTCCACGCGCTGCCGAAATAGATGCCAATAATGAGTTCCCCAATGATCTGTGGAAGAAGTTTGGCGATATGGGCCTGCTCGGCATTACCGTCTCAGAAGAAGACGGCGGCAGCGGCATGGGCTATCTGGCCCACTGTATTGCCATGGAAGAAATTTCCCGTGCCAGTGCATCAGTGGCACTTTCCTATGGCGCTCACTCCAACCTGTGCGTCAACCAACTGAAAATCAATGCTTCCCCAGAGCAGAAAGCCAAGTATCTGCCCAAGCTGATCAGCGGCGATCATGTTGGTGCTCTGGCCATGTCCGAGCCGGGTGCAGGCTCTGATGTGGTTTCCATGCAGTTGCGTGCTCGCAAGGAGGGCGATCAGTACATCCTCAACGGCAACAAAATGTGGATCACCAATGGGCCGGATGCCGATGTGCTGGTGGTGTATGCCAAAACTGACCCGGACGCCGGCTCGAAAGGCATTACCGCCTTTATCATCGAAAAAGGCATGCCAGGTTTCACCACCGCTCAGAAGCTCGACAAGCTGGGCATGCGCGGCTCCAACACCTGCGAGCTGGTGTTCCAGGACTGCGCGGTACCGGCAGAAAACATTCTGGGCGATGAAGGCAAAGGCGTTCGCGTATTGATGAGCGGTCTTGATTACGAGCGCGCCGTGCTGGCTGCCGGCCCCATCGGCATCATGCAAGCAGCCATGGATGTGGTGATGCCCTACATCCATGAACGCAAGCAGTTTGGCCAATCAATCGGTGAATTCCAGCTGGTCCAGGGCAAGGTGGCGGATATGTACACCACCATGAATGCCTGTCGCGCCTACCTCTACGCAGTTGCCGGTGCCTGCGACCGGGGCCAGACATCACGCAAGGATGCTGCCGGGGTGATTCTCTACTGCGCCGAGAAAGCCACTCAAGTCGCGCTGGACGCCATTCAGCTGCTTGGCGGCAACGGTTACATCAACGAATACCCCACCGGCCGGCTGCTGCGTGATGCCAAGCTGTATGAAATCGGCGCGGGCACCAGTGAAATCCGTCGCATGCTGATCGGCCGTGAGCTGTTCAGCGAATCGAACTAAACATGGCTTATATCCTGTCATTTTCACTATCAAGCGTTAATGGAGCCGATCAATGGCCATGTTAAAAACCCAGGTCAATCCGCGTAGCGACGCCTTTCAGGCCAATGCAGCCAGCATGCAGGCAGAAGTTGCCAAGCTACATGAACTGACCGCTGCCATCAGCCAGGGCGGCGGTGCAAAAGCCCGCCAGCGGCATGAGTCAAGGGGCAAGCTGTTTGTGCGTGATCGTATTGATCACCTGATCGATGAAGGCTCACCCTTTCTGGAGTTTTCGGCGCTCGCCGCCCACGACGTCTACGAAAGCGCCGTACCGGCAGCGGGTGTCGTCACCGGTATCGGACGGGTTTCCGGGGTGGAATGCGTCATTGTTGCCAACGACGCCACCGTCAAGGGCGGTACCTATTTCCCGCTGACCGTCAAGAAGCATATCCGCGCTCAGGAAATTGCCCGCAAGCACCGCTTGCCGTGTATCTACCTGGTCGATTCCGGCGGTGCTTTCCTGCCCCGCCAGGACGAAGTCTTCCCTGACCGTGATCATTTCGGGCGCATCTTCTACAACCAGGCCACCCTCTCCGCTGAAGGCATTCCGCAGATTGCCGTGGTCATGGGCTCCTGTACTGCCGGCGGCGCCTACGTGCCGGCCATGGCGGATGAATCCATCATCGTTAAGGAACAGGGCACCATCTTCCTGGGTGGCCCGCCGCTGGTAAAAGCGGCCACCGGTGAAAGCATCAGTGCCGAAGACCTGGGCGGTGCCGATGTTCACGCCAAGGTCAGCGGCGTTGCTGACCATTACGCCGAGAACGATGCCCATGCCCTGCAACTGGCCCGCGCCTGCGTATCACGCCTGAACTGGCAGAAACGCGGTCAGCTTGCCATGCAACCGCCCAAGCCGCCGCAGCTTGACCCGGCAGAGCTCTACGGCATTGTCGGCACCGACCTTAAAAAGCCCTTTGACGTGCGTGAAGTGATTGGCCGCATCGTCGATGGCTCTGATTTTGATGAATTCAAGCGCTACTACGGTGACACACTGGTCACCGGCTTTGCGCATATTCACGGCCACCCAGTCGGCATTGTCGCCAATAACGGGGTGCTGTTTTCGGAAAGTGCCGTCAAGGGCGCGCACTTTATCGAGCTATGTGCGCAACGTAAGATTCCGCTGATCTTCCTGCAGAACATCACCGGCTTTATGGTCGGTTCCAAGTACGAGCATGAAGGCATCGCCAAGCACGGCGCCAAACTGGTCACTGCGGTAGCCTGCGCCAAGGTACCCAAATTCACCGTGCTGATTGGCGGCAGCTTCGGTGCGGGCAACTATGGCATGTGTGGTCGCGCCTATGATCCCAACCTACTGTTTATGTGGCCCAATGCACGCATTTCGGTCATGGGTGGCGAGCAGGCTGCCGGGGTGCTTTCCCAGGTCAAGCGCGAACAGTATGAACGTGAAGGCCGCGAATGGACGCCTGAACAAGAAGAGGCGTTCAAGCAACCCACTCGCGAGCAATACGAACACCAGGGTCACCCCTACTACGCCAGCGCCCGGTTGTGGGATGACGGTGTGATCGACCCTGCCCAGACCCGAGATGTGCTGGGCCTGTCCCTGGCAGCAGCAATGAATGCCGAGATTGAAGAAACGCGCTTCGGCGTGTTCCGGATGTAAGGAGCAGACCGTGGCTTATTCCTCACTTGAACTTCACGACAATGGCGTTGCCTGGCTGCTACTCAACCGCCCAGACGTTCACAACGCCTTTGATGACCATCTGATTGCTGAACTCAACGCCCATCTGGAAAAATTACACGCTCTGGCAGAGGCAGGTGACGTGCGGGTCGTCGTACTGGGCTCTGAAGGCAAGAGTTTTTCGGCGGGCGCTGATCTTAACTGGATGAAGCGCATGGTCGATTACTCGTTGGACGATAATCTGGCCGATTCGCGCAAACTGTCTGCCCTTATGCATGGCCTGGATACCCTGCCCTGCCCGACCCTCTGCCGGGTACAAGGCGCGACGTTTGGCGGTGCTGTTGGGCTAGCTGCCTGCTGTGATGTCGTGATTGCCTCCGAAAAGGCCCGATTCTGCCTGTCAGAAGTCAGGATTGGCCTGTCGCCTGCAGTCATCAGCCCCTATGTGCAGCGTGCCCTGGGCGAGCGTCAGATGCGCCGTTATGCGCTGACGGCGGAAGTCATGGATGCCGCCACTGCGCTGAATCTTGGCTTGGCGCATCAGGTAGTGGCTCCTGACGCCCTGAACGATGCCGTCGATAGCATGCTGGAAACCCTGCTCGGCGGATCGCCCCAGGCCCAGCGCGCCACCAAGGCGCTGCTTGCCAGCGTCGCCAAGGCCTCCGATGCTGACACCACCCGAGAACACACCTGCCAGGTCATAGCCCGCCTGCGCGTCAGTAATGAAGGCCAGGAAGGGCTGGCAAGCTTTTTCGACAAGCGCCGCCCGGCCTGGACGGCCTCTCACAACACAATGACAAACGCTGCGGAGCCACGCTCATGACCTCTGAACATTCTCCCGAACAAAAGCCACAACACGTCCGATTCGACACCCTGTTAGTGGCTAACCGCGGCGAGATTGCCTGCCGTGTGATGCGTACCGCTCGTCGTATGGGCCTGAAAACCGTGGCGGTTTATTCGGATGCCGACGCCAACGCCCGCCATGTACGTGAGGCGGATGAAGCGGTGCGTATCGGCCCGGCCGCCGCTCGCGACAGCTACCTGGATGTGAACGCCGTGGTGGAAGCGGCCAAGCGCACCGGCAGCGGTGCGATTCACCCTGGCTACGGCTTCCTTTCGGAAAACGGTGCCTTTGTGGAAGCCCTCGACAAGGCCGATATTACCTTTGTTGGCCCTCCGGCTTCGGCGATTGCCGCCATGGGCGATAAATCTTCCGCCAAGGCGCGTATGCATGCCGCTGGCGTGCCACTGGTGCCGGGCTACCACGGCAATGATCAGGATGACGCCCTGCTCAAAGCCGAAGCCGACAAGATTGGCTATCCGGTGATGCTCAAGGCCAGCGCCGGTGGCGGCGGTAAGGGCATGCGGGTCGTTGAATCCACTGAAGCCTTCCAGGCTGCGCTGGATGGCTGCCGTCGCGAGTCCAAAGCCGCTTTCGGCGATGACCGCATGCTAATTGAGAAATACCTGGTGCAGCCCCGCCATGTAGAAGTGCAGGTGTTCTGCGACAGTCACGGCAATGGGGTGTACCTGTTCGAGCGCGACTGCTCGGTGCAGCGTCGTCACCAGAAGGTCCTCGAAGAAGCCCCAGCGCCTGGCATGACACCCGAATTACGCGCCGCCATGGGCGACGCCGCTGTACGCGCCGCTCAGGAAATCAACTATGTGGGTGCGGGCACCGTCGAATTCCTTCTCGACGCTGACGGCTCTTTCTATTTCATGGAAATGAACACCCGCCTGCAGGTCGAGCATCCGGTCACCGAGATGATCACCGGCCAGGATCTGGTGGAGTGGCAGCTAAGGGTGGCCATGGGCGAGGTACTGCCGCTTTCTCAGGATGCCCTGACCATCACCGGCCACAGCTTTGAAGCCCGCCTTTACGCCGAAGATCCGGAACAGGACTTTCTACCGGCCACTGGCACCCTGACCCGCTTCGCGCTGGATCTGGAAGGCGCTGGGCTGGGCACGGATCAGGTGCGTCTGGACAGCGGTGTGGAAAGCGGCGACGTGGTGTCCATGCATTACGACCCAATGCTTGCCAAGCTGATTGTGCATGGCGTTGACCGCAATGCAGCGCTGGCGACGCTGAACCGCGCCCTGGCGGCGCTGGATGTTCAGGGTGTGGTGACCAACCGGGCATTTCTGCAGCGATTATCCACTCACCCCGGCTTCAAGAACGTTGAGCTTGATACGCGTTTTATCGAGCGTAATGAAGCCACCCTGTTTGCGCCCCGCCAGTACCGGGTAGAGGAATACGCCAGCGCAGCGCTGATTGGTCTGGGCCAGTTGGCCCATGAGTGCGAAAGCGACTCCCCTGGGATCGGCATGACGGCTTTCGTCTGAACGCCCCGCATACCATTCGGATTGCGCTGTGCGACCCGGATCATGCCAAGGACGATACGTCTGACCAGATAGTGGTCGTTGAAGGCACGCGGTCAAGCGGCGCAGCTCCCTGGCAGCTGACATTCAACGGCGGCAATGTCGACGGCCAGACGTTAAAAGCCAGCCTGCAGCAGCTGCAGGTGATGCAGTTGCAGTAACGCTGGATGGTCACCGCCAACGCCTGCAGGCGCGCCTGGTCGGTGATGAACGCAATCTGGTGGTGCTGTCTGACCCGGCAGGTGAAACCCGTCTGTTCTGGCGGCGTATTGATGCCATCGACCACGGCCACCATGAGGCGGAATCCACCCTGATGGCGCCTATGCATGGCACTGTCGTCACTCTGCTGGTAGAGCCCAATCAAGCGGTTGAGAAAGGCATGCCGCTGATGGTAATGGAAGCCATGAAGATGGAACACACCATGACCGCCCCGGCTGATGGCCATGTAGCGGCCTTCCACTTCAGCGCCGGTGATACGGTGGGCCAGGGTGATGTGCTGCTCGAATTTGCGGCTGACGACTGATCTTCCACCATGACCCAGACACAGGAGATTGCCATGTCACTGCCTGATTCAGTCCGGCTGTTTGAAATGTCGCCCAGGGACGGGCTTCAGAACGAGTCCGGTACCCTGGTGCCCACCGCTACCAAGATTTCCCTGATTGAGCGATTGGCGGATGCAGGTATGACGCATATCGAGGCCGCCAGTTTTGTCTCGCCCAAGTGGGTGCCGCAGATGGGCGACGCCAGTGACGTCATGACGGGTATCCGGCGCAAAGAAGGCGTTGTTTACTCTGCCCTGACGCCCAACCTCAAGGGGCTTGAAGGCGCTATTGCGGCCAACGTCGAGGAAGTGGCGGTCTTTGCCGCCGCTTCTGAAGCCTTCTCACAGAAGAATATCAACTGCTCGATTGCTGAATCCCTGCAGCGCTTTGAGCCGGTCATGGCCCGCGCTAGCGAAGCGGGCGTCCGGGTGCGCGGCTATGTGTCCTGCGTTTTGGGCTGCCCCTACGAGGGGGATATCGAGCCGGAGCGCGTGGCTGAGGTGGCCAAGGCGTTATTGGATCTGGGCTGCTATGAAATTTCCCTGGGCGACACCATTGGCGTCGGCACACCGCTGAAAGCCAAGCGCATGCTGGAAGCGGTCAACCGCCAGGTACCGATGGGTCAACTGGCCGCCCACTTTCATGATACCTACGGCCAGGCACTGGCCAACCTGTATGCCGTTCTCGAAGAAGGCATCAGCGTGATTGATGCCTCAACGGCAGGCCTTGGCGGTTGCCCCTACGCTAAGGGCGCCTCGGGCAACGTCGCCACAGAAGACGTTCTCTACCTGCTGGAAGGGCTTGGCATCAACACCGGCATTGATCTGCAGGCCGTGATTGATACCGGCTACTGGATTACTGCTGAACTGGGCCGCACCCCAGGTTCACGGGTAGCGCAGGCAAAAGGCCCTTGCCATGCCTAGCGCCCTCCCCGGCTTCCTATAAAAAAACTGTGCTGGTATTTCGTTCGGACAACAAAAAACATCTCGGAGACACACCCATGGCACCACAACCTTCAGCCCCCATGCTACCCAGCTACACCAGCAGCACGGCCCAAAAGCCGCTGCTGGGCATGACGATTGGCGACAAGTTTGACCAGATTGTTGCCGAGTATCCGGATAACGATGCGCTGATCGTGCTCCATCAGGATATCCACTGGAACTATCGTCAACTACAGGAAGAGGTCAACCGCTGCGCCCGCGCTCTGCTGGCGATTGGCGTTAAACCTGGCGACCGTGTTGCCATCTGGGCGCCCAACTGCAGCGAGTGGACGCTGACCCAGTTTGCCACCGCCAAGGTGGGCGCCATTCTGGTTAACATCAACCCGGCGTACCGTACCCACGAGCTTGAATATGCGCTTAACCAGTCCGGCGCCCGTTTTCTGGTCACCGCCGACAGTTTCAAGTCATCTGACTACCGCGCCATGCTGATGGAGCTGGCACCGGAGCTTGCCGCCAGCGCCGAGGGTAAGCTGAAATCCCAGAAGTTGCCGGAACTGGAGTGCGTGATCAACCTCAGCGCCGACAAGTACGACGGCATGTGGCGCTGGGCGGATTTCATGGAACAGTCAGCTAACATCAGCCAGACCGATGTGAATGACTTGCAGGCCACCCTGCAATTTGATGACCCCATCAATATCCAGTACACCTCAGGCACCACCGGTTTCCCCAAAGGGGCGACCCTTTCCCACCACAACATTCTCAACAACGGCTTTTTCGTTGCTGAAAGCATGGGCTTCACCAGTGACGACCGCCTGGTGATTCCGGTACCGCTCTACCACTGCTTTGGCATGGTGATGGGCAACCTGGGCTGCATGACCCACGGCGCAGCGATGATCTACCCCGGTGAAGGATTTGACCCGGAAGCGGTGCTCAAGGCGGTACATTCACAGCGCGCCACGGCTCTTTACGGCGTACCCACCATGTTTATTGCCGAGCTGGATCACCCTGATTTTGAAAGCTTTGATCTCTCGACCCTGCGTACCGGCATCATGGCAGGCTCTATCTGCCCTGCCGAAGTCATGCGCCAGGTGATCAACAAGATGAACATGAAAGGCGTGCAGATTGCCTACGGCATGACCGAAACCAGCCCGGTCTCTACCCAGACCGGCGCCGATGACAGCATCGAGAAGCGCGTTTCCACCGTTGGCCGTACCCAGCCGCACCTGGAAACCAAGATTGTCGACCCGGGTAGCGGCGGCATCCTGCCACGCGGTGAGATCGGCGAGCTGTGCACCCGGGGTTACAGCGTCATGCTCAAGTACTGGAATAACGACAAGGCTACCCATGAAGCCATTGACGCAGCCGGCTGGATGCACACCGGCGACCTGGCCACCATGGATGAGGAAGGCTATGTGCAGATTGTCGGGCGCATCAAGGATATGGTGATTCGCGGCGGTGAGAACGTCTACCCCAAGGAAATCGAGGAATTCCTGTATACCCACCCGGCGATTTCCGAGGTGCAAGTCACCGGCGTGCCGGACAAGAAATACGGCGAAGAACTGATTGCCTGGGTCAAGCTCAACGGCAGCAACGACGACATCACCAGCGAAGATCTAAGGGAGTTCTGCAAGGGCAAGATCACTCACTTCAAGATTCCGCGCTACTTCAAGTTCGTGGATGACTTCCCGATGACCGTGACCGGCAAGATCCAGAAGTTCAAAATGCGCGAAATCTCTATCCAGGAACTCGGATTGGACGATGGCAAAAAGGACTAGAGCTTATGACGCTTGCCCAGCATTACCAGCAGCATCTCAGCGTTGATAGCGTGCTCGGCCAGGTGGCCGAGCACTACCCCGATGGGCCGACGTTTTTCCAGTTGGCCCCGCTGGATCAACTGCATATCGGCGGCATCAAGGCCTCTGCCCGGCTGATGGGCCTGCTGGACTCGCAAACCCACCCCAGGCTGCTGGATATTGGCGCCGGTGCCGGTGGCTTGATGCGTCAGGCTGCTGAAGCAGGTTTCGAAATGCTCGGGCTGGATATTACCCATGGATTTAACCACTTGAACCAGGGGCTTTCGCAGCTGGCCGGGCTTGAACATCGCGCTCACTGCATTACGGCGGATGCGCTGAACTTACCCCTGGCAGATGCCAGTATGGACGCCGTGCTGTTCCAGCACAGCTTTCTGAACATGCCGGATAGCGCCGCTGTGCTGAATGAATGCCGTCGGGTATTACGCCCTGATGGCAAGCTGGTGATGCATGAAGTTGTCCGCGGCCCCCATGCAAATGCCATGCGCTACCCAGTACCCTGGGCAAGTGACGCCCAGCACTCCCACCTGGAAAGCGCCGACCAGCTACGCCAACAGCTGGAACAGGCCGGGTTTCATATCGATCATTTTATTGACTGGAGTGACGACGCCCTGGCCTGGCGCCAGCGCCAGCGGGCAAAGGAAACCCAGCAAAGCCGTCAAGCCGTGTTATCCCCCAGCTGGTTTTTGGTGAGCGCTTTTTAACCATGGGCAAGAATCTGGTCAGCAACCTGAGCGATGGCGCCATCAAGGTGGTTGAGGTACGTGCGACTGTTTATTAGAAGCTGAACTTATTAGCAGTCCAGTCTATTAACGACTCAACGGGCCAGCAGCACCTTTATTTTTTATGCCGCCTGGGCTTTCCGCTCATGGATTTACCACGACCGCCAGCGGCCTTACCCGCTTTACCCGGCTGGCCTTTTACAGCCGGTTTAGCCGCTTTGGGTTTGGGGGATGCTTACCCGCAGGGTTGCCTTTTGGCCCGCTGGATGACTTACCTGAGGCCTTTTTACCTTTGGCGGCTTTTTTGCCAGGCCCTTTACCAGCACCGCCGTTGTAGTCGGGTCGGGCCGCGTCCGGTCGGGCCGCGCTAGATCGAGCCTTGTTTGGCCGCGCGGGTGATTGTTTATCAGGCGCCGCCTGAGACGTTTCAGTCAGCTGGATAATGGTATCAATTTCTTTGGGCGTCAGATCCCGCCAGTCGCCCAGGGCAATGCCCTTGAGGGAGACATTCATGATGCGGGTACGCACCAGCTGGGTCACTTCATAGCCGAAATACTCGCACATACGGCGAATCTGGCGGTTCAGGCCTTGCACCAGGGTAATGGTAAATACAAAGGTCGATTCCTTGCTGACCCGGCATTTTTTGGTCACCTGGCCAAGAATCGGTACGCCGTTCTGCATGCCTTCAATAAATTCATCGGTAATCGGCTTGTTCACCGTCACCGTATATTCTTTCTCATGATTATTATTGGCGCGCAGGATTTTATTGACCAAATCACCGTTATTAGTCAGCAATATAAGCCCCTGGGAATCCTTGTCCAGCCGCCCTATGGGGAAGATGCGCACGGCATGTTGCACGAAATCGACGATATTGTCTTTTTCCGCCTTTTCAGTGGTGCTGACAATGCCGACCGGTTTATTCAGCGCGATCAGGATCAGGTCTTCTTCTTCCTGAGGCTCGATTTCCTGGCCGTTGACCTTCACCCTATCCCCGGCCGTTACCTGATCGCCCGTCGTCGCGCGGCGACCGTTGATCCAGACGTTGCCCTGTTCCACAAAGCGGTCGGCTTCGCGGCGTGAGCACAAGCCACTTTCGCTGATGTATTTATTGATACGCGTAGTTTTCGCAGGGGCATAAACCATCAACCAGATGTCATCAAACAGAAGTTGCCAGCCCCCGAGGGTAAGGGGCTGGCGCTACATAGAAGCCGGTCAACCGGTATTACGCAGGCCTGCCGCAATACCTGCCATGGTGACCATGAGGGCACGGGAAAGGTCAGCGCTGATCGCACCATCGGCATCACGGTTACGCTGCAGAAGCTCTGCCTGCAGGCCGTGAAGTGGATCGATATAGGGATTACGCACATCAATCGCCTGACGGATCAGCGGGGTATTCTCCAGCAACTCCTCCTGCTGGAGGATCTCCAGCACCACCTCTTCCAGGCGCCCGAAGCGATCACGCAGTTTCTGACCCAGCGCTTTCAGGGAAGGCTCGTCGACCAGGCGATATTCGTAATAGGCAGCAATCGCCACATCGGCCTTGGCCAGCAGCATTTCCAACATATCCAGATAGGTACCAAAGAAGGGCCACTGGGTACGCATTTCCCGCAGCACCTCACGTCCGCCCGGCTCTTCAAGACGGCGTGAAAAGGCTTCTCCACTACCTAACCAGGCAGGCAGCATCAAGCGGATCTGGGTCCAGGCAAAAATCCACGGAATCGCCCGCAGGGTTTCCACTCCGCCGTCCTGACGGCGCTTGGTCGGGCGTGACCCCAGTGGCAGGCGGCCAAGCACGCCTTCCGGCGTGACCGCGCGGAAATAAGGCACAAAGTCCTGGTCTTCACGCACCACGCCGACGTAGGCGGCATGGGCTACTTCAGCCAGGCGATTCATTTCTTCCCGCCAGTGGGGTTCAGGCTCCGGCGGCGGCAACAGTGTCGCCTCAAGCACCGCGCAGGCGTAAATTTCCATGGAGCGCAGGGCAATATCCGGCTGGCCAAACTTGAAACGGATCATTTCGCCCTGTTCGGTCACCCTGAGGCTGCCGTTCACCGAACCGGGAGGCTGGGAAAGAATCGCCGCATGAGCCGGGCCGCCGCCCCGGCCCACCGTGCCACCCCGACCGTGGAACAGGGTCAGATCAACGCCGTGTTTTTCACAGACGTTGACCAGCGATTCCTGGGCGCGGTACTGCGCCCAGGCAGCCGCCAGCTGGCCGGCATCCTTGGCGGAGTCTGAATAGCCGATCATGACTTCTTGGCGCTCATCGGTCAGCGCCCGGTAACCGGGCAGTGCCAGCAGCTGATCAATCACCTCCGCGGCGTGATCCAGGTCATTCAAGGTTTCAAACAGCGGCGCTATCGGCAGCTTGACCTGGCCCCCCACTTCCTTCATCAGCAATGCCACCGCCAGCACGTCCGATGGCTGAGCTGCCATGGAAATAATATAGGTACCCAGGGCTTCCTGATGCTCCTGGGCAATGACCCTGAAGGTATCCAGCACTTCCCGGGTTTCCGCTGAGCATTCCCAGCGGCGCGGAATCAGCGGCCGCTGGGAGGCCAGCTCGGCCAGTAGAAACTCCTGGCGCTGGGTCTCGTTCCAGTCGCCATAGTGGCCAAGCCCCAGGGTCGCGGTCAGCTCTTCCATCACCTGAGCATGGCGGCTGCCTTCCTGACGCAGGTCAAGCTTGGTCAGGGTCACGCCGAATACCGCCACCCGGCGTAGCGTATCCAGCAGGGCACCGTTGGCAATCGTATCCAGCCCGACATCGCACAGCGAGCGGTAGCAGGTTAAAAGAGGCGCATACAGCTGGTCGCGGGTTTCAATAATCGGCCCAGGGTCGATCCGCTCGCCATCCAACTGCGCCTTGGCCCAGTCCCGGGTAGCTTCAACCCTCACCAGCAGGCGCTTGAGTAGTTCACGGTAAGGTTCGGCCACCTCGCCAACGTCTGCTCTCAGGGCGCTGTTGGCCTTCCACATCGAAAGCTCGGTTTTCAACTGCTCCAGATCGCGCAGGTAAAGGTCGGCGGCCATCCAGCGGCCGAGCAGCAGCACTTCACGGGTCACCTTGGCGGTTACATTGGGGTTGCCGTCACGGTCACCGCCCATCCAGGAAGCGTAGCGAATCGGGGCGGCATCCAACGGCAGACGCTCGCCCGCTGTTTCCAGCAGCAGGTTATCCAGGTCGCGGTGAAAATCCGGCACCGCCTGCCACAGCGAGTTTTCAATCACCGCAAAGCCCCACTTGGCTTCATCAACAGGAGTGGGCCTTTCATGACGAATTTCATCGGTATGCCAGGCCTGGCTGATCAACTCCTCCAGGCGCCCCTGGGCACGGGTGCCGCGTTCCGGATAATCATCGCTGCCTTCTATGGCTGTCAGGCAGTCGTCAATGGCATCGTATTTCTGGATCAGAGTGCGGCGGATAACCTCAGTCGGGTGGGCGGTCAGCACCAACTCAACGCGCATATTGGCCAGCGTTTCCACCAGGCTGCGCGGCGAGTTACCGGCTTTTTCCGCTCGCGCCAGCAATTCACCCAACACCGGCTGGCTGCCGGGCTTGTAGTCTTCCACCCGGCGAAAGCGCGCGCGGTAGTGCTGCTCGGCAATATTGGCCAGGTTCAGAAACTGGTTGAAGGCACGGGTGACCGGCAGCAGATCCTGCTCAGGCAGCTTGCGCAGGTAGTCAATCAGCTCCCGCTGATGCAGGCTGTCACCCTGACGCCCCTGCTTGGCGTGGGCGCGTATGGCTTCAATCTTGTTGACGAACGACTGGCCCAGATCGTCTGCAATGGTGCGGCCTAGACTGTCACCGAGAATGCGGACGTTATCGCGCAGCGACTCATGTAGGTCATGGCTCATGGCGTGGCCTCCTGGCGGGATCGCATGGGTCGTTAGGTTTTTTGAGAATCATTGTCAAACGCCTGTATCTTGCATGCTGCCTTTTCCTTTGCCTTGGCAGTCTGCCAATGGGTCTCCATGTCATCCAGCGAGGCCTCGGCCAGTGGCTGCCCAGCGGCTGCAAGGGCTTCCTCGACATAACGAAAGCGGCGTTCAAATTTGCCATTAGTAGCGCGCAGGCACTGCTCCGGGTCAGCCTTTAACGTGCGTGCCAGATTGGTGACGGCAAACAGCAGATCCCCGACTTCTTCACGGACATGCGCCTCATCACCGGCCTCAAGCGCTTCCTCCACTTCGGCCAATTCCTCACGTATCTTGGCCAGCACACCTCGGCTGTCGGGCCAGTCAAACCCGACCCGGGCAGCCCGTTTGGTCAGCTTGTTGGCACGGCTCAGCGCCGGCAGTGTTCGCGGCACGTCATCAAGCACCGACGGTGGCTGCTCGGCCCTGTCGGCTCTTTCCTCGGCCTTGAGCGCTTCCCAGCGAGAATTGACCTGCCGGGTCTGAACGTCTTCAGCGCTAACCCCCGGTGGGCGGCGAGATGCCAGGGTACCGTCGGGAAACACATGTGGGTGACGACGCAGCATCTTGGCGGTCAGCGTATCGACCACCGTATGGAAATCGAAACGCTTTTCCTCAGCCCCGAACTGGGCGTAATACACCACCTGAAACAGCAGGTCTCCCAGTTCACCGGGTAGCTCATCGAAGGCACGCCGTTCGATCGCATCGGCCACTTCATAGGCTTCTTCCAGGGTGTGGGGAATGATGCTGTCCCAATCCTGCTTGATATCCCAGGGGCAACCTTGCTCGGCGTCCCGCAACACTGCCATCAGGGTCAACAGGTCTTCCAGTTGATAGCGCATTCAGACACCTCCCAGGCGGGAAGACTTGCTAGGGTTGGCATCGCGCAAGCGGCGCACTTCGGTGACATTTGGCAGCTGCTGAATACGCGAGAACAAGCGGCCCAGGGCTTCAAGCCCTTCCACCTCAAGGATGATACGCAGCCGGGCAATACCTTCATCGGTATCGGTCAGAGTATTCACCGCCAGTACGTTGACCTTTTCATTGCCCAGAAGGCCAGTCACATCGCGCAGCAAGCCGGAGCGATCCCAGGCCTGGATTTCAATGGTGACCGGATAGCGGGTCTGCGCCTGCTCACCCCATTCCACTTCAATGATGCGCTGGGGTTCGTCGACCCGTAACTGCAGAATGTTCGGGCAATCTGACGGTGCACGGTGACGCCACGCCCCTGGGTGATGAAGCCGACGATCGGCTCATTGGGCACCGGGCTGCAACAATTGGCCATACTGGTCTTGAGATTACCTACCCCCAGCACGGTGATATTGCTCTTGTTGGCCTTACTCGGCTGGCGGCGGGGTTTGGCCAACAGGCGGTCAAGCTGTTCCTGGTCGTCGTGTTCACCAAACAGCTGCTGGGCCTGGTGAAGTACCTGACCAATCCGCAGGTCACCGGCGCCAAGGGCCGCGTACATATCCTCTGCTGATACGTAGTTAACCGCTTTTGCCAGCGGCTTGAGATCAAGACCTTCCACATCCAGGCGGCGCATTTCACGCTCAAACAGGGCACGGCCTTCCTCAACATTCTGATCGCGGGCCTGATACTTGAACCAGGCCTGGATCTTGGCCCGCGCCCGGGAAGTACGCACATAGCCGAGGTTCGGGTTCAGCCAGTCGCGGCTCGGCCCGCCCTTGCTGGCGGTCAGAATCTCGACCTGTTGACCGGTCTTGAGCGTGTAGGTCAGCGGGACAATCCGCCCATTGACCTTGGCGCCCCGGCAGCGGTGGCCAATCTCGGTATGCACCCGATAAGCAAAGTCGATAGGCGTGGCGATACGCGGCAGGTCAATGACGTGGCCATCCGGAGTGAAAACATAGATGCGGTCAGGGGCAACATCGCTGCTGAGCCCCTCGCGCAGGTCGCTGAAGTCGCCCACTTCGTCTTGCCACTCAAGCACCTGACGCAGCCAGGCAATTTTCTCTTCATAGCTGCGGCTTTTAGCGTTGGTATCGTGGCCCTTGTAGCGCCAATGAGCGCAGACCCCCAGTTCGGCTTCGTCATGCATAGCAAAGGTGCGAATCTGGATTTCCAGCACCTTGCTCTCCGGGCCGAATACCGCCGTATGCAGTGACTGATAGCCGTTCTTCTTGGGGTTGGCAATATAATCGTCAAACTCGTTAGGCACGTGATGCCAGCGTGAATGCACAATCCCCAACACGGTGTAGCAGTCGGTCACTTCAGGCACCAGGATGCGCACCGCACGAATATCATGAACCTGGGAAAAATCGATCTTCTTACGCTGCATCTTGCGCCAGATCGAATAGATATGCTTGGCACGACCGCTGACATCATAGTGATGGATATGCTGGGCTTCCATCAGCTGCTTGAGGGTATCCATCACCTCGGTGATATAGCGGTCACGATCAAGGCGCTTTTCGGCGAGCAGCTTGGCAATCGCCTTGTAATCGTCTTCATGAAGGTAGCGAAACGACAGATCTTCCAGCTCCCACTTGATCTGCCCAATACCCAGACGATGCGCCAGGGGGCATAAATGTCCGAGACTTCCCGGGCAACCTGCAGGCTTTTTCCAGCGGCGCGTCCTTGACCTGGCGCAATGCGCAGGTGCGTTCGGCAATCTTGATCAGCGCCACACGCACATCATCGACCATATTGACCAACATCTTGCGCAGGTTTTCCTGCTGATTGTGCTGATTCATGGTGTTATTGGGCGTATAAGGCTGACTGATGGCTGCCATCTGCAGCACACCATCAATCAGACCGGCAACCTCGCTGCCGAAGCGCTTTTCAACGGCTTCCAGGGTAATCAGCGCTTCACGCACCGAACGATACAGAACGGCGGCTTCAAGCGCCGTCTGATCAAGCTTGAGTTCACCCAGGATATCGGCCATTTCCAGCCCCATCCGGAAACTCGATCCTGGCCCTGAGCGCACTCTATGGGTATCAGGTGCCTCGCTTTCCAGCCTCTGGGCCCACTCGCAGGCCTGCGCTAACCGGTCAGGGTCACGCAACCGTACATCCTCTTGCAGACGTGCCAGCCATTGCTGAATATCTACGTTTCCGCTCGAGGTGAGCGGCTGGTCTTCACGCACTTTGACCATCTTGTTTACTCACCTTTATCCAGGCCACCGTCAATGACGATGCGTCTTGAATTGGAGCTGACTGAACGATCTAGACTTCCAGCAGCATCACGGTTTCCATATGGGCCGTGTGTACAAACATATCGGCCACCGCGACCTGTTTGATGCGATAACCGCCATGCACAAGGTGTGCCGTATCTCGCGCCAGGGTCGCCGGATCGCAGGAAATATACGCCACCCTTGGCCGCTGCTCGCCCGCGCGGCCAACTTACCGAGCGCCTGACAGACCGTTTCAGCGCCATTGCGCGGCGGGTCGAGAATCACTGCATCCGGGCGCAGCGTTTCAAGCAATTCAGCAACACTGCCCGCGTCGTTCAGATCCGCCTGCTGGCCGCTGACCGGCAACTGATGGTGACGGGCATTCGCTGCAATGCGTGCCACCATGGCAGAGTTACCTTCCACGGCGTGCACACTGGCACCCGACATGGCAACCGGTAAACTAAAGTTACCAATACCGGCAAACAAGTCCAGTATTTGTTCACTTTCAACCGGCGCCAGCCATTCGATTACCTGCGCCACCATGCGCTGGTTGACGTCTGCATTGACCTGAATAAAATCGCCCGCCGCAAACGACAACGCCAAAGCCCCCGTTGTCGGCAAGGTCAGGAGGTCTACCAGCGTCGGCTCCGCACCATGCCAGTGCATCTTTACGCCCCGAGTAGCAATTTTTCCCGCCCGACGAGCATGCCCAGCGCCAGTTGATGCTCTTCAGCAAAGGCCTGCCAACGCTGCTCATCGGCTGGCCGTGCGTTCAACTGGCGGACTATCACCACGCATTGCGCTGGCGTTGCCAGCAGTTCAATGTGGCCCACGTCTCTGGGAGCGTCCAGGCTGTTCAAAAGCGTTCGTAACGGCGCCAGCAGTGTTTGCAATGCGGGCACCAGCACATGGCAGTGTTCAACATCTACTAGGCGATGGCTACGCTGGGCACGAAACCCCATCAGCACATGGCCGTCGCGATCCACGTTGACGCCCAACCGGGCGCGCCGACGGTAGGCAGTTTGGTCAGTGGCCAGGCAGCCTGTTTCGCCCGTCCATTCAAGCCCCTGGCGCGCCAACAACTCAGCCACTACATGACGTTTGTGCTCGCGCTGGGCGGCAAGCGCCATATGCTGTAAATCACAGCCGCCACACTGCCCGAAATGGGCACAGGGCGGTGTCACCCGCTGGGATGATGGGTCATGAAGTTCACGCACATGGGCTTCGTCAAAACGTTTACGGGTGCAATGTATCGCGACGTCGACGCTTTCTCCCGGCAAAGCCTGATCCACAAACACGGCCTTGCCTGAAGGCCAGTGCGCTACGCCTCGGCCATCATGGGCGAGGCGTTCGATAATCAAGCGGCTGTCATCGCTTTCCACCTTGGCGGTGTGAGATTTTTCCTGGCGCGCCAGCCCCGACTTTCCCGATGCAGGCCTGGCGGGACGACGTTTACCGAGCATTGCCATTATAGCTCCGGCGCAAAGAGGCCAGTGGAAAGATAGCGGTCACCACGGTCACAAACAATAAAGGCGATCACCGCGTTTTCACTCTGCTCGGCAATGCGCAGGGCACCTGCCAGGCCGCCACCAGCAGACACACCGGCGAGAATGCCTTCTTCCCTGGCCAGGCGGCGCATGTGTTCTTCCGCTTCCTGCTGACTGATATCCAGAGTGATATCCACCCGTGGCGGTTCAAAAATACTCGGTAAATAGGCTTCTGGCCAGCGGCGGATACCCGGAATACTGGCCCCGTCCGCTGGTTGCAAACCGACAATCTGGATATTGGGGTTTTGCTCCTTGAGAAAGCGCGATACCCCCATGATGGTGCCGGTGGTGCCCATGGAGCTGACAAAATGCGTCACTTCGCCCCCGTCTGGCGCCATATTTCCGGGCCTGTAGTGCGATAATGGGCCAGAGGGTTATCCGGGTTCGCGAACTGATCCAAGCGCTTACCCTCGCCGCGGGAAATCATCGCATTAGCGATGTCCCGAGCTTCTTCCATTCCGCCTGACTGGGAGGCCGAAATCAGTTTGGCACCATAGGCAGCCATGGCCTGCTTGCGCTCGGCAGAGGCATTTTCCGGCATCACCAGCACCATCTTGTAACCTTTGAGGGCGGCTGCCATGGCCAGAGCGATTCCCGTATTGCCTGAGGTTGCCTCGATCAAGGTATCACCGGGCTGAATTTCTCCACGGGCTTCTGCTTCAACCAGCATGGACAGCGCCGGACGATCCTTGACAGAGCCTGCCGGGTTGTTGCCCTCAAGCTTGCCAAGTAGCGTATTGTTACGCCCCGCCGTGATACGCTTGAGGCGAACCAGTGGCGTATTGCCGACCACATCTTCTAGCGTGGGATAATCCATCATGCATTCCTTATCTTGACCGTTATGCGGCATTATATCGGTGCGAGCCTGGGCTGGACAGGTAACCACACTGAATTACTGAGCGCTTTTCATGTCTTTGAGCACCCGCCTTCTTGTTACATTAATGGGTATTCCATTAGTCGTTTACGCCGCTATGGCGTTGCTGTTTGTGGTTCACAATGATGACAAATCCTACCGCCTGCTGAACGAGCGCCTGTCAAACAGCAGTGAAGTAGCCGCTCCTTTGCTTTCCCAGGCGCTGGCTGATAGCGATGCGGCCACCCTTGATCAGGTGGCACGGCGTTTTTTCGAGCAGTTGGGGCTACGCTCGATGATCCTGTATGACAATCAGGGTAACCATCTGATTTCCCTGGGCCGCTCACCCTTATCAACCTCTCTTGACGCACCTGAAGAAGATTTCCGGCTAAATGATCAGGCGCCTATCTGGCAACTGACCAGAGCGTTGCCCGCGCTACAGGCAGACGACACATCTCCTGGCTGGATCAGCGCAGAAATGGATACCCGCATTCTGCGCCTTGAACAATATCGCTGGATTGCGATCTTCAGCCTGGGTGGCATGGTGCTGGGGCTTGGCCTGTTCCTGATTGCCTTCACCGTGAGCCGCTTTGTCGCCCATCCGCTGGAAGAAGCCAACCAGGCACTCTACCGACTTTCCCGGGGAGATTACCGTTTTGCACTGACCCCACCCGCCACTGCCGAACACCGTGAGCTGGCCGACAATATCAACACTCTGGCTGACAATATGCAAAGGGCCCAACAGGATATGCAGGCCCAGATTGAACAGGCGACCAGTGAACTGCAGGAATCGATGGAAACCATCGAAGAACAGAATATCAAACTTGATCTGGCCCATCGCAGTGCCCTGCGCGCCAATGCGGTGAAGTCAGAGTTCCTGGCCAACATGAGCCATGAAATCCGCACACCCTTGAACGGTATTATCGGCTTTTGCCGTTTGCTAGGGCGTTCAAGACTGGAAGAGCGCCAACAGGAATGGCTACAGCACGTGCATCGCGCCTGCGACAACCTCTTGATGCTGGTCAATGACGTCCTCGATTTTTCCAAGCTTGAAGCCAATCGGCTAACGCTTGAAAAAACCAATATTGACATGGTGAAGCTTGTTGAGGAAGTGATCGGCCTGCACGCACCGGAGGCACAGCGCAAACAGCTGCAGATTCTTGGCATGGTCTATGACGATGTACCTACACATCTTCAGGGCGATCCGCTGCGTATCCGTCAGGTGCTCAGCAATCTGGTCAGCAATGCCGTCAAGTTTACCCACCAGGGTGATGTGATTGTGCGGGTTATGCTGGATGATTCAGTGGATGCGTTACAGGATACCCACCGCGCCGTGCTGCGCATCAGCGTTACCGACACCGGTATCGGTTTGAGTGAAAACCAGCAGCAACAGCTGTTCAGAGCGTTCACCCAGGCCGAGCCCAGCCACAGCCGTGAGTTTGGTGGTAGCGGCCTGGGGTTGAATATTTGCCGCCAGCTGATTCAGCGCATGGGCGGCGATATCGAGGTGGAAAGCGCCCAGGGGCAAGGCGCCACTTTCTCGTTCACGCTGTCCATGCTGGCAAACAATGCCGAACCCCGCCCCCATGAACTCACTCTGGCAAGCCCTGCCATATACCTGCATGAAAGCCATACACCGACGCGCTTCATGCTGGAACACCTGATTCAGCGCTGGGGCGGTCAGGTCATGCCGATTACCGCTCTGGATCAATGCCGGCTACTGGTGGTGGGCGTCACCCTTGAAGACTGCCGCTCGCCCTATCACGCTAAGCTGCAGACCATTATTCAATCAGCCCCTTGCCCCACATTAATACTGGCCAACAGCCAGGATATTGATGCCAGTACCTTTCATATGCCCCAGGGCGGCCAGCTGTTATGCAAACCGGTTGGCCGCGATGCACTGGCAGATGCCATTCAACAACAGCTGTTCAACCAGGCCCCGATGACACCGCCGCCCGTTATCGAAAATAACGCTGCCCCTCAACAGCGCAGCGTGCTGGTCGTCGACGACAACACCTCCAATCGGGAATTGCTCCAGGCCATGCTTCAGCATGAAGCGATACAAGTGAGCACTGCTGATAGCGGGTCACATGCTCTGACGCTGGCCAGAGAGGCCGAACCAGCTTTTGATCTGATTCTGATGGATATTCGTATGCCGCATATGAACGGCGTTCAGACCCTGCAGGCCATTCGCCGTCTGGGCGGGCCCTGGATTTCCTGTCCGATCGTTGCGGTCACCGCTCATGCGCTGCATCAGGAGCGCCAACAGTGGCTGGATGCAGGTATGGAGGACGTATTAATCAAGCCAGTAAATGAGCGCCAGCTCGGCCAGCTGATTCAGCGTTTTCTGGGTATTAACCTTTACCCTGCTGCCGCTGCATTGCCAGAGACCTTACCTCGCCAGCGCAACACCCTGCCGATTGTAGATCTGGAACTGGGCGCTCAATTGATCAAAGGTAACGAAGAAGCGGCACGCCAACAGCTGCTGGCACTGATTGATACTCTGAACGATGCCCAGAGCAGCATTACTCAGGCATTGAAGGAGCAGGATGAGCAGGCGCTACTCGATGCCGTTCACTACCTGAATGGCAGCAGCCGCTATTGCGGTGCCCCTGAGCTGGCACTACTGGTTGAAACCCTGGAAACGCGAATTCGCACCGGCGGAATGCAGGATGCCAAGCCGTTGCTGAACGACCTTTACGCGTCGATTAAACGCCTGATTGACGAGCGTAAGCGTCTGGAAAACGTTCAAGAATAACAAACGCCAGCGCGTAGTCGGCTTCATCACTCAAGCTGACATGCATGGCGCTTACCTCGAGTTTTTGGGCATATGCCTTGGCATGGCCATCGAGCTGCAGGTAGGGTTTGCCGAGGTGATCGTTAAGCACCTGGATATCCCCCATTGAATGCCGTGACGCAGCCCGGAACCAAGCGCTTTGACAAACGCCTCCTTGGCGGCAAAGCGCTTGGCAAGATAACCGGCTGCTAGAGCTTGGCTGGCCAGCACCTGCTGCTCCTCCGGGCCGAGTATACGCTGGGCAAAGCGCTCGCCGTGGCGTGCCATGGCCTGCTCAAAGCGCCCCACCCGGGCGATATCAGAACCTATGCCAACAATCATTAATGCCCACAGCAGCTCTGGTGATCGTCATGGTCATGATCGTGCGCGTCCAGCGCCGCCATCAGGCCTGCTTCCTGGCCAGCAATAATCAATCGCTTCATCTCGACCACGGCCTCCTTGAGGCCCACAAACATTGCTCGGGCAATAATAGCATGGCCGATATTGAGCTCATTGATACCCGGAATGGCGGCAATGATTTCACAATTATGATAGTTGAGCCCGTGTCCGGCATTGACGACCAGTCCGGCCTCGTTAGCCATATGAGCTGCCTGGGTCAGGCGGTGGTACTCGGCTTCGGCGGCCTGGCTGCCAATCGGTGCCTCGGCAAAGGCGCCGGTATGCAGCTCAATGGTCGGCGCGCCCGCACGAACCGCCGCATCGATCTGGGCCTGCTCAAGGTCAATGAACAAGGATACGTCACAGCCTATCGCCGCCAGACGCTGGCAGGCAGCTTCAATAGCCGTAAACCCACCCACCACATCAAGGCCGCCTTCGGTGGTCAACTCCTCGCGCTTTTCGGGCACCAGACAGACGTGGGCGGGACGAACCTCTTCCGCCAGCGCCAGCATTTCTTCGGTCACCGCCATTTCCAGGTTCATACGGGTGTTAAGCACTTCGGCCAGCAGGCGTACGTCGCGCGGCTGGATATGGCGCCGGTCTTCGCGCAGATGAACGGTGATGCCGTCCGCTCCGGCCTCTTCAGCCAGCAAGGCTGCCTGAACCGGGTCTGGATAACGGGTGCCACGGGCTTGGCGCAGGGTGGCAATATGGTCGATGTTCACGCCGAGTAAAATACGGGGGGATGCATAACGCCTCCAGCTGGGAAAACTTGATAGCTTGGTAATAAAACGTGATGACAGGATCTTGATAATAAGCGATCAGTGAGTCGACCCCACGCCATCATGGTTGGGTCGGCGCCGCTGGGCAAGGTCCAGCATCAGACGGCGGGAACGCAGCTCCTGCGTGCCCAACAAGGGCGCCAGCGCTGCGCGCATGACCATTTTCAACGCCTGCGCCAGCGCTGGCTGATGCCAGTCACCCTGCTCAATGTGTCGCAGGGTGCGCCCTTCCAGGCCGCGCTCAGCAGGCGAAAACCCACGGCTTGCCGCATCAAACCGATAACGCTGGTGAGTATCCAGCACTTCTCCCTGAGGGGTAGTAAAGCGCGGCGTGGCATCCAGTGCTTCCAGCAGCGCCCATTCATAGCGGCGCAGTGCCAGGCCGCGCTCAGCGGGTAACGGCAGAGCCTCAAGCAGAGCCGTATAAAACGCAAAAACATCACTGCTGGGCAGTTCAAGCGGCAACAGTCGGGTGGCGATTTCATTGGCGTACAGCCCACACAGCAAGCCTTCTCCCACCAGCAATGCAGTATGCCCACGGGATTCCATCACCACCAGGGTTTTCAGCTCGCGCTCGCCCCGCCAGTTAACAAACAGCGGCGTAAACGGCTGTAAGCGCTGACGGGCTTTGGCACTGGGGCGCTGTACGCCCCGTGCAACGGCCCGTATCCGGCCATGATTGAGGGTGAGCAGATCCACCAGCGCACTGGTCTCGCGATAAGGGCGCCGGTGCAGCAAAAACGCCGGTTCGGGAGTCATGGGGCTATTAATCGAGATCGTAACCGAGGCTTTTCAGGGCGCGTTCATCGTCAGACCAACCGCGTTTTACCTTGACCCATAAATTCAGCATGACCTTGGTATCCAGCACCCGCTCAATATCCAGACGCGCCTCACGGCCAATATTCTTGATCCGGTCGCCGTTGTCGCCAATCAGAATCACCTTCTGGCCCTGGCGTTCCACCAGAATCAGGGCACTGATATGCGTCACCCGCTCGGTTTCGCGGAACTCTTCAATCTCGACCGTTACCTGATAGGGCAACTCAGCACCTAACTGACGCATGATTTTTTCGCGTACCAGCTCGGCGGCCATAAAGCGCATGCTTTTATCCGTGATCTGGTCTTCCGGGAAGAAGTGCACGCTTTCCGGCAGATGCTTGGCCACCTCTGCTTCCAGGGTATCTACCTGAGTGCCATGCTTGGCCGAAATCGGAATGATGGCCGCAAACTCACGCCGTGCGCCAACCTCTGAAAGCCAGGGCAGCAGTGACGCCTTATCCTGCAAGCGGTCGACCTTGTTGACCGCCAGGATAATAGGCGCTTCAACGTGTTCCAGGCGCTTGAGCACGGCCTGATCTTCATCACTCCAGCGGGTCCGGTCGATAATGAACACCACGCAATCCACATCGCGCAGGGCCTGGGTCGCCGCCTGGTTCATGAAATGGTTGATTGCCTTATTGCGATCCTTGGACATGATATGCATGCCCGGCGTATCCACGTAGACAAACTGGGTGTCACCGTCGGTCTTGATCCCCATGACCTGATGCCGCGTTGTCTGCGGGCGCCGTGAGGTAATCGACACCTTCTGGCCAAGGATACGATTCATCAACGTTGATTTACCCACGTTGGGGCGCCCAACGATGGCCACAAATCCACAGGTCTGGCTCATTGGGTATCTTCTCCGGACGGTTCCAGGAAACTTAGGGCTTTGGCAGCGGCTTGCTGTTCCGCGTGTCGGCGGCTGGGCCCTTTACCGACGGTATGTTGTTCAAGAAGGTCGATGTGGCACTCCACGGTAAATGTCTGGGCATGAGCTTCGCCCTTAACAGAAACTACCTCGTAACGCGGCAGCGCCGCCTGACGAGATTGCAGGAACTCCTGCAAACGGGTTTTCGGGTCTTTCTGGGTGTCTTGCAGGGAAATGTTATCCATTCGCTGGCTGTACCAGGCCATTACGCGTTCACGCACGGCATCCATGCCAGCATCCAGATAAATGGCACCAATTACGGCTTCCACGGCATCAGCGAGAATGGATTCACGGCGATGCCCGCCGCTTTTCATCTCACCCGACCCCAGTCGCAAGCACTCTCCAAACGCCATCTCGCGCGCCAGTTCGGCCAGCGTCTGGCCTTTGACCAGACGTGCCCTCAAGCGTGAAAGTTGACCTTCACGCGCCTGGGGAAAGCGTTCAAACAGCGCTTCGGCGATCACAAAATTGACAATCGAGTCACCCAGAAACTCCAGGCGCTCATTGTTGCGACCACCATAGCTGCGGTGTGTCATTGCCAGCTCCAACAGGCTACTGTCGTTAAACTCATGGCCTATTCGCCGACAAAAAGCGGTCAAGGAATTACTCACGGGACTCCTACGTCATTGACGGTTACCAAAGGGGGCACATCCAACATCCGTTTATTCAATGCGGCGTACCTCGCTGAAACTGGGAAGACCACCATCCCATTGCATCCATACGGCAAAGGCACGGCCAACAATATTCTCTTCCGGCACAAAGCCCCAGTAGCGGCTGTCGTTGGAATGGTCACGATTATCACCCATAGTGAAATAATGGCCTTCCGGAACTTCAACTTCACGCAGCTGCGGGCCAGGGTCACGAGGATTGTTGTATATCCGGTAACGCGCCTGGTCAAGCTCCTCTTCCAGCAGCAACTGCTGAGGCGAGGCATCCGGCCCTTCTTCCAGCAATTGCTTGGCTATTCTTTCACCATTGACATATAGCTGCTTGCCTTCATAGCGAATGGTATCCCCAGGGAGGCCTACCACCCGCTTGATGAAATTGACCGAGGGCTCATTAGGGAAGCGAAACACCATGACATCGCCACGTTCCGGGCTGTCCACTTCCAGAATCTGGGTATGGCTAACCGGTAAGCGCAACCCGTAGGCATACTTGTTCACCAGGATAAAGTCACCCACTTCCAGCGTCGGGCGCATGGAGCCTGATGGAATCTGAAACGGCTCGACGATAAAGCTGCGCACCACCAACACCACAAACAGCACAGGAAAGAAGGAACGTGCATAATCGACCAGCCAGGGCTCTTTGAGCAAGGCCTCACGGCTGGCGGCATCGAGTCCTTCTTCACTGGCAGCTTGTGCTGCCTCGGCGCGTTTACGGCGCTGGGGTCGAAAAACCAGGATGTCCAGCAGATAGATAGCGCCAGACAGCAGCACCGCGATAACCAGCAATAATGAAAAATCCATGGGGCTTTGTGATCCCTAATCGTTGACCTTGAGCACGGCCAGGAAAGCGTCTTGAGGGATTTCCACACGCCCTACCTGCTTCATGCGTTTTTTACCGGCTTTCTGCTTTTCCAGTAGTTTTTTCTTGCGCGACACATCCCCACCGTAGCATTTGGCTGTAACATTCTTGCGCAATGCCTTGACCGTTGAGCGTGCCACGACCTGCCCGCCAATCGCGGACTGAATCGCCACATCAAACATCTGACGGGGAATCAGTTCTTTCATCTTCTCGACCAGAATGCGGCCGCGAGACTGGGCGTGATCACGGTGAATGATTACCGCCAGTGCATCTACCTTATCGCCGTTGATCAAGACATCCAGGCGTACCAGCTTGGCCGCTTCAAAACGCTCAAAATTGTATTCAAGCGACGCATAGCCTTTGGAAATGGACTTGAGTCGATCAAAGAAATCCATGACCACTTCCGACATTGGCAACTCGTAGGTCAGCTGGATCTGATTACCCAGAAACTGCATGTCCAGCTGAGTGCCACGGCGCTGCTCGCACTCGGCGATCACATTGCCTACATAATCCTGCGGCACCAGAATGCTGGCGCGCACAATCGGTTCACGCATTTCCTCAACGTCAGCCAGGTCAGGCAGCTTGGACGGGTTGGAAACATACTGGATATCGCCATTCTTTAACGCCAGCTCATAGACCACCGTCGGCGCCGTGGTGAGCAAATCCAGGTCATACTCACGCTCCACCCGCTCCTGAACGATTTCCATATGCAGGGTGCCGAGAAAGCCTACGCGGAAACCAAACCCCAGCGCATCCGAGTTTTCCGGTTCATATTCCAGCGATGCATCGTTGAGTGACAGCTTTTCCAGCGCATCGCGGAAGTCTTCGTAATCATCAGCGCTGACCGGGAACATACCCGCGTAAACCTGCGGTTTGACTTTCAGAAACCCTGGCAGACGTTCAACATCCGGCGTCTTGGCGTGAGTGATGGTATCGCCCACTGGCGCACCGTGGATGTCCTTGATACCCGCGACCAGAAAACCGACTTCGCCTGCACGCAGAATATCCGTCTGTTTACGCAGCGGAGTAAAGATCCCCACTTCTGTCGCGCCCCAGTCGCGCCCGGTTGACTTGATACGGATCTTGTCGCCTTTACGCAAGGTGCCATCAAAAACCCGAACCAGCGATACGACGCCCAGATAATTATCAAACCAGGAATCAATAATCAGCGCTTGCAGGGGTGCCTCGCGGTTGCCCTTGGGTGGCGGAATGTCGCGCACCAGGCGCTCAAGGAGCTCATCAATACCAATACCGCTTTTGGCAGAAACCTGACAGGCATCAGTAGCGTCAATACCAATGATTTCCTCGATTTCCTGGGCAACGCGGTCCGGGTCTGCCTGGGGCAGGTCAATCTTGTTCAGCACCGGCAATACCTCAAGCCCCTGCTCAACGGCGGTGTAGCAGTTGGCCACGGACTGGGCTTCAACGCCCTGGGCCGCATCCCACCAGCAAGGCCCCTTCGCAGGCATACAGGGAGCGGGATACTTCATAGGAAAAGTCGACATGCCCAGGGGTGTCAATGAAGTTGAGCTGGTAGATCTCGCCGTCGGCTGCGTGGTAATCAAGGGTGACTGACTGCGCCTTGATGGTAATCCCCCGCTCACGCTCGATATCCATTGAATCAAGCACTTGCTCTTTCAGCTCGCGTTCACTCAGGCCACCACAGGTCTGTATCAAGCGGTCTGACAGGGTAGATTTGCCGTGATCAATATGAGCGATAATGGAGAAGTTGCGTATCTTACTGAGATCTTTAGAATTTTCTGTCATCATTTGCCGATAAATTCCGGTCTGTGTACGCAGCCATGCACAACGCTATGAGCATGCCATTGGGCGCTAGAAAATAAAATTGGGGTGCATTGTACACCGGCGAGGCGGGGCTGTCGTCATATCGCCGCTTCTATTGATACACAACAGCCCGGCATAAGCCGGGCTGTTGCATCGATTCAATGAAAGGTTGGCTGTGGCGTTATTCCATACGCAGCGCTACGAACAGTGAACGGCCATCGCGGAAAAGACGCAACGGAATCGCCCGGTCGTTAGGCAACTCTTCGACGATATCCCTAAGCTCTGAGGCCGAGGTCACATTGCGATAGTCGATACTGACCAGAATATCCCCGGCACGAATACCTGACTGAGCTGCAATGCTTTGCGGTTCAACCGCAGTGACTTCAACGCCCCCTGGGATATTCAGACGCTCGCGGGTTTCCGCATCCACTTCACTAACGCTGACACCCAGGCGCGCTTGGTTATCACGCTCGGCCAAACCGCTTTCATTCTCACTGTTAGGCCAGCTTCCCAAAGCAACTTCCTGAGTAATCTCACGGCCATCACGCAACAGCAAGAGCGTGACATCATCCCCGGAGACACCCGGCCGATCAAACGTGGCAGCACGCTGGAACGCTCGACCTCTTCACCGTTCACCTCAAGAATCACATCACCTGCCCGCAGACCACCTTCAGCGGCCGGACCTTCAGGATCGAGATCCGCTATCAGCGCACCGATGGCGTCATCCATGCCGAAAGATTCCGCCAGATCACGAGAGACCGGCTGGATCATCACCCCCAACCAACCACGATTTACGCGACCATCTTCACGCAGCTGATCGGCCACATCCATAGCAACATTGATCGGGATGGCAAACGAAACGCCCATGAAACCGCCACTACGGGTAAATATCTGGGAGTTGATACCGACGACTTCACCTTCCAAATTAAACAGTGGCCCGCCTGAGTTACCCGGATTAATAGCAACATCCGTCTGGATAAAGGGCACGTATACATCACGCGGCAGGGTGCGGTTGATAGCGCTGACAATACCGGCCGTCACAGAATAGTCAAAACCGAACGGCGAACCGATGGCAGCGACCCATTCACCCACCTTGAGATCATCGGAATCCCCTAGCTCAAGCGTAGGCAACTCATCGGCATCCACTTTCAGTAACGCCACATCAGTTTGGGGGTCGCTGCCAATCAGCTCGGCCGGCAGCTCCCGGCGATCGTTCAGGCGAACAAGAATCTCATCCGCTTCCTCAACCACATGGGCATTGGTAAGAACGTAGCCGTCGTCACTGATGACAAAGCCTGACCCTAGCGACTGACGCTCCTGACGCCGCCCAGGCGCACCATCGCTCGGCGGCATAGGAATACGGTCGCCGAAAAAGTGACGAAAAATTTCTGGAATGTCTTCATTGCTAAAACCATGAAACGAGGGAGAGCGACGACTTGGCAATATTCGGGTCGTGGAAATATTGACGACGCCTGGGGCGGCATCTTCAACAAGTTCGGTAAAATCGGGTAAGGAGTTGGCCTGAGCGGCAACGCTAAAGGTCATCATTACTGTCAAGCTCCACCCGAGCACAGCAGGGACAATCAAACGCTTCATGAATAGCTCCTGTATTTTTGTTAACAAGGCTTTTGCTAACAAGCCATATTGCAACATCAACGAATAGCGGAATTCTAGCAAGTAATAAAATGTGCTTTGGATAGCTGCACGCTATTTAAAACTCAACGCTCACCCTTCATTGACCAAACGTGGAGGCAAGCGTTCAGTAACATTAGGCAATAAATAGTTGGGGGCAAGCAAAATAATTATCAAGGAAGAGCTTTCGGCACACTGCTTAGTGTTAGCAACTAACTGCCCAGCCACTGCAACATGCAGCCCTTTGGGTTCATATTGCAGTGGCTAAGCGGTGGGACTCAGGCGACATTAGGCGAGTTATCAACAGGGCAGAGGGCGAATTACTCGGTGTTCTGCATGGAGCAGCTATTCAGATGCGGCTGAAGACGCAGACGCAGACGTTGACCAGGCATTAGCATCATATTGCCCATGTTCTTCAAAATAGGATTTCAACAGGCGCAACTGTTCGCTATCCATTGCGAAAGACTGAATATTCATATTTGACGACGTCTGAGCGCTGGGCATTGCTAAGTTGCCTTCGCTCACCGTCATTAACCCAGTGCCTGCTGTACCATCGCCGGATAACCGGAACGGCATCTGCTCAAACATAGGCACATCCGTGGATGAATCACTAACTATAGAGTTAGATGCCGAGAATGACGACAGATTAACCGGCTGTACCTGCTGGACAGGTTGCGATGGATTATTAGCAATATTGTTGCTGGGCTGCTCAATCAGGTCAGTGCCGCTATTGAAATACTGAACACCAGTAATCACCATGAGCGATACTGCCGCGGCAATACCAGCGCCACGTGCAAAGGACATTGAGGATACTTTCTGGCGAGATGTCGTTTCAGCAGGCGCCGCCACCTGTTCAGGCGATTCTTCTTGAATACGCGCCATGATGCCAGCGGAGAGATCCATGCTGACATCAATCTCTTTATCACGCTGCATCAGGCTGCGAGCCAGATGATAGCGCCGCCAGGTATCTGCTGAATCGCTGTCATTATCCAGGCCTTTAAGTACGCGGCGCAATTCCAGTTCATCACTTTCGCCGTCCATTAAAGCTGACAGTGACTCGCGTGTGTTCTGACTCATACTTCACATCCTCACAATAATCCGGGGCACTTAATGATGCTTCCCCGCGCCAAGACCCTATCGTCTTTCCCGCCTTACACATTGAAGCTCATCTTCTACGGATGACCTTGTTCACTGATTCACCCCTTTGAGACGCCAGATTTTCTTAACAGTTCAATACACGCTGGCTGAACTGTCAAAAAAGACCTGTCAAAAAAGACGGATCAAAAAACCGCCGTGATACGGTTACGCTTCATCGCGGCTGTTGCGTGCGGTACTCACCAGGGGGCGAATATGCTCATCCACCGCTTCACGAGCTCGAAAAATGCGCGAGCGCACGGTTCCCACCGGGCATTGCATCACCTGGGCAATATCTTCATAGGCCAGGCCATCCAGCTCGCGCAGGGTAATAGCGGTACGTAAATCATCCGGCAGGTTTTCAATCGCCTCATAGACAGCGGCTTCCAGCTGATCCCGGGCAATGGATGCCTCGGGTGTCTCGCTATCTGAAAGGCGCCCGCTTTGATCAACGATTTCCGCATCGCTGATATCCACATCGTTACCTGGTGGCCGACGACTGCGAGAAACCAGGTGATTCTTTGCGGTGTTGATGGCGATACGATACATCCAAGTATAAAAAGCACTCTCTGAGCGAAAGTTCCCCAATGCCCGATAAGCCTTGATAAACGCTTCCTGGGCCACATCTTGAACTTCGGAATGGTCGTGTACGTAGCGGCTAATCAGGCCGATGATCTTGTGCTGATATTTTCTGACCAGTAGATCAAACGCCCGGTTATCACCTTTTTGAGCTCGCTCGACCAATTGCTGGTCTGTTTCACGAGTGCCCATGCAAACACTCCTTCAACCTGCATGGAGTGGCGGTACTGTCCAGATACGGTCCCTGATCAAAATGGGCATTTTCGGCAAACGGCATAGCGTCCCTTGAGCATATGGTTAAACTGTTCATTTCCAGAGCGTCATCAAGCAAAGGCTTGATAACAACCCGGAACAACGACCAGCGGATAGAGATCGTCAGTTTTTCGCTTGCTATGACAATCATCTGACCACTTTCGTTTGGCAATTTATAAAGTGAATAGTGTTACGCGTTCTGGCCTTGGCATCAAGCAGTTGATCCGGTGATCTGTCACAGTATCGTGGGCGATTGCAAAGCAATTGCTGGTTGATCACTGGCCAAGCGATGCTAGGCACTATAAAGTTGCAGCTACTCCAAGGTTTTAAGCCTTTGCATGTTACAACCTCTTAAAAGCTCAACTACGTTAGCTTATCAAACATATTTCCAGACCCTTTTATCAACCCTCGTTCAAACACAGGTAGCAAGATGTCAGAACAGCAGGTGAATAACCTTAACGTGCTCGCTCAGGATGTCCTGATCACACCGGAAGCACTCAAACAGGCCGTCCCGCTTACCGAAAAGGCCGAGCGCTGCGTTATTGAAGGTCGCCAGACCATTCAGAACATTCTTGATGGCAAGGACCCGCGTCTGCTGGTGGTCGTCGGCCCCTGCTCCATCCACGATGTAGAAGCCGCCAAGGATTACGCCAAGCGTTTACGCGAACTCGCCGACAAGGTCAGCGAAAGCCTGTATATCGTCATGCGCGTCTATTTTGAGAAGCCTCGCACCACAGTGGGATGGAAAGGCCTGATCAACGACCCGCACCTTAACGATTCTTTCGAGATTGAGGAAGGCTTGCACATTGCCCGCCGCTTGCTGGTTGATCTGGCTGAAATAGGCCTGCCACTGGCTACCGAAGCCCTCGACCCGATTTCCCCCAGTACCTGCAGGATTGCATCAGCTGGTCTGCGGTTGGCGCGCGCACCACGGAATCCCAGACTCACCGTGAAATGGCCTCCGGGCTGTCCGGCCCGGTCGGCTTCAAGAACGGCACCGACGGCAGCCTGGATGTGGCCATCAACGCCCTTCAATCGGTTGCCAGCCCACATAACTTCCGGCATCAACCATGCAGGTCAGGTGTCGATCATTCGCACCCGCGGCAATGCCTACGGCCATGTGGTACTGCGCGGCGGTAATGGCAAGCCGAACTACGATAGCGTCAGCGTGGCACTGGCCGAGCAGGAGCTCAAAAAAGCCGGCCTCTCGCCCAACATCATGATCGACTGTTCACACGCCAACTCCAACAAGGACGCCGCCCTTCAGCCGCTGGTGCTGGAAAACGTCACCAACCAGATTCTCGACGGCAATACGTCGATTATCGGCCTGATGGTTGAGTCCAACATTGGTTGGGGCAATCAGAAAGTGCCTGCCGATCTGAGCCAACTGAAGTACGGTGTTTCCATCACCGATGCCTGCATTGACTGGGATACAACCGTCGAGGCCTTTACCCAAATGAATGAAAAGCTGGCAGCTGTGCTGGCCAAGCGCATCGCTGCTTAACCGGCCCTCGCCAGACGCTTCATCAGACGCTGTAACATCCGCCCAGCTTGGCTAAGCTGGGCGGACTCATTTCATACACCCGCGATTTCTCGCCGAAACGGTGGCAAGGCATCCAGCAGCGCCTTGCCATAGCGGCGCGTTAGCACCCGTCTGTCCAAGAGAGTAATTCTGCCTCGGTCGCTTTCCTTGCGGATCAGGCGCCCACAGGCCTGCACCAGCTTGATCGATGCATCCGGCACGCTGATGCGCATGAAGGCGTTACCGCCCTGGCTTTCAATCCACTCGGCCAGGGTGGCGCCCACAGGGTCATCCGGCACCGCAAACGGCAGCCGGGTAATGATCACATGGGTCAGGTAGTCACCGGGCAGGTCAATCCCTTCGGCAAAACTGGCCAGCCCGAAGATAATACTGCCCTTGCCCGCATCCACGGCATCACGATGACGCTCCAGCAGCTCGCGCTTGGGCAGGGCATCCTGCGCCAGTACGCGCTGCTTCACCCTAGCCGGCAATGCTTTCTCGACAGCCCTAAGCTGAGCGCGGGAAGAAAACAGCACCAGGGTGGCTTCGTCCTTGTCCAGCGCCGCCACAAAATCAACGATTGCCTGCTCGTGAACGTCACGGTTCCCCGGGTCGGCGGCGGCCTGGGGCACGCTCAGTACTGCATTGGCGTAATCAAACGGGCTGGGCAGCGCCTGATAGCGGTAACGGCTGGCCAGACCCGCGCGCTCCTGCAGGCGCTCAAAACGCCCCAGCGCTGTCAGGGTCGCGGAGGTTACTACGGCCCCGTGGCAACGCCCCCAGAGATTTTTCGCCAGAGTTTCCGCTGCGGAAACCGGGCTGGCCGAAAACTCAATATCAGGCTCGCCGTTGACCCGGTTCAGGCTGATCCAGCGTGCACTGGGCGGCGCCTTGGGCGGGTCTTCTGTGCTAAAGGCAGTCCATAGCGCATGGGCGTCATCAGCCCGGCCATGCACCAGGGCCACCAGCGGCAACCAGGCTTCCGCCTGCTCACGGGCCAGGCCCGTCTGCTTGTCAGGGTCCAGGCTTTCGCGCAGGATATCGCTGATACTTTCCAGGGTGCGTGCCAGGGTGGCAAATATCGTCACCAGCTGAGTGGCCTGCTCGCGCAGCCCATCGGGTGCCTTGCCGCCTTCAAACCGCACCTGCTTGAAGGTCTCATCGTCATGCAGGCCGTTAGGGCGCTCAGCCAACTGATAGCCGGTCTGAAACACATCGCCAAGCAGCGGCTCAAGCGCTTGCAGGGTATCCGGCAACGTCGCCAGCAAGCGTGCTACCGTGGTCTGCGCGGCCAGCGCCTGATTGAGTTCTGTCAGGCTGTTCTTGAGGGTTTTCAGCCAGCCCAGGCAACCATGTACGGCAAAGCGGTGAGCAAAGTGCGATAGCGCTTTATCAGGCAGATGATGGCCTTCATCAAAGATGAAGATGGCATCTTCCGGCTCCGGCAGAATCGCGCCGCCACCCAGTGAAAGATCCGCCAGCACCAGATCATGGTTAGCGACAATCACATCGGCTTCTTCCAGGTCACGGCGGGCACGAAAAAAGCACAGGCCGCAAAGTGACCGCAGCGGCGGTTGGTACATTGGCGGTGATCCACCGTCAACCGCCGCCAGCTCTGGGCACCAATGCTTTCCGGCCAGCTATCCCGGTCGCCCTGCCATTCGCCTTTGCCATAGGCGTCCACCATGTTTTTCGCCAGCGCTTCAAACTCACTGTTACCGGCGGCAAGATCCTGCTCGAACAACGACATGGCCGGGTTGGGTTCAGCGCCGCCGGTGGCCTGGTCAAGGCGCGCCACGCATACGTAGCGGCCACGCCCCTTAGCCAGGGCATAGCGAAAAGCCAAACCACTGTGCTTGGCCAGCATGGGCAGGTCCTGATTAAGCACCTGCTCCTGCAGAGCAATGGTTGCCGTCGAAAGAATCAAGCGCTTGCCCTGGGCCTTGGCAATCGGCAGTGCGGAAAGCAGGTACGCCAGAGTCTTACCCGTGCCAGTGCCCGCTTCCAGCACGCAGACGTGGGTATCATTCTGGCGCTTACCATCGCTGTCCATGCTGATACCGCCCAGAGTACGGGCGATTTCGGCCATCATCAGGCGCTGGCCATAGCGCGGTGTCAGCGACAGCTGCTCCACCACCCGACGATAGGCCGCCTGTATTTCGCTTTTCAGCGCATCATCCAGCATGACCGTTACAGCAGACCTTCCGGCGGATGTTCGCAGGGCAGTTTCTCATCGATGTAGCGTTCAATTTCTGGCAGGGAGAAGGCATCTTCTTCGCCAACAAAACTGATCGACACACCCTTGGCGCCGGCACGGCCGGTACGCCCGATACGGTGGACGTAATCTTCCGGGTCTTCCGGCAGGGTATAGTTGATGACGTGGCTGACATCATCAATGTGAATCCCGCGCCCGGCTACATCAGTGGCAACCAGCACCTGGATCTCGCCTTCGCGGAAACGCTCCAGCGTCTTGATCCGCTGCGCCTGAGGCACATCACCCGACAGCATGGCGGCATTGATACCGGCTTTGCTGAGCACATCATTGAGCTTGCGCACCAGGTCACGGCGGTTGCCGAAGACCATCACGCGCTCAAAGCTTTCCTGCTCCAGCAGGCTGACCAGCAGGCGCTGCTTGTCATCATCGGACACCATGTACACGCGCTGGTCGATATCCGCCTGATTTTCCAGGGTGACTTCGATCTCGACATGCGCCGGGTCAAGCGTCCACTGGCTGGCCAGATTAAGAATATCCTCGGTAAAGGTTGCCGAGAACAGGAAGGTCTGGCGCTCTTCCTTCTGAGGTGTATAGCGGATGATGCGCTTGACGTCAGGAATAAAGCCCATCGACAGCATACGGTCGGCTTCATCCAGTACCAGCACTTCTACTTCACCCAGGTCGATATCCTTTTTCTGATGAAAATCGAGCAGACGGCCCGGCGTGGCCACCAGGATGTCAATTTTCTTGCCCAGGCTATCGCGCTGCTTCTGGTAATCCATACCGCCGACAACGCTAGCGACATTCAGCTTGGTGAAACGCGCCAGCGCACGGGCATCTTTCTCGATCTGCAGGGCCAGTTCTCGGGTAGGCGCAATCACCAGCGCTCGGGGCGCGCCTTGTTTCTGGCCTTCCGGCGCTGGCTCTTCAAGGAAATAGGCCAACATCGAAATCAGAAAGGCGGCTGTCTTGCCGGTGCCCGTCTGTGCCTTGCCGACGATGTCACCACCGAGCAGCGTCTGGCGCAGGGCTTCAGCCTGAATCGGCGTGCAGTATTCAAATCCTTGGGCGTGAATGGCACGCATCAGGGGAAGCGGCAAATCAAAATCATGAAAGCGCCATTTACCCGCCACAGCGGGCACCTGAAACTGGCGCAGATCCCAGTTCGACTGGCGACGACGCGGTTTGCGACGACGACGTTTAGGCTTACGGTTCTGGGCCGATGCGGGGGTCTGTTCCGGCTCGCTCATAGGCTCTCTATTCGTCAGTTACGGTGAATGTTGCGTGATGATCTTAAGTTCTAGAGGCGGTATTGTAACAGGCTTTGCCTGCCAGGCACCCTTATCAATTGTGTTCTCCATGTGCGATGGCGCCTGGACTGTTAGAATACAGTTCAACACCAACGTTTTGACATCAGCGGAGCGTGATATGACGCGCAAGAAAAAAACCCGTTCGCTCGCCGACAAGGTGACGATTCGCACCGGTCGGCGCAAGGATTTTAAGAAGTGGCGCCACGATAACCCGGATCAGGTCGCGCCTTCACGGCGTTTCGTCGCCAAAAAGCAGCAGCAGCGCAAGTTGCAGGCTGCCCGTAAGATGGCACGCCAGGAAAGCGGCCAGTCCATCCAGATTCACCCCAGCGACAAGGATAACAAAGAGGACTCATGATGCGGCTGGTCTCTTTCAATATCAACGGCATTCGCGCTCGACTGCATCAGTTGCAGGCCCTGATTGATCAGCTCAAGCCTGATGTGATCGGTCTGCAGGAAACCAAAGTTCACGATGATGCTTTTCCCCGTGACGCCGTTGAAGCCATGGGCTACCACGTCTTCTATTTTGGCCAGAAGGGCCATTATGGGGTTGCCCTGCTTTGCCGTCAGCAGCCAGAGGCTGTGTTTTACGGCTTTCCCGATGATGAGGAAGACGCCCAGAAACGTATGATTGGCGTGCGCCTGACCGCCGAGGATGGCGAAGCCGTAACGGTCTGGAATGGCTACTTTCCCCAGGGGGAAAATATCGCTCACCCGACCAAGTTTCCTTATAAGGAACGCTTTTATCAGCAGCTGGCCCGCCTGCTTGATCAGCAGCACCGCCCGGATGAGCGCCTTGCGGTGATGGGCGATTTCAATATCTCGCCACAGGATCAGGACATCGGCATTGGTGAGCCGAACCGCAAGCGCTGGCTGCGCGAGGGCAAGACCAGCTTTCAGCCGATTGAGCGCGAGTGGCTGGAAGGCATCAAGGCCTGGGGGCTAAGCGACAGCTATCGTCTGATTCACCCTGAGCGCAATAACCATTTCAGCTGGTTCGACTACCGCTCCAAGGGCTTTAACGATGACCCCAAACGCGGCCTGCGGATTGACTATATTCTGGTCACCCAGCCGCTGGCAGACTGCGTATCCGGCGCGGATATCGACTACCCGCTGCGCGCCATGGAAAAACCTTCTGACCATGCACCTACCTGGAGTGATTTTTCCATCACTCTGAAAGACGCCACCTGATTCCCTCTGGCGCTGTTTACCTTAGCTGAAACTCAATGCGTTGAGTGGCGCGCCTGAGCTGCTCGCTGGCCTCAAACTGCCAGCGAGCAATGGCGTCCAGCGCCGCTTCTTCAAACACCCGTTTCGGCTGGGCCCTGGTCACGCGAATCGTGCTGCTATCCACACTCCCATCACGGCGGATAACAAACGTCACTTCGACAAACCCTTCCAGCCCACGCCGTTGGGCGCGCCGTGGGTAGGTAGGGTTTACTCGGCTGGCCGGGGCCAGCTGGCCAACGCTCACCGGCTCATCTGAAGGCGCAGCCTGCGCCTGGGCAGGCGCGTCTTGCTGAGGTGAAGCAAACGCATGCTCGGCCGTAGACTTGGAAGCGGCATCCGCCTGGGGCGTGGGCTCAGGTTCTGGTTCGGGCCCGGGCTCAGGTTCTGGTTTGGGTTTGGGTTTGGGTTTAGGCCCTGGTTCGGGCTCTGGCTTAGGTTCTGGCGCTTCACTATCATTGACCACCACCTGGCTGTCAGCGTCTGGCAATGCGTCAGGCGCTTGCTCCACCTGGGGTGGCGGCGTTTCTGTGTCAGGCAGGCTTTCGCTGGCCGCAGGCGTTTGTGCGGCCTGTTCAGGTGGCGTTTCGGTTGACTCGGTGGCTTCCAGCAGGGTCATCGACAGTGTCATTTCGGGGGCTTCCACTGGCCGCTCCGGCGGGGTGACCAGCAGGGCTAACAGCCAGAACAATCCCACTGCCAGCGTCATCCCTCCCAGCATGGAAAGCAGATGGCGTATCATCGCGTACTCCGGCTTGCCGCTACCGCGACCTGTTCAACGCCAGCCTGTTTGAGGCGGTCCATCACTTCAATCAGCAGACCAGTGGTGGACGCCCGGTCCGCCTGAATCACCACAGCGCCATCATCACTCAACATTCCGGCCACCTGCTGGCCAATGCGATGCACATCCACCGCTTTGCCATCCACCCAGACGGTGCCTTCAGGCGTAATGGCCACCAGCACCTGAGCATCCGGGCGCGGCGTTGCCGCTGAGGCTTCTGGGCGCTCGATCTCGACGCCGCTTTCCTTGATAAAGCTGGTGGTGACAATAAAAAAGATCAGCATGATAAACACCACATCAAGCATCGGTGTCAGGTTCACCTCGTTGCTGTCTGTCGTGGATTCCATTAAACGGCGTCTACGCATTGTTTTCCTCCAGCGCGCGGGCCAGACGGTCATTCAGGCGCTGGTCTTCCCGGCGGATCACATGCTCAAGACGGCTGATCAACAAGAGCCCTACCAGCGCAATGGCCATACCGGCCAGGGTGGGCAGCGTGGCCCGCGCCACACCGTCGGCCATGGCCCGAGCCTGATGGGTATCGCTAAGAGCCAGGCTATCAAAGACGCTGATCATGCCGGTCACCGTGCCCAATAAGCCGAGCAGCGGGCACAGAGCCACCAACAGCTTGATCCAGGGTAAGGGGCGACGCAGTCTGGCCACCAGTGCTTGCGTCCACACTTGGCGCAGCGTGCGAGCACTCCAGCTGCGATGATCGCTGCGCGCCGTCCAGCGACGGATCAGCTGACGGCGGGCAAGGCGCCAGCTGACGCGGTAATACCACCAGCGTTCAAGCGCCATACCAAAAACCAGCATGGCCACCAGTGCCAATATCCCAAGCACGGGGCCGCCTGCGTCTAACAGGCGCTCAACCGGAGCCAGCCAGAGAGGCAAGTGGGGCATATCACAGCCCTCCGTGCTTATTTGAAGGCAGGGCTTCAGACGGCGAGGATGAACCTGATTCGAGATGATCCGCCAGAGCAGCACTCGCTTCGCCTTCCAGGGTCTGAATGATCAGGCGGCTGCGGGTCGCCAGGGCCGTCTGGGCAAACAGCAGCGGCACGGCCGTCACCAGCCCCAGCACCGTGGTGACCAGCGCCTGGCTGATACCGCCAGCCATCAACTGGGGGTCGCCGGTGCCGAATACAGTAATCGCCTGAAAGGTCACTATCATGCCGGTCACCGTGCCTAACAGGCCAAGCAGCGGGGCAATGGCGGCCAGCAGCTTAACGATCGGCTGCCCACGCTCAATACGCGGCAGCTCCGCCAGCACAGCCTCATCCAGGCGGGCCTCCAGCGCCTCCGGAGCCTGATGCTTGTCCAACTCTTTGAAGCGCGCCAGCACCCGGCCCAGAGGATTGTTCGCCGATGGCTGACCCAAGGCCTTGCACTGGCGGCGCATCCGCAGGCTGACCACGCTCAGGTAGCCATACTGTAGCAGGGCGACCAGCAACCCAAGCCCCCAGAGTGACAACGACATAGCCCACATAGCCCCCTGATGGAAGCGCTCCAACAGGCTGGGCTGTTGAGCCAGGGCGTTCAACACGCTTCCCTGGGTCGGGTCGATGACAAACAGGCGCTTTGCCCCCTGGAAATAGGCAGGAATCACCTCGCTGATGTTTTTGGGCGTATGCGGCACTTCAGCCAGATGGTCTGAGTCCTGACGCTTACTGAGCAGGGCAGAATCGGTAAAGGCCACAAAATCTCCCAGGCGCACAATATCACGCACGGCAATCTCGCCGCTGGTATCCGCCACGGGCCGCTCAAGGCGCACAGCTTGCCCGGTGCGCTGAGTCAGCCGCGCCAGGCTATCCACCAAGGTTTCAATCTGTTCAGGCTTTAATACGCCAATATCATCCAGGCGCGGTGGCAACGCATTGGCCTCTAAAGTTAACCAGCTGTTGCCCCCTAGTTCGTTGCGCACTTCTTCACTATGCCGGGTGAGATCCGCCAGCAGCGCCGTCAGCGTTTCGCCCTGTTCACTCTGACGCTCTGCCAGGGTTTGTGCTCGCCGCATTTGCTGTTGTTGCTGTTCCACCAAGGCTGCCTGCTGCTGTTCAGCGGCCTGGTGCTTGGCTCGGGCATCATCCAGCGCCGCTTCCAGTGCCTGCGGGTCATTCAGCAGCGCTTCAAGCCTGGCTTGATCCAAAGCGCTTGCCGCTTCCCGGGCGTCCTGTAGCGATACCAGGCCCTCGGTCTGGCTCAACGCCTTGCCGCTGGTGATCAGGCTGGCCAGCAAGATTAGACAGATCAGCACTTTCATCGCTGACCTCCTGCGGCGTCTTCCACCATCACCGAAAGCGGTAAACGCAGTAGCTCGGGAGTTCGCTGGTCATCGGCAATTCGCAGGCCGTTTCGCACCTCGCGCCGGGCAGTTTCATCCAGCGTGAGCCATTGGCGGCTTGCAGCATCCCATACCCCACCCTGGCGACCGTCTGGCGTGAGGTAGTACAGGCCAATACGGCCAAGGCGCAGGAACTCAACCTCACGGGGATTACTTTCGGCCAGTTGCAGGCGCCCGCGCCAGCTATCCACTGCGCGGCCGTAGGCCAGTTCGGCGCGCCAGGTTTCCAGCAAGCCCGCAATCCGGGTGGCGCTATCAGCCTGGGCAGGTTCGGCGGGCGCTAAACGCGCCAGACGCTCGTCTTTCAGAAACGGCAGATCAGCATTGATCCAAGCGGTTAATTGCTCCCTCATCAGCTGCTCGATCTCTGGCAAGGCAGCGCGGGTGTCATCCAGGTTATTCAGCGCCCTTTCAAGGCGCTGCTGGTGTTGGGCCTCGCTGACCAGGCGAGTACTCAAGGCAGCGTTGGCGGCTTGCAGCTGGCGGGTATCGCGTTCAAGGCGGCGCAATTCTTCAATAGCTGAGCGGGTCGAGTCATCGGCTGCTTCAATCTGCTGCTGGAGCGCAGACGGCGCCCCACTCTGCTCTTCCTGCGCCATGATGTTGCTAGTTGCCATCAGCGTGCCGCTGGCCAGAACACCGGCAAGCCAGCATCCCTGCAGGGCTAGTAAAGGCCTTTTCAGCACGTCATGCCTCCGTTACTGGCAGGTGCGCTGAAAAGACCGCGCACCGCTTCAATTAGTTATGAGAACCATTTGCGTTTGATTACAAGGCGCATAGCCTACCACCTATTGAGTAAATAACAATATTTATCATTAACATTTAGTGGAATCGAAACGAAAAGCCAACGCCATGCTGGCAATCTGCCTCAATTGAGGCGAGGCGTACAATTAAGAAAAGGCACAGGAGGGAAAGAAAATAGAAAAAAATTACAAGATAACGGTATATTTTTGGTTTCAAGCCCATCTGGGTAGAGCGGCGGAAATCGATGACCGGCAACCGCTGATTTGTAAACAGAATTGCAGCACGAATAAACGGCCTGACTCAATAATGATAGCGACACGAAATGATAGTGATTGCATGATCATCAGTTGCATAGACCAACCGATTCGTATCATCAATCCGCCTTGACCAAAAACCCGCCAGATATTCTTTTAGCGGTTCAGGTTTGCCGATACCGTCAAAAGGTGAGCGTTTTACGTCACTTATCAGCTTTTTTACCCGTTTAAGCGTTTTTTTATCTTGCGTTTGCCAATACAGATAATCTCTCCATGCTTCGTCAGTCCACGATAGTAAAAGGCTACTCATCAATCAAAGCTCTTTGCTTTACCTTACCCGCTTTGAATTGCGCAATTGAACGGTTCAAATGCTCAGCATTTGCAGGTGAGCGCATCAAATGCACCGTCTCCATCAGGCTGTTGTAATAGTCCAGGGACATAACAACGGCATCTTCTGAATCACGACGCGTAATCACGGCGGTATCGGCATCGTTTACCACAGCGTCCAGCAGGGCTCTCAAGCCATTCCTTGCCTCTGTAAAAGATACAATTCTCATAAACCCTCTACTTGCACAGTTTAGAGTACAAGTACAGCCTCGCCCTCAGACATGTGCAATAAATTGTACATATCATTCTGTCAGCTAGCGCTTGGCACGGTTTTCACGATTGCCACATTCAGCCTGATCTTGCTATAGAAACAACATCGACACACGACAACTTGCAGCAAGCCTTGGTTCTCACAGCAGGCTTTTCTCGCTGCTGCATATCTCAAATAACGCGAAGCAAAGCGGCGGCCTGTCAGGGACGTCTGCCTTACGCAGCCCATTATTACTGTTTCAGTCATACTCTGCATGCTGTGGCAGATCATCGGTAATCTCGAACCAAGGAGCCTTATTGCCCACGAATACATGGCGCCCTGCTTTTACCTCGGGGTCAGTATCAAGTGTGCCGAGTGGGAAACCATAGATCTCAGGGGCTGCATCAAACTTGGTATAGAGGCTGGAACCGCAGTTTGAGCAGAACCCTTTGTGCTCACCTGGAGACGATTCGTAAAATTTCAGTAGCTCTTGGCCTTTGACGGTATGCCAATCTGAAGACCGTACTTTAGCGCGGGTTCTAAAAGCCGAGGCATGAAGCTTGCGGCACATTGAACAGTGACAGTTCAGAACATCGGTAAGCGGACCGTTGATTTCATATTGAACCCCTCCACAGAGACAACTACCTGTTTGCTTCATTAATGCGCCTCCTTGTGTAATAACGGTGGTTTACCTCGTTTGCATAAACTTAATAAACCCAACAGCACGCGTCTAGTGGAGGCCGCAGGCCAGTAACCCTGTAAGGTCTCACGCCGGGCATCAGCTTTGGAGACGAGGCGCATCTACTGTTAACCCCACAAATTTTCTCTGTTTCTGAAAAGCTCCTCAAAACCCAGTGGGTTCTCTATCGCACTTCAGAGGGCAGATTGTTCGAGCCCTGGATAGGGCTATCACCGGCACACACGCAGAAGGCAGCGGCGCCCGTTAGCGCGTCCGCTGACCTGACTTGTTAGCAGAGACATCCTTCAGACCACCGGACACGTACTTGTGCAGGACACTGGAAACTAGAGACTGGTAAGGAAGCCCCTCTTCCAACGCTCGACGTTGAAGTGCTTCAAGGTCGCGACTGGAGATGCGTATATTGATCCGTTTGTCTTTCTTGAACGTCTCTTCCGCTGCCTTCGTCAAGTACTCCCGACGATCGGCATCCAGATCTGACTCGAACTCTACGGATTCGTAAGACTCCAGCAGCTCTTGCTCTTCGAGATCCAATTTGGTCTTGGCCATGCTACCCCCTAGAAATGTCTTGGTGGCCTTGCGACTGGGGATGACCGTTTTGAGAAAGATCTCGCTATCATTCTCGACGTACGGCACCAGCCAGGCATAATTATCAATCCGAACTACAAACAGGCGTTGATTCGGATACTTGTCCCTGTTGGGGTGAGGTCCATCATCAAGTAAACCACCAGACTGAAGAGCAAACAGGACATCTTCGAAGGAGACTCCGCGCTCGCTCATCAACTGCTGGTTCTTTTCAGCATTCCAGTTAATTTGCTTCATGGTACGAGTCTAGCAGAGTGTGTGCCTATTGGCATCTTGCTGACAGTGATTGGACTGCACGTCCTGATATTGGATGAACAATCTTGCTTAGGAAGGGAATGGCGAGCGCCCTACTCGCCACTTTTGGGAAGGAAGAAGCTAGCAATCAGAACGCCCAGTCGTCTTCGGTGGCGACGGCTTTGCTGATGAAGTAGGAGGAGCCGGAGTCGGAGAAGAAGTCGTGGTTTTCATCCGCACTCGGGGAAAGTGCTGCCATGATGGTGGGATCGACATCCGTGACGCTGCTGGGGAAGAGTGGCTCGAAGCCCAGGTTCATCAGCGCCTTGTTGGCGTTGTAGTGAAGGAATTTCTTCACGTTTTCCGTCAGGCCGTGTTCACAGGAGTCTCTCGGCGTGCTGCCAACTGCCGCGCCAATCGGTATCGCCACAATATGACCACTTGGCGTCGAATGCATCGAGATCCGCTGATGTAAACTCGATCCGCAGGTTACCCCAGTGCTTGCTGCCACCTTTTTGCGTGTCGCAGGTTCGGCCGGAGCTGTCTTTTATCCAAAACCCTTCGAGAACAGTGCCACTGGTGAATTCCCCCTGAATTTGCCCGCCACCCTTCTCGGTATAATCGCCGCTGATACCGCCATCGTCTCTGCGCAGCGTCGTCTGGCGATTATCGTCCGAGCGCCAGATTCCCAGGATCTCGATGCGCGCGGTATCTGTTTCCGGCTCGTCGGGTGTGGCACGGACGCGAAGCTCAACCCTGCGATTTTTTCACGGCCTTCCGCGGTCTCATTGCTGGCAACCGGGTCGCTCTCCCCATGCGCTTCAATACGTATCCTGTCTTCGGGGATGCCCGCGTTTTCTATCAGGTAGCCTGCCACCGACCGCGCGCGATTTTCCGATAGCACCTGATTGGATTCGGCGCTGCCCACAGCATCCGTATGGCCTGCCACCACGACCGACTGCAGTTGTGCAGAATCGATGTTGGCCATGGCTTCATTGATCGCTTCCGATGCCTGGGGCTTGAGCTGGTATTTGCCCGTGTTGAACAGCACGGCACTGTCGAGTGCAATATGCTGCAGCGAACCGATAGCACCCACCGCATCAATATCCGCACCCGGTGTTTCACCGCCGCACTGCTCTCTCAGATCCAGCAGTTTGACGTAGCGAAAACTCTCATCGCCGTCGATATAAGGCGCGATATCGATCTCGGCCTTGCCGCCGCCAATGCCACCAATACGCACCCAATCTTCGTTATTGTTGGAAATGGCCAGCGCCGTGGGTTCAATTGCCGGGCCAACCTCGAACACATACAAATCCGGGCCGGGGATGTCGATCAAGCGGTTATCGGTGAGCTTCAGCACCAGTTCACCGCTACACCCCAGCGACAGGTATCCTCGTGTGTCTTCCTTGCCATAGTCCGGTATTCCCAACGCCTGCTCTCGGTCGCGGGCTGCCTCAATGGGCTGTTCGGTACCGGTATCGTAATGTACGACCTCGTCGGCGAAGGACACGTCACCCTGGGGAAAGGTAACGCTGCCACCGTGGCCATCAGGATATGTCTTCGGCTGAGCCGTGCTGGCCTGGGCGGCAAAAAACGTCAACAGGCCAAGCATTGCGACCCGATAAATAGGTATGCGCATGAGCTTGTTTTCCGTTTGTTGATTCTGGCGGTGTCCACTGTTGCTGGGTAAGATCAGATGTTTTACGGAACTCAACAGAGACCTCCATGAATATAACGCCAGAATAAGCCGCCGTTTGGAGCGCCAGCGTAAAACGGTCGGCTTGATTCACTGGTTAAGGATTCGTAAGCTCATCAACCTTATGCGTGAGGCGATTAACTGCCTTTTCACCCAACCCCTTGAGGTCTTTCTCTATAATTCGTTTTGCGGATGAGGGGTCACCATCTAGCGCGAGTAAATAAGCTTTAAACCGTAAGAAAGATCGATATGATTGGGCTTTGCGCGACATCCTCTCCTCTAGTAAAGAGATAGCCTGTCGTAACTTTTCGGTATTTCTCGAATGGACAGCTAGATCAGCCATTGTAAGCAAAGGGTAGTCATTAGCAGGGAACCGGTTAACCGCTTCCTCAATTTCGTTGAATGCCCCCTCATAATCATAATCATAAAAAGCCAGCAACCTAGCTTTGGCTGAATGGGCCATTTCCTGTGACCGATCTGAACCATCTATGGATAGCTTATAGTGCGCCTTTTCAAGTTCTTCCTTATTATCCGGGCTTTTTTCCCTATGGATAAGGCAAGTAAAGTAATTATTTATATTTATAGGGTTTCCGGGCCTATCCAAGTAAGTGCCTATGCAATAATTATAGGGTATAAAGATGTAACTCAACGAGGAGATACATCATGTCCAAGCCGTTACGCTTCATCTCTTTGACACCAGACCAACAGCGCATTGTAAATAACGCTTATCAGTACGGTGAAAAGCGAGCCTTACGCCGTCGCGCTCATGCCATCTTATTGAGCCATAAAGGGCACACGATCAATCAAATTCGTGACATTCTCGGGGTCAAGCGCGATACGGTATCGACATGGCTATCCCAGTGGGAAGCAGACGGTATTGACGGTCTGCAAGACAAACCCCGCGACGGGCGGCCAAACCTTCTCAATGATGGCGAGATAGCGTTATTGCAGCAGCTTGTTGAAGATCATCCTCATCAGTTGCCGGTGCTGCATGCCAAGTTTCAAGAAAAACCGGGAAAGTGGTCAGTCGAGATACCCTACGTCGTGCTCTAAAAAAAAACGGTAACAGTTGTAAACGTGTTCGCTACTCGCTGAAGGCACGGCGTGACGAGACAGATTTCCGCAATACGCAAGGCCTGATCAACGCATTGAAAGAATGGGAAGACAGCGGCACCTGTGATCTTTACTTCTTTGATGAAACTGGATTTTCGCAGTCTTCATCACTGCCTTATGCATGGAGCCCAATAGGGCAACCCTGGGAAGTCACTGCTTACTCTCATAGCAAGAGATTGAATGTATTAGGTTTTTATCCAGAAAAGGGATGTTCTTTCATCATATGACAATGGACACGGTGAATAGTGAAACGGTTATAGAGGCGTTTGACCAATTTGCAGCACAGAAAGATCCTGATGCCTTCGCTGTTGTTGTGCTAGACAATGCCAAAATGCATCACTCCAAGGCATTTCGACGGAAAATCATTGATTGGATGACCCACCGTATTCACCTGATTTATCTGTCGCCATACTCGCCTGAGTTGAATCTGATCGAAATTCTTTGGCGTGAAATCAAATATCGCTGGTTACCACTGACGGCCTATAGCTCTTTCGATAGGCTCTGTCAGGCGGTGAAAGGCGTCTGTAACGGTTATGGCGTAGATAACACGATAACTTTTGCATAACTACTTAGTTGGATTTAGCCATAGCAAATGCTTGATCATATTCTTCTGTTTGAAGAAAGACTTGTGTGAGCTCACCTTTTGCTCTCAGATCATTAGGCTTTTTAGACAAAACGCGTTCAAAGCTATTCTTTGCCTGATCGTATTGCCCGGAAATTCTATAATAAAACCCAATCAAGAAGGATTTGTCAGGCTCTTTGATACTTTGAACCTCGTCAAAAAATCGCCTACTATCACCAACTCTAGCCAAACATTGACATTTGATAAATCTTACATGATCGATCGAGTTCTCATGAATGGCTTTCTCATTTTGAAGAACTCGATCACAAAGTTTCATGGCATCTTTATAGTTTCGATCCTCGTCATACAGTTTTTTAATTGATTTAATAAGCACAGAAGGGATGAGAATGTTGTCAGGCACCGCTTTACCAGTCAAAATTGCTCTTTGCACAGAAAACATATAATCCGATAGATCTTCATTCTCATCATCATAATTATTAAGGTACTCCTTTACGTGGGCATTAAGGAACCGCTGATCAATTCGTCTCTGAGCGGCTGAAGCGCTCAGGGCGGCATATTCACCGCGTCAGCAGTCACTTTCTGGCCACTGAAGGTGGCTTTTTTACCCTGGCAGCCGAGTTATCCTGCTGCCAGGCCAGATTCAAGACACACTGGCCCCGTCAGCATGGCTCTGGCATCGTCCAGCCAGCACCAAATTGCCGAGGGCGAACAGGGTGAACAGCTGCGCCTGGTTCTTGGCCAGCCCCTTGTAGCGAACCTTTCGGTAGCTGAAGAGGTTCTTGATGACATGAAACGGGTGCTCGACCTTGGCGCGGATGCTGGCCTTGGCCTTCTCGAATTCCAGCAGCAGCACTTTCATGGGACTGTCTTCCATCTTCTTGATGGTGCCGCGTTTGGCGGCGACACAGCACCGGGAATCCGGGTCATCCTTCTCTTCGTCCAGATGCTTCCACATACCGGTGTAACCCGCGTCGCCGTATATCCGCTTGTCATCCTCCCGGACCAGGTGGCCGGCCATGGTGACATCGGCGACGTTGGCCGAGGTGGCGGCGACACTGTGGGTCAGCCCGGTGACCGCATCGACACCGATATGGGCCTTCATGCCAAAGTAGTACTGCTTGCCCTTCCGGGTCTGCTTCATCTCCGGATCGCGTTGCTTGGCCTTGTTCTTGGTGGAAGGGGCGGCGGCCACAATGGTGGCGTCGACGATGGTGCCCTCGCGCATGAACAGGCCCTGCTCGGCCAAGTGGGCGTTGATTTCCTCAAAGATTCGCTGGGTCAGGGCATGCTTCTCCAGCAAATGGCGGAAGCGCAGCAGCGTGGTCGCATCCGGCACGCTCTCGACGGCCAGATCGATGCCGATGAAGTCGCGCATGGCTTGGCTGTCGTAGATGGCATCTTCCAATGCCTCATCGGAGAGCGCATACCACTGCTGAAGGAAGTAGATCCGCAGCATGCGCTCCAGGCCAATCGGCGGCCGGCCTCGTTTGCCTACCGAGTTCGGAAAGTAGGACGGCGCCAGTGCCTCGATCAGCCGCTGCCATGGCACCAAGGTATCCATCTGTGCCAGGAATCGCTCTCGGCGGGTGACCTTCTTCTTGTTCTGGTGCTCAGCCTGGGCGAAAGAGATCTGCTTCATCGGATGGCTCTGTCAGACGGTGGCGGAATGGTTAGATTCTACCCTATCGGTGGCGATCAGGCAGTTACAGTGGGATTTGTGCAGCGTTTCCTTAAGATAAAATCTTCAATTGAATCAGAAGGTGCCAATGTTATTAGAGGAAACTCGTAAGAATCTCTAACAATATTTGCCTTTCTGGCAGCGTACTTTAGCAAAGCCTTCCGTCCAATTGACGGCAAGCCAGAGGCAAGAATAACGGAGGGTGTTAGCTTTCGAAAATCATCCAAACGTTCTTCAATTTCATCAACTAGTGCATTTCGACCAACAAATATTTTTTCTTTTCTTTTAACTGAGGGTGAATATCCCATGATAACTCTACCAATCTAGCATTAATCTTCTTTGCTGCCACCCTGGGGCGCAAAATATGCTGTATATTGGTTGATTCTTTTAGCCAGTTCGGGATTCTAGAATCAGAATACGTTAACTCGTCATCTATTATTATGGGATATATACGCTTCAACTTCCCTTCATCAAGATAACGTTTTGCTACGGAAAGCTCTTCCTTAACCCATTCAGATTCAAGTGCTGCATTGGAGAGGAATATGACAAAGAGGGTTGATTGGTCTAACCCATGCATAATTTCTTCAGCCGTAACCATTCCCTTTTCGAATGTTTCTTCATCAAAAATCTTTGCTTCTTTTTTTTTTTAATGGCTTGCAACGATACGAACATAACGCGATTTGTCACTTGAGCTAAGTAGTTATGCAAAAGTTATCGTGTTATCTACGCCATAACCGTTACAGACGCCTTTCACCGCCTGACAGAGCCTATCGAAAGAGCTATAGGCCGTCAGTGGTAACCAGCGATATTTGATTTCACGCCAAAGAATTTCGATCAGATTCAACTCAGGCGAGTATGGCGACAGATAAATCAGGTGAATACGGTGGGTCATCCAATCAATGATTTTCCGTCGAAATGCCTTGGAGTGATGCATTTTGGCATTGTCTAGCACAACAACAGCGAAGGCATCAGGATCTTTCTGTGCTGCAAATTGGTCAAACGCCTCTATAACCGTTTCACTATTCACCGTGTCCATTGTCATATGATGAAAGAACATCCCTTTTCTGGATAAAAACCTAATACATTCAATCTCTTGCTATGAGAGTAAGCAGTGACTTCCCAGGGTTGCCCTATTGGGCTCCATGCATAAGGCAGTGATGAAGACTGCGAAAATCCAGTTTCATCAAAGAAGTAAAGATCACAGGTGCCGCTGTCTTCCCATTCTTTCAATGCGTTGATCAGGCCTTGCGTATTGCGGAAATCTGTCTCGTCACGCCGTGCCTTCAGCGAGTAGCGAACACGTTTACAACTGTTACCGTTTTTTTTAGAGCACGACGTAGGGTATCTCGACTGACCACTTTCCCGGTTTTTTTCTTGAAACTTGGCATGCAGCACCGGCAACTGATGAGGATGATCTTCAACAAGCTGCTGCAATAACGCTATCTCGCCATCATTGAGAAGGTTTGGCCGCCCGTCGCGGGGTTTGTCTTGCAGACCGTCAATACCGTCTGCTTCCCACTGGGATAGCCATGTCGATACCGTATCGCGCTTGACCCCGAGAATGTCACGAATTTGATTGATCGTGTGCCCTTTATGGCTCAATAAGATGGCATGAGCGCGACGGCGTAAGGCTCGCTTTTCACCGTACTGATAAGCGTTATTTACAATGCGCTGTTGGTCTGGTGTCAAAGAGATGAAGCGTAACGGCTTGGACATGATGTATCTCCTCGTTGAGTTACATCTTTATACCCTATAATTATTGCATAGGCACTTATGAGATAAGAAACACTTTATCACTTTCCAACTCCTATATTATTTATCTTGTATCTTTAAAAGAGATTGGACTGCACGTCCTGATATTGGATGAACAATCTTTCGCGTTCAATAATATTATCCGACGCGCTTCATTTCTTCCAACCCATTGATTTTTAAGCATCTAAATATAGCTAAGCCACCTATCCAGAATTCGCGCACTGCACATTTCCCCATTCCAACCACCCTTCTGAGCCTGAGCGTAGCAGATTTTACTTAGGAAGGGTGTGGCAAGCTGCTCGCTCGCCACATTTGGGCAGGAAGAAGCTGGCAATCAGAACGCCCAGTCGTCGTCTTCGGTGGCGACGGCCTTGCCGATGACGTAGGAGGAACCGGAGCCGGAGAAGAAGTCGTGGTTTTCGTCTGCACTCGGGGAAAGTGCTGCCATGATGGTCGGGTCGACATCCGTCACGCTGCTCGGGAAGAGTGGTTCGAAGCCAAGGTTCATCAGCGCCTTGTTGGCGTTGTAGTGAAGGAACTTCTTCACGTCTTCCGTCAGGCCCACTTCATCATAGAGCGATTCGGTGTAGCGCACCTCGTTATCGTAAAGCTCCAGCAGCAGTTCATAGGCGTAGTCCTTGACCTCCTGCTGGCGTTCCGGCGTCGCTTCTGCCAGGGCCTGCTGGAATTTATAGCCGACATAATAGCCGTGTACCGCTTCATCGCGAATGATCAGACGAATCAGGTCAGCGGTATTGGTCAGCTTGGCATGGCTTGACCAGTACATCGGCAGGTAAAAGCCCGAGTAGAAAAGAAACGACTCCAGGAAGACGCTGGCAACCTTGCGCATCAAGGGGTCATCCGAGCGGTAACGGCTGAGAATCAGCTCGGATTTCATCTGCAGCGTCGGGTTTTCCTCACTCCAGCGGAAGGCGTCATCTACGTCACGGGTATTGCACAGGGTGGAGAAGATCGAGCTGTAGGAACGCGCATGCACGGATTCCATAAAGGCGATATTGGTATAGACCGCCTCTTCATGTGGCGTGCGGGCGTCGTCCATCAGCACCGGGGCGCCCACGCTGCTCTGGATGGTATCCAGCAATGTCAGGCCGGTGAATACCCGTATGGTTAGCTGTTTCTCCTGAGGGGTCAGGGTATTCCACGACTGGATATCGTTGGACAGCGGCACTTTTTCCGGCAGCCAGAAGTTGCTGGTCAGGCGGTTCCACACCTCCAGGTCCTTATCATCCTCAAGGCGGTTCCAGTTGATGGCATCAACCCGCGATAAACGTTGCATCATATTCATGTGAATTACCCTTGTCAGTCTCGTGATCAGGTTAGAGGGTGCAGGAAACGCAGCCTTCCACTTCCGTGCCTTCCAGCGCACTCTGGCGCAGGCGGATGTAGTAAAGCGTCTTGATGCCTTTGCGCCAGGCATGAATCTGCGCCTTGTTGATATCCCGGGTGGTTGCAGTGTCCGGGAAGAACAGCGTCAGCGAAAGCCCCTGATCCACGTGCTGGGAAGCCTCGGCGTAGGTATCGATAATCTTTTCCGGGCCGATTTCGTAGGCATCCTGGAAATAGTCGAAGTTCGCCTCGTTAAGGAAAGGCGCCGGGTAGTAGACCCGCCCCAGCTTGCCTTCCTTACGGATCTCGATCTTCGCCGCCACCGGGTGAATACTAGAGGTGGAGTGATTGATATAGGAGATCGACCCCGTCGGCGGCACCGCCTGCAGGTTGCGGTTATACAGGCCGTGGGCCATCACGGATGCCTTCAGCGCCTGCCAGTCCTGCTGGGTCGGCAAGGCAATACCGCTGCGCTCAAACAGCTGGCGTACTTTTTCGGTACGCGGCAGCCAGGCCTGATCGGTGTACTTGTCAAAGAAAGTGCCCAAGGCATAGGTGGAATCTTCAAACCCGGCAAAGGCTTCTCCGTGCTCAATGGCCAGCCGGTTGGAAGCGCGAATGGCATGGAAGGCCACGCAGTAGAAATACAGATTGGTGAAATCCAGACCTTCATCCGAGCCGTAATAGATATGCTCACGGGCCAGGAAGCCGTGCAGGTTCATCTGCCCCAGGCCAATGGCACGGGATTTGGCGTTACCTTCGGCAATGGAGGGCACGCTCTGCAGGTTGCTCATTTCAGAAACGGCGGTCAGCCCGCGAATAGCAATCTCGACGCTGGTGCTGATATCCCCCGCATCCATCACCTTGGCGATATTCATCGAACCCAGGTTGCAGGAGATATCCTGCCCCACTTCACGGTAGCCAAGGTCATCATCGTATTGGGTGGGCGTGTTGACCTGTAGGATCTCGGAGCACAGGTTGCTCATGTTGATGCGCCCGGCAATCGGGTTGGCGCGATTAACGGTGTCCTCGAACATGATGTAGGGATAGCCGGACTCGAACTGCAGCTCTGCCAGGGTCTGGAAGAAGGCGCGAGCATTGATCTTGTGCTTGCGGATACGCGCATCAGCGACCATTTCATGATACTTCTCGGTCACGCTGATATCGCCAAAGGGCACGCCGTAGACCCGTTCAACGTCATAGGGCGAGAACAGGTACATGTCGTCGTTGCGCTTGGCCAGTTCAAAGGTAATGTCCGGAATCGTCACGCCCAGCGACAGCGTCTTGATGCGAATTTTCTCGTCGGCATTTTCCCGCTTGGTATCCAGAAAACGCAGGATATCTGGGTGGTGAGCATTGAGATATACCGCCCCTGCGCCCTGCCGCGCACCCAACTGGTTAGCATAGGAGAAAGCATCTTCAAGCAGCTTCATGATCGGGATAATGCCCGACGACTGGTTTTCGATGCGCTTGATCGGCGCCCCAGACTCGCGAATATTGCTGAGCAGGAAGGCCACACCGCCGCCGCGCTTGGAAAGCTGCAGCGCCGAGTTGATCGAGCGGCCAATCGATTCCATGTTGTCTTCGATGCGCAGCAGAAAGCACGACACAAGCTCGCCGCGCTGCTGCTTGCCGCAGTTCAGGAAGGTCGGGGTCGCCGGCTGGAAACGCCCGCTGATAATCTCATCCACCAGCGACCTGGCCAAAGCCTGATCACCGCGAGCAAGCGCCAGGGCGACCATGCAGACGCGGTCTTCATAGCGTTCCAGATAACGTTTGCCATCGAACGTCTTCAGGGTGTAGCTGGTGTAATACTTGAAAGCGCCCAGAAAGCTCGGAAAGCGGAATTTATAGGCGTAGGCCTGCTCAAACAGCCCCTTGATAAATTCGGCCGGGTACTGGGCCAGTACATGGCCTCGTAGTAGCCCTCTTCCACCAGATAATCGAGCTTTTCTTCCAGAGAGTGGAAGAATACCGTGTTCTGGTTCACATGCTGAAGAAAGTACTGACGGGCCGCCTCGCGATCCTTATCCAGCTGCAACTCACCGTTGGCACCGTAAAGGTTCAGCATGGCATTCAGGGCGTGGTAATCCAGCGCGCGCCGATCAGGGGCGGCAGCGTCAGGTGCTTGCTGTTTCTCTAGGGTTGACGTTTCCAAAATGCATTCACTCCTTCACGGACTCTGATGACATCTTCATCAGTGCCAAACAGTTCAAATCGATACAGAAACGGTACCTGGCACTTTTCGGCAATAATCTGCCCGGCCATTCCATACGCTTCACCAAAATTGGTATTCCCGGCGGCAATCACGCCGCGGATCAGGCCCCGGTTATGCTTATCGTTCAAGAAGCGGATCACCTGCTTGGGAACGGCCCCCTGGGCATAGCCGCCACCATAGGTGGGGGTGACCAGAATGTACGGCTGCTCTACCTGTAAGGTGGGCTCCTGACGATTCAGCGGCAAGCGCTGGGCACTGAAACCCAGCTTCTGGATAAAGCGATGGGTATTGCCTGACTTGGTGGAAAAATACACCAGGGTGCCTGCCGGCTCGGCAGCTCTATCGGCTATCTGCATGGTGAGTTTCAGGCCAGCGCCTGAATACGGTCCGGACGGAAACCCGACCAGTGATCTTCACCTGCCACCACCACCGGCAGCTGACGATAGCCCAGGGCTTCAATCTGTGCTTTGGCGTCATCTTCAGCGGTGATATCAATCACGGTGTACGCCAGGCCCTGCTTATCCAGCGCGCGGTAGGTCGCGGTGCATTGGACGCAGGCAGGCTTGCTATAAATCTGGATATCCATGGCTATTTTTCCTTTTCATCGCAGTGTTTTTCAGGTAGGGCATATCTAGTGCCTACCCTCTTTGAAAGACACAACACATACTATATATAGCACATGTAAAAATCAATTCAGGCATATGTGGTATTTTTAATCCACAGGTTATTGACAGCTATTACCCAATATTCTGCCCAGCCGGTGCTTAGAGGCTGCCTCAACCACCCACTTGGATATCCTTTCAGCACCTGTGTTTTTTGTTTTTCCACAAAAAAACCGCCCCCTTTTCAGGAAGCGGTTTTTGTGGCGACCTCAGTATGAGGTGCCTTTATCGTCTGCGTTGGATCAGGCGATAGAAGCCTGATAACGGCGCTCAACGTCTTCCCAGTTGATGACGTTGAAGAAGGTTTCAACGTAATCAGGACGCTTGTTCTGGAATTTCAGGTAGTAGGCATGTTCCCAAACATCCAGACCCAGCACAGGCGTGTTGCCATGCATAATCGGGCTGTCTTGGTTCAAGGTGTTCTCTACAACCAGTTTTTTTTTCAGGTGTGACGGAGAGCCAAGCCCAACCGCTACCAAAACGACCAAGCGCCGCTTTCTTGAAAGCATCCTTGAACGCATCAAAGCCGCCAAGCTCAGCATCAATTGCCTTGGCCACATCGCCCTGCGGCTGACCGCCGCCATTGGGCGACATCATTTGCCAGAACATGGAATGGTTGGCATGTCCGCCACCATTGTTGATGACCGCCTGGCGCTTTTCTTCAGGAACGCGATCAAGGTCAGCAATCAGCTCTTCAACCGGCACGTCTTCAAGGCCAGTGCCTTCAAGCGCAGCATTCAGGTTGGTGACATAGGTATTATGGTGACGCGAATGGTGAATTTCCATGGTCATCGCGTCAATATGCGGCTCAAGTGCATCATAAGCGTACGGCAGTTCAGGCAGTGTATGTGCCATTGTTATCATCTCCTTGCGTGGCTTTTACGAATATCACGACGTTCACTAACATGTGTTGTTGCCAATGTATGAACGCCTTGTCATCAATTCAATGCTAAAAATCTGTGTATTACAAAACTATATGCGGACTGTGTGACAGTTTTTCAACCACTAAAGTCACAATTTTAATTTCGCAACTTGACGTTGCCTTGACGCATTGACCGAGTAATTTAGTCAACTATTTGAAGTTTACCTAACTTTTCAGCCAGAAAAAAGCCGGCCCTCTTTGAGAACCGGCTAATCAGGCATTAACCTTTAGTCATGCCATACAGTGACCTGCAGGCCAAAAGCAGACAGGCCCACTGACCCCAAAGGCTTACAGTTTGCTCTCAAGTTCCGGCAGCACCTCGAACAGGTCACCGACCAGGCCGTAATCCGCCACCTGGAAAATCGGCGCTTCTTCATCCTTGTTGATCGCCACGATCACCTTAGAATCTTTCATGCCCGCCAGGTGCTGAATAGCACCGGAAATACCCACGGCAATGTACAGATCCGGTGCGACGATTTTGCCGGTCTGCCCTACCTGCATGTCGTTGGGCACAAACCCTGCGTCCACTGCCGCACGGGAAGCCCCCATGGCAGCGCCCAGCTTGTCAGCAATGCCTTCAAGCAGTTTGAAGTTTTCACCGTTGCCCATACCACGGCCGCCGGAAACCACCACCTTGGCACCGCCCAACTCAGGCCGGTCAGATTTGGCCAGCTCTTCACCAATAAAGGTGGACTGAGTGTTTTCCACCAGGGTATCAACTGCTTCAATACTAGCAGCACCACCATCACCCACACCATCAAAGGCGCTGGGACGAACGGTAATTACCTTGAGGGCATCCTCACTCTTGACGGTGGCAATCGCATTACCCGCATAGATGGGGCGCTTGAAGGTATCAGTGCTTTCCACTGCTATGATATCGGAAAGCTGATTGACATCTTTCAGTGCGGCCAGACGCGGCAAGACGTTCTTGCCCGTGGTGGATGCAGAGGCCAGCACATGGGTGTAGTCATCCGCCAACGCCAGCAGCAGCTTGCCCATGGGTTCAGCCAGCTGGTGGGCATAGACAGCATTATCGGCGACCCGCACCTTGCTCACCCCATCAAGTTTGGCCGCTGAGTCAGCCGCTGCCTGAACGTTTTCACCCGCCACCAGAACATCAATATCACCGCCAATTGCCTGGGCGGCGGCAATAACACTTGCCGTAGCGCCCGCCAGTTGGCCTTCATGTAAATCAGCCAGTACCAGAATGCTCATGAATTCGGCTCCTATTTAAAGCACTTATTTGATTTAAAGTACTTTGGCTTCGTTTTTGAGTTTATCGACCAGCTCATCTACCGAGGCGACCTTGACGCCTCCCTGACGCTCTGCCGGCGGCTCAACGCTCACCAGGCTCACCTTGCTGGCAAGCTCAACACCCAGATCTGCCGGTGATTTGACATCCAACGGTTTTTCTTGGCCTTCATGATATCGGGCAGTTTGGCATAGCGCGGCTCATTCAGGCGCAGGTCAGTGGTAACAATGGCTGGCAGGGAAAGCTCTACGGTCTGCAGACCCCCATCAATCTCACGGGTCACCTTGACCTTTTCACCGTCTACATTTACCTCGGATGCAAAAGTACCCTGAGGCAAGTCAGTCAGCGCTGCCAGCATCTGGCCCGTCTGGTTGTTGTCACTATCAATGGCCTGCTTGCCGAGCACGACAAGGCCGGGCTGCTCTTCTTCCACCAGCTTGGAGAGCGCCTTGGCAGCTCCCAGAGAGTCAACCCGCTCATCGGTTTCAACATGAATCGCCCGGTCAGCACCCAGCGCCAGCGCAGTGCGTAACTGCTCTTGAGCAGCCTTGGGGCCAATCGTCACAGCCACCACCTCTGTCGCCACGCCTTTTTCTTTAAGACGTACAGCTTCTTCAACGGCAATTTCACAAAACGGGTTCATGGCCATTTTGACATTGGTGAGATCAACATCGGATTTATCCGCTTTTACGCGAATCTTGACGTTGTAATCAATGACGCGTTTCACCGCGACGAGTACTTTCATGGATTCCTCGCTTGGCTTTCTGGTAAGCCCTTACTGAAAAAGGGTGTTAGCAAACACTTGACCATTCTTTAACAAGCACAACGGCCACTATTTAATATTCATGCAAGCGTTTGATAGGTTCAACGCTAAAAACATTTTCAACATGCCACAACTGAACATAGTGCCACAAGGCTCTGGTAGCACTCCATGCCTACGTCCTTGGTATTAATCAAGCATGACTTCAGCTGCATCTCGACTCGCCCCGCGCTATGCTGCCTGAATAATTCAGAGGTGACGTCGTGTGCTTATTATGCATATCATGACACAGAAGCTGAAGCAAACGACCGTTTTAAATTCAAGCTCATATTCATCTAACGTTATAATTTGACGGTTGTGACGATTACCTCTCTCACAGCCAGACCGCCAGCACAGCCATACGTTGGGACTTGTTAAAGGAGATGCCACCGTGGAACATACTGAAGACACTCTCGAACGCGATGTGATGGAATTTGACGTCGTGATTGTCGGCGCTGGGCCGTCCGGGCTTTCCGCCGCCTGCCGCCTGATGCAGCAGGCCAATGCCGCCGAGCAGGAGCTGACCGTCTGCGTGGTCGAAAAAGGCTCCGAAGTCGGCGCGCATATTCTCTCCGGCGCGGTGTTCGAGCCACGCGCCCTGACTGAACTGTTCCCTGACTGGGAAGAGCGCGGCGCGCCCTTGACCACCCCCGCTATCCGCGATGAGGTCTACCTGCTCAAGGATGCTGAGAAAAGCCAGCAGATCCCCAACGCCCTGGTGCCCAAGAGCATGCATAACACTGGCGGGGACATGAACCGCTATGTGATCAGCGCCGGTAACCTGTGCCGCTGGCTGGGCGAGCAAGCTGAGCAGCTGGGCGTGGAAATCTTCCCCGGCTTTGCCGCCCAGGATGTGATCATCGAAGATGGCAGCGTGCGCGGCATCCTGATTGGCGATATGGGTGTGGGCGCCGATGGCCAGCCCAAGGACGGCCATATGCAGGGCATGGAACTGCGCGCCAAATATACGCTTTTTGCCGAAGGTGCCCGCGGCCATCTGGGCAAGCGCCTGATCAACGAGTTTTCCCTTGATGCCGGCCGCGACCCCCAGCATTACGGCATCGGCCTGAAAGAGCTGTGGGACGTGCCTGCCGAGCAGCACGAGCCGGGGCTGGTGCTGCACGGCTCCGGCTGGCCGCTGGATAAAAACACCCACGGCGGCTGGTTCCTCTACCACGCGGAAAACCAGCAGGTGGTGGTCGGGCTGATCATGGATCTGTCCTACCAGAACCCCTGGCTCTCGCCGTTTGACGAGTTCCAGCGCATGAAGCACCACCCGGTACTCAGCCAGCATCTGCAAGGCGGCAAGCGGGTGGCCTACGGCGCCCGGGCGCTGACCAAGGGTGGCTTGAACTGCCTGCCAAAAATGACCTTTGCCGGTGGCCTGCTGATTGGCTGCGATGCGGGCACCCTGAACTTTGCCAAGATCAAGGGCCTGCACACGGCGATGAAATCCGGCCTGGTGGCGGCGGAAAGCGTCTTTGAAGCCCTTCAGGCGGGTGATGAAGGCGGCCAGGAGCTGACCACCTTCACCGAAAAATGGGAAGCTAGCTGGGCCTATGAAGAACTCAAGGCCAGCGCCAGCTTTGGCCCAGCCATTCACAAATACGGCACAGTGGCCGGTGGCGCCTACAACTTCGCCAACCAGCTGCTGGGCAACAAGCTGCCCAACCTGCACGACACCACCACCGACCACGGTGCGCTGAAGCCAGCGGCGGAGTTCGAGAAGATTGACTACCCCAAGCCGGACGGCAAGCTGTCGTTTGACAAATCGACCTCGGTGTTTCTGTCCAACACCAACCACGAGGAAGACCAGCCCTGCCACTTGCAGTTAAGCGACCCGGAACTGCCGATTCGCGATAACCTGCCCACCTACGCCGAACCCGCCCAGCGCTACTGCCCGGCAGGGGTCTACGAAGTGGTGGAAGATGACGCTGGCAACCCGCGTTTCCAGATCAACTTCCAGAACTGCGTGCACTGCAAAACCTGTGATATCAAGGACCCGGCCCAGAACATCACCTGGGTGGCCCCGGAAGGCGGCGGCGGGCCTAACTATCCTAATATGTAGGAACGGGAACAGGCAGCAAAAAGCCCCTCAATGAGGGTGAGGGGCTTTTGGAGTCTTGCCAACCGGAAATATCAAGCCTGCTTGATATCCAGCACTTCAATCGGCGCTTGTCTGGCCACCAGGCGGCGCCTGCCTGCTTCGGCAAAACGCACGTCTATCACCGGATTGTCGGCACTGCCTTCCACACTGGCAATTTCCCCTTCACCAAAGAAATGGTGGCGCAATCGCTGACCCGGGTAATAGTCCGTGGCGGACGAATAGGCCGTGCTGCTTTCGGCGATATGCGGCGCCTGGGGGTTGGCCACAACCCGGATATCGTCGTGCCCGGCCATCGCCAGATAGCGGCTGACGATAGTAGGCGATGTCACGCTTAATGGGGTTTGCGGGTCTTCTTGCGGCACATCTTGCAGCTGTTTTGCTACGCGCATACAGTCCTGCCAGGCGCTTTCGGCAATAAAACGGCTTGGACGATGCTCGCCGCCATCATGCAGTAACAACAAGGTCTGCTGCGCGCGGGTAATTGCCACATAGAACAGCCGACGCTCTTCTTCCAGGCGGTCATCGTTCAGAGGGTTATCGCGGCTGTAATGGGGAAAATCCTCTTCATTTACACCGGCTACGGCCACCAGCGGCCACTCTAACCCCTTGGCGCCATGCACGGTGCTGATCAGAACACCACTGGCCTGATTTTCAACCGGCCGTTCCAGCAGTTCAATAAAGGCATCCGGGTTTTGGACGCTATCGGCCTGCTCAATCAGCACATCCAGCAGGCGTACATCCTCTTCACCTTTATCACGCCGCGCAGCGGCCCTCTTGAGGGTTTTCTCGGCGTCAATGCTATCCACGACGTGCTGCAAGAGCCTCGAGGTTGGCCACTGGCTGAGCCTAGGTAGCTCAAGCAGCAGCATCCAGCGCTTTTTGAGGGTACGCCTCTGGCCAAGCTTGATATCCGCCAGAACAGCGGCATCACGCTGGGGCCACTGTTGGCTGCGGGCCAGCTCGAAAGCCAGCCGCTGCAGACGCTCACGGGCAACAAAAGGCGTGGGTTGCGCCAGCAACAGCGTGACCAGTTCAGGGTCGTTAAGCAGGGCCGGTTGGCGCGCCAATTTCAGGTAACCGGCTAGCGCTTGAACCAGCGGCAAGCGAAATACAAAGCGGTCTTCTCGCTGCATACGAAACGGGATGCCAGCCTGTAGCAGTGCCAGCTGAACGGGTACCGACAGCGCCCAGCTGCGCACCAGCAGGCAGGCATCACTCAAAGGCCGCCCCTGAGATTTCCAGTCAAACAAGGTATCCAGCAACAGGCGGCTGCCCTGCGCTACGCGAATCTCGGTGGTTGGATTATCTTCAGCCGCCAGGCATAGCTGATCCGGGCGGCGCTGGTTGGCATGGATGGCGTGGTTGGCCGCCAGCGCCAGGGCATGGCCATGGCGAAAGGTGGTTGAGAGCGGGTAATCCGTTGCACTGCCAAAGGTCGCAGTGAAATTTTCCAGCATGGTATCCGGTCGGGCGCCCCGCCACTCATAGATGCACTGATTGGCATCCCCTACCGCCATGACATCTGCCCGGCTGCCCGCCAGCACCGCCAGCAGGCGCTGTTGGGCAGTATTGATATCCTGATACTCATCAATGATGACGTAATCCAGAAACCCTTCCACCCGCTGGCGTAAACCCGCGTCTGCTTCCAGGGCGCGCAGGGGGCGGTAAAGCAGATCCGCATAGGTCATCATCCCTGCCTCGCGCAGCAGTATTTCTGACGCCTGAAAGGCAGCGGGAAAGTAGTCGGTATCCGGTTCGTAACCCAGCCGCTGGTACAGTTCACTCGGCTCGGCCATCTCGGCTTTGACCAGCCCGCAGAAATGCGCCAATGCCTCAAGCCGCTCACCTTCCAGGGCAGCTTCCCGGCGCTCCGGCTGATGAGAAAGCACGTCTAGACTGGCCTGCTTGAGCAGACGCTCCAATTGCCAGTCAGCGGAGAGCAGGCGGCGTGGCTCAAGCGCTCGCCAACGGCTCAGGCTGTTGGTCAGACGATAACCCAGGGAATGAAAGGTGCGAATGTCCGGCAGCGGCTGGCCCGGCTGCGCCATCTTTTGCAGACGGCGCTGAAAATCATCGCGTGCTGAGCGGTTGAACATCAGCACCAGCATGCGTTTGGGTGCGACACCTTGAGCCAACAGATACAGCACACGCGCTGCCATGGTGGTGGTCTTACCAGCGCCCGCCACCGCCGCCACCCGGGCATGCCCACCCTGATGTTCTACTACCGCCTGCTGCTGTAGCGTCAACGGCGTGTCCGTCATGCCATTCACGGCGCCTCGCCAGCGGCAATCACGCCCAGCACCTGCCAATGGCCGCCGCTCCACAGGCCAACGTCACAGTGCCCGTCGGCGCTCTCGCGGGTTTCAGCGGCATCAACCAGCTGATAATAGACATTGCGGCTCAAACGCCCTGCGAGGCCAAAACGCACATTGACCTGAGGCACGTCCTCCCCTTCGGGCGTCGTGGTTACTTGCAGGACGTGGCTTTGATCCAGGCGCAATTGATCGCCGTAGTGGGTGGTTAGCCACCAGTCGCCATCGCGCTGGTCAGCATCAACAATCACAAAGGGGCAATCAGCAACCTCTATGCGCCAGCGTTCAGCTGGCGTCACCAGGCAGGTACCTTCCGGGTCCTGACGCAACAGGCTTGCCAATAGGCGTACCAGCTGTGGGCGAGTAAAGGGTCGGCCTTCATGCTGCCACTGGCCATCTGCCTGGATAAACAACGGCATATCGCCCAGCAACGGAGGATGCCACTGATCAAGCGGCGGGATTTCCGCTGCCCCATCACAATGATGAAGGAGACGATCAATCTGCATGGCGTTGCACCTCGCTAACAAAAAGTGGCCTGGGATCAGTTGACCAGACCTGCCATATTCAGCGCTTCACGCACCTTGGCCGGCGCTTCAGGCACAGCGGAGCGAAATAGATGGTAAAAATTGGCAGTGGTTTGCATGGCCAGCTCGTCCACGCTGATACCACGTACTTCAGCGATACATTCGGCCACCTGCACGACCCAGGCAGGCTGATTGGGCTTGCCACGATGCGGCACCGGCGCCAGATAGGGGCTATCGGTCTCGATCAATAACCGGTCCAGCGGGATCTGCCGGGCAACCTCACGCAGAGAGGCCGCGTTAGCAAAGGTCACCATCCCTGAAAACGAAATATAGAAACCTAACCTGACTGCTTCCCTGGCCATTTCCAGGTCTTCGCTAAAACAATGCAGGACACCGCCGACTTTGGGGTCACTATACTCACGCAGCAGCGCTAAAGTATCTTCCTTGGCTTCCCGGGTGTGCACCACTATGGGCAGCTCCAGCTCGCGAGCGGCCAGCAGATGACGCTTGAAACGCGCATGCTGAATATCCACGGGCACGCTGTCACGGTAGTGATAATCCAGACCGGATTCACCAATCGCTACCGCCCCATACTGGTCGGCGGCGGCGACAATATCATCGACATCGGGTTCTTTGGCTGCGCTATGCAGCGGATGAAGCCCCGCTGAAATCACCACGTCCTGATGCTCCCGGGCAATCGCAGCCAGCCCCGGCACATCTTCCAGCGTCACTGCAATGGCCAGAAACTGGCTGACATCAGCGGCCCGGGCAGCGTTCAGGGTGGCGGCCAGGTCGCCAGCGTGGGTGTTATCCGACAAACGGTCCAGGTGACAGTGAGAATCAACAAACATGGGGGCACTCAACAGAATAAATGAAAAAACGTTATAAGACCGTCGTTCACAGGGCGCTTATATTTACAGCGTATAAGAAGGCGCCGCCTTATCCAGCTGCCCTGCCAACAAGGCTTCTATGCGATCGCGAGCATGGTGATCCTGCTGGTTGAAGTGGACGCCAATACCCGGAATACGCCGGCCGCTTACACCTTCAGGTGAAATCCAGGCCACCCTGCCATTGATCACCAGGCGTTCGTCGTCGCCCGGCAGGGTCAACAGCAACACAATCGGCTGACCCAGGGTATAAAGTCGGGGCGTGGGGACAAAAATACCGCCACGTTCAAGAAACGGCATATAGGCAGACAGCAATGTCGGTATATCCGGAATCTGCAATGATAATGCTTTGTGCGAGGTCATTTCAGCAACTCCTTCATGGCGGTTCATGAGCGCAAAAGTGCTGCCCAACGCACCAGCCATGCCTCCAGAACCAGCTGCGGATTGGGATTTGCGCCTACCGCCAGCAGGCGACGCTGTTCCTGCGCATAATCAAGCAGGCGAAACCAGTCCTGAGAGCGGCCATTTTTGAGCGCCTGACGATAAAGCGGGATTAAATCGGTATTATGCAGCCCCGCCGGGTTACCGGAAAGCCCGAAGCGAATCAGATCTTCCAGCCAGGTAATACCGTACCACAGGATGGCATCCAGCGCCTGACGGTCAAGCCGGGCTGCCTCACTGACAGGCTCGGCGCCACGCATCAGCTGCTCAAAGGTGTCGTGCAGCTGATGGCGCAGGGTACGCTGATCAGGCGCTGCCAGCTCCACCGCCAGCAGCGGCAAGCCCGCAGAGACCTGCCACCAGAAATGCGCTTCTTCTTCATCTTTTAGCTGCTCGATCAACCAGTCTCTACATTGCGCAAAGTCAACCGTCGGCAATGACCACTGCTGGCAACGCGAACGAATGGTCGGCAGCACCCGTGAAGGCACATCCGAGAGCAGGATGAACAGGGTCTTGTCTCCCGGTTCCTCAAGGCTTTTCAGCAAGGCATTGGCCGCGGCTGTATTCATGGCCTCCGCCGGGGAAATCATAATCACCCGGTAGCCACTTTGCTGAGCCGTCTGTGAAACAAAACGGTTCACCTCACGAATCGGATCAATACGGATCTGGCGCTTGCCTTCCTCTGGTGAGATACGCAACAGATCAGGATGGTACCCGGAGGCTAGCATCTGGCAGCTGTGGCAGTGCCCGCAGGGCATCTTGCCTGGCTGAGCGCATAGCATATGTGCCGCCAGGGCATCCGCGAGCTGCTGTTTGCCGACGCCATGCGGCCCGTTAAACAAAAGCGCATGGGGAAAACGCTGGCTGTCCTGCAGGCGCATCAGCTGCGCCCAGACCGCCTGATGCCAGGGCAATACCGAGCTTACATCCATACGGACACCCGTTCGGCCAGCACGCGTTGGAGAGAAGCCTGCACGGCTTCCAGCGGCTGGGCAGCGTCAATGACGGCAAACCGCTGTGGGGCTTGCTCAGCGCGTTGCAGATAGGCGTGGCGCACAGCGTTGAAAAACGTCTGCTGCTCACGCTCGAAACGGTCGCGCTCGCCGCCGGATTGCGAGAGGCGTGAGGCCACCCGCTGAGCGCCTGCCTCGGCGGGCATATCCAATAGCAGCGTCAGGTCGGGTTGCAGGCCGTGCTGCACGAAACGTTCCAGGATAGCGATCCGCTCAGCCTCAATGCCTCGGCCGCCACCCTGATAGGCATAAGTAGCGTCGGTAAAGCGGTCACATACTACCCAGGTGCCCTGCTCCAGAGCCGGTAGGATTTTTCATTAAGATGTTGGGCACGGGCGGCAAACATCAGCAATAGCTCGGCATCGCTGCTCAGCGGTTCAGTCGGAGCCGGGTCAAGCAGCAGCTCACGAATGGCTTCTGCCCGAGGCGTACCGCCAGGCTCACGGGTACTGATCACCGTCAGCCCTTGCTGCTGCAGCCATTCAACCACCCAGTGCAGGTTGGTGGATTTCCCGACGCCTTCGCCGCCTTCCAGGGTAATAAAACGCCCGCGCTGCTTCATGATGGCCTCATATCCATTGACTTACGGTGACAATAACCAGGGCTTCAATTATCACGGTTACGGATGTAGCGATTGACCGCATTATTGTGTTCCCGCAAAGTGCGCGAGAATTGATGGGTACCGTCGCCCTTGGCAACAAAGTAAAGAGTGTCACCCGGCAGTGGGTCGACAGCCGCTTCCAGCGAAGCCAGGCCCGGCATCGCAATCGGGGTGGGCGGCAAGGCATCAATCACGTAGGTGTTATACGGGGTTGCCTCACGCAGATCCGCATAGGTAATCCGCCCATCGTAACGTTCACCCATGCCATAGATCACCGTCGGGTCAGTCTGCAGGCGCATGCCGCGCTCCAGACGACGCTTGAACACTCCAGCGATCTGGCGACGTTCTTCAGGCGCACCGGTTTCACGCTCGATCAGTGACGCCATGATCAAGGCCTCATAAGGCGATTCAAGCGGGAGTTCGTCCTGACGCTCGGCCCATACCTGTTCAAGCACGCGGTCCATCTTTGCCAGCGACTGACGCAGAATATCCATATCGCTCATGCCCAGGTGATAGCGATAGGTATCCGGGAAAAAGCGCCCTTCAGGGTGCTCGCCTTCACGCCCTAGCAGCGTCATTACCTCGGCGTCACTTAGCCCGCGGGTGCGCTGTTCAAGCTTGGCGGAAGCCGCCAGTTGGGCGCGCATCTGGCGGAATGTCCAGCCTTCCGGCGTCAGGTTGTAGGTGACCACCTCGTTGTTTTCAAACACTGCCAACAGGTCACGACCGTGCATGTCAGGCAGCAACTGGTATTCACCTACACGGATGGAAGGCACTTCATCCGGCGCCAGACGGGTTAGCAGTCGAAACGCCCAGGCATCGCTGATCACTCCTTGCGTGGCAAGGTCGTTCACCACACGATTAAAGCCTGCACCAGACGGCACTTTATACAGGGTCGGCGTTTCTATGCTCAACGGCGCATCAAGGCGACTTTGCCAGTAATAATAGCCCCCTGCTCCACCCGCCGCCGCCAACAGGGCAACTGCCAACAACACAGCCAATAAACGTTTCACGACGGCAGTTCTCCTGATCCTGATAGACTTGCTTGAAAATACACTTTAAGGGACGTTGGAACTTATTGATCCGGCGGATAACCCATCAGTGGATGAGCCAGCGCTTGTAGTGAGTCATCCGCTGCCAATGGCCAGCGCTGAAGGGTTTCTCCTGCCGTTGACACCAGTTTCGTCACCGGCCAGACGCCCTGTACCGAATTGGCCACCCAGAGCCGCTCAACGTCATAAAGGCTTGATAGCGGCAGACTTCCCTCTTTCACCCACCCCAGATCAAGCAGTGCTGCTCTCAAGGTACCGGCAACGCCGCACTCCTTCAGCCTCGGCGTCCACAGTTGGCCGCCCTGTTGCCAGAACACATTCATGCTGGTGGCTTCAATCAGGTTGCCTTGCTGGTCGGCCAGCAGCCCTTCGGCAATGGCTGGGTGCTGCCATTCGCGCCGCGCCATGACGTTTTCCAGCCGGTTAAGATGCTTGATACCTGCTAACAGCGGCTGATGCCCCAGACGCAACTGGCACACACACACTGAAACGCCTTCTTTCCAGCGCTGGGGTATCGGTGTAAAGGGTACGCGATGGTTTAACAGGCGCGGCGTTGGGTCTGGCGGACACGCATAGCCCCGTCCACCGCTGCCTCGGGTGACGATTATCTTGAGCACCTCAAGCCCAGGGTCAGACGCCTGACTTTCAGATGCCTGCCAGCAGGCCTCAAGCGCCTGTTCGCTGGGCGGCGGGATAGCCAGCACGGCACAGCCACGCAACAACCTGGCACGATGGTATTGCCAGAGTACGGGCAAACCATCGCGCAACAGCACGGTTTCAAATACCCCATCGCCGTAAGCCAAACCGCGGTCATCAAAAGGCACCGTGGCCAAGGTCGACATCTGTGCTCCGATCAGACTTTCTTGAATAGCAGAGAACCATTGGTGCCGCCAAAACCGAAGGAGTTGGAGAGCGCCACATCGATTTTCATGTTGCGGGCCGTGTGTGGCACGTAATCAAGATGACAGCCTTCCTGAGGGTTATCCAGGTTGATCGTTGGCGGTGCCACCTGATCACGAATGGCCAAAACGCTGAACACCGCCTCAACGGCACCCGCTGCTCCCAACAGATGGCCAATCATCGACTTGGTGGAACTAACCGCCACCTGTTTGGCAGCACTGCCCATTACGTGTTCAATCGCACGGCTTTCTGCCAGGTCACCGGCTTGGGTCGAGGTGCCGTGGGCATTGACGTAATCCACGTCCTCCGGGTTGAGCTGGGCATCACGGATGGCATTGCGCATCGACAAAGCCGCACCGCGGCCATCTTCCGGCGGCGCTGTCATGTGGTAGGCATCATCGCTCATACCAAAACCGGAAAGCTCAGCGTAGATAGGCGCGCCACGCGCAACGGCATGCTCATATTCTTCCAGCACCATGACACCCGCACCGTCAGACAGCACAAAGCCATCGCGGTCAGCATCCCAGGGGCGGCTGGCCCCCTGAGGGTCATCATTACGGGTTGACAGCGCGCGCTGCGGAGAACCCGCCCAGCCCCAGTGGTGTGGTGGCCATTTCAGCGCCGCCGCAAATCATCACATCCGCATCACCATAGGCGATGGTGCGAGCACTGTAGCCAATATTGTGCGTACCGGTGGTGCAGGCAGTGGTAATCGCGATGTTGGGCCCTTTAAAGCCATGCTGAATCGCAATATTGCCGGAAATCATGTTGATGATTGAGCCCGGCACAAAAAAGGGCGAAATACGCCGTGGGCCACTTTTCAATAGCGCCGAGTGGTTGTGCTCGATCATCGGCAGGCCGCCAATCCCGGAACCAATCGCCACACCAATGCGCTCAGCGTTGGCCTCGGTGCACTCAATACCTGAATCATTGATTGCCTGAGCGCCGGCGGCCATTCCATATTGAATAAAAAGATCCATCTTGCGCGCGTCTTTGGGGTTCAGATAGGGGCTGATATCAAACGCCTTGACTGAACCACCAAAACGCGTGTTAAAACCACTGGTGTCAAAGTCATCAATCAGGGCAATACCACTGTTGCCTGCTGTGATATTTGCCCATGATTCATCGACAGTGTTTCCTACAGGGGTCACCAGGCCTAGCCCAGTTACCACTACCCTTTTACGTGCCATTCGCTTTCCTCCAGGCATCCATGGTGACTTAACCCGTTCAGGTTATTGCGGCACCTGCCATCACTGTGACGAGTGCGCCCATTCCATTAGTGAACTGGGCGATGTGAGCTGTAACGCCTCAAGCCATCTGAAGATGACCGCTGACAGAGTGCTACGTTGCCACAGCTTCACAGTATAACGAAATTTAACCGCTGCGTTGATGCCCTGCTTGTACGCGGATGCAGGCTTTTCAGGCCTGATACAAGAAAGCCGCCCCATACAAGGGCGGCTTTTCATCAGGCGGTCTCGCCGCCTCGGCTCGTAACATCAATGCCGCCCTTACTGGTGGGCGTTGACGTAATCGATAGCTTCCTGAACCGTGGTGATCTTTTCAGCTTCTTCGTCAGGAATTTCGGTATCGAATTCCTCTTCAAGCGCCATCACCAGTTCAACGGTGTCGAGAGAGTCAGCACCCAGGTCTTCGGTAAAGGAAGATCCATTCTGGATATCTTCTTCTTTAACGTTCAGGCGCTCAGCCACTACTTTTTTACGCGCTCTTCGATTGTACTCATTAACGTACTCCAGTCATTCACGTTAGCCGTTAGGAAAACAGCCAGTTGGAAACCGCAAGCCAAAAGCTGCGGAGTAGTTTATAGACGCCCCTTGATAGACGCAACCGCGAAAATCAAAGGCATCATCGCATATTCATACCACCGTTGACCTGTAGCGTCTCTCCGGTGATGTATCCCGCTGCATCGCTGGTCAAAAAACCGACAGCGGCAGCGATTTCTTCTGGCGCGCCCAGGCGCGCCAGCGGAATCTGTTTCAGCAGCATTTCATGCTGGGCTTCCGGCAATGACTGTGTCATATCGGTGGCGATAAACCCAGGGGCAACATTATTGACGGTAATGTTACGCGATGCCACTTCTCTGGCCAACGATCGGCTGAAACCTTCCATGCCCGCTTTGGCGGCTGCATAGTTGGCCTGCCCCAGATTGCCCATGGTGGCTACTACTGAACTGATCGACACGATGCGCCCGAAGCGGGCCTTTGTCATGCCGCGCAGACATGCCTTGCTAACACGATAGACAGATTTGAGATTGGTATCCATAACATCATCCCATTCGTCTTCTTTCATGCGCATCAGCAGGTTGTCGCGGGTGATACCGGCATTGTTAACCAGAATGGTCGGCGCGCCGAACAGCTCAGCAATCTGCTTGAGCACGCCATCAATGCTGGCCTGGTCAGTAACGTTCAGGCACATGCCCGCACCGTCGAAACCTTGCGCCTTGAGATCGGCATCAATCTTTTCAGCGCCCGCTTCGCTGGTCGCCGTGCCCACCACTATTCGCCCCTGGCGTGCAAGCTCGTGGGCAATTGCCCGCCCGATACCACGGCTAGCCCCTGTGACCAGCGCCACTTTGCGTTCTTCAGTCATCAGTTCAGTCCTTAACTCTGTATTCAGCTCGGCTATCAGCGAGCTGCATCAATCGCGCCGCACACCCGCCTAGCGTTGTATATCACTGCTGCCAGCGACTGTTTCACGTGCCAATTCCAGCCCCGCACTCAGGCTATCCGGATCGTTAACCGCCAACCCCTTGCTGCCACGCACAATACGCTTGTTCAAGCCGTTCAGCACTTTACCGGGCCCACATTCGATAAAGGCTTCCGCTCCCAGTGCACTCATGGCTTCCACACACTCGGTCCAGCGTACCGGACGATATAATTGCTCGACCAGCCGGGTACGTAGGGTATCAACGTCAGCATGCGCTTTGGCATCAACATTCTGAATCACGCTGTAGCGCGGTGGCCGAAGGTCAATGGCCTGTATCGCTGCAGACAGACGTTCTGCCGCTGGTTTCATCAGCGCACAGTGGGATGGAACCGACACAGGCAGCGGCATGGCACGTTTGGCGCCCGCTTCCTGACAGGCAGCAATGGCCCTTTCTACGGCGGCTTTCGAACCAGCAATCACCACTTGGCCTGGGGCATTATAGTTGACTGCCGATACAACATCCCCCTGAGCTGCTTTAGCACAGGCAGCTTCAACCGCTTCATTGTCAAGCCCAAGGATAGCAGCCATACCGCCCTGACCGGCGGGTACTGCTTCCTGCATGGCGTCACCGCGCAGACGCACCAGCTTGATACCTTCGGCAAAGCTCATGACACCTGCGCACACCATGGCGCTGTACTCACCCAGGCTATGGCCTGCCATGACACCTGGACGGGGGCCTTCAAGCTCCTGCCAGACACGCCAGATGGCAACGCTCGACGCCAACAGTGCAGGCTGGGTGCAGGCAGTTGCATTCAATGACGCTTCAGGGCCTTCCTGCACGACCTTCCATAGGTCATAACTCAAAGCATCCGCTGCTTCTTCAAACGTAGTACCGACTACACTGTAGCGCTCGGCCAGCTCTCTAAGCATTCCCAGCTGTTGAGAGCCTTGCCCGGGAAATATGAGGGCAAGGGGTTGAGACATGTCGTTCACCTTTGCTCTTGTTGGCGTTTGCTCTTATGAGCGATAGACAACTGGCGACCAATTTGTGCATTGGACACATATAGTAGAGAAACCTTCAATGCTCTCCACGTTAAGATAACTGTTTTTCAGACTTGCTTTCAGACAATCAGCACAAACGGCTTAGTCATTCACAACGCCTTGGCAACTGCACCAGACGTTGGGCAAGCCGTTCTGGCAACGTTTGAGTCACTTCGTCTATAGCACGCACGACTGCATAGCAAAAACCATCCGCGTGACTGGCACCATGGCTTTTTACCACTGTCCGGGAAAGCCCCAGGAGACTGGCACCATTATAGCGCACCGGATCAAGTTCCTGCTTGAGTCGTTTCAGGGCTGGGCGTGCCAGAAAACCCACCAGACGCCCGGTCAAACGGGACTCAAACGTTGCCTGAACTCTTTCAACCAGCATGCGCGCCAAGCCTTCACTGGATTTAAGTACTGCATTACCCACAAAGCCATCGCAGACGAGCACATCCAGATAACCCTGAAAAAGATCGCCACCCTCAGCGTAGCCCTGATAATCAAATAGCGACGCCTCGCCCATAGAGCGGATAAGTGCGTCCGCCTCGCGCACGACCCGTCCCCCTTTGGTCGCTTCGACACCCACATTGAGCAGTGCAACCCGCGGCCTGGCAATACCATCAACACACTGGGCCACGACCGCTCCCATCAGGGCAAACTCCACCAGACGCTGGGCGGGAGAGTCAACGTTGGCACCCAGATCCAGCAAATAGCAGTGTCTGCCATTGCGGGTCGGAATGGATGTGCTGATCGCCGGTCGGGTAACAGTGGGTAAAGTGCCTATCTCGCGGCGCGCCAGGGCGACCAGGGCTGCCGTATTACCCGCGCTGACGCCCGCATCAGCGCCTGGAACCCCGTCAGGATGCACAAGCGAGCGCAGCATTCGCGCCATGCTTGTCTGCTGGCCATGACGCAATGCCCAGGCAGCTGAGGCATCTGGCGATACAAACTGAGTGGCATCACATACCACCATACGCGATGCTGCCGCAGCCAAAGGCTGCGGCAGGCGCGAAAGCTCGGCAGTAATCTGCCGGCTCGGGCCAAATAGCAGGAATTGTGCATTGGGATGAAGGCACGCTGCCTTGGCAACACCTCCGATAATCGCGGGCGGCCCTAGATCGCCGCCCATGACATCAATCGCAATGCGCACACTAATGAACCATTTCTAGTGGATCACCGCTGCCTGGCTGAGCCAGCGAACGTTGCAAGCGTTATACTTCAACCACTTTACGGCCACGATAGAAGCCGTCTGCTGCCACGTGATGACGAAGATGGGTAGTGCCCGTTTCCTTGTCCTGAGACAGAGTCGGTGCGCTCAGCGCATCGTGGCTACGACGCATACCGCGCTTGGAACGGGTTTTACGGTTCTTTTGAACTGCCATGGGTAGTTACTCCAAATGTAGAGAAAAGACTATTTATTGCCTTTTGAAGTGCTGCTGTTTTTCAACGTATTCAGCACAGCAAAGGGATTTCTGGCTGATGAAGCCCCTGTATCGACATCATCAGCCTTGCTGACCAGCTGTTGTGCTGAAACACCACATTCCTGCTCGTCGTGATAGACAACCTGAGGAAGACTGAGAATCAACTCATCTTCCACGACGGTCAGCAAGTCAAGCTGTTCATTTTCCACCAGCACAGGCTCATGGCTTGACGGCAATTCACCGGCAAGCGCTTCATCGCTGACCATACCTAGCAGGAAATGGCTTTCAACTACCTGCGCCATAGGTTCCAGACAACGGCGACATGCAAGCGAAAGCTCCGCCTGCAAATGGCCACGAATTTCACGACGCCCTTGGGCATTGACAGCAAACTCAAGCACCACCTGGCACTGACCGGTTTGCGGGCCAGCCTCTTCGGCAAGTCGCGCTAATGAATCAAGCGCAACAGTGCCTTCGAGACGTTCGTGGCGGGCCGCAAGCTTATAGGGCTCGACCCGGCTGGGAATTTGTGAGGTCAACATAGGCGCGCAATGATAGGCACTCCCCCCCCCGTCGCTGTCAAAGCCAGCGCGATATTTATTGCAGGTAGGCGTACAAGTTTCGCTTGGTTACACTGCAGCCCAGTACTTGCCACCAGCGTCGATTACCTCTGAGGAACCCAAGATGCCAGCTGACACCCCTTTGATTCTCGCCTCAAGCTCTGCCTCACGCCGCGCCTTGCTTGACCGCCTGCGCATCCCCTATCTGGCGCATTCACCGGATATTGATGAGACTCCACGCTCTGATGAGACTCCCAAGGCCCTGGTGCACCGCCTGGCATTGAGTAAGGCTCAGGCGGTCGCCGATGAATATCCGCACCATTGCATTATCGGCTCGGATCAGGTGGCCATCTTCGAAAATGATATTCTTGGCAAGCCGCTCAGCGAAGAAAAAGCCTGCGCCAACTTACGCCGATTCTCAGGCCAGCGCGTTACTTTCCTGACCGGCCTGGCGCTGATCGACACCCGACGCCAGCAGCATCAGGTGCATGTCGAGCCGTTTGAAGTCGTCTTTCGCCGCTTGTCAGAGGACGAAATCCGCTATTACGTTACCCAGGAACAACCGCTTAACAGCGCTGGCAGCTTTCGCATGGAAGGCTTAGGGATTGCCCTTTTTGAGTCCCTTGAGGGGCAGGATCCTAACGCCCTGATTGGCCTGCCGCTGATTGCCTTGTGCCGGATGCTGCGCCAGGCGGGCATTAACCCGCTTGACGCCAGCACCTTTGCACCCTGATCAGACAGTTTCAGTAAGAGGCATTCACTGGCATCTGCAAGGAAACCGGCGACGGCGAGTCTTTCAGGCCCAACAGTTGGGCCGCCGTCTGCGCAAAGCGACGTGACAGGCGCTCAAACGGATCCTGCGCTGGGGTATAGTCCTCCCAGCGCGCCTCATCGAAATACGACCGGGAAAGCGATTCAAGCGAATCCAGACGATCAATCAGGCCCAGCTCAATCGCCTGCTCGCCACTCCAGATCAGGCCTGAAAATATCTCGTCGTTATCGCTTAACCGATCGCCACGCCCGGCGACCACATCATCAATAAACTGCTGGTGGGTGTTATCCAAGACCTGCTGCCAGAACTCGGTAGTGTCTTCATCCAGCGGCTTGAAAGGATCGAGAAAAGCCTTGTTTTCACCCGCCGTCAGCACACGACGCTCGATCCCAAGGGAGTCAATTGCGCGCTCAAAGCCAAAACCGGAATAAATCACCCCGATGCTGCCTACCAGGCTGGCAGGTGAAGCGGCAATCTCATCTGCCGCGGCGGCAATGTAATAGGCGCCACTGGCACCGATATCCTCAATCAGCGCAATAATCGGCTTATCGCCCGCTTCGCGCAGACGCATGATTTCCGCATAAATGCGCTGCGATTGGACAGGACTGCCGCCCGGACTGTTGATATGCAGCACCACCGCCTCAGTCTGCTCGGCCTCCCAGGCACGATTCAGGCCTCTGATAATGCGCTCGGCATTAGCAGGTGAATCACTGGCAATCACGCCATCCACCGCGACAATGCCCAAGTGGGGCTCAGCGGGCATGGCGCGCCCCGCCCCGGCCAGTATAACGCTGGAAAAGATTCCCCACAGGGATGCCAGAATAATCGCCACAAATACAAAGCGGAAAAACAGTTTCCAGCGGCGGCTGCGGCGCTGCTCGGTAAGTACACCGCCAATCCAGCGATCCATCATCTCCATCTGCATCAAACGCTGACGCTCTACCAGGGTCTCAGCATCCTCGCTGGCTGCGGCCTCAGCTGTCACCCCCTCGGCCTGGTGTTTTTGCCGATCAGGCTCAACCTCCTGAGTCCACGGATCAGGCTCGGATTTCGCGTCTTCGTCAGGTGTATTCTCATTGCGCATACCAGCTCCTCGTTCAGGTTTTAAGCTCACGGTCCAGCCAGCCAAACAGGCTATCAACACTATGGGCGATAAATTCCGGCTCACAGGCGGTCAAACGTTCCACGCTGTGCACGCCATAACTCACCCCGACACTAGGCATACCCAGGGCGCGCGCCATCGCCAGGTCGTATTCGGTATCCCCGACCATGACAGCCCGCTCGGCGGGCAGGGACAGCTCTTCCAATAACTCACTGAGCATTTGCGGATGGGGTTTGGAGCGGGTTTCATCCGCCGTCCGGCTGGCGTGAAACCAGTCACCGCTTCGGGTCTGCTCAAAGATACGCGCCAGCCCTTTGCGGGTCTTGCCGGTCGCCACCGCCATCTTCAGTCCGGAACGTTCTCTAAGCCCATGAATATGCTGCTCAACGCCCTCGAAAAACGTCATTGGTGTGGTATCAGCATGCACAAAGTGATGGGCATAACATTCACGTAAACGCGTGGACTGCGCCTCGTTTATGCCGGGAAACAGCGTCGCCACTGCCTCGGGCAACCCCAGGCCAATAATATTTTCGACCGCTTTATCCGTCGGCGAAGGCAGCTGTGCATCCCGGGTAGCGGCCTGCATGCAAGCGACAATTTTTGGCACCGAATTCATCAGAGTGCCGTCCCAATCAAAAATCACAAGATCAAAACGCATAAATAGACATATCCGCTATTGTCGGGCCTGACGTAACACATCTTCCAGCGCGTCAGGCAAGGGAGCCTTGACGGTTACCGGACGCCCATTGGTTGGCTCAGGAAAGGTTAATGCGTGGGCATGCAGAAATAATCGACCTACCTTCATGCGACGTGATAACTGCTCGCTTTCACGGCTGGGATATTTATCATCACCCAGCAAGGGGTGCCCAGCGTGGGCGGCGTGGACACGAATCTGGTGGGTTCGCCCGGTCACTGGTTCCGCTTCAATCAGGGTTGCCCGCTCGAAGGTTTCCATCACCGCAAAGCGTGTCCGTGAAACCTTGCCATTCGGATCTACCCGCACGCGCCGTTCGCCGTTACCAGCATCGTAGCGATCCAGCCGGGCGCTGACGTAGCTTTTCTTGGCGGGCCAGCGGCCACTGACCAGCGCTAGGTAACGCTTTTCCATGGCATGCTGTTTAAGCGCCGTATTCAAGGTTACCAGTGCATCACGGGACTTTGCCAGCAACAGACACCCCGAGGTATCACGATCCAGCCGGTGCACCAGTTCCAGAAACGTCAGGTCATCCCGCACCTGGCGCAGCGCCTCAATCAAGCCTATCTTGACCCCGCTGCCACCGTGCACCGCCAAGCCCGAAGGCTTGTTGAGCACCAGCCAGTCTGGCCCTTCCATGATCACGCTACCCAGCAATACATCGCGCAGGTTGTCGCTGACCTCCTTGACCGCCTCGCGGGGTGCCAGGCGCAGTGGCGGCACGCGCACCAGGTCGCCTCCCTGCAGACGATAGTCCACCTTGACCCGCTTCTTGTTCACTCGCACCTCACCTTTACGCACGATGCGATAGATCAAGGCCCTTGGCGCCCCTTTCAGGCGCGTCATCAGGAAATTATCGATGCGTTGCCCGGCCTGTTCGGGGGTAATCTCAACCCATTGCACTTCACGCCCTTCGGCCATGCGTCTGCGCTCCTGCTGAATAAACCAAAAGCGGCATTCTAGCCCAGACGCCAACTTATTGCGTCAATTGCTGGTCAGCCGCTTTACTGTTATATTCCAAGTTGCTCACCACGAAAGCGCCTGCTCGACCAACACGCAGGCCTGAGCAAAGCGGAAATGGCCGTGTACGCACGCCCATAAGCGCCGATAAAAAATTGCAAGACTCTGCCGCTAACGTTGGTTTGCTGGCAGTTGCAGTCAGTAATAGGTAGTCACTGGTAAGCAGCAAAAACCAGTAGCAGACAAACAGTTAGTTGCAGCTATTCAGTCGTCGATTATCAACTTTGGATAATCAACGGCCAGATACACACAGTCAGTCATGAAACTCAGGTTACCCGCCAGGCGACAGAACAGCGACAGCCCAGGGTGGCCCGACTGACAGTGAAGATAAAGATGAAAGTTACGCCACGTCAGGTAGCCAGGCGTTGTAATGTCATGAAATGCCTGCCTAACTGATAACTATGTTCAACGTTGTGCCGGTAGCCGACGTTGGCAAATCGATGAATGCCAGGTGTTGGCGGAGTCAGCAGGGCCGGGGGATATAACATCCACCGAAATATGTCCAGCCTTCGCCACGTACTCAACGACCTCGTCAGCCGAGCGATAATGCTTGCCCGGCCTGATGCGATTGCATACCCATGCGCCGAGCACAAGCACGCAGCAGCGCGATTTGCCACTCGTCTTCCCAACGGGTGGGGCACCGGCACGCATCGCTATGTGAGACAACATGAAACGGATGCTCATCAATGCGACCCAGCCAGAAGAGCTGCGCGTCGCCCTTGTCGATGGTCAACGCCTGTATGATCTGGATATCGAATCCGGCGCACGGGAACAGAAAAAGCCAATATCTATCGCGGCAAGATCACCCGCGTAGAGCCTTCCCTTGAAGCCGCCTTTGTCGACTTTGGTGCAGAGCGCCACGGCTTTCTGCCGCTTAAGGAAATTTCTCGCGAATACTTCGTTAAGGATGTGTCAGGTCGCCCCAGCATCAAGGAAGTGCTGAGAGAAGGTCAGGAAGTCATCGTTCAGGTCGACAAAGAAGAACGTGGCAATAAAGGCGCTGCGCTGACCACCTTTATCAGCCTGGCTGGCCGCTTTCTGGTATTGATGCCTAATAACCCACGTGCGGGCGGTATTTCCCGACGCATTGAAGGGGAAGAGCGCAGTCAGCTGAAAGAAGCCATGAACCAGATGACAGTGCCCAACAAGATGGGGCTGATCGTCCGCACTGCAGGGATTGGCCGCTCCCCTGAAGAGCTGCAATGGGATCTCGATTATCTGGTGCAGGTGTGGGAATCCATCACCTCGGAAGCTGCCAAGCGCCCGGCTCCCTTCCTGATCTACCGGGAATCCAACGTCATTATCCGCGCAATGCGCGATTACCTGCGCCAGGATATTGGCGAAGTCCTGATTGATAGCCCTGACATCTATAATGATGCGCTTAACTTCATTCGTCAGGTCATGCCTTCGTACCAGCAGAAAATCAAACTGTACGAAGATGAAGTACCGCTGTTTTCACGCTTCCAGATCGAATCCCAGATCGAGACGGCCTATCAGCGGGAAGTCAAACTGCCCTCCGGCGGTTCCATTGTGATTGATCACACTGAAGCGCTGGTATCCATCGATATCAACTCGGCCCGCGCCACCCGCGGCAGCGATATCGAAGAGACCGCCCTGCAGACCAACTCGGAAGCTGCCGATGAAATTGCCCGTCAGCTGCGCCTGCGCGATATTGGCGGCCTGGTAGTTATTGACTTTATCGATATGGGGCCGGCACGCAACCAGCGTGAAGTTGAAAACCGCATGCGCGATGCCTTGAAACTTGACCGCGCACGGGTGCAGATCGGGCGTATTTCGCGCTTTGGCCTGATGGAGATGTCGCGCCAACGCCTGCGCCCTTCTCTTGGCGAGACCAGCGGCGTGGTCTGCCCGCGCTGTAACGGTCAGGGCACCATTCGCGATGTTCGCTCGCTATCGCTTTCCATCATGCGCCTGATCGAAGAAGAGGCCATGAAGGAGCGCAGCGCCCAGATCCGCGCCATTCTACCGGTACCTGTCGCTACGTATCTGCTCAACGAAAAGCGCAGCGTACTGGCGGATATTGAAACTCGCCAGGAAGTGAGGGTCGTCCTGCTGCCTAATCCGGAAATGGATACACCGCATTACGATGTTCAGCGCCTGCGTGATGATCATCTTGATGAAGAAGATTTCCAGTCAGTTTCCAGCTTTGAAATTTCGACTGATAGCGATATCGGCAAAGAGCCCGAGCACAGCTTCAAGCCACCTGCCCAGCGCGCTGAAGCAGCGGTCAAGAGCGTTGTCCACAACGCCCCGGCACCTGCATCGCTGCAGAATGATAGCCAGTCTGACCCCTTGGCAACGGCGCCCGCCTCTTCGACCCTGGTGGGTCGTTTGATCCGCAGTGTGGCTAAACTGCTTGGCGGTGAAGACGAGCAGCCTGCCGAGACCAGCGCAACACGCCCAGCGGCTGCGCGTAAGCCCGTCAGCCAGCGTTCGAGTAACAATGCCAAGCCGTCAGCGCGCAGCAATGCCGCTAAAGATACGGGTGGCAAAGACAGCAGCGTCAAGAAGGGTGCAAGTCGCGATAGTGCGAATAAAGAAAGCGCAAATAGAGATATCTCAACCAGAGATAGCGCAAACAAGGACAGCGGCAACAAGGAAAACCGCGCTCAGCAGGACAAGAGCAACGCCGCGAAATCTCGCCGCCAGGAAAACAGCCCCCAGCGTGACGTAGCGCCCGCCAAGGATGACAGCAGCAAGGACGATAACGCCGAGAAGCGCAGCGGCCCCAGCCGTACGCGCAACCGCCGCAAGCACCCTCAGCAGGATAAGAACGGCGGCCAGGGTCGTCAGCAAAACGCAGCTGACAAGCCAGCAGAAGCCAGCACTTACGCTGACACAGGCGCCAAATCGCCTGCCAAGGAAGCTGCCAAGCAGGCTCCCCAGGAGAGTAAGGCAACGCCGGAGACGGCTCAGGATGACGGCAAGCCCAAGCGCACCCGCAATAATCCGCGACAGCGTTCACGCCAGCATGCGTTGAGACCAGACGCGCTGGCCGAGCAGGAAAAACTGCAAAAAGAAGCCGAGGAAACTGCGGCAGAAAGGCAGGCAGCGCTTGCTGAAGCGCCCGCGGCCGATGCGTCAGACAATGATACTGCGGCTGTTGAAAAACCCGCTGCGGATCAAAACGCTGCTAACACAGCTGACAATCACCAGCCGACAGCTGAAGAAAGCTCAGAGGTTGAAAAACCAGTTGCTGACCAAACGTCTGACGCTGACAGTGACACAGCTGAACAATCAGTATCTGAACAAGCGGCTGCTGAGCAAGCAACCACTGAACAGCCAGTGCCTGAACAGGCTGATACTGATCAGCACATGCCCAGCGAGCCAAACGCTGAAACGGCCACTGCTGAGCCTGAGATGACTCAAGCTGATGCTGCTACCACTGAGGAATCGGCGCCATTTACGCCTGAAACAGTGCCAGCAACTGACGTTGAATTAAAGCAGGAAGCGGCTGAGGAAAAAGCCCCTGAAACAGAGGCCACAACTGATGTCGAAATAGCGCAGGAAGCGGCTGAAGTGCCCGAGGAAAAAGCGCCTGAAACAGCGCCAGCAACTGACGTTGACGCTGAATCAGACACTCAGCCAGACACAGATGAAGCAGCTTCTGAGCAGCTAACGTCAGTTGACAACGCTTCTGTTGACGCAGCGACAGCGACTCCTGCAGCGGCAAATGAAGAATCTGAGGTTACTGATTCACAGCCGACCGTCACCGATGAAGCGTCCAAGCCTGATGAAACGGCTTCTACATCTGATGATCAAGTGTCTAAGGCTAATGAGGCAGAGTCCACAGCAGCTGCTGATGTGTCGCCGGATGATAACCACCAGGCGTCAGCGGATACGGATAGCGCTGAGCAAGCTGAGCAGGCTCAGGAACCTCGCGCCCCACGGCGTCGCCGCCGCGCTCACAACGACCCCCGCGAGCTGCGCAAACGCCAGCAGCAGGACGCTAGCGGCGAGTAACTGCAAACCGTCATATCGCTGCTCAAGGATGAGCGGCTGGCATGAACCAAAAGCCCGAGGCGTTTGCCTCGGGCTTTTTATATCTGGCACTCACACTCACTAAAGGGTCAGAGCAGACGCGGCTCAATCTCCAGTAACACGCCAAAACGCGCCTTTACTTCAGCGGCTATCTGCTCGGCGGCGGCCAGCAGTTCTGGCCTGTTACCGCCGCCAAAGTGTACCAGCACCAATGCCTGACGGTGATGCACACCAAAGGCACCAAAACGGGCGCCTTTCAGGCCACATTGATCGATCAGCCATCCAGCCGCCAGCTTGACGGTACCGTTTTGCTGAGCGAAATGCGGCATGGCCGGATATGCTTCCAGCAACGTCTTGGCCTGTTCAGCGCTAACCAGGGGTTTTTTGAAAAAACTGCCCGCGTTGGCCAGCTGGGCTGGGTCCGGGAGTTTTTCACTGCGCACCTGACACACTGCGTCCGCAACGTCCAGGCTGCTCGGATTTTCTCCCAGCCGCTGAGCCAGATCGCCATAGCCAAGTACTGGTGCAGCATGACGTTTAAGGCGCAACACAAGCCGAGTAATCACCACTTTACCCAGCAGTTCAGCCTTGAAAATACTCTCACGGTAGCCAAAGGCGCACTCTTTAGCGGTGAGCCAGGCCAGATGACCATCCGCAAGGTGCATCACCTGTACGGCTTCGAGTACGTCAGCCAGTTCAACCCCATAGGCGCCGATATTCTGCACTGGCGCTGCACCGCAATCGCCGGGAATCAAGGCCAGATTTTCAATGCCCCATAGACCTTTCTCCACCGTCGCCATCACCAGAGAGTGCCAGTTTACCCCGGCGCCTACATGGGCCAGCAGAGTATCGCCCTGATCTTCCAGCCACCACTGTTTCAGCGCCGGATGCACGACCAGCCCCTCCAGATACTCAGGCAGCAACACATTACTGCCTCCACCCAAAAGCTGAATTGCCAGCGCTTCCTGATGCGCCTGGCGAAGACAGTCCTGCAGTGAGTTAAGAGTGGCAGGCGCGCAAAAGTATGCCGCCCGAGCAGGCAGTTGCAGAGTATTTGCAAGGCTCAAGTCCACCTCGGACAGCCAATCACAAGGCTTCATAGGGATAGCCGCAGATGCTGCACCAGGCCGTTTGAGGCAACTTCAATCATATCCAGAACGTTTTCAAAGCCTTGCTCGCCCCCATAGTAGGGGTCAGGCACGGCGCTATCCGGCTGGCCTGCAAAACTCAAAAATAGACAGCTCATGCCCTGATAACCTTCAGGCTGCATAGCGTGAATGGCGTTCAGGTTGTCGTGATCCATCGCCACAATGACATCAAACACGGCAAAATCGTCTTCACTCAGCTGACGGGCACGCAGGCCGCTGATATCAATGCCCCTGCGCTGCGCGGCCTGTTGAGCGCGTGGGTCCGGCGCCTTACCTATATGCCAGTCGCCAATACCGCAGGAATCCACCTCTACCCTGTCCTGCAAGCCCTGAGCTTCCAGCACCTTTCTGAACACGCCTTCTGCGCTGGGTGAGCGGCAGATATTGCCCAGACAGACAAATAGTACCTTCATTTTTCCTCCTGATCGTCAGCGCTTATCAACTGACGCACCCGCTCCAGATCCTCAGCCGTATCAACCCCAGGTGGATTGACCGCGCAGGCAAGCGCCACCTGAATCACATGGCCCTGCTGCAGCGCGCGCAGCTGTTCAAGTTGCTCCAGCTGCTCCAGCATCGCCGGTGGATAATCACGGTAATCCTTCAGAAAGCCTGCACGGTAAGCATAGATTCCAATATGCCTGAGCCAGGCATCGGTCTCCAGCAGCTCAGGGCGGCTAGCAAAATGCTCACGATCCCAGGGAATTGGCGCTCGGGAAAAGTACAGCGCCCGACCTTGCAGGCTGCGCACGACCTTGACCACATTAGGATTGAACAAAGCCTCAATATCGGTGATGGATTCTGCCAACGTGGCGATAGATGCTTCGGGGTCATCCGCCAGCCGCTGGGCAACCTGATTGATCAAGGCCGGTGGGATCAAGGGCTCATCCCCCTGCACATTGACGACCAGGGCATCATCGCCAAGCGCCAGCGTATCAGCGACTTCGGCCAGGCGATCAGTACCGGACGGGTGCTCGGCCGCGGTCATGACCACCTCGGCGCCATAGGGCAATAGCGCTTCACGGATACGCGTATCGTCAGTGGCGACCACGACCCGATTGGCCTGACTTTGACAGGCGCGACGCCAGACGTGAACCACCATGGGTTCCCCGGCAATCTCCAGCAGCGGTTTACCCGGCAAGCGACTGGAACCAAAACGGGCGGGCACGACGGCAATAAATTCAGGCATGGAAGCGATGTCCTCAGCCGCCGATGCCGTTGCTTGTGAGCCGGCCATTCAGATTTCCCCGGTTCGGCCAGGAGAAGTCGGCAGCTTTTCGTCGGCGTCCATTGCCCGGGCTTCTTCGGGTAGCATCACCGGAATATCGTCCTTGATCGGGTAGGCCAGGCCATCATAAAGGCACTGCAGCTCCCCGGATTCACGTACATACTTGAGCTTACCCTTGCATAGCGGGCAAACCAGCATCGCTAACAGTTGCTTATCCATCAGTACGTCTCCTCGCAGAAAGCGTGGCCAGCCGCTCGGCCAACCAGCGCTCGAATTCAGGTGGAAGTCTGGCTTCCACATCCAGGGCCCAGCTGTCAGGCGGGGCAATATGTCGACATTTAACGGCGTCTTTTGCCGTCATCAATAACGGACGAGCGGCTTCTTGGCCAGTGAACTGCAGTGATGACGCCTCAAAAGGATAGTGATCATCAAAAGGATACCAGCATCCGTTAACCCCCAAGGAGCCAAGCGTCTCAAAAAAACGCTCAGGCCGCCCAATGCCGGCAATGGCGTTGACAGGCAAGTTGAACGGCAACGGCGTCAGTGGCTTCTGTTCGCCACTGACCAGGTGACGCCAGGCAGTGGGCACCAGTTGCATGAGCGTGGCGTTTTCCGGCGTCTGGTGTGACGGCGCCCCATTCACCAGAACGGCATCCACCTGCTCCAGACGGCTGGCCGGTTCACGCAGTGGCCCGGCTGGCAGACAGCGCCGATTGCCCAGCCCCCAGTGGCCATCCACCAGAGCCAGTTCAATATCCCGCCCCAGGGCCAGGTGCTGCAGGCCATCGTCGCTGACAATAACATCACAGCCGAGCGCTATCAGCTGCCTCGCCCCTCTGGCCCGTTGCGGGTCGGCAACTACGGTAACGCCTGTCTGTTGGGCCAGCATCAAGGGTTCATCGCCGCTTTGGGTGACGTCGGTATCTGCATTCACAATGAGCGGATACTGCGCAGCCTCTCCCCCATAGCCACGGGCCACAATCCCGGGCGTATAGCCTTGGTCTTTCAGCCAGCGCACCAGCCAGGCCACCAGGGGGATTTGCCCGTACCACCTAGGGTGATATTACCCACCACAATAACGGGCACCGGCGCTTGCCATACGTCACGCTTACCGCCCGCGTAGGCCTGATAGCGGCGCTTCATCACCCAGCCATACAGGGCGCCCAGCGGACGTAGCGGCGTCAGCCAAAGGCTGCCTTGATAAGCGGCTTGCAGCCAGCGCTGTGAAAGGCTCATTAAACCACGTTCCCTGTTGGCGGTTCGCCACCCGCGTCCTGAAACTGCAGGCGATAAAGTGCCGAATAGGCGCCTTTCTGTGCCAGCAGTTCAAGGTGCGTGCCTTCTTCGATGATCCGGCCCTGTTCCATCACCACAATCCGGTCAGCCCGCTCAATGGTAGACAGGCGATGGGCAATTACCAGGGTGGTTCTGCCCTGGCAGACGTGCTCCAGCGCCTGCTGGATATAGCGCTCGGACTCGGTATCCAGCGCCGAAGTAGCTTCATCCAGAATCAGTATGGGTGCGTCCTTGTAAATCGCCCGGGCAATCGCCAGGCGCTGGCGTTGGCCACCTGACAGCATGACGCCGTTATCTCCCACCCGGGTTTGGTAGCCCTCAGGGAGCTGTTCGATAAACTCATGGGCATGGGCCGCTTTTGCAGCGGCTTCAATGGCCGCAGGGTCGGCATTATCCACGCCGTAGGCAATATTATCGGCAATACTGGTATTGAACAGGGTGATCTGCTGGGACACGATAGCGATATTATGGCGCAACGGGCTCAGTTGATAATCACCAATATCAACGCCGTCAATGGCAATCCGCCCGCCGGTAGGGGTGTAAAAACGCGGCAGCAGGTTGACCAGCGTCGACTTGCCGCTGCCTGAACGCCCGACCAGAGCCACCAGTTCCCCAGGGGCAATATGCAGGTCAATGCCATACAGTACCTCGGGCTGTTCAGGCGCATAGCGAAAACGCACCCCTTCAAGAGCTAGCTCGCCACGCAAGCGCTTCGGCAGCAATTTGCCTTCGTCCACTTCGGCCGGCTCATCGAGCAGAGCAAACAGCTCGCTGGCTGCTGCTATACCTTTCTGTATCTCGCCGTTGATTTCCGTCAATTGCCTGACCGGCTTGACCATCAGCGCCGCAGCGGTAATAAAAGCGACAAACTCGCCCGGCGTCATGTTGTCGAGCAGTGCTGGCGCCATGGCCAACCAGACCAGCAAGGCCATCGAAATGGCCACCAGCATCAGGATCACCGGTGAACTGGCGGCCTTGGTCATGGCTTCTTTCATGCTCTGGCGACGGTTCTCTTCACTGACCCGGGTAAAACGCTGCTTCTCATAGTTTTCAGCACCGTGGGTGCGCACCACTCGGTGCCCGGAGATGGCCTCAGAGGCCACATGAGTAACATCGCCCATAGAATGCTGGATGCGCCTGGAGATACGCCTGAAGCGCTTGCTGACATAATTGACCACCACGCCAATCAGCGGCGTCACCGCCATAAACAGCAGGGTCAACAGCCAGTTGGTCCATAACAGGTAGCCCAGAAGCCCAATCACAAAGAGCCCTTCACGCAGCAGAATGGTGACTGATTTAGTGGCCGCCCCTGCCACCTGCTCAACGTGATAGGTGACCCGCGACACCAGGTGACCGCTTGAATGATGATCAAAGAAAACGCCGGGCAGGTGCAGCATGTGAGCAAACACATCACAACGCAGGGTATGGATGATATAGCGCCCCACATACGCCATGAAATAGGTGCTCAGAAAGGTGCCCAGACCACGGGCCGAAAACATGATGATCACAAACATGGGCAGAAAAAGGCGAAAGGCGGCATCCGGGTTCTGAATCCCGTCAATCAGGCGTTTCATCAACTCAGCCAGTGCCGTGCTTGATGCGGCATAGATGACAAAACCGACGATGGCCAGGCTGAAGGCTCGCCAATGCGGTTTTACATAGCTTAGCAAGCGTTTATAGATGGATAACCCAGATTCAGTCACATGCTCTCCTGACCGTTATATATAGCGAAATTCTACCTGATCCGGGCGGACTTCAACACCGCTGGCGTTTGCCACTCAACGCGCGCTGGGGTGTGACCTTAAGCGTTTCACCCGGGATCAACCAAAAGTGAGAGCACCGTCATGAGCGGTATTCCACAGACAGCTACCCGTACGGCGAAAACGCCTGACCACCGCCTGAGTAGGATGCCCAAAGGCGTTATCCCGACCGGCGCTGAACACCACATGACGCGGCCGAGTGCGGCGCACAAACTGCTCACCGGAGCTGGTATTACTACCATGATGACCCGCCACCAGCACCGAAACGGGAGTATCCAGTAGCGTCAGCAGGCGCCGTTCGACGTCAACCCCCACATCGCCGGTCAGCAACAGTGAATGCTCCCCCACGGTAACACGCAGCACACAGGAGCGGTCGTTGGCAGACAGCTCATTCTTGCCTGGTGGCGGCCAGAGATAATCATAGCCGATGCCATCCATCGACCATCCCCGCCCGGTATGACAGGTTCGGGGGCAGGCATGCCCGACACATCCGGTGCTTCTCCCTGAGGCAGCCACCAGGCCATTACCTTATGCCCATCGAGCAGTGCGCTAATGCCGCCTGCATGATCGTTGTCAGCATGGCTAATCACTACCTGATCAAAGCGCTGGCCATCAGGCCATAGGGTATCCAACGGCATAAAGCCGGAGCGAAACCGCGGGCCAGTATCATACAGCATGCGCTGGTGTTGACTGCGTAATTCCACCAGCTGACCCTGGCCGACGTCCATTACTCTGACTCTTAGCCCGCCTTCTGGCCAGCTTCCTTCATGCGGCCATACTGCCAGCAGGCTGACGGACACTACAGCGAAGGCGCGCAGCGTCCAGGAAGTGGCTGGCAACCCCCAACACAGCGCCAACCATATAAACCCTACCCCCAGGGTTTTATAATGGCTGGGGAAGGCTCCCACAGCGGCAGATACGCCACGTTGAGCGTTAGTAGCCCATGAAACAGATTCAGAGCTTGCTCAAACACCCACCAACTCAACTCGGCCAAGGGGGCAACCGGCATCAGCAACCAACCCAGCATGGCGCTAGGCACCATCACCAAGCTCACCCAGGGAACCGCCAGCAGATTGATCAAGGGGGCAAGCGGCGCCAGGCGGCCAAAAGCAAGCAAAACCGCTCCCGCCGTCAGGGGAGCCAACAGAAGCTGGGTACGCACCAACCCCACGTGCAATCCTGAAATCACCACCAGATGAGTCGTACCGCTATGGTTGAGCAGATCCCAGTCCTGACGTTCCAGCTGATCGCTATCCCCCAGCGTCAGCGCCGCCAGCCAGCGTCGAGAGCGCTCCGCTAAAGGTTTTTCGGCCAGGTAGTCAAGCCCCAGACGGCGCAGCGAAAACGTCGATTCAGCCAGCCTGATGGCAGATGGTAACTGACGCACATAGCCGGTGGCATGCAAACGCTCACGCCACAGCCAGGCCTGATAATCAAAGGTATCGGGATTGCTGAAACCTCGCGGTGGACGCAACCGCAGGGTCATCTCCCAGCGCTCGCCAGGCTGAAAGTGGGTATCCTGATAAGCACTGACGCGCACTTTGCCAAGCGCCTTACAGCTTGGCTGCCCCGGCGGCGAAACACAGTGAAGTAGCCGCAGGGTCAGGCGCGCCACACCGTTATCATTACTCACGTTGAGCACCCGGGCCTCGACGCTTAGGTCACTGCCGCTCAGGCCAGCCGGTAAGGCACGGCCTTGCTCAATCGTCAACAGGGCGACCAGGATGCCCCAGAGCAGCCAAAACAGGAGGCCTGAAAAGTACCGGTTGGCGATCCACAGCCCTGCGAGCAGATACACCGCCAGGAAGAGCCCTGGAAATTGCTGCACGAGCCCGGATGAAACACTTAGCACGCCCCCTAGCAGGGCCAGTGCCGCTGGAAGCGCTATGCCTGTGCGCATGTCGCCCTCCCTGGCGAGCCTTAGCCAACACCTTCAATGTATTGATATTTCTTTGCGTTTATCTAACCTACTGCGTTTACATAGCCGAAGGCTGATACTATATGGATAATAGCCTTTTACCTGGCAAGAGTATCAACTATGCCGCGTCGGTTTTTACATCGCTATATACCAAAACCCGACACCCTTCGGCGGCAGCGTTCCTTACGGCTGGTGGCCCCTTTACTGGCTGATACTCGGCTATGGCTACTGACCCGCCGCAGCGTTGCCAATGCCTTTAGCGTTGGCCTGTTCTGCGCCATGCTGCCGATTCCCTTTCAGATGGTCATTGCCGCTCTTGGAGCACGCCTGACCCGCTGCAACCTGGCACTTTCCATCGGCCTGGTATGGGTAACCAACCCATTAACCATGCCGCTGATTTTCTACATCAATTACGTGATTGGTGCCTTCTTCCTCGACACCCCGGTGCGCGAGGCGCCGTCGCGCATCTCAACCCGCTGGATCGCCGAGCAGATGCAGGACATCATGCCTGCCCTGTTTCTCGGCTCTCTGATCAGTGCAGTCACACTTGCCATTGTTGCCAATATCGCCATTCGCCTGATCTGGCGCTGGAATGTGTCGTGCGTAACTGGCGCCAGAGACGTGTCAAGCGCCAGTTGCGTCGAGCCAGGATAGAATCCCAGTTTGATGATGAGCGCTGATACCGCTAGCTGCTTACTAGCAGTTGGCCGTTATCCAACTGTAGAACCCGATCCTGATGGGCGGCCAGGTCGCGGTCGTGGGTGACAATCACAAAGGCGCAGGCGCTTTCCCTGGCCAGCTCATCCATTAGTTCCAGAATGGTCGAGGCAGTCTGCTGATCAAGGTTACCGGTTGGCTCATCCATTAACACCAGACTCGGGTCAGTGACCAGCGCTCTGGCAATCGCCACCCGCTGACGCTCCCCCTGACAGCTCGCCCGGTTTATGGTCGCCACGCTCGGCCATACCCACTCTGGTGAGCAGCGCCAGCGCGCGTTTTTCAGCATCACGCTTGCGCTGACCGCGAATAATCAACGGCAAGGCGGCGTTTTCCACGGCGGTAAATTCCGCCAGCAAATGGTGAAACTGATAGACAAAGCCGATATAGCGGTTGCGAAAGCGCCCCATGGCGGCCTCTCCCAAGCCAGCCAGCGACTCACCGGCAATGGTGATGCTGCCTCCAGTAGGACGATCCAGCCCCCCATCAGGTTCAACAGGGTGGTTTTGCCTGAGCCAGAGCTGCCCACAATAGCCACACGCTCGCCTGCATGCACGCTAAGCGACAGCTTGTTCAACACGGTCAGGTCACGCGGGCCTTCGCTATACACCCGGGAAATACCTTCACATACCAACATTACAGGCGCAGACGACTGACTTGGCGTAGATTCGTTCGACATAGCGGTATCCTTACTCATAGCGCAATACATCTGCGGGCTGCACGCGGGCAGCGCGCCAGGCGGGATAAAGGGTCGACAGAAAGGTCAGCCCGAAAGCAGCGGCAACGATATTACCTACATCGCTCCACAAAAGCCGTGAGGGCAGATCGCTGATGAAATAGACGCCCGCATCCAGGAACTGGATACCCAAGACTGATTCGGCCCAACCAATCAGGTCTGCTATGGTCAATGCCAACAAGACACCGACACCAACGCCGACGGCAATCCCGATGATCCCGATCGCCAGCCCCTGAACAATAAAGATGCCCATGATAGAGCCTGGGGTAGCGCCTATGGTGCGCAGGATGGCAATGTCAGCACGTTTGTCGGTCACAACCATGACCAGGGTCGATACAATATTGAACGCCGCCACCGCGACGATCACGGTCAGCAGCAGGGCAATCATGCGTTTTTCCATCTGAATAGCCTGGAACAGGTTACCGTGTGAAAACGTCCAGTCGCGGCCCCGATATTCAGGCCCCAGGGTATTGAGTATCGCCTGGGTTTCCTGCCCAGAGACAAACAGGTCATCAAGCTCGAGGCGCAGGCCACCCACAGCGTTCCCCATACGGGCAAGCGTCTGCATGTCGTCAATGTGGGCATAAGCCAGGCTGGCATCCAACTCGGCGCCGACGCTGAAAATGCCGCTGACAGTAAAGCGCTTCAGACGTGGAAAAACACCCGCCGGCGTAATAGAAGCTTCCGGCACCAGCAGGGTCACACGATCACCCACGCCGACCCCCAGCTGACGCGCCAGCATGGAGCCCAGCACAATATGCCACTCACCTGCTTCAAGGTCGCCAAGGCTGCCTTGCTGCATATGATCCCCGATGATCGACACCCGATCTTCCCATTCGGGATGAATACCGTTGATCATGGCCCCCTGATTGCGACCACCCACCGAGAACATGCCCTGCTGCTCTACATAGGGGGCAGCCCCTATTACCCGCTCGCGCTCAATCAACTGATTGGCCAGGGCTTCCCACTCCACCAGGCCATTGCGGGCCTCTATCTTGGTGTGAGGCACCATGCCCAGAATGCGTGTACGCAGCTCATGATCAAAACCATTCATCACCGACAGCACCAGGATGAGCACGGCAACACCCAGCATCAAGCCAAGCATGGAGGTCATTGAGATAAATGAAATAAAATGATTTCGGCGTTTTGCGCGGACATAGCGCAAGCCCACCAGAAAAGGCAAACGATCAAGCATGGCATGATTCCTTATTAGCGAGCGATCATGGTACGGTTTTTCATTCTGACTGCACAGAGTTGGCGGCTTGTTTGGAACGCCAAACAGGCGCGATGTTCCCTTGCCTTGGTTTTCACGCGGAGGATGCTGCAAAAGGCTTGCAACTTGCCCATCCCCACCCTACATTGCGCGGCGCAAATAGACGCTGTTCTTTACACTACCTACCCAAAAGGCCCCAGGTTGTCGAACACACTTTTTCACATGCTGCCCGAATGGGCGCCTCAGGACGCCATTCAACTTACCTGGCCGCGCAAGGACGGCGACTGGGCGCCGCTACTGGAACGCATCGAGGCAACGCTGGAGCGCATTGTATTGGCAACCGCCCGTTATCAGCGGGTACTGATCTGCGTGCCTGATGAGACAACCCGCCTGCGCCTCACCCAGCTATTCAGCGGCTACGCGGTCGCCAGCCAGCAGATTCAGCTGCTGGTCAGTGCCAGCAATGACACCTGGGCACGTGACCATGGCCCCATCAGCGTTGCCAATTCAGCGGGGGAACTGAAGCTGCTCGACTATACCTTTACCGGCTGGGGCGGCAAGTTTCCGGCATCTTTGGATAACCAGCTAACCCGCCAGCTGGATGCGGCGCAGTGCTGGGCATGCCCGATTGAAACCCGCGACCTGGTGCTGGAAGGCGGCGGGATTGAAACCGATGGGGAAGGCACCTTACTGACCACCGAAGCCTGCTTACTCAACCCCAACCGCAATCCGAATCTTTCCCGCACGGACATTGAAACACAGCTTGCCCAGGATCTGGGCATAGAGCGGTTCCTGTGGCTCAAAAACGGCTACCTGGACGGTGATGATACCGACAGTCATATCGATACCCTGGCGCGTTTCTGTTCGCCCGACACGATCGCTTACGTGCAATGCGATGATCCCGATGACCCACATTATCCGGCGTTAGCTGCCATGCAAGCCGAGCTGCAGGCTTTCCGCCAGCGTGACGGCCAGCCTTACCGTCTGATTCCGCTGCCCTGGCCTGCCCCCTGCTACGCACCGGACGATGGACGTCGCCTGCCAGCTACCTATGCCAACTTCCTGATCATCAATCAGGCTGTCCTGGTGCCGATCTATGGCGACTCGGCTGATAGGCGCGCACTGGAAGCGCTGGGCCGCGCCTTTCCAAGCCGCCAACTCATTCCGATTGACTGCACCAGCGTGATCCGCCAACACGGCAGCCTGCATTGCCTGACCATGCAGCTACCCAAGGGAACGCTTCGACGCTGAGATGGCATCAAGTGACCCCTCGATTGCCAAACTATCCAGACATGATTTTACTCAAGGCGGGAGACCGTATGCTGAACAAAACACTGACAGTGGGCATCGTTCAACAACATGCCTGGCCCGACAAAGCCCGCAGCCTGGCGGCGAGCGAAGCCGCTATTCGCAACCTCGCCCAGCAAGGCGCTGAATTGGTGGTATTGCAGGAACTGCATGCCACGCACTATTTCTGCCAGTACGAAGACCCGGCTCTGTTTGACCTTGCCGAACCCCTGGATGGCCCGACGGGCGAGCACCTGGCACACCTGGCCCGCACCTTGGATATCGTTCTGGTCGGCTCGATTTTTGAACGTCGCGCGGCTGGGCTCTACCACAATACGGCGGTGGTATATGACCGCTCTGAGGGTCGAGTGGGCCATTATCGCAAGATGCACATTCCTGACGACCCAGGCTTCTATGAGAAGTTTTACTTCACTCCCGGAGATCACGACCCGGCACGCACCAGTGGCTTCAGCCCGATTGACACCTCAGTGGGCCGCCTAGGCGTGTTGGTATGCTGGGATCAATGGTACCCGGAAGCCGCACGATTGATGGCGCTGGCAGGTGCGGAAATACTCCTTTACCCGACAGCTATCGGCTGGGACCCAAACGATGATGGCGCTGAACAGGCTCGTCAGAAAGATGCCTGGACCCTGATCCAACGCGCCCATGGCGTAGCTAACGGTGTGCCAGTGCTGGTCGCCAATCGCGTCGGTTTTGAAGCGGACCTTTCTAACGTCGGCAGCGGCATTCAGTTCTGGGGCGGCAGCTTTGCCTGCGGGCCTCAGGGCGAGCTGTTAGTCCACGGCAGCGAAGACGCCGAAAACTTGCTGGTCACTCTGGATATGACGCGCGGCGAAAATACCCGGCGTATCTGGCCTTACCTGCGCGATCGGCGCGTCGAGGCCTATGCTGACCTGACGCGCCGCTACCGGGATTGATCAAGCGCTGTACAAGGCAGCGCTGATCTACTTCCAGAAATCGCGAATAGACGCAATGCCCTGGGCACCCACCGCACGGGCGTGATGCGCATCAAAGCGGGTCATGCCACCCAGGGCAAATACCGGCATAGCGGCGCGCTCCACCAGCTGCTGGAAATCATGCCAGCCCATGGGCGGCACTTCCGGATGTGACGGTGTGGTGCGCAGTGGCGACAGGGTAACAAAATCACAGCCCAGTACAGCGGCCTGGCTAAGCTGCGCCTGATCATGGGTCGAGGCCGATAGCCACTGGTTTTCCGCAATCGGGCGGCGTTCAAGCTTCATCAAGCGCGCGCTGGTCAGATGAATGCCGTCTGCATCCACTTCCTGCAGCAGGTCAGGCTCACCGTTCAAAAGAAGGCGCGCCCCATGGCGCTTGCACAGCGCCAAAGCGCGCTGGGCACGTGCCACATAGGCCGATCTATCCAGCTGTTTGGCACGCAGCTGCACCAAGCGGATGCTATCTTCGCGCAGAGCACGTTCCAGGCGGGCATCAAAGCGCGCCTCATCGTCTTCCTCAGCGGTAATCAGATACTCGGTGGGCAGCATGACAGCGCGCAGGATCGGTAGATTCGCGGCCGGAAAGGGGTAGTTTGCCAGTTCGTTCATCGGCACCCAGCGCACTGCCTGACCTTCGCGGCCAAAGGGTTCGCCGGAAAACTCATGAACCTGCCAGACATCCAGCAGGATATGCTTGTCGGGGTATTCGTGATGAACACGAATCAGGGGCTGGGCGTTTCTGATTTCCACCCCCAGCTCTTCGTGCAATTCACGCTTGAGCCCTTCCAGACCTGTCTCGTAGGGTGCCAGCTTGCCACCGGGAAACTCCCAGAGCCCCCTTGATCCACGTTGGAGGGCCGACGCGCAATCAGCACCTGTTGTTGGTCAGCGCTGATAATTGCTGCCGCAGCGACATGCACCCGTCTTTTTACCATTACACTCATTGCGTCAGTACCCACTGTTTTGCGCACCTGCCAGCGTCAAGGCTAGCTGCGATAATCGGCGTTAATCGATACATAATCATGCGAGAGGTCTGTCGTCCAGACAGTGGCGCTCTCTCCTCCGCGATCAAGATCAATCCTTATCGTGATTTCCTCGCGAGCCATCACCGCACTCCCTGCTTCTTCGGTGTAGCTTGCCGCACGGCCACCCTGCTCCACCAGCCTGACTTCATCCAGCTCAATAACAACACGATTCACGTCAAATGCCTCCACCGGCGCCCGGCCAACTGCTGCCAGAATCCGTCCCCAGTTGGCATCAGACGCGTAAAGAGCCGTTTTGACCAGCGGCGAGTGGGCCACCGTAAAGGCGACATCCAGTGCCTCCTGACGTGAACGGGCACCTTCCACCTGCAAAGTAACGAATTTGGTTGCGCCTTCGCCATCACGCACAATCGCCTGGGCAAGCTCAATCATGACCCGCTGCAGGCCATTGCGGAAAATGGCAATCTCATCCTGGCTTGCCACTACGGCACCCTCCCCGGTCGCCGCCAGCATGCAGGCGTCATTGGTCGAGGTATCGCTATCGATGGTAATGCAATTAAACGAGCGGTCGGTGGTCTCGCGCAGCAACTGCGCCAGAAGTGGCTGCTCAATGCGCGCATCGGTCACCACAAACCCCAGCATGGTGGCCATATTGGGGCGAATCATCCCGGAACCTTTGGCAATGCCGTTGATAGTCACTTGCTGATCGCCTATATCCACGACGATACTGGCACCTTTGGGGCGCGTATCCGTGGTCAGGATACCTTCACCGGCCTGCTCCCAGGCATCTGCGTGATCATGGCGCGCCGAGAAAGCCGCAGGAATGCCGTCAAGCAGCTTGTCCATTGGCAGGGGTTCACCGATCACTCCCGTCGAAAAAGGCAGGACGCTTTCCACCGGCACCCCGGCGGCGTCAGCCAGGGCAGCACAGCAGCGTTTGGCATCCTCCATCCCCTGCTCACCCGTCCCGGCATTGGCATTACCGGTATTGATCAGCCAGTAACGCGGTGCCTGATGCTTTTCAAGGCACTGGCCAAGGTGCGCCTTGGCCACATGCACCGGTGCCGCACAGAAGGCGTTAAGCGTAAACACCCCTGCCATCGTCGCGGTTTCTGGCAATTCAATCACCACCAGATCGCGACGATCGGCTTTTTTAATGCCTGCCATGGCACTACCCAGGCTTACCCCTTCAATCCGGGGCATGGCCGGAAAAGGCACGTTTCCTACTGCCATGCTGATTATCCTCCACCTTTGATGGTCTCAACGCTGACTAATCGAGTTTTCCGCAGCACTGCTTGTATTTTTTCCAGACCCACATGGGCAGGGGTCATTACGCCCGACCTTGGGACCTTCACGGCGTACCGGGCGGCCATCAGCACCTGGCGGCACAGGTGCTGCATTTTCTTCGGCCTCTGGCGCCTGAGCCTCTGTGGGCTCATCGTGACGGCTGGCGGCTGAGGCCTGTTCACGGGCCAGCACATCACGCCGCTGCTGCTCTAGTGCATCGACTTCTTCTGGCTGGCGCACCTGCACATGACTGAGGATACGGGTGACATCCGCCTTGATATTGGTCAGTAGATTTTGGAACAGCTCGAAGGATTCACGCTTGTATTCCTGCTTGGGGTTCTTTTGCGCATAGCCGCGCAGGTGGATACCGCGACGCAGATGATCCATGGACTGCAGGTGTTCTTTCCAACGAGTATCCAGCACTTGCAACATGACCTGCTTTTCAAAGCGCCGGATCAGACTTTCACCTGCGGCTTCCACCTTGGCAGCGTAGGCTTCCTGATGCATGGTCTGCAGACGCTCGCGGAGCTTTTCTTCACTGAAGCGTTGGTCTTCCTTGGCCCACGTCACGACGGGTGCGTCAAGGTTGAATTCGGTCTTAAGGTGCACCTCAAGACTCGGCAGATCCCACTGTTCCGCCAGACTCTGAGGCGGCACGAACTGGCTGACCGCCTCGTCCATCACCTCTTCACGAATGCCGGCGACCGCCTCGGCCACTTCGTCAGCAGCGAGAATCTCGTTGCGCTGCTCGTAGATAACGCGACGCTGGTCATTGGCTACATCGTCATACTCAAGCAGCTGCTTGCGAATATCAAAGTTGCGCCCTTCGACCTTTTTCTGCGCCCGTTCGACGGCGTTGGAAACCATTTTATGCTCAATGGCCTCGCCGCGCTCAAGACCCAATGCCTGCATCAGGCGCTTGACCCGATCAGAGCCGAACAGGCGCATCAGGCTGTCTTCCAGCGACAGGAAAAAGCGCGTTGAACCAGGGTCACCCTGACGCCCTGCGCGGCCGCGCAGCTGGTTATCGATACGCCGCGACTCGTGGCGCTCAGAACCGACAACGTGCAAGCCACCGGCATCCAGCACGGCATCGTGGCGCTTCTGCCATTCAGCCTTTAGCGCTACTATCTCAGCCTCAGAGGGGTTTTCAAGCCTGGCGGCTTCGGCTTCCCAGTTACCGCCCAGCATGATGTCGGTGCCGCGTCCGGCCATATTGGTGGCAATTGTAATTGCCCCCGGGCGGCCCGCCTGGGAGATAATCTCGGCTTCACTCTGGTGCTGTTTGGCGTTAAGCACGTTGAAGTCAAGCTTTGCTTCACGCATCAGGCCTGCAAGGTATTCCGATGTTTCAATCGAAGCGGTACCCACCAGCACAGGACGGCCGGCTTCGGTTTCTGCCTTGACGTCCTTGATGATGGCTTCAAACTTTTCTTCGGCGCTCAAGAACACCAGATCGTTGAGATCTTTACGTACCAGCGGGCGGTTAGTCGGGATCACGATCACGTCCAGACCGTAAATCTGACGGAACTCAAAGGCTTCGGTATCGGCCGTACCCGTCATCCCTGCCAGTTTTTCATACAGGCGGAAATAGTTCTGGAAGGTGGTGGATGCCAGCGTCTGGCTTTCACGCTGGACAGTGACGCCTTCCTTGGCCTCAACGGCCTGGTGTAAGCCCTCGGACCAACGGCGCCCGGGCATGGAGCGGCCCGTGTGTTCATCAACGATAACCACCTGCCCTTCGTTGACGATATAATCCACATCACGGTGATAAAGATGCCTTGCCCGCAGTGCAGAATGCATATGTTGTAGCAGGTTAAGGTTCTGGGCCGCATACAGGGATTCATCTTCCCCAAGCAGCCCTTCCGAGCGCATCAGCTCCTCAACCTTGTTATGCCCCTGCTCGGTCAGCTCAACCTGCTTCTGTTTTTCATCCAGAAGAAAATCACCTGTTACCGTCGCCTCTTCGTCTTCCATCTCCTCACCAGCTTCCAAATGCTGAGCGAGGCGGTTGACAACGCCATACAGGTCGGTGTTTTCATCCACGGCACCGGAAATAATCAGCGGTGTGCGCGCTTCGTCAATCAGGATGGAGTCAACTTCATCGACAATCGCGTAATGCAAACCACGTTGAACCTTGTCATCCAGTGAAAAGGCCATATTGTCGCGCAAGTAGTCAAAGCCAAATTCGTTGTTGGTGCCATAGGTAATATCGCACTGATAGGCATAGCGCTTTTCGGTGCTGGTCTGGCCAGCAAAGATCACCCCGACAGAAAGCCCTAAAAATTCATACAAGGGCCGCATCCACTCGGCATCGCGGCGGGCCAGGTAATCATTCACAGTGACGACGTGAACGCCCTTGGCAGGCAAGGCATTGAGATACACTGCCAGGGTAGCCACCAGGGTTTTACCTTCGCCGGTCTTCATTTCCGCGATGCGCCCACGGTGCAGCGTCATGCCGCCCACCATCTGCACATCAAAATGGCGCATTCCCATGACGCGCTTACTGGCTTCACGAACCACGGCAAATGCGGTGGGTAGTAAACTATCCAGCGGTTCGCCGTCATTCAGGCGCTGGCGTAGCTGGGGCGTTTTTTCCTGCAGTTGCGCATCATTCAACCCTTCAAGCTCGGCTTCGAAGGCATTGATATGCTTAACGCTTTTATGCATTCGTTTAACTTCACGGTCGTTCTTCGAACCAACCACCTTGCGCAATAAATTATTAATCATGAACAGTCCAATTGACGTAGCTTAGCTCAAGGAGCCTAATAAAAATGAGGTTACCAGGGTCATGTTTTCCGACGCCAACCGGACGGTGGGCCACGACGGGTAAAAACATCTTGAGCCGCCACCAGCCACACAATGACTGCACCTGGCCTCTTTACACGCGCCTGTTGAATATCCCCGCTAGGTGGCGAACTTCCCAACCAACGCTGGTAAACCCGCCGCACCCAGGCAATATGGCGCGACTGGGCTCTCAGCACGGCAGGCACAAAAAACACCACACAGGCGCTGCGCTCACTATTGCGCATGACGTCGACTGAAGACAAAGTGGCAGGCAACAGGCAACCCACCAAGAGACCTGCCCACCACCATCGCGTAACCCCATAACGACGTAAACGGCGCACGGGCAAAGGTCGCGATGAAGATGGCAAAGACATACTGTGGCTACACTCCTGAGCGTGTTAGGCTTTATTTTTAAGCGGCAAACATCATCCTTTCTCCCCAAACGCCCACTTGAGGGTTCGCCGAAGAGCTAAGCGCATGAGTATAAAGGTTAAGCGTTCGCGAGCACAGCCCATCGGGAAACTCCTCGAACAGCGCAGCGGTGCCAGCCTGCTGATTCGTCAGTCTCGCCTGATTGATCAGGCACAGCGCCACCTAAGGGCTCATCTGCCAGAAGAGATGCGCGCTCATGTTTTCGTGGGCGGATTTCGCCAGGGAAAATTGACCATCATCAGCAGCCAAGCCAGTTGGGTAACCTGGTTGCGCTTTGAACAACAGCGTCTGTTAACGCTTCTACACCAGCTACCAGGGTTTGAAGGCGTCACCGCCTTGACCTTCAAGGTAAGGCCGGTTCATCCTGTCAAGGTACCGGAACGCAATACCCGCGAGCTTTCAATAAATGCCGCCGAAACCTTGACAGCCTGCGCAGAGGAAACCAGCGACCCTGCGTTGAAAGGTGCCTTGAGCAGGCTGGCATCGCATGCCAGAAAACGCTAAAAGCACCGCATTAGCGGTGCTTCAGAAAATAATCAGCCACAATCTCTTACATCAACTCACCCGCATACTACTTGCTACGCCATCGCTGGGGCCGAATAGGAAATTGGCGCCACTGACGATGCTTCTTCAAAAGTGATGATTTCGTAGGCATCGGGCTGGGCCAGCAATTCACGACATAGCTGATTATTCAGCGCATGGCCCGATTTAACCCCACGAAACTCACCAATCAGGCTATAGCCCAACTGGTAAAGGTCGCCGATGGCATCCAGTACCTTGTGTTTGACGAACTCATCGTCGTAGCGCAGACCGCCCTCGTTAACAATGCGGTAGTCATCAACAACAATGGCGTTTTCAAGACTTCCACCCAGCGCCAGATTGTTGGAACGCAGGAATTCAATATCACGCATGAAGCCGAAAGTACGCGCTCGGGACACCTCTTTGACAAAAGACGTGGTAGAGAAATCAATCCGTGTTGTCTGATTCTGCTGATCAAAGACGGGATGATCAAAATCGATGGAAAACGACACCTTAAAGCCCTGGTGAGGCAGGAAGTGAGCTTCTTTGTCACCTTCAACCACAGATACTGGGCGCTTGATGCGCATGAATTTTTTGGCAGCTGGCTGCTCCATGATGCCTGCAGACTGAATAAGAAATACAAAGGGGCTGGCACTGCCATCCATGATCGGCACTTCGGGCGCACTGACATCAATGTATGCATTATCGATACCCAGGCCTGCCAGGGCAGACATCAGGTGCTCAACGGTCGCTACCTTGACGCCTTTGAAGGATAGCGCCGTACACAGCATGGTGTCTTCCACAAGATCAGCACGTGCAGGAACCTCAACAACAGGATCAAGATCCGTTCTGACAAAGATAATTCCCGTGTTAACGGGGGCAGGACGCAACGCCATGTTGACTTTTTTACCGGAGTGCAGACCAACTCCAGTGGCACGAATAACGTTTTGCAGGGTGCGTTGTTTGATCATGGGCAGTGGTCATACTCTAATTATTTATGAAAGACAGATGATTGATGAAGGACTGCTGCGGTATGAAAGGTTGATCATGAAGACCAGATGACGAGGAATATAGCTTAGGCAACAGTAATCGAACAGCGTTCATTTTAGCAGCAAACGTACGTTTTAACTAATTGAAAACGACGTTTGCTGCCTCCGTGACACTAATGTTAAAGCTTAATCGGCCTGACGGCGCAGGAAAGCGGGGATATCCAGATAGTCATCAGCCTCAGGCGCACGGCGCTTTTCAGCACGCGGCCTTTGCTCTGGCGCTTCAGCCCGCGCTGCCTGCTGTTGACGCATCACAGTCGGCTGCTGAAGCTTGCGATAATCTGCCGCATCTGCGGCCGTGCGCCGAACGGCTTCCCGCGCGGGCGGCGCCTTGGCTTTACTGTTATCCAGACCAGCAGCAACAACCGTCACCCGCAACTCGTCGGTCATTTCCATATCAATCGACGTGCCTACAACAATAGTGGCTTCCTGAGAAGCAAACTCCTGAACAGTCGCGCCCACATCATTGAACTCACCGATGGAAAGGTCAGGACCTGCGGTAATATTAACCAGGATACCGCGAGCACCGTGCAGGTCGATATCTTCCAGCAGCGGGCTGCGAATAGCTTTCTCAGCGGCTTCCCTGGCGCGGTTTTCGCCGGTTGCCCCACCGGTGCCCATCATTGCCATACCCATTTCAGACATGACGGTGCGTACGTCTGCAAAGTCGACGTTGATAATACCCGGGCTAGTAATCAGTTCGGCAATCCCTTGAACGGCGCCTAGCAGAACATCGTTGGCAGCACTGAAGGCCGTTAGCAAGGTGGCATTCTTGCCCAGCACCGACAGCAGCTTTTCATTGGGAATGGTGATCAGTGAGTCAACGTGCTCGGAAAGTTCTTTCATGCCCTCTTCCGCAGCACGCATTCGCTTGGGGCCTTCAAACGGGAACGGACGAGTAACCACAGCAACGGTAAGAATTCCCAGTTCCTTGGCCACCTGAGCCACCACAGGCGCTCCACCCGTCCCGGTTCCACCGCCCATCCCGGCGGTAATAAAGACCATATCGGCCCCATCAAGCAGCTCAGCGATGCGGTCACGGTCTTCCATAGCTGCCTGACGACCTACGTCAGGATTGGCACCAGCACCCAGCCCCTTGGTGATCTCACTGCCCAACTGCAGGACTGTTTTAGCGGAGACGCGTTTCAACGCTTGGGCATCCGTGTTGGCACAAATGAATTCTACGCCTTCAATGCTGCTTTCCACCATGTGGTTAACCGCATTGCCGCCGCCACCACCAACACCAACAACTTTTATGACCGCACTGCTCGAGGGTGCGCTATCTACCAATTCGAACATAAGCCCCGTCTCCTGAACCGTATATACGGTCCTGTCAGAAATTTCCTTTGAACCAGCCCTTGATTTTTGCCAGCGGTGATACATCGATTGTCAGTTCGTGCCGCGAGCTACTCTGGCGCCGTGCTGTCGGTATGCCACCGCTTGCGCCGCCATGGCGTTGGCCATGACGCGCTTCTTGCAAAGCATAGTGCAGTAAACCGACTCCTGTTGCATAAATCGGGTTACGCACTACGTCAGATAAACCTTTAACGTTTTGCGGGGAAGCAATTCTCACCGGCATATGAAAAATTTCTTCGGCAAGCTCGCTTACCCCTTCCATTCGTGAAGTGCCACCTGTCAGCACAATTCCTGCGGCTACCATATCCTCGTAACCACTGCGACGCAGCTCGTCACGCACCAGTGTAAACAGCTCTTCGTAACGCGGCTCGACAACTTCAGCCAAGGATTGACGAGACAGATCACGCGCTGGCCGGTCGCCCACACTCGGCACCTTGATCATTTCATCGCAGGACGCCAACTGCGTGAGCGCGCAGGCATACTTGACCTTGATTTCTTCTGCATGCTGGGTCGGTGTACGCAACGCCATGGCAATATCGTTAGTCACCTGATCCCCGGCAATGGGTATGACCGCCGTATGGCGGATGGCGCCTTCAGTAAAAATGGCCATGTCAGTGGTACCACCACCGATATCCACCATACACACACCCAGCTCTCGTTCGTCTTCTGTCAACACTGACATGCTTGAGGCAAGCTGTTCAAGGATGATGGCATCCACTTCAAGGCCACAGCGTCGCACGCATTTCTCGATATTCTGAACCGCATTGAGGGCGGCTGTGACCAGATGAACCTGCGCCTCCAACCTGACACCGGACATGCCCAATGGTTCACGAATACCGCCCTGATTATCAATGGCAAATTCCTGTGGCAGAACATGCAGCACCCGCTGACCTTCCGATACGGCCCGGGCACGCGCTGAGTCAATCACCCGATCAATATCGGAAGAGGTAACTTCGCGCTCCTTGATGGCGACCACACCATCTGAGTTCATTGAGCTTATATGGCTTCCTGCAACCCCGACATAAACAGAATGAATTTCACAGCCGGCCATTAACTCGGCTTCTTCCACTGCGCGCTGAATGGATTGCACCGTAGACTCGATGTTAATCACCACACCGCGCTTCATACCACGTGATGGGTGAGCCCCAATACCTACGATTTCAATACTGCCATCATCGGTAGGCTGACCAACAATAGCCACCACTTTGGACGTACCAATGTCCAACCCGACCACCATATCTGTTGCGTTAGGTGTATCTGCCATGAGTCGGGGAATCTCCTTAGTAGTGGCTAGATGGAAAAATTAAGCTAACAGTGCCTGTCTAAAAAATGCTTAAAAATAATGTGTGACAGAAACGCTATCACTAGTTGCTGCTGGATCGCATTGATAAAAAAACAAAAGCTGCCACGGTCAACATCCAACGACCATAGCACTATTCTCTAACCATCTATACTATAAGATCAATGGATCAATACAAGAAAACTAAAGTAAAGAAGTGATTTTTTTGTATGTTTGACGCTTTTTTACGATATGTCTCTGGACAAATAATTTAAAGCCCCAATCGCTTTATTGCTAATCCCCATATAGTGAATGCTCATCCATCGGCTCGACACTAATCGCTGAGTAACCTTACTGCGCCAATCGCTCGTAATCTTCATCACCATGCCAGGAGACAGCCACGCCATTGGGGTAACGCAGATCAATATAACGGATATCTCCCTTAAAGCGCTTTAATTCGCGCTGCCACGACGACATCAGCCGGGCAAGACGGAGCTCATGCTGCTGACGCCCCAACATTACCCACATATCATTATCAAACTGCAGGCGCCAGGCGCCACGCGGTTCCAGCCTTAACTGATTCAGCGAAAGCGCCAGTGAGGCAAATTCCGGCAGGAGGTTATGGTAATAACTCAGCACCTCCTGACTACTGCCTTCTGGGCCACTCAGGTCAGGCAACCCATCTGGCGCCGCCATAGGCGCAAAAACAAAGGGAACACCCTGATCATTGAGCAAATAGCGATCATTCCAACGAGCCACAGGACGCTGTTCGACCAGTTCAAACACCAGGGTATCAGGCCACTCTCTGGAGAGTCGAACTTCATGCAGCCAGCCAATATCCAGTGCATCATCGCGCAATTTGCCAAGGTCCGCAGACAGCCAGGTCGTGTTACTCACTAAAGGGGACAGCTGGGTGCGCAGGTAATCAGCGTTGACATAATCCCAGTCGCCGCGGATGGAGACGCGCTCAATTGGCCGATCAAGCCATAGCCATAGCGCTCGCCCGCCCGCAACCAGTAGCAGCACCAATAAAGCCAGGCCGAGCCAACTGCTACGCCGCTTCATGGTCACCCTGCCAACCAGCCGTGGCGAGAATTTCCACTACCAGCTGATCAAACCCGATACCTGCATGGGCAGCTGCCTGAGGAACCAGGCTATGATCGGTCATGCCGGGGACGGTGTTGACTTCCAGCAGCCAGAACTGGCCATCAGCATCGCGCATCACGTCAACGCGCCCCCAACCGCTGCCGCCAATAGCGGCAAACGCCTGTTGGCAAAGCTCAGCCAAGGCTTGTTCGTCTTCGCCTGAAAGACCACAGGGCAGATGGTACTGTGTAGTATTGGAGAGGTACTTGGCCTCGTAATCATAGAAGCCCCCAGGCACCTCAACGAGAATGGCTGGCAATACCTGTTCACCTAACAGCGCCACCGTATATTCATCACCGACAACAAACCGCTCAGCCATGACCTGGGCATCAAAACGTGCCGCTTCATGGTAGGCAGATACCAGCTCATCGCGGGAATTTACGATGGTAATCCCCAGGGTAGAACCTTCATGTACAGGCTTGACGATCAGCGGCAACCCTAGCTGTTCGACGACACTCTGCCAGTCACTTGATCCACTGAGAATAACGCTTTCCGGAGTGGGCAACCCCAGAGCCTGCCAGACCTGCTTGGTGCGCTGCTTGTCCATTCCAAGTGCAGACGCCAGGACGCCGCTGCCGGTATAACGGATACCCAGCAGCTCAAGCGCTCCCTGCAAGCAGCCATCTTCTCCACCGCGCCCATGCAGGGCGATGAATACCTGCTCAGGAGCCAGTTGCTCAAGGCCTGTCAGCCCAGCTTCATAAGGGTCGTAGCCCACGGCGTCAATTCCCTGACGCAGCAGTGCTGCAAGAACCGCCTGGCCGCTTTTCAGCGAGACATCCCGCTCTGCGGATGTGCCACCATAGACAACAACAACACGGTTTCCCTGTGCATCTGCTGCTGACGCACTGGCTTTTTGCATAGCTGAACGACTGCTCAAAATGACACCTCATCAAGCATTAACTGTGCCTGAGCAAGCGACTGGGCAATACCGCCTATGTCCCCCGCTCCCTGGGTTATCAGAATATCACCCGGGCGTAATACATTCTGCAGGATACCCGGCAGCTCCTGCTTGCTTTCGACAAAGAGCGGATCAACTTCACCGCGCTGACGAATTGACCCCGCCAGTGAACGCCCTTCAGCGCCGGAAATAACGTTTTCTCCTGCACTATAGACATCCAGCAGCACCAGGGTATCGACCTTCGACAGAACGCGTACAAAGTCTTCATAGAGATCCCGCGTACGCGTGTAGCGGTGGGGCTGGTAGAGCATCACCAGACGTCGGTCAGGCCAACCGGCCCTGACGGCCTGAATGACCATATCAACTTCACGGGGATGGTGACCATAGTCATCCACCAGCATGACGTCGCCGCCCTGTCCGGGTAGAGCAAAATGACCGTGCACCTGAAAGCGCCGCCCGACCCCGGCAAAATTTTCCAGCCCACGTAAAATCGCTGCATCACTCACGCCAGCATCGGTGGCAACCACGATGGCCGCCATGGCATTCAAGGCGTTGTGCTTACCCGGCATGGCCAGGCGTACCTTCAGGGGAGAAGCATTACCGGGGCGTAACGCCGTAAAGGTGACGTCACCCTGATGCTGGGTAAAATCAGTGATGCGATAGTCAGCGTCAGCAGCAAACCCATAGGTAACAAACTGGCGTTTAACCTGATCACACAGCTCACGCACATGACTATCATCCAGACACAACACCGCCAGGCCATAAAACGGCAGGTTGTGCAGAAATTCGATAAAGGTCGTTTTCAGGCGCTCGAAATCACCTCCATAGGTCGCCATATGGTCAGCATCAATATTGGTGACAATCGATACCAAAGGCTGCAGATGCAGAAATGAAGCATCCGACTCATCGGCTTCTGCCACCAGATAATCACCTCGCCCAACCGGGCATTGGTGCCTGCGCTAGTTAACTTGCCGCCAATCACAAAGGTCGGGTCAAGCCCACCTTCAGCCAGCAGGGTCGCGGTTATACTGGTGGTAGTGGTTTTGCCGTGGGTACCTGCTACAGCAATACCATGGCGAAAACGCATCAGCTCTGCCAGCATTTCTGCCCGCCTGACGACGGGTACGCGGTGCTCGTAGGCCCAGTGGATTTCCGGGTTGGTGGCATCAATGGCGCTTGATACCACCACAACGTCAGCCCCCACCACGTTATCCTGCGCATGGCCAATCGCCACCGTTACTCCGCAGTCACGCAGACGCTCCACAACGGGGAGACTTTCAGATCGCTACCGCTGACCTGATAGCCCTGATTGGCCAGCACCTCGGCAATGCCACACATCCCTGCACCGCCAATTCCGACGAAATGGATTCGCCGGATACGTCGCATGCCAGGGCCACTGATACGGCCTGACGGGGAAGCTTCCGATAGTTTCTCTTCAGTCACGCATATGCTCCTTGTCAGCAAGCATTAAACAGCCTTGCATCAGCCGCTCTGTCGCATCCAGATAAGCCGCCCGACGTGCATTGGCCGCTTTGGCTGCCAGCACATCAGGGGATAACAGTTGTTTAAGTTCACTCAGCAAACGTTCCTGGGTCAATTCAGACTGTATCACGCAGACCGCTGCTGATTCGCTGACCAGCGCCTGGGCGTTGACCGTCTGATGATCATCGACCGCATGGGGAAAAGGCACAAACAAGGCTGGTTTAGCGGCGGCGGCCAACTCGGCAACGGTCAAAGCGCCCGAGCGGCAGACCACTAGGTCGGCCCATTGGTAGGCCGCCGCCATATCATCGATAAAGGCACTTACCCGGGCTTCCACGGCGTATTCGGCATAGCGCTCACGGACAGCCTCTTCACGATTCTTACCCGCCTGATGCCAGACCTCAGGGCGAATGACTGCTTCAAGTTCAGCCAGCGCCGGGGGCAGACGTTCATTTAGCGCGACAGCCCCCAGGGAGCCACCCACGACCAGAAGGCGCAGAGGCCGGCCGCGCATGTCCTCCGCCTGACGGGGATGCTCGCCGAGTACGCCAATCTCATCGCGTACCGGATTGCCGATCACTTCTGCCCGCGACCCGAACGCCTGAGGGAAGGCTGCGTAGGTTTTTTTAGCCAGATAGCTCAAGACCCGATTGGTAAGCCCTGCTACTGCATTCTGTTCGTGGATGACCAGAGGAGTGCGGGTCAGCCAGGCGGCGATGCCCCCGGCCCGCTGGCAAAACCTCCCAGACCAACCACCACATCCGGGTTGAAGTGGCGAATAATGCGCCGCGCCTCACCCACTGCTCGATAGATGTTCACCGGTGCCTTAAACCAGCCCGCCAGACCATTGCCACGCAGGCCACTGATTTTCAGCTGATGCAGTGTAATTCCCGCGGCTGGGACCAGCTGGTTTTCAATGCCTCGCGGGCTTCCCAGCCACTCCACTTCCACACCCTGCTGGCGCAGCGCCTTGGCAAGCGACAGCGCGGGAATGACATGCCCGCCCGTTCCCCTGCCATAATCAATACGCGCTGTCCTGCCATCATCATCAGTCTCCATCATCGTTGGGGCATTATCGTTGAAAGCGTCATCAAAGCCGTGGCTGGCGACGCATCGGCCTGGCGATGGGAGCACGCTTCGGGCGCTGGCGTGTTTCCACATCGATACGTAATAAAAGCCCGATCATCACGCCCGTTACCAGAAGGCTTGACCCACCATAACTGATCAAGGGCAGGGTCAAGCCCTTGGTCGGCAGCAGGCCGGAGCTGACGGCCATATTGATAAAAGCCTGGGCAGCAATCACGAAAGCAATGCCGTAAGCCACATAAGCGCCGAACAGATGTCCGGCAAGCTCTGCGCGCCGGGCAATCAGCAAAGCGCGCAAAACAAACAGGGTGAACAGAATGATCAGGCTGATCGCTCCCAACATGCCCATCTCTTCCGCTAGTACAGCGAAGATAAAATCGGTATGCGCCTCAGGCAGATAGTGGAGCTTTTGCACGCTGTTCCCCAGCCCGGTGCCGGTCACCTGACCACGCCCAAAGGCAATCAACGCCTGAGTCAACTGATAACCGGTGGCAAACTGATCAGCCCAGGGGTCAAGAAAGCTCGTCCAGCGCGCCAGGCGATAAGGCTCCATAACCACCAAAAGTGCAAAGGCGGCGCCCAACAGAATAGTAATGCCGAAAATAATCACGAGAGACGCTCCCGCCATGACCAGCATCCCGATCACACAGACGGTATAAACCACTAGCCCTCCGAAATCCGGCGCCTTGAGCAGCAACACGCCTGGAACTGCCAGAATCATTAACGGGCGCATGATACTCAAGTGATGCTGGCGTAACTCAAGCGCAAATCGGCTCATGAACGCTGCCATATAAACGATCAACCCCACCTTGCCAAACTCGGACACTTGGATACTAGGTAGCGGCCCTGGAAGAGCAATCCAGCGGGTACTGCCGTTCACTTCCTGACCAATAAACAGCACCAGCAGCAACATCACGATGGTGATCAACATCAACAAGCCAGCATTCTGGCGCCAGGCCTCTGTTGGCAGGCTGACCACCAGCACAGTGGCCATTAGCGATATTGCCAGGTACAAACCGTGTTGACGGGCATAGTGGTAGCTGTTCTCAAGCAGGCCAATCGAGGCTGAGCTGACCATTACCCAGCCGATGGCCGCCAGGGCCGCTGCCGTCATGACCAGCCAGATATCGCAGCTAAGATGACGGGTGGTGACCTTGGCATGCAGCTGCTTGAACATTGTCTTCATGAAGGCCCTCCGGCCAGGCGCTGCCTGTTTTCAATCCATTGACAAAACACATCGCCACGCTGCTGATAATCAACAAATTGATCAAGGCTTGCACAGGCCGGAGACAGCAGCACACAGTCACCCGGCTGGACAAGCTCATAGGCAGCTTGCATGGCGCTTGGCAAATCATCCATACGGCGGGTTTCGATATGCTCACCCAAAGCTTTTTCAAGCTGCTCGGCATCTCTTCCAAACAGCAGCACCTGACGGGCGTAAGCGGCCAAGGGGGCAGCCAAGGGCGAAAAATCCGCGCCCTTGCCGACTCCGCCTGCCAGCAAAATCAGCTTGCCGTTAAGCTGCGGGCCGATACCTTGGATGGCGGCCAGAGTGGCTCCTACATTGGTACCTTTAGAATCATTAATCCAGGCCGCGCCATTGACCTTTGCCACGTGCTGGCTACGATGACGCAAACCTTTGAAATCACGCAGCACCTGCAGCATGGCATCGCGCTTGAAACCGCAGTGTTCACCAACGGCCAGTGCTGCCAGTGCATTGAGGAGGTTGTGCTCACCGCTCATGCCCAGCTCACTGGCCCTGATCCATGGTTGCTGGCCCTGCATCAACAGTACCTCACCATCTTGCTTGCCCAGCCCCCACTGATTGCCTTGCCCAGGGGTGCCGCGGGTAAACCGGCTGATGTTTGGCGGCGCATGCCCTGCTTCAGGCCAGGTCGCCGGATCATCACCGTTGACGACAGCGCTGGATGCGTCAATAAAAATGCGCCGCTTGGCAGCACCATAAGCATTCATTCCAGCATGGCGATCAAGATGGTCTTCACTCAGGTTAAGGAACACGCTGCATAATGCGCCAAGCGCGGGTGTGGTTTCCAACTGGAAGCTGGAAAGCTCCAGAATATAAAGCTCCGCCTGGGGGCAATCTGCCAATAAATCCAGAGCCGCCGTTCCCAAATTGCCACCTACCGCCGCCTTGGTACCCGAGGCCTGTGCCATTTCTCCCACCAGAGTGGTGACGGTAGATTTGGCATTGGAACCGGTAATCGCCACAATCGGCGCTTTGGCAGCGCGTTTGAACAGGGCGATTTCACCCACAAGGCGAGGCTCACCCGTGTGTGGATTAATCGTCTCCTGCAAGCCTTCAAGGCCTGGCGTTCCTGGGTCAACGCCTGGGCTAAGCACCACCTCCTCAGCTTCCTGAAGATCCAGCCCAGTCAGCGGCCCACAGTAAACTTCAACCTCAGGATAACGCTGTTTTATGGCTTCAAGCCCGGGTGGGTTGCTGCGGGTATCGGCAATCATGAAAGGCCTGCCCAACCGGGCCAGATGGCGGCAAATCGCCTGACCGGACACCCCTAGCCCTACCACCAGCGTTGTTCCTTGGGGAATACGCAGCATCTGGGTCTCCTAGCGGATCTTCAGGGTGGCCAGCCCCAACAGCACCAGCACGACAGTGATGATCCAGAAGCGCACGATAACCCGCGGTTCAGGCCAGCCTTTCAGCTCATAATGATGATGCAGCGGTGCCATACGGAAGATGCGCCGACCAGTCAGCTTGTAAGAGCCTACCTGAAGAATGACGGAGATGGTTTCCAGCACGAAAATGCCGCCCATGATGAACAGGACAATTTCCTGGCGTACGATAACCGCGACCACCCCCAGGGCAGCCCCCAGCGCCAGCGCCCCACATCGCCCATAAACACCTGGGCCGGATAGGTGTTGAACCATAGAAACCCTAGCCCCGCACCGGCAATGGTGGCACAGAAAACCGCCAGCTCACCGGTGCCGACAATAAAGGGAATGTGCAGATAGTCAGCAAAGACAGCGTTACCACTTGCGTAGGCAAAGATCGACAACCCCATCGCGACCAACACTGTCGGCATGATAGCCAGCCCGTCCAGACCATCGGTCAGGTTGACCGCATTGGAGCTGCCGACAATCACAAAGTAGGTCAGTACGATGTAAAAAACGCCTAACGGCAGCACAAAATCCTTGAACATTGGCACCAGCAGACTGGTTTCAACTGGCGTGCTGGCTGTCCAGTACAGAATGACCGCCGCCCCAAGCCCGACCACCGATTGCCAGAAATATTTCCAGCGTGCCGGCAGGCCCCGTGGATTCTTTTCAACCACCTTACGGTAGTCATCCACCCAGCCAACGGCGCCGAAACCGAGCGTAACGCCCAACACAATCCACACATACAAATTGGTCAGGTCGCCCCATAAAAGGGTACTGGCTGCCATGGCAATCAAGATCATAGCACCGCCCATGGTAGGCGTTCCTGCCTTGGAAAGATGTGATTGCGGGCCATCGTCACGAATAGCTTGGCCAATCTGCCCTTCCACCAGACGACGAATGACCCAGGGTCCAAGCCATAGACACAGCAAGAGTGCGGTTAACGCTGCGAGAATGACCCGCAGTGTCAAATAGTTAAAGACCTGAAATGCGCTTTGGAACTGACTTAGAAAATTCGCCAAATGAAATAACATGAGCGGCGGTTACCTTATTTTTTATCTACGCGCAGGGCAGCGACCAGTCGCTCCATCCCCACACTACGCGAGCCTTTGATCAACAGATTGGCATCTGATGGCAGGTGTTCAACGAGATATGTCTGTAAATCAGCATAGTCATCGAAATGTTTACCACTGCCGAATGCCTGACTAGCAGCCTGCGCTGCATCCCCCAGCGTTACCAACATATCTACTCCGGCTGCGGCGGCATAAGCCCCCACTTCAGCATGCAGCGCGGCAGATTCCGTGCCTAACTCCCCCATGGCGCCTAACGCGCACCAGCGCGGCCCGGAAAAACTCATCAGCGTATCCAGCGCTGCTTTGGCGGCTCCGGGATTAGCATTGTAGGAGTCGTCCAGCAAACGACTTCCTCTTACTCCTGCCACCAGGTTCAAGCGCCCCGGCAGCGACTGCAAATTACTTAACCGTTTGACCACATCGTCTGGCGCAATCTCCAGACTCAGCGCAACAGCAGCCGATGCCAGCGCATTGAGCACATTATGACGGCCGATCAATGCCAGCGAGACCCTACCCAAGACCTTGCCTTGCCAGCGAAGTTCAAAACCATAACGCCCTTCAGGGTCACAGGTCATTGAAGTAGCGGTGACATCAGCCGCTGGATGAAAACCAAAACTGATAATTTGACGCGGCAATGCACACTGCTGCCAAAATGGAAAGTAATGGTCATCGTGGTTCAGAACCGCCACACCATCGGCGGGCAGTCCATTGAGGATTTCGCCTTTCGCCTGGGCAATCATGCCCATACCGCCAAATTCACCCACATGAGCACCGGTGACATTAGTGATGACAGCCACCTGAGGCTCGGTCAGCAGGGTCGTCCAGGCAATTTCACCAATATGGTTGGCACCCAGCTCCACCACCGCCGCACGATGTTGCTCACTCAACCCAAGCAAGGTCAAGGGAGCTCCAAAATCGTTGTTAAGATTGCCACGTGTCGCGTGTACCGGCCCCAGTGCCTTCAGCAGCGCTGCACTCACTTCCTTGACGGTTGTCTTGCCACTGTTACCGGTTATCGCCACCAGTGGCCCAGATGACCACTGCTGACGCCAGTAGCGTGCCAGCAGCCCCAGCGCCAGGCGGGTGTCTGCACATACCAGCTGAGGATTTTCAAGACTGTCCACATGCGCTGAGACCAGCGCCGCGCCAGCTCCCTGTCTGAACGCCTCGTCTATGTAGGCATGGCCGTCAAAGCGTTCGCCCTTGAGTGCCACGAACAGGCAGCCTGGCACAATATGGCGGGAATCGGTGACCACCGAGGCTATCTTTTGCCCTGCAGCGCCTGGAGGGCATTCTCCTCCCACTGCCTTGGCAATTTCTCCCAGCGTCAATTGCATGCGTCATTCCGCCTTGCCAGTGCCTTACGCACCTCGTCGCTGTCCAGGTAGGGATGCCGCATGTCATTGATTTCCTGATACGCTTCATGCCCTTTACCGGCCACCAGAATGACGTCGTCACTAGCTGCTTGAGCCACCGCATAGGCAATGGCCTGACGGCGATCAGCAATCTCCACCACCTTCTCGTCAGCAATACTGGCATCACTGAAGCCTGCCATAATCATGGCACGAATTGTCTCAGGGGCTTCCTTGCGCGGGTTATCATCTGTCACCACAACGATATCTGCATATTTCTCGGCTTCTTTGGCCATTTCAGACCGCTTACCAACATCACGGTCTCCTCCGCAGCCGAACACGCACCACAGTCTGGCCTTGTTACCCAGATGGGCATTCAATGCCGCCAGGGCATTATGCAGGGCGTCGGACGTATGTGCATAGTCAACAACCACGCTCGGGGCACCCGCTTGACTATAGAGCTCCATACGACCTGGCACAGGCTTGAGTGTTTTGGCTGCGGCTACCAGATCATCGATTGTTTCCCCCAGACCATAAAGCGTTGCCATGGCCAGTAAGACGTTATCCAGGTTGAAGCGCCCCATCAGCGCAAGATCCAGCACTTTCTCTTCATCCGGTGTGGCAATAACCGCCTGTTGGCCGTCGGCATGAGGATGCCATTCCAACACTCTTAGGGTCACCGCCTCATCCTGGCCGCTGGCCAGGACACGCACCTTTTCAGCGCAGCCGGAAAGCATCAGGCGGGCCAGCGGATCATCACCATTCACTACCGCCAGCGACAACTCTGCCCGACGGAACAGCTTGGCCTTAGCCGCCGCATAGGCCGCCATGCTGCCGTGGTAGTCCAGGTGGTCGCGGCTCAGGTTGGTAAACACCCCAACCCTGACATTAACGGCATCAAGCCGATTCTGGTCAAGCGCATGGGAAGATGCCTCCAGCGCCACACGCTTGGCCCCTTGTGCAGCCAGGCTACCCAGGGTTGCCTGCAGTGCCAGCGGGCCAGGGGTTGTCAGGCCACTCTCTGCAAGCGCGCCACTGCGCCCAACCCCCAGGGTTCCAATCACACCGGCCGGCGTCCCCAAACGCTCGCTCAGCTCGGCGATGTAATGGGTCACCGAGCTTTTGCCGTTGGTGCCGGTCACCGCAATCACATCGAGTCCTTCAGGCACATCAAACAAGGTACGCCCCAGTTCACCTAAGCGCAGGGAAAGATGCGGTAGGGTCAAAACCGCGCCTTCACAGGTGACCTCACTATGACGTGTGTGGCTCAGTATCAGCGCAGCCCCTGCTGCAAGAGCAGCATCAATGAAATCACGCCCATCCTGCTGGCTTCCGGGTATGGCTACAAAAACATCGCCTGACTGCACCCTGCGCGAATCGGTTGTCAGGCGCACATGATCAGGCAAATCGGGCAACATTTCAGACAGTTGTGAACCGGGCCAGACCTGCTGCAATGCCTGTATGAGATCGCGAGAGGGTATTGTCATAGCATTTCCTTGTTAAATTGATTCATCATCGGGTGGCACGTCCAGCAGGCGGAGTGCGTTGCCAGTGATGCTCGAAAACACCGGGGCCGCGACGGCGCCGCCGTAAATATCACCAGCTTTGGGATGATCAATCATGATAACCGTGACCACTCTAGGGTCGGAAACCGGCGCAATGCCCGCAAAAACACTCCGATATGCGGTTTGTGAATAGCCTGACGCGTCTGTTTTGCGCACCGTCCCAGTTTTGCCAGCAACGCGATAACCTTCCACTCTGGCGCGCCGCCCGCCCGTATTGGGACCTACCGAGGTCTCCAGAAGCCCGAGAAGCTGTTCTGCCACACCGGGCGCCACCGCTTGAGTTCCTTGCGGAGTATCGTTCAAGCGCAGCAAGGAAGGCGACATACGTATGCCCTTATTGGCAATGGCCGTGTAGGCACTCGCCAACTGCAAAGGCGATACAGATAGCCCGTACCCGTAAGAAAGTGCTGCTCGCTCACTGCGCGACCAGCGAACCGGCGCAGGCAAGCTGCCTGCAGATTCACCGGGGAAGCCGGTGCCAGGCGCCTGCCCTAAGCCCAGTTGATTATATTTTTCCCAGATAGCCGTGTCAGGCATCTGCAGCGCCAGTTTTGACATACCAATATTGGACGATTTTTCCAGAATACCGGAAAAATCCAGCTTGCCGTAGTTACGAATATCACGAATGGTAAACCGGTCAATACGCATCCAGCCTGGCGATGTATCAATCACCTCATTAGGCGAAAACTCACCGCTTTCCAGCACGGCCATCATCGCCAATGGTTTCATGACCGAACCTGGTTCAAACACATCCACAACCGCTTGGTTGCGTAACCCTTGAGGGTCAAGTCCAGCGCGATTATTGGGGTTATAGGACGGATAATTGGCCATGGCCAGCACTTCGCCATTGCGCACGTCCATCATGATGGCAACACCACCGTCAGCCTCGTTCTTCAGCACCGCGCTGCGCAATTCCCGGTACGCCATATACTGCAGGCGCTGGTCAATCGATAACACCAGTTCGCCGCCAGGCTGGGCTTCCTTAACCACCCCTAGTTCCCTGACCAGACGACCACGACGATCCTGAATGATCCGCCGTTGGCCGGTATGTCCAGCGAGGTAAGGCTGGTAGGCAAGCTCCATGCCCTCCTGCCCCTGATCATCCACATTGGTGACTCCTAATATCTGCGCTGCCACCTCACCGGCTGGATAATAACGCTTGTACTCTGGCCGGGAATAAACGCCGGGCATGCGCAGGTCAAGTACGCGCTGTGCATCGTCAGGCGTCATATGGCGGCGCAGATACATGAATTCGTGTTCACTAAAACGCTCAATACGTGACTGAAGCGCGTCCAGGCTGATACCTAACTCACGGGCCAGTACGACTTGCTGGATGCCATCCTCAGGCAATTCCTGAGGGTTTGCCCATAGAGTCACCACGGGTGTGGAAATAGCCAGCGGCTCACCGTTACGATCCGTGATCATTCCGCGATGGGCAGGAATAGTCTCGTGACGCAAAGTTCGGGCATCGCCCTGGCTTTGCAAAAAGGCCGATCAACCAACTGCAACAAAGTGACACGCCCGATCAATACAGCCGCTACTAGCAGGATTGCCACAATCACCAGGAAAAACCGCCCTCCGCGCAATGGCGAAGCTACTGGAGCGTGGCGCCTGACATCGCGGTTAGATTGCACTGTCACGGCTGAATCACCTCAACATCATGTACATCGGGAATACGCATATCTAAACGCTCAGCAGCAATACGCTCAATGCGCACCGGAGACGACCAAGTGCTTTCCTCAAGCAACAACTGCCCCCACTCCGTATTAAGCTGATTTTTTTCCTGATTCAGGCGCTGCCATTCAGCAAACTGCATGCGTGTCTGATGGGTGGTGGCGACAATAGCTAACCCTGTCGTTAGACAGGCCGCAAAAAGCAGGCACGTCAAAATGGGCCACAGCCCCAGGCGCAGGCGGAAAGGCCACTCTGCACGCATCGACATAATCCATTGTCTAAGGCCAGCTTTCTCCATGTCCTAAGCTCGTTTTCTGGCGACTCGCATCACAGCACTGCGGGCACGCGGGTTATCGGCGACTTCCGCTGCACTGGATCGCTGGCTTTTACCAACGGCTTCCAGGCGACGGTTCAGCTGATTGTCTCGGATCGGCACACCGCGGGGCAGATGCGTATCCCCGCGGACGTGATAGCGAATAAAACGTTTTACACGGCGATCTTCCAGAGAGTGGAAGCTGATCACTACAAGAAGCCCGCCGGGTGCCAATGCTTCAAGCGCCTCGTCAAGAGCGGCGTCCAGTTGCTCCAGTTCACCATTAAGAAAAATTCTCAACCCTTGAAACGCTTTGGTGGCAGGGTGGCGGCCCTTTTCCCAAGCTGGGTGTGCGGTTTTCAGAACCTCGGCCAGATCCAGCGTATGCGTGAAAGGCCGCTGTGAACGCCGATCAACCACCGCACGGGCCAGCCGCTTGGCAAAACGCTCTTCGCCGTAGGTTTTGAACACTCGGGCAATTTCCGTCTCACTGGCATGGGCCAGAAATTCGGCAGCGCTTTCACCCTGGGTAGGATCCATACGCATATCCAGAGGGCCGTCGCGCATGAAACTGAATCCACGTGAAGGATCATCAAGCTGTGGTGAAGAAACACCAATATCCAGCAAGACGCCGGATAGCTGGCCGTGAACGCCCTGTTCTCTCGCCACTTCACCTAAACGGGCAAAATCACGCTGTACCAGCAAAAAACGTTGATCAGTAATCTGTAGTCCAGCTTTGATGGCTTCGGGGTCTCGATCGAGGGCTATAAGACGCCCGTCAGGGTTCAAATGTTCCAGAATCAGCCGCGAGTGCCCCCGCGACCAAAGGTGCCATCAAGATAGACGCCATTTGCATCCTGCACCAGGGCATCAATAGCACCGTGCAGCAATACACTGGTATGACGAAAGGGGTCAGCGGTAGTTCCCGCTTCGGGTGATGACATCTGGTTCTCACACTTAAAATAAACACGATACCCGTCAGCAAGGACAAGCGTGACATATGCAAACATTGTTTACATATTAATATGTTATTGATCAATAAAAGAGGGGAGTCGGCCGATAAGCCGGGTTCTGTCTAAGACAGCCATTCCTCTAGGCGCTACGTCACCGCAGCGCTCAAGCAACCTACCCGGACCCAGCGCGGGCCACGCCATTGGGTCCCTATTTGGTCTTGCTCCGAGTGGGGTTTACCTTGCCACGCACTGTTACCAGCCGTGCGGTGCGCTCTTACCGCACCCTTTCACCCTTACCGGCCTCGAAAGGCTTAGGCGGTCTACTCTCTGCTGCACTTTCCGTCGGCTCACGCCGCCCAGGCGTTACCTGGCACTCTGCCCTATGGAGCCCGGACTTTCCTCCCCCGCACACAAGGCGCGGCGGCGACTGTCTGGCCAACTCCGAGCGCAAGCATACCAGCGCCCCCGCCCTGCCTCAATCACCGCTTTTGATTGCCTGCAATTTTGTATACCAGTTTTGCTTGCGCCCACCGAGCAAACGCGCGGCCACTGCAGCTCCCTGCTTGACGCCAACACCCTCACCAAGCAGGGCTTCCAGCAACGCATCCTCAGAAAAAGCCAGCGCTGTTTGCGGTTCACTGGTCGGCGCTCCTTCAATCATGATGACAAATTCACCTCGCGCCTGATTGGGGTCGCTGTGCATTTCTGCCAGCAAAGCGGCTGGCGAACCTGACAGAAACGTTTCAAAGGTTTTAGTCAGCTCTCGGGCCACCACAACACGGCGCTGGTCAAGCACCTCGGCCATTGCCGCCAGGGTGTGCATGATGCGGTGAGGTGATTCATAGAACACCTGGGTTTCTTCACGGGACTTGATCGCTTCCAATGCCTGAAGGCGCGACTTGGGCTTGGCAGGCAAAAAGCCGCCAAAAGTGAAGCAATCCGTTGCTATACCGGCAGCACTCAGTGCCGTTATCAAAGCCGATGCGCCCGGTACAGGCACAATGGCGCGCCCACGCGCGCGCAATTCGTGAACAAGAGTAAAACCCGGGTCGCTAATCAATGGCGTTCCGGCATCGCTCACCAGTGCAATACTCTGGCCTGCCAGCAAGTAGGCATCAAGCTGCTCAAGGCGCTGTTTTTCATTATGATCATGCAAGGACAACATGGCGACATTGATACCCAGATGCGTCAGTAACCGGCCGGTATGACGGGTATCTTCTGCCGCAATCAAGGACACGCTACCCAATACTCTGACTGCCCGTGCGGAAAGGTCTTCCAAATTCCCAATTGGTGTTGCAACCACGTACAATGTACCTTGAGATGCTGCGTTCAGCTTTACCTTCGTCATCATCACTCCTGAGCAGACTTATTTAAGACAAATGACGTCATAAACGGATTTGTTGATGGCAGCCTCTGACAGCGCGACGCATGTATTAAAAACCGGTTAGCCCTTGCGTCGTCACCTGTTGTATACCATTAATTTATGTACCACCCATAAAGCGGTAGCGCCATTGAAAACTAAGGAAGGATACATGAAACAGTTATATCGTGGCTTATTTAGCATTGTATTAACGGCGCTTTTTCTCGCCGGTTGCGCCAGCCAACCGTCACCGCCTGATGTGGTTGACCGCGCGCCTCCCAATGCCGAGCAACTGCTGCGCGAAGCGGAGCAGCAAGCCCCGAACAGGCTGTCAGAACACGCTTAGAGGCAGCTTTCACTTTTGCCCGTCAAGGCCAGCAATCATTAGCTTTTGAAACAGCAGGCAACATCGATGAAAGCCTGTTGTCGATGGAAGACCGAGTTCGCTGGGCACTATTCTATTCCTCCATGGCACAGACTGCTGATCAGCCTGAAGAAGTACTACGCGCAACTGACATCCTTGATGATGAACCCAGTATTGCAGCAGACCAACTGCAGACACTTCAGGAGCGCAGGCGTTGGGCATTGACCACCGCCAATCAGTTCAACGCCAAACAACTTGGCCTGAGTGATTTGGGTGAGATAGGTCATATAGGCGTTTTTCTGCCTGAATCTGGCGCGCTGAGCAACATTGCCTCAACTATTGAAGACGTTATCAGAACACATCATAACCTCCAGAATAACGCCATCCGGCTGAGCTTTTTGATACCAGTGACTCCTCACTCGATGAGCTTTATGCAAGAGCCCGCCAGCAAGGGGTTGAATTTGTAATTGGCCCTTTAAGCAAACAGGACGTAACAGCGCTGGAAACACAGGAGAGCGTTCTCCTGCCCACTCTGGCGCTTAACTATGGCCGCAGTGAGCGCAACCAGGCACAAAACTAATTCAGTTTGGGCTTTCCGCAGAAGATGAAGCACGCCAGGTAGCCCAACGTGCCTGGTCAGACGGCCACCGCCAGATAGCTATCATGGTACCGGATAACGACTGGGGTCGCCGGGTGGGGGAAGCGTTCTGGGATACCTGGAGCAATGCAGGCGGCAGCGTTACCAATGCGGTCAGCTACGCTCCAGACGATGCCGTTGCCAACGCCGTCAAGTCAGCGCTTAACGTCCGGGGTGAGCGGGCGCAACTGGAAGATATTGGTGCGCTTTTCTTGCTTGCACTTCCCGAATATGCACGCCAGGTTCCACCCACGCTGGATTATTACTACGCATCCGATTTGCCTATTTATGCCACTTCTCACCTTCATGAAGGCACACTGCAACCGCGTCTGAATCAGGATCTTGACGATGTGTTTTTTGTCGACATTCCCTGGCAGATTCCTGATGCGGCGGTGGGCGGAGAAGAAGTCCTACCGCATTACGAGTCCTATCGCAGTTTTCGTGAAGAAGGCGAAATGTCGATGTTCCGCCTAATGGCCATGGGCGTTGATGCTTACGAAATTGCTGCCAACATTCAGAACTTTACCGAAAATGGGCGTATGTCCGGCGCTACCGGGCAGCTAACCCTGACAAGCGACGGCAGGATTTATCGTGAGCTGCCATGGGCAAAATTCCAGAACGGCATTCCCACCCCGATTCTGACGCCGAGCTTCCTGTCTGATGGTGAATCGTAACGCCCAAACGGCACGGGCACGCGGCGCACTGATTGAGCAGTGCGCTGCAAACTGGTTGCAGCAGCAGGGTCTGGTGCTGATAGGCCGCAATCAGTTTGTAAAAGGTGGCGAGCTGGATCTGATCATGAAGGACGGCGACACTCTGGTCTTTGTCGAAGTCAAACATCGCGAAAATTGGCGTTATGGGCACCCGTTAGAAAGCGTAACTCCAACAAAGCAGCGCCGTCTTGTTCATGCAGCTACGATCTACCTTGCACGACATGCGCTGTCTTGTCCTTGCCGATTTGATATCCTTGCCGCCACGGGCACACCTCCCAATATTTCCTTTGAATGGGTCAAAGCTGCTTTTGACGCATTTTGATGCTAAAACACAGGAAGGCCAGATGGACTTTCAGTCTCGGATACTCAGTCATTTCAACGCCAGTATTGATACTCAAACCTACGCTAGTGAGGTCTTGCCTCCTTTTATAGAAGTCGCAAGCCAGATGATGGTGCAGTGCCTGGTAAGCGAAGGTAAGATTCTTACCTGCGGTAACGGGGGAAGCGCTGGTGATAGCCAGCATTTTTCCTCGGAGTTACTGAACCGCTTTGAACGTGAACGGCCCAGCCTGCCCGCCCTGGCGCTGACAACCGACACGTCCACACTGACCTCGATTGCCAATGACTACAGTTACAACGAAGTATTTTCCAAGCAGATTCGCGCTTTGGGTCAACCTGGCGATATTTTGTTGGCGATTTCAACCAGCGGTAACTCAGCCAATATTGTCCAGGCCATCCAGGCCGCCCATGACAGGGACATGACCGTCGTAGCTCTTACGGGAAGAGACGGCGGTGATATGGCATCACTGTTAGTTCAGGATGACTGTGAGATTCGCGTACCGGCAACCTCGACAGCACGCATTCAGGAAGTCCACTTGTTGGTTATCCACTGCCTGTGCGACTTGATTGATGAACAACTGTTTGGTGAAACCGTCTAACCACTTCAGTTCTTTTGCGGACTCGGTTATTTTAAAGACTAAATTTACGTTGCAGCGCTCACCGTTAGCTGCTGTCGTGTAGAATGTTAACTATTAAGAAACTTTATTCACGTCAACAATGCCTGAAAGCAATCTTGGCATGAGTTTTTATTTACAGGGATTTCAATATGTTACAAAAGCTCTCATCACGTCTTTATCTAGCCTTAGCCATTATCGCCGTATTATTATTAACTGGCTGCGCCACACAAACGGCACACAACCCAAATAATTACGGTACACGCTCAAATGACGTTAAGGCGATTGATAATACAATTGCTAGCGAAGTGGAACGTGCGCTTAAACGTGCCGACAGACGCCTTGCCCAGGCCAGGATCAAGGCGCATGCATTTAACGGTGAAGTGCTACTGGTTGGCCAGGTACCCAGCGAAGAGCTTAAATCAACCGCCACACAAATAACCCAAGACATTCGCGGCGTCAGCAAGGTACATAACGAACTTGCCATTGCAGCCACCTTACCTGCCGCCCAACGCCTGACTGATAGCTGGATAACCACCAACGTAGTGAGTCAGTTGGCAACCAATAACCGCATCGACTCTTCCAAGATCGAGGTAACGACAGAAAATGCTAGTGTGTACCTTATGGGCATCGTCGCTCGCTCAGAAGCCGATATGATTGTTAATGAAGTATCCACTGTTCGTGGCGTTCAGCGTATTGTCAAGGTATTTGACTATTTGGATTAACCTGATTCAGCCGATCCCTAAAATCATTACCTAGTTGCCAATAAAAAGCCTCAGTTAACTGAGGCTTTTTTATGAATGACTGAATACAGGAAACCCATTACTTGATGACACGTAATGTCGGCTTTTTACTGCCTTTCTTGGTGTCTTTAGTCTCAGCCTGCTTATTTTCCCGAGACTTAACGCCTTGCTCTTTACCGTCATCAAGCCCAGAAGATGATTCAGCAATTGACAGCGCGGGTTTATGCTCTTGGTCAGCATCCTTTGCTTTTTCCGTGTCCGCAGGCTCACTGGGCGCAGCTTCTGGTGCATCAAGTTCAGGCTCATGGCCAAAAACCATACCTGCCCCGTTTTCTCTTGCATAGATGGCAATCAAAGCCGGGACAGGAATCATCACTTGCATGGGATGGCCACCAAAACGGGCATTAAAGCCTATGGCATCATTTTCAATCATAAGGTCACGCACAGCGTTCGGCGCAACATTCAGCACAATCTGGCCGTTCTGGACGAACTGACGGGGCACCTCAACGTCAGGCAAAGTAGCATCGACGACTAAATAAGGCGTTAATTCGTTATCTACCAGCCACTCATAGAGTGCTCTTGCCAGATAGGGACGACTAGAGTGCATCTTGCTCCCCTGTTTTAATGCCCGCACCCCCGAACTCTCCAGGACGGCGCGGTTAATGTGTGTTAAGCGCGCATCTCTTTTTCAAACTCGTTCAATGCTGCCTGAAAGGTTTCACGCTCAAAAACCCGCGTCATGTAATCAATCAACGGCTGCACCTGCTTCTCAGGTAGCTCAATATTAAGCTCAGGCAATCGCCAAAGAATCGGCGCCAGGCAACAGTCAACCAAGGTAAATTCATCACTCATGAAGAAAGGCATGTCTTCAAAGATAGGTGAAATACCCACCAGGCTTTCACGTAATTCCTTCCGGGCCTTATCCGCTTCTTTCTTACTCCCCGTGCGAATCGTATCCACCAGTGGGCACCATTCACGTTCTACGCGATGCATCCATAGACGGCTTTGCGCCCGCGCCACAGGATAAACAGGCAACAGTGGAGGATGTGGAAAGCGTTCGTCCAGATACTCCATCATCACCTTGGATTCATACAGTACCAAATCGCGATCCAGCAATGTCGGCACGCTGTTATAAGGGTTAAGCTCAGCAAGTTCCTGCGGTGGCTGTTCGTCGTTAACATCGACGATATCCACCGTCACCCCTTTTTCAGCTAATACAATACGCACACGATGACTGAAATGGTCATCATTGCCCGAATAGAAGATCATCGACGACCGTTTGGCCACAACACCCATGAAATCATCCTCACATCAAATCAACTTGACATCATAACACGCAACCAAGGCGAGCGGGTAAAAGCGGGAACAGACTTTGCCTCAACACGCGAAAGGCGCACAGCAAATGCCATGCGCCTTTCGGTTACATCTTACTTATATCTGACAACGATCAATTAGTGAACATCGCGCCAATACTCACGCTTCAGGAAGTAAGCAATCACACCAAAGATAATGATAAAGATCAGAACTTTGGGCGCTAATGCTTGAGCCTGCAGTTTGGAAGGCTCACCCGCATAGGCCAGGAAGTTGGTGAGGTCATAAATGGCCTCTTCGAACTCATCTGGCTCCATGGCTCCTGGCTGAGTGACCTTCAGGACATCACAGGACTGATACTTACCAGACAATGGGTCAGGCGACTGCCCTGCCACCGGCTGATCTGTCTCGGCACACACCATTTCCTGAACCCCTTGCAATGGCTCAAGCACATTAGGCATGGCTGAGGCCGCAAGCACCGTATTGTTAACGCCAAGCGGCTGACTCGGATCGCGATAGAAGCCCAGCAGATACGAATAAATGTAGTCTGTGCCACGCAGGCGACTCATAAGCGACAGATCAGGCGGTGCTACACCAAACCAGGACTCACCGTCTCCACCATGCATGGCGATCTGCATTTGATCATTAAAAGCCAGATCCGGCGAAAAGATCAGGTTTTCTTCGACAAGATCCTGCGGGATTCCAATGTCCTCTGCTGAGCGCGCAAAACGCTGATGCTCCATTGAATGACAACCCATGCAGTAGTTGACATATAACTTCATGCCATTTTGCAGCGATTCCTTGTTGGATAAGTCAGGATCCATGGAATGCGGGACGCTGGCGCCACCCGCAGCGAACGCCGTTATTGGAAGCAGTGCAAACAGCAGTGCAAATAGTTGCTTTTTCATTAGCCAGTCACCCTTTCCGGAACGGGTTTAGTCTTCTCCAGCCTGGTATAGATCGGCATCAGCAGGAAGAAAGCGAAATACATGGCCGTACATGCCTGGGCTAACAGAGTGCGGCCTTCAGTGGAAGGTAAAACCCCCAACACCCCAAGAATAACAAAACTGATGCAGAAAAGAGCCAGCATCACCTTGGATATCCAGCCTTTATAGCGCATGGAACGCACCGGGCTACGGTCAAGCCACGGAAGTACGAACAGTATGGCAATGGCTCCACCCATAAACAGCACACCAAGAAACTTGGCATCAAGACCGAACAGCGAGAAGGTAATAGCACGCAGAATCGCGTAGAACGGCGTGAAATACCAGACAGGTGCAATATGATCAGGCGTAACAAGCGGGTTAGCCGGCTCAAAGTTGGGCTTCTCTATAAAGTAGCCGCCGCCTTCAGGGAAGTAGAAGACCACAATACAGAAGACAAACAGGAAAATGGCAATACCGACGAGGTCTTTCACCGTGTAATAAGGATGAAAAGCAATGCCATCAAGCGGCTTGCCGGTTTCATCTTTCTTCTGCTTGATGTCGACACCGTCCGGGTTGTTGGAACCTACTTCATGCAGGGCAATAATATGCAGTACAACCAGTGCCAGAATAACAATAGGCAGCGCAACCACATGCAGTGCAAAGAAGCGGTTCAGGGTAATACCTGAGATCAGGTAGTCACCACGCACCCACTGGGCAAGATCAGGGCCGATGCCTGGAATGGCAGAGAACAGTGAGATAATAACCTGGGCGCCCCAGTAAGACATCTGACCCCACGGCAGCAGATAGCCCATGAAGGCTTCGGCCATCAGTGCAAGATAGATGGTCATACCAAATATCCATACCAGTTCGCGCGGCGCTTTATAAGAGCCGTACATCAAGGCACGAAACATGTGCATATAGATAACGACAAAAAATGCCGATGCACCCGTCGTGTGCATGTAGCGTATCAACCAGCCCCATTCCACATCACGCATGATGTATTCAATAGAAGCAAAGGCACCTTCAGCAGAAGGATTGTAACTCATGGTCAGCCACACGCCGGTCAGGATCTGGTTGATCAATACCAGGAGCGCCAGCACGCCAAAGAGGTACAGGAAGTTAAAGTTCTTGGGAGCGTAATATTTGGTCAGATGATCCTGCATCATCTGGGTCGCAGGAAAGCGGTCATCCACCCAGCGCATGATACCGCTTTCTGCTTTAGCCTTGTTCGGGTTAGCCATCAGGCAGCCTCCTCATCTTCGCCAACGATAATAAAATCGTCATTCTCGAAGCGGTATGGCGGCACTTCGAGGTTGGTAGGAGCAGGCACACCGGTAAAGACGCGCCCAGCCAGGTCAAAGCGTGAACCATGGCACGGGCAAAAGAAACCACCCGGCCAATTGTCGACACCTACACCTTCAGCATCCGGTTCAGGGCGATACAATGGTGAGCACCCCAAATGCGTACAGATACCAATCAATACGCCGATCTCACGCTTGACGGAACGCAGCGTACCCGTCACGTATGCAGGCTGCTGCGGCACTGATGAATCAGGATCTGCCAGACGGCCGGTGTCCAGCGCCTCAGTCCGCTCGATCATTTCAGCAGAGCGGTTGATGATCCATACTGGCTTACCACGCCATTCCACCGTCATACGCTGCCCAACTTCAAGCTTTGAAATATCTGCTCGAACGGGTGCACCTGCCGCCTTTGCCTTGGCACTAGGCTGCCAAGAAGCCACGAAGGGAACCGCAACCCCAACAGCGCCCACCGCACCCACTACGGAGGTGGCACCAACAAGGAAGCGGCGCCGACCTTTGTTTACGCCGTTATCTGCCATTTCTGGTTTCTCCCATCAGCTTACCCGTACCGCCACCAGAGTATACCGTGACGACGAATATCAAATATTGTCTATGTTAAAAAAACAAAGCGCATTACACAAGAACAACCGCCATTGACCATGGTGGTAGATGCTATGTAACTTTATGATATTGCATAAAAAAACGCCCAGGCGCGTGACCTGAGCGTTGTACTGAATAACGCTGGAATTAACGCTTTGAGAACTGAGGACGACGACGCGCTTTGCGAAGGCCGACTTTCTTACGTTCAACCTGGCGAGCATCGCGGGTTACATAACCGGCTTCACGCAGCGCAGGACGCAGGTCTTCATTGTAGACCATCAGCGCACGGGTAATACCGTGACGAATCGCCCCAGCCTGTGAAGAACCACCACCGCCTTCAACAGTGACGTAGACGTCAAACTGGTTAAGCGTATCAGTAAGTTCCAGTGGCTGGCGAACCACCATACGACCGGTAACGCGACCAAAGTACTGATCTAGTTCGCGGTTATTCACGGTGATCTTGCCGGAACCCGGCTTCAGGAAAACACGGGCGGTGGAAGTCTTGCGGCGCCCGGTACCGTAATACTGCTGTGTCATGGCGAAGATTTCCTTAAATGTTCAGTTCAAGCGGCTGCTGTGCAGTGTGCGGATGCTCGGCGCCAGCATAGACTTTAAGTTTAGAGTACATGGCGCGACCTAGCGGCCCTTTCGGCAGCATGCCTTTGACAGCTGACTCAATGATACGCTCAGGCGCATGATCAAGCATCTTGTCAAACGTCATGGAGCGCAGGCCACCCGGGTAACCAGTGTGACGGTAGTAAGTCTTGGCCTTAGCCTTGTTACCCGTGACATGTACTTTCTCAGCGTTGATGACGACAATGTAGTCACCAGTATCAACGTGAGGTGTAAATTCGGGCTTATGCTTGCCACGCAGGCGGCGAGCAATTGGTTGCCAGACGACCGAGCGTCTTGTCCGTAGCATCGACAACATACCAGTCGCGCTGGACGGACTGCGGCTTAGCACTGAACGTCTTCATGGATGAAATCACCAATTAAAGTTGATTGGGTATCTGTGTCCCTTTATCAGGCCAGATACCATCCCTATTTTTTTGGTTGCTAAAATGTGCACTACTGCCTGCACATCACAACAACATCAAGCGAGGCGGCATATTACAGGAGTCGCCCGTACAAGTTAACCCTCAGCCCGATTTTTTTATCCAAGGTCAGCCCATGCAAGCCTTCAAGGCTTGTGCGCCAGCGCCAAATAATCATGTGACTGCATTTCCTGAAGACGTGACAGCGTTCGCTGAAACTCAAAGTTCAGCCTGCCGTCGGTATACAATTCATCAATCGGCACTTGGGCTGACATCAGCAACTTAACGCCACGGTCATAGAACTCATCCACCATATTGATAAAGCGCCTGGCCTGGTCTTCGTTACTGGCGCCCATCTGATTGACATTGGAAACCAGTACAGTGTGGAATTCCCGGGCAAGCTCAATATAGTCATTCTGGCTACGCGGGCCATCACAGAGCTCCAGAAACTCGCACCAGAGCACGTCATCATGCAGGCGCTTGGCCTTGATAGTACGATGATTCACCTCCAACGGAACGTCCACCTCCCCTTCGTGGCCGGAGATTTCGCGGAAACTGCGCAGCAATTCGACTTCCGCCGCTTCATCCAGTGGGGAATGGAATATTTCGGCGCGTTCGAGGGCTCGCAGACGGTAATCAATCCCTGAATCAACATTAACCACCTCACAGTGTCGGTTCAGAAGATCGATAGCAGGTATGAAACGCGCTCGCTGCAAGCCGTCCTTATATAGGTCATCGGGAACAATATTTGAGGTAGCCACCAACACAACCCCCTTCTCGAACAAGGCTTCAAGCAGATTGGCCAGTATCATGGCATCGGTAATGTCCTTGACAAAAAATTCGTCAAAGCAGATGACGCGCCTCGGCGGCGAACTTTCCTGCAATCAGCTGAAGAGGATTCTTTTCACCTTTATAGTGATTGAGCTCATTATGAACTCGCTGCATGAAGCGATGAAAATGGGTACGCATCTTGTCAGCAAATGGCAGAGACTCATAAAAAGTATCCACCAGATAAGTTTTCCCTCTCCCAACCCCTCCCCAAAAATAAAGCCCTTGGAAAGCGGGCTCGTTAGCCAAGGAAGAGTTACTAGCGCTCCCCTCCCGAACCAGCTTGTCAGGCGCGCCTTGACACCTTTGCCACCAGCAGGTGCCGAGGACTGTAGCCGAGCCGTCACCAAATCATCATACAGCCGTTGCAGGTGTTCAACAGCGGCTTGCTGAGCAGCATCATACTGAAAATCATCACGCTGCAGATCAGCACGATACCGTTCTATGGGGGTTGCAAATCTTGTCACAGTGTCTCCATAGGCAACAGTTCAGAGGTTGCTGGTTTGACCAGCCTTAGCAGTACCAACGGCAGTCCATTTTGTTACCAGCTATTTTAATGGCAAGAGTTTATACGCTGGCGTCTAATAACGCACATCATGGATTGACCTCAACGTCTTGATGGCGACTATAATAGCTTGGTAACCAATTGATGAGCCGTTCTAATCGGCGCATTGTATTCCCAGACGTTAGGAGATAAGTGTGCAAGCAAGTTCTGAACTGATATTTGCTCTGTCAGGCGTCGTGGTAGGCATTATTTTTGGTGTTTTCGGCTATCGTTTGCTCAGCAGAAACCATCGTGAAAGTAACCTGATGCAACAGAAGCTACTGGAAAGCGAACGCCAGGTTGAGGAGCTCAAAGCGCGCATGGGAACCCATCTGCTCGATGCCCATCAGCATATTAACACTTTGCGAACTACCGCACACCAGCTTGAACAACAGCTGGCACAGGAAGCCCGATACTGGCAGCTGGATGATGAAAAACTCCAACGTCTGAATCTGAGCAGCGCCACTCAAAAGAGCTCATCAGAGCCTTCGATTCTAAAAGCAGCGGACAGCACCCTGGAAGCCGGTGTACCCCGCGATTATGCTGACGGCAAAAGCGGCACTCTTTCAGAAGACTTCGGCCTGAAAGAGCGCGAGCAGGCGCCTCAACCACCTCGCTACTGAACCAGTATTATTTATAAATGAATCATTGATAGGTGCATCATAGCTGAACTGGCTAGCACCCTCAGCGCCAGTTCAGCTCCTGCACGTCATGCGGGATTATCAATATCCACAAAGCGATGCTCTATCGCAAACTGAGACGCCAACCATTCACCCAGCGCTTCAACCCCATAGCGCTCGGTCGCATGATGCCCAGCCGCAATGTAGTGAACACCCATTTCCCGCGCCAGATGTGTTGTACGCTCGGAAATTTCACCTGACACAAACGCCTGGGCACCTCCTTCAAATGCCTGGATAATCATGTCCTGCGCTCCCCCTGTACACCAGGCAATTCGCTCAATACGTTTGGCTCTGGCGCGGCTGATTCAATCGTTAGCGGTGCACGGTTCAACACCTTTGCCGTCTGAACTTCAAGCTCTGCCAAGGTGCATGGTTTTGCTGTATGCCCAAGCCATAGCAGGCCTTCGCCCTGCTCTCCGTCCAGGCAACGTTCAAACTGCCAGCCAAATCGCTTGGCAAGTTGAGCATTGTTACCCAGTACAGGATGCGCATCGAGAGGCAGGTGATAGGCCAACAGATTGATATCATTGGCTAACACGGTGCGAATCCGGCGCTGCTTCATACCGGTCAATGCAACGGGTTCGTTTTTCCAGAAGTAACCATGATGAACCAAAACTGCATCAGCTTGCCATTCAACGGCTTCATCCAGCAGTGCCTGACAGGCCGTCACACCGCTAAGCAATCGTCGTATCTCACCGCGCCCTTCTATCTGCAGGCCATTAAGCGTGTAATCCTTGAAGTCAGGTGCCTTAAGCTCCTGATCACAGACCGCTACCAAGCGTTCATGTTCAATCATTGCGCTATTCTCACTCCTGCTACGTTGAATCATAGGGTTTAGCCTAAACGAACATTACGTCAATCAGCATCGCTAAACTTAGTTTTTGCTATGCACAAATCACCCTTGATGTAATGTTATGATACTTACTTTAAATCGCAGCAGCTGTCGCGGTTAGTCAAAGCGAGCTGTGATTCAACACTATTTTCAACTAGGCTTTAACTGCAAGGAAGAATTCATGCACCGCTATGTAACGCTGTATATTGGCCCTGTTATCATTGGCATATTACTGGCGGTGTTACTGTTGGCGTTGTTTCCTGAGCAGATTCCTAATCCTTTTACTCCGCAGGAACGCACTACCACCACGCCGCCGTCTGAAGGCAGAGCCTTTGTCTCGACCGTCGGCTCTGACCGCAGCCCTCCAAAGCGACCCATACCAGAGATTACCCAGGCTGCACCGCTAAGCCGTGATACAGGCCCCGTCAGCTATTCCCATGCGGTCAGTACAGCCGCACCTGCTGTGGTTAATATCTATTCTTCACGGGTGGTCAACCGCGACAACCACCCCTTGCGCTCCGACCCTTTTTTCGAGCAGTTCTTTAATGGTGATGATGCCACCAGCCAGCAGCGCATGCTATCCAGTCTCGGCTCTGGCGTTATCGTCAGCCCGGATGGCTATGTGCTGACTAACCATCATGTCATCAACGGAGCTGACAAAATTCAGGTCGCGTTACGCGATGGACGCGAGTCCATTGCTGAAGTGATCGGCACTGATCCGGAAAGTGACCTGGCGGTGCTACGCATTCCTCTGGATAACCTGCCGGTGATCAAGCTTAGCAACTCAGAAAACACTGCCGTTGGGGATGTTGCCCTGGCCATCGGCAACCCCTTTGGCGTTGGTCAGACCGTGACCATGGGTATTATCAGCGCCACTGGGAGAAGTCATCTTGGCATTAACGCCTATGAAGATTTCATTCAGACCGATGCTGCTATCAACCCCGGCAATTCAGGCGGCGCTTTGGAACCCCCTAACGGCGCCCTGGTGGGTATCAATACCGCCATTTTTTCCCGCTCAGGTGGGTCACAGGGGATCGGCTTTGCCATTCCTGCCAACCTGGCCCATAGCGTGTTGAATGAACTGGTCACTCAGGGGCGGGTCATTCGTGGCTGGTTGGGTATCGAAGCGCAGACCCTGTCAAGAGAACTGGCCGCCTCCTTTGGGTTACGCAACCCCCAAGGCATGATCATTGCCGGTGCCATCAAAGGTGGCCCGGCGGACAAGGCGGGTTTGCAGCCAGGCGATGTATTGCTGGCTGTGGATGGTCAACCGGTACTTGATGCTCGCGCCACCATGAGCAATATTGCCGCCATCAAACCGGGCACTCGCCTGCCCGTCACGATTGTCAGAAATGGGGAACGCCAGGATCTGACTCTTGAGGTTGCAGAACGCCCCATTCCCAGTGTGCCGGTCGAAGAGCCAAACGCACAGAACGTAAAAGAATAAGGCTCTTTCGCCTAACCCCGAAAATAAACAGGCCACCCTAAGGTGGCCTGTGCTGTCTTGGCAGTAAGTTTGGACTGATTGCTTGTCCCCCTAGCGCTTCAGACGATACTCCGCAGAGCGAGCATGGGCCGTCAGTGACTCACCCCTGGCCAGCACTGACGCCACCTCGCCCAGGGTACTGGCGCCATCAGCCGAGCAGTGAATGATCGACGAACGTTTCTGGAAATCATACACGCCAAGCGGCGATGAAAAGCGCGCAGTGCCAGAGGTCGGCAGCACATGATTTGGGCCGGCGCAATAATCACCCAGTGCTTCTGCTGTATAACGTCCCATGAAAATCGCACCGGCGTGGCGAATCTCGGGTAGCCAGGCGTCTGGGTCGCTCACTGAAAGCTCCAGGTGTTCGGGGGCAATCCGGTTGATCAATGCCAGGGCTTCCTGCTGGTTCTCACATTGAATCAGGGCACCCCGCTTGCGCATTGAGGCACGCACAATCTCATGGCGCTCCAGCGTTGGCATCAGGCGCTCAATGGCCTCTTCGACCGCGTTCAGATGCTCCTCATCCCAGCTGACCAAAATCGCCTGAGCGTCTTCGTCGTGCTCCGCCTGGGAGAACAGATCCATGGCAATCCAGTCAGGATGGGTCTGGCCGTCACAAATCACCAGAATCTCTGACGGTCCGGCGATCATATCGATCCCAACCTGGCCAAATACCGCACGCTTGGCAGTTGCCACGTAGATATTGCCGGGGCCAACAATCTTATCGACCCGTGGAACGCTTTCGGTGCCGTAAGCCATGGCGGCAACCGCCTGGGCGCCACCAATAGTGAAGACGTGATCCACACCGGCCAAGTAAGCGGCCGCCAGCACCATATCGTTGAGAATGCCATCTGGGGTGGGTACCACCATGACGATTTCCCTGACCCCGGCCACATGCGCTGGAATCGCGTTCATCAACACTGATGACGGATAGGACGCCTTACCTCCGGGCACGTAAATTCCCGCCCGATCAAGCGGCGTCACCTGCTGACCCAAGACAGTCCCGTCGTCTTCTGTGTACTGCCAGGATGACGGTTTCTGATGCTCGTGATAGCGACGAATACGCTCGGCGGCATCCGCCAGTGCCTCGCGCTGGTCAGCCGGTAGCGCATGATAGGCGGTTTCCAGCTGCTCCTGCGACAGACACAGCTCCTGCATGGAGGATACCGATAGGCGGTCAAAGCGATTGGTCGCTTCAACAACGGCCGCGTCGCCGCGCTGCTTGACCTGGTGAAGGATATCTTCTACGCGCTGCTGGACAGCGCGATCTGAAACGCCTTCCCAGTCCAGCAAGGCGTCAAGGCGCTGATCAAAATCGGCGTCACGGGTCGCAAGACGTGCCACCGATGACATACTCATGGTTTCGCTCATGGCTACCTCACTCATGGATAACGGATTCGCTCTCGTGGATCAGTTGCTGACAGCCGTACTTTGACGATCAACGACCGCCGCTCGCAGGCGCTCAATGAGCGGCTTGATCTGGCGGTGCTTCATGGTCATGGCGGCCTTATTGACAACCAACCGGGTGCTGATAGTTGCGATCAGCTCGCGTGGCTCCATGCCGTTAGCTCGTAGGGTATTACCGGTATCCACAATATCGACAATTTCATCCGCCAGATTCATCAAGGGGGCAAGCTCCATGGCGCCGTAAAGCTTGATCACCTCGGCCTGAATACCCTGCTCGGCATAGTAGCGCCGTGCAACGTCAACAAACTTGGTGGCCACGCGGCGACGGGCATGCCCTGGCAATTCTCCCTTGATACCAGCGGTCATCAGCTTGCAGCGGGCAATTTCCAGATCCAGTGGCTCATAAAGCCCCTGCTCACCATGCTCAAGCAGGACATCCTTGCCAGCCACCCCAAGGTCCGCGGCCCCTAGCTGTACATAGGTGGGCACATCAGTCGCCCGGATAACAACCAGCTTCACCTCAGGCAGATTGGTATCAAATAACAACTTGCGACTTTTACCCAGATCTTCAAGAGGGGTAATGCCAGCGTCGGCCAATAGCGGCAAGGTTTCCTGCAGAATTCGCCCTTTGGAGAGCGCTAGAATCAATTGCTTACTCATCTTGGTTGCCAATGGTTAGTGCATGACTCAGCCCGGAATACGACGAATGCGCGCCCCTAACTGCTGAAGTTTTTCCTCGATGCATTCGTAACCACGATCAATGTGGTAAATGCGATCTACCAGCGTGTCTCCCTCTGCCATCATGGCGGCAATTACCAGCGACGCCGAGGCGCGCAGATCGGTGGCCATCACGGGCGCTCCCGAAAGCTTTTCAACGCCGTTGATCAGTGCCGTATTGCCTTCAAGTGCAATATCAGCCCCCATGCGGTTGAGCTCCTGAACGTGCATGAAACGATTTTCAAAAATGGTCTCAACTACTCTGGAACTGCCATCAGCAACCGCATTCATGGCCACAAACTGGGCCTGCATATCGGTTGGAAAAGCCGGATAGGGCGCCGTCCTCAGATTGACAGGCTTGGGGCGCTGGCCGTGCATATCCAGGGCAATCCAGTCGTCTCCGGTGGTGATTGATGCGCCGGCTTCTTCAAGCTTGGCAAGCACGGCTTCAAGAATATCCGCCCGGGTCCGAGTGACCTTGACGCGCCCACGGGTCATCGCAGCGGCGACCAGAAAGGTACCGGTTTCAATCCGGTCTGGCATCACATCGTGTTCGCAGCCGTGCAGACGCTCGACACCGTCAATCACGATGGTATCCGTACCGTGCCCGCGAATCTGCGCGCCCATCTTGATCAGGCATTCGGCCAGATCCACCACCTCAGGCTCCCGCGCGGCGTTTTCAAGTATCGTCATGCCGTCTGCCAGGGTCGCCGCCATCAACAGATTCTCAGTACCGGTAACCGTCACCGTATCAAAGAAAATCGTCGCGCCCTTAAGGCGCTTATCAACCCGGGCACGAATATAGCCATTTTCCACGCGGATCTCGGCACCCATGGCCTCAAGGCCGCGAATATGCAGATCAACCGGGCGTGACCCGATTGCACAGCCCCCGGAAGAGAAACGTCAGCATGGCCGAAATGTGCCAACAGAGGGCCAAGCACCAGAATGGACGCGCGCATCTTCTTGACCAGCTCATAGGGCGCATGACAATCGGTTACCTGAGAGCCATCAAGCTGAATGGTCATTCTATCGCCCATGACCGGTTCAACGCCCATTCTGCCCAGTAGCTCCAGGGTGGTGGTAATATCCTGCAGATGAGGCAGATTACCAATGACCACAGGACCATCGGCCAGCAGGCTGGCACATAAAATTGGCAAGGCCGCATTCTTGGCACCGCTGGCCCACACCTCACCTTCAACCACGCCATTGCCTGTAATCAGTAACTTATCCATAGAATCTGCCGTTATTGGGCGCTTTCAGGCGCGCTTTCCCACTGCGTCGGTGTAAAGGTCTTGATACTGATGGCGTGTAGCGCACCCGATGCTATCTCGTCGCTAAGAGCACCGTAAACCAGCTGCTGACGTTTGACCGGCGTCAAGCCGTCAAAAACATTCCCGACGGCCGTTACCTGAAAATTGCAGCCTTCGCCTTGAATGAAAAACTCACATCCTTCAAGACGAGACTCCAGCAAGGCCTTCACTTCACTCGGTTGCATTAGCAAACTCCTGTTGAAAACAGCATAAAATCAAGGCTTATGATAAAGAAAAGCAACCGCTTTGGCGATTGCTCCATTGCATTAGGCATTATTACTGTTAATAGGAAATCAGGCAGAGCCAGCAGGAGGCGCCGAAAATTTCAGCAAGGTTTCCAGCTCGGCCAAGTCAGCCAGTCGACGCAACGGCGCCGACAAGTCAACCGAAACAATGTTGAGGGAATATTGGCGACTGATGCGCATCCATTCCAGCAGCACGCTAAGCGCCGCACTGCTTGCCTTGTCGACCCCTTCAAAGCTGATACGCAGTTCACGGCTGCTGGTGTTGGCCAGCCACTGGCTGCCGGCCGCCGCTAGTGCGGCGGCCGTCGTTGCGTCCACACCGCCGCTCACCCACAGAGTATCGCCGCGCTGTTCCAGCTCTAAGCCCTGATGCGAGAAAAGCTTGCTCACGCGTTTCCGCCTTCTTCCAGCTCATCAACGCCCACTCCAGGCGACCAGTTATCAATAACCGCATCATAATCGCGGTTATTGTCACGCATGGCCTGATCGAACTGGTTGCGGAACGTCAGTCCGAGATTGATGCCGTTGACAATCACATTAACAACTCGCCACCTACCATCAGAAAGACGAAGGCTGTAGCTGACGGGATAGACAGTGCCATCATTCGCCACGATTTCCATATCCACGCTGGCTTGGTCTTCATAACGCTGGGCGCGCTGGTTGTCCAGAACACGGATCTCATCGTAGTCAAATGTCACCAGACCCTGGGTGTAGGTATCGATTAGGGTCTGGCGGAAAACTTTTACAAACTTACTGCGCTGCTCGGGGGTCGCATTGCGAAAGTAGCTACCCATGACGCTTGCCCCGATATAGCGAAAATCAGCCACATTCTCCAGATTTTCGTCGACAAGCTTTTTCAACTCATCAACGTTATTGGCGTAATAGTCTTTGCGCGATTCCAGCTCACCCATAAAGGTGTCGATATTATTACGCACGACTTCTTCAGGCCCCATGGATTGAGCCTGAGCCGTTGGCGCAAGCGCCAGCAGGAGAGCAAATAATGTTGCCAGCCATACGATTGGCTTACGAAGTCCGTTGTTACTTACCATCATCATGCTGTTCCTTTTAATTACTGATTCACGCAGTGTCATTTATAAAAAGATAAGACACTGCGTAGCGTCAACCGTTCGCCATACTCGACACAAACTGCTGTATCAATTCTTCCAGCACCACGGCTGACTGGGTATCACGTATGGTGTCTCCATCTGCCAACATCTCCGGGTCACCACCAATGCTCAGGCCAATATACTGCTCACCCAACAGGCCAGCCGTCAGAATCGCGGCGGTTGAATCACGGCTGATCTGCCCTTCAAGATCACTGTTGAGCTTCATGACAACCCGAGCATCATACCATTCGGTATCCAGCTCAATGGATTCCACCCGCCCTACGGTAACGCCTGCCATGGTGACCCGCGCACGCGGTTTCAGACTACCGATATTGGCAAAGTTGGCTTCGAGGTGAAATGTCTGTGTTGAAGAAGTGAGCGACAGGCCACTGACCCTCAAGCCTAGAAAAATCAGCCCGACAATACCAGCCAACATGAAAAGTCCAACGCCCAACTCCATGGTTTTACTGCGTTTCATGTATTTTCTCCAACGTTAAAGGCCGCCAAACATCACGGCGGTCAAGACAAAATCCAACCCTAGTACTGCCAGCGACGAATACACCACGGTGCGGGTTGTAGCGCGTGAAATACCTTCGGATGTTGGCACCAGGTCATATCCCTGAAAAACGGCAATCCAGGTCACCACCACAGCAAACACCATGCTTTTGATCATGCCATTGCCCACATCATTCAAGAAGGTAACGCTGGCCTGCATGTTGCTCCAGTAAGAGCCTTCAAATACGCCCAGCCATTGCACACCCACCAGATAACCGCCCCAGACCCCTACAACGCTGAAACCAACAGTAAGAATCGGCAGCGACACAAACCCGGCCCAAAGACGAGGCGCTACCACACGGCGGAGTGGGTCGACTCCGATCATCTCCATGCTCGACAACTGTTCAGTGGCTTTCATCAGGCCAATTTCAGCGGTCAAGGCTGAGCCCGCTCGGCCCGCAAACAAGAGTGCCGCCACCACAGGTGCCAGTTCACGCAGCAAGGATAAGGCGACCATCTGGCCCAGCGCTTCCTCAGCGCCAAACTCAACGAGGATGGTGTAGCCCTGGAGTGAAATCACCATGCCAATAAATAACCCTGACACCAGCACGATCGCCAACGACAGAACGCCGACAAAATGCATCTGCTGCATCCATAGCCGCCAGCCTTCCCGCGAAGGAAAACTGATCGCCGACTGGCCAAGAAACAGGCCAGCCCGACCCAGGGCTTCCAACAGGTCGCATCCCTTGCGTCCCAGCCTGGTTACCCGTGCAAGGGCGTGGGAAAAGTTTGCATCCATCTAACCGATCCTTGTGGTTGCATCGTCATTAAGAATGTCGTCGTAAAACGGCTGTGCCGGATAGTGAAAGGGCACAGGCCCATCCGGCTGGCCATGCATGAACTGCTCGACCCGCGGATCTTGATGCGTATCCAGCATCTGCGGTGTCCCGTGGGCGACAACCTCGCCGTCAGCAATCAGATACAGGTAATCCGCAATACTCAAGGTTTCCTTGATATCGTGAGATACCACCACTGAGGTCAGCTCAAGCGCCTGATTAAGCCGCTTGATCAGCTGCACCAGCACCCCCATTGAAATAGGGTCCTGGCCGACGAAAGGCTCGTCATACAGAATCAGCTCAGGGTCCAGGGCTACCGCACGGGCCAGGGCTACGCGGCGAGCCATGCCCCGGAAAGCTCGGACGGCATCAACTCCCGAGCCCCTCTGAGGCCCACTGCCTGCAGTTTCAGAAGCACGATATCGCGCACCATGGCATCTGGCAGATTGGTATGCACCCGAAGAGGAAACGCCACATTTTCGAACACATCCAGATCGGAAAACAAAGCGCCGCTCTGGAACAGCATTCCCATACGTTGACGCAGTTTGAACAACGCCTTCCTGGAAAGCGTATTGACATCCTGACCGTCGATCAGGATTCGTCCACTGTCTGGCGTTAACTGCCCGCCAATCAGCTTCAACAGGGTGGTTTTGCCCGTACCGCTCGGGCCCATGATGGCGGTGACTCTACCGCGAGGAATGGACATATTCACGCCACGAAAGATCTCGTGATCCCCTCGCGTAAAGTACAGATCCTGTATTTCAATAAAAGCAGTATCAGTCATATAAAACCCGGCACTCACCTTGTGCGCAGAAATCATCAGATACTTGACGACAGGTTAAGCGTGGCCAAGCATCTAACGTTGAAGGGCGTTCAAAAAGATTATCGAACATTGTATTCTAACTCAATTCAAAGACCCTGAAACATCTATTGTCGCACGCAAGCGGGAATAAATATGCGGCCATCTAGCTGCAGATGTTAATATTGAATGCTTTCATTTACCGATCTGTGATCGTCAATTGAGTCACACCATGCCCCATGCGATACCCCCAACCACCAGCTTGATGCGTGAAAGCGCACTGCGCACGCTGCAGATAGAACAGGAAGCAATCGGTCACCTACAGGCCAAGCTTGACGAACACTTTGACCGCGCCTGCGAATTGATCCTGGCCTGTAAAGGGCGCGTGGTCGTCACGGGCATGGGCAAATCCGGGCATATTGCTGGCAAACTGGCCGCCACCCTGGCCAGCACCGGCACGCCCGCGTTTTTTGTCCATCCCGGAGAAGCCAGCCACGGTGACCTTGGCATGATTACCCGCAGCGATGTGGTCATTGCCCTGTCCAATTCTGGCGAAACCAGCGAAGTAACCGCCCTGCTGCCGCTTCTCAAGCGCCTGGGAGTGCCATTGATCAGCATGACTGGGCGGGCGCATTCCACCCTGGCGCGCCATGCTGATGCCCACCTTGACAGCGGCGTTGACCGAGAAGCCTGCCCTCTGGATCTGGCGCCGACCAGTTCCACAACAGCAGCGCTCGCCCTGGGGGACGCTCTTGCAGTGGCACTGCTCGAAGCGCGGGGGTTTACCGCTGAAGATTTTGCCCTTTCCCACCCAGGCGGCACCCTCGGCAAGCGCTTGCTACTGTGCGTCAAGGATGTGATGCACGACGGCGAACGCCTGCCTAGCATCCCCTTGGGCAGCCCTTTACGGGATGCCCTGCTGGAAATCACCCGTAAGGGGTTAGGCTTTACCTGTGTGACCGATCCTCAGGGTCGGCTTGCCGGGGTATACACGGACGGTGATTTACGCCGCACCCTGGATCACCACTATGACCTGCGTGACGTTCTGGTGGATGATGTCATGACTCGCCCCGGCAAACGCATCGCTCCCAGCATGCTCGCCGCTGAGGCCGTGCGCCTGATGGAAGAAAGCAAGATTACCGCCCTTGCAGTCGTCGATGATGAACAGCGCCCGATCGGCGCACTGCACATGCATGACTTGCTCGTCAGTGGCGTTATCTAGCATGCTGGCATGCCAAAGACATCAACTACTTTTTTAAACTGGAGCCCTTATGAGCCTACCTGCCAACCTGATTGATCAACTGCGCCGTGTGCGCCTATTCGCCATGGACGTCGACGGCGTGCTGACTGACGGTCGGCTGTATTTTCAGGCTGATGGCGTGGAAATCAAGGCCTTTCATACTCAGGATGGACAAGGCCTTAAGCTACTCAAACGGGCCGGATTACACGTCGCCATCATCACCGGGCGAGATTCCCCATGGTCAGCCAACGGGCTGCTGCGTTGGGCATTCCACACGTCTATCAAGGCTGTGAAGATAAACTGACCACCCTGCGTCAGCTTTGCCAGCGCCTTAATATCGAACTCGATCAGGTCGCCTACTGTGGCGATGATCTGCCTGACCTGGCCGCTATCAAGCGTTCTGGCATCGGTATCACGGTACCCAATGCCCCCGATTACCTGCACACTCATGCAGACTGGGTCACTGAGCGGCTGGGCGGACACGGTGCGGTGCGCGAAGTGTGCGATACCCTGCTCGAAGCTCAGGGCCACTGGGGTGCCGTGATTGACACCTATCTGCACGGTCGTCGCTAAAAATGTCCCAGGGCAGCCCAGTCGTTACCTTGCAGCGTCTGATCCTAGCCGGGGTTATTCTCGCTTTGGGTGGCCTGCTAGCCTGGTTTGACTGGCAGTCAGGCTCACCCTCGGCAATCGACCCTGACGCAAGAGCTGAGGAGCCCGGGCATGTGGTCGAAAACGCCACTCTCACCCTGTATAACGAGCAAGGCAATCGCCATCAGCGTATAGCGGTCGAGCAACTTACCCACACGCCCCAACGCCAGGTCACTCAGCTTGAATCACCGCGCGCCTTGCTGGTCGATAGCCAACAGCGCGAATGGCATGCTCAAGCACAAAGGGGGCATATCGACAATCAGGGAGAGCATCTTGTCTTGCGCGGTGATGTGCGTCTTCAGGAGCCTCAGGAAACCTGGCAGCTGACGACTCAACGCCTTGAATATCACAGCGCCGAGGCGCATGCCTTCAGCAATAGCCCCGTCACATTAGAACAACCGCCTCAATCCATGCAGGCCCAGCGGATGGATTTATGGCTTAATGAAGACCGCTTGCAGCTAGGTGGTCAGGTGCGTGGTTATCACCCGACCGAGACGGCCCCGTAAAGGAGCAATACTTGATGAATATCCATGCCTTGATCCTTCGTGTGTTTTGCAGCCTGATACTCAGCGCTGTCAGCTTTCAGTTACTGTATGCCGCGCCCGGTGACCCTGTTGAAGTGGAAGCCGACCAGCTGGATATTGACCAGAACGCAGGCACCGCCGTTTACAGTGGTGATGTGCGCATCCGCCAGGGTGACCTGCATATCAATGGAGCACGCGTGGAAATTCAGCGCAACGCCAATGGCGAACTATCCAGGGCCATTGCCATCGGCGATCGCGCCTATATACGCAACCGCTTCGAAGACCAGGAAGGCATCACCGAAGGCCAGGCCAAGCGCATCACCTACCATGTCGCCGAGCGCCGTGTGGAACTGATAGACCGCGCTGAACTCAGCCAGGGAGGCGACCGTTTCACCGGCGGTAAATTGGAATATTTCATCGACCGGGGCGTTGTTCAGGCCCGCTCGGATGTCGAAGGCAGTGAAAATCAGCGCATCCGCATGATCCTGCAACCTGAGCAGCAATAGGAGCCTTTAGTGTCTTTTGATGATGTAACGGCCTCAGCGCCGAGCCCATCCGGCAAAACGCTTTCGGCACGCCACCTGGCCAAAAGCTATAAGCGTCGCCGGGTGGTCAAGGATATCAATCTCGATATTGCCCAAGGTAGCATTGTCGGGCTTCTCGGCCCCAATGGCGCGGGCAAGACCACCTCTTTCTACATGATTGTTGGCCTGGTCAAAGCAGATGCTGGGAAGGTATATATTGATGAACTGGACCTGACTCGGGCGCCCATGCATGAACGCGCGATTGCCGGTATCGGCTACCTGCCACAGGAAGCCTCGATTTTCCGCAAGCTGAGCGTTGCCGACAACATCATGGCGATCCTGGAAACCCGCAAGGGGCTTTCCCGCGCTGAACGCAAAGGTCTACTGGAGCAGTTACTCGAAGACTTTCATATTACCCATATCCGCGACAATCTTGGTATGAGCCTGTCTGGCGGTGAAAGGCGCCGGGTTGAAATTGCCCGATCGCTGGCCACTGACCCGCATTTTATTTTACTTGATGAACCTTTTGCCGGGGTTGACCCGATTTCCGTCGGTGATATCAAGACCATCATCCGTGCGCTCAAGGCACGTAATATCGGCGTATTGATTACTGACCACAACGTCAGGGAAACCCTGGATATCTGTGATACCGCCTATATCGTCGGCGATGGTTATATCATTGCCAGCGGTTCCCCGCATACGATTCTGGATAATCAGCAGGTCCGGGATATCTATCTCGGCGAAGATTTCAAACTGTGATTTCTGCTGCTATGCAGCCTGTTAGCCGCCACGCCCACTGGTAACTTTTTATCGATGGCATGCTTATTGCTACTTGCGCCTGAAGGCCACTGCTTTTAGGGTAAAGCTTTACATGCCACGGGTGGTTCACGAATGGTCATGAAAGCGTCCCTTCAACTGCGTCTTGGCACTCAACTGACAATGACACCTCAGTTGCAGCAGGCAATCGCCTTGCTGCAGCTATCGACTTTGGATCTTCGTCAGGAAATCCAGAACGCACTCGACACCAATCCCTTGCTGGAACAGGAAGAGGAGTTTGGCGAGCAGGTTAGCCAGGAAGACAAGGAGGCTGACTGGTCAGAAGATATTCCCAGCGAGCTTTCTGTCGATAGCGACTGGTCAGACACCTACCAAGATGTCGCCAGCGCAGGCAGTAGCAGCCAGGAAGGCCCAGACTTCGAACGCGACGCAGCGGTGCAAAGCCTGCACGGGCATTTGTTGTGGCAGCTTGCCATGACGGATATCAGCGCCCGAGAATACAGCATCGCCGAAACGCTGATTGATGCCGTCGATAACAATGGCTATCTGTCACTTTCGTTAAGCGAGATTCGCGAGAGTTTGCAAGCCACTGCCCATGAAGGCATTCAGCAACGTGAGATCGAAGGCGTCCTGTTGCGCCTGCAACAGTTTGAGCCTACCGGCGTCTTTGCCCGCGACTTACGCGAATGTTTGATGCTCCAGCTGGCAACGCTGCCCGACACGACCCCCTTGCTCATCCCGGCCAAGCGGCTGGTCAGACAGTTTCTGGAAATACTCGGCAAACATGATAGCCGCACCCTGAAACGCCGCCTGAATCTGGACGACGACCAGCTCAGCGAGGTGATTGGCCTGATACGTAGCCTTGACCCTCGCCCAGGTAGCACTTTTGGCGGCGCCGTCAGCGGCTATATCACCCCGGATCTGGTCGTACACTACGATCACCAAGGCTGGCATCTAACGCTTAACCCGGAAGCCATGCCTCGGCTGCGCATCCAGCCAGAATATGCAAGCCTGATCAAGCGCGCCGACAAAAGTGAGGACAACCAGTTTCTCAAAGATCACCTGCAGGAAGCGCGCTGGCTGATCAAGAGCCTGGCCAGCCGCAACGACACCTTGCTGCGGGTAGGCCAGGAAATCATTGTTCGCCAAATCGGATTTCTGGAACATGGCGAAGAGGCCATGAAACCGCTGATTCTTGCCGATATCGCCAGCGCCGTAGACATGCACGAATCAACCATTTCCCGTGTCACTACCCAGAAGTTCATTCATACACCGCGTGGCGTATTCGAGCTTAAGTACTTTTTCTCAAGCCATGTCAGCAACCAAGAGGGAGATCATCACTCCAGCACCGCCATCCGCGCACGGATCAAAAAACTGATTCAGGATGAACCACCTCACAAACCACTATCCGATAGTCGCTTGGTGACCCTGTTGAATGAGGATGGTGTCAGTGTGGCCCGTCGCACCGTTGCCAAATACCGTGAAGCCATGGGCATCCCCTCTTCCAGCGAACGCCGTCATCTGAGTTAATTCATAACCGTCGCTAGGATCTGTTGAAAAATTTTGTGAAGAAGTCGCTGAGTTAAAAGGAAACTTGCCCTAAAGGGCTTTGCTTCATAAAAAAAAGGGTTACAATCAAAGTACAGTCCGATGATAGGAGTACGCTAATGCAAGTCAATATTACAGGCCATCACGTAGAATTGACCGACGCCCTGCGCGACTACGTCAATGAGAAGCTCGCCCGCGTCGAGCGCCATTACGACAACATCACCACGGTTCAGGTCACCCTGTCGGTAGAGAAAGAGCGTCAACAAGCTGCCTGTACTCTGCACGCTTCCGGCGCAGACTTGCATGCTGAAGCTACGGATGTCGATATGTACGCAGCTATCGATGCCCTGGCAGACAAGATTGACCGTCAGCTGGTCAAGCACAAGGAAAAAGCACAAGCTCGCGCCCAGGGCGCAGGTGTGCGGTAACCCGATGACATTAGAAACCATCTTGCCTCCTGAGCGCATTCTTTATGATGTGCCTGGAGGCAGCAAAAAAGGGTGCTGGAGTTTTTCAGCACCTTTATTGCCCAGAATACGCCTAGCCTCGACAGCCAGGAAGTATTTGGTCGTCTAATCAACCGGGAGCGACTGGGCAGCACTGGTATCGGCAATGGTGTTGCCATTCCGCATGCCCGCAGCCCGCACTGTTCAACCCCGATTGGCAGCTTTCTTAAACTTACCGAAGCCGTTGATTTTGACGCTATTGATGGCGAACCGGTCGATCTGGTATTTGTGCTTCTGGTACCTGAAGAAGCAGACGATACCCATTTGGCGCTGCTTGGCCAGGTCGCCACTATCATGAATGACGCAAACGTTAGGGCTCAACTTCGCAAGGCTGGCAGTCAACGGGAGCTCCTTGACCTGATCAGTGAGAAAATACGCGATAGCGCCTTCTGATCCTGATGCTTTCAGTACACCCGAAAACACTTTCAGGGTGAACCCACGCAAGAGAGACGCTATGCAACTGGTCATTATCAGCGGCCGCTCCGGCTCGGGAAAATCCATTGCCCTGCAAGCGCTGGAAGACCTTGGCTACTACGCCATTGATAACCTTCCTGCCATGCTGCTAGGCTCATTGGTTGATGAATTGCGCGACCAGGGAGAACAATCGCGCTTAGCCGTCAGTATTGATGCCCGCAACCTTCCCGGCGCACTTGAAAAGCTCCCCGGCTACTCACCGAGCTGCATCAGCGTGATATCCATTTCCAAATTGTCTACCTAACCACAGATGCACGTATTCTGCTTGAACGCTACTCGGCAACCCGTCGTCGCCACCCGTTGACCCGCAATAGTGACCTGACGCTTGAGGAAGCCATCAGCAAGGAAGAAGACACATTGAGTGAGGTGCGCGATCTTGCCGATCTGACCATTGATACCTCAAGGATGACCGTTCATGATCTGCGTAGCCGCATCACTGACCAGGTAGCGTTGCACAAGAGCGACAAGCTGACCATCACCTTTGAATCCTTTGGCTACAAGCGCGGCGTTCCATTAGATGCCGATCTGGTGTTTGATGTGCGCTGCCTGCCCAATCCCTACTGGGACCCGATGCTGCGCGAGTCCACCGGACGCGATGCCGATGTTCAGGCCTTCTTGAGTGAGTACCCGATTGTCAAAGCAATGGGCGACGATATTCATGCCTGGATCAGCCGCTGGCTACCCGCTTACCAGAGCAGCCAGCGCAGCTATATGACCATTGCCATTGGCTGTACTGGCGGGCAGCATAGGTCAGTGTATACCGTAGAGCAATTGGCCAAACGCATGGCTGAGGATGGCATTGAAACCCATATTCGCCATCGTGAACTGGGGCTGACGTATTCAACCGCGACAGATGCAAAGGTGGCGGATAGCAGTACTGCCAAATGAGCTGACCGCCGACACCGCTTGGAAAAAGGAACCAGGGTGCCTGAAAGAACACTGACACTGACCAACAAACGCGGCCTGCACGCCCGCGCCGCCACCAAACTCGTCACTTGCTGCCAACCCTTTGATGCTTGCATCAAGGTGAGCAAAGGCACTCAAGAGGCGGATGCCAGCAACATCATGGCGTTACTGATGCTTGCCGCCCCCTGCGGCACCCAGCTGAACATCAAGGCCGAAGGGGACGAGGCAGAACAGGCCCTGGAAGCCATAGAAGCCCTGTTCACTGCCCGCTTTGATGAAGACGCCTGACAGCCAACCTTCGTCTGTCAGTCCCCGGCAACGGTCATATTGTCAATCAACCAACTACCGGTGTGAATGCTTCCTCGCGTATCGGTATCATTACCCACCGCCACCAGCCCGCTGAACATGGTGTTCAGATTGCCCGCAATGGTGAATTCTTCAACCGGGTATTGCACCTGGCCATTTTCGATCCAGAATCCGGCCGCGCCCCGCGAATAATCTCCCGTCACGCTGTTAACCCCCTGACCCATCAGCTCGGTTACCCAGACACCACGATCCATTTCCTTGAGCAAGGCCTCAAATGAGCGCAACGGAGCAGTCAGCCGCAAGTTACGCGCGCCACCAGCGTTACCCGTGGTTTGCATCCCCAGGCGTCGTGCACTGTAGGAAGACAGCATATAGCTGGCTACCTGGCCATCGACAATAAAGCGATTATTGCGAGTCTGTACGCCTTCACCATCAAAGGGGAACTGGCAGTGGCACCCACTTCCATGGGGCGTTCTTCCAAGCTGAACCACTCAGGGAAAAGAGGCGTACCGAGCCGATCACACAAAAAGGAGGCTTCGCGATACAGGGCACCGCCGGCCAGAGCTCCCATCAGATGACCGACCAGCCCGCTGGCCAGCGTCGGATCAAACAGCACAGGAAAACTGCCGGTTTTAGGCCGCTGCGCGCCCAGGCGGCGTAAGGTGCGCCGAGCTGCTTCTTCACCTACTGCACTTGGCGCTCTCAACGCTTGGGAGTCACGTGCCGACGTATAGTCGTAATCACGCTGCATGCCCTTATCGTCTTCGGCGATCAACATACACGAAAGCGAATGGCGACTGCCTTTCTGTGTACCCAGAAAGCCATGACTGTTGGCATACACCCGAACGCCTTCACCGGTGGAAAGAGAGGCGCCGTCAGACTTGGTGATACCTGGGTAGTCACGCCCGGCCCGTTCGCACGCCAGGGCAATAGCGGTTGCTTCCTCGATGCTCAGTGCCCAGGGGTAATGGACTTTAAGATCCGGCAGCTCACGCGCCATCAGCTCAGCATCGGCCAAACCGGCCGCGGGGTCTTCACCGGTGTAGCGGGCAATCGACAAGGCTTTTTCAACCGTTGCACGGATTGATTCAGCGCCAGCATCGGTTGATGACGCACTGCCTTTACGCTGGCCCACATAGACGGTAACGGCAATCCCCTGATCTCGGGATAACTCGACGGTTTCCACTTCGCCCAGACGCACACTGACGCCAACACCCTGATCGACACTGGCGCCTACTTCAGCACTATCGGCCCCCAGCTGCCTGGCGAGCTGCAGCGCCTGTTCAGCGCGTGAAGCGAGCAGCGCTTGCTGTGCGTTTGCATCAAATGCCTGTGCCATACTGTCTCCTTTACCTTATCTCGATAGGCGAGATAACCTGTTATTTCAAAACGGGCTGTTATAATGCCGTCTTTAAAATCCACGTTGTGAATGATCCATGCCCAAAAAACGTCCGCTGCACGATGAAATTGATGATCAGCCAGTACCGCCCAGTAAATCGCAGCTCAAGCGGGAAATGCACGCTCTCCAGCAGTTAGGCGAAACTCTGATTGCCATGACACCTAACGAGCGCAGCCGCTTTCCGCTGTCTGATGACCTACTGCGGGCCATTGATGAGACTGCGCGTATCCACTCCCATGAAGGGCGCCGGCGCCATATGCAATACGTTGGCAAGCTGATGCGCAAGGAAGACCTTGATGCCATACAGGCCCAATTCGACGCCATCGAAAACGAGCGTGAACAGCGCGACCACGCCTTTCATCGTCTCGAAAAATGGCGTGATCGGCTGGTCGACGAAGGAGACGCAGCCGTTGATCTCTTCCTTAAAGATTACCCTGAAGCCGACCGCCAGACGCTGCGCCAGTTAGTGCGCAATGCCCAGCGTGAGCGCGAACAGTCCAAACCGCCAACCAGTGCCCGCAAGCTTTTCAAGCACCTGCGCGATGCAGCCGCCCTCTAAACCTGGCGGCTATCAGGACTGAGTGCCGCCAACGGTCAGCTCATCCAGCTTGATGGTAGGCTGACCCACCCCTACCGGCACCCCTTGGCCCTCCTTGCCACAGACACCAATACCAGGATCGATTTCCAGGTCATGGCCCACCATGGAAACATGCTGCATGGCTTCCGGCCCGTTGCCGATCAGGGTGGCGCCTTTTACCGGCGCGGTAATTTTGCCGTCCTCGATCAGGTAAGCTTCGCTGGCAGAAAAGACAAATTTGCCGGAGGTAATATCTACCTGGCCACCGCCAAAACTGACTGCATAAATACCGCGTTTAACGCTGGATATAATGTCATCCGGGCTTTCCTGGCCCGCCAGCATCACGGTATTGGTCATCCTCGGCATGGGCAGATGGGCAAAGGATTCACGCCGCGCATTGCCGGTAGGCGCCATACCCATCAAACGGGCATTGAGCTTGTCCTGCATATAGCCGGTCAGGATGCCGTCCTCGATAAGCGGCGTGTTCTGTCCCGGCGTGCCTTCATCATCAACGCTCAGCGATCCCCGCGAATCTGCCAGGGTGGCATCATCCACCACTGTCACACCCCGCGCCGCAACGCGCTGGCCCATTTTACCAGCAAAGGCAGAACTGCCCTTACGGTTGAAGTCGCCTTCCAGGCCATGGCCCACCGCCTCGTGCAGCAGAATGCCCGGCCAACCTGCGCCCAACACGACCGGCATCTGCCCTGCTGGGGCATCGATGGCCTCACAATTGACCAGCGCCTGGCGCACGGCCTCCTTGGCGAAACGCTCGGCAACGTTGTCATCGCGCAGCCTGGCCATTGAGTAACGTCCACCGCCTCCGGCGCTACCCCGCTCACGACGGCCATTCTTGCTGACAATCACACTGACATTGAAACGCACCAGCGGGCGAATGTCTGCTGCCAGGGTGCCGTCGCTGGCACGCACCAGCACGACTTCATAAGTACCGGAAAGCGAGGCGCTCACCTGGATAACGCTAGGGTCTGCCCCACGGGCAATGCGGTCAGCCTGTTTAAGCATTGCCACCTTGTCATCGGCACTCAAGCCAGCAAGCGGGTCAACACCGGCATAGAAAGGCATGGCGCTGACAATATTCATCGCCTGCCCGGGTAATTGCTTACCGCTGCGTACGATGCCAGCGGCTGTTTTACCGGTATCCAGCAGAGCATCCGCGGTGATCTGGTTGGAATAGGCAAAACCGGTTTTTCGCCCGCCAGCGCCCGCACGCCAACTCCACCGTCAATGTTGTAGCTGGCTTCCTTGACCTTACCGTCTTCCAGCATCCAGCCTTCTTCCCAGGTGCGCTGAAAATACAGATCTGCATAATCAATGCCGGCGCCCATGGCATGGCCAAGCCCCGCATCCAGAGCATCAATATCCAGGCCACCCGGTGTCAGAAGAACCGAAACAGCCTGATCAAGATCAGAAGCATAGTGCGTCATTGAGAACCTTTTCGAATAACTTGCGGTGCGGCCCAAGGGCCCTGAATAAGATAGTTGATCGTTGTCACTTGCCCCAGCGTATCACCGAACAGGGAGTGTGCAAGCAGCAGCGCCCCACCTACCACGGGAGCGCCTACCGCCAGAGCGGCAATCGGCAGGCTCTGGCTGATGGGCAGCGCAATCGACAGACGCTGGTCAAGCTCACGGCTGAGCAGGTCAGCGCTCCCTGCGACGCGGATCTGGGTGGCCGGTGCTTCAATGATAAGTGGGCCATCAAGACGCAAGTGACCATGACCCACATTGGCGCTACCATAAACACGGTCAAATGCCGTACCTTCGCCAGTGAGGTCGGAGAAATCCAGACGCAGGCGGCGCAGAATATTGTCCATATTCAAGAGTCCGACCAGCCGAGCAGTCGTCGAGTTCAAGCTGACAAAACGTCCGTCGCGCACATCGGTTGTCAAGCGACCCTGAGCACGGGTCAGCGAGAACTGCCAGGGAGCACCGGGCCAGTTCAGGTCGGCCTGCACATCCGTGGTACGGCTGCGCATTACCACCGGCTGGCCAAGGCGCTCAAGCGCCGTCCCCACATCGCCGCCCTGAATCGTCACATCGGCGCTGGTGGTACTGCGGGCTGATGAGCCTGCCCATTCAAGTTCACCACGCAGCGAAAGCTGGCCCAGTGTCAGGCCCACCGGGGCCAGGGTAAAGCGCTGACCCCGGGTATGCCAGTAGGCTGTCATCGGCCCCAGGCGTTGCCCCACAACGCCCACTTCTGCCAGGCGTAAACGCCCATTCGGCAACTTGGAAAGCCATTCAGGCATCCCTGCCAAGGTGGGTTTTTGAGTTTCCACCTCGTCCCACCAGGCATCCGGCTGAGCGACTTGCGGCTCCTCCAGCGGCGATGAGGGTATCTCCAGCAAGGTATCCAGATCGATATGACCAACCGCTATGTCCAGCGGGTATTGAGCCTGCTGACGGTAGCGCACTCGGCCTGAGAACACCTCACCATCGACATTAAGGTCAATGCCTTCAGCGGTTTGCTTACCGCTGGCTGACAGACTACCCAGGCAGGTTTCCTGCCACTCAAGGCAGCCGGTATTGAAGGCAATCTGCCAATCAGGCACTCCGCCCGACGGCCCAGCAGCTGAAGATGAGCCTTGCCCCAGTGGTGCCAACGCTGCCTGCCAGCCTAATAGATCAAACCGCTCCAGATCCGCCCGCAGCTGCCAATCCGGCTGAGAAGGCCACTCAGGCGTATCAACTGACTCACCCAGGTGCAGGTTGGCTGCCATCTGGCCGCTGACCGGCTGGCTGCGCCAATGCGCCCGCCCATTCAGGTTACTTTCAATCCGCCCGCTGGCCATATCAGCGGTCAGCGTCCACGGCCAGGCTTCGCGCGCTGGTTTAGCAAATGGCGCTGGCAGATCCATACGTACCCCCTCTAGCGCGCTTTCAATCTGGAGTCTGGGCTCCTCGCGCCAGTCCAGCTGTCCTTGCCAACGGGTAGTGCCCGAAAGCCATGGCAGCTGTGTTGCGACATTCATCCGGGTCAGCAGGGCCGACAGCGCCAACTGCCCTTCAAGCGCCACCTGACGATCAGCTTTGAGTGTTGCCTGCACCTCGCCATCCAGCCAGCGCCCAGCCAGGTTGCCCAGTAGCTCCCCTGGCTGGCCTGCTGCTTGCTGCCAGTTCAGTTCGCCGTCTATGTCCTCGAAACTCAGGTCATGGGGAAGATAGGTCACTTCACGGATATCGGGAGTAATGCGTACTGCCAGCTCAAGTTTTTCAGGCGCATCAATTGGCAGTGCCAGCTCAAGTTCTGCGGCAAGCCGCCCTTCAGCGCGAACGTCATCCAGTTGCCCATCGGCTAGCAGAGGCGTCGCCGCAAGAAATTGCTGCAGTGATGCCATGTCACTACCCAGCTGGCCATCCACCTGTAAACGTCCATTCTGAATTCTGACCTCACCCTGGCGGACTTCAACACCCTGGCTGAAGGCCTGCTCAACTTGCGCATGCAGCCCCTCTTCCGGGCGCCAGCTCAACGTTCCTGCAATATCGGTTAACCGTGGCCAGTCGGGCAAAAGCGGCAGGCTTCCCTGGCTGATCTCCAGATCCACGATTGCCGTTGGCGTGGTGTCAAATCCGGAAGCCCCCAACGGCAGGCCGACTTGAAGACTACCCTGATCAACGACGCCGTTGACGCCGGATAGCCAGTCACGCAGCCCGGCATCAATGACCGATACCGGCAACCATTCATCCAGCGAACGGTTAACCGCATCCACATCGCTAAAGGCCAGATCCAGACCAAAACGCCCCTGCTCTTGAGTATTCACCAGGCCAAAGCCGCCGCTCACCTCAGCGTCATTCCAGTTGACCTTTAGCTGCTTTCCGCTGACCAGCGCCGTCGGACCATCGTACACCCATTGAATCTCGCCTTCTGCGTGGGTTAACTCAAGCGGGTCTGCAAACAGCTCAGGTAAATTCAGGGTACTTTCCCCTGCGCTTGAAAACAGTACCCGGCCGCGTACATCGCGTGCCTGAACCCAAGCGTCAAAGGGTCCACCGCCGGGCGCCTGCTGCCAGGGAGACGCCATCAGACGGCTAATCGCCGCATCCACGCGCCATTCGCCATCCTGTTGGCCGAGGCGCAGACCGTTCACCTGGCCGCGTGGGTTCAAGGTGCGCAGTGCCCGGGTCACCGATTCAGGCAACAGCATGTATTCCCGCCAGGCGGCCAGAGACGCTAACTCAAACTCACTGGTCAGTAACTCCCAGCGACCTGGCTGATGAGTAAATTGCCAGTGGCGTGGCAACGCCGGGCCTTCTCCCACCGCCTCCGGCTGCACCCATTCAACACTTTCAGCATCACCGCTCAGCCACGCCTTGCCGCCTTCGCCATCACGCTGCCAGATCCCACTGGCCTGGATGTTACTAAGCACAGCGCGCTGCTGATCCTGCTTTAGTGTCAGCCGAGGCATATCCAGCCCAAGGCGCGCCTCCTGCAGCCTTGCTGATTGCCAGCGCCCCCACAGCTGCACCTCACCACCGGCTTCGGTAAACTGAGGGGTATCTTCTGGCTGCAGAATAGCGGCCAGTAGGGCCAAGTGATCAAGTTGCATATCCAGTTGCATGGCGGCAGAAAAGTCGCGCAGACCCTCATTGCCCGGCTGAACCTCGGCACGCAGATGGGCGGCCGGCAACTCTAACGCTTGATTCATCTGGCTGGCGGGCGTATTGATATTGATCTGCCCCTGCAGGCGGGTGCGACGCTGGTCGCCGGAAAGGCTCAGCAAGGGGGCATGCAAGGTCAGCTGATCGCTGGCACCGTGAAGCACGATGCGAGAATGCTCAACCTGGATTTGCTGACGCAGAATCATGCCTACCCAGGCATCGATCACTGCCAGATCAATATCCGGCTCTTCCCCCAGAGCAAGCGGCAACTTGGCTGGCTTCGGCCACTCCCAGGCCATGCCGGATGCCTGGTAAAGATGCACGGCAAAGCCTTGCATATAGGCATCATTGAATACCGGGGTAAGGGTTTTTAGCGTTTGCCAGCTGTCCAAGCGCAAGTGTAATTCATCTAGCGCAAACAGCCTCTCTCCCGCCGGGGTAGTGGCGCTAACACCACTAAGCGTCAGGGAAGGATCATTACCTTTTAGCGATAACGCCAGATGCTGAATATCCACCGGCGCCAAGGCGGCTTTCAAGCAGCGTTTCCAGATGCGGTTCTAGCCACTCCGCCTGGCTCATGGCCAGGCGGAGCAACAGCAGGGCCCCCGCCAGAATGCCAAGGCAAGACGCCAGAAAAAACACAAGCCATTTGCGCAGGACAGGAAGATTCATCTATTTACATTAGCACAATATCATACTGCTCTTGCGAGTAGTGTTGCTCAACCTGAAAGCGAATGGTCTTATTGATAAAGATTTCCAGGTCAGCCACTGAAGCAGACTCTTCATCAAGCAGGCGGTCAACCACCGGTTGCGACGCCAATACCATATAGGTTTCAGCACTGTAGGCGCGCTCTTCACGTAGAATCTCGCGGAATATTTCATAACAGATGGTTTCAGGGGTTTTCAGCGTGCCCCGGCCTGCACAGGTGGGGCAGGCTTCGCACAGGGTCTGCTCAAGGCTCTCACGGGTACGCTTGCGTGTCAGCTGCACCAACCCAAGCTCGGTGACCCCGGTACACTTGGTTTTGGCGTGATCTTTTTCCAGTGCCTTTTCCAACACGCGCAACACCTGACGCTGGTGCTCAACATCCTCCATATCGATGAAATCAATAATGATGATGCCTCCCAGGTTACGCAGGCGCAGCTGCCGGGCAATGGCCGTTGCGGCTTCCAGGTTGGTCTTGAAGATGGTCTCTTCCAGATTGCGGTGCCCGACGTATCCCCCTGTATTGACATCGATGGTAGTCATCGCCTCAGTTGGGTCAATCACCAGATAGCCACCCGACTTCAGCTGCACCTTGCGCCCCAACGCTTTTTGAATCTCGTCCTCAACGCTGTAAAGGTCAAAGATCGGCCGCTCGCCGGGGTAGTACTCGATGCGCTCCACCGCGTCCGGCATGAACTCCTCGGCAAACTCGACCAGGCGGGTAAAGTTTTCCCGGGAATCAATACGTACCTTCTCTATGTCATCGCGCATGACATCCCGCAGAGTGCGCATAAAGAGCGGCAGGTCATCATAGATAACTGAAGACGGCGCGGCGGTCTCCTTGCGCTGGCTGACTTTTCGCCACAAGCGCAAGAGAAAATACATATCACTGGCAATTTCTTCTTCGCTGACGCCTTCGGCGGCCGTGCGCACAATAAAACCACCGCTGACCTCAATGCTCTGTTGAGCAATGCCTGTTTCCAGGGCGACTTTCAGGCGCTCACGCTCGCGCTCATCTTCAATGCGCTGTGAAACACCGTGATGGGGCGAATCCGGCATATACACCAGATAACGCGAAGGCACAGACAAATGGGTCGTCAGGCGCGCCCCCTTGGAGCCAATCGGGTCTTTGGTGACCTGCACTACCAGAGCTTGGCCTTCGTGCAGTAACTGACCGATGGTTGACTGCTCATCACTGGGCGTTCCTGAGGGCGTCACCTCATGGGCATGGATAAAGGCGGCGCGTTCCAGGCCAATATCGACAAAGGCAGCCTGCATGCCAGGCAATACCCGAACCACCTTGCCTTTGTAGATATTGCCCACGATACCGCGACGACGTGACCTTTCGATCAAGGCTTCCTGCAAGACACCGTTTTCAACCAGCGCTACGCGGGTTTCCATCGGCGTCAGATTGATGAGAACCTCACCACTCATTCCCGTTCCTTACTGGTTAGAAAAAGGGTTAAAAAACTGCTTGCTGATCTGCCTGGAAAACCCACCCAGGCCTGACCACGATTAGCTAAGCACATTATTCCATATCGGGACGCCCTGCTGGCTAAGCAGTGCCGCTGTTTCGTAGAGCGGCAAGCCCACAACAGCAGAGTAACTGCCTTCAATAGATGCCACAAACACGGACGCTAACCCCTGAATAGCGTAGCCGCCCGCTTTATCGAGAGGTTCTCCCGTCTGCCAGTAGGCGGCTATTTGCTCATCATTGATCTCACCAAGGCGTACCTGGGTTGTCACGCAGCATGCCAACACACCGGCAGGGCCTGTTAGCGCAACTGCCGTCAGCACTTCATGACGACGCCCGGAAAGCGCGGCCAGCATCTCAGCGCCATGTGCCTGGTCACGCGGCTTACCCAGGATATGGCCGTCAAGCACCACGGCTGTATCAGAGCCCAAGGTCGGCAACGGCGTCAAAGCGTCGGCAGCCAGTGCCTTTTCAACCGCCAGACGCACGACATAATCACCGGGAGATTCGTTAGGCTTGGGTGTTTCATCAATATCGCAGGGACGGATATCGGCGTCCACACCAATTGACAACAGCAGGTCACGGCGACGTGGCGATGCTGATGCCAGACATACCAGAGGTTGACGGGCAGGCGTCATCTTCGCACCTCGACTCTATGGCTATCAGGAAAACAGACGACGTTCCAGCGCCAAGAACATGGTCGCCAACCAGGGCCAGAGTACAGCACTGATAAAAGAGGGGATCAAGAATGCCAGATGGATTGAAAAATCCCCCGACAGCGTACGCACCCATTGCTCTAGCAGCTGCACCAATCCCAGCAGCACCAACACCAACAGCGCTTGCTGAACCAGTGAATAGGTACGAAAACGCGTGTAGACCAGCGCACACAGAAAAGCCAGTACCGAAAGCGTCAGGGCATTCTGGCCCAGTGGCACGCCTTCAATCAGATCCAACAGCAGCCCAAGCACGAAACCGTGAAAGACACCCACTCGATCAGGTGCACGCATGCACCAGTAGATAAACAACAACCCTAACCATTCAGGCCGGTATACCTGCCAGCCTTCAGCCAGCGGCATCACCTGCAGGCACAAGGCGAACAGCAGAGTGAACCATACCATTATTAACGGTACGACCGGTGCTTTCGCCATCAGGGCAGCTCCATGGTTGACGGGTCGGCTGACAGCGGAAAGAGCCCATTAATCTGCAGTACACTTTGCAGGGTTTCATAGGACAGCGCGAATGAATCGTCCCAGATCGCGATCTCCGCATAGGGTAAGGGCTGAGGAAACAGCAACAAGAAATAGCGCGAACGCTGCAAGCGTGCCAGCGGTTCAGCCCGCACCTGGGCAAATGGCTCGCCAGGGTCATGAACCACAGAGGTGACTCTAGCCACCGGGTAACCGGCAGGAAAACGCCCTGCAAGACCTGAGGTGGTGAGCAGGTCACCTTCGCGCACATCGGCCGTATCCGGCACATGAAGCACATCAAGGGCGTCATAGTTACCCGAACCTTGAACGATATAACGCAAGCCATTGCGGTTGATACGCACGGGCAGCGCATGGCTGGCATCCCCCAGCAGCAGCACTCGGCTGGAATAAGCGGATACTGCCGTCACCTGGCCGACCAGACCAAAGGCATCAATTAACGGCTGACCAACGTACACGCCATTACGATGACCGCGATCAATCACCATCTGGTGGCTGAAGGGGTCATTGTCGAGAGAAATCAGCTCAGTGCTGATGAAATCAACCTCCCGGTACTCAGCGGCATTCAGCAGGCGGCGCAACTCGGCATTTTCAGATACCAGGCTGGCGATGCGCTGGCCACGATGGGACAGGGTCAGCATCTGCTCACGCAAGCGCTGATTTTCATCCAGCAGTGCCTGATGATCAGAAAGCGTTACCGTCCCCCAACTGAGCAAGTCGCTTGGCAGGCTGACCACCCATTGTACCGGGGCCACCACCATCGATAGCTGAGCGCGTACCGCTTCCATTCGCGTAAAGCGTTGATCGACAAACATCAGGGCGCTGGCCGCCAGCACGCAGAAAAACAACCGGTAACCGGGCAGTGCCCCATGTGAAAACAGCGGCTTGATAATCAATCCCCCGCAGATCAAGCGCTGACGTTAATCACTGGATAGCAGCTCAAAGGTGTGCTGATCAATCATTTCCAGTGCTTTACCGCCACCACGCGCCACGCAAGTCAGTGGATCTTCAGCGACGATAACAGGCAAGCCGGTTTCTTCAGCAATCAGCTTATCGAGATCACGCAATAGTGCGCCACCACCGGTCAGCACCAAGCCTCGTTCAGCAATATCTGACGCCAGTTCCGGCGGAGATTGCTCAAGGGCGCTTTTGATGGCCGCCACGATGGAACTCAGCGTTTCCTGCAAAGCTTCCAGAATCTCATGGGAATTCAGGGTGAAGCTGCGTGGAATGCCTTCCGCCAGATTGCGACCACGCACATCAATCTCGCGTAGTTCGCCGCCTGGGTAGGCGCAGCCAATTTCTTCCTTGATGCGCTCTGCGGTGGCTTCACCAATCAGGCTGCCGTAATGACGACGCACATAAGCGGTGATGGCTTCATCAAAGCGGTCGCCACCGACGCGGATGGATTCGGAATAAACCACGCCATTAAGCGAAATGATCGCAATTTCGGAGGTTCCTCCCCGATATCCACCACCATTGAACCTTGGGCTTCTTCAACGGGCAGACCAGCACCAATGGCAGCAGCCATAGGCTCTTCAATCAGAAAAACTTCACGGGCGCCAGCCCCTTCTGCTGATTCACGAATAGCCCGCCGCTCGACCTGGGTCGACATGCAGGGTACGCAAACCAGCACGCGCGGGCTGGGTGTCAGAAAAGTACTCTGGTGTACTTTACGAATAAAGTGTTGAAGCATCTGCTCGGTGACGGTGAAGTCAGCGATGACGCCATCTTTCATCGGACGGATAGCGGTAATATTGCCGGGGTACGCCCCAGCATCCGCTTTGCATCGGCCCCGACTGAAGCAACGCTGCGCATGTTGCCTGACTGGCGAATGGCAACGACGGACGGCTCATCGAGGACAATACCGCGACCGCGTACATATATAAGTGTGTTGGCCGTACCCAGGTCGATTGATAAATCGCTGGAAAACAGCCCCCTTAAACGTTTGAACATGGATGTTGTTACCTAGTGCAGACCGGGAACCCTGTGCGGATGCAAACGGTATCACCGCAACCCACTGTCAGCAAGCAGAACAGCGGCCGATACTGCCCGACGCAAGGAAATATGGTATATTTTTACGCTATTTGATGATCAGAATAACTCAGCTTCCTATATTGTACAGGGCCTGAGGAAATTTACACGGCGCACAGTCAATGCGCTTATCACTTGTTAACGAGGATGTTCCCACCATGGCGCTTGAAGAAACACACGTGCGTCGGGCTGCCCACCTGGCCCGGCTAGCGGTTAGCGATGATCAGGCCAAGGGGTTTGTTGATGACCTGGGCCAGATCCTGGAGATGGTCGATCAGCTGCAGCGTGTTGACACCCAGGGTGTCGCCCCCTGGCGCACCCGCTTGATGCAACCCAGCGCCTGCGCGCCGATGAGGTCACCGAAACCGATCAGCGTGATCAGTTCCAGCGCTGCGCTCCTGCGGTTGAAAACGGTCTTTATCTGGTTCCCCGAGTGGTTGAGTAAGTTATTTCCTCTCTCCTCTTCTAATCGTCACCCGAACGGAGTTTCCGGGTTATGCATGACAAGACATTGACGCAAGTCGCTGCGGCACTTGCCAGCGGTGAAGTATCCAGCCGCGAACTTACCGCGCACTATCTGAAGCGCATTGAGCAAACCAACAGCGAACTCAACAGCTTTATCAGCGTGACCAGCGAGCAGGCATTGCAGCAGGCTGATCAGGCTGACCAGGCCAGGGCCAGTGGCAATGCAGGGCTGCTAACCGGGGTTCCCCTTGCACTCAAGGATATTTTCTGCACCCAAGGGATTAAAACCAGCTGCGGTTCCAGAATGCTGGATAACTTTATTGCCCCCTATGACGCCCACGTGGTCGAAAAACTCAAGGCCGCTGGCTGCGTCAGCCTGGGTAAGACCAATATGGATGAGTTCGCCATGGGCTCCTCCAACGAAAACAGCTTTTATGGCGCGGTAAAAAACCCCTGGGATACCACGGCCGTTCCCGGCGGCAGCTCTGGTGGCAGCGCGGCGGCAGTGGCGGCTGGTATAACGCCTGCGGCATTAGGTACCGACACCGGTGGTTCAATCCGCCAGCCAGCCGCATTCTGCGGCATTACTGGCCTGAAGCCGACCTATGGGCGGGTCTCTCGCTACGGCATGATTGCCTATGCCTCAAGCCTTGACCAGGCAGGCCCGATGGCGCGCAGCGCTGAAGACTGTGCCCACCTGCTTAACGTGATAGCTGGCCAGGATCTGCGTGATTCCACCAGCGTTGCTCGCGGCGTCCCTGATTATACCGACACCCTGAATGCCCCCTTGTCAGGCCTCAAGATCGGCCTGCCAAAAGAGTATTTCGGTGACGGCCTTGATCCCGGCGTTGAAAAGGCGGTACGCGAAGCGGTCAAGGTTTATGAATCCCTAGGGGCAACGATCAAGGATGTCAGTCTGCCGCATACCCATTTTGCGATTCCTGCCTACTATGTGATTGCACCGGCTGAGGCGTCCTCCAACCTTTCACGCTTCGACGGCGTGCGTTTCGGCCATCGCTGCGACGATCCTCAGGATCTGATGGACCTTTACAAGCGCTCCCGCGCTGAAGGGTTTGGCGATGAGGTCAAGCGCCGCATCCTGATCGGCACGCATACCCTGTCGGAAGGTTTTTTGACGCCTATTACACCAAGGCTCAACAGGTACGCCGCCTGATTCGCCAGGACTTTCTGGATGCCTTTGAAGATGTGGATGTCCTGATGGGGCCTGCCTCACCCACTCCGGCTTTTGACTTGGGCGCCAAGAAAGATCCGGTTTCCATGTATCTGCAGGATATCTATACCATCGCCGTTAACCTGGCCGGGATTCCGGGTATCAGCGTGCCTGCTGGCATGGTCGGGCGTCGCCCGGTAGGGCTACAGATTTTGGGCACGCATTTTGCTGAAGCCCAGCTACTGAACGTGGCGCATCAGTTCCAGCAAGCGACCAACTGGCATCAACAACGTCCAAATTTTGCTGAGGAGAAGGCCTGATGGAATGGGAAACCGTAATCGGGCTGGAAGTTCACGTTCAGCTCGCCACTAAATCGAAGATTTTCTCCGGCGCGTCCACGGCGTTCGGCGCAGAGCCTAACTCGCAGGCCTGCGCCGTCGACCTGGGCTTGCCCGGCATCCTGCCTGTCGTCAATGAGCAAGCAGTTGCCATGGCCGTGCAGTTTGGCCTGGCCGTGCATGCCGATATTCCTGAAGTGTCAGTGTTTGACCGCAAGAATTACTTCTACCCTGACCTGCCCAAGGGCTACCAGACCAGCCAGATGTATCACCCCATTGTTGGCCCAGGCAGCATTGACGTAACGCTGGATGATCATTCAACCCGGAAGATCCGCATCCATCATGCGCATCTGGAGGAAGACGCGGGTAAATCGCTCCACGAAGACTTCCACGGCATGACCGGCATTGACCTTAACCGCGCGGGCACTCCTCTGCTGGAAATTGTCTCCGAGCCGGATATGCGCAGCGCCAAGGAAGCTGCCGCCTACCTCAAAGCGATTCACTCGATTGTCACCTATCTGGGCATTTCCGATGGCAACATGGCAGAAGGCTCGATGCGCTGCGACGTCAATGTCTCGGTGCGCCCCAAGGGTCAGGAAAGCTTTGGCACCCGGGCGGAGGTCAAGAACGTCAACTCTTTCCGCTTTGTCGAACGCGCCATTGCCTTTGAAGTCGAGCGCCAGATTGAGCTGATTGAAGACGGTGGCAAGGTCGTTCAGGAAACCCGCCTGTATGACCCGGAGCGCGACGAGACCCGCAGCATGCGCACCAAGGAAGAAGCCAATGATTACCGCTACTTCCCCTGCCCGGACCTGCTACCGGTGGTACTTGACCAGGCCTATGTGGATCATCTGCGCGAACAGCTACCCGAACTGCCTGCTGACAAGCGCGAGCGTTTTCAGAACGCGCTTGGCTTATCCGCCTATGACGCCCACGTCCTGTCAGCCAGCCGTGCCATGGCCGATTACTTCGAAGAGGTCAAGGATGTCTGCGGTGATGCCAAGCAGGCCGCTAACTGGGTGCAGGGCGAGCTCTCCGGCGCCCTGAACCGGGAAAACCTGAGCATTGAGCAGAGCCCGATCAATGCCCGACAACTGGGTGAACTGCTCGCTCGGGTGATTGACGATACAATCAACGGCAAGGCGGCAAAACAGGTCTTCCAGGCGCTGTGGAATAATCAAGGCGCCAGCGCCGATGAAATCATCGAGGCCAAGGGTCTCAAGCAAGTGACTGACAGCGGCGCCATTGAAGCCATGATTGATCAGGTGATTGCTGACAGCCCCGCTCAGGTGGCTCAGTACTGCGATGCCGAGCCGGACAAGCGCGGCAAAATGATCGGCTATTTCGTTGGCCAGGTAATGAAGGCTTCACGCGGTACTGCCAACCCTCAGCAGGTCAACACTCTGCTCAAGGAGAAGCTCGACGCTAAACTTTAAGCGTGAGGCGTGAGGTAAAGCAGTCATCTACCGGCCCCTCCGTCAGGGGCCGGTTTTTTATATTTTGATCAGCTTAACTGGCGAGGGTCGGTCATGCTGATCAGCTCAGCACAGCCCGACGCCCAGACATCGGCGCTTAATTCCGCCACCCCTGCCGTGGCAAAACTGACACCAAAGCCTGCATGCCCTCTGGTCAAGACGCCGGTCAGCTCGCCCAATAGCGGCATATGGCTGACCAGCAACAAGGTATCGCTATCAGGCTGGGCCATCAGCCAATCACACACGGCATTAGGTGAGTCGTCCGGGGTGATACCCTGATAAGTCTCCACTTCACTCCCCAGGGCCTGGACAACCGCCTGGGCGCTTTGCTGGGCGCGCGTATAGGGGCTGGCGATGATCCGTAATCGCCCTAACTCCTTGCTGGCCACCCGGTCTGCTAGCCAGCGAGCCATCCGGGTGACTTCCTGCTCACCACGTGTGCTCAAACGGCGCAAATTATCCGGCGCCCCGGCAACAGCTTCGCCATGGCGCATCAATAATAATTTATTGCTGACTTCCTTCATGCCAATCTCCTGTTTCTCGATGAGCCTGATGGACGGCTTCGCGTGGCAGCACGAATTCAACGTCGCTGCTTTGCTCGCCCATCATCAGCATTCTTGCCATATCCTGTGCCGGAACACCGTCAAACAGCACATGGTACAAACCTTCTGCCATCGGCATATAAACGCCCATCTGGGCAGCCTTGGCGCATACCAGCCTGACGGTATTCACCCCTTCAGCTACCTGACCCAATGCCTCCACTGCCTGATCAAGACTGCGGCCTTCTCCCATAGCGTACCCCACTCGATAGTTACGCGAGAGGTTGGAAGAGCAGGTAACGATCAGGTCGCCAACCCCGGCCAAGCCCAGAAAGGTCATCGGGTTGGCACCATGAGCCACCGCAAATCGGCTCATTTCTGCCAGTGCGCGGGTCATCAGCATGCTACGAGTGTTTTCCCCCATACCCAGCGCAGCGGCCATACCGGCAGCAATGGCGTAGATATTTTTCAAGGCGCCGCCCAGCTCAACGCCATGACGATCATTGCTGGCATACACCCGGAAGTAGCGGCACCCCAGCGCCTGTTGCACCCGGGTACGGGTCAGTGGATCAGCACTGGCAATCACTGTCGCCGTTAATTGCTTGTCGGCGATTTCAGAGGCCAGGTTAGGCCCGGCAATCACACCGATATGAGCAAATCCGGTTTCTTGGTGCAGCACATCACTCATCAGCATAAAGCTGTCCTGCTCAATACCCTTGGTAGTACTAACCAATATCTGCTCGGCACTGATGTAAGGTTTGGCAGCCTGAACTACGCTACGAAAAGCACTCGACGGAATGGCCACCAGCACTAACTCAGCGCCACTCAAGACAGCGCCAATATCGGTGGAGGCCTCAACGGCTGCGTTAATTTCATAATCGGGCAGATAGCGACCGTTACGATGTTCGTGGTTGATTTGAGCAACCAGGCGCTCGTCACGCATCCACTGGCGCACCTTGGCTCCATTGTCAGCGGCAATGCTCGCCAGTGCCGTGCCAAAGCTACCGCCACCCAGCACGGCCACGCTAATCTGCTGTTCCGCCATATGCCTGTGTCCTTGCTTACTTGGGATATCTGGCCATATTGTGACCGATAGGTATTATCAAGACGTCTTGCTAAAGTGCTTTATGAGAAATCAGTCTAGCAAAACAAAGGGCCCGCCAAGGAATCCTGACGGGCCACAGCCTACTTAAACACGGATTTAAGCCGTTAGTACACTATTAAGGCGTTTGACGTAAGCCGCCGGGTCGTCCAGATGCCCACCTTCCGCAATGATCGCCTGATCCAGCAGGATATGCGCCAAATCCGTGAAGGTATCGCCTTCAGCCCCTTCCAGGCGGCCTACCAGGGCATGCTCGGGGTTAAGCTCAAGAATCGGCTTGACCTCGGGCAACGGCTGGCCTGCCGCTTCCATGATGCGGCGCATCTGAAAGCCCATCTCATGCTCAGGCAGAACAACACAGGCGGGTGAGTCGGTCAGGCGATGAGTGACCTTGACTTCCTGCACGCCTTCACCCAGCGCTTCTTTAACCCGCTTGACCAGATCTTCCTTGGATTTTGCGGTTTCTTCTTGCGCTTTCTTCTCTTCTTCGTCTTCCACATCGCCCAGATCAAGTTCACCCTTGGCGACATCGGCTAATGATTTACCGTCAAATTCGCTGAGGTGGCTCATTAGCCATTCATCGATGCGGTCATGCAGCAATAGGACTTCGATGCCTTTCTTGCGGAAGATTTCCAGGTGCGGGCTGTTTTTCGCCGCATTGAAGCCGTCAGCCACAATGTAGTAAATCTTCTGCTGGCCTTCCTTCATGCGCTCGATGTAGTCCGCCAGCGACTGATCCTGGGTACTGCTATCGGTGTGGGTTGAAGAAAACCGCAGCAAGCCGGCGATTTTTTCCCGGTTAGATGGGTCTTCACCCGGGCCTTCTTTCAATACACTGCCGAAGGTGTTCCAGAAGGTCTGATAGCCGTCTTTATCCTTGGCCAGCTTCTTGAGCATATCCAGGGCGCGCTTGGTGAGTGCTCCCTTGATCTTATCGACCTTGGGATCCTGTTGGAGCAGTTCGCGGGACACGTTCAACGAGAGATCGCGGGTGTCCAATACGCCCTTGATAAAGCGCAGGTAAAGCGGCAGGAACTGTTCAGCGTCATCCATGATGAAGACGCGCTGCACATAAAGCTTGACGCCACGGGCACCGTCACGCTCATACAGATCGAAAGGAGCACGGCCTGGTACATACAGAAGGCTGGTGTACTCCAACTTGCCTTCTACCTTGTTATGGCTCCATGTCAGCGGATCGCTAAAGTCGTGGGCGACATGCTTATAGAAAGCCTTGTACTCTTCATCGGAAATTTCACCCTTGGGGCGCACCCACAACGCCGTGGCTTCGTTGACGGTTTCCCAGGTAGTCACTTCACTACCTTCGATTTCGTTGCCGTCATCATCCTTGGCGGTTTCGGTTTTGGGCATGCGCACCGGTACTTCGATGTGATCGGAGTACTTACGCACCAGGCTCTGCAGGCGGTAATCGTCGGCAAACTCCTTGGCATCTTCCTTCAAGTGAAGAATGATTTCGGTGCCATGAATCTCGCGTTCGATATCCGCTACCGTGAATTCGCCCTCACCCTTGGAGCGCCATTCAACGCCTTCGCTTTTTCACTACCAGCCTTACGAGTGCGCACAGTCACTTCATCGGCGACGATAAAGCCAGAATAGAAACCCACCCCGAACTGGCCGATCAAACGGGCATCTTTTGCTGTTCGCCGGAAAGCTGCTTGAGAAAATCAGCCGTGCCACTGCGCGCAATGGTACCCAGATTGCTGATAACATCATCACGATTCATGCCGATGCCGTTATCGCGGACGGTGACGGTGTTTGCTTCGCTGTCGTGTTCGATTTCGATACGCAGCTCGCTGTCACCTTCATACAAGCCATCATTATCCAAAGCGGCATAGCGCAGCTTGTCGCAGGCATCCGCCGCGTTGGAAATCATTTCACGCAGAAAAATTTCACGGTTAGAGTACAGCGAGTGAATCATCAGATTCAGAAGCTGTTTAACCTCTGTCTGAAAGCCAAGTGTTTCTTCGTGGGTGGCGGTGGTCATTCGTTCAGCCCTCAACAAGTGATTGCATATTGTTTATGGAACAGCAGACAACGGACGTTGCCTGTTGCTATGTGAATCAAGTGTTGCAGATATGGGGCTGCACGGTTTTTTTTCAAGGCGTGGTGGACGATGCGTCCTGACCGTCATCAGGCCCCTGCTTCCAGAGGCGGTAATCCGCTAAATGCAGGTCAATACGATTGAGCAGCCAGCCAACAATCACGACGTCATCCACCAGGCCGATTAACAGCAAAAAGTCGGGAATCAGATCAAAGGGCAGCACAAGATAGACCAACGCCAACATCATATAGCCGAAGGCGCGCCACGGAACAGGGCGAAAATCACCACGCACGACATCCCGGGTCATGGGGAAAAACCATTTCAGCGCACGAACAATGCGTTTAATCACCCAGGCGCGGGAGGTCAGGCGCCGCATCAGCCAGCCACCAGATAAAGGCTTCATCGTAATATCGTTCTCCTTTTTGCTAATATATTGGAAAGTCATTAAAACGATTCGTTCATCTCCTGACCACGTTAAGCTATCTTAAAACATGCCGTTAAACGGCTCCCTGGAGAAATTATTTATGCCACGCTGTTTCCTGCCTAGACACCCAGCTTGCGGCATTGGCCGTGTGCTGGCCTTACTGGGCACCCTGTCGCTGGCTGCGCCCGCTGCCGGGCAATTCATCAGCGATGCCGATATGCGCAGTGCCCTCAATGATGCCCGCGCCCAACGCTGGGAACGTATCGACATTCAGGACACAAGCCAGCATATTCTGGGCGGCTATATTGAGTACCATCAGCTTAAAGGGCGTTTGCCTGGTTTGGCGCCTGAACGTGTTAAAGGTTACATGGACAGACACAGCGACGCTCCCCTGGCGGACTGGTTACAGGGGCAGGCCATCAGTGAGTATGGTAAAGCTCGCCAGTGGGCTGACCTCAGGGCCATCGCGACACACCCCCTTCAACGACCGAACGACAATGCTATTTCTACACGGCCTGGCTGGATCTAACCCCTCAGCAAGCCTACGAAGGTGGAAAAGAGCTGTGGCTGACTGGGCGTTCCCAGCCGGATGCCTGCGATAGCCTGTTTGATAGCCTGCGCAGCCGCGGAGTGATTGATCAGCACGCCATCTGGGAGCGCAAGATGCTGGCATGGGAAGCTGGCGAACGCGGCCTGATGAGCTACCTGGGAGGCCTGCTCGACAGCCGCTGGCAGGCTGCCATCCAGCGCGCAGAATCAACGGCTAGTGTCGGTTCCCTTTATGATGCGCCGAGTTGCCTTGGCCCTGAGTGCGCGGCAACCCCTGCTTTTTATCGTGCAGCCATGCAGCGACTGACCAGGGAGGATACCCAGGGTGCCCTATCCGTATGGCCATCGCTGGCCAATCGGCTGTCACTGCCATCCGCTACCCGGCAAACTATTGAAGAGGAACTGGCTTTCTATGCGTTGCTCAGGGAAGTCCCCGGTTCATACGCCTGGGTCGACCGTATCTTACCGACGCTTGAGAGTGAACGAGTGCTGGAACTACGTGTGCGCCGCGCCTTGCAAGCCAGGGACTGGACGGCCGTGCAGCAGTGGATCGCCAGCATGAGCGATGAACAGCGTAACGACAGCCGCTGGCAGTATTGGCTCGGGCGTGCCAGCGAGCAGCAAGGCAACCAGCAAGCCGCCGAGGCGCACTTCTTTAAGGCCGCAGGCCAACGCGACTTTTTGGCTTCGCCGCCGCTGAACGCACCAATCAACCGCTTCCTTTGAATATCGAGACCTACAACTCAGACTCTGCCAGTCGCCAGCGCATCGCCAACCTGCCAGCGGTTCAGCGCACCGAGGCACTAATGCGCATCGGCGAACCCGGCCTGGCTAACAGTGAATGGCTCAATGCTGTTCGTCATGCCTCAGATGAGACGGCTCGAGCCATGGCAGATTATGCCGATTCACGCGGCTGGGATGCCCTTCTGGTACAAACCACCATAGCCGCGCAACTCTGGGATGCCCTTGCCTGGCGTTTCCCCGAGGCTTACCGCGACCAGTTCATGCACTGGGGACGCATGACAGGCGTCGACCCTTACCTACTGATGGCCATTGCCCGGCGTGAAAGTGCCTATAATCCTGCAGCACTTTCACCCGCCGGTGCACGCGGTTTGATGCAACTGATGCCAGATACCGCCACACAGCTTAGCCGAGAGCTGGGCATTGCCGACCCTGGCCCCTACGGTGTGCTCGACCCTGAGCTGAATATTCGCCTGGGCAGCACCTACATCCGCGATAAACTTGAGCGTTATCGGGGCAATCGGCTAGCAGCCACCGCTGCCTACAATGCTGGCCCCGGACGGGTTGACCGTTGGCTAAGGGAACAGGGTACTCGTGAGTTTGACCTGTTTGTTGAGCAGATCCCTTTTCGTGAAACCCGTCATTATGTGCAGGCCGTGCTGACCTATCGGGCAATTTTCGCAGCTCTCAGTCAGGGTGGTAGCACCCAGGGAATCTCTCTGCTTAACCCGCAAGAGCAAGGCGTACGCTATGATGTCAGCCTACTGAATCGCCCATAAGGCTCACCGGCCTGTCATACCGGCCTTTGCTCCATAGCAAGTTTGATACCAAAAGCCACCAGGACACTGCCTGTCAGACCATTAAGCGCCCGAGCAAAGCGGGCGCTGGCCAACCATTGGCTGGCGCCTCCTATCATCAGGGCAACGCTGATCTGCCAGGCATTGGCAATCATGAAGTGGATACCCGCCAGCCATAAGGATTTGGCCAAGGCAGGGTCGCCTGGGGCAATAAACTGAGGCAGAAAAGCCATATAAAACACTATCGTCTTGGGGTTGAGCACATTGGACAAAAGGCCTTCCTTGGCGGGCTGCCAGCGTCCTACAGGCTTGGCGCCGTGCAACACACCTTCCACCCGAAGCCCCTGACCGCGCCATGCGGCTTTCAGGCTGGACACCCCCAGCCATACCAGGTAGGCCGCCCCCAGTATTTTGAGGGCATGAAAGGCCCAGGCCGACTGAAGTAAGATCAGCGAGATGCCCAGCGCCGAAATAGTGGCGTGGACAAACAGGCCGCTACAGATTGCCAGACTGGTAATAATCCCGTCCTTGACGCCACCGCGGGCGGTGTTACGAATCACCAGCAAAGTATCCACGCCCGGGCTGATTGAAAGTAGTGTTACCGCTATCAGAAACGCCCAGAACTGACCATCAACAAATTCCCAGACTGGCATTGGCCCCTCTCTTGCATAAAGAAAATACTCGACGTTTGATCGAGAATGTAAATGATAGGCGCCCAAGATAGCTTATTTACTTACTTTCAGTAGGGTTAAAATATTAAAAAAATCATCTTTATTTCACTGGACGTCCATGAGCAGAACATCTACATTGTCAATGCAAGCGGGAGATGCCTGCTTGCACTATCATTAAGCATGTAAGGAAATTGATAATGGCAACTGGTACTGTCAAGTGGTTTAACGATACAAAAGGTTTCGGCTTCATCTCTCCTGATGACGGTGGCGACGATCTTTTTGCCCACTTCTCTGAAATTCAGGCTGAAGGCTTCAAATCCCTTCAAGACGGTCAAAAGGTTTCTTTTGACGTCACGCAAGGCAAGAAGGGCCTTCAGGCCTCCAATATTCGTCCTGCTTAATAGCTAGCGTTTATTGAACTATCGCTGAACGTATTTCACGATGGTTATTAAAAAAGGCCCACGGATTTATCTGTGGGCCTTCTCGTTGGAAAACACTTCCAATCAACTGCTATTCGCTTGCAGATTCTTCCTCTTGATTTGCATTGTTCTGATTCATACTGTCCTGAGCAGCTTCGTCTGAATCCAGCACTTCACTGCCTTGCTCTTTGAGTTGATTGAATTGCTCTTCAAGCTCTTGCTGAGCTTCTTCGAAACGACGTTCGGTATCATCAATAAATTCCTGAACATTCTCAGCTGCCTGGCTGTCTTGTGGCGTCGCTTCGTTACCCGTTTCCGAAGAGAATTCATCCGCCGCTGTATTCAACTCGGACTCAACATATTCTGTGGCGTCATCAAGCTGGGCTTCAGCATCCTGGAGTGTCTCGTTTGCCTGGGACTGAGCTTCTTCAAACTGCTGATCCAACGCTTCCTGGGCTTCATCAAAACGCTGTTCCGTGGCATTGATCACCTCATCAACCTCTGAGGACGTCACTTCACCGGGCAAGGCAGAATCTTCATCCAGTACAGATTCCGGATCAGTTGTCAGCGTTTCCTCATCGGCGGTAACGTCTTCCCCACCGGACACAACCGGCTCTTCGGATACGTCTTCCGCCTGTTGTTCTACGGATGCTTCCTCAGCAGAGGCACCTTCAATCTGCTCAGCTGACACTTCATCAGCAGCAGTTTCCTGCTCAGCGACAGTGTTATCCTGCTGCTCTACCTGCTCACTCGCGGTGGTGCTTTCATCTGTAGCCGTGCTTTCAGATTCCGTGCTGTCGCCGCAGGCGCTTAACAGAAGTGAAACAGCTATCAGGGTGGGAAGCCAAAAACGGTTTGCCATGTCCATATTCTCCATATCATCAAATTTAATTGCTGTGTATTCCTTTAAGGCACCAGCAGGGCAGAGTCGGCGCACATAGCCACTGACAGTGCCAACGGCTCTACCTCTGCTGTAAAAGCCTCAAAATGACGTGTCTCACCATCCAATGTCAACGGCCAGCAAGCCTCCATAGGCTGACTTGTCACTGAGATTTTGCGGGTTGCAAAGTAACTCACAAATTCTCCCTCAGCGGGAAACGACTTTAATTCTTCCAGTAACCGAGGCAATTTGGCGATGCTACTAAAATCACGCACCATCAGGACATCAAGGTAGCCATCGTTCAACCTTGCCCTGGGGGCTAACAGCTGCCCACCCCCAGACTGGCGCCCATTGCCCAACCCAAGCAGCAGCAAAGACGTTTCAACCTCTCCTGCCCCCAGTTAAGAGTACCCTGATAGCTGCGATGTCGCCACGCCTTGGCTGCCCCCATGATCGAGTAGGCCCCACCCCCAGCAGACGTTTCAACCGCTTGGGTGTGGAAGAGGTCACTTCAGCACCAAAACCGCCCGTCAGCATGTTGACATAGTACTGATTGACATAGTGCTGATTGACATAGTACTGATTGACATAGTGCTGATTGACATAACGCTGGTTAACAGGGTTTTGGGTACCCTCGTCCTGGGCCGTAATGTGGGCTTTTGACTGAGTGGCATTGATCAGCACCACATCAATTGCTTGTGGATCAAACTCGCAGACTGCCTCCAGCGCCTGTTGCGGTGCCAACGGTAGCCCTATCGAACGGGCAAAGTCATTGGCACTTCCCAACGGCACAACTCCCATCACCGGGCGCTGCTCTCTGGGCAAGCGCATCAAGCCGTTAACCACCTCATTAACCGTTCCGTCACCGCCACCGGCGATCACATGGGTAAAACCTTGCTGACCAGCCTGATGAGTAAACACGGTTGCGTCACCCTCTTCCCAGGTGACGCGCACGGTGAGATCCATGCCGACGTTGCGCTGCTGATAGACAGCGTTGCGCAGTGCAAGTTCACCTGATGACTTACCGTTGACGATCAAGAGGTAACGAGGAGCAGGCTGACTCAATATGATTTCCTTTGTCCGGCTATTGTTGGTGTCCTGATCAATCTAGGCCAGGGCCTTCTCAACGACCTCATAGACATTGGCTGAAAGCGGTTCTTGCTGAATGCGTAACAAGGCTTCTTTCATCAAGGCCTGACGCGTCTCATCAAAACGCTGCCAGCGAGTCAGAGGTGTCACCAGGCGCGCCGCAATTTCAGGATTCAGACGATTGAGCTCAATCACCACATTGGCCAACAGGCGGTAGCCTTCACCATCAATGCGGTGGAAGTTGACCCGGTTCTGGGTAAAGGCACCAATCAGGGCGCGTACCCGATTGGGATTTTTAGCGAGAAGGCGGGATGCTGCATCAGATATTTGACCCGCTCCAGCGCATCTTGCTGGGGTCTTGTGACCTGTACGCTAAACCACTGATCCATCACCAGAGGATCATGTGCCCACTTCTCGCCAAACGCCTTCAATGTTGGGCTCGCCAGATCGTCACGGGAACTATGCACCAGCAGCATCAAGGCATGGCGTACATCGGTCATATTGTGAGCCGCCTCAAATTGCTGCTGGCAAAGCGCAATCGCTTCGGCATCTTCAATCGCCATCAGGTAGGCAAGTGCTACGTTTTTGAGGCTACGCTGGCCAATCTGCTGGGGCGTCGGCGCATAGGGCTCTGCGCTGATATTCGCCTGATAGACAGCCAGCAGCTCATCACGCAGCGCAAAGGCCAATGACTGCCTGACAAACTCACGCGCCGCATGAATAGCATCCACATCCACCAGCGGCTGCTGCTCGGCAATATAGGCTTCGGACGGCAATGCCAGCATCTCAGCCAGAACCGCTTTATCGTCGGTGTGAGTGGTCAGCAACAGGCGATAGGCGTCGGTGACCCGGCTGTCCATGACTTTCTCAACCCCGTTGCGGTGAGCTGCAATCAGGTCGTCCAGTGCCAACATAGCAAGGCGCTGACCCGCATCCCAGCGGTTGAAGCCATCGCTGTCATGGGTCAGCAGAAAGGCCAGCTCTTCGCGTGAATAGGGGAACTGCAGCTTCACCGGTGCAGAGAAGTTGCGCAGCAGAGACGGCACGGGAGCCTCAGCCACATCGGTAAACACAAAGGTCTGTTCAGCTTCATGCAAATGTATAACGGTATCCTTACCGTGTTTTTCACCGTCCAGCGTCAGGGTCAGGTCCTGGCCAGACTTGGTGCCGACGAGCCCCATCCTGACCGGAATATGCAAGGGTTGTTTGTCAGTCTGGCCTGGCGTTGCTGGCGTTCGCTGGCGCAGGGTCAGATGATACTCGGCATGGGCGTAATCATATTCACCGTGAGCGTCGATTTCCGGCGTACCTGCCTGATCATACCAGCGCATGAACTGGCCAAGATCCAGATGGGAGACTTCAGCCATACAGGCAACAAAATCTTCGATAGTCACCGCCTGGCCATCAAAGCGTTCAAAGTACAGATCACTGCCTTGACGGAAAGTGTCCCACCCGACCAGATTGCATAGCATACGAACGATTTCAGCACCCTTTTCGTAAATCGTCAGGGTATAGAAGTTGGTAATTTCAATGTAGTGGTCAGGCCTGACAGGATGAGCGCTCGGCCCCGCATCTTCAGCAAACTGGGCAGTGCGGTAGAAAGACACATCCTGAATGCGCTTGACCGGCGCTGAGTTGGTATCCGCTGAAAAGCATTGATCACGAAAAACCGTAAAGCCTTCCTTGAGAGACAGCTGAAACCAGTCACGGCAGGTCACCCGATTACCTGACCAGTTATGGAAATACTCATGGGCGACAATGCCTTCAACCTGCTGAAAAGCCGCATCGGTGGCGGTATCAGGGTGGGTCAGCACTGCAGCAGAGTTAAAAATATTCAGGCCTTTGTTTTCCATGGCCCCCATATTGAAGTCGTTGACCGCCACGATCATGAACAGATCCAGATCATACTCACGCCCGTAGGTCTTTTCGTCCCATTCCATGGCCCGCTTGAGCGATGCCAGAGCGTGGTCAGTCTTGCTGAGGTTTTCTTCTTCCACCCATAGCTGCAAAGTCACCTCGCGGCCGTTCATGGTGGTGAAGTGATCTTCAACCTTGCGCAAATCTCCCGCCACCAGGGCAAACAGATAGCAAGGCTTGGGGTGAGGGTCTTCCCAGGTCACAAAGTGGCGCCCACCTTCGAGCGCGCCCTCTTCCACCGGGTTCCCGTTGGCCAACAGCACGGGTTCCTGATCTTGGTTACCGATCACGGTCACCCGGAAGGTCGCCATCACATCGGGGCGGTCAGGATAAAAGGTGATCCGCCGGAATCCCTGCGCTTCACACTGGGTGCAATACATGCCATTTGACTGGTAAAGCCCCTCAAGCGCCGTGTTTTGCTCAGGGGCAATCATCACCTCACTGTCGAGTACAAAGGCGGCCGGTACCGTGTTGATCACCAGCCCGTGGTCATCAACCCGGTATTCATGCTCTCCCAGCGGCTGGCCATCAATCGCCAGCGCTTCAAGAGTGAGCTTTTCACCTTCAAGCACCAAGGGGGTCGTGCTGGTCACTTCTGGGTGGCGCTCTATCGACAGGCGGGCACGAACGCGGGTATGGGAAGGGTCAAGATCAAAGGTCAGCTCGGTATGGGTCACCCGGTAAGCAGGCGGTTGATAGTCGCTGAGGTAAACCGGCTGGGGTTCGGACATGATGCATGACTCCTGATGCTATAAAAGCAGTTGAAATAATGAAAGGAAGGCAAGCGCCTTCGCTGTCCATGGCGCTGGGTTTAATCGCGGAAGTTGTCGAACTGCAAGGGTAAATCCGGCCCTTCTTCGCTGCGCAAAAGCGCCATGATACCTTGCAGGTCATCACGCTTTTTACCGGTCACGCGCACCTTTTCGCCCTGAATCTGGGCCTGCACCTTGGCTTTAGTGGCCTTGATACGCTTGACGATATCCTTGGCATCAGCGGCTTCCAACCCTTGCTTGAGCTTAACCGTCTGCCGCGCTTTGACACCTGACAACTCAGGGTCTTCAGGTTCCATGCAGCGCGCATCAATACCGCGGGCAATCAACCGATTGCGCAATACATCAAGCATCTGCTTGAGCTGGAAATCAACTTCCGCTTCCAGCGTTACGCTTTCTCCTTCCAGTGTAAAGCTGGCATCAACGCCCTTGAAATCAAAGCGTGACTGGACTTCGCGGTTGGCTTGATCCACTGCATTAGTGGCTTCGTGCTGATCAAACTCAGAGACAATATCAAATGAAGGCATGGTGTATTCCTGATTTAAGATAGTTTTCCATTCTAGAGCAGCAACCCTATTCACGGCCAACGCTAAGGCCATTTTGACTGGTCTGGCATTGTCAGAGCCGTTGACTGGTCGGCGAAAAATCCACAAGGCTTCTACATCAGACGTATTTATTACCAAGAAACCTATAACAAATTGTTGCTGCGGATTCCCTTGGCCATGATCAATCAGGCATACTAGCGCTACTCAATTTTGATCATCAATTCCCAAGAGCAGGTGCAAGCCGCCGTTACTTGGCAAAGAGGAGCTTCATGAGCGATCGCGATTCACGTCACAAGGCGTCGATGGAGAAACTAAAAGCCCATGTCGACGAAAAAGTCGCCAATGCGACCGAGCAGCGCGGACTTTTGCTGATCAATACTGGCAATGGCAAAGGCAAAACCACTGCCGCATGGGGCACCGTTACACGTGCGCTGGGCTATGGTTACCGTGTTGGTGTCGTACAGTTTATCAAAGGACTTTGGGAATGCGGTGAACGCAATCGCCTGGAAGACGACAGCAACCTGGAAGTCGCCATCATGGCAACGGGCTTTACCTGGGACACCCAAAACCGCGAAGAAGACACTCGTGCCTGCACAGAAGTGTGGCAATCAGCCGCCAAAATGCTGGCAGATCCGGACGTCTATCTGGTGGTACTGGATGAAATCACCTATATGCTGAAATTCGGCTATCTGGATATCGAAACGGTCAAGCAGGCGCTGGAAAACCGCCCCCACGAACAGACCGTCGTGATCACCGGACGCAACGCCCACCGGGAACTGATTGACATGGCCGATACGGTGACTGAAATGCAGGAAGTCCGCCACGCTTTCAATAACGGCATCCAGGCCCGTCGCGGTATTGATTACTGAACCATCGAGGCAGCCGTAAAATCAAAAAGGCGCCAATGGGCGCCTTTTTGCTGTTCAAGCCATTTTCAGCCATCAAACGGATTGCGCAATACAATCGTTTCGATACGGTCAGGCCCTGTCGAAATAATATCAATGCTGGTGCCCACCTGCTCTTCAAGAAAGCTGATGTAGGAACGCGCATTGGCAGGCAGATCTTCTACCCGCTTCACCCCAAGGGTGGACTCTTTCCAGCCCGGCAGATCTTCATAAAGCGGCTCAACCGCTTCATAGCCTTCTGAATCGACCGGCGTATCCAGAACATCACCGTCCTTGCTGCGATAGCCCACGCAGACGCGGATATTTTCAAGACCGTCCAGCACGTCCAGCTTGGTCAGACAGATGCCCGATACCGAGTTAATCTGCACCGCATGGCGCAGGGCAACCGCATCAAACCAGCCGCAGCGCCGCGGACGCCCCGTGGTAGCCCCAAATTCATGGCCCCTTTCAGCCAGATGACGACCGTGGTCATCAAACAGCTCGGTCGGGAATGGCCCCGAACCCACCCGGGTGGTGTACGCCTTGGTGATACCCAGCACGTAATCCAGATACAGCGGGCCAACGCCAGAACCTGTTGCAGTGCCGCCTGCCGTGGTGTTAGAGCTGGTCACAAAGGGATAGGTGCCATGGTCAATATCCAGCAGCGAGCCTTGCGCGCCCTCAAACAGGATATTGTCACCCTGACGGCGCAGAGCATGTACCAGGCCTACGGTATCGCTGACCATGGGGCGCAGCTCTTCGGCCATACGCATGGCGTCATCAAGCACTTCCTGGAAATCAACGGCTTCTTCACCGTGATAGCGAGTCAGCACGAAGTTGTGATAATCGAGCACTTCACCCAGCTTGGAAGCAAAACGCTCACGGTGCAGCATATCACCCAGGCGCAAGCCGCGACGTGCCACCTTATCCTCGTAGGCCGGCCCGATACCACGCCCTGTAGTGCCAATTTTGGCGATACCACGGGCTTTTTCACGCGCCTGATCCAGGCGTACATGGTAAGGCAGAATCAACGGGCAGGCTGGCGACAGCCGCAGGCGCTTGCGTACCGGTACATCTTTGGCCTCAAGCTCAAGAATTTCCTTGAGCAGCGCTTCCGGTGAAAGCACAACGCCGTTGCCGATGACGCAGGTTTTGTCCTGACGCAGAATCCCCGAGGGAATCAGGTGCAGAACCGTCTTTTCGCCATCAATCACCAGGGTATGGCCAGCGTTATGGCCGCCCTGAAAGCGTACCACCGCTGACGCCGATTCAGTCAAAAGATCGACGATCTTGCCTTTACCTTCATCACCCCACTGGGTGCCTAGTACTACGACATTCTTACCCATTATGCTCTCGTCTCATCTGCCAGCGTCGTTGGCTGCCAACGACCATCAATTAACTCAAGATGGCGGTCGCATGAATGCGCCGCCGGCCCGGTGTCCTGCCCAGGCAGCGCCTGAATAACTCTTTCGCCACGCTCACGCAGCGTTGCAATTGCCTGATTCAGTGCTTCATCTTCCTGCGCCGGTGCCCAGATAGCACCCTTGGCGGCTGCAGCGGGTGCCAGAGAAGCCAGTTGCTTGAGATCCATAGAGAACCCCGTCGCTGGCCGTGCCCGCCCAAAGGCTCGGCCCGTATCATCATAACGCCCGCCCTTAGCCAGCGCCTGACCATACCCCGGCGCATAAGCAGCAAACATCATGCCAGTGTGGTACTGATAACCGCGCAGTTCAGCCAGATCCAGATATAGTTCAACATCATAGCGAACGCGAATGCCTTCATACAGTGCTCTTAATTCGTCCAGAGCGGCGCTCACACGCGGCGGTGCTCCAGCGAACAGATGACGCGCCTGATCAAGGATCGAAATATCACCGTGCAATTCAACCAACGCATTGAACATGCTGGCCAATGCCGGGTCCTTAACGCTGTCATTCACATGCTCAGCCAGCATCCCAGGGGATTTCAGCGCCAGGGCATCAAAGATGGCCGCTTCCTGATCATCATCAAGACCGGCAGCTTCCACCAGGCTACGGTAGATGCCGATGTGGCCAAGCGCCAGATGAATCTCGTCAGCACCCGCTGCCGTCAGGCTGGAAATCGCCAGATGAATGATTTCACTATCAGCTTCAAGGCCTGCATGCCCAAACAGTTCAACCCCCACCTGAACAGGGCTTCGGCCGCCCTGATTCTGGTCGGCCTGGGCACGTAGCACATTGGTGCAATAGCAAAGCCTGACCGGCCCCTGGCGGCGCATTGAATGGGCATCCATACGCGCGACCTGAGGGGTAACGTCAGCGGTGGCGCCCATCATTCGGCCAGTCAACTGGTCTGTCAGCTTGAAGGTCTGTAGATCAAGATCTGTCCCTGTGCCGGTCAGCAGAGAATCCAGAAACTCAACTGGAGGCGGCATTACCAGATCGTAACCCCAGCAGTAATAGAGATCCAAAAGGGTACGGCGCAGCTCTTCCATGCGGCTTGCCTGAGGCGGAAGCACCTCATCCATGCCGTCGGGCAATAGCCAGCGGTCAGCAATGGTCATGTCAACAATCCTGCGAGACGACAGTGAAGGCCCAACAATGTAATGATTCAGATCACCATGTTAAGACCACAAGGTATGGACCACAAAAAAACCGGGCGACGCCCGGTTACTAGGTCAACAGATATAAAAGTCTACCACGTTTCGTTTATGGGTGAACCCCACCAAGGCAGCAGGGTTACCCGAAACGCCTGGGTTATTGCTTCATTCCTCGGCAGAGGATGGCATGGCACTACGCAGATACTGGAAGAACTCGCTATCCGGCTCCAGCACCAGGAGATTATCGCTGTCAGCGAAGCTCTCACGGTAAGCATTCAGGCTGCGCCAGAAGGAGAAGAACTCGGCATCCTGGCTATACGCTTCAGAGAACACTCTGGCCGCTTCCGCATCACCTTCACCGCGTAGTGTTTCAGCACGCTCATTGGCCTGGGCGATCAGTACCGTACGGCGGCGGTCGGCGTTGGCGCGAATACGTTCGGCTTCTTCCTGACCTTGAGCGCGCCACTCGCGAGCTTCACGTTCACGCTCAGAGCGCATCCGCTCAAATACCGCTGCAGATACGTCATCTGGCAAGTCGATACGTTTGATACGAATATCGCGAATGGCAACACCGAGCTCTTCGCGCATCAGGCTATCAAGCTCTGCTGTTGGTCCTGTCATCAGATCATCACGCCGTTCAGCAATGATTTCCTGCAGATTCAAGCGGCCAAATTCATTACGCAGGCTTTCGTCAACGCGGGGCTGAATCAGGCGGATAGCCATCAGTTCATCGCCCGCTGTTGCTTCATAGTAGCGGGTTGGGTTGATCACTTGCCACTTGACGTAAGAATCCACAATAACCGCTTTCTGCTCCAGCGTAAGATAGCGGCTGGTATCCGTATCCAGCGTCAGCAGACGGGTATCGAACTTGCGAATCGTCTGGGTAATCGGCACTTTAAAATGCAGGCCCGGCTGAATATTTTCTTCAACCACTTCACCAAAGCGAAGCTTTACAGCACGCTGCGTTTCGTCGACGACATAAAGGCTGTTACTGGCTAACCAGGCAACGGCGGCCAAACCGCCGACGATCAGCAGGGATCGATTATTAATCATTTAGCGGCCCTCCCTGCGAATAGAGCTATTACTAGAGTTGGACGATGAACTGCTGCTCTGACCACTGCTCATGCGTTCCAGCACGCGCGGATCAAGTTCTTCATCGTTATTGCTGCTTGAAGACGAATTGCTGTTACCGCGCATCTGATCCAGCGGCAAATACATCAGGGGGCATTTTCACTGACGTCCAGAAGGACTTTTGGCGTACCGCCAAAGACTTCTTCGATGGCATCCAGATACATGCGTTCACGCATGATGGCTGGAGAATTACGGTATTCAACCAGCAGGGAATTGAAGCGGTTGGCTTGACCCTGGGCTTCTGCCACCACTGATTCACGATACCCCTGACCCTGCTCTACCAGGCGCTGAGCCTGACCCTGAGCTTCCGGAATAATCGCGTTGGCGTAGGCAATACCTTGGTTGATTGTGCGTTGACGGTCTTCACGAGCACGAATAACGTCATCAAAGGCATCGATAACCGGATCGGGTGCTGACGTAGACTCAATGTTGATTGTCTGCAGACGAATACCCGCCCCGTAAGAATCCAGGTAGGACTGCAAGCGGCTGGATACCGAGCTGCCCAGAATCTCACGACCTGAGGTCAAAATATCGATCATGTCAGTCCCGCCCACCACGTGACGAAGCGATGAATCGAGGGCATTTTCGATCGACAGGTTCGGGTCGCGCAGGTTGAGGACGAAATCACTCGGGTTGGAAACCTGGTACTGAGCCGAAATTTCCACTTCAACGATGTTTTCGTCACGGGTCAGCATGGACTGCGTCTGGGTCAAGGAGCGAACCCGTGTGACGTTAACCATACGCACGTCATCAATCAGTGGCGGATTCCACTGTAGACCCGGCGTGACGACTTCCTGGAATTTACCAAAACGCAGTACGACACCGCGCTCAGACTGGTCAACCAGATAGAAGCCGGAAGCTGCCCAGATGGCCAGACCGACGACAATCAGCAGGCCAGGCAGTGCAAAGGTGTTACGCGGCTTGTTACCGCCACCGCCTTGGCCGCTGCCACCTTTCTTCTTGCCACCACCGCCCAACATGGTGTTGAGCTTATCCTGAAACTTTTTCAGTGCTTCATCCAGATCAGGCGGGCCTTGGTTGTTTCCACCACCGTTATTCCCACCGTTATTACCGTTTTCAGGCCCCTTGTTGCCACCATTGCCACCGCGGCGGCCGCCGCTGCTCCAAGGGTCGTGCTGGTTACCACCACCAGGCTCATTCCAGGCCATACGTTTTCTCCGCTAAGGTGTCCTACTAAATAATACTGATTGATGCGGCTACAAGAACGACTGATAAAAATTGCTGTTTGACGTCGCTGTAAAATATCATCCAGATAAACTTATACCATTCTAATACAAATGATAAAAGATGTTGTACTCACCATTCCACAGATGTCTGTAATGAAGTAGGTAGATAAGTATCCGCGCGTTCGCCAGTCTGCGCCATTAACTGGTTGAAATCACGCCTTGGCAAACGGATGTCCAGTACAGAGCGTCCCTGTTCATCAAAATATTCTTTCTGCACCGCATTCAGGTCGTGAAGCCCAGCCCTCAACCGCCCCTGTTCCGGGTCAAGCGTCAAAGAAAAGCTGATAACATCCACTGCCAAACGCTCACTCAAGGCCTGCTCTAGTAGCTCAAGCCCCTGACGTGTCTGGGCTGATAGCCATACAACCTCCGGCACGCCCTGACCATCGCGCTCAATCCTCGGGGCGCTGTCCAACTGGTCAATCTTGTTCATTACCTTAAGCATGGGAACATCGTCAGCGCCAATTTCTTTCAGAACGCTGTTGACCTGCTCCACATTCAGGTCTCGGTCAGGGTCGGCAGCGTCGATCACATGCACCAGCAATGAGGCTTCAGCGGCCTCCTGCAGGGTTGCCTGAAATGCTTCAACCAGCTTGTGTGGCAGGTGACGAATAAAGCCTACCGTATCTGCCATCACCACCGGCCCCACATCGTCAATTTCCAGACGCCGCAGCGTGGGGTCAAGGGTGGCAAATAATTGATCAGCTGCATAGACATGAGCATCTGTCAGCGCATTAAAAAGCGTTGACTTGCCCGCATTGGTGTATCCCACCAGCGAGACACTATGAATCTCGGCCCTTGAACGGGCACGACGGTTCTGTTCGCGCTGGCTGCGCACCTTATCAAGGCGCTTGTGAATTGACTTGATGCGTCCACGCAGCAGGCGACGGTCGGTTTCCAGCTGGGTTTCACCTGGACCACGCAAACCAATACCGCCTTTTTGGCGTTCAAGGTGCGTCCAACCACGCACCAGGCGTGTCGACATGTATTCAAGCTGGGCTAGCTCAACCTGCAGCTTACCTTCGTGGGTACGTGCACGCTGGGCAAAAATATCCAGAATAAGCCCAGTGCGATCAAGGACACGGCATTTAAGTTCATGTTCAAGATTACGCTGCTGAGAAGGACTTAAACCATGATTGAAAATCACCAGTTCAGCCTGGTGAGCAGCGAGCATTGCCCGCAGCTCATCAAGCTTGCCTGAACCGATAAAGGTGCGCGAGTCCGGTCGGCTTCGGCTGGCTGTCAGCAGTGTTGCCGCTTCTGCTCCAGCAGAACGCACAAGTTCCAGGAATTCACCGGCGTCTTCGCGTGCCTGGTCATCATGAAAATCAACATGAACAAGAACTGCCGTTTCACCGGCATCTGGGCGCTCAAAAACAATCAATACCTCGTAGATTGGCTGACCGAACTCAAGGTTCTAGTCTTCAGATTCTGCTGCCGGATCCTGCACTGGCAGACGTACATTACGTGATGGCACTACGGTCGAAATAGCGTGCTTGTAAACCATCTGACTCACGGTGTTGCGCAGCAGGATCACAAACTGATCAAAGGACTCGATCTGGCCCTGCAACTTAATGCCGTTCACCAAAAAGATGGAGACCGGAATGCGCTCCTTGCGCAAGATATTCAAGTATGGGTCTTGAAGGGACTGCCCTTTGGACATGTTACTCTCCCTAAAACTGTCGTTGGGGTTGGTTGTTAAAGGAGTGCCACCTGGACACACCACAATCTTGTTACCCGAACGGCCTGCTATCGCATGACCCTTCGAATGGCTATCTTATAAGCCGTCATGAAAAACCGCTTAAAAAAACCAGCAATGAATTAACCATCTTACGCTAAGCACTGCTTTCACGCACGAGTTTCAGCACCTTATCAAGCGTGTCGGGTTGCTGAATGTTAAACCAGCAGGCATTTTCCCAGCGCCGCAACCAGGTCAGCTGACGCTTAGCCAGTTGGCGCGTTGCAATAATACCAAGCTCTTCAAGGCTTGCCCTGTCATAGCGGCCCTCAAGATACTCCCACACCTGACGATAACCCACGCTTTTCAATGCGGGTAGGTCTGAGTGTAGATCACTACGCTTTCTAAGGGCACTGACCTCATCAATCAAGCCCTCAGCCAACATTTGTCGAAAGCGTAAGGCAATGCGCTGATGCAGAAAGCTTCGCTCTTCAGGCGCCAACACCATAGAGACGACTCGCCAGGGAAAAGGTGTCACCGCCTGTTCAGCCCACAGCTCGCTCATTGGCCGACCTGCCACCCTATACACCTCCAGCGCCCGAAGTGTCCGCTGCGGGTCGTTGGGGTGTATGCGCTGCCCGGCAAGCGGGTCAACTTGCTGCAGCTTGGCATGCAGGTCTGCCAGGCCGTCGCGCGCCAACTCCTGCTCAAGCTCAGCGCGTACGTCAGGCGAGGACGGCGGCAGGTTTCCACCACCTTCCAACAGCTGCTTGAAATAAAGCATGGTGCCGCCCACTAGCAGAGGCACCTTTCCGGCTGCGCTTATTTGTCGCATCTCACGTAGCGCATCGGTGCGAAAATCTGCCGCCGAATAAGGGTCAGCCGGATCGCGGATATCAATCAAGCGGTGAGGCGCACGTTGGAGCTCTTCTGCGCTGGGTTTAGCGCTACCGATATCCAAGCCACGATAAACCATGGCGGAATCCACGCTGATCAGCTCGCAGCCACACTGCTCGTGAAGTGCCATGGCCGCCTCGGTTTTACCTGCAGCTGTCGGCCCCATCAGAAAAAGCGCCAGCGGGCGTTCATCAATCATGCATTTGCCTTGTTAAATGACCTTGATCGAAAAAATCACTGCCCACGCAGAAAGAGCTTATCAAGGGCTTTCATATTCATCTGGGTCCAGGTTGGGCGACCGTGATTGCATTGATCGCTGCGCTCGGTACTTTCCATATCGCGCAGCAGTGCATTCATTTCATCCAGCGCCAACCTGCGGTTGGCGCGCACACTGCCATGGCAGGCCATGGTGGAAAGCAGCGCCTGAATGCGCGCCTCTACCTGCTGAGAACGCCCGAAACGGGCCAGTTCATCCAACAGGCTACGCACCAGCGGCTCAGGGTCAGCATTGGCCAGCAGCGCGGGAAGCTGGCGCACCAGCAGGGTTTCAGGCCCGGCAATATCTATTTCAATACCCAGCTGAGCAATCGCCGCCTGCTCGCTTTCCACCGTAGCGACCTCCCCTCGGCTGGCTGCCAGTGATACCGGTACCAGAAGCGGCTGGGTATCAATGCCATTCTGGCCCCACTGGGTTTTCATGCGCTCATAGACAATCCGTTCGTGGGCGGCATGCATATCCACCACCACCAGCCCTTCCTGGTTCTGGGCCAGAATATAGACCCCATGCAGCTGACCTAGCGCATAGCCAAGCGGAGGGGCGGCGGTTGGGTCTTCGGCGGGCATTAGATTAGCTAGCGGCTGTTCATTGACCTGGTGCTCGGGGTCAGGTGTCGCGTTTTCTGACGCCCTGGTTTGTGGCGTCAACAGGGATGCTTCATGGTCAGGATGCAGCGCCTGATAGCCCTGCATGAAACGCCGCACCCGCGCCGCACCGGGGTGTCGTTCGCCATGAGACGATAGGGCCATGCCCTGCTGCTCCCAACGCGCCTCAGGCGCTGACGGGGTGCTCGTATCGTCCCCTGGCTGAGCAGCGCTTGTTTGATCACTACCTGCATCCATGAGTGGCTTATCAATGCTGTGACTACCAGCACCTTGACTATCAGCGCCTTGATTATTGACGTCTTGATTCTCAGCCGCTTCGTGGGGTTGGGTATGCGCCAGACAGTGGTGCAGGCTGGAAAACAGAAAATCGTGCACCATACGGCCATCTCGAAAACGCACTTCGTGTTTGGTTGGGTGAACGTTGACATCGACAACATCCGGATCAAGATCCAGATACAGCACAAAAACCGGATGGCGACCGTTGTAGAGCACATCCCGATACGCCTGGCGCACAGCGTGTGCCACCAGGCGATCCCGCACGACGCGGCCGTTAACAAAGAAATACTGCTGGTCAGCCTGGGAGCGGGAGTGGGTGGGCAGGCCAACCCAGCCGGACAGACGTAATGAACCGGCCTGACGTTCTATATAACGGGCATGTTCAATGAAATTACGCCCGAGCAGCGAGCTTATCCGGCGTTCACGCGACGCAGCGGAATCGACTGCCGGCAGTTGGTGCACCACTTTCTGGTTATGCCTTAGCACCCAGCTAATGTCATAGCGTGAAAGCGCCTGGCGGCGAAACGCTTCCTCAACGTGGGCAAACTCGGTTTTTTCAGTGCGCAGAAACTTACGCCGGGCCGGTGTATTGAAGAACAGGTCGCGTACGCTGACGCTGGTACCCCGCGGGTGAGGTGCAGGCGACACACGTGCCTCCATGCTGCGCCCTTCTGCTACCACCCGCCAGCCATCGGTAGGGTCTTCGGAGGCATTAGACACCAGCTCAAGGCGAGAAACAGAACTGATTGAGGCCAGCGCCTCGCCACGAAACCCAAGCGAACTCACGCCCTCCAGATCCTCTAAGCTGCCAATCTTGCTGGTGGCGTGTCGCGCCAGCGCCAGCGGCAAGTCCTGCTGGCCAATACCAATACCGTCGTCGCGCACCTTGATCAGGCGAGCGCCGCCCTGCTCAATGTCCACCTCGATACGATGACTACCGGCATCTATGGCATTCTCAATCAACTCCTTGGTCACCGATGCTGGGCGCTCGACCACTTCGCCAGCAGCAATCTGGTTAGCAAGGCGCGCATCCAGTACCTGAATACGCGTTACCGGCGTTTGCGCTGTAGACGCCACCTGAGTATCGGACACAATCACCTCGTGTTTAAAACCTTCTCAGAACCTTCTCAGAAACTTCAGACATATCGTCGGTACCAAAGCCGATTTGTCCGACGTTACCCAGTACAGGAAAGCGGCTCAAGAGCGCGGAATACGTAGCACTTGCCCGACGCGGATCACGTCACCGTTGAGGTTATTGGCCTGCTTTAACTGGGGCAGCGGCACTCCGTGACGCGCGGCAATGGTTGAAAGCGTGTCGCCGGTTTCAATGCGGTACTCGTTACCTTGCGGGTTGCGCTGATTATCCCGTTGCCAGGCCAGCAGGCTGGCCGGTGGCGGGTTGCGCTCAAAGTGAGCCCGCAGCCCATTAAATACCGCCGTGGCAATATTTTCCTGATGCCGCGCTGTTTTCAGGCGGCGCTCTTCCTCAGGGTTGGAAATAAATCCGGCTTCGATCAGCAAGGAAGGAATATCCGGCGACTTGAGCACCATAAAACCGGCCTGCTCGACCCGCGATTTATGAAGTCGATTAATCCTGCCCAGCTGATCCAGCACCTGCCCGCCAATTGACAGAGAATCGTTAAGGGTCGCTGTCATGGTCAGATCAAGCAGTACGCCGCGTAACACATGATCCTTGTCCCTTAGCGACAGGCTGCCATCTACGCCACCAATCAGATCTGAACGGTTTTCGCTGTCAGCTAGCCACTGAGCCGTTTCTGAAGTGGCGCCGCGCTGCGAAAGCGCGTAGACGGAGCTACCGTTGGGGCGAGGGCTGGTAAAGGCATCAGCATGGATAGACACAAAGAAGTCAGCTTTCTGGTCGCGGGCCAGCTGGGTGCGCTGGCGTAAACCAATGTAATAATCGCCATCACGAATCATCACCGCCCGGAACCCGGGTGTCGCATTAATCTGAGCTGCCAGACGCTGGCTGATCTGCAGCACAATATCCTTTTCCCGGGTACCCTTGGGTCCGATCGCCCCCGGATCTTCGCCACCGTGACCCGGGTCGACGGCAATAATGATATCTCGGCGTGGGTGTGGCTGCGCCTCACGACTCACCACTTCTTCGGAGACTGTCGGTGGAGTGCCGCTGGCCGCCGCTTCAACCTTGGTACGCTGCGCTTCAATCTCCTGCTCGCGAACCATTGCTTCGATGGGATCAATCGGGTTTTCAACTGGCGCCTCTCCCGGATATTCAAGGTCCACCACCAAACGATGACCGTACTGGTCATTAGGCGACAGCATGAAATGCCGTGGCGATACTTCCCGGTTGAGATCCAGAACAATGCGCAGATCCGTGCCGTTACGGATTCCGCTGCGAATACTTGAAATGGCACTGCCTTCCAGTGGCAGAGTGCTGGTATCCGTCTCCAATTGGCTATTATCCAGATCAATCACCAAACGGCTCGGCGAGTCCAGTTCAAACACAGTGGCACTACCCGGCTTGGAAAGATCAAACACCAGGCGCGCATGATCCGGTGCTGCCCATAGGCGCATGCTTTCAACATCCGCCGCCAGCACCTTCCCGGTGATGGATAACAGCAGCCACATCAGACAGACGCCTGCTAGCTGGCGCCTATCTCCCCCTTTGTACGACCACCGCTGCTTCATAACGACTCACTACGTAGATTGACTGGTCAATGGTGACACCTGAATATCGCTACAAAGCTTATCGATTCAGGCCAATACTATCTGCCCAGTCAGTTAATATATTTTTAAAATTCGCCCACCGACAAATTTTTTAACCATTGCTGACCGCGCTGAGTGAGGCCTTCAAGGGTTGCCAGGCGCCCCCTGTCCGCCAAGGTCAGGTGGATATGAAGGTCTGCTTTGGGCAGCCAACCTTCCCCACGGCTTGGCCATTCCACCAGACACAGGGCGTTATCGTCGAGCACATCGCGCCCACCAATAAACTCAAGCTCTTCCGGGTCACCCAGGCGATACAGATCCAGATGATAAATCCGTTGATCTCCCAGTTCATAAGGCTCTATCAATGTATAGGTTGGGCTTTTGACCGCTCCCTGGTAGCCATAGGCACGCAGAATACCACGGGTCAGGGTCGTTTTACCGGCGCCCAGATCACCTTCCAGATACACCCGCCCGGCGCCTTCAAACACCCGCCCTAATGCTTCACCAAAGGCGACATGACGAGATTCATCAACCAAAGCCAGCTGCATACACTCAGAACCTCAAGGGTTGATCAATTGACGTGCATAGAATGCCAGATCACTGGCCAGCAGGCCACGTTCACCCTGCGCGTCCGCTGCTCTGTCAGCCGCCAGGGCATGCACCAGGGTTGCAAGCCAGGCACTTTGTTCAATGTCATAGCCTTGTGCCAGCAAGGCGCCCAGAATACCGCTCAGGGCGTCGCCCATGCCGCCGCTGGCCATCCCAGGGTTACCATACGGGCACACCACCAGGCCGCTGGGCCCGGCCACCAGAGTGCCTGCCCCCTTTAAAATCACGCTTCCACCGTAGTGTTTTTGCAATGCCCGAACAGCGGCCGGGCGATCCTCCTGCACGGCGGCCGTGGTGATATTCAACAGCCGGGCGGCTTCCCTGGATGAGGCGTCAACACCCAGTCATCACGCTGCATCTCTGGCCAGTAGCGCGCAAGAAGGTTGAGGCCATCAGCGTCGATCACCAGCGGACGATGAGTCTCCAGAGCAGACTGAAGCATTGCCTGCCCCCAGGCACCCTGCCCCAAGCCAGGGCCGACCACCAGGACATCACTCTGGGTTGTAAGCTCACCCAGATCAGCCACGCCGCGCACACTGTGCGCCATCACCTCAGGGCAACGTACCAGGCTGACCGTGATATGCTCTGGTGCCGTGGCGAGGCTGACCTTGCCCGCTCCAAGGCGTGCTGCCGCCTGGGAGGCGATCAGTGCAGCGCCGCCAAAGCCAGGAGCGCCCCCGAGCACCAGCAGATGGCCCATATCGCCTTTATGGGCAATACGCTGGCGCGGCGAAAAGGCTTCTTCCAGCAGGCACTCATCCAGCAGCCAGGCGCTGGGCGGAATATCAAAAAACGCCTGGGATTTAACCCCCAGCGGGCGAAAATCAACATCGCCCGTGTAGGCTGGCGCATCACCGGTGTGCAGGCCAATCTTGTCGCCAATAAAGGTCACCGTGCAGTCAGACTGGATGGCACACCCAAGCACAGCGCCTGTATCAGCCTCTACGCCAGACGGAATATCAATCGCCAGCACCGGCTTGCGCGCCAGATTAATCGCCTTTATCACCTGGCGAAAAACACCTTCCACCGAGCCACGCAAACCGGTTCCAAGCAGTGCATCAACAATGACCTCACCGTGAAAAGCAGTATCACGGTGCCAGTTTTCACAGCCGACACCGGCGGCTGTGGCCAGTTCGGCGGCCTTGGCAGCATCCCCGCCCAGCTCTTCCAGTGGCGCTGTGGTAATGCGCTGCACCTTCAGGCCGGACTGGGCAGCCAAGGCGGCCAACACGTGTCCGTCGCCGCCATTGTTGCCACGCCCACACACCACGCTGATGCTGCGAACCTGCGGCCAACGGGCACGAAAACCATGCCAGGCGCTGGACGCCGCTCGCTGCATGAGTGCAAAGCCATCAATGCCACCGGCAATGGTGCGGCGATCCAGTTCGCGCACCTGCTCTGCGCGGTAAAGCGGTCTCAACCGGGAGGTATTCAAGAGACTCACGGGCGCTCCTTTAGCCAATAATCAGCGTGCATGTTGTCACTCGGGTTAATCGGTTAGCATAAGACGCTCATTCTGACCGCCTGATACTTGCGCTGTTCCTATCATGAAGAATACACCTACACCTGCAAACCTTGAAACAGCGGCTCAATCGCGTACTGTTCTGGCCCCTGATCAGCTTGATCAGCTCGCCGCCGATATCAAACGCTGGGGGCAGGAACTGGGATTTCAGCAGGTCGGTATCAGTGATATCGACCTGCATGCCCACGAACAGCATCTGGACGACTGGCTGGCCCAAGGCTATCACGGCGACATGGGCTTTATGGCCAAGCACGGTACCCGCCGCACACGCCCTGCAGAGCTTGAACCTGGCACCCAGCGGGTCATCTGTGCGCGGATGGATTACCTGCCCGCCGATACCCAAAGCATCGAACAGCTCAACGGCGCCGCAAACGCCTATATCTCACGTTACGCCCTGGGCCGTGACTATCATAAACTGATGCGCAAGCGCCTGGCCCAACTGGCTCAAAAAATTGAACAGGCCGTGGGCCCCATCGGCTATCGTGCCTTTGTTGACTCTGCCCCTGTCATGGAACGCGCTCTGGCTCAGAAAGCCGGGCTTGGCTGGTTTGGCAAAAACGCCATGCTGCTTAACCCGAGCGCCGGTTCGCTGTTCTTTCTCGGCGAGCTGTATACCGACCTGCCGCTTCCCGTTGACCCGGCGTTCGAGAACGAGCACTGCGGCAGCTGCAATGCCTGCCAGACCGCCTGCCCCACTGGGGCTATCGTGGCCAACAAAGTCGTCGATTCAAGGCTGTGCATTTCCTACCTGACCATCGAACTGCATGAGGCGATTCCCGAACACCTGCGTCGCGCCATCGGCAATCGCATCTACGGCTGCGATGACTGCCAGCTTTTCTGCCCTTTCACACGCTTTGCGAAGCCGACCCAGGAAGCCGACTTCCACCCCCGCCATCAGCTTGAGCGGGCTGAACTGCTCACCCTGTTTGCCTGGAGCGAGACAGAATTTCTCGACAAGACGGCAGGCAGTGCCATACGGCGCATTGGTTATCAGCGCTGGCTGCGCAATATTGCCGTGGCGCTGGGCAATGCTCCCTGGAGCCAGGCAACCGAAGCTGCGCTGTGGGCGCGCCGCAGTTACCCCAGCGCCCTGGTGCGTGAACACGTGGCCTGGGCGCTCAGTGAACAGCATAGCAAACGCCGTGACGTGATTGCCTCAGGCTGATCGCGGCGCTGTCACTCTTCTTCGTCATTACCCTCAGGCAGGCGCAGAAAGGTATTGCGGTAGTGCGCCAGCTCATCAATGGATTCCTTGATGTCGTCCATGGCCAGATGCACGTTGCGCTTTTTAAAGCCGGCCAGGGCACCGGGGTTCCAGCGCTTGGCCAGCTCCTTGAGGGTCGAGACATCCAGGTTGCGGTAATGGAAAAACGCCAGCAGCTCCGGCATTTCGCGTTCAAGGAAACGACGGTCCTGATGAATACTGTTGCCACACATGGGTGATGACCCCGGCTCCACGTATTGGCGCAAAAATGACAAAGTTTCACGCTCAGCCGTTGCGGTATCGGTCTGGCTGGCCTTGACCCGGGCCGTCAGGCCAGATTCCCCGTGGGTCTTGGTACACCACTCATCCATCTCTGCCAGCAGCGAATCCGGCTGTTTGACGGCAATCACCGGGCCTTCCGCGACAACATTAAGGTCGGCATCGGTGATCAGGGTCGCCACCTCGATAATGCGCTCCTTTTCCGGGTTCAGGCCGGTCATTTCCAGATCAATCCAGACCAGCCGATCTTTACGCGGCGCGCTTTTTTCGCTCATGCTTTGCTCCATGGGTAAAAGGTGTGACAAAAAGTTGTGAAAAGTGATTTTGATAAATAGTGCATCACTGGTCTGACGAAAATCCGTACAATGGTGGCTATTGTACCTGTGAATGGTACCGACAATCAGGTGGTCATGAGTAAACGTAAATTAAGTCGCCAACAGCGCTGGCGCGTTGAAAAGATTCAGGCAGAACGCGAAAAGCGTTCCCACAAGCAGCAGGCCAACGAAGACGAAAAGCTGGCAGCCGGTGAATACGGTGCAGAACAGCCTGGCCGCGTCATGGCCCATTTTGGCCGCACCCTGGAAGTACAGGATGCTGACTTCAAGGCAGTGCGCTGCCATTTGCGCGCCAACCTTGATGGCCTGGTCACCGGCGACAATGTCATCTGGCGCGCAGGCCAGGACGGCTCCGGCGTCGTCGTTGCGCGCAGTGAACGCAACAGCGTACTGAAGCGCCCCGACGCTCGCGGGCAGCTGAAACCGGTAGCGGCCAATGTCGATCAGCTGCTGATTGTGTTTGCTGTGGAGCCTGCCCCCCACGCCAATCTGATCGACCGCTATCTGGTCGCCGCTGAGGCAACCGGCATCAAGCCGGTGCTGGTACTTAACAAGGTAGACCTGCTGCCCGAAGATGGCGGCGAACTGGGGTTGCTGCTGGCCCGCTATCAACAGCTGGGTTACCCGGTCGTCAAATCCACCACCGCCAGCGAAGCCGGCCTCACCACCCTGCGCCAGCAGCTTTCCGGGTGTACCTCGGTGTTTGTCGGCCAGAGCGGCGTGGGTAAGTCTTCGTTGATCGATCAGCTGTTGCCGGATGAAACCCTGCGCATTGGCGCCCTGTCAGAAGACTCACGCAAAGGCACCCACACGACCACAACGGCGCGCCTTTACCACATGCAGAAAGAAGGCAACCTTCAGGGTGAGTTGATTGATTCCCCTGGGATTCGCGAGTTCGGCCTGACCCACTTGGATGAACAGGCCGTCACAGAAGGCTTTATCGAATTCCATGATTTTCTGGGCCATTGCCGTTTTCGCGATTGCCGTCATATCAACGAGCCGGGCTGTGCTTTACTTGAGGCCGTTGAGGCAGGCAAGATTCATCCTCAGCGCTTTACCAGTTACCGCCGTATTCTCGCCAGTCTGGATACCGACCGTTAAAGGAGGCCATCATGAGCCAAGTGTCTCACCCGTCAACAGGGTCTGAAGCCAACCTGCTGCCGCTGGTTGTTGAACCCGAGCAGCTGAACGCCCATCTTGATGACCCACAGCTACTGATCATCGATGTGCCGATCAACCCGGACAGCTACGGCGAAGGCCATGTCCCTGGCGCTATTTTCCTGGATTTCCGCTTTCTGATGCGTGGCGAAGGGCCTGTGCCCAATGACGTGCCGGACGTGGAGGCTCTTTCCCGGCTGTTCAGCGCTCTAGGGCTGACCCGAGATACCCACGTGGTGGCCTATGACGATGAAGGCGGTGGCTGGGCCGCACGCCTGCTGTGGACTCTGGAGTTGATCGGCCACACGCGCTACTCCTACCTGAACGGCGGCATTCACGCCTGGCGGGGAGCAGGTATGCCACAAAGCACCGAACCCAGCGCACCGACACCCAGTGATTACCGCGCCGAGATCCTCAATCCGGATACCCTGATTAGCGCTGATGATATCAAGGAAAAGCTGGGTAACCCGGGCTTTGCCATCTGGGATGCCCGCTCAGCAGGTGAATACCGCGGCGAGGCGGGTAATAACCGCCACCTTGGGCACATCCCCGGTGCCGTCAATATGGATTGGTTGAATGCCATGGATCGTCATCGTGATCTACGTATTCGCGATTACGCCGAACTGATCACCGAGCTTCAGGCCATCGGCCTGACCCCGGAAATGGAAATTGCCACCCACTGCCAGAGCCACCACCGTAGCAGCTTCACCTGGCTGGTAGGCAAGGCGCTGGGCTTTAACATGCGCGGTTACGCGGGCTCCTGGAATGACTGGGGCAACCGTAATGATACCCCCATAGAGAAGTGAACAAGACACCGTGACTTTTGCACAGCAAGCCTTTGCGCTACTCCAGTACCCACTGCCGCATCATGCGCTTTCGCGTTTGATCGGCAAGCTGGCAGAGTGTGATTCGCCCAAACTGAAGAACGCCTTGATCAAGGCGTTCATCCAGCGTTTTAACGTCGATATGCGTGAAGCGTTGAGCGAAGATATCAATGCTTATACGAGCTTCAATGATTTTTTTACTCGCCCACTGAAAGACGCTGCCCGCCCCATCGGCGAGGGCATTGTCAGCCCGGCGGATGGCACCCTTTCCCAGTTCGGGCCGATTCGTGCCGGCCAGCTGGTGCAGGCCAAAGGGCATATCTTTTCGGCCCAGACCCTGCTCGGCGGTGATGCCAGCCTGGCGGAAGCATTTCTTGGCGGCAGCTTTGCCACTGTGTACCTGTCGCCGCGCGACTACCATCGCGTGCATATGCCCATGACCGGCACCTTAAGGGAAATGATCTACGTTCCCGGCAGGCTGTTTTCAGTCAATCAGGCCACCGCCAACCATGTGCCGGGGCTGTTTGCCCGCAATGAACGACTGGTGTGTATATTTGATACTGAACAGGGGCCAATGGCAGTGGTACTGGTCGGTGCCATGATAGTCGCGGCCATTGAAACCGTGTGGGCCGGGCAGATCACACCGCTTGCGGGCTCACCACAGCGTACCCGCTTTGACCAGCCCATCACCCTGGAGAAAGGCGCTGAAATGGGCCGTTTCAAACTCGGCTCCACCGTGGTGATGTGTTTTGCAGAACCGTTGGCCTTCGATGACTGGGCAGCCAATAGCAAGATCCAGATGGGCCAGGCGTTTACTGAGGCAGGAGGTTAACAGCTCGGCGTGGCGAAGCTGATCACATCCTCCAGGCGCGGCTTACCCAGCGCCTGCTGAATCAGTCGATCCATGCCCAAGGCAACGCCGGCACCTTCTGGCAGGCCATGTGCCAGCGCCTGAAGCAGCCGCTCATCGATATCGACTTCCTCAAGCCCCAGCGCTTGGCGCTGGGCATTATCCGCCTCAAAACGCTGGCGCTGCTCGTCGGCATCAGTCAACTCGTCATAGCCGTTGGCAAGCTCAACGCCGTTCAGATAAAGCTCAAAACGTGATGCCACCCAATCCCCACGGTCATCCTGATGGCGCTTGGCAAGGGCCGCCTGGCTGGCCGGGTAATCCACGACGACCGTTAATTCCTGATCGCCCAGATGTGGTTCAATCCGGGCGCTCATCAGTATATCCAGGCACACCTCACGCGGCTCTGCAGCCATACTGGCGGGCGGCATACGGGCATGTTGTTCAGCCAGTTCACGCAAGGACGCCAGGCGCACGGTAAAAGGGTCAATCGCCAGATAGGTATGAAACAGCTCGCGGTAGCGGTAATACCTGACAGGCAGCACCTGCCCCATCAAACGCCCGACCAACGTCGCCGTTTCCTCTATCAGTTGATCCAGGGTAAAGCCAGGGCGATACCATTCCAGCATGCAGAATTCGATGTTATGGCGACTGCCCACCTCGCCATCGCGAAAGCTTCTGGCCAGCTGGAAAATCGGCCCGCTACCTGCCGCCAGCAAGCGCTTCATATGGAATTCAGGCGAGGTCTGCAGCCACAGACAGCGGCGCCCTTTATCAGTGCGCGCCAACGTAGCAAGCGATGTCAGGTACACATCGGTGCTGCCTCCCTGGCCGAGCACCGGTGTCTCCACTTCCAGCACGTCTCGCTCGGCAAAAAATGCCCGCACTTCGGCCAACAGGACAGCGCGGGCGCGCAGGGTATCCAGGTCGGCCGTTGGCCGCCATGCGGGGCTGTCAGGCACGTGAAACGTAATCACCTGAGCGGGTGTCGATTTTCAGCACTTCGCCCTGATTAATAAACAACGGCACACGTACCACAGCGCCGGATGAAAGCGTCGCCGGTTTGGAGCCGCCCTGGGCGGTGTCACCTTTAAGGCCAGGGTCGGTTTCAACCACTTCGAGCTCGATAAAGTTGGGCGCTGACACCGCAATGGCATTATCATTCCACAGCGTCACCGTGTAGGGAACCTGCTCCTTGAGCCATTTTTCGGTATCGCCAAGGGCTTTTTCTCGACGGCATACTGCTCAAAGGAACCATCGGTTTTCATGAAGTGCCACATTTCGCCATCGTTGTAGAGATATTCCATCTCCAGTTCCATAACATCGGCACCTTCAAGGGATTCACCTGATTTGAAGGTGCGTTCCCAGACCCGTCCCGTCATCAGGTTCCGCAGCTTGACGCGGTTGAACGCCTGGCCCTTGCCGGGTTTAACAAACTCGTTTTCGACGATGGCACATGGGTCGCCATCAAGCATTACCTTCAAACCGCCTTTAAATTCATTGGTAGAATAATTAGCCATACTGTCTCTCAGTTTCAGTTTTTAAGCGTGTCTTGTGTCGCGCAATATCCAAAGCCTGTCACCTCAGGTAAAACGCAACGCCTGAACAGGTGTGGCGCATGATAACCCGAAGGAGGGATTTTTGCAGGACAACCTTATTTTTGGCGCGGATGCATCGTCGTATCGCGCCAGCGAGCCACTGCCTTCCTGGCAACGTCAACTTTCCCAGGCCATTCGTGATCCTGCCGAGCTGTGCAGGCGTCTCCAGCTGCCTGACACCTGGCAAGTCGGTGCCAGCGCAGGCCATGCGCTGTTTGAGACCTGCGTACCGGAGGCCTTTCTACGCCGCATCAAACCTAATCAGCCGGATGACCCCTTGCTGCGCCAGGTGCTGCCGCTGGGAGATGAAACCCTACAAACGCCCGGCTACGTCAATGACCCGCTGGACGAAGTGCAACAGCGCCCGGCCAGAGGGGTCATCCACAAATACGCAGGCCGGGTGCTGCTGATTGCCAGCCCTAACTGTGCGATCAACTGCCGTTACTGCTTTCGGCGCCACTTTCCCTATGCCGATAACTCACCGTCGCGAGCCCAGTGGCAGGAAGCCTTTGACTATCTTCAGGCCGACCCAAGCATCCGCGAAGTGATTCTCTCTGGCGGCGACCCCTTGGCGGCCAACGACCGTCATCTGGCCTGGCTGGTCACGCAGCTGGAACAGATCCCCCACCTCAAGCGGCTGCGCATTCATTCGCGTCTGCCGATTGTGATTCCGGATCGGGTGGATCAAGCCCTGCTGGACTGGTTGGAGGCCTCTCGACTGCAAACCGTCATGGTGTTGCATGCCAATCATGCCAACGAAATCGATCAGGCCGTACGGGCAGCCTGTCAGCGTTTACAGGGTGCTGGCGTCACTCTGCTCAACCAGAGCGTATTGCTGCGCGGCGTCAACGACAGCACAGAGGCGCTGGCAGCACTTTCCGAACAGCTTTTTGACGCCGGTGTACTGCCCTACTATCTGCATGTGCTTGACCCTGTTCAGGGCGCTGCGCATTTTAATGTGCCCGACGCGGAAGCCCGCCAGTTGATCACCACCCTGCGTGACGAGCTGCCCGGCTTTCTGATGCCTCGACTGGTACGCGAAATCCCAGGCGAGGCCAGCAAAACGCCGCTTGTGTAGTGTCCAGCCTCTTTGCAGCATGGAATCCAGGCCATTCACGCCTGGGTTCCATGCCGAAAAGCCCAGCTTACGCCAGAGTGTCAGCGGTCACGTTGGCCGCGGGCGCCTGGGTGGAATAATGCCGGTTGATGGCGCTCAACACTCCTTTCATGGACGCGCTGGTAATGCTTTCATCTGTGCCAACCCCAAATACCGCCTTACCCTCAATGCGCACTTCCACGTAGGCAATGGCTTCCGCATCAGAGCCCTGGCCTCGTGCGTGTTCGTGATAGTCAATAATCTCCACATCATGCCCGGCCCCTGCCAGCGCTTTGATAAACGCCGCTAATGGCCCGTTGCCCTCAGCTGAATAGGTCTTGCGCTCGCCGCCTTCGGATATCACGGCTTCAAGATGCACCGCTGGGCTATCCGGTTCGGAGGACATGCGATGATTGACCAGACAGAACGGTGATTGCTGCTCCAGATATTCATCGGCAAACGCCTGATAGATCATCTGCGAGGTGATTTCCTTAGCGGTGCGGTCAGCGACTTCCTGCACCACCTGGCTGAACTCGATTGACAGCCGACGCGGCAGCTCAATGCCGTGTTCCTGCTCCAGCAGGTAAGAAATCCCGCCTTTGCCGGACTGGCTGTTAACGCGAATCACCGCTTCATAGCTGCGTCCGACGTCCAGTGGGTCGATAGGCAAATAAGGCACATCCCAGGGCGCTTCAGGGTGTTCGCGGCGGTCCGCCATACCTTTCTTGATGGCATCCTGATGCGAGCCGGAGAAGGCGGTGAATACCAGATCGCCCACATAGGGATGGCGCGGATGCACCGGCAGCTGGTTGCAGTATTCAACCTCACGCATAACGGGCGTGATATTCGAGAAATCCAGTTCAGGATGAACACCCTGGGTATACATATTCATCGCTAACGTCACGATATCCACGTTACCGACGCTCACCGTTACCAAACAGGGTGCCCTCTACCCGGTCGGCCCCCGCCATCAGAGTCAGTTCAGCAGCCGCTACACCGGTGCCACGATCATTGTGGGGGTGTACGCTGACAATCAGGGTGTCGCGGTTTTTTACGTTACGGCAAAACCACTCAATCTGGTCGGCATAGTTATTAGGGGTGGCGACCTCTACGGTGGCCGGCAGATTGACGATCATGCGATGGTCAATGCTGGGCGCATAGGTATCCATCACCGCCTCGACGATCTCAACGGCAAAATCCATCTCGGTGGTGGTAAACAGCTCCGGCGAGTACTGGAACGTCCAGTGGGTTTCCGGGGCGTCGTTCATCTGATCGCGAATCTGACGAGTCGCGTCTACCGCAATCTGGATACATTCTTCCTTGTTGACGTTAAACACCACCCGGCGAAACATCGGGTCAGTGGCGTTATAAACGTGAACAATGGCATTTTTGGCGCCTTTGAGGGCTTCAAAGGTGCGCTCAATCAAGTGGGGGCGCGCCTGGGTCAACACCTGGATGGTCACATCCTCAGGGATTTTGTTCTGCTCAATCAGGGCGCGCACAAAATCAAAATCAGTCTGCGAGGCAGAAGGAAAGCCCACTTCTATTTCCTTGAAACCCACCTTGACCAACAGATCGAACAGACGCTGTTTGCGCTCCTGATCCATGGGGTCGATCAAGGACTGGTTACCATCACGCAGGTCAACGCTCGTCCAGATGGGGGCTTTTTCAATACGCTGATTGGGCCACTGGCGGTCGGGAATATCGACGGCAACAAAGGGGCTATATTTTTTAGCGGGATCAGACAACATCATGGCAGTTCTCCTGGTTCGTGGCGGTTTGTAGATAACCTGTTCAAGAATGATACGCAAATTGAGGCGCAAGAGTCATACAAAGGCCCGCAAGGCAGCGTTTAACAATATACAGACAATGAAAAACGCCCCAAGGCTTGTAAAAGCCATGGGGCGTTCAGAATACGCTCAACAATATGAGTCGCTCGGAAGAATCGACGACGTGCGCAGCATTGAAAACTTACACTATTTTCTGGCTGTGAAAAGCGCCAATAACTTATATTAACCACCATAACCACCTCATTATTAAATCTAACGACAATGCTAACCAGCATTGCCCGTCTCTAACCCTTCAGAGACGGGCGCTTAGTAGTCGTAGATCCAATGTGAGGTTTGTTATGGCAATATTCATGTTACTAGAAAATCAATCCTTGGCGGTTTTGTCAACACCCTTTTGCTTGACCGACTGTTCCTGAGCGCTTAACAGTGTTTCCATCCGATCGAGCTGCGCCTGTAACTGGCGGATATCGTCCTGCACGTTGTTAAGCTGTGCTACTTCCCCCTCTCCGTTTTCCAGTTCCTGTTTCGCACCTTCTTTCTGCATGACATCCAGCACGATACCAATCATCATATTCAAAAAGATGAAGGCCGTCAGGAAGATAAAGGTAAGATAGAAAACCCAGCTCCAGGCGTAGACTTCCTGGGTGGCATACATGACATCGGTCCAATCCTCAAAGGTCGCGATGCGGAACAGGGTCAGCATGGCGGTGGAGATATTCCCCCACAGAAAGTCATCCACATTCTCAAACAGGAAACTGCCCAGAGCGGCGTAAATGTAAAATATGATAAACATAAGCAGAGCCACATAGCCCATCCGGGGAATCGACTTCACTAGCGCGATCAGTAGCAACTGCAATTCTGGAATCATCGACACCAGACGCAGCACGCGGAAAATACGCAACAGACGGGCCAGTAGCACCATTTCCGAATCATCCAGCGGAATCAGGCTCGCCGTCACAATCAGAAAATCAAACACATTCCAGCCGCGCCGGAAAAACTGCGCAAGCTTGGCTCTGCTGCCATGCGAATCAGGATTTCAACCAGAAAAAAGACCGTCACGGCGATATCAAGATACGTCAGCCACTGCTCGAAACGTGAGGTTTCCTCGTACGTTTTGGCACCGATCACCAGCGCCGAAATAACGATGATAGCAATCACCACGCCTTCAAAAAATTTATTGGAGCGCAGCGCTTCAAAACGCAACTGCCAGGTACGAAAGGATTCACTCATGCGGTCAACCGACTCTTATCAAAAAGGGTTTCATGTTAATGGGAGCGCTTCAAAATCTCGGTACAGTTGATACTCTGTTAATCTGACTGATGTATCCTAGGTCGATGCATCGCTTGAGCAAGCGGCACATTACAAGATGACATCAATAACTTAAGACATTTTCACTGGATGACCCCCATGATACTGCTGTGGATAGCTTTACTGCCTTTGCTGGGTGTTGTGGTACCCGCATTGCTGGGCCAGCGGGATCGTGTTCTGAGCACACGGATCACGGCCATTGCCCCTGCCCTCGCCCTGCTGCTTACCTTCAGCCAGGTGCCTGCGCTGCTTGACGGCGAAACGCTGCGTTTTTCAGTCGGCTGGATGCCGGAACTGGGTCTGGACCTGGCGCTGCGCCTGGACGGCCTGACACTGCTGTTTAATCTGCTGATTCTCGGCATTGGCCTGTTGATTCTGCTTTACGCGCATTTTTACCTCAGTCCTGAAGAGCCGTTCGACCGCTTTTATGCCTATCTGATGCTGTTTATGGCGTCCATGGTTGGCATTGCCATGTCGGACAACCTCATTCTACTGTGGTTATTCTGGGAATTGACCAGTATTTCGTCTTTCCTGCTGATTGGCTACTGGTCTCACCAGAGCGATGCCCGCAAAGGCGCACGTATGGCGCTGACCGTCACCGGCGCTGGCGGCCTTGCCTTGCTGGCTGGGCTGTTGCTGCTGGGCGATATGGTTGGCAGCTTCGATATGAATGTGGTGCTGGCAAGCCAGGATGTCATCCTTGCCGATCCACGCTATCCCTTGATGCTGGTGCTGGTGCTGCTCGGTGCCTTCACCAAGTCCGCCCAGTTCCCGTTCCAGTTCTGGTTACCCCATGCCATGGCAGCGCCTACGCCGGTTTCCGCTTACCTGCACTCGGCCACCATGGTCAAGGCAGGTATTTTCCTGATGGCGCGCCTGCATCCCGCCATTGCCGGCAGTGAACTGTGGTCGGTGATTGTCTCGCTGACCGGCACCATTACGCTGTTATACGGCGCCTGGTTTGCGCTGTTCAAAACCGACCTTAAAGGTATTCTGGCCTTTTCAACCGTCAGCCACCTGGGTCTGATCACCGTTCTGCTCGGCATTGGCAGCCCTATGGCAGTACTCGCCGCCCTTTTCCATATTCTCAACCATGCCACTTTCAAGGCAGCCCTGTTCATGAGCGCGGGTATTATTGACCATGAAACCGGCACCCGCGAGCTGAAAATGCTGGGCGGGTTGAAAAAAACCATGCCAGTCACCGCTCTGCTGACCACGCTGGCCGCGGCTGCCATGGCGGGGGTTCCCTTATTCAACGGCTTTATCTCCAAGGAAATGTTTTTTACCGAGACCCTCGCCACCCCGGTGCTGGGCGGCCTGAGCTGGCTGCTGCCTGTATTGGCCACCCTGGGTGGGATTCTTTCGGTGGCTTACTCGCTGCGTCTGGTGCATGCCGTCTTCTTTAAGCCAGCCCGGAAAACACCGCCTAAATCGCCCCATGAACCCCCTCACCTGATGCGCTTGCCAGTTGAAATCCTGGTCGGGCTTTGTGTCGTGGTCGGCCTGTTGCCCGGGCTGATGGCGTCTGGGGTTTTATCACTGGCCGCTCAGGCTGTATTGGGCGAGCCTCTGGAATTTCATCTGTCTATCTGGCATGGCTTTAACCTGCCACTGCTGATGAGCCTTGCCGCTCTGGCGTTTGGCATCCTGATGTACTGGCGCCACCCTGACCTGCGCCAGCTGACTCAGCCATTTGCCAGCGTGGATGCCCGCCGGGTATTCGAACGTACTATTATTAATATGAACCAGAAAGCAGACTGGCTGATCAACAAGATTGAGGGCCACTCACTACAGCGCTACATGGGGCTATTACTGTTATCCGCGCTGGTCATGGGTGTGATCGGGCTGGCGCCGATTGCCCCGCTTACCGGAAAGCTGGGTAACCAACCTGTCGACGCCATTGTCCTGCTCGGCGCGGCCATGCTGATATTTGGGGGTATCGCCACCGCAGCGACCCACCGCTATCGCCTGATTTCACTGTTGATGCTCTCCGTTGTTGGCCTGTTCGTCGCGCTGACCTTTGCACGTTTCTCTGCCCCGGATCTGGCCTTGACCCAGCTCTCAGTGGAAGTGGTGACCATGATCCTGCTGATGCTGGCACTGTTCTTCCTACCCCAGCAAACGCCTCGAGAATCCAGCCCGCTGCGCAATGTGCGCGATATCCTGCTGGCCTCGGCGCTGGGGCTGGTGATTGCCAGCCTCAATTATGCAGTGCTGACCACGGATACGTCGTCGATTTCTGATTACTTCCTGGCCAACAGCAAACCCGGCGGCGGGGGCTATAACGTCGTCAATGTGATCCTTGTCGACTTCCGTGGCTTTGATACCCTCGGTGAAATTACTGTACTGGCACTCGCCGGACTTGCGATCTTCAAACTGCTCAACCGCTTGCGCCTGTTCCTGCCTCATAGTGACGGTGAAGGCCGCGTCTGGTCGCCGGACCGCTACCCGGCCATCCTGACGTCGATTTCAATGGCCCTGCTGCCACTGGCACTGCTGGTATCTGCGTTTATTTTCCTGCGCGGCCATAACATGCCAGGCGGGGGCTTTATTGCTGGGCTAGTGACAGCGGTCGCTCTGATCCTGGTGTATATGGCGCGCGGCGTGGAATGGGCTCAGGAGAGGCTGGACTTTCCCTTCCAGCCGGTGGCCATCGCAGGCGTTGCGATTGCTACCCTTACCGGCCTGGGCAGTTGGGTGTTCGGCTATCCGTTCCTGACATCGACCTTTGCCTACTTCACCCTGCCCCTGGTGGGCACGTTCGAACTGGCGTCGGCCATGCTGTTTGATCTGGGTGTTTACCTGGCCGTTGTCGGCGCGACCCTGATGATCCTGGCCAACCTGGGCAAGGTCACCACGGCCCACCGCCCAACGCTTGAACCCTCAGAAACCGAGCCTGAAGCCTCTTCGCCCGACAAGGAGACTCGTTAATGGAACTGCTGTATGCCATTACAACCGGGGTGCTGACTGCCTGCGGCCTCTATCTTACCCTGCGTGGACGCACCTTCCCGGTGGTCGTCGGCCTGACGCTATTATCCTACGCGGTCAACCTGTTCCTGTTTTCCATGGGCGGCTTGACCACTGACGGCGCAGCCCTGGTCAATCAGCAACAGGGCGCGATTGCCGACCCCTTGCCACAGGCTTTGGTGCTGACGGCCATTGTGATCGGTTTTGCCATGACAGCCTTTGTGGTCATCCTGGCCATGCGCGCGCGCAGTGAAGCGGGTAACGACCATGTAGACGGTAAAAAGGAAGACCGCGAATGACTCAACATTTGATTGTTCTACCCGTCGTTCTTCCCTTGATTGCCGGTATTCTGCTGCTCTATCAACGTCAGGGGATCGTCCGCTACAAGCGGATTGTCAGCATTGTCTCTACCGCCTTATTGCTGCTGGTCTCGATTGGCTTGGTCAATCAGGCCGCCAGCGGTGAGATTACCTATTATGCGCTGGGCGACTGGCAGCCTCCCTTCGGGATTGCCCTGGTGCTGGATCGCCTGTCAGCGATGATGGTGCTGCTGACTTCTGTGCTGGCGGTCGGCGCAGTCGTCTATGCCTGCGCCGGCGATGATGAAAAAGGCAGCAATTTCCATGGCCTTTTCCAGTGGCAGCTAATGGGTATCAACGGTGCTTTTCTGACCGGCGATCTGTTCAACCTCTTTGTGTTTTTTGAAGTCCTGCTGCTGGCCTCCTATGCTCTGCTGCTTCACGGCGGCGGCAAGGCGCGTATTCAGGCCAGCGTTCATTATGTGGTGCTTAACCTGGCCGGTTCATCGCTGTTCCTGATTGGCGTTGGCGTTCTATACGGCGCAACCGGCACGCTGAATATGGCAGATATGGCCCAACGCCTGGCGGAACTTCCTCCCGAGCGGGAAGGCCTGGTAACGGCAGGCGCCTTGATCCTGCTGGTGGTATTTGGCCTGAAAGCCGCCATTCTGCCGCTGTATTTCTGGCTGCCGCGTGCCTATGCGAACGCGCCTGCCCCAGTGGCGGCCCTGTTTGCGATCATGACCAAGGTGGGTATTTACGCCATTCTACGAGTCTACAGCCTGATTTTCGGCGATCAGGCCGGTAGCCTGACCGCTCTGGAGCAACCCTGGGTGTGGTGGTTCGCGCTGGCCACCCTGGCGATTGCTGGAGTGAGCGTGCTGGCCGCCAAGGATCTGCGCCTGCTGGTTGCCTATCTGGTACTGGTCTCGGTTGGCACCCTGCTGGCGGGTATCGGCATGCGTACGCCCGAAGCGGTATCTGCACTCTTGTATTACCTGATTCATACCACTTTGGTGACCGGCGGGCTCTTCCTGTTGGCCGATATGATTGGTGCCCAGCGCGGCAAGCCTGGCACCCGTCTGGTCAAGGGCCGCCCGCTGGTTCAGGGCCAATGGCTGGCACTGGCGTTTTTCATCGGTGCTATTGCCGTGGCGGGCCTGCCGCCTCTTTCCGGCGCGCTTGGCAAGGCGCTGATGCTCAACGCAGCAGAAGGCATGCAGCGGCTATGGCTGTGGCCACTGTTGCTATTGGCCGGGCTGAGTTCGCTGATTGCCCTGTCACGCGCGGGCTCGACGCTTTTCTGGCGCAGCCAGCGCGGCACCGCCACTGGCAAGAAACTCCCTCGTGAGCAATGGTTTGGGGTCATATGGCTACTCAGTGCCGCACCGCTGCTGGTGATCTTTGCCGGCCCGGTCAGCCATTACACCGCAGCCGCTGCTGAACAGCTTGCCAATCCTCTGCCGCTGATTGAAGCGCTGATGCCTGACGCAGGAGATAACTCATGATCAAGCCACGCTCCTGGTTACCCACGCCGGTGCTGTCCATCCTGTTGCTGCTGGTCTGGCTGCTGCTGGTGCGTAGCGTTGCTTTTGGCCAGATTGTGCTGGGTAGCGCCCTGGCCGTTGCCATTCCGCTGGCCACTTACCGCTTCTGGGATGCCGAACCGCGTATCGGCAGGCCTCTCAAGCTGCTGCGCTTTGCTCTGCGTGTTCTGAAGGACATCGTTATCGCCAACTTTGAAGTGGCCTATCTGATTTCCAACCCTTGGCGCAAACTACGCCCTCACTTCATCGAGTATCCCCTGATGCTGGAGGAGCGTTTTACCATTACCCTGCTGGCCAGCACGATCAGCCTGACACCCGGTACGGTTTCTGCCAACCTGCGCATGGATGGCAAGTCGCTGCTGATCCATGCGCTGGATGTGGACGACGAGGAAGCCCTGATTGAGCAGATCCGCAAGCGTTACGAACAGCCGCTCAAGGAGATTTACGAATGCTGACCCTTGCCCTTTACATCACCCTGACGCTGGTCAGCACGGCGCTGATCCTTAACCTTTACCGCCTTGCGGTAGGGCCGGATCTACCTGACCGGGTGCTCGCACTGGACACCATGTACATCAATTCAATCGCGCTGATTGTGTTACTGGGTCTATGGCTGAACACCAAGACCTACTTTGAATCTGCCCTCTTGATTGCCATGCTGGGCTTTATCAGTACCGTCGCTGTGTGCAAGTACATTCTGCGCGGCGACATCATCGAATAGACCACAGGAGTTCCCATGGCCTGGATTGTTGAAGCGTTGGCGTCGCTGTTATTGATTGCTGGCGGAGTGTTTCTGTTTATCGGCTCGCTGGGTATGGCGCACCTGAAAGATTTCTATATGCGCCTGCACGGCCCTACCAAGGCCACTACCCTGGGCATTGGTTTCATGCTGGTTGCTTCCATGCTGTATTTCTGGGGCTACGAAGGGTCACCGGATATTCAGGAAATACTGATTACGCTGTTCCTGTTTATTACCGCACCGGTCAGTGCCCACCTGCTGGCCAAAACGGGCCTGCATCTGCAGCTCCGGCGGATTGATGTGACCGAAGGCAAGCCCGTCGAACTTCGTCCTGAAGAAGTCGGTGAACGTCCTGTCCCTCACCCGGACAAGGGTCACGGTTAAGCGGCACGGCCTGCCTTCCACCACAACGCCAACGGGGCGCATCAGCGCCCCCTTGTGTACTGACTTCAAGTGACTCTAGCGACTAGTCAAGCAGGTCGCTATGGCGATAGCCAATCAGATAGAGCACCGCATCCAGCCCCAGGGTAGAAATCGCCTGACGCGCCTGAGCGCGCACCAGCGGCTTAGCACGATAGGCAATCCCCAGTCCGGCTTTACCGAGCATTTTCAAGTCATTGGCACCGTCACCAACCGCAATGGTCTGCTCAAGCATCCAACCTTCACGTAGGGCAATGGCCTCAAGCAGCTCCGCCTTGCGTTCAGCATCCACGATCGGCTCCTGAACCTCCCCAGTCACCTTGCCGTTCTCAATCACCAGTTCGTTGGCATGAATTTCATCAAAGCCAAGCTTCTCCTGTAGATGACGAGCAAAGTAGGTGAAGCCACCGGAGATAATCGCCGTGCGATAGCCCAGCCGTTTGAGGTTGGCCATCAAAGGCTCCACGCCATCCATTAGCGGCAGCTCTTCAGCAATTTCCGCCAGCACCGCTTCATCCAGCCCTTCAAGCTTGCTCATCCGCGCGCGAAAGCTCTGTTTGAAGTCCAGCTCGCCGCGCATTGCCTGCTCGGTCACCGCGGCCACTTCATCGCCTACCCCGTGACGACGGGCAAGTTCATCAATCACTTCAGCCTTGATCAGGGTTGAATCCATATCAAAACACACCAGGCGACGATGACGGCGCCAGATACTGTCTTCCTGAATGGCAATGTCCACGCCGTGTTGGGCGCCGAGTGCCAGGGCTTTTTCATGTAGTGCGGCCAGGTTGACGTCATCGCCTCTTAACCAGCACTCAACGCAGGCACCATTACCAGGCGATTCGCCATCCAGCGGCTCGCGCCCGGAAAGCCGGTGTACCAGCTCAACGTGCAGACCAAACTCCGCCGTCAAGCCACCCACTTCCGCCAGAATGCCGGCAGGCAGACGCGGCGCCAGCAGGGTCAGTATCAAACGCGGCTGGCTGGCTTCCAGGCTCCAGCGGTGGTAATCATCCGCACTCACGGCAATGGCCTGAATATCCAGCCCCAGGCTATCGCCTGCTTCGCTGAGCATGGCTTCCAGCGCGCTGTCATGCTCCAGCGCCACCAGTGCCTCCAGCGAGAGCATCCCAAAGGTCACGCTCTGGTTGATATCCAAAAGACGTGCCCCAGTTTTTGCCAATGCCTTGCCAAGCCCGGCGAGCTGGTCCGGTCGCGCCCTGCCGGTCGCACGAATCAAACAGCGTTTCATGATTTATTCCCCTGCCTCAAGCCGCTCAACTTTCTGGAAACCGCGTGGCAACTTGTTGCCCCGACGGCCACGTTCACCCCGATAATAGGCCAGATCATCTGACTTGAGGGTCAGTTTACGCTTACCAGCATGCAGCACCAAGGCATCCCCCTCGGCCAGCACGGCGATATCGCGCATGAATTCTTCCCGTCGCGCTGCTCGTGGGCCAGGAATATCCAGCATCTTGTTGCCCTTGCCCTTAGCCATTTCCGGCAGCTGATCCAGCGGGAAGACCAGCAGGCGCCCTTCGTTGGACACTGTTGCCACCCACAGGGATTCACCCTCGGGAATCGCCACCGGTGGCATGACGCTACAGCCCTTGGGAAGGGTCAACACACTTTTGCCTGCCTTGTTCTTGCCGGTCAGCTCACCTAGACGGGCAATAAACCCGTAGCCACCGTCACTGGCGAGCAGAAAACGGCTTTCTGGTGCAGCCAGCAGGATACCCGCCATCTGTGCCCCGGCGGCGACGTTGGCCCGCCCCGTGATCGGCTCGCCCTGACCGCGGGCGCTGGGCAGGTTATGGGCACTCAATGTATAGGCACGCCCGGTATCATCCAGCATGACCAGAGGATGGTTGGTCTTGCCCCTGGCCGCCAGCAGGAAGCGGTCGCCCGCTTTATAGGAAAGGCCTTCCGGGTCGATATCATGGCCCTTGGCGGCGCGAATCCAGCCCTTTTCCGAGACCACGACGGTGATCGGATCAGCCCCAAGCAGCTCCACTTCCGACAGCGCTCGAGCTTCGCTACGCTCAACCAGCGGCGAGCGGCGCTCATCGGCGTGCTCTTTACCGGCGGCGCGAATCTCTTTCTCGATCAGGTTGGTCAGCTTGGTATCACTGCCTAACAGGCCTTGCAGCTGTTTGCGCTCTTTCTCCAACGCCTCCTGTTCGCCGCGGATTTTCATTTCTTCCAGTTTGGCCAAGTGGCGCAGGCGCAGCTCCAGAATGGCTTCTGCCTGGCGTTCAGAAAGGCCAAAGGTCGCAATCAGCGCCGCTTTTGGTTCATCCTCTTCGCGAATGATGCGAATCACTTCATCCAGATCAAGATAGGCGGTCAGCAGGCCTTCTAGAATATGCAGGCGATCTTCTACCTTGCCCAGCCGATGCTCCAGCCTGCGGCGCACGGTAGTACGCCGAAAGCGCAGCCATTCGCCAAGCATATCCGCCAGCGGCATGACCCGCGGGCGGCCGTCCAGGCCGATCACGTTCATATTGACCCGCACGCTCTTTTCCAGATCCGTGGTGGCAAACAGGTGGGCCATCAATACATCCACATCCACGCGATTAGAACGCGGCTCAATCACTAGGCGCGTCGGCGCTTCATGGGTGGATTCATCGCGCAGATCCGCCACCATGGGCAGTTTCTTGGCCTGCATCTGGGCAGCTATCTGTTCCAGCACCTTGGCCCCACTGACCTGACAGGGCAGCGCAGTGATCACGATATTGGCGCCCTCACGCTCAAAGCACGCGCGTAGCTTGACCGAACCACGCCCGGCTTCATAAAGCTTACGCAGATCTGCCCGCGGGGTGATGATTTCCGCATCGGTCGGGAAATCCGGCGCTGGCACAAACGCCATCAGGTCAGTGTTGGTGGCCTCAGGGTGGCGCAGCAGATGGCAGGTGGCATCCACAACCTCGCCAACATTGTGCGGCGGAATATCAGTGGCCATGCCAACGGCAATTCCGCTGCCACCGTTGAGCAGCACGTGGGGCAAACGCGCGGGCAATACCACCGGCTCCTGCATGGTGCCGTCAAAATTGGGCGCCCAGTCCACGGTGCCCTGGCCCAGCTCGCTGAGCAGCACTTCAGCAAACTTTGAAAGCTTGGCCTCGGTATAGCGCATGGCCGCAAAGGATTTGGGATCATCGGGGCTACCCCAGTTACCCTGGCCGTCCACCAGCGGGTAGCGATAGCTGAACGGCTGGGCCATCAGCACCATGGCTTCATAGCAGGCGCTGTCACCGTGGGGGTGGAACTTACCCAGGACGTCGCCCACAGTACGCGCCGATTTCTTGTACTTGGCATTGGCATGCAATGCCAGCTCGCGCATGGCGTAAATAATCCGCCGCTGCACAGGTTTCATGCCGTCGCCGATATTCGGCAGGGCACGGTCGAGAATGACGTACATCGAGTAGTCGAGGTACGCTTTTTCGGTGTAATCGCGCAGGGCGATGCGTTCAACATCGCCTTCCGCGACCTGGATATCCATGGTCATCTGGGGTTATACCTCGATATCTGCGAGATTGCCGTAATCTTCCAGCCACTTCTTGCGATCACCGGCGCGTTTCTTGGCCAGCAGCATGTCCATCACTTCCTGGGTGCCATCGCCTTCCGAGCGGGTCAGCTGTACCAGGCGGCGAGTCTCGGTCGCCATGGTGGTTTCGCGCAGCTGCAGCGGGCTCATCTCACCCAGCCCCTTAAAGCGCTGAACATTCGGGGTAGCCTTCCGTGTGCCGCTTTTTTCGCCAGCTGCTTGAGTATCGCGGCTTTTTCACTTTCATCCAGGGCGTAGTGAACCTCCTTGCCCAGGTCGATCCGGTAAAGGGGCGGCATGGCCACAAAGACGTGACCGGCATCCACCAGGCTTGGGAAGTGACGCACAAAGAGCGCGCACAGTAGAGTGGCAATGTGCAGGCCATCGGAATCCGCATCCGCCAGGATACAGATCTTGTGATAACGCAGTTTCTCCAGATTGGCACTGCCCGGGTCGGCACCAATCGCCACGGCGATATCATGAACCTCCTGAGAGCTGTAGATCTCGTGGGTCTCGACTTCCCAGGTGTTGAGAATCTTGCCGCGTAACGGAAGAATGGCCTGGGTTTCGCGGTTACGCGCCTGCTTGGCGCTGCCCCCGGCAGAATCCCCTTCCACCAGGAACAGCTCGCTCTGGGCCGGGTCCTGGCCGGAACAGTCCGCCAGCTTGCCGGGCAAGGCCGGACCTGAGGTGACCTTCTTACGAGCGACTTTCTTGGACTTTTTCTGGCGCTGCTGAGCGGCGCTGATCACCAACTCAGCGAGCATTTCACCCTGTTCTACATGGTGATTAAGCCACAGCGAGAAAGCGTCCTTGACCACGCCGGACACAAAGCCCGCAATGGTGCGCGATGACAGCCGCTCCTTGGTCTGGCCGGCAAACTGGGGGTCGAGCATCTTGACGGAGAGCACAAAAGACGCCCGCTCCCAGAGGTCATCGGCGGTCAGCTTGATCCCCCTTGGCAACAGGCTACGGTACTCACAGAACTCGCGCAGGGCATCCAGCAGCCCGGCACGAAAGCCGTTCACATGGGTACCGCCCTGAGGCGTGGGGATCAGGTTGACGTAGCTTTCCAGCAGCGCTTCACCGCCTTCGGGCAGCCATTGAATGGCCCAGTCAACGCCATGCTCATCATCGCTGAAATGGCCAACAAAGGGCGCATTGGGCACCACTTCATAACCATCAGTGGCCTGAGCCAGGTAGTCGCGCAGGCCATCGGCATAGACCCATTCAGTGCTGGTACCGTCGGGCTCCACCAGTGTTACGGCAAGCCCGGGGCACAGCACCGCCTTGGCGCGCAGCAGATGTTTCAGCCGGGAGAGCGCCAGCTTGGGGCTATCAAAATAACTTTCATCCGGCCAGAAGCGAACCAGGGTGCCGGTGGCCTTTTTCGCCGCCTTGCCCAGGTTATGCAGCTCTTCGACCTTGGCGCCAAACTCAAAGGCCATGGCGTGACGTGCGCCGTCGCGGGTCACTTCCACTTCCAATCGGCGTGACAGGGCATTCACCACAGACACCCCAACCCCATGCAGTCCACCGGAAAAACGGTAGCTGGAAGACGAGAACTTGCCGCCGGAATGCAGCTTGGTAAAGATCAACTCTACCCCTGACACGCCGTGCTCGGGGTGCATATCAATCGGCATACCACGGCCATTATCAGTGACCTCGATACCCCCATCTGCCAGCAGCATGACCTTGATGGCATTGGCATGTCCCGCCAGCGCTTCATCGACGCTGTTATCGATTACTTCCTGAGCCAGATGGTTGGGCCTTGAGGTATCGGTATACATGCCGGGGCGCTTGCGCACTGGTTCAAGCCCCGATAAGACTTCGATGGAACTGGCGCCGTATTGAGAGGCATCAAACTGAGTCATGAAGCGTATATCCTGAAAGGTCAAACCTGCCTTCGCAGCCGCTGACGAGGCGGCTGCGTAACGGCGTGGCAATCAAATGGGCCTAAAAATCAAACAGACAGCATAGCGGAAAAGCAAAATACTGTATATATGGTCATAGGATACAGTATCCGGCGCAGTCTGACGCCCGTGCTTGACACTTATTTATCCGCTGCCCAAAAGGCGTCGATCAGGCCGCGAGTGGAGGCGTCCATGTGGTCAGCGGGTGCCTGCCCGTCGATGATCTGCTGGGTCTCGGTGGCAATCTGCTTGCCCAGCTCCACGCCCCACTGGTCAAAGGGATTGATATCCCAGATCACGGCCTGGACGAATACCTTGTGCTCATAAAGGGCAATCAAGGCGCCCAGAGTGTGCGGGGTCAGCTGGTCAAGCAGCACTGTGGTCGATGGCTGGTTGCCGCGATAGCGTTTATGCGGCGGGCGCGGGCCATCGTCATCAATGGCATCATCGCCCAGCATCAACAGCCGCGACTGAGCAAAACAGTTGGCCAGCGCCAGCCGGTGCTGGGTCTGCAGGTGGCGACGGGTTTCAGGGTCTTCAACATCATCATAGCGTTTGAGGGGGCAATAAAATCGCACTCCACCGGCTGCATTCCCTGATGCAACAGCTGATAGAAAGCATGCTGGGCATTGGGGCCTAGCTGCCCCCACAGCACCGGGCAGGTTGAGTAATCAATCGCCTCGCCCTGGCGAGTCACGGATTTGCCGTTGGATTCCATTTCCAGCTGTTCCAGGTAGGCGGCAAAATATTCCAGACGGCCATCATAAGGCAAAATGGAGTGGGCGCGGATATCCAGGAAATTGACGTTCCAGATACCTGCCAACGCCAGCAGTACGGGCAGGTTTTCAGCCATGGGCGCCGCCTGGAAGTGACGATCCATGGCATGGGCGCCAGCGAGCAGCGCGCGGAAATTTTCCATGCCGATGACCAGCGCAATCGGCAGGCCGATGGTGCCCCATAGCGAATAGCGCCCGCCGACCCATTCCCAGAAACGCAGCTGATGCGCCGGGGCGATGCCCCAGGCGGTCATTTTTTCCGGGCTGGCGGAAACGCCGATAAAGTGCTGGCGAATCACCAGTTCCGCGCTGATCGGGGTAGCGCCATGTCGAGTCAAACGCCCCAGCAACCAATCCTTGGCGGTATTGGCATTGGACAAGGTATCAATGGTGGTGAAGGATTTCGATGACAGCACAAACAGCGTCACTTCAGGGTTCAGGCGGCTGAGGTAATCCGCCAGCTGGGAGCCATCCATGGTGGAAGCAAAATGCACCTCGACCGGATGCACGTCGTCAGGGCGGTAGTCGGCCAATGCGTGGGTGACCATCAAAGGCCCCAGGTCCGACCCCCGACCCCCAGATTGACCACATGGCGAATCGGCTTGCCGGTGGCTCCCCGCCACTGGCCTGCGTGCAAACGGCTGACCAGGGTTTCCATCTGCGCAAGGCTGGCATGCACCGCTGCCACTACGTCTTCGCCATCAACCTCAAGGTTTGCCTCCGGGGGCAGGCGTAATGCCGTATGCAGCGCCGGGCGGTCTTCACTGGTATTCACCCGCTGGCCGCTTAACAGAGCGTCGATAGCGCTTGGCAACTCGGCTTCTTCTGCCAGGGCCAGCAGTTTGTCCAGCGTTTCATCCTGCCAACGCTGTTTGGAAAGATCCAGCATCACCCCAGCGGCCTGATGCGCAAAGTGATCAAAGCGCGTCGATGACTCGGCAAACAGCGTTTTCAGATGAACGCTTTTCAGCGCATCGGCGTGATCCTGTAATGCTTTCCATGCCGGTAATTGATCCGACGTTGCGTTAGCAACTGATGACATTGGCCCTCTCCTATGGCGATGTTGGGTGCAGCGGGGTCTGTTCCGGGTGGCGCTTGCAGCGTAAACTATGCGCCCATTGATTATCCACGCTGTCTATTTGCGATGAAACCGGCCTGCCCATGAGTGATGCATCTTACCGTGACGCCATCTTTTCGACACCCCTGGATCGCGTCGCGCGTTTCTCCTTTGATGAGCAGGTCGTCGCCTGCTTTCCTGATATGATCCGCCGCTCGGTGCCGGGTTACGGTCAGATTCTTGGCATGCTCAGCCTGATTGCCCAGCGTCATCTGCGCCACGGTGCCCACGTCTATGATCTGGGCTGCTCGCTGGGCGCCTCTGGCCTGGCTCTGGCGGGCGCTCTGCCGGAAGATGCCTTTCGCTATACCGGGGTCGACCTTTCACCCGCCATGGTCGAACGCGCCCAGCAAACCTTTGCGGATGAATGCCCCCAGCATAGCCTGCAGGTGATGGAAGCGGATATCCGTCAGCTGGACTATCAGCCCTCCGGCATGGTCATCCTGAATTTCACCCTGCAGTTCTTGCCACCTGAAGACCGCGATGCCCTGCTGGCCAGGCTATATGACGCCCTTGAACCCGGTGGCGTGCTGATTCTGTCCGAAAAAACCATTGATGCCGATGAGCGCGATAACGCCTGGCGCGTCGAGCGCTACCATGATTTCAAGCGCGCTAACGGCTACAGCGAGATGGAAATCAGCCAGAAACGTACCGCACTGGAAAACGTGTTGATTCCCGATACTCTGGATGCCCTGCATGGCCGTTTGGCCCAGGCAGGCTTTCCGCGTTCAATGACCTGGTTTCAGTACCTGAACTTTACCTCACTGATTGCCTTCAAGGAGAGCTAAGGTGCCCCTCGCCGACGATCACCGCGTGCTTTATCAGGCGTTTCTCGACCAGGAATTAACCGAATGGCTCGCCCTGCTGCCCGAACAGCTGGCCAAGGGGCTGGATCGCCAGCGCCATGGGGATCTTCCCATGTGGGAAAAGGCGGTGCGCAAGTTGCCGCCGTTGCCCGCAGAGCGCGAGGTATATCTTGATCAGAACACCGTCCGCGTGGATATGGCTCTGAGCGACAGCCAGCAACGCCAGTGTTTCAATCTGCTGCGCAAGCTTGCGCCTTGGCGCAAAGGGCCCTACTCGCTGGGCGGCATTGATATCGATACCGAATGGCGCTCCGACTGGAAATGGCAGCGGGTGGCGCCTCACCTTGCCCCACTCAGCTACCGCAAGGTGTTGGATGTGGGCGGTGGCAGCGGCTACCATGCCTGGCGTATGGTCGGCGCCGGGGCAGACTTTGTCCTGGTCATCGACCCGTCACCACGTTTTTATTGGCAGTTTCAGGCAGTGCGCCATTTTGTGGGCGATGCTGATCAACAGCGCACCCACTTTCTGCCGGTCGGTATTGAAGACGTGCCCGCCAGGCTGGGCTTTTTCGATACGGTCTTTTCCATGGGCGTGCTCTACCACCGGCCCTCTCCCCTTGAGCACTTGCAGCAGTTGAAAGAGGCCTTGGCCCCAGGGGGCGAACTGGTATTGGAAACCCTGGTGGTGGAAGGCGATGAACAGACTGTCTTCATGCCCGGCGAGCGCTATGCGGCCATGCCCAACGTGTATTTCCTGCCTTCTTCACAAGCGCTTTGCCATTGGCTTTCGCGCTGCGGATTCAGCAATATCCGCGTGGTGGATGAAGCCGTGACTACCCTGGACGAGCAACGCGCCACCGATTGGATGACGTATCAATCCCTGGCAGATTTTCTTGACCCTGACGACCCTTCGCTTACCCGGGAAGGTTATCCCGCGCCAAGGCGTGCAATAATTCTTGCCAATCGAGACACCTGAAACGGGTTACATGACCAGAAAGCCTTATGTCATACTTTTATCGCAAAACTCTAATTTAAAATAGATCAAAATTTAAGGAGACATACGGTGGGATTTCTTGCGTGGATATTATTAGGCTTAATTGCTGGCGTTATCGCTAAAATGATTATGCCTGGCAAAGATCCAGGTGGTTTTTTTATCACCATTTTGCTGGGTATTGCCGGCTCTTTTGTAGGTGGCTGGGTAGGATCACTGATTGGCCTCGGCACTGTGGGCACCTTGAGCTTTGGTAGCCTTATTACCGCTATCGTGGGTGCACTGATTTTGTTGGCAGCTTATCGTTTTGTGAAGAAATAGTAAGCTATTGGCTAGGTCATGAACCAGAAGGCCGCCCAATTGGGCGGTCTTCTGGCGTTAACGGCGCAGAATCACCAGCCAGCGCCCCAAGTTTAGAATACTCGCCAGGGAAGCCGCCACATAGGTAAACGCACAGGCAGTCAGTACATGGCGGGCACCCTGCATATCTTTGGGGGCACATAGTCTTTCAGAATGGGCAAGGCGCGGTTGAAGCTGGCATCAAACTCCACCGGCAGGGTGACCAGATGAACCACCGCCGCCGTACCAAAGCTGATCACCGCCATGATAATCACCAGTGCCAACCCACCTGGCAGGCGGGTCAACACAAACAGGAAGGGGGCTGCCATCATCAGCAAAGCACCCACTTTTTCCGCCTTTTGCGCCAGCAGCACCAGGCGTGAGCGCGCCAGCAGCGGTGCATAGCCCTGGTGATGCTGCAGGGCATGACCAACTTCATGAGCCGCCACGGTCACCGCTGTCAAGGTGCGCCCGTCATGATTATCCGCCGACAGCCTTACCGTGCGGGCTTCCGGGTCGTAATGGTCGCCGTACTCGGTGCGCTCCACCTTCACCCCTTCGACGTTAAAGCGGCGCAGCAGATGCTCAGCCAGCTCCGCCCCGGTTCCCGGGTAATCATCGCGCCCACGGGCATGACGCTTGAGCACCCACTTGGCCCAAAGGTTGGGCAGCACGAAAATGGCCAGTACAAAAGCAATCAGCAGAATGATCATGACGTCACCCGCTCAATACGGGTGTGCCAGCCAGTTCCTTGGATATCCAGCACACGGTAGCCAGGGCGAGCGGCCTCATCCACCGCAAACGCCTCAGCATGGGGCAGAAACTGATCGGCCGTGGCGGGGCTGCCATAAACACTGACGCTGAAGCCGTTTAACGCCTTTTCCTCCGCGTAGGCCTGATGGGCATGGCCAAACAGTACTACTTTGACCTGCGGATAGCGGCCAATCAGCTGCCAGAAAGCGTCTTTGTCTTCCAGGCTGATGGCATCCATCCAGGCAGCGCCCACTTCTACAGGCGGATGGTGCATGGCAATTATTGTCGGTGCCAGCTGTCGATCAAGCTGGGCTGCCAATGCCACCAGCTTATCGCTTCCCAGGGCACCGCCTGGTTCGCCAGGCACCTGGGTATCCAGCAACAGCAGCCGCCATTCATTCAGCATCAGCGCATCTGCCAGCGGATGAACCGCTTCCATCAGGGGGCGCTGGTCATGGTTGCCCGGCAGCCAATGCCAGGGGCAAGCCAGACGATTGAGCTGTTCAACCGCCAATGCGTAGGCCTGTGCCGATTCATCCTGGCTGATATCGCCAGTCACGATGACCAGATCAGGCTTTTCCTGCTTGATGGCGTCCATCACCGCCAGAAACTGACGATAGGGAACCCCCGCCCGTGAACGGGCCAGAGGGTCAGCATGCAGGTGCAGGTCAGTCAGCTGTACAAGACGCATTGGTGACGCTCCTCAAGGCACTTCATGCAGGTATTCGCTGCGCCCATGGGCAAGGCCGTGGGCCAACCATTCGCCCAGAAAACGATTGAGCTGAAGTTTTTCATCCGGCTGGTGCATACGCGGATTGGGGTAGCGATAGCGGCCATGAAAATGCCTTTCGCGCTGAAAGTTGGTCACTTCCGCCATACGCACATCATGGTAAAGGTGAACACGCATCTTGGGGCTTTCCAGCAGATGATCCATCAGGCCCGTCTGGGAAACGTGCACCATGGTGGTATAAGGCGCATTTTCATGGATATACAGATGCAGGGCATTATCGCCCCGTTCTCCCAGCTGAATGGCGCGACGCTGGCCTTCCTCCATATCACCCACCAGCCGAATCAGGCGCAGGTAATTTGCGCTGCATTCACCTTGCAGGGATTTCAGGTCAGTAACGTAAGCGTTTCGAACCATTGCGAGCTCCCATTCTTTTTACAATCGATCTTTAACCACCGATCTTTAACATATGATCTAAAGATCGATTCTTGGGTACAGACGTTTAGCACAAGCTTAAAACATACCTAAAAAAACATACTTGGAACGTACATGAAGACATGCGTTTTAGCCTGTTTGTGGTTCTCCGTTCAAACAGCGGTTTCAACGAAAGCGCGGCGTATTATCCGGCAAGGCACGCAGCGACGCTCGCTGGCTTGCCAGCCAGTGCATGCCAATCAGGCTCATGGCGTTATCGAGCCGCCCCTGCATCATCAGTTCCCAGGCATCATGGAAACTGACCACATGCACCCGGATATCTTCATGTTCCTCGTCCAGGCCGTGGATACCGCCCATGCCCTGGCTATCAATCAGGCCACAGAACAGGGTCACACGCTCGTTGCAGGCCCCAGGGCTTGGGTAATAGGTGTGCAAATGCTTGAGCTCGGTGACCTGGCAGCCCGCCTCTTCCTGTGCTTCACGGCGAGCGACGTTCTCAAGGGTTTCGCCCTCTTCTACCAGGCCAGCGACAAACTCCAGCTTCCATGGTGTCAAAGGGTCATCTACCGCCCCTGCCCTGAATTGCTCGACAAATACCAGCGCATCGCTAACCACATCGTAAAGCAGCACCCCCACTGCATCCTTGCGCATATGGACTTCACGGCGCATGGGCTCGCTCCAGCCGCCCTCAAACAGGCGATGGCGCAGGGTAATGGCTTCGAGGCGGAAAAAACCTTGCTGTAGCACATCTCGGGAAATCAGCTCAACGTCCTCACCCGTAAACGCAGGCGACGCTGAAGAAGATGAATCTGGTGCAGGGGACTCGGCGTCCATGGGTCACTCCTGATAAAAAACGTTACCCCATTATCAAGACTTGTTATCGGTAATGCCAATTTACCTGCAGCAAACAGAGACTATCGCCTTACAAGGCAGACGCTATCACGCAGGCAGTATCATTGCCTGCGTGCTGTGCCTATTGATCAGGATGACAGCTGTTCAAGCAGTAGTTGCGCGTCTTGGCGCAATGCCGCATCTGACGCTTCACGCCCTTGGCGCACATCTCCCTCCAGCGCCCGCTGAGCATACTCACGCGCTGCCTGGGTGTTGCCTTCCTCGGCCAGAAAGGCGGCATAGTAATAATTAACATCTATCCCCGCCGGGCGGATTTCCAGGGCGCGCTGAAACATCTGCTCCGCCTTGTCGCTATCCCCAAAGCCGATGAGGCCACCGGGTACACGGTCGTACAGCGCGCCCAGGGTGACATAGGCTGAGCCTTGATAACCTTCGGGGTCAATGGTGATGGCCCGCTCCAGCACATCCCGGGCGGCCTTGGCATCGCCTAGCGCGCCCAGGCCACCGCGCTCGCGGGCGTAGGCGGCCAGCACAATGCCCTGCCACACCAGCACATCGGCTTCATCGGCATGCTGCCCGGCCAAGGCTTCAGCCTCCCCTGCCAGCGCTTTCAAGGCGCCTTCACGCTGACTGGCGGGCATTTGTGTCACTGTGTTTTCCCAACGGTTCTGCAGTGAAAAAGCGCGTCCTGGTAGGCACTGGCCGATAACGAAGCAACGCAAACAGCGGCACTCAACAGCGCCAGGCTGAACGTCTTGGTGACCATTTTTTGGATACTTGCATGGGCGACTCCCAATGAATACTGGTTGGAATTGTTATTGCGTTATACGGCTAGCCATAGCTGAATCCGCCAACCGGACTACCAATGTAACGAACGTTTGAATGATACGCTAGGCAGAATGATGAGGTGGTGTGGACAGACGTATCCGTGGCAGTCTGTTGAAAAGGGATTTAACAGATTGACTAGCGTATGCTGGTAGACCCCGTCGATATAGACACAGGTATTGACCCCAGACATCTCAACATGGAGCCGCATATCCGATGAAAGGCAGGAATATGACCCGCTGGCGCGACCCGGCAAAAGACCCACGCCAAGAGCCGAAAAGCAACCTTATCACGCCGGCAGGTGCTCAACGGCTGCGCGGCATACTGGATCATCTTGTGCGGGTCAAACGTCCGGCACTATCTGCCAAGGTTGGGGAAGCGGCCGCCCTGGGCGATCGTTCGGAAAACGCTGATTACACCTACAACAAAAAAGAGCTGAACCGGGTGATTGCGCGGATTGGCTATCTGACCAAGCGCCTGGATGAACTGCAGGTAGTTGACCGCTTGCCCGCCAATACCGATAAGGTGTTCTTCGGTGCCTTTGTGGAACTGGAAGGTGAGGATGGCGAAGAAATCGCTATACGCATTGTCGGCCATGATGAAATCGACACCCAGCAGCGCTGGATCAGCGTAGATGCCCCCTTGGCCAAGGCGCTACTGGGTAAAGAGCTTGACGATGAGGTCAGCGTCAAGACACCAGGCGGTGAGACCACCTACCTGATTACCTCCATTCACTACCGCACACCCGCCCGATAGACTTTAAAGCGGCGGTTATCTGCCAGAACCTCAAAGCTGCCGAAGGTGGCCTCCAAATGATCTGCATAGGGTAAGAAGGCGTTAGCCACCAGGATCAACTGCCCTCCCCGCGCCAGATGCGTCGGCGCCTCACGTATCAGCTGACCTGCTGCCCCGTAGTGAATATCCCGCTCCTGATGAAACGGCGGGTTACTGATAATCAGATCAAACTGTTCATCGCCCAGGGCTGAATACACATCACTGGCCAGCACGCGGGCAGTCAGCTGGTTGGCGGCCAGCGTTCGACGACAGGCTTCAAGGGCGAAGGCATTGATATCGACGGCGGTTACCTCTTGGCTGCGCTCAGCCAGCCAGGTGCTGATAATGCCATCACCGCAACCGATATCCAGGCATCTTGGCAGTGTGCCGGGCAATTTGTTTGCTTGTAGCTGGCGTTCCAGCGTATCCAGCAAAAGCGCGGTGCCTTCATCCAGCTTGCCGTGGCCAAAGACCCCAGGGTGGCTATGCAACTGCATATCGCGCAGATTGAAGGTTTGCCAGGCAGCGGCGCTGGCCGTAGGCAAGGCCTGGGTCTGGGTGGCAAACAAGGAACAGCGCCGCGCGTTGTCCAGCTTGTCACACGGCAAACCCAGCGCTTCCAGCACTTTGGGTACGCGCTTGATACCGCCGTTATGTTCACCTACGACCTCCAACGGCGTGCCCGGCGGCAACTGCTCGCACAGCCAGGTTAACCACCAGATACCTAGCTGGTGGGTTTTCGGCCAGAATAATACCCAGCCCGTGGGTGTTGTCATTTTGTCATCCTCCATGGGCGAAACGGCGGTAATGCCCCGCTGCCGGTAGGCATGCAAAATACTGTGATCGGCACTTACCACGCCCTGCAACTGAGCCGCCAGCCAGTCATCCACGGGGGTGCGACGGCAACAACCGGTGCATTGGGGCCAGACGAGGGGTGATAGCGTTGCAGTAACTGGCAGGCAGGTGTCTGTGCCTTCATGGTGTCATCTCTATGGGTATGATTGAGTATCGCCGACGTTCAGGTCGCTTTGACCAGGGTATAAAGCAGGTAGCGCGCCAGACGCCAATGGGGTTCGGTGCGGCAGAACTGCTTTTCCAGTGCCACTAGGCGTTCCTGTTCGGCAGCATCCTGAGGCGGCTGGCGCAGGTAGTCCTGAAAAATCCGGATGCCCGCAACCTGACGGATTTCCAGCCCGTTTTCCTGGCTCCAGGCCTCTATCTGGGCGTGGGTCAACGGAGATATCGGCGTTAGCCGCTGACCCAGGCCGAACCCTTCCAACCGATCCTGCTGGGCTTTTTGCAGATTGCCTTTCACCACGTTGGAAAAGCGCAGCGCATCACGGTTGAAAACCATCAGGCTGAGCTCGCCTCCTGGTGCCAGCAGTTGGCTTAGCTGGCCCAGCGCCTGGCGGGGGTTACCCAACCATTCCAGCACCGCATGGCAAACAATCAGCCGCCAGGGGCCAGACAAGGTATCAGGCAAGTGTTGCAGCGCCAGCGGGTAACAGCGCACACGTTCAGCCAGTTCAGGCTCGGCCTGAAGCGCTTTTTCGGCATGCGCCAGCATATCGCGGGAGGGCTCCGTCAGGGTGACCTGAAAGCCGCGTTGTGCAAACCATAGCGCCTGCTGGCCAAGCCCACCGCCCACATCCAGAACAGTGTTGGATTCTGCAGGAAGTTGCGGCGCATCAGTGTGTAAAGCAGTCAACATATCAGGCAGCAAGGCATCCAGTAGCGCCAGGCGTAGCTCCCCACGCGGGGCATTATAAAGTGAACGGGAAAACTTGTCGGCCAGGCCATCAAAATAACGGTCACCGTCAGAGGACAGTTCAAACGCGTTTGCAGAAGGTTTCACACAGGCATCCATGGGAACGCTAAAACGGGTAGTTTACGCGGTTTGAAAGCATAACTTAACGATCAATATAACCGGCTCAACACCTTATGTAGGCAAGCCCCTGTTTATCGGGCATGATAGGCAAACACCTAAATGTTAAGCAGCAGGTAACAAATTATGGCCCATTCACAAGATGCGCATAACAGCACCATGCCATCGGTGCTTGATGACCAGAGCGGCGAAGAGGTCATTCAACGTATTGGCCAGTTGACCCGCATGCTACGCGAAAGTATGAAAGAGCTCGGGCTGGATCAACAGATAGAGCAAGCCGCCCAGGCCATTCCGGATGCCAACGAGCGCTTGCATTATGTTGCCAGCATGACGGAACAGGCCGCTGAGCGTTCTCTTAACGCCGTTGAGCGCGCCCAACCCACCCAGGACAAGCTGGAAACAGTCAGCCAATCGCTTTCCGCCCGCTGGGAAACCAAACCCGACAGTGATCACATCACAGCAGATGATCAACTGATTGCGGATACGCGCCAGTTTCTCGCCCAGGAAGTGCCTACCCAGGTAGGGTGTGCTCAAAAAGAACTGCTTGAGATCATGATGGCTCAGGATTTTCAGGATCTGACCGGCCAGGTGATCAAGAAAATGATGGAGGTGATCCAGACCATCGAACAGGAACTGGTACAGGTGTTGGTGGACAATGTGCCTGAGGCCAGCGGAAGCATGAAACAGCTTGACCAGCGCGATGAACACGCCCGATTGCGCAATGGCCCACAGATGGACAAAGAAAAGGAACAAGAAGATGTCGTCAACGGCCAGGATCAGGTCGACGATTTGCTTGATGAACTGGGTTTCTGAACCAGGCTTTTGAACGGGCGCTGCTCAGCATCAGTCTGGAATCTGCTAGGATCATTCGTTAAGCGCCATGCCAATTATAGCAAATAACTATTACAAAGGTGTTTATTTGCAAATTGAAACTATAGCGATCATCGTCTATAAATTACATGCAAGTAAATAACCAAGCTAATAAGAGATCAATGGCAGGAAGCATATTCAGTCAGCTTCCTGCACAAAAATGTCATCAGGACTCGCTTAACATCACCGTTACGCTTAATGCGCGATGGCAGATACAACGATATTTCTTTTAACTTAGGGAAAGATAACAGACGTTATCTATGGCAATACACAGAGTGGAGGCTATGAATGAGCGACAACGCAGGTAAATGCCCCGTCATGCACGGTGGCAACACAAACGCCAATGCATCCAAGGAATGGTGGCCAGAAGCGCTGAATCTGGACATCCTTCACCAGCACGATAGCAAGTCTAACCCCATGGGCGAAGACTTTAACTACCGTGAAGAAGTCAAGAAGCTTGACTTTGATGCACTCAAGAAAGACATGCACGCGCTGATGACCGACAGCCAGGATTGGTGGCCCGCCGATTGGGGTCACTATGGCGGCCTGATGATTCGTCTGGCCTGGCATGCTGCCGGTACCTACCGTATTGCTGATGGCCGTGGCGGCGGTGGTGCCGGTAGCCAGCGTTTTGCTCCGCTCAACAGCTGGCCTGACAACACCAACCTGGACAAGGCGCGTCGTCTGCTGTGGCCGATCAAGAAGAAGTACGGTAACAAGATCAGCTGGGCTGACCTCTTCATTCTCGCAGGTACAGCGGCCTACGAATCCATGGGTCTGCCTGCCTACGGTTTCTCCTTCGGCCGTGAGGATATCTGGCATCCTGAGAAAGACATTTATTGGGGCGCTGAGAAAGAATGGTTGGCTCCGTCTGACGAGCGTTATGAAGACGTTGATCAGCCAGAGACCATGGAAAACCCGCTGGCCGCCGTACAGATGGGCTTGATCTACGTTAACCCGGAAGGTGTTAACGGCAACCCAGATCCACTTAAGACAGCTGAACAGGTACGCGTCACCTTCGCTCGTATGGCGATGAATGACGAAGAAACCGTTGCCTTGACCGCTGGTGGTCACACCGTGGGTAAATGTCACGGTAATGGCGATGCAGCCAACCTCGGCCCGGAACCTGAAGCAGCAGACGTACACGAACAGGGACTTGGCTGGAACAACCAGGTTACCCGTGGCGTTGGCCGTGATACCGTCACCAGCGGTATTGAAGGTGCCTGGACCACTAACCCAACCAAGTGGGATAACGGTTACTTCTACCTGCTGCTCAACTACGAGTGGGAACTCAAGAAGAGCCCGGCTGGTGCCTGGCAGTGGGAACCCATTGACATCAAGGAAGAAGACAAGCCTGTTGATGTGGAAGACCCGTCCATCCGCTATAACCCCATCATGACCGATGCGGATATGGCAATGAAGATGGATCCAGAGTACCGCAAGATTTCCGAGCGCTTCTACAACGACCCGGCCTACTTCTCCGATGTGTTTGCCCGCGCCTGGTTCAAGCTGACCCACCGCGACATGGGCCCGAAAGATCGTTACATTGGCCCGGAAGCACCCCAGGAAGACCTGATTTGGCAGGATCCAGTCCCGGCAGGCAACACGGATTACAATGTTGAAGCTGTCAAGCAGATGATTGCTGATAGCGGCCTGAGCATCAATGAGATGGTCAGCACCGCCTGGGATAGCGCTCGCACCTTCCGTGGCTCTGACATGCGCGGTGGCGCCAACGGCGCGCGTATTCGCCTTGCTCCGCAGAGCGAGTGGGAAGGTAACGAGCCGGAACGTCTTGCCAAGGTATTGGGCGTGTACGAAAGGATCTCGGCTGAAAGCGGCGCCAGCATTGCTGACGTGATCGTACTCGGCGGCAGCGTCGGTATCGAGAAAGCTGCCAAGTCGGCGGGTTACGATATTCTTGTGCCCTTCACACCGGGCCGTGGTGATGCGACCGACGAAATGACCGACGCTGATTCTTTTGAACCACTGGAGCCGCTGACTGATGGCTTCCGTAACTGGCAGAAAAAGGAATACGTCGTCAAGCCGGAAGAAATGCTGCTTGACCGCGCTCAGCTGCAGGGCCTGACAGCACCAGAAATGACCGTACTGATGGGCGGCATGCGTGCCCTCGACTGTAACTATGGTGGCAGTCAGGACGGTGTCTTTACCGACCGTCCGGGTCAGTTGACCAATGACTTCTTTGTCAACCTGACCGACATGGGCAACCGTTGGGTACCGGTTAGCAACAACCACTACGAGATTCGCGACCGCAAGACCGATAGCGTCAAGTGGACCGCCTCACGTGTGGATCTGGTCTTCGGTACCAACTCGGTACTGCGCTCCTATGCAGAAGTGTATGCCCAGGACGACAACCAGGAGAAGTTCGTCAAGGACTTCGTTGCCGCCTGGACCAAGGTGATGAACGCAGACCGCTTCGACCTGGAAAAATTCCAGTAAGCGTGATGCACTCGTCGCACAACAGGGCCAGGTTTAACCGGCCCTGATCCAAAAACGCTCGGGCTAATTACCCGAGCGTTTTTTTATACGCGGTCGCTGCGCTCTCCAATATATCCGCGGCCTGTCCAGCTCCCTGACTGTTCCTGACAGCTGCTGACAACTTTTGAGCCGCTTGTCGAAATCCCGGATCTTCTATCAGGCGTCTTAACTGGCGTTCCAGCTTATTCGCATTCAACCCCCGCGCTGGCATTTTCAGGCCAAACCCGTGCTTCACACCTATCTGGGCGTTCAGGCGCTGCTCGTAATGAACAGGCAGGGCCAACATGGGCACGCCCGCCGCCAATGCCTGATACATACTGCCATTGCCACCGTGATAAAGCATGGCTTGAGCATGGGCCAACAGCTTTGATCCAGGGGCGTAGCGGGTAAAACGGAAGTTCTCAGGGGCAGCAGCCATTACGTCAGCACTGGCCTGGCCACCTGTGGTCACCATGAACCGATACGGCAAGCGGGCCAATACCGGGTAAGTGGTACGCAGAAAGTGGTTCAAAAACCCGGTTGAACCCATGGTGATGTAGATATTGGGCATGCCGTCCTCTAGTTCGTCAAACCACTCGGGCAGGGGCGCCTGCAGATCCGGGGAAATCGGCCCGACCATCTGATAATGCTGGAAGCGCTTGGGCAGTTCATAAAGCCCTGGCAAGTCCGGTGAGATCATCGGCATCTGATAGAGGATGTCAAAGGCATCGCGATCCGGCCGACCGTAACGGCGATACAAGCGCGAGCGAATGCCCGACAGCAGGAAGCGATCCAGCCCCCAGGCCGCAAAGTAGGTAGGCGCAGGAGGCGTTAACAGACGTGCCGCATAGCCGTTCATGATGCCTGCGCTGGGCACACCGGCAAGGTGGGCCGCGCTACTGGCACTGACAGTAGCGTCCCCTACTACCAGGTCTGGCTGCACTTGCTGGATTACCGCGTATTGGGATTCAATAATCTTGGTTAATGGCGCCCAATACCGTAAATGCACCATATCCCAGAAAGATGCCCGCCAGCCAAGGCGCTCAAACCGCTCCCAAACATCAGGCAGATTGGGTTCACGCGCATAGAGCAATGGAAACCCCGCTTCCTCGACAAGGTGTAAACGGGAGCTAGGGTGCTGGGGATCATCACCGGCAAAGACTACCTCGTGCCCTCGCTGACGCAGCACCTTGGCAATTTCAATACAGCGCACGGTATGAGCCAACACCCAACCAAGAGGAAAAAACAGGATACGACAAGGGCGAAAACGCTGCTGATCTTCAGCGCTGAACGGGGCGGGCATGGCGGGCATCCTGTCTCATGTCATTAACGGACATTCTGTCACGAAGGGGTGATCTGCTAGACGGCCCCCGCCATTATATCAGGAGTGCGAAAACTCGGCGCGCCCGACGATCAAGGGGTCAGCAGCACCGATGTTATTGATGTCCTTGCCTTCATAGTCAAACGCATTGAGCACGTAACGCATGGCGTTCAGGCGGGCGCGCTTTTTGCAGTCTGACTTGATCACCACCCAAGGACACTCGGAATGGTCAGTGTGGAAGAACATGGCTTCCTTGGCAACGGTATAATCTTCCCACTTTTCCAGCGACGCCAGATCAATCGGGCTGAGTTTCCAGCGCTTGAGCGGATGCAGTTCACGCTCCTTGAAACGGCGCTGCTGCTCTTCACGGCTGACCGAAAACCAGAACTTGATCAGGTGCAGGCCGCTGCCCACCAGGTTACGCTCAAGCTCCGGCGCCTGGCGCAGGAAATCCTGATACTGCTGCTCAGAACAGAAGCCCATAACACGTTCAACGCCCGCCCGGTTGTACCAGGAACGGTCAAACAGCACCAGTTCACCCTGAGTTGGCAGGTGTTTGATATAACGCTGGAAATACCACTGGCCCTGTTCGGTTTCCGTCGGCTTCTCAAGCGCCACAACCCGCGAGCCGCGCGGGTTCAGGTGCTCCATAAAGCGCTTGATAGTGCCACCCTTACCTGCCGCATCACGCCCTTCAAACACAATGACAAGCCGCTGACCGGTACTTCTGATCCACGCCTGCAGCTTCAGCAACTCAACCTGAAGATAATACTTCTGCTTTTCATAAGATTTACGGGACAGGCGGTTCTTGTAGGGGTAAGCCGCCGTTCGCCAGTCTTCAACCAGCGCCTCATCCTTGGAAACAGCACGGCCTTTTTCAAACTGCTTCCAGTTGATCAGGGCTTTCTTTAGTTCCGCCACATCATCCAGCGAGGCACCATCGATAATATCCGCCACGGCTTTCAGGGTTTCTTCATGCGGCTCAGGCAACGGGCCTTTCAGCCCCAGAATATCGGCAATCGCCGCCGCCTGGGCTTCCTGGGCACCATGCGTTTTCTGCATGACGCTGAATTCATCCACTAACGCCGCCTTCTCAGCTGCCTGTTGTGTTGTGTCTTTGGTCTTGTTGGCAAGTGTCATAGCGCTTCCTTGTCGTCGGGTCATTCAACATGAATTCCCCCTGGTTATTATCATACTCTGCTATTGATTGAAGAAGCTTGATATGAGTCAAGTTGCCTAATTGATCATGGCCTGGACGAAAGCCATTCCCGTATGACGGCAGGTAGCAAGGCACGCAACTTATGGGTAATCGCCTGCTCGTGTTTTTGCCATTGGATGCCCACATAGATAATGCCCAAGCCGATGGCTGACAGCGCTATCGGGAACAGCCAGCTATCCTGAAATACATGGAAGGCCAGATACCCCAGGTAGCCGCAGATGCCCAGGGCACCAAACAGCACAAAGACTCTGCGCAGCAACACCGCCCCCACGCCCACCATGGCCAAATTGATACAGAAATACAGAAATTTTGACAGCTCGCTATCCGATTCCTGAATCGATAGCCCCAACCAGAAGGCCACCACGCCAAAGAGATACAACCAATAGGCGTAGTCAGCGTGGTGACGGGATCTAATATCCACCCACAACGCCAAGCCAATCATCAACAATCCAACGTACAGTGAAATCAACCCTCTCGTTAGCAGCGTGATATCTTCGCCTGATACCAGCACTGCCACGTCCATGGTCATATACCAAAGCGTGACGGCAATCGGCATCACCAGAAAGGGATATCTGTATTTCCACAGCATGACGCTGCCAACGGCCAGCGTTGCGAGTTCCATATATAACCAGTGCCATTTTACGACACGGTGATAATCCTGATAGACACTGTCATCCGGCCAGACCCCCATCCAATGCTGCAAGCCATAAATGGCCAATGGCATCATGCAGACAACAAAAGCCGCACAAATCCCGGCGGGAATCACAAGCTTTCTGGCCGCGAGCCTATGTGTGATGATCAAAGCGATGGCGGCATAGACGACCGAAATCAAAAAGATACCGGCACCCCCAAAGGCCTCCCAGCCCAGGGTCATAAAGACGCTCATCGCCCCTATCGCTATCAACCCGCCCAGATAATAAAGCAGATGACTAAAGGTAAAACGCGGCACCTCGTCAGGCTGCGCCTGTAAAAACCAGTAAAGCGCATCTGCCTGCTCGCGGGAGATAATCTGTTCATCCGCCGCCTGGCTCAATTGCTTCCTTGTGATCTTCATGCAAGCCCTTTCTTTAATTATTGATAGCGATGGCCAGTATCAATTGAGCGCCCCGCCAGCCGCCTGAGTATCAGCAAGGCAAACTGGTGCCCACGCCGTGATTGCTCATCCGCGCCGGGGTCAGATCAATTACCGCGAACTGCTGCACCACCTTGTGATGGTTATCCTGATGATCACCGCCATATTGACAACGACAACCTCTCCGTAGCCCTGGCAGTACTTGGCGGCGCGTGTGAAAATGTTTCATTCATTCTTAGGGGACAACAACAGGAGCGGATTATGACCTCACCCCCACACCAGAGCCATCCTGATATTATCAAACGCCTGAAACGCGCCAATGGTCACCTGCAAAGCGTTACCCGGATGATTGAGGATGAACGCCCCTGCCTCGATATTGCCCAGCAGCTACATGCTGTTGAAAAGGCCATTCAACAGGCTAAACGAACCCTGATACAGGATCATATTGACCATTGCCTGGAAACATCGCTGGATGAAATTGACCCACAACAGCTGGTAAAAATAGAGGATTTCAAGGCAATTGTGCGCTATTTGTGAACGGCAGACGTTGCATTGCGCACAGGCCATAGACGCATCGCGGCCAGGGTGGAGGCCAAGGCTATCGTTCCCAGAACGGCAAACGCTACCGCCATACCCTGAGAAGCCCCAAGCCAGCCGGCAAGGGGTAACCTATCAGCCAGCAGGCATGGGAAAGTGAAAACTGCGCAGCAAAAAGGGTCGGTCGCTCGTCAGCCTGGCAAGACTGCTTCAATAGCCGCCCGGTAGGCGTCATAACCATCGACGCCCCCGCTCCCAACACAAACCATAACAATAGCAAGCCATAAAAACCGGGAGACAGCAGCCCGCCGAATAATGAAGCACTCATCAGCATCCCCCGGCCAGCATCACAGCCCTCTGGTTCAAGCGTTTAAGCAAGCGAGGCATTGATAGTGCGATCAGCATCGAACCAAAGCCTGCCGCTGCAAATGCAATTGCCACACTGGCCTCTCCCGCGCCCAGAACATGACGCACATAGACCACTGTATTGACAATCTGCATGGCGCCAGCAGAGGCGACGGCCATATTCAGCGCCAATAAGCCTCTTAACCTGGGGGTACGCAAATAGATACCGGCACCCTGGGTCAATCGCGCCCACACGCCCCCGACTACCTTGGCCGGTGCCTGTGATGAGGGCAGCGAAACACTCACCACCAGCAGCGCCGACAGCATAAAAGCAACGGCGTTAAGCACGAATAACGCATTAAACGACATGACCGCCAATAACATGGCAGCAAACAATGGGCTCAACAGATTTTCCAGGTCATAGGCCAGGCGCGACATGGAAAGCGCTTTAGTATAACGACGCTCATCTTCAAAAATATCGGGGATCGTCGCCTGAAATACGGGGGTAAATCCCGCTGAAAACGTATTAAGAAGAAAAATAAGCACGTAGACCTGCCATACCGCTGTGACAAACGGCAAGCTGAGCACCACCAAGGCGCGCATCAGATCGAGCGCTACCAACAGCGCACGCCGCGGCAGCCGGGTGGCATAGGCGCCTACCACAGGGGCTATGACCACATACGCGATCATCTTGATGGCCAATGCCGTACCCAACACTACGCCCGCACGGCTTCCCGCCAGTTCGCTGGCCAGCAAGGCAAGCCCTACGGTGGTCAAGCCGGTACCGATCAGGGCAATCACCTGGGCCGAGAAAAGATGGCGATAACGCTTATCCCAAAAGAGTTCCATGGCACACCTTACGAGAACAAACACGCCTGCTTTTAGCGTGCTTGTTGCATTATGAGCAAACATTTTATCCCCCAGGGGGATACTCATAGCTTAACAAGGATAGACAGCATCAACAAAGGCAAAACACCTTTCTGGATGAAACCACCGATATCAATCCAACAAAGCAGGCTGGCTAAATCCTGCTATCAGTCGCGATTATCAAATCCTGGTGCTGCAACATCATCGTCATAGTTGCCACATAAAGTCCTATTTTTTATGGGAATACCCAGGGTCTCACGACCTATTTAATTCGGTAATTATTTGAGATGGAGAAAATAATGCGATGGATTGAGCGTTTAAGTATCAAAGCCAGTTGGCTACTGGTATTGATTGCGTTCAGCGGCCTGACCCTACTGACCAGTGGGCTAGGCTTTTTGCCAATCACGTAGGGCGTGATGCCTTTGAGACCGTATACCAGCGTGATTTGACTCAGATACGTGAACTCAACGATGCCTATAACCGTTTGATGCGTGCCCGCATCCAGATGAACCGTGCCGCCGAGCTGATTCGTAAGCCTTCCTTTGACCGCCCCGGCCCCTTGCTGGATCAGGCGCGTCGCCTGATGCAAGAAGCTGACGCCTCATTCACGACATTAAAACAAAACCAAGTGAGTGAAGACCAGGAAGTGCTGATGCAGGCCTTGATTAATGACTTTCAGTCATTACTGAATAACAACCTGAGCCTGCAATTAATGCTGCTTGAAGATAAAGATGTCAGTGGGTTCCTGTCCGGGGAGTCGCGGGTGGACACCAGCAGCCGTCAATTTGTGGCCAGTGTGGATGCCTTCCTCAACAGCGTTCAGGCCAATGGGCATGCGCTGCAAGCCCAGTTCGAGAGCATTTCACGCTGGCTTTTCCAGGGTGTCATCGCGGCCCTGACCATTGCCTTGCTGATGATAGTTATTGTGGTGTGGGGCGTGGTGAAAAATGTCATCAGGCCGCTCAATGAGGTTACCCGGCATTTCAAACGCATCGCCAATGGTGACCTTTCTGCTCCTATCACCGCCAGAAACCGAAATGAAATCGGAGAGCTGTTTCATGAGCTCGGCCAGATGCAGGAAGCGCTGACCGCAACTGTCACCCGTCTTAACCACAGTAGCGAGCGGGTTCATGTCAGCAGTCAGGAAATGACCACTCACAATGACTCATTGTCGGCACGTACTGAAGAACAGATGAACGCCTTGCAGCGGATGGCGAACAGCCTGGACAAGCTCAAGCTGACGGTGGGCCAAAACGTAGATAAGGCAGAACACATTAATCAGATGACCACCGCGACTACCCAGAAAGCTCAGTCAGGCGAACAGGTGGTCAGCGAGTTTGTCGCCACAATGGCCTCTATCAATAAAGACTCGGAAGCTATTCAGAGCATTATCGATCTGATTGACAGCATTGCTTTCCAGACCAATATCTTGGCATTGAATGCTTCTGTGGAAGCGGCCAGAGCAGGCGAGCATGGCAAGGGATTTGCTGTTGTGGCCAATGAGGTGAGGCATCTGGCATCGCGCAGTGCTAACGCCGCCAGCGACATTCGTCAACGGCTTGAAGCTTCACGCAAGAGCGTCTTAAAGGGGAACGCCTTGTCCCAGCAGGCGGGTGAACACACCCGTGGCATTATCACCGCTGTTAAAGAAGTCGATCAGTTAATGGATGATGTCATTCAGGCCTACGCGGCACAGCGCATAGATATCGAGTCACTGGAAGCCAACGTCATCAGCGTTGAGCAAAGTGCTCAGGAAACCCGCCAGACAGTTTATGAAGCTTCCGCTTGCGCTCGTCATCTGGAAGGTGAATCAAACGATATGCATGAGTACGCCCACCAATTCACCCTGAACGCCGACACACCTTCTTCACAGACGTTACTCTCGAAGCCAAGCCCTGACGCATATGAAAGCGCCGAGGTAGCCACTGTGTTGAATATATTCCGCCCCCGCTGGAGGCAAAGCAGGCCAGCGCTGCCAGCCACCACCGAAGCCGCCACCGGCAGGCCATAATCACATTGACAATCAAAAAGATAGCCAAGCTCTGGGATGGAGCCTGTCATTTTACCGTCACACCTATGCCGCATGATTGTCACTTTAGGTTAAGCGGGGGCAGGTACCAGCATGACAGCGCATGAAGCACAATGGTTGGAACGCATTATCAACAAGGAACTACTTGAGATTGTTTTCCAGCCGATTGTCGATGCCAGTGGGCCTTGTATCTTTGGGTATGAAGCCCTGGTGCGTGGTCCTGCTGACTCTCCTCTGCACTCACCCCTGCGGCTTTTTGAGGTGGCCACCGGGACAGGCAAGCTGGTCGAGCTTGATCTGCTGTGTCGACGCCTGGCCATTCAGCGTTATGCCGAGCTTGCCTTACCGGGCATGCTGTTTCTCAACGTCATGCCCTTGACCATTATTGAACGTGATTTTGAAGAGGGCCTGACGCTTGGATTTATCCGCGAAGCCGGTATCCCGGCTGAGCAGGTGGTCATTGAATTGACCGAACATGTGCCTATTCATGACTATGACCTGATGCGTCAGGCAGTCGATCATTATCGTGATATGGGCTTTCAGGTCGCGCTGGATGATCTGGGAGCCGGGCATTCCAGCTTGCGCCACTGGTCAGAGCTACGCCCAGATTTCGTCAAGCTTGATCGGCATTTCATTTCCGGCATTGACCGTGATTCCGCCAAGCGTGAATTTCTTGGTTCCATCCTGGGAGTCGCCCGCAGCCTGAACTGTAAATTGATTGCAGAGGGCGTTGAAACAGCGGCAGAACACCTCTGCCTGTGGGAACTTGATCGTGGCCTGTCGCTTCTTCAAGGGTTTTATTTTGCTCGCCCCAGCGCCACACCCATTGAGCGTTTGACTATGCCATTGCCGGGAACGGCAGATATCAGCCATAACCCTGGGCGCAGCGCGGGCACCCTGTGCAGACAAGTAGAGCCAGTCTCGCCAGAAGCTTCTATCCCACAGCTGGCCGAGCGTTTTCGCAACCATCCGGAGCTGCGTTGTGTCGCTGTGGTCAATGACGGCAAGCCTCTGGGGGTTCTGCGCCGCAACCAGTTTTTAGCCCTGTTTACTAACCCCTACAGCCATTCGCTGTATGCAAAAACCCCGGTGATGCAGGTGGCGGATACGCGGATGTTGAGCGCAGAGACAGACATGTTGCTGGAAACCCTCAGCCAGCGCCTGACGGACAGCCACGACATTGAACAGGAAGACTTCGTGATTGTGGATAGCAAGGGCGATTACCAGGGGATGGGGAATATTGTTGACCTGCTACGCGAAATCACGGCCATTCAGGTGCGCCAGGCGCGTCATGCCAACCCTTTAACCGGCCTGCCCGGCAATATTCTTATCAATGAAACGTTGAGTGATCATCTGGCAGCCAGCACAGGTTTTGCTGCCGCTTACGTCGATCTGGATAATTTCAAAGCTTTCAATGATGCCTATGGCTATGCCCGAGGCGACCACGTCATCATCTCAATCGCACGACTGCTTCAGTCTCAGGTGGAAAGCGTCGGCGGTTTTACCGGCCATATAGGCGGGGATGACTTCATGCTGTTGCTGCCCCTGGCGCATTGGGAAAGCGTTATCCAGCAAATCCTGCAGCATGTTGAAACGATGGCACCGGGTTTTTATGAAGAAAGTGACCGCGCACAAGGCGGCATCCACGTCGAGAATCGCCAAGGCAACGCCACCTTCTTTCCTTTCTTCAGTGTGTCAGTGGCGGTCAAACCGGTTCCGCCGAGCAGCGGCTTTAAAGCATTGGATATCGCCAGTGAGCTATCTGCGCTCAAGCATCAGGCCAAAAAAGTGGCAGGTAACAGTCTGTTTGTTGACCGGCGTACATAAGGGTTGAGCGGCAGCCGCAGCACTAAGCCACTGGCAGCGAAACATCTCTGCCCCACTCTGACCAGGAACCGTCATACAGTGACAGATGATCATACCCAGCCAGCTCAGCGGCCAGCAAAATAATGCAGGCGGTGATACCTGAACCACAGGAAAACACCATCTGCTGCCCATTGCCGGATTGCAAGGTTGGAGCAAGCTGAGTAAAGATTGCCTTGAGTTCGCTGGCAGGCTTGAAACGGTAACCCTCCAGCACCTCAGCAAAGGGGAGATTGCAGGAATGGGGAATATGGCCGCCGCGCACACCTGGGCGTGGTTCTGGCACCTGACCCAGAAAACGCTCACGGGATCGGGCATCAATGACCGTTACCTGATCATCCTCCAGATGATCTAAAACATAGGCTGAACCCTGAACCCGGTTATGATCAAGATTAGCCACAAAGCTGCCGGATGTTGCCGCATTGGCAACTGGCGCAGACACCCCCTCTCGCCCTTCGGCCAGCCACTGCGGCAGGCCGCCATCCAGCACAAAAACGTGTTTGACACCCATCGCCCGAAAAACCCACCAGGCTCGAGGCGCTGAATAAATGCCCTGATTGTCATAGACCACCACCAGACTCTCAGCCGTAATGCCCAGCCTGTGCGCCTCCTCAGTAACCTGTTTTTCAGTAGGAAAGGCGTGCGTCTGGGGAGATTGCGTGTCGCAGAGCCTGCCCTCCAGGTCAATCTGGTAGCTGCCCGGTATCCACACCGGTTGATCATAAACAATCGGCTCTTTACCAATAACCTTCGCCATGCTCGCGTCAATCAGCACCAACCGTGGGTTATCCAGGTTTTCCTGCAGCCATTGGGCAGTCACAAGGGGTGAAGACATGGTGTTCTCCGGTCAGAGTTGTAAATGCATACGGTCGGTTTAGATACGCATCAGCGGCAAGCGACGCTACTTTCTTTAACCACGAGCGTCTTGTCCAGTAAGCGTACTGAAACGCCTTGGGAATGTCTTCACCGCCAGAGCCACAACGTGATTCCGAATAGCCAACATCCGTGCCAAGGTTGAGCATCCGTTTCATGTCATCAAGAACCTCTTCGGCTACCGGAAGGTGCGCTAAAAGGGGCTGGCCAAGAACCAGGCACAACTGTTCAGCTTATTCAGTCTGGCTAATCTGGTGCTGGCTAAGCGGTGTAAAGGTCGAGTTGACGGGGCCAGTCCGTCTTGAATCTGGCCTGGTAGCCGGATAAGCCGGCTGCCAGGGAAAATAGACTACCTGAGGTGGTCAGAAATCGACCGCTGAGCTCGAACTTGCTGCGCTGAGCGTATCAGCTGCTCAGCGACGAATTGTTCAGCGTTTCCTATACTGATAATATATACAAAATCGGCGGACAAGGCATAAGTACGAGTAGCTTTACCGGCTCGAGTGTCAACAACCCTGTCCACAGCATGTCAGAGGGCTCACTTAAATTCACGGTAAAAACGTTCGTTCTTGACCGCTGATCATTTCTACAGGAGACAATATGTCCGTCATATTACAGGTTCACTTTCCCTTTGATGGTCCTTTCGGTGACGAGATGGCCAACGCCATGGCCGCGCTGGCCGAAAGTATCAACCAGGAACCAGGCTTTATCTGGAAAATCTGGACAGAGAATGCAGACCAGAAACTGGCAGGTGGTATCTATCTGTTCGACACTCGCACCAATGCCAAAGCCTATTGCAAAATGCATACTGCACGGTTGGAAGCAATGGGAATAACCGGCATCAGCGCAGCAATTCTGGACACAAACACGGCCCTATCAGCTATCAATAAGGGGCCTTTCGATAGCACTACGGCTTGATAGGATGCCGCCTCACCACGCTCTGGGATAACAGCAACACAACTCAGAAGTGCCTAACCTGAGGCCGGAGGCGTCAATCAGCACCAACCGTGGGTTATCCAGGTTTTCCTGTAGCCATTGGGTAATCACAAGGGGTGAAGACATGGTGTTCTCCGGTCAGAGTTGTAAATGCATACGGACGGTTTAGATACGCATCAGTGGCAAGCGATGCTACTTTCTTTAACCACGAGCGTCTTGTCGAGTAAACGTACTGAAACGCCTTGGGAATGTCTTCACCGCCAGAGCCACAACGTGGTTCTGATTAGTCAGGCTGGTGCACTGGGCGCTGGTCATCGGCGTTGCCGCTAACCTGTGGTTGACCGAGGAAGGCGGCTATATTCATCAGTGGTTCGGTTATGCGCTGGTGGCACTGATCGTCATACGTATCTGCTGGGGATTTATCGGCCCTTGGAGTGCTCGTTGGAAAAGTTTCTGGCCCACGCTGAGCCGCCTGAAACAGGCGTTGCGTGGTTGTAATAACACACCTGAGCAAGCCGGTATTACCCATACACCACTGGGCGCAGTCATGATGCTGGTATTGCTTGGGTTGCTGCTTGGTCTGGGCCTGACTGGCTACATGATGGAGGAAACGGACCGCTTCTGGGGCGTGGGTTGGGTTGAAGAAACTCACGAATTCATGGCCAATGCAATCCTTTTTCTCGTGCCGTTGCATGTGTTTGGTGCAGTGTTAGAAAGCATCAAGCAGCGTGATAATCTTATTACTGGCATGCTGCATGGGTATCGCCGTCGTCACACCTCTAACCATCATGATGCTCAGTCTTAAGATTTTGTTAAGACAATACCGTGATAGTGGTCACTCCTTAATGTTGCACGAGTGGCCCTTTTATGACGTTACTTACCCACTTACGACGTAACAGCGCCATGCGCCGCCTGGGCAAAACGCTGGAAAAAATGCTAAAGCCTGGCTCTATCTCCGGCTCGCCAGCTCCTCTGCCCCCAACCAAGCATCTCCAGCTACCTTAGATGGTGTTAAGCGTGTGTTGTTGGTTCGTCCCAATTTCCGCATTGGGAATGCCCTGATCAGCGCGCGGCTAATTGACGCCTTTGCGCGGGCGCGTCCTGATATTGAGGTCGATTATTTAGCCACCGATACGACTGCATCGCTATTTAAAGGGATGCCGTTAGCGCACTGCCATGCGCTTAGCCGCGACATGCTGGTTCGCCCATGGAAACTGCTTGCGCTGTGGCGAACGCTACGTCATCGCCGCTATGATTTGGCCATTCAAGTCGCCGACACATCGTTGACGGGCTGGTTGTGCTTGAAAGGCGCTGCCGCGCGATTCACCTTGGGAGCTAACGCGCGTTTAGCAGGCAGCTATAATGCTGTCTATACCTTGCCCTCTGGCCAGACGCATGCCTATGACATGGCGGCCACTATTGCGCACTCTCTCGGGCTTGACTGCGAAACACGGCCTTGGATTGTAATCTCAGAGCCCGAACAGGCACAGGCACAAGCACAACTTAAGCAGATATCTCGCGACCCCTTTGATGTTGGCGTCTTTGTGGGAGGTCACTTGAATAAACGCCTACCATTGGCCTTCTGGCAATCGCTATGCGGTGCACTCAATGCCCGCGGCATTCGTTTCATTCTGCTCATCGGCCCAGAAGAAGCTGCCCTTCAGTCAGCGCTTCAGCATCATGTCGGTCACTATGGCCATATCGCCCCCAACATGCCACTACGCACCTTTGCTGCAACCCTGGAACAGCTGCCTCGTTTAATCACGCCGGATACAGGGCCGATGCACATGGCTGTCGCATTAGGTGTACCCGTAACAGCGGTGCTGAACACCGCTGGTTCACAAAAATTTGCCCCACGGGGTTATGCCGATCAGGTATTGTTATCGCCTACCCCGGCAGAGGTCGTTGATACGATCACTCAAACAACGTGCTCTGTGCCCATATCGCCTTGTGCTACAGGAGATAGTGTTGCGCCATGCGAATCTTACTCGTAGAAGATGATGTGAGCTTGGCATCTGGCATTCGCTTGGCGTTGAAGTCAGAGCGATACACGGTGGATCACTTAGGCGATGGCCATCAGGCGTTAGCCACCCTGGAGAACCATGAGCCGCTGGATGCCGTTATCCTGGATCTCGGGCTTCCCGGCGTTGACGGTATTGACGTGTTGCTGGCAGCGCGTCGTCGCCAAAATCACGTCCCCGTGCTTGTACTCACCGCACGCGACGCCGTCGAAGATCGCATCACAGGCTTGGACGCTGGTGCCGATGATTATCTCATCAAGCCGTTTGAGGTGGCCGAACTCAAGGCGCGTCTGCGTGCCTTGCTGCGACGTAGTGCCGGGAAAGGCGTCAGCGTTTTAACATGTCGCGGTATTGAGCTCTTTCCCGACACGCTGCATGTTACTTACCAAGAACAAGCGATAACGCTATCCCGCCGCGAATTTACGCTTTTATACGAGATGATGAGTCACCCAGGACGCGTTTTTACTAGAGAGACGCTCACTCAGTTAGTTTACGGCTGGGAAGATGAGGTTGAGAGCAATGCCATCGAGGTGCATATCCATCACCTGCGCAAAAAGTTTTTCTCTAGCCTCATTCGCACGGTACGGGGCATCGGCTACGTGCTAGACGCTGAGACACTGACTTCAACGCCATGAGTTCCATCCGCCACCGCACGCTCAGTGTAACGTTGCTGACCCTTACCATCAGCATGATGCTGATCGGCATTATCAGCTATGTGTCCGCAACGCACGAGATCGAAGAGCTTTACGATGCGCACCTGGCACAAAACGCCCGCTTGCTTGAGGGGCTATTGACGCCCCCACTATTGACGATGACGATGCACTACTTCAGCGCCTGGAAAAGGCATTGCAGCGCGCCGCCATCAAAAATGACGCTATTCCTGGCCATCAATATGAAAGTAAATTCGCCTTTCAGCTCTGGGAGGGGGAGACGCTCCTACTACGCACATCCAGTGCGCCTAGCCACCCCTTTGCGAAGACACCGGGCTATAGCGATCATCAGGTCGACGGCAATGATTGGCGGGTATACAGCTTGATATCAACGCAACCCGGTCGGCGTATCGTCGTGGCTGAACGGGGTGATGTACGCGGCGAGCTCATTCAAACCTTTGCCTTTCGTTCGTTGATACCTGACCTGATCGGTTTGCCCATTTTAGCGCTGATGCTCTGGTACGCTATCGGGTGGGGGTTAGCTCCCCTGCTACGTCTCACTGAGCAGATTGCCAATCGCAACCCCGATGATTTAAAGCCTCTGGACGTCTCACTACTGCCACGCGAGCTGGACACGATGGTATCGGCGCTGAACCGACTAATGCAGCGTATTCGCGGCCTTCGCCAGCGGGAAAAACGCTTTATTGCTGATGCGGCGCATGAATTACGCACCCCTTGGCCGTGATGGATTTGCACGCACAGAATGCATTGAACCAACAGAACACGCCGGAGGATAGGGAAGCGGCACTGGTGGAAATGCGAGCAGGGGTCCTGCGCAGCACCCGCCTGGTCTCGCAACTACTCACCCTCGCCCGCCTGGAGCCGGGCAATGAAGACAGCATCGTCTTTCAACCGTTACACCTTTTTCGCGAGGCGCAGGAAACGCTCGCTAAGCTCGCGCCGCTGGCGTCTCAATACCGCCAAACGTTACAACTCGATGCAGACCCTGGGGCCTCTTGGTGGATAACGGCTGAGCCCGGTGCCATTGAAACGCTATTGCAGAACCTGGTCAGTAACGCGCTACAACACTCCCCGTTTGCGGCACGATTACCGTCAGCCTTGCCATACACACGGGCCACATTACACTCACCGTGGCTGATGAAGGCCCCGGCATCTCGCCCGACAAGCGTCAGCAGGTCATGACCCGCTTTTATCGAGGTAGTAACAACGGCGGTGCCGGCTTGGGGCTCTCCATCGTTGAACGCATTATCCATCGTCATCACGGCACGCTCGACATGCGAAACAGAGAAGCAGGTGGTTTAAGTGTCGAAGTGACGCTGCCTTATCGGAGCCCTGAGTTTTCGCAGACCAATGCCCTCTGAGCGATGTAGTCGATCTGAAAATCCAACGTTGACCAAGTGGCAGGCACAAAAAAGCCGCTGAAATCAGCGGCTTAATCTAAATTCTTGGCGGAGGGGAGGGATTCGAACCCTCGAAGCCTTTCGACTTACACACTTTCCAGGCGTGCTCCTTCGACCACTCGGACACCCCTCCGCGTTTTTTGCTCGGCTGTTTCAGGCGTTGCCTTTCTCAACAGAACGGCGCATATTCTATGCCCTAAGTCGTGAAATAGCAACTCTTTTTCAGCTTCAGGTGTTGGCTAGCACAACGTAGCGCCCTGTTGCTTCAAAGCAGAGGGTGTCGCCACAAAAAAGCTGCTGCTTGAGGGTGATACTGCCCTTCCCACGGGTTTGCAGTTTGTCGACCAATCGCTGAGCACCTGCAGGCTCCTCGGGCGTACATATCATCCGGTAGTTATCGGTGACCGGGGCGATAAAGCGCTGACTGGCATCGGCGACGACCACATCACGCTGCAAGCCTTGCTGACGCAAAAAGAGTGTCACCCAGCACCAGCCTTGCAGGGTGGCCTGGGCGGTCAGAGCGCCACCAAAGCCGGTGCCTTTATCGTTCAGGCTGGGCGCGAGCGCTAGCTGCCATATCAGGGCGCCCTCCTCTTCGCTCATTGCTTGAATCCCCAGCGCAGCCACCATAGGGATCGCCTCTTCCAGCCAGCGCTGAAAGGCTAGCAGGTCTTCTGGGCCTTCCGGCAATGGCAGGCGTGGGTGAGCAATGCCTGGCTGACGTTCAGGTCTGCTGGCCATATCAGTCCCAGCGCTCAACAAAATCGCTGGTACTGTGTTGGGCAACCGGTTTGTGCCGCCCGCCCAGGGTGCCCAGGTAGATAAAGGCAATTACCTGGTCTTCCTCCCCCAGATTCAGCCCCTTGCGTACCACAGGGTCGAAGGCGTATTTACCGCTGCGCCACATGGCGCCGTAGCCCAGCGCATGAGCAGCAAGGAGAATACCGTGTGCGGCACAGCCTGCAGAAATTACCTGCTCAATTTTGGGAACCTTGGGGTTATCTGGAACAATCTTGGCGACTACCGCAATCACCATGGGCGCACGCTGCGGCTTCTTACGGGCAGCGTTGAGGCTGGCATCATCAGCGTTGGGGTCTTCCTGGAAATCCGCTTCTGCGAACAGTTCTCCCAGTCGGTCCAGACCTTCACCGCTGAACTCAATAAAGCGCCAGGGTCGTAACTCTTTGTGATCCGGCGCGCGCAGCGCAGCTTGATAGATGGTTTCCATCTCTTCAGGCGATGGCGCGGGGGCCATCAATTTACCCATCGAACTGCGCTCATGCAGTAGTGTCAGTGCGTCCATCAGTGGCTCCCTGATCGGAAATAACCGGGCTTGTCGAATTCAATACGCTTATTGGCGTGCCAATCGCAGCGGGCGAGGTGGCGCCATGCCGGGTGTTGCCCGCCAGGGGCTGATATCCAGGCCGCCACGGCGCACATAGCGGGCCAGCACCAGCAGTTCGTCCGGAGCGGCGACACGCATCAGGTCAGTAAAGATATGCTCGACGCAGTGCTCATGAAAATCCTGATGCTGACGATAGCCAATAACGTAGCGCAACAAGCTTTCGCGCTCAATCTTACGGCCTTTATAGCGAATCAGCACGCTACCCCAATCAGGCTGGCCGGTTACCGGGCAGTTGGATTTCAGCAGGTGGGAATACAGGGTTTCTTCCACCTGCTCATCGCCTACTTCAAGATGGGTAGCCGAAGGCGTGTAGGCGGCTACCGCAATATCCAGCTCATCCAGGCACTCCCCTGGTAGTGTTTGAGGCGCAAGCTCTGGGCTGTCAACATCAAGCAGTTCAACCTTGACTGGGGCACCGGCAGCCTTGGAAAGATCCTCCACCAGACGCTTGCTAACCGCTTCAGAGCTTGCAAAATGGGTTTGGTTAAAGCTGTTGAGATAGAGTTTCCAGGATTTTGACTCAATCAGGTGCGGCGATTCCGCTGGCAAGGTAAAGCGCGCCACGGCGACAATCGGCTTGCCACGCGGGTTAAGCCAGCTCATTTCAAAGGCATGCCATTCATCTTCACCGGTAAACGGCAGCGCAGTGTCATCAATGCCCAGAGGAGCACGATTCGCAGCGCGAGCAATGGGGTATAAAAGCCCGGCGTCATACTGCTCCGGGTAGCTTGATTCCCGCCCGAGGGGTGCGTTGGCAAGGGTTTCAGGACGATGACTCATGCGCGAATCCCCTTACCGCGTTCCAGCATTTTCAGTGCCACCACAAACAGCACCAGTATAAAGCCAACAATGGCCGCTAACGCCCAGCCAACCGGTATATCCGACACGCCCAGAAAGCCATAGCGGAAGACGTTGACCATATACAGAATCGGGTTGAGCATGGAAACCGCCTGCCAGAAGTCCGGCAGCATGGAAATCGAGTAGAACACACCGCCCAAGTAGGTCAACGGGGTAAGAATAAAGGTTGGCACGATAGAAATATCATCAAACTTGTTGGCCAGCAACGCATTGATAAAGCCGCCAATTGAGAACAGTGCCGAGGTTAGCACCACCACCAGGAGGGTCAGGAAGGGATGCTCCAGGGTGAGACGGGTAAAAAATAGCGACACCAGCGTCACTATCAGGCCAACCCCCAAACCACGGGCCATGCCGCCAAAAATATAGCCTGACAGAATAACCCAGCTTGGCATCGGCGAGACCATCATTTCTTCTACCGAACGCTGAAACTTGTTCGAGAAGAAACTAGAGGCCACGTTGGAGTAGCTGTTGGTGATCACTGCCATCATGATCAGCCCCGGCACGATGAAATCCATATAGGTAAAGCCATCCATCGCCCCGATCCGCGAACCGATCAGGTTACCAAAGATAATGAAGTACATCGTCATGGTAATGGACGGCGGCAAAAGGGTCTGTGGCCAGATACGGGTAAAGCGCTTGATCTCTTTAAGCACCACCGTCCACAAGGCGACCAGCGTTTGCATTGCATTCATGCGCGCGCCTCCTTGGCCGGTGCAGAGCCCTGGTTGGCTGGAATACCTTGCTCAGCGGCTTTCTGGTCGATGGCGTGATTGCCCGCCTCTACCATGGAGACAAACATTTCTTCCAGGCGGTTGGCGCGGTTACGCATGGACACCACCTTGATGCCCTGCTGGCTGAGCGCCTCAAACACATCGTTCAATTCCTGCCCACGATGGAACACCAGGGCTAACTGGGTAGGCTCTACCAGGCTCAGCTCGAAGCCTTCCACTTCCGGGGCTTTATCAAGTGGCTGTGTAATGTCGAGCAGGAAGGTTTCTGTATTCAGCTCTTTGAGCAAGGCGCGCACGCTGGTATTACGGATAATATCGCCGTGGTTGATGATGGCGATATTACGGCACAGACTTTCGGCCTCTTCCAGATAGTGTGTGGTGAGAATAATCGTGGTGCCTTCATCGCGGTTGATGCGGCGCAGGTATTCCCACATGCTGCGGCGCAGCTCGATATCCACACCGGCGGTCGGCTCATCCAGAATCAGCAGTTTGGGGCGATGCATAAGCGCCCGGGCAATCATCAGGCGGCGCTTCATCCCGCCAGACAGCATACGGGCACTGCCGTTGCGCTTGTCCCATAGGCCCAGATCGGTCAGCAGCTTTTCTGCCCTTGGCAGCGCTTCACGGCGAGTCATGCCATAGTAACCCGCCTGGGCCAGCACAATATCAAGCACTTTCTCAAACTGATTGAAGTTGAATTCCTGCGGTACCACGCCCAGCTGATACTTGGCCTTGGCAAAGTCGCGATCTGTATCGATACCGAAAATGGTGATCTTGCCGCTGGTTTTTTGCACTAGCGAACAGACGGCGCCCAAAGTCGTGGATTTGCCCGCGCCGTTAGGGCCCAGCAGAGCGAAGAAATCGCCTTGCTGCACATCAAGATCAATGCCTTTTAAAGCATGAAAGCCGTTGTCGTAGACTTTGGTAAGCCCACGAATCGACAGTGCCGGTTCGGCCATAAATATGTCCTGTCAGCAATGAAAGTAAATAGAAGAGATATAAGGGCGAATCTGCCGTTTTCAAGCTTTTCGGGAATATACAGATGCGTACAGGAGATAACCATTCAATCAACTTTTCGCTGTCGAACAGATCTGAGAAGGAGGGGTGAAACTTGGAGCGGGAAAGGAGATGCGATCGGACTGGCGTTCCAGCTCACGACCCTCGCCTACCGTTCAATACTGCTAGATCTTGGAGCGGGAAAGGAGATTCGAACTCCCGACCCTCGCCTTGGCAAGGCGATGCTCTACCACTGAGCTATTCCCGCTTGATGTACCGCTAGAACTGATGGCGTCCCATAGGGGGTTCGAACCCCTGTTACCGCCGTGAAAGGGCGGTGTCCTAGGCCACTAGACGAATGGGACGTATTAAATCTTGGAGCGGGAAAGGTGATTTGATCGGGCTGGCGTTCCAGCTCACGACCCTCGCCTACCGTTCCGTACCGCTAGATCTTGGAGCGGAAAGGTGATTCGACCGGGCTGGCGTTCCAGCTCACGACCCTCGCCTACCGTTCCGTACCACTAGATCTTGGAGCGGGAAAGGAGATTCGAACTCCCGACCCTCGCCTTGGCAAGGCGATGCTCTACCACTGAGCTATTCCCGCGTAAAACTGGTCTATCGGATGGCGTCCCATAGGGGGTTCGAACCCCTGTTACCGCCGTGAAAGGGCGGTGTCCTGGACCACTAGACGAATGGGACGTTTTTAAATCTTGGAGCGGAAAGGTGATTCGACCGGGCTGGCGTTCCAGCTCACGATCCTCGCCTACCGTTCCGAACTGCTAGATCTTGGAGCGGAAAGGTGATTCGACCGGGCTGGTGTTCCAGCTCACGATCCTCGCCTACCGTTCCGTACCACTAGATCTTGGAGCGGGAAAGGAGATTCGAACTCCCGACCCTCGCCTTGGCAAGGCGATGCTCTACCACTGAGCTATTCCCGCAAACCTGACAGCACTTCCGATAACCCTGACTTGATAAGTGGCGTCCCATAGGGGGTTCGAACCCCTGTTACCGCCGTGAAAGGGCGGTGTCCTGGACCACTAGACGAATGGGACGCTGCGTTACCTCGTCGAGGTGGCGCGTATAATAATCAGCCCGTGAATAAGTGTCAAGCATCAATCTCAGCTGGTATCACGAAGGCAGATATCGCATGCTGGCAGATAAGCTAATCTGACACCTGGACACAGAAAATGGATTTTGCCACCCTTTTTAATATTGCCTTTTCAAGGAGGCTGCCATGACCAAACTGGAAAAATCCGCTGAACAATGGCGCGAACAACTGACACCCGAGCAATATCGTGTGACCCGCGAAAAAGGCACTGAACCGCCCTTCAGCGGTGATTACAATGTCACTGAGGCCCATGGCATCTATCACTGTGTCTGCTGCAATGCGCCACTGTTTGAAAACGAACACAAGTTCAACGCCGGGTGCGGCTGGCCAAGCTTTGACCGCCCTTTCAGCCAGAACCGTATTGAAGAACACACCGATACCAGCCACGGCATGCACAGAACCGAGGTGGTCTGCGCCAAATGTGATGCCCACCTGGGTCACGTCTTCCCGGATGGCCCGGCTGACACCACAGGGCTGCGCTATTGCATCAACTCAGTGGCCATTGAGTTTCACCCTGGTGAATAACCCTCTACTTGAATAGCACAGCGAATTGTTAGTCCGGCAATGCGAGCGCCTTCTGCTAGAATGGTGGCTCGCTTTTTTGTGCTCTCAGGAGAAACCCATGCTCGGCTGGTTCCCCGGTCATATGAACAAGGCGCGCCGCCAGATCAAGGAAGCGCTACCCGAAATTGACGTTGTTATTGAAGTGCTTGACGCCCGCCTGCCCTATTCCAGCGCCAACCCGATGCTGGCAGAGCTTACGCGCCACAAGCCGGTGCTGAAGATTCTCTCCCGAGCTGACCTGGCCGACCCTGAGCGCACTCAGCAATGGGTGGCTTTTTTCGATAGCCAGCCCGACACTCGCGCACTGGCAATCACCACGACCAATAGCCGGGAGCTCAAAAGCATCCCGGCGCTTTGCCATAGCCTGGCAGGCGAAGTCCGCGCTGACCGCGATGTTCGCGTGATGGTGATGGGCATTCCCAATGTGGGCAAATCGACCCTGATCAACGGCCTGGCCAAACGCAAGATCGCCAAGACAGGCAATGAACCCGCCGTCACCAAGCGCCAGCAGAAAGTACGCATTGATGGCCGGGTGGCGCTGGTTGATACGCCCGGGGTGCTATGGCCCAAGATTGAAGATCAGGCTAGTGCTTACCGGCTGGCGGCCAGCGGTGCCATCCGCGATACTGCCATTGAATATACGGATGTAGGTATTGTGGCCTGCGCTGAACTGGCAAAACGCTACCCCGAGGCACTGAAAAGCCGCTACAAGCTATCTTCCCTGCCTGCCTATGAAGCACTACAGAGCACTCATAACGTTGAAACTGATGGCCCTGAGCGTCCTGACTTTCTGGCCCTGGCCGGCTTTGATGGCCATGCCATTCTCAAACAGATTGCCAGCCGCCGCGGCGGCCTGAGAGCCGGTGGCGAGGTTGACCTTCACCGCGGGGCAGAAGTGCTGCTGCATGAGCTAAGAGATGGCAAACTTGGCCGCATCACCCTGGAAACGCCTGACGACATCCCTGCCCCGGTAGAAGAAACAGACGATAACAGCGCTGATGCTGCGGAATAGCTCAGTCTAAATAACCCAGTCCAGATAACTTAGTGTAAATCACTGTGCATGCAGTGGATTCACTGTTTACCGATTATTAGTTATTCCTTGCATGCGCGCCTGGAATAATCACGCTTATTGGAAGATATCATGACGATAACAAAGAGCTCTGAAACGCCCGTGCTGCGCAAGTCACACAAGCTCGATAGCGTCTGCTACGACATCCGTGGGCCGGTGCTGGATCACGCCAAGCGCCTGGAAGAGGAAGGTCAGCGCATTCTCAAACTTAATATAGGTAATCCTGCCCCCTTTGGTTTCGAGGCGCCTGAAGAAATACTCCAGGATGTGATGCGTAACCTGCCGACGGCCCAGGGCTACTGCGATTCCAAGGGGCTGTATTCTGCCCGCAAGGCGATCATGCAGGAATGCCAGCGCAAGCAGATACCCGGCGTGGGCATTGAAGATATCTACATCGGCAACGGGGTTTCCGAGCTGATTGTGATGGCCATGCAGGCGCTGCTGAATGACGGCGATGAGGTGCTAATTCCTGCGCCAGATTACCCATTATGGACAGCCGCCGCCAACCTTTCCGGCGGTCGCGCCGTGCATTATCTATGCGATGAACAGGCAGAGTGGGCGCCCGCCATGGACGACATTCGCGCCAAGGTGACCAGCCATACCCGGGCTATCGTGCTGATCAACCCCAACAACCCGACCGGGGCCGTCTATCCGCCGGAGGTTGTGCGCGAAGTACTGGCGATTGCCCATGAACATAATCTGGTGGTGTTCTCCGATGAGATCTACGACAAGATTCTGTATGACGGCGTCGAACACACCGCTACAGGCGCACTCGCCGAGGATGATCAGTTGGTCATCACCATGAACGGGCTATCAAAAAGCTACCGTTGTGCCGGTTTCCGTTCAGGCTGGATGACGATTTCCGGTGGCCTTGCCAAGCAGCGTTCCAGCGACTTCATTCAGGGGCTGACCATGCTGGCCTCAATGCGTCTGTGCGCCAATGTACCGGCCCAACACGCCATTCAGACAGCACTGGGCGGCTATCAGTCGATCAATGATCTGATTCTGCCCGGCGGGCGCCTGCTGGCTCAGCGGGATATTACCTATGACAAGCTGAATGCCATTCCTGGGGTAAGTTGCGTCAAGCCAAAGGGGGCTCTCTACGCCTTTCCAAAACTCGACCCTGGTGTATTTAATATCCAGGACGATCAAAAAATGGTGCTTGATCTGCTGTTACAGGAGAAAATCCTGCTGGTTCAGGGAACGGCCTTTAACTGGCCGGATCCGGATCATGTGCGTATCGTCACCTTGCCCTGGGCCGATCAGTTGGGCAATGCGCTGGATCGCTTTGCTGATTTTTTATCTCGCTATCGTCAATAAGCCCTAACCAGCAAAATGCAGGTGGAGATTTGAAACCTCATCGCCTCTCCTCCATCTAAGCGATATCTCAGGACCTGTTTCTTATCTCATCAAGGAGATCCTCATATGCTGCGAATCGTGTTGTTTTTAGCCACCAACCTGGCCGTCGTGCTGGTCGCCAGCCTGACATTGCGCCTGTTCGGTGTAGAAGGCTATCTACGTAGCCAGGGCATCAACTTCACCAGTTTGCTGCTGTTCTGTTTCATCATCGGTATGGCCGGGTCTGTGATATCGCTATTGATATCGAAGTGGATGGCCAAGCGCTCTACCGGCACGGTTATTATCGAAAAGCCCTCTAACGCCACCGAGCAATGGCTGGTCGATACGGTGACCGAACTGGCCCGTGATGCTGGCATTAAAACGCCGGAAGTAGGTATCTTCCCGGCCCAGCAGTCCAATGCCTTTGCCACCGGCTGGAAAAAGGACGACGCCCTGGTGGCGGTTTCAGCCGGGCTACTTAACCGCATGAAACCTGAAGAGGTGCGCGCCGTTCTGGCCCACGAGATTGGCCACGTGGCCAATGGTGACATGGTCACGCTGGCGTTGGTACAAGGCGTGGTTAACACCTTTGTGATGTTCTTTGCCCGCGTGGTGGCCCACCTGATTGATGGCTTCCTGAAAAGCCGTACAGATGGCGAAGGCGGCCTGGGCTTTATGGGCTATTTTGCTGTGGTCATGGTAGCCGAGATTATTTTCGGAATTGCCGCATCGGCCATTGTGGCCTGGTTCTCTCGTTTCCGTGAATACCGTGCCGATGAAGCAGGCGCACGGCTGGCGGGCACGAGTGCTATGGTCAGCGCCCTGGCAAGGCTGAAATCGAAACTGAGCTACCCGACCAGATGCCCGACACCCTGCGCGCCATGGCCATCACCAAGGGCCAGACACGCTCGCTTGTCGAGCGTCTGTTTGCCAGCCACCCGCCGCTGGATGATCGCATTCGCGCCCTGCAGGAAGCCTCCTACCGTCGGTAATTCATGCTTCTGCATGACGTCACAACAGCGCCCACCCATTGAGGTGGGCGTTTTTATGGCTAAGCCTCGGTCAGGACATTAAAACCAGCGGCACGCAAACCAGGGGCCAGCGAAGTTGCGTCATCGCCCAGGCGCACCTTGAGGGTGGCGAACTCGCGCCGTAAGGGGTAATCAGCGCGGCAGCGATCAAAGGCGTTGCCAATCGCTTGGTGTTGCATCTCCCGTGCCAAGCGGTCGTGATCACGGCGCGGGTCGTAAACCGCTCGCATGCACAGCCGCAGGGCGTCTTCAGTGGGTATGGCCTGTTGCAAGGTCAGTTCGCCAAGCGCTGGTGACGGGCAGATATCGGCCAGCGTCAGCGGGCTTTGGCGACCCAGATGCTGAGCCAGAGCATGATGAATCATCAGACTGCCGCGCAGCTTGCCATCCAGGCTGTAGCCCGCCACATGGGGCGTTGCCAGCGTAGCTAACGCATGTAATTGTGGATCAATCTCCGGTTCGTTTTCCCATACGTCGAGCACAGCAGTAAGATCCGCCTGCTGAGTCAGGCGTTCCGCCAGGGCAGCGCTATCCATACAGTCACCGCGCCCGGCGTTCACCACTATGCTGCCTGGTTTGAGCGCATTGATCTCTGAGGCGCTAAGCAGGTGGCGCGTCCTGTGGGGGCCTTCCGTGACCAGCGGGGTATGCAGGCAGAGCACATCACAGCGGCTGATCAGCGTTTGCAGCGCTTCAAAGCCTGCACTGCCTTCCTGGGCCGCTCGTGGCGGGTCACAAGATAATACCTCGACGCCTAACGCCTGCAGACGAGCCTGCAGGCGGCTGCCCACGTTACCCACGCCAACAACGCCCACGCAGCGCTGGGTTAATAACCACCCTTGGCGCTCAGCAAGGGTTAACAGGCTAGCCAGCACATAATCCACCACCGCCTCGGCGTTACACCCAGGAGCACTGGCGAATGCAATCTCACGCGCTTTCAGGTAGGCGGTATCAATATGGTCAGTGCCTATGGTGCAGGTGCCCACAAAGCGCACCGGGCTATCTGCCAGCATAGCTTGATTGACCTGGGTCACCGAGCGCACCACAAGGGCATCGGCATCCTTTAGATGCCGGGCGGTAATCTCGCGGCCCGGCAGGCGTACCACGTCGCCAAACTCAGCAAAGCAGGCCTCACTGGCGGGGATATTGGCATCAACGACAAGTTTCATAGCGTTTTTCATCTTGGGCTTTACAATGGGCGCTCGGCTGCGCAAGGCACCGGCAGACAAGGCGCAATAAACAAGAGGACAAGGTGTGATCGTACGCTGGGAAACCGACCATGACTATGTGCTGGTGCATATTCATCAGGATATGTTTGGCGATTGGATTTTCAGCCGCGCCTGGGGGCAGATTGGCACCCAGTTTGGCGGACTCAAACACCAATTGGCAGAAAGCCGCGAACAGGCCCGGATGTGGTTGGACGACGAGAGCACCATTCAGTCCTCGCGTGGCTTTCGCAAGGTGCTGGATGTGGACGATGACTCCCCGGAAGGCCAGGAAGCCATGCGTCAGCTCTCACTACTGGATGCCCTCTAGCCTCTAGCCAAGATAGCGGCGGCCATTGTGAGTATAAGCAAGCTTGGCAGGTTCTGGCTCAGGCGGCGACATCAGCGCTTGAAGCGCTGCCTGGTCGAGCCAGCCACGCGCTTCAAGCCAGGCGGCTAGCCGCTCGACATCAAAGCCTCTATCCAGCTCCTTGCCCTCGGCATCTGCCAGCACGGGAATGCGCTGGGCATAGCGCGCCATCAAGGTATCGTCGTTGCTGATCTCAACCGCTGTCAGCACCACTGCCTGGTTGGCCAGCTGGCGCACCAGAGCCTCCAGCTGCTCGCACAGATGGCACCCCAAGGTTGTGTAAAGCGTCAGCGCTATCATGCCGCCTCCTTGTGACGCAACAGGAAGACATGATGCAGGTTTTGGCGGCGCTGAAAATCAGGATCAAAGGTCTTGGCGGAAATATCCTCCACCGTGAACTCTTCGCACAAGGTGCTATCCAGCTCGAAACGCCGCTGATTGTTGGAGAATACCAGGGTGCCCTCTGGCATCAGGCGCGCCATGGCCAACCGCACCAGCTGGGGATGATCACGCTGAATATCCAGGGTATCGCGCATTTTCTTCGAGTTGGAAAACGTCGGCGGGTCCATGAAAATAAGATCAAACTGGGTGCTGGCCGTTTCCAGCCACTTGAAGCAGTCATCACGTATGACTCTGTGACGGCTAGGATCAAGCCCATTGAGGGCAAAGTTATCCTGAGCCCAGCTCAGGTAGGTATTGGACATATCGACACTGACGCTGTCACTGGCGCCACCCAGGGCCGCATGAACCGTGGCTGACGCCGTATAACAGAACAGGTTGAGAAAGCGTTTGCCCTGCGCCATCTCACCCAGCAGACGCCGCACCGGACGATGATCCAGAAACAGCCCGGTATCCAGATAGTCACGTAGGTTAACCCATAGGCGTGCAGGCCCTTCCTGCACCTCGAAACGCTCGCCGCTGGCATCACGCTTTTGATATTGCGACTTGCCGGCCTGCCGCTCGCGCTGCTTGACATAAATCCGGCTGGCGTCCACTTCCAAGGTATGAGGCAGGACTTCAAGGGCGTCAAACAGGCGCTTCTGGGCCTGAGCAGGATTCACCGAGCGCGGCGGCATGTATTCCTGAACGTGTACCCGGTCGGCGTAGATATCAATAGCCAGGGCAAATTCCGGCATATCGGCATCGTACAAGCGATAGCAGCTTTCACCGCTTTGTTTGAGCCATTTCTTCAGGCGCTTCTGGTTCTTTTTCAGCCGGTTGGCGAACATCTGGGCGTTATCAGACGATGCTTGCTGTGGCGCATCTTCCGCCGCCTGTGCGAGAGTATCGTTTGAGGTTGACGCGGCATGGTTGTCAGCGCTCTGGGCGGAAGTCTTATACGCAGTGTCAGCGCCAATTTCCATTAACAGCAGCTTGGCATCCAGCGGGCCATTTTTCAGCGCATACTGCTTGTGAGCTCTCAGCCCTAGCCGGTGGCCAAGATCCGGATTACCAGTGAACATAGCCAGCGTCCAGCCGGGGAACAGCGCTTTGGCTTTTTCACCCAGGGTCGCGTAAAGGCCGACCAGCTCTGGCAACTCCCCAGCCGCTCGCCGTAAGGCGGATTGGTGATCAGCAGACCTGATTCCGATGCCAGACCTTCCGGGCGTTCAAGCTGGGCAACCCCTGACCATGAAAGGTGATCAGCGCCGGAATACCTGCGCGCATAGCGTTGGCCTTGGCCGCTGATAAGGCCGCCGGGCTTTGGTCAAAGCCGAACAGTGCACTCTTGCAGCGTTTGCGGCCAATGCTGGCCCGCGCCTGGGCTTCACGCTGTAGCTCTTCCCAGATAGCTTGCTGGTGATGCGCCCAACCGTGAAACCCAAAGCGTCGGCGGTTCAGGTTAGGCGCCTGATCCGCTGCCATCAGCGCCGCCTCAATCAAAAGGGTGCCAGCACCGCATAGCGGGTCAATCAAAGGCTCGCCGGCTTTGGCTCGGGCTTGCCAACCCGCACGCACCAGCAAGGCAGCGGCAAGGTTTTCCTTGAGGGGCGCATGCCCCACATCCAGGCGATACCCTCGCCGATGAAGGCTTTCCCCAGACAGGTCGATACCCAGGGTCAGGTTGCTGCGGTGCAGGTGAGCGTAAAGACGCATATCAGGAGACTTGGTATCTACCTGTGGCCGCTCGGCGCCCGCCAGGGCCATGGCATCCACCACGCCATCCTTGACCGTCTGGGCGCCAAAGCGCGTATGGCGGATATGCTCACTGCGGCCATGGAAGTCGACCGCCAGGGTTTTGCCTGCTGCGATATGCTCGGCCCAAGGCACCACAGTGACAGCGCTGAGCAGCTGGGCAGCGGTATCCACCATGGACGCTCGCTGCAAAATGACAATCACCCGGTTGGCCAAGCGTGACCACAGACACAGGCGATACGCCGTCTCCAGGCTGGCGCTGACATAAATACCTGCCACCGTGGTTTTACCCGGCGTAGCGCCCAGCTGAATCAGCTCTCCTTCCAGCAGTTGCTCGATGCCTTTTGGGCAGGTCACTAGCAGGTCAAGTGCTTCGTTTTGATATTGCTCGGTCATAATTACTCAATCTTGGGCGCTTGATCATGGCGAATCAAGCGGGGTGATCATCGTCTGGCAGCGGCGTTTCCAGGCTGATATTACTATTTATGTCAATTCCATGTAGCTCTTATGACAATTTAATGGTCGACAAACCCTGGCCTTATGGTCTAACAATAAAAGGGTAGCTACAGAATAACGCATGCGTTTGTTGTCGGGGGTCAGGGTCCAATTTTTGACTCGCTTTTTTGATTCACGACAACCATATGGCGTTGGGGTTGACGTTTCAGAAATGCAGGTTTGCTGCGTTCAGCACGTGAGTGCTTTACATCATTAGCATGACCTATCTCACCCTAACAGCCAGCTCCTGAAATGGCGGTTTTTTGCTATTTCTCATCAAAGGCTTTCATTAGAAGAGGTTAGCCAATGAAAAGACAAAAACGTGATCGCTTTCAACGGGCTTATGTACACGGCTATAAAGCAGGTGTCACAGGACGCTCACGGGATGACTGCCCCAGTCAGGATGTCAATTTACGAGAATACTGGATGAGTGGTTGGCGTGAAGGACGCGGCGATCAGTGGAGCGGGATGACGGGGGTTTCCGGCATCCACAAAAACCCCATGGTGATGACCTGAACCGGTAAGACGCTGAGCGTGTCATCATGGAAGCTGAAGCCTGCCCCTACGCGGCAGGCTTTTTGTTATCTGCACTGATGACTGCCAGCGTAGAAGCGCATGCATTGATCAGGCCTGGCCCCTGATAGATAAGCCCGGAGTAAAGCTGTACCAGATCTGCACCCGCTTCCAGCTTCTGCCGAGCCGCCTCACCGCTGTCGATGCCTCCTACCCCAATAATCGGTATAGCAGGCAAATGCTGTCGCAATAGCCTGATAACCCGGTTGGAGGCTTCAAACACCGGTTTACCTGATAGCCCACCGGCCTCTGTGCTTTGCGGGTCATCCTCTACCGCCTGGCGCTCAATGGTCGTATTGGTCGCAATCACGCCATCAAGCCCATTGCGCTCTATGCTTTGTGCCACCAAGGCAATTTCCTCTTCATTCATATCTGGGGCAATTTTGACCAGCAGCGGCACACGCTGCTGGCGGGCATCATCCAGCTCAGTGGCGCGCGCTCTGATCGGCCCCAGCAGCGCATCCAGCTGTTCGCCAAACTGCAGGGTTCTAAGCCCCGGCGTATTGGGTGAGGAAATATTCACTGCGATATAATCCGCCACGTCGTGCACAGCGTCCAGGCAAAGCAGATAATCAGCCAGCGCATCCTCGACCGCCGTGCTCAGATTCTTGCCGATATTGATGCCGATAATGCCGTCAAAACGGCTTTTCCTGACCTGCTCGACCAGATGCTCCACCCCTTTGTTATTGAAACCAAAGCGGTTGATGATGGCATCATGCCCAGCAAGGCGGAACAAACGCGGTTTCGGATTACCCGGTTGTGCCTTGGGGGTGACAGTGCCGACTTCGATAAAGCCAAAACCTAACGCCCCCAGCGCATCAAGGTGGTCGGCATTTTTATCCAGCCCTGCCGCCAACCCCACCCGGTTGGGAAAACGCAAACCCATCAGCTCTATGGGGTCACTAACCCTTGCCCCTGCCAGCCGCTTGGCCGCCCCCAGGCGATGCAAGGTATCCAGCATGCCCATGGCCAGAGTGTGTGAGGCTTCGGGGTCAAGGCGAAAAAGCGCGGGGCGAATAACGTGGTACATGGTGGTTCCTCTGGCCAGGCAGCAATAAGCGGCCAGCATTATAGCGTAAAGCGGGCAAGAGCGGCAGGCTGGTGTGACAGACCGCACCCCCACAACAAGAAACGCCGTGCCCAGCTAGCCGGACACGGCGTTATTTCAGCTACTTATGCGTATAAGATCAGGCTTCGCTATCACTTTCAGCCAAGTCCACCAGTTCACGCACGGCCACGGCAAAGAGAGCAAAACCGCTTTCACTGCCGCTGCGCACTTCCTCTATCAGGCGGCACCAGCGGCGATGAAGATCGGCATGCTGATCCAGCCATTGTGCAACCCGCTCGTCCACGTCGTGGTTGCCGGTTTCAAGCCTCAACACGCTGGTTGTCAGCGCCAGCTGCTGGCGGTCGATATCATCACGGAAAGTTTCCCGCGCCTGGGCCTGCCAGGCATCACGCACATCCAACCGGGTGACCTGCTGAATCATCCAGGGCAGTTCCAGGCGGCTGCCGACTTCATAGAACACCTCGGCAACGCGCTGGGGCTTTTCGTTGACATGGCGTGCCGCCTGGATGATACCCAGCCCCGCATACAGGCTGGGCGCTGCAGCAACGCTTCCTGCTAGGGTTTCAGGCACGCCTGCCTCAAGCAGCTCTTCACGGCGCTGCTGCCAGGCATCCAGCTCCTCACCGCTAAGCAGCTCACCAATACCTTCCTGCAGCTGCGCCAGGCGCGGGCCAAAGTATTCCACAGCATCCTGGGTGGAAAGCCCCAGATGCTGACGCAGGAACCAACGGGTGGCGCGACGCACCATACGCATCAAATCCAGCATCATCCCGTACTGCACCTGGCTGGATACGATGTTGTCCAGCGCTTCGATTTCCGCCCACAGGCTGGGCAGATTAAAGCTGTCACGCGCAATGATGTAGGCGCGAGCAATATCAGCGCGACCAGCCCCGGTGGAATCCATCAGGCGGCGAACGAAGACAACGCCCATATGATCTACCAGATCATTGGCGACCTGAGTCGCGACAATTTCACGCTTCAGGCGATGCTCGTACATTTCGGTGAGATAGTTATCCACCAACGGCTGCGGAAAGAGGCGCTCAAGATGACGATGAATATAGGGGTCATCCGGCACCTCGGAGACGATCAGGTCGCCTTTCAGCGTGCTCTTAGCGTAAGAGATCAACACTGAGAGTTCCGGCAGACTCATCCCCTCGCCGCTGCCTGAACGCTCTTTCAGGACGTCATCCTGCGGCAGGAACTCCAGCTCGCGGTCAATCTGCCCAACAGCCTCAAGCTCACTGATAAAGCGACGATAAGGGCCAATACCCTGCTTGGAGATCAGTGCCGACAGATCCAGGGCCTGGGTCTGACGGTAGTTGTCGAGAATAACCAGATCCGCCACTTCATCGGTCATATCGGCGAGCAGCTTATTACGCTGCTTCTCGGTCATATCACCACGTTTGACCACTTCATCAATCAGAATCTTGATATTGACTTCGTGGTCAGAGCAATTCACGCCACCGGCGTTATCAATGAAATCGGTGTAAACCAGCACGCCCTTATTGGCAGCCTCCATGCGGCCCAGCTGAGTAAAGCCCAGGTTACCGCCCTCACCGATAACGCGGCAGTTCAGCTCACAGCCATTGATACGCAAGGCATCGTTAGCTTTATCGCCCACTTCGGCGTCGGTTTCCTCCGAGCCCTTCACATAAGTGCCGATACCGCCGTTCCAGAACAGGTCTACATGTGCCTTAAGCATGGCACGGATCAGGTCATTGGGAGCCATCTGGGATTCACTGATGCCAAAGACGTCCTGCATCTGCGGCGTGATGCTGATGGATTTTGCACTCCGGCTGAAGATACCACCCCTGCAGAAATCAACGACTTGTCAAAATCTTCCCAGCTGGAGCGGGGCATATTGAACAGGCGCTGACGTTCAGCAAAGGTCGTCGCGGCATCCGGGTTGGGGTCAACAAAGATATGCAGGTGGTTGAAGGCACCCACCAGCTGAATATGCTCAGACAGCAGCATGCCGTTACCGAACACATCACCGCCCATATCACCAACACCGACTACAGTGAAGTTTTCGCGCTGAGTGTTCAGCCCCAGATTACGGAAATGGCGCTCAACAGATTCCCAGGCGCCCCGCGCGGTAATGCCCATTTTCTTGTGGTCATAACCATTGGCGCCGCCGGAGGCAAATGCATCCCCCAGCCAATGCCCGTATTCCAGCGAGATTTCGTTGGCAATATCCGAAAACGTTGCCGTTCCCTTATCGGCAGCCACCACCAGATAGGCATCATCGTCATCATGACGTACCACATTGTCTGGCGGCACAACGCCACTGCCCACGAGGTTGTCAGTGACATCCAGCAAGGCACGAATAAAGGTTTTGTAACAGGCAATACCTTCTTTCTGCACGGCTTCCCTGTCAGCATTCTCGGGCATTCGCTTACAGACAAAGCCACCTTTGGCACCCACCGGCACAATCACGGCGTTTTTCACCTGCTGCGCCTTGACCAGCCCCAGCACCTCGGTGCGGAAGTCTTCCCGGCGATCAGACCAGCGCAGCCCGCCACGGGCAACCTTGCCGCCGCGCAGGTGAACACCTTCCACCCTGGGCGAACAGACGAAAATCTCATAGGCAGGACGCGGCTTGGGCATACCGGTCACCTTGGAAGGCTCCAGCTTGTAGGCAATGTAATCCTTGAAGCGCCCCTGCTCACCCAGCTGGTAGTAGTTGGTACGCAAGGTCGCCTGAATCAGTTCCACAAAGCGTCGCACCAGTTGGTCATCATTGAGGCTGGTGACCTGCTCAAGGTGTTCATTAATACGTGCAAGACAGGCACTGCTGTCGCGATCCTTGCACAGCGGGTCAAAGCGCAGACGGAACAACTCCACCAACTCACGGGTAATATGCGGGTAGTTAGCCAGGGTAGAAGCAATATAGTTTTGCGACATACCAAAGCGAATCTGCTTGAGGTAACGCGCATAGCCGCGCAGCATCGCCACTTCACGCCAGTCCAGGTTGGCACCGATAATCAGCCGGTTGAAGGCATCATTATCGGCTTCACCGCCCCAAATCCGCTTGAACGCTTCGGTGAACGCCACACGCATTTCGCTCAGGCTAAGGTCGGCGCCACTATGTTCCAGTTCAAAATCGTGAATCCAGTAGCGCTCTGATGGCTCGTTGATTTCATAAGGGCGTTCGCCGATCACCCGCAGCCCCAGGTTTTCCATCATCGGCAGCACATCTGAAAGCGGAATCTGTGATTCGCGATGGAACAGCTTGAGGTTAAGGCCACCGCCCTGCTCTTCCAGCGGGCGATAGAGCGACAGCGCCAGGTCATCGCCATTATCCAGTGCCAACAGGTGCTGAATATCAAAGACACCGGTGCGCGCGCTGAAGTCTTCCCGGTAGCTTGCAGAAAAAGCGCTGCTGAAGCGCTCCATCAGATGGTTGGCACTTTCTTCACCAAACCCCTCTACCATGGCGGACTGCAGCTCATCTTTCCAGCTGCGCGCCAGCTGCGAGACCTTGTGTTCGATACGTTTCAGGTCAAACTTGCATGGCTTATCGCCGTTGAAACGCAGAATCAGCTGAATACGCGCCAGCACCGACTCGGACAGATAGGTATTAAAGTCACCAAAATGCGCATCCATTTCTTCGCATAGCAGGTTCTGAATGCGTTGGCGCAAGTCGGTGGAAAATACATCCCGAGGGACAAAAATCAGACAGGAATAGAATTTGCCGCTCACATCCGCGCGCACAAACAGGCGCACCTGGCGGCGTTCACGAATATTGAGAATGCCCAGCGCGGTGCCAGCCAGAGACTCGGTCGAGGTCTGAAACAGATCATCCCGCGGATAGACTTCCAGTACTTGCAGCAACTGTTTGCCGTTGTGGCCTTGAGGGTTGAAGCCGGCAATGTCCATCACCGCCTTGAGTTTACGGCGCAGTACCGGAATATTACGCGGTGATTCATTATAGACGGTGGCCGTAAACAGCCCGAAGAAGCGCCGTTCGCCTACCACATTGCCGTCATCGTCGTAGCGGTCAACCGTTATGTAATCCGGATAGGTGGGACGATGAACCCGGGAATGATGGGCACTTTTGGCAAACGACAATAGCTGGGGCACGAGTACGTAATCGTTGTTCTCGTCAACGCCCTGCTCGGTACGGATGCGTTCGCAGTAGCGCGGATAGTCCAGCCGGAACACGCCTAGAACGCTGTCGTTGTCGCGCACCAGTTCGCCGTCTTGAAGGGTGTATTCGTCATAGCCCAGATAAGTGAAATTATCTTTGACCAACCACTCCAGAAACGCGATGGCTTCTTCGTGATCATCCGGGTCGATCTGCGGCGGGCAGACTTTTTCCAGCTCCTGAATGGCCTCACGGGTACGCGCACACATGCCGTCATAGTCATTGACTGCAGTGCGCACATCACACAGCACGTCATGAAGATTCTGCTCGATAACCGCCAGGGCATCGCGGTCAGTATGGCGATCCACTTCAATAACAATCAGCGATTCGCGGCTGTCAGGCGCGTCGTCATTCTGGGACGAAACCAACCGCTTAAGCTGGTATTGGTCATCGCGTTCCACGGAGAGGACAGCATTCTGAATCGCATGAACCGTCAAGCCACGGCGGTTAAGCTCGATACGCACCGAATCGACCAGAAACGGCATATCCGCATGCAACACCGCCACAAAGGTGTGGGTCGACTGCCAACCATGCTCTTCAAAGTCAGGATTGAAGACGGCTACTTTGGGACTTTCTGGTTCATGATGCTGAAGAAACTGCCAGATGGACAGGGTGGCGCCGTAAAGGTCATCCAGCCGCCGGTCAATGAGATCCTCGACAGGCACGGTGGCATAAAACTGCCGCGCAAAAGCATCAATCGCCGCCGCTCTAGCGGGTTCCAGACGCGATTCCAGCCGTTCCTTTAACTGTTTAAGAAGATCCTGTCGGCTCTCTTCAATCGCAATGTAATGCATTTATCACCTCAACTGCCAAGGCCATTACCGGCCAAAACGAAGATCGTTAGCTGTTAAGCCACCAAGAGATCGAGCCTACGCGACCTCTTCGGCCAACCCCAGCCAACTGACGTCTTACTCATAACGCATACCAATTGTGCATTGTTATTTATACGTTTTACGACTGGATGACCATTAGCGACCTCTAAATAGCCAACTACACCTTGGCCAGCCCTCGCTGAGTAACCTGTTCATTGTGTAATAGATATTCATACTGTATTGACGACACGCGCTAACGACGAGCTAACAGCACACCTGCCTCCATATGTTGCGTGAACGGAAACTGGTCAAACAATGCCAAGCGTTCTATGCGATGCGTCTGAATCAGTATGGCCAGATTTTCCGCCAGTGTCGCAGGGTTACACGAAATATAAACAATCGACGGATAAGCGCTGATCTGATGACAGCTGGCCTCATCCAACCCGGCGCGAGGCGGGTCTACCAAAACGGCTGAAAACTGATAGTCATCCAACGCCATTTCAGAAACGCGCCGCCCGCCTTTTTCCCCTTTGAGCGCCTGGGAAAACTCTTCCGCAGACATCCTGACCACCTGGGCATTGGTGATTTCATTTGCGGCAAAGTTAACCTTGGCACTGGCCACTGAGGTGCGTGAAATTTCGGTCGCCAATACCCGACGAAAGTTTTCCGCCAGCGCCACAGTGAAGTTGCCATTACCGCAGTATAGCTCAACCAGATCGCCTGCCTGGCTTCCGGCAGTCACTGAACGCGCCCAGCTGAGCATTTTCTGGCAGACCTCGGCGTTGGGCTGGGTAAAGCTGTTTTCAACCTGCTGGTAATGCCATTGCTGGCCATCAACCTCAAGTTTTTCCCATACGTAGTCACGGGTCAGCACCTTACGCTGCTTGCGCGAGCGACCAATAATCATGATGCCTAAGGCTTTTTCCAGTGCGCGCGCCTCTTCTTCCCAGGCATCACCCAGCGGGCGATGGTAGATAAGCGTCACCAGTGCTTCACCGGATAGAGTGGTCAGGAACTCGACCTGAAACAGGCGATGACGTAGCTCACGGCTGGCCAGAAACGCATTGCGTAGCAAGGGCATCAAGGCATTTATCTGGGCACTGGCCACCGGATACTGATCCAGCCTGACCACCGCTTTATTGGCTGGGTTTTCAGGGTCCACCTCAAACATGGCGTAAAACAGGTCGTCGCCATCATGCCAGATGCGGAATTCGCAGCGCTGACGATAATAGCCTGGTGGCGACTCCATAACCTCCACCGGCGGAGGCGAGAATTCGGCCAGCAGCGCCTCAAGGGTTTCGCGCTTGGCATTCAACTGTTCGCTATAGCGTTCGGGCTCAACCACTGGGATTGCCAAAGATAAGCTCCTTTTTAGTCTGGTAATGATTGGTAGGTGATGCTGACGAATAGATGAATAAACGCCTAGTTGGTACACCGCATCAGGGCATCAGCTTTTCAGTCGTAAAAGCTCAGGCGCTGAGAAACCATAATCGGCCAATCCTGCCTGTAAGCCCTTTGCTGTTGCCGTGGTAAAACTACGGTTGTCGCGCCGGCCTGTGTTAAATGTCTCACTGACTTGACCCACCCGCCGAGCAATCGCGGCGCCCGAATCTACCCAGTTCAGCTCCACAGGCGACAACGCTTCCAGCCAGGGCAGCATTAATGGAAAATGGGTACACCCAAGCACCACGGTATCCACCGGGGGTGTGTCATCAGTCGCTTGCCATAACGGGGCCATTAGGGCGTTCAAACGCATCTGACTGGGTGGATTACCGCTTAGCCAACGTTCGGCTTCCACCACCAAGCCATCGGCTGCGACACGCGTAATCCGGCAATCTTTGGCAAAGTTATCAATCAACTGCTGGGTATAGGGACGCCTTACCGTTGCCGAGGTGGCCAGGAGTGCAATATGACGACTTTTTGACAGGTTGGCAGCCGGTTTGATGGCAGGCACCGTGCCGACCACAGGAATACTCAGCGCCGAACGCAGCTGCTCCAATGCCAGCGTACTGGCCGTGTTGCAGGCCACCACCAGCACGCTCGGCTGACAGGCCTCCACAGCCGCCAGACACACCGCGACAATACGTGCGGTCAGCTCAGCATCCTGGCGAACGCCGTAGGGCAGCCAGGCATTGTCGCAGGCATAACAGAAGGCCGCTTCAGGGTAGGCGCAGCGCAACGCATAAGCGACCGAGAGGCCGCCCACGCCTGAGTCAAAGATTAAAATGGGGCCGGTCATGACAGCTTGCCCTTATCAGCTACGGACGTATAAAAAAACGGAGCGGCCAAGTGTAGCACGCTCCGTTGTCAGCCTTGAGAGTGTCGATAGGGGCTCTCATGGGGCTGATGTGTTCACTACCATTTAAACAACCGGTACTTCAGCACCTTTTAGTTCGGCATACAGTTCTGGGTATGCCTGCTGCAGACGTTCCAACTCTTTTTCTGCACCCTCCGGTAACGCTTGGCGCAGAGCATCGATATCCTCTTCAGCAAAGTGCTTTTCAACCAGCGGGAAGAGGGCTTCACGCTCCTGACGCAGATAGGCGCGATGAGCTGCCAGATACTGTTTTAGGTCTTCAGCGAAACGATCCATAGGTAACACCATGTCCATCAGGACGGTGTCAATATCCGCAGAAAGCTTCTCAAGCTGCGGCTTGAGCTCCCGATAGTCGCTTAGCATGTTCTCAACTTGCGAGACCTGATCCGGCGCTTTAGCCTGTAAACGCTCGACAAATACGCGTTCCAGTGGCGCCGTAAAATCCTCCATATAAGCCAGAATATAGTCCACTACTTCGCGCATTAGCTGAAAATTGGGACGCTCACCCTTTTCAAGCTTTTTCTGTTTAAGCTGCAGAACGTGGAGCATTCGCGCCATATTGGCATGATCCAAACGCAATTGGTTTAGCATGTTGCCGCCTCCTCTTATCTCAGGCTTGCCGCTGGAGTGTGAACAGTGACACGCGATCATCGCTGGAAAAAGCAAGTCCTGATGTACCAGCGTTATTATTAGATTTCGTTACCATCAGGTAAAACACAAGCAGTCTAGCAGGGCTTTGTAGAAAATAACGAATACAGTAGCCTGATACAGCCCTCGTTAACAATGTTGGCTGTCTAGGGACAATGACAACCGCCGTTTTGTTCACACCCACATAGGGAGCCGAGATGGACCTGTTTGCCCAGACAAGTGACTCAGCCAGTGACGCCCCGTTAGCCTACCGCATGCGCCCTGTCACTCTGAATGATTATATCGGCCAGCAGGCTCTGGTGGGCACAGGCAAACCACTACGCCAAATGGCCGAATCCGGGGTGATTCGCTCCATGATTCTATGGGGCCCGCCTGGGGTTGGTAAAACCACCCTGGCGGAAATACTGGCACGCGCTGCTGATTCGCATCTGGAAGCGCTTAGCGCTGTAATGGCGGGAGTCAAGGACATCCGCAACGTTGTAGAGCGTGCCCGGCAGCGGCCTGGAGAAGCGGTGATTCTTTTTTGGATGAGATTCACCGTCTTAACAAGTCCCAGCAGGATGCCCTGCTACCGCATGTTGAATCCGGCCTTTTGACCCTGATCGGTGCCACCACCGAAAATCCGTCGTTTGAAGTAAATTCAGCCCTACTTTCCCGAGCGCGGGTGTATGTGCTCAAGCCATTGAGTGAGAGCGAGCTCATAGAGGTGCTACATCAGGCACTGGCTGACCCACAACGAGGCCTTGGCCAGAGAAACATTCAGGTGGCGGATAAGGTGCTTGAAATGCTGGCCCGCGCCAGCGCAGGCGATGCACGCCGGGCGCTCGGGCTGCTGGAAACGGCGTGTGATTTCACCCAACCGCAGCAAGGCCAGGAACACCTTGGCCCAGAGGCATTAAAAGACGTGCTGGGGCATCAGGCCAGCGCCTTTGACAAACAGGGTGATGCCTATTACGACCTGTTATCGGCGCTGCATAAATCAGTGCGTTCTTCTCGGCCCAACGCGGCCTTGCTGTATATGGCGCGTTTTATCCAGGGCGGCGGCGACCCTCTGGATGTGGTACGCCGATTAGCTGCCATTGCCTCCGAAGACGTTGGCAATGCTGACCCCCGCACCCTGCCTCTGGTCATGGCCGCCTGGGATGCCTATTTACGATTGGGAGACTACGAGGGCCAGCGAGCGATTGCCCACGCCTTGATTCACCTGTGCGTCGCCCCGAAAAGCAACCGCATTGACCAGGCCTGGAAAGCCGCTCAACGCTATGTGCGCCAAACGCCCGAACTTGAAGTGCCCAGCTATCTGCGCAATGCACCCACCCGTTTAATGGAGCAATTGGGGCACGGTCAGGGTTATCGCTACGCCCACCACGAGCCGGAGGGCTACCCGGCCGGTAGTAGCCATGATTGCTGGCCTGCATCATTGAGCCGCGAAGACTTCTATCAGCCTAGCCCCCACGGTCAGGAAAAGCGCTTTGCCGACATCATGGCGTGGCGCAAGGGCCGAGACGAGGAGGCTGACAAAAGTGAAACTTCAGCAGGCCCTAACGGCCCTCACGAATAACATCTGTACCTTCCGGGATTTCAAAGGTGAAGCGTTCATCGTCAATCTCACTGTTCTGACGGATGGCGCTGAAAATAATCGCCGTGCGTTGACCGGTACTGTCAGTCATCCACAGCTCGGTCAGGGTTTCACCTTCAAACATCAGGTTCAGCTCTTCAAACAAGGTGTCAGGGGTTGAGGGCACCAGGGTAAAAATATCTTCATCGCCATTTTCGTAGTGCACATCGTAACTTGCCGTTAGATCATCAATATTGCCGGAAATTAGCAACGCCGGCGTATGAGTGATGCGTTCATCAACAGCCTGAACCGTCACTTGCTCAAGATCAGGATCATAAAGATAGACCTCTTCACCGTCTGACATGACGGTCTGTGCGTAAGGGGCATCGACCTCCCAGCGTAACAGGCCAGGGCGCGCCAGCCACATCTCACCTTGCGCTTCCTGCAGGTGGTCACCGCTACTATCCAGAATCTTCTGCTCGAAGCTGGCGTGATAGGTTTCCAGCGGCTCCAGCCGCTCGCTCAGGCGTTCAGCGGCATCCTGCGCCCAGCTTTCCGGGCTGACCATCAAGCCCAGGGCGCTAGCTGCCAGCATTAGCCCAAAGGAGCGCTGACGGCTAACTGAAGCAGTATTTTCCGACGTGTGTGCCACAACAGGCGTATCTGTGCGATTCATAGCGATTTCCTTTATCTGCCTGACGGGATGAGCATTCATCCCCAATAAGGTTGTTGTGGTCTCAGACGCACACCACGCCGCAAGGTTTCACCTGCGGCGTGGTTTTCTTGGTGTTTGCACGATTGGAAGATCAGAGGCCCGTGGGGGCATTAGCCAACACTTCACGCTGACCATTGGACCCCATGGAAGACACCACACCGGCACTTTCCATGGCATCCACCAGGCGCGCTGCGCGGTTATAACCAATCTTGAAACGACGCTGAACGGCAGAAATCGAAGCTTTACGGGTTTCTGTTACAAACTGGACAGCCTCATCGTAAAGAGCATCCTGCTCGGCATCGTCACCATCGGCACCTTCTGCCTCAAGCCCCGCCAGCGCATCTGCTGATACGCCACCCGTCAGTATTTCCTCAATGTACTCAGGCTCTCCACGCAGCTTCCAGTCCTCCACCACGCGGTGAACCTCATCATCATCGACAAAAGCGCCGTGGACGCGGCTGGGAGGCCCAGAGCCTGCAGGCAGATACAGCATATCACCATGGCCTAGCAGGCTCTCAGCGCCGCCCTGGTCAAGGATTGTCCGCGAATCAATCCTCGAGGAGACCTGAAACGCCATGCGCGACGGTATATTGGCCTTGATCAGGCCGGTCACTACGTCCACAGAGGGCCGCTGAGTGGCCAGGATAAGATGAATACCGGCGGCACGGGCTTTCTGCGCCAGGCGGGCGATCAACTCTTCCACCTTCTTGCCCACTATCATAAACATGTCGGCAAATTCATCTATCACCACCACAATATAAGGCAGTTTTTCCAGCACCGGGGGCGCCTGATGCATTTCCCAGGGCTGAGGTTCCCACAGTGGATCAGCTACCTGAGCACCCGCCCTTTCAGCTTCATCCAGGCGGGAATTGAAGCCAGCAATGTTACGCACCCCCATTGCCGCCATCAGTTTGTAGCGGCGCTCCATTTCGGCCACACACCAGCGCAGGCTGTTGGCGGCTTCTTTCATATCGGTGACCACCGGCGCCAGAAGGTGTGGGATACCGTCATATACGGATAGCTCAAGCATCTTGGGGTCGACCATAATCAGGCGCAGCTCGTCCGGTGTCGCTTTTAGCAGCATCGAGACCAGCATGGCATTGACCCCCACCGACTTACCTGAGCCCGTTGTACCCGCCACCAGCAGGTGAGGCATCTTGCCCAGGTCCGCCACCACAGGGCCACCGCCGATATCCTGGCCCAGCGCCATGGTCAGCGGTGAGGTCTCCTGCTGGTAGAGATCAGAGTCAACCACTTCGCGCAGGCGGATCATGGCACGATTGGGGTTAGGAATTTCAATACCGACGGTCGGACGACCAGGAATCACTTCCACCACACGGACACTTTTCACCATCAGCGAGCGCGCCAGATCCTTGGCCAGATTAGTGATCTTGGAAACCTTGACCCCAGCGGCCGGCTTGATTTCAAAGCGGGTAATCACCGGCCCTGGCCAGGTATCCACGACCTCAGCCTTGACGCCGTATTCCTTCAGGCGGATTTCCAGAAGTTCCGCCATATCCGCCAACTGCTGTTCACTGTAGTTAGGTTTCTGGGGCTCAGGAGGCGTCAGCAGACGCAGGCTAGGCACGTCCCCATCAGGCTCCGGCATGCCTTCCAGCACTGGCCGCTGATTTTGCAGATGCTCAACCGTCCACAGCGTCATGGTTTCATCGTCCGCCGGGCCATCGGCTGGTGTTGATGCTGATGAGGAAACAGGTGTTTCCGTCGCTGGTGATGGCGCTGCCTGGGCGGGTTCATCCATTTTCTGTGGTTCATCCATTTTCGGTGGTGCATCCGCCTGCGGCTTAGCTGCAAAGGCCGATTCCAACCCAGGCGGCCATTCAGGCTCGTCTTCCAGCACCGGCTCCGGGACAATTTCCGGTACACGCCTTTCAGGCACAGGTCGTTCAGAGGCTTTTTCGACCGCTTCCCTTGGTTCAGGCTCAGAAGCTGGTTCTGGTTCTGGTTCTGATTCTGGTTCTGGTTCTGGTTCTGGTTCTGGAGCTGACATTGCTTCAGGCGTTGCCTCAAGCTCTGGCGTTGGCACTGGCATTGGTTCAGGTTCAGCTTCGGGACTGAGCCTTGGCTCAATACGCCCGTGCGTTTTGGCAGGTACCTCCTCGCGAGGCGCAGAAGCAGCCGGATGAATGGCCGACAGCGGCTGCTCTGGAGCGCTGTCAGCAGCATTATTTTCAATGTCGTTTACATCGCTGTCCATATCGCTGTCGAGAGGGCTTTCAACAGGACGCTCTACGGCGCTGAAGGATGGGTAGTCTTCAGAAGTGGTTGGCGTTGGCGATTTTTCAGCCGAAAGATCCGGCTCTGCATGCCGAGAGGCTGTCAGTCGCGTAGCCGCCCAGGCACCACCGGCAGCACTGGCACCCGCAGCGGCTGTTCCCCAGGAGACATGAGGCTCGCGGTGCGCACTCGGCGCTTTGGCAGGTGCAGGATCATCAGTCGTGGATTGCTGATAGGTGTCAGGCGTTTCAGGCTCCTCGTCGTAGTCACTCAGATGCGGCCTGCGCTTGGCCTGATGCTCGCGACGCTTGTCGTCCAGCCCCCCAGCAATTGGTGCACCCAGCGCCCTAGTCGGCATGCCTGAAACCCTACTTCATCCGTCAGGTCGAGCCACGACACCCTGGTAAGGATCGGAAAACCGCCCAGTACCAGGGCCGCGGCCACCAGCCCCACGCCTGAATGGCTGAGTATCGGCATCAGAGTGGTCACCAGGCCTTCACCGAGAATGCCGCCAGCGCCGTAAGGCAGCATGCTATCCGGGCTGTAGAAATGCAGCGCTCCCAGCAGAGTGGTGCCCAACAGCAACATGACAAAACCAGCAACGCGCACGGCCAATGCCAGCATATCCAGCTCAAAGGTGACCTGACGTGAACGCATTAACCACCAGGCAGCAAAGCCTAATACCCCTGGAAACCACAGCGCACTAGTTCCCAGCAAGGAATACATAACGTCCGCCAGCCAGGCACCCAAGGCGCCCATCCAGTTAGCAACCTCAGTTTCAGGACCGCGATAAGACCAGCCGGGGTCGCCAGCGTGATAGCTGAGCATCGCCAGAAGTAAAAATACGCACAGTGCCAGCAGCACAATGACCACAGCCTCACGCGCCACGCCCTGCAGACGCACACCGACATGCCTGGCTCCCGCCTTTGCTTTGGCCTTCGCCACATTGACGCGCTCAGACGATGCTTTACGAGGTTCGCCTGAGCCCTGCGATTTTTGCCTGTTAACAGTCTTTTTCACGTTCAAGCAATTCTCCCTTCATACCTGACTGACAACCACAGCCTGCAAGATGACTTTTCAGGGCTGTAGCAATAAATGCTATTGAGAATGGATACCGTAACCGGAACACTCTCTTCTGGCAGTTTAACAACAGCGTATATTATATAGTGTGTGAGATTTTCAGATCGCCCATTGGCGCTTACGATATGCCATCATACCGAGCATCTTTCTGCCGTCACAGGGGCGATTACTACTGTTGACAATTGGTATTGAGAATAACAGAGATCAGGATCTGTTGATTTATTTGCTTATTGCAAGGAACCCTTATGCTGCCTTGGCTGGACAGCGCAACACCGTATTTTCCCGATGTGTCCATGGCACTCAACACCCCTGATGGCCTTCTGGCAGCTGGTGGTGCATTAACACCTGACTGGCTGGTCAGCGCCTATCGCCAGGGGATCTTCCCCTGGTTCAGCGCTGGCGACCCTATCCTGTGGTGGAGCCCAGACCCCAGAATGGTGCTCTACCCTGAAAATTTCAGGCAAAGACGCAGCCTCACTAAACGCCTGCGCAACGGCGGTTTCACGGTCACATTGGACCAATGCTTTGAAAGAGTCATGCTGGCCTGCGCCGCACCGCGTCAGGATGGAGGCGGCACTTGGATTACTGATGACATGCTCACTGCCTATACGCGCCTGCACCAGGCTGGAATCGCGCACAGCATTGAGGTGTATCAGGACAACGCTCTGGTCGGCGGGCTTTACGGCCTTGCCATGGGGCCGATATTTTTGGCGAATCGATGTTTTCACGCCAAACGGACGCCTCAAAGGTAGCTCTCGCCTATCTGTCAGCCGCCATGCACCAGGGCGGTGGAACGCTGATTGACTGCCAGATGCATACGGCGCATCTTGCCAATATGGGCGCTGAAACCATTTCCCGCGCAAGCTTCATTAAATATCTTGGGCTATGCTTACCGGAAAGAGACTTCGAACTCTATTCGGTGCGGAAGGAAGCGCCAAAGGTTCCGCCTTCAAGATGGCTTGAGGCCCTCGCGGCGCCGGACAACCAAGCGCTGATACGCAACGTAAGATAATCTGTCGCACTGATCGTTACACTCATTCATCGTCAGGAGGCCAACCGTGAGCAGCAACACGCCACGTCGACCCGTGAGGGATTTGCGCTTCTTTTTAACAGTGCCACATGACTGCAGCTACCTGCCTGGACGCGAGGCCACCACCCTCTTTCTGGACCCTCAGGAGGCCCCGCTGCCTGGCGTTTACGATTCGCTCTCATTGCTCGGCTTTCGGCGTAGCGGGCGGCACCTATACCGCCCACACTGTGAAGGCTGTAATGCCTGCCGTTCTGTTCGTATTCCGGTTGAGCGCTTTGAACCCAACCGCACCCAGCGCAAGCTGCTGCGCCGCAATGCCGACCTTCAGACCAGGGTCGTTAACGCCTGCTTCAACAGCCGCCACTACGCTCTGTATGCGGACTACATCTGCCAACGTCATGCCGACGGCGATATGTATCCTCCCAGCCACGAGCAGTACCGTACTTTTTGACACTCAATGAACCCTATGCCTTCCTGCTGGAGTTCATCCTCAACGAGACTCTGGTAGCCGTGGCTGCTTTTGACCAACTGGAACACGGCATTTCAGCGATATACACCTTTTTTTGCGACAGACGAAGCCTTTGAAAAACGTTCGCTGGGCACGTTTGCCATTTTAAAATTGATTGAAATGGCAAGAACGCAGGGGGTGCCTCACCTTTACCTTGGTTACTGGATTGAAGAATGCCGCAAAATGAACTATAAGCAGCATTTCTCGCCAGTAGAAGTGCTTAGTGGCCGTCATTGGCAGCCCCTGATCATCTGAAGTGCTTTTTTGTGGGCAAAAAAGTAAAGCTTTTTTGCCTTGTTGGTGGGCTTGCGGCACAATATAGTGCTGTTAATGCCCATTAGGGCAAATACCGATTGTCTCTATCGACGTACTGAGTTCAGTACTTGATCGGTATTCACTTAAAGCACTACAAGCGAGGATCTGCCTATATGGCACGCGAAGACCATATTGAAATGGATGGTGTCATCGTTGACACCCTACCTAATACCATGTTCCGTGTTGAGCTGGAAAACGGCCACGTGGTCACTGCTCACATCTCTGGCAAAATGCGTAAGAACTATATTCGTATTCTGACCGGCGACAAGGTCAAGGTTGAATTGACCCCCTATGACCTTTCCAAGGGACGGATCGTCTACCGTTCGCGCTAATAGCTATTTACTCTGTAGCTGACACTACTTTACGTCGCACGAACACCTGGTCGCAGAACTGGGCAATCTTGTGTTGCTTAGCCAAAATGACGTTCATGCTGGATAAAGAGACATAGCCTGATGGTTTTGAATTCTGCGTCTTAAGACGAAAACGCCCCGTCATTGACAGGGCGCTTTTTTGTGCCTGGAAAGGCGTTTATTGATGCGCGTCCGCTATCTAGGGCGCATCAGCCATTTCGGGTTCGGTGGATAAATGCAGCTCACCATTTTCAAGACTGACATGCACGATGCCGCCGTACTCTGCCAGCTCACCAAACAGGATCATTTCGGCCAACGGCTTTTTCAGCTTCTCCTGAATCAGACGAGCCATCGGACGTGCCCCCATATCGGGGTCGTAGCCCTGAACGGCCAGCCAATCCCGCGCTTGCTCATCCACTTCAAGCTGAACGCGTTTTTCATCCAGCTGAGCCTGCAGTTCAACCAGGAACTTATCGACCACGTTACGCACCACATCGGTTGCCAGCTCGCTGAACTGGATAATACCGTCAAGGCGGTTGCGGAATTCCGGTGAGAAGGTGCGGCGAATGACTTCCATGGCATCCGTTGAGTGATCCTGAGTCTGGAAACCAATTGACCGGCGCGAAGCCTGCTCGGCGCCCGCGTTGGAGGTCATGATCACAATAACGTGGCGGAAATCCGCCTCGCGGCCGTTGTTATCCGTCAAGCGTCCGTGATCCATCACCTGCAACAGCAGGTTGAAGACTTCAGGGTGTGCTTTTTCGATTTCATCCATCAGCAGCACACAGTGCGGTTGCTTGGTAATCGCTTCGGTCAGCAGGCCGCCCTGGTCGTAACCAACGTAGCCTGGCGGCGCCCCGATAAGCCGTGAAACGGTATGCCGTTCCATGTACTCGGACATATCAAAGCGTACCAGCTCAATCCCCATGATATGCGCCAGCTGCCGAGCCACCTCGGTCTTACCCACACCCGTTGGTCCGGCAAACAGGAAGCTACCCACCGGCTTGTCGGGAGATTTCAGCCCGGCCCGGGAAAGCTTGATCGCCGCCGTCAGGCTGTCAATGGCTTCGTTCTGCCCAAACACCAGCATTTTCAGGTCACGGTCAAGGTTTTCAAGCAGCTTGCGGTCAGAGCTTGAAACGCTTTTCGGCGGAATGCGGGCGACCGATGCCACAACGGCTTCCACCTGATCCACGTCAATGGTATCGACGCGCATTTCAGTAGGCAGCATACGCTGATGGGCACCGGCCTCATCAATGATATCGATTGCCTTGTCCGGCAGGAAACGGTCATTGATATAGCGGTCTGACAAACGCGCAGCGGCTTCCAGTGCCGCATCGGTGTACTTGAGTTCGTGGTGCTCCTCAAAGCGCGAACGCAAACCTTTAAGAATCTTGATGGTGTCATCCACGGAGGGCGCCAGTACATCAACTTTCTGGAAACGACGCGCCAGAGCACGGTCTTTCTCGAATATGCCGCGGAATTCTTGGAAGGTGGTTGAACCGATGCAGCGCAGTTCACCCGATGACAACAACGGCTTGAGCAGATTGGAGGCGTCCATAACGCCGCCAGACGCGGCGCCAGCACCAATCACCGTATGAATTTCATCGATAAACAGGATCGCATTGGGCAGCTTTTTCAGCTCCGCCAACAGCCCCTTGAGACGCTTCTCAAAGTCGCCGCGGTACTTGGTGCCTGCCAGCAGCGCGCCCATATCCAGCGCATAAACCACCGCATCGGCGATCACCCCGGGAACATCTTCTTCAACGATGCGCTTGGCCAGACCTTCAGCAATGGCGGTTTTGCCCACACCGGCTTCACCGACCAGCAAGGGGTTATTCTTGCGCCGACGGGCCAGAATCTGAACGACCCGCTCAAGCTCATGGTCACGCCCGATCAGCGGGTCAATCTTACCTTTCTTAGCTTCTTCGTTGAGGTTGGTGGCATAGCCTGTCAACGGATGCGATGCCATCTCGCCGCTACCCTCTTCGCCATCTTCCTGCTCTGATGGCGATGGTGACGGAGAACTGCTGTGCCCGGCCACTTTGGAAATGCCATGGGCGATATAGTTGACCGCATCCACACGGGCAACGTTTTGCTGCTTCAGGAAGTAGACCGCCTGACTTTCCTGCTCGGAAAAAATCGCTACCAGCACATTTGCGCCGGTGACCTCACTTTTACCGGACGACTGAACGTGGAAAACAGCACGCTGCAGTACTCGCTGGAAACCAAGAGTAGGCTGCGTTTCGCGCTCACTCTGGCCTTCAGGGATTAACGGCGTGGTTGAGTTGATAAAGTCCTGTAGATCAGACCGCAGTTTATCCAGGTTGGCCCCGCAGGCTTTCAGCACATCGACCGCTGACGCATTGTCCAGAAGCGCAAGCAAAAGGTGTTCAACGGTCATAAACTCATGGCGTTTTGAGCGCGCCACGGTGAAAGCCGTGTTCAGGGTCAGTTCAAGTTCTTTGCTCAGCATGGCAGTCCCCTTTCTCGCTTCGACCCAACCGGCTCGATTTTATCGGGTCAGATTGAATCACTATAATTGACCGTCACTCTCAACATCGGGCACAACGTGCGTGGTTGCAAGCCTCGGATAAAAAAATTGTTCAACGCTATCAATCCACCGCCTCTATATCACTCATCAACGGATGCTCACATTCACGAGCATATTCATTCACCTGATAGCTTTTGGTCTCGGCAATGTCGCGGGTAAAAATACCGCAGGTGGCTTTCCCCTGGGTATGCACAGCCAACATCACCTGAATGGCTCTTTCATGATCAAGGTCGAAAAAGCTCTGCAAGACTTCAACAACGAACTCCATAGGGGTGTAATCGTCATTATGCAGCACCACCTTGTACATCGGCGGTTTTGCCAGCTCGGGCTCGGCAGGCTTTACGGCTAGGTCGCCATCTTCGTCAGGCTGGGATGGGCGTGTCATACCTGCCATCACGCTAGTGCCGGATTTCAGCCTGGCAATTTCATCGCCGACTGGAAAGCCTGTCATAGACGACGATGTGGAGGCGGTTAGTGAAAACATGCTGAGTTTGAATCGCATAAGAAACATTAGTTCAATTATTTACCTTGGGCGCCCGGTGACAAGCCTTGTGCAATAACTATACACCTTAAGGCGCCATTGTACATATAAGGTTAAGTATAGCACTACCATTAAAAACCCCCGCCCACTAAAGTGAGCGAGGGGTATCACAGCGTTTTCAGGCATATTGCCCAATAACTGTGCAATTGGCTAATACAATGTTAGCCGTTTGCAACCATGGCAAGTGCTTCGTTGAGCGTTTTGCTCGGACGCATGACCTGATTGGCCAGCTCACCGTTCGGGTGATAATAGCCTTTAAGATCAACCGCTTGCCCCTGAACACCATTAAGCTCTGCGACAATGGTCTCTTCATTGGCTTTCAGCGTTTCTGCCAGGCGAGCGAACAGGGCTTTCATATCCGCGTCTTCATCCTGGGCCGCCAGGGCTTCTGCCCAGTAAAGCGCCAGATAAAAGTGGCTGCCACGGTTATCAAGCTCACCCACCTTGCGTGAAGGCGATTTATTGCTTTCCAGGAATTGACCCGTCGCTTCATCCAACGCATTGGCCAGCAGCTTGGCACGGTCGTTATCAAAGCGCTTGGCAAGGTGCTCAAGAGAAGCAACCAGCGCCAGGAACTCACCCAAGCTGTCCCAGCGCAAGTGGTTTTCTTCCAGCAGCTGCTGTACATGCTTGGGCGCAGAACCACCGGCACCGGTTTCAAACAGGCCACCACCATTCATTAGGGGTACGATGGACAGCATCTTGGCGCTGGTGCCCAGCTCCAGGATCGGGAACAGATCGGTCAGGTAATCGCGCAGGATGTTACCGGTAACAGAAATGGTGTCCAGACCACGAGTAACGCGCTCCAGGGTATAGCGCATGGCACGTACCTGGGACATGATCTGGATATCCAGCCCTTCAGTGTCATAATCCTTGAGGTAGGTTTTGACCTTCTTGATCAGCTCGTTTTCATGAGGGCGGTAAGGGTCTAGCCAGAATACCGCCGGCATACCGGAATCCCGGCAGCGGTCAACAGCCAGCTTGACCCAATCGCGAATCGGCGCGTCCTTGACCTGGCACATGCGCCAGATATCACCTTCCTCGACGGTCTGGGACAGCAGCACTTCACCGGTATCAAGATCGGTAATGTTGGCGGTACCCGCAGCTGGCGCCTCAAAAGTTTTGTCGTGGGAGCCGTACTCTTCCGCTTTCTGCGCCATCAGGCCGACGTTGGGAACCGTGCCCATGGTGGCTGGATCAAAAGCGCCGTGCCATTTACAGAAGTTGATCATTTCCTGATAAATACGCGCGAAAGTGGACTCCGGCATGACAGCTTTAACATCCTTCATTCGACCGTCCGCACCGTACATCTTGCCGCCAGCACGAATCATCGCCGGCATGGAGGCATCAACAATCACATCGCTGGGCGAGTGAAAGTTGGTAATACCGCGCGCTGAATCCACCATCGCCAGTTCAGGGCGTTCATCATGGCAGGCGTGCAGGTCGCGGATTATCTCGTCGCGCTGACTCTCGGGCAGAGTATTGATCTTGTCGTAGAGGTTGGCGATACCGTTATTGACGTCAACGCCCAACTCTTCAAACAGCTCACCGTGCTTTTCAAAGGCTTCCTTGTAGAAAATCTTGACGCAGTGGCCAAACACGATGGGATGCGAAACCTTCATCATGGTCGCCTTGACGTGCAGGGAGAACATCACACCGGTCTTGCGGGCATCTTCAATTTCGCGCTCGTAGAAATCCAGCAGCGCCTTCTTGCTCATGAACATGCTGTCGATGACTTCGCCTTCCTGAAGGACCACCTTGGGCTTGAGCACCAGGGTCTCGCCACTTTCAGTGATCAGTTCCATCTTGACATTGCGAGCGCGATCCAGAGTCACTGATTTCTCGCCATGATAGAAATACCGCTATGCATGTGCGATACGTGAGTACGCGATGCCTGGCTCCATTCACCCATGGAGTGCGGGTACTTGCGCGCGTACTGTTTGACCGCCTTGGGGGCACGACGATCAGAGTTGCCTTCACGCAGCACTGGGTTGACCGCACTGCCTTTGACCTTGTCGTAACGCGCCCTGACATCCTTTTCTTCGTCGGTGGCTGGCTCCTCCGGATACTCGGGCAGTTTGTAGCCCTGCTCCTGCAGCTCCTTGATCACCGCGCGCAGCTGCGGCATGGAAGCGCTGATATTCGGCAGCTTGATAATGTTGGCTTCTGGCACCTTGGCCAGAGCACCCAGCTCAGCCAGGTGGTCGTCAATGCGCTGCTCTTCGGTCAGATAGTCAGGGAACAAGGAAAGAACACGGGCCGCCAGGGAAATATCCCGGGTTTCCACTTCAATACCCGCAGCGTCGGTGAAGGCATCAATAATCGGGAGAAAGGAATAGGTCGCAAGTGCAGGTGCTTCGTCGGTAAGCGTATAAATGATCTTCGGCGTTGTAGGCATTGTGCGTTAACCTCTTTTGTCTATTGCTGTGGTGATAAAGATCCAGCTCGGCACGACAGAAAAGCATGCCGCGACGCAGACGGGATCGGTTTGTATGGTGTTCCCGGTTATCGATTGATGCGTGTGTCACCATCATAATGGCTGCGCCAATAAGACGCAGCTGCTGAATAAAATTGGCTGGAAGTATAGCAGCGCCGCATTCTAATCACATGAGAGATTGTCGACAAACCAAGGACATCCAACCAAAGAGATTATGAGCACCTTATATTTACTGCATAAGCCCTATCGTATGCTGTCGCAGTTTACCGACAAACAGGGCCGCGCCACATTAGCCAATGTTATAGATGTTCCCGGCGTTTACGCAGCAGGACGGCTGGATTACGACTCGGAAGGCCTGCTGCTGTTAAGCGATGATGGCCGCCTTATTCACCGTATTGCTCACCCACGCCACAAGCAGCCCAAAACCTACTGGGTGCAGGTGGAAGGCCAAATTGACGACACCGCCCTGAGCGCTCTGACCAAGGGCATTGAACTAAAGGATGGCCTTACTCAACCGGCCAGGGCGCGACGCGTTGAGCCACCCGCCATTGCCCCACGCGACCCCATGATTGACCCCAAACGCCACCCGCATACTAGCTGGCTGGAACTGACCATTACCGAGGGCCGCAACCGCCAGGTACGCCGCATGACCGCCCATGTTGGCTTTCCGACTCTGCGCCTGATTCGCGCCGCGATTGGCCCATGGCGGCTTGATGAGCTCAAGCCGGGTGAATGGCGCAAAGAAACCCTTCACGCGCCCGCCAACAAGGTGCGCCACCCGGCCAAGGCCCGCACAAGGAAAAAATCATGAGCATTCACGCCACCGTCGCTTGTGTGATCGAACAGAATGGCCGCTTTCTGATGGTCGAGGAACAACGTGGCGGCCCATCGACGCAGTTCAATCAACCCGCTGGCCATATTGAAGCGGGGGAAGGGCCGATGGCCGCCGTCTTGCGAGAAGTGGCCGAAGAAACCGCCTGGTGCGTGCGCTTGACGGGTTACCTTGGGCTATACGTATTCGATACGCCAGAAGGATTAACCTTTCATAGCCATGGGTTTATTGCCGAACCGACTGAATTCATGCACACCGCGCTGGACCCGGACATTCACGCCACTCACTGGTTGAGCGGCGAAGACATCAGGCGTCTTGGCGAGCAACAGCGCCTGCGTAGCCCGCTGGTACTGGCGCGCATCGCCGCCGCTCGGGCAAAGCGCATCTACCCGTTAGACGTGATCCATGAAGGCCCCGCAAATCAATAGCCATCAGACTCGAAGGCGCTCGTCTGCATCGTGTATAATGAGCGGCTATTTATATGCTGCTGTACACAGGCGTCGCATCAGGACATTGCATAAGGCGTCATGTAGACACAATGGCATAAAACCATTTTCAACCGAGGATGCCCATGACATCCACTCAAGGCAAAGTAATCGTTGGCATGTCCGGCGGCGTCGACTCCTCCGTCTCCGCCCTGTTGTTGCTTGAACAAGGCTACCAGGTCGAAGGCCTGTTCATGAAAAACTGGAATGAAGACGACAACACCGAGTACTGCACGGCTAAAGACGACCTGATTGACGCAGCGGCTGTCTGCCGTAAGCTGGGTATTCCCCTGCATACCGCCAATTTTGCCGCTGAATACTGGGATAATGTGTTTGAACATTTCCTGGAAGAATATCGCGCTGGGCGCACGCCTAATCCGGATATCCTGTGTAACCGCGAGATCAAGTTCAAGGTCTTCCTCGACTACGCCGAAAAACTGGGCGCCGACAGGATAGCCACTGGCCATTATGTTCGCCAAGGTATTAAGAATGGACGCCCACGCCTGCTCAAGGGCCTGGATGGCAACAAGGATCAGAGCTATTTCCTCCACGCAGTGCCTGAAGCCGCCATTGCGCGTACGCTATTTCCAGTGGGCGAACTGGAAAAACCTGCCGTACGCGCCCTGGCCGAACAGCACGACCTGATTACCGCCAAGAAGAAGGATTCCACCGGCATCTGCTTTATTGGCGAGCGGCGTTTCCGTGACTTTCTCCAGCAGTACCTGCCGGCACAGCCTGGGCGCATAGAAACCCCGGACGGCGATGTCATTGGCCAGCATATGGGGCTGATGTATTACACCCTCGGCCAACGTCAGGGCCTGGGCATTGGCGGGCTTGCCAACTACCCGGAAGACCCCTGGTATGTGGCTGCCAAGGACCTAAACCGCAACGTTCTCATCGCGGTACAGGGCAAGCATCATCCTCTGCTCTACTCCAACGCCCTGGCAACCGAAGCCATGGAATGGGTAGCGAGCACAGCGCCCGCAGAACAGGGCCGGTTTACCGCCAAAACCCGCTATCGCCAGGAAGAACAGCCCTGCACCTTACGCAGCCTGCCAGACGGCAGTGCCGAGGTTCACTTTGACGAGCCGCAATGGGCCGTCACTCCCGGGCAATCGCTGGTGATCTACGACGGAGATATCTGCCTGGGTGGCGGTGTCATCCGCACAACTTGGAATGCCCAGGAGGCGGCTGCATGACCTCAACGACCCCGATTCACCGTGCCCCGGATAGCCCGGCAGCTCGCCAGACCCTGGCGCTGGCAGGTGTTTTTCAGGCGGCCAGCCTGGTGGATGAGCTGGCCCGCACCGGCCAAGTTGATCAACGCGCTTGGGACACCCTGATCAACGCCACCGTGGATACCAACCCGGAAAGCTTTGAAGCCATCTACGGTGGCCACCCCAACAACCTGCGTCGTGGCCTGGATACGCTGGAAGCCCTGTCGGGGCGCCAGCAGGCCAACCCTGTGGTGTTGCGTTACGGCTTCACCCTGTTACTGCTGATGAACAAAGTGCGCACCGACAATCAGATGATGGATCAACTGGGCCAGAAGCTGTCGCGTATTCAGGGTCAGGCCGAGCATTTTGGCAACACGCATGAAAACGTGATTGCCAGCCTGGGGAGGCTTATCAGGAAACGCTTTCAACGCTGAAGACGCGCATCGTGGTGCAAGGCGACCCCTCCATGCTGCAAAGCCGCATGATGCCGGAGCGGGTGCGCGCCTGCCTGATGGCGGGTATCCGCTTTGCGCTGCTGTGGCATCAGCAAGGTGGGCGCCGCTGGAAGCTGGTTTTCCAGCGCAAGGCCATGCGTCGCGCCCTGGATGATCTAAGCTAAACCACTGGCGGGTTCATTTTTCAAAACTGTGGTCTATTTTCAAGACTAGCGTTTATTTTCAACACGATAATTCATTTTACGACTTTTTGCTGACGACCTGGAATCACTGCCCATGCAACTCTCTGCCTTGACTGCCCTTTCCCCTGTTGACGGCCGCTATGCCTCAAAAGCCGAATCGCTGCGCGAACATTTCAGTGAGTTTGGCCTGATCCGTGCCCGCGTGATTGTTGAGGTGCGCTGGCTGCAGCGGCTGGCTGAACACACCCAGATTGTTGACGTCCCCCGCTTTCAGCGCAGGCCACCGCCTTTCTGGAAAGCCTGATCCGTGATTTCTCGGTTGACGATGCCCAACGTATCAAGGATATCGAACGCACCACCAATCACGATGTGAAAGCGGTTGAGTACTTTCTCAAGGAAAAGGTAGCCGATCAGCCTGAGCTCCACGCGGTCACTGAATTTATCCACTTTGCCTGCACCAGTGAAGACATCAACAACCTTTCCTATGGCGTGATGCTGGCAGACGGTTTGGCCGCTTTGCTGCCCAACATGCATCAGGTGGCTGATGAAATTGCCCGTCTGGCCGACGAGCATGCGAGCCAGCCGATGCTCTCACGCACCCATGGCCAGACCGCCAGCCCCACTACCCTGGGCAAGGAAATGGCCAACGTCGCCTACCGCCTGAAGCGCCAGCTGAAACAGATCGAAAGCGTGGCCATTCTTGGCAAGATCAACGGCGCGGTGGGCAACTACAATGCTCACCTGACGACCTACCCGGAAATTGACTGGGAAGCCAACGCCCGCACCTTTGTGGAAGGCCTGGGGCTGAGCTTCAACCCCTACACCACCCAGATCGAACCCCACGACTATATCGCCGAACTGTTTGATGCCATCTGCCGTTTCAATACCATCCTGATCGATTTTGACCGCGACGTCTGGGGCTACATTTCACTCGGTTACTTCAAGCAGAAAACCGTGGAAGGTGAAATCGGCTCATCCACCATGCCGCACAAGGTCAACCCGATTGACTTCGAAAACTCCGAAGGCAACCTGGGCCTGGCCAACGCGATTCTTGCCCACCTGGGCCAGAAGCTGCCGATTTCACGCTGGCAGCGCGACCTGACTGATTCCACCGTCTTGCGTAACCTGGGCGTTGGCCTGGCCTATGGGCTGATCGCCTACCATGCCTCACTGAAAGGCATCAGCAAACTCGAAGCCAACCCGGAACGCCTTGATGCCGACCTGGACAACAGCTGGGAAGTCCTCGCCGAGCCGATCCAGACCGTCATGCGTCGTTACAACATTGAAAAGCCCTACGAAAAACTCAAGGAACTGACCCGTGGCAAGCGCATTGATCAAGCCGGTTTTGCTGCCTTCATTGATACGCTGGCGTTACCCGAAGACGTTAAACACAACCTGAAAGAACTCTCGCCTGCCCGTTATATCGGCAACGCGGAAGCACAGGCCAAGGCGCTGCTGGCTCATATTGAAGCCTTGTAATCCAGCATCACTGATTTTATTTTTTGCCACATCATCAACAGGACATAGCCATGAGCCAACGCGATAAGCCGCTTACCCTGCTAGGGGATCTTACCCCGGCTGAATTTATGGCCGAATACTGGCAACAGAAGCCGCTGCTTATTCGCGGCGCCTTTCCCGACTTTCTCAGCCCGCTGGAGGCTGACGAGCTGGCCGGGCTGGCCTGTGAAGAAGGCATAGAAGCACGCCTGGTTGAGGAAAATGGCCCCAACGGCCCCTGGCAGGTTTCCCATGGGCCCTTTGATGACGCCACCTTTGAACGCCTGCCTGAGGAAAAGTGGAGCCTGCTGGTGCAAGCCGTTGACCACTATGTGCCTTCGGTGGCGGCCCTGATGGATGAGTTTGATTTCCTGCCCCGCTGGCGCCTGGATGACATAATGATCAGCTATGCACCTCCCGGCGGCAGCGTTGGCCCGCATATTGACCAGTATGATGTGTTTCTGCTCCAGGCCAGCGGCCAGCGCCGCTGGCAACTGGGCGGCAAGACCGCCGACGATGCGGCCATCATTCCCGGCATCGACTTGCGTATCCTCAAGGATTTCGAGGTTGAAGCCGGCTCTGACTGGGTGCTGGAACCTGGCGACATGCTCTACCTGCCGCCGGGCTGGGCGCACCACGGCGTCAGCCAGACCGATGACTGCATGACCATTTCCGTCGGTTTCCGCGCGCCTTCCGCGGATGAAGCCGTTACTTCTTATGCGGACTACTTGGGCGAGCAGCTGCTGCCCTCCCAACGCTACAGCGATGCCGCCATGGCGCCGGCTGACGACGCCAGCGAGATTGACGATGCCGCGCTGGAGCGCATGCGTCAGCTGATTCTTGAAACCCTGGATAACCCGACTCAACTCAGCCAGTGGTTTGGCCGTGTGATGACCCAGCCCAAATACGTTGACCAACTGGTGCCGCATGATCCGCCCTTGAGCGTGCCTGAGCTTGTTGCTGCGCTACAAGCTGGCTCACCGCTCTATCATGCCCCAGGCTCACGTCTGGCCTGGCGCGCCGATGGTGATACCGTCACCCTGTTTGCCGATGGCGATGGCTACCCCTGCAGCCGCGAGCTGGCTCAGCGCCTGGCCGACCCGGCACCGATTCATGAAGATGTCCTGAGTCTGGCTGGCGCCGATGCCTTGCTGACCCAACTGGTGAATGTCGGCAGCCTCTACTGGCCCCAGGAGGAGGATGACGACGAGTGACCCTGACTATTGAAACCGGGCGCTGGGAAGCGCTCGGGTCATATGCGGCACCCATCCGGCGCCTTGTCTTTGTTATCGAGCAGCAGGTGCCAGAAGAGGAAGAATGGGATGGCATGGACGACCAATGCACCCATTTTATTGCCTGGCAGAACGCGGATGGCGATCAAACCAGCCCCATCGGCACGGCGCGCCTGCTACCGGATGGCCATATCGGCCGGGTAGCTGTGCTGACTGAGCAACGCGGCAAGGGGGTCGGCGTTGCCTTGATGCAAGCCGCCATTGACGCTGCTCGCCAGCAGGGCCACGCCAAGGTAGTGCTCAGCGCCCAGCTGCATGCCTTGGCGTTCTATGAACATCTAGGCTTTGTCGCCTACGGCGACACCTTCATGGATGCCGGTATTCCTCACCGCGAGATGGTGCTTTTCTTATCGACGGCATAATGCTCCACTGCCTTCGATTATTAGCATTTTTCTCTTATGCACTAAGCGCCTTTAATACGGCTTTGAGCTCTTTACAGACCACATTCAGCAACACTAGAGCCGGACCACGGGGCGCTCGGTCACCACGCTCCCAATGGCGCAGTGTACTGACGCTGGTTCCAAAGGCCGAGGCAAATTCATTCTGAGACATGCCCAACTGGGAGCGAATCTTCTTGACCTCTACTGGCCCGAATTCATGAACGATCACTTTTTCTATCCGACCGCTTTTGCCTTTATCTTGAGCCGACCAACGAAGTGCGGCAATTTTGGGGCCGCGAAGCGGTAGAGAAATTGTCTGGCAACAGCAGTTGGTTATGCATTATTCGTAGTGGCTCCAGAGCCTGAGAACTTTCACCACCCCCTCTGGCAGGATAGTTGTCCGGTTGGCGGTATCGCAGGAGAGTGCTTTAAAAATAATATTGGTCTCGCAGCACCACGGCATCTCACGGCTGGAGGTGATGCCTTTAGAGTAGGCAAACAGGATGATCTTCAACAAAATAGCCGGATCATAAGCCAACCACCCGATCGCGTCGTTGCGATACTTAGAACCAACAAGTCGATCTTGTGCTCGATCAGATAATGCACGGCGTGCTCAAAGGTGCCTGGCTGGAGTTGATCTTGTTAGTTGATCACTACAATGGCGTTCTGGTCGTCGTTATAAGCCTTGAAGCACAGCATGGTGATGACTCCGTGTCTGTTTGCTTGATCCTACCAAAAACCAGGTATCAATGGCGTTGGTGAGTAGACCAAGGGAATTGCACCCTCGGCCTCTCTCAGAACGGTGCGTGAGCCTCTCGACTCACACCGCTCCCATCAAGCAAAGTCACCCACCATACCTCGCTGCCAATGTACAAACAGGGAAGGTCGGGTCTTGGCCAGTGTTCTCAAAAGCTGACTTGCCCGCATTTTCCGGCCTTTTAAGCGCTTGAACTTCTTCATCGCCCAGGCCACCAACGTCCGGTTGAAATGTCGCAGCACCGGGTACATGGCGGAAGGATAGAACCTCCCATAGTACGCCAGCCACCCCCGAAGAATCGGGTTATGTAGTCGCGATATATCAGCCAGACTCAGGTTGGAACGATTGCGATAGTTCAATCTCCGGGTTGTTTGCCGCATGGACTTCATAGCCGCTTGGCTGACCGCTGGCGTAAAATTCACAAACATGCTGTTTCGTTTGCGGTTCTTCACCAGTCGTGGCCTGAAGGTATACCCAAGAAAATCAAACTGCGTGTTTGGGTACTGCCTTCTGCGTTTCCCGTCCTTGCAGTAAGCAATCTTGGTCTTCACCGGATGCATTTCCAGGCCGCATTCCCGTAGCCGCTGTTCCAACTCAGCCCTGACAGCCAGGGCCTCATGTTCGGTTCGACAATGCACCAGTCCATCATCCGCATACCGGCACCAAGGTGCCCCCGGAAATGTTCTCCCCATCCAGAGATCAAAGGCATAATGCATGAATAGGTTAGCCAACAGCGGACTGACCACGCCCCCTTGGGGAGTTCCCCGAGAACGGATCTCCTGGGTTCCATCCACCAACTGCATGGGGGCCGTTAGCCACCGGTCTATGTATAGGCTCGCCCATTCACAGTGCACATGCTTTCGAAGCGCCTTGCGCAGCAACTCATGGTCTATGTTGTCAAACAGGCCTTTGATGTCGAACTCAAGAACCCAATCGTATCGCCAACATCGCTCACGCGTGATACCTACAGCATCCAGCGCCGATTTTCCGGGCCGGTAGCCGTAGGAGTCTGGAAAGAAACAGGCTTCGATAACAGGTTCAATCTCCCGTTTGACTACCATTTGAGCCACGCGATCAGCTACGGTGGGAATACCCAAGATGCGCTCCCCACCGCTCTTTTTAGGGATGGCCACAGCTTTCACAGCCGGTGGGAAGTATGTCCCTGACGACATCCGATTCCAGATCTTGTACAGATTACTCCTCAGATCTGCCTCGAACTCCGCAAGTGACTGCCGATCCACACCCGCAGCGCCCGCATTGGCCTTCACTGCCTTATAGGCGTTGTACACTGACCACTTATCAATGGTGTATGACTTTGTTGCACTCATCCGTCTCCTCCTGTGTCCAGTTGGACGCCAAGTACAACCACTTGATCCGAGTCCTTCGCTCCAGCCGCATTACCGGCCTTCATCACTACTACAACTCGGTCCGTCCCAGTGCTCCGCATCGGTACTCTCGCCTTGTGGTTTTAGCCACTTGTGCTTCTCCCTTAACATCGGAACGACTGGTTCCCGCAGTTCCGCACAAAAGCCTGAATCAGATTCACGCCCCCTATACGCCGGCTGCCGCTTGTCCAGTAATCAGGTGTCCGACAAGCTTGTCCCAGAAGGTAGAAACGCCTCTGGTTTTGACAGCGGGTCTCTGAATAACGACGCGTCAACGGGGGTTCACTTGCGTTCGTCTCTCTAATCCACACCTACCCGAGATGTTCTCTCGCGGTTTTGACCCCAACGCTCACTACCTTGGCTCTTTACCAACGCAGCTTGGGGTGGTTTGAAGCCCGCTCCTGAAAGCCGACTTCGAAGGGCCCACCTTCATCTTTCATGCAGCTTCTACACCGAAGAAAATGCCAAGAATCAACAGCTCTTCCGTGTGCCTGCGGCACACTTTCTACAGCCTCAACGCTCCGCTAATGTGCGCCGTCTGCGGCGTCACCATTGAGCGTCTTGTTAGCAGATTCTGCCTGAAGACGCTCCACCAGCCACACCTTGATGATCGATTGGCGGGTAACGCCTATGCGCGCAGCCTCACGGTCCAACGACTCGACAACCCAAGCGGGAAAATCGACGTTGATTCTCTTTTGATCCTGATTAACGCGGCGAGCCGAGGACAGGTCAAGGTCATCAACAATGTCGTCCTGACCTTCCTCAAACTTTTTATCGAAGTCTTTAGCTTTCATAGAGCTCAACCTCCTTCTTGCGAGAACGTCTGACTGAAATCAGACGAATACGAGCATCCCTGTATGTGACGACAGCCGACCAATGCTTTTCACCAAGCTTGCCTATCAGCAAAAACCGCTGCTCATCCTCTGATTTTGCGCGGATCTCCAGCAGGTATGGATCTTTCCACAGCCCTTGGGCAGCAACGAAATCTATACCGTGCTTGTCCAAGTTGGCCTGGCTTTTGGCTTCGTCGAATTCAAACTCATCCATGAGTACAAATTATTCCTTTTTTACTCATCTCGCAAGATGTGGGAGGAGTAGTGAAACTGCTAACAGTGATTGGACTGCACATCCTGATATTGGGTGAACAATCTTGCGCGTTCAATAATATTATCCGACGCGCTCCATTTCTTCCAACCCATTGATTTTTCTAACACCTAAATATAGCTAGGCCACCTATCCAGAATTCGCGCGCTTGCGCGTTTTGCCGGAGTCAATAACACTGTATAAATATACAAAAAGAGAGCCATCGTATGGATACGCAGACCAAGCCGCCAAAGTTGATGGACCGTGTCAAAGCTACCATGTGGGTGAAGCGCTGTAGCCCGCATACCGAAAAAACTTACTGTTATTGGTTACGCTACTTCATTCGCTTCCATCGTTTGCGCCACCCAGAACCAGGCACTGAATGCTATCGTCTTCCTTTATCATCAGGTTCTTGCGCAGCCCTCTGGGATAAGGGAAATCGTGGAATTCGGGCACGCTACCGCAAGAGGATGCTGGTCTTCAGCCTCTTCCCTGGCGGTTACAGCCGGCCTGCGCCGTGATCGTGTTTTCTCTACCAGCTCAACCTCGCAGGGCTGCCCCTCTTTGAAGCTTAGACCCACAAGTATGCTATAAACAGGTTAAAGGTTATCTAACGTATCTGCATCGAAACACACAGTGCTATTTAGGGCCTGTTGATGTTTCATCGCGAACCGCGTTGCTGCGCCAAAGAGCGTCAGGCAAGGCGCGACACGACGGCAATGGTGGTGCCCTTACCGAGTGGCGCAACGCCGCATGGCGTTCTTTGGCGTGCAACCCGAAGGGACAGGGCCCTTTTGGCACAGCCCTGCGTTGTTTGTCGCTGATTGGGAGCCACCCAACCACGCTCCTCACGCCTTGTTCTGCACCAAAAGAGCCTCTGTCGCGGCCGTGATGAAACGTCAACAGGCCCTAGTATTCTTGCCTCCCTCTGGAAATATCACTACATAGCAGCACCTTTAATGACAGCCGTGTAGTCAAGCTACAACCCTGTCTGCCCCCAAGGAGCAATTGTTGCAGTGCATTGATTGGGCGATAGTGTCTACAACGCCGCATCACTGAAAGGCATTAGATCAAACGACGCAAATTAAGACCTTTGAATAAGCGACGTTTGACTAAAAGACACAGGCCACCAAATCACTGATGCTAGACGCAATCTCGCAGGTGCAGCATTAGCCATTACGTATCTGCGAACGATAATCATGACACTGAGGGATAGCAAATGACCGGTCTACTCGACGAAATCAAAGCACTTAAGCAGCTGCGTGATGAGCAAGGCAGCAAGTGGGACAACATCACGGCAGAACACGCCGCCCGCATGCGCGTTCAGAACCGTTTTCATACCGGCCTGGATATCGCTCGTTACACTGCCAAGATCATGCGTGAAGATATGGCGGCTTACGATGCTGACACCTCAAAGTACACCCAGTCACTTGGCTGCTGGCATGGCTTTATCGGTCAGCAAAAGCTGATCTCGATCAAGAAGCACTTCGGCACCACCAAGCGCAGCTACCTCTACCTCTCTGGCTGGATGGTTGCCGCTCTGCGTTCTGAGTTCGGCCCGCTGCCTGATCAGTCCATGCACGAGAAAACCTCCGTCGCTGACCTGATCGAAGAGCTTTACACCTTCCTCAAACAGGCGGATGCCTGGGAACTTAACCACCTGTTCCGTGCGCTGGATGAAGCCCAGCAAGCCGGTGACGAGGTCAAGCAGCGTGAACTGATCAAGCAGATCGATAGCCACGAAACCCATGTTGTGCCGATCATTGCCGATATTGATGCCGGTTTCGGTAACGCTGAAGCCACCTACCTGCTGGCCAAGAAGTTCATTGAAGCCGGTGCCTGCTGTATCCAGCTGAAAACCAGGTATCTGATGAGAAGCAGTGCGGCCACCAGGACGGCAAGGTCACAGTTCCTCACGAGGACTTCATCGCCAAGATCAATGCCGTACGTTACGCCTTCCTTGAGCTGGGCGTTGAAGATGGCGTTATCGTCGCGCGTACTGACTCTCTCGGCGCTGGCCTGACCCAGAAGATTGCTGTGACCAATGAGCCAGGTGACCTGGGCGACCAGTACAACAGCTACCTCGACGGTGACTTCATTGATTCTCCTGAAGAGATCAACAACGGCGACGTGGTCATCAAGTCAGAAGGCAAGCTGAAAAAGGTCAAGCGTCTGGCATCCGGCCTTTACCAGTTCAAGCCGGGCACCGGCGAAGATCGTGTGGTGCTCGACTGCATCACCAGCCTGCAAAACGGTGCCGACCTTTTGTGGATCGAGACCGAGAAGCCTCACGTTGGCCAGATCGCCGGCATGGTTAACCGCATTCGTGAAGTTTGCCCGGATGCCAAGCTGGTCTACAACAACTCTCCGTCGTTCAACTGGACGCTCAACTTCCGCCAGCAGGTGTTTGATGCCTGGCAGGAAGAAGGCAAGGATGTGTCTGCCTACGAGCGCGACAAGCTGATGAGCGAAGAGTACGACAACACTGAGCTTGGCCAGCTGGCCGACGAGTGGACGCGTAACTTCCAGCGTGATGGCGCTCGCGAAGCGGGTATCTTCCACCACCTGATTACCCTGCCGACCTACCACACGGCGGCGCTGTCTACCGACAACCTGGCCAAGGGCTACTTTGGCGACGAAGGCATGCTGGCCTACGTGGCAGGCGTTCAGCGTCAGGAGATCCGTCAGGGCATCGCCACGGTTCGTCACCAGGATATGGCCGGCTCCAATATCGGCGATGATCACAAGGAATTCTTCCACGGTGATGCAGCACTGAAAGCAGGCGGTAAAGATAACACCATGAACCAGTTCGGCTAATCGCTGATTCGGCGCTCATCGCGCCAACGGTATTCATGAACGTCGAGGAGGCTCCCAGGAGCCTCCTTTTTTGTTTAGCTTTTATTTATAGGTCTTGTTGTCGAAAAATCAGGCTAATCATATACAATTGCACTATATTACTGGTTATATGTGGCGCTTAGTGCTTTTTAGCATAAAAATACAGTGACATGCACTAACACCAGCCGCAAAAACTCTCTTTCTAACCTTCTTCGAAAGCAGCTGCCCCATGCACAAACAGCAAGACACCTCAGGCGATGACGTCATACTGCATCAGTTCGACAGAGCACTGGTCTGGGACGGCTTCAAACAGCTGGTTCCTCTGTCCCTCTTTGTGATCGCCTTTGGTGCTGCCTTTGGGCTGGCTGCGGCTCAGGCAGGCGTCGATGGCAATATGGCGATTGCCATGAGCACTCTGGTGTTTGCAGGCACCTCACAGTTTGCAGCACTGGATCTGTGGGCCGCTGAAATTCCGCTGTTTACGCTGGTGATCACCGTGTTTGCCATTAATGCCCGCCACCTACTGATGGGAGCAACCCTTTACCCATGGCTGCATCATCTCCCCAGAGGGAAACGCTATGGCGTCATGCTGGTGGCATCGGATGCCAACTGGGCCATGTCAATGCAGGCCTTCAGCCGAGAGAAGCCTGGCTTTGGCATTCTGTTGGGGGTGGCCTTGCCCTGTGGCTTTTCTGGGTGATCGGCACCTGGCTGGGGATCTATTTTGGCAATGTTGTCAGCGACCCCAAACGCTTTGGGCTGGATATGGTGATGGGCTGCTTTCTGCTGACCATGGTGGTCAATGGTGAAAAGAATCTGCGTATGCTGTTTATCTGGTCAGTTGCCGCCATTTCGTCACTCCTGGCGTATCGCTTTCTGCCTGAAAACAGCCACATTATAGTAGGCGCCATCGCGGGCGGCCTTGCAGGGCTAGCATGGGGGTATCAAGGTCATGCTCGTTGAAACCACTGGCATCGGCACGTTGCTGATCATTTTGATAATGGCCGTCGTTACTTTGGTAACCCGCTGGGGCGGTGTCTATATAATGTCGTTCATCCCGATTGGCTATCGGGTCAAACAGTTTATCCATGCCATGTCTGGGTCTGTTCTTGTGGCCATACTCGCCCCTATGGCCGTCAATGGCGATAACGGCGCACGCCTTGCCCTGCTGACTACGGCTGTGACGGTACTGGTGCTTAAAAAGCCCCTTCCCGCCATTGCTGCCGGTATCCTGGTCGCTGCCCTGTTCAGACAGCTTTGAGCGAATGGCAACACAAAACCCTGGAATGGTTGTGCTAACGCTATTAACGATTACACTGGAGATAATACTCTGAATCCAGAGCGGGAGATCATTTTCCGAGAAAATTTTCGAACACCGTTCTATAATCACGGTCTGAAGTAGCACCTATCCTCAGGATTGTGGTCATAGGCATATGTCAGGCGGTCTCGTTGACATTAATAAACGATTAAACGGAATTAGCCATCGGAGGCTTTAATGAAACGTATTCTTCCTATTGCAGCACTCAGCCTGTTGACCTTGGCGGGCTGTGCCAACACCTCTCAATACTCAGGTGACGTCTATCGCGGCCAGGACGCCAAAACGGCCCAAAGCGTAAGATACGGTACTGTCGTGGCGATTCGCCAGGTGCAGATCCAGGCAGACAGCCGCACGGGCAACCTGCTTGGCGGTGGCGGTGGCGCTGTCATTGGCGGGCTTTTGGGTAACCAGGTTGGCGGCGGCAGCGGCCAGCGTATTGCTACAGCAGTAGGTGCCATCGGTGGTGCCCTTGCGGGTACCGCCGCTGAAGATGCTGCCAACCGGATTAACGCCTGGGAAATGGAAATTCGCACTGACTCAGGTGAAGACTTGGTGGTTGTGCAGCGCGCTGATCGTCAGTTTGAACCTGGCCAGCGTGTGCGTCTGATTGGCAGTGGTCGCAATATTAGTGTCGCGCCCTACTAGGCTTCAGACCGACGGCTTCAACAACCACTGCTATGTGGCTGAAAAGCAAAAACCGGTATGGCAAGCCATACCGGTTTTTTCATACTGTTTTTTAATACTGCTCAATACTGCCAACACATGCTTATGACGTCTTAATGAGCCGCTTTTCCGGCAGCCCAGCCAGCCAGTTTGGCAACCACCAGCGCAATAATACCGATCAGGATACTTACCAGCAGGACATCAACCGGACGCACCAACGTCGTCGCCCCTAACACCGCCAGCGAGCCTACCCAAACAAGGCGGTTTTCACCGTGGGTCTTGAGCACCTCAGGCAACATTTTATCCAGGCTGTCACTGAAACCGTTTTCCCAACGCTTATTGGTGAAATAACCAATCAACACGAATGCAATCACCCAAATCAGAAAAACCGTCATTACAAGCTCCATAAGGTAGTAGGGGGAAAGAGTTAAAACTGATCCCGCTAGAGTAGCCTTGCGCATAGCATCACGCAATACCGCCAACGTTTAAAAGGCAAGCGAAAATCACCTCTACCCCCTGACAAACCCCCTTTACCGCGTTACCATATAAGGACATGCACTCACCGAAAGGTTATTAAATGCAAATTGCGCAAAACTCGGTTGTCGCTTTCCACTATACCCTGACCAACGACGCAGGTGAGGTGCTTGACAGTTCCGAAGGCCGCGAACCGCTGACTTATCTGCACGGCGCAGGTAACATCATCCCTGGCCTGGAAAAAGAACTCGAAGGTCGTGGCGCAGGTGAAAAACTGGTCGTCAAGGTAGCCCCTGAAGAAGGCTATGGTGAAGTTCAGGAACAGCTGATGCAGGAAGTGCCGCGTGATGCCTTCCAGGGCGTAGAAAGCGTAGAACCCGGCATGCAGTTCCAGGCCCAGACTCAAGGCGGCCCGCTGATGGTTACCGTCAAGCAGGTTGAAGGCGATACTGTCGTTGTTGATGGCAATCACCCGCTGGCAGGTCAGCATCTTAACTTTGATGTCGAAATTGCCACCGTTCGTGAAGCCAGTGAAGAAGAAGTCGAGCACGGCCATGTACATGGAGAAGGCGGCGTAGAACACTGATTCTACTGTTGTCGAAATACCGCTTGGCATGCATTGCCAAGCGAACAGAAAGCGGCCTTAAGAGGCCGCTTTTTTGTTGGCGCCTTACCCTGAGAGCGCTCCATTTGCCACATGCGCATCGCGATCAGCAGCGTGATCGTCAACAGCAGCCAAGAGCCTATGGCAACGCCCGGCCAGCCTGCCCAGCGCCAAAAGGGCTCCAGCCAGAACCCACCCAGGCTGGCACCTACATAATAAAACACCAGATACAGCGCAGACGCACTGCCCCGTGCGCCTTTGGCATAGCGCCCCACCCAGCCCGATGCCAGCGAATGAGCAAGAAAAAAGCCAAAGGCATTGATCGTCAAGCCCACAATGATCAGCGCCAATGATTCAAACAAGGTCACAGCGGTGCCGGTCATCAGAATCACAACGCCAAGGACGATGCAGCGTGCAGGGGAAAAACGGCTGGCCAACCGCCCAGATAGCGCCGACCCCAGAGTGCCCCCAAGTAAGTCAGAAAAATCAGCCCCAGGCTGGTGGCTGCCAGTTGATAAGGCGCTTCAGAGAGACGGAAGGTTACATAGCTGTACTGATTGATAAAAATCAGAAAGTTAATACCGCCCAAGGCATAGGCAGCAATCAGCACAGGGGAACGCAGGTGATCCAAGAGCCCTTGCAGTGCTTTGGGCAGATGGAAAGGCTGAGGGCGAAAAGCACGACTGCGAGGCAGCAGACGCCAGAACAGCATACCGCCCACAAGCGTCATCAGCCCCACCGTCATAAATGCCGCACTGGCACCGCCCCACTGGGCCACACTGCCCCCAATGACACGCCCGCTGATGCCCCCTAGCGAATTGGCGCCAATATATAGTCCGACGGCGCTGAGTAGCGCCGGCCGGTCAAACTCATCACCCATCCAGGCAATCGCGACGGCGGGCAAGCCGCCAAGAAAAAAGCCCTGCACAAAGCGCAGCGCCAGAAGGGTTTCAATATTAGGGGCAAAGGCCAGCAGCAAAGAACACAGGCCTGCGATAAACAGGGTGTAGCGCATGATACGCTCTCGGCCAATGGCATCCGATAACGGGCCAAATACCAGAAGCGATAGCGCCAGTGACAAGGTGGCGATCGACATCACCAGGCTGACACCCAGGGTTGAGATGCCGTAGGCTTCACGTAATTCTGGAAGTAGCGGCTGGGGAACGTATAGATTGATAAAGACAACAAACGAGCCAAGGCAAAGTGCAGCGGTTGCCCGCCACCAAGCGGCTGTTCTGGCTTCAATCATACCCTCCCCTTAAAGCTTTAACGCTGTAGTGAATCAGCCAACCCAGCCAGATGGGTAGGTTCCAAGGTGCGTCGAGACTGCCAGTAATAACGCTGCCAATAGCTGTTATCCAGGCGCGAGATCATCACCCCTTTCGATGAAGAAGCATGCATGAAGCGTCCGCTGCCAATGTATATACCGGCATGCCGACCAACCCCAGGTGGGTTGAAAAACACCAGGTCTCCGGGCTGTAGTTCACTACGGTCAACCTGACGCCCTTGCTTGACCTGTTGGCGAGTCGTACGCGGCAATTGCACATTGAACGTATCACGATACACATTCTGGATGAGAGCCGAACAGTCGATGCCCCGCTCATTGGTTCCACCCAAGCGGTAAGGCGTACCTACCCAACGCTGATGCTGGGCCAACAAGGCCTGACGCACTGCGGCAGATGTAGAGGAAGAGCCATAATCCAGTAACGTGGTTGAATGATCCGCAGGCGACATCATCAGATCATGGCCGCCCGGCATATCCGGTAGTGACATGGCAAAGTAGTTGTCCGGTGCAGCAGTATTGGCCTGCTTGGTGGAACTGGCGCAGCCAGTAATAACGAGTATAGTGCTCGCCAGACACACACTCTGTAAGACCTTGTTGCCCGCAACTGGCAAGATCCCATTTAAGGAACGGCTTTCCCCATTGGTAAAATTCATAAACGCAACCATGCCACTTTTTCCTCTCATCCAGCCGTGTTTTAACACTGGCTGTAAATCCCTGATTTTGTATAAACAGGACTATAAGCGAAAACACCCCGTATTGGCGAATGAAACAGACCTTTAATTAGCCCTTGTTAATGAAGCGTGCGTTGATCACCCGGTAAGGTATCAATATGCAGTGGCGCAAAATGGCGCGGTTTATTGCCCGGAAAATCCAGGCTTGCCCAGGGGCCGGCCAAGAGGGGGCAGCACATAGCCAAGCAGTCAGAGCCTGGCGTAGACCGGCCAGGAAACTGTCGCGCTCAGGAGTGTCACCCATAAAAAATGAAAAACCGGCGTACAGCCCCTCGGCATATGTCTGCCAGCTGCTGTAATGCTTGCTTGCCAGTGCATAAGCCTGATCCAGCAGGCGATTAAACTGAGCCAGCGTCAGCCAGCCCAGTTGCCGTCCGGCAATCGCCAGGTCAACCACCTGGGCAATGTCCCAGGCGGTCATATCCAGCTGGTTGCAGCCATCTTCGTCGTCGCGCACGCGTTGCAGGCGCAGCAGGTGCTGATGTTCTTCCGGGCCACACTGCCCTGATTCCAGAATGGCAATCTCGGCATCCAGACGCTGAGGGTTCAGCGTATAGGGCGCATAGTTGATCTGATAATCCTGACGATCACCGGACTCCAGCATGAAGCGGATAAATTCCTTGAACTCATCAGCGTTCTCTAACTGATAATGACTATCGACCCAGGCCAGAATCTCGTGCTGTTCACGCTCACTTTCCGGATAGGGCTCTCCCCAGGCAGCGCTATTCAGCGGCCCGGCAAGTGCCATGGCGGTAAAGTGGCTCAAGGCTGGCCGCACACCGGGTTCACGCCAGGCACCGGGCTGCCAGTCGAGCCAGTTGAACAGGCTACCAGGGTCATCAAGATGCCAGGCAATTTCATGCACCAGCGACTGGCTGTCAGCTTCCGGCAGGCACTGCTCCCAAGCCAGCCAAGCCTTGAGCAAGGTATGTGCATCAGGATAAAAACGGCACAGGCTGCTTTTCAGCGCATCAACATAATCCAGCAGTTCGGCCTGATCAAACAGCTGGCTATCCAGCGCCATATGCAGATAAAAGGCGAACTTTTCGGCCATATGAATCGTCGCCGAATGGCGACTGATCGCTTTCAGCGCACCACGCTGCTCCTGCCATTGAGGGTCAGGTTCACCAAATATACTGTTAAGCGGTGGCCAGATACCATGAGCGGCATCCGCCGCCAGCTGGTTAAGATGGTGCGCCTGAGCGGGCAACCAGTAACGCGCCAGCGCTGCTGCCCCTTCATCCGCATGCAGCCCCAAGGTGTCCTGCAGAAAATGTGCCACTTCCATGCGCCTGGCCTCCGGCAGCACCAGAGCAACCCCACCCTGGCGCAGCATCAGTTCAGGCTCACGCACGCCGGCCAGGGCCAGCAACCAATGGTAAGGGCTCTCGCGCCAACGCCGTATTGCCTTGCGAGAGGCATCGCGTACCTCGCTGTCCAAAAGGCTCTGCAGTGGCTCGGCCCAAGGGCTGTGGGCAGACGTCAACAACTGCTGTTCATTAGCCGAACAGCCAACGCTGCGGCGATCTTCGCCTTCGAACAGGCTCAAGCCACGCGCAAAAGCGTCAACCAACTCCGTCCAATCCTTATAGCGCTGGCTCAAGAGATCTACTGCATGGGCCGCAAAATGGTCGGCATCCTGCTGGGTAAGATAGCCACAACACGCACCCGCCCAGGCCAGCTCAGCCATGCGCAGCCAATCCCAGGCGGCCCAGTCAAGCGGCTCTTGCTGGGCAATAAACGTAGATAGAAGGCGGGCGTGCGGCGCTTCCTGATGTTCATCCAGCCAGGCGTTATGCTCGGCGTCATCCAGGGTTTTCAGCAAGCGCGCTTCAACGTCCCAGCGCTGACGCTCACCCTGGGCACTCAGCCACAGTAGCGCCGTCATCAGGGTGTCACGGTCGTTGACCTCCCAGGCCGAATGCAGCCACTGTGCTGCGTCCGGCCAAGCGTTGCGGCCACCCGGATACTCGGTAACCGGCCTGAGTAGCGCACAGACGCGCCAGCAGCGAGCCTGTGCAGCCTGTGGCCCGTGTTGAAATGCTTGATTACTCTTCCGGGACATCAGCAATCACGCCTAGGGGTTATCGCATCGACCAAGATTCACCTCGTCTTGCTTCAGGAGTGGCCTGGCACCATTTTTTTGACAGTGCCAGCTCATAAGGGGCACATAGTGTAACCCAGGTGGCAGCGGCCAGCCCACGCCAAGGGCAAAAACACCTCCGCCCGGCATGGCCGGGCGGAATTAACGCGTTGCGCTGGAAGGATACGCCTGCTCAGCCCGATTCCTTGACCTTGCTGATTATCCAGAGTAACACCACAGCACCGACAATCGCGGTGACCAGGGAACCAATAAAACCACCCGCTTTCAGCCCCAGCAAACCAAACAGAAAACCACCCAATACGCCCCCGACAATGCCCACCCCGATATTGCCCAGGATACCGAAGCCGCCGCCGCGCATAATATTACCGGCAATCCAGCCTGCCAGCCCGCCAATTATCAACCATGCAATCAAGCCCATATCAGACTCCTAGCCTTATCATTTGTGTGGAATTTTACCTGTATCACCCGCATGTTCTACCATAGCATATCCCTCGACACTGTCGCCCGAGCACACAGGAGCAAGATAACTGATGATTCCCGATTCGCTTCGCCATTTGATAAAGGCTACCCAAGGCCAGCAGACGGTTATCTGGCAGGAGCGTGAACTGGTGCTCTTCAACCAGCCCTGGGGTGAGCTTGCCATTGCCCTGCAGGGTGCCCAGGTGGTGCACTTTCAACCGGCCGATGATGCCGCGCCCTGGCTATGGATGACGCCTACCCCCAAGCACTGCCCGGTGCACTGCGCGGCGGCATCCCCTTGTGCTGGCCGTGGTTTGGCGACGAGCGCTATGCCGATGAAAGCGATGACCGCAGCGGCCCCTTCCACGGCCTGGCCCGCCATGCGTTGTGGCATCTGGAGGCAGTTGACGAGCACGAAGAAGGTATTGAAGCTCATCTTTCGCCACAAGATCGCCTGCATAGCCAGCTAAACGTCCGCGTCGTCATTCAGGCCAACGCCCAGCGCCTGCACGTCGAACTGATCAGTGAGAACTGCGGCACCGCTCCGGTAAAGATCAGTGCCGCCCTGCACAGCTATCTGGCGGTTGATCAGATTCAGCAATGCCGTCTTGAAGGGTTGGCCGGTGCGCGCTATCTCGATAAGCGCCGCGGCTTCGCCGAAGACGAGCAGCAAGGCACCCTGGCGATTCGCGGCCCTATCGACCGCATCTACCATAGCAACGCGGCGGTCATTCTGGATGACGGCAACCGCCAACTGCGGATTGCCAAACACGACAGCGATTCGACCGTGGTATGGCACCCTGGCAGCGAATTACCCGGTGATACTCCGGCAGAGGCCGCCGAGCACTTTTTATGCGTGGAAGCCGCCAATACCCGGCTCGACCCGGTCTGGCTGGTACCGGACGCCCAGCACATCCTGGGTACCACTATCAGTCGTGCCTAGCGCCGCCGTTCACCTGCTGTTCACTCAAGCAGGCTTAACATCACCTTGATCTTTGATCACTTTTGGCCAACAAGGAACGCTTATCCATGAACCCTCAGTACTGGCTTGAAGCCGCGACGCTGGTTTTCAATCTGCTCGGCATGGTGGTTTGCCTGGTCGGGCTGACCCTGGCGCAGAAGATGACCCGCCGCTGGCCCGGCTATGTGATTGCCGTGATTGGTTTTCAGATAGCGACCCTGCCGATGTTTTACCAGTTGGTGCAGATGCTGCGCCAAAGTGGCGCATAGCGGCGTCTTCCAGAGGAGCCACGCCAGATGCAATCACCGTTCAACACTGAACGCCTGAGCCGGGAACTCACCAACCTGATGGAACGCACCCGTGACCGGCAGCTCAGGCTGGCCGTCACCGGGCTTTCCCAGGCAGGGAAAACCGCTTTTCTGACCTCTTTGGTCAATCAGCTGCGCCATGCCGGGCTTGAAGCGCAACTCGACCTCTTGCCAGCAGCACGTGAGGGTCGTCTGCTCGGCGCTCAACGCTTGACCCAGCCGGATCTGGGCGTCCCGCGCTTTCCTTACGATGCGGCCCTGAGTGCGCTCAACGCCAAACCGCCGCGCTGGCCGGAGCCGACGCGCGGCATCAGCGAGCTGCGTCTGCAGTTGCGCTATCGCCCTGCCCAGCGCGGCTGGTTAACGCCGGAATTCAGCCATCTGACCCTGGATCTATTTGACTACCCGGGTGAATGGCTGCTCGACCTGCCCATGCTGGCCCATGATTTCGACAGCTGGTGCCAGGCGCAGACCCAGCACAACGGCGTGCATCGCCAGGCGCTGTTCAGCGCTTGGCAAACCGGCGTCGAACAGCTTGACCCCGCCGCTGAGGCGGATGAAGCACAGCTCGCTGACTTGGCAGCGGCCTACGCTGATGGCCTGAAACAGGCCAAACAGGCCGGCTTTTCTGACCTTCAACCAGGGCGCTTCCTGTTACCCGGGGAACTTGACGGAGCGCCGGTACTGCAGTTCTTTCCCTTGCCGGATATTGAACTATCGACCGAACAGCGCCAGGCACTGCCTGAAAACAGCGTTTATGCCACCCTGGCCAAGCGGTTCCGCTATTATCAGCAACATATCGTCAAACCCTTTTACCGCGACCATTTCCGCCGCTTTGACCGCCAGATCGTGCTGGTCGACGTGCTCGGCGCGCTGAATGCCGGCCCTGAGCGGTTTGAAGACCTGTCACGGGCGCTGCAACAGCTGATGCATAGCTTTGACTACGGCCAGCGCAGCCTGCTGACCCGGCTGTTTTCGCCGCGCATTGACCGGCTCGCCATTGCCGCCACCAAAGCAGACCATGTCACACCGGATCAGCACGGTAATCTGGTACGCCTGCTGGAAGGGCTGCTGGCCGAGCCGCTCAAAGACCTGCGCTTTGCCGATATTCCGGTCAAGGCGCTGTCGCTTGCGGCGATTCGTGCCACCCAGGCCCGCGAGGTCAATCAACAGGGCCAGCGCCTGGCCGCCCTTTACGGCACCACGCTGGAGGGCGAAGAAGTGCTTATTTACCCCGGCGATGTACCGGCTCGCCTGCCGGATGAGCACTTCTGGCAGCAACAGGGTTTTGACTTTCCGCATTTTCGTCCCATGGGCTCATCCCATGAAGCACTGGCCCACATCCGCATGGATGCCGCCATTGACTGGTTACTGGGAGACAAGCTCGCATGACCGACCGCCCGACTGACAACAGCACCGAAGCCAAGCCTCGCCCGCGACGTCACTTTTCACTCGATGACACCCTAGCCGGCAGCGCGAAGCCCCAAGACAATGAAACCGAAGATGCCCTGCGCGGCACCCGACGCTTTGATACCCAGACCGCCCACCAGCCGCTGGAACCCGCACCGGCAGACCACAAGGCCTTGCCCGAAGGAACCCTGTATCCGCCGCGCAAACGCCGCTGGGGCTTGATATTTTCACTGGCTGGCGTGGTCGGTTTAGGGTCTGCAGAGCTAGTGACGGGCATCCCCGCCGCTTTTGAGCAAACCCGCTGGCTGGATGCCGCTTGGCAGCTCTTCGGGCTGGGTTTGATGGGTATCGGCGCCGCTGCGCTTCTGCGTGAAGTAGCGCGCCTCAAGCGCCTGAAGCACCACGACAAGCTACGTGAAGCACTGGCGGAACTTCCCCTGCGCTCCCCCAAGCAGGCCATACAGCAAGCCGACGCCCTGCGCCGTCAGCTGAAGCTCAGTGACGACGACCCGCACTGGCAAGCCTTTCAACATGCCAGCCAGCCGCATCACAGCAGCGCAGACATCATGACCCTGCTCGATTACCATCTGCTGGCCCCCGTGACCGGGAAGCCCAGCGGCTGATTTCGCGTATGTCCGGGGAAACCGCCATCATGGTGGCTGTCAGCCCGTTAACCTTGGTGGATATGGCGCTGGTCGCCTGGCGCAGCTTGGCGATGATCAACCGCCTCTGCCGCCTTTACGGCCTGGAGCTGAGTTTTATCAGCCGCCTGAGGCTATTTCGCAGCGTGCTTTATCAGATGGCCTTTGCCGGTGCCAGCGAACTTGCCACCGATGCCGGTATGGATATGCTGTCTCTGGATGTGGCCGGGCGCATTTCCGCGCGCGCCAGCCAGGGCTTGGCCACCGGCTTGCTGAGCGCTCGGCTGGGGCTGAGAGCCCAGCGGCTGTGCCGCCCGCTGGTCTTTACCCCTGAGCAGCAACCGCGCATGGCAGACCTCCGCCAGGATCTATGGCGCCAGATCCGCCGCCTCGATACCCAGCGCAGTACCTAGGCGGACAAAGGGTGAAAACACTCGGGAAAGCTGGTCTTTCGGGATGCCTGGCCCTGCATCATGAATGCGCAACATCACAATATTGTATCAAGCGTTTGCGCTTACGGCTTACAGGGCAAAGCGTTTTGTTAGCCACTGGGCAACACCCGCATCGTTGTGATGACCGATACGTCGCGCGCCCGCAACCCGCTCAAACAGCGCCGGGTGGGCATTGGCCATTACCTGGGCTTCACCGGCCAGGTTGAGCATCTCGATATCATTAAGGTTGTCGCCAAACGCCAGGCAATCTGGCGCTGTCAGGCCCAGCTTTTCCAGCAGGGCCGTTAACGCCACCCCTTTATTGACGCCACCGGCCATGATTTCCAGAGCATCGGTGGTGGAGTAGGTAATGTGTAGCCCCTGCCCATGGGCTTGATGAGCCTGGGTTTCCAGTTCCGCCAGTGCTGCCGGGTCGCCCAGATACAGCACCTTGCCTACCCCATTGGCATCCATCTGTTCCGGCGGCACTACCTGATAGGTAAAGCCGGTGGTGGCGTGAATCGATAACAGGTGCGGTGCGGGTGCATCCACATGCCAGCCACTTTCACGGTACAGGCTCAGCCGCACCTCAGGTGGGCGAGGCAGCTGGATCAACGTTTGCGCATGGTCAGGCTCAAGATAGCTGGCATTCAGCAATTGGCCTTCAGGGTTATGGGTATAGGCGCCATTGGTGCTGATAAGGTGAACGGGGATATCCAGTTGATCGCGAAACACCCGCATATCGTGGTAGTGGCGCCCGGATGCCAAGGCAATATGGTGCCCTTGTTCAGCCAGCAAACGGAACACCTTGACAGTGCTTGCGTGCAAGCGATGGTCGCTGCCTAACAACGTCCCGTCCAGGTCAGAAACAATCAGCCGCGCGGTCATCACACCCTCCTCGTTTGAAAGCCAATAGGCTAGCCTGCGCCTTCGGTAGTTTAACCGATTCACTGAGGCGACGCTAAAGCATTGATGTTAAGCAAACGCGCGCCTTCTGTCAGCGTGGTGATTGGCGTAGCGGGTGGGAATCCGTATAGTGGCACCCCTACTCTTGCCAACTGATTGACCTCATGCTGCAAAATAATTCGGTACTTGCCCAACTCAAGCAACAGATTCGTGACACCACCCCGCGCGCGGAAGGCGTTATCAAGGCCACTGAAAAAGGCTTTGGCTTTCTGGAAACCGACGCGGGTGAATCCTATTTCGTCCCGCCGCCCGCCATGAAGCAGGTCCTGCATGGCGACCGCGTTGAAGCCGTTATCCATGAAAATGGTGACAAGAAATCTGTCGAACCGGAAAAACTGCTTGAAGCCGGACTCGACCGTTTTATTGCCCGCGTGCAAAAGCGTGAGGGGCGATTGGCGGTGGTTCCTGATCACCCGTCCATCCGCAATGTGCTCAAGGCGCGGATCAAGAACAGCCTGGATGAAGCCAGCATCGCAGACGGCGACTGGGTGGTTGCTCGCCTGGTGCGCCACCCGCTGAAAGAGAACGACCGAGGCTTTTTTGCCCAGGTTGACGAACTGGTGGCCAAGTCAGATGACCCGGCCGTGCCATGGCGAGTCACCCTGGCCCGCCATGCGCTGGAACAGGAATGCCCGGATGCTGGCACCGACTGGCCGTTGCTGGATGAGGGCTTGACCCGCGAGGACCTGACCGCCTGGCCGTTTTTCACCATTGACGGTGAAAAGACCCGGGATATGGATGACGCCCTGCATGTCGAAACCCTGGAAAGCGGCGGCTGGCGCCTGAGCGTGGCCATTGCCGACCCAACCGCTTACGTCGAAGAAGGCCATGCCGCTGATCTCGAAGCGCGCACGCGCGCCTTTACTGTCTACCTGCCGGGTCAGAACGTCACCATGCTGCCTGAGCAGCTGGCGGATGATCTCTGCTCGCTATGGGAAGGTCAGGAGCGCTCTGCCCTGGCCTGCACCCTGGACATTAACGCCGATGGCAGCCTGGGCGAATACCGCTTCTTTGCCGCCAACGTCATGTCGCACGCCAAGCTGGCCTATGACCGTGTCTCAGACTGGATTGAAGGTCAGGGCGACTGGGCACCAGCCGACAACATTGCCGAACAGCTCAAGGCGCTGCAGGCGCTGACTGAAGCGCGCACCGCCTGGCGTAACGAGCATGCCTTGGTATTCAAGGATCGTCCGGATTATGTCTTCGACCTGGACGATGCAGGTAATGTGCTGGGAATTCGTACCGAAGAGCGCCGCATCGCCAACCGCATGATCGAGGAATCGATGATCGTGGCCAACGCCTGCTGCGCTGATTATCTGGCCAAGCATATCGGCCATGGCATCTTTAACGTCCACCGTGCCTTTGAACCAGACAAGGCCGAGGCGGCTCAAGAGTTTCTGGCCGGGCAGGATATTGAAGTCGCTCGCGAAGCGCTGCTTGAACTGGCCCACTACAAGGACCTCAAGCGGGCACTAGAAAGCCGTGACGATGCCTGGCTGGACGCGCGCCTGCGTCGCTTTCAGGGCTTTACCAGCATGTCAGCCCAGCCTGGCCCACACTTTGGCCTGGGCCTGAATGCCTATGCCACTTGGACGTCACCGATTCGCAAATACGGTGATATGGTCAACCACCGCCTGATCAAACGCATTCTCAAGGGGGAACAGGCCCCGGCGGAAGCTAGCCAGCAGCTTACCGAGCAGCTCACCGAGCGCCGTCGCCTGAATCGTATGGCTGAGCGTGACGTCAAGGATTGGCTGTATGTACGCTACCTGACGCCTGCCGCCGAGAACCAAGACGCCTTTGATGCCGAAGTAATGGCTATCAACCGCGGTGGCATGCGGGTACGCCTGCTGGAAAATGGCGCCACTGCTTTTGTTCCAGCGCCCTTGATGCACAGCGATCGCAACAAGGTAGTGATTGATGACAAGGAAGGTCGCATTCAGATTGAAGGCGAAGAACGCTACAAACTGGGCGATAGCCTGCGCGTGGCGCTGACCGAAGCCCGTGAGGAAACCCGTTCACTGGTCGCCCGGCCAGTTGTCTAGCATCAACGCCTAGAGACAACGGTAGGCACTCCGCAAACGGCGCTTTTTTAAGCGCCGTTTTTTATTGCGCAATAAAAAAGAGCACCCGAAGGTGCTCTTTTTGTGCTTTTACAAGCCACTGCACTGCAGCGTCTTACCAACCGGTGACTTCTTTCAGCGCGTCGCCGATTTCAGCCAGAGAACGCACGGTTTTGACACCAGCATCTTCCAGGGCAGCAAACTTCTCATCAGCGGTACCTTTACCGCCAGAGATGATAGCGCCTGCGTGACCCATACGCTTACCGGGAGGGGCTGTTACACCGGCAATGTAGGAAACCACTGGTTTGGAAACGTTGGCCTTGATGTAGGCCGCGGCTTCTTCTTCGGCGGTGCCGCCGATTTCGCCGATCATTACAATTGCTTCAGTCTTCGGATCATTCTCGAACATTTCGAGAATATCAATGAAGTTGGAGCCCGGGATCGGGTCACCACCGATACCGACGCAGGTAGACTGGCCGAAACCGTGGTCAGTCGTCTGCTTGACGGCTTCGTAGGTCAAAGTGCCTGAACGCGACACGATACCCACCTTGCCTGGCTGGTGAATGTGACCCGGCATGATGCCGATCTTGCATTCACCCGGGGTGATAACACCCGGGCAGTTCGGGCCAATCAGGCGTACGCCCAGCTCGTCACACTTCACTTTGGCTTCCAGCATATCCAGCGTGGCAATGCCTTCAGTGATACAGACGATCAGCTTGATACCCGCATTGGCCGCTTCAAGGATGGAATCCTTGCAGAAAGGTGCCGGTACATAGATAACGCTAGCTTCCGCGCCGGTTTTCTCGACCGCTTCTTTCACGGTGTTGAAAACGGGCAGGCCGAGGTGCTCCTGGCCGCCTTTGCCCGGCGTAACACCGCCGACCATCTGCGTACCGTAGGCAATCGCCTGTTCGGAGTGGAACGTGCCCTGGCCACCGGTGAAACCCTGGCAGATGACCTTGGTGTTCTTATCGATCAGGATGCTCATTACTTGCCCTCCGCCGCTTTAACGACCTGCTGAGCCGCGTCGGTCAGACTGGTAGCCGCGATGATGTTGAGACCACTGGAGGCGAGTTTTTCCGCACCCAGTTCGGCGTTGTTACCTTCCAGACGTACGACCACCGGTACGTTAACACCGACTTGCTCAACGGCACCGATAATGCCTTCAGCAATCATGTCGCAACGTACGATACCGCCGAAGATGTTAACCAGCACGGCATTGACGTTGTCGTCAGACAGGATAATCTTGAACGCTTCTGCAACGCGTTCCTTGGTAGCGCCACCGCCCACATCGAGGAAGTTGGCTGGTTTGCCACCGTTAAGGTTGACAATATCCATGGTGCCCATGGCCAAGCCAGCGCCATTGACCATGCAACCGATGTTACCGTCGAGTGCTACGTAGTTCAGCTCCCACTTGGCGGCATCCGCTTCACGCTCGTCTTCCTGAGACGGGTCACGCATAGCCTGCAGGTCCGGATGACGGTAAAGCGCATTGCTATCAAGGCCAAGTTTGGCGTCGAGGCAGTGCAGGTTGCCTTCATCGGTGATGACCAGCGGGTTGATTTCCAGAAGCGCCAGATCCTTGTCATGGAACAGCTTGGAAAGCCCCAGGAAAATCTTGGTGAACTGCTTGACCTGGTCACCGTTCAGACCCAGCGCAAAGGCCAGCTCACGCGCCTGGTACGGCTGGGCGCCGACCAGCGGATCAATCTCGGCCTTGAGAATCTTCTCCGGCGTTTCTTCAGCGACGGTCTCGATTTCAACACCGCCTTCGGTCGATGCCATAAAGACAACGCGGCGGGTAGTACGGTCAACTACCGCACCCAGATAAAGCTCATCGGCGATATCCGTGCAAGTCTCAACCAGAATCTTGGCAACCGGCTGACCGTTTTCGTCTGTCTGGTAGGTCACCAGGTTCTTACCAAGCCAATGCTCGGCGAAGGTCTTGGCTTCAGCGGGATCCTTGATCAGCTTAACGCCGCCAGCCTTACCACGGCCGCCTGCGTGAACCTGGGCCTTAACAACCCACATATCGCCGCCGATCTTTTTACACGCTTCTTCGGCTTCTTCTGGCGTATCCACGGCAAAGCCCTTGGATACAGGTAAACCATAATCGGCAAACAGCTGCTTGCCTTGATACTCGTGAAGATTCATCGATTCATGCCATTGGTTGCATGTGACTCGAACGATGGCAAACGTCAGTGATTACCATCCCCGTGCTTGCGGTTCCTGCCGTCTTTATAACAAGTCGGCATGGCCGAAAGCGTTGCGCCACCTTGCGGTGGCGCTTTTTTATAGATTACCCAGCTTATTTACGCTTCTTGCGGTTAGCCATATGGATGGCATGGCCATCGACAGCAAGTGCTGCTTCATGAACGGCTTCCGACATGGTCGGGTGGGCATAACAGGTCAGGGCCAGATCTTCAGCGCTGGAACCAAATTCCATAGCGATCACACCTTGAGCAATCATTTCACCGGCGTGCTGGCCGACGATATGCATGCCCAGAATGCGGTCTGTTTCAGCATCGGCAATGATCTTGGCGGTGCCTTCCGTTGCATTATTGGCCATGGCACGACCACTGGCAGCAAATGGGAAAGCGCCGACTTTAACATCAATCCCCTTGGCCTTGGCTTCCTGTTCGGTAATACCTACCCATGCGACTTCCGGGAAGGTATAGACCACGTTAGGAATAGTGTCGTAGTTCATCTCAGCTTTGTGGCCAGCGATGATATCCGCCACCATGATGCCTTCTTCGGATGCCTTGTGTGCCAGCATAGGGCCACGCACACAGTCACCGACCGCATAAACACCGGGAAGGTTGGTACGGCACTGGTCATCAACGAAGATAAAGCCGCGCTCATCCAGTTCAATGCTGACACCGTCAGCAATGACGCCCTTGGTATAGGGGCGACGACCCACGCAGACAATCAACTTGTCGAAGGTTGTTTCCTGCTCGCCGTTGGCATCGGTGTATTTCACCACCACTTCATCGCCCTTGACTTCAGAACCTGTTACCCGGGCATTAAGCTTGATATCCAGGCCCTGTTTCTTGAGGATCTTCTGGGTTTCCTTGGCGATGGAGGCATCTACCATCGGCAGGAAATCATCCATGGCTTCAAGCACGGTGACTTCAGAACCCAAACGGTTCCAGACACTACCTAACTCCAGGCCGATAATGCCTGCGCCAATGACGCCAAGACGCTTGGGCGTTTCCTGAAACTCCAGCGCGCCTGTTGAATCGACGACCATGCCTTCAACCAGCGGCGTAGGCGGAATCTCAATCGGTACAGAACCCGCAGCGATAATAATGTTATCCGCATCATAAGTCGTGGTCTTGCCGTCATGGCCGGTCACTTCAACCTGCTTGCCGGAAGCCACTTTGCCTGTGCCTTCGATGGAGGTGACACCGTTAGCTTTGAACAAGCCGGAAATACCGCCAGTCAGGTTCTTAACGATCTTGTCCTTGCGGGCCATCATCTTCTTGACGTCCATGGAGACGTCGCCCGCCTGGATGCCCAGATCGTCGAAATCGTGCTTGGCTTCAACGAACTTGTGTGAGGCTTCCAGCAGGGCCTTGGAAGGAATACAGCCAACGTTCAGGCAGGTGCCACCGTGGACAACATTACCTTCCTTGCCAACCCACTTTTCGACACAGGCCGTCTTGAGCCCGAGCTGTGCTGCACGAATGGCGGCCACATAACCACCGGGGCCGGCACCGATTACGATCACATCAAACTTATCAGCCATGTTGGCTCCTTTAGCTTGGTTGCCTCCGCCCTTATGGGGCTGGAGGCGGAGTGCAATTGAACGTGAATGCGTGTTCGTTTGTGGCGAGACTTACACGTCCAGCAACAAGCGTGCAGGGTCTTCCAGCAGCTCTTTGATGGTCACCAGAAACTGGACTGCATCCTTACCGTCGATCATGCGGTGATCGTAGGAAACGGCCAGATACATCATCGGGCGAATTTCCACTTTGCCGTTCACCGCCATCGGGCGATCCTGGATCTTGTGCATACCCAGAATCGCGGTCTGCGGCGGATTGATGATCGGCGTCGACATCAGTGAACCAAAGGTACCGCCGTTAGTGATGGTAAACGTACCCCCGATCATATCGTCCATGCCCAACTTGCCATCGCGGCCACGCTTACCGAAATCAGCAATGTTACGCTCAACATCGGCAATTTTCATGCTGTCGGTATCGCGCAGAACCGGCACAACCAAACCACGGTCGGTGGACACCGCCACGCCGATATCCTGGTAACCGTGGTAGACAATGTCGGTGCCGTCAATAGAGGCATTGACGTCCGGGAAACGCTTGAGCGCTTCAGACGCAGCTTTCACGAAGAAGCCCATAAAGCCCAGCTTGATATCATGGGTCTTCTGGAAGGTTTCCTTGTATTGGGCACGCAGGGCCATGATTTCGGTCATGTCCACTTCGTTATACGTCGTCAGCATGGCCGCGGTTTGCTGTGCCTGAACCAGACGCTTGGCGATGGTCTGGCGCAAACGACTCATGGGAACGCGCTTCTCGGGACGCTCGCCTTCTTCCACCGCAGGCGCTGCGGCCTTGGACGGCGCTGGCTTGGCCGCTTTCTTGGCGGAGCCATCCTTGACGGCTTTTTGAACGTCTTCCTTCAGGATACGACCACCTTTGCCAGTGCCTGTAATCTTACTGACATCCAGGTCGTGCTCGGCAACCATCTTACGCGCTGCAGGAGCGAGAATCTTGTCGCCGACTGTTTCATCAGCGCTTTCGTCATTGCTGCCAGTGCTTGCCGGTGCAGCCGCTTGCTCGCCATCGTCACCACCAGCACCTTCCACGAAAACAGCCAGTACAGCTTCTGATTCTACCTGGCTGCCTTCTTCAGCTTTGATTTCGCTCAGAGCGCCATCGGCCGGTGCTACCACTTCCAGCACAACCTTGTCGGTTTCGATTTCAGCCAAAACCTCATCACGCTTAACTGCTTCACCTACTTTCTTAGTCCAGCTGGCAACCGTACCTTCCTGAATGGACTCAGGGAATGTAGGGGCTTTGACGTCATGAGCCTTTCCACCTGAGGCTTCAGACTTGGCAGGCGCGCTTGATGCATCCTGCTTTTTCTCAGAACCTTTCTCAGCACTTGCAGCGCCAGATGCCTGCTTGGCACTCCCCTCACCCAGCGTGCCCAGCACCTGTTCGGAGGCAACGGTATCACCCTCTTCAACCATTACATCACTCAAGGTGCCGGCTTCCGGTGCCACCACTTCCAGAACGACTTTGTCGGTTTCAATTTCAACAATCAGTTCGTCACGTTCGACGCTATCGCCCGGCTTCTTATGCCATGCTGCCACCGTACCTTCGGCAACAGACTCTGGAAAGGTTGGCGCTTTGATCTCAGTAGCCATTTCGTTTCCCTTTTAATTGCTTTGAACCCAGTGGGCGCTTATTCGTTGAAAGCGTCTTCCACCAGCTGGCGTTGCTGTTCAGTGTGAACGGACATATAGCCTGCCGCAGGTGCAGCAGATGCGGGACGTCCAGCAAACTTCAACTTGCCCCCAGACCTTCCTTAAGCATCTCAGCAACGGCACGCATATGGTGCTGGCTGGAATACCAAGCCCCCTGGTTGAGTGGCTCTTCTTGGCACCAGACAATATCTTCAATCCCCGCATACACCTGAAGCGCTTCCAGCAGCTCTTCTTTCGGGAACGGATACAGCTGCTCAAGACGCACAATAGCCGTATCCTGGCGTTCATTTTCACTGCGCCAGGCAGCCAGATCGTAATAGACCTTGCCAGAACACAGGATAACGCGCTTGACCTTCTCAGTGTCCAGACCCGCCTGATCCGGTAACACCATCTGGAACTTGCCATTCGCCAGATCTTCAAGACTGGAGGTGGCTTCCTTATGGCGTAGCAGCGATTTTGGCGACATGACCACCAGTGGCTTACGCAGCGGGCGGATCACCTGACGGCGCAAAAGATGGAAGATCTGTGCCGGCGTGGTGGGCACACACACCTGCATGTTGTGCTCGGCACACATTTGCAGGAAGCGCTCAAGACGTGCCGAAGAGTGCTCCGGCCCCTGCCCTTCGTAGCCATGAGGCAGCAGCATGGTCAAGCCACACAGACGCCCCCACTTGGTCTCACCCGATGAGATGAACTGATCAACCACCACCTGAGCACCGTTGAAGAAATCACCAAACTGCGCTTCCCAAATCACCAGATCATTGGGCGCTGTGGTGGCATAGCCATATTCAAAGGCTAGTACGGCTTCTTCAGACAGGTAAGAGTCATGAATGGTAAACGCTGGCTGACCTTCTGCCATTTTCTGCAACGGCACGTAGGTGCTGCCATCTTTCTGGTTGTGAATCACCGCATGACGGTGCGAGAAAGTACCCCGCCCCACGTCCTGACCGGTGATACGCACCGGATGCCCCTGATCCAGCAGGGTGGCGTAGGCCAGCGTTTCAGCAAAGCCCCAGTTAAGAGCCAGACCACCGGCCTGCATCTTGCGGCGATCCTGATAGATCTTGGCCACCTGACGCTGGACATCGATACCATCCGGGATATCGCACATCTTGGCGGCAAGCCGCTGCAGACGCTTCATATCGAAAGACGTATCTGCGTTGCCACTCCACTCATGGCCAATATAGGGCGCCCAGTCAACAAACAGCGATGTATTAGGCTCCTGCACCAGGGCATTGGCAACGTGATTACCTGCCATCAGGTCTTCACGATACTTTTCCATCATCGCCTTGGTGTCGTCCTCGGTGACCACACCCTCCTTGATCAGACGTTCGACATAGACGCTGCGCGAGGACGGATGGTCCTTGATCTTGGAATACATCATCGGCTGGGTGCCGGAAGGTTCATCCGCTTCGTTATGCCCGCGGCGACGGTAGCAGACCAGATCGATCACCACGTCTTTCTTAAACTGGTGACGGTAATCCAGCGCCACCTGGGTAGCATGCAGGACAGCATCCGGATCATCGCCGTTAACGTGGAAAATCGGCGATTGCACCATCTTGGCAATATCGGTGCAGTATTCTGTCGAACGCGCATCCAGCGGATGAGAGGTGGTGAAGCCCACCTGGTTATTGATGACGATGTGGACAGTGCCGCCCGTCTTGTAGGCCCGGGTCTGGGACATCTGGAATGTCTCCATCACCACCCCTTGACCAGCAAAAGCGGCGTCGCCATGCACGCTGATCGGCAGGACTTTCTCACCGGTCGAGTCGTTGCGGCGATCCTGACGGGCGCGCACTGAGCCTTCTACGACAGGCGAAACAATTTCAAGGTGCGACGGATTGAATGATAGCGCCAAGTGAACTTCGCCGCCCGGCGACATCACATTGGAACTGAACCCCTGGTGATATTTGACATCACCCGAGCCACGCTCGATAACCTTCTTGCCGTCGAACTCATCAATCAGGTCGGCAGGGTTCTTACCCAGAATATTGACCAGCAGGTTAAGGCGACCACGGTGGGCCATACCGATAACGACTTCTTTCGTGCCGTATCCCCCTGCTCGCTGAATCAGCTCATCCACCATGGGGATGAAAGATTCACCGCCTTCAAGACCAAAACGTTTGGTACCCGGGTATTTCGACGCCAGATAACTTTCCAGTCCTTCAGCGGCTGTCAGACGCTCCAATACATGCTTGCGCGTTTCATCACTGAAAGCGGGGGCACTGCGCACCGACTCAAAGCGACGCTGCAACCAGCGTTTTTCTTCGGTATCGACAATGTGCATGATCTCGCAGCCAATTGAGCGACAGTAGGTTCGCTCAAGAGCGTCCACGATGTCGCGCAGCGGGCTTTGTCGATACCCAGAAAAAAGGAACCTGTCTGAAACTCGACGTCCAGATCAGCCTTGGAAAGCTGATGGAAGGAAAGATCAAGATCGGGGACGGGGGTGGGATTTCGCAGTCCTAGCGGGTCAATATTGGCCTTCTGATGGCCCCGGAAACGATAGGCGTTGATCAACTGCAGGACTTTAACCTGCTTTTTGTTCTCACCATTGTCGGTCGCCGCAGCGACACGGCCTGGACGCGATTCGCGGCCTAGCTGGTAGAACTGATCACGTATCGGGCTTAAGGGTACATCGTGGGAGGCACTGCCCTCGGGGCGAGGAAGCGAATCAAAGTAATCGCGCCACTCGTCAGGGACAGCATTGGGATCGTCGAGGTACTGCTCATAAAGCGCTTCCACGTAGTGAACATTGCCGCCACTTACGTGCGAAGAACGCCACATCAACTCCATTATGCCTTGTTGCATCTCTCGGTCACCCTGCACTGATGGGGTGGTATCGGTGCCGCCACACCATGCGACGACAACGCTATAGCCCTGCCGGCGGGGCGGAACATTTGCCGGCGGCACCGGCGTATGGCCGGAAACCCTGTTACTGTTACTCGTATTTCAATTTCTGATCAGTCCATGCTCAAAAGCCGGTACCTTTAGCACCGGCTTTTAAACCTGGCTGGCCAGTGGTGCGACTCACCGCCGCACCAGCTGACTTGCCCTATGATAACAACTGAAGCGCCACTATTTAAGTGGCTTTGATGCGCAACTTAAGTGGCATAGGCTTTTTTATGACACTCAGGTGGCATCCGCCAACAGCATGTCGCGGATCTTGCCGATCGCACGGGTAGGGTTGAGGCCTTTCGGACAGACCGCAACACAGTTCATGATACCGCGGCAGCGGAACACGGAGAACGGATCTTCCAATTCGCTCAGACGCTGCTCCGTGGCGTTATCGCGCGAGTCCGCCAGGAAGCGATAGGACTGCAGCAGACCGGCGGGGCCAACGAACTTATCCGGGTTCCACCAGAAAGACGGGCAAGACGTAGAACAGCAGGCGCACAGGATACACTCGTACAAGCCATCCAGTTTGTCACGGTCTTCCGGTGACTGCAGACGCTCGATCGCAGGCGCTGGCTCATCGTTCTGCAAATACGGCTGGATACGCTCGTATTGCTTGTAGAACAGACCCATGTCCACGACCATATCACGGATGACCGGCAGGCCCGGCAGCGGACGCAGCGTCAGCTTGTTGCCCTTGATGACATCCGACAGCGGCGTAATACAGGCCAAGCCATTCTTGCCGTTCATGTTCATGCCATCGGAGCCGCAGACACCTTCACGGCAGCTACGACGGAAAGCCAGGCCATTGTCCTGCTCTTTCATCATATGCAGGACGTCCAGCACCATGAGATCCCGCCCCTTGGTGTCGACCTGAAATTCCTGCATGTAAGGTGCGGAGTCCGTTTCCGGGTTATAGCGGTATATGGATACCTGTAGATTGGACATATTGACTCCCTCTCGTCAGTGCGGAGATTAGTAGGTACGAACCTTGGGTTCGAACGTATCAACGGTCTTTGGCTTGAAGTTGACGTCACGCTTCTTCAGTTCTTTAGTGGCCGGGTAATACATTGAGTGCTTCAGCCAGTTGACGTCGTCACGATCAGGGAAATCGTAACGCGAGTGGGCGCCACGGCTTTCCTTACGCTCCAGTGCAGCAATCGCGGTTGCTTCTGCTACTTCCATCAGATTATCAAGCTCAAGCGCTTCGACACGAGCGGTGTTGAAAGCATTCGACTTGTCCGGCAGGTAGGCGTTATCAATGCGGCTACGCAGGTCAGCTAGCTTCTGAACCCCTTCCTGCATGTTTTTCTCTTCACGGAAAACACCGAAAGAGTTCTGCATGATTTCCTGAAGTTCAGCCTTCAGTGCAGGTACGGTCTCGCCACCTTCAGACTCATTCCAGCGGCTCATGCGCTTCATCGCGAACTCGATATCAGACTCGCTGGCATCCAGATACTCAATGCCTTCGTTCAGCGCGCTTTCAATGAACATGCCCGCTGCACGGCCAAATACCACCAGATCCAGCAGTGAGTTACCGCCCAGACGGTTAGCACCGTGAACCGATACACAGGCTGCTTCGCCACAGGCGTAAAGACCGTTGACGATCTGGTCATTGCCGCTTTCGTCCTGCATGATCGCCTGACCATGCACATTGGTCGGAATACCGCCCATCATGTAGTGGCAGGTCGGCACGACCGGAATCGGATCCTTGGCAGGATCAACGTGAGCAAACGTCTTGGAAAGCTCAACGATACCCGGCAAGCGCTTACCCAGTACATCTTCACCCAGGTGATCAAGCTTCAGGAAGACGTGATCGCCTTTCTCGCCACAGCCACGGCCTTCAATGATCTCCATGACCATGGAACGGGCAACCACGTCACGACCGGCAAGATCCTTGGCGTTTGGAGCATAACGCTCCATGAAGCGCTCACCATCCTTGTTGATCAGGTAACCACCTTCACCACGGCAACCCTCGGTGACCAGTGTGCCCGCACCATAGATACCGGTCGGGTGGAACTGCCACATTTCCATATCCTGCATCGGGAAACCGGCGCGCAGCGCCATACCGATACCGTCGCCGGTGTTGATCAGCGCATTAGTAGTAGATGCATAGATACGGCCCGCACCACCGGTTGCCAACACGGTCGCCTTGGACTTGACCTGCACCACTTCACCGGTTTCGATGCACATGGCAATACAACCCACCACATCGCCATCACTGTTCTTTACCAGATCTACCGCATACCACTCGTTCAAAAACGTCGTGTTGTTCTTGAGGTTGTTCTGGTAAAGCGTGTGCAACAAGGCATGGCCCGTGCGGTCAGCAGCTGCGCAGGTACGTGCGGCCTGGCCACCCTCGCCAAAGTTTTTCGATTGGCCGCCAAACGGGCGCTGATAGATACGGCCGTTATCAAAGCGTGAAAACGGCAGCCCCATATGCTCAAGCTCGAATACGGCTTTCGGGCCTTCGGAGCACATGTACTCGGCAGCGTCCTGGTCAGCGATGTAGTCGCCGCCCTTGACGGTGTCGTACATGTGCCAGCGCCAATCATCATCCGGGTCTGAGGATGCGATTGCACAGGTAATCCCGCCCTGAGCAGAAACCGTATGAGAACGGGTCGGGAAAACTTTCGACAATACCGCTGTCTTTTTGCCCGATTTCGCCAATTCCAGAGCGGCACGCAGACCAGAGCCACCACCACCAATAATAATAGCGTCGTATGTCAAGCTACGAAGGTTAGACATGTATCAGGCTCCCCACAGAATTTGAATGCTCCACACCAGAAAGGCGAAGATGGCCAGAATGATGAACAGCTGGACACCAATACGTACATTGGTCGGTTTGATGTAGTCGGTTGTGACTGTCCAAAGACCAACCCAGGCGTGCGCCGACAAGGAAATGAACGCCAACAATGAGAAAATACGCATCCAGGTCTGAGCGAATAGACCGCTCCAGGCGTAGTAATCAAGCCCTGGATTGAACAACAGATAAGCAACGAGGAAAACGGCATAAAGCGCCATCACCACGGCTGAAACACGCTGCATCAGCCAATCAGAAAGACCACTGCGGCTAAAACTTGTGATGTTGGTTACCATACCCAGACTCCTGCCAAAATGATCAATACAGCGCTGACCACAATTGTGATCTGTGCTTTCTTCTCGCCGCCTTCAAGGGTTACACCGATATCAGCGTCCATTACCAGGTGTTTAATGCCGGCAACAAAATGGAAGGCAAATGCAGACAATAATCCCCAGGCAATCAGCTTGGCCAGGAAGTTATTGGCTAGCGCACTGCTGACCGCATCGAAACCAGCAGGAGACGAAAGCGATGCACTCAACGCCCAAAAGGCAAAGATCAGACCAACGAACAGGATGACACCGGTAATGCGGTGTGTGATCGACGTCAATGCCGGAAGTGGGAAATGTATCGTAGTTAGGTCTAAATTTACGGGTCGTTTGCTATTCACGGCTTTTTACACACTCTCTTGGCCCGCTTTGCGACAGGTCGGGCATGGCCCGAGCGGGCAGTGGTTGCTGGAAGGGGCTCGGCCGTTGCCAAGTCGGGCACGAACACCTACCTGCATGGGTGTCGCGCGACTCAGATTATAAGAACCTAATGCCCCGCTGACAAACTGAACAAAAGCGTTACTCGACCATGGTGCAACAAAAATCACATCCAAGCGGTCGATTTTGCACTGCAGCATGTCTATAGTAGTCAGGTAAACCACAACTTGGAACACTGACTGGCATTTCTCCCGAATGCATTGCCTGTCACCCACACAAAGATATCGCTCTGACATCCCGAAGAATCGACTGACTTGAGTGAAAGAGCAATGAACGTCAGGTGTCATAATCATATACAAATATTGTTCAAGGTAACAACCCTGTACTATTGTAGCTAGCATTTAGGCTAATTGACAATCTGTCGCACACTTCTATAGTGGGCAAGCCTTTTCGCCGGCGCGGTATCTAAACAATGACATCACGTCCCCAAACCGAATTCGAAAGGAGGCCTGCATGGCTGACAGGAAAGCAACACTGACGGTAGATGGCCTGGATAAGGCAATTGAACTACCCATTTATTCTGGCTCGCTTGGACCGGACGTTATTGATGTACGTGCTCTGGGTAGTGAAGGCCTATTCACTTATGATCCTGGCTTTATGGCTACGTCCTCCTGCCAATCAGCCATCACCTATATTGATGGCGGCAAAGGTATTCTTCTGCACCGCGGTTACCCGATTGACCAACTAGCCAGCAAATCCAACTTTGTTGAAGTCTGCTATACCCTGCTGTTCGGCGAGCTTCCCAACGAAGAGCAGTATGCTGATTTTGAGTCGCGTATCCGTAATCACACCATGGTACACGACCAGATCAACAACTTCTTCAAGGGCTTTCGCCGCGACGCCCACCCCATGTCGATTCTGTGTGGTGTGGTAGGCGGTCTGGCGGCTTTCTACCACGACCATATGGACATCACTAAAGAAGAAGATCGAGTGATCAGCGCTATCCGCCTGATTGCTAAGATGCCCACTATTGCTGCCATGTCGCACAAATATAACGTTGGGCAGCCGTTCAACTACCCGCGCAATGACCTGAGCTACGCTGAAAACTTCCTTTACATGATGTTCAGCAACCCGTGCGAGGATTATAAAATCAATCCGGTCTGCGCCAAGGCCATGGATCGCATCTTCACCCTACACGCTGATCATGAGCAGAACGCCTCCACCTCTACGGTGCGTTTGGCAGGCTCTACCGGTGCCAACCCGTTCGCCTGTATCAGCGCAGGTATTGCCGCTCTTTGGGGGCCAGCACACGGTGGCGCCAACGAAGCCGTTCTGAACATGCTCGATGAGATTGGCGATGAGTCTGAAGAGAACATCCAGCGTTTTGTTGACAAGGCCAAAGACAAGGATGACCCCTTCAAGCTGATGGGCTTTGGGCACCGCGTCTATCGCAACTTTGATCCACGCGCCAAGGTAATGAAAGAAACCTGCGACGAAGTACTGGCTGAACTCGGGCTAGCTGATGACCCCCAGCTCAAGATCGCCAAGCGCCTGGAGCAGATCGCCCTGGAAGACGAATACTTCATCGAGCGCAAGCTCTATCCGAATGTCGACTTCTACTCAGGCATCATCCTGAAAGCAATGGGCATTCCCACCAATATGTTTACCGTAATCTTTGCGGTATCACGCACAATTGGCTGGATCTCCCATTGGCACGAAATGCACAGCGACAGCTACAAGATTGGTCGTCCTCGCCAGCTTTACACTGGCCACGACCAGCGTGATTATCCCAAGAAATGATCCGCGCGACTGTCGAACCTTGCCTGTATTGTCTGGCATGATTCACAAGGCCACCTTAGGGTGGCCTTTTGTTTGCACATACACTTTGCATAAACATTTAAGGAGACGCTTTAATGCGCACAATTTCTACCGTTGCTTTTATCGGCCTGGGTGTGATGGGTTACCCCATGGCAGGGCATCTGGCTCGCCAGGGGCTGACCACACGGGTCTACAACCGCACGGCTCAAAAAGCTGAGCACTGGGTCGCCGAACATGGCGGCAGTGCCCACGCGACGCCTGCAGAAGCCGCTGAGGGCGCTGACCTGGTACTGGTATGCGTTGGTAATGACAACGATGTCCGCGAGGTTATCTGCGGCGAACACGGCGTATTACAGAGCATGCAAGACGGCACCTATCTGGTCGACCACACCACTGCCTCTGCGGACCTTGCACTGGAACTGGATGCCACCTGCCAGGAACAGGGCATTGCCTTTTTCGACGCGCCTGTTTCGGGCGGGCAACAAGGCGCAGAAAATGGCGGCTTGACCATTATGTGTGGCGGAAATCCCGTTCACTTTGAACAGGTCAGACCGATTCTCGACCACTATGCTCGTGCGGTCACCCTGATGGGCGAAGCCAGCAGCGGCCAGCTCACCAAGATGGTTAACCAAATCTGCATCGCTGGCCTGGTACAAGGGCTGGCAGAAGGCCTGCATTTTGCTGAACAGGCAGGGCTAGACCAACGCCAGGTTGTTGAAGTTATTTCTAAAGGAGCCGCTGGTTCCTGGCAGATGGAAAACCGCCACGCCACCATGATTGACGATCACTACGAACACGGTTTCGCGGTCAACTGGATGCGCAAGGATCTGGACATCTGCCTGACACAGGCACGTCGTCTTGATGCTACTCTGCCCGTCACCGCACTGGTCGATCAATTCTACGCCGATGTACAGGCAATGGGTGGTGGAAGATGGGACACTTCATCGCTACTAAAACGCCTGCGCAAGCCCGAATAACGCTTGACTTTTTCACCTTCGGGGCCGAAACAGGGTTTTTCCACACCTTCTGTGGATAACCCTGTTCACAACCACTAGAAAACGTCTCAGAATCGCCATTATATGCGGGCTTGCCTTAAATTGGTCAATTTTTGACCTAATATAAGCTATTGATTTTAAATGCATTACACCCAAGCGCCTGTTTTCAGGGCAGTGTTATGGTAGTTGTGCACAACCTGGCATCGAAGAACAGCAAAAGTGGACAAGTCAAGCCTAAATTGCACGCAAACTGGCAATAAAGCGAGAAATAAAAAGACAAGAACGGCAGAAAACAACAATGGAATAACCATTATTGATAGGGTATCAAAAGGCGTGTTCAGACTCACTGATGGAGTAGATGATACTGCAGCTGGATTGCGTGGAAACAGGTGCAAAAAGAGTGGCGTCCCATAGGGGTTCGAACCCCTGTTACCGCCGTGAAAGGGCGGTGTCCTGGACCACTAGACGAATGGGACGTAGACACGTTGCTTCGAGTGCAATAAATGGTGGAGCCTAGCGGGATCGAACCGCTGACCTCAACACTGCCAGTGTTGCGCTCTCCCAGCTGAGCTAAGGCCCCACATGCCCTGAAGACGAGACGTATAATACTTATTCGCCTCGTCTTCGTCAACCTATTTAAGGCACTTAATTGGCAATCAGGCCAGTGTGGTGGATTGCTCAGCCAATATCACGAAATTCCTTCTCGAAGCGCTTGACCTGCTTTTTCGAAACACCCCTAATACCTCAATGGCATGACGCAAGCGGGCGCGGGTCATGTCTGAGCCCAGAATGACCATGCCATGCAAAACAGAGGTGCTCGTGGTACTGCCTGTGATGGCAATAAATACCGGTGCAAGAAAGGCCTTCATCTTGAGCTCAAAATGCTCTGCCAGAACCTGCACTTCACCTTGCAGCGATTCCTTGTTCCAGGCAGAGACAACTTCCAGGCGCCAGGTCAGAAACTGCAATAGCTTCACCAGGGTTTCCTGTTCAAGCTTGATTGAGGCAAAAGATCCTTCATCAATTGCCGGTAAGCCGGCAAAAAAATGCTCTGCCAACGGCATGACCTGAGATAGGGTTTCCACGCGCGACCGGACCTGAGGAATAATCTGGCGTGCATAGTCCTCATTAAAAGCCCATTCACGCAGCGCCTGCAGAAAGGCCGTATCGTCAAGATCTTCGCGGATATACACACCGTTTAACCAGGTCAGCTTTTCCAGATCAAACACCGGGCCACCCAGCGAGACGCGCTGAATATCAAAAGATGCCAGCATTTCTTCCAGGCTGAATTTTTCACGCTCATCCGGCATGGACCATCCCATCCGCCCAAGATAGTTGATCACTGCCTGAGGCAGAAACCCCATGCGCCGGTAATAATTGATAGAAGTCGGGTTTTTGCGCTTGGAAAGCTTCGATTTGTCAGGGTTACGCAACAAGGGCATGTGACAAAGCTCGGGCATCTCCCAACCAAAGTACTCATAGAGCAACTGATGCTTGGGAGCCGAGTTGATCCATTCCTCGCCCCGTAATACATGGGTAATGCCCATCAGATGATCATCTACCACATTAGCCAGATGATAAGTGGGCATACCATCAGATTTAAGCAGGATCTGCGCATCGACCTGACTCCATTCCACTTCAATGCGCCCGCGCAACATATCCTCTACCACACAGACACCTTCGCCCGGCACATGCATACGCACAACATAGGACCAACCCTCCTGCTCGCGACGCGCAACCTCTTCTGCGTCAAGGGCAAGATCAGAAGGCTTTAGTGCCAGGTGCATGCCAGCGGCCTTACGGGCTTCACGCAGTTGATCCAACTCTTCAGAGGTGCGATAGCACTTGAACGCATGGCCAGCATCAATCAACTGCTGGGCGTGCTGGGCATAGATATCGCCCCGCTCACTTTGGCGATAAGGGCCATACGGACCACCCACATCCGGGCCTTCATCCCACTCAAGACCTAACCAACGCAGCGAATCAAGAATCATCTGCTCCGACTCAGCCGTCGAGCGCGTCCGGTCAGTATCTTCTATTCTTAATATAAACTGACCGTCATACTGGCGGGCAAAACAGAGATTGAATAATGCAATATAGGCTGTGCCCACATGGGGGTCACCCGTTGGCGAAGGAGCAATACGAGTACGTACAGTCATGGAGGCTTCCTTGAAAACAGCAGAATGAATCAATTTACGTGGACACATTATACGCATTCATACAGATACCGGCAGTAGCGGCACCCAACGTGCGCAATGGCTGGAACATTACGACTCGAACAGAATCAAAAAGTTGATTTATCGTTTTACAAGCCAGTGCATATGCAATCATGATTTAACTTTGCATAAGCAGACGCTAAAATGGTAGCGAAGAACGATAGCCATGTTTGGCACACGACCCTCTGACAGCTTTAGTCGAGCAGCCTGTAGGTATAATGACGTCTCGGCCGTCAGGTTTCATCAACATCTGCCTGAAAGTTCAGGTGCTCAATAGGAAAAACTCATGCAATCGCTAGGCGCTCGTATCAAGGAGCTCAGGCTGAGAGCCGAGCTCAACAAAGCTGAATTAGCACGTAGAATTGGCGTATCAGACGTCACAATCTCTTATTGGGAATCGGGTGCTATCAAGCAGATCGGACACGAGCGGCTGGTCGCCCTGGCGGATGCACTTACCTGCTCACTTTCCACCCTGCTTGAAGGTGACAATCGTTCGGCGCTGCCCGTACTTAGCCATACAGGGCCTTTTCCCTGGAAGCAGATGAACGCCAGCCCGATTGATGTTAGCGACAGTGTCCTTCCTATCAGGCTACCTTGGCACGCTCCTGCGTTTATTGCCACGCCCGGGCCTGACACACATTTTGACCCTTTAAAAGCAGGTGATCTGGCGTTGTTGGGGCCAACTGAGGTATTTCAACAGGCTGGCCATTATCTTGTATCTAATGGCTCTCAACTGGAAATAAAACATCTCGACGCCTTACCCAGTAGCGAGTTGCCTCTGCATGCCATCCTACTTTGCCACTGGCGAGCCGTTTAGGGCTCAGGCACTGCGAGAACTTCTACTTCGTCACGTGTTCGCCGCGGCTCTGCTCCGATCATAAAACGGCGCGAATAGTTGATGATCTGCCCAAGGCCGTGGCGAGATTGCTCAACCAGCTCGCCGGTCAGGTTTTCGCCTTCAAGGCCGATCCGCTGGCGAACACTTTCAGGCTGAATGCTGGACTCCATCAGCTCCACGCTGACGCGATAACCGCCATCAGGCAAGCCACTGCCTGGGCCTAAAGGCCCCACACGAAAGCGCCCTTCTTCCGCTACTTGGGTTCTTTCCCGCCAGCGCACGCTGCTTAGCTCACGCTCGACCATAACGTTGATATTAGAACCCACCGGCAGGTTTGTCTGGCCAGTGACAATGATCCGGCGATCACTACGCAACTCCATAAACGCCTCAACCGTGGCCTCAAGCGGCTGGTTGGACGTCGACATCTGACGTTCAGATGAGGACGACTGCTCAGACGACTCAGCAGATGGTGGCGTTGTTGTATAATCCCTACCCAGAGTCGATTTATCCTCGTCGCTTGTTCCACCACAACCTGCCACCAACGTAAACACAACACCTACCACCAGCCACTGAATTTTGATGACCGCCATTCAAGCCTCCTCAGGATTTGGCAATGCCATAGCAACACCAAACAGATAATGCCACGACACTACGCCGATAATACCCCAGCGTACAGGCACATTACGTACAAGTATTGGAAAATAATTTGGCAAGTTTTGTTCCGCCTGGCAAGAACCCCTTCTCACCTCTGTGTAGCACCCTGCCCCGACCCACTTGCGGACACATATAAGACCAGGCGGCACAACAAAAGTTGATGAGAAAGGTTATAAAACCAAGGTCGAAATTACGCTCGGGATCATCGATGCCCTGCGGGATACCTACAAAATTACGACGCAGAAGCGCAAGGCAGCCACCATCCACTGCCGAAGGCTACAAACCCGAGATTGACGCCACCCCTGGATCATCGGCGAGGTCACCCACCAGCTCACCGACAGCGGGTACACCTGTGAGGTCAGGATGCAAACGCGGTAGGAAAGACTGTAACAGCAAGCTGAAGCCCGGATCAGCCCTATTCAGCACCGCAAAAAGTAGAAACGCTATTACACATCCTGTGTCCGATATCGCTTGCGATGTTCACGTAAAGTGTCACACTATATTGATATACGACACACTGATCTTACCCAGCAAAAGTGGACACTGGTTTAAGCGATCATTCGGGCTTCAAATGCCTCTGGGCTAATCATCCCAATAGCACTGTGCCGCCGTTGCTTGTTGTAGTCCAGTTCGATGTATTCAAACACCTGGCTCCTCATCACGTCTCGTGTTTTAAACTGCTCTCCGTAAATTGCTTCCACCTTGAGACTGTGGAAGAAGCTCTCTGCACAAGCATTATCATAACAGTTGCCTTTAGCGCTCATGCTGCACTTGAGCTCATGCCGCGTCAGCAGTGATTGGTAAAGCATGGAACAGTATTGACTGCCTCGATCAGAGTGGACGATCACGCCTTTGGGCATTTTGCGTTTCCATAGCGCTATCTGCAGGGCATCACAAACGAGGTCGGCCGTCATACGTTCGCTCATTGCCCAACCAACCACTTTACGAGAGTAAAGATCAATGAGCACGGCCAGGTAAAGCCAGCCTTCGCCCGTCGCTAAATATGTGATGTCACCCACCCACTTTTGATTGGGAGCTGATGCCATGAAGTTCTGCTCTAGTAGATTTGGCGCCACTGGCAGCGAATGCCGAGAGTTCGTGGTGGCCTTAAACTTACGGGCTGCTTTAGCGCGCAAGCCTTGGCGCTGTAAGCTGGCAGCCACCGTCTTACGATTAATTGGCATTCCATCATCTCGCAGGTCTAGCGTTAATCTCGGGGCGCCTGAGCGTCCCTTACGTTGGTGATAAGCCTTGGCCACGCGCTGATCGATAATGGCTTGCTGGCTGCGTTTTGGAGACGAGGCCCTCTCGCGCTGCCGCCAAGCGTAGTAGCCGCTTCGAGCGACCCCAATAACATGGCACATACGTTGAACGCTGAAAGCCTGACGATGACGATGGATAAAGGCGTACTTCACTTCAGGCTCTTCGCGAAGTTCGGGACCGCCATCGGGACGCGGCCTTTTTGTGATGGCCAGCTCCTCATTGGCTTCGGCTAACTGTCGCTTCAGGCGAGCGTTTTCCTCTGCCAGTGACCGCTCTCGCTCCGAGGTATCTTGTTGTTGCTGAACCTTAGAACGCCACTGATAAAGCTGACTCGAATGTATGCCCAGTTCACGAGCCGCTGCGGCGACGCCTATGCGATCAGCAAGCGCTAACGCTTCTTGCCGATAGGCATCTGAATAACGGGTATAAGATTTTTTCTTCATTGATGTCGTCGATCTTGCCATGGTTCACCTCATCGTAGCGTATAACATTTTTGAGGTGTCTACTGTTACTGGGCAAGATCACCGACCTCTACCCCGAAACCCCGGTCATCACCGAAGGCTACAAACCCGAGATCGACGCCACCCCTGGATCATCGACGAAGTCACCCACCAGTTCACCGACAGCGGCTACACCTGCGAAGTCAGGATGCAGACGCGGTGACCAACATAAATAAACACTTGTAGCAAAGAAATTGTCTTTCACAAGCGTTATAGTATTTGACCATTACTACAGCTTCATCTACCGGATCAATGGCATTTAGATGGCAGATAAAATATCCATTCCTGAGAGGCCCATAGGGGTTGATCTATTCGCAGGCGCAGGCGGCATGTCTCTAGGTTTTGAGCAGGCCGGTTTCAACATCGCTGCCGCCGTTGAAATCGATCCTATTCATTCTGCTACTCACGAGTACAATTTTCCTTATTCCAAAGCGATCTGCGCGAGCGTCACCGACTTAACAGGTTATGACATTAGGCAACGTTCTGGAATCGGCACCAGAGATATCGATGTCGTTTTTGGCGGGGCACCATGCCAAGGATTTTCGATGATCGGTAAACGTGTGTTGGACGATCCACGCAATGAGCTGGCGTCCCATTATGTTCGTCTGGTTGAAGAGTTGCAGCCTAAGTACTGTGTATTTGAAAACGTAAAAGGCTTGACGCTGGGCAAACACCGTAAGTTTCTTGATGAGATGATTGCAGCGCTTGGTGTGGCAGGTTACGACGTGGTTATGCCCTACCAAGTACTCAACGCAGCTAACTATGGTGTGCCTCAATCTCGCCAGCGTCTCTTTCTGATGGGTGCCAGGACAGGGCTAACTAAACCAACCTATCCCGAACCTATAAAAGTTGGTGCGACCGTGTGGGATGCCATCGGTGACCTACCTGATGCCAACTCTTTCGAGGAGTTACGCACCTCTGATACTGTAAAAGTTAAATGGGAAACTACCTCGACGTATGCTAGACGACTACGTGGTCTAGACCGCGACCCAAGTGACTTCAGCTACCCTCGCAACTATGATCAAGACTTATTGTCATCCAGCCTCAGAACGGAGCATACAGAGCTTTCCCAGAGCAGGTTCACCGCGACAGTGCCGGGCAAAACTGAACCTGTAAGCCGCTTTCGCAAGCTAGATTTTAATGGGCTTTGTAATACTCTCCGCGCTGGAACAGATAGTGCCCGTGGTGCTTTCACTTCCCCCAGGCCGATCCACCCACGCTTTCCTAGGGTAATCACAGCCAGGGAAGCCGCAAGATTGCATTCCTACCCAGATTGGTTTCGTTTCCACTCCACGAAGTGGCACGGTTTCCGTCAGATTGGCAACAGTGTTCCCCCTCTGCTGGGTCGGGCAATAGCAGGCCAGATCATGCAAGCGCTTGGCGAGAAGCCGAAGAAGCCACGCAAGAAACTCGACCTCAATGATACTGAGTTTCTCTACATGGATATGGGCAATGCAGCAAAGTATTTCGGAGTCCCGCGCGACACCATTGCTCAGAGAACGCGTAAGAACTCTAGCAAACTTGAGAAAATGACAAGAGAAGAAGCTAATGTCGGATAAGAAAAAGCCACGCAAACCCAATGTTTATTCAGTCATTATTCAGCGCATTTTCGATGATCATTACGTTCCCGGCGATATGGAATTTGAATTTGAACGTGACGAGGTTCAGCCAATCGCAGAAGAGCTCGACATAAAGCTTCCAAAAATATCGGCGACGTCATTTATTCATTTAGATACAGAAATGAACTACCAGAAGGCATCAAGTCTACCGCTGAACCTGATCTGGAGTGGATTATCGAAGGTGCTGGACGGGCAAGATATCGTTTTAAACAAGTAACACTTAGCCGCATCCTACCGCGTCAAGACCTTGTTACAATCAAAATTCCAGATGCTACTCCTGAGATTATAGGGGCTAATGCTCTGGGTGATGAGCAAGCGCTACTAGCCAAAGTTCGTTACAACAGGTTGATCGATATCTTCTTGGGCATATCAGCTTACTCCTTACAAAACCATCTAAGGACGACAGTTAAAGGACGTGGCCAAATTGAAATCGATGAAATCTATGTAGGGGTTAACAGCAACGGGCAGCAATACGTAATCCCCGTACAAGCGAAAGGTGGCAATGATAAACACGGCATCACTCAAACCGAGCAGGATATCCGCTGTTGTGAGCAGAAGTTTCCAGACCTGATATGTAGAGCTGTTTCTGCCCAGTTTATGGACGATGATCGAATAGCCATGTTTGAGCTGACAGTTGATAATGATGAAATCAAAGTAGTTCGAGAGAAGCACTATAAATTGGTGCCTACATCAGATATCTCTCCTAAAGAGCTGGAAGTCTACTCAAGAATGGATTAGTGATCTGTTTATGTAATTCAAAATTCAACTGAAACTAATGTGCCCCATTAACCATTACTCCATCAACAACCCATAGCCCAAACGCAAAACCCCCAGCCATCCATGGCCGGGGGGTTTTCTTGCGTTGCCACTTCCTTCTGGCGAGTCGGATTCCGTCCCGCGTGCTTCAATGCGACGCTTCTAATATAGCACACGAACTGATCTTGCCCAGTAACAGTAGACACCTCAAAAATGTTATACGCTACGATGAGGTGAACCATGGCAAGATCGACGACATCAATGAAGAAAAAATCTTATACCCGTTATTCAGATGCCTATCGGCAAGAAGCGTTAGCGCTTGCTGATCGCATAGGCGTCGCCGCAGCGGCTCGTGAACTGGGCATACATTCGAGTCAGCTTTATCAGTGGCGTTCTAAGGTTCAGCAACAACAAGATACCTCGGGCGAGAGCGGTCACTGGCAGAGGAAAACGCTCGCCTGAAGCGACAGTTAGCCGAAGCCAATGAGGAGCTGGCCATCACAAAAAGGCCGCGTCCCGATGGCGGTCCCGAACTTCGCGAAGAGCCTGAAGTGAAGTACGCCTTTATCCATCGTCATCGTCAGGCTTTCAGCGTTCAACGTATGTGCCATGTTATTGGGGTCGCTCGAAGCGGCTACTACGCTTGGCGGCAGCGCGAGGGGGCCACGTCTCCAAAACGCAGCCAGCAAGCCATTATCGATCAGCGCGTGGCCAAGGCTTATCACCAACGTAAGGGACGCTCAGGCGCCCCGAGATTAACGCTAGACCTGCGAGATGATGGAATGCCAATTAATCGTAAGACGATGGCTGCCAGCTTACAGCGCCAAGGCTTGCGCGCTAAAGCAGCCCGTAAGTTTAAGGCCACCACGAACTCTCGGCATTCGCTGCCAGTGGCGCCAAATCTACTAGAGCAAAACTTCATGGCATCAGCTCCCAATCAAAAGTGGGTGGGTGACATCACATATTTAGCGACGGGCGAAGGCTGGCTTTACCTGGCCGTGCTCATTGATCTTTACTCTCGTAAAGTGGTTGGTTGGGCAATGAGCGAACGTATGACGGCCGACCTCGTTTGTGATGCCCTGCAGATGGCGCTATGGAAACGCAAAATGCCCAAAGGCGTGATCGTCCACTCTGATCGAGGCAGTCAATACTGTTCCATGCTTTACCAATCACTGCTGACGCGGCATGAGCTCAAGTGCAGCATGAGCGCTAAAGGCAACTGTTATGATAATGCTTGTGCAGAGAGCTTCTTCCACAGTCTCAAGGTGGAAGCAATTTACGGAGAGCAGTTTAAAACACGAGACGTGATGAGGAGCCAGGTGTTTGAATACATCGAACTGGACTACAACAAGCAACGGCGGCACAGTGCTATTGGGATGATTAGCCCAGAGGCATTTGAAGCCCGAATGATCGCTTAAACCAGTGTCCACTTTTGCTGGGTAAGATCAGCTGTTGCTGCTCGCCAGCGAGTACCTGTAGATTTACCGCTATAGGGAAATATCCGAGGTTCATCCTGCTTGCGTGGCTGCCTTTGAATGATGACCATCGCTTCATGGGTAAGCTTAAAGCGTTTGTGATTGCCCATCTTCTGGCGTGGGTGCTTGGCATCGCGTACCCAGCACGTCATGGCTACTTCGTCCAGATCATCCCAAGTAAGGCGCGTTATCTCCTCTTGCCGACGGGCTGAGGCAATCGCAAAGTCCATAATGTCTTCCATAGGGATGATCGCACTCGGCCGGATCTTCTGAGAGCGCTGGAAGTAAGCGCGTACTTGCTTGATCTCTTCTAGTGTTGGCCGACGGTCCCGCGAACCAGGGCGACTAATCAGGCCTTTGCTACGTAGAAGCAGCTTAGCCGATTCAAATTCATTGAGATCCACCGGCATACGCCAAGCTGCTACCGCTGTTTTCAGAATTATCCCCAGCCAAGTGATATCTTGAGCTGTTGTTGAAGGCTTAACACCACTACGGCGGCGTACCTGCGCATGATCGATAATTTGCTCGCTGCTAAGCTCAGTGATTTTGACACGTACGATAGGGAAGCGCTGCAACTGCTCAATGGTGGCCCGCTTGCTACGTCCTGCACCATCTGCAAATTCATGTAGGTAACGCTCAATAGCATCGTGTAAAGTAACGCCCTTCCATTTTGCAGCTAAAATACCCCCAGGCGCGGATAACTCAAGCTCGCGACGCTTTGCCCACTCTGCTGCCATCGCTTTTTTAGGGAATGTTTTTGACTCTGAGTAGTCAGCCTGACCAGTACGCGCGATGCGAATTTGCACCAGATATGAGAAACTGTTGTCCTTTTTACGGCGCTTGCGAATCGTTGCCTTACTTGCCTCTCTGATGTACCCAATCCAAAGCGGCTCAAGTACCCGATATATACCAACGAATCATGTAAAACGCCACCTAATCACTGTAAATATGAACAGTTATGATTGATAATGCAACCCAGCAAACCCGCATGAAGTCTGGCACCGCCCGCCCTGAGCTGGATAGAACGTTTTCTGTGGCCCCTATGATGGATTGGACCACACGAGATTACCGAGCATTCGCACGTACTCTGACCCGTCAGGCACTGCTATATACCGAGATGGTGACGACGGGGGCCATTTTGCATGGCTCACCGCGTGAGCGTTTTCTGGGCTACAGCGAGGTTGAGCACCCGATTGCTCTGCAGTTGGGGGTAGCGATGCCGGTGAGCTGGCGGAATGCGCGGCGATTGCCGAAGCCTGGGGCTATGACGAGGTTAACCTGAATGTGGGTTGCCCCAGCGATCGGGTGCAGAACAACCTAATTGGCGCCTGCCTGATGGGCCACCCTGAAAAGGTCGCGGCGGCGGTCAAGGCTATGCAGGCGGCAGTGTCCATTCCGATCACGGTGAAATGTCGTATCGGCATTGATGATCAGGACGAGGATGCTGACCTCGAGAACTTTATTCACCAGGTGGCAGATGCGGGTTGCGATACCTTCATCGTGCATGCCCGCAAGGCCTGGCTGCAGGGGCTTTCACCCAAGCAGAACCGTGATGTGCCGCCGCTGAACTACCCACGCGTCCAGCGTTTGAAGCAACGCCACCCTGAGCTGCATATTGGCATCAATGGCGGCATCAAGACGCTTGATGCCTGTCAGGCCCAGCTTGCCCATGTTGATAGCGTCATGGTCGGCAGAGGGCCTATCAGAACCCCTGGCTGCTAGCCAAGGTCGATAGCGCTTTTTATGGCCAACCAGACCCGGCCAGCAGCCGTCTGGCTGCGGCTGAGGCGTTTCGTCCTTATATCCAGGCGCGCCTGGATGAAGGCGCCAAGCTGAATCACATTACCCGCCACCTGCTGGGGCTGTTTCAGGGCTGCCCCGGCGGGCGTCGCTTCCGTCGCCACCTGTCTGAACATGCCCACCAGGAGGGCGCCGGTTTACGCATCTTTGATGACGCCCTGAGCCTGGTACGTGAGCCAGAAGAAGTGGCTGAGCCTGCATCAGTAGAGTGAATCCGGCGGTGGCTCCAGCGAAGAGTTGAACGACTCTATCGCGGTTTCAGCCTCTTCGATGGCATCAAAACGGGCAATATGAAACAGCGCCTCACCCTCGTTGGCCAACGGCAAGCGGCTCATGCCGATCACAATGCCGTCTGCCACGGCGCGCACTTCGTCTTCGTCGTTACCAAAGGGGTCGGCTACTTTGCCCAGTACTTCTCCTTTCGCCACCCGGGCGCCCAGGCGCACCTTGGGGCGCAGGATGCCGTCAATCGGTGCCCGCGCCCAGCTTGAACCATTGGCAAGCTCAGCAGGCGAAGGACGCCGACGGCGCTGCTCGCCTGTCAGCATGCCCAGGCGGCGCATGACTCTCAACACTCCTCTTACCCCGGGGGCAATGGCCCATTCATCAAAGCGCAGCGCCTCACCCGCTTCATAGGTCAACACGGGAATTCCCCGATTCTGGGCGTAATGGCGCAGGCTGCCCTCGCGCAGTTCCGCATTCAGAATCACCGGCGCCCCAAAGGCATCGGCCATTTGCTGGGTTTCACTGCCGGTACTTAACTGGGCACGAATCTGCGGCAGGTTGGTGCGGTGAATGGCACCGGTGTGCAAATCAATGATGTGGAGCGCAATCGACAATCTCTTCCCTGAGCAAGGCGGCAATTCGCCCACCTAGAGAGCCAGACTCGCTGCCTGGAAAACAGCGGTTAAGATCACGACGGTCAGGCAGGTAACGGGTTTGCTGTAAAAAGCCGAAGACGTTGACCACGGGAACCGCAATCAGGGTGCCCCGCAGGCTGTTGATGGCCTTGGAACGCAGCAAACGACGCACAATTTCCACGCCATTGATTTCATCGCCATGAATGCCCCCGCACACCAGCAATACTGGGCCGTCCTTGCGGCCATGAACCACTTCAACCGGCATATGCAGTTGAGTGTGGGTATACAGCCGGGCAAGGGGAAGGTCGATTTCCAACCGCTGCCCAGGCTGCACCGACTTACCGGCTAATGTAAAAGCTGCTCTTGCCATATCAGATCTGCCTTGACGATGAAAACAGTGTTTTATTTATACTACACCTGAAGAGCTGCCTGGCGAAGAAAATGAACGTTCCCCCAGCGGGTAAAACCCTGATGAGTCAGTTAAAATAGTGACCGATCTCATCATGGATATTGGCTTTATGGTACGCAAAACAAAAGAGGAGGCTGCCGCAACACGTGAGATGTTGCTGGATGCTGCCGAAGACATGTTCATTGAGCACGGAGTGGCCCGTACGTCTCTGGAGCAGATCGCTCGCCACGCAGGCATGACTCGAGGAGCTGTCTACTGGCACTTCAAGAACAAGGCCGACCTGTTCAACGCCATGCTAGAACGTGTACGCCTGCCCTTTCAGGGGCTGGTAGAAGAACTTGATGATCCTGAACTGGCCAAAAAGCCTTTGGAAGCCATTCGTCTGGCGTGTCTTAACGGCTTTAAGCGTCTGGAGCAGCCGCGCTATCGGCGCGTACATACCATCCTCATTCATCACTGCGAAACCTTTGGCGATATTGATCCTATCAGTATGCAGAACGAAATGGCTGAAGAGGCCTGTGGCGCTCTGGTCGACTATTTCCGCTGCGCCGCCAACTACCAGCAGTTGCGCGAGGGCCTTGCCCCGGAGATCGCCGCCGATATCATGAACGCCATGCTTAGCGGCCTCTTCCATCATTGGCTGCGTAACCATGAATCCTTCTCGATTTATCAGCAAGGCTCACGCCTGATGGAAACCCAGCTTAAGCTCATGCAGCCTGCCGAAACATAAAACCCCCATCAGATAGCAAAACACCGGCTCAAAGGCCGGTGTTTGCGTTCTTCAGGTCTCTTAGGGAGAGACCGGCATATCACTTACGCCTGAGATGCTTTTCCACTTCCCTGGCGCTTGTCGTTGAACCACTGCGCAACGCTTGCAATCATGGCGTAGAAACTGGGAATGAACATACTGCCCAGAATCGCCACTGTCCCCATGCCCACCGCCACCGTGGTACCGATATGGTGACTGCTGACATCACTGGCGCCGGTAGCAAGCGCCAGCGGCAAGGTGCCGAAGATGAACGCCAGAGACGTCATGACAATCGGGCGGAAACGCAGTTCTGCTGCACTCACCGCTGCTTCGCGAATGGTCTTACCCAGCTCTTTACGCTGCAGCTCGGCAAATTCAACAATCAGGATGGCATTTTTGGCTGCCAGCCCAACGACCACCAATATACCGATTTCCACGTAAACACTGATATCCAGACCCCGCAACACAATACCGCCCACACTACCCAGGAAGGCAAAAGGAGTGGCCGTTAATACTGCCAAGGGCAGCGACCAGCTTTCGTACTGGGCGGCAAGGATCAGGAACACCATAATCAGGCCAAAGATGATTGCCATAGCGGCAGTGTTGCCCAGCTCACTTTCCTGATAGGCGGTACCTGTCCAACCCATGCCCCACTCGTTGCCTAGAGTCTCGCGAACCACTTCTTCCATGGCCTCAATAGCCTGGGTAGAGCTATACCCTTCCGCTGGGCCGCCCTGAAACTGAGCACCCAGATAAACACCAAAGCGCGACACCACCGAGGGCTTGGCCTGGCGCTCCAGGGTGACAAACTCCGACAGCGGAATCCGCTCACCACTACCTCCACGCACATAGACATGGCTCAGGTCATCTGGCGTTTTACGGTATTCATCTTCGTTTTGCAGATACACCTGGAAGTTGCGGTTCTGATAGCTGAAAAAGTTGACAAAACCATTGCCAAAGGTATTCGACAGGGTGGCGTTAAGATCCCGCAATGAAACGCCGTAACTCAGCGCCTTCTGCTGATCAATTTCAGCCCGGTAGCCCGGCACATTAACGTTGAAGGTCGTAAACACACGGTTAAGCGCTGGATGCTGGTTAGCGGCCTGCATAACTTTCATGGAGGCGTTAAATAGCTCCTGGGAATTTGCGCCACCGAAGGACTGCAGATATCCCGTAAAACCTCCTGTGGTAGAAAGCCCCATGATGGGTGGCACATTGAAGGCCATCGCCGAGCCGCCAGGAATCTGGGCACCTAGCTGCATGATCCTGCCTACGAGCCCCTCCGCGGTTAACGAACGCTCCTCCCATGGGTCAAGATTGATAAACATGATACCGCGAGCGGTGTTCACCGCACTGGAAAGGATGTCATAGCCCGCCACCGCAGAGGAATAACGCACGCCGTCAATGGCTTCGATCTGGCTACTCAGCTCATCCATATAGGATTGCGTACGCTCAAGGGATGCTGAATCCGGCAGCTGCACTGCCGCCAGCACAACCCCTGATCAGTTTCTGGCACCAATGACGTTGGCGTGGTCTGGTAAAGCCACCAGGAGCCGCCTACCACCAGCCCGGTCAACAACAGCGCCAGCCCCCAAAAGCGCACCAACACCTTAACAATGGCCATATAGCCTGCAGTAAGCGCTGCGAACAGGCGGTCAAACAAGCGCAGCGGCAAGCCCAGCGAATGCATGACCTTTGATTCACTCTTGGGCTTGTGCTTGATGAAAATTGCCGAAAGTGCTGGCGTAAATGTCAGCGCCATTAGCGCAGAGAACGCAACCGAAATAGCCACTGTCAGGGCGAACTGTTGGTAGATCTGCCCGGTAAAACCGCCCAAAAACGCCACCGGCACAAAAACCGCCGCCATGATCAGGGAGGTCGCGATGACAGGCCCCCGACCTCTTTCATGGCGCGGATTGTCGCCTGCATAACGGTGATATCTTCATCTTCGCTCAGTACCCGCTCAACGTTTTCCACCACGAGAATCGCATCGTCCACCACGATACCGATGGATAGCACAAGAGCAAACAGCGTCAACAAGTTGATCGAGAAACCGAATAGGTAGAAACCAGCAAAGGTCGCCAATACCGCCACCGGCACCACCGACATGGCAATTACAGTAAAACGCCAGTTCTGCAGGAAGATAAACAGGATAACGCCAACAATCAGGAAGGCTTCAATAAAGACCTTAACAACCGTATTGACAGAGGCGTCGATAAACAGGGTGGTATCGTAGGGCACTACATAATCAAGCCCCGGCGGAAAGCGCTCTTTTAGTTCCACCATGGTATTACGTACTGCCTCAGCGGTTTCCAGCGCATTAGCACCCGGCTGCTGGTTGATGATGATCGGCGTCATACCCGCGCCATTCAACTTGGCATTGACCCCGTAGAAGGAAGCCCCCAGCTCAATGCGCGCCACATCATCAAGGCGTAATGCTGAACCGTCTGGGTTGGTACGCAAGAAAATATTGCGGAAGTCATCCACATTATTAAGACGCCCACCGGCAGTAATCGTATAGGTAAAGGCGCGCGGCTCGCTTTGCGGCGTTGCCGCCAGACTACCAGCCGGGACTTCTGTGTTCTGGGCGCGAATGGCACTGGCCACTTCTGTCGGTGTCAGATCGTATTGCGCCAGCTTATTGGGGTCCATCCAGATGCGCATGGCAAACTCACCGCCACCCAGCACTTCGGCTTCCCCACACCAGACACCTGACGCAGCTCATCCAGAATGTTCAAGGTCGCGTAGTTCTGCATGAAAATGCGGCTGTAGTCGTTATCTGGCGATATCAGCGCTACCAGCATCAGAATCGAGCTGGAGCGTAACTCTACCTTAACCCCTTGAGACTGCACGGCCTCGGGAAGCCGGGAAAGTGCCCCCTGAACCCGATTATTGACGTTGATCGTATTAATATCACCAGAAGTACCGATATCAAACGCAACGTTCAGTGACATTGAACCGTTATCGGCGCTGGTTGACGTCATATAGAGCATGTCCTCAACGCCGTTGATCGCTTCTGCCAGCGGAGCCGCCACGGTTTGCGCCACCGTTTCAGCATCCGCCCCAGGGAACTGGGCGCTCACTGAGACGGTAGGCGGTACAACGTTGGGATATTGCTCAACAGGGAGTACCCGCATGCTGACCACACCGACCAGCGTCAGGATGATCGCCAGCACGGTGGCAAAGATAGGCCGGGCAATAAAGAAGTTGGAGAAACTCATGAGGCGTCATCTCCGCTCGCGTCTGCCGCGCCTTGCTGAGTTTCGCCCTGGCCTTCCTGCTGTTCTTCACTGGAGTCCATCAGGTTGGCAGCATTACCGTCAAAAGGCTGCGGGGCTATCTTGCGACCCGGTTCTATCCCAGCAGGGTCACCTACAATAACCCGCTCGCCTAACGCCAGGCCACCGTCAACTACCTGCCATGGGCCTGCCAGTTCGCCCAGCTCGATGGTGCGCGCACGGGCCGTATCATTCTCATCAAGAACAAATACTTGTGGCCCCATCAGCCCCTGGGTAATGGCAATTTCCGGCACGGCGATAACGCCATAACGCTTCAGCCCAGCAATACGTACCCGCACAAATTGCCCAGGCAATACTTGGCCATTCGGGTTGTCGACATTGGCATTGGCCTGAACCGTGCTGGTGCCCTGGCTCACCCGAGAGCCAAGGTAATCCATATGACCTTCCAGAGGCTCTGTACTACCGGGCACATCCAGCAATACCATGATATCGGCCAGCTGAGTGCCATCATTCAACTGCCGACGCAATTCAAACGCATCTCGCTGAGGCAGCTGGAAACGCACTTCCAGCGGGTCAAGCGGGGTGATGGTGGTCAACGCCGTGCCCGGCGTGACCAGATTACCTACGTTAACCTCGCTCAGGCTGATCATCCCAGCGACGGGCGCCTTTACCTCAGAATAAGCCAGGTCAATCCGCGCACGCGCCAGAGCGGCATCCGCCTGAGCCACGCTGGCTCTTGCCACCTGCATTTCAGCCAACGCCTGATCATACTGCTGACGGCTGACCGAATTCTGGCTCAGCAGCCGTTCAAAGCGCTCAGCATCGCGCTGGGCTCGGGAAAGCTCGGCACGGGCACTCTGCAGATCTGCTTCACGCTGATTGACCGTTGCCTGATAGACATCCGGCTCAATAGAATAAAGACGTTGGCCTTCTTCCACCATCTGGCCAGGCTCGAAATGGCGTTGCTGCAGAACCCCAGTGATCCTTGCTACCAGGGCAACTTCATTGTCACTGCGCAGCAATGACGAGTAGGAACGCTCAAGATCAATGTCCTGACGCTGCACCTCAGTGACTTCCACTTCATGCGGCGGCCGCTCTTGCTGGCCTCCGCCTGACTGCGCCAACACCGGTTGGGGTTGAAAGCCATTCAGCGTGATGCCTGCCCCGATCACCAGGGCTGCCAACATGCCTTGCTTCGATAATAACTTCATGGACAGTATTTCCGTTTATCCGCTGGATAGGTACATGCAGGCCATAATCATACACGCATGAATGTAAATGCCGTAGACATGAATCAGCCGTTGCGCCGAGGACGCTCTCCAATATTGGTGACACTATCAAGGTTATCTTCAGGCAAGGTAAACTCGACCCGCTCTTCTCCCAACCATTCGTTGACGTCTTCAAGCGCCGCCACGTCGAGGGTGCCGGCCTGCTGTCGCAGAATCAGCAGGTTGATTACATAGTCGTAACGGGCACTGGCATAATCAGCAATCGCGTTGTAAAGACTTTGCTCAGCATTCAGCACGTCAACGATATTACGTGTGCCCACTTCATAGCCTGCACGGGTGGCATCCAGGGCACTCTGATTGGATATGATCGCCTGCTGACGCGCCTCAATCGTTGAGACATTATTGCTCAGCTGGGTGTAACGCGAACGTATCTGCTGAACGGTTTCGCGGCGCTGGTCTTCAAAATCATACTGGCTGGATTCGAGCAGGAAGGTATTTTCCTGAATGGTCGCTTCTGTGGTGCCGCCGGTGTAAAGCGGCATACTGACCCGCAGCCCGACTTCACTGGCTGAGTTGTAGCCTGATGCTCCACTGCGGTCATTATCGGAATAGTTGTAGTTGGCAAACGCATTCAGAGTGGGGGATTCCTGCGCCTTGGCGATTTCCAGGCTACTACGCCTGAGGGCAACGCCGGCTTCGCTGGCCAGCACCAGCGGATTATTTTCCATTGCCAGTTCAACCCAATAATTGCGATCTTCCGGAGTCGGCAGGGCCACCGGCATTTCCTCACTCAGCACATCAATGCTTTCGTAACGCTGGCCGGTCAAGCGCTCCAGCGCCTCAAAGCGAACCTGGAGGTCACTATCGGCGGCAATCCGTACAGCGCGAGACTGGTCAAACGCCGCCTTGGCTTCTTCCACCTCAGTAATCGCAATCAAGCCTACTTCAAACTGCTCCCTGGCCTGCTCCAGCTGGCGGCCGATAGCGCGCTCCTGGGCACGTCGGGCATCGAGCAGCTCGTAGGCGCGCAGAATTTCAAAATACGCCGACGCCACATCAATCAGCAGCTGCTGTTCGGTGGCAGCCAGCTGAAAAAGCTGCTGATCAATCTGACGTTCAGCCTGTTCAACCTGACGACGCTTCAGGGCATCAAACAGCGCTTGGGTCGCTTCAAGGGATAGCCCGACACTGTTGACGTTGTCATCGCCACCCACGCCCGCTGTTGGCAAGCTGGTCTGGCTCTCATACTGACGGCTGTGCGAAAGGCTTCCGCTGACGCTCACCTGAGGCTTCAATGCGCCCTCGGCAGCATCGCGGGCTGCTTCAGTACTGCGTGTTACCAGGCGCGCCGATGACAATGCCGCATTGTTATTAATGGCATCCTGAGTAATGGTCAAAAGGTCAGCTGACCATGCGGGCGCTCCCCAGGCAGCAGCTACCAATGTGGGTAACAACGCACGTTTCAGCCAACGACAGCGTGGCATTGGCTGGGTGTGGGCAGAAGATCTTGGCATGTTAACGTCCTCGGTATAATCCGTCATAAGAAGTGGCGGTTGCGCAGCTGGGCTTGCCAGTGCAGGCGAGCCGGTATTGGTGAATAATATACATACATTGTCGCATGTTCATAACCACGGATCTTGGCGCCGAGTGGTTTTCCACGAATTTTGACATATCCTTACCAGAGCCTGATGTTGACCACCTGATGCGAGAAAGCGCTATGGATGCTATAAAATGCCTGAAAGTCGGCCAGCTTGATATCGTCGTGCGCATCTGGAATCCGGATGCGCCTCACAGCGTTATTGCCTGGCACGGACTGGCACGCCACGGCGGTGATTTTGAGCAACTGGCCCGTCAATTGGGGCCACAGTGGAGAGTGCTCGCACCGGACACCCCTGGCAGAGGGCTTTCTGGCTGGTCGTTTTATCCTGCAAAAGAGTATCTTTACAGTCATTACATGACAGTTGCCACCCAAGTGATGGATGCCTTTGAGCTGGAAAATGTCCCCTGGATCGGCACCTCCATGGGCGGACTTCTGGGCATGCTACTGGCCGCCGATGACGACACGGCGTCACGCGTTCGCTGCCTGGTGCTCAATGATGTCGGCCCTGCCCTTGAGCCCGAGGCGCTGACCCAGATGGCCACCTACTTCAGTACCCTAAAGCGTTTTACCACCTTTGCTGAGCTGCGTGAGGCACTCCAGAAAAATTATCAAGGGTTTGGCATCACTCGGGAACAGGAGTGGTTAAGCATGGCACACTCAAGCGCCCGCCGCCTGCCCGACGGTGCCTGGAGTTTTCACTACGACCCACGTATCGGCGAGCAGTTTATTCACGACACCCCGCGGGATACCTGGGCCGATTGGGCAAAGATCCGCTGCCCGCTGATGCTGATAAGAGGCGAGCATTCACCCTTGCTCAGCCAGGACACAGTGGCTGAAATGCGTAAGCGACAACCACAGATGGACTTTCTTGAAGCCCCAGGCTGTGGCCACGCCCCCATGCTCAACGTGCCTGCTCAGGTCGAGCCTATCCGGCAGTTTCTGGAAAAATCCGTGCCGGACGCCAGGCAACCCTGGTGGCAGGCGCTGCTGAAACGCTTGAACCCCTCTGATTAAGAGAGCTGACCATGTATAAACTGGCCTTTTTCGTTCCCATTGAAGACGCTGAAAGCGTCAAGGAAGCAGTATTCTCTACCGGCGCTGGCCGCATTGGCGACTATGAAGCCTGCTGCTTTGCAACCGCGGGCACCGGGCAGTTTCGTCCACTGACGGGTGCCCAGCCGCATATCGGCAATGTCAACCAGCTCACTCAAGTGGAAGAACTCAAGATTGAGCTGGTATGTCATGATGAGCTGATCGAATCGGCCATTGCTGCCCTGAAGCTGGCCCACCCGTATGAAACACCTGCTTACGATGTCTGGCGGCTGGCCGACCTTTAAACTCCATTATCGACTATGCCATCAGGCGCTACCGAAGTAGCGTTCGCGGTCTTCCGGGGTAATCACGCCGGTATGCAAGGGGTATAGACCTTTATGGCGGTCAGCGTAGAAGTGGCGCAGGGTGTGCTCGATGGTCGGGAAAGCCAGCGAATCCCAGGGGATTTCATCTTCTTCAAACAGCGCCACTTCCTCACTCTCCGGCCCTGCCGCAAAGCCACCTACCAGGTCAGCCTTAAAAATCATATACACCTGATTGATATGAGGAAGGTCAATCAGCGTATACAGATTGGCTAATGCCACTTCGGCACAGGCCTCTTCCCAGGTTTCGCGGGCGGCGGCCTGGGAAGTACTTTCGGCGTTTTCCATATACCCGGCGGGCAGTGTCCAATAGCCTTTGCGTGGCGCAATGGCGCGTTTGCACAACAGCACCTGAGAGCCGCTGACCGGCAAGGTGCCTGCTACAATACGAGGATTTTGGTAATGAATGGTGCCGCAGGCATCACACAGGTAGCGCGGGCGATCATCACTTTCCGGAATGGCAAAACGGACTTTCTCACCACATTGACTACAAAAGTTCATCAGCACTCTCGCTTGAAGGCAACGCATAGCGCCACTTGACGCCAACGCTCGCTGCTGGGTAAAAGAAAACACAGACTCAGGAAACCTCATGTTAGAGAAACTCAGCCAACGGCTGCAACAGCACCGCCCTCAACGCTTGAAGGAAATGAACCTCCCCAGGGCGGCGGTACTGATGCCCATCGTCGATCGTCCGCAGCCAACCCTGCTGCTGACACGGCGTGCCAGCCATATGGCCACCCACAGCGGCCAGGTGGCGTTTCCCGGTGGCAAGCAGGAGCCGCAGGACCCGGATCTTTATGCCACCGCCCTGCGCGAGGCCGAGGAAGAAATTGCCCTTCCGTCTGATCAGGTCAAGGCGCTGGGGCAGCTTTCTGATGTGATTTCCCTGCACGGTATTCAGGTCACTCCTTGGGTGGGGTTGATTCCTCCTGACTTGCCCCTCAAGGCAGACCCCAGCGAGCTCGACGCCATTTTCGAAGTCCCTATTCAACATTTTCTCGACGACCGGCGCACCCACACCGACGTCATCATCGTTGATGGCGTTGCCCACTACGTGCCAAGCTACCACGTCGATGGTTTTGTGATATGGGGGCTTTCAGCGATGATGCTGGTGGAACTGCTGGCAAAGGGTTTCGGCATGCCTATCAGCCTGTATGAGAAACCTGGCGGCTTGCTGCGCCGCCACCCTGTGCGCGGGGTCTCCGAGCGCTCAAAACCCATGGCTGACAAATAAACCCTACGGCGCTGAATTTTCATGCTATAACGCACTTTTCTGACGGATAACTGACCATTGACCATGATGTCTCCCCCTTTATCGGCCGCTTCCCTGCTTGGCCAGGCCACCATCAATCGCATTGTGGATGCTCTTGTCGAGCAGGGCTGGTTTGCAGACAGCAAGGTGTTGGACCCCGCTCTGTGCCAGCAACTGTATGCTGAAATTTGCCGTCTGGCCGAGCATGATGGCCTAAGTCAAGCGGGTATCGGGCGTGGCACAGAGCATCACCTGCGCAAGGATATTCGCGGTGACGCCATTCACTGGCTGAACCGGGAAAGCCAGGCCCAACGCACCTATCTAGCCGGTATGGCCGAGCTACAGCAGTCGCTTAATCAGGCGCTGTTCCTGGGGCTGTTCGAATATGAGGCGCATTTTGCCCACTATCCGCCAGGCGCGTTTTATCAGCGCCACCTGGACAGCTTTCGCGGGCGCGCCAACCGGGTCGTTTCCACCGTTGGTTATCTGAACCCTGAGTGGCCCGCAGACGGAGGCGGTGAGATGGTGATCTACCATCCTGACGCCTCTGATCAGGAAATGGCTCGCGTGGTGCCAGAAGCCGGCACCTTTACCTGCTTTCTGTCAGAGACCGTACCCCACGAGGTGTTGCCCACCCGCCTACCCAGAACCAGTATCGCCGGCTGGTTCCGGCGTAACGCATCTCTGGGCAGAGTGCTCGACCCTGCGAGTTGACGCGATGCAGCAGACCACCGAACAACAGCTCAGAGCACGCATTGCTGAGCTTGAAATACACAATCAACAGTTGCACGAAGATAAGCAGCATTACCAGTGGCTGGCAGAAAGCACCACCGACCTGATCTCCCGGCATGCCCGGGACGGTACCTTCCTGTATGCGTCCAATGCCGCTCGGGATCTATTGGGCTATGAGCCAGATGAGCTCATTGGCGTTTCCGCCTATCAACTGTTTCACCCTGCGGATTTGAGCGACCTGCTGAACAAGTCACCACGGGTGTACTACCATGCCGGATTTTATCAGCAGACTTATCGCTTTCGTGCCAAAAGCGGCCATTATGTCTGGTTTGAAACCACCAGCCGCACCCGCCGCGACCCTGCCACTGGCGAGTTGATCGATATACTCTGTGTTTCCCGGGATGTGGGGCGGCGTATCCAAGTAGAAGCCCATCGCGAGCGCCTGGCTCAGGTGGTGGAATCCACCTCTGACTACGTGCTCTTTGTGGCTGAAGATGGTTCCATTTTCAGCGCCAACGAAGCCGCACGGCGACGCTTTAACCTGCCTCGCTCCACCCAAGCTGTTCCGCTGAGCCAGGTTTACAGCGATGCCTCGCTCAGTCTGCTCAACAAAGTGGTGTTTCCCGCTGTGGCCCGCTACGGCTCCTGGAGCGGCGAGCTGGAGATGCGCGGCCATGATGGGCTGATCCCGGTCATCAGCGTCGTTCAGGCCCATCGTGGCAGAGGGGCTGAACCCGGTCATCATTCGTTGCTGAATCACGATATCCGTCTTCGCAAGCACGCTGAAGCCCAGGCGCGCCGCCATCAGGAACAGATTGCCCATGCCAACCGGCTGGCAACCCTGGGCGAGCTGACCTCTAATATTGCCCACGAGCTCAATCAGCCACTCGGCGCCATCGCCAATTACGCCAACGGCGCCCTGCTCACCCTACAGGCTAACCCTGAGCTGCCTGCTCAAAAACTGGCGCATCCACTTACCCAGATTGATCATCAAGTTCAGCGCCTCGCTGAACGTTTGCGCCATATCCGGCGCTTTATTCGCACCGGTGGCACCCAATCTCGCCGAGTGGAGCTTTTTGGCGTGATTGAAGCCGCCTGGCAGCTTTGTCAATGGCGCTACCAGCAAGCCAACCTGGATATCAGACAGTCACATTCTGCTACTAATATATACGTTATGGCCGACCCGGTGGCGCTCGAGCAGGTATTCGTCAATCTTTTATTAAACGCACTGGAAGCCAGCCGCCAACAGCCCAACGCACGCCATGTCCACCTCAGTGTTGAAGAAAATACTCGAAACACTCTGATCGTACATGTGGATGACCAGGGCCCCGGCGTGCCTGATGAGCAACAGGCCGAGGTGTTTAACGCCTTTCACTCTACTCGTGCCGAAGGCTTGGGGTTAGGGCTGGCCATCAGCCGCTCCCTGATGGAAGCCATGGGCGGCGCACTCAGCGTAAGCCATAGCCCGCTATTTAGCGGCGCGCGCTTTAGCGCTAGACTACGCTGCGCTTGAGTCCATATAGAAAAATACGTGACGGGAAAAGACCTTGATGGATACCTCATGTCAGGAAAATACAGGCAAGCGTAATAGCACTACTCATGACATTGCCATTGTTGATGACGATCAAGCGCTGCGCGAATCGCTCGTCTGGCTATTGGATTCAGTAGGACTGGAAGCCGCTGCCTTTGTTGATGGCGACAGCTTTCTGGCCAGCCCGCACAACTGGAAGGTGGTGCTGCTCGATGTGCGCATGCCCGGCCTCAGCGGCCTGCAGGTACAACAGCAACTGGCTGACAGGGAAGCGAGTGCTGCAGTGATCATGATGACAGGCCACGGGGATGTTCCCATGGCCACGCAAGCACTCAAGAATGGCGCCTTTGATTTTATCGAAAAACCTTTCAATCATCAGCAGTTGATCGATAGCCTTCAGGAAGCCTTGGCCCAGACGAACCAGCGCCATCAAAGCAATCTGCAGCACCATGAACTGAATCAGCGATTTGCCGCATTGCGCCCCAAGGAGCAGCAGATCATCACCCTTGTCGCTCAAGGGATGACCAGCCGTGAGATTGCCGAAAAAATGGCCATCAGCGCCAAAACAGTGGAAGTCTATCGACAGCGAGCCATGAAAGCCCTTGGCGCTAACAATCTGGCTGAGCTTGTCAGGCAAGCCGTTGCCTTGGGGCTGGTCTCTGCTCTACCCGAAGCTTGAGCCATCCAACAAGGCTCAGATTAAAGGCACAATATCTCCGTTGGAACGTTCCAGCGTTTGACTGAAACGCTCAAAATCAACGACTTGCTCGTTAGCCTGCTGCTGATTGAGTGCACTCAACATCCCCAGCAGGGTATTCATACCGTTTTCCTGCTCGCCCAGCGCTGCAAAGGCTTGTAGATGAGGCACCCCCTGATTATCAAAACCCAGCTTAATCGGCGCATCAATGATGTTGACTGGTGTACCCTCTGGCACACGCCCGAAAATTGATTCGATATCTTCCGGGAACATGCGGATACAGCCACGGCTGGCACGCATGCCAATGCCATCCGGCTGGTTGGTGCCGTGAATCAGGTAACCTGGAATATCGAGCAGAATGGCGTATTCGCCCAGCGGGTTATCCGGGCCGGGTGGCACCACACTCGGCGGCGGCTCACCCTGGGCAGCGGCTTCTTCACGCATGGATTCCGGTGGATACCAGGCCGGGTCTTTCAGGCGCATGGTCGTTTCCGTCATTCCCAGTGGGGTATTGTAGCCATCGCGGCCAACCCCGATGGGGTAGGTTTCCACTCTTGCCGTTTCGCCTTCAGCCGGCTCAGGGTAGTAATAAAGGCGCAGCTCGGCCAGATTGATCACAATCCCTTTACGCTCAGCGTCGGGCAGAATATGGCGCCCCGGTATCACCACTTCAGTGTCCTCGCCAGGCACCCAGATACTTACCTCAGGGTTGGCACGGATAATTTCTTCATAACCCACGTTATGGTCACGGGCGATATCAATCAACGTATCTTCATATTCAGCGTTCACGCGGTAAGTCTCACCCACCATATTGCCGACTTCTGGCAGCGGATAGTGACCTTTGGGCCATTCAGACTCTTCCGCCTGAGCAGCCAGCGCAAAACACCAGGAGGCCAGCGTCGCCGCCCCCGCCTTGCCAACTCTGCTGGAACAGACACAGCACCCGCTCTTTTTCAGCACACGGATCAGCACATTAACTAGCGGTAGCACAGACTGCAAAAAGTATTTACCAATGGGGGCATAGCCGTTCCTTCAATAAATCATCTGAGAGCATCTTAACAAAGCATCGACAAAAACATTTAACGTTAGTTGCTTGTGTCAGATAAAAATGCAGGGTCATTGGGGAAACAGCGGACTACGTGGCTCGATAACCTCTTCGCCGTTTCGTATCGCGGCATCATCCAATATTTCAAATGTTTCTTCCTGATTATTGCTAACACCCGTTTGTGGTTCCTCCGCCTGACGCAAGGCATCTAGTTCGCGCTGCCCACGCTGTTCAATCGCTTCACTCAGATCGATATTGATTTCCACCCGGCGATTCTGCGCACGCCCTTCTGGCGTATCGTTTGATGCGCGCGGCTCAGTATCCGCAAAGCCCTGCACCAGAATGCGTTCTGGGCTCAGCTCATCATCGGTCAACAGCACATTGGCCACTGACGCTGCGCGCATTGCCGATAGATCCCAGTTGCTTTCAAACCGAGCCGTGCGAATAGGTACATTATCGGTATGACCTTCAATCGCCACCGTACCCGGCAGACCAGCGAAGATAGCGGCCATATCTGCTAGCAGTGTGGCAAAAGACATGGTCACGTTGGAGGAGCCCGACATAAAGCTGCCGCGCTCCTCAATCCGGATCACCACGCGAAAGCCATCCACTTCTACCTGAGTCACTTCGCTATTGCCCGTTTCATCAAGTAGAGCACGAATTTCTTCGGCCAGCTCACGGGTTTGCTGACGGCGCTGCTGTTCGAGTATCTGTCGCATCGACTCCAGCTGGGATTGCTCTTCCATGGTGCGCTGGCGAATCTCATCAAGGAGGGTGCGGTCAGGCACGGCAGGCGAAAACTTATCCAGTGCGGCACTGGTGCCTTTCGGAATCTGCATGGCTTCAATATCCCGCTGAACGCCAAACGCCTTTGAAAGCTCACCGGCAATACGCCGAAACTTATCGGCGTCAATTTCAGCAAACGACAGCAGCAGCACGAAAAACATAGCAGCAGGCTCATCAGGTCAGCGTAAGTGACCATCCACTGCGGGATATTGGATGTCTTTTTTTACTCATGGATCACGCTGAATCGCCCGCTTCATTACCAGTGCCGCCACCCTCATCGCGCTGACGGTGCTCAGGCGGCAGATAGATCGTCAACATCTGCTCCAGCACCCGCGGATTCTTATCGCCTTTAATCGCCAGCACCGCATCTATCCACAGCTGCTGCATCTTGGCTTCCTGGTTCATCCGCAGCCAGAGTTTGTCAGCAATCGGGCTGGCGATCATGCTGGCAATCATGGCGCCATAAAGCGTTGTCAGTAGCGCTACGGCCATGGCCGGGCCGATCATCGCGGGGTCATCCATATTGGCCAGCATCTGCACCAACCCCACCAGAGTACCGATCATCCCCATCGACGGCGCCACTTCTGCAAAGGCAGAAAACACCTGCCCGCCAGCTTCATTGCGTTCCAGGGTCAGAAGCCGCTCCTTGCCAAGCATGTCCTGGATCATTTCTGCACTGAAACCATCCGCCAGCATCTGTAACCCCTGAGCCAGAAACGGTGAGCTAACCTCTTGGCTTTCAAGAACCAGAAGCCCCTGCTTGCGCGACAGCTTGGAAAGCTCTACCAGCTCATCAATGCTTTCCTGGGTGCTGGGCAGCTTGAACTTGAACGCACGTGCAGCTGCTTTAAGGGCAAATTTGAACTGGGTCAGGGTAAACTTGGCCATAACGACAAAGGTTGTGCCACCTACCACTAACAACAGCCCCGTCGGGTTCATGAACACTTCAGGAGAAGTGCCTAGGATGACGGCCATACTGACGAGAACAGCTGCCCCGAGTAGCCCGATTAACGTCGCAAGATCCACAGTAGCTCCTGGGAAATGTAAAAAACTGAAACATTATGCAGAAAGCTGACCATAGAGCCAAGCACAGCATGCGTCAATGCTCTCATGGCGATAGATAAAGGTTCTTGGAGCCTGACGCTGATACCTTATGTCAGGCACCGTGATTGCCACCGGCATGTTAAGCCTTGAGCGTCTGGGTATCAGGCGTCGGGTAATACCGCGCTCGGGTCCCCCACACGAATAAGCCCTCCCTCGCGACTTGCCAGTAACGCGTTCTGGCCAAAGTGGGCGCCCTTGAGTGCGGGCTGGGTATTCAACGCCACCAGGGTTTTCAACGGTTCGGCTGGAACGGATACCTGCGCGGTCTGCTGGTCAATGGTAGTCACCTTGCAGCGCTGGCAAGGCTCGCAGAAAACAAGCTCAGCCCCTTCGCCACCAGCGGCTGGCAGCGTCTGGATGCCGCCCCAACGATCCTCGCTCCAGGCTTCATCATGCTCAATCACGATATTAGGCCGAAAGCGGCTCATGGGCACCGCATCGAGGCCTTTTTCACTAAGCGCCTGGTTAAGCGCATGCAAAGAAGCCGTTGTGGTGACCAGGTAGGGGTAACCGTCGGCAAAAAGGTGTGCGCCTGCTGATGACCAAAAGCGTCTTCAGCCACAGCTCGGGTGAACCCATCAGCAAAGCGCATCAAGCGCAGCCCTTGTGCCGCTGACCCGAGGGCCGATTCAAGCCATTCAGTTATTTGAGGGCTTTCTGGCTGAGCCTGGCAATCATCCTGCCAGACGCGCACGCTCTGCGCCGCAGACGACGGCGTTTCCAGCGGCACCTCAATACTACCCGCCTGGGGGTGTGACAGTACCAAAGCGCTGTCGGTGATAGCGACTTTCAACGCTGCCAGGGCGGGCAATTGGCGCTGGGTGACAAAACATTGCTGGCGGTCAACCAGCATCCAGCGACGATCCCATTCAAACCCGTGGCGATACAGCCGTGCCTGATCAAGGCGAATACCTTGCATGGATTTGACCGGGTAACAGTAAAGCGCATTCACTTGCATTATGGCGTCTCCGATTTTACTACAAGGCGTTTTACCCAGAAGGGGCCAAACAGTTCAAAAAGAATGGTGGACGTCACCACAGTGGTGACGATCAAGGCACCATGCTCAGGAAAGCGCTCGGCGGCCAGCAACGCCATCCCCATGGCAACGCCTGCCTGGGGTAAAAGCCCCAGGCCAATACGTGGTTCAAGCCCCGTCACATTACGGCTCAACACGCGAACACCCAGATAACCACCCACAAATCTTCCCGATATGCGCAAGACAACATACGCCGCTATCGGCACAAGCGCGGCATGCAGATTGGCCAGATCCAGGCTGGCCCCGGCCAGCACAAAAAAGAACACCAGAAACGGCCATTCAATCTGCTCAATCTCGGCAAAGGAACGGGTATGGTGCGCTGAAACGTTCACCACCACAAAGCCGGCCACCATGGCCGCCAGCAAGGCAGAAACGTTGAGATAAGCAGATAGACCGGCAATCAATAACATCAGCGCCAGCGCTTCCGCCTGAGTGGGCCGCCCGGGTTTCAGTCGACCGGTCAGCCAGGCCGCGGGCAAGCCCAGTGCAATCCCCAACAAAACGCAACCGCCCAACTCCCAGAACGAATGCATCAGCGAACCTGTGCCACTATCCGCCAGGCTCACCCAGCTCATTGCCGCCATGGTCAGCCCGAAGATAATCACCCCCAGGCGTCATCAATGGCCACGATCCCTAACATCACCCGTGAATTAAGGTTGGTCTGGCCGCTTTCATCAATAGCTTCACTGACCGCAGCCGGGTCGGTCGCGACCGAAATGGCTGCCAGCGACGCGGCAACCGCCAGCGGGAAACCCAAGGCCCAAAGCCCAGCAAACACAACGGCCAGCGAGCCCAGCACCACAGCGGCCGAGAGCAGCACAATAATTCGCCCGGTTGATTTCAGGCGGGATAATGTCAGCTCGCCCCCAGCAAGAACGCCACCATCACCAGCGCCAGGTTGATCAGCGGCTCACGCAGACCTTCCAGAGGGGCTTTGGCTGAGCCAATCACCAACTGCTGAACGACCGCGTAGCCGACCCCTACCAACACTAACAAGGAAATACGCGGCAAGGCGGTGCGCCGTGACACCGTATCAACCACAATACTTAAAGACAGCAGCACTCCGAGCAGGATCAGCGCCAGGGTGCTGTCGTTAACGGCGTGAAGCTGAGCCTCGATATGGCTCAGTAATGTCATCATGATAAACCTTCTCTTGGGAGTTGATAATTCGCTTGGCGACACCACGTTTACATGATGGCATAACGCAGATGATCACGCAGGAAGGTGTTATTCATCCTCGCTTGCTATACCGCTTTCTGTGCCAAACATGGACACCGGTTAACAATCTGCTACGCTGCATCTGGTCGCAAATGACCATCAATAATAAGGAGTCCCCTCATGACAATTGAAAAAATCGCCTATCGTGCCCATGCCACCGCCACTGGTGGCCGTGAAGGCCATGCTGCCTCTTCCGACGGCGCGCTGGATGTCAAACTCAGCACGCCCACCGAGCTGGGTGGCCCAGGCGGTAATGGCACCAACCCTGAGCAGCTGTTTGCCGCAGGCTATTCCGCCTGCTTTCTGGGCGCCATGAAGCACGTCGCCAGCCAGGAAAAGATCCAGCTGCCGGAAGATGTCAAGATTGACGGCCATGTCGGCATTGGCCCGATCCCGACAGGCTTCGGGATTGAAGTCGAACTCAAGATCAGCCTGCCGGGCATGGACAAGGCACAGGCGCAAAGCCTGGTGGATAAAGCACATATTGTCTGCCCTTACTCCAATGCTACCCAGGGCAATATCGACGTCACCCTGACGCTGGTATAAGCCTGCGTTCGTACGTTGGGCATTGGTATTTTTGACAACTTGGTCCTTGAACAACATCACCGCGCGGCATTGCCCTGCGGTGATGTTGTTTATCGCCTGCAAACAGGTCTGAGACACACTGACGGCAAGGAGAAACTGATGAGCAACGCAACCTATACGCCCCCGCGGGTGTGGCAGTGGGAGCCGGGTAATGGCGGCGAGTTTGCCAATATCAACCGCCCTGTGGCCGGTGCGACGCATGAAAAAGCATTGCCGGTGGGTCGCCACCCCTTGCAGCTTTATTCCCTGGCGACCCCCAATGGTGTCAAGGTCACCATCCTGCTTGAGGAGCTGCTCGAAAAAGGCATCAGCGCCGAGTACGATGCCCACCTGATTCGCATCACTGAAGGCGAGCAGTTCAGCAGTGGTTTTGTCGAGGTTAACCCCAACTCGAAAATCCCGGCGCTGATGGATCACAGCACTCAGCCACCCCAGCGGGTATTCGAATCCGGCGCCATCCTGATTTACCTGGCCGAAAAATTTAACGCCTTCCTGCCTGAAGACCCGGCCAAGCGCACCGAATGCCTTTCCTGGCTATTCTGGCAGATGGGCAGCGCGCCCATGCTGGGCGGCGGTTTCGGGCACTTCTATGCCTATGCGCCAGAGCCGCTGGAGTATCCGATTGACCGCTTCACCATGGAGGTCAAGCGCCAGCTGGATGTCCTCGACCGCCACCTGGCAAACAACTGCTACATGGCCGGTGATAAATACACCATTGCCGATATGGCGATCTACCCCTGGTACGGCGCCCTGGTCAAGAACCGCGTCTATAATGCCGCCGAGTTCCTTGAAGCCCACACCTATACCCATGTGCAGCGCTGGGCCGACGAGATCGACGCCCGCCCCGCCGTGCAACGTGGCCGCATGGTCAATCGCACCTGGGGTGACCCCAGCGAGCAGCTGCACGAACGCCACAACGCCAGCGACTTTGAACTCAGGACCCAGGACAAGCTCGGCTGATACTGAACGACACGCCACGCAATACAAAGGGCCCGCCTGCTGGCGGGCCCTTACAGGTCAGGTTGAAGCGTTAACGATGGCTCAGGTTAACGATCACGCAGCAGCCACTGCGGGGTAATCTCATGCTGGCCATTGGCGTCGGTAATAAATAAAGACCCTTCACTGATCATTACCGCCCAGTCAATAGTACGCGACAAGCCCGAGGCTATGGCGCTCAGGCTTTCCTGCGGCAAGCTGGCCACATGCACATTCTTGAGCGACGACACCGCCGGTAACACCTTACTCTCCCAGATATCCACCCGCCCATACGCCAACAGCGACACCCGCTCTGCCCGGCGTGAGCACCAGGTCAGGCGCTCGGCGTCCGGCAGTCCGACTTCTATCCAGTGCAGCACGCGGCCATCCAGGCTTTTATCCCACAGGGCAGGCTCATCCACATCCGAAAGCCCGCGGCCAAAAGCCAGTGATTCGCTGTACCACAGAAGGTAAGCGATCAAGCGGCTGCACATCCGGTCTTCTGTTTCAGACGGATGGCGGGCCACGGTAAAACGCAGGGTGTCAAAGACGTTACGATCAAGGTCCGTCAGGTTCACATCAACTTTATACGGGGTCGCGCTCAACGCCATGGGAGACATCCATCTGAAATTTGCGCCAGTGTAGCGGATTTATCGCAACACTGGGGTTAAGGCTCATGCGAAAAAAAAAGGGTAGCCACTCGGCTACCCTTTTGGGGTCAGGAAACGTCACGGCTGACCCATCAGAAATCAGGCTTACGCTTTTCAACAAAGGCGCTCATGCCTTCTGTCTGCTCTTCTCCTGCGAAGCAGAAAGCAAACAGGCTGGTTTCCAGCGCCAGGGCGCTGTCGAGATCCTGATCCATGCCGTCGTGTACCGCCTGCTTGGCACCACGCACCGACTGCGGGCCGTTGCCCATCAGCTGCTTGGTCAGCTCTGCCACGTAGTCTTCAAGCTCCGCCTGGGGCATCACGCGGTTAACCAGGCCAATACGCAGGGCTTCATGGGCATCGATCTTGCGCCCTGTGGTCACCAGGTCCAGCGCCATGGCAGGCCCGACGCGGCGCGGCAGGCGCTGGGTGCCGCCGAAACCGGGGATAACACCCAGTAACACTTCCGGCTGACCGAAGATGGCGTTGTCGCTGGCAACTGCCCAGTCACAGGCCAGCGCCAGCTCGCAGCCGCCGCCCAGGCAGAAGCCGTTGACCAGTGCCACCACCGGGACCGGCAGGGTTTCCAGGCGCTTGATGGTGCGCAACGCCTGACCAGCGAAAGCACGCGCCTGCTCGGGGGTTTTGTCGCGCATTTCGGCAATATCTGCCCCGGCGACAAACGACTTTTCACCCGCGCCAGTGATCAAGACGGCACGTAGGCTGGGGTGCTGTTCCAGCTCGACCAGCTCTTTTTCCAGCGCGCTCAATACATCGCTGTTCAGGGCATTCAGCGCCTTGGGGCGATTGATCGTCAGACGAACCACACCGGCGTTATCAACCTTCTCGATGACGGCATCACTCATGGGAGCTCCTTATGTTTTTAAGTACATCTGTTTTTAAGTACATTTTTTTTATGCACGTTTGTTGTTGTGACTGTGTGTTGAACCAGAGGAATTATGGCCCAGAGAAATAAAACTGCCAGCTCAACCCTAGCGAACGCTTGGTTGGCTGGCAATCCCTTCTTTCCACTGAGCAGTGATTAATTATAGATGTGGAAGCCACGGCCTGACTTGCGGCCCAGGTAGCCCGCATCCACCATTCGCTTGAGCAGTGGACAGGGGCGGTATTTGGGGTCGCCAAAGCCGTTCTGCAGTACTTCCATGATCGCCAGGCACACATCCAGACCAATCAGGTCAGCCAGCGCCAGCGGCCCCATGGGGTGGGCTGCCCCCAGCTTCATCGCCTCATCCACAGCTTCCGGCGTGGCGGCACCTTCCTGGACCAGAAACGCGGCTTCGTTGATCATCGGCACCAGCAGGCGATTGACCGCAAAGCCTGGAGAATCCCCGACTGGAACGGCGGTTTTACCTAACGCCTTGGCCAGGTTCTGGATCTGCTCAACGGTGGCATCGCTGGTTTGCTCGGCACGAATCACCTCAACTAGCTTGAGCACCGGCACCGGATTGAAGAAGTGCATACCAACCACCCGCTCAGGGCGCTCGCAGACGGCTGCCAATCGGGTCAGTGACAGCGACGAAGTATTGGAGGCCAGAATCGCCTGACTGCTAAGGTTACTCAGATCGCGAAACAGCTTTTCCTTGAGGGCTGGCTGCTCCGGCGCGGCTTCAATGATAATCGCGCAATCGGCCAGGGCTTCCAGTGCTGTAGTGGTGGAAAGCCGAGCCATAGCAGCGTCTTTGTCGTCCGCCGACATTTTTTCCTTGCTAACCAGCTTGCCAAGCCCTTTCTCAATATTGGCCTGAGCACGGGTCAGCTGCTCATCAGCCACATCATAAAGGCGGGTAGCAAAGCCGCTGGCAGCCACCACCTGGGCAATCCCCTGACCCATGGTGCCGGCGCCTACGACACCAATCATCTGTTCGCTCATAATGTGCTCCTGTATACGTTCGGGTAAGATCTGGCTCGGTTACTGATTGCGGGCTTCGTCACGTAATACAAATTTCTGGATCTTGCCAGTGGAGGTCTTCGGCAGGTCGCTGAAAATGATCGTTTTGGGCAGCTTGTAACTCGCCAGCCGCTCGCGGCAGTGGGCAATGATGTCCTCTTCGGTCACTTCGCCATAACCAATCTTCAGCTTGACGAAAGCACAGGGCGTTTCACCCCATTTCTCATCTGGCTTGGCGACGACCGCCGCTTCTTCCACCGCCGGGTGGGAATAGATGGCATCTTCCACCTCAATGGTGGAAATGTTCTCACCGCCAGAGATGATGATGTCTTTGGAGCGATCCTTGATTTCGATATAACCATCGGCGTGCCAGACGGCCAGATCGCCGGTATGGTACCAGCCACCCTCCAACGCCTGCTCGGTGGCTGCCTTGTTCTTGAGGTAGCCTTTCATGACGTTGTTGCCGCGCATCATGATCTCGCCCATTGTCTTGCCATCCTTGGGCACCGGCTCCAGGGTGTTGGGGTCGGCCACGCACAGTGCTTCCAGCATGTGGTAGCGCACCCCCTGACGGGCTTTCAGGCGTGCGCGCTCTTCCAGCGGCAGCTCGTTCCAGGCATCATGCCAGGCGCAAACGGTGACCGGCCCGTACACTTCGGTCAGGCCGTACACATGGGTGACTTCAATGCCCAGTGCTTCCACCCCGGAGATCACCGAAGCGGGCGGCGCGGCCCCTGCGGTGGTGACCTTGATAGTATGTTCGAACTGGCACTGATCCTCTTTGGGCAGGTTGATCAGGCCGTTGAGAATAATCGGCGCGCCGCTGAAGTGAGTCACTTTTTCCTGCTGAATCAGCTGCATGATGCGTTTTGGGTCCACCTTGCGCAAGCAGACGCTAACCCCAGCGTTGGCAGCAATCGTCCACGGGAAGCACCAGCCGTTGCAGTGAAACATGGGCAGCGTCCACAGATAGACCGGATGATGGGGCATGGCCCATTCCAGAATATTGCTTACCGCGTTCAGATAAGCACCGCGATGGTGATAGACCACGCCTTTGGGCTTGCCAGTGGTGCCGGAGGTATAGTTCAGAGAAATCGCCTGCCATTCGTCTTCGGGCAGCTGATAGGGGTAATCAGCATCGCCTTCTGCCAATAGCGCTTCGTACTCCACCTCGCCGATACCCGGCACAGCGCCGAGAAATTCTTCATCGGCCACGTCAATCAGCAGCGGCTTGGTGTCCAGGGTTTCCACTGCGGCCTTGACCACATCGGCAAACTCCGGGTCCACCAGCACCGCCTTAGCCTCCCCATGGGCCAGCATATAGCCAATAGCCTCGGCATCCAGGCGGATGTTCAGGGTGTTCAGCACGCAGCCCGCCAGCGGCACGCCAAAATGCGCTTCAAACATGGCCGGTACGTTGGGCAGCATGGCCGCTACCGTATCCCCGGCTTGAGGCCACGCCCGGCCAGGGCGGAGGCCAGCTGGCGGCAGCGCGCCCAGGTCTCGGCCCAGCTGCGGCGGATCTCGCCATGCACAACGGCGGGGTAATCCGGATATACGCTGGCAGAGCGCTCGATAAAGGTCAGTGGCGAAAGCGCAACATGGTTAGCCTGTACTTTAGGCAAATCCTGTTCAAAAATTGACATGCTGATAATCTCTTCTGATTGTTGGATGACGTTTCTAAACAATGCCTATACTTGGGCGTCAAAAGCATGCAGGCATTGCATACCGGACTCAATCACGGCGCGCTGGGCGCGACCCACCGGTAGCCATTGGCTGATCACATACTCGGCACAGGCCAGCTTATGGGGGTAGAAAGGATCATCGCTGCCCTGATCCATCGCGGCCTGGGCCTTGAGCGCTGCTTCGCCCATCTGCCAAGCACACAGCAGGTGGCCCGCCAGATTCAGAAACGGCGTGGCATACGCCTGCACGGCATCAACACCCTCAGCCTGGCCCTGCTCCAGCACCCGTTTCATGGCGGCGCGTAAATCACCGTTGCCAGCCGCAAGGGCGTCTCCCAGGCTGGACAGCGACGGCTGCGCCTTGAGCTGCTCGGCCGTGGCATCCACATCATCCATCAACGCAGTCAACGCCGCGCCGTTATCACGCTGCAGTTTACGCCCAGCCAGATCCAGCGCCTGAATGCCGTTGGTGCCTTCATAAATAGGCGCTATGCGCGCATCCCGCAACAGTTGAGCGGCCCCGGTTTCTTCCACATAGCCCATGCCGCCATGTACCTGAATCCCCATGGAGGCAATATCCACGGCCTGATCGGTCGAGAAACTCTTGATCACCGGAATCAGTACATCTACCCGCGCCTGGGCCCTCTCGCGTTCGGCATCAGAGGCACCGTGGCGGGCACTATCCAGCTCGGCGGCGCAGGTCAGCGCCAGAGCGCGTAGGGCATCGGTGCGGGCGCGCATGGAAAGCAGCATGCGGCGCACGTCAAGATGATCACTGATTGAACAGTCCGACTTACCAGAGCGCGGGCTACGCCCCTGGGTGCGGTCAAGGGCGTAGGCAACCGCATGCTGGCAGGCGCGCTCAGCGAGCCCGATGCCCTGTACACCCACCTTGTGGCGCGCTTCGTTCATCATGGTGAACATATGATTCAGGCCACGGCCTTCTTCACCCACCAGATAACCAATCGCCCCGTCTTTTTCACCGAAGCTCAAGGTGCAGGTAGGTGAGCCGTGAATGCCCAGCTTGTGCTCGATGGAAGCACAGGTCACATCGTTACGCTCGCCCAGTGAGCCATCGGCATTAACTAAAAGCTTCGGCACCAGAAATAACGAGATGCCCTTGTTGCCTTCCGGGGCATCCGGCTTGCGGGCCAGCACCAGATGAATAATGTTCTCGGCAGCGTCGTGTTCGCCCCAGGTGATATAGATTTTCTGTCCGCTGATGCGGTAGTGGTTACCCTCAGGTACTGCCTTGGTGCGCACCTTGGAAAGATCCGAGCCGGCCTGGGGTTCGGTCAGGTTCATAGTCCCCGTCCAGGTGCCTTCCACCAGCTTGGGCAGGTAGAGCGCTTTCTGCTCATCGCTGCCGTGGTGGGCGATAGCTTCAATGGCGCCAGCGGTCAGCATGGGGCACAGGCCCAGCGCCATATTGGCGCCGTGGAGCATTTCCTGAACGGCACTGGCCACCACCTCGGGCAGATTCTGGCCGCCCAGGGCTTCAGAAACGCCAATCCCGTTCCAGCCACCCTCAGCATAAGCCTGATAGGCCTCGGCAAAGCCCGGCGCAGTGGTAATACTGCCATCTTCATGGCGCTGGGTGCCCTGCTTGTCGCCCACGTCGTTGAGCGGCGCCCAGACGTCGTTGGCCAGCTTGGCGGCTTCTTCAAGAACGGCGTCAATCAGATCCGGGGAGGCTTCTTCAAACCCCGGCAGGGCCAGCGAGCGGTGAGAGAGTAGTTCTTCAAGCACAAAGCGCATATCGCGCACGGGAGCGGCGTAGTAATTCATGCGGGGCCTCGATGAAAATGGCGGAATTAGTAAATATTCTACGCGAGATAGTAGATTCCCTAGTGCTGGCAGACCATTCACCTAACGTCTTAGAGGCGCTTGAGGTCAATTTTCTTTTGCAAAACGTGTAAGGTTGGTACAAGAACGCTCACTGAGCGTTAAAGACACTTGTAAGATTACGCTTTCAGCCATCAACAAGAGCACTCCATGTCAACATCTTTTGAGGCACAGCAGCAGGCCCTGGCCGCACAGCTGAAACTGGCAGGCATTGACTACCAGTATTTGTCGGCCATGGCGGACACCGGCCTGGCCCATGACCATATCTGGATTCACCGCACCGGCGATGACTGGGTCGCTCGGCTTCCCAAACAGAGCCAGATGGACCTGGGCCCCGCCGATAACCTGGCCTATGAAGCCGCCTGCTATGAGCGCGCCAGCGCCGGTGGTCATGTTCCCCGGCTGCACGGCATTCTACCGGTTAGCGAGACGCTGCCCCGTGGCGGCTTAGTGGTTGACGCCATTGAAGGCCGCTTGGCGCAACTGCCGGAAGATCTACCGCGCATCGCGGAAACCCTGGCCAGCCTTCACCAGCTGCCTTTACCGAAACACACAGCGCCGCTGCTGGCACCCGACGACCCCTGGCAAGCGATGCGCGAGGAAGTCAGCCGCCAGGCCGAATGGCTGAACAAGGCCGACCTGAACCCGGATACCATCGCGCGGGTGCGTGACGAACTCGATGCCCTGCCGGTTACCCTGCCGGATTCAAAACGCTGCCTGATCAGTTTTGATACCCACCCAGGTAATTTCCTGATCACTCAGGATGGTCAGGCCGTGCTGGTCGATCTGGAAAAATGCCGTTACGGACTGCCGGGGATTGATCTGGCTCACACCTCGCTTTACACCTCAACCACCTGGGACGTGAACAGCCAGGCGGTGCTCACCCACGATCAGGTGATTGACTTTTATCGCCGCTGGCAGGCGCGCATGGGCCAATCACCCAGCGCACAAACCCTGATCGCTTGTCGCCGGGCCACCTGGTTATGGTCACTGACCTGGTGTGCCAAATGGCGCGCCCAGCATTTACACAGCAAAGATGCTGAGCACCGCGGCCAGGACTGGTCGGCAGAGCTGACCGATGCCAGCGTGATTGCCCATGTGCGTGATCGGGTCGAACACTATCTGTCGCCAGCGGCCATCGAACACGTTCACAACGAACTCCTTCACCTGCAAACAACGCTCTAGCACCTGATTTGACGAGGTTCATGATGAAACGTAAGACTCTACTTTCGGCGGTTATCGCTACCGCCATGCTGGCCGCTGCACTGCCCGGCGCACTCCCTGCTGTGGCCGCACCTGACCCGGATAATTGGCAGAAGGTGCTGGAAGAGGCCGATGGCCAGACCGTCTACTGGAACGCCTGGGGCGGCGATGCGCGCACCAACCGCTATATCGCCTGGGTCGCCGAGCAGATGCAGGCAGACTTCGGGGTCGAGGTAGAGCACGTCAAACTGGACGACACCAGCAGCGCGGTGGCACGGGTACTGGGGGAAAAACAGGCTGGCAATGACGACGAGGGCAGTATCGATCTGATCTGGATCAACGGTGAAAACTTCGCCGCCATGCGCGAACAGGATCTGCTGTTCGGGCCCTTCGCCGATGCGCTGCCCCACTTTGCCCTGACCGACCCGGACAACAACCCGGAAGTAGTTACCGACTTCACCCTGCCCACTGACGGCTACGAATCCCCCTGGGGCAAGGCGCAGATTACCTTTTATTATGACAGCGCCCAGGTAGACGCACCGCCCCAGAGCATTGACGCCCTGCTAGCATGGGCCAAGCAAAACCCTGGCCAATTCAGCTACCCGCGGATTCCCGACTTTACCGGCAGCACCTTCCTGAAACAGGCGCTGATCGAACTCAGTGACCAGGACGCTGCGCTTTACCAGCCGGTGGAAGATAGCGACTTTGCAGAAATCACCGCGCCGCTATGGGCCTACCTGGATGAGCTGCATCCCCACCTGTGGCGCAGCGGTCGCAGCTTTCCCGATTCCGGCCCCAACCTGCGCACCCTGATGAGTGATGGCGAGCTCAGCCTGGCGTTTTCCTTCTACCCCACCGATGCGGCCGTGGCCGTCATGGAGTATGAGCTGCCCCCTAGCGTGCGCAGCTATGTGTTGGAAGATGGCACTCTGGGCAACGTTCACTTTGTGGCCATTCCCTATAACTCACCCCACAAGGCAGGCGCCATGGCGCTGGCCAACTTCCTGCTGTCGCCAGAAGCACAGGCACAAAAGCAGTCGCTGGACATGTGGGGTGACCGCAGCGTGCTGGCCATCGGCCAGCTGGACGACAGCGATCAGGCCATGTTCGAGCAGGGCGAACAGCACCCCTCAGCACTACCCGTTGATGCACTTTCCAACACCCTGGCCGAGCCTCACCCCAGCTGGATGACAGCGCTGCAGGACACCTGGCTTGAGCGCTATGGTGTCAACTAATAGGGGTGTCAACTGATGATGGTGGTAACTGATTGATGTTGCGCTATGTGCCGGTCCTGATGATTGCCCTGCTGGTGATCCCGGTCACTGCAGGGCTGGGTATGGTACTGCTGCCTGCCTTTGGCTATCTACCGGTGCTGGGTGGCGAGCAGTTGAGCCTTGCGCCCTGGCAGGCCCTGTTCAGCCAGCCGGGGCTATGGCGCTCGGTGGCTGTCAGCTTTTCCAGCGGCCTCGCCAGCACGGCGCTGGCTCTGCTGGTCGTGGTGCTGTTTCTAGCCGCCAGCCAAGGCACCTTGTTGGATCGCAGCCTACGTCGCCTGGTCTCACCCCTGCTGGCGATTCCCCATGCTGCCGTGGCCTTTGGTTTTGCCTTTCTGATCGCCCCTTCAGGGCTGATGGCCCGGTTGATTTCTCCCTGGCCGTCCGGCTGGCAAAGCCCGCCGGATGCGCTGATTGTCAATGACCCCTGGGGGCTGGCATTAACCTTTGGCCTGGTGCTCAAGGAAGCGCCCTTTCTGCTGCTGATGAGCCTGGCGGCACTGCCACAGCTGCAGGCTGACAAGCGCCTGCAACTGGCGCGTTCACTGGGTTATGCCCCGACCATTGCCTGGCTGAAAGTGATCCTTCCCGCTCTCTACCCGCTGATTCGCCTGCCGGTGTATGCCGTGATTGCCTATGCCACCTCGGTAGTAGATATGGCGCTGATACTCGGCCCACGGCTGCCCTCGACCCTGAGTGTCTCGATTCTGGGCTGGTTCAACGACCCGGATATCACCCGGCGCTTTATGGCATCAGCGGCCGCAGTACTCCAGCTTGGCGTCACCCTGGCCGCCCTTATCAGCTGGTGGCTGCTGGAACAGTTGGTTCGGCGGTTTAGCCGACACTGGCTAACCAACGGCAGCCGCCGCCGCGGCGCGGCAACGCTAACAGTGGCAGGCCGTGGTGGCTTGGCCTTGACCAGCCTGACCGCCCTTGCGGCTCTGCTCGGCCTGGCGCTGTTTTCAGTGGCCGGTTTCTGGCGCTTTCCGGAGTTTTTACCGCAATCCCTGGTGCTTGATCACTGGCAGCGCAGCGCCGCCATGCTGGCAGCGCCCCTGGTCACCACTGGGGTGATTGCACTGGTCGCCACCGGCCTGGCGACCCTGCTGGTGGTGGCCGCGCTGGAAAACGAACAGCGTCAGCACCTTCATCCCCGCCGGGCACTATGGCTGTTATATTTACCCCTGCTGGTACCGCAGATCGCCTTTCTGTTCGGCCTGGTAGTAGCTGCTGAACAGATCGGCGTGCGTCCGCAGCTTCTGTTGGTAGTCGCAGGACATGCACTCTTTGTACTGCCCTATGTGTATCTCTCCCTGGGCGAGTCTTATCGGCGCCTGGACCCACGCTGGTTACAGGTCGCCCAATCACTTGGCATCTCCCGCAACCGGGCATTCTGGAAGGTTCGCCTGCCGCTGCTGCTGGCGCCACTGCTGACGGCAGTGGCCGTCGGCCTGGCGGTAAGCATCGGCCAGTATCTGCCGACTCAACTTCTTGGCGCAGGAAGGGTCACAACGGTAACCACCGAAGCCGTCGCCCTGGCCTCTGGCGGCAACCGACGTCTGATCGGCGTCTGGGCGCTGGTACAGGCAGGCCTGCCGCTGATCGGCTTTATCATCGCCCTGGCGCTGCCCCGCTGGCTAGGTGTCACCCAGCGGGAATCCAATCGTTAACCGCATATTGATCAAGGAAGCCTGTGAACGACGCTGCGACTGAATCACTGACTCTGGAAAAGGTCTGCATCCGCCTGGCGGGGCAAGCATTACTGCAGGTCAACACCCGGATTGCACCCGGCGAGGTGCTGACGGTGATGGGGCCTTCCGGCTCGGGCAAGTCCACCCTGCTAGCCTTTGTAGCAGGCTTTCTGGATAGCGCCTTTGACGCCCAGGGCCAGGTGCGCCTGGGTGAGCAGAATCTGCTGGCCCTGCCCGCCGAGCAGCGCGGCATTGGCCTGCTGTTTCAGGACCCGCTGCTGTTTCCGCATTTAAGCGTGGCGGGGAATTTGCGCTTTGGCCTGCCCCGGCATGCCCCAGACAAACACCGGCAGATCGCCCAAGCGCTGGAGCAGGTCGGGCTGGCAGGCTTTGAAAACCGCGACCCGGCGACCCTTTCCGGTGGCCAGCAGGCCCGAGTAGCGCTGATGCGTCTGTTGCTATCACAACCCCGCGCCGTGCTGCTGGATGAGCCGTTTTCCAAACTGGACACCGCGCTGCGCCAGGAAATGCGCGCCCTGGTATTTGGCCAGCTGCGCGAAGCGGGCTTGCCGACCCTGCTGGTGACCCATGACGAAGCCGATGCCGCCGCTGCCGGAGGGCCGATCATTGCCCTTGGCTAACCAGTGCGCTGAGGCGCCGACACTCAGCATTATCATCCCCATGCTCAATGAAGCGGCGGGCATTCAGGCCGCTCTGACGCCGCTGCAAGTGCTACGCGAAGCTGGCACAGAGATCATTGTGGTCGATGGTGGCAGCAGTGATAACAGTGTGGCACTGGCCGCCCCGCTGGCTGATGCGCTGTTGGTCAGCGACCCCGGCCGGGCTCGGCAGATGAACCTGGGGGCCGAACACGCCCGCGCAGCGGCGCTGGTGTTTTTACATGCCGATACCCGGCTTCCCCCAGAGGCTGTTGAACTGATCACCCAGGCGTTGAACACCCACTGCTGGGGGCGCTTTGATATTCGTCTGGAAGGCCACAGCCGCTGGTTACCCCTGGTTAGTCGGATGATGAACCTGCGCTCACGGCTGACAGGCATTGCCACCGGCGATCAATGTCTGTTTATCCGCCACACAACATTCAAGGCCGTGGGCGGCTTTCCTGACCAGCCGCTGATGGAAGATATCGAACTCAGCAAACGGCTGAAACGCCAACAGCGCCCCGCCTGCCTGCGCGCCAAAGTGATAAGCTCAGGCAGGCGTTGGGACAAGGGCGGCGCCTGGTCCACCATTTATCTGATGTGGCGGCTTCGTTACCGCTACTGGCGCGGAGTGAGCGCCCACCAACTGATCAAGGAATACCATCATGCCCGCTGAAAGTACCCCAACCTTACACCTGCTGGCCAAGGCACCGGTTGCTGGGCAGGCCAAGACCCGCTTGATCCCCTTACTGGGTGCCGAAGGGGCCGCCGAGGCCCATAGCCAGCTGCTGCAGCAGTGCCTGGCCAACGCCTGCCAGGCACTGCCCGCTGAGTTCATCACCCTATGGACGGCACTTGACCATGAACACCCACTGTTTATTCAGCTAAAGCAGCAGTTTGGCATTCAGCTAAGACCCCAGCCGCAAGGCGATCTGGGCGCACGTATCCAGGCCTGCCTGCAAGCTGACCCCGGCCCGGCCATGGTGATGGGCAGCGACTGCCCGAGCATTACTCCAGCCATGGTCCAACAATGCGCCGCGCAGCTGGCCCACGCTGAGGTGGTCATACTGCCCGCTGAAGACGGCGGCTACGGCCTGATTGGCACCCACCACCCGATACCTGAACTGCTGACGGACATTCCCTGGGGCACACCGAATGTCTTGTCGGTTACCCGCCAACGCCTTGACCAACTGGGAATTGAAGCCGTCTACCCCGCCATCATCTGGGATGTCGACCACCCCGAAGACTGGCAACGCTGGCAAAAATACGCCGAAAAAGTAAGGAAACCCTCCACTTGCCCACTGAGTAAGACCTTAACCGAACGCTCTGGAGTTTTTTGTGAACCGACAACGCGTGTTACTTATTCTGATATTGGTAGCGGTAGTTGCTGCTTTTTATCTCAGCGGTGCCCACCAGTATTTCAACCTGGCCACCTTGCAAGCCTACCGTACAGACTTTATCGCCCTGTTTGAGCAATCTCCCTGGCAGGTCGCGGGGGCTTTCTTTGCCATGTACGTGGTGATGACCGCGCTGTCCTTACCTGGCGCCACCCTGCTGACCCTGCTGGGCGGCGCCCTGTTTGGCCTGGGTTGGGGGCTTCTGATCATTTCCTTTGCCAGCACCATCGGCGCCACCCTGGCCTTTGTCATTTCCCGTTTTCTGTTTCGCAAACCGCTGGAAAAGCGCTTCCCGCGCCAGTTGGAACGCATCAACCGCGGTGTTGACCGCGACGGCGCCTTTTATCTGTTCACCCTACGCCTGGTGCCGCTGTTTCCGTTTTTCATGATCAACCTGCTGATGGGCCTGACCCGAATCAAGACCGTCACCTACTACTGGGTCAGCCAGCTCGCCATGCTGCCGGGCACAGCGGTGTATGTGAACGCCGGTGGCCAATTGGGTGAATTGGAAAGCCTGGGTGGGATTGTCTCACCGGGGCTTCTGGCCTCCTTCGCACTGCTGGCGCTATTCCCCTGGGTAGCCCGACGGATTGTGCTGCTGGTGCAGACCCGCAAGACCTATCAGGCGTACCCCAAACCGGCCTCTTTTGACTATGACATCGTGGTGATCGGCGGCGGCTCCGCTGGCCTGGTCACTAGCTATATCGCCAGCGCTGTCAAGGCCCGGGTAGCGCTGGTTGAAAAGCACAAGATGGGCGGTGACTGCCTGAATACCGGCTGCGTGCCTTCCAAGGCGCTGATTCGGGCCGCCCATGCCGCCCATGAAGTCCGCACTGCCTCACGCTTTGGGGTCAACGCTGGCGAGCCAGAGATCGATTTCGCCAAGGTGATGGGCCATGTGCAGCAGGCCATTCGCGATATCGAACCCCACGACAGCGTCGAGCGCTATTCCGGGCTGGGCGTCGAGATGTATGAAGACACCGCCACCCTGCTCTCACCCTGGGAAATCCAGATAGGCGAAAAAACAGTGACCGCCCGTCATGTGGTGATTGCCACCGGCGCCCGCCCGCGCATTCCTGCCCTGCCGGGGATTGAAGGCGCGCCAGTGGTCACCTCAGAATCGCTGTGGTCACTCAAAGAGCAGCCTCGTCGTCTGGTAGTACTTGGCGGCGGTGCGATTGGCTGCGAGCTGAGCCAGAGCTTTGCCCGCCTGGGCAGCCAGGTCACTCTGGTGGAAGGCGCCGCCCAACTGCTGGGGCGTGAGGATGACGAGGTTGGCGAGCACATGGCCACCACCCTTGGCCAGGAAGGCGTCAAGGTGCTGACGTCAAGCCACGCCATCGAAATCCTCAACGAGGACGATGGCCATCAACTGGTAGTGGAACACAACGACGAACGTCTCAGCCTGCCCTTTGATGCCCTGATGGTCAGCGTGGGCCGCCAGGCCAATGTGGAAGGCCTGGGACTTGAAGCGCTAGGCATCACCACCACAGAGGTGGGCACCCTGGAACTCAATGAGCGTTTGCAGACACGCCTGCCCAATATGGGCCTGCGGTGATGTGGCTGGGCCCTACCAGCTGACCCACGCCGCCGCCCACCAGGCCTGGCATGCTGCCGTGAACGCCCTGTTTGGCGAACTGAAGAGCTTTGCTGTGGACTACCGCTTTATGCCAGCGGTGGTCTACACCCAGCCGGAAATTGCCCGAGTCGGGCTGAACGAAAAAGACGCCCAAGCTCAGGGCATCGCCTTTGAGGTGACCCGCTACGCCATGGCCGAAAGCGACCGCGCGATTGCCGAAGGGGCCACCCAGGGCTTTATCAAGGTGCTGACCGTGCCCGGCCGCGACAAGATCCTCGGCGCTACCATTGTCGCTGAACGCGCCGGTGAGTGGCTGGGCGAGTTTACGATTGCCATGAAGCACGGCCTGGGTATGAACAAGCTGCTGGGCACGATTCACCCCTACCCGACCCTCGGGGAAGCGGCCAAGGCCAGCGCCGGGGTATGGAAAAACGCCCACAAGCCTGAACGTGTTCTCGCATTACTAGAACGCTACTTCCGCTGGCGGCGAGGTCATCAGAATACCCAGAAGGAGCGAGAACAAGGAGATCAAGCATGACCCAGCTATTACTGATCGGCGCAGGCCATGCCCATGCCTTTGTGCTGGAAGCCTTTGCAGAGACACCTGACCCTGAGGTGACCATCACCGTGGTCAGCGATAGCTCCCTGGCCGCCTACTCCGGCAGCGTGCCCGCCTGGCTGGCGGGTGACTGCTCACTTCGCGACACCCAGATTGATGTCGCAGCACTGTGCCAACAAGCAGGCGCCACCCTGATCGAATCCCCGGTGGTCACGCTGGATCACCAGGCACGCCAGGTCAGCCTGGCCAACGGCCAGATACTCACCTTTGACGTTGCCTCGATAAACGTCGGCTCGACGCTGGAACTCCCCGCAACCCACGGCGATGGCCTACCCTACCTGCTGGCCATGCGCCCGCTAAGCTCGTTGCATCAACGCTGGCAGGCGCTGCAGGATCGAATCCAGACGCTACCTGGCGGCTCAACCCAGCAGATCATCAGCGTTGGCGGCGGCGCGGCCAGCTGCGAAACCTTGATGAGCGTGCTGGCCCAATTGCGCCACTACCGCTCGGATATTAACTGGCAGGGGCACCTGCTCAGCGCCGCGCCCACGCTGCTTGGCGAGGCCGGCTGGCTGCCCCGCCAGCTGACCCGCCGCGCCTTGCAGCGAGCCGGTATCCAGATTCACACTGAACGGCGCGGCACAGCACTGGTGAAAGGGGGCGTTGAGGATGATCAAGGCCAGACCCTGCCAGCAGATATCGTGCTGTGGGCCACCGGCGCGGTCGGTCATCCCTGGCTGGCTGACACCAGTCTGCCGCTGGATAACAAGCGCTTTATTCCCTCTGAACGCACCCTGGCGGTAGCCGGGGCGCCTGGACTCTTTGCCGCCGGCGACTGTGCAGAGCTAACCCCGCCCCTGCCCAAAGCCGGGGTGTATGCCGTGCGCCAGGGGCCTGTGCTAGCTAACAACCTGCGCGCCGCCTGCCATGGCCAGGCTTTGGCTGACTGGCAGCCGCCCAAGCGGGTGCTGGCGCTGATTGGCACGGGCCACAGCCACGCTATTGCCAGCTACGGGCCCATCGGCTTTGCCGGGCACTGGGTGTGGGAATGGAAAAAGCGGATTGATGCGCGCTTTATCGCCCGCTTCAATCCGCCTTTTAAGGGTTAACGCTAAGTGTAGTGTATCCATACAGCGGCTGATCAATCAGCCTGACGCCAGCCGCCTAACACCCGGCTGTCGGGTGCAAAGAATACCAGGCGATCATGGTCAATCAGATAACGATAGGCATTGGTCAGCATGTCAGTGACTCGCTGGGCGTCGCCCATATTCGGGCAGGCCATGCGGGTGGATGCCATCTGTTTGAACTCAATGCGCTGATTCTCACCCAACTCGACCTGGCCAAAGAAACGGTTGCAGCCATCATAGCCGTTGACGCTGCCGTCACTACCGATTTCAAAATAAGGCCTCTCATCAAACTCCAGGCGCTCATCCGTGCCTAAAAGCAGAAAGTTCCAGCGCTGATTAACCACAGCTGAGAGCTGGCTGCTGGCCTCAGCGTTATCAGCATCAACCGGCGCCTCTGGGGTTGAGCCGCAGGCGGCTAACAACAACATGGCAGCACCTGCCAATGCAATACGCCCGTCCTTGAAGACGTTCTTAAAGGCACTCTTTTTCACTTACCAACTCCCTGTATTTTCCATTGAAGCCCATGGCTCCTGGGGCTGCTGCGCATCACCTTTCTGCAACAACTCGACCGAAATGCCATCGGGGGATTTAACAAAGGCCATATGGCCATCTCGGGGTGGCCGATTAATGGTCACCCCATTGTCCTGCAACTTCTGGCAAAGCGCATAAATATCGTCAACCCGGTAAGCCAGATGACCGAAATTGCGCCCGCCGCTATATTCCTCCGGATCCCAATTATAGGTCAGTTCCAGCTCAGGCGCCTGCAACTCTTTCGAACGTTCTTCATCGTCCGGCGCGGCGAGAAAAATCAGCGTAAATCGGCCTTTTTCACTTTCCTTGCGACGTACTTCCTTTAGGCCCAACAGGTCGCAATAGAAGTGCAGGGAAGCGTCAATATCACTGATGCGCACCATGGTATGTAGAAACTGCATACGGACTCCTTTGGACGATCTAAAGACTCATCTTTACGCGGGTTTACTGAAGATACTCGCGGAAAATTTCCGGGGGCTGACTGTCGCGTGTCCAACTCAACACCGCATAGTCATCCTCTCGCCCGGTTTCCATGCCCGGTGAGCCGTGAGGCATCCCCGGCACGGTCAGCCCAGCCACCTCGGGGCGTTCTTTCAGCAGCGCCTTGATATCATCAGCGGGCACGTGGCCTTCGATCACATAGCCATCCACAATCGCCGTATGGCAGGAGGCGATCTGAGGAGTAACACCCTGCTCGATCTTGACGCCGCGAACATCATTATGGCGCTGATGATCCACCTCGAACCCATTAGCCTCAAGGTGCTCTACCCAGGCACCACAGCAACCGCAGTTGGGGTCACTATGCACTTCGACGGTAGAAGCGGCCATGGTCGACGTCGTCAAGCCCGCTAGCGCCAGCGGCATCAGGTAGCGCAGGCCAGCGGCCAACATGCCAGGCTTCTGGGTAGCAGGCCACTTATCTGTACAGTTATTTGACATATAGGCACCCTTATTGAACATTGTGTATATTAATTATCTTCACATACTAGCGGTGTTTACGCTCAGGAGAAAGCAGTGGACTCAATGACGCAAGCAGCCCTGGGGGCTGCCATCGGTGGTGCTGTGCTGGGCAGGCGGCTGGGACGCAAGGCCATTCTACTCGGGGCTATCGTCGGTACCCTGCCAGACCTTGATGTGGTGATTGACTACGGCGATGCCGTTGCCAACGTCACCCAACACCGTGGTTTCAGCCATTCACTGTTTGTGCTGGCCGGGTTAGGCACCCTGCTGGCCCTACTGAGCGCGCGATTTGCCCCTGCCCGAGATATCCCGCTGCGCCATTGGCTGCTGTTCTTTCTGTTGATTTTGCTTACACATCCAGTGCTGGACGCTTTGACCACCTACGGTACCCAATTGTTCTGGCCAATGACCTCGCCTCCTGTCGCCTGGCCCACCGTGTTTATCATCGACCCCTTGTATACCTTGCCGTTACTGATAGCGCTTGTCTGGGCCTTGTTCGACCGTAAAGTGGTCTACCGCTGTGGCTGGGCCCTGGGTCTTTCCAGCCTTTACCTGGTGTTTGCCCTCGGCGCCAAGGTAAGCGTGGAACAGCGTTTGGCGCCCGTACTGGCGGCGCAGGGGCTGGAATCGGCCCCGCGTCTGGTACAGCCCGCGCCCTTTACCACGCTGCTGTGGCGCGTGAGTGTGATGGAAGGCGATCGCCACTATGAAAGTCTTGTCAGCCTGTTTGATCAGAACCCGCCGCAGCTTGAAGCAATGACGCGACAAACCCAGCTGGCAGAAGACTTTCAACAGGATGCTCGCATTCAGCGTTTGAAATGGTTTACCGGTGATTTCCTGCGCTATGACAGCCATGAATCAGGTGATCAGGAAACCCTGCAGGTAACCGATGTACGCCTGGGCTTTCCCGGCTTTTACCCGTTCACCTATCAGCTGGCGACGCGTTCTGATGCAAACAGCCAATGGCAGGCTGTTGACGTTTCCTTCCAGGTCAGCAGTGAACGCGGCCTCTCTGGCGAAACGTTCAAGCGCCTGGGATTAAGGGCATTAGGCAACGAGCAGGCCCTTTGCGCTAGCGCTTTTGTGGAACCACGCTGGAAGCTAGCTTCACCTGCTTGCTGAGAAAAAGATTCAGCAAACCATAAAAAACAGCGCACCAGAATGCATAGACCATGGTGCCGCTGTTGTGGGCCAGACAACGTTTACTAATCAGTTATTTTTAGATACCAAATCAGCACACAACGATCTAAGCCTTAAGTCTTAGCATTATATATGTAATATATAGTTACACTTGCGGCACGGCGCTGCTTTGAAAATTTGCCTGGAGGCTGACTTTTTGACGCCAAGTTTCGCCCCACAACCGCTTAACCTGAGAACAGAATCGCATGGCGGCTTGTACATTTCCTTCAAGCAAGTCCTGCTTAAATTCCTGATTTATCTGTTTTTTTCGGTTATCAGCTTGCTCGTTGGCTGTGTTTCAGGCTATCACGGCCCCATAATTCCCAAATGATCACGTCGGTCAGCATTGTGGATGAAACGCCAGCGCCTAAACGTCTGGCCAACCAGAATACGTTTGGTTACATCCAGTCTACCTGGCCTTCCCAAGCCATCCCTTTTGCTCTGCTCCCTTACGACCAGCGAGATACCCGTGAAGCAGGGATTCGTCTGATGCATGAGCTGGCCACCTTACAGCGAGTAGCCCTTGTTAGCGGCAATGATGCCTCACGCAGTGCCATGGCACAGTGGCGCAGTGTTATCATGGCCCAGCTGAATGCCCCCTGCGTAGCCGCCACTTACCGGCCAGCGAACGCCTGCCACTCAGTGAACTGGCGCATTGGGGCTACTGCCTGCCGCCACCCTGGGTTGAAGTCTGGAGCATCCATGGCGCGAGCCGCCAGCCCTGGCGACCATCGCTGACCCTGGAAAGCGTGTCAGAAAGTCGCTCTGCTGAGTCAGCACATGCCTGGCACATCTCACCGCAAGGTCAAGCTGAGCGCCACGGCATTGCCGAATGGAATAATGAACCGGTATTGCTCGCCCCTGGCAGCCGTGTAGTCGTCGAATGGCCAGCGCAGTACCCTAGCATGGGCGTTAACGTTGAACGCCGCTGGGTCAATGAGCGTCTCCCCCAATGGCTCGCAGCGCAACTACCCGGCGAAGATTGCCAGATATGTCCCCAGGAGCAGTCCCAGTGACGCCACGCCACGCCTTAGCCTTAGTCGTCATACTGTTACCCGCAATGGTAAACGCCGATGAGACGGCCTACAGCTCCCTGGGCGGCGGCGGCATCTGGACAATGCCCAGTGCACGAACAGCCCCGGCAGGCAGCCTGACGCTTGGTGGTCACTACACATCCCCGGATGTGCATATACCGCTGTTCTATCAGCCCACTGAACATCTGGAGCTTGGCTTTCGTTATAGCCAACGTCAGCCCCGAGATGGCCAACAGCGACACAACTACGACCCTCAGTTGGATATCAAATGGCGCTGGCAGGAGGATGCCTGCTATTGCCCTGGGGGCGCGTGATATCGGCCACAACACGCCTTTCAATGCCGAATACCTGGTGGCCAGCAAGCGATGGAACGCCTGGGATGTCAGTCTCGGCGTCGGCTGGGGAGCATTGGGCAGCGCGGGCGATGCTGAAGCTCCTTTCAACGACTTGAGTGAGCGCTGGGATACCCGCAGCGCGCCCGAAAATTTGCAACCCTACGAAGAAAGCGACTGGTTCAAGGGCTCTGCCAGCCTGTTTGGCGGCGTTAGCTACCAGACCCCTGGCAACCCCTGAGCCTGGCTATGGAATATAGCGGCGGTGATACAACACAATGGCCCGCCGGCGATACACGCGAACAAAGCAGCCGCTGGCAAGGAGGTATGCGCCTTGCGTTAAGCAAACCATTATCCGTTAGCCTTGGCTGGGAGCGCGGCGACACGCTCAGCGCAGGCGTCCAATATCGTTTTGACCTCAGCCAGCCTTCCGCGAGCACATCTACGGTACCGCCTTTGCCTAGTGGCTCACTTGGCTGGGACGACACTGCCCGCGCTCTGGCACATCATGGCCAGATCCAGGTGCACGAGGTCTATCGCAGTGGAGACAGCCTGCAGCTGAATGCGACCTACACCGGCCAGGAAAAGGGTACCTCTTCCGCCTGAAGTGGTTATAGTTTCCCGGACACACAGACGCAGATAAAATTATCTGCCCATCAAGGTGTGTGTCATGAGTCAGAAGAAAAGTAATTCTTATACAGCTGAATTTAGAGAATCTGCCGTCAAACTAGCGGTGGAGTCCGGTCAACCGGTCGCCCAGTCCGCACGCGAGCTGGGTGTTAACGTCAACACGCTGCATACCTGGATAAGTAAGCTCCATGATAAGCAGACGAGTGAAGCAAGTGGTGTGGTTGATGACAAACACCTGTATGAAGAATTGAAGCAACTTCGGCGTGAAAATGCTCGGCTGAAGGAAGAGCGAGCTCTGTTAAAAAAGGCGGCCGCCTTCTTCGCCAAAGAATCCAGCTGAGATATGCGTTCATCGATGAACATCGGGGCAGGTTCAGCACCGCCCTTATGTGCCGAGTGTATGAGGTATCTCGCAGTGGCTATTACGAGTGGCGAACCAGACCGCCTAGTCAGCGAGCCCAGGATGATCAGGCGTTGAAGGCCAGTATTCGTGAACATGATGAAAAGAGCCGTTCCACCTATGGCACACGGCGTATTCAAAAAAACTAGCCGAAGACGGTAAGATCGTAAGCCGCCGTCGAATCGGCCGATTGATGGATGAAGAAGGACTTGAATGCAAGATGCGGCGCAAGTTCAAAGCGACGTCTAACTCGAAGCATAACAAGCCGGTCGCCCCGAACCTGTTGGACCGTAATTTTACGGCATCAGAGCTTAATCAGGCTTATGTTGGCGACATCACTTATGTCGCGACACGGGAGGGCTGGCTGTACCTTGCTGTCTTCATTGACCTTTGCTCACGTTCAGTTGTCGGGTGGTCCATGGATAGCCGGATGCCGGCAGCATTAGTGAACGACGCGCTGACCATGGCGATCTTTAAACGTCGGCCAGAAGCCGGTCTGCTAGTTCATAGTGACCGTGGCAGCCAATATGCTTCGGATAGCTTCCAGGGCTTGCTCAAGCAGCATGAGTTCAAGTGCAGTATGAGTTCAAGTGCAGTATGAGCCGCAAGGGTAGCTGCTGGGACAACGCCCCGTCAGAAAGCTTCTTTCATACCCTGAAGACCGAGCTGGTGTATCACGAGGACTTCAAAACGCGAGAGGAAGCGAGGCAGGCGATTTTCGAGCATATCGAGGTGTTTTATAACCAAGAGCGATTGTACTCTAGCAACGACTATATGAGTCTAGCGGACTATGAATCGAGGCTACGAGCAGCCGCTTAAAAAAGCGTCCGGAAAACTGTTGCCAGATCAGAGCCAGCATGGGCAACACCAGAGTGCTGGCCAGCGCGCCACTGGCCAGTTTGCGCTGATGCTTCTCCATCCATTGACGTACAAAACGGATCCGCTCAGTGGGGTCAAGCGGAACGCTGATACGCGTCACACCGCTATCAGGCTGATTGGCCAAAGCAGCCAGGTTACGGCTGTGCTGCGTATCACCAACCCGCACATGTCTGAGCGGATAACCTGCCAGAACTCCCTGCCGTGTGGTCGATATAAGCTGACTCAGCTTGGCACGTAATTCGTCAGATGAAGCGTTTTGCATGGTTGGATCCCCTGAATTTATATTAGTAATATCGTATGAAGGGTGCTAATGATTCGCTAGATTTACCCGGGCCACTTTGCTCAAGATCCATGAACAGCAGCAAATCTCTTAACAATCAGAAAGATGAACAACCCCTAAAATAAACATACTGTAACATATATCAATATAAATACTGACAACGTAAACCGCAACCTCCCATTGCCTACCCCTGCAAAAATTTCTTCCCCTCCCTACCAAACCAAAGCCTGTTAAATAAATTTAAATTAACTTAACAGCTTAGATACCCTCCTAATGCATGATTTATTTGAAAAAAGGCTGCAATCGAGACCCATTCATCTGAGCATGCGCAGGCATAGTGAGACGCTAACTTCCAACGCAACCAACCTTTTTAAGGGAATTTTTTCGCAAAAGCGATTCATCAGCCTGACATACGAATAGCCATAAAAATTTAAATTTGAAAAATATATAAACATAATGTAAAAAACATTAAGTTAACAAAAGTATTCAATTTGTATCATTTTAGATGGGTACATCTGCCAATGGAAAGCCACTCCTCCAACCAAATTGAAGAACAGCCAATGCGCATTGCAATTGTAGAAGACGACAAAGTATTCCTTCACCGCATCAGTAAGGCTCTGGTTGATGGTTTTGAAGAAAGAAAGGTCAAGACCAACGTCACCTTGCTGCAATCCAGCAACACCTTTATGCAAGTTGCCAGTCGTGAACACTTTGACCTGGTATTACTGAATTGGAGCCTATCTGGCAGCATCGGGCTTGATCTGATTAAGTGGATGGAAACGTACCTGATGTCTCCGCCTGCTGTTTTAATCGTTACTCAGCGCGAAAAAGAAAGCGATGTGGTTGAAGCGTTTAATACGGGTGCCGATGGTTTTGTCACCAAGCCTTTTCGGCCGCGTGAATTGGCTGCGCGGGCTTTTGCCATCTGTCGCCGCCATTTATTGCGTACTCCCAGAATTGCCAAGGAGAGTGAACTGGTTATCAGGCACTTGAAGCTGAATTCAAGCCGTGAAATCGCTTATGTCAATGGCGAAGAAGTGCCTTTGACACACCAGGAATTTCGCCTGGCACACTTGCTACTCAGTCAAATTAACTGTTCACTTTCACGCACCTATCTGCATGAGTACATATGGGGGTACTGTCATAACCCGAAGACGCGCACACTCGACGTACACATTCACAGGATTCGCAAGAAGCTCAAGTTAACCGCCGAGTACGGATGGAACCTGGTTTCTGTCTATGGCCATGGTTACAGCCTGCAGACCTTGGATAAAGCACAGGAAAACCAGAGTTCAGACATAGAAGCCAAAGCGGTATAATTGACCTATATGGTGTGAATGCGAGGCTTACCCTTTGCACCTAGGCAAAGGGTACCTTAATAAAGGGTGTAGCTGGGTGGCTGCCAATTAAGGCCGCCGAGCTAGCATGATATCTGGCAACAGTTTTCCGAACGCTTTTCTAAGCGGCTGCTCGTCGCCTCGAATCATAGTCCATCCACTGGACTCATAACCAGGGGAACCACTAGGGAAATCCGAGGAAAAATCGGATATTTTTGGAAAGAGAGCTGGGGATAACATTTTGATTTTAATGGCGTCCCTGGCAGGATTCGAACCTGCGACCTGCCGCTTAGGAGGCGGCTGCTCTATCCTGCTGAGCTACAGGGACATAACGGAAGGGCCAGTAGTATAACGACTGATGGCGCCAGCGCCAACTGCTGGGTGAGAAACACCTCTATCATCAGCGGGTTAAATCCACCCTATTAGGCGTAATACAAAGACCCCTAAGGTAATGGTCAGGCTGGCCATCAAGGTGGTGATGGCGACGATATTGGCCGCCAGGGCCGTGTTGCCTCCCAGCGCCTTGACCATCACAAAACTGGCGGCTGCCGTCGGGCTGGCGAAGAACAGGAATAAGAGCCCCAACTCGCGTCCTGAAAAGCCGATCAGCCAAGCCGCTAGCGTGGAGACGATGGGTAGCACCAGCATTTTCAGCAGGCTGGCACCTAACGCTGCCTGGCTGCCCTGGCGCAATGAGGTGACTGACAGGGTCGCTCCAATGCAGATCAACGCCAGCGGCAGCGTCAGGGAGGCAAAATATTCACCCGATGCCAGCACCCAATCAGGCAAAGGGACTGCAAAGGCGGCAAAAGGAATGGCCAGCACAACGGAAAGGATCAGCGGGTTTTTAGCGATGCTGATTAGCAGCGGGCGCCAGCTCAGGCGTTTATCAGGATGAAACGCCGTCAGCACGACCACCGACAGGATATTGTAGGTTAGGATCACCACGCCCAGCAGCACCCCACCAGCAGACAGCCCATAATTGCCATACATGGCGGCGGCCAGCGCCAGGCCGACAATGCCACAGTTGCCACGAAAGGCTCCCTGTATGTATACCCCACGGTCTGCGTAGGGCACCCGCCGCCACGCCCATAGCCAGCTGAGCAGCAACTGCCCAACCGTGGCAAGCGCGAAAAACACCAGCAGCGACACATTCAGCGCCACACTCAAATCAGCCTGTATCAGGCTCATAAAGATCAGCGTGGGCAAGGTCGCCTTGAACACTAGCGCAGAGGCTGTATTGATAAAGGCGCCATCCACCCAGCCAAGGCGTTTGAGCACAACCCCAGAAACACCATAACGAACACAGGCAGAGTGACATCCAGCGTCTGTGCAAACAGTTCCAACAGGCTCACAGGCCCCATCCTCCCGGTTCAATCACGCTGGTTTTTCAATGACTAGGGTTTTCTCAATCACACGAGGTTACTTAATCAAATAAGGCTTCCATATCCGGCTTACCGGGCATTCTGACAATCAAGGCGTTACGGCCTTCTCCCTTGGCCTCGTAGCTCGCTGCATCCGCACGGGCCATGGCTTGCTGAATGGTATGGTCATCTTCGTCAAAGGCCGTGACGCCAATACTTAAGGTCACCGTATATTCCTTACCCTGATGAGTGACGGAAATTTCACTGACGGCTTTGCGTAGCGAATCAGCAATTGTGCTGGCTTGATTTAACGTACAGCTGGGCAGCAGCACACCGAACTCATCACCACCCTGGCGCGCCACGTGGTCACTTCGACGTACTTCCCAGGCCACCACTTGGGCAATGCGGCGCAGCATCTCATCGCCCAGGGCATGACCGCCTTCATCATTAATCGGTTTAAAGTGGTCCAGATCGAACAGCAGCAGCGCAGACGGCGTGCTGGTTTTCTGATATTCCGCAAAGGCTTCTTCAAGACGACGCTCAAAGCCCCGCCGGTTCAAAAGCCCCGTCAGTGGGTCGTGCTCGGCTTCCCAGCGCTGCAGGGCCTCCTGCTCGCGGCGTGCGGTAATATCCTTGACGACCCCCACCATTCCCAGTGATTGCTCATCCCTAGACACCATGACAACCCGCGCATGCACATCCAGCCACAAGGTTTCGTCATCGGCACGCACAAAGCGCAATTGGCGAATAAAGTCTCGGTGAGTTTTCAGGCTGTGCCGCCACATATCAATCGCACCCTGACGGTCATCTGCATGGACTTGCTGTAACCAGGCAGACATTGGCATGGTGGCAGAAATTCCCAGCATATCGAGCAGAGCCGGATTCATGTAGGTGATATCGCCATCAAAATTGGCAACAAACATACCTTGAGGCGTGGCATTCAGCACAGAGTCCAGAAACGCTTCCCGCTCCTGAAGGCTGGTTAACAGCAGCTGGCGCTCATCTTCGACGCGGTTAAACGTCAACGACACATCTCTAAGCTCACACATGCTGGTCATAAGAGTCACTTTACTGCGCCGCCCCAAACCGACTTCACCTATCTGGCATTCCAGTTGGCGCAAGGGACGCAGCATACGCCCGAGAATCCACCACAACAGAGGCATCATCAGGATGGCAAGCAACAGCCAGGCCCACCATAGCGTCTGAATATAGCCTGCCAGAGGGGTCTGCGCTTCCTCCATGGTAAGAAAACGCCCGACCACCCAGCCCGCTGACCATACCTGACCGTAAGACTGCAAACCATGCTCGCCATCAATCAACGAACCAACTGCCTGCCCTTGCCAGCCATCCAGGGCCTGATTCAGCCAGGGGTTATCGGCTGGAGGCGGCACGTCATCCATGATTTTCTGTCGACGGGGGTGGTAAAGTAATTTGCCAGATGCCGTCATAACCGCCACATAGTTGCCGGGGCTGGGCTGCATGCGTGCCAGGCGTGAAAACAGGCCGCTGGTTTTCAGGCTGACGATTCCTCCCACGTAGCCAACGAAATGCTTATCTTCATCAAGCCTTGGAATACCTACGATCACCATGGGATACTGGCTGACTGGGCCGACAAAAGGCTCGCTGACATAGGCTTTGCGGCTGCCTTTGAGCATACGGAAGAACTCTGTTCCGGCGCTTTCAAGCCCTATGCGGTTATCAAGTATCGGCCAATCAGCGATGACCACCCCATTGGCATCGGCGACCAGTAGGCCTTCAAACCATTCCAGTAGTACATCGTTTTCTGCCAGCACCTGCTCCGCCTGCGCTCCACTATCCTCTACGCTCAGGGTACTGGCAACTCTCTCAAGTGCATTGATGCGCGCATCCATCTGCTGGGAAATTTCATCCGCCAGCATGCTGGATTCATAGCTCAGATGAGCCATATTGCTTTGTTGCAGCATGGTTTGTCCAAGGTACCAGGCCATTGCCAGTACCAGGGCCACAATCGCCAGCCAGGTAAGCGCTAACCCGAAAACCAGCCGTCCGCGTAAAGTGAGCAACCAGGCAAATGCCTTCCAGTTTCTGGGTGACGCCACGCATTATCCTTTTAACGTCATGCAATTGATCACAAAAATGTTAAATACAATTTAACACTATATAGAGTATTGGCAATCAACATCTTTTAACACCCCCTTAATACATCAAGGGCGCCAAAAGGCGCCCTTGAAATACCCAGCAATAAGGTTAATCAACAGATTGCGATCACTGATAAACCGGGAAACGCGAACATACCTGCTCGACCTTGCTCTTGACCGCTTGCTCGATTTCACTGGTATCTTCACCGCGCGCCAGCACATCAAGAATATCGCAGATCCAGCCCGCCAGGTGACGGCACTGGTCTTCACCAAAGCCCCGGGTGGTCACCGCAGGCGTGCCGATACGCAGGCCAGAAGTCACAAATGGGCTTTGCGGATCGTTAGGGACGGCGTTTTTATTGACGGTAATATGCGCACGGCCAAGCGCCGCGTCTGCGTCCTTACCGGTGACACCCTGCTTGATCAGGGACAATAAGAAGAGGTGATCTTCGGTACCGCCAGAGACGATATCGAACCCACGCTCCATAAACACCTCGGCCATCACCTGGGCGTTTTTGATGACCTGCTGCTGGTAGGCCTTGAACTCAGGCTCCATGGCTTCCTTGAAGCAGATCGCCTTGGCCGCGATAACATGCATCAAGGGGCCGCCCTGGCCACCGGGGAAGACCGCTGACTGCAGCTTCTTCTCGATGTCGGCATCGCCTTCAGCGGACAGAATCACGCCGCTACGCGGGCCGCGCAGGGTCTTGTGTGTTGTCGAGGTAACCACATGGGCATGCGGCAGTGGACTGGGGTAAACGCCTGCGGCGACCAGACCAGAGACGTGAGCCATATCAACCAGCAGGTAAGCACCCACTTCATCGGCAATTTCACGGAACTTTGCCCAGTCGACAATTTGTGAGTACGCCGAGAAACCAGCAATAATCATCTTCGGCTGGTGCTCACGCGCTAGGGAAGCCACCTGATCATAATCGATCAGCCCCTGCTCATTGAGGCCATACTGAATGGCATTGTAATGCTTGCCAGAGAAATTGGGCTTGGCACCGTGGGTCAGGTGACCACCGGCGTCCAGGCTCATACCCAGAATGGTATCACCGGGCTTGACCAACGCCTGGAACACGGCGCTGTTCGCCTGGGAACCGGAGTGCGGCTGTACGTTAACGTAAGTGGCGCCGAACAGTTCCTTGGCGTAATCAATCGCCAGGTTTTCCGCAATATCAACAAACTCACAGCCACCGTAGTAACGCTTGCCCGGGTAACCTTCTGCGTATTTATTGGTCAGCTGGCTACCCTGGGCTTCCAATATACGGGGGCTAGCGTAGTTTTCGGACGCGATCAGTTCGATGTGGGCTTCCTGGCGCTCCACTTCTTTCTGCATGGCATCAAACAGCACATCATCGAATCCGGCAATTTTCATGTCGCGGCTGAACATCGGCGGTAAACCTCATAGCGAAAGGTCAGACTGGAAAAACAGTTGGGGCCACTATCATAACGCAGGCGAGCAAGGGTTTCATTGCTTGTTGGTCAAGTCGATCATGAATCCTGCTCATGGGCTTTCCAAGCGGGTTTCCAACAGGTCATTAAGCTGGGTCAATACGCTCAAGCGTGCCCGGCGCTTATCGTCAGTGTTGATCAGCTGCCAAGGGGCGCCCTGGGTGTGGGTATGGGCCAGCATATCCTCAAGCGCCTGCTGATAATCGTCCCAACGTTGGCGGTTCCGCCAGTCTTCATCGGTGAGCTTGTGCTGCTTGTGCGGCGTATTGGCGCGGGCCTTGAAACGCTTCAGCTGCTCGTCCTTGCTGATGGCCAGGAAAAACTTGCCCACCACGGCACCATGGGCCAGCAGTTGATCTTCAAAATGGCAGATTTCCGTGAAGCCGCGCTGCCAGGCACTTTTCCTGGCAAAGCCTTCCACACGCTCAACCAGCACGCGCCCATACCAGGTGCGGTCAAAAATCGCCACGCGGCCATCCTGGGGCAAACGCCGCCAGAAGCGCCACAACCAAGGCTGCAAGCGCTCTTCATCGCTTGGCGCCGATACGCTGTAAACCCGATAGTAGCGAGCATCCAGGGCAGTCGTTACCCGATGAATACTGCCGCCTTTACCGGCGGCATCATGGCCTTCAAATGCCAGTACCACAGGAATACTGCGCTGCAGGCAGCGTCTGTGGTTGTTGGCTAACCGAGCCTGCAGCTCATCAAGGGCTTGGCGATAGCGCTTTTTAGGGATTTTTGAATTCTTGGCGCTCCCCTCAGAAGCGAGTTCGTCATCAATGGCTAAACGCTGTGGCGCCAAGCGGGCCTTATCGCCTTCGAGCGGTCCGTTTGCCCCCTGCAATAGTTTGCCTGCTGAAGCAGCAGGCAATAGCGCGGGTTGAGACAGGGCATCCTGCAACAGGGCCGTGATTTCCTTCAGCTGCTGTGACGGTGTCTCGCTGGCGATACAGTGCCAGGGCGCATGCGCGGTGTGGGTAGCTTCACGCATCTGCTCAGCACACTGCTGGATGGCCGCATACTGGGCGTGACGCTGCCAGTGCCTTTCGCTGACCTGCCAGGAATGCGTCGGGTCAGATTGTAAATGATGCAAGCGCTCTGCCTGTTGCGCCTCATCGATATCCAGCCAGACTTTCACCACTACTACGTTGTCATGCGTCAAAGTGGCTTCAAAGCGATTGATCTCATCCAGCCGATCGGCAAAGGCCCCCGCCTGAATGCGCTGCTCTACGCGGGCAAACAGAACATCGCCGTACCAGCCATGCACGAAAACCCCTACTCGGCCACGGGCAGGTACCCTGCGCCAGTAGCGCCACCAGTAAGGCCGCAGGCGGTCTTCCTCGCTGGGGGCCAGGGCATGAACCTCGGTCTGGCGGTTTTCCAACCAGTGGTTGAGCTGGTTGACCAGCACACTTTTATGGGTAGCGGCATGCCCCGCCACCACCAGCATCACCGCCTTGTCTTCACGCTGGGCCATATCCAGCTGGGCTTTCAGCAACGCATAGCGCCGCGCTTTTTCATCCACACCCGTCATGGTTACGCCTCTCCCAATAGCCCAAGGCTTGCCGCAGGCGCCTGGCGACGCAGCCCACGCGACAGCCAGTGGCCAATCACACCGATCAGCAGAGCGCCACCCAGGGGCAGCACCAGCCACAGCATGCCATGCAGGCGCGGCGGCAGATCCAGCCAGTAGATATAAAGCACCGCGGTCGCAAGCTCGGCCAGGGCCGCGCCCATCAAACCGCTGGCAACCCCTAGCAATGCATACTCGGCCCCCTGAATGCGTGAAATCATCCGGTTGCCAGCGCCAAACACCCGTAGCAGGCCACTTTCATGGGCGCGCACCGGGCGGCTGGCCGTCAGTGCGGCATATAGAACGCTCACCCCGGCCAGCAATACCAGCACCAGAATCAGCTCAATCGCGCGAGTGACTTGAGTCAGCACATCGCGCACCTGGCCAAGAATGGCGTCAACGTTCAACAAGGTGACGCCCGGAAAGCGCTCCACCAACTCACGGGTCAGGTTCTGCTCATCTTCGGGCAGATAAAAGGCGGTAATAAAGCTATGGCCAAAGGTTTCCAGCACGCCTGGGGGAAAATCACATAGAAGTTCGGCTTGAAGCTGTCCCAGTTGAGGCTACGCAAACTGGTCAATTGGGTCTTGATATCACGCCCACCAACGCTGAATGTCAGGGTATCCCCTAACCCTAACCCTAAGCGATTGGCCAGACCGTCTTCCATGGAAACAGGCACCGGCGGCAGCTGCTCAACGGCATCCAGCTCGGCCATCCAGCCGGTGGATGGCACCTCTTCGCTGGGATCGACGTCGAACCATTCCCCGGCCACCACTTCGTTACTTTCAGGAACCTCCGCCTGCCAGGTCAGGTTCAGCTCGCGGCGCAGAGCATTATCGCCGCGCGCCTCAGGGTCGACCGCTTGCTGGGGTGGCATATCGTTAATGTGGGTAATCCGCCCGCGCACCATGGGGTAGAGGGTGCTTTGCGCCGCCACATGCGGGGCAATGGCCTCTTCAAAAGGGTCACGCTCGGGGGCTGAATATTGATGGCAAAATAGTTGGGGGTATTTTCAGGCAGCTGAGCTTGCCAGGTGGTCAGCAGGTCACCGCGCACCAGCACCATCATGGCCATGGCAAAGAAGGTCACCGAAAATGCCAGCAGTTGGCCAAGCCCGGCCTGACGCCGCCTAGCCAGTTGGCGTCCCCCAGGCGTAACGCTTGCTGCCATTCACCATGCCCCTTCAGGGTTTGCACCAGACGGAGCACAGCATTCAGCAACAAGGCGCTCAGCGCCCACAACAGCGCCAGCATCACCCCACCACCGGCCAGCAACGCCAAAGAAAGCACCGCACTGCCGGAATAAAGCCATAGCAGGCCCCCAAACACCAAGGCCGCAAACACCACCACCAGCCAGGCCGACGGGGGCAGCGGGTCAAGTTCCCGGCGCAGCACTTTGAGCGCGCTGACCCGCTGGATGCGCAACAGCGTCGGGCCGGCAAACCCCACCAGCACAGCAATGGCGGTAAAGACACCCAGCAACAGTGGCATAAGGCCGGGTGGCGGCAGCGTCATGGGCAGGAAATTGGCCAGCAGCGCCAGCAGTATGGCTTGCCCCACCAGGCCCAGCAGGGCGCCTAGCAGCGAGGCCACCAGAGCCAGGCCGATCAGCTGCAACCCGAAAATGATACCCAGCTGCTGCTGGCTGGCGCCAAAGCAGCGTAGCAAGGCGGCGGTATCCAAGTGGCGCTCGACATAGCGGCGGGTCGACATCGCCACGGCAACGCCTGCCAACAGCACCGCTGCCAGCCCGGCGATGCCCAAATAGCTTTCCGCCCGTTCAAGGGCATTGCCCAGCTGGGGTCGGTCGGCGCGAATATCACGCACTTCCACGCCTTCACGGCGTAATTCATTCAATAATGGCTGAACAGCGTCAAGCGCTTCGGGTGGCCCTGCAGCAAGAATCTCGAACTCCACCCGCGAGCCTTCCTGGATCAGGCCGGTTGCCTCCAGGTCGTCAACATTCACCATCAAGCGTGGATTGAAATTGCCGAAGCCTGCCGATTGATCGGCCTCCCGTTCGATAAAACCTGTGACAGTCAGGGTGGTATCGCCCACCTTGACCTCATCCCCCAGCGCCAGATCAATCAGATTGGCCAGGCGAGGGTCTGCCCAGGCTTCCCCGGCAGGCGGGCCGGAGGCCAGAGATTCCACGCCGTCTCCTCGCTCAACCTGGGAGACCCCATAATGCGGGTAGACATCATCCACTGCCTTGAGGCTGGCCGGCTGGAAGCGTTCACCCTTGCGAATCATCGATACCAGATCAATCTGATCGCTCAGGATAAACCCGGCACCTTCCAGCGCTTCACGGACATCAGGCGCAAAGGGGTCGCGCTGCTCAATGACCAGATCACCGCCCAGCAGCTGGCTGGCCTGACGCTCCAGGCCACGCTCGATACGGTCGATAAAAAGGCAATCATCGTCGATGCAGCGACGGCCAGCACCAAGGCAGCAAACAGGGCACGCACGTCCGCTGCGCGTAAATCACGTTTCAGACTGCGCACTGCAAGGCGAACGTTGTTGGCATTCATGCACTTTCCTCACTGGACGCTTCAGCTTCGGGCTGAAATTCGCTGAGATAGCCGTTTTCAAGGCGCAGGCAGCGGCTGCAGCGGCGCGCCAGGGCATGGTCATGGGTCACCAGAATCAGGGTCGTACCGGCTTCCTGATTCAGTGAAAACAACAGATCAATTACCTGGGCACCAGTTTCCGGGTCCAGGTTGCCTGTGGGTTCATCGGCAAAGACCAGTTCCGGGTCGGTGACAAAGGCGCGGGCAATTGCCACCCGCTGCTGTTCACCGCCGGAAAGCTGCTTGGGAAGATGGCTGGTGCGCTCGCCAAGCCCAACCCGCTCCAACCAGTACTGGGCTGTCTTTAGCTCCCCGGAACGCGGCGAAAGTTCAAGCGGCAACAGCACGTTTTCAACCGCGCTAAGGGTCGGCAACAGCTGAAAATTCTGAAAAACGAACCCGACCCTTCCAGCGCGCAGACCTGCCCGGCCATCTTCATCAAGGCGGTCGAGGGCGTGACCAAACATGACCAGCTCGCCATCACTGGGGATATCCAGACCTGCCAACAATCCTAACAGAGTGGATTTGCCCGCCCCACTTTTGCCCAGTATGGCAACACTTTCACCTGCCACGACGTTTAGCGATAGGTTGTGTAGTATGGATAAGGTACGTTCACCACTGGTGACAGTCTTGCATAACGATGTTGCCTGGAGCACCGTGTTTTCTGCACCTTGCTGGCCAGAAGCGGTCAACGTTTCAGGCGTAACCCTGGATGATGAATCAGAGGAATCGGACATGAAGCGGAGTACCTTTTCAGTAAGTGCTTTTTGATAACGACTTTTTCAATAAATGCGGGTTGGAAAAACCCTAGATCCACAAGTGTGACATGGCCGCTTGTGGTACTGCTAATGATGTTTGTCCTCTTGATATCGGCCACGGCCCAGGCAGATGAGCGCCTGCGCCTGATGGTGATGGGTGATAGCCTCAGCGCTGCCTACAATATGGAGCAGGAACAAGGTTGGGTCGCCCTGTTGGCTGAACGCCTGGGCGATGATGTCGATGTGATCAACGCCAGCGTCAGCGGCGAAACCACCAGTGGCGGGGCTCAACGCTTTCCTGACCTGCTGCGACAGCACGAGCCTAACATGGTTCTTCTTGAGCTTGGCGGCAACGATGGTTTACGCGGCCTTTCGCCACAGCAGATGCATGACAACCTGGCCCAGATGATCGAACGGAGCCAGGCCGCTGATGCCGAGGTGATCCTCCTGGGCATTGATATACCGCCGAACTACGGTTCTGCCTACCGCGAGGCGTTCAAAGACGTTTTCACCCGTCTGGCCGACAATTACGATGTTGCTTTCCTTCCCTTCCTGCTTGAGGGAGTTGCCCTAAATGATGAGCTGATGCAGGAAGATGACATTCATCCTACTGCAGAAGCACAGCCCATTATTCTGGAAAACGTCTGGCCATTGCTGGCTCCCAGCGTAGAGCAGCAGCTCGCCCAGCAGGCCAGCGACTGAGGCTGCGTATCAGGCAGCGGTTTTCTGGCGTTGCTGCAGCCCCAGGCCGCCCAGTATCAGTACAAGCCCGACCAGAGTAGACGACAGAATCGGTTCACCGACTACCCAGAACAGCAACAGCAGTGAAATAGGCGGCGAAAGAAAGATCAGATTGGAGACCTTGGCGGTGCGCGAGACCTTATGCACCGCCAGCTGCCAAAGAATAAAAGCAATCCCCATTTCAAACAGCCCTACATAAACGCCCGCCCCCAAGGCGGGCCAGCCATGCCAGTTAAACCCCGGCCCGAACACCAAGAGTGCTGTCAGCACCGGCAGGCCGACGCTGAAATTCTGCCATTGGCCCACCAGCGGCTCGCGGGCATCCCGCGCGTTGAGTAGCCAGTAAAGTGCCCACAGCAGGGTTGAGGCCAGGGCCAGCAGCACCCCAAGGGAATCGGCAAACTGTACGTTCAACACCTGCCCGCGGGTGGCAATCACCCAGACGCCCGCATAGGCCACCAGCCCGGCGACGATATCCATGCGCGTCAGCCGCTGGCCCAGAATTGGCACGGCCAGCAGGGCCATCGCCAGTGCCCAGGTGTAGTTGAGCGCCATGGCTTCTTGCCCAGGCAAGCGGTCGTAGGCGGCAAACAGCACCAGATAGTAGGCCACCGGGTTCATCAAGCCCGCCCAGGCCGCCGTGCGCCAGCCACTCGTTAGCGCATGCCGTCCCTGGCCACGCCATACCACCAGAGCGCCCATCAATAACCAGGACACCAGTGCCGCCACCCACATCAGCTCAAGCGGGGTCATCCATTCAAGCGCCATCTTGAAGGCCGTCGCTACCGTCGACCACAGCATGACCGCGCCCAGGCCATAGAGGATTGCCTGTCTATCCTGATTCATGCTTCACCCTCGCAAAAAACCTTCAGGATGCTCGCAGTCAGCGGACTGACACAAGCGCCAGATAAGCTGTTTTTAGCGGGTAAGCGACTCATCAATCGAGACATCACGCCGCTCCTAAGTGGGCAAAAAGCTTGCTAGGCTGGGAATTAGGCTTCATTATTTTTTTATTCCATATACATATAGTTGGCAGGCAAGATTTTAAGCTCTGGGCTTGTGATGGCCCTAACATAACAGCCGTGGAGGCGTAATGGCAGGATCTGACATTTCTCAGACGCAGATCTATGAATGGTTGACCGGCGATGAAAACACTCGGATGTGCGATGACATTCCTGACAGCGCCTGCAAGGATCAACCCCAAAACTTTATGCGCCACCTGTGGGCATCGCTGGGCAACAAGCTGGCTGATGAGCTCTCCAGTGCCCGGCTGGTGCTGCCCTGGCTAATGGGAATAATTGGTGCCCCGGTCTGGATGGTCGGTCTGCTGGTGCCCATTCGCGAGTCGGGCGCCCTTTTTGCCGCAGGTGTTTGTCGCCGGTTTTATCCGCCTCAAACCCCAGCGCAAATGGGTCTGGGTGGCCGGTGGGCTGTTGCAGGCGCTGAGCGCCCTGGCGCTGGCCCTGCTGGCTCTTATGGGCAGTGGCACGCTCGGGGGTACGCTGGTACTGGTCGCGCTGGTGGCCTTATCTCTGGCCCGTGGGCTTTCATCCATTGCCACCAAGGATGTAATGGGTAAGACCATTGCCAAAAATCGTCGTGGCACTCTGATGGGTTGGAGCGGCAGCGTTGCCGGTGCGGCCACCCTGCTGGCCGGTGGCGTACTGATGCTGTTTGAAGACCGCCCAGGCCAGTTGGCATTGGCGATATTGCTTGGCATAGCGGCACTTGGCTGGGCACTTAACGCTTTTTGTGCGGCGCGTATTCAGGAAACACCGGGGGCTATCGACGGCGGCGAAAACGCCTGGGACAGCCTGAAGCTGGGTCTTTCGCTGCTTAAGGAAGACCGCACCTTTCTACACTTCAACCTGGCCCGCGCCCTACTGCTTTCAAGTGCGCTAGCCCTGCCTTATATCGCGCTACTCGGCCAGCAGCAGAGCGGCGCTCAGCTGGGGGCCTGGGTCTGCTGGTGGTGGTATCCGGTTTGGCAGGCATGCTGGCCGACCCTGTTTGGGGCAAGCGGGCAGACGCCTCCAGTCGCCGGGTCATGCGTGATGCGGCCATTGGCACCCTGATCTGCTGCCTGCTGGGCGCCCTACTGGCCTGGTTACCAGCCGACTGGACCACGCAAATCTGGCCTTATGCGCTGATCTATGGGTTATTGGTCATTGTTCATCACGGGGTGCGTCTGGGGCGTAAAACCTATTTGGTGGATATGGCCAGCCAGGATAACCGCGCCCTTTATGTGGCGCTTTCCAACACCCTGACCGGCGTCTTAATGTTGATCGTCGGCGGCGTGCTGGGTGGGCTTGCGCAATGGCTGGGCAGCGCAGCCCTACTGGTTGTGCTTGGTGTGGCGGCCCTTGGCGCCGTTCTTAGTGCCCGGCAATTGCCAGAGGTGGAATAGTGGCTTCACAGGCTGTCAACAAGTCAAGACTTCACGCATGGATTGCATTACCCAGTATAGCTCGACAATATAGGTAGCAGGGTAAGCAAGCCAGACAAGGCGACATTTGCTATTCTGGTTCTGATACACTGTTAAACAAACCGACAAGCACCCAAAGAAGTGCCGATTGGCCATGGCTCACTCATAAAATGGTCGGCGGAAAGGACTGGAGCTGCAACAGGAAACTCTTAATGAAACGATCTCCCTTGATCAGCCCGGAATTACTCGAGCGGATTGTTGACGCTTCCGAAGACGGCATAGTAGTTGCCGAACAGGAAGGCGATGAAAATATTCTGATCTACGTCAACAAAGGCTTTGAGCGACTGACGGGCTACAGCGCAGACGAAATCCTCTATCGCGATTGCCGTTTTCTACAGAATGACGACCGTGACCAGGAGGCGCTTCAGGCAATTCGCGAAGCACTGAAAGAAGGGCGGCCCTCCCGGGAAGTGCTGCGTAATTACCGTAAAGATGGCAGCACCTTCTGGAATGAGCTGTCCATCACGCCTGTTTACGATGAAGACGACAAGCTAATGTATTACATCGGCGTTCAGAAAGACGTCACGGAACGGGTCGAAGCCCAGATGGCACTGGATGCCCTGCGTAAACAGCAGGAAGACACGCCACAGTGACGACGGACAGGGTGCATTTAGCCACCATTGTCAGGAAAAATGCTTCAGGGGCTTGATCTCCAACCTCGACGGCGTTATATAGCGATAAGCGCAGCCACATTATGGGTGGCTGTCGCTATATGACACAGCCCTTCACCATGGTGAAGTCTCAAGCTGCCGGTTTACCGGCTTGGGTTGGAGAGCCTCGATATGCGCCGTGACCCCATTGATCGTAATACCTACCACTATCCGTCTGATCATTCCTCGGACTTTCTCGACAGCGATGACCTGGATTCCCAGGAAGCAGTCAACGACGAGCATTACGGACGCAGCCGTTCGAGCAAAAGCGATACGCTGAAAGCCCGGCGTCGCGTTGAGGCCCTGCTTGAAGAGCGTCGCCTGCGTAAGGCCCTTGACGACGACTGGTACAGCGACGACGACTGAGCATTGCCTCCTCCCCTACTGCTGCCTGGCGTAACGCGCGGTTCTGAGATACGGTTCTGGCCTTTAGTCACGCTCGGCACTATCATCATGTGAGAACTGCTTGGTATCACGGCTTTACTGTTATAGCCTTTTTGATTATCAAGCAGCCGATGACTTTTATTCAGTAACGTTTAATCAGTAACTTTCATTTCCCAACCTATCGGATTTCCATGGCGCAATACGTATTTACCATGAACCGGGTCGGCAAAATTGTGCCGCCCAAGAAACAGATTCTTAAAGATATCTCACTGTCCTTCTTCCCTGGCGCCAAAATTGGTGTGCTGGGCCTGAACGGCGCGGGTAAATCAACCCTGCTGCGTATCATGGCCGGTGTTGATCAGGAGTTTGAAGGCGAAGCCCGTCCGATGTCAGACATCAATGTCGGCTACCTGCCTCAGGAACCGGAGCTGGATGATGACAAGAACGTCCGCGATACCGTCGAGGAAGCCTTGGGCGCCCTGAAAGAAGCCCAGGAACAGCTTGATGCCGTTTATGCCGCCTATGCCGAGCCGGACGCAGATTTCGATGCCCTGGCCAGCGAACAGGCACGCCTTGAAAACATGATCGAGGCCGCAGATGCGCATAATATTGAGCGCAAGTTGGACGTTGCCTCCGAGGCGCTACGTCTACCGCCCTGGGAAGCCAGGGTCGGCAACCTATCGGGCGGTGAACGGCGCCGGGTGGCTCTGTGCCGTCTGCTGCTCTCAAACCCGGACATGCTGCTGATTGACGAGCCAACCAACCACCTTGACGCTGAGTCCGTCGCCTGGCTGGAACGCTTCCTGCACGATTATAGCGGCACGGTTGTCGCCATTACCCACGACCGTTACTTCCTGGATAATGTGGCCGGCTGGATTCTTGAACTTGACCGCGGCCAGGGCATTCCGTTTGAAGGCAACTACTCTCAGTGGCTCGAACAGAAAGACCAGCGCCTTAATCAGGAAGCCAAGCAGGAAGCCTCGCGCCAGAAAGCCATCAAGCAGGAGCTTGAGTGGGTGCGCTCCAACACCAAAGGGCGCCAGGCCAAAAGCAAGGCGCGCCTCAACCGCTTCGAGGAAATGCAGTCTGGAGATTTCCAGAAGCGTAACGAGACCAACGAGATCTATATTCCGCCTGGCCCACGCCTGGGCGACAAGGTCATCGAGTTCCACAATGTCACCAAGCGTTTTGATGACAAACTGCTCTACGAAGACCTGTCATTTACCATTCCGCCCGGCGCCATTGTCGGTATCGTTGGCGGCAACGGTGCAGGTAAATCGACGCTGTTCAAGCTGGTTACCGGCCAGGAACAGCCCGATGCCGGCGAAGTGGTGATCGGTGAAACCGTCGACATCGCTTACGTTGAACAGCTTCGCGATGCCCTGGATGACAAGCAGACCGTTTGGGAAGCTGTATCAGGGGGCCAGGATATTCTCAATATCAATGGCTATGAAGTGTCGTCGCGCGCTTACGTCGGGCGTTTCAACTTCAAGGGCAATGATCAGCAAAAGCGCCTGGATGAACTTTCCGGCGGTGAACGTGGCCGTTTGCAGCTGGCACAGACTCTGAAACAGGGCGCCAACGTGCTGCTGTTGGATGAACCTTCCAACGACCTGGATATTGAAACCCTGCGCGCCCTGGAAGAAGCCCTGCTGGCCTTCCCTGGCTGTGCCATGGTGATCTCGCACGACCGTTGGTTCCTTGACCGCATCGCCACCCATATTCTGGCGTTCGAAGGGGATTCTCAGGTGGTGTTCTTTGACGGTAACTACACCGAATACGAAGAAGATCACAAAAAGCGCGTCGGCAATGACACCCCGAAACGCATGAAGTATAAGCGTATCGACGCCTGACCACAGTGAGTAGGCCAACGCAAAAGGGCGCTGCAAGCGCCCTTTTTATTGCCTGATTATCAACCTGCTGGCCAGGTAAATTCACGCCCACCCATCAGGTGCATGTGGATGTGATAGACCGTTTGGCCACCCATTTCATTGCAGTTCATCACTACCCGATAGCCGTCTTCGGCAAAGCCTCTTTCTTTAGCCAGCTTGGCGGCGGTGTACTGCAGGCGGCCAATAATGGCCAGATCGGCCTCTTCAATATCATTGAGGGTCGCAATATGTTTTTTGGGGATGATCAGGATATGCGTGGGTGCCTGGGGGTTGATGTCATTAAAAGCCAACACCTCATCGTCTTCATAAACGATATCCGCCGGTATTTCACGCTTGATGATCTTGCAGAACAGACAATCCATGAAAAGCTCCTTGATCAGGGTCTAGCAAATTATTGGCCAGCTGTGACAGCGAGCATTATGACCTCAGCTTAGCGAAAACGCCGCTGGGCGAGCAAATGACGTACCAGCGGAGCAAGAATCAGCTCCATCGCCAGCGACATTCGCGACCCCGGCACCACCAGGGTATGCGGGCGGGACATAAAGGCGTCCTGGATCATCGCCAGCAGCCAGGGAAAATCCACCTTAGAAGGATCACGGAAGCGGATAACCACAAAAGACTCCGAATCAGTGGGAATATCCTGCACCTCAAAGGGGTTGGAGGTATCCACCGTCGGTACCCGCTGAAAATTGATATGAGTACGCGAGAACTGCGGTTGGATGTAACGCACGTAATCGTCCATGCGCCCCAGAATGGTGTCAATCACGGCTTCCTGAGAGTAACCGCGCATCTTGGTATCGCGGTCAATCTTCTGGATCCACTCCAGGTTCATGGTCGGCGCCACACCAATCATCAGATCCACATGGCGGGCAATATCGTAGTCTTCTGTGACCAGGCCACCGTGTAACCCCTCATAGAACAGCAAATCCGTGCCACAGGGTAATGCCTGCCATTCAGTAAAGGTGCCTACCCGGTAGCCCGCTTCGATCTTCTGTTTATCTTCTGCGTGGATATAGTGACGGAACTGCCCCGTGCCGTGTTCACCGTATTCGCTGAACAGTCCCTCAAGACGATCAAGCAAGTTGGCCTCTACCGCAAAGTGCGAGAGTTCATCCTTGCGCTCCGGCTCTTCGCGAAACATGCGATGCAGCTCTTTACGGGTATAGCGGTGGAAAGCATCGCCATCCACCATGGCCGCATGCACATCCTCACGCTGGAACATGCGCTCAAATGCGTCGCACTGTAGTAGTACCCGCACCGGAGGACCCAGTGACAGATATGATCGGATACTCGCGGGACATCAGCAGAATCTCGCTTTTGCCAAGGCCTGAACAACCTCAGCCGGTACCGCCACCGGGCGGCCCTCGGCAGGGTCGATCACCAATAGGTTAAGGCGTGCCGTTGCGACCAGTCGCGCGCCTTCATCCGCCAGCACACGGTGATAGACGCTCAACGCCTTACCCAGCGGATCAGGGATTGCGGTCTCAACCACCAGGACATCAGGACAGCGCGCTTCGCTTTGATACTGCACGGCCAGATCCGCCACCACGCTTGGGTAACCCGCCAGATCCCACTCGGGAAACCCCAGAGCCATTAGCGCCTGCAAACGGGCCTCATGCAGCAGGGACACCAAGGCATCATGACCAAGATGACGGCCATAGTTCATATCCGTCACCCGCACACTGATCGAATGATGATGGATCACCGCATCAGTGGGAAAGTCGAGCTTTACACGCTCCATTTTTCAGGCTCCATTTGATACGTCCAGTCTGACAGGATCAGCGGCGACGTCTGGCAGGTTAAAATCATGTCATCAATGAGACTGCTCCCGGGTAATGGCCCGGTAAGCAATGTCCGAACGGTATTCGGCACCCTCCCAACGAATCTCGGCAACCCCCTGGTAGGCGAGCTGCTGCGCCTGGGAAACGCTCTCGCCCAGCGCGGTAACACACAGGACACGCCCACCGGCCGTGGTGACATCACCCTCCGCTGACAGCGCCGTGCCCGCATGAAACACCTTGCAGCCACGCTGTTCGGCAGCATCCACTCCTTCAATCACATCGCCCTTGCGATAGCTGCCGGGGTAGCCACCCGCGGCCATGACAACCCCCACGGCGGCACGCGGATCCCATTCACAACTACATCCGGCAAGCTTGCCTTCAGCACCGGCCAGGCAAAGCTCGGCAAAATCAGACGTCAGGCGCAGCATGATCGGCTGGGTTTCCGGGTCTCCAAAACGGCAGTTGAACTCGATCACTTTCGGGTTGCCGGCTGAATCAATCATCAGGCCCGCGTACAGGAAACCACTATATGGCATGCCTTCAGCAGCCATGCCCTGCACGGTGGGCAAAATGACTTCTTGCATGATGCGCGTATCAACGTCCGGCGTTACCACAGGGGCCGGTGAATAGGCGCCCATGCCACCGGTGTTGGGGCCTTCATCGCCATCGTAAGCACGCTTGTGATCCTGGCTGGTGGCCATGGGCACTACGTTCTCACCATCAACCATGACGATAAAGCTGGCTTCTTCGCCTTCAAGGAATTCCTCGATCACCACCCGAGCACCGGCATCACCAAAGGTGTTGGCTTCGAGCATATCGCGAATAGCCGCCTCGGCGTCGGCGTCGTTCATGGCGACGATCACGCCTTTGCCGGCAGCCAGACCGTCCGCCTTGATAACAATCGGCGCGCCCATTTCATGCAGATAGGCCAGCGCAGGCTCCACCTCGGTAAAGGTCTGATAGGCGGCACTGGGAATTTGATGGCGGGCCAGAAAGTCCTTGGTGAAAGACTTGGAACCTTCCAGCTGGGCAGCGGCCTGGGTCGGGCCAAAAATGGCCAGCCCTGCTGCCTGAAAAAGATCCACCACGCCCTCGACCAGCGGTGCCTCAGGGCCCACTACCGTCAGGCCTACCTGCTCTGCCTTGGCAAGCGCCAGCAGGCCCTCCAGGTCGCTGACAGCAAGGTCAATATTTTCAAGCTTGGGCTCACCCGCCGTGCCCGCGTTACCCGGTGCTACCAGGACTTTTTCTACCTTTTCCGATTGCGCCAACTTCCAGGCCAGCGCATGTTCACGGCCACCGCCGCCTATCATCAAAACCTTCATGTGAGCCCTTTTCGGCAGGAATCATCGTAATATGGAGAAATGCCTATTATGCCACAGCCTGTTTGTGTCTGTAGATGTCGGCTGTCTTTCCCCCAGTCCGCCTATTAGCCAGTACACCAATCAGCTATCTGCTTCATCATTTTTTTTCTTTCGCGTATCCATCCCCGGCGCGTTGTCATCCTTATTGATGGTGTTCTGCCAGAAACGCATATTTTCTTCGGCCAGCTCGCGCATAAACTCCATAGGTGAATGGCGAATCGCTTTCTGCCATTGATCCTGCATGCGTTTTTGCTGTTCCAGCATCAGCTGGGTGCCCTGCTCCAGGTAACGCGCCAGCGGCAAGGGAGATGACATATCATAGACGCGTATCAACTGGGCCAGCAGATCGTTGGAAAAAACCTCCGACTCACCGTCGGCCTGCTCCTGCTCGATAATAATCGAGAGCAGAATGGTCCGCGTGATATCCTCGCCGCTTTTCGCATCTTCAACGCGAAAAGCGGCTTCTTCCAGAATCAACTTGCGCAAGTCTTCCAGCGTGACATAGCGACTTTGCTCGGTATCATACAAACGACGATTGGCATACTTACGAATCACACGCACGGCGACTCTCCTTGAAACGAAAAAAGCGGTTATTTTCTTTGTCGCTATTGTGCCTGCCCTGCGCCACCATGCAAGCACAGAGATGATTATCCGTCTTTTCAACCTATAATGAATCAGCACAGCGAGCCACATGAACGTCATCTTACTCGACCCCGAAGATGCCATCACGCCTGATGAGTTTATCATTCGCGACACTCGGCGCCTGCGCCACCTGCGGGATGTCCATCGAGCCCAACCGCAGGATCGCTTTTCCGTTGGCTTGCTGGGCGGCCAGCTCGGCAAAGCAACTTTGCAATCACTCGATACAGACCATGCAAGGCTGAGAATAGATACCCTTGACACACCGCCGCCGCCTGCTCTGCCCGTGCATCTGGTGCTGGCGCTTCCCAGGCCGCGCATGCTGGCGCGTTCGCTGGAACACGTCACCGCGCTAGGCGTCAAGGACATCACCTTGCTGCACACTCGCCGGGTGGAAAAAGCTATTGGCAATCGCCAGAGCTGGATAGCGATAAGATCCATCAACACCTGTTATTAGGGCTTGAACAGGCCAAGGACAGCACCTTGCCAAGGGTTACCTTACGTAAAGGTTTTCGCCCCTTTGTTGAAGACGAACTACCTGGCTTGCTGCACAATCGACGCGGGCTGCTGGCGCATCCTGGCATGCCAAACGCCTGCCCGCGCGGCATTGAAGGTGACACCCTTTTATTGATCGGGCCTGAAGGGGGATTTATTGAATGGGAAGTGGAGAAGTTGCTGGCCGCTGGTTGCGAAGGCATTCATTTAGGGCCACGCATCCTGCGCGTTGAAACCGCCGTCACGGCCTTGCTGGCAAGGCTTTTCTGATTCATATTCAGCAAAGCAACCCTCTTAAAGCAACTATCTTCAGTCGTTTAGATAACCACTAGTCATCTGGCTCATGGGGAACGAAGGGGGTGTCCGCATTGCAGGTCGGGGTCTTATGCATAAAGGTTTCGCGCACATTGAGAAGCCCCAGGTGGCTGATGGTCCGACGCCCTAGCAGCATGGGATAATTCATCTCTTCCCGGTCGCGCAGGCTGAACTGCTCTTCATAGGTGGTATCGCCGATACACACTTTGAGCAGTACCACTGGGCGCTCATCGCGTCCGCCTGCACCACGCACCCTGAGATCACGGTAAAGCGGCCGCTCAAGCTCATCACTGAATACCTCGCCACTGTCTTGGTCTTCCAGCTTAAGGCGAAAGCGCACCCACTCCTCGCCACTACGGGTAAAAGTTTCAATCTCACGGGCATCCAGCGAGGAGGTCAGAGCGCCGCTATCAAGCTTGGCTTTCACCTGGATTCCCCAGGGCATCATCACGGCATTTTCTACCCAACCAAACACCTTTTGATCGGCATCCTGGCGCTTTACATCAGCGTTATCCTGCTGCTTTGTATCGGCCTGGGCAGCCGTCAGCCCGAGACTTGCCGCAAGCAGCCCACAAGCCAACAGCCCACAAGCGTACCCCGCTAGGCTTCCTGCTGGTTTCGCTTGGCCATTCAAACGCTTGGCGATATATTGCGCAATTACCATAAGTCTCCTTGGGATAAAGCTAAAAATCAGCTAATTAACGCTGCTTGATGCGCTCAAGAACCGCCTGGTTAGCAAAGCCGTCCGGCACCATACCCTGATCACGCTGGAAAGCACGCAGGCCATTGCGCGTATTCGGCCCCAGAATGCCATCGGCGCCGCCTACGCTGTAACCTAGAGCATTCAGCCCTTGCTGCAGTTCACGCACCTCAGCACGGGTCAGTGGCACCTGATCTCGTGGCCAGGCCTGCTGAATACCTTCACGCCCAGCAATCGCATCACTCAGGGTGGCCACTGCCAGCGCATAGCTGGTGGCGTTGTTATAGCGCAGAATGGAACGGAAGTTTGGCCCCACCATGAAAGCGGGCCCTTTAGCACCAGCGGGGACGATCAACGCTGCGCTGTCAAACGCTGGCAGACTACTGCCGTTAGCAGAACGCACGCCCTGAGCCGCCCACTCTGCACTGCTGCGACGCTCAGTCTGGGCGTAGTCATAATCTGCAGGCAAGGTGACCTCAATGCCCCAGGGCTGGCCCGGCTGCCAGTTGGCACGGGCAAGGTAGTTGGCCGTAGAGGCCATTACATCGGGAATGCTCCCCCAGATATCACGACGACCATCGCCATCGCCGTCTTTGGCGTAAGCTTCAAAACTCGATGGAATAAACTGGGTATGCCCCATGGCACCCGCCCAGGAGCCAATCATATCCTGTGCGTCAATATCACCGCTGTCGATAATCCGCAGGGCAGCCAGCAGTTCACCACGGGCGAAATCACTGCGCCGACCATCGTAGGCCAGGGTTGCAAAGGCGTTCAAGGCCGAAAAGTCGCCAAAGTTGCCGCCATAATTACTTTCGATCCCCCAGATGGCCACGAGCACTTCTGCAGGCACCCCATAACGCTCTTCCATACGTGCCGCCGTCTGACGATGCTGCGCCAGTTTTTCGCGCCCATTGCGCACGCGGGTGCTGGAGACCGCACTATCCAGATACTCCCAGATGGGCCGCACAAATTCGGGCTGGTAGCGGTCAAGCTCGATAACCCTTTCCAGGTAGCGAACATTATCAAGTGCCGACAGCGCCCGCTGACTTATCCCCTGAGCAGCCGCATCGCGCTTGAAAGCTGCTAACCAGGCATCGAAGCTGGCATGACCCTGCAGATCTGGCTGAGTCGGCTGTGATGACGTTGACGACTGGGTATTCTGCGCCAATAGCGTTGGCGACGACTCAGCCGATACTCGCGTCTCAGCAGCCTCTGCCTGATTGGACGTTGGCTGCGCCGATGCGCAGGCCGAGAGCAAGGTAAATGGAACCACCAGAGAAACGCCCAGCAGCAAGGGTCGATAGGGCCTTAAGGTCATAGTGAAAGGGGCCATCAGGTTAGTCCTTTAAACAATTAATAAAAAATTCCGTCGTACGCAAGCGCCTGTTCGCGTCAAAAACCCCAGGCACTCTCGCCCAGGCGCAAGACCATACCGGCATGGGCCAGCACCACCACGACCGTGAGTACTGAACGCAGCAGCAGGTACCACTTGGGCCAACCAAAGCGCCCTTCCCGGCTGAGATCGTATATCCAGATCAGCACAAAACCAACCATCAATACCCAGATACCCATCACCGGGCTAAGCATCAAGGACGGCCAGGCAATCAGGCTAGGCAACATCGCCAGGGCCAGGCGGCGAATATCACCGGGCATGCGTGCCTTGTCAGTGCGCTGCAACACAGCGCCCCAGTGAGCGCCCCCCAGGAAAGACAGAATCACCGCCGCGTAATACACAAAAGCATAAACCGCTGTGACCTGCCAGGCCGTCGGGCCCAGAAAAGCCACCACAAGGCAGGCAATGAAAGGGATAAGCCCGGACAGCCCGAGCCCCCAGGCGGTGCGATGGCGCGTCATCAACGCCGCTGGAAATCCGCTTGAACTCATTCAGCGACCTCTCATGGAGTGACTTGATCAATCAGCCAGGGTTGCCAGGCTTGCGGCTCCACCCTGGGCGGTGAAAAATGCGAGGGATCTGCACGCCAGGGCTGATGCCGGGCCTTTCCTTCAGGCAACTCTGCCAGAGCGGGTAGCCAGTGAGCAACATACTCGCCGTTGGGATCATACTGGCTTGCCTGCTTGAGCACATTGAAGTAACGATCCTGACGCGGATCTTTTCCGACACCGGCAACATAACGCCAGTTCCCCCAGTTCGAGGCCACATCATAATCCATCAGGCAATGTTCAAACCAGGTTGCGCCAAGACGCCAATCCACTTTTAGATCCTTGACCAGAAAGCTGGCCACATTCTGCCTGGCTCGGTTAGACAACCAGCCAGTACTGGCAAGCTCAATCATGGCCGCATCGATAAAGGGTACACCGGTTTTGCCTTCCTGCCAGGCAACAAAGGCGGCGTCCGCATTCGGCAGGCCTAACCGGCCGAACAGCCTGTGCTGTTCAAGCTGTGCTGCCAGCTGAAAGTATTCACGCCACATTAGCTCAAAGATAATCCAATAGCTGGACTCGGTGCTGCCATTGCGGGCTTCCCAGGCGCGGACTTCCTGCACGATCTGGCGGGGTGACAGGCAGCCATGTGCCAACCAGGGAGAAAGATGGGTCGAAAAATAATCACCGAGCAGGCCATTACGCGTCTGCTTATAGGTAGCTGGGCCGTTATGCTCCCAGACAAAAGCGCGCAAACGTTCATGCCCGGCAGCTTCTCCACCTGACCAGGCCATGTCCTTACGTTTATCAGGATTCCAGCCTGCTGACAGTTCACAGACCTGCTTGAGCGGCGGAAAGCCCCTGGGCGCTGTATCTGGCCAGAGAGGCAAAGTGATAGGAGCATGGGTAGCCGTGGGTACTTCACAGTGCTTTTCAACCTTGCGCCTGAACGCTGAAAAGCTGCCAGGCAGTGCGTCGAGTTTGAAGGGAAGTTGAGTCTGATCAAACAGCCGGTTATTTTCGACCACCTCAAGTTCAGTGCCGTTTTCCAGCAGCGGTACAAGCGCCGAAATCTGACGATTTTCATCACTGCCTGACTGATGGGAAACCCGAATGGAACGAGCAGCAAAATGATTGGCCAGGTGCGCCACTTCCTCAGCAGGCGAGCCAATTCGCACCAGTAAATCGCTGCCACGTTGCAACAATTCACCGCGCAGCTCCATCAGGCTTTCCCACAGAAAACGCAGCCGCGGTGGGCCAATCCGTGGGACTTGCTGATCTGGAATAGCCTGCTCAAGCCAACCTTCATCCAGCACATAAACACACAGCAGTTGTTCAGGGGGTGATGTGAAGCTTAGCAAAGGGTTGTCAGCAATACGTAAATCATTGTGCAACCAGACAATATCAACAATAGAACGGGTCATGGGCTTGTCTCCTCATTACGCTGCGCATGTTTGGCTGTGGTCTTTTTTGCCGTTCTGCGGCAGCGCTCGCTGCAGTAGCGCACGTTATCCCAGTCGCGAGCCCATTTTTTCGCCATGCAAAAGGGCGTTGACAGAAAACGCAGATTTTTTGGGGTAAGTCAGCTTTTCGTGGCATTATAATTAGTCAACTGATTAAAAATTCTACAAAATAACAATTTGGTATAATTATTGTACATGTCAAACATCTAGAGCACCACCACGAGTATATTTTCTGTTCAAACACCCATCATGTTACAGATATTAAAAAAGCCATTCGCATGAATGGCTTAATAGAAAGCAACCGGGCTGACAATGCCACTCCAGCGACTCAGTCAGGGTCAGTATCGCGAGGTTGGCGTTTGGCGTTTTCCTGGGTTTCCATACCGCTTTTCAACTCATGGGTCAGTGGATCATAGTTGGGGCGCAGTTCGTCCTTGACGGTACCGCTCCATAACTTGGAGCCTACAAAATACCCGGCCCGCCCTATGACATGCGCCGCTACCGGTGCGGTCATCAGGATAAACACAACGATTGCCAGGGCTCTCGCCACAATGCTGGTTTCGGCAAAATGCATGGCGGCTGCCAGCATGATCAACATGACGCCCAGCGCTGCCGCCTTGGTAGTGGCATGCATACGGGTGAGCAGATCCGGCAGGCGCAAGATGCCGATCGCTGCCAGTAACATGAACAGAGATCCAGCAATAATGAGCGTCCCCTTGATAAAATCAATCATCTCTTGGGCCTCCACGCTCCAGAAAACGGGCAAAACCAATTGCCGCCAGAAACCCCATCAGGGCAATGACAATCGCCGCATCAAGAAAGCTGGGCACGCCTGACTTGATGGCATGCAACCCCACCATTCCTACGATAGTGGTTGTAAACAGCTCCAGCGCCACCACTCTGTCGGGCAGGCTTGGCCCGCGCACCACGCGAACAAAGGCGAGCACTAGCGCCAGGCTCATGATCACCTGACCAATAAGATACACATGATTCATCAGCGAAAAGCTCCAGTGCGCGGTGTTCCATCTCTTTCAGATTGCGACGCAAACCCTCTTCATCATCCAGAAACATCGCATGGATATACAGCACTTTACGGTCATCGGAAACATCCAGACTCAGGGTGCCGGGCGTTAATGAAATCAGGTTAGCCACCATGGTGATTTCCATCTCGGTTTTAGCATTCAGCGGCATGGCAATCACGCCGGGGCGCATATGCCAGGGCGGAGTCAATACGTCAAAGGCAACGCGCAGATTAGCCTGAACCAGCTCTTTAAGAAAAAAGCCCACAAAACCTATGATCCGCGGAATGCGCGCTGGATAACCCTTGAGGGATGCCAACTGGGGCTCGATCAGCACCAGGGTGATATAACCAAATACCAACCCCACCAGCAGATTCAGTCCGCTGAAATCACCGGATAACATCACCCAGGCAAGTCCCAGCAGCAGGTTCCAGATCGCCCCTGTCATGGAGTACCCCCTTCACTTTGCGCGCCATCCTGTGGCGCCGTTACCTGGTCGATCCATTCAACTTCATTCCCGGGCGTCACCCCCAGCACCGCTTCAATGTAATGCTCTGGTGCCAGCAATTGGTCACCAACCAGATTCATCGTTTGCATGATGGGTTCAGCAAACACCCCTATCATCAAGGTCGCCGCGGCCAGCATCATCACCGGGAAATACATCATGCCCAGGCTGGGCTTGATCAGCCGACCGTCATCCCCGCCGGGCGTTGTATCCTCAGGGACGTTATTGTCTTCCGGTAGGGTTTTCCAGAAGACCTCGTTCCACAGCTTGACCATGGAATACAGCGTCATGAACCCAACCGCCAGCGCAATACCCGTGACGACATAGGCCTCTGCCTCGATCCCGGCACGCACAATCACGAATTTGGCGAAGAACCCGGATAGCGGCGGAATACCGGCCAGCGAAAACGCTGAAAGAAAGAAGGCCACTGCCAACCAGGGGCGCTCACGGTAGAGGCCCCCATCTTTTTAAGCTGGTAGGTGCCCAGCAGACGATGAGTAATCCCGCTGATCAAAAACAGGTTGGTTTTCACCACCATGTTATGTAACACCGCAAAAACGCCCCCAGCGATAGCCAACGGCGTGTTGAGGGCTAACCCCAGCAACATATAGCCAATCTGGCTAACGATATGAAACGACAGAATTCGCCTGAACTCGAACTGTGCCGCAGCGCCCAGCACACCTGTGACCATGGTGATCGCCGCTGCCCAGAGCATGATGTCCTGCAGGTAGTCCATGCTCTGATCAAATACCAGAGTGAACACCCGAAACAGTGAATACACCCCGACCTTTGTCAGCAAAGCAGCAAACAGTGCAGAGACTGCGACCGGTGGTGTGTGATAGGACGCGGGCAGCCAGAAGAACAATGGGAAAGCCGCCGCCTTGATGCCAAAGGCCACCATATACATCACCGCCAGCACTTCGACCATGCCGCTGTGCTCGGCAGCATCCAGGCGCAGGGCAATATCTGCCATGTTGAGCGTACCGACGGTGCCATAGGTCAGGCCCACTGCAGTCAGAAAGATGATCGAAGCCAGCAGGTTGAGGGTCACATATTTGATCGCGCCTTCCATCTGTGCCCGCTCACCGCCCAATATCATCAGCGCGAAGGAAGCCACCAGCATGACCTCAAACCAGACGTAAAGGTTAAAGATATCACCGGTCAGAAAGGCGCCTGCTACACCGGCCAGCAGCAGATGCATCAAGGGGTAATAGCCAAATTTTTCATGCCCGCGTCCGGTTGTTGCCAGTGAGTAGATCCCCATCAGCAAGCCGATAATGGCCGTCATCAATACCATGACGGCGCTCAACACATCGGCCACCAGCACGATGCCAAAAGGTGCCGGCCAGCCGCCCATTTCCAGGGTGATATAACCCTCTTCCATTACGCCGACAAACAGCCAGAGGCTAACTACCAGCAGGGCCAGATTACCGCCAATGCCAATAAAGCGCTGCACTGGACGCGAGCGCCAGAACAGTAGCGAAATAGCCCCGGATAGCAGAGGTAATAGAACGGGCAGTGCGACTTCAGGCCTCACGTGTCAGTTTCCTTCATCTTGTCCAGGTCATCTGCCTTGACCACTTCATAAGCACGCCGGATCAGTACGACGGCAAATGCCAGTACGCTGAAAGCGATAACGATGGCGGTCAATACAACGGCTTGAGGGAGCGGGTCAGCCACATTGCCCACAGGGGCGCTCATTCCTTCAGGTATTAACGGTGGCGCACCTCGGGTCATGCCTGCTGTGGTAAAAATCAGCAGGTTGGCCGCGTTGGAAAGCAGCATCAGCCCAATCACCAGCTTGACGATTGAACGCCTGAGCATCATGAAGATAGCCGTGGCATAGAGTATTCCAATCGCAACTGCCATTAGCGGTTCCATACAGAGCCTCCTTTTGGCATCTGGATACAGCGACGGTTACGGCTCATCCTTATCCACCTCCATCAACGACATGACCATACCTGTAACAGCGCCCAGCACAGCAAGGTAAACGCCAATGTCAAAAATCAGCGGCGTGGATGCCTTGAAATCAACCACGGGTATCGTCCACCACTGCGCGGTCATGAAGGGTTCACCAACGAACCAGGCCGGCACGACCGATATCATGCCCAATAAAAGCCCTACGCCAATCAGATCCCGGGGGTCTATCATGCGCAATATGCCTCGCGTTGCACTCACGCCGAAGGCAAACATATAAAGCGTGAAAGCCCCGGCGGCCACCAGGCCAGCAATAAAGCCACCGCCCGGCTCATCATGACCACGCAACAGCAGAAAGACTGAAAATATCAGCTGCAACGGCATCAGAAACCGCGCGGCAGTATTGAGAATCACCGTGCCGGATTTAACCATCGTAAGGCTCCTTGCGCTCAGTTCGGGGGCCTTGGCTGCTTTTATGGTCAAATTTCAGCATAGCGATCACTCCGATGGCCGCCAGCGCCAGCACAAACATTTCACCCAGCGTATCCAGGGCACGATAGTCGACCAGGATGACGTTGACGATATTGCGCCCATAAGCGAGAGGAGCACTGTTTTCGATCATATACCCTGAAATGGGTGCAAATTGATCAATGCTCCAGGCGGTCAGGATCAGCAGACAGATAAGTACACCCATGGCACCGGCAATCAGGCCATCGCGGACGCGCTCCAGGGTCGTCGAAAAGCTGGTAAAACGCGGCAGTCTAAACAGCACCAGCACCAGCAGCATCACGGTCAGGGTTTCTACCAACAGCTGGGTGATGCCCAGATCCGGCGCGCTGAAAAAGATAAACGTCAGCGCAATCGAAAGCCCCATAACACCCACCGAGACCACAGCGCCCAGACGTGAACGGGTCAAGGTGGCAAACAGCGCCCCCATTGCCAGGGTACCCACCACCATCACCTCGTAAAAGCGCACATCCAGTGAAAAGCTGATAAGCGGTGAATGGCGCACCAGAATCGAATTGATCAGCAGGCCAATCAGAGTCAGCAACATGACCAGAATGTAGTTACGCATATAGCCGTTCTGCAACACCTTGGTCTGCCAGACGGAAAACCGGGCAATGTTATCTATCAGCGCTTCATAACCCGCTTCCGGCCCATAGCGCATCAAGGGGGCCAGCAGCGCCAGCTTGGGCCTAAGGCGATCCCAGCGCTTGAAGGCCAAAAAACCCAGCGCCAGGCTGATGATCGACATCAACAATGGCAGATTAAAGCCGTGCCACAAGGAGAGATAGGCGTCTGAAGGCTGACCCGTCAGTGAGGTAACCGTTGCCGCCGTCAAATCCGAGGCAACGCCTGGAAAAACACCCAGCAACAGAGATAGTGACGCCAGTATTCCAGGGCCAAGCAGCATACTCAGCGGTGCTTCATGCGGCACCCGAGGGGTGATCAAGCGCGGCCCGTAAAAAGGACGCAACGCAATGATGGCCGCCACGGCGATGGTAAGAATCGCAGAAGCAAACGCCAGCAGCACCAACAGTAGCTGGAAGGCGTTGGCCCCCAGGGCCGCCTCAAACATCAGCTCCTTACCGATAAAGCCCAGCAGAGGAGGCACACCTGCCAGGGAAAGAGCGGCAAAAAACGCTATTACACTGGTCACCGGCATTAATGAGCGCAAACCGCCCATGGCGGTAACGTCCTTGGTGCCGGTGGAGTGATCCAGGGCACCTGCCACCATGAACAGAGACCCTTTGTAGAGCGAGTGAGCCATCAGAAAGGCAACAAAGGCCACCATGGCGGCAGGCGTACCAATCCCCAACAGCATGGTAAGCGCGCCCAGCGCCATCACAGTTGAATACGCCAGCAGCTTTTTTACATTGGTGAAACGGATGGCCAGAAAAGCGCCGGTGAACATGGTCAGGCCACCAACAACGGAAAGCACGGTCACCCACAGGGCAGTGCCGCCAAGCTCAGGATGGAGGCGGGCCAACAGATAGATGCCTGCCTTTACCATGGTGGCTGAATGCAGGTAAGCCGATACGGGCGTAGGGGCCGCCATGGCATTAGGCAACCAGAAGTGAAACGGAAACTGAGCTGACTTGGTAAAGGCACCGATCAGAAGACAGATCAAAAGCGGCGTATACAGAGCGTGTTCACGCAGGTCAGTGTCATCAGCACGTATCTCTGAAAGCGACCAGTGACCACTGGCAACGCCCAACAGTACCAGGCCGGCCATTAACGCCAGGCCACCGGCCACGGTTACAAACAAGCCCTGGCGAGCCGACTTGCGCGCTTCCAGGTCATCATGGTTGAAGCCGATCAGCAAATAGGACGTAATGCTGGTCAGCTCCCAGAAAATGAACAGCGTCAGTAAATCGTCTGCCAGCACTAGCCCGAACATCGACACCATGAAAGCCATCAGGGCGATATGAAAACGCGGCAGATCCGTATGATTCCTGAGATAGCCTCCCGCATAGATCAGCACGAAAACGCCAATCACGCTGATCAGCAAGCCAAACAGCAACGCTAGGCCATCGAGCATGAAAGTCAGGCTGATGCCCAGGGACGGCACCCATTGCCACTCGAAAAGCAGATTGCCTTGGGCCAGCACTTCTGGCATCTGCTCAAGCAACCAGACGGCCAATAACGCCGGATAGAGGGCAAGCACCAGGCTGGTGCGCTCACCAAACCAACGATGCAGCAAAGGCACCGTGGCTGCCAGGATAAACCCTGCTATAACGGTTAGCTGTATCAAGCGGCTCTCCTTATGAACAACAACCCCAACTTATGAATATCCAGCTTTTGAATAACAGTGACGACTTTATTCTATACACAAAACCCTATACATAAAAAAGCGGCGAACCATGGCTCGCCGCTTTTTCAACTGGTTGATCAACGCGATCTGGAGTTACAACCAACCTGCCAATTCGTTGTTGACTACCTGCAGCAGCGCTTCAATGTGATCATCACGATCATTGAGACAAGGAATGTATGTAAACGTTTCCCCACCGGCTTCGATAAAGCTCTCATAGATCTCTTCCTGAATCTCTTCCAGGGTTTCAACGCAATCCGATGAGAATGCCGGTGACAGAATGGCAATATGTTTATGACCCTGCTTGGCCAGCTCCGCTACGTGGTCAACGGTCTGCGGTCCTACCCACTTTTCAGGCCCGAACTGAGATTGAAAGGCGGTATCCACTTCCTCCTTGCTGAAGCCGAGTTTTTCACGCATCAGACGTGTGGTTTTCTGGCACTGGCAGTGGTAGGGGTCGCCTTCCATCAGGTAGCGCTTGGGCACACCGTGGTAGCTGGCCACCAGCTTGGTTGGGCGGGTTTCCAGCCCTTCGTAGGCTTCCTTGATCGAGTTGGTCAGCGCTTCAAGGTAAGCAGGGTGCTCAAAGTACGCAGGTACGGTACGAATATACGGCTGCCATTTCATTTCCATCAGTACGCGAAACGCCTGATCGTTAGCCGTAGCGGTGGTCGGCCCGCCATATTGTGGGTAAAGAGGGAAGAAAACAATTTTTTCACAGCCTCTTTCCTTGAGACGGTTCAGCACGCTCCGCGTTGACGGATTGCCATAGCGCATGCAGAAATCCACTTCCACATCGTCTCCGTACAATGCCTTCAGACGTTCGCGCATTTTATCGGTCTGTGCACGGGTTGTGGTCAGCAGCGGGCTTTCGTTCTTTTCAGTGTTCCAGATACTGCGGTACGCCTCGCCTGAACTGAATGGCCGTTTTGACAGAATGATTCCCTGCAATAGGGGCTGCCACAGCCAGCTTGAATAATCGACCACCCTCTTGTCTGACAGAAACTCGCTCAGGTAGCGGCGCATGGACCAGTAGTCAGTGGCATCGGGAGTGCCCAGATTCGCCAGCACAACGCCTACCTTGGCATGTGACACCACCGGCGGGTGGTCGCTGTCCGCATGGGCCAGACGGCCTTCACCGGGATGATCCATCTCTACCTGTTCTGTCATTTCAATCTCCTGCAACTCAAAAAATTTTCTGACCCGAATGGTAACACTGTTAGCCAAAAGGCGGCATGAAGTTATACTATCAACATCATTTGTATAATAGTAGGTAAACTCATGTCCAAGCCGTTGATACTGGTACTCGGTGACCAGCTGTCACTTGCGCTGCCCACGCTACGCCAGGCGCCTGATAACGCCATTGTTGCGCTCTGCGAAGTCGCCGATGAAGCTTCCTATGTGCCTCATCATATCCATAAGATCGGGCTTTTTTAGCCGCTATGCGACATTTTGCCCAGCAGCTGCGCGAAGCTGGCTGGCAGGTACATCACAGCGCATTGGATGACCCCGATAATACCCATTCCTTGATCAACGAAGCCGAGCGGCTGGCACTCGCCTACCACTGCGACCATGTTCTGGTGGTTCGCCCAGGCGAATGGCGCTTATGGGAAGCCATGCAAGCCCGCGCTAACGGCGCTATCCCCTGGCAACTGGTGGAAGATGACCGCTTTTTCACCACCCCGGATGATTTTGGCCAATGGGCACAGGGTCGCAAGCAGTTGCGTCTTGAATACTTCTATCGAGAGCAGCGCAAGCGCTCGGGCCTGCTGATGGATGCCGATAAAAAGCCAGCGGGCGGGCAATGGAACTTTGATCATGATAACCGTGAGCCTTTGCCAGATACCTTTGCCCTACCCCAACAGCGCCAGCATGAGATTGATGACATCACCCAGGAAGCCCTGAACCTAGCAGCTCGCCACTTCCCAGAGCATATCGGATGCATCGATCACTTTAACTGGCCCGTCACCCGCCAGCAGGCGCTGACAGAACTGGACGACTTTATTGCCTATCGCCTCAGTGATTTTGGCCGTTACCAGGATGCAATCAGCGACTCTGAACCCTACCTGTTCCACTCGCGGATTTCCGTCGCCCTGAATATCGGCCTGCTGTCCCCTCGGGAAGTGTGCCACGCCGTTGAACAGGCCTACCTTGAAGGCCAGGCGCCAATCAACGCCGCTGAGGGCTTTATTCGCCAGGTGCTGGGCTGGCGTGAATATGTGCGCGGCCTGTACTGGACGCAGATGCCGGAATATAAAACCCGCAATGGCCTCGGTTTCCAGCGCGAGCTACCGGCGTTTTTCTGGGATGGCAAGACCGATATGCGCTGTCTTAAACGCAATCGAGATGACCATAGATAACAGCTATGCTCACCATATCCAGCGCCTGATGGTGACAGGCAACTTTGCCCTGCTGTGCGGCGTCAAGCCAGAAGCGTTATGCGACTGGTATCTGGCGGTTTATGCCGACGCGTGTGAATGGGTCGAACTACCCAATACCCTGGGCATGGTGCTGCATGCCGACGGCGGCTTGATGGGCTCCAAGCCCTACTGTGCATCAGGCAAGTATATCGACAAGATGTCTGATCACTGCCGGCACTGTCGCTATTCGCCCAAGCAGGTGACTGGCCCCAAGGCCTGCCCATTGAATAGCCTTTACTGGCACTTCCTGGAAACTCACCGACCTGCGTTAAACCACAATCCGCGTATGAAGCTGATCTATGGCTCCCTTGACCGCATGAAAGACGAAAAGCGCACTGCCATGCGCGAACAGGCAGAACAGTTTCTTAGCGAGCTGTCGTCAGCACCCGGCTATGGCCAGCCGACGCATACCGCCGGTTACTATTCTGACTGACAGGTGACATACAGCACACTTCTTAATTACTTAACCACGAGGCCACGATGAGCCAACGAGATACTCTGAACGCTAAAGCGCCCGTCACCCTCTTTTACGACGGCCACTGCCCTTTCTGCCGCGTTGAGGTTGACTGGCTCGCAAAACATCGCCATCACCAGCGCATTCAGCTGGTGGATATCCAGCAGGCCGATTTTCTGCAAGGTGAATATGGCGCTTCTTTTGACACCATGATGGGAAAACTGCATGTGCTGGATAATGCGGGACACTGGTACATCGGTATGGATGCCAGCCGTGCCCTTTATGCCGTTCTGGGGTATCAGCGCCTGGTCAGGTTTTCGTGTCTGCCGATCATAAGCGGCATGATGGATGTTGGGTATCGGCTGTTTGCCCGCTACCGGGTCAGGTTGGGCAACTGGTGGGAAAAACGCAAAAAGAAATGAAGGCAACTAACGTGACTATTAGTTGATTTGATACTGGTTGGTTTGATAATGGTTAATAGCATTAACGGCTACCATTGGCTGAATGAAATGAACAAGCATTCACTGCTTTGTATTCAGCCAATAAAATAAAACGATGTGATTAAAACACCAGCGGCATACGCGATGTTAGGGGCGCGCTGTAATGCGCATCACGACCAATGACTTCATCCTGAGGCACATGCTGCACCAGATACGCTCGATGGATGCCCGCGCGCTTAAGCTCAAGATAAACATCATCCAGCGAACGAAATAGCATCGGCTTGGCTCGGCGGGTCAGCATGTGGCGCTCACCTTCTACATCTTCTAGTTCAACTTGGTAGAAGCGGCTACCTGAATGGGTAATTACCCTGATTTCAAAGTTATCGTGGCCCGCTACGAACTGCTTCAGTTCCTTGAGTTCCATAAATACCTCTTTCGTATATTATCTTTTTTGATTTTATCGTTCATCTTTCACCCACAGGAAACAGGCTCATGGGCATGGTTTAAAACTGCATGACAGCCTAACAACGCCGCGTGAAGATCCTGTTGCCTGAATGTGTCAGATATATGACATTTATAAGCCGAAAGCGTTCATGGTCAAACAGTTACCCAGCGGGTGGCCCTACCCGGATTTATTGATATTCAGACGGATCAATGGCTTTACCTAATGAATTACGGTCAATCCAGTTACCCGCCTTGGTTTCCTTATAGCGAAAAACCACTTGATCACCAACGCTTACCGGCACTTCACTATCTTCGGTCTGGTAGCTGTATTTTTCGCCATCGACCACTAAAAAATAGCGAAAGAGATCCGGCATACCCAGCCATTCCTTGAAAGGCCCTTCCCGTTCAAGCGACTGCAACTCGCCACGCGCCTGCAGTTTGGGGGTTCGCTGTCTGTTACCACGCCGGAAACCACCTGCCATTACGATTTCTCCTGTTTTACCAACCAATACATTAAAAAGTAAAGTAATATTATACGAGCTGCTTTTCAGAGCTCAAGCTAGTTACCAAAGGCTTCGCCATAGCTATCCGGCGCCAGATCCTCAAAGCGCGTATATTTGCCGATGAATGCCATGTGCACCGTCCCGATCGGCCCATTACGCTGCTTGCCGATAATCAGCTCAGCCAGACCCTGGTTATCCGGGTTATCCGGGTTATACACCTCATCACGATAAACAAAGGCGATCACGTCGGCGTCCTGCTCGATAGCGCCCGATTCACGCAGATCTGACATCACTGGGCGCTTGTTAGGACGCTGCTCCAGCGAGCGGTTAAGCTGCGAGAGCGCAATCACAGGGCAGTTGAATTCCTTTGCAAGCCCTTTCAGCGAGCGGGAAATTTCCGAAATTTCACCGGTACGGTTTTCCGAGAACCCTGGTATCTGCATCAGCTGCAGATAGTCGATCATGATCATCGCCATATTGCCGTGCTCACGCACGACGCGACGAATACGCGAGCGCATCTCATTAGGAGAAAGCGCGGCGGTATCATCGATAAACAGTTGTTTGTCCTTAAGCAGGTTGACTGCCGAGGTCAGTCGCGGCCAGTCCTCATCCTCAAGTTGACCGGTACGCACCCGCGTCTGGTCAATTCGACCCAGTGACGACAGCATCCTGAGCATCAGGGAATCTGCGGGCATCTCCATGGAAAACACCATCACCGGCTTGTCGCTGGCGATCACCGCATGCTCCACCAGATTCATGGCGAACGTGGTTTTCCCCATTGAGGGCCTTCCGGCAATGATCACCAGATCAGAGGGCTGTAAACCGGAGGTCATGTCATCAAGATCACGGAAGCCCGAGGAGAGCCCAGTCATCTGGCCTTTCATATTGAACAGTTCGTCAATACGATCGACTGCCTTGGTCAGCAGTTCGCTCATCCCGATCGGGCCGCCGGTCTTGGGTCGTTCTTCTGCGATCTGGAAAACCAGCCGTTCGGCCTCGTTGAGCAGCTCATCTGCGGGCCGCCCCTGGGGAGCAAACGCCCCTTCAGCAATCTGGTTGGCCGCACGAATCAGCTTACGCAAGGTAGCCCGCTCACGGACGATATCGGCATAAGCGCGAATATTGCTGGCTGACGGCGTGTTGCGTGCAAGCTCGGCAAGAAACCCGAGCCCGCCCACGGTGTCCAGCTGGTCTCGACCATCCAGCGCCTCGGATAATGTCACCACATCCAGTGGTTGCCCAGCCTCTGCCAGATGCGTCATGACGTTGAACACCAGACGATGCTCATAGCGATAGAAATCATCGGCCACCAGACGATCCGACACGTTATCCCAGGCCTGGTTGTCGAGCATCAGCCCACCCAGAACAGACTGCTCGGCCTCCAATGAATGGGGCGGCAGCTTGAGAGCAGCCGTTTCCTGATCGGCGGGATCCTGCATCATGCACTCCTTGACTCACACATCCACGGACGTTTTCCAGCCACCATCATTTTTACTATAACAGCAAAGGGCGCGGGGATTGCCCGCGCCCTTCATGTACCGCATGGTGGTTAACCGAGCAAGTTTACTCAGCCATTACCACAACACGAACGGTAGCATCTACTTCTGCATGCAGGTGCAGGTGGATGTCGTATTCGCCTGTCTGGCGAATCGGACCCTGCGGCATGCGTACTTCACTCTTTGCCACTTCGATCCCGGCAGAAGAAATGGCGTCTGCCAGATCACGCGGGCCGATTGAGCCAAACAGCTTGCCTTCATCGCCTGCCTTGGAAACCAGCGACAGTTCGATGTCGTTAAGCTGCTCCGCGCGAGCTTCAGCTTCAGCCTTACGCTCAGCGGCCTGGGCTTCCAGCTCTACACGCTGAGCTTCAAAAGCAGCGATGTTTTCTTTGGTGGCTGGCACGGCATGACCGTAAGGCACCAGGAAATTACGACCGTAACCAGGCTTAACAGTGACCTTGTCACCGAGGCCGCCCAGCTTACCAATTTTGTCGAGCAGAATGACTTCCATCTCGTAAACCTCTTGTCAATTGCTGCGGGCAAGACGGGCGCGAACGTTCGCGAATGTATCCATCAACCCTAGAAGCAGCACAATGAGAATCGTAGGCCAGGTAGTGATCAGCAATATATAGAAAGCGACCAGCCACAGCCTGTTCATCCCCTTTAATCCAATAACACCGTGTATCAACGCAATGCCAGCTATTAGCAGTGGAATCCAGCACAGCATCGCCAGTGCATAGATACCCAACAGCATGCCTGCAACGCCAATCGCAAAGAGCGTTAAGAGCTCTTTCGGGGTTAGCCTGAAGGCATGGAACTCATCCCGAAACCCGCCAGGATTATACAGCCCAGCCTGCCAGCTGCGCGCCAGGGTCAGACAGGCAATGGATGCCAGCAATACCACCAACCCTGTTACGTTGCCTACCACCAGTGAAGCCAGTGTCTGGGTATCGTAACCCTGGTTGGTCAGCTCAGTGAGCATACCATCCACTTCTTCAGAGCCCTGACGCAGTTGCTCAAGCATCAGCTCGGTGCCCTGCGGCGGGATGAAAATGCCTAACTGCACCATGGCAGATGCCACGACAGTGCCAGCAATCAGGGCAAACCCCCAACGCATACGCTCTCGCAGCACGACAGCCATCAGCGTAACAAGCAACAGGCTTGCCAGCGGTATGACGTCACCCTGAGCCCACCACCATCCCGAGGGCACTGCCGCTGCGATGATGACAGGAAGCGCAGGCGCGAAGCCTTTCCTGAGCGTTACCAGGCCAGCAATAGCGACGCCCAGCCAGAATAGCCACGGCACCAGTGTCGCCAGTGCAGCGCCACCAGCGGCGTATGGCGTGCCTTTCATTAACCATCGGGCGAGTGCCAGCATTACGTCTCTACTTACTGGTGACTATCGGTATAGGGCAGCAGTGCCAGGTAACGCGCGCGCTTGACGGCGGTTGCCAGCTGACGCTGATAGCGTGCTTTGGTGCCGGTGATACGGCTCGGAACGATCTTGCCGGTTTCGGTGATGTAAGCCTTCAGCGTGTCAAGATCTTTGTAGTCGATCTGCTTGACGCCTTCAGCAGTGAAGCGGCAAAACTTGCGGCGACGGAAAAAACGTGCCATGGATAAAGCTCCTTATGCGTGCGGTGGATAGATCAGGCTGATTCAGATTCGGATTCAGACTCGTTTTCAGTACGCGGTCTTTCTTCGCGACGTTGACGCTTCTCTTCAACCGGCTTCATCATCGGAGAGGCTTCAGTGATGGCCTCTTTACAACGCACGACCATGCTACGGATGATGGCATCGTTGAAACGGAAGATATTCTCGATTTCCTCGAGTGTCTCAGCGTTACATTCAACGTTCATCAGGACGTAGTGGGCTTTATGGATCTTGTTGATCGGATAGGCCAGATGACGACGACCCCAATCTTCAAGACGATGCACAGTACCCGCATTTTCAGCAACGATACTGGTGTAGCGCTCGACCATGGCCGGCACTTGCTCGCTCTGATCCGGATGGACCATGAACACGATTTCATAATGGCGCATAAAATCTCCTTACGGTTTGGCAGCTTCCTCAGCGCCCTGGCAAGGCCATGGAGCGTCAGGGAAGCAAGGAGTTGACTGAAAAGTTGCCCCAAACTTTGCCGCGAACGACGCTGGAGCATCAAACAGAACTGGAGACAGTGCTTATCACTGATCCTGTCGTATGGATGTTTCTATTAGGACGAACAGTGTCGGTCAAAAACAGCCATACGCAACACCCGCCTAATGGATAAACGGGCGCATGCATTCTAGTCGGCAGAGGATTAACTTGCAAGCTGGCGCTGACGCACCGCCTCGAAAAGGCAGATTCCCGTGGCCACTGAGACATTCAAGCTGGATACCTGCCCTGCCATCGGCAGCTTAACCAGATGATCACAGGCTTCTCGGGTCAGACGACGCATACCTTTACCTTCAGCCCCCATCACCAGCGCCATTGGCCCAGTAAAATCAACCTCATAAAGGCTGGTTGCCGCCTCACCTGCCGTCCCGGCAATCCAGACACCCTCCTGCTTGAGCTTCTCCAAGGTGCGTGTCAGGTTAGTGACCTGATAGACAGGCACGACTTCTGCCGCCCCACAGGCAACCTTGCGTACCGTCGCGTTTAACGGTGCGGCCTTGTCCTTGGCCACAATCACGCCGTGCGCGCCGGCCGCATCAGCACTACGTAGGCAGGCGCCAAAGTTATGCACATCGGTGACGCCGTCCAACACCAGGAGCAAAGGTGGCGTGGGCGCCGACCAGGCGCGCAGCTTCAGCCACAGGGATTCCTCCCCTTCCGCCACCAACGGCTTACAGAATGCCACTACCCCTTGATGAGCCGCCCCTTGAGTCATCTGATCGAGCATCTCGCGTGGCTGTTTAACCAGGCGCGCGCCCAGCTGTTCTGCCTTGACAGCCAGTTCTTCCAGGCGCTTTTCCACTCCTGCCTGCAACCATAGCTCGCGGGGGCTTCACCGCACTGCAGCAGGCTTTGCAAGGCATGGATGCCATACACAACCTCAAGCCCCTGAGGTGCTTTAGGCGTTTGAGGAGCCTTGGCTCCACGACGAGATGCCGACTTCATGTTGTTCCTTACGCGAGGTTCCTTACCTTGACCAGCCATTATTTGTCAGCAGGCTTGCGCGAACGGCGTGAGCGCTGCGGGCCACGGCGATTCGACTTGGATTTGCTGTCACCCGCTTTCTTATCGTCCGACTTCCTGGCAGCCTCTTTGGGCGCGGCTGCCTTGGTGTCTTCCGACGGTTTGGCCTCTGCCGGGCGCTTGCGCGGCTGACGGCGTGGACGCGGTTTTTCATCGGCCAGGCTGAAGTCGATCTTGCGATCATCCATATCAACCCGCGCCACCTGAATGGTGACGCCGTCACCCAGGCGATAGGTGGTGCCAGTGCGCTCACCTTTAAGACGGTGCTTCTCTGCTTCGTAGTGGTAGTAATCCGATGGCAGTGACGTCACATGCACCAGACCTTCCACATAGAACTCATCCAGGCGCACAAAGAGACCGAACTGGGTCACCGAGGCAATGGTACCGTCAAAGGTCTCACCCAGCTTGTCGGACATGAACTCGCATTTCAGCCAGCTTTCCACGTCTCGTGTCGCATCATCAGCGCGGCGCTCGGCCATCGAGCAGTGCTCGCCCAGCTCAACCATCTGCTCAAAGGTATACGGGCACCACTTGCTGGGTGGCTCAACAGGCGCGCCTTCTACCCGCATTACTGTATTGGTCTGGCGAGGGCCGCGTACCACCGAGCGAATGGCGCGGTGCACCAGCAGATCCGGGTAGCGGCGAATCGGCGAGGTAAAGTGCGCATAAGCCTGATAGGCCAAGCCAAAGTGGCCTTCGTTCTGGGGCGAATACACGGCCTGATTCATTGAGCGCAGCATCACCGTCTGGATGATATCCGCATCCGGGCGATCTTTGATCGTCTCGCGCAGGGCCTGATAATCCTGCGGCGTCGGGTCATCACCACCGGGCAGCGTCAACCCCAGCTCGTTGAGGAACAGACGCAACTTGTCGAGGCGTTCAGGCGTCGGCTTTTCGTGAATACGGTACAGGGCCGGAAGGTCATGCTTGTCCAGAAAACGGGCAGTAGCAACGTTAGCAGCCAGCATGCACTCTTCAATCATTTTGTGCGCGTCATTACGTTTACGCGGCACAATTTTTTCAATCTTACGCTCATCGTTAAAGATGATCGCCGTTTCGGTCGTGTCAAACTCAAGGGCGCCACGCTCAATGCGTGCGTCGTGCAAAATGCCATACAGCTCATGCAGGTCCTTGAGCGGCTTGACCAGCTTGGCATGTTCCCTGCGCAGCGTTTCGCCTTCGTCACTGTCCGGGTCCAGAATCGCCGCCACCTTGTTATAGGTCAGCCGCGCATGGGAGTTCATCACGGCTTCATAGAAGCGATAACGGCTGATCGCGCCGGTCTTGGAGATATTCATCTCACAGACCATGACCAGGCGATCAACATGGGGGTTCAGTGAGCACAACCCATTGGACAACAGCTCTGGCAACATGGGCACCACCTGCCCAGGGAAGTACACCGACGTACCCCGCGTGCGCGCCTCATCATCCAGTGGCTCGCCAGGGCGCACATAGTGGGACACATCAGCAATGGCAACCACCAGCTTCCAGCTGCCCGACTTAGTTTTCCAGGCGCAGACCGCGTCATCAAAGTCCTTGGCGGACTCATCATCGATGGTCACCAGCGGCGTATTGCGAAGATCAACCCGGTTCTGCTTATCCGCTTCAACGACTTCTGCGGAAATGGTCGAGATCTGATCCATTACCTCAGGCGGAAACTCCGCCGGAATATCGTAGCTGCGGATAGCAATATCAATTTCCATACCTGGATCCATACGCTCACCCAGCACCTCAATCACCTCACCCACCGGCTGGACTCGAGTGGCTGGCTGCTGGGTAATCCTGGCAGAAATCACCTGACCATCCTGGGCACCGCCAGAAGCACTATGGGGAATGATGACTTCCTGGGTGATACGCGGATTTTCTGGCACCAGCACGCCAAATTCAGGCGTATTGCTACGATAGACACCCACCATTGTCTGGGTGTTACGCGCAATCACATCAGCAATGGTAGCTTCATCGCGTCCGCGCCGATCGCGACCACTAACGCGTACCAGCACATGGTCGCCGTGAAAAACGCGGCGCATCTGACGTGGCGGCAGTACCAGATCGGGCTTTTTGCCATCATCGCGTAGCACAAACCCGAAACCGTCACGGTGGCCCAGCACCTTGCCCTTGATCAGATCGAGTTTATTGATCAGCGCATAGGCGCCTCGGCGATCACGCAGCACCTGGCCATCACGTTCCATGGCGGCCAAGCGACGGCGCACCGCTTCCTGATGGTCTTCATCTTCCAATCCCAGCAGGCGGCTCATGTTTTCATGGGTAATTGGCTTACCGTAATTTTCCAACGCAGCCAGCAGGTATTCCCGACTGGGTGCCGGATTATCATATTTTTGTGCTTCACGGCTCGCGTGCGGGTCGTCACTCAGCGTCCACTTATTCATAAAGTCGGCATCCTTGATTCTTTATCTTCGGCTTCTTTATCTTCAGCTAATGGGGCGCGGTGAGATTTCGCAAGCGTCAGGTGTCGCATACAAACGGGGTCAGCGGCAATACAGCTGAAATTTATACAATTATGTTTGATCATGTAGGCAGTATAGCGCTGCTGGCAGCATCACCCAACCACGTAAGTAGAAGAATTGTTGCCAAACAACACCCCATGCTCCATGAAAGCACAAAGAACAGTAAATTGGGCTGAAAAGCACTTGCATTTCATGGCCATCTCGGTATCATACGCGCCAATTGCCCAGATGGCGGAATTGGTAGACGCGCTAGCTTCAGGTGCTAGTGACCGTATGGTCGTGGAGGTTCAAGTCCTCTTCTGGGCACCACATCTTTTTTCAGCTAACTAAAAGCTGACAAAACAAAGATGTAGCAGTGAAGGTTATTGAGTAGTAAAAAAATATAGCAAGTGTTCGCCCAGGTGGCGGAATTGGTAGACGCGCTAGCTTCAGGTGCTAGTGACCGTATGGTCGTGGAGGTTCAAGTCCTCTCCTGGGCACCAATCGAACACTGTTTAGCTATGTTTCAGAGTACTAGATAGATCCAGTCAAGATGTAAGGCCCAGGTGGCGGAATTGGTAGACGCGCTAGCTTCAGGTGCTAGTGACCGTATGGTCGTGGAGGTTCAAGTCCTCTCCTGGGCACCAAAAGTATCAACCCCATGTTGTTGTCAAGCATCCCCACTATTTCTGTTGCCCCTTCTCTAATTGAAACTACCCTTATCTACACCCGACTTAAATCTACGCTCGATTTAAATGTGCTGGGCGGTAATGTCTCCTGCCTGATATAAAAACGACCACTCTTTTTCGGCTTTTCAGAAACCGCAAAGAATGGCCGCACAGCGGATTATTGACGCCTAACTGCCAGGAAGACATAAGATATTTCTGGCTAGCTTTTACTGAAACCGCCCTGGCTTGCGGGCGACTTCTTCCAGCGCCCAGCCGTTAGTACTTATCTGACCTTCCAGAGCTTGCTCGACGGCTGGGGTCAGATCGGGGAAGAAATTCAGCCCTGTTTTTGCCTCTACCTCATCAATGGATACCAGGTAGTCATCCAGAGGTTCATTGCCTTGCACCTTCTGCGGCATGATAAAAGCTAACGCGCGCGGGTTTTCCGAGTGTGGCGCTACGATGATCTTGTAGAACGCAACCGGCACTTCGACAAAGCCAACGCGATCCATAGCATTGCTGAAACCTTCCGCGTAGATCGGCCCGGTGATTACCTGTAACTGCTCGAAACGCGGCGCGAAATGGTCCATTACCGCTTCTTCCAGGCGCTGCCATAGCTGGCGGTTCAACTCTGGCGTTTGCGGTGACATGTTACTCATCAGAAAGGTGTCTACCTGAGCCTGGCGGCCATGCACCGCAGCGATAGCATAGTTGGGCGCCAGGTGGCCGCGGTCGTAACCACTGCCCGAGTAGCTATCAGTGCCGATTGGCCAGAGCGTTCGCCAATCGGCCGAGAAGCCTGGGCGACTGCCAATGGCAGCATCGTCAACGGCGGCGAGTTGATAGCTGACCCATAAGGCCCCGGCACGCAAATCTGACCACCCTAACAGGTAGCCGTCGTTACGCATCACGCGGTGAAAGGATGTCAGGCTTAGTTCGTCCCAGGTAGGCACCCCTTCCCAGGTATAGGCATCGCGGTAGCTTTGCTCTTGAAATAGCCATAGGCCTGAACCAATCACAACAAATAGGGCCGTCACCGCGAGGCGACGGCCCTGACGACGTAAACGAGACATTGCGCGACCCAAGGTACTAACTCCTTTTAGTAATGCGGGAAAATACAGCTAGGGGCAGGTGTTACCAGCCCACTGAGAACATGGTTTCCAGGTCATGGCGCGAATGCACCTGCATGGCGTTAAGCGTTTCGGTATCACTGATACCTTCCACTTTATTTAGGCGCTCAGTGACAAGCTCAGCAAGGCTTTCAAAATCCCGCGTGCGGGCGATAGCGACAAGATCATAGCGGCCGCAGGTGGAATACACCTCGCTGATCCCTTCCACATCAGCAAGACGTTCGGCCACAGCCTTTACCTGGCCTTTTTCGGTATTGATCAAAATAACAGCGTTTTGCATGGCGAGCCTCACGAAATAGTAATATTCAACAACAAGGGAACGTATTAAAACTTCTTGTGCCAAAGTATAACAGCACAATGAGTGACTGCGCAGATGGGTTGAGTAAGCCTTATTAGGCAGGACTTAACAAACCCTTAACGTGGCGAATTGTCGCTGGATGATAAGCTTATTCGCACTCTGCAGGCACTTACGCTAAAATACCTCTTAACTCCGGTTAAGCAGGTTCTGTCGGAGCCCTGAAGAGGTGGACAACCACCCACAAGACCGTGAATACAACGTCAGACCGTGACGATAAGGAGAGATCATGGCTAATCAAAGCCGTCGTGACTTCATGCGCAACAGTATGCTTGGCCTTGCGGCACTGCCGCTAGGTGCTGGCATTCTTTCCAAGACTGCTTTCGCCCAGGATCTGCCACGCCTGGATCCTTCCTCCAGCAACGCCCAGGCGTTGAACTACGTAGAAGTCGCTAGCGAAGCAAGCGATCATCCTGCTTATGCTGAAGGCGAACAGTGCAATAACTGCATGTTCTGGATTGCTGATAAAGAAGGCTGCCAGTTGTTCCCGCAGAACAGCGTCGAACCAGCCGGTTGGTGCCAATCCTGGACAGCTGCTGCTTAAGCACTGCTACTGCACCAAGATACCAAAGCCCGCTTTTATAGCGGGCTTTTTTAATCTGGCCTATGAAGCATACCTAGCACTCAGAGCGCAGCGGCCACTTGAGTGCCTTGCTCAATAGCGCGCTTGGCATCAAGTTCGGCCGCCTCCTCGGCACCACCAATAATCTGTACTCTGATACCTGCCTTTTCCAAAGGCCCGAGTAAGTCACGCACAGATTCCTGACCCGCACACACCACTATGCTATCTACCGCAAGCACCTGCACTGTGTCCTGATGGCGGATATGCAAGCCTTGATCGTCGATCTGCAGGTACTCACACCCTGCCAGCATAGTAACGCCATGCTGTTTAAGCGATGCTCGATGCACCCAGCCGGTGGTCTTGCCGAGATTTTTGCCAGGCTTGGAGGTTTTACGCTGCAACATCACCACCTCTCGGGCGCTGGCCGGATGCTGCGGGGCTTTCAGCCCACCTGCCTGATTAATCTCAAGATCAACGCCCCATTCATCGCACCAGGCATTGATATCCAAGGCAGTAGGCACCTGATTGACCAGCAGCTCAGCCACGTCAAAGCCAATACCACCTGAACCGATCACCGCCACTTTGTGGCCCACGCGCTGCGGCTCGCGGATCGCTTCGGCATAGGAGAGCACACTGGGATGGTCTGCACCGGGTATCGCCAGCTGACGCGGCTGTACGCCAGTGGCCAGCACGACCTCATCGAATGTTACCAGCTCCTCTACGCTGGCTTTACTATTGAGACGGATGTCCACCGCGTACTTTTCCAGCATCACTCGGTAATAGCGCAGAGTCTCGTTGAACTCCTCTTTACCAGGAATCTTGCGTGCATAATTGAACTGCCCGCCTAACTCGGCCTGGCGTTCAAACAGCACCACCTGATGCCCGCGCTGAGCAGCCGTCACGGCTGCCGCAAGTCCCGCCGGGCCACCCCCACAACCGCGACCTGCCTGATCTTGGCTGCAGGTGTCACCACCAACTCCGTCTCATGGCAAGCACGCGGATTGACCAAACAGGACGTCAGCTTGCCAGCGAAGGTGTGATCCAGGCAGGCCTGATTACAGGCGATGCAGGTATTGATTTCATCCGCGCGCCCCTCCTCGGCCTTATTAATCCATTCAGGGTCCGCCAGAAACGGACGTGCCATGGAGACCATATCCGCATGACCTTGTGCCAGCACTTGTTCAGCCACCTCCGGCATATTGATCCGGTTGGTGGTAATCAATGGCAGCGTGACCTCACTGCGCAGCTTTTGGGTTACTTGAGTGAAGGCCGCACGTGGCACGCTGGTGACGATGGTTGGCACCCTGGCCTCATGCCAGCCAATGCCAGTATTCAGCGCATCAGCTCCTACTGATTCAATCGCCTTGGCAAGGGCGACCACCTCTTCATGAGTGCTGCCCTCTTCTACCAGATCAATCATCGACAAACGAAAAATCAGCGCAAAGTTTTTGCCGACTGCTTTACGCACACGACTTACAATTTCAATAGCAAAGCGAATGCGGTTTTCGAAACTCCCGCCCCACTGATCATCACGCTGATTGGTGCGCTGGCAGATAAACTGGTTAATCAGGTAGCCTTCAGAGCCCATGATTTCAACGCCGTCATAGCCCGCCTGCTGGGCCAGACGGGCACAGCGCACATAGTCGGCAATCTGCTGCTCGACTTCGTCGCTGTCAAGCGCTCGCGGGGTGAACCTATTGATCGGCGCCTGGATAGCAGAGGGCGCCACCAGTTCAGGCGAATAGGCATAGCGCCCGGCGTGGAGAATCTGCATGCACAGATGCCCACCCTCGCGGTGAACCGCATCTACTACTTGACGATGCTCAGCAAGCTGAGAGTCATCTATCAGCGCATTGGCCCCATGAAAAACAGCGCCTTCAGGGTTAGGCGCAATGCCACCGGTAACGATCAGGCCAACGCCTGCCCGGGCGCGCTCCGCGTAAAAATGTGCCAGCCTGGCAAAGCCATTGGGTGATTCCTCAAGGTTGGTATGCATTGACCCCATTAATACGCGGTTGGGCAATGTTAAGGGGCCAAGCTGTAGCGGCTGGAAAATATGCGGGTAGGCAGTCATTGGGCTTCCTCACTCAAGCAGATGTTATTGTTTGCGGCTATTCAAACAAGCGTATGACATTGTGCGGATCAGGTACACCCCTGAGTTCGATAATCTGGACGACAACGATGGCTAGATGCGTTAATCACAACCTTGCCCCTTGTCGTTTGTTTCAATGCGCGTCACATTAACAGGCTAACTATTCTCAGGAACCTTTTTCAGGAACCTTTACATGCGACTGATTTATTTTTTGCCGCCGCTGGCCACGGTGCTGATCTGGTCAGGCAACATGACCATCAACCAGCTAACGGTGGGCAGCATTGCGCCGAGCAGTATTGCCTTTCTACGCTGGTTATTGGCCTTGCTGGTGATGACACCCTTTGTGCTGCCTGCCGCCTGGCGTCATCGCGATGAGATTCTCAAGCAATGGCCAAGACTTGCGCTACTGGGCATGCTGGGAATGGGCTTATGGCAAGGCCTGGCTTATGTGGCAGCAGAGACAACCTCGGCCACCAATATGGGTATTCTCGCGGCCATGGTGCCGCTTTTAACCGTGCTGCTTAGCGCGCTGATCCTGCGCGAGCCGCCCACCCTTGGCGGCATTATCGGCGGCGTGCTGGCCTTTTTCGGCGTCACCGTGCTGCTTGGGCAAGGTAACCCGTTATCATTGCTGCAGCTAAAGGTATCACCAGGGGATGCCTTGATGGTGGTCGCGGCCACCTGTTATGCCATGTATGGGGTCATGCTGCGGCGCTGGCAGATGAAGCTGCCGCCCTGGGTCATGCTGTATGGCCAGATATGCTTTGCGGTGCTGATTCTGCTGCCCCCTTATCTGCTCGGGCCAAAGACGCCCGTTGATGGGCATAATGTCTGGCTGATTCTGTATGCGGGCATTCCGGCATCGATCATTACAACGTACCTATGGATGCGCGCGGTACGTCAGATCGGGGCCAACCAGGCAAGCATTTTCATCAACCTGATGCCCTTGTTCAGTGCCATTATTGCCATGATCTTTCTGGGTGAACACTTGGCCGTCTTCCACATTATTGGTGGTCTTTTGATTCTCGGGGGTGTCATCATGGCACAGACATTGACCCTGCCGTTCAAGCAGACACTGGCCCAGTGGAAGCCAGACCGACCTCAACAGTAGCGGCGCAGAAGTGCTAGAGTAACGCTATATTTTTGAATTGGGAAAACCAGACACCATGTCCCTAGAAGATCTGCACCTGAACACGCGTAACCTGACCTCTGAGGATTATTCTCAGCTCAAATCACTGATGGATGCGGTCTATCATGATATTGGAGGCGCCTGGCCACAGCACACGATTGACAAGCTGATCCATGAATTCCCGGACGGTCAGATCGCTATTGAAGATGACGGTGTGCTCGTCGGGGTCGCTCTGACCGTGCAGGTGGATTACGACGAATTTTCCAACCCTCACAAGTACGACGACCTGATCGGCCACCGTGAAGTCATCCTTAATGACAGTAACGGCGATGCCATGTACGGCCTGGATATCCTGATTCATCCGGATTATCGCGGTTACCGTCTAGGGCGCCGCCTGTATGAGGCGCGCAAGGAACTGTGCCGCTCACTCAACATGCGGGCCATTCTGGCCGGCGGGCGGATTCCCGAATATCACCAGCATGCTGATGAAATGGGGCCCACAGAGTATATCGACAAAGGTATCCCGCAAGGAGCTCTACGACCCAATTCTGTCCTTCCAGCTGGCCAATGACTTTCAGGTCAAGCGCCTGCTGCGTAAATACCTGCCGGAAGATGAGCAGTCCAAGGGTTATGCCACTCTGCTTGAGTGGAACAATATCCTGTTCGAGCCTGCCGCCAATATTCTCGATACACGCCCCACCCAGGTGCGGGTTGGCGCCGTACAGTGGCAGATGCGCGAATTCTCTTCGGTGGAAGCAGCCCTTCAGCAGATTGAATACTTTGTGGATGCCCTGTCGGACTATCAGAGTGACTTTGCCGTCTTCCCAGAACTGTTCAACGCGCCACTGATGGGTCTGCAGGACCGTGCTGCCCAGCAGGATCAGATGGCGGCCATCCGCTTTCTGGCCAGCTTTACCGAACAGTTCAAGACTGAGCTGTCGCGTATGGCAGTGTCCTACAATATCAATATTGTCGGCGGCTCGATGATCGAGGTCGGTGAAGATGACCGGCTTTACAATATCGCTTATCTCTTCCATCGCGACGGCAGCGTCGAGCGCCAGGCCAAACTGCATATCACGCCTCAGGAACGCCGCGACTGGGTGATTGAAGGCGGTGACAACCTGCAGATATTTGAAACCGATGCCGGACGCGTCGGCATACTGATCTGCTATGACGTCGAGTTTCCTGAGCTTGGGCGCCTGCTGGCGGATCAGGAAATGGATATCCTGTTTGTGCCTTTCTGGACCGACACCAAAAACGGTTATCTGCGGGTGCGCCACTGCTCCCAAGCTCGCGCGATTGAAAACGAGTGCTATGTGGTACTGTGCGGCAGCGTCGGCAACCTGCCGTCAATCGAAAACCTGGATATCCAGTATGCCCAATCAGCGGTATTCTCGCCGTCTGATTTTGCCTTCCCTCATGACGCCGTATTGGCAGAAACCACGCCCAACACCGAGATGATCTTTTTCTCGGACCTGGACCTGACCCGCCTGACAGTGTTGCGCGCTGAAGGCTCGGTGACCAACCTCAAGGATCGCCGCAAGGATCTGTTTGATCTGCGCTGGCGAGACTGGTCGTGGAAGTCTGGCGCCAACCTGGAAGACTGAAGCTATAACGCCGCCCAATAGGGCGGCGTTATTCTTTAATGCATCCAAAAAATTGGCTACTTCAGTCAGGCCAGACAAGATCAAAAGCGACACGTCCTTTGCGGTCGAAAACCACTCCTTCATCGCGCAATTTCTGGTGTTGACGTTCAGCACCGCCGTGGTCTGCCAGCTTACGCGATGCCGCAATCACTCTATGCCAAGGCAATTGATGGCCTGCGGGTAGATTGCGCAACGCTGAACCTACCATGCGCGGGGTCGCGCCTTCGGTCATCGCCGCAATACGCCCATAGGTAGTTACCCGCCCAACAGGAATCTGCTCGACAATGGTGTAGATCTGTTCAAGCAGTTCGATGCGTGGCATAGCGCTTGCCTCTTTCTCTGTTCATTCAGTGGCTCTGCCGATACTTTCTATTGATAGCGCCTCCCATCTTCCTGATCAAGGCAATAACGTCTGCTTCTCTCATAAAAAGACGCAGGTAAGTTAACGTAAAGGATTGCAAATCGCTTTCGCCCTTAGTATAAGAAGGCTATTCGTGAATATTCCAACTCTCTTTTTCTGCGTTCAAACAGGTCTGCGCCCATGCCCATTCGCTGGCTAAGCCCGTCCACGTCATCGCGCCGTTTTCCCACGGCGGATTGGCAGACAGCCTGCCAACGTGTTGCGTTACTGAATACACTTGGCAATGAAGAAGCCGAGCAGCTTGGCCAACGCGCCTGGCAGTTTCTGGCTCAAAAACGCATTACCTTTCACCCTGAATTACAGGACGTTGCCTTTGACCGACCGGCTTACCTGGTATTGGCCGGTCAGGCCTGTTTGCTGACGCTTGGATGGAGCAGTTTCGAACATTCCGATGCCTTTTCCAACGTGCACGAAATTATCCTGCTGCCTGATGGGTTTACCCGCCAGGTGGAAGAAATGGATGCGTTTGGTGTCGTCCACGAATACACGGATAGCCGAGCGGGCGAAACCTCTTATCAGGGGCCTGTGGTGCTGTCATTTACCGACCTGATGCAAAGTGGCGATTTCAACGGCTACAATGTTCTAATCCATGAACTGGCCCACAAGCTCGATATGGGCAATGCCATTGATATTGATGGTTTTCCACCGCTGCCCACCAGCATTACCCCGGCAGAGTGGCACGGTATATTCAGCGGCGTATGGAATGACCTTCAGGATAGACTTCGGCATGGTCAGCCAACCCCGATTGACGATTATGCGGCCAGCCACCCTGGAGAGTGCTTTGCCGTGTGCTGCGAAGCTTTTTTTGCGCCCCCGCGATTCTTGCGGATGCCTACCCGGATCTGTATGGGCTACTGTGTCGTTACTTCAATCAACAGCCACTCTCACGCTTTCAGTGCTAAACACGTTAATCCCCCCTTTTTTATCCACCACTTTTCAGGAGAGTCACCATGCGCACTGGCATGATCCCATTGGTCATGAGCCTGGGTCTGCTTACCGGCTGTACCGGCATCCCCTCCGGCACCCAGCCCGTCACTGATTTCGAGCTCGACCGCTATCTAGGTGAGTGGTACGAAATTGCCCGCCTGGATCACTCCTTTGAGCGCGGACTTGAGTGCGTCACTGCCAGCTATAGCCTGCGTGATGATGGCGGCGTACGTGTAGTCAATCGCGGCTATAACCTTGAAGAGCAAGCCTGGGATGAGGCGGAAGGCCGCGCCTATTTTATTGATGAAGAAGATGTTGGGCGTCTGAAAGTCAGCTTTTTTGGCCCTTTCTATGGCGGCTATAATATTCTGGAACTTGATGATGATTATCAGTGGGCGCTGGTGTCCGGGCCTAACCGCGACTACTTATGGATACTCTCGCGCTCACCGCAAATGGATGGGGTGACTGAGAACCGCCTGCGCGAACGCGCTGCCGAAATGGATTTTCCTACCGATGAACTGATTGACGTTGCCCAGGGCGATAGCTGCCCAAATTAGGGCCCTTTGACTTTACGATAAACAATAAGGAATTTTCATGCCCCAGCGTATTGCGGTAATTGCCGGTGACGGTATTGGCACTGAAGTCATGCCGGAAGGTCTACGCGTACTCGATGCCACCGCACGCAAGTTTGCCCTTGAGCTTGACTTCCAGACCTTTGAGTTTGGCAGCTGTGACTATTACCTGAGTCACGGTAAGATGCTGCCGGATGACTGGTTCGAACAGCTCAAGGGGTTTGATGCCCTGTTCTATGGCGCCGTTGGCTGGCCAGACACGGTACCTGACCATATCTCGCTGTGGGGATCCTTACTGCAGTTTCGCCGCCGCTTTGACCAATATATCAACCTGCGCCCCTGCAAGCTCATGCCCGGGATCAAAAGCCCGCTGGCCGGGCGGGCGCCGGGCGATATCGATTTCTATGTGGTGCGCGAAAATACCGAGGGCGAGTATTCCAGCGTCGGCGGCAAAATGTTTGAAGGCACCGAGCGGGAAGTGATCATTCAGGAAACCATAATGACCCGCACCGGCGTCGACCGTGTTCTCAAATATGCCTTTGAACTCGCTCAATCGCGCCCACGTAAAAAGCTGACGTCAGCCACCAAATCCAACGGTATTTCCATCACCATGCCCTACTGGGATGAGCGGGTAGAAACCATGGCAGCCAACTACCCTGAGGTCAATGTGGACAAATTCCATATTGATATCCTCACCGCTAACTTTGTGCTGCACCCAGACTGGTTCGATGTGGTGGTCGGCAGCAACCTGTTTGGTGACATTCTCTCGGATCTTGGCCCCGCCTGTACCGGCACTATTGGCATTGCGCCATCGGCCAACATTAACCCGCAGGGTCACTTCCCCAGCCTGTTTGAACCGGTACACGGCAGTGCGCCAGATATTGCCGGTAAGGGGATTGCCAACCCGATCGGCCAAATCTGGTCTGGTGCCATGATGCTGGAGCACCTTGGTCACCAGGCCGCCGCCGATGCGATTGTCAGCGCTATTGAGGCCGTGCTCGAAGAAGGCAATCCGGCGGTTCTAACTCCGGATATTGGCGGCCAGGGCAATACTCAGACCTTGGGCAGAGCCATCACAGAACAGGTTTTTCACTGCTGAGGGTAAAAGTGACTCAATACCAGCGTCCGCTGTCAGGGCTGGTGATCCTCCCTAAGTGGCTGATCGGGAATGTGGCTATCATGCCCATCATCCCATCCCGTAATCATCGCCTTGATATGGGCCATAGGTGTATGTCCGACGGTTGCCAGGTAGACATGGATAATCAGGAAGCTCAGCATCATGAAAGCTCCCAATGCATGCAGACCGGCTACCTGTTCCAGGCTTAACCAGGCGGGCATAAGCGCCCTGACACTTCCCCAGAACAGATAGAGCATCCCGGATACCCAGACCAGTGGATTGATCGCCAGTTTAACGCCAAGGTATGCCAGGCGCTGAAGCGGATTATGCTTGCGCTCCAACGTGACGCGATAGGGGTGTGCTTCGCCAGTAAAAATACCGTAGGCGTAATAACGAATCATCGCCATGATACGATCCAGGGTGGGGATATAATGCTTCCACTGACCGGTAGTCAGATGCCAGAAAATGGCGAACACCCATAGTGTCACCAATAACCAGGCCGCTATTTCATGCATTCTGACGGCAGCATGAAAATCAAGTAATGAATGCGACCCACGAATCGCAAAGCCAGTGAACAGCAGGCAAATAATCAATCCTGCCTGAGACCAGTGCCAGAAACGCTCGAAACGGGTAAAGAGATAAAGGCGCTGGCTCATATTAATGTCCTTTCTGACGGTTGCGATTGAAAAAGCGCATGGCACCGTGGCCAAAAACGCCTACTAGCATCAAACCTGCCACCCCAAACCCAAAACGATCGAGCAGAACATGGCGATCACGACCAGGCATCCAGACCCCCTCAATACTTTCCAGACGACCTTGGTCACGATGGCAGGACGCACAATCCAGCGCATCTTCACTGGGGGCTACCATGTGAGTGATCGGCCACAACATGGCAGTATCGACAAAATCATACTCACCACTGAACGGCTGCTCAGCATACTCTGTACCTGCCTGAAGCGCTTTATCCCAGTCAAAGTTGTACCAGAAAGACGTATCATTACCGGGGATGGCAATCTGCGGTTGCAGAAGGGTATTGTGTACAGTGTCGTATGGCTGACGCCCCAGCGAACGCTTGACAGGCCAGATACGCGCATCGTCGGCACCCGGCTCTCCATGGTAGGTGTTCACCATCACCCGCTCATTCGGGTTGATCGTATCGTCAGCGGTAACGAAAGACGTATCGCCATTCCACCAAACGTATTCCGGCACGACATTCTCTTCGAGAACAAAGTCCCCTTTTTTGCTCATATAAATGATATGACCGTTGTCATCTGTGATTTCGAAAGGCTCGCCGTTTTCATCCAGTTGGCCGGCCGTCGACCAGTCCCACTCCATCTTGGTGGGCACCCCGCCGCGAGCAAAAGCCGGAATATGGCAGGTTTGACAGGCCAGCGTACGGGTATGGTCGTTCAGCCGCTGGGCATCCGCGCCTGTTTCATGCGGTGACTGACCATGACAAGACTGACAGGTGGCGGCATTGCGATTCTCATCATGGTGACCACGCAACATGGCTTCCTGATTATCAACTGCGGTTCCCTGAATCCGGCTGCCAGCGATGTTGTGATCATCAGACTGGTGACAGGTACTACACTTGAAATTCAGCCCATCACTTGCCATGTGCACATCCAGCCCACGATGCGGGTCGACCAGAGAGGAATCCAGATCTCCATGTTTGACACCATCTCCGCCGCCGCCATAAAAATGGCAGCTGCCACAGGAGGCCCGCGTCGTTTCACCTACGGCCTGAGCCACAGTAGTCAGATTGGTACCCTCTACAGGATAACCCGCCCACCCTTTTACATAGTCACCGCTGTTATGACAGGCCAGACAGTCAACGTTGGCCTCATTGGTGAAATCAAACTGCTGGTCTTCCCAGCCATAGCCAACATGACAGGACTGGCAGAAGCCTTCATTGGAGCGGTCTGCAATACAAAAAGTATTGAGCATGGTCTTTTTACCCAGCTGTTCGCCGTCATGCGGGTTTTCGTACTCCCATGTCCAGTGACGTGTCGCCATCACCTGCTGAGCAGCCTCTGTATGACAGCTCAGGCATGCTTGCGTTACTTCCTGAGCAGACGTGAATGAACCCTGCAAAGCATCAAACTGAGTATGATCCGCGGTGGCCGCCAAAGCGTTTGATAACCATATCCACAAAAGCAACCCGACACTGCACCGTTGAGCGACTGTCATACTCTTTTCTCCAGGCCTATTAGTTATCGTCTATATCACCAGATACACGCTAGGACATGATGATTTGAAAAATAATAAACCTTGAGGAATAATGATGTTGTTAAAATATATAAAATGGTGCTTATTGAATATCACGGTTTGGTGATGGCCCAAACACAGATCTTACATCTTTCCCCTTGCTGACAGGGCTGTTGCCATGCTCATGAAGCAGACTCAACGGCTCTGATGAGACTATTAGCCACACCCGTAAATAACCCTACTGACAGGGTCAGCAGGGTTATAGAAAAACAGTCAGTGTTAAAACGGAGGCTTGTCAGCTCAGGATCAGCGGCCCTGCTTAACCGCTGTTTTGGCGACCAGATTGCCTTGGAAACGGGCAATTTTCAGCTCGCTTTCATCCGGCTGGCGCGAACCATCAGCGCCTGCCAGCGTCGCGGCACCATAAGGGGTGTTTCCGCTGACTTTGGAAATATCAAACTGGTCTTCCACGCCATAGCCAATCGGCACAATGATCATGCCGTGGTGGGCCAGAGTGGTCCAGGTGGATGTAATGGTCTGTTCGTCACCACCGCCAGTACCCGTTGAGGTGAACACACTGGCCACCTTGCCGCGCAGGGCGCCGTTGGCCCATAACCCACCGGTCTGATCAAGAAAGGTGCGCATCTGCCCTGCCATATTGCCAAACCGGGTAGGCGTGCCAAAGATAATCGCATCGTAATCGGCCAATTCCTCAGGCGACGCTTCGGGGTTGTATAGTCCTGCTTGCCACCTGCGTTGTTGAACGCCTCTTGCGGCATGGTTTCCGGCACGCGTTTGACGGTCACCTCGACCCCCGCCACTTCTTTCGCACCGTCAGCAATTGCCTGTGCCATGGTATCGATATGGCCATACATGGAATAGTAAAGCACCAGTACCTTTGTCATTGCCTTGCTCCTTTTAATCTGATCTGGGCTGATTTATCGCCATATAATCAGCGTGTTAATTGACGGTACAAGCATAGCGACTCACTGCGCGGATAAAAGCGAAAGATTTCGACGCGCTCAGTCGAATTGATTGGTTGTTTCACCTGCGCACCGGCTTTTTCACTCCAACGACGTCTTGGCTTGCGTCGGCCTGACATTCAGGTAAAGGTGGCAACAGACAAGATCGTTGAAAAACAATATCAAGGAACACCCTATGCTCACCGAATGGCTTGACTGGACGCTGGAAGGTAAACCTGCATCGCGCCGCAGTGGCCCGCTGGCATCGGGTAACTACACACTGCATGGGCCTGGGATACTTGAACTGACGCCTGAAACCCTGGGCGACAATCCCCACGCCTGCGTTTTTTCAGCGGCCATTCATGGCAATGAAACCGCACCGGTTGAGCTGCTTGGTGAACTGCTTGCGCAGATTGAAGCAGGCCTGCTGGCACTGGGTTCCCCGTACTGGTGATTCTGGGCAACCTGCCCGCCCTGCGTCAGGGCAAACGCTTTATCAACACCAACCTCAACCGCCTGTTCCAACGCGGCCTAGGTCTGGAGGGCAATGAGCCGGCGCGCGCCCGTGAACTGATGAGCCAGGTGGATCAGTTCTATCAACGCCATGCCGAGCTGCCCGCCATTCACTACGATCTGCATACTGCGATTCGGGAAAGCCTCTATCCACGTTTTGTCGTCGAGCCGTTTGCCGAAGCAGACACAGCAGACGAACAGTGGCCATGGCTGGCGGGTGCTGACATCCAGGCAGTACTTCATCAGCATCAGCATAGCTGGACATTTTCCCACTACAGCAAGCACTACCACAGCGCCCAGGCCTTTACCTTTGAGCTGGGCCGAGTGGCACCTTTTGGTTCCAATGACCTGGACGCGCTGCGTCCCATGCTGGCGCTACTGGCGGCACTGGCCTGCGCTCAGGCGCCAGCAGCGCAACCGCCGGACAGGATGGTATTTTTAGGGTGGAGCAGGAAATCACGCGCCACAGTGATGAATTCACTCTATGCTTTGATGACGATATACCCAACTTTACCGCCTTCCCATCAGGCACACTGCTGGCTCAGGATGCTCACGCTGGAGCGTTCACAGTCGGCGAAATGCCACTTCACGTGGTATTTCCAAACGCCAATGTGGAAATCGGCGCCCGCGCGGCATTGCTGGTTGCCCCTGTGGAGGCTAGTCACGTCTAAGGTTTCCCACTATTTGCTATCAGCAATCAACATAATAACGATAAAAACCGTATGACAACCGCCAGCCACACGAAGTGAATAGCGTTTGAAACGCTTTCACTAAAGTCGGATATAATAATGCCAGTTGACCACTCTGTGTCGTCATACTGTCATGTTGCTGCGGCAACCCCCTGTAATGGAGTCAAAAACAATGGCCGCAACGCCCATTCCTCTTGAAGTACGTAATATCACCAAGCGCTTTGGCGATACCGAAGTGCTGAAAGGTCTTTCGCTACAGGCTCACAAGGGCGATGTGATTACCTTGATTGGTGCTTCGGGCTCCGGCAAGAGCACCTTCCTGCGCTGTATGAACCTGCTTGAACAGCCGAATGAAGGCGACCTTATTGTTCACGGCGAAGAGATTCGCTTCAAGACCACCAAGCACGGGCGCGAACCAGCTGACTGGCGCCAGGTCGTCAATATGCGCGCCAAGCTGTCGATGGTCTTCCAGAGCTTCAACCTCTGGGCCCACATGACTCTGCTGGAAAACATCATCGAAGCCCCTATCCATGTGCTGAAAAAGCCCAAGGCTGAAGCCGTTGAACACGCCCATGCGTTACTTGAGCGGGTGGGTCTCTCTCATCGAGCCAATGCCTACCCGGCGCAGATGTCTGGCGGGCAGCAGCAACGGGGTGCCATCGCTCGTGCCCTGGCAATGGACCCGGAAGTTATGCTGTTTGACGAACCCACCTCAGCGCTTGACCCGGAGCTGGTGGGAGATGTGCTCAAGGTCATGCGTGACCTTGCCGATGAAGGCCGCACCATGGTGGTGGTCACTCATGAAATGAGCTTTGCTCGGGATGTTTCCAGCCAGGTGATCTATCTTCACGAAGGCCGAGTGGAAGAAGCAGGCCGCCCGACAGAGGTGCTTGAAAACCCTCAATCGCCGCGCCTGAAGCAATTTCTCGCCCCCAATTATTGATCCTGCGCACGGAGCAAGGCTTATCATGATTGATCTCCACGGCTACGGCCCACGCCTGCTTGAAGGCGCCGGGGTCACCTTATCACTGGCGTTACTGTCGCTGTTGGTCGCCATTCTTCTTGGCCTGCTGACCGCAACAGCCAAGATGTCGCGCAGCTGGGTCGCACACCGAACCGCGACCCTGTACACCACAATTATTCGCGGCGTACCGGACCTGGTGCTGATGATGCTGCTGTTCTTCGGTGGCCAGATCGGTGTCAACATCTTCACTGACTGGCTCTACTACCAGTTTGATATCGATATCTTTATCAATATCAATGAGTTTGTGGCCGGAGTTGTCACGATCGGGTTGATTTTTGGTGCTTATATGGGTGAGACCTTCCGCGGTGCTTTCATGGCCGTTGAACACGGCCAGATCGAAGCGGGTAAAGCCTACGGGATGAGCAATGCTCTGGTGTTCCGCCGCATCCGCTTTCCGCAGATGATGCGCCACGCCCTGCCCGGGCTTTCCAACAACTGGATGGTCCTGCTCAAGACAACCGCCCTGGTCTCAGTAATCGGCCTTTCCGATATGGTACGTATCGCCGCTGAAGCCTCAAAAGCGACCCGCGAGCCCTTCACCTTCATGATCACAGTGGCACTGATTTACCTCTTGATTGCCAGCGCCTCAGAGTGGTTCTTTGCTCGCCTGCAGAAACGCTATGATATTGGCTACGGGGAGGCTGACTGATGGATGCTCTAATGACTCAGCTTGAAGCATTGCTGGCCGATAACAGTATCTTCACCCTGCAAACGCTTTCTTATTACACCGAAGGATTGACGGTCACCGTTCAACTGGTATTTCTATCCCTGCTAATTGGCCTGGTGCTGGCGGTGCCACTGGCGATTGGCCGCAGCTCCAAGCGCGGCTGGATCAAATGGCCGATTTTCGCCTATACCTATGTGTTTCGCGGCACACCGCTGCTGATTCAGCTCTACCTGATTTACTACGGCGTCGTCTTTGTTGATGGCATTCAGGAAACCTGGCTGTGGGTGATTCTGGAAGATCCTTTCATGCCAGCACTGATTGCCTTCACCCTGAATACGGCGGCGTACACCACAGAAATTTTCCGTGGCGCCATCAAGTCAACGCCCAAAGGGGAAATCGAAGCAGCACGTGCCTACGGTATGTCCACTAACCTGATGCTCAGGCGCGTAGTCTTGCCCAGCGCCTTCCGCCGCGCCTTGCCCGCTTACGGCAATGAAGTGATTTTCATGCTCCACGCCAGCGCGATTGCCAGCGTGGTGACCATCATGGATCTGACCGGCGCCGCCCGCTTTGTCTATGCGCGCTTTTATGCGCCTTTCGAAGCCTTTCTGTTTGTCGCGGCCATCTATCTGTGCCTGACCTTTGCGATTCTGTACTTTTTCCGTTATCTGGAGAAAAAGCTGCTGGCGCATTTACAGCCCATGTCGTGAGCTAACGTGTCTCAGATCAAGGTGAAACAAACGTTAGTTCAAACGTTGACCAGACTTTTGGCATTCATGCCTGAGTGAGTTAATTTAAACGCGAACACTTTTACGGGTGTGCACGTTCAAACTGGAGATTGACAATGAAAAAATACTGACGACTTCACTGCTTGGCCTGGCCATTGCCGCTACCAGCGCACAGGCACGGGATTACGACGAGATCCGCATTGGCGTGGACGTTCCCTACGAGCCAATGGAATACCGTACGCCGGACGGTGAACTGACCGGCTTTGATATCGACCTGGGCAACGCCCTGTGTGCCGAGATCGGCATTGATTGCGAGTGGGTGGTACAAGGTTGGGACGGCATCATCCCAGGCCTTTTGTCACGTAAATACGACGCCATCATGTCATCCATGACCATCAATGAGCAGCGCCGTGAGCAGGTCCTGTTTTCTGAGCCCTACTTCCAGCCGCCCTCTGCCTGGTTTGCACCGGAAGGCAGTGAGCTGACCGACACAACAGAAGCATCGCTGGATGGCCTCACCATCGGCGTTCAGCGCGGCACCCTGCAGGATAACTACGTCACCGATATGTTCGGCGACGTCGCGGATGTCAACCGCTACTCCACCGCCGACGATATGGTGCTGGATATGGAAGCACAGCGCCTGGATATCGTCTTCCTGGATTATCCGGTCGGTCAGTCAACCTTGCTGCAAAGCGATAATCGCGCCTACAAGGTGGTGGGTGAAATGGTCACTGAGCCGAAGGAATACTTTGGTGATGGCTTCGGGATTGCCTTCCGCCAGCGCGATGAAGCGCTCGCCGAGCAGTTCAACGAAGCGCTGGCCACACTGCAGGAAGACGGCACTTACGATGAAATCTACAACCGCTACTTTGACGCGAAATAAGCTGGCTTAACTGACAGTCGGTCTGATGATACAAACGCCTCTCCACTAATGGCTGGAGAGGCGTTTTTGCTTACTGCAACACCCACTTTGGTGCGTTAATATCCGCCGCCGAAAGAAGGGCTTATGTATCAGGCTTATGTATCAAAGGTCATATGGGGCGCGGGCGCGTCCGGCAACAGCTTGGCGCAGTCACGTGTTTTGGCCATCAGTTCGGCATGGCTGCCGGCCAGCAGGTTGATATGCCCCAGCTTGCGCCCAGCCCGCTCGCCTTTGCCGTAGCGGTGCAGGTGGGCGTTGGGCAGCTTCAGGACTTCGACACTTGAAGGTTCACGCCCAATCACATTCACCATACAGGTAGGTGCCAAAGCGCGGGTTTCCCCCAGCGGCAGACCCTGAATGGCGCGCAGGTGATTTTCGAACTGACTGGTGATGGCGCCATCCATGGTCCAGTGGCCAGAGTTATGCACCCGAGGCGCCATTTCATTGGCCAGCAGCGTCCCCTCCCGGCTCTGGAACAACTCAAGGGCCAGCACGCCGACATAATCCAGCTCATCAAGCAGGGCCTGGATATAGCGGTCAGCCGTTTGTTGCACACCGACGTCAAGATCTGGCAGCGGTGCGGCCGAATAGCGCAGAATGCCATCAAGGTGCTGGTTTTCCGCCATCGGGTAGCATTTCACACTGCCATCGCGCCCGCGTACCGCTATGATCGAGACCTCGCGGACAAAATCCACAAAGGCTTCCACGATCAGCTGTGAATGACCAATTGTCGCCCAGGCGCTGGCCGCCTCGCTGGGCTTTCTGAGCACCGCCTGGCCTTTGCCGTCATAACCCTCGGTGACCGACTTTGCGACCACAGGGCAACCCAACTCACCCGCTGCAGCTTCAAGCTCGGCAGCACTTGCCACCACCCGATACGCTGGCGTTGGAATGCCCAGACGGTCAAACAGCGTCTTTTCCTCTACTCGGTTCTGGCATACTTCAATGGCCCGGCTGCTAGGGTAGACCGGCTTGTGCTGTTCAATTTCGCGCACCAAGGCCACCGGCAGGTGCTCGAATTCATAGGTCACCACATCAACCTTGTCGAGAAATGCAGCCAGATGCTGGTTATCGGGGTCAATCACCACCTCACCAATGTCGGCACTCGGCTTGCCGGTGGTATCCAGGAAAGTAAAGCGGTTGCCCAGCGGATAGCCTGCCAGCGCCAGCATCTGGCCAAGCTGCCCGGCACCCAGAATGCCAATATTCATGACGTTGCTCCTTTTAATCGTGGGTGACTAATCATGGGGACGCGGGTCGGGGTTATCCAGCACCGCCTGAGTCTGTTCAGCGCGAAACTTTTCGACAGCAGCACGCACGTCAGCATCTTGCAACCCAACAATCTGCGCGGCCAGAAGCCCTGCATTGGTGGCGCCTGCCTTGCCAATAGCCAGGGTGCCCACGGCAATGCCACCCGGCATCTGAGCGATGGACAGCAGGGAATCAAGGCCTTTCAGCGCCTTGGACTCCACCGGCACACCCAACACCGGCAGCGGCGTCTGGGAGGCCACCATCCCCGGCAGGTGCGCAGCGCCACCGGCACCGGCCACAATCACCTGCAGGCCGCGTTCAGCGGCGCCTTTAGCATAGTCGAACAGCAGATCCGGGGTACGATGCGCCGATACCACGCGGGTTTCATAGTCAACGCCGAGTTTTTCCAACATCTGTACGGCGTACTCCATAACCGGCCAGTCAGACTTTGATCCCATAATCACCCCAACGCGGGGCGCGCTGTTCGCTGCCATGTTTCATTCCTCGGGTCGCTTGAAAATTAAAGCGCATAGTCTACCAGAGCACGCCACAAACAGCGCATAAACGAGAAGGTTGAAATTTAGCGTGAAGAAGTATTGAAAAGCATTTCGTCACGCGTCATTGTGTGCAGGTCACTTCTGACTGATGGAGCATCATGAGTACGGTACGCCTTTCTGCGCATGCGGATATTTCCGACCCTCCGCGAAGCTGCCCTGACGAACTAGACGTCAGGGAACTTGAAAAACGCACGTTTGATGCGTATTATCACTCGTCATATTGCCGTTTCCGAGCTAGCCAGCCGGGATATCGCACGGCAAGCTGGTCTTCCAGTGCAGAAGATCAGCGATCTGCTGGCCGGGCGCCTTGAGCATCTTAATATTGATGAGCTGCATCAACTGCGCAGCACCTTGGAGGCGCAGACATCTTTTCATTAATGATCCAATTTCTCAGCTAAACCGATTTTCATCCCAACCAGCCCCAGCGGCTGGTTTTTTATTTTCTGGTGCTCTCACCTCTCACCATTCACCTCTCACCATTCACCCCTCACCATTCACTATTAACTGAACATTAATAAAACCGACCTCCTTCCTTGATACGTGTCAAGCGGCTTATGGGCGTTCAGCGTAACCTGATTGTTAATCAGTTTTTATATTCAGGAGGCATCATGGATCCCATACGCCGCTCATTGCTTGGCCAGCTGGCACGTCTCAGCGCCGGTGCGGCACTGGTTCCGCTATCAGGCGTGGCCCACGCCGGTATCAATAGCCAACCACCCCGCCGTGAAGGCGATCCCGACAAACGCTATGGCATGCTGATTGACCTGCGCCAGTGCATTGGCTGCCAAGCCTGTACAGTTTCCTGCCATATTGAAAACGATGCGCCACTTGGCAAGTTTCGTACCACGGTCGCCCAGTATGAAATCGAGCATCAGGACAGCGGCGAGCTGGCCACCTTCATGCTGCCACGCCTGTGTAATCACTGCGAGAACCCACCCTGCGTGCCGGTCTGCCCGGTAGAGGCCACTTACCAGCAGCGCGATGGCATTGTCGTCGTTGATAGCGACCGCTGCGTAGGCTGCGCCTATTGCGTCAACGCCTGCCCCTACGATGCCCGCTTTATCAACGATAAAACCCAGACAGCCGATAAGTGCACCTTCTGTGCCCATCGCCTGGAAGCTGGCCTGTTACCTGCCTGTGTGGAAAGTTGCGTGGGCGGTGCGCGCATCATTGGCGACATGCGCAACCCGGACAGCCAGATCAGCCGCATGCTGGAAGAACACAGAAGCGAGCTGATGGTGCTCCAGCCGGAAAAGAACACCTTTCCTCAGGTGTTTTATCTGGGCATGGATGAACGCTTCGTGACACGCCCGAACGCCGAGCCGGTTGCCCTCGAAGTTCTCGACCCCCAAGGCCAGGAGATGGGTTATGAATTCCACCATTGAGCTACTCGCTCCACGTTATGATATCGCCTGGTACCCCTGGGCGGTGCAGTATTTCTTCATGATCGCGCTTTCCTACGCCAGCCTGTGGCTCGCAGCCCCAGCCCTGATGCTGGGCAAAACCCGCTGGTTAGCTACCGCACGGCTGGCGCTGCTGGCCTGCATCACCACCACGCTGGTGGCACCGGTTGCCCTGCTCGCGGATCTTCATCAGCCGTTACGCTTCTGGCATTTCTACGCCTATGCCAACAGCACTTCGTGGATGTCGATTGGCAGCCTGATCCTGCCCCTTTATGTGGTCAGCGTGCTGGCACTGAGCTGGCTGGCCTGGCGCCCGGCGCTACAGGCAAACCGCGATGCCGCTGGCCTGTCAGGGCTGCTTGCCCGGCTGGCATCTTTTGGCAGCAGCCCTACCCCAAAATGGTGGGTGGCTGTTGTGGGCCTGGCTGCCCTGGTGCTGTCCACCGGCATCATGCTGTACACCGGTGCTGAGATTGCCATCGTCAAGGCGCGGCCGTTATGGAACACCCTGTGGCTGCCTCCCATGCTGATCGCCACCGGTTTTATCAGCGCAGCAGGCCTGATCTTGGTGCTCAACCGTCTCAGCGGTATCAAGAATGAAGACACTAACCGCTTCATGCTCAAGACCCTGCTGGCAAGCGGCGGTGTCGCTGCTTTCATCGCCATCGGCTGGTTGCTCAACGGCTTGCTGGCTGATTCAGGCTCGGTGGCTGCCGCCCTGGAATCTGTGCGCTATAGCAGTTCCTGGCGCAATACCGCTCTATGGGGCGCGATCTCGGGCGTGGCGCTGTTTGCAGCCGTTGTCTGGGCGCTGACCCGGCCAGCGGGTGAGCAGGCGAGCCTTATGGCCTGGGCATGGCTTATCGGCCTGTTCGCCCTGCACATGGGCTGGATGTTCCGCTGGGTAGTGCTTATGGATGTGCAGACCGTCGCCCGCCATAGCGCTGGCTTCCATCACTACGGTATTCCCGCCGGTTCATCGGGCCTTCTGGGCATTGTCGGCACCTTCGGGCTATGGCTGGCTGCCGTGCTGATTATTGATCTTTTCGTTCCCTGGCGTCAGGCGCAGCAAGGGGGCCTGTCACCCCATCCGGCTTCCCTTCCAACGCACAGTCTTCCGCCAACTCTGCTATTCAAGGAGCCCCTCGTCATGGCTAATTCTAACGTCAACACCTCACGTCGGCGCTTTCTGAAGGGCGCGGCCGCCGCCGGGGGCGCAGCCACCTTTGGGGTGGGTTACGCCGACCCGCTGCTGAAAATGGCCAAGGGCGTCAGTGGCAGCGCTGGGGAAAAGCCTCAGCATCCCATTCATGGCAACTCACTGGCGCCTGAATATCAGGTTGATCTTGATAGCGGCGAGCTGACCCTCAACCCCGATCAGCGTACCGCCTTTACGATCTGCTACGGCTGCACCACCAAGTGCGGCGTGCGGGTACGTATTGATAACACCACCGAGAAGGTTCTCCGCGTCTCCGGCAACCCTTATCACCCGCTTTCCGCGGATGAGCATCTGCCCATGCGTACACCCGTGATTGACGCCTTGCGCAGCGTCAGCGCCTATGGCGATCAGGGCCAGCAGAACCGCTCCACCGCCTGCGCTCGTGGCAACGCCATGATGAGCCAGCTGGATAACCCTTACCGGGTTGACCACTGCCTCAAGCGGGTGGGCGGACGTGGCGAACGCCGCTGGCAAAAGATCTCTTTTGAGCAGCTGATCGAAGAAATCTGTGAGGGTGGCGACCTGTTTGGGGAAGGCCAGATCGAGGGCCTCAGGGCCATTCATGATCATGATACCCTGATCGACCCGAATAACCCGGAATACGGCCCCAAAGCCAACCAGCTGATGGTCATGGAAGCCACCGATTACGGACGCTCCGCCCTGCTCAAGCGGTTTGCCTTCAATGCCTTCGGCACTCGCAACTATGGCCACCACGGTTCCTACTGCGGGCTGGCGTTCCGTATGGGATCCGGGGCGGTGATGAATGATCTTGGCAAGAATGCTCACGTCAAGCCAGATATCCAACATGCCGAGTTCATCATGTATATCGGCACCGCGCCCAGCCAGGCCGGTAATCCCTTCAAGCGTCAGGGCCGTTTGATTGCTCAGGCCCGCGCTCAAGGAACTCTGGATTACGTGGTGATTGATCCTGGCCTGAATGCGTCAGTGTCCCACGCGGCTGATCACAATCGCTGGGTGCCCATCAAGCCCGGCAGCGACAGTGCCTTTGGCATGGCAGTGATCCAGTGGCTACTGCATAACGATGGCTACAACCGGGCATTTCTCGAGTTGCCCGGCAAGGCGGCCGCCGATGCGGCGGGTGAAGCCACCCATTCCAATGCCACCCATCTGGTGATTGATACCCCGGAACACCCGCGCTTCGGGCATTTTCTGCGCGCCAGTGATCTCGGGCGTGCCGGTACGGGCAGTGAGTCCGATGTGCCTATGGTGGTCGCGGATGACAGCCTGGTCACCTGTGAAAGCGCCATGACCGCTGAGCTGTTTGTGGATCAGGCAGCCACCCTGGCCGATGGCAGCGACGTTCGGGTCAAGAGCAGCCTGACCCTGCTGCGCGACGCTGCTGATGAATATGATCTAGCCACCTATGCCAGCCACTGCGGCATTGACGCAGACACCATTACCGAACTGGCCCAGCGCTTTGCCCGGCATGGCCGCCGTGCGGCGGTCAACTGCCACGGCGGCATGATGTCCGGCAATGGCTTCTATGCAGCTTTCAGCGTACAGATGCTTAATCTCCTGGCGGGCAACTACAATATGAAAGGCGGCAGCGCCGTCGGCGGTGGCACCTTTAATGGCACCGGCCAGGGCCCGCGCTATGACCTGGCCAACTTCCCCGGCAAGCGTGGCCCCAAGGGGGTTTTTCTGTCGCGCTCGCGCTTTCCCTATGAAAAGTCATCGGAATATCAGCGCAAGGTGGCCGCCGGTGAGAACCCTTATCCGGCCAAGGCTCCCTGGCGCTCCTTTGCACCCCCGACCCTCACCGAGCACCTGCCTTCGGCGCTGGATGGCTACCCCTACCCGATCAAGGCGCTGATCGGCTGCATGGCCAACCCCATCTATGGTCAGGCCGGCCTTGAAACCCTGATTGCCGACAAGCTTAAGGACCCCAAACGTCTGGGGCTTTTTGTAGCGGTCGATGGGTTTATCAACGAGACCAACCGCTACGCAGACTACATCGTTCCTGATTCTGTGATGTATGAAGTCTGGGGCTTCTCGGGTGCCTGGAAAGGCGCCCTCGGCAAGATGACCACCGCCTGTTGGCCAGTGGTTGAACCGCGCCAGCAAAAATCGGCCGAGGGCGAGCCGGTATCCCTGGACAGCTTTTTCATTGCCGTGGCCAAGCGCCTGGGGCTGGCCGGTTTCGGCGATAATGCCATTCCCGATGCCGATGGCAATCTGCATCCGCTCAACCGGGCAGAAGACTATTACCTGCGCGCTGCGGCCAACATTGCCTTTCAAAACGAGCCACTACCGGAAGCTGACGAATCCGATATCGCTCACAGCGGCATTGCGCCCCTGTTGGGCAAGGTCGAACGCACCCTGAAGCCGGAAGAGCGCGGCCCGGTGGCCTACCTCTATGCGCGGGGCGGACGTTTTGAAGATTTCAGCGACCACTTCAAGGGCGAGCGGTTAACCAGCGTCTGGCGCAGGACGCTGTGTATCTATAACGAAACCGTGGGCACCAGCATTGATACCACCAGCGGCCAGCATAACAGCGGAGTTCCCCGCCACAGCCTGCCGCTGATGGCCGACAAGACACCCATGCGTGAGGTGTTTAACGAGCAGGAATGGCCGCTGCTGGCGTTCTCATTCAAATCCAACCTGATGAATTCCTACGCGATTGGCAACGAACGGCTGCGCATGATCAAGCCCTACAATCCGGTCCAGATGCATCGCCAGGACGCCGAACGCTTTGGCATCCAGCATGGCGATACCATCCGGATTGAAAGCCCGGGTGGTAGCGTGGTCGGCCTGGCGCTGGTCAGCGAGAGCGTCATACCCGGTTCATTGGGAATCGAGCACGGATATGGCCACCGCGACCTGGGCGCCACCCCCATGAGATTGATGGCCAGTCTCAGCCGGATATGCCGTGGATGCGAGCAGGAATCAATATCAATGACCTGGGGTTCAAGGACCCGACCCGTAATGTAGATGGCACCTGGCTGGAACCGATCAGCGGCGCCAGCGTGCGTCAGGGGTTACCGGTCAAAGTCAGCCGCGCCTGAATGATGGTCTCTTTTGAACGCCTTCACCCTGTGGGGGCGTTTTCTTTCATACGCTTTGAACCCTCCGACGATTCATTCAAAGAATCGAATCGCAGAATGCGGCAGCATTTTGTTCAAAACGCTGTGACCGCACCACCGAGCGCCATGACGATTACTACTGCCCAAGCTGGCAGTTTCCAGACGCTTAGGAGCAGAAAGCCGCTCAGGGCCAGCGCAAACTCATAAGGCCCAATAATCGCATTGGTCCACACAGGCTGATAGAGCGCTGCTGCCAGAATCCCCACCACGGCCGCATTGGCACCACGCATCAGCGCCTGAGCCCCCTGCCATTGGCGAAAGGTATTCCAGAAAGGCAGTACGCCCACCAGCAACAGCAAACCAGGTACAAAGATGGCCAGCAATGCCAACAGTGCGCCCACCAGGGGATTAACTCCTGGCAATAAAGCACCCAGGTAGGCGGCAAAGGTGAACAGCGGCCCTGGCACCGCCTGGGCGGCGCCATAGCCGGTCAGAAACTCATCCGCACTCACCCAGCCTGACTGCACCACTTCCGCTTCCAGCAGCGGTAACACCACATGGCCACCGCCGAATACCAGGGCTCCCGAACGGTAGAAACCGTCCACTACTTCTAGCCAGGCTGTGCTGCTGGCCGCCAGTGGCAGAAGACACAACAAGGCAGCGAAAAGCCCGAGCGCGATCAGCCCGACACGGCGTGAAATATCAAACGTCAGAGATTCACTCAGCGATTCAATCGCCTCACGGCATAACAGCCACCCCGCCAGGCTGCCGACCAGAATCGCACTTATCTGGCCCAGTGGACCATGAATGAGCAGCACCGCAAACACGCCTGCCAGGGCGATTCCCGTTCGGGTTTTATCCGGGCACAGGTTCCTTGCCATTCCCCATACTGCATGGGCTACAATAGCAACCGCCGTTATTTTCAAGCCACTCACCAGCCCTTGGGCCAAAGGGCCATCCAGTCGAGAAGCTCCCAGGGCAAATACCAGCAGCAGAAACGCGGAAGGCAAGGTAAACGCCAGCCAGGCCAGTGCCGCCCCCAGGGGCCGGCGCGCATCAAACCCAGCGCAAAACCCACCTGGCTGCTGGCAGGCCCGGGCAGAAACTGGCACAGCGCGACCAGGTCGGCGTAGGCTTTTTCGTTGAGCCATTGCCGACGCTGCACAAACTCATGGCGAAAATAACCAAGGTGCGCCACTGGGCCACCAAAGGAGCTCAACCCCAATAACAAGAACGCTTTGAACACTTCACCTTTGCTACCTTTCTGAAGTGAAACGCTTTCCGCCGTTTTTTCGCTACTTACCCTGTGCTCACTCATACATCTCTACCATTGGCTTGGTAAACTTATGCAAAGCGTCTCACTATAACGAGAAATTCTGACGCTAACATGACATTATGGTGCTATTACATAAGTGGCCGGGCTAGCATTGCCCTGTTGCTACTTTTCACGTAAGTTCGCACCAGAATTTTTGTACCGCAGACCTTCAGGCTTTCATGGAAAAAGTTACGGCAGGCTATACTTCTCAGGGCATCAGAAACATAGTGGCACTGGATGCTTTTCTGCCTGAAATTTCCCGCTTCAAGCGCCTTGCGCCGTTCACTTCCAAGCCTGATGCGGTGGTTGGTTGGGGGCTGAAACCGACCAGTCAGCACGCTCGCCAATACGCCAAACGCCATCAGCTGCCCTACCTGGCCCTTGAAGATGGTTTTTTGCGCTCTCTGGGCCTCGGCTCACAGGGTTATCAGCCGGTCAGTATGGTAGTGGACCAACTCGGTATCTATTACGACGCCTCGGGGCCATCGGATCTTGAAGAGCTGCTTAATCACGCTGATTTCTCGGAACAGGAGCTGGAACGGGCAGAGCACTGCATCCAGCAACTGACGGTTCATCGACTGTCCAAATATAACCACGCCCCGGATCAACCGCTTGAACTGCCGGATAAGCCCCATGTGCTGGTGGTCGACCAAACGGCAGGGGATGCCTCCATTGCCTACGGCCAAGCCAACGCAGAAAGCTTCAACGCCATGCTGGAGGCCGCCCTGTCTCAGCACCCTGACGCGGATATCCTGATCAAGGTGCACCCGGATGTGATTGCCGGCAAGAAAAGCGGTCACTTCAGTAGCGCTTTTGATCACCCTCGCTGCCGAGTGATCGGCGAGGATATTAACCCATGGGCGCTGTTCGACTGTGTTGAGCACGTCTACGTGGTCACCAGCCAGCTGGGCTTTGAAGCCCTGCTGGCCGGTAAACAGGTACACTGCTTTGGCCAGCCCTTCTATGCCGGCTGGGGGTTGACCCATGACGCCCTGAAGTGCCCGCGCCGCCAACGCCAGCGCCACCTGAAAGAGGTTTTTGCTGGCGCTTATTTGCGCTATACCCGCTACGCCAACCCTTATACCCGTGAAGCCTCCACCCTTGAGGCCTGTATTGACCTGATTGCCGATCAGCGCCGCCAGCAGGAACGTTATCGCGGCGAGTGGCTGGCCTGTGGGTTTTCTGGATGGAAAAAGCGCTTTATCGGCGATTTTCTCGGCGACCAGGCCCGCATTACCTATCAGTCTGAGCTGCCCGATACTGCGTCATCATCAAACGCTTCAACGTCAGCCCGAGTGCTGACTTGGGCCAGCCGCCTGAAAACGGCCAAGACCGGCAGCACTGCAGAAATATGGAAGATGGAGGATGGCTTTGTCCGCTCGGTAGGGCTGGGCGTTGATCTGACTCAGCCGCTATCGCTGGTGATTGACCAAAGCGGCATCTACTACGATGCCCGCCAGCCCAGTGACCTGGAGCAGATTCTCAGTCAACATGATTTTGATCAGCACCTGTGCCAGCGTGCTTCGCGCATTCGTCAGCGGCTAGTGGCGCTGAAGCTATCGAAATACAATATCAAAGGCGAGCAGAGCATTGATTTCCCTGCCAACAGGCGCATTGTACTGGTGCCCGGGCAAGTTGAAAGTGACGCCTCGATTGCCTGCGGCTCCCCGCAGATTCAGACCAATGCGGCTCTGCTGGCAGCGGTTCGCCAGGCAGAACCTGATGCCTTGATTGCCTACAAGGCCCACCCGGATGTTGTTGGCGGGGCTCGGCTTGGCCAGCTCTCGGCGGACGCTCACAGCCATTATGATATTGATGTCAGCCAGTGTGATATCAGCACCCTGCTTGAACGCGTGGATGCCGTGCATACCATGAGTTCACTGACCGGCTTTGAGGCACTGCTGCGCGGCAAGCAAGTGTATACCCATGGGCTGCCCTTCTATGCCGGATGGGGGCTGACTGAGGACGCGCTTGCCTGCCCACGTCGCCAGCGCCAACTGTCACTAGATGCTCTGCTGGCGGGTACTCTGATCATCTACCCCGGCTATGCCGACCCGACCACCCATCAGCTATGCCATATCGAAAGTGTGATCACCCTGTTGGAACAGGCGCGCCTGCGGCCCAGGCACCTGACATGGAAGCAGCAGCTTTACCGCCACTACCGCAACTTACTGATAGGAAGACACTAGATTGAAATCACAAAAACGTGCCTTTCTTTTTCTGCAAGGTGTCTGCTCACCGTTTTATCCGCGCCTGGCGCGACGCCTGACCGATGATGGCCACAGGGTCGTCAAGGTTAACTTCAATGCGGGTGACCTGCTGTACTGGCAGCACACTCATAGCAAGAGCCACCTGTTTCGCGGCCAGCTGGATGAACTCGGCGACTATATTCAGGATCTGTGGCAACGCTACGAGATTACCGACCAGGTGCTCTTTGGTGACCGTCGCCCTGTCCATCGCCCGGCGGTGGATAATGCACCGGCGGCTGGCGTGCGTACCCATGTGTTTGAAGAGGGTTACTTCCGGCCTTTCTGGGTTACTCTGGAACGAGAAGGCGTTAACGGGCATTCACTGCTACCCAAGGACCCAGAATGGTTTTTTGCCACCGGCAAGGCACTGCCTGCACCGCAAAAACCGGTCTACTTCAAATCATCGTTCAAGATTCGTGCCTTGCATGATATCCGCTACCACGCAGCGGGCCTTGCAAACCCCTTGATAGCGCCCCATTACCGTAATCATTCACCGATTACAGCGCCCGTTGAATACCTCGGCTATGCCAAGCGATTCAGTCAGCTAAAGGTCTGGAAGCGGCGCGATGCCAAACGTATCAAGACGTTATTGGCATCGGGCAAACGCTTTTTCATGCTGCCACTGCAGCTCAATACCGATGCCCAGATTCGTGACCATTCGCCTTACACCAACATGCAGGAAGTCATTAGCGATGTCATGACCTCGTTTGCCCGGCATGCAGATTCAGACACCTTGCTATGCATCAAGAATCATCCGCTGGATATGGGGCTGGTCAATTATACAAGCGCCATCCGCGCACTCGCCCGACATCTTGGCCTGGAAGAGCGCATTGTCTATCTGGAATCAGGGGATCTAAACCCCTTGGTCAAACAGGCGGCTGGCACGGTGACCGTCAACAGTACCGTCGGGATTCTGGCTCTTGAAAAAGGTTGCCCGACCCATGCCCTCAGCGACCCCATCTATCAATTGCCGGGTTTGACCCACCAGGGCACACTGGCAAATTTCTGGCATACACCCACACCGCCCAACCCCCAGCTATTCAACTATTTCTATCGCACCGTCATGCATGCCACCCAGGTCAATGGCGGCTTCTACTGCCAGCCGGGCATTGACCTTGCGGTCAATAACGCCACACGAATCCTGGAAGCCTGCCCATCACCACTGGAAGCCCTATTGCCCTGAATCGTCCCCAGGGGCGCAGCCTCTTTCTAACGGACGGAAGGTGTCGCTGAAGACAGCATCAAGATCAAAGGTTGAACGCTGCCCAAGGGCATCAAAATTTTCATCCAGCCACTGATCGGCCCAGCGTCGCCCCTGGTGAAACAGGCTGGAAACAAAGTTCCACTGTGCATTGAGCTTGCTTGAAGCGCTGAGTTGCTCCACTTCGTGCTCGGCATGAATAAGGTGAATGCGCATCGAGCGATAGCGTTCTGCGTCCAACCGTTCAGTATCAATCAACTGCTGCAGCAGTTGGATGCTACGCAACTCTTTGATCAGGCTGGTATTGAAGGTAATCTCGTTTATTCGATTGATAATATCCCGGGCACTCTGAGGTGACTGTTGACGTTCAAAAGGGTTAACCTGGACTACGACCAGATCCTGGCAATCGCGGTGATCAACCAGTGGAAACAGCGCCGGATTACCGCTATAGCCCCCATCCCAGTAGGCTTCACCGTCAATTTCGACGGCCGGGAACATAAAGGGCAGGCAGGCAGACGCCATCACCGTCTCCGCACTGATCTCCGGCTGACTGAACACCTTGGCGCGCCCGGTTCTCACGTTGGTGGCCGTGACGAACACAGTGGCACTGCGACAGGCATTGACCCGTTCAAAATCCACCAGTTCGGCCACCAGATCACGCAGCGGATTAATGCCCAAAGGATTCAGCTTGGCCGGTGCCACCAGCTGGGTCAGGCTCTCGAATAACAGATAGCTCGGCGAGTGATCCAGGCTGCTGTTGCCCATCAGCCAATCCCAGGGCGCTGGCTGAATAGGTGAAAAGCGCGCCGCATCGCTCACGCCTCGCCAGAACTTATGGAGTGATTCCCGTGCACCTTCCCGGCCACCTTCATGCAAGCCATCCGCCAAGACCACCGCATTCATTGCCCCTGCGCTGGTACCACTGATAGCCGAAATTTTCAGCCGCGTGTCTTCCAGTAGCCTGTCGAGCACGCCCCAGGTAATCGCGCCATGAGAACCACCGCCCTGCAGGGCAAGATCAATTGTCTTGGTTTGCTGTGTCGTCATACTCACTCCGTCTATTGACTTGGATGTGGGACGAAAAAAACCGGCCCCCTAGAGGGCCGGTTTTATCACACTCGATGTGTGATGGGATACTAACTTACTTCAAGCCCAAGGCTTAGAAGAAGTAGCGAGCACCAGTGACGTAGTAGACGTCGTCGCTGTCTGATGTGACGGCGTCGCGACCTTCGCTAACATCAATAGTAACGGGCTGCTGATCTTTCTGCTGGAGTTCCAGGAAGACGTTAAAGTTGCTGGAAACTGCATAGTAGCTGCCCAACGCCCAAGAGGTACGGCTGTCTGCATCGCCATCTGGGTCAACGTCATAGATATCAGGTTGAATGCCCATGGACCCGTTGCATAGGACATGCCAAGGCCGATCTTATCAAAACCGTTTGTATCGTCTGAAGCAACATAAGTGTCGCTGTTCTCACGACCTTCGTAGCCCAGACGAACGGATAGGGCATCGTTGACCGCGTAAGAACCAACCAAGCCACCCAGTAGCTCGCCGTTACCGCCACCGCGTACAACGTCTTCAACAAAACCCAGACCAACGGTGATCGGGCCTTGTTGGTATCGAACACCACCCTGCGGAGCAATTACGTTACCATCATCACGAGCTAGTGGTTCTGCATCACCGCGCACGCTGTAGTGCTTAGCTTGCAAGAAGACAGTGAAGCCTTCGAGGTCAGGTGTATAGTAACCAATGGAGTCGCCACGCGACTGCTTCGGGTGGCCAGCGAATTCCAAACCACGGTCGATGTAGACATCGAACGGCAGGGAAACAAACTGGTTATAGAAGCTGTCGAAGTTACCGGCTTGGAAAGTACCGAATTGCTCGCTCTTCAGACCGATAAAGCTCTGACGAATCTCGTTAAAGCCTTGATCTGTATTGCGCTCGTCGCCACTGAAACGCCATTCCAGGCGACCAAAAGCAGTCAGGTCGTTGGTGACCTGCTGGCTCATGCGGAAGCCCAGACGCGAATAGACATCGACGAATTCTGCGCCGTTATCAATTTTATTATCGTTATCATCAAACTTGGAACCACCACCAGCGATACCCATAGCGATACGGCCATAGACGTCAAGCTTGGTGCCGTCTTGGTCATATACGGTGGCAGCCTGAACGCTTGAAGTAGCGCCCATGGCAGCGATGGCGCTGACAACGGCAGTTGCTAAAAGTGTCTTTTTCATGAGTAGTTTCCTTAACTAGCTTACTGTTTCGATCGTTTAATCAGGCTATTTTGCCTGTATGGGTTAGCGGGTCTGATTTTTTGACAGATTACCTGCCTCAGCTCCTCGCCATCCTTGTTATATTCCAATGCTCGCAGGTAGAACCTTATACCGGGATTTGCAGGAACGCAATAGAAAAAAACACTGTTCTTTAATTAATCGTGATTTTTTCTGGAACCTCATCTGACCTGACCTGTCTCAGCGTGCTTTAAATTTTGCCTGCAGGCTGGCCAGCTTTTCTTCCATGCTTAACGGCTGGCCCCGAGAGTCTGCTGGCTGTGGCGTATCCGCAAGCGCTGCTGGATACTTATTTTTGCAGCGGCGTTATGCGCCTTGGCCTTTCTGTGGGCCACCTTGTCTGCTCCAGGCCGTTTAGCTGAATGCTGCTTGTCTTGGTGCTGCTGCTCTGAATTTCGCTTGTCGGGTATATTTTTACCCGGCTGTTTTTGAAGGCGACCAGCTTCTGAAGGTTGAGCCTGCTGTTTTGCTTTACGCTTTTGAGCTGCGAACTCAGCGGCCTGGGCATCCACCACACCGGCACTGTTACCCTCAAGATCGATACGCTCGACGCCTTCCCGCATGGCCTTGATGTAACGTGGCAAGTTGACATAGTTGGCTAATGCACGGCGGATCAATTTATTCGACCAGGGCTCTTTGTCAGCCAAGTCCTGATGAATGCCGACCTTAAGCGGTTGGGCTCGGCCCTTGGAAAACGCCTGTGGGTAGCGCTCATACCATTGATTAAGTAATTGATGAGGGCTAGGAGGTGTCGGTATGGAATCTGGTGATTGAGGGCTGGCATCTGCCTGATCTGTTGAATTTTCATCAACTGAAGGCGCCTCAACAGGCGGCTGTACTGGCGTACTTTTAGCCAACTGGCTAGTCAACTGGCGGTTTTGCGCTTCCAGTGCCGCAATGACTTGCTGCGCCTGTTTAAGACGGGTTTCCAGATCATCCAGTAACTGCATCACGCTGGCCGACATCTCAATCTCCTTGGCCTGTCACACCTGACAACGCGGGTGCAAGACGCTCATAGATAACAAAATCGTAGTCTGGCTGCCCAGGTTGAGGGGAACCTGCTACCCGCTGTTTTTCCTGCCATTGGCTGTCTACAAGCTCAGGAAAACGAGTGTCTCCTTCGACATCGACCTTGACTTCAGTAATGTATAGACGCTGAGCAACATCAAGCGCTTGCGTATAGATCTCGCCGCCACCCATGACCATCACCTCTTCAGCCGCTTCAATCGTCGCCTGCTGATCAGCCAGTTCCAGAGCATCCTGCAAACAATGGCAGACTCTCACGCCGGGATGCGACCAGTTTTTATCTCGGGTCACTACAATGTTCAGCCGATTGGGCAGCGGCTTACCAATGGAGGCAAAGGTTTTGCGCCCCATCACCAGCGGCTTGGCCTGAGTCATACGCTTGAAGAACTTAAGATCCTCCGGCAGGTACCAGGGCAGCTGGCCATCGACACCAATCACTCGATTCTGTGCCATGGCAACAATCATGGCCACAGGCACCAGCGGCTCGAAGCTTGCAGAAGATGACGGCTTAACAGTGTTCATACGGCTACCTGTGCCTTGATATGGGGATGAGCCTCATAGGCATCGATGGCAATATCATCAAATGCAAAAGCGAACAGGTCGTCAACCTGCGGGTTGAGCCTCAACTGCGGCGGCTCATAGGGCTTGCGCGCCAGCTGCTCACGGGCCTGTTCAAAGTGGTTCGAGTAGAGATGGGCATCCCCCAGAGTGTGAATAAACTCACCTACTTTCAGACCTGTGACCTGCGCTACCATGCTAAGCAGCAGTGCATAACTTGCAATATTGAAGGGCACACCCAGAAAAATGTCGGCACTGCGCTGATAAAGCTGGCAAGACAGGCGACCGTCGGCAACATAGAACTGAAACAGACAGTGACAGGGAGGCAACTGCATGACATCCACTTGTGCCGGGTTCCAGGCTGATACAATCAGGCGCCGCGACATAGGGTTAGCTTTGATCTGCTCGACCAGCTGGCTGATCTGGTCAACGCTACCACCCTCTGGACGCGGCCAGCTGCGCCACTGATAACCGTAGACAGGCCCGAGGTTACCGTCAGCATCGGCCCATTCATCCCAGATACGCACGCCGTGTTCCTGCAAATAGGCAATATTGGTTTCACCGCGCAGAAACCATAAAAGCTCATGAATAATGGAGCGTAAATGGAGTTTCTTGGTGGTCAACAGCGGAAAGCCACGTGAAAGATCAAAGCGCATCTGATGCCCGAACACAGAACGGGTACCGACGCCGGTTCGATCATCCCGGTCAACGCCCTGTTCCAATACATGACGCATCAGATCCAGATACGGCTGCTCAAGCGCTTGTTGCGAAGTAGGCGTTACATCAGTCACAGAAAATCCAGATTAAAAAGCATTTGGTTAAACATTCTATACCAGCGAAAACGCCCGCTGCCACTCCAACTACTCACCACTTACTATTCACCAACCACATCGACAGCTTGCCGCTGCGACCAGGCAATCAATATCAGACCTAGCGCTATCATCGGCAGCGTTAGCAGCATCCCCATGGTGAACCAGCCAAAGGCAAGATAGCCGATATGAGCATCCGGCATACGCACAAATTCGACCATGAAGCGGAAGATGCCATAACCGGTCAGAAAGGCCCCAGACACCAGGCCACGCTTTTGTGGCTTGGCGGAAATCCACCACAGCAGCACAAACAGCACAACGCCTTCCAACAGCGCCTCATAAAGCGCTGAAGGGTGCCTCGGTTCCGGGCCCATTCCGGGAAATGGCATGCCCCAGGGCAGGCTGGTCACTCGACCGGGCAATTCATGGTTGATGAAATTGCCAATCCGCCCGGCTCCCAGCCCGATAGGCACCAGCGGTGCAATGAAATCCATCAAGGTCAAAAATGCCAGATGTTGCTTACGGGCGTAAAGCCAGGCCGCCAACAGCACCCCCAGAAGCCCGCCATGAAAGCTCATACCGCCATCCCAGACGCGGAATACCCAGAATGGATCAGCGCTCCACTGTTCCAGGCCATAAAACAGCGCATAACCCAACCTTCCGCCTACCACTACGCCAATGGCTGCGTAAAACAGCAGGTCGCCGATGTCATCACGGCTAAGGCCCATTCGCGCTGCGCGAATGCTGCCCAGCCACCAGGCGGCCACAAACCCCACTACATACATCAGCCCGTACCAGTGAACCTGAAGGGGGCCGAGCGCAATCGCGACGGGGTCAATTTCTGGATAAGCAATCATAAGTCTTCTCTAAGGCTATCAACCAAGAATGAAACGTAACCCCACCAGGGTCAGCAGGGTCGCAAAGGCGTAACGTAGAATATGCGCGGGTAGAACATGCGCCAGCCTGACCCCAAGCCGAGCAAAAGGAACGCTTGTCAAGACAATCCCCAGAAAAGCGGGCCACATGACAAAGCCGGTTGCCGCCGCAGGCAGCAAAGGATGCCCCCAACCCACGACAATAAAAGTCAGTGCGCCAAACAGTGCAATAGGCAGCCCACAGGCAGCAGAGGTGCCCACCGCCTGAGTCATTTTTGCGCCACAGCGTGACAGCCAAGGTACTGTCAAGGTACCGCCGCCAATCCCGAATAGGGCTGAAATAGCGCCAATCACTGCCCCTGCCGCCATCATCATCAGTTTGCCCGGAGCCTGGCTGCCCGGCTTAGGCGAAAGCCCCATCACCATTTTCAGCGCCACCAGCAGAACAAAGACACCAAACAAGGTGCCAAGCAAAGTGCCGGAAAGGTTATCAGCCACAAAAACGCCGGCAATAGCGCCCAGCATCAGACCAGGTAGCAAGGCCATAAACCAGGGTTTATCGACACTGCCCTTACGAAAATGACCATAAGCAGACGAAGCCCCCGTAATCACTATGGTGGCCAGAGAAGTCCCAATTGCCAGGTGCATAAGTACCTCAGGGGCAACACCTTGCCACTCAAAGGCCAATGCCAGCACCGGCACGATGATCAGACCACCGCCAACACCAAACAACCCAGCCATGGTGCCTGCAACTACACCCAGCAGCAGATAGACCGCAAACGTCACTATCACCGTCATGGTGTTAAAGCCTCGTTAGGTTCATCAGGAAAATGTTCATCAGGAAACCAGGCAACCACACGGCTGATAAGGCTTTCAGGCTGATAAGGTTTGGCAAGCAGATCATTCATACCTGCCTGCAGGCAACGCTCACGGCCAGCCCCGTCAGCGTTGGCCGTGAGCGCCACCAGAATACTGCTGTCCAGTTGCTGCGCCTGTTCGTACTTGCGCCAACGTCGACTGGCTTCCAGGCCATCCATTTCCGGCATAAAAATATCCATGAATACCAGATCAAAATGCTGTTGTTGCTGGCAGGCCAGGGCTTTCTCACCACTGTCTACTGCGGTCACCTCAAGGCCAAGTTTATCCAGCACCTGCTTGGCCAACATCAGGTTGACCGGGCCGTCGTCCACCACCAGAACACTGGCCCGCCGAGCGGGCATTGTTAGCCTGCTGTTCGCCTCAACCGGAGTGTCATCAACAAGATTACCCAGCAATGCGCGAATATCGGCTAAACGCTCTTTAAGCTCACTTACCCCCCTCCACGCTACCGCCTTCAGTGTGTGCAGCCCAGTGGTCGACATATTTGAACAGCAGGCTGGTCTCACGACGCAGGAGATTAAGGTAACCGGACTTTAGCCGTGATTCTTCCCTTGCCCGGTCGCGCCCTAGCTGCAGGTGGTTCAGCTGTTGCCGCGTATGGGCCAGGTCATCCAGTAAGGTTTCACGGGAATCCTCGCCACTGTGGGTAACGCTAGGCAACACTTTGTAGCCTGAATGACGCATCACCGCGAGTTGGCGATTGACACTTTCAAGGCGCTCCAGGAGGTGTGCTCTCATCCAGGTATCATCATTCATCACAGCAGCAAGCCCTGCACGGTCACAATGTGAGCCAAGCACCCCAACATGCTGCTCCAGTTCACCGAGAGTTTGTTCAAACGCCTGCTCGCTACGCCTAGCCTTAGTGCGCAACAAAACAATAAAGGCACCAAGGTTCAAGCTACTGCCGAGCAGTAGTATCGCCATGATGCCCAAAAGGGGCAACCACAAGGTTTCTGGAGGTTTGCCGCCGATTATCATGGCGGCTACCAGAATGCACAACAGCACCAGTGCCAGTTGCACCAACAGACAAGGCCACAGAATGGGCCAGATGATGTGACGCCAAAAGTACTCCTTGCGATACGAATAGGTCATCAGGCCGTCCTGTTGGCTGGGTGCCTGTTTACAGTTATATGCTCAATACAGCATGATTGCCCAGTGGTCATCTCGGGAAAGCCAGTTTACGCGGCACAGTCAGTGGTGTCATGAGGCCATACTGCATGGCAATACATGCACGGCTTACTGACAGTATGGTTGATCATATCTTAACCTATTGAAATAGATAATCTATTTAGATAGTTACCTTACTCGCTAACGCACACAGACTTCAGGAAGCCAAGCATGTGCCTTCTTGCCTTCGATTGGCAGCCCCAAACGCTGACCCCGCTACGTCTTATCGGCAACCGCGATGAATTTCACGAACGCCCTACCCAGCCACTGCATTGCTGGAACGACGCCCCTATTATCGGTGGCAGAGACCTTCAGGCCGGAGGCTCCTGGCTGGCGATCAACCGCCATAGCGGCCGAGTGGCAACACTCACCAATGTTCGCGACCCTTACTTGGTGACTCCTGAGGGAACACCCAGCCGAGGCGAGCTGATCCGTCAGGCATTGACTTGCTCCAACCTTGAAGGCTGGCTGGAACAGCTGCGTCATAATGCTCACTGGTATGCGGGCTTTAACCTGCTGGTAGCAACGCCTGACACCCTCTGGCATATGCATCGCGGACGCAAAAAAATCACCCTTGGCCGTGTCAGTAAAGGCATCCACGTACTTTCAAATGCGGATCTGGATACCCCTTGGCCTAAGGCACTTAACCTGCAAGCGGCCATGCAAGCCGATAGACAAATACCGCAGGCTCATTGGCCACAAGGTGCGCTAAAGGCTATTCAGCACAGCCAGGAGGCGCCGTTAGAGGCTATACCCAATACTGGTATTGAACCCGCCCTGGAAAAAAGCTGTCAGCGGCCTTTATTGTTGGCGAAGACTATGGAACCCGGGCAACTACCTGGCTGACATGTCATCAGGGTGGATCTATCAGCATCACCGAACAGAGTTTTGGCCCTATGGCAGCGCCCATGGGTAAAGTCACACTCGCGTTGGAAACTGCCTAAGCCTGAGCTTTCCTAAAGTGAGTTTTCCTGAGATAAGCTTTCCTGAAATGGATCAAGGAACACTCGCGCCCTCAGGCGCATGACTTAGGCACAGTACTTAAACACAGTACTTAAAGACAGTACTTAAGCACAGGACTTGGGCGGCATTAAGTGGCCAAGCTCCCAGGCATCCATACGTGCATCCAGATGGGCATGTACCTGTGCTGGCGTATCCAGCTGCATGATCTCATCAAGGAGTTGTTTCGCATCCACCAGGGTGACTCTGCGTATGGCGGCGCGCACCTTGGGCAGGTTGGGTGCATTCATGGATAGACTGTTAAAGCCCATAGCCATCAATAAAAGCGCCCCCGCTGGGTCTCCCGCCAGCTCACCGCACAGTGAAATTGGCTTATCCAGCCGTTTAGCATCCTGGGCCAGCTCCACCAGTGCCCCCAAAAGCGCCGGATGCAGTGCATCATAAAGGTCAGCGACCCGTGGATTGTTTCTGTCGACCGCCAACAGGTACTGGGTCAAGTCATTGCTGCCCACTGAAAAGAAATCAACCCGCTTTGCCAGAGCATCCATTTGATAAATCGTCGCCGGCACTTCAATCATGACGCCGACTTTAGGCCGCTCAACCGCGATACCCTCCTCACCCAGTTCCTCGATCGCCCGCTCCATCAGGCGCAAGGCTTCATCAACTTCTTCGACATTGGTAATCATCGGGAACAGCACATACAAATTATCCAGCCCCTGGGATGCTTTGAGCATGGCGCGCAGCTGAACCATCAGAACTTCCGGGTGATCAAGCGTGACCCGCATACCCCGCCAACCCAAAAAGGGGTTGGCTTCTTCAATCGGGAAGTAAGGTAAGTCCTTGTCTCCACCAATATCCAGGGTACGCATGACCACAGGCAAGGGCGAAAAACTTTCCAGCTGATCCCGATACAGTCGCGTCTGCTCTTTTTCGCCGGGGAAGCGCTCGGTAATCATGAAAGGCACTTCGGTACGGTACAGCCCCACACCACTGATACGGCTTTTCAGCAAAGCCACCACATCCACGGTCAGGCCGGTGTTCACCATCAGCGGCACCTTGTAGCCATCTGGGGTCTGGCTGGGTAAGTCCTGCTCGTGCTCCAACAGAGCTGTCAGGGCCTCCTCTTCTTCAATCAGGGTGGTGTAGTGAGCGGTCAGCTCGGGGCTGGGACGGACAAAGAGGCGCCCGCGATGGCCATCCAGCACCACTGGGGCCCCGGAAAGGCGCGGCAGCGGCAGATCAACCATTCCCAATACCGTTGGGATGCCCATGGCTCGGGCGATAATCGCCACATGGGAGGTGCTTGAACCACGCACGGATACCAGCCCTTTCAAGCGCTCGCGCGGCACTTCACCCAACATGGCCACACTGATTTCATCGCCTACCAGAATGGCGTTTTCCGGATAGGTATCTGGTGTGGAAGGCGTATCTTCCTGCAGGTGCGCCAGCACCCGACGGCCCAGATCACGAATATCCGCCGCACGTTCGCGCAGATAGTCGTCATCAACGCGCTCCAGATATTGCACATGACGGCGCACCACATCGGCCAGCGCCCCTGGCGCCCACTGACCTTCGCGGATGCGTTTTTCCACCTCCTCGGTCAGCGCTGCTTCTCCCAGCATCTGCTGATAAACGTCAAACAGCGCCAGTTCTTGGGCTGAAATACGATTGACCAGTCGTTCTGCTGCAGCGCGAATTTCACTCCGGGTCTTACTGACCGCTTCCTTGAGACGCGCCACCTCAAAATCCATGTCACTTGGCACTAGATCCGGCACGCTATTAAGATCCGCCGGTGGAGAGATGACAACTGCCTCACCCATACCAATACCCGGTGATGCGGCCACTCCCTTGAACGTTGCCTGACTGCCGGCCAGCGAAGGGCGCGTAAAGTTACCGGTGGCCAGGGCATGGGCCAAGACGCCCGCTAACTGAGCCGCCATGGTAACCAGAAAGGCTTCATCCTCATCGTCATAACGGCGTTTTTCTGCCTGTTGCACCACCAGTACACCGAGCATCTGGCGCTGATGAATGATAGGCACACCCAGAAAGCTTGAGTAACGCTCTTCTCCGGTGGATTCAAAGTAGCGGAAATGAGGATGCAATTGCGCATCCTCCAGATTAAGTGGCTCACTGCGCTTGGCCACCAAACCCACCAGACCTTCGCCCAAGGGCAGCACTACCCGGCCAACTGCCTGGGTGCGCAGGCCAATGGTCTCCATCAGGATTAATGACTCAAGCTCCTGATCATAAAGATAAAACGAGCACACGTCAGTGTGCATGGCCTTACGGATCCGGCGCACCATGGTCGCCAGGGCCGCATCCAGATTACGCGCGCTATTCACTTCCTGGATGACGCGACGCAGCACCTCGAGCATGGACGTTTTACTTTTCACTATTATTGGCCTCGCTGAGGAAAATTAGGGTTCACCGGACCTTGAAGAAGCATCGCTTGCAGAAACATCGCTTGAATAACCGCCACCTGACGACTCTATCCGCGATGAGTTGCCCTCCAGGGCAATACGCTGAAGGCGTGGTGAAAGTTCACGTAGCGCTCGGCGATAGACTTCCCGCTTGAACGGCACCACCTGCCCAAGCGGATACCAGTAGCTGACCCAGCGCCAGCCATCGAATTCAGGCTTGGGGGTTGCCGTCATGCAAATCTGGCTTTCCTGACAGCGAATCTGCAGTAAAAACCACTTCTGTTTCTGGCCGATGCACACCGGCCGAGCATGGGTTCGAATCATGCGACGTGGTAGGCGATAGCGCAGCCACCCTCGGGTGCAGGCGACAATATCAACGTCATTGGCGGTCAGGCCAATCTCCTCATGCAACTCACGAAAGAGTGCTTGATGTGGCGTTTCACTTGCCTTGATGCCTCCCTGAGGGAATTGCCACGCATTCTGCCCTACACGACGCGCCCAAAGCAGTTGCCCCTCGGCGTTGGCAATAATGATGCCAACGTTGGGGCGAAAGCCGTCTGCGTCGATCACGGACGTCACCTTAATAAATTTTTAGTTACCCCCATTTTTCCACAAGCAAGACAAGCGTATCAATACAATATAACGCTAAGTGGTTAAACCAGGGTGACTCTGCGATAATTCATCGCCTCATAACATAACATTAAAGGGGAGCGCCGTGAGTCTGGCTATTTTCGATCTGGACAACACCTTGCTATCCACCGACAGCGATCATGCCTGGGGCGAATTCCTGCTTGAGCAAGGCGCGGTGGATGCGGTGGCTTACCACGCCGCCAATGAACGCTTTATGGCGGACTATAATGCGGGCACCCTGGATATCCATGCCTTTCTGGAAGTGGCCTTAACACCACTAGCCGAGCACAGCCCCGAACAGCTTGCCGCCTGGCACCAACAGTTCATGGCCAGCAAGATTGAACCGCACATCCTGCCCAAGGCCGAAGAGCTTATTGCCCGCCACCGCACGCGTGGTGATACGCTACTGATCATTACCGCCACCAATCTGTTCATTACCGGCCCGATTGCCGAACGGCTAGGTATTGATCATCTGATCGCCGTGGAGCCAGAGATCATTGATGGCCGCTACACAGGCAGGGTGAGCGGCATTCCGAGTTTTCGTGAAGGCAAGGTCACCCGGCTTGAGCAATGGCTTGAGAACCAAGATATGACCCTCGATGGCGCCTGGTTTTATAGCGACTCACATAACGATCTGCCGCTCCTTGAGCAGGTGGATCATCCAGTCGCGGTTGATCCCGACGACACCCTGCGCCAGATCGCCGAACAGCGCCAGTGGAAAATCATGAGCCTGCGGGATTGAGTGATGGTGAGTGAGTGGTGAGCCACAATAAAAAACCCCGCAAGCATGCTCGCGGGGTTTTGTGTATATCGAGCGCTTTTTCAGGCGCTCCATAAAACATGCTTAGCCAAGCAGATGTTCGACCGCTGCACGCTCTTCGCGCAGCTCTTTTTCAGTCGCGGCCATCTTCTCTTTGCTGAAGGCGTCCAGCTCAAAGCCCTGAACGATTTCGTACTTACCGCCGTGGCAACGCACCGGGTAAGAGTAGATGATTCCTTCTTCGATACCGTAGCTGCCGTCTGACGGGATCGCCATGCTGACAATGCCGTCACAGCCCAGCGCCCAATCGCGCATATGGTCGATGGCGGAAGACGCTGCAGAGGCCGCAGAAGAAGCACCACGTGCCTTGATGATAGCCGCGCCGCGCTGCTGTACGGTCGGGATAAAATCGTTCTCGTACCAATCGCGCTCAACCAGATCAAATGCCGCCTTGCCGTTAACTGTGCACTGAGCCAGATCCGGGTACTGGGTAGCACTGTGGTTGCCCCAGATAATCATGCCTTCAACATCCGTCACGTGCTTGCCGGTTTTCTGGGCCAGCTGGGTCAGCGCACGGTTATGATCCAGACGCGTCATGGCAGTAAACTGGCCAGCATCCAGATCCGGCGCATTGCAGGACGCAATCAGGGCGTTGGTGTTGGCCGGGTTGCCGACCACCAGAACACGCACATCACGGCTGGCGTGGTCGTTCAACGCCTTGCCCTGCACCGAGAAGATCGCGGCGTTGGCTTCCAGCAGATCCTTACGCTCCATACCCGGGCCACGCGGACGAGCACCTACCAGCAGGGCGAAGTCAGCGTCTTTAAAGGCAACGTTCGGGTCATCCGTGGCAACGATATCCTGCACCAGCGGGAAGGCACAGTCGTTAACTTCCATGACGACGCCATTCAGGGCATCCAGCGCCTGGGGAATTTCCAGCAGCTGTAGAATCACCGGTTGATCTTTGCCCAGCATGTCGCCAGCGGCAATGCGGAAAATAAGTGAATAGCTGATCTGACCGGCGCCGCCGGTAATCGCAATACGAACGGGATCTTTCATCATGACTCCTTGGTTAATTGGCCTTGATACGACCAAGAGCAGAATGCCGTTAATAGCGCTTATGGCCACCAACGACACAATTCAGGACGAGCTGATGGTATGCGCAGTGCAATAAAAACTCAATCAGACCTGCGGCTAGTTAGGGCAGCGCCAGGCAGTTTTCCTGTTGCTTCTGAGCCGCTATTTCGTCCAAAGACATGTAAAAGCACTGGCCGGCGCCTTTCAGCGCACTGCCAGTGCTTAACATGGAAAGTGAACAGCCAATGCTCGGTATCAGGCCGGTGCCTTGGCCTGTTCCGGACTGTGGGCGGCATGAAGTTTTGCAATCAGCTGATCTTCCAGCGCGAAGCGTTCGGTAAGCCCTTTTGACAAGCGATCAATCCAGGCTGGCAGACGAGTAAGGTTCTGCTGACAGCGAATCGGCGTGGCATAGTCATTATCGATCTCAAGGGTCATTTCCGTTGACATTTCCAGGCGTTCAAGCAGCTTGGCTGCCAGCGCCAGTGCGGCTTCATCATCAAAAGCTTTGGCCTCATCAGCCAGTTGAGGATACACCTCAAAATGACCGGCGCTGATGTAATCCATCAGCAGTTCACTAAAGCTATCGACGTGGGTTTTGTTCACACCTTCAAGCTCAGCGTCGCAGGCTTGCTGCAACGTCATGAAACTGACCAACAGCTCTTTACGCTGCTGTAGCCAGCGGTCAATCAAAGCGTGGACACCACCCCAGCGCTCCTGGGCATTTTTGCAATCTTCGAGCATGGGGGCCATCTCCCTGTTATCAGGCCGGATAGATGGATTACACCTGATAGAACAGGGTTAACCCATCAGAAAGCGACTCGGTTACACACAGTTAATATTGGCCAAGCGTCTCCTGTCCGGCGGTAACTGTCAACCACGCGAAGGTGCAAAAGATAGCCACAGCAACCTGAGTGGCGCCAGCGCCAATATCAAGAACCCCACCAACGTCCAGGCGGGCAGCGAAAGGCCCAGCAGCATGAAATCAATCTCCGCACACTCCCCCGACCCTGACAGCACGCGGTTGACCACGTCCTGAAGTGGCAGCATATCCATCATGTAGCTGAGATCTGGACCACAGCTGGGCACTTTATCGGCGGGTAAAGACTGCAGCCAGATATGGCGACCCGCAACAAAGGCACCACCGGCTACGGTCACCAGGCTCAAGACGCCATAAAACGCCTTGCCCCAGCGGCCCGACGGGTTATGCACCGCCGCCACCAGTAACACAGCGGCTGTGGCTATTACTCCCACCCGCTGAAACACACACAGCGGGCAGGGTGCCAAACCGGCAAGATATTGCAGCGCCAATGCCACGGCCATCATCAGGCCACAGAAGGCAATCCCTGCCAGCGCCACGCTGCGCGTTGATAACAGCATTACGGGAATCCTCCAGCCGTGGATAAGGCTGCCAGACGGGATTCCCGCGCCTGGGTAAAATAGCTGTCCAGAAACTCGTTGAAGCTGACCTGATTCGCTTCCTCGATATCGTGCTGCTGCTGATGGGAGGTTTCCACCAACTGATCCAGCAGAGCCTGGCGGGAACGCAGCATCGGCTGCTGTTGCAAGGTATCTCCTTGCTGCTTTGCCAGCATCAGCATCAACTCACTTAGTGACACCTTCTGATCATGCAGCTTCGCCAGCAGCTGGGCAGACGGGGTCAGATCCGGATGCTGTAAGGCCGGCGCACAGGCGGATACCGCATCAGCATGTGGTGACCCTTCTTCCATGGCATCCAACAGGCTGGCAACCGTCATCATCTCCGCGCATATCTGCTCACCCCACTCGGCCACACTGACGGCTTCTCCCTGGCGAGTCAGGGTCAACGCCGGGTCACGCCCGCGCTCCACCACCAGGCGACGATTATCGTCCAGACGATCACATTCTTCATCGCTAATCCATGGGCTTTCGCTCAGCAGGCACCACAGCAAAAAGGTATCCACAAAACGGATCTGAGGCTCGGTAATGCCCAAAGGATCAAAGGGGTTCAGATCCAGACAGCGCACCTCGATATACTCAACGCCCCGCGCCTCAAGCGCCTGACTGGGCGTTTCGTTATGTTTGGTAACCCGTTTAGGGCGGATATCGCTGTAGTATTCGTTTTCGATCTGCAGGATATTGGCATTCAATTGCTGCCAGTAACCGTCAACATTAACACCCAGCTTTTCGTAGTCGGGCCAGCTTGAAGAAATCGCGTGGCGCAGGGTATTCACGTAGTTGCCCAGCGAGTTGAAGCAGATCTTGAGCTGCTCCTGCACCTTGTTCTGGTAACCAAGATCCGACATACGCAAGGTGGTCGCGTAAGGCGCATAGTAGGTTTCATCATCCAGCGTATGCAGCTTTTGCGGTAATTTTCCGCTCGGTAAAAAGCTTTTATCAATGGCCGGAGAAGCACCAAACAGGTAAAGCAGCAGCCAGCTGTGACGACGGAAGTTGCGAATCAAGGCAAAGTAACGCGTCGAGCGATAATCGTTAAACGCCGTATGCTCTTCACCTTCAAGGGTCTGCAACGCCTGCCACATGCTATCCGGCAGGGATACATTGTAGTGTACGCCCGCAATAGCCTGCATGATGCGGCCGTAGCGCACATCCAGCCCTCTGCGATAGACCGACTTCATGGTGCCGATGTTGGATGTGCCGTAATCAGCAATCGGAATGCTGTCATTGCCTTCCAGACGGGCGGGCATGCTGCCCGGCCAGATCCACTCATTATCCAGCGCATGATAGGTGAATGTCTGCAGGTCACTCAGAAAAGCCAGCGCTTCGCGGGGCTGCGATGTCACCGGTGTAATGAACTCCAGCAAGGCTTCTGAATAATCTGTCGTGATATGCGGATGGGTCAGCTTAGAGCCAAGTGCATAGGGATGCGGCGTCTGAGCAACGCGGCCCGTCGCGTCTACCCGCAAGCCTTCTTTTTCAATGCCACGCCGCAGGCGACCCAGGCGGCCAGCTTTTGCCACCGGCATGAGACGTTCAACCTTGCTATTCAAAGTTGATGACGCAGAAAAGGATGTATCTGTGAGTGGTTCAGACAAAGTGAACACTCCTTGTGTCTGGTCCGCCAGCAACTGACGGATAAACTCGTTTTATATGTCGACCAAGCGACGCAGAAGCGCAGGGTATAGCGCCATTAGTCAAACATTGACCTCCTCTCCTCCCTCAGCTTTTTAAGAAGCTGCCGCCTACGGCGGAAAGGAAGGAGATTCCCTGGTTGTTGCCTTCCAGGTTCCTGCTTCGCAGCCCGTTGCCCTTGGTGATGACACCGCAGGTCTTACACAAGCTCCACAGGCTTAACCTCCCGTAAGCCCTACGGTAGTCTTTTCATGCTGACGGAGCTTGTCAGCCCCTGCCAGAATCGCTTTGCCCGATTGCAAAATGTTGCGAGCGGCGTTTACATCGCGGTCAATGCCTTGGGTGCCGCAGCTCGGGCAGTCCCAGGTGCGGATAGTGAGCGGCATCTTGTCAGTGATATGACCACAGTGAAAACAACGCTTCGAACTGGGGTACCACTTGTCTATCTGCACGAATTGACGACCATGCCGCTCGGCCTTGTAAGCCAGCTGCTGGAGCAGTTTATGCCAGCCCACGTCGCTAATCGCTTTGGCCAATTTGCGGTTTTTTAGCAGGTTCTTGATCTGCAAACTCTCGGCAGCAATGACTTGGTTCTCGTGAATAAGCTGCGTGGAGAGTTTATGGGTGGCGTCGCGGCGCTGATCAGCCAGCTTGGCATGTACCCTAGCTACCCGATGCCGCGCCTTGGCACGGTTATTCGAGCCTTTCTGTTTACGGGACAGGCTTCGTTGCGCCCGCGCCAGCTTGCGCTCAGTGCGACGCAAAAAACGTGGGTTGGAGATTTTATCGCCGTGACTAGTAATGACGCGGTGGGTGAGTCCCAGGTCGATACCGACCATCTTAGGTGTCACAGGGAGCGGCGTCACCGCTTCTTCTACCAAAAAACTGACGTGGTAACGGCCAGCGGTGTCACAGCTCACCGTGATGCTGCTCGGTGTGCCGGAAAAATACCGACTCCAGCGGATAGCCAGCGGGTCTTTGTGCTTGGCGAGCCACAGCTTGCCATCGCGCCAGCGAAAGCCGTTCGCCATATACGTCGCGGACTGTTTGCGCTGCTTTTTCTTGAAGGTGGGATATCGCGCCTGGCCTTTAAAGAAGTTGCTGAACGCGCGATCCAGATGCCGGAGCGACTGCTGCAGGCAGACGTTGGATACATCGGCCAGAAACGCCGTGTCTGGTTGTTTCTTGAGAACAGTGAGCGCTTTGGCAGTGGCATTATAGTTCATGCGTTCCTGACGCTCGAACCAAGCATCGGTGCGCTGGCGCAGGAAATGGTTGTAGACATACCGCACACAGCCAAACGTCTGGGCAAGCTGCTCGGCTTGCTCATGCGTTGGGTAAAACCGATATTTGTAGGCTCGGTGTACGATAGTCATAACCAAAAATCTAGCGTAGTATAAATAACATGTCAACATAGAGGCGCTGCGCGCCTCGCGCTTTCTTTCCTCGCACTAAACGTACGAGGTTTGACGTGTATTTTGATCAAGGCAAGCGGACAATAGTATTACGCTATCGACATTCATTTTGACCGCATTACCTCGAACGGATTACTTATCCTGCCGCGCTTTTAAAAGCGCGGCCCCCAGGGCACCGACCGCCGCTGGCTCTGGAGTTGCCTGGGCGGCCTTGCGCTGACCACGCTCATTAGCAGTGCGGCTATGCGTTTGTGTGGGGCGCTGGTTCTCCTCGCTTGAAGCCTGTTCAGGCTGGTCGTCCAGGCGCATGGAGAGCCCTACCCGCTTGCGCGGTATATCCACACTCATTACTTTGACATGAACAATATCGCCCGCCTTGACCACACTGCGCGGGTCGTCGATAAAACGCTCGGAAAGCGCCGAAATATGCACCAGACCATCCTGATGAACACCAATATCCACGAAGGCGCCGAAATGTGTCACGTTGGTGACCGTGCCTTCCAGTACCATGCCTAGCTCTAGATCTTTCAGGGTTTCAACCCCCTCGCGAAACTCGGCTGCCTTGAACTCAGGGCGCGGGTCACGGCCAGGTTTATCCAGCTCGGCGATGATATCGGTCACGGTGAATACCCCAAAGCGCTCATCGGCAAAATCGGCGGGCTTGAGCGTTTTCAACGTGGCGCTGTCACCTATCAGGCCTTTCACATCGCGGCCCTGATGCTTGGCGATCTGCTCTACCAGGCGATAGGTTTCAGGGTGAACAGCACTGGCATCCAAGGGGTTCTCGGCATTACTGATACGCAAGAAACCTGCGCACTGCTCGAATGTCTTGGGCCCCAGACGGCTGACCTCCAACAGCTCTTTACGGCTATTGAAAGCCCCTTTGGCATTGCGCTGGGCTACGATATTTTCTGCCAGCGTAGCTGAAAGGCCGGCAACCCGCGAGAGCAAGGCGCTGGAGGCCGTATTCAGGTCAACTCCTACGGCATTGACACAGTCTTCAATCACGGCTTCAAGGGATCTTGAAAGCTTTAGCTGAGAAACATCATGCTGGTACTGGCCCACGCCAATCGATCTGGGTTCGATCTTGACCAACTCGGCCAGCGGATCCTGCAGGCGGCGAGCGATGGACACGGCGCCCCGCACGGTGACATCCAGATCCGGCAGCTCGCGGGAGGCGTATTCTGACGCGGAGTACACAGATGCGCCGGCTTCAGACACCATGACCTTGCTCAGGCGCTGTTCAGGGGCCATCCGCTTGACCAGCTCAGCGGCCAGTTTATCGGTCTCGCGGCTGGCGGTACCGTTGCCTACGGCGATCAGTGAGACGCTGTGCTTGTTGACCAGGCGGGCAAGTTCAGCCAACGCCTGATCCCACTGCTTCTGAGGGGCGTGAGGATAAATCGTTGCCTGATCGACGAACTGTCCGGTGGCATCCACCACCGCCACCTTACAGCCGGTTCTCAGGCCGGGGTCAATCGCCAGGGTGACTTTCTGCCCGGCGGGCGCGGCGAGCAACAGATCCTTGAGATTGGCGGCAAAGACCTCAATGGCGGTCAACTCGGCCTGTTCACGCAAGCGGCCAAGCAGCTCGGTTTCAAGCGCGGTATAAAGCTTGACCCGCCAGGTCCAGCGCACCACTTCACTCAACCATTTGTCAGCCGGGCGCCCTTCATCACGTACGCCCACCTGGCGGGCAATCGCTACCTGTGCGGGATGAACTGGCGCTTCCTCTTCACCCGGCAGGCGAATCGCCAAGCCAAGCACCCCTTCATTGCGGCCACGGAACATGGCTAATGCCCGGTGCGATGGCACCTTGGCGAGCTTTTCATCATGCTCGAAATAGTCGGAGAACTTGGCGCCTTCCTGTTGTTTGCCATCAAGCACTCGGGCGCTCAGTTCGCCTTCCTGCCACAGCCGTTCACGCAGCTGGCCAATCAGCTCGGGGTCTTCAGCAAAGCGCTCCATCAAAATCTGCTTGGCACCATCCAGCGCGGCTTTGGTATCTTCAATGGCGGCAATGTCACCGTCTGCTGGGCGCAGATAGGCTTGTGCTTCGTGTTCAGGGGTTAATGAAGGATTGGCTAGCAGCGCATCCGCTAACGGCTCCAGCCCGGCTTCACGGGCAATCTGCGCCTTGGTGCGGCGCCTTTTCTTAAAGGGCAGGTACAAGTCTTCCAAACGCTGCTTGGTATCCGCGGCGTCTAGCTGGCGGGCCAGTTCGGGCGTCAGCTTGCCTTGTTCCTCAATGGCGGCCACCACGCCAGCACGGCGCTCTTCCAGTTCGCGCAGGTAACGCAGGCGCTCATCCAGCTGGCGTAGCTGGATATCATCCAGCGCGCCGGTCACTTCCTTGCGATAACGCGCGATAAACGGAACGGTCGAACCTTCATCAAGAAGGGCTACTGTGGCCGACACCTGCTGGGGGCGAACACCAAGTTCATCCGCCAGGCGGGTGAGAATACGCTGATTGACATCCATATATCGCAACAATCTCATGCAGCTTTGATAAAGCCGTCAAGGTATCACAATCAGCGCCTTAACGCCTCAGGCCGGGACAAAACGCAAGGCAGCCCCGTTATTGCACCAGCGCAGACCGGTGGGTTCAGGGCCATCATCAAACACATGCCCTTGATGGCCACCGCAGCGGGCACAATGATATTCCACCCGGGGCCAGATCAACGAGAAATCGAGCTGGCTAAGCATATGCCCTTCCACATGCTCGAAATAACTCGGCCAGCCTGTACCCGAGTCATATTTCATGGCACTGGTAAACAGCACCAGATCGCATCCGGCACAGCGGTATTCACCCTCGCGCCATTCTCCATCCAGGGGCTTGAAAAAGGCTCCTCGGTACCGTGTTCGCGCAGCACGTAAAAGGCTTTGTCGGAAAGTCGTTCGCGCCACTGAGCTTCAGTAAGTTCGAGGGGTTCAAGCCCTGGGGCAGCCTCCAGCTTGACGCGCGGAAAGCCAAACGAAACCCCTGGCAGCATCCCGGCCAGGCCTGTCAGCCCGGCAAGACCCAAAAAGTGACGACGTTTCATCAAGACAAGACTCCAGATGTTAATAAACAAAAATGGGGCAGTGCCTTAGCACTCCCCCATTGAGACCACATCGTTTATCTAATGTTCTACAGGCTAACTATTTTGTACATGCTAGTTTTGTACACGTTAGCCGATCGATCCTTCAGGTCAGCTGCGGACCTGCCTGAACAATAGCGTCATTCACGCCTTCAAACTTCTTAAAGTTATCAACAAACTTGGTGGCCAATTCCTTCATATGACGGTTATAGGCTTCCTTATCCTGCCAGGTGTCACGCGGATCAAGCAGGCTGGAATCAACGCCGGGAACCGCCACAGGCACCTGCAGGTTGAGGCCATCAATCTGCTTGGTTTCCACATCACGCAGAACACCGGACTGAATAGCGGTAATAATGGCGCGCGTAGTGGGGATCGAGAAGCGCGAACCGCCTTCGCCGTAGGCACCGCCGGTCCAACCGGTGTTGACCAGATAAACCTGAGCATCCTTCTTTTCAACGCGCTTGATCAGCAGATCAGCATACTCGCGCGCCGGACGTGGGAAGAAGGGAGCACCAAAGCAAGTTGAGAAGGTCGCTGCCAGCCCTTCGGAAGAGCCCATTTCAGTAGAGCCCACCTTGGCAGTGTAACCCGACAGGAAGTGATAAGCAGCGGCTTCCTTGGAGAGCACGGAAACTGGCGGCAACACGCCTGACATATCGCAGGTCAGGAAGACAATGGCATTCGGCTCACCAGCACGATTTTCCGGTACACGCTTTTCAATGTGCTCCAGCGGATAGGCCGCCCGTGAATTCTGGGTCAGGCTGTCGTCGGCGTAATCCGGCTCGCGGCGGTCATCCAGCACCACGTTTTCCAGCACGGTGCCAAACTTGATAGCGTTCCAGATAACCGGCTCATTTTTCTCGGACAGGTCGATGCACTTGGCATAGCAACCGCCTTCCATGTTGAACACAGTGTCATCGCCCCAGCCGTGCTCGTCATCACCGATCAGATAGCGCGCCGGGTCTGCTGACAATGTGGTCTTACCGGTACCGGAGAGCCCGAAGAACAGGCAGGTTTCACCGTCCTCACCGACGTTGGCCGAGCAGTGCATGGGCAGCACATCCGCATCCGGCAGCAGGTAGTTCTGAACCGAGAACATGGCCTTTTTCATTTCACCGGCATAGTGCATACCGGCAATCAGGACTTTTTCTCAGCAAAGTTGATGATCACGCAGCCATCGGAGTTGGTGCCATCGCGGCTTGGCTCACAAACAAAATGCGCTGCATTGAAAATCTGCCAGGCGTCTTTGGCGCTCGGGTTATACACCTCGGGGCGCACGAACATGGTGCGGCCAAACAGGTTGTGCCAGGCCGTTTCGGCGGTGACCCGTACGGGCAGATAGTGCTCCTGATCACTGCCCACGTGCAGTTCGGAAACGAAGGTATCATGGCTTTGCAGGTATTCATCGACCCGCGCCCAGAGTGCAGAGAACTTGTCGGCGTCAAACGGACGGTTAACGCTGCCCCAGTCGATGCTGTCGCGGGTCGATGGTTCATCGACGATAAAACGATCCTTGGGTGAGCGGCCGGTGCGTTCGCCGGTACTCACCACCAGAGCACCGTTCGCCGACAGACGGCCCTCACCACGAGCCACAGCGCGCTCGATCAATTCGGCGGTGTTTAGGTTTACGTGGGCTTGAGGAGCAGCTTGAGTCGTGGTCATGTCGATTCCTGGGCCTTAGGCCATTTATCCGTTTATCCGGCGTCTCCGACGCCTGCAAAAACATTCCCGACCGGTTTGACCAGGTCGGGTAAGCTAAAATCACGTGCATTATGACAAAAAGAAAGCCCCCGGAAAATGGGGGCTTAAGGCAAATATTTTGTAGTTAAACTACAACACAACCACAATATTTTGTGTTGCAGCGCAATATCACGTTTAAACAACTGTTCGTTAGAATCGTCAAGTCAATAGATAATCCAGTAGCTTATCAACAGACATTCAGTCATCAATAGCCTTCATCGATGACTACATTTCTAATGAATGGTCGGCGCCGGTGCCGACGGGTCTTCTAAAAGAGTTTCGACTTCCGCGGCGGTGTAGTGATATTCCGTGTGGCAGAAATGGCATTGCGTGTCTATGGCACCCTGCTCAGCCAGGATATCGCGCAGTTCATTGGCACCCAGCGTGAGCAAGGCGTTAGCCATCCGTTCGCGGGAGCAGGTGCAACCAAAGCGCAGCGCCTTGGGTTCAAATACACGAACAGTCTCCTCGTGATAGAGCCGATAGAGCACCTCGCGTTGCTCAAGACCGAGCATTTCTTCGCGCTTGATGGTGGCAGCCAGATGAACACTGCGCTCCCAGGCATCGACGTCCTGGTTTTGCGCTTCACTGGGTAGACGCTGCAGCAGCAAGCCCCCGCCCGCTGGCCATCTGCCGCCAGCCAAAGTCGTGTAGGCAGCTGCTCAGACTGGCTGAAATAGGCTTCCAGGCACCCGGCCAGATCTTCATGATCCAGCGCCACTATGCCCTGATAGCGGTTGCCATCCTTAGGGTCCAGAGTGATAACAATCTGGCCGTCACCCACCAGCTCACGGAAAGGTGTGTCACCATCAGGCAAGGCGGCGTTTTCGGCTACCCGGGCAATCGCCCGTAGCTCACCCCCAGGATTGGATTCAGCCATCAGCAGTGACAGACTACCCTGACCGCGCACTTCGATGCTCAGGGTACCATCCAGCTTGACGGTATCCGTCAGCAACGCAACGGCAGCCAGTAATTCACCCAGCAGCGCATTGACGGCATCCGGGTAGGCGTGGCGGTCGAGCACTTCATGGTACGCCTGCTCAAGAGTGACAATCTCACCGCGCACATTGGTTTGGTCAAACAGGAAACGTTGGATTTGGTCAGACATAGAGGCAACCGGTAAATAAGAGTGGAAGACCAGCTATCAGCAGGGTGATGATGAGGATGTCATTCGCCCTGCTGACGCTGGAAACGCTGAATATCACGCCGTTGCTTTTTATCCGGGCGCTTAAGCGGATGCTGCATCACTTCATTGGTCAAGCGGCGGGCTTCGGCTTCTTTACTACGCCGCTGAATACTGTCTTCGGTTTCGGCGTACAGCTTGCGGGCCTCCGGCGCTCCACGGCGCTGGTCAGATAGCGAGATAACTTCCACCTCGTAGATATCCCAGCCCTGAGGTACGCGAATCAGCGCCCCCAGCTCGACGTTCTTGCTGGTCTTTACCCGCGCGCCATCGTATTGAACCTTGCCACCTTCTATGGCTTTCTTGGCCAGGGCGCGAGTCTTGAAGAAACGCGCCGCCCACAGCCATTTATCGAGTCGAACGCCATCACTCACGGCAAACCTCCTAGACAGTTGGTGAAGACTGCATCAAGTCAGCAAAACGATCCAGGGCGACGAATTCCTTGAGCACTTTTTCTGGACGCTGACTGTCAGGCTCGCGGATACCCAGCAGGTAGCAAATACCGAATTCACGGGCGCTTTCCAGTACCTTGGGGTTATCGTCAATAAACAGGGTGCGGGCTGGGTCGAAGGGTTCGATTTCCTGCAGGGCGAACCAGAAAGCCTGCTCTTCCTTGGCGGCGCCTACATCCTGGGAAGAAACGATCGCATCCAGATAGCTTTCCAACCCTGTTAGCGGCAGTTTGAGCGCCAGGCTTGCACGGTCTGCATTGGTGGCCAATATCACCCGGGGATGCTGGGTTTTAAGCCACTGAAGAAAATCCAGTGCATCACCGCGCAAGCCAATCAGATGCTGAACCTCACGCTTGAGAGCGATGATATCTACCCCCAGCTCCTGGCTCCAGTAATCCAGGCTGTACCAGCTCAAGGTACCCTGCATATCGGTAATACGTGCAATCAGCTGCTCTTTCGTCAATCTCGCTTGCGAGGCTTCATCAAGCTGGTGCAGTTCAACATAGCGGCGCGGCAAATGCTCAAGCCAGAAGTGGCTATCAAAATGCAGGTCAAGCAGGGTGCCGTCCATGTCCAGAAGCACGGTATCTATTGTCTGCCAGTCGATCATCTCAACTCCTGCCTGGATCAAAACGTGAATTCAAAACAATGTTATTGTACCGCAAATATCCCAGAACCAGCCACGGAGGCCCCAGATGTCATCCTTTGATTCCTCTTCATCGTCAGAACAGTCACCGTCAGAACAGTCGCCAGCCGATGCCCAAAACGGCTCTCAATACCTGCAGAAGCCTCAGGTTCTTGCCTGCCAGAAGGTGACTCGTAGCCGGCTTTTCGAGGTGGAATCGCTTGATCTGCGCTTTTCTAACGGTGAAGAGCGCACGTTTGAGCGGCTGACCGGCAGTGGCCGAGGGGCTGTCATGATAGTGGCCATGCCGGACCCACAGCATGTGCTGATGATTCGTGAATATGCTGCTGGGTTCGAGGAGTATATTCTCTCGCTGCCCAAGGGCCTGGTCGACCCGGGAGAAGATATTGTCACTGCTGCCAACCGCGAGCTGATGGAAGAATGCGGCTTTGGTGCCCATTGTATCGAGCCATTATCTGAACTTTCACTTGCCCCCAACTATATGGGCCACCGGATGCAGGTGCTGCTGGCCACTGACCTTTACCCCAAACGCCTGCCCGGCGACGAGCCGGAACCCTTGATAGTGGAAACCCATGCCCTGGAAGAGCTGCCTGCCCTGCTATTGCGCGAGGATTTTCACGAAGCGCGTGCCATTGCTGCCTTATATATTGCACGAGACAAATTACGTGCCAACGATCAGCACCAAGACACACCCCTGTTGTGAAAGACGCCGCAGCGATGCTTTCCAGGTCAGGCATCTGAAAACCTTAGCCTGAATACTATACCCACGATATTCAACGGCGCTGGCAGTAACCATTAATGCCAGCGCCCGGTAATCACGTGCTATTATGCCAGATGCAGGAGCGCCCTCTAGAAAGTTTCCCAGTCTGCATGGTCGTTGGCTGACAGCTGAGGAGTACTCGATTATGGACGCGCCTTGTCTGTTTGCGCGGTTAGCGCCAGAGGCGCCTTACCCTGCGTCAGCTGCTCCTGACGCTTTAAAGCAGCTTCGACGCTTTCTTCTTCACTGCCTTCAACGCGGAACGCCGCTACCACGTTGGCCAGCTCATGGGCCTGTTGGGTCAGCTGACTGGCCGATTCGGCAATCGACTGGACACGGCTGGCATTTTGCTGGGTGACGTGATCCATTTCGGCAACGGCAGTGTTGATCTGGGCAATGCCGCTGCTTTGCTCTTCAGAGGCCTGAGTGATCTCTTCCATCAGGTCGCTCACCTTCATCACCTGGGCAACGACTTTTTCAATCGATGATTCCGCTTCCTGTACCGCTTCGCTGCCGCCCTTGATCTCGCTATTCGAGGCATCAATCAATTGGCGAATTTCACTGGCTGCGTCAGCGCTGCGGCCGGCCAGCTGGCGCACTTCACCGGCCACGACCGCAAAGCCGCGCCCTGCTTCACCGGCCCGCGCTGCTTCTACCGAGGCATTCAGGGCCAGGATATTGGTCTGAAAGGCAATGCCGTCAATCACACCGATAATTTCATTCATTTTTGCAGAACGGTCGGCGATACGTTCCATGCGCTGAACCAGCTTCTGCATCTGTTCGCCGGTATCCCGCGTGGCATTGGCATTTTCAACGGCCAGCTTGCTGGCCTGGCGGGCGTTATCGGTGTTCTGCTGCACGGTCGCGGTGATTTCATCCATGCTCGAAGCGGTTTCCTGCAATGAGGATGCCTGCTGCTCGGTGCGCGATGCCAGATCTTCGTTTTCCTTGGCGATCCGCTGCGCGGCGGGTGTGACCACACGGACACGCTGCTCTATCTCACTGACGATACCTGATAACGATACCCGCATGGTGCGGATGGAACTGAGCAGATCGCCCAGTTCATCCTGACGTACCTGGGTAATTCGCGCGGCAAGGTTACCCGCAGCAATCTGAAAGGCAACCCGTCGTGCGTCATTCAGTGAGCGTACCAGCGACTTGAGAATCAACACACTCAGCAACACCATAAGACCAATCCCGACGACCAGCACGCCTGCCTGTGCGATCAGCATCTGCTGCTGCCCTCTTTCAGCCGCCGCCATCAGGTTGCCTGCCAGTTCACGCTCGTTGGCCACCAGAGTATCCGCCGAGGCCTGAATATCGCTGAGTAAAGGCACAACGCCGTCATTGAAATGCTCAAAGGCCGCAAAGCCTTCGCGGTTTTCAAGTGCCGTATAGGTATTATCAATACGGGTGCGCAGCTGGTCTAACTGCTGCTGAAACTGCTCAACGCCGGGTAAAGAAACTTGCTCTGAGTTACTATAGCTCTGCCAGTAAGAGACGATACGATCCTTGTTGGCCTCCCAATGAGCCATCAAGGCAGAAATATCGGCACTGCGCGGATTACGTACCGCAGGTTCGAGGTTATTCACCGCCTGATTCACCAGACGTTCAATTGACTGCAGACTGGCAACATCCTCAAGCCCTGACTGATTCAGCCGAGCCAGCCGCTCGCCCGACACCACCAAGCCGTAAACTCCTAGACCACCGGCAATGGCCAGTAAAATAACCGACGTCAACACCATGCCCATCAGCTTGGCCTGCATACTGGTGAAGCTGAAACGCCCCAGCCATCCCGCCAGGCCAGTGCGCTGGATAACCCCTTTTTCACCTTGATACCGCGCACCTTGCCCTTATGCAGCATGGCGGCATACACACGCTCGGCACGCCGGATATCTTTCTCACTGGCCCGCCGACGCACCGAGGTATATCCAACCACTCGGTCAGCATCACGCAGGGGAGCCACCGTCGCCTGAACCCAATAAAAGCTGCCGTTTTTGCAGCGGTTTTTGAGGATGCCTTGCCAGGTATGCCCTGCCTTCAGGGTTTTCCACATATCTTCAAACAAGCCAGAAGGCATGTCCGGGTGGCGCATCAGGCTATGGGGCGCGCCAATCAGTTCTGCATGTGAATAACCGCTGACAGCGATCAAAGCAGGGTTAGCGAAAGTTATCACGCCATTGAGATCAGAACGTGAAATGAGCACGTCATCTTCTTCAAGACGGTATTCCTGATTTGTCACAGTCGGGTTATTTCGCATAGTTGTCTCGTGTTATCACTGTCAGTTCGGCCAAGGCATCAACAACGTCGTCGACCAAATTATTAAAAACAGTGAACAACCCTAAGCAGATTAACGTTAAGAGACAACTACTTTCGTTTAATGCTGTTAACGTTCCAGCACCACGCTATCAGAACGACAAACGCCACCCGGTCAAGGTGGCGTTCAGTCGTATCATTGCCGTGTTACCTGTACGGCATCAGGCAAAGACGATATCGGCAACATCCTGATAGCGCTCAGCAAAGTGCACAGTGACGCCATCGGTAATGTAATCCGGCAGCTCGGCATAATCGCGCCGGTTGGCTTCGGGCAAAATCACCTCGAAGATATCGCTACGCCGGGCGGCAATCACTTTTTCACGAATACCCCCGACCGGTAACACCTGCCCAGTGAGCGTCAATTCGCCGGTCATCGCCAAGGGGCGATTAATCGATTGATGCCTGGCCAGAGACAGCAAGGCGGTGGTCATCGTCACCCCGGCAGACGGGCCATCCTTGGGGGTAGCGCCTTCAGGCACATGAAGATGCACAAAGGCCGAATCGAAGAAATCCGCGTCAGCGCCGTGGTCTTGCAGGTGGCCCAGCGTATAGCTGTACGCGATATTGGCCGACTCCTGCATGACATCACCCAGCTTCCCGGTCAGCTTGAAGCCTCGATCCAGAGTATGCACCTTGGTCGCTTCAATCGGCAGGGTCGCGCCGCCCATCGAGGTCCAGGCCAGGCCGGTCACCACGCCTTCGCCTTTGAGCACTTTTTCCTTGCGGAAAATTGGCGCACCAAGAAACTCTTCCAGATTATTGATCGACACCTTAACGCTTTGCTGATCGTTTTCCAGCAGCTTGACCGCTGCCTTACGCACAATCCGGTGCAGTTGTTTTTCCAGCTGGCGCACACCGGCTTCCCGGGCATAACCTTCAATCACCTGCCTGAGCGCCGCATCGGTGAGATTGATACGTTTTTTGGTCAGGTTGTCACGCTTGAGCAGTTTGGGCCACAGGTGGTGTTTGGCAATCGCGACTTTTTCTTCAGCGATATAGCCTGACAGGCGAATTTGCTCCATACGGTCAAGCAAAGGCCCGGGAATCGAGTCCAGAGTATTGGCGGTACACACAAACAATACCTTGGAGAGATCCATACGGACATCCAGATAGTGATCCAGGAAGTCCACATTCTGTTCAGGGTCGAGCACTTCCAGCAGGGCCGACGCCGGGTCACCCTGATAGGACTGGCCCAGCTTGTCGATCTCATCGAGCATGATTACCGGATTTTCAACCTCAACTTCCTTAAAGGCCTGCACCAGCTTACCCGGCATGGCCCCAATATAGGTCCGCCGATGCCCCTTGATTTCAGCCTCATCGCGCATGCCGCCCACTGAAAAGCGGTAAAACTTGCGCCCTAAAGCTTCCGCGATTGAGCGGCCAACCGAGGTTTTACCTACCCCTGGTGGGCCAACCAGCAATACCATGGAACCGCCGACATCGCCCTTGAAGGTACCCTCGGCAAGAAACTCGATAATACGTTCCTTGACGTCCTTGAGGCCGTCATGGTCACGGTCAAGCACCGTACGTGCATGGGCCAGATCCAGTTTATCATCACTGGTCACGCCCCAGGGCAGGCAAGTCAGCCAGTCCAGGTAGTTACGCGTGGTGCCGTATTCCGGCGAGCCGGTTTCCAGCACGCTCAACTTATTCAACTCTTCATCAATGCGCTCTTGAACACGCTCAGGCACCGTCAGATTTTCCAGACGCGCACGGAAGGTATCCACATCGTTTTCACGGTCATCCTTGGAAATACCCAGCTCGCGCTGAATCACTTTGAGCTGCTCTCGCAGGAAAAACTCTCGCTGGCGCTCCTGCATCTGGGCGTTGACCTGCTCACTGATCTCGCTTTGCAGTTGGGCAACGTCGATTTCCTTGCGCAGTAGCGGCAATACCTTCTGCATCCGTTCGCTGACTGGCAAGGTGGCCAGTACATCCTGCAACTCCGGCCCCTTGGCAGAGGTAATCGCAGCGGCAAAGTCCGTCAACGGCCCTGGCTGGTTGGGGCTGAAGCGGTTCAGGTAATGCTTCAGCTCCTCGCCATAGAGGGGTTGATCGGTAACAACTCCTTGATACCGTTGATAATCGCCATGGCGTAAGCGCGGGTTTCTTCGTTTTCCGCATCAACGGGTTCTTTGGGGTAGCTGACCTCGACCAGATACGGTGGTTTCCTGGATAGCCAGCGCTGGATTTTGAAACGCTGCAAACCCTGGGCAATGAACTGTACCTGCTCATCTTCTCTTTTCAGCTTATGAACCTTGACGGCAGTTCCTACCTCAGGAAAGTCGTCCTCACTGAGCGACTCCAGACCTGCTTCACCAACAAAGGCCACACCAATCGTATGATGAGGAGTATTGCCGACCCGGCGCATGGTTTCTTCCCAGCGCTCGCGGTTGATGACCAGCGGCTGAACCTGGGCGGGGAAAAACGGCCGATTATGAATAGGCAGCAGATAGATACGTTCAGGCAAGGCGTCGCTTGCCGAGATCAGTGAATTGACTTTTTCACCGTCTGAGCGGTAATCCTGTGAAGACGACGCTTCATAGGCTGATGTTTCTTCTTCTGCCAGCCATTCAGGGGCATCGCTTGCCTGACCTTCATTATCTTGGCCAGTATTGTCGTCGCGATCACTGGCGTGATGCTCATTTTCGTCAGTATCGTGAGTATGATTGAAGTCCTGGTCGCTCATGCGCCCTCCATTCAATAAGTTGACGGCATAATTACCGTCTGATGTTGCTTAAAAAATGCGGGCAGCAATAGCAAACTTCAAGGAGAGTTAACAAAATAGCTGGCGACGGACGACACAGCCCGAGCGTTGGTCGTTTCAGAACGCTCGTCAACCTAGAACTCAGGCAGTGGACGGCCGTTGACGCGCCAGCTTCCAGCGATAAGATCAAACGTCAATGAACGCGTACCTATCGGCAGGCCTAGCCACAGGGCGGCGACCGATGGGGCATCATTCCAAGTGATGTCACCATCCAGGCGGGAGCGCCAACGTGCCTGCATGGCCTCGTTATCCGCATGAACAATGCTTAGCTCTTCAAGGTCGCGGGCATCAAAAAACAGCGCACCTTCCGCGCTGGCATTGATCTCGAGCAGCGGGCTTTCAAGGTTGATGGTAGTGATATCCAGCCGAGGAGAATCCTGAAGCGCGTTCAGCAGCAGTGGCTCCAGGCGCGTTAGCAAACCATCGGCTACAGGCATAGAAGTATCGCCCCAGGCGGCTTCCTGGCGCAGCTTGGCAAATATCTGACGCACTGAATCGGCATTGATGCGTGACAGCTCGGCGGCAATTCTGCCTTTTAGAATGGGGGTATCCGGCGCTTCCTCAGTCAGCAGGGTATCACCAATGACAAGCTCGCCTGTGACGCTTAACTCGCGTTCATCCAGGTGCATTTCACTATGCACCTCAATGGGTTCAACTTTAAGGTCAAGGTCCGGGTGAGCCAGGTTCAAGGTGCTGATATGCAGATGGTCGCGCTGATTGAAGTGGTAGGCATCTTCAATGTAGGTGTAGCGGCTATTAAGTTCGACAGGGCCAATCTGCAAGCTGGCATCGCGGTCGCTAAAGGTGAGCTGATCCAGGCTGGCGTTCAGACGCCAATCGCCATAGACGCCTTCAATGCGCATTCTGGCGCCGCGCACATTCAACTGACGACCATTTTGTTCAACAATCAGCGGCGCCAGTGCAAGGCGCAATTCGGTACGCCCCCCAGGGTGTGGTAGCGTCCCTGCCAACGTGGGTAAGAACGCACGGATACATCCCCCACTGCCCGCTGCAATTGGGTATCCAGCTTGGGCAGCAAGGCGCCTTCAACGTCGGTGCTCAATAACCCATGGCGAGCCTGATAAGAGACTTCAAGGCGCCAGGGCCGCCCCAGTAGCGGCGAAATCAAAATTCGCCCGTGGGAATTAAGCCAGCCTGGGTGGCTTTCCACCCGCTGCATCCGCCATTCTCCGCGGGCATTCAGGCCGTTCAGCGCCTGGCGCAGGCTATGTTCAAACAGGATGCTGGAAAGCAACTGGGCTGCCATCCATAAAGCAGCCAGGGATGCAATTATCGGGACAACAAGTCGTTCCTTGCGCATGATGCCACTCCTGGGAACACCGCCAAGACGGCAAAACGAATCAATGCAGCCAGAACCATAGATGCATGGTACTCCAGGCATACAAACCGGCCATCACATCATCAATCATGATGCCAAAGCCGCCCGCCACACGACGGTCAGCCCAGCGGATCGGCCAGGGTTTGAACACATCAAAAACGCGAAATACCACAAACCCCCATAGCGCAGACTCCCAGGAAAACGGTACCGCTGCCATGGTGATCCAATAGCCGACAAACTCATCCCAGACAATCCCAGAATGATCATGAACCCCCAGGTCCCGAGAAGTCTTGTCACATAGCCATACACCGACAATAAAGGTGACGACGATAATTCCCATATACCAGCCAAAAGGCAGATCTGCCATCAGCCAGTAAAAGGGAATAGCGGCCAAGGTACCAAAGGTACCCGGCGCAAAAGGCACGGCACCACTGCCCAAACCAAAGGCAAAAAATGCGTGGGGCGCCGCCAAACGCTCGCGGGCGCTTTATTCATGGCGTTTCTCCCACAAAGTGTTGCCAGCCATCCTGGCTTTCAGACATTACACCGCTGACCCCTGGCGTGTCGATACATTGGCCAATCGCCGTCAAGGGCACGCCCAGGCTGGCTAAGGCCGAGCATGCTTCAAGCCAATGGTTTTGCGGGATGCTGACCAGCAACTCATAATCATCACCACCGCTTATTGCCGCCTGCCGTGCGCCTGAAAGCCCCAGTGCTTCCGGCAGGCCTTCGGCCAAGGGGATAGCATCCGCATCAAGCTCGGCACCCACGCCTGACGCTCGGCGCAAATGTCCAAGATCCGCCAGCAGACCGTCAGAGATATCCAGGGCAGCGGAAGCCAGCCCCGTCAGCGCCTGACCTGCCGCCAGACGTGGCGTGGGCAGCAGGTAACGCTTCAATAGAGGATGTTCAAGGTCACGTTCGCCCTGCTGCCAGAGCGCAAGCCCTCCTGCCCCGCCCCCCAGGGCGCCGGTCACGGCAATGATATCCCCGGGCGAGCACCGTGACGCGTCAGCGCCTGCCCACTGGCCACTTCGCCCATCACGGTCACACTGATCGCCAGTTGACCGGCGGTGATATCGCCACCCACCAGCCAGGTGTCATGCTGTCTACACAGTGCCAGAAAGCCGTCTGAGTAGGCTTGCATCCAGGCTCTACCACTAGTGGTATTACTCCAGGTGCGCTGATCAAGCGCCAGTGCCATCAGACACCAGCGTGACTGCGCGCCCATCGCCGCCAGATCAGAAAGCGCCACAGCCAGCGCCCGGTGGCCCACTGTATGGGCCGGCGCATCGGCGGGGAAATGCACATCCACCACAGAGGTATCCACGCTGACCACCAACTGCTGGCCAGGCGTGGGGGTTAACAGGGTGGCATCGTCACCCACGCCAAGGACAACGCCTTCGCCCCCAGCGGTCGTAAAGAATTCTTGGATCAGATCAAATTCGGCTAACACCTTGCCCCCTTGATCATCCCGGCAGGTGCCGATCAGCGCCGACGCGCGCTGACCTCAGCGCTGCGCAGACGGCTTGCCAGTTTATCCAGAATACCATTGACGTACTTGTGACCGTCAGTGGCGCCAAAGGATTTGGCCAACTCGACCCCTTCATTGATCACCACGCGATACGGCACCTCGTGGCGCTTGGCCAGCTCATAGGCACCCAGGCGCAGAATCGCCAGTTCGACCGCATCCAGGTCGACCAGGCGGCGATCCAGCAGCGGCGCAATATCACGATCCAGCTCTTCCTTGAAGCGTGCTGTGTTATGCAGTAGATCATGGAACAATGCCTGATCGGCGATCTGCATCACCTTGGCCCAGTTCTCGTGATCTTCCAGGTCATCATCCGGCTTCTGACTGCGAAACTCGGCTTCAATCGAGGTCATCGACTTACCGGTCATGTGCCATTGATAAAGCCCCTGCACTGCCAGCTCACGCGCCGCATGGCGGCCTTCCTGAGCGGCAGTCGGTTGACGGGGTTGGCTCATTGCGCCGCCTCCGGAGAGAGCGCGCGCAGCAGAGATACCATTTCCATTGCTGCCATGGCCGCTTCGGTACCTTTATTGCCTGCCTTGGTGCCTGCGCGCTCGATAGCCTGTTCAATGGATTCAACGGTCAACACACCGTTGGCCACCGGCGTATCAAACTCAAGCTGCAGAGAGTTCATTGCTGTATTGCAGCCACCGGCCACGTATTCAAAATGCGGGGTTCCGCCACGAATGACGGCACCTAGCGCAATCACTGCATCCGGCTTGACTGTCTTGAGCACTTTCTTGACCGCTAGCGGCAATTCCCAGGCGCCCGGCACATGGACAATCTGGATATGCTCGCTGTCAACGCCGTGGCGCACCAAGCTGTCCACGGCACCTTCTACCAGGCTATCGACCACGTGATGGTTGAAGCGACCAACCACGATCACATAACGGCCATCAACATCAAAAAAGTTGCCTTCAACTTGAGAAAGGGGTTCCATCACTCGTTACCTACCTAAAATAAATCCTGCTAAAAATGGGTCTGACTTAACGTCAGCCTTGCTACTACGTCTATTCGCTGGTGTCACCAGGATTAAGGCGTTCGACCACTTCAAGATCAAAGCCTGAAAGCGCCGAAAACTTCCACGGCGAGCTAAGCAAACGCATCTTGCCAACGCCTAGGTGGCGCAGAATCTGCGACCCTGTGCCAATGGTCAGGTAGTTGCCGGCTCCGTCAGAATCACTGGTGCGTGGCTGACGCACCCGATCAAGCAGGATATCCAGCTGGTCTTTCAGATCCTGATGCGGGCGGGCATCATCAATCAATACAAATACGCCGGGTGACGAACCGGCGATCTCAGCCAGCGACCGCTGGGCATCCCAACGCCCCTTGCCATCCTTCATCAAGCCCATAATATCGCGCAGGGTATCTGCCAGGTGCACGCGCACCGTGGTGGGCTGATCCGGAGTTGGCTGGCCGTTTACCAGCGCAAGATGGTGGGCACCCTGAATGCGGTCACGAAAAACATGTAAGGTCATATCACCGTAAACCGTCGACTGGGGCAGCGCTTCCAGGTGATCAACCGTCTGCTCGTTGACGATACGGTAATGAATCAGATCGGCAATCGTGCCCATCTTGATACCATGGGTCTGTGCGAAAACCTCAAGTTCAGGGCGCCGTGCCATGCTGCCATCGTCATTCATGATCTCACAGATCACGCCGCTGGGGTCACAGCCGGCCAGTGCTGACAGGTCACAGGCAGCCTCGGTATGCCCCGCGCGCCGTAAAACACCCCCAGGCTCTGCCATCAGCGGAAAGATATGCCCCGGCTGGACAATGTCCGTCGGCTTGGCATTCGCGGCGACGGCTGCCTGCACGGTGCGGGCACGATCTGCGGCAGAAATACCCGTCGTCACTCCTTGCGTTGCTTCAATCGAAAGAGTGAACTTGGTACCAAAACCCGAGCCGTTATCCCTGACCATCAATGGCAGGTTCAACTGCTCGCAGCGCTCACGGGTCATCGGCAGGCAAATCAACCCGCGTGCATGACGTGCCATGAAATTGATATGTTCGGCCTGAACCATCTCAGCCGCCATGATGATATCGCCTTCGTTTTCGCGATCCTCATCATCCATGAGAATCACCATCTTGCCCTGGCGAATATCGTCGATTAGTTCTGCGATAGGGGCCAAGCCCCCAGAGGAGTGCGCCATGAAATCTCCCAGTCTGAGTCGCATTAGTGCGATGTGCGCGTCAGGGTACCTTGCCACGGCCCACTGCGCTAGGCCCTAGTGGTCAGGTCACTGTTCTTGAATGACAGGCGAAGCAATAATCCGCCAATCGCGCCCTACCGCACGAATATCATGAATAGTCAGTTGCCGCTGATCCGCCATACGCGCAATACCCGATAAATTGAACAGGCCGCGGGCATCTCCTCCTAACAGGGTTGGCGCCATATAAAGGTGCATTTCATCGACCAGACCAGCATCCAGCAAGGCACCGGACAGGGTGGCACCGGTTTCCACCAGCAGTTCGTTGATCTGTTCGTGTTCAGCCAGCCAGGCCAGCATGCCAGCCAGTTCAACGCGGCCATCTTCACCGGCGGGCAACACCTGCACCTCGGCACCCGCCTGCTCAAGCTTGGCGCGCTTTTCAGCACTGCCCGCCTGTGTCGTCATGATTAGGGTGCGGCCTGGTGCCATCAGGCAGGCGGCAGCCAGTGGCAAGCGTAAGTGAGTATCAAGAATGACCCGCAGCGGCTGGCGCCGCACAATATCATCGGCGTCTGTCAGCCCTAACTCTGCGCTACGCACCGTTAGGCGTGAATCATCCATGATCACCGATTCCACCCCACTCAGAATGGCGCCTGAACGTGCCCGCAGCTGTTGCACCTGGCGGCGCGCCTCGGGGCCGGTAATCCATTGCGACTCCCCTGATCCCATGGCCGTGCGCCCATCCAGGCTCATCGCCATTTTCAGGCGTACAAAGGGGCGCTGGCGTTCCATACGCGACACAAACCCTGGGTTAAGGCGGCGAGCATCGTCTTCCAGCAGCCCGACATCCACCGTCACACCGGCATCCCGTAACAGCTGGATACCCCGCCCGCTCACCTGCGGGTTAGGGTCTATCATGGCCACCACTACTCGCTGGACACCTGCTTTGTGCAAAGCCACCGCACAAGGGCCAGTGCGACCTGTATGCGAGCAGGGTTCCAGCGTCACATAGGCGGCTGCCCCTGTAGCGCGCTTACCGGCGTCGTTAAGGGCATGGACTTCAGCGTGAGGCTCGCCTGCGCGCTGATGATAGCCCTCTCCGACAATCTCACCATCACAGGCAATCACACAGCCAACCCGAGGGTTAGGGGCCGTTGTGTACAGGCCACGCTCTGCCAGATGCAGTGCCCGAGCCATAAAGGTATAATCTTGCTGAGTAAAAGCGGTCACGGGGTACCTCGCGGCGCCTTTCCAGAGGTATTTTCCTCCTCTTGCGGCTCCTGAGAGAGGCGGTCTATTTCAGCGCGGAATTCATCCAAGTCCTGAAACTTGCGATACACCGAGGCAAAGCGGATATAGGCAACCTGATCAAGGGTCTTTAGCGCCTGCATCACAAACTCACCAATATCCAGTGCATTGATTTCCCGATCGCCTCGCGCACGCAACACTTGACGAATGCGTTCGATCGCCGCTTCGGTTGCCTCAGCGCTGACCGGGCGTTTTTCCAACGCCCTTAACATGCCAGCGCGCAGCTTACGCTCATCGAACATCTCCCGGGAGCCGTCAGATTTCACCACACGAGGCATGATCAGCTCAGCGGTTTCATAGGTTGTAAAGCGTTCATGACAGGCCGCGCACTGGCGGCGGCGGCGAACCTGGTCGCCATCAGCGACCAGGCGGGAGTCTGTGACTCGGGTATCGTGAGCACCACAAAAGGGGCAATGCATGGCATCAACCTGTTATCGAAAGTTGCGAACGGATGTCGCTGACATCCAGGCATACGCGACTGGCAAACCAAATGTGACCGTATTGTAGCGATTTAGCCGCTTTAATGCAGTCTTTAGCATTAACGACGCAACAAACGCCTTAACAGATAATCGGCACATAACCTCACATTGGCACAATAGAAGCATTAACGAACCCTAACCAAAATACTGATCAGCCAGTGCCAACATCCTGTATCTTGATTCACCCACTTGCAGATTCCATTGATGAGCAACCATCCCATGCTGACATCGCTTTCATCGCTTTTCCGAACATCACCGCTGCTGATATCTTTCAGCTTGCTGGCAGGTCATGTGGCTGCCAGTGAAACGTCACTCCCCGCCCCCGTTAAAGCTCTGGCTGAAAAAGGCATCGAGATACACAGCCAGTTCAGCGCTCCCGGCGGATTGACAGGCTTTGGTGCCAGCGCCCAGGGACGCGAAATGGCTGTCTACCTGACCCCTGACGGTGAACACGCCATCGTTGGCACTTTGATGGACAGCGCAGGCAATGACCTGACCGCCCCTCAACTGGATGAACATGTACGCGCCCCACTGGAAGCTCAGACCTGGCAACTACTGGAAGATAGCCACTGGATTCAGGATGGCGATCCACAGGCACCTCGAGTGGTGTACACCTTTACCGACCCCAACTGCCCTTACTGCCAACAGCTCTGGGAAGCCGCCCGCCCCTGGGTTGAGGCAGGCGAGGTACAGTTGCGTCATATCATGGTCGGCATACTTAAGGCCCAGAGCCCCGCTCAGGCGGCTGCGTTATTGGGTGATGACAACCCTGCTGAAGCCCTTAAGGCACACAAGCTAGGTGAGGAAGTTGCCCCCAGCGCCCAGCCCCGCGATATCGAACAGCAGGTATTGGACAATAATCATCTGTTTGAGGAACTGGGCCTTTACGCAACGCCGACCAGCGCCTTTCAACGCCGTACGCGAGATGGCGTCATACGCATCGAACGAATTGAAGGCATGCCAAGCCAGCAACGCCTTGAAGAGATGATGGGCGGAGCGAGATGAGTGGCGAGGCAAACTTTCTTTTTATCTATTTGCTCGTCATACTTGAAGCCAGACGAACTAACACTTATTAATATTACTGCGTGTGCCCTGCATCACTGCTTGTTCGACTATTCAGAGACGCCTAATGCGCTACAACGAAGCGAAGGAACATACCTCGGGCCGCCTGCATGACCTTTTGCCGACCCTTACAGGGCATTCGATAACGAAAGGCATGAGCGTCAGTTACATATTCGTGTAATGCTTTATCAGCTGGCTGTCCTCCCCATGCAACGGGGTCTGTTAACCTTACGGGTGATTCATGGTTGGCAGAACGGTGGCTGCGAACCAGGCGATCTGCAATATGTTGAGTATCCTCTCAATGAGCTTGCTAACCTGCAGCGCGTCAGCGCCATTTTCCATGCCTCTACCCGACAAGCGTCTTCCTTTCCGGTAACCGATGATACCCTGCTGGCGGCGCCTCTGGCCCAGGCAATTGCTGACGCTCAAGCGAAGGGTATCTCGCTGGATCACGACACACGCAATCATCCGGCCCGTTGGCCCGAGTTCGGAGGCGGTCTGGCACTTTATACGTTGTTTAAGATGTATCACCGTCTGACCTACAGCGAAGACGATGCCTATCGCAGCAGCCAATGCCATACCTCAGCGGGAGTGCGTGAAATTCATGAATTCCACCTGGAAGAGGGCGAATTTGCCTTCTTGACGCCGCTAGAGCGCGACTTTATTAGTGAAAACTCCACTCTGGTGTTGCATGAAAGTCAGCTGGAGCCTTTCGAGAAATTGCTGGCCGAAAGCCTACCGCTTTTCGGCCCATTCTGAGCTGATCATAACGACAATAACGCCCCACCTGAGCGGGGCGTTATGCGTTTATCTAATAGCCAATCTTCCCCAGCCTTAACTGAGTGAAATCGTGCTATTGATGCCACTGGAAACGTTTTCCGGTTCAAACCAGCGGGCAGTGACCGTCTTGGTTTGCGTCCAGAAAGCAATGGCCTGCTTACCATTGGGGCCTAGATCCCCCAGCTTGGAACCGCGCGAGCCGGTGAAGCTGAAGTAAGCAACCGGCACCGGGATCGGCACGTTGATGCCAATCTGGCCAACATCAATATCGGTCTCGAAGCGGCGGGCAACCCAGCCGGAATTGGTAAAGATAGACGTGCCGTTACCATTCGGGTTGGCATTGATGAACTCAATGGCATCATCCAGGGTTTCAACCGACACCACACACAGCACCGGGCCAAAGATCTCTTCGCGATAGATGGTCATCTCAGCGGTGACATCGGCAAACAGCGTCGGGCCTACAAAGTTGCCGTCCGGGTAACCTTCCACCGTGCAGCCTCGGCCATCGACCAGCAGCTTGGCACCTTCCTTTTCGCCGGCGGCAATCAGACGCTCGACGCGATCCTTGGCCTGAGGCGAGACCAGCGGCCCGAGATCGGCATCACGTTGGGTGCCCGGCCCTACCTTCATGCCTTTGGCACCGGCAACGATATCACCGAGCCATTCGCGTGCTTCGCCTACCAGCACAACCACGGAGTTGGCCATACAGCGCTGGCCCGCCGCCCCAAAGGCCGAGCCCAAGAGGTTATTGATCGCCTGACTGCGATTGGCATCTGGCATGACCACACAGTGGTTCTTGGCGCCCATCATGGATTGCATGCGCTTACCCGCAGCGGCGGCGCGGTTATACAGCAGCGAACCGACATGGCTTGAACCGATAAACGATAGCGCCTTGATATCCTGATGATCCGCAATCTGATTAGCGACATCCGGCCCGCCGTGAACCACGTTCAGAACACCGGCGGGGATACCGGCTTCATGGGCCAGCTCTACCAGGCGCATAGTTGACGTCGGGTCCTGCTCGGAAGGCTTGAGCACGAAGGTATTGCCCGTGGCAATCGCCAGCGGGAACATAAAGCATGGCAGCATGATCGGGAAGTTGAACGCCGTAATGCCTGCACCCACGCCCAGCGGCTGGTGCATGGTGTAGACATCCACTTCGCTCGCCGCATTCTCAGCCAGCTCGCCCAACTGCAAAGAGGTGATCGAGCAAGCATGCTCAACCACTTCAAGGCCACGGCCAACTTCGCCTTCGGCATCCGGCAGGGTCTTGCCGTGCTCTTCGGTAATGAGCGCCGCCAGCTCAGCGGTGTTGTCGCGAATTAGCGCCTGCAGCTTGAGCATGATGCGCATGCGCTTGCCCAGCGGCACCTTACGCCATGTCTTAAACGCTTCCTTGGCGCTGGTCACGGCACGTTCCACCTCTTCTGCGGTGCAGAAAGGCACACGGGCGACGACTTCCTGAGTGGCCGGATTGACGACATCGCGCCAGTCCTGACTTTGTGATTGTACCGGCTGGCCGTCAATATACATGGGGATTTCGCGAATCGGCATTACATCTCTCCAGTTGGCTGGCGCACTCCTTGAGGGGCGACGCTCTTGTATTTATCGGGCGCGTTTGATGGCGCGCCATTGGAAACAGGATGATTGCTACAGAGTCAATTGTATAGCAGGAAGTTAACGTAAGCGTCAACATTCAGATAAAAACAGTTAACCCGACAAAAGGCCAATACCCGCCGCCAGCCGCCATCAAAAAGGCCTACCCGGTTAGGGGAAGGCCTTGAAATTGAAAAGCAAACCGTTGAACGGCGAAGGCGAGCATCGCATGACCGTCAAAGTCGATGTAATTCCCGAAGGTTGAGAAAAACACTCGATTACTCTCTATATGGACTGGTGATGTCAAAGACGTTTTATTTAAGTAGCTGAAAATCAGACGGCTTATTGGGAGTTTCTTCAAGGGGGCCAACTCGTTCCAGCCGATATCCATGACCATAGACGGATTCCAGGTTCCAGCCATACTCACCGGTCAGGCTGAGTTTCTTGCGTACTCGGTGTATATGAACATCCAGAGTGCGCGTTTTAGCCTTATGGGTCATTCCCCAAACATATTCATAGAGATAGGAACGCGAAAGTATACTGCCTGCGCGGCTGAGCATCAGGTAGGCCAGCTTAAGCTCTTGTCGCGTCAAGGCGACAGGCCCACCGTTAACATAGGCAACCTCATTTTTCTCATCCAACAGGATGCTGCCAAAATCCAGCTCAGTTTGCTCAGCTTCGCGCAAAGAGGCAAATAGCTGACGTCGATAGGCTGCATAAACACGGGCAGATAAAACGCTAGGGCTGAAGGGCTTGCTGATAAAGTCATCGGCACCTTCATTCAGTGCTTGAATAATGTCCTTTTCATGTTGGCGTTGAGTGACCATAACAACAGTAGGAAGTTTTTTCAGATATCGTTTCATCCAGTCAAGTATTTGGATACCGGTTCTGTCTGGCAGGTGCCAATCCAGTATGACCACATCAAAGGTATCTCGACTGGCAATGCTTATAAAATGTGTGCCCGATTCAAAGGTCGTGATATCAACTGTAAAACCACGTTTATTGAACCCTTTAACAAGAGCACTGCTAACCAGCTTGGCGGCGATTGGATCATCTTCAACAATAGCTATACGCATAAGGTTCCTTCCCATTCATTGACACTGCCAAGATAAAATTAACTTAATCTAATACATACGGAGTTTAATAAAACAATATTTATGTAAAACATAAGCGTCAGGACAACGCACATCAGCCTGCGAGCACAGGCGGCATTAATTTTTCAAATAAATCAAAGATATAAGGTTGCCGCTTGTAATAAAAAAACAACTTCCATCTTGGCAAATATTGTATTTATTATATATAAATTAGCATATTATATTTAATAGGATTTGAAATTAGCACTCCCTAAAGTTATTTCCTCTTGTTCCGCTATTTAAGAGAATTAAAAAAATTTATCATATTATCTTTTTTAATAATTAAATTGTATAGCAATAGAATGCTTTTACAAGATAGGTACAAAAATTTTACACCTATTAACTTTTCGGTTATCAAAATAACAACTTCCAGCACTACCGTAGACAACACACGACTATCGCAGTCGTGTGATGGTCCGCATTTAAAAAAGAACATTTGACAGAAGCTAGATACCTGTTGACGTCAACAGGCTCTAGCGTCCAATTAGCCCCTCAGTGAGCCAGGGCTGCCAGGCCAACAAGACCAGAGTGACCAAGGTTGCGAGCAGAAACGGCAGCAGCGAACGGAAGATGCGCATGGGAGGCACCCCCGTCATGGAGGAGGCAACGTAAAGGCCCGCGCCTACGGGGGTGTCAACAGGCCCATCACTAGCGTCAGGCATACTACCACGCCAAACTGGTAAGCGCTGATATCAAACTGGCTCTGGGCAATTGGCAGGAGGATAGGTACTACCAGGATCAGGGCGGCAATCCCATCGATGACCATCCCCACCAATAAAAGCACCCCAATCATCAGCAGCAGAAACATAAAAGGGTCGGTGGTCAGGGCCGCGATCCAGCTGGCAGCCATCTGCGGCAGCTGCTCATAGATCACTACCCAGCCGAATACCCCGGCGGCAGCAATCAACATGATCACCAGGCCCGCATTAATAGCCGTGCGACGCAGCACCTCGGGCAGCAGCGCCAGTTTCAGATCACGGTAGACAAAGCGGCCGATCAGCAGCGCAGCCAAAGAAGCCAAGGCAGCGGATTCCGTCGGTGTGGCAATCCCCAGCAGAATGCCGCCGATGATAATCACCGGAATCAATAGCGCGGGCAGCCCCCATAAAAAGTCATGCAGCGCCTGACGCCGACTCGGCCACTCGCCCTTTGGATATTGCTGCATCAGCCCCACAACGGCAATCACGATAAAAAAGTAAACCCCAACACTAGTCCCGGCAGCACCCCGGCCAGAAACATTTCCGCAATCGGCACCTGGGCCATCACACCAAACAGCACGAACAGCATCGAGGGCGGAATAATTGGCGACAGCAACCCACCGGCAGCGGTAATCGCGGCACTGTAGGGCTTGGGATAACCTTCCTGCTCCATGGCGGGCACCATGGCTCGGGACATGATGGCAATCTGTGACGCGGCAGATCCAATGATGGAGGCCATCATCATATTGGCGATCAGGTTGATATAGGCCAAACCACCGCGAAACCCACCGACAAAAATCCGCGCCAGGGCAATCAGGCGGCGGGTCAATCCGCCTTCATTCATCAACTCACCGGCCAGCATGAACAGCGGAATCGCCAGCAGGCCATAGCTTTCAATCGCGCTGAACAGCTGCTGTGGGTAAGACTCGAATAGGACTGCATTACCGGACGCCTGGATATACCACATGGCGGTCAGCGCCAGCACCAGAGCAATCGGCACCGCCGTAAACAGCAGCAGGAAAAAAACCAAAATGGTCATGACGACGTCTCCGTAGCGCGGCGCTTTGGTGAGTCGCGCCAGCCGGTCAGGGTCTCAATCAGATTGGTGATGCCATGCAAGCTAAGCGAGAACGCAAACCAGGGCAGAATCAGCCAGAACCAGACCTTTTTCACGCCCAGTGTGGTGGTGTTTTCCGCATAAATGAAGTTGAAGGTCTCCCCCTGGAAGGCGCCAACATCAAACCCCGCCTGCCATAACGCTAGCGGCTGAAACCAGCGCCAGCACAGCCATACCATGGCTAAGCCGAAAAACGCTACGCTCAGGTCAACCCAGAGGCCTATGATGCGCCGCCCGGCTAGCGGCAGAAGATCGCTTAGCAGAGTGACCGCAACCCCCTGGCGACGCTTGAGGATGGCGCTGGCAATCAGCAGGGTCATCCAGATCATGGCGTAGATCGCCAGCTCACTGACAAAATACAGTGGGCTGCCCATAGCGCGCATGGCAACATTCGTCAGAATCAGACACGTCACCGCCGCGGCAAGCAGCGCGGCGGTGATCTCTTCACAATAGGCAATAGCGGCGGATAAGCGTTGCAGCATCAGTCCTCTCGCAGGCGATCTGCTTCAGCGCGCAGGGTTTCCAGCATCGGCGCCTTGGGTGCCCAGATGCTCTCCCATTCGGCAATCGCCTCGGAGAAGAATTCGGCATCCGCTTCGACGATATTGATATCCAGCTCACGGATTTCCTGTTCCTGCTCGGCGTCCATCGCCTCAAAACCTGATAGCACGTTTTCAAGATGCTCGGCCATGGTGGCGTCAATCAGCTCACGGTCTTCAGCAGAAAGCTCGCGCCATACGCGGCCGGATACCACGCCGACCATGGGGAACATCATATGGTTGGAGATCAGCAGATTTTCGGCCTGTTCATAGAATTTCAGAATCAGGATGGAATCAAAGTCCATGTCGATCGCATCGACCTGGCCATTGGCGAGGGCATCGTAGACCTCCAGCAGCGGCATGGGCTCCGGGGCCGCGCCTGTGGCGGTATAGAAATCGCGGATCGGCTCAAAGGGAGTAATCCGCAGGCGCAGGCCATCCATATCGTCAACGGACGTAATCGGATCACGGCTTAGCACCTGGCGCATTCCCACCATGCCATAGCCTACGCCCACCAGGCCGACCTGTTGCGGCATCAACTCAAGCAGTTCAGCGGCGGCATCTGAACGCAGCAAGCGCGCCGCATGGTTAACGTCATCGACCAGATAAGGTGCGTAAAGCGCGCCGAAATCCGGGATGCGGTTGGAAATCTCCGCAATGGTCAGAAACGCCATATCCAGGGCGCCGGTCTGCAACTGCTGTACCATCTGGGCTTCATTACCCAACTGCTGAGCAGGAAAAACGCTGACACTGTGCTCACCGTCAGAGCGCTCGTGAAGCGACTCAGCAAAGGCAACCGCCTCTGTTGACCACATATGTTGCGCTGGCGTAATCAGGCCAAGGCGAAAATCCCGGGCATGAGCTGACATTGACGCAGCCGCAATGGCCGTGGCGGTGATAGCAAGCGTTAGCGTTTTTAGTCGCATTGTGAATGACCTCTTGAAGAATCCAGCGGTTAAGTAGGCTGTAATAGCGCACTAGTTTGATTGTTATCGCGAAATTACTTTGAATAACAACAGAGAATACCCCAGCCGGGCTTGCAATGGCACCCGTTACGACCAAGGAGCAAGGTAGCGGGAAGATCACTGTATATTGCGCCTGCCTTACCACACCGCCTATGCTGACAACCTGATTGATGAGAGAAGGCCACCATGCAGGAGAAACAGTCATGAGCAAGCCTATCGCCGTCGTCATCGTGCCGGTTGACCGCTCGCCCGCCTCGCGGGCCGGTGTGATTCATGGCGCTTTGTTGGCACATCTGCTGGATGCCAGGCTGGAGTTATTGCATGTGGTGCCTCTGCACCCGGCGGAGCTCAGCGATCTGCCTGCCAACCGCAAGCCCAAAGGCGACCGCGCGCTGGAACAGTTTGACAGCAAGTCTACCGCCGCCTTGGCCCAGGCTCGCCAGGTATTGACTGAGCTACCCTTTGCCAGTGGCTTGACCGTTGACGATGTTGTTCTGCATGAAGACAGCTATGTTCCCCACCCTGACCGTGCGATCGTGGAGCATGCCCGTTCCCGCCCCAGCGCCATGTTGGTGATGGGTGCCAGACGGTTGGGCGAACTGGGTAAGCTGGTTCGCGCAAGCGTCACTAATGCGGTTGTCCATAGCACCCATGAGCCGATCACAGTGCTGCATGAAAACAGTCAGGCGCTGGAACATATCGGGCGGATTCTGCTGCCTACCGACGGCTCCCGGCATAGCCTTAACGCGGCACGTTTTGCTGGCCAACTGGCACGCAGTGCCGAACTGGCGGTTGATATGCTGTTTTGCCAACCAGCCGGTGGAGAAAAGACGCAAGCGCTTGCCGATCAGGAGACCGAGCGGGTCTTTGCCCTCACCCGTGAAGCGCTTGGCCATGTTCCTTGTGGCTTGGCACAGCGCACAATCAGCTCGAACCAATACGCCAAGGCGATTGTGGAACAGGCCAAGGCATCCCCGGAGCCACCGATTATCATCATGGGCCGTCGCGGCCTGGGGCCATGGCAGGCAACGCTAATGGGCAGCATCAGCCAACAGGTTATCTCCAAGGCAGCCTGCCCGGTTACTCTGGTGGTTTAGGCACCACCAGATTCATAGGCGGCCTTGAGGCGATAGAACTCTGCGACGATAGCGTTCATCTGTTCATGGTCGTAGTCGCACAGTCCGCTCACCACCAGTTTTTTTGAGCCAACCCCCACGGCTTGCCCACCGGACTGAATCGAGAATTCCAGGCGGGCATCCGCACGCTTGCCCTGCACCGTCAGCGATGAATCGGTCAGTTCAAGCCCCGGCGCCTGAGCATCCAGGCGTTCCAGCTTGAACCCCATGCTGTCGTAGATCACCAGCGGACGCTTGGGGTTGAACATGACGCCGTGGGTTTCCATCAGCGGTTTCAGGTAATGCGGAAAGTTCTTGCCCGAAAACGCCACATAGCAGCGCGTAAAGGCATCAATAGCGGCGGCATCATGGGTTACATCGCCACTGCGCGTGGCGGTCAGATAGCACTTGCCCTGCTCATCGCACACCTGCACAACACCGTCGTCCGTTTCACGAAAACACAGCGGCGTATCAGCGCCGACCATGTTGGTGAAGCGGAATTCCATCTGCTGCCATAGACCAAAGCGCTCAAGCACCAGGGCAAACAGCAAATCTCCCGGCACGCAGAAACGTCGCGCATCCGGGTTATGAATCGGGTTGTAATCACCGGCAACGCCTTTGGCGAAGCGGCTGGCCTGCATAGCGGAGATCACCACAAGATCGCCGCTCTGCGTGTAAAAATCCTTGAACATGGCGGTTGCTGCCTGCCTAGCGTTAACGTTAAAAGTTGATAAATAGTAAAACAGACTCATTGCTGCCGCGCATCATGCCACAAAAGCGTGGCAAACTGGAGTCAACAACAAACGCAACCTTCATAGTGAGATCTGCGCTTGACAACCGATACACCTGAACATCCCCAGACGCTTGGCGCTGATAACCCCAGGCGCCGCTGGCCCCGCTGGCTGGCATTAGCAACGTTTACGGCCCTTGGCCTGGTGGCGCTGTGGCTTGGTGGCACCTATTGGCTGCTTAACAGCCAATGGCTACCGGAGCGGCTTTCTCAGTTGGAAGGCATTGATATCCAATGGGAACAGGGCCGCAGCCGCCATCCGGGCCGCTGGGAAGTCGAAGGCCTGATCATCACCCGGGAAGATGAGGCGCTGAACCTTCAGATCCAGGCGGAACGTGCCAGCCTCACGCTGTCGCTGCTTGCCCTGCTGCGCGGTGAGCTGCAGATCATCGCGCTGGACGCCGACGGCATACGGCGGCTCAGAATAGGTGACCAGGCGATTCAGGGTGATGGCCGGTTCAGCCTGCGTGATACCACCCTGAACCGCGACACCCTGGCCATCCCCCAGGCCCGATTACAGCTGGAAAACGGCCAGATTATACGCAACAAGGACAACGCCGTACTGGCACGGGATATCGTGATTGACGCCAACACCCAACTGGATGCCATCACCCTGACCACCACCCAAGGTGAACTCAACCCTGAAGTGATTGCGGCGCTCTCCGCCAATATTCAGCTAAGCGCCCACGCCGATGCTTGGGATGTCTTCATGCCCTACCTGGCGCCGCTGCCCTGGCTGGCGGTTGATGGTCGCGGTGAGCTCAACGCCACACTGGATATTGTCAACGGCTACTTACAGGCCGACAGCCAGCTGACCCTTGCCGCGCCAGCCTTAGGCGTACGTATTGATGAAGCAGCCCTACGCCGCCAAGACGACACCCGCTGGATTCGCCCAGATGCACAGCCGCCCAGCCATCAGGCCCGTGGCGACGGCATCATCACTCTGAAAGTGCCTGATACCAATACGTTAACCCTTGAAGCCGCGCTTAAGGGCGTCAGCATTAATGAAGCACCCAGGGATACAGACTCTTCTGATTTTCCTCTTTCAGCCCCTTATGTCGATAGCGCCACGCTCACCTTTGCGACCGCTGTGGACAACACCCGCCTTGACCAGGTTAGCGTGCCTGAGCAGGCGCAGCTGGCCTTCAACGGCCAGGTCACCCGGCTGGACATGCTGGAACGGCCGTTAAACAATGCACTTGAAGAGCTGTTGGACGACGACGGCCTGACCCTGTCCGGCAACGGCCTGATCAGCGCTAGCGGGCTATTCTCCGTGGATCAACTGCAATCAGCGCAACTTGAAGTCACCGCCAATGCCTTACAAGCGACCGCGCTGGATGTCACCACCGGCGGCCAAGGGCGCCTGACCGCTCAACTGGCTGATGCCGACACCCTGAACGCGCGCCTGATACTCAGTGACGCCAACCTGACCCATCAGGCACGCCCCCTGCTGCAAGGCGCTGAGCTAACGTTTGATCTCGATAGCCCCATCGACCCGGAACGCGCCCGCCAGGATGCCCGCGCCACGCTAAGCTTTGCCGAGGCTCGCCTGCCAGATATTGCCGCCCTGCAAGCCTATCTCGCTCCTTATCTGCCCTCGCCTGCCCCTCTTACGCTGGTCAGTGGCCAGGCGCAAAGCCAGGGCAGCTTCAACCTGACGCCTCAGCGTTTGGACGGCTCTGCCTCCCTCAGCGGTTCCGCCTGGGTGACAGATTGGCAAAGCGCTACCCAGAATCACAGAATGACCAGTCAGATGCAGCTGGATCTTCAGGTTAACGATGCCCAGCTGGATGGCAGTCGCCTGGATATTGGCGGCACCCGTTTGCGTTGGCTGCTGGCAAACGCTGCCCAGCAGCCATCGCTGGAAAGCCTGCTGGTACTGCGCGAAGGCAGGTTTTACCAGACAGAGGACGCACCCAGCGGTCGCTTTGCGCTGGAGGGTAGCGTGCAGCAGCTGGGCTTTCTGAATACCTTCTTGCCTGATGCTCATGGGCTTTCTCTCAGCGGCGGTGGCCAGCTGGTGGCAGAAGGTGAGTTTGCCGATGACCGCCTGATAGCCCCCAGCCGCTTGCGGGTGGATGCTTCCCCACTGGAAGTGCAGTTTCTGGACTACCAGGCCAACGGGCGGGGTGAACTCACCGCCCAGCTTTCCGGCCCTGAAGATGCTCAGCTGACGCTGAGCATTCCCAGCTTCAGGCTCAAGGGCCAGGGTGATTCACGCGCTTCTCTGGAAGGCCGCCACCTGGCCCTGACCACCACCACACAGGCGGTTTCCCGTCTAATGGAAAGCCAGGATCCACGCCATGTCACCACGCGTATCAGCCTGCCGATTATCAGCGTGCCGGACTTAAGCCGTTACAATAGTTACCTGCCTGACGGCGCCGGTATTGCCCTGCACGGCGGTGAAGCCAGCCTGAACAGTGAGATGGTGCTGAAAGGCCTGGATGGCATGGGTGACATCAGCCTGCGCGCCTTTGGCGCTGAGCTGACCCTGCTTGACCAGCGCCTGAAAGGTGATCTGACACTAAACTTCAAGCTGACCGAGGGTGATCTTGAACAGATGCGCTTTAGCGCCGATGACTCTTTCCTGCGCCTGGAAAACGTTCGCCGTCTCAGTGGCGATGGGCATCAGGATGCTGGCTGGTGGGCAGAACTCGGCTTGGAAGATGCCACCCTGGTCTGGCAAACCCCGCTCACCCTTGAAGCCGATGTTGATCTATCGTTACGCGATAGTGGCCTGCTGGCACGGCTGTTTCTGGCCCGCGCCAGAGACAACGACTGGCTAGGCCGCCTGCTCAGCGTGCGCGATATTCAAGGCCGAACCCATCTATCGCTGGCCAGGCAGCAGCTGGCCTTGAGCGGGCTTACCCTGAGTGGCGGCCCATTGACCTTGCTCGCCGAGCTGACGCTGGCGGACAGCACTGCCAACGGGGCGCTTTACGCCCAGCTGGGACAGTTGGGCCTGGGAATTGAGTTAATCGACCGCGAGCCAACGCTCAAGGTGTTACAGCCACAGCGCTGGTTTGAACAGTGGCGTCAAACCCATCAGGCCGCTCAGTCCTTGTCACGCTGACGACGAATCATCCGCACCCGTTCACGGGCTTTTTGAGGCGTAGCCAAGGGTTCATTGGCGGCCTTTTTGGGGGTATCTTTCGGCGGCAGCGTCACCCAGGCAAACACCGGTAGGGATAGATGCCAGTAAATGGCGGAAAGGCGTAGCCCCAGGGTCGTAAACAAGGCCGCCGGAATGGTCATCACCGGGGTGACCCCATGGTGTGAAGGACCACGTAAACCGAGCCGCCGGCAATGGCTGCGGTAGCATAGATTTCTTCGCGCAGCACCATGGGCACCCGCTGGGCCAATACATCGCGAATCATCCCGCCGGCCACGCCGGTCATCATGCCCATCAGCACCGCCACCACCCCAGGGCTACCCAGCAGCAGCGCCTTGTGGGCACCAATCACGCTGAACAGGGCCAGGCCAAAGGCATCCGCCACGGGCAGAAAACCTCGCGACAGGCGGTGAATATAGTGAAAGCCCAGCATAGCCAGGCCCACGGTGGCGAAGATCACCCATAGATAGGTCGGGTCGCTCACCCAGAAGACCGGCCTGACACCCAGCACCAGGTCGCGCAGAGTGCCGCCGCCAATGCCGGTCACGGCGGCCAGCACCAGCATTCCGAAAGGGTCCATGCGATGGCGACAAGCCAGCACCACGCCAGATAGTGCAAACACCACTACTCCGGCCATATCCAGCCAATAAACGACTTGCGACACGCCTGCTCTCCTCAAATAAATAGCGGCCGCAAGCCTAGCACAGCCGGGCCCGCAGCGTTCAGCACTGCGCCGAATTCAGCGCTCAGGGCGTGTCGGTGGCCAGAAAGTGTTCGATAAAAACCTGATAATCCTGGGTGGCACAGTCCGCATAGGTGAATGCCAGGGTGGTCACCACGTTCACAAAGCTGTCTTCACGGGATGACAAGCGCTGACAGACGGCCTTGGCAAAGCCACTCGGGTCGCCCTGGTTCAAGGCGCTGGCCCCGCGTAGATGTTCCCGGGCGAGGATCTCGCCCCACTGGCGGGCTAACTGACGGTAGGATTTGGCCCCGGAGAGTTTGTGAGTAGGCACATCTTTCTTAAAGGGCGAACGCTCGCGTACAGAAAACACCTTGCCGTTCATTTCCAGCCAGCCCAGATAACGGTCCGGATGCTCGGCAATCGCATGAAACGCCGCTGCGTGGCGAATACCTTCATTAATAAAGGCACGCTGCCAGGCACGTTTTTCTGCGGGGTTCATGAAGGAGACGGCTTCCGGCGCGGTCTGCTCCTTGACGTCAAGAATCACATCATCATGCTCGTGATCCTTACCGCCTTCAATCAACACATAAAAGCGCTCAAGGCCCAGAGAACCGGTGCCCGCATCCAGGCGGCGAGCGGTGTCCTTGACCTTGAAATGGTCAGCATCGGCTTCTTTCACCGGGTGCTTCAGGGTCTGCTGATAGCTTTGCTCAATCAGTCGAGTTAACTGGCTGGCCTTATCGGCAGGCAGATTGGCCAGCTTGCCAGGACGCTTGGTAAACCGGCGGCCTTGGTGCTCATCCACTTCTGTCCACTTGGCCAGCATCTTGGCACGGCTCTGTTTATCCGCCACTTTACGCAAGAAGGGCTTTAACGGCCCTTTGGCCGTTTCCAGAGTCACCGCTTCTACCGGTGTACCGTCGCTGTGCTCGATCAGGGTGTCATAATAGCCATTGAGCAGCTTTTTCAATGCCTTGCCAATCGCCTTGGGAGACAGCTCAAGATTTTCACGGGCATCCAGCACTACGCTAATGGCCAGGCGCCACAGGTCGTATTGGTAGTCGGCTACCAGGGCATCATCAAAATCATCCATACCATAACGCACCTGATCATCATGATGACCATAGGCGCCGAAGTTATAGGCATGGGCATCGCCCTGCAGCCAGGTCTGGGTCTCCGGCCAGCCGCCAAACAGGGCAAAGCGCCAGTCATGCCAGACATCATCCCAGTAGAGATGGTTGGTGCCACGGAAAAAGGCATAGGGCGAAAGGGCCATCTTGGCAAACTTGGCCTGCCTGTCTGCCGTGGACAAACCGGCATTAGCGGCAGTGACTGCATCGATAACCTGCTGCGGGCGATTATGCCCGGTAAGCGCCTGGCTCATGGTAGTCCCTTCTGGTTGACTGGTTGATTGAATCGTCTATTCACACATCTTCATTATCGGTGCGGTAGCGCCAAACGACAATCTTGGGGGCTGGAATAGACCGGCCAGCTGGATAATTGATCCTATGCCAACTGGAACGGATACACCGGGCCGATTTCCAGCAAGCGGGTCAGTTCATCCAGAGCGGTTAATGACTCCGTCGCCAGCTGCGGGTCAGCCAGATCATCCACTGCCAGGCGGTCACGGTAGTGACGATTAACCCAAGCGGTCAGATCCGCGTAGAGGTCATCGTTGAGCAGTACACGCCCTGAAAGAGCCGCCTGTTCGGTAGCTGACAGCGCCACACGCAGGCGCAGGCAAGCAGGGCCGCCGCCGTTGCGCATACTTTGCTTGACATCCTTGACGATCACTTCGCCAATCGGGTTGTTACCCGCCAGAATGAAATCCTGAAGAGTGCGCCACACCGCTTCGCGCTCCTGGCATTCGCCGGGTACTACCAGCGTCATGCTGCCATCCAGGTTGGACAGCAGCTGGGAGTTGAACAGATAAGAAGCCACCGCATCTTCCATGCTCACCGCCGCTAGCGGCACCCGTACCGGAATCAGCGGGGTAGACATCTTGGCGCGCAGTTCCTCCAGGGTGCACTCTTCATCTATAAACGCCATTTCGTGATACAGCAACACAGGCCCATTGCCTACAGCAATCACATCATTGTGAAAGACACCGGCATCAATGGCATCAGGATGCTGCTGGGCAAACACCGTCTGGGCCTCGCTTAAGCCATGCTGGCGAGCCACCGCCTGGCTGGCTTCCAGAGTCTGACGGGCCGGATAGCGCTGGGGCTCACGCTCGCCGCCAAACGCTTGGCGGCCATACACAAACAAATGCACACCGGGCTCGCCGTAATCGCCGCACAGACGGGTGTGGTTGGCCGCCCCTTCATCAGAGAATGCCGGGGTGCCGGGCAGTGCCGGGTGATGGGCAAAATGCTCCTCAGCGCGGAAAATCGCCTGCAGAACACGCCCGGTGGTGGGCGGCTCCAGGTAGCGATGAAAGCTCGACTGCAGATTGGCCGGAGTAAAATGCACCCGGCGATCCGGCGCGTCCACGCTGGGCGTAACCGTAACGGCGTTGGCGGTCCACATGCTCGACGCCGAACATACAGCGCGCAGCAGCTGAGGCGCCTCGCTGGCGGCGCGCTGGAGAATCTCGCCATCCGTGCCGCTGAACCCCAGCGCCCGCAAGGCGCCAAGGTCTGGGCGCTGCTGGGGCGGTAGCACCCCTTGAGCATAGCCTGCGTCCATCAGCGATTTCATCTTGGCCAGGCCCTGCAGCGCGCCCTCCTTAGGGTTGGAGACCAAGCCACCATGGCTCATGGACGCCACGTTGCCATGGGCCAGCCCGGAATAGTTGTGAGTCAGTCCCACCAGACCATCGAAATTGACTTCGCGCACCCCACTCATAGGTGACTCACTCATAAATGCACTCCTGGAGGCAGCTTGTCGGGCATTTCCAGGCTGTCGGCCTCCATCGAGGCCACCGGATAGGCGCAGTAATCAGCGGCATAAAAAGCGCTTGGCCGATGGTTGCCGCTATCGCCCACGCCACCAAAGGGCGCATCCCCCGAGGCGCCGGTGGTCTGGCGGTTCCAGTTGACGATCCCCGCGCGGATACGCAGCAGGAAGTCATCCCAGTCCGCTCGTTCGCCACCAATCAGACCCGCAGACAGGCCATAGCGGGTATCGTTGGCCAGGCGCAGTGCTTCATCCCAGTCACGGTAACGATAGACTTTGAGCAAGGGGCCGAAGTGTTCTTCATCCGGTACGTCCAGGCCAGTTACATCAATCAGCGCCGGGCTGACCAGGCTGGTATTGGCTTCCAGGCGCAGCATCCGGTTGATGATGGTGCCGCCCAGGTTTTCGAGCGCCTCCTGGGCCTTGAGCAGCCCATCCGCCGCTGCCACGCTGACCAGGCCTGAGTAGAAGGGTTCAGGATCGTTACTGAACTGCCCGGCCAGATGCAGCTGGCCAATCGCTTCAGCCAGGGCATCAATCAGGTGATCCCCCACCTCGCCTTCCGGCACGATCAAGCGCCGGGCGCAGGTGCAGCGCTGGCCGCCGGAGAGAAACGCCGATTGCAGTATGGCCAGCACGGCGGCCCGCTGATCCGGCACATCCTTGACCACCAGGGGATTGTTACCTCCTAGCTCCAGCGCCAGAATCTTGTCGAGCTGGCCGGCAAACTGCTTGTGCAGCATGCCGCCTACCTTGGCACTACCGGTAAATAATAGGCCATCAATACCTGGGGCCGCTGCCAGCGCCTGCCCCACGGCCACACCGCCTTGCACCAGATTGATCACGCCTTCCGGCAGCCCAGCTTCCAGCCAGCACTGCAGAGTCAGATCAGCGGTGAGCGGGGTCTGGTCGCTGGGTTTGAACACCACGCAGTTACCCGCCAAAAGCGCTGGCACCATATGCCCATTGGGTAAATGACCCGGGAAGTTGTAAGGCCCGAACACCGCCATCACCCCATGGGGTCGGTGGCGCAACACTGCCTTGGTGCTGCCCACGTCCTTTTCACGCTCACCGGTGCGCTCATGGTAGGCCTTGAGTGACAGAGCCACCTTGCCAATCATGGCGCCGACTTCTGTACGGGCTTCCCACAGCGGTTTACCGGTTTCGCTGGCGATGGCAATAGCCAGGGCTTCACGATGCTTTCCCAGCACCTCGGCAAAACGTTCCACCAGTGCCTGGCGCTCGGCAAAGGGCTGGCGTGCCCAACTCGGAAACGCTCGGCGTGCTGCACCAACGGCGGCGTCTACCTGAGCCTCTGAAGCACTGGCCCCTTGCCATAAGCGAGTGGCGGATACCGGGTCATGCTTGCTCAGCTCGGCAACCTCGCCGCTGACCCAGGCGCCATTGATCAGCTGTTGTTGTTGGGGATTCATGGGCTTGGCGTGCATACAGTCTCCTAGGTTTCGAGTAAGCGCAGGCTATCGCCGCTGACAACGCCGAGACGCTGCGCTTCTTCTTCGCTGAGGGTGATGACATCATCTTGCGGCGCGCGGCCAATCCAGCAGGCCGAAAAGTGTTGCATATCGGTCGTTGCAGCCAGCCAGCGGCTAACGCTTTCCTCGCGGGCTGTGGCCGACACCTTGACGTCATAAAGGTGTGAATGGCGCACCGCGCGTACATCGTCGATATAGGCTTCCACCGTCGGGCCGCCGTCAAAGATATCGATAAAGCCCTCCCAGCGCAGGCCTTCTTTCTTGAGCATTTCCAGCGCCGGGCGAGTATGGCGGTGCACCTGACCGATACAGGCGCGCGCTTCTTCTGACATGAAGGTAGTGTAGATCGGGAACTTGGGCATCAGCTCGCCGATAAAGCTCTTCTGGCCCAGGCCTGTCAGGCGGTCGGCCTCGTCAAAGTCCATCGGGAAAAAATGCTTGCCCAGGCTCTCCCAGAAGGGGCTGCGGTTATTGTCATCAAACACACCGCGCATTTCAGCCAGCACCTTGCCGGGAAACTGATCGCGGAACTGGGCAATAAACAGCCAGCGCGCCTTGGAGAGTAATGCGCCGTTACGCAGGTGCTTGTGGGCTTCGCCGCGAAACTCCGGGCGCAGGAACAGCGAACAGACTTCCGCATCCCCGGTGTGATCAGAGCTTAAGAACAGCGTGTCAATAGTGCGGTGCAGATCCAGCTGCACCGAGGAATGCGCCAGGGTGCCCAGTCGATAATGGTAAAACGGCACCTCGTGGCCAATCTCACCTTCAATGGCACAGCAACCGGCCAGCTCGCCGCTGGTTTCATCTTCCAGCACGAAAAAATACAGACGATTATTCTTGGGGGTGCGCTGTTCAAAGGCGCTGGCGGCCAATTCAATCTTGCTGGCCAGAAACTCACGGTTATCCGGTAAGGAGGTAAAGCCAACGCCTGCCTGTTGCGCAAGCACCTGAAGCCCATCAAGATCGCCGCGGGCAATGGGTCGAATGCGCATCACATTTCTCCTTCATCGTGGGCATCTACTGCTGCCGACAGCGCCAGCGGTGCCGCCAACACGGCGCGCCCTTCTTCCACGCCAAGGTGCTCGGCGTCTTCAGGTGAGAGAATCAGCTGATCCGTCGGGGAAAGCGCATAGCGCGCCACCAGGCAACGAAACTCTCCCAGCTTCTGGTTAGCAATCATGGCGGGTTCTGCATCCGGCAGGGTGTGTGCCGGGCGAATGCGTACCGGATGCCAGGCGGCGCGGCGAATACTCTCCAGCCGGTCACGCTCGGCTTTGACAATCGGCCCGGCGTCGAAAATATCCACGTGCCGGGAGCGCACAAAGCCTTCTGCCAGCATTTCTGCCAGAGCGTCTTCGTGGGCCGGGTGCTCACGCCCTATCGCTGCCCTTGCCTGAGGCGTGAGCAGCGGCAGATACAGAGGGAACTGCGGCATTACCTCGGCAATAAAGCTTTTCGAGCGCACCCCGGCAATGTGGTTCATTTCCTGATAGCCACGGGCGAAGAAGTGCCGCCCGACGCTTTCCCAGAAAGGCGACTGACTGTTTGCATCCAGATAACCGGGGAACGCCACCGCCAGAATGCGTGAAAAACGCTCAGGGTACTGGGCGATAAACATCAGGCGCGCGCGGCGTAACAGGCTTTCTGCTGTAGTACCCTTGTAGCGCGGATCCAAAGACATGGCGCATAGCAGGGTGGCATCCGAGGCTTCATGGGACAGTGACAGCGTCTGTACTTCACGGCGCACATTCAACTGCTGGGAGGCGTGGATCAGAGTTTCCTGCCGGTAGGTATAATACGCCTCCGCCGCTCCTGCCTGGGCGCGAATGGTCGCCGTGCCCAGCACTTCTCCCGTGGCGCCTACCGCTGCGTTTCCTGGCTTTTGTTCAGTCGCCTTGTTTTCAGTGACCTGCTTTTCAATGACAAAGGTGTAGTGTTCGTCGCCGGGGAACTCAACGTCGCGACTGAAGGCAGCCTCTGAGCGGGCAATCCGCTCTTCCAGGCGCTCTCGGCTGGCAGGCAGGTTCGTCAGCCGTGGCTTTGCCTGTTCGGCAAGCGCCAGCAAGGCATCCAGATCGTCGGAACATACCGGTCGGATGATCAACATCCCGTTCTCCTCAGCCCTGGGCTACCAGACGCTCGATAGCGCGTTCAAGGCGTGCCATGCCTTCTTTAATGTCCGCTTCCGGGATCACCAGAGACGGCGCCATACGCAGGACGTTAGGGCCTGCAATCAGCGCCATCACGCCTTCTTCAATCGCCAGAGGCAGGATATCTTTGGCACGACCTTCATATTCAGGCGACATTTCTGCGCCCATCAGCATGCCCATGCCGCGAATTTCCTTGAACACGCCATATTTATGATTGATCGCTTGCAGGTGCTCACGAAACAGTTCATGACGCTTTTTCACGCCGTCAAGCACCTCAGGCGTATCGATAAACTCAACCGCCGCCAGGGCCACCGCAGAGGCCAGGGCATTGCCGCCATAGGTAGACCCATGGGTGCCGATGGCCAGCGACTTGGCGATGGCCTCAGTGGTCAGCATGGCGCCCACCGGGAAACCACCACCGAGGGATTTGGCGCTGGTGAGAATATCCGGGGTAATGCCGAAATTCTTGTAGGCATAAAGTTCGCCGCTGCGGCCAACCCCGGTCTGTACTTCATCGAAGATCAGCAGGGCATCGTTTTCATCGCACAGATCCCGCAGGCCCTGAAGGAATTCCTGGGTTGCCGGGACGATACCGCCCTCGCCCTGCATGGGTTCCACCATGATGGCGCAGGTATCATCGCCTACCAGCTGGCGAACGCTTTCCAGATCGTTGAAGGTGGCATGCAGAATACCGCCCGGCACCGGGCCGAAACCTTGGGAATATTTCGGCTGGCCACCGACGCTGACAGTAAAGAAGGTGCGGCCATGGAATGACTGGGTAAACGAGATGATCTTGTCTTTCTGCTCACCGAAATGATCCACCGCATAGCGACGCGCCAGCTTCAAGGCCGCTTCGTTGGCTTCACCCCCTGAAGAGCACAGATAGACCTTGTCAGCAAAGGTGCGCTTGACCAGGGCTTCCGCCAGTTTGAGGGCGGGCTCATTGGTGAAGACGTTGGAAAGATGCCAGAGCTTTTCGCTCTGCTCCTTGATCGCATTCACCAACACCGGATGGCAATGGCCCAATGAGTTGACCGCAATACCACCGGCAAAATCAATAAACTCGCGCCCTTGCTGATCCCACAGGCGGCTGCCTTCACCGCGCACCGGAATCACCTGCTGGGGCGCGTAGTTGGGCGCCATGTAGTGATCAAAATCCTGACGTGTCGGGGTCGTAATCATGAATCCTACCTCCGGAAAAGCGGTGAGCCGTGGACGACATATCCATACGGGCATGGTGTTTAAGAACAGTGTGCTTAAGAACAATTTTTTTAAGAATAATTTTTTAAGAAAAATGTTTTTAAGAACAATGTGTTTGATAACAATCTTTCAATAACGGTGCTTGTATTAACCGTAAATTGAATAACATTAAGTTGAATGACATTTAGTATACGGGTGGCCACTGGCGTTGCGCTTACAGGGATGGGACAACGAATTATCAAAAGCGGCGCCCTTATGGGCCCTTGGCCTCAAACCAGACGCTCTTCACGGGGCGTCAGGCCAAAGTGGTTGCGATAGGCTGTGGAAAAATGCGCGCCAGAGGAAAAGCCGGTATTCAGGGCGATATCACCTACCGGGCTGTCGCTCTCACGCAGCTGTTTGCGCGCCTCGGTTAGGCGTAAATCCAGATAGTAGCGGCTGGGAACCGCCTGCAGGTACTTCTTGAACAGGCGTTCCAGCTGACGCCGGGAAATCCCCAGATGCTCGGCCAGCTCCAGCGTGGAAAGCGGCTCTTCGATATTGGCTTCCATCAGAGTCACCGCATCAATCAGGCTTTGTGGCGCATGGCCTAAGCGGTTTTTCAGCGGCACGTGCTGGCGCTCATCCGCCAGGCGAATGCGGTCACATACAAAGTGTTCTGAGACCTGCTCGGCCAGGCGCGCGCCGTGATGCTCACCGATCAGCGTTAGCATCATATCCATGGCGGCCGTGCCGCCCCCACAAGTGATACGATCGCGGTCAATCTCAAACAGCTGCTGGGAAAGCGCCACCTGAGGGTAAGCCTGGGAAAAAGCATCAAAGCGCTGCCAGGGCAAGGTGGCCCGGTAGTTTTCCAACAAGCCACAGCGCGCCAGCACTTCAGTACCGCCTGCCAGCCCCCCAGGCACACCTTACGGCCCTGCTGCTCGCGCAGCCACTCGTTGAGCCGGGGCGGCAAAGTGTAAGGCAAGGGCGCGGGGGCACATACCAACACCATATCCAGCGGCCCCAGCGGCTCGCCCAACGCATGCTGGGCATTCAGAGACAGCTCGGCACCACTGCGCACAGGCGCCTCACTCAGGCTGATGGTAATGGTCTGATAGAGCAGCTGGCCACTGAGCTGGTTGGCCATTTGCAACGGCTCCAGGGCGCAGGCATGTGCCAGCAGTGAAAAGCCGGGCAGCAGCACAAAAGCCACACGCCGTCGGGTGGCAGGCGCAAGGGGCTGAATAGGGTCAAAAGGCATGTGCGTTCACATCGTTTATCCACGCCGGTGGTAAAAAGTCCTTGTTATACCTTTATTTACTGCCACGTCAGTCAAAACTACGCAAGCAGGAACACGCGTTAACGCAAAAAAGCGGCCTGAAATATAAAAGCCGGGCGAGCGCCCGGCAATAATCAGCCTTTAGCCTCTATCAATTAGCGCCAGACAAGAACCAGACGGCGAGTAAGGCAACAGCGCCGACGATCACTGCTATCAGCGCCCAAGGCAGTTTACCTGCTGGCTTTTGCGCCTCAGGCTGGCGCTGTGGTTCAGACACTTCAAAGGTTTCAGGCTTACGCCGTTCAAGAATATCCTCTTCTGGTTCTTTTGAGGGCTGGTTTTCTCGGGTATCCATAAGGCACTCCCATGATAACCGGTGAACGAAAGCAACATATCCGGGCCGCTAGCGGGCGTCCCGAAATATGGCTCTATAAGCTAATGACATCAAACTCCGCCACAGGGTTCACATCTGCCTCATAATCCACATCATCGCGCTCAAAGCCAAACAGCTTGAGGAACTCGTGCTTGTAGCCAGCGTAATCGGTGATCTCGAAAAGATTCTCGGTGGTCACCTGCGGCCACAGATCCTTACAGGCCTGCTGAACATCATCGCGCAGCTCCCAGTCATCCAGGCGCACGCGGCCCACCGCGTCCGTGCTGTTATCATCGCCGTAGAGTTTGTCTCCAAACAGGCGATTCAGCTGATCAATAGTGCCCTCATGCAGGCCCTTTTCCTTCATGATGCGGTAGACCATGGCGATATATAGCGGCATCACCGGAATGGCCGCACTGGCCTGGGTGACCACTGACTTGAGCACTGCCACATTGGCGCTTCCACCGCTCTGCTTGAGCTTGTCATCAATGGCAGTTGCCGCGCGGTCGAGATCTTCCTTGGCCTTACCCAGAGCACCGTGCCAGTAGATCGGCCAGGTAATCTCTGTACCGATGTAGCTGAACGCCACGCTGCGCGCGCCTTCGGCCAGCACGCCTGCCTTGTCCAGCGCGTCCATCCACAGTTCCCAGTCCTCGCCGCCCATCACCATGATGGTGTCGTCGATTTCCTGCTGGGTGGCGGGTTCCACTTCTGCCTCGATGATGGCGTCCTTGTTGGTATCAATGGCAGTGGCACGATAGGTCTCGCCAATCGGCTTCAGGCTGGAGCGTTTGACCTCGCCGCTGTCCGGCAGTTTGCGCACCGGCGATGCCAGTGAGTAAACCACCAGGTCGACCTCCCCCATGTCTTGCTTGATCAGCTCGATGGCTTTTTCCCGAGCTTCGTGGGAAAACGCATCGCCATTGATCGACTTACTGTAAAGCCCTTCCTGCTTGGCAAACTTGTCAAAGGCGGCAGAGTTATACCAACCCGCGGTACCGGTGCGCTTTTCAGTGCCTGGCTTTTCGAAGAAGACACCCAGGGTGTCGGCGCCGTAGCCAAAGGCAGCGGTGATGCGCGCCGCCAGGCCGTAGCCGCTGGAAGCACCAATCACCAATACCTTTTTAGGGCCACTGGCTTTATTCAGCCCGCGGGCGCGGGTGGCGTCAATCTGTTCGCGTATATTCTGTTCGCAGCCAACAGGGTGGGTGGTGGTGCAGATAAAACCGCGTACCTTGGGTTTGATAATCACATTGAGCCTCGTTGTGTTGGATCACTGTCATGCGCTGTTGCGCTATTGTGACGCCAATTCTAACTGGCTGCAGGCGTTATGTCCGCCCCCATGTTGTGGCCTGCGTCGCCGCAAGGCAGTGGCGCTTGAGAATGGCCGAGGTTCAAGGCAGGATAGCAGGCTGAATCAAGGTGGCGGGGGCAAGGTGATATGAACGCACAGCAGTTGGTCGATGAACGCGGTGACTTGTGGTTGGCGTTGGCGCCTTTATGGCTCGACCGAGAGCCGGGGAGCGGGATTATGCGCGCATGGTCGAGGTCATCGAGCGTTACGAACTCAGCCTGCAGGAGCTTGAGTGGGTATTCCGCCTGGAGCTGGCTCCGGTGATGTCCCGTTACCAGCTGTCGGTGGCCAGCGAGTGGCGTAAATTTGATGACTACCAGCTGATGAAGCGTCTGGTCAGCCATAACCTGCGCCTGACCGGCTGGCGGCGCAAGCGCTGGGCACTGTTTTCAGGCCTGACCACCATGATGACCCGTCACCGCATCAATGAACTGATGAACCGTCTGATTGTACATCGCGGTCAGCTACCTTCCTGATCGGCACGGCTACGGATTAGTTTCCAAGAGCTTGGTTTCCAAGAGCTTGGCTTCCAGCGCTTAACTTCGCTTGAAAGCACTCAGGTCCTGCGGGTCGAAATGGGTGACTTCTTCCGACATGCCCAGCTTTTCGCGTTTGAGTTTGACTTCAAGCTTTTCTGCCAGGCGTTCGGCGTCATCGTCCGGAGTACGGTCGTTAAGCTCGGCCAGTTGCTGCATGCCCTGATGGTAGAAGGTCAGGATATCCAGGGCAACGCGATTGTCAGCTTTTACTTCACGGCGCAGTGTGGACAGATAACCACTGATCTGACCCAGATGATGCTTGAGCTGCCAGACGTAGCGCACCTCGTTCATCCAGGGTCGGTCTTTCAAGGCGGCAAACAGGGCACTGGTGGCCAAAAGGCCTAAAAAGACACCCAGCGCATTAAGCCAGAAGCTGCTCCCAAAAGTGGTGGTCAGCAGCATGGCAAACAGCATACCGAAGATGATCAGCTGACCGGCCATGGCCACACTGATCATACGCGCCTTGCGGCGGTAAACCTCGGGTTCGTACTCTTCCAGTTGAAATACTACCGCCATGGGCGACCTCTTATCCTTCGTTAAACAACGCCTTCAGTGACCATTTTACCGGCCCTTGCCTGGTGGGCAAAGGCCGGGATCTTGCAACTTCTGTTCAGTTGGCGCCTGCCAGCCGTTCTGCGGCAGTCTTCAACAGGTGTTCGGTGGTTTCCCAGCCAATGCAGGCATCGGTAACCGATACACCGTAGCGCAAAGCACCCGGCTTGAGCGGCTGCTTGCCTTCATGCAGATGGCTTTCCAGCATCAGCGCGACGATATCGGTGTTACCGGCGCTGCGCTGTGCCAGAGCATCGAGCATGACTTCGCTCTGGCGGCGATGATCCTTGCGGGCATTGGCGTGGCTGCAGTCAATCATCAAGCGCGGATTCTGACCCGCTTCGCGCAGCGCTTTGCAGGCGGCGTTGACGTGACGCGCCTGGTAGTTGGGTTCACCGTGACCGCCGCGCAGTACCAGTTGGGTATGCGGGTTGCCGGGGCTTTGCTGCATCACCGGCTGACCGTGGGCATCCAGCGCGAAACGCTGGTGAGGGTGAGCGGCGGCATTCATGGCGTCAATGGCGACCTGGATATCACCATTGGTGGCATTCTTGAAGCCCACAGCAGCCGCCAGGTCGCTGGCCAACTCGCGGTGCAGCTGGGATTCCGTGGTGCGGGCACCAATTGCGACCCAGCTGAGCAAGTCATCCAGGTAAGGCGCCAGCATGGGCTGCAGCAGTTCAGTGGCGACTGGCAGGCCACACTGGGCAACACGGTGCATCAGTTCACGGGATAAGCCAAGCCCTGTGGGCATATCACCACTGCCATCCAGGGCTGGGTCGTAGGCCAGGCCTTTCCAGCCGACGGTGGTGCGCGGTTTTTCCACGTAGACGCGCATCACCGGCAGAATCTGCGTGCTGACCTCCTCACTCAACCGGGCCAGGCGCTCGGCGTATTCCAGGGTCGCTTCCGGGTCATGCACTGAACAGGGGCCCATCACCACCAGCAGGCGCGAATCCTCGCCGTTGAGAATCTGGTTGATGGCCTGGCGCTGTTGGTGGACCTGCTGTTCAAGCGCTGCATCGACGGCAAGCGATTGACGCAATGCTGCAGGGGTTGGTAAAGGAAGGCAGGATTGAGCAGCGTCTGGCGGCAGGCGCGTAGCAGGAGCAGTGGAAGACAGTGAGGCGTGACGCTTCGGCAAGCTGGAAACAGGGGCATTCATGGTTAACTCTCCAAAGGTAAAGGACATCGTTGTACCGTATCGCCACCTGTTTGAACGCGACCGGAGGTGGCAGCTATGACCCGTCGCGCGACGCTAAATCGCCAGCCATATCCATAGCCGATATAGGGGTGGCGATAGCATTGAAATAGGCGCGAACGTTCATGGTGCTGCTCCTCAGAAAAATTCAGTTTTCAACATCTTGCACTAGGGCCTGTATATCTTACACATTTTTCACAACGTCAAACAAAAGCCCCGGCTGGGTTACCAGCCGGGGCTTTACTGGCAGGCAACCCGTAGGGCGTGCCTGTCGGCGCGACGTTAGCCGTCGGCCTGAGGCACCGCTTGGCTAAACCAATAATAATGATGAACACGGCTGGCTGCCGGTAACAACAGACATTCAAAAGTGACGTTTGTCATGTCCATTCTCTCATCAATGCATCAAAGGGTTAGCGACACGGATGCCCTGACAGGCAGATTAACCAGCAAACAACTGGTACCAGCCAATAGTAGCAGGCAACGCACTCATGCTAACCAGCACTACCAGGCCTGCAATAATCGCCAGCACACCGGAGTTATCTTTAAAGTTTTCGTCTTCATGATGGGCCATGAGTAAAGCTCTCTTAAACGGATGATGGATTCAGAGGAATATAATGCACCCATATTAACCGATCATTACCCCTACGACGAGGGTAATACGCGCGTACTAGACGTTTTGACGGTGCGGGCACATTGATCAACGCGGCGCATAGGCGAACACATCGGAAAACAGCCGCGACTGGTCAAGCCCCTGGGGCGCCAGCGCATCAATACTGGCATACACCATACCGGGCGAGCCGGACAGGTAAACATCGTAATTCTGAGGTGACAGATTGGCGCTGGCCAGCACCTGATCTATACGCCCCTGGTGATGATGAATACGCTCGCTGGACGTCATCTCTTCCTGCAGCGGCATCTCGGTCACCGCATGAAAGTGGATGTTTTCATGCTCCAGCGCCCACTGGCGGGCCAATGGCTCAAGATAGAGATCGCGATGTTCGCGGGCAGCCCACCACAGCGAGACTTCACGCTCTGGCTGATGTTCCAGCACCGCCTCGATAATCGCTTTCATCTGTGAAAACCCGGTGCCTGCGGCGACCAGTAAAAGCGGCCGCTGGCTATCAAGGTCAAGCACGCAATCACCGCCAGGCAGGCGGACCGTCAGCTGATTGGCGACCTGCAGCAGCTCGCGCAGGCGGGCAGAATTATCACGTTCCGGCCAGTGCTGGATATGCAGCTCAAGCCTGCCATCGCCGCGCTCTGCGCTGGCGATCGAGAACGGCACCCAGGTCTGCTCATCCAGGCCAAGCTCAAGATATTGGCCAGGGGCATGACGCATGGCTTCTGCCCGGCCTTGCAGGGTGACGCCAAACACGTCCGGGTTGAGGTCTTCTACTTCGGTGACCTGGCAGGTCAAGGTTTTTGCGCTCATCAAAGCCTCTTGTTGTTACGGTCAGGGAGTGCGGTCAATTTATTCGCTTCCTTTGCGGGCGTCAGGCAGTGGAATGCCAATCCCGAAACTTTCCCAGCGCTCATCCACCCGGGTTTTGACCTCTTCATCCATGGTGATGGGCTGGCCCCACTCACGGTCGGTTTCACCCGGCCATTTGTTGGTGGCATCCCAGCCCATCTTGGACCCCAGGCCCGCCACTGGCGAAGCAAAATCCAGATAATCGATAGGCGTATTTTCCACTGTCACCGTATCCCTTGCGGGGTCCATACGGGTGGTCATCGCCCAGATCACATCCTCCCATTTGCGAGCATCGACGTCATCATCAAGGACAATGACAAACTTGGTATACATGAACTGGCGCAGAAAGCTCCACACGCCCATCATCACCCGCTTGGCATGGCCGGGATACTGCTTCTTCATGGTCACTACTGCCATGCGGTAGGAACAGCCTTCCGGCGGCAGGTAGAAATCGACGATTTCCGGAAACTGCTTGCGCAGGATCGGCACGAAGACTTCGTTCAGGGCCACGCCGAGAATTGCCGGTTCATCCGGCGGGCGGCCAGTGTAGGTAGAATGGTAGATGGCGTCCCGGCGCATAGTCATGCGGGTGACGGTAAACACCGGGAAGTGGCTGACTTCATTGTAATAACCGGTGTGATCGCCAAAGGGCCCTTCTGGCGCCATGTCATCCGGGTAGATAAAGCCTTCCAGAATGATCTCCGCCGAGGCGGGTACTTCAAGCTCAGCGTGGCCGCACTTGACCAGCTCAGTGCGCGAACCGCGCAGCAGGCCAGCAAAGGCGTATTCAGACAGCGTATCCGGCACCGGCGTCACGGCGCCCAGTATGGTTGCCGGGTCGGCGCCCAGCGCCACCGCCACGGGGAAAGGCTCACCTGGATGGGCTTTCTGGAATTCTTGGAAATCCAGCGCGCCGCCGCGATGGGAAAGCCAGCGCATGATCAGGCGATTACGGCCAATTTTCTGCTGCCGATAGATGCCCAGGTTCTGGCGTTTCTTGTGCGGCCCCTTGGTCACCACCAGCGCCCAGGTTACCAGCGGGGCAGCATCGCCCGGCCAGCAGTGCTGGATAGGCAGCTGATCAAGGTTGACATCGTCACCTTCATAGACCACTTCCTGCACCGGGGCTCGCCTGACCAGCTTGGGCCCCATGCTCAACACCTGTTTGAAGATGGGCAGCTTTGACCAGGCATCCTTGAAGCCCTTGGGCGGGTCAGGTTCTTTCAGAAATGCCAGCAGCTTACCCACTTCCTGCAGGGCTTCCACTGAATCTTCCCCCATGCCCAATGCTACCCGTTTGGGCGTGCCAAACAGGTTGCCCAAAAGCGGCATGGCGTGGCCCTTGACGTTTTCAAACAATAGCGCCGGGCCGCCGGCACGCAGGGTCCGGTCACAGATTTCGGTCACTTCCAGATAAGGGTCAACTTCCACGCTGATACGCTTGAGTTCTCCCTTCTCTTCCAGCGCAGCGATGAATTCACGTAAATCGTGGTATTTCACAGCAGACTCCCGCAGCTAATGCCCCGCTAAAAGGGACGGCAAACAGCGCTTCTCCAGCCAGAGCGCTGGAAAAGCAGGCTAGCGACGCTTCATGGCTTCAAAGAATTCCAGGTTGGTCTTGGTATCCTTGAGGCGGTCAATCAGAAACTCGGTGGCAGCCACATCTTCCATGGGATTAAGCAACTTGCGCAGAATCCACATCCGTTGCATTTCATCTTCAGTGGCAATCAGGTCTTCACGGCGAGTACCGCTGCGGCGAATATTGATCGCTGGGAAGACGCGCTTTTCTGCCAGTTTGCGATCCAGATGGGCTTCCATGTTGCCGGTACCCTTGAACTCTTCAAAGATCACTTCGTCCATCTTGGAGCCAGTATCTACAAGGGCCGTAGCAATAATCGTCAGGCTGCCGCCCTCTTCGATATTACGGGCGGCACCGAAGAAACGTTTGGGCTTTTCCAGCGCATGAGCATCGACACCGCCGGTCAACACCTTGCCGGAGCTGGGTACGACCGTGTTGTAGGCACGCGCCAGGCGGGTGATGGAATCCAGCAGGATGACCACGTCCTTCTTGTGCTCAACCAGACGCTTGGCTTTTCGATCACCATTTCGGCGACCTGCACGTGACGTGCCGGGGTTCGTCAAAGGTAGAGGCCACAACTTCACCGCGCACGGTACGTGACATCTCGGTGACTTCCTCCGGGCGCTCGTCAATCAGCAGCACGATCAGGTGACACTCAGGGTTATTGCGCGTAATGGAGGTGGCAATATTCTGCAACATCAGCGTCTTACCCGCCTTGGGCGGCGACACCAGAAGCCCCCGCTGGCCTTTGCCAATCGGCGCGGCAAGGTCAATAATCCGGGCGGTCAGATCTTCCGTCGAGCCGTTGCCGATTTCCATGTGCATACGCTCATCGGGAAACAGCGGCGTCAGGTTCTCGAACAGGATCTTGTGCTTGGCGTTCTCAGGGCGGTCAAAGTTGATCTGACTGACCTTGAGCAAAGCAAAATAACGTTCGCCTTCCTTGGGCGGACGTATCTTGCCGGCAATGGAATCGCCCTTGCGCAGATTGAAACGGCGGATTTGTGAAGGCGAGACGTAAATGTCATCTGGCCCGGCGAGATAGGAACTGTCCGCACTACGCAGAAAGCCGAAGCCATCCTGGAGAATTTCCAGCACACCGTCGCCATAGATATCCTCGCCACTTTTAGCGTGCTTCTTGAGGATGGCGAAAATGATGTCCTGCTTGCGCGAACGAGCGAGGTTGTCGATGCCCATTTCACGGGCAAGCTCGAGTAACTCGGGGACGGATTTTTGCTTGAGTTCAGTGAGATTCATCGGTGTGTTTAAACGTTGCTCATGAAAGCTGGGCGCCAGGCGCCGGGAATAAGAAAGGAGGCATGATAACAGCGCTTACAGAAACGCTGTAAGGTGCGTTCAGACCCCGGTAGGCATACGCTCGAAGCTACTGTGCTGAACTTTGAAACCCTGTTCAGCCGGTGAGCGCTATCGCTTGTAATCTGATCTGTAAATGTTTCCAGTGCTTGTTCGGTGCCTGTCTATTTTATTGCCTGTGCGTTGATCACGATGCACAACAGGTAACGAATAGAACCGAAGTAAGAGCAAGACCAGCGGGCGATCTGACGACTTGGACATTGAGATGGCTTTATACATGAGTCGCTAAAGCCTGAGGCAGTGGATACGACAGTCGAGCAACTCGCATCACGCCAATGACCTGATGGTAGTCAAGCGCCGCCATAAACGCAAGCCCCCTCTTACCCTGTTGACATCGAGTAGACAATTGACAACTGGCAGAGAGCACCGCAACCTTGGCACAGCCAACCTTAAGGATAACACATGCCCAAGGACACACCGCTCTCCATGACTTCGCCATCGACCGTCACAGACACTGTTGCGTCAGCCGCGAATGGTAGTGACCCGCGCCGCCTTGCCGCTATCGATATGGGTTCAAACAGTTTCCACCTGCTGGTGGCCAACTACCAGAATGAGCGCCTGCAGGTAGTGGCCCGCCTGGGCGAGAAAGTTCAGCTGGCTGCCGGTCTGGATGAAGACGGCAACCTGAGCGAAGAGGCCATGCAGCGTGCCCTTGATTGCCTTGGCCGCTTTGCCCCCTTTCTGAATGACATTGAAGGGCATCATCTGCGGATTGTCGGCACCAATGCACTGCGTGATGCCTACAATAGCCAGACCTTCATCGACCGTGCCGAAGCCCAGTTGGGCCATGCCATCGAGATTATCGCCGGGCGTGAAGAAGCCCGCCTGATTTATCTGGGAGCCGCCCACGCCCTGGCTGAAAGCGGGCGTCGTCTGATTGTCGATATCGGCGGCGGCTCGACGGAATTTATCATCGGTGAAGACTTTGAACCCAAGGCGCTTGAAAGCTTGCGAATGGGGTGTGTGACCTTTTACGGCGATTTTTCTCGGATGGTGAGCTGACCGAAAAGCGCATGCGTAAAGCCGAGCTGGCGGCGCTTTCCGAACTGGCCAATATCCAGCGCCCTTACCTGAAGCTGGGCTGGGAAGACCCAGTCGGCTCCAGCGGCACCATCAAAGCCGCGGCCAGTGTGCTGCATAGCTATGGTGATACCCTTCAGGAAGGCCTGATAACCCGCGCAGGGCTCAAGAAGCTGCGCGAGCGGATCATTAAATGTAAGCACCTGGACAAGGTGGCCCTGGAAGGCCTGAAGACCGACCGCGCCAGGGTTTTCCCGGCGGGCATTGCCATCCTCAGTGCCGTTTTTGAAGCCTTTGACATTGAGCAGATGCGCTTTGCTGACGGCGCCCTGCGTGAAGGGGTGCTGTATGACATGGCCGGGCGCAACAGCGCCGAAGATTCTCGCCTAAAGACACTGGCTTTTCTCAAGCGCTGTTATGATGTTGATACCCGCCAGGCTGACAACGTAGCAGAAACCGCCGAGCGGTTGTTTTTTCAACTCAAGGAAGACTGGCAGCTTAACGACAATCATCGTCGCTACCTGTGCTGGGCCAGTGAGGTCCACGAGGTTGGCCTGGCGATTTCCCACAGCCAGTTTCACCGCCACGGGGCTTACCTGCTTGAGCATTCAGATCTTTCCGGGTTTTCGCGCCCCGAACAGCGTCTGCTGGCCTTTCTGGTACGCGCCCACCGGCGCAAGTTCCCGATCAAGGAATGGCAGGCGCTACCGGCTTCCCAGCAGGCCAACGCCGCCAAGCTGGCCCGCCTACTGCGGCTTGCGGTGCTGTTTAATCATTCCCGCCCGGAAACGCCGCCCGAGCTGCCACGGTTGGCCTGCAAGAACGATACGCTATATATCTCTCTGGATGCCAGCGATGAACCTACGCTGCTCAGTACAGACCTGGAGCAGGAACAGGCATTCATGAAGGCCGCTGGCTTCTCACTCCAGCTCAGCTGAGACGCCAGGATCGTGCCAGACAAGCTGCCACCCATTAGCCGCCCAGCTTAAGCCGCTGGGCGGATGCAGGGCGGCGATACACTGCCCGGCCTGGGTATGAACCACCACCACTCGCTCGCGCTCCCAGGGCGGCAAACGGGCTTCCTGCAGCAGGCGTTTCAGGTCACGGCGGCCGCGCCCCACCAGCGGGAGAACTTCACCGCCCTGGCGCCAGCAGGCTTTAAGCTCGCCCTCAGGCCATTGCGTCCCGGCCTCCGGCAGCACGCTGAACGCCCGCCCGCCAAGCGGGGTAACAAGCGGCGTTTTTCCGCTCCAGGCCTGCGCCCAGCTTTCAGGCTCAGAGGTAGCATCAAGCAGATACAGCTGCCCCTGCCAGACACGCCCTTCGCCGCCCGGCCAGACGACCTTGACCTGAGCATCCGGTGCGGCACCTAGTTGAGCAAGCAGGCTTTCCAGGCGCTTGGCTGGCGGTGTGGGCAGGCCAAGTCGCTGACACCGGGTGCGCACCAGCAAACGCTGGCGGGGCTGCGAGCGCGCCAGAAGAGCCGCCACCTTCAGCCCACCCGTTTCGCCGCGCAGGCTTGCCAACTCATCAAGGGCGTATTCATTCAGCAGAGTATCGGCTTCTGCAGCGTGCTGAGCCACCCTGGCCAGCCGCTGCCCTGCCCCTTTCCAGCGGGTTTCCAGCGCAGGCAGAATGCGGTGACGCAGAAAGTTGCGATCCGCTTCGCACTGATCATTGGTAGGGTCGTCCACCCAGCTAAGTGATTTCTGCTCGGCTGCCTCATTCAGCTGATCCTGGCTGATGTCCAGCCAGGGGCGTACCAGCGTTAACCCCTGCCAATGGCGAACGGCAGGCATCCCAGCAAGCCCGCGGATGCCGCTGCCGCGCAGGGCCGCCAGCAGCAGGGTTTCGGCCTGATCATCCTGATGCTGGGCCAGCCAGAGCAAGTCGCCCGTAGCAAGGTGGCTGGCAAAAGCCGCGTAACGTGCCTGGCGGGCCGCCCCTTCGAGACCCTGCCCGCTGCGAGTATCTACCGCAACATGGGCAATCGTGAGTGGCACCTGCAGGGACTGGCATAGTTGACGGCAGTGATGCTCAAAGGCGGTGGCCGCTTCCTGTAGGCGGTGGTTGACGTGGATCGCTGCCAGGCGGTGACCGCTGCGCTGGCAAGCGTCGGCTGCCAGAGTGAGCAGCAGGCTGGAATCCAGCCCGCCAGAAAGCGCTACCCAAATACAACGCCCCGGCGGGGTCTCCGCCAGGGCGTTGTCAAGCCGGGCTATCAGGGCGTCAAGCGGCGGGAGCGCCATAGCTCATCAAGCGCTCGTAGCGGCGTTCCAACAGGGCCTCGGTATCCAGTGCCTGAAGGCGTTCCAGGCTCTGAGTCAGCGCTTCCTTGATGCGTTCAGAAGTGTTGATCGGATGGCGGTGCGCACCGCCCAGCGGCTCCTTGATCAGAGCATCGACAAACCCCAGTTCCTTGAGTCGTTCAGCGGTAATGCCCATGGCCTGGGCGGCTTCGGAAGCCTTGTCAGCGCTCTTCCAAAGAATCGACGCACAGCCTTCCGGCGAGATGACCGAGTAGGTCGAATACTGCAGCATGTGCAATTCATCGCACACACCAATCGCCAAGGCGCCGCCTGAACCACCTTCACCTACCACGGTAGAGATAATCGGCGTTTTCAGCCGCGACATCACCGCCAGATTATAAGCAATCGCCTCTGACTGACCGCGTTCCTCGGCATCAATCCCCGGATAGGCACCCGGCGTATCAATAAAGGTCAGAATCGGCATATTGAAGCGCTCAGCCATTTCCATCAGGCGACAGGCCTTGCGGTAACCCTCAGGGCGCGGCATGCCGAAATTACGGCGTACCTTTTCTTTGACATCACGGCCCTTTTGATGGCCAATCACCATGACGGGCTGGTCGTTCAAGCGGGCAATACCCCCGACGATGGCCGCATCATCGGCAAAGTGGCGGTCGCCATGCAGTTCGTCAAAATCGGTGAAGATGCTTTCCAGGTAATCCAGCGTGTAGGGGCGCTGAGGATGGCGGGAAATCTGCGACACCTGCCAGGGAGTGAGATCCTTGAAGATGGACTCCGTCAGTTTGCGGCTTTTTTCTTCCAGGCGCTCAATCTCTTCACTGAGATTGACGTCGTTATCAGAGCTGACCAGCCGCAGCTCTTCAATTTTTGCCTGCAGTTCGGCAATCGGTTGTTCGAAATCAAGATAGTTCGGGTTCATGAGCTAGCCTTAAAAATGGGCCTTTCGGGTCACATGATCATCATCAATCAATTATTGGGACGCATTATCGCACCTTGATTCAGGGACGCAAACCGTTAGCGGTAGCGTAACTGAACGCCGGATTGACCTTCTACATCGCGCAGCGCCAGCAGCAGGTCATCACTGGGGGCAACGTGCCAGTTGTTATCCAGCTGCAGCCAGGCGCTGGCTTCGGGGTGGCGATAATGCAGGCGCACAGGCAGCCCAGCCGGATCGCAGTAAGGCGTCAGGCTGTTGCGCAGGCTTTCCACTAGGCGGCCGTTAATCCGCTCGGCATTAAGCGCCACATCAATCGATTCGCCGTAGCGCACCCGGGCTGTGACCATGGGCGTGACATCCTTGACGCGCAGCTTGAGACCGCCGGAAAAGTCATTGTTGGAGACATCGCCTTCCACGATCAGCACCTGATCGGACTCTATCTGACTACGCACCTGATCAAAAAGCTCCCCAAACAGGGAGGCTTCAATCCGCCCAGTACGATCATCCAGGGTCACAAACGCCATGGTATCGCCGCGCTTGGATTTCATCGTGCGCACCCCAACCACCAGGCCAGCCACTCGCTGAGGCTCGCGGGAAGCAGCAAGGTCGACAATCCGCGTCGATACAAAGCGTTTCAGCTCGCGCTCGTATTCATCAATCGGGTGGCCGGTCAGATATAGCCCCAGGGTATCTTTCTCGCCGGCCAGGCGCTCACGATCGGTCCACTCACGTACCTGACGGTACTCGGCGTAGACATCGTTATCCTCTGCCGCCTCAAAGGCATCACCAAACATATCCAGCATGCCCAGATTCTGGTTGGTGTGATTCTGGGCGGCAGCTTTCAGGGCGTCTTCCACGGCAGCCGTGAGCACGGCGCGATTGGGGCCCAGATTATCCAGGGCGCCGGAACGAATCAGCGCTTCCAGGGTACGCTTATTCATGCGCTTGGGGTCGATACGCCGACAGAAATCAAAAATATCCTTGAAAGGACCTTCGCTTTCCCGAGCGGCCACGATGGCGCCGATGGGGCCTTCGCCGACGCCGCGAATCGCCCCCAAGCCATAGACCACGCGCCCCTGCTCATCGACGGTAAATTTGTAGCCGCCAACGTTAACATCCGGGGGCGTCACGGTCAGCTTAAGGTGGCGGCACTCTTCAATCAGCGGCACCACCTTATCCAGGTTGTCCATTTCAGTGGACATTACCGCCGCCATGAAAGGCCCTGGATAGTGCGCCTTTAGCCAGGCGGTCTGATAGGACACCAGCGCATAGGCCGCCGAGTGGGATTTGTTGAAGCCGTAACCGGCAAACTTTTCCACCAGGTCGAAGATATTACCCGCCAGGTCTTTATCAATCCCGTTGGCGGCACAGCCCTCCATAAAGCCAGCGCGCTGCTTGGCCATTTCCTCCGGCTTTTCTTGCCCATGGCACGCCGCAGCATATCCGCCTGACCCAGGGAGTAGCCTGCCATGACCTGGGCAATCTGCATGACCTGTTCCTGATACAGGATAATGCCGTAGGTCGGGCTGAGCACCGGCTTGAGCAGTTCGTGCTGGTAATCCGGGTGCGGATAGGAGACTTCCGCACGGCCGTGCTTACGGTTGATAAAGTCATCCACCATGCCAGACTGCAGCGGCCCGGGGCGAAACAGCGCCACTAGGGCGATCATGTCATCCAGGGAATCTGGCAGCAGACGCTTGATCAGCTCCTTCATGCCGCGGGATTCCAGCTGGAAGACCGCTGTGGTCTCGGCGCGCTTGAGCATTTCAAAGGTCGCGCCGTCATCCAGGGGAATGGCATCAATATCCAGCGGCGCCTGATCATTCACGGCGCGCACCTTATCAACCATTTCCAGCGCCCAGTCGATAATCGTCAGGGTGCGCAGTCCGAAAAGTCAAACTTGACCAGCCCTGCTCTTCGATATCGTTCTTATCGAACTGCACCATCAGGCCGGAGCCGTCTTCATCGCACAGCAGCGGGGCAAAGTCGGTCAGCTTGGTAGGGGCAATCACCACACCCCCGGCGTGCTTGCCGGTTCCCCGGGTAGTGCCTTCAAGTTTGAGCGCCATTTCCCAGATTTCAGCCGCGTCTTCGTCGGCGTCGATGAACTCCTTCAGGGCGCTTTCCTGCTCGATGGCTTTCGAGAGCGTCATGCCCACTTCAAAGGGAATCAACTTGGAGAGCTTATCGCCCAGCGAGTAGGGCCTGCCCTGAGCGCGGGCCACATCGCGCACCACCGCCTTGGCGGCCATGGTGCCAAAGGTGACGATCTGAGAGACCGCATCGCGGCCATAGCGGTCAGCCACATAGTCGATGACCTTGTCGCGCTTTTCCATACAGAAATCGACATCGAAATCGGGCATGGAAACACGCTCGGGGTTCAGGAAGCGCTCAAACAGCAGATCGTAGCCAATCGGGTCAAGATCAGTAATCTTCTGGGCATAAGCCACCAGCGAGCCTGCACCGGACCCCCGCCCTGGCCCGACCGGCACCTTGTTATCCTTGGCCCACTGGATAAAGTCCATCACGATCAGGAAGTAGCCAGGAAAACCCATCTGGATAATGATATCCAGCTCGAAATCAAGACGTTCCCGGTAGCGCTGATCAATGGCCTGATATTCTTCGCTGTCACGTGGGTATTGCGCCTCTGGAAACAGAAAGTCCAGGCGTTCAGTCAGGCCATCGTGGGAAATCTTGCGGAAAAATTCGTCCTGGGTCATGCCGTCCGGAATTTCATATTCAGGCAGGAATATCTCACCCAGGCGCACATCGACACTGCAGCGTTTGGCGATCATGACGCTGTTTTCCAGTGCCTCGGGAATATCCGCAAACAGCGCTGCCATTTCTTCAGGGCTTTTCAGATACTGCTCTTCCGAGTAGCGGCGCTCACGGCGCGGGTCGTCCAGCGCCTTGCCTTCACCAATCGCCACCCGGGTTTCATGGGCCCAGAAATCCTCGCGCTCAAGAAAGCGCACATCATTGGTCGCCACCACTGGGGTGCCGGTATCAATGGCCAGACGCACGCTTTCATGCACACAGGTTTCTTCCAGCGCCCGGCCGGTGCGCACCAGCTCCAAGTAGAAGCGCTCGGGAAATGCGGTCTGCCACTCGCCCAGCAGCGACTTGGCATCCTCATAGTGCTCGCTCAGCAGGTGGCGGCCAACTTCACCGTCACGCCCGCCCGAAAGCGCAATCAGGCCATCGCTTTGCGCCATAACCCAGCGTTTATCAAGAATCGCTCGCCCTTGGCGCTGGCCGTGGGTCCAGCCTTTGGAAATCAGCTCGGTCAGGTTGCGGTAGCCAGTGGCGTTCATCGCCAACAGCGTCAGCCGGTAAGGATGGGCGTCATCGTGGGGGTTATGCAGCCACAGGTCACTGCCGATGATGGGTTTCAGGCCGGCGCCCTGGGCGGCGGTATAGAACTTGACCAGACCAAACAGGTTCGCCTCATCCGTCAGCGCCAAGGCAGGCATTTCCCGGGCAGCGGTGGTCGACACCAGCGATTTGAGCTTGACCAGCCCATCGACCAGGGAGTATTCGCTATGGAGTCGCAAATGAACAAAGGGAACCGTCATGACACTCTCGTATGGAAAACAATAATGACTGAAAAACACATAGGCCAGCGGCTGGCCCGCTAGCGTAACGCCAACTGCCGCTGTACAGGCGCAAAGCTACGCCGGTGTTCGGCCAGCGGGCCATAGGCTTCAAGCGCAGCCAGATGCTGCCGGGTCGGGTAGCCCTTGTGGCGGTCAAAGCCGTACTCGGGGTAGCGCTCATGCAGCGCCTGCATCTGCGCATCCCTGGCGACCTTGGCAATAATCGACGCTGCCGCTATGGCATGATGGCGGGCATCCCCTTTAACTACCGCCTGGCCCGGCAAAGCATGACCTGGCAGTCGGTTGCCATCCACCAGCAGGTATTCAGCGGCGGGCCTGAGGCCGTCAATCGCGCGGCGCATGGCCAGATGCGTGGCGTGATAGATATTCAGCTGATCGACCTCGGCGGCGCTGGCTTGTGCCACGCAATAGGCCAGCGCCTGGGTGCGAATCTGGCCGTCTAGTGAATCGCGTTTGCGCGCGGTCAGCTTTTTGGAATCACCCAGCCCATGAATGGGCCGCTGTGGATCGAGAATGACGGCAGCGGCTACGACGCTACCTACCAAAGGGCCACGCCCCACTTCATCCACGCCAGCCAGAAAACGCCCTTGGTAGCCAATCTCGATAGGCGGCCATTCGGGTGGCGCTTTGTGCGGCGCCTGTTGCGTTGGCTTAGCCATCGGCACTGACCTCGCAGAGCGGTTGGCCGGCGATCAAAGCTTCAATGGCATCGGCAGCGCGGCGGCTGGCGTTACGTTGCAGGTCGGCATGCATGGCGGCAAAGCGGGTTTCCAGGGCGCGTCGCGCTGTGTTATCGCCCAGCAGCTGCACAAGCTCGCTGGCAATGGCGTCTGGGGTCGCCGCCTCCTGAATCAGCTCGGGCACGATGCTCTCCTGGGCGATCAGGTTCGGTAGCGAAATCCAGCGGGTCTTAACCAAACGCTTGGCCAGCCAGTGGGTAGCAGGTGCCATCTTATAAGCCACCAACATGGGCCGATGACACAGCATGGCTTCAAGTGCGGCAGTGCCAGAGGTCAATAGTACGGCATCGCTGGCCACCATGGCCTCACGGGCCTGTTCCTGGATCACGACGATGCGCCCTTGTAAGGCTGGGAAATCAGCCAGCAGCGCGGTGATTTCCTGTGAGCGCTGGGGCGTGGCCGCAGGAATCACGACCTGCAAGGCCGGGTAAGAGTGACAGACCTTCTCCAGTGCCATCAGAAAGGTAGCGCCCATAAAGCGTATTTCGTTGGCCCGCGAGCCGGGCAGCAGCGCCAGCACCGGCTGATCGACCGTTAGCCCCAACGCCTCCCGGGCTCCTTGACGATCATTTTCCAGCGGCATTTCATCCGCCAACGGATGACCGACAAAACTGACCGGCACCTGATGCTGACGGTAGAAATCGGCTTCGAAGGGTAGCAGGGTCAGCATGCCATCGACCGCCAGGGCAATCTTTCTGACGCGCCCCTGGCGCCAGGCCCATACTGAAGGGCTGACGTAGTGCGCCGTGGTCACGCCGCTATCGCGCAGCTTGCGCTCCAGCCCCAGGTTAAAGTCAGGCGCATCAATGCCGACCATGATATCCGGCTGCCAGGCCAGGGCATCAATCAGCAGAGTTTTGCGCACTTTGAGCAGTTCAGGAAGGTGTTTGAGGACTTCAACCAATCCCATCACGGAAAGGGTTTCAAGCGGGAAGCGGCTATTCATGCCTAGACGCAGCATGCGCGGGCCGCCGATGCCGCGAAATTCCACCTCAGGATGGCGCAACTGTAACTCGCGTATCAGGCCTGCCCCGAGAATATCGCCGGAAAGCTCACCGGCCACCAGATAAACGCGCTTGATGGTCATCGTGCCTGCTCCTTGCCTATGACGTCTTATCGGCGTCGCTAGGCGTTAACGCACGATACCACGCGATGAGCGCTCGATAGAGGCAGCAAAACGCTCGATTTCAGGCAGCGTGTAACGTTCGCGCATGGTAGTCAGTGCTTGTTCAACGGTCAGCCCCTGACGGTAAACAAGCTTGTATGCATCGGTTAATGCATTGAGGGCTTCCCGGCTGAACCCTCGGCGCTTCAGGCCAACCAGATTCAGGCCGCGCGCCTCGGCGGGGTTACCGTTAATCATCATAAAGGCGGGCGTGTCCTTGGTGATGATGGAGCCACCACCTGCCATGGCATGTTCACCGAAATGGCAGAACTGGTGAACTGCTGACAGGCCACCCAGAATGGCGTGGTCACCGAGTGTCACATGGCCTGCCAGGGTTACCTGATTGGCCAGGATACAATCGTTGCCCACCACACAATCGTGCCCGACATGCACATAGGCCATGAACAGGTTGCGTGAGCCTATGGTGGTTTCTGCGCGATCCTGCACGGTACCTCGGTGCAGGGTAACGCCTTCACGGATGACATTGTCATCCCCCATCACCAGGCGCGTTGGCTCACCGGCATATTTCTTGTCCTGGCAGTCTTCACCCACCGACGCAAACTGGAAGATACGCGTTCTTTCGCCCAGCACCGTCGGGCCTTTGATGACCACATGAGGGCCAATGATTGAACCCGCGCCAATGGTGACATTGGGGCCAATAACACTGAAAGGCCCGACGTCCACGTCATCTGCCAGTTGGGCCGCTGGGTCAACCAGAGCAGTAGGATGAATCAAGCCACCTTCCTCTCAGCGCAAATGATCTCAGCTTCGCAGGCAAGCGCCCCATCTACCGTTGCGCGGCAGGCAAATTTCCAGATCCCCCGCTTGCCACGAATCACCTTGGCTTCGAGCACCAATTGATCCCCCGGCATGACCGGGCTTTTGAAGCGTACGTTATCACTGCCCACCAGATAATAGACATAGCCATCAGCGGGTAGCTTATTGACCGTTTTAAACCCCAGAATACCGCACACCTGTGCCAGCGCTTCAAGTACCAGCACGCCTGGCATGATGGGGTGATGCGGAAAATGGCCGTTGAAAAACGGCTCATTGATGCTGACATTCTTATACGCAACGATGGATTCACCAACGCTTAACTGCGTTACCCTATCCACCAGTAAAAAAGGATAGCGGTGGGGTAAATATTCGCGAATCTCGTTGATATCCATGACCATCGTAGCGACCTCTAATAACAAAAACCCTGGGCTTTACCCAGATACGTCCAACGCTCGCGCTGGCAAAGGGCGGGCATTATAACCCGCTAAAAGAACGTCTCAACCTTTCAGCGCATAATATGGTGTACGCCAACTCAGCCCTGATGGCGTTTTTCCAGCCTTGCCAGACGCTTAGCTATCTCATCAAGCTGTTTGAAACGCACTGCGTTCTTGCGCCATTGATGGTTGGCCATGGCGCCGGTGCCGGATGAATAGACCCCTGGCTTATGAATCGAGTTGGTCACCAGACTCATACCCGTCACCTGCACTCCATCACATAGGGTGAGATGACCAGACAGTCCAACACCGCCGCCCAGCATGCAATGCTTGCCTACTCGGGTAGATCCAGCAATACCCACACAGCCAGCAAGTGCAGTGTGGTCGCCAATATGCACATTGTGAGCAATCTGTACCTGGCTGTCGATTTTGACATCGTTACCGATGACAGTATCGCCTAGCGCACCACGGTCAATGCTTGAGCAACTGCCCACTTCTACATCATCGCCCAGAATCACACCGCCCAACTGGGCGATCTTGTGCCAGCCTGTGCCATCATGGGCAAAACCAAAACCATCAGCACCGATAACGCAGCCACTGTGCAAAATGACCCGTTTGCCGATTACCACACCGTGATAAAGAGTGACATTGGCATGCAGGTGCGAGCCTTCACCCAACTGCGTATCCGCACCCACAACGCTTCCCGGACCAATCACAACATTGTCTGCAAGTACCGCACCCGAGGCCACCACCGCATTGGCTTCGATGCGCACCCCTTGACCCAGCTTGGCATCTTCAGCCACGACGGCACTTGGGTGCACGCCAGCTTCAAGGCGATTAACGGCCAAAGGGTCAAACAGCTGCGATAGTTGGGCATAGCCGACATAGGGGTTGGCAATTTCCAGGCAGGCAACCGGGCAATCCTGTGCATAATCAGGATGCAACAATACTGCTGCCGCTCGGGTTGACGCCAAGTCTTTCACATAGGCGCGATTGGCTAGAAAAGCAACTTGATCAGGTCCAGCATCTTTGAGTGTCGCCAGGCCACTAACAGCGACGTTACCATCTCCCTTGACGGGAATATTGAGGTGGCGTGCGATATCTGCCAGCGTCATTGAAACCTGTGGGTGCGTCATAAAAACCCGTCATGCCAGTGATGCGACCAGGCCGCACCGAGGACGATTCGCTGTTTAGAGCGTGTTGAATATTTCAGTCACTTCATTGGTCAGATTGGGCAGATCCATGGAGGAATGCAACACCCCTTGCGGCTCAACCAGAATATCAATGCTGTGGCGTTGAATGACCTGATCAACTGCCTGCTCCAACTTGTCTTCAGATTGTTCCAGAAATGCCTGCTCTGAGCGCTGTTGGGCCTGTAAAACCTCTTGGCGCAGCTGCTGGAAGCGTGAACCTTTCTGCTGCAGCTCAGCAACCAGCGACTCACGCTGCGACTGCGCCATGGAATCACCCTGGCTCTGTAAACGTTCCTGCAGAGACTGTAATTCATTGGCCAGACTTTGTGCTTCGTTCTGCTTGGCACCAATTTCGTTTTCCAGCTGACTCAGTGATGACTGGGCTGATTGGGTATTCATCAATGCGGCACGCCAGTCCAGTACAGCCACTTCAGCGGCAGAAACCGTCTGAATGGGTAGGATCATGGCGGTCGAAACCCCCAGAGCGGCAATCAGTTTACGCATGATTAACTCCTTGTAGATATAAGTGCGTTGGGTAAGTCATCGCTAATCGCATAATTGCTGACATCGATGACTCGCTTCCATTAAGCGACAGGGTCGCGTCTAACTCGTTCCATGCTCGCTTGTTCCATGCTTGATACATGCTCACCATCAATGGCTCAGATCAATCTAGAATGACTGTCCCAACGAGAACTGGAAGAACTGGGTGTCATCACTTTCCTGGCTGTCCACGGCTTCAGCAAAACTGAAGGTCAGCGGGCCGACTGGCGTCAACCATGAGAAGCCAATCCCGACGCTCGAACGCAGATCGTTCAGATCAACGCCGGATGAGCAGCGCGACGTACCGGATTCAATCGCGTAGCAGTCAGTCAGGAAGGTATTACCTACATCATAGAAGAACGATGTCTGAAATGAGTTCTGGTCTTCGATAAACGGCAACGGGAAGATTATTTCAGCCGAGCCTTCTACCAGAACGTTACCCCCGAGGGTACCAGTACGCGTGCTGCCAGGAGGTGGCGTGGTTCGCTGACCCAGGGTATTGGCAGTAAAACCGCGCACCGAGCCCAGACCGCCCGCATAAAAGTTTTCATAGAAGGGATAAGGATCGTTACCGCCCAAGGTATCCGCATAGCCCAGGTTGCCACTGAACTTAAGCGACCACTGATCATCGTTATCTATCGGGAACAGCTTCTGAGCTCTTGCTCGGGCCTTATAATAGCTGGTGTCACTCCCCGGCGCGGCTGTCTCGATAGAAAGACGCTGGTAATTACCCGCCGTTGGCATGATGCCACGATTCAGGTTATTACGTGTCCAGCTGCCGGTCAGCTTCAGGCTCTGGGCACTATCGCCAACGTCAGTCACGTACTGGCGGATCTCCTGAGCCGTATCGTTATAAGTTTTGACAGTAATATCTTCAACGCTGGCCCCGAAGTTAACCCGCGATAATTCACTGACGGGATAGCCAAAGTTGATACCCGCACCGTAGGCATCCGTTGAGTAGGTGGAAATATCGGAATCTTCGTAATCCGTCTCCCGGTAGAAGACATTATAGCCCCGTGAAATACCGTCCTTTGTCCAGTAAGGGTCGGTGAAACCGAAATTGACACTAGTAAAGGTATCGCTGCGCTGCGCGCCAATATTGACGCGGTTACCGCTTCCCAGGAAGTTGTTCTGGGATAAAGCAGCGCCGTAAATCACCCCGGCACTCTGCGAAAAACCGACGCTGGCAGAAACAGACCCCGACGGTTGCTCCTTGACTTCATAGGTGACGTCCAGCTGATCAGGCTCACCAGCCACCCGACGGGTGTCGGCTCCTACTTCACTGAAAAAGCCCAAACGCTCCAACCGCACTCTCGATTGGGCGATAGCGTCGGTTGAAGCGGGTGCGCCCTCCATCTGGATCATTTCACGGCGCAACACTTCGTCTTCTGTGGTGGTATTACCCACAAACTCAATGCGACGTATATAGGTACGCTGCCCTGGGTTGACGCCAATCACCAGATCAACTGAGGTGCCGTCAGTGGCCAGTTGCGGCCGACCCTCTACCTCGGCAAAGGCAAAGCCTTCTGCGCCCAGGCGCTGGCGAATCGCCTCGGTTGACGCATTCAAATCGCGGCGCGAAAAATTTCACCCTGCTCAATCTGCAACAGTGAACGAGCTTCCGATTCACCAATTTGCAGATCGCCATCAAAACTGATCTCCCCTATCCGATATTGCTCACCCTCATCCACATTGAGAGTCACAAATATCTTGTTTTTTTCTGGGCCAATGGACACCTGGGTAGAGGTCACCTCAAAGCCAGCGTAGCCGCGATCCAGATAGTAAGAACGCAAGCGTTCAATATCACCTGCCAGTGCTTCACGGGAGTATTTGTCGTTTGAAAACAGGCCAAAGAAGAAACCCGGCTGATCTTCAAGCTCAAACTGGTTCAGCAGGGTTTCATCATCGAAGGCCTCGTTACCGACGATATTAATCTGATGAATCCTGGCAACTTCACCTTCACGAATGTTGATATCGACTTGGACGCGACCCTCATCAATCTGGTCGACACTTGTTTCAATGTTTGAGTTGTAGCGCCCTTGAGACTGGTAGACGCCTTCCAGTTCGCGCTGTATCTCTTCCAGCGTTGAAAGCTGCAGCACCTGACCTTCTGAAAGCCCCGCTTCGCTCAGGCCACGGCGCAGGTCAGCATCAGCAATCTGTTCGTTTCCTTCGATATTCAGGCGAGCAATGGTTGGCCGCTCTACTACCTGAATCACCAGCACATCCCCTTCACGGGCCAAAGAGACATCGTCGAACAAGCCAGTTTCGAACAGCCGCCGCGCAGCATCAGAGAGCGTACGTTCATCTACCGTATCACTGGCACTGACCGGAAAGGCGTTGAAGACCGAAGCGGCAGATACGCGCTGCAGCCCTTCTACACGAATGTCGGAAACGTCAAAAGATTGTGCTTTGGCACCGCTGGCCGCGGCCAGCAGTAAGGCCGCCATCCCTAGTGTTTTGATTTTCATGCAGTCAGTCCGCTCGCTTTGGTCTGCCGTTATTCTTCCAGACAGGCACCATATACATTTGTGTAGGGGGATGACAAGTTGACTTACCCTCTACACACGTTATTAATTGCTCACGCCACTCTGAGTTAACGCTATACGACCCATGCTATCCACCTCACTACCAGAGGCGCATCAGATCAAAATAAAGCGCCATAATCATCAGGGTGCCCACCATGGTGATACCGATTCGCAGCCCAATCGCCTGAGCCTGCTCAGAAACAGGCCGCCCACGAACCACCTCCACCAAATAGTAAAGCAAATGCCCACCATCCAGCACAGGAATAGGCAGCAGGTTGAGTACCGCCAGACTAATCGACAAGTAGGCAATAAAGCCAACAAAGGCTTCCAACCCTGCTCGCGCTGAATCGCCGGAAATCTGTGCGATAGTGATCGGCCCAGACAGATTAGAGGGAGAAATCAGCCCCACCAGCATCTTGCGAATAGCGTCAACAGTAAGGAGCGACATCTCGCCCGTTTTGGCAACCGCCTGCCCCATAGCGTCCAGCGGGCCATAGCGGATTTCACGGCGCAGCTCTTGCGGCCAGGTGACAGGCTCGGCCCCCGCTCCGATATAGCCAATCTCAGTACCGTCAGCCTGAGGGTTGGTGCCCGGCGTCAGGGTCAGCGATTGCTGATCGCCGCCACGCTCGATCTTCAATGACAACTCTTCCCCAGCGCTCACCCTGACGATATTGACAAAATCCATCCAGTTACTGATCGGAGTGCCGTTGACGTCCACAATCCTATCACCTACCTGAAGCCCGGCCCGGGCGGCGGCTTCGCCCTCCAGAATCTGGCCAAGCACCGCAGGCATATCTGGCCGCCAGGGTTCAAAACCCAGAGTACCAAATGGCTGCGGCGGATTCTGGCGAGCCAGAAAGTTATCCACCTCAAGACCGTAAGTGCGTACCTGTTCAGACCCTTCGGGGCGGGCACCAATTTCCAACCGGCCATCGTAGCCGATCAAGGCAACCAGCTTGAGATTGATCTCATCCCAGGCGCGTACCGACTCACCCTGAATGGCAACAATTTCATCACCGCGCTCAAGCCCGGCCTCAGCGGCAGGTGAAGCTGGTGTAACATCGCCGACCAAGGGAGCTACCGTGGTGGTTCCCGCCACAAAAATGGCCCAGTAAGCCACTATAGCCAGCAGGAAATTGGCCAATGGACCCGCGGCCACAATGGCAATACGCTGCCAGACATTTTTGCGATTGAACGCTTGATCAAGCTGCTCATACGGCACCGGCCCCTCACGCTCGTCAAGCATCTTGACATAGCCCCCAGCGGGATAGCGGCAACGGCAAATTCTGTTCCATGGCGGTCAGTGCGTGACCAGAAAGGCTTGCCAAATCCTACCGAAAAACGCAACACCTTGACACCGCAGCGCCGGGCCACCCAAAAATGGCCGAATTCATGAAAGGTCACCAGCAGACCCAGGACGACAATCACCGCCAATATATTCTGAATCAGGCCCACACGTTTCTCCTCTGACCACCGTTACCGAGATGTTTCCGAAGCCGTTAACAAAACCACTAACGAAGCCGTTGAATAATGCACTGTTGTGCAAGCTTTCGTGCGCGCCGATCTGCATCAAGCACCGTCTCCAGGCTATCAACGGTAGAGGTGAGCGATTGATCAAGCACTGATGCCACAATATCGCCAATGCTGATAAACCCCAAGCCTTGCTCCAAAAAAGCTTCTACAGCCACTTCATTGGCCGCGTTGAGGATAGCCGGCGCTGTTCCGCCTGCCTGCATGGCCTCACGCGCCAACCCCAGACAAGGGAAATGCTGCTCATCGGGCGGCTCAAAATCCAGCTGCGCTACCTGAAAAAGATCCAGTGTCTTGACGCCTGCGTCTATCCGCTCAGGCCAAGCAAGTCCATAGGCAATCGGCGTGCGCATATCCGGATTACCCAGTTGAGCCAGCACGGAACCATCATGATAAGCCACCATGGAGTGAATCACGCTCTGGGGGTGCACAACCACACAAATCTGTTGCGGCGTGGCATCAAACAACCAGCAGGCCTCTATCAGCTCCAACCCCTTGTTCATTAAGGTAGCACTATCAACGGAGATCTTGCGGCCCATCGACCAGTTGGGATGAGCACATGCCTGATCAGGGGTCACATTTGCCAGGGCTTGCTGACTCCACCCACGGAAAGGACCACCGGAAGCCGTTAACAGCAGCTGTGAAATGCCGTGTTGTTCAAGACCACCACGATGCTGGAGAGGTAGACACTGGAACATAGCATTATGTTCAGAATCGATAGGTAAAAGTGTTGCCCCAGAACTTTCAACGGCCTGCATAAAAAGAGCGCCGCTCATCACCAACGCCTCTTTATTGGCCAGCAGCACCCGTTTGCCACTTTGCGCGGCTGCCAGAGCCGGTAATAAACCCGCTGCACCGACAATCGCCGCCATCACAATATCTACGCCGGGGGCCGATGCGACGACGCTATGAGCCTCGGCCCCCGTCTCAACCAATGTCTTCACCCCAGCACTTGCCAGCTCGTTACGCAACCACTGACCATCGTCTGGTGAGTTCAATACTGCTATCTGCGGACGATGAACCAGACACTGAGCCAATATAGCTTCACGCGAGCAGTTAGCTGTCAAGGCGTAGACACGGTAGCGCTCAGGGTGAAGCGCAATGACCTCAAGCGTGCTGGTGCCGATAGAGCCAGTAGAGCCTAGCACGGTGACCCATTGTTGAGTGCTCATAAAACGACTACCAATGGATAAAGAAGAGCAAAGAGAGGAACGGCAGCAGTCAGACTATCAATCCGGTCAAGCACTCCGCCGTGGCCTGGCAACAACTGGCTGGAATCCTTGATCTGTCGGTGACGTTTCAACATGCTTTCAAGCAAATCTCCCAACACAGACGCCAGCGTTACAATTAAAGTTATCAGCACAAGTAGGCTGCTGCCTACAATCCCTAACTGCTGCCAGGCACCAAACACCAGCGCCAGCAGCAGGGTCGCCAGCATGCCACCTGCCACGCCTTCCCAGGACTTTCCTGGGCTGACGCTGGGTGCAAGCTTGCATCGCCCCCAGGCACGACCGGCAAAGTAAGCGCCGATATCCGCGAACCATACCAGCAACAGCACAAACAACAGCCAGACGCTGCCTACTGTTTCCAGCACATTAAACCCTACCCAACAGGGCAGCAGCACCCACAAACCCATTGCCAAACGCCGTGATGGTGCCTGCCAATGGGCCTTTTTTTCTGGGTAATGAGTCACCCAATACAGGTTGACCAGCCAGCCCAGTGCTCCTAGCCATAAAAGCCAGCCAGCTCCCTCACCGCCAGCCAGCCAGAGCAGCAGCATCAGGGCGGTCATGGCCACCACGCAAGCAGCGCGCCAGGCTGGCGTAGTAACACCCGCCAGATTGCTCCATTCCCAGCTTGCCAGCAGCACAATCAAGGCTGTAAACAGCGCGTAGGCGTTACCTTCAAGGCCAAACAGACCCGCTAACACCAAGGGCGCCAGCCAGGCGGCCGTAATGATTCTTTGCTTAAGCACCCTGAACCTCTATCTGTTGCCCTGTCATACCGAAACGCCGCTGCCGCCGCGCAAAGTCTGTAAGCGCCTGATCAAAGGCATTGGCATCAAAATCGGGCCACAGTAGCGGTGAAAAATATAGCTCTGCATAAGCCAACTGCCACAGCATGAAGTTGGAAAGACGTTGTTCACCACTGGTTCGGATACATAAATCAATCGGCGGTACCTGATGTACTCCCATGGCTTCATTCATGCGGTTTTCATCAATTTCGTCAGGCGCCAATCTGCCCTCGGCTACCTGCTGGGCCAGCTTACGTGCTGCACAGGCAATTTCCCATTGGCCACCGTAATTGGCTGCCACGACCAGGTGCATACCGCTGTTGTCAGCCGTCATTTCCTCGGCCCGACGGATTTGCTTTTGGATGGCATAAGAAAACCCTTGCCGATCACCCAGGACAGTCAGCCGGATAGCATGCGAATGAAGCTTTTTGACTTCGCGTTTTAGCGCCATCAGGAAAAGCTCCATCAGGGCGTTGACTTCAGGCACGGGCCGCTTCCAGTTTTCACTAGAAAAGGCAAACAGACTCAAGGTATTAATGCCCTGCTCAGCAGCACGCCGCACGACACTGCGAACAGCCTCAGCACCAGCGTGATGACCACGCACACCCGCTAAACCACGTGCCTTCGCCCAGCGGTTGTTGCCATCCATAATGATGGCAACATGAGAAGGACGCGGCAAAGACACCTCTTCATCGCCATGGGCAGTTGGCTGTTTATGTGGAAGCAGCGGTGATGTCATGAGGTTTTTCACCAATAGTCATTCATCCAAGCGGCCCTGAAAGCCGCACGGGCAGCCAGGCTGCCCGTGACGTTAATAGCTATGCGTTACACCTGCATCAGGTCGTGCTCTTTTGCAGCCAGCGCCTTGTCGATTTCCGCAACGAACTTATCCGTCAGCTTCTGGATCTCGTCTTCGCCCTGACGCTGATCATCTTCGGTGATCTCTTTATCTTTCAACAAGGATTTGAAATCACCGTTGGCATCACGGCGCACATTACGCACAGCAACCCGAGCATTTTCTGCTTCATGGCGGGCCTGCTTGATGTAACCCTTGCGAGTCTCTTCGGTCAGCATCGGCATCGGCACACGAATCACTGCCCCTGCACTGGCAGGATTAAGCCCCAGATCAGACGTCATGATGGCTTTTTCAATCTTGGGCACGATGCCCTGTTCCCAGGGAGAGATCGTCAGCGTTCGTGCATCTTCCACATTGATCGAGGCGACCTGACTCAGCGGCACTTCACTACCGTAATATTCGACGGTGACAGAATCCAGAATACTCGGATGCGCGCGCCCGGTGCGAATCTTGTTGAAATTGGTATGCAGCGCTTCCACGCTTTTTTTTCATGCGCCCTTCTGCATCTTTCTTGATTTCGTTAATCACCCTATTCACCTCTGTCTATCAAAGTGCCTTCCTTACCCCCAACCACCAGGTTAAGCAGGGCACCAGGCTTGTTCATATCAAATACCCGCACTGGCATATCATGGTCACGTACCAGGCAGATAGCGGTCAAATCCATAACGCCGAGCTTCTGTTCCAGCGCATCATCATAGGAAAGGCGGTCGTATTTCACCGCATCGGCATGCTTGACGGGGTCTTTATCATAGACGCCATCAACCTTGGTGGCCTTGATCACTACATCAACGTCGACCTCGATACCCCTCAGGCAGGCCGCCGAATCAGTGGTAAAAAACGGGTTGCCGGTGCCGGCAGAAAACAGCACAACATCACCGGATGTCAGGTAGCGGATGGCGGTGCGTCGGTCGTAATGCTCTACAACGCCGCTCATCGGAATAGCCGACATCACCCGGGAGCGGATATTGGAGCGTTCCAGAGCGTCCCGCATGGCCAGCGCATTCATGACGGTCGCCAGCATCCCCATATGATCGCCTGTCACTCTATCCATGCCCGCTTCATTCAACGCGGCACCACGAAACAGATTGCCGCCGCCGATGACCAGACCCACCTGAACACCAATACCCACCAGTTGACCGATTTCAAGTGCCATGCGGTCAAGCACCTTGGGGTCTATCCCAAAATCGTGCTCACCCATCAAGGCTTCCCCGGAAAGCTTAAGCAAAATACGCTTGTATTTCGACTTTGAACCCTCAGGTTTCTTATTGGGAATAACAGCAGTCAAAGGCTCATTTGCATCGTGGGACATGGAATTTCTCCTTGGCAGGATATATTAGGCAGATTGAACGGCTGAATCTGGCGGCAGCACTGACCCGTGCACCCCATGCACATGAAACATAAAAAAATACGTAATGTAACATACGCTAACATTATACCTATATCAGCTGATACCCGCATGAAACATACGCATAAATAGATTATATACATGGCGGCACAGCAAAACGCCAAGGCCGGATACGCAAAGGCGTGCGCAACTGCGCACGCCATCACTGTCTGAAACTTGCGACCTTAACTACGGCCTGCCTGTTCCATTACTTCTTTGGCAAAGTCAACTTCTTCTTTCTCGATGCCTTCGCCAACTTCAAAGCGCGTAAAACTCATCACTTCACCACCGGCCGCTTTTGCATACTCAGCGACAGACTGGTTAGGATCCTTGACGAAAGGCTGTTCGGTCAGGCTGTTTTCAGCCAGGTACTTCTTGAGGCGGCCCTGAACCATCTTTTCAGCAATGTTTTCCGGCTTACCGGCCATATCCGGCTGAGCGAGAATGATCGCCTTCTCGGTATCCAGGTGTTCCTGCGGCATATCTTCAGGACGGGCAACGGCTGGGTTGATGGCTGCCACGTGCATGGAAATATCCTTAGCAGCGTCAGCATTACCGCCTTTCATGACGGTCAACACGCCAATGCGACCACCGTGGACGTATTCACCCACCAGGTTGCCTTCGCCAGCGTTAATAACGGCAGCGCGGCGTACACTAATGTTCTCGCCGATTTTCTGTACCAGCTGCTCACGCACGACTTCCAACTCACCGTCCATCACGGCGGCAACGTCTTCACTCTTGGCAGCAAAGAAGGCGTCTGCAATCTTGGCAGCAAAATCCTTGAAGTTGTCGTCACGGGCAACAAAATCGGTTTCAGAATTGATTTCGACCATAACGCCATAGCTGCCATCTTCTGCAACACGCGTAACAACAGCGCCTTCTGCAGCAGTACGGCCAGCTTTTTCGCGGCTTTAAGGCCGGAATTCTTACGCAGGTTTTCGATTGCCACGTCGATATCGCCGCCCGCTTCGGTCAGTGCTTTTTGCACTCCATCATGCCAAGGCCGGTACGTTCGCGCAGTTCCTTCACCTGAGAGGCACTGATAGCTGCCATGATAATTCACCTCTGATCTAATGGGATCTAGACAATTAAAGATAAGGTCCGCCTGAGCGGGAAAAAGGGGGCCCAGGCCCCCTCCTGATGCGATGCGGTGCAGCGCACCTCATCTTGTGGCGGCCAGGATCACTCGGCAGCCGCGCTGTTTTCTGCGTCAGCAGATGTCTGTTCAGCGTCCGTCACTTCAACGAATTCGTCAGGACGGCCTTCTTTGGCACTGGCGCAGGCATCGGCGATGGCCTTGACGTAAATCTGGATCGCACGGATGGAATCGTCGTTACCCGGAATGACGTAGTCGACGCCATCAGGGTTGGAGTTGGTATCCACCACGCCGATAACCGGAATACCCAGCTTGTTCGCTTCGTTGATCGCGATACGCTCATGATCAACGTCGATAACGAACATGGCATCAGGCAGACCGCCCATGTTCTTGATACCACCAATGGAACGCTCAAGCTTTTCCTGCTCGCGGGTCGCCATCAGGACTTCTTTCTTGGTCAGCTTCTCGAAGGTGCCATCTTCGTGCATGGTTTCAAGATCGCGCAGACGTTTAATGGACTGGCGAATAGTCTTGAAGTTGGTAAGCATGCCGCCCAACCAGCGATGGTTGACGAACGGCTGACCTACACGGTTGGCTTCTTCCTTGATGATCTTGCTGGCGCTACGCTTGGTACCGACAAACATGATCTTGTTGTTGGAAGCAGCCATCTTTTCAACCACGTCGATCGCTTCATTCAGCGCCGGCAGCGTGTGCTCAAGGTTGATGATGTGAATCTTGTTGCGCGCACCGAAGATGTATTTACCCATCTTCGGGTTCCAATACTTGGTCTGGTGACCGAAGTGAGCGCCTGCCTTGAGCAGGTCACGCATATTGACGTGTGCCATGATAAAACTCCTGAAAACTCGGGTTAGGCCTCCATACACCCCATGGATCCGACCAGAGACGCTACCGGATAAGCTCAGCTCTTGGCTAAACGCATCGCTCTGCAATAACACCAGCCATAAAAGGTTGTCGGCACGGTGTTGCAGGTAAGCAGCACGCAAAGGCACCCGGGACCATGTGACGGTGCATGTGTGTTTTAAGGCTTGCGGTTTGGATAGCGTGCACCATTGCACGCCACCTGTAATGCACTTCGGCAATCACCTGCAGCGATCAATCGACCAAGAATGCGGTTGGCGATTGCAGTGAAGCGCGCAGCTTTATACCATAGATCCAGATCAAGATGAAGCCGTAACGCATTACGTGGCTCACCCTACAGCCCGTTTTATTGTGTGAAATAACACCCTACACCATCGAGACCTCATGAACGTTCCGATTAAAACGCCTGCTGAAATCGACAAGATGCGCGAAGCTGGCCGCCAGGCGGCTAGTGTTTTCGAAATGATCACACCGTATGTCAAAACAGGCGTCTCGACGGGTGAGATTGACCGTCGCTGCCATGAATTTATTGTTAATGAACTAGGTTCCACACCCGCACCGCTTAATTACCACGGCTTTCCCAAGGCGACCTGCACATCCATCAATCACGTGGTATGCCATGGCATCCCCGACGATGGCAAGAAGCTTAAAAACGGCGACATCATGAACCTGGATATTACCGTCAAGACAGCGGACGGCTATCACGGCGACTCCAGTGTCATGTTCGTAGTGGGCGAAAGCATTCAGGGCGAACGCCTCAGCCGCGTGACCCAGGAATGTCTGTATAAAAGCATGGCTGCCATCAAGCCCGGCGTGCATCTTTCCGATCTCGCTCGGGTCATCCAGAAGCATGCAGAAGGCCACGGCTATTCCGTGGTTCGCGATTTCTGCGGGCACGGTATTGGCGCAAGCTTTCATGAAGAGCCCCAATTTCTTCACTATGACGGCTACGCCCCCGACGCCGATATCGCCCTTGCTCCCGGCATGTGCTTTACCATCGAGCCGATGATTAACGTAGGCGGCTATAAAACCAAGGTGCTGCGTGATGGCTGGACGGCGATTACCAAGGACCGTAGCCTGTCGGCACAATGGGAGCACACCTTGCTGGTGACCGAGAGCGGCGTGGAAGTATTAACCGCTCGCAATGATGAAGACCTGAGCTTTTGAGCGCCTGATGCTACTTCACCATTACCGCTTTGAACCCGACCGGTCGCTTCTCGACCTGGATGCCTTTCGCGCTGAGATGGTGGGGTCGCGCTCACCCATAGCGCCCTTCAAGGCTGCCCTGCGGGAACTTCAGGAACGCCTGGATGAGCGCTTCCGGGCGGGTGCTGATATCCGCGACTTGGTACGTGGGCGCGCCTGGTACATGGATCAACTGCTGGCCATCGCCTGGGAGCAGCATGCCTGGCCGGATGACGGCGTTGCCCTGGTGGCCGTCGGCGGTTATGGACGCGGGGAGCTACACCCGCATTCCGATATCGATTTACTTCTGCTGCTTGAAAACGATGACGATGCGCCCTATCGCGAGCCGCTGACTGCTTTTATTACCTTTCTGTGGGATGTCGGCCTGGATATTGGCCATAGTGTTCGTTCACTCAACGACTGCGAGCGGGAGTCGAAAGACGATGTGACCGTGATCACCAACCTGCTTGAATCACGCCTGATTGCTGGCCCCAAGCGGCTGCGCCAGGCCGTGCGCCAGCGCTTGAGCGCTGATAGGCTGTGGCCGGCCGACCGCTTTTTGAAGCCAAATGGCAGGAGCAAATTGCCCGTCACTACCGTTACAACAACTCTGAGTATCATCTCGAGCCCAATCTCAAGAGTTCGCCGGGCGGGCTGCGCGATATCCAGATGATTGGGTGGGTGGCCAAGCGTCATTTCGGCACCGAAAAATACGCGGATATCGTCGCTAACGGCTTTATGAACGACGCTGAACTGCGCATTCTCAGCCAGGGCCAGGCCTTCCTGTGGCAGGTGCGCTATGCCCTGCACATGCTGACGGGCCGTGCTGAAGACCGCCTGCTGTTTGATCACCAGCGCACCATTGCCGAACTTTTCGGTTTTCGTGATAACCCCGAGCGCCTGGCCGTCGAGCAGTTCATGAAGCGCTACTACCGCCATGTTACTGCGCTTGCCGGGCTCAACGACATGCTGTTGCAGCATTTTGATGAAGTCATCCTGCGCGGCCAGCAATCTCTGGAAACGGTGGTACTCAACGAGCGCTTCGAAACCAAGGGCGGCTATATTCAGGCGCGATCACGCACCCTGTTTCGCGACAAGCCATCCGCCATGCTGGAGCTGTTTCTGATGATGGCCCAGCACCCGGAAATTGAAGGGGTACGCGCTGACACCATCCGCCTGATCCGCGACCACCGCCATCAGATCGATGACCACTACCGGGAAGATCCGCTGCATCAACGCCTATTCCTCGCTCTGCTGCGCTCTCCCGGCAATGTGCCACGTCAGTTACGCCGCATGAACCGCTACGGCATCCTGGGTAAATACCTGCCGGAATTTGGCCGTGCGGTCGGCCTGATGCAGCATGATCTGTTTCATATCTACACCGTGGATGCCCACACCCTGCGGCTGCTCAAGTTCCTGCATGGCTTTCGCAAAGCGGAATGCAAGAAAGAGTTCCCCGTGGCCGCCGCGCTTATGCCACAACTACCCAAGCTTGACCTTTTGTGGATTGCCGGGCTGTTTCACGATGTGGGCAAGGGTCGCGGCGGTGACCATTCACTGATTGGCGCCTATGATGTTGAGCAGTTCTGCCTGCGCCATCGCATTTCAAGCCCCGATACCAGCCTGGTTCGTTGGCTGGTGGAGCATCATCTGCTGATGTCGATGACCGCCCAGAAACGTGACATCACCGACCCGGACGTGATCCGTGACTTTGCTCTGACGGTGCGCAACGAAACCCGCCTGGATTATCTGTATGTGCTGACCGTCGCTGATATCAACGCCACCAACCCTACGTTATGGAACGGCTGGCGCGCCTCCCTGTTACGCCAGCTTCACGCTGAAACTAAGCGGGCCTTACGACGGGGGCTCAAGAACCCACCTGACCGCGATGACTGGGTACGCGAAACCCGTACGGAGGCACGCTCACTGCTGAATACCATGGGCATTGCCTCGGAACAGATCGACCCCCTGTGGGATTCCCTCGGCGAAGACTACTTTCTCCAGTACGCGCCCAGTGAAATTGCCTGGCAGACCCAGGGCATCCTTGCCCATCAGCCGGAACAGCTCCCCCTGGTACTGATCAGCGCCCCGGCCAAAGGCATGACAGAAGGCGGCACCAAGGTGTTTATTCACACCCGCTCGGTGGACGACCTGTTTGCGGCCACCGCCGCCGCCATGGAACAGCTTGGGCTGTCCATTCATGATGCACGTATTGCGACCTCCAATAATGATTGGACGCTGAATACCTTTATTGTGCTGGACCATCAGGGTCAGGCTATCTCGGATCCGGAACGCATCGAGGAGATGCGCCGCCATCTGGTCGAGGAGCTTGACGACCCGGATGACTACCCCAATATTATATCGCGCCATACGCCGCGCCAGCTCAAGCACTTCAAGGTCACCACTGAGGTGCTGATCGAACAGGACCCGGCCAACGAACGCACCTTGCTGGAACTCAGCGCCCCTGATCGCCCTGGCCTGCTGGCCCGCGTCGGGCGTATTTTCATGGAGCAGGATATCGCCCTGTCCGCGGCCAAGATCGCCACCCTTGGCGAGCGGGTCGAGGATGTCTTCTTCATCACCACCAAGGCCGGTGAACCACTGACCGACCCTGAACGCCAGCAGCAGTTACGTGAACGCCTGATCGACGTGCTCAGCGTCTGAGCGTGCTGGCGTTTGAGCTCGCTTGACGCCTTGCCTATAATCAGTAGGCATTTCCAACATCATAACGCTGCAATCTGGCCACTGGACGCTCATGAACCCTGATCTCGACGCATTGCACCCTTATCCGTTTGAAAAGCTGGCCGCCCTCAAGGCAAGGCTCTCGCCGCCGTCGGATCTGGCACACATTCCACTGACCATTGGCGAGCCGCAGCATGCTCCCTATGCCGCAGCGCTTGAGGCGCTGCATGCCCATCAGGCAGAGTTCGCCCGCTACCCGGCCACCGCCGGCCTGCCAGCCCTGCGTGAGACCATTGCCAGCTGGGCCAGCCAGCGTTTCGGGCTTGAAGGGCTCGACCCGGAATCCCAGGTGTTGCCGGTCAACGGCACCCGGGAAGCCATCTTTGCGTTTGTGCAGACAGCCCTTGACCGCAGCCGCGCCGCCCAGGTGGCCGTCCCTAACCCTTTTTACCAGATCTATGAGGGTGCCACCCTGCTGGCCGGTGGCCAACCGCTGTATCTCGATTGCACTGCGGACAACGGCTTTCGCCCGGATTTCAGTGCGGTTCCTGCGGACACCTGGCGAGACGTCCAGTTAGTGTTTATCTGCTCACCGGGCAACCCGACCGGCGCTGTGACGCCACTGGATGAGTTCAAGCAACTGATTGCCCTTGCTGATGAGCACGACTTTATTATCGCATCGGATGAATGCTACTCAGAACTCTATCTGGATGAAGCCACACCGCCGCCCGGATTGTTACAGGCTTGCGCTGCACTGGGCCGCCATGACTACCAGCGCTGCGTGGTCTTTCATTCGCTTTCCAAGCGCTCCAACCTGCCGGGGCTGCGCTCCGGCTTTGTCGCGGGTGATGCGGATCTGTTGACCCCGTTCAAGCGCTACCGCACCTACCACGGCTGCGCCATGTCACTGCCGCTGCAACACGCCTCGATAGCCGCTTGGCAGGATGAAGCCCATGTACTGGCTAACCGTGAGGCGTATCGCGAGAAATTCGCCGCTGTCACCGCTGAACTCGCGCCTGTCATGGATTTCCCGACACCTGAGGCAAGTTTTTATCTCTGGCCAGCCGTGCCGGGTGGTGATGATATTGCCTTCACCCAGCGCCTGTATGAAGAGATGAACGTTAGCGTCCTGCCCGGCAGCCTGATGGGGCGCCTCGGCCTAAATGGCGTTAACCCTGGCAGTGGCCGGTTGCGCCTGGCGCTGGTGGCGGAAGTCGCCCCCACTCGGGAAGCCGCTAAACGCATTCGCCGCCTGGTGGAACGCGGCTGAGCAGGCAGCCTCGCTGCCCGGATCACTTCCGACTCAATTTGGAGAAGACGCCATGCTGACGCTTTATATCATCAAGAACTGTGATACCTGCCGTAAGGCGCAAAAGGCACTGGACGCCAAAGGCATGCCGTACAAGACCCACGACCTGCGTGACGATGGCCTCTCGGCGGCGCTGCTTGAACATATCCTCCATCGCGTGCCGCTGGTCGAGGCCATTAACAAGCGCAGCAAGACCTGGCGGGAACTGCCTGATGAAGAAAAGGATTACGACGCCAACTCAGCGCGGCAGTTGATCCTCAAGCATCCCACTTTGCTGAAACGCCCTCTGCTGGAAGTCGATGACGACACCATTCTTGTTGGCTACAAGGATGGCGATTACGACAAGCTCTAAACTGACCGGCTCACTTGCTCCACCCTGATCATTTAACTGACACAACCAAGGAAACCACCCTTATGCTGAGCTTTGCGCTTGGAATCGGCACCCAGAACACTCAAGGCGACTGGCTGGAAATTTACTATCCGGCCCCTTTGCTGAACCCGGATGACAGTCTGGTCAAGGCAGCCCAAAAAGCACTTGATGCGCCACAAGGCACATCTGCTATCAGTTTTCTGCCTGAACACTGCGCGTCGCTGACAAAAGCCCTCGAAGCAGCGGGCCATCCAGCCCAGGCAGAGCTTGCCGACTCGCTGAGCGCCAGTCACCGCCCGCTGGTTGCCATGTTTATTGATACCGACCAGCCACCGCAGACAGCGCCTGAGGTGTACCTCAAGCTTCATCTGCTCTCGCACCGTCTGGTCAAGCCTCACGGCCTGGATCTTACCGGCATGTTTGGTCTGCTGCGCAATATTGCCTGGACAAACGAAGGCCCGATCGATATTGAAGAGCTGCCTGCCCGCCGCCTGAGAGCACGCCTTGCTGGCCGCACTCTGTCGGTTGACTGCGTTGACAAATTCCCCAAGATGACCGATTACGTGGTACCGACCGGTATCCGCATTGGCGACACCTCACGGGTGCGCCTGGGCGCCTACCTGGGCGAAGGCACCACAGTGATGCACGAAGGTTTCGTCAACTTCAATGCAGGTGCCGAAGGCCCCGGCATGATTGAAGGGCGCATTTCTGCCGGTGTAATGGTTGGCAAAGGCTCGGACCTGGGCGGTGGCTGCTCCACCATGGGCACCCTTTCCGGTGGCGGCAACATCATCATCAAGGTCGGTGAAGGCTGCCTGATCGGCGCCAACGCCGGCATTGGCATTCCGCTGGGCGACCGCTGCACGGTGGAAGCCGGCCTTTATATTACCGCTGGTGCCAAGGTCACCCTGCTGGATGACCAGAACCAGGAAGTGAATATCGTCGCGGCCCGTGAACTGGCCGGCCAGGATGACCTGCTGCTGCGTCGTAACTCTCAAAACGGCCGGATCGAGTGCCTGACCAACAAGAGCGCTGTGGCATTGAACGAGGCGTTACATGCCCATAACTGAACCGGATGCCCTGTCACCGACGTTGCAGCTGGCGTTTGATCTGCTGCGCCGCCCTTCGGTGACGCCCGATGACGAAGGCTGTCAGGACGTCCTGATCGAGCGCCTGGAGGCGCTCGGTTTTCATATCGAAAGGCTGCCCTTTGGCGATGTCGATAACTTCTGGGCGATGCGCGGCCACCACGGCCCCGTACTGGCGTTTGCCGGGCATACGGATGTCGTACCCAGCGGGCCGTCAACCCATTGGGAGTTTCCGCCTTTTGAGCCGTGCATTGATGACCACGGCATGCTGTGCGGCCGTGGGGCTTCCGATATGAAAGGCAGCCTGGCCGCCATGATCACCGCCGTTGAACATTTTGTTGAGCAGTACCCGGATCATGACGGCCGCATTGCCTTTCTGATCACCTCGGATGAGGAAGGCCCAGCCATTGATGGCACTCGCGCCGTGGTCGAACATCTGCGCGAAACCCACGAACGGCTGGATTACTGCATCGTCGGCGAGCCGTCCTCCACCCGTGAACTGGGCGATATGATCAAGAATGGTCGCCGTGGCTCCCTAGGTGGCGTGCTGCATATCAAGGGCGTGCAAGGCCATGTGGCTTATCCTCACCTGGCCCGCAATCCGATTCATCAGGCTCTGCCCGCCCTGGGTACGCTGGCGAATGAACACTGGGATCACGGTAACGAATTTTTCCCGGCCACCAGCTTTCAGGTCTCCAATATCCGTGCAGGCTCTGGCGCCACCAATGTCATTCCCGGTGACGTCGAGGTGATATTCAACTTCCGTTTTTCTACTGAAGTCACCCATGAGCAACTCCAGGCGCGGACCACCGCTATTCTGGATGCTCATGGGCTTGAGTACAGCCTGGACTGGACGCTTAACGGCGAGCCCTTTCTGACCGCCGAAGGTGCTCTGGTGGATGCTGCCATCCAGGGTGTCGAGGCGGTGACCGGTCGGCGCCCGACACTCTCCACGTCAGGCGGCACCTCTGATGGGCGTTTTATTGCCACCCTCGGTGCCCAGGTAGTGGAACTCGGACCGCTCAATGATACGATCCATAAGGTCAACGAACGTATTCGCGCAGCGGATCTGGATGACCTCAGCCGCATCTATTCAGCAACGCTGGAAGCGCTGTTCGTCAAGGCTGAAAGCCACTCAAAAGGGATTGCATGATGGAGCCGTACCCGGATATCGAAATCTACCTGGCCCAGGCATCGCATGATGCACTGAATGCCTGGCTGGGAGATAGACTCAAGGCCCCACCGCTCTCACCGGCAGGCAAGCAGCGCTGGCGCACTCAAGGCCAATATAACGGGCATAGTGTGCCTATCCTGCTGGTGGAAAAAGCCGCCGACGGCTATGCCAGCCTATGGTTCGATAGCCCGCATATGCCTTGGCACACAGATCAGGAAGCGGCACAGGAAGCCGCCGAAGTATTGCAGTCCGAGGTACGCTGCTCGCTGGGCGGTTGGCATCCGGGTGCTGACCCTGACCGTTTCTGGCAGGTGCTCCCCGGTGGCAAGGAAGGCGCCATTCACTGGCCAGATTCCGGCCGCTAATCATTGCATGACTCCCCCATAAACGCCAACGGCCCCGCAAAGCGAGGCCGTTGAACCGGGTGTTGCCGTTCAGTCAATCAATAATACTGACGTCATCGGCTTGTAAGCCACGATCATTTTCAATCACGTAATAGCGTACAGTCTGCCCTTCCGCGAGCATACGCGGCCCGCGCCCACGAATAGCGCGAAAATGTACAAACACATCCTCGCCATTATCGCGGGTGATAAAGCCATAACCCTTATTGGTGTTGAACCACTTTACCTCACCTTCTTCACGACCATCATTGGGGTCAATGATATCTTCTTGATCGTCGTCATATTGCAGTTCCTCTTCGTCTGGCTCTGACTGCCGCTGAGCAGGTTTGGCCACCTGCGCCACCTCTGGCGTTACCAGCATCGGCGGTGCCAGTGCGGCAGCTCCCAGGGCGCCCAACAGAATGACTATAAAGCTGCCAACGGCAAACGCCAGGTAAATGCTAGCGATACCGCTTACCGCCAGTTCAGACATCCACGACGCTGCAAGCTCCGCATTGAACAGATGCACCATGGCGGCCAGCAGCAAAGGCGCTGGGGCCGCAAGCAAGACACTAATAAAAAAGCAGCGAAAAACAACTTTCGGATTCATAAATATAAAAGGCTCTCTTGTTGTATAGGTAACAGACAAAGGACAATATCTCGTCCAACTACTTACCGCTGCATGCTTGCAGCGGTCATACTTTTACAAGAGTGCGATGTTACCATGACCGAAACATTATCGCCCGCTGAGCTTTACCAACGAATTGAAACGCTTGAGACCCGCCTGGCCTTCCAGGAAGACTGGCTGGACACACTTGATCACACAGTGGCCCAACAGGCCAAGCGCCTGGATAAACTTGAACGCATCAGCGACCTGATGCGCCAACGTCTGCATGAACAACAAAAAGGCCAGCAAACCGATAACGAAACCGCGCTATCCCGCCCTGAAGACGAGATACCGCCGCATTATTGACACTTATTAGCACTTGGCTGCTGGATGTATCAGTTCACCACACTGGCAGGGTCAACACTCTCAAGGCCAAAGGCTTTGGCAACCGCCTGATAGGTGACCTTGCCAGCGTGGACATTCAGCCCCGGCAGGAAATGCGGGTCATCACGCAGCGCCTGCTGCCAGCCTTTATCCGCCAGCGCCAGCACAAAAGGCAGGGTGGCATTGGTCAACCCCTGAGTGGAGGTACGTGCCACAGCGCCCGGCATATTCGCCACACAGTAATGCACAACGCCATCCACGATGTAGGTCGGCTCGGCATGGGTGGTGGGCTTGCTGGTCTCGAAACAGCCGCCCTGGTCAATAGCCACATCGACCAATACGCTGCCTGGCTTCATGATGCCCAGCATTTCACGGCTAATCAGCTTGGGCGCTGCCGCCCGGGAATCAGCACCGCACCAATGATCATATCGGATTCGCGCGCCGCGTAGTCCAACGCATCAGCGGTTGAGTAGACGGTTTGATCCGCCCCTGATAGCGGTCATCCAACACTTCCAGACGCGGCAGTGACTTATCCAGAATGGTCACATCCGCCCCCAGGCCCAGCGCCATACGCGCCGCGTTTTCACCCACAACACCGCCACCAATCACGGTGACTTTTGCTGGTGCCACCCCGGCACGCCGGGCAGCAGAACCCCCGCACCGCCCTGGGCTTTCTCGAGGCTATGGGCACCCGCCTGAACTGCCATACGTCCGGCGACCGTGCTCATTGGCGCCAGCAGCGGCAGACCGCCGCGCGTATCCGTGATGGTTTCGTAAGCGATACAGGTGGCACCGCTTTCCATCAGCCCCTGGGTCAGCGATTCTTCTGCGGCCAGATGCAGGTAAGTAAACAGGGTGTGCTCAGGCTTAAGGCGAGCCACTTCTTCCGGCTGCGGCTCTTTTACCTTCAGGATCAATTCTGCGTTCTGCCACAGTGTTTCAACATCCGCTTCAATGTGCGCACCTGCGGCTTCGTAGTCGGCATCACTAAAACCGGCGCCTTCACCAGCACCCGCCTGAACCACCACCTGATGGCCGCGACCGGATAGCTCGCGAGCACCGGTTGGCGTCAATGCAACACGATACTCGTGGTTCTTGATTTCCTTGGGAACGGCAACCTGCATGATGTTTCTCCTGTGTCGGGTTAGCGTCAATATGGTTATTACAGCACAGGCAGACGCCTTTCTTATACTCAAAACAGGAAAACAAAAAAACGCCTTCACAGGCGCTTTACAGAAGAAAAAACAGCAAATTTTCAAAAAGGGCAGGTGATTTTTTTATAGAGAATCAATCGCGGAAAACCCGCACTCCCAACGCCTTGAGATAGGCAGTTTCGGCAATCGCCGGATGCACAGGATGATCAGGCCCCTGATGACCCTGGAAAATAATCTGGCCATGGCGATCCTGATGACGCACCGAGCCACGCACCACGTCAACCAGGCGCTCTGGCGCCAGATGCATGGAGCAGGAAGCTGACAGCAGCAGACCATCCCGGCCCAGCAAACGCATGGCTTCACGATTAAGACGCGCATAGGCGCGTTCGCCGTTGGGAATATCCTTGCGCTTCTTGATAAAGGCGGGCGGGTCGAGCACGACTACATCAAACTGTTCGCCATCTGCCTTGAGCGCTGCCAGGGCATCAAAGGCGTCGGCTTCGGCAATCGCCACCTGCTCGTGAACGCCGTTGAGCTCCGCATTGCGCGCGACCTGCTCCAGTGCCGGGCCGGATGAATCCACACACAGCACCTCACTGGCACCGCTAGCAGCTGCCTGCACGCCCCAACCGCCCACATAGCTGAACACGTCCAGGACACGCTTACCGGCCACATGGCGGTTGAGCCATTCGCGGTTAGCGCGGTGGTCAAAGAACCAGCCGGTTTTCTGGCCATTAAGCACCGGCACCACGAAATGCACGCCATTTTCTTCAATCAGGATTTCGTCAGGCAGCTCGCCTTTGACAACTTCAACCTGAGCCTCAAGGCCTTCCTGGCGGCGCCCACCGGTGTCATTGCGGAACACAATGGCGCTGGGTTTGAGCACTTTTTCCAAGGCATCGACAATCTCTTCACTCATTGCCTGCATACCGGCTGTATTCAGCTGTACAACCAGAATATCGCCAAAGCGGTCAACCACCAGCCCAGGCAACAGGTCGCCTTCGCCATGTACCAAGCGGTAAAAAGGCTTGCTGAAGAGCTGCTCGCGCAGCGCCAGCGCCTGATTGAAACGGTGAATAAACAGTGAACGATCCAGACGCATGGAAGGGTCACGGGACATGATGCGTGCACAAATCAATGAATGCGGGTTCACATAGGCCACACCCAGCGCACGCCCGTTGGCTTCTTCAATGATGGCGGTTTCACCGCCAGTAAAGTTTTTGAGCGGCGTTTCCTTGGTGTCCACTTCGTTGGAGTAGATCCACAAGTGACCGGCTTTCAGGCGGCGTTCAGCGTTTTTGTTCAATCTCAGGCGTTGGGTCACACAATTCTCCAAATAGCGGCTAACGCTGACACAGCGGACAATAAACGCTGGCGCGCTGCCCGAGTGTGATGCGTTTTAACTCTTCGCCACAGCGCCGGCAAGGCTCTCCATGACGACCATAAACATTCAGGCGCTGGGCAAAATAACCCGGCTCCCCCTGACCACTGACAAAATCACGCAAGGTGGTGCCCCCTTGGGTAATCGCTGCTGCCAGCACCTCCTGGGCAGCAGTCGCCAGGCGTTGATAGCGCGCCAACGAAACACGGCCTGCCTCTCGGCGCGGATCGATACCCGCCATGAACAGCGCTTCGGTGGCGTAGATGTTACCCACTCCAACCACTATCTGATTGTCCATCAGAAACGGTTTAACGGCGACACGTTTGCCCCGCGAAAGACGATATAACCGCTGGCCGGTAAAGTCAGGTGACAGTGGTTCGGGCCCCAGGCGTGCCAGGCGTTTATCGCTGTACTCATCCCCTGCCAGCCAATCCACAAAACCGAAGCGGCGCGGGTCGTGATAACGCAGTATATGACCATTGCTGAACACCAGATCAACATGGTCATGTTTTTTGGGCAGATCACCGACTTGGGCGATGCGCAGGCTGCCGGACATCCCTAGATGCCATAGTAGCGTACGCGCTTGCCCGCCGGGTTCCGATTGACCGTTTTCAAGCGGTAGCAGCAGGTATTTGGCACGGCGGCGCAGATTGCCGATATATCTCCCCACCAGACCATCTGCCAGAGCCTCCGGCACGGGAACCCGCAACCGGCCATTACGTACAATCACTTCACTTATCTGCTGATTTTCCACGTAAGGCGCTATACCGCGTCGCGTGGTTTCAACTTCCGGGAGTTCAGGCATGATAGTCGCCACCAACTATTACACTGCAATGACGCACATTGAAAACACGAGCAATCGGCCATGCAAAAACCCGGCGATTAGCCGGGTTCTTAACAGGCAAACTCGCCTGCGGTGAAAGCCGATCAGTGTGCCAGAGGCTTACTTGATCTTGGCTTCCTTATACATCACATGCTTGCGTACGACCGGATCGTATTTCTTGAATTCAAACTTGTCCGGTGTATTACGCTTGTTCTTGTCAGTGGTGTAGAAGTGACCAGTACCGGCACTTGACACCAACTTGATCTTATCGCGCATGGTCTTACTCTCCCAATAGGATGCCTGGCTTGGCTTGAATAGCCCTTAGCCAGTATTAGATAGCTTCGCCGCGCTTGCGGATGTCTTCCAGAACTGTCTCGATACCGCGCTTATCAATGATACGCATACCCTTGGAGGAAACGCGCAGCTTGACGAAGCGGTTTTGAGATTCCACCCAGAAACGATGGGTGTGCAGGTTCGGTAAGAAACGACGACGCGTCTTACGCTGGGAGTGAGATACATTGTTACCGGATACCGGGCGCTTGCCGGTAACCTGACATACTTTGGACATGATAGCCTCCAACCGCTTGGCGAGTTGTTCAAAACTGTCGGGCAAACCGGAGCAGAGAAGCAGTCGGCGGATGCATATTGCCGGATATTTCCCAAGCCCGTTATTCAACCCAAGTTCAAAGGTGGCATTTTATACCAGAAGACTTTGCAGGCAGCAAGCAAAACTGCCAGAAAAGACCTAAAAGATGCCTTGTCGGCGTCTTCCGGACTCTGGCTGGTTTCCCGCGCTGCCCCGAAAAATAACTGGAAATACGAGGTTCAAAGATGGGCAGCCAAAATAACAAGGGGCATTGACCGCATTATCGGTGCCAATCTTTAAAGGCCGCATATGATCCCACAACTTGGCGTCTATATCCAGCCACGCTCAGCAAAGGAGACCACTTCACCGTCCCCGACAACAAAATGGTCAAGCACGCGAATATCAAACAGACCAAGGGCATCTTTAAGGCGATCCGTTATCCGGCGATCCGCATCACTGGGCTCGGCCACGCCAGACGGATGGTTGTGGGCTAGAATCAGCGCGCCAGCCCCCAGCTCCAGCGCCCGCTTGGCAACATCCCGAGGGTAAACCGAGGCGCTATCGAGAGTGCCACGAAACAGGGATTCATAACGAATGATGCGGTGCTGAGTATCCAGAAACAGCACGGCAAATTCTTCATGGCCCAGATGACGCAACTGGGAGGTCAGGTAATGGCGCACCAGAGCAGGTGAAGTCAGTGCATTGCCCCGTGCAAGCTGGCTGGCCAGATGGCGGCGGGAAAGTTCCAGCGTGGCCTGCAGCTGGGCATATTTGGCGCTGCCCAGGCCTCGGGCAGCACAGAAGGCGACCTGGTCCGCCTCCATCAGAGGGCGCAGTCCACCAAAGCTGGTCAGCAGATCCCGCGCCAGATCCACGGCTGAACGCCCTTTCACTCCAACCCGCAGAAAAATTGCCAGCAGCTCGGCATCCGATAGAGTCTGGGGCCCGAAGGCCAGTAATTTTTCACGCGGTCTTTCGCCTTCCGGCCAATGATTGATGCCCATCTGCGTCCCTGCCTAATGGCGTTGTTGATCCTTGTCTCTGAAGCTTAGACATGCCAAAGCAACCCTGCCAGTGGTAAGGTAAGGCCTTTTATAGGCATGGATACAGTCAGCATGGCCATATTGACGGGTAAACGCGTGTTGCTTGGCGTCAGCGGCGGGATTGCAGCCTACAAAAGTGCCCTCATCGTTCGCCTGCTCAAGCAGGCAGGCTGCGATGTGCGCGTGGTGATGACTCAGGGCGCCCAGGCATTTATTACGCCGATGACGCTACAGGCACTTTCTGGCGAAGAAGTGCGCACTTCCCTGCTTGACCCTCAGGCTGAAGCCGGCATGGGTCATATTGAACTGGCCCGCTGGGCAGATCTTATTGTTATTGCCCCGGCAACCGCTGACCTCATGGCGCGCCTGGCCCAGGGCATGGCCGATGATCTCCTCACTACCCTGTGCCTGGCCAGTGACGCACCGCGCCTGATGGCACCCGCCATGAACCAGGCCATGTGGCGCCACCTAGCCACCCAGCGCAACCTGCGCACCTTGAGTGAAGACGGCTGGCAGATGATCGGCCCTGCGGCTGGCGAGCAGGCCTGTGGCGACACCGGGCTTGGCCGCATGAGCGAACCTGAAATCATCGGCGACGCTGTGAGGGCGCACTTTACCCCGCCGCAACCACCAGTTGGCAACGCTCGGCATGTCGTGATTACCGCTGGCCCCACCCGCGAACCGCTCGACCCGGTGCGCTATATTTCCAACCACAGCTCGGGGAAGATGGGCTTTGCCCTGGCCGCCGCCGCCGTTCGCCAAGGCTTGAACGTCACGCTGATCAGCGGGCCGGTTAACCAGCCAACCCCTGAGAAGGTTGAGCGAATTGATATCGAGACTGCCAGCGAAATGGATGCCGCCGCTCAGCGTCTGGCGCCTCAGGCGGACCTGTTCATCGGCTGTGCGGCCGTTGCTGATTACCGCATGGAAGCCCCCTCCGCCCACAAGATCAAGAAAACCGACGATAGCGAGACACTGACCCTGACGCTGGTTAAAAACCCCGATATTATTGCCCGTGTCGCTGCTCTCCCTGCCCCCAAGCGTCCCCTTGTGATCGGCTTTGCAGCCGAAACCCGCGAGGTCGAGCATTACGCCCGCGATAAACTGACCCGCAAAGGGCTGGACATGATTGTTGCCAATGATGTGTCTGCATTGGGGCTAGGCTTTGGCAGTGATGATAACGCAGCCTGGTTGCTATGGCGCAGCCAGGAGGGTACAGAAAGCGAACACCAGCCAGCACAGTCCAAGCAACAGCTGGCGGATGCCATTATCCAGCGGGCACTGCGACTTGCCGATAGTCGCCTGAAAAACCGCTGAGCCTATTTGCGCACCAGAACACTTGCATAAACTGCAGTAACGTACTGAATACCTGGATGAGATTTGAATGACACTGCCGACTGACCTTACCACGCCGCTGCTGCAATGCCGGATTCTTGACGAGCGCATCCGCGACTACCTGCCCTCCTATGCCACTGAGGGCTCGGCGGGCATGGACTTACACGCCCTGCTGGATGCTCCACTGACCCTGGCACCCGGCGACTGCCAACTGGTACGCACCGGGCTCGCCATCCATATCAGCTCTCCGCAGCTTGCCGGCATGATCCTGCCCCGCTCTGGGCTTGGGCATAAGCATGGCATCGTGCTGGGTAACCTCGTCGGGCTGATCGATTCAGACTATCAGGGAGAGCTGATGGTCTCGGTGTGGAACCGTGGCCAGCAGGCCTTTACGCTTGAGCCCTTCGAACGGCTGGCACAGTATGTGATCGTGCCCGTCGTACAGGCGCAACTGCAGATTGTGGAACAATTCGACGACTCAGCTCGTGGCACGGGCGGCTTTGGCAGCACCGGTAGCCGTTGAGTGTCTGAGTAGCGCCTGGCCGCCACTGATGACTACCCCTGATTAAAAACGCTTTCAACTTGTGACCTTCACTGACAGGACTGATGATGACCACCACCTCACTTCCCGCTTCTATTTTTCGCGCTTATGACATTCGCGGCATTGTTGACGACACCCTGACCGAAGCCGGTGTCGAGCAGATCGGCCAGGCGATTGGCAGCGAAGCTGCTGCACGCGGTGAGTCCACGGTGGTGGTTGCCCGTGATGGCCGCCTTTCTGGCGAGCGCCTGCAGGGTGCGCTGATCCGAGGCCTGACCGCTGCAGGCCAGAACGTGGTCAACATCGGCATGGTGCCCACCCCTGTGCTGTATTTTGCCACCCATATTCTTGAGAGCACCGCTTCCGGCGTCATGGTGACTGGCAGCCATAACCCGCCTGATTACAACGGCTTCAAGATTGTTCTGGGTGGCGAAACGCTTTCTGGTGAAGCGATTAGCGCCCTGTATCAGCGCATCGTCGACAATCAGCTGGCAAGCGGCCAGGGTGAAGTGCGCGAAGAAGATGTCCGCGAACGCTATCTTGAACGAGTTATCGGTGACATCAAGGTCAAGCGCCCTCTCAAGGCAGTGGTGGACTGCGGCAATGGCGTCGCTGGCGAAATGGGGCCGCAACTAATCGAGCGCCTGGGCGTTGAAACCCTGCCCCTGTTTGCCGAGATCGACGGCACTTTCCCCAACCATCACCCTGATCCGGGCAAGCCTGAAAACCTCAAGGACCTGATTGCCAAGGTCAAGGAAACCAACGCCGATATCGGCCTGGCCTTTGATGGTGATGGCGACCGCCTGGGCGTTATTACCCCCAGCGGCAAACTGATTTACCCGGATCATCTACTGATGGCCTTTGCCACTGACATGCTGTCCCGCAATGCCGGTGCCAAGGTGATTTTTGACGTCAAGTGCACGGGTAACCTGACGCCAGTGATTGAGCAGGCCGGCGGCGAACCGGAAATGTGGCGTACCGGCCACTCTTTGATCAAGGCGCGGATGAAAGAGACCGGCGCCCAGCTGGCAGGCGAAATGAGCGGGCATATCTTCTTCAAGGAGCGCTGGTACGGCTTCGACGATGGCATGTATGCCGCTGCGCGTCTGCTGGAGATCCTCGCGGGTCAACCGGACGACGCCGACAGCTATTTTGCCAGCTTCCCGCTGGATATGGGCACACCAGAAATCAATATCACGGTTACCGATGACAACAAGTTTGCTCTGGTCGACAAACTGGCCCGCGAAGGGGATTTCGGCGACGGCATCAAAACCACCCTGGACGGCATTCGCGTTGACTATCCGGACGGCTGGGGGCTTTGCCGCGCATCCAACACCACGCCGATGCTGGTGCTGCGCTTTGAGGGCAAGAATGCCGAAGCACTGGCGCGCATTCAGGCCAGTTTCGCGGCGGCTCTGCGCCAGGTAGACCCCAGCCTTGCATTGCCGACCGAGTAACGCTTTTGCCCATTGGATTACGCGAGGAAAACGCCATGCAATCAAGCCGCGACCCCCAAGTCGTTGTGGAAGTCCTTTCCGAGGCACTTCCCTACATCCAGCAGTTCTCAGGCAAGACAGTGGTGGTCAAGTACGGCGGTAACGCTATGACGGAAACCGCCCTGATCGATTCCTTTGCCCGCAACATTGTGCTGATGAAGGAAGTCGGCATTAACCCGGTCGTCGTTCACGGCGGCGGGCCCCAGATTGGTGATTTATTGGCCAAGCTGAACATTGAATCCCGCTTCGTCAATGGCATGCGGGTAACCGATGCGCGCACCATGGACGTGGTGGAAATGGTACTGGGTGGGCTGGTCAACAAGAGCATTGTCAACCTGATCAACCAGAGTGGCGGCAAGGCCATTGGCCTGACCGGCAAGGACGGCGCCCAAATTCGCGCCCGTCAGCTGAAGGTCGAGCATCAGAGCCCCGAAATGACCGCTCCGGAAATTATCGATATCGGCCACGTCGGCGAGGTGGAGTCGATTTCCACCGATCTGATCGAGATGCTCGCTGCCCGGGATTTTATTCCGGTAATCGCCCCTATCGGCGTCGATCAGGCAGGCAATAGCTACAATATCAATGCCGACCTGGTAGCTGGCAAGATTGCCGAAGCGCTTAACGCTGAAAAGCTGATGCTGCTGACCAATGTCGCCGGCTTGATGAACAGCGAAGGCGAGGTGCTGACTGGGCTAAGTACCGCTCAGGTGGATGGCCTGATTGCCGATGGCACCATTCACGGCGGCATGCTGCCCAAGATTCGCTGTGCCCTGGAAGCAGTCAAGGGCGGCGTCAACAGCGCCCACATTATCGATGGCCGCGTTCCCCACGCCGTTTTACTGGAAATTTTCACCAACGCCGGGGTGGGTACACTGATTACTGACGCAAGCTAACGCAAGGAGGCAGCCCATGGGGCGTGACTCAACACTGGATCGTCGCCAGCAGATTCTGCAGGCATTGGCATTAATGCTGGAAGAAGATAGCGGGAAACGCATTACTACCGCCGCACTGGCACGCCAGGTGGGCGTGTCGGAAGCAGCGCTTTACCGCCACTTCCCCAGCAAGGCGCGTATGTACGAAGGCCTGATCGAGTTTATCGAGGAAAGCCTGTTTACCCGAATCACCCGGATTCTGGATGACGTACCTGATGCCATGGGCCGCTGCGCCAGGATTCTTACCTTGGTGCTCGCCTTTGCCGAAAAAAACCCCGGCCTTGCCCGCGTCATGCACGGTGATGTCCTGACCGGTGAAACCGCCCGGCTGCGCCAGCGAGTGCACCAACTGTTTGAGCGCCTGGAACTGCAGCTTAAACAGGTGCTGCGCGAAGCTGAAGTCAATCAGGGCCAGCGAACGACCATCACCACGACAGCGGCTGCCAACCTGCTAGTGGCTCAGGCTGAAGGCCATATCGCCCAATATGTACGCAGCGATTTCAAGCGCTTGCCTACCGAACATTGGGAAGATCAGTGGGCGCTGGTAGCTGGATCACTACTAAGAGAGACGCCAACTCCCGCTTGAACGTTACCAAAACAAAAACCCCGAAGCCTCAAAGACCTCGGGGTTTTGTTGTATCTGGATACCGCATTCGTTAGACGCTATCAGGCCGCCAACGAGTCACCCATTTTTTCACGCAGCTTTTTCATGGCGTTCTTCTCAAGCTGGCGAATACGCTCGGCGCTGACGCCATAGACATCCGCCAAGTCATGCAGCGTTGCCTTGTCCTCCGACAGCCAGCGACGCTGGAGGATATCGCGAGAACGTTCATCCAGCCCTTCCAGCGCGCCCATCAACAGATGCGTGGAATTCTGCTCGTAATCAGTGTATTCAAGCTGGGTAGCCGGGTCAGAGTCAGCATCGTCAAGGTACTGCGCTGGCGACTGATAAACGCTGTCTTCATCATCACTGGGCGAGGCATCAAACCCTGCGTCAAATGAAGAAAGACGCCCTTCCATATCGCGAACTACTTCCGGCTTGACATCCAGGTCTGCGGCAATCGCATCGACTTCGTCATTATTCAACCAGGCCAGGCGCTTCTTGGCACTGCGCAGATTGAAGAACAGTTTACGCTGAGCTTTGGTGGTGGCAATTTTAACGATACGCCAGTTACGCAGTACAAATTCGTGAATTTCCGCCTTGATCCAATGAACGGCAAACGACACCAAGCGTACACCTTGGTGAGGATCAAAACGCTTGACCGCCTTCATCAGGCCGACATTGCCTTCCTGGATCAAGTCTGCCTGGGGCAGCCCATAGCCAGAATAACTGCGGGCAATATGTACCACAAAACGCAGGTGCGAAAGCACCAGACGACGAGCAGCCTCAAGATCGCCTTCATTATGCAGGCGGAACGCTAGGTCGCGCTCTTCTTCAGCGCTCAGCACCGCAATGCTGTTAACCGCCTTGATGTAGCCGCCCAGATCATGACCTGGTGATAGCTGTCCCACCGGTAGAAGACTGTTGCTCATGTGCAGATGGTCTCCCTAGAAATAACCATTATGGCTTATAAACTTATGACACTTTCTAGCAGTAAATAGTTCAACTCGCAAAGCCTGAAATCTGCAAATTCTGACATTCTGACCCTACCGCTGTTGAACAGAAGCTGTTGATCAGAAGATAGCGCTATTCTGGCTTGATGCTGGAAAGGTGGCGGGATACTGCCAGCCAAGCACCCAACCAGCCAAATAGTGTACTGCAAAACAGCAAAATTGTAGAGCCGCCGAGCCCTAAAGAAGGCATCGTGAAATCCGCTCCGTAGCTTTGCGCCAGCGAGGTGACCGGTAGCGCCAACCACTGGCCGCCCAGCCCCAGCAGCAACAGCGCCAACACACCGCCACCCAATCCGTACCAGGCACCGCTATACAAGAAAGGGCGACGCACAAAGGCATGGGTAGCACCAATCAGCATGACGACTTCAATTTCCCGCCGTCGGCTTTCTACGGCCAGGCGGATGGTATTACCCACAATCAGCAGCACACCCAAGCCAAACAGAACCCCTAGCCCCAGCGCAATTCGGTTACCCAGCTCGGTAATCTGGCGAAGCCGCTCCACCCAGGCCAGATCGAGACGTACTTCGTCCACACCGGCCATACCGGCAAAATAGTCTGCCGTGGCTTGCATCGTCTGTGGCGACACATCGTCCGGGTGCACCACTATGCTAAATGGCAAGGGGTTTTCATCAAGACCAACCAGGGTGTCATCCAGGCCCAGAGACTGCTGCAGCTCCTGCAGGCCTTCATCGGCATCAATCAGGCGCGTCTCGATGACTTCCGGCTGCGCCATCACTGCCTGATGAATACGCTCTGCCTCAGCGCTATCCACCGTCGAGTCCAGGTAGACCGTCAAGGTAGCACTTTGGGTCAATTCAGCATCCAGGCCACGCACGCTATCAAGGGTTAGCCACAGGCCTGCGGGCAACATCAGCGCTATGGCAATCGCCAGCATCGTCAAAAGGCTACCCAGGGGATGGCGCAGTAGACGGCGCAGGCTGTCAATGGCCATGGCGCGATGATGCAGCTTCCAGGATTCAAGGCGGCTGGAAAAACGCGATTGCTGGGTGCGCGCACCGCGACGTTGAGGAGGTGGAGTGGATGTCATTGAATCCCCTCGTCGGCGACCAGTCGACCTTCATGCAGGCGCAGCATACGGTGGCGCAAACGGGCAATCAGCGCCAGGTCATGGCTGGCGACCATGACGGTGGTACCAATCCGGTTGAAGTCCTCGAACAGCGCCATGATGTCAGCAGATAATTGAGGATCAAGGTTCCCGGTCGGCTCATCAGCCAGCAGCAGTGCGGGCTTGTTGACTACCGCACGGGCAATGCCCACGCGCTGCTGTTCACCACCGGATAGCTCAATCGGCAGGGCTTTTTCACGGTGCAGCAGGCCGACTTTATCCAGGGCAGCCCGGGTGCGCCGTGCTGCATCACGCGGCTCCATCCCCTGAATTTCCAGAGGCAGGGCGACGTTGTGAAAAATGGAACGGTCAAACAGCAGCTGGTGATCCTGGAAGACCACGCCAATCTGGCGCCGATAAAAAGGGATCATGCTCGAATGCAGTTTCGCCAGGTCGTGCCCGGCAACTACCACGCGTCCACGGCTGGGTTTTTCGAGGCGCATGATAAGGCGTAGAAGCGAACTCTTGCCAGCACCGGAGTGGCCGGTGAGAAACACCATTTCCCCACGGTCAACGCGAAAATTCAGGTGCGCCAACGCTTCAAAGCGCCCTCCATAGCGCTTGGCTACATGCTCGAAGTCGATCATGTGCGTTCATTTTCACTCTGGCGATCAAACAGGGCGCCGATAAAATCATTCGCCGCAAAGGGGCGCAGGTCATCCAGTCCTTCGCCTACGCCGATAAACCGAATCGGTGTTTCAAGCTGCTTGGCCAGGGCAAAAATAATTCCGCCCTTGGCCGTACCATCCAGCTTGGTCAGGGTAATCCCGGTCACCGGCACGGCTTCATTAAACGTGCTGGCCTGTGCGATGGCATTCTGGCCAGTACCTGCGTCAAGCACCAGCATGACTTCATGGGGTGCATTTGAATCAATCTTTGTCATCACTCGATGGACCTTTTTCAACTCTTCCATAAGATGGCCCTTATTATGCAGACGTCCCGCCGTGTCTGCGATAAGCACATCAACGCCACGTGCCTTGGCGGCAGCGACTGCATCATAAATCACTGAAGCACTGTCTGCACCTGTATGCTGAGCAATTACCGGCACACTGTTGCGCTCCCCCAGACTTTCAACTGCTCCACCGCCGCCGCACGAAAGGTATCCCCGGCGGCCAGCATGACGCTTTTGCCTTCACGCTGAAAACGCTGGGTCAGCTTGCCAATGGTGGTGGTCTTGCCAACACCATTGACCCCTACCACCAGAATGACAAAGGGGCCATCGCCTTCCTTTTCAAAGGTCAGAGGCTTGGCGACCGGCTCCAGCATGGCGCCAAGCTCTTCCTGCAAGCCGCGATACAAGGCTTCCGGGTTGTTAAGCTCTTTGCGTGACACACGCGCTTCCAGGCGTTCAATGATCTCAGTGGTGGCCTCGATACCGACATCTGCCATTAACAGCTGGGTTTCCAGATCCTCAAGCAGCTCATCATCAATCTGCTTCTTGCCCAGAAACAGATCGGCGATGCCATCAGTCAGGTTGGCACGAGTTTTCCCCAAGCCTGCCCTAATGCGCGAAAACCAGCCTTTTTCTCAGCGGCCCTGGGCTTTTCCTGTAGCGCCGCAGGAGGCAGCGATACAGGCTCTGGCTCACTCACCGGCTCAGCGTCTGGCAACTTCCCCTCAGGCATAACCGGGCTTTCAGCGGCTTCCTGTGCCTGGGCCAGCGGCTCTTCTGGTTGGGATGAGGGGAGGCTGTCAGTGTCCTCGTGATACTCCTGAACATCCTCTTCGTCAGAGCGGTTATCAAGCTCCTGCTCAGAGGTCTGACCCACCGCTTCCTGCTGTTTCTTACGTTTTAAAAAACCGAACATGGCTATCATCCGCGAAAAAAGTGAACATTACTGCCATCCTACCACCCTGCACCAAGACTTTGGATACACAGCCCGCTACAATCTGATCATGAAAAGAAAACGCTCAACCCCCTCTGCACGCGCCAATGCCAAGCTATCATCGGTGGTGGCAAGCTGCGCATTATTGGCGGTGACTACCGCCGCCGTCAGCTACCCGTACTCAATAGCCCGGGGCTACGCCCGACCCCTGATCGCATACGTGAAACCCTGTTTAACTGGCTTGGCCAGTCTCTGTATGCCCAGCGCGGACTGGATTTGTTTGCTGGCACCGGGTCCCTTGGTATAGAGGCACTTTCCCGTGGTGCCAGTGACCTTGTGTTTGTTGAACGGGCGCGTAGGGTCGCCGATCAGATCAGCGCCAACCTGGCAACTCTGGGTGCTGAACACGGGCAAGTGCTCAACGTCGACGTGGATACATACCTGGCCCAGCCGGGAAGCCCTTTTGATCTGGCCTTTCTGGATCCCCCTTTCATCAAGGGTTGGCCGAGCCCTGCTGCGCGATGCTGGAAGCCAACGGTTGGCTTGCCGCCAACGCCATGATTTACCTGGAATGTGAAGTTTTATTAACCCCTGAAACACCTGCCAACTGGTCGCTTTACCGAGAAACCCGCGCTGGCGATACCGTGGCCAGACTTTATCAGCGCGCACCCCGTTGAGCATGGAGATAATTTACGCCATCTTAACGCTTGTCGCGCCAGGCGCGTAACGATACGCTTGACCAATCAATCAACTCACAAGAGTCCCAAGGAGAAGTCAATGAGCCAGGAACTGTTCAACCAGCTCGATCAAAAAGTCGCTGCCACCGTAGAAGCACTGGAGCTGATGAAGCTGGAAAACGAGGAGCTGCGCGAAGAAAACCAGCGCCTCAAGCAGGAGCGTGAGGAGTGGGAACAACGCCTGACCGGCCTGCTTAGCAAGTTTGACGATATGACAGAAAGCGCTGCCACACCCTAACGCAACTGCCACTGGGTCAGCTGCGTAACCCTCGCGACATCAGTAGCGCATCGTCTCGTCCGGCAGTGCCCTCCACTGCCGGATAATATTCTTTACGGCGTCCATCAAGGGTAAAACCGAAAGCCTGATACAGCCTGATGGCCGGGTCATTGGTTTCTCTGACCTCCAGTAACAGCCGTTCACTGCCAGCCTGAGTGGCAACGTCAATCAGCGCTTGCATCAGCAAACCGGCAATCCCATGACGCCGCCAGCCTGGCAGAACGCCAATGGCTTCAATTTCGGCGTCAAAAGGTCCGATGGCCACAATGGCATAGCCAATAAGCACCCTTGCCTCTTGTTTACCTGCATCCTGCCAGGCGCCCAGCACTCTGATAGCTGGCGCTTTCAGCGCCGATGTCAGAGCGGCAGGGCGCATACCACTGGCAGCGGCAGCTTCCAGTTCAAGCAGTGCTTCAAGATGATTATTGGATAAGGGCTTGATTTCCAGCATTTTGTCAGGCGCCAAGCGCTTGGCGCAGGTCAAGCAGCCTGGGCAGCAACCGGCGCTTGGCATCGGCGCTTTGAGCCAGTTCATCCAACGTAGCCCCCTGCCAGACAGGCAAGCCAAGCGTCTGACTCTGCCCATTCTCCAGGTTGAGCAGCGCCGCAAGGGGGATGCCTGTAGTTCCCCCACCACAAAACACGCTCCAACTGCCAACCATTACGCCGTGCTGTACCACTGATAAAAGCATTAAGCCCATCGCGAGCTTCTTCCAGCGGATCATCCGGCTGGGGGCCATTGGCCATCGGCGGCCAGCTGAAGGTCATCACATTGAGTGAAGAGGATGGCATCCCGGCAATAACGCCCAACAGGTTATTCAGCAATGCCTGTTCGGTGCGTTCAATCTCGCCTGGCATCAGGTTCAACCAGCGTCCTTCAATGCAGCAGGATGACAGGGTGAATACCAACGGCTCAGGTTTCGTGCTCGGCGCACTTGCCAGCGTGCTGTTTTGCGCTTCAGCATCAGGCGCTGATTTTCTAGGCGTTGCCTCTGCTGGCGGATGCTCTTGCGGGGTATTGGCCTCTTCCTCAGCTGTGCCACCTAACAGTGACCGCAGGGCCTGGGGCGACGAGGAAGAATCTGAGGACGCCTGAACCGGCGCCTCATCTACGTCATAAGGCGTCTGGTGTGCCTGGCGCTGGGCTGCTGCGGCCTGCTGGGCATCATCCAGCAGCGCATGCAGTCGCTGGCTGGGCGTGACACGCTGGGGTACTACGTCCTCCCATTCACAGGCGGGCGTTTCAAGCGCATGGGGTAACTGATAGCGGGATGCCCAGGTGGTAATACCCATGGCATCCAGGTACTGCCGTCGAATGACTTCGGCGTTCACTGACCGCCGCCCTGGCAATTGGGTGAATCGGGACGCTCCCCTCCACGGGCCAGCCATTCTTCAGGCGTATACAGGTGCAGTGCCAGCGCATGCACCGGACCGGAAAGCTCATCGGCCAGCAAGGCATACATCTGCTGGTGGCGCTTGACCGGCATCAGCCCTTCAAAGCGGCTGCTCACCAGGGTGACCTTGAAATGGGTCTCTGAATTGGCAGGTACATTGTGCCGATGGCTTTCGTTTTCTACCTGTACCACCACCGGTTCAAGTGTCGCGAGTTTGTGCTCGATCTGCGTTTGTAGCGACATGACCTTCTCCTGTGCTTAAAAGCTGTCTTGGCGTTTTGACAATTATACGCCGTCAGCGCCCTTCAGACGATAAACGCCGTTGACGTAGCGCCTGACCGGCCAACGGAACCCGCGCCAGGCTTGCCAACAGCGCCATCAGCGTCGTCAAGGCACCCAGCCATAACGTCCACTGCACGGCAAGCCCCAACCCCAGAGCCGCGCCAACCAAGGCCACACCCAGCGACTGTCCAACCGTCCGAGTGGTACTCATCACCCCGGAGACGTTGGCACTGCGTTCAGGCGGCAAGCTAGCCATCATTTCCCGGTTATTGGGTGGCTGGAACATACCAAAGCCGATGCCGCACAGCGCCGTGCGCCACAGGCTACCAAGGACGCCCGTACTTTCATCCACCAACCCCAGCGAGATCAGCCCGCCGATCAGTAATACCAGACCGGTACTGGAAATCAGGCTGGGGTTGATGCGATCCGCCAGACGCCCGGCAAGAGGGCCAACCAGCATGATCGCCAGCGGCCAGGGAGTAAACAGCCAGGCCGTTTCCAGCGGTGTAAAACCCATTTGCTCCTGATAGAAAAACGATAAGGCGACAAAGCTCAAGCCCTGACCAATAAAGGCAAGCCCGGACGCCGATACCGCCAGGGTAAAGCGCTTTTCGGCAAACACACTCAGTGGCAACAAGGGATAGGCCGCGCGGCGCTGGCGCTGAATAAAGGCCGTACACGCTACGACGGCCATGCCCAACCAGCCACCGCTTTGCCACAAAGGCGCTGTATGGGCAATCGCATCCATGGCCAGGAAAAAGCTGGCCAGCATCATCATCGACAGCAAGGCGCCCAGGGTATCAAAACTGCCCTTACGCGGAACATCCCTCGGCAAGGCGCGCCGCGCCAGCAGCAGCGACACTAGCCCCAGCGGCACATTCAGGGCAAACAGCCAGGGCCAATCGGCAAACGACAGAATCACGCCGCTTAAGGTAGGCCCTGCTGCATAACCGCCGGCCACCACCAGGGCAGACAGCCCCAGAGCACTGCCCAGCAGCCGCGAGGGGAAGATCGCTCGATATAATGAAGGGCCAATTGACAGCGTCGCCGCCGCACCAAGCCCCTGCAGGGCACGAAACACCAACAGGGTTTCCAGCTGCCTTGAAAGCGCGGCCCCCAGGGCAGCCAACACGAAAACACTCAACCCGAACAGATAAAGGCGGCGACGGGTCACCAACTCGCTGATACCTGCAAAAACCAGCAGAAAAGCGGCACAGATAACCTGAAAGAGGTTGGTGATCCACACGGCGCGCGCGCCGGACACTCCCAGATCCGCGGCGATGGTGGGCAACGCCAGGTTGATCATGGTGGTATCCACCACCGCCATCAGGGTACCGGTAATTAATGCCAGAACGGCAAGGAAACGCTTAGCGCCCGGAAGACCGTCGTCGCCAGGGCGAGTTTCGAAAAGCCGCATATCAAAGAGTCCTGAAAAACCGGCCTGGGCCGGTCTTGTTATCGCGCAGGTAATCGCGAACTCAAATAGATGGGGAATAAATCAGCTATCGTCGTTATCCAGCAGCAGGGCATCGTCCACTTCGGAGATTTCCAGGGCGGTATCGTCGTCCAGGTCAATGGCCAGGTAGCTATGCTCGACTCTCAGGAAGTGCTGAAACAGCGACCAGTCCAGCGACTGTGGCCATTGCGCTTCATCTTCTTCCCAGGCGCGCAGTTCGGTTTCAAGAATCACCTGGTGGCGCTCCTGAACAAAAGTCTCCAGTGCTTCAGGGGTGTCCATCTCGGGAATCAGGTAAATGGTACTTTCGCGTTCGACGTCGTCCAGGGTCAGGTCGTCGCCTCCCAGAGTGGGTTCGAGCGCATTGATCCAGTCCACAAAGGCTTGGGTCGGCCTGACACTCAGGGCAGAGCGGTTTAGCAGTTTCATAGGATTCTCCTCGCCGTCGAAACGCCACTATTATGGGCGCTTATGTAGCAGTTTGCCATCAATGCAAACGCTTTGTCTTTTTAATGCCCAAAATGAGGCCGATACCGGTCAATAACGGCATCGGCCTCATCTCTTAACCATCGCGACTTTTATTCAGGGACGACCAACAGATAACGGTCACCTGTTATGGAAAGCACTTACTCGCCAACTTCAGGACGCATGGCCGGGAAGAGCAGCACATCACGGATGGAAGGGCTATCGGTAAACAGCATTACCAGACGGTCAATGCCGATGCCCTCGCCTGCGGTGGGTGGTAACCCATACTCCAGGGCACGCACGTAATCTGCATCGTAATACATGGCTTCCAGGTCACCGGCATCTTTTTCCGCTACCTGCTCACGGAAGCGTTCGGCCTGATCTTCAGCGTCGTTAAGCTCTGAGAAACCATTGGCAATTTCACGCCCACCGACAAAGAACTCAAATCGGTCGGTCACGAAAGGATTGGCGTCATTACGCCGTGCCAGCGGGCTGACTTCTGCTGGGTATTCGATGATAAAGGTGGGCTGATCCAGCTTGTGCTCGGCCACCTCTTCGAAAATCTCGGTCTGCAGTTTGCCTAACCCCCAACTCTCTTTCACCTTGATACCCAGCTTGGCTGCAAGCGCTTGTGCGGCTTCCAATGTATCCAGATCTGCATCGGTGATGGCATCGCCATGATCCAGAATCGCCTGACGCAAGGTCAGCCGGGCAAAGGGCTTGCCAAAGTCATACTGCTCGCCCTGGTACTCAATCAGCGTGGTGCCCAGCACTTCTTCCGCCGTGGCGCGCAACATGGCTTCGGTCATATCCAGCAGGTCGCGGTAATCGGCGTAAGCCCAGTAGAACTCGACCATGGTAAATTCCGGGTTATGGCGGGTGGAAAGCCCTTCATTGCGGAAATTACGATTGATCTCGAACACCTTTTCAAAACCGCCCACCACCAGACGCTTAAGATAAAGCTCCGGTGCAATACGCAGATACATATCGATATCCAGCGCATTGTGGTGAGTAATAAACGGACGCGCCGTAGCACCGCCGGGAATCGGCTGCAGCATGGGTGTTTCCACTTCCATGAAGCCGCGCGCCTCAAAGAAGCGCCGCATGGCGCTGATCACCGCTGCACGGGTCTCGAATACCTTGCGCGACTGCGGGTTCATGATCAGATCCACATAGCGCTGGCGATAGCGCGCTTCCTGATCGGTCAGGCCATGGAACTTGTCCGGCAGCGGACGCAGACTCTTGGTTAACAGCTGCGCCTCTTTCATCATCACATACAGATCGCCCTTGCCGGATTTATGCACTGGGCCGTGGGCAGCCACGATATCGCCGATATCCCAGCTTTTGATATCTTCCAGCACCTCGGCGGGCAAACCTTTTTATCCACGTATAGCTGGATCTGCCCGGCCACATCCTGAATCACCACAAAAGGCCCCCGCTGGCGCATCACCCGACCAGCCACAGAGGCATGCTGATCCAGCGCTTCAAGCGTCGCCTTGTCTTTATCGCCGTAGGCCTGCGTGAGCTCAAGCGTCAGGCTGTCGCGACGGAAATCGTTAGGGAAAGCGCTCTTGCCCTGTTCGGCGGCACGTTCACGACGCACCGCCAGTTTGGCACGGCGTTCGGCAATCAGATGGTTTTCGTTTTCGTGTGATCCGTCGTGGTTTGCCATATGGCACCCTGTATGTAAAAGCTGGTCAATAAAAAAGCCGGTCAATCATTCCAAGCCGTCGTCATCAGTGTCGATAGCGCTATCAAAGCCCCTGCTTCAGGCTGGCAATAATAAACTGATCAATATCGCCATCCAGCACCTTGTCACAGCTGCTTGACTGAACGCCGGTGCGCAGGTCCTTGATGCGCTGATCATCCAGCACGTAGGAGCGAATCTGGCTGCCCCAACCAATATCCGCCTTGGATTCTTCTGCTTCCTGCTTGGCCGCATTGCGTTTGTCCATTTCCATTTCCCACAGCTTGGCTTTGAGCTGCTTCATGGCAAAGTCGCGGTTGGCGTGCTGGCTACGCTGACTCTGGCAGGCGACAACAATACCGCTGGGCTCGTGGGTAATGCGCACCGCTGAATCCGTGGTGTTGACGTGCTGGCCGCCCGCACCGCTGGAACGGTAGGTATCGACGCGTAGATCCGACGGGTTGATATCAACCTCAAAACTGTCATCAATTTCAGGCGACAGGAATACCGAGGCGAAAGACGTATGACGGCGCCCACCGGAATCAAACGGACTCTTGCGCACCAGACGGTGCACACCGGTTTCGGTGCGCAGCCAACCAAAGGCGTAGTCACCCTGAATATGAATGGTCGCTGATTTGATGCCCGCGACATCCCCGCCGGAAAGCTCGATCAGCTCGGCCTTGAAACCATGGTGCTCAGCCCAGCGCAGATACATGCGCAGCAGCATGTTAGCCCAGTCCTGCGCCTCGGTACCCCCTGACCCGGACTGGATATCCAGATAGGCGTTATTGGCATCCATTTCGCCGGAAAACATTCGCCGAAACTCAAGTTTCTCCAGCACTTGCTGCAAGCCGTCAAGCTCTGAGCTGACTTCCTCAACGGTGCCTTCGTCCTCTTCCATCTCGGCAAGTTCCAGCAGGTCGCGGCTGTCAGCCAACCCTTGCTCCAGCTGATCAATAGTCGCGACGATGGCTTCGAGAGAGGATCGCTCCTTGCCAAGTTTCTGAGCGTAGTCCGGGTCGCTCCAGACGTTGGGGTCTTCCAGTTCGCGGGTGACTTCCTCTAGCCGATCTTTCTTCTCGGCATAGTCAAAGATACCCCCTAAGAACCTCTGTCCGCTCAGACAGGTCCTTGATTTGATTATGGATCGGGTTGGTTTCCAGCATGATGGCTCTGGCCTTGATAAAAAAGTGACAGAAAAAACAACAGACGCCGCGGCAGCATAAGGTAGCGTTCATACCTTCTGCCGCAGCGGCCTCACATGATAATGGCCAATATTGTAACCAAACACCACCAACATCGCATCCATAGCGGCCAACTGAACAGCAAAAACCCGGCCTAAGCCGGGTTTAACAGGTCAGAAAAACGTTTTCACTAGAAGCGATAGGTCATCTGTGCGCCAATGCCATGGGCTTCATTCTTGTAATCGGCTGAGTAGGTGGCACCACCTACGCCTTGTAATGAATCACTACGCTGCTGATCAATCGAGGTACCACGCTCGCTGAGATAGGAATAGGCAAGGTCAACGGTCAGGTTATCGGTCGGCGTCCAGCCAGCACCCAGCGAGAAGATGCGCCGGTCATCAGAGGGAATCCGTACACTGCGGAATTCATCGTTGGTCGGGGTGAAATCAAGCGCCACACCCGCACGTAGTGCCAGCGTCTGAGTCAACTGGTATTCGCCACCGGTGGCAAAGGCCCAGGCATTGGAATAATTCTGGGTTTCCTGGGTGATGGTATTCCCCTGACTGCCGAGCACCCTGATTTCCTGGAACCGGCTCCAACGAGTCCAGGAAGCACCAAACATCAGCTTCAGCCGTTCACTCATCTGCTGGGTCAGCGAGAAGTTGACGGTTTCCGGAGTAGAAAGGTCCAGATTGGCGTCATCGCTGCGTACCACATCACCCGCTGGGTCCTTAGCAATAAAGTCACCGGTCAGGTCGTAATCCACCTTGGAACGGTAGGTCAGGCCAAAGGTGGTTTCTGGCACAGGCTGGTAAATCACCCCCAGGTTGTAGCCCCAGCCGTCGTCATCACCGGTTACCCGTGAGTCAATATCCGCCGCTGAGTTAAATGCTAGCTCAGTCGGTAACTGACGGCGCAGCTCGCCTTCCACCTGATTGTAAGTAACACCCGCTCCAACTGACCATTGATCATTGAAGCGATAAGACACCGTGGGCTGGGCGCTGACGACGCGTACTTCAGTGTAATCGCCAAAATAGCGTCCCTGGAAGTCCTTCTCATAATCTGTATTTGAGCCAAAAGGCGCATAAACCCCAAAGCCAAAGGCCAGCCTTTCGTTGACAGGGTGCGCATAAAAAGCAAAGGGCACCAATGTACCCGGCACCATATCGCCTTCATTGGTGCCAGGAATACTGCCGATTGGCACTTGAGTGCCTACCGGAGCGCCACTTCGAACAACTCCAGCATCTAACATACGGTTAGCCTGGACATTACTTAGCTCGGTATCAACGCTAAGAAAAGTTCCCCCAGCCGTTACTTGAGCACGCTCAAGAAACGACATGCCTGCGGGGTTGCCAAATACGATGGTGGCATCGTTAATATTCGAGCTGCGTCCGGCATGGCTATACCCCTGGCCGCTGACACTCTGTTCGTTGATCTGATACCCGCCGGCGTGGGCCTGAGATGCCATTGTTATGGCGGCAACTGCCGTGGCCAATGTCAGTTTATTGAATTTGTTATTCATACGTACCCCAAGTTGTGATTATCCTGCGGCGCTTCCCATCGCCTTTGTTGATTGTACATGTGTGTTTTCTCGCACTCGGCGCTCAGGATCAAGGGCAAACGAGCGTTTTATTCCATTTTCACTTTATACATTAGTCGAACGATCGTTTTAAATTGCCGTTTTAACAAAATGTCACACAACCCAATCTATGGCTTGACCTTTGGGTAACACATAGGTTCTAAACTGTTTGCCAGGACAGGTTAAGAACACCCGAATGAAAGGAGACAGAGTTGAAAGTCAGCGAAATCGCCCGTCAGGCGGAGGTCACCAGTGAAACCGTACGACATTATGTGCGCGAGGGATTATTGAACCCTGAACGTCACCCTGACAATGGCTATCAATTGTTTACCCAAAGCGACCTGGAACGGCTGCGTTTTGTACAGCGAGCGCGCAAACTTGGCTTCAGTATTGCTGAAGTACGCGACATTCTCTCGCATGCGGATCATGGCGACTCGCCCTGCCCGCTGGTGCGCGACCTGCTGGCTCACCGTCTGCCACAGGTACGCGCCCAGATTGATGAGCTTCAGGCACTCGCCGCACGCATGGAGGCCGCGCTGGAAAGCTGGCAGGACATGCCGGATGCTGCACCGGATGGCCACTCTCTCTGCCGCCTGATCGAAAGCTTTCCCAATGACCAGGAGACCCAATGAGCAACGACAACTCATCTCAACAACAGCTGACTCGAACGGTGCCCGGCATGAACTGCCAGGGCTGTGTCAAGCGTATGCGCGAAGCCATTCAGGCGCTGGACGGCGACGCTGATGTAATCGGTACTCCGGCAGAAAAACATCTGGATGTTACCACTACACTCGACGGCGCTGAACTTGATCAAGCCTTAAAAGATGCTGGCTACCCACCCGGTGAACTGGCAGTGGAAGATGACAAACCAGACAGCGCTGTAGATACTGAACCCAGCGCTCAAACTACCGACAGCCAGGCCAGTCAAGCAGCCGAACATCAAGGCTCGGGAAACCAGCAGATTCGTCTGGCCATCAGCGGCATGTCCTGCGCCAGCTGTGTCAAAAGCGTGCAGAAGGCGCTGGAAAACACCCCGGGCGTTGAAACTGCCAGCGTTAATTTCGGCACCCACACCGCTCAGGTATTTGGTCAGGCAGACTCGCAGGCACTGATGGAGGCAGTGGATTCCGCCGGTTATAGCGCCGAGCCGATCGTTGATATGCGCGAGGCAGAAAAACCCGCGCCGAACAGGAAGCCAAGCAGTATAAACAGCGCCTCAAAGGCAGTGCTTATGCCCTGGCGCTGGCCCTGCCCCTGATGCTCAGCATGTTTGTCTACCACCCTCACCCTGTGGGAGGCGGGCGACTTTTCTGGCTGGTGATCGGTCTTCTTACCCTCGCGGTCATGGCCTTTCCCGGTCGTCACTTTTTTGTTAACGCCTGGAAAAATTTCAAGCATCACCAGGCCAATATGGACACTTTGGTCGCCATGGGTACCGGCACCGCCTGGCTGTATTCCATGGTGGTGGTTGCCTTTGCGCCCTGGCTGCCAGAAGTCGCCCACGGCATCTATTTTGAAGCTTCGGCCATGGTGATTGGCCTGATTCTGCTCGGCAACGCCATGGAGCTGAAAGCCCGTGGCCGCACCAGCGATGCGTTGAAGCGCCTTCTGGATCTGCAAAGCCGCACCGCCCGGGTGATCCGCGACGGTGAGGAGCAGGAAATCGAGATTGACGCCGTACGTAGCGGTGACCATATCCGTGTGCGTCCTGGCGAGCGCCTGCCGGTGGATGGGGAAGTGCTTGAAGGCGCCAGCCATATTGATGAATCCATGTTGACCGGCGAGCCGGTACCAGTGAAAAAATCAGCCGGCGATGAGGTCAGTGCAGGCACTGTCAACGGCAAGGGCGGGCTTGTTTATCAGGCTACCCGGGTGGGTGCTGACACTCGGCTTGGACAGATCACCGAGCAGGTCGCCAACGCTCAGAACTCGCGCCCGCCGATTGGCGAACTGGCCGACAGGGTATCGAGTATCTTTGTGCCTTCGGTAATGATTATCGCCGTGCTGACCGCGTTGGTATGGTTTAACTTTGGCGCTGAGCCACGGGTGATTCATATGCTGGTCACCGCCACCACGGTACTGATTATCGCCTGCCCCTGTGCGCTGGGCCTGGCCACACCTATCTCAACCATGATAGGGGTCGGCAAAGCCGCTGAGCACGGCGTGCTGGTGCGCAACGGCGATGCCCTGCAAACCGCCAGCAAGCTGACCACTCTGGTGGTCGACAAGACCGGTACGCTGACCGAAGGCAAACCCAGCGTCACCGAGGCGCATACCCTTCAGGGCGATGAAGAGACCGCGCTTGGCTATGTGATGGCACTGGAGCGTGGCTCGGAGCACCCGCTGGCAGCAGCACTCACTGCCCATGGCGAAGACGTCAACGCAAAAGCAGCGGAGATCCATAACTTTGATAGCGTCACCGGTGGTGGCGTCAAGGCCGAAACATCCGACGGCAAGGCTTTACTGCTGGGCAATGCGCGCCTGCTGGAGAACGCGGGCATCGACCTGGCGGACGGAAAGGACACTGCTCGCGAATTGGAAGACAAGGCACGCACGCTGGTTTATCTGGCGGTTGACGGCCAGCTAACGGCGCTGTTTGGTATCAGCGACCCGCTGCGCGACGATACCAAGGCGGCCATCAAACGGCTGCAAAGCGATGGCCTCAAGGTCGTGATGCTGACCGGTGACAACCAGCACACGGCCGCCGCCATTGCCCGCGAGGTGGGTATTGATGACTACCGCGCCGGGCTTTTGCCCGAAGACAAACATTCAGAGATCGAGCGCCTGCAGAAAGAAGGGGAAATAGTGGGCATGGTCGGCGACGGCATTAATGACGCCCCTGCCCTGGCACGTGCCAACGTTGGTTTTGCCATCGGCCAAGGCACCGATGTAGCGATTGAAAGTGCCGGCATGACCCTGATGCGCGGTTCGCTGCACGGGGTGGCAGATGCCATCGAGATCAGTCAGGCCACTCTGCGCAACATCAAGCAGAACCTGGTCGGCGCCTTTGGCTACAACGTACTGTGTATTCCGATTGCCGCCGGGGTATTCTACCCGCTGACCGGCATGCTGCTTTCACCGATGATTGCTGGGGCGGCCATGTCGCTGTCTTCCATCACAGTGGTCAGCAACGCCAACCGTTTGCGGCTATGGAAATCCCAACGCCAGCACACTGCCCGTCATTTAGACACCGCAACCACACAGGAGCAGAGCGCATGAGTATTATGGTTAATCTCGCTGGCCTCGCCCTGATCGCCGCTATCGTCTGGTGGTTCTGGTTGAGCGGCTAAAACCTTTTATAAGGCTTACGTGACTGAAGCGTCATGGGTAACCCTCCTTTGGGGCGCAAAGTCAGTCGACACTCGATTTCCACTTTATGACTCGGCACCAACTGTGGGGTGAAACGCTGTGCTAATGTCGCCAGGCACAAAACGCCCTCGTAAAGCCCAAACCGCTTACCCAGGCAAACCCTGTGGCCCACGCTAAAAGGGAAGTAAGTGAACTTATCCGGGCGCGGCACCTTGGGCAAAAAGCGCTCTGGCACAAAATGGTCAGGCGCTTCCCATAGTTTACGGTGTCGATGCATCAGCCAGGGGCAAACAATCAGGACAGTGCCCGGGCGAACCTCACGGTTACGCACCTGATCCTCACCGCGCGCTTGACGGGTTAGCAAGGGTACCGGAGGATAAAGGCGCATAGCTTCTTCAAACACCGCCATGGTGTAGTGAAGCTTCTCGACATCTTCATAACGCGGCGTTCGCCCCTTCAGGACTTCATCAAGCTCGGCCTGTAAACACACCATGGCCTGCTGATCGTAATCCAGCAGGTACCAGCACCAGGCCAAAGCGTTGGCTGTCGTTTCATGCCCCGCCATGAACATGACAATAGCTTCATTGCGCACCGCTTCCCGCCCCATCGGGCACCCTTCGCTTCCCTCTAATGCCGTCATAAAGCTATCGATCATGCTGTGTTGATTCGAATCGGAGGTATTGATACGGCGGTCAATAATCCGGTCAATTACTTCATGTACCTGCTCTGCCGAATAGCGGATACGGTTACGTCTTAAAGGGTTGCCTAGCAGCCTGAGAAAAGGCAGCCCAAGAGTATCTGCCATATCCAGATGTTCTGAATGGCGCTGATACTCAGTAAACCCAGCAACCACCTGTTCGGCCTCGTCGTCGGTTGTGTCATCGCCGAAAATCGTTCGGCCAATGATGCGAGCCGTCAAGTGAGCCATCTCGGTCAGCATATCCAGTGGTTCATCCTGCGGCTGCTCGGCCCAGCGCTCGGCAGTTTCGTTTGCTGAAGCAGTCATCACCGAGCAAAAGTTCGGCAGCAACGCATTACTGAGCGAGGGGGCGCACTGACGTCGGCGCTGGCTCCACAAATCACCGTCACTGACAAATAACCCGTCTTTCAGTAATGGGATCAATGCTCGCCGCATTTGCGGGCTTTTACGATCATAGTTGTCATGTTGCTCAAGGAAGACACGACGCACCGTATCAGGACTATTGCAAACAACGTATTTCTGATTAGCCAGATTCATGTGAGTGGTATAGACGGAATAATCCTTCTCACGCCATATTGATAACAGATTGTGTTGAGCACGGTACATACGTTTCAGAATACCCGCACTGGCAGGCGCAGGCGCTACCGTAACAGGAGGTTCAATATGGTGCGCACGCGACAATGCCTCAGCCAGCTGCTGCTTATCACTACTGCCTACTCGCTCTTTCGAAGGTGTAACATATGAAGCATTATCGTGATTCATTGTTTCCAGCCAAAAACAGTTGAGGCGACTCAATCCACTCTCTTTTCAAATCTGCATCACCGATACCGACCATCAGAATGTAAATTCTGCATGGTGTCAATTTAGCTCACTCCGATATAACGCCCAGGCTTATGGTTGAGGGCAATGATCAGATTCAACGTGACGGCGCCAATCACCGAGTAACCCACTCTGTCCAGCGGTAGTTGAGTCAAGGCTGCCAGCAGGATCAGGCCATCAATCCCCAACTGTACGTAGCCTGCCCGCCAACCGTGGCGCTGCTGCAGATAAAGCGCCAGAATATTGATGCCGCCGAGGCTGGTACGATGGCGAAACAGCATCAGCATGCCCACGCCAATCAGGGCACCGCCCATGATAGCGGCGTAGAGCGATGGCACTGACTCAAACGTCACCCAGCGCTGAGTCAACTCCGAAAACACCGAAACCAGCCCGATAGCCACAAAGGTACGCAGGGTAAAACTCCAGCCCATACGTTTGATCGCCAGATAGTAGAACGGCAGATTAATGGCGAAAAACCATACCCCGAAGCCCCAACCGGTCAGATAGTTAAGCAGCAGCGCCATCCCGGCCGTGCTGCCCGTTAGCAGTACCGCCTGGGTATAGAGCGTCACGCCAAGGGCCACAAACAGCGTACCCAACAGCATGGCCATGACATCTTCATAGGGTTGATGCGGATCTTGGGGTAAATTGTCGTCACGCATGATGCGTCCTCTGCAACGAACAAACGGCGGGATCTATCCGCCGTTTGTAGAAAAATCATCGGCCTGTCAGGGTAATGACAGTCAGCCAACATGATCAGACCAGGCTGGCGTGCTCCACCATCAACTGGAGTGACTCGCGGCCGCGCCAGCGGTTACGGTTGAGCTTGTAAGCGCAGTGCAGCGTATCGCCCACATCAAAAGGGGGTAACTCGCCTGGCGTCAGGGCACGAAACCAGATCGCCTTGCAGGTCACCGGCCCGTTGGAGAGTTCCATCATCAGGTGCGAACCATCCGCACCTACCGGGCGCAGCGCTTCTACGATAAAACGGCCTTCGAATAGCGGCGGGTCAAACTCGCGGCCATAAGGGCCCAGAACGTCAATGTCATTCAAGGTAGCCAAGGTCAATTGCTGGCTAGCCAGTTCACCATCCGTCCACAACCTTGGATAGAGCAGCGTATCACCAAGCTGTTCATTCACTGCCTGCAGGAAAGCCGCTTTAAAAGCTGCCAGCTGCTCCATGGGCACGCCAACACCTGCCGCCCCACTATGCCCCCAAAGCGTGGCAAGGCCCTGGCGCCAGCTCATAGGCACGCTGCAGGGCATCGCGCAGATGCAGGCCATCTATCGAGCGGCCAGAGCCGGTGAGCATGCCCGGCTGGGCGGCCCGTGTCAGTACCAGTGCCGGGCGCCCGTAGGCCTGCACCAGGCGCGAGGCCACAATGCCCTGCACCCCAGGGTGGCCGTCTTCCAGGAGCACAATCAGCGCTGAGGCGTCTGCCGCCAGTTCCACAGCGGCAAGGGCGCGTGCCTCTTGGGCCATATCTGCCTCAATGGCTTTGCGCGACTGGTTATCATCATCCAACACATCCAGCTGACGATTGGCAATCGCATCGCTTTCAGCGAGCATGAAATGCAGCGCCGCGTAAGGATCATCCAGGCGCGAGCGAGCATTGATGCGTGGCCCCATCTGAAAGGCCAAGGTCTCAGCATTAAACGGCACGCTATCCTGGCCCAAGCGTTGCGCCATGGCCCGCCAACAGGCCGCATCCATACGATTGATCAGGGTCAACCCCTGGCTGACCACGGCACGGTTGGCCGGGCTGCCCCCAGGGAAACGCAGTCAGCCACCGTTCCCAGGGCCACATAGGAAAGCCATGGCGACAGCTTGGGCGTGGCTGCTGGCAAGGCGCCCCATTCAATTAGTACGCTACGCGCCAGCGACATCACAAGCCATGCCACCATACAGCCGGCAATGGTTTTATCCGGATAGGCGCAGTCGCTGCGTGTCGGGTTGACGCAGGCATAGGCAGAGCCTGGCGGCCCTTCAACCGCCAGGGCATGGTGGTCGCTGACCACCACATCAATACCGGCTTCTTTGAGGCGCGCAATACGCGGCTCGTCGGAGCTGCCGCAATCAGCGGTAATCACCAGAGTCGGGCGTGGCGAAAGGCCTAAGGTGCGTTCCACCAAGGGCAGACTGATGCCGTAGCCGTCGTGGATACGATGGCCAATCAGGCTATGCAGCCTGGCTTCCGGCACACCGAACAGCTCGACCAGAGTGCGCCGGATCACGACGTGTGAAGTGATCCCATCCACGTCGTAGTCGGTCAGAATCCCGATTGACTCACCTTCGGTCACCGCCTGGGCAATGCGTTCCGCCGCACGACGTCCATCGGCCAGTTTTTCAGGATGGGCCAGATAACGCAGGCTCGGCGACACCAGGGGCGCCAGCTCGCCCTGATAGCCGGGCAAGCGTGACGCCAGCAGGCGCGCCTGAAGTTCATTCAGGCCTTCGGCCTGTGCTCGAGCATAGACTGTTTCATCAAGCGGACGCGGTTCAAGGCGGGGCTGCGTCACACTTAACGGTAGATCCTGACGTGCATTCATGCTCAATGTTCAACCTGCTGAATCAAGCTCACCGGCGGTTATCAACCACAAATTGCTGCACCGCTTCCAGAGTGGCAGGCAAGACGCTGTAACGTTCTTCACGTTCCAGCAAATCATCCATATGGGTGGGCAGCGGTACCCCCTGAAAGCCCGCCTTGACCACTGCTTCGGCAAACTTGGCCGGGTGAGCGGTGGCCAGGGTGACCATGGGCGTTGACTGATCCGCGCGGGCACGCTCGGCCGCACGGTAGCCGGTTGCGGTATGGGGATCGAGGATCTCACCGGTGCGGTGATGGGCTTCGCGAATTACTTCAAGAATGGTGGCGTCATCCACGCTGAAGCTGGAGAACTTTTCACGCAGCGTCGCCAGCGGTGCCTCTGCTAAGGCCGTGGGCTCTATCTGGAAACGCTCCAGCAAGGCGGCAACGGCATGGCCATCACGCTCGTAGGCGTCAAACAGCAGGCGCTCAAAGTTGGACGACACAACAATATCCATGGAAGGCGCCAGGGTCGCCGCCAGCTCACGCTTGGAGAAATCATTGGCGGTCAGGGTGCGATGCAGGATGTCGTTGGCATTGGTAGCAATAATGAACTGCTTGACCGGCAGGCCCATCTTGTACGCCATGTAACCTGCAAAGACGTTACCAAAGTTGGCCGAAGGCACACTGAAGCTGACCTCGCGATGCGGTGCGCCCAGCGCCACGCCAGCGGCAACGTAGTAGACGATCTGGGCCATGATGCGCGCCCAGTTGATCGAATTCACCGCCACCAGCCGAGAGCCGTTAAGGAAATCCTGGTTGGCAAAGCTTTGCTTGACCATGGCCTGGGCATCATCAAAGTTGCCTTCAATGGCCACATTGAAGACGTTGTTCGCCAGCACCGTTGTCATCTGGCGACGCTGCACCTCAGAGACGCGGTTATGTGGGTGAAGGATAAAGATATCCAGATTATCGCAGTGACGACAGCCTTCAATCGCCGCCGAACCGGTATCCCCGGAAGTGGCACCCATGATGACGGCGCGCTCATTGCGCTTTTTCAGGAAATGGTCCAAAAGCCGCCCCAACAGCTGCAGGGCAACATCCTTGAAAGCCAGAGTCGGGCCGTGGAACTGCTCAAGCAGAAAGTGATTGGCATCCAGCTGCTTGAGAGGCAGGACGGCATCATGGTTGAAGGTAGCGTAAGCATCGGTGACCAGACCACGGAAAGTGTCGTCGTCGATCTCACCGTTCACAAACGGCTTCATGACCCGGAAGGCAATCTCTGCATAGGAAAGGCCCGCCATATCGGCGAGCGCTTCAGCGGAAAAATGCGGCAGGGTTTCCGGCACATAGAGGCCGCCGTCATTTGCCAGGCCCGTAAGTACCACTTCTTCAAACGACAGAGCAGGCGCTTGCCCGCGAGTACTGACGTAGCGCATGGCCTTACTCTCCTTCGTCCAGGGTTTCAACACGGATACGGGTGATCGTACCGGGAATATCCGCCATGGATTCAATTTCACGGATGGCTTCGTTCATCTGCTTTTCCTTGGTGCGATGGGTCATCAGGATGATCGGCACCAGGTCGCCATCTGGCGATTCTTTCTGGATCAACGCTTCAATCGAGATGCCCTGCTCAGCAAGGATAGTCGCCACTCGCGCCAGCACACCCGGGCGGTCAACAGCCAGCAGACGCAGATAATAGGCCGTGGTGATGTCTTCCATCGGCATGATCGGCACAGCATTGACATCCTGGCCGACACCGCTGAAGGCCAGGTAAGGCACACGGTAGTGGTGGTCTGTGGCGATATCACGGGCAACGTCGAGAATATCCGCAACTACCGCTGAGGCTGTTGGCTCTGCGCCGGCGCCGGCGCCGTAGTAAAGGGTCGGTCCAACCGCATCACCCATGACTTCAATGGCATTTTTGACGCCGTGAACGTTGGCCAGCAGGCGATCTTTGGGTATCAGGGCGGGGTGAACACGCAGCTCAAGACCGTTTTCCGTGCGCTTGGATATGCCCAGGTGCTTGATGATGTAGCCCAGGTTATCTGCCTGCTCAACGTCTTCAGCGGTAATCCGTGAAATGCCTTCGGTGTAGGCTTTCTCGAATTGCAGCGGTACCCCATAGGCAATCGAGGCCAGGATGGTCAGCTTGTGGGCAGCATCAATGCCTTCCACATCAAAGGTCGGATCGGCTTCGGCATACCCCAGCGCCTGGGCCTCGGCCAGCACGTCCTCAAAGGCACGGCCTTCGTCACGCATATGGGTCAGGATATAATTGCCTGTGCCATTGATGATACCGGCAACCCACTCGATGCGGTTGGCGCCCAGCCCTTCACGTAGCGACTTGATCACCGGAATACCACCGGCCACGGCGGCTTCAAAAGCGACAATAACGCCTTTTTCATGGGCGGCTTGGAAGATTTCATTGCCATGCACAGCAATCAGCGCCTTGTTGGCTGTGACCACATGCTTGCCGTTTTCAATTGCGGTCAGCACCAGCTGGCGGGCAACGTCATAGCCGCCAATGGCCTCAACCACAACATCGACATCAGGGTTGCGGGCAACTTCGAAAACATCCGTGGTGGCCTTGATGCCGGTGATATCACAGTCCGGGTGAATACTGCGATGCCCGACCTGCTCAATGACAATGGGGCGCCCTGCACGACGGGCAATATCATCCGCGTTGCGTGTCAGCACATTGAAGGTGCCGCCACCCACCGTACCCAAGCCACAGATACCTACTCTCACCGGTTTCAAAATAATTCCCCTTATATGTTTCATCGTGCACCTGGCGGTGCCTGTCACAGCGTATCGATATCATAAAGGTACAGAAGGCGGGATACATGCCGCCCTTCCTTCTGGCACCTGATTGTTTTACAGGCGTATTTTTCGAACCTGTATTTTGCAGCACACTGGTGCGAATACCAGCGATTACTCTGCGTCCAGGCCGAGCATGGCTAGCAACCGCTCTGGGGGCATAAAGCCTGGCACCAGCTCACCGTCTGGCAGGATGATGGCTGGCGTACCCTGAACGCCCAGCGCAATACCTGTCTGGTACTGGGATGCTACTGGATTATCGCAGCTGGCGCTGCCTGAAAGTGCCTTACCCTGCTTGGCATCGGTCAAGGCCTGTTGAGGATTGTCAGCGCACCAGGCCTGTTGCATGACGCGGGCGGCTTCACCATTCATACCGCTACGTGGGAAGGCGAGGTAATGCACCGCCACTCCGGCCTCGTTTAACTCAGGCACGGTTTCATGCAGGCGTGTGCAGTACGGGCAGCTCGTATCAGTGAACACGACAATAGTGGCTTTTGGCTCGCCCACACCGCGAAAAATAATCCGCTCTTCTTCCGGAATCGCGGCAATGACCTCTGCACGCTCCTGATTGCCCTCCTGCTCGGTCAGATTGACCAGGCCATCTTGCTGATTGGCGTACAGATCACCGACCAGAAAATAGCTGCCATCGGCATTGGCATAAAATGTTTCGCCGTTGGTCAGCCGAACCTGATAGATACCTTCCAGCGGCGTTGGGTTGACATTTTCCACGGGCATGGGCTGACCATTAACACTCAGACTTTCGGTTAGTGCTTCCGGCACAGATTGCGCAATGGCCGTCGTGGACAACAGCGCACCCCCGAGAACCAGGGGTAATAGTGAGAGACGACGCATATTCCTTTTAACCTCTTGGATGGTGGTGAGCGTGCAGATTTTCCAGGCGCGCCTGAGCCACATGTGTATAAATTTGTGTTGTGGACAAATCGCTATGACCCAACAACAGCTGTACGACCCTTAAATTGGCCCCATGATTCAATAAATGCGTTGCAAAGGCATGCCTCAGGGTATGCGGAGAAAGCGGCTTGCTGATACCGGCGGTCAGCGCATGAGCCTTGATACGATGCCAGAATGTCTGGCGCGTCATAGCACGATTGGCTCTGCCTGGAAACAGCGCGGGCCGCATCGGGTCTGACATCAGCTCGTTGCGCGCAGTGCGGAAGTAGCGTTCAAGCCAGGCGCTCGCCTCTTCGCCTAACGGTATCAAACGATCCTTGTCGCCTTTACCGCGCACCCTGACCACCCCCTGGTTCAGATTCAGCGCATCCAGTGTCAAGCCTACTAGCTCGGAGACACGCAAGCCACAGGCATACAGCAACTCGAGCATGGCGCGATCACGCACCCCTAAAGGCGTGGACGTATCCGGCGCTTCAAGCAGGCGAACCACCTCGGTTTCATCCAGGGTACCTGGCAGCCCGGGTGTCACCCGTGGCAACTTTATAGTGGCTAATGGGTCGCTGTCGACATAGGCATTCAAACGCGCCCAGCGGTAGAAGCTGCGTAAGCTGGAGAGTAGTCGGGCGTTACTGCGCAACTGATAGCCCTGGGCACGGCGCTGCTCAAACCAGTTGACCAACTGTTCTGATGAAGACGTCGTCAGGGTATCCCCCTGCTCGGCCAGATAACCCTGCCAGGCTGACAGGTCGCGGCGATAGGCAGCCAGGGTATGTTCGCTGGCACCACGTTCCAACCACAGGGCATCCAGGAAAGCATCAATCAAGTCCATATGGCGCTCTTCATCTCGCATCCTCCACCCAGCATCTTCCTTGTTGCATGGCAGCCTGATCAGGCCTGGCAAGGATATTTTGCCGTCCGTCCAGACAAAAACAAACCCCGCCCCGCAAAGCGGTGACGGGGTTATCTTGCCAGCTATCCATTGTCCGGCGGTGCACATCACCGCCGACCAATCATCAGGACAGCTTTTCCTTGATACGTGCAGACTTACCACTACGCTCACGGAGGTAGTAGAGTTTGGCCTGACGCACATCACCACGACGCTTGACGGCAATTGAATCTACCAGCGGGCTGTAGGTCTGGAAAGTACGCTCTACGCCAACACCATTGGAAATTTTACGTACGGTGAAAGCGGAGTTCAGGCCACGGTTACGCTTACCGATTACCACACCTTCAAAAGCCTGCAGACGCTCGCGGTTACCTTCTTTGACCTTAACCTGGACAACAATGGTATCGCCAGGAGCAAAGGAAGGAATTTCCTTGCTCATCTGCTCGCTCTCAAGCGCCTGGATCACTTTGTTCTTGCTACTCATAATCTACTCCTGAAATATCAGTTGGCTTGACCGCTCTACAATGGATGGCGGAAGCCGTGATCCCGGCGCTCAAGGCGAGCCGCCCGGGAGTCGTCATGGGTGACACAGATCCGAAAGACGTTTCAACCGCAAAGGTTGTCAGCTGTCTTCGCTCTGCACCGCCGCCTTTCTGGCGTATTCTTCGATGAACTCATCCAACAGTGTCTGCTGGGCCTTACCTAGCTCGCGGCCCTCAAGCAGGTCTGGCCGCCGCTGCCAAGTACGCCCCAAAGATTGCTTCATGCGCCATCGCTTAATGGCAGCATGATTGCCACTCAACAGCACATCCGGCACCTTGCGCCCATCAATTTCTTCAGGGCGTGTGTAGTGTGGACAATCCAGCAGGCCGTCATTAAACGAGTCCTCGACGGCGGAATCCTGATGCCCCAGCACACCGGGAATCAGTCTGGCCGCCGCGTCAATCAGCACCATGGCAGGCAGCTCACCACCGCTCAGCACATAATCACCAATTGACCATTCTTCATCGATATCATGTTCAACGATACGTTCATCGATGCCTTCATAGCGCCCCGCTACCACAATTAAAGGGCTGCGTTGCGTCAGATGCTGCACACCGGCCTGATCCAGCTTGCGACCCTGGGGCGAAAGATAGATCACCGTCGGCTGCTTGCCTGTTGCCTGCAAGGCACATTGGCGTGCATCTGCAATGGCACCGCGTAAAGTATCCACCTTCATCAGCATGCCTGGACCACCGCCGTAAGGGCGATCATCGACGCTGCGATGACGGTCTGTGGCGTAATCGCGAGGGTTCCAGAATTCCAGTGCAATCTGGCGTTTCTCGACTGCTCGCCCGGTGACACCGTGCTGGGTTAATGCAGCGAACATCTCGGGGAACAGGGAAACAACACCGATCCACATTGCAGGACCCTCGGCGTGATTGAAAACAGGCTGTTCACTCAAAATCCATATCTCAAAATTCTGGGTCCCAATCTACTTCCATGCGCTGTGCCTGAAGATCCACCTTGATGATGACATCACCGGGCAGATAGGGCAGTAAGCGCTCACGCTTGTCGATGGCATCCTGACCACCGCGCACCACCATGACATCGTTGGCACCCGTTTCGAACAGATAACTTACCTGTCCCAAACACTCTCCAGCCAGCGTATAGACATTCAGGCCTTCAAGCTCGTGCCAGTAGTATTCCTCGTCAGCAAGCTCGGGCAGCTCGCTTTTAGGCATGACAATATCCGCCTGAGCCAATGCTTCAGCCGCATCACGGTCATCAATGCCTTTAAGCTGAACAACCAGCCCCTTACCTTGCCGACGCCCCTGAATTACCTTGAGCTGCTTCAGCGTTTCGCCTTGGCGAACCCACCATTCAGAGTAATCAAATATGCTGTCGATCGGGCTCGTATAGGCATAGACCTTCAACCATCCTTTCACCCCATGAGGGCTAGTCAGCTTGCCGAGCACCACATAGGTGTCGTCTGATTGCTGTGTTGCGTTATGCGTCATTGACGACCCCAGTTCAACAGCTAATGACGCTAGGCGTCATTCAAAGGCTTACGCCTGCTTACGTGCTTCCTTGACCAACTCAGCAACACGGCCAGACAGCTGTGCGCCATGGCTCTGCCAGTGAGCAACACGCTCCAGATCAACACGCAGACGTTCTTCCTGGCCGCGGGCGACCGGGTTGAAGAAGCCGATACGCTCGATAAAACGACCATCACGGGCGTTGCGTGAATCCGTCACGGTGAGGTGATAAAAGGGACGCTTCTTGGCGCCACCACGTGCCAAACGAATGGTAACCATACGATAACTATCCTTCGGTTGAGGTTACAAGAGAGCCAAACCGCTATGGTTTAGTGCCTCTATATCAACGATATAAACGATCAACGATATAAATCGATCAACGATATAAGATCGTGTTTAAGCCCACATGGTGCAGAAAGCGGCATATAATGGGCACACCCCTACACATGAAGAGGCAGCATTCTACGCAAATGCGGGCTATTTGGAAAGCCCAAGGCGCTGAAAACTAGCGCCGGGGCAAGCCGCCAGGGCCACCCATTCCGCCCATGCCTCCTGGGCCGCCCGGCCCCTGGCCCCCCATCATGCCGGACATTCCGCGCATCATTTTCTGCATGCCGCCTTTTTGACCGGCTTTTTCATCATCTTTTGCATCTGTTTATGCTGTTTCAGCAAACGGTTCAGATCGGGCACCTGAAGCCCGGCACCGGCAGCAATCCGACGTTTGCGCGAACCATTGATAATTTCTGGCTTCTGGCGCTCCTTGGGCGTCATCGAGTTGATCAGCGCCTCAAGTTTACCCAGCTCCTTTTCAGGCCCTGGCCCTTGTGCCATTTCGGCCATTTGCCCCATGCCGGGCAGCTTGCCCATCAGGCCACTCATGCCGCCCATTTTCTTGAGCTGCTGGAGCTGGTCGCGGAAGTCTTCCAGATCAAAGCCGTCACCCTTCTTGACCTTCTTGGCCAACTGCTCGGCTTTGGACTTATCAACCGTGCGCTCGGCTTCTTCGATCAGCGACAGCATATCGCCCATGCCCAGAATGCGTGAGGCCACGCGATCCGGGTGGAAAGGTTCCAAAGCGTCGACTTTTTCACCGACCCCCATGAACTTGATCGGCTTACCGGTAACGTGGCGCACTGAGAGGGCTGCACCCCCGCGGGCATCACCATCAGCCTTGGTCAGGATCACACCGGTCAGTGGCAGAGCTTCATTGAACGCCTTAGCGGTATTGACCGCATCCTGGCCGGTCATGGCGTCAACAACGAACAGAGTTTCCTGGGGAGCAATCGCCGTATGCAGCGCCTGGATTTCCGCCATCATGGCTTCATCAATGGCAAGGCGGCCGGCGGTATCCACCAAGAGTACATCGTGGAACTGGATCCTGGCGTGCTTGATGGCCGCCATGGCGATATCGACCGGCTTCTGGTCAGAGCGGGAGGGGAAAAACTCCACCTCAACCTCTTTTGCCAGCGTTTCCAGCTGGTCGATAGCCGCCGGGCGGTAAACGTCAGCGGAAACCACCAGCACCTTTTTCTTCTCGCGCTCGCGCAGATAGCGTGCCAGCTTAGCCACAGAGGTGGTTTTACCCGCGCCCTGCAAACCTGCCATCAGCACGACCGCAGGCGACCCTTTAAGCGCCAGACCTTCGTTGGCCTCGCCCATGGTCGCTTCAAGTTCCTGTTGGACAATCTTGACGAACTGCTGGCCCGGCGAAAGGCTCTTGGAGACTTCCTGCCCGACGGCCCGTTCGCGTACGCGCTCGATGAAATCCTTGACGACAGGAAGCGCTACATCAGCTTCCAGCAGCGCTCGGCGCACTTCCCGAAGGGTTGACTGGATATTGTCGTCAGTCAGGCGCGCCTGACCCTTGATCGACTTCAGCGTCTGGGAAAGACGCTCGCTAAGATTCTGAAACATGGGGCCTCTCTGCCTCTGTCTTGGTCGCCCGGCGCAAGTACCGCGGACATTGAATACGCTGATTATACGCGCTGAAGCCACGACTCTCCATGGTCGAAGTAGCCGAGACGTTGTGTTTAATGCGTGACGACTGTGCGCAGCGCAAAGGATTGGTTATAGTAGGGCCATCAGTCCTGACCCCGAATCTGACAGGTTTCACTTACTCGCTTAACGCGCACGGATAGCATCATGCAGGCGCTCCCATTCGCCACCCTTGCTCTTGTTCTTTATATGGCGGCGGCCCTCTGGCAGGGACTGTCGCTTTTACGCCGCGTATCCGCCCGTCCGATACTGGTACGCATGCTGGCCACGCTGGGGCTTTTGCTACACATCCCACTAGTGATCAAACTGCTGGGGCAATCGCCTGGTTTTCTGCCCGGCTTCACCACCAGCATCACCCTCTTCATGGCGGTGGCCGTCAATGTCGTTCTGGTCGCCAGCCTGTTCAAGCCAGTGCTGAATGCGGGTATTGCGCTGTTCCCTATCGCCGGCGTTGCCCTGATTGCAGCCGCTGGATTACCCAGCGAGAGCAGCGCAAGAGGGCTTACACCAGGCATCCTTCTCCACGCCGTCAGCTCCGCATTGGCCTTTGCAACCATTGCGATTGCGGCAGCACAGGCAGTGCTGGTGGGCCTGCAGAATCAGGCGCTACGCCATCACCATATTCGTGGCATTGTTCAGTCCCTGCCGCCGCTTACCACCATGGAGCGCGTCCTGTTCGAACTTGTATGGGCCGGCGTATTGCTGTTGACCCTCTCGATCGTTAGCGGCTTTCTTTTTCTCGATAATCTCTTTGCCCAGCATCTGGCGCATAAAACTGTCCTGTCGATTACAGCCTGGCTGATATTGGCGACACTGCTGGTAGGCCGTTACCGCTTTGGATGGCGCGGTATGCGAGCTGTCAAGTGGACGCTGGCAGGAGGCGTTTTTCTGATTCTTGCTTACTTTGGCAGCAAATTTGTGCTGGAGATCCTGCTTGGCGCCTGACACGAGCCTGATACCACAACGCTTTCTGGCGCAACACGGATCTGTTTGACAATCTGTACACAATCTTCTGACAATCGGACTACCCAGCAATAAAGGAACCTTCAACTTGAGCGACGACTTCCCCTTGGGGTTATTGTTCGGATTACTCGCCCTACTGATTCTGCTTTCTGCTTTCTTTTCGAGTTCTGAAACCGGCATGATGTCGATCAACCGCTATCGCCTGAGCCATCAGGCCAATAGCGGCGACGCCCAAGCCAAGCGTGTGCTTCGTTTGCTGGCACGCCCAGACCGTCTGATTGGCGTGATCCTGATCGGCAACAACTTCATCAACAATCTGGCAGCGTCTATCGCCACCATCATCGCCATTCATTTTTTCGGCGAAGTGACCGGCCCCGCTGTCGCCACTCTGATACTGACCATCACCATCCTGATTTTTGCCGAAGTCACGCCCAAGACCTATGCAGCTATAAAGCCTGAACGCATTGCCTACCCGGCCTCCAGGATTCTGGAGCCGCTGCTCAAACTTCTCTACCCGCTGGTGCTGCTGGTCAGCCTGATATCCAACGGCCTGTTACGCCTGCTGGGGGTCAAAAGCGTAGAAAACGGCGGTGATAGCCTGACCCGGGATGAGCTACGCACTGTTGTCCACGAGGCGGGCACCATGATCCCTTACCGCCACCAGACGATGCTGCTGTCAATCCTCGATCTTGAAAACGTCACGGTGAACGACATCATGGTGCCGCGCCATGAAGTGCTGGGCATTGATCTTGATGACTCACTGGCGGATATTCTTGCCCAGATACGCACCAGCCAGCACACGCGGCTGCCGATTTTCAAGGGCGACATCAACAACATCATCGGCATGCTGCACTTACGTAATGCCGCGCGCTTCCTTTCCCGCCCGGAAGTCACCAAGGCGGCGATTGTGCAAGAAGCCCGCGAACCTTACTTCATCCCCGAATCCACGCCGCTGCATACCCAACTGCTCAACTTTCAGAAGCAGAAGCGCCGGATTGGCATCGTCGTGGATGAATATGGTGATGTGGAAGGCCTGGTCACGCTGGAGGATATTCTTGAAGAGATTGTCGGTGAGTTCACCACGGATGTTTCCGAAGATCAGGAAATCCACCAGCAGGATGATGGCAGCCATGTGATCGAAGGTACCGCCAACATCCGTGAGATCAATAAAATGCTGGGCTGGAAGCTGCCAACTGATGGGCCTAAAACCCTCAACGGCCTGATTCTGGAGCATCTTGAGTCTTTCCCGGAAGGCCCTGCCTCACTGCAAATAGGCTCAATTCGCATGGAAATCCTGGAAATTCGCGACAACCTGATCACATCAGCACGCTGCTGGCCAGCTGTGCGTCTGCCACGCCGCTAGAGGTCTGGATGGCCGCCCTTGTTGTGGGCGGCTGCCTTGAGACTGCGCACCTGAGCCTCCAGATAGCGCCTCAAGGCGACCTCATGGCCTGATGCCCTTGAAATCATCAGTGGATCAAGCGCCTTGCCAAAATTCAGCGTTACCTGGGCGCGCCAGCGGCGTGGCCATTTCTTCAGGGCAGGGCCACCCGCATTGGATGTCCATGACCCCCATAAACCTGCCAGCCCGACCGGAATAACCGGCACGTTATCACGCGCCAGTATGGTTTCAATACCGCGCCGAAAGTTACCCACCTCACCATCCCGGGTCAGCCGGCCTTCTGGAAACACCATGACAATTTCGCCATTGGCCAGGGCCGCACTGACGTCGTCAAGGGCACGCCTTAGCGCTCCCGGATCGCGGCGTTCAGAAGCAATTGGGATCACACCAACCCATTTGAACCACCACTGCAATACGGGTGAGTTGAAAATAGTTTGATCCATCACAAAACGTATCGGACGCGGGCAGGCGCCGCCGAGCACCAGTGCATCCATATAGCTGACGTGATTGCAGACCATCAGCGCCGCCCCATGACGGGGAATATGCTCGCGCCCCTGAATGCGCAAACGATAGATAAGCCGCACAAAGGCATAAATCACCTTGCGTAAAAGGTGACGTGTCTGCACTCGTGCAAGCGTCACACATCGTCCTCAATATGGCGCAGTCCAGCAAGCACAGTACTTAACAACTGTTCCAACAGCTCATCGACCTTTAACTGCTGCCCCTGCCAATAACCCAGACGCTCGTTTAAACCCAGCTGAACCAGACCGTGTACGCTCCCCCAAAGGGTGCGCCCCAACCGTCGTGCTTCCAGGTCACCCAGAGCGGGCTGGTATTCTTTCAGACTGGTTTCCACCTGAGTGAACAGCGCTTCGATCAAATCACTCTGGCGCTGATCAAGCTCGCCCTCCTGAGCCAACGGATAATCAAACAGTAGCTGCCAGCGGTAGCAGTCCTGTTTGGCAAACTGCCAGTAAGTATGTGCCAGCGCCTGCAGCCAGGGCTCTGGCGCATTGGTGTTCAGGCTGGTAATCGTATGCTGTAGACGCGCTAAGGTTTCAACGTTGACATATTGAAGCAGGTTATTGAAGCTGCCATACAGTTTGAGCAAAGTGCTTGGCGCACAGCCTACTTCGCGGGCAATCGCACGCAAAGACAAGCCGTGAACCGGTTTTTCATCCAGCCAGGCATCACAGGCATGCATTACCTGCGCATGGAGGGCATCGGGCGCATGCTGTCGTGGGCGTGCCATGGCATTCTCTTCAGGTTTACTGCGCAAGGAAGGCCTGATTTCATGCTGTTTTACATGATCAGGTTCGTATAGGATACCTTATATCAAACACTGTTTTCGATACTATTGTATCGCTTATTTATAACTTTGCCTGCCGCGCATCAAGTTCACTACATCAAGCCCCACCTGCGAGATGTAAACTTCCCATCGAAGGGCCCATTGAACGGAGAGTGATGTGACAGGACGCCTTTATGTACGTGATATACCACTGGCTGACTGGCTAGCCCCGATCAGCTGTGCAGAACCACTCATTACCTCGCCCAACCTGGCACCCCGCCAGGGCGTATCGACTATTCGCTGGGAGCATGGCAAGCGCCAACTGGGCACCCTATTTTGGGGGTTAACGCCCCCTTGGCTTGAGATTCTCGATCACGCCCCCACAATGCGCGCGCAGAGACGCTGGACAGTCGGCCAATGTTTCGCGAGGCATTGCAAGCACGCCGCTGCGCTGTGCCCGTCAGCGGCTTCTACGCCTGGAGGGTTCAGCCGCGTGGCAAACAGCCGTACCTGATCACCCATACCCAACGCTCACCGTTATTGCTGGCAGGGTTATGGTGTCGCTATCACACCAGTCTGACCACTTTTAACGATTCCATGGCACTGATTACCGTGCCCGCCAATGCCTGCCTGGCAGCAGTGACTGACCGCCTGCCAGTGGTGATTGCGCCAAACCAGCTGGATACCTGGCTACATCCGACAAGCACATTGCACGCTATTAAACAGCAACTAACCCCCACCTTTGGAACTGTTGGGCGCTTTTCCGGTATCAAGACATGTCAACAATCCCGCCTATCAGTCACCTGCTTGCGCCCACCCCGTTGGGCCAATGCTGAAATGGGCATCGACTCAGGAGCCGTAAATGTTACGTTTTCTATATTTTTCATCTGGCCACCCTTTGGCCACCTCGGCCCTACTATCGCTGGGAATGCTCTACCTACCGCTGGCCAACGCCAGCTCAACCGATGGCGTCAGCCAAGTGGAGAGTCCTATCGTCAGCCCCCATGATGAACGCGACTATCGCGTCCTGACCCTCGACAATGGTCTGCAAACCCTGCTGGTCAGCGACCCCCAGGCAGACAAGGCCGCGGCCTCAATGAATATTCGCGTGGGCAGCGCCCAGGATCCTGAAGACCTTCAGGGTCTGGCACACTTTCTTGAACACATGCTGTTTCTGGGCACCGAGCCGTTTCCTGAGTCAGACGCCTACCAGGGCTATATTTCGCGTAACGCCGGTTCTTTTAATGCGTTTACCGCCCCCAGGACACCAATTACTTCTTTGATATCGAGCCTTCCGCCCTGCCCGGCGCGCTGGATAGATTCAGCGCTTTCTTCCTGACGCCGCTGTTTAATGCTGACAAGCTGGATAGCGAGCGCAATATCGTTCACTCAGAATACATGGCGCGCATTCGCGACGAAGCCCGCCGCGAAAACGATGCCCTCAATCAGGTGCTCAATCAGGACCACCCCATGACACGTTTCGCCGTGGGCAGCCGTGAGACCCTGACTGACCGTCCCAACGGTGAGCCTTCCCTGCGTGACCGGGTGATCGAGTTCTATCGTCAGCATTACGATGCCAATATCATGACGCTGGCGATTGTGGCCCCGCAATCGCTGGATACCCTGGAGAACTGGGTTGCCGAGCGTTTTGTGGATATTCCTAACCGCGGGCTAAACGCACCGGAAATTGACGTTCCATTTGTACAGGACAACAGCCTGCCCATTTACCTGCAGCGTCAGTCACTACAGGATCGCCGTCAGGTGCGGTTTCATTTTCCAATCTCGGACCCTATCAGTGATTATCAGACACAGCCGACTCAGCTGATTGCTCACCTTCTGGGCGATGAAGGGGAAGGCAGCGCCCTGGCACTGCTGCGTGATGAAGGGTTGGCTGACGGCCTGTCAGCAGGTACTGGTCGGCGCGATGGCCAACACGCTTTCTTTTCGGTATCGGTCAGTCTGACGCCAAAAGGCGCTGAACGCCTGGACGATATTCAGGCGACCCTATTTGCCGCCATCAATAACATTCGCGACAACGGCCTGGACGCATGGCGCTACCAGGAACAGGCCAAACTGCGTGAGCAGGCTTTCCGCTTCCAGCAGCCCGGCGCGCCCAGCCAGGAGGCCACTCGCCTGTCCATGAATCTGTCGCGTTACCCGGCTGAAGATGTTCAGTACGCTGCTTACCGCATGGACGGCTTCGACTCTGAACGTCATCGTACTTATCTGGACGCCCTGACACCGGATAATCTGATTCGAGTTTATTCAGGCCCTGACGTGGAAAGCGAACAGGTATCCCCCTGGTTTAATACCCAATGGCGCCGCCTTGATGACGCAACTCCCGGCAACCCATTGGCCGGCCTGGCCTTGCCTGCCCCCAGCCCCTTTATTGCCGATGACCTAACCCTTTTAGAAGGCAGCGACGAACAGCCACAGGCCCTGATAGAGGCTCGCGGTTTTCGTGCCTGGCACATGCAGGAAGAGCGTTTCAACACGCCCAAGGTGGAATGGCGCATCAGCCTGCAACACCCTAGCGCCAGCTATTCAGCAGAAGAAGCCGTGCTGACAAGACTGCTGGCCAATTGGCTAAATGATAGCCTGAACGAATCCCTTTATCCGGCCTGGTTGGCGGGGCATTCAGTCAACAGTTATGCCCACTCCAGAGGCATCACCCTGGCTCTGTCCGGCTGGCGGGACGGCCAGACGCCCCTGATTGAGCAGACACTGTCACAACTTGCCGAAGCGCCCATTTCAGCCAACGCTTTCGAGCGGGTGAAGTATCAACTGCAGCGCGAATGGCGCAACGCACCGGCATCATCACTCACCCGTCAGGCCCAGCGCGCACTCGGTGAAGCTCTGCTGACCCCTCAATGGTCGAGCCATGAACTGCTCGCTGCCAGTCAGCGGTTGCAGATCCATCACCTGGAAGACTTCCGCCAGCGCTTTCTTGAAAAACTGTACGTAGATACCATGGCAGTAGGCAACCTGACCGCTGAGCAGGCCGAGCAGCAAGCTGAGCTGATACGCGGCAAGCTGCGCCCACGCCTCACTCAGGACGCCATTAGCGAACTGACACCCCTTCAAGTCAAGACAGGTGCCAGCGTTCTGCGCCCGGACAGTACCCGCGACGAATCACTGGTACTGCGTTACCTGCAAGGCAACGACACCTCGCTGCGCCAACAGGCAGCCGTGAGCGTCTTGGCCCAATGGCTGGAAACGCCGTTTTATCAGCGCTTGCGTACAGAAGAGCAGCTTGGCTATATCGTCAATGCTGGTTACTCACCGCTGCTTGAAGCCCCAGGGCTTGCCATGATTGTTCAATCCCCGGAAACCCCAAGCGCCACGATTGCCGAGCGCATGGATGCTTTCCTGCAAGGGACCGATGAACGCCTGGAGGAGCTGGATGACGAAGCACTCGCACCCTATCGCCAAGCCGTGTTTGAACGGCTTACACAACGGGATACCCGACTTGGGGCGCTCGCTAACCGTCACTGGCAAGCCACCGCACTGGATGAGGTGGTGTTCAACCGCCGCGAGCAGCGCGCTCAACTGGCGCTGGATATAAGCGCAGACGAGCTACGCAAGGTGTGGTCAACGCTGCGCAAGCGCCAGCTGGATATACGCTTTGACCCCGAGGATATGAAAAGTGATATCAGCGAGTTTCGTGAAATGCTGACACCTTTCCCACGCTAACCCTTGAGGGTCATCTTGCCCGCTCAGGCATCAAATGCCTGGGCGGGCAGGATGGATTCCACATACATCACCACTTCTTCAAGAATCTGGCGCTGATGGTCATCCAATGACTGGTGATTGTAGCGTTCGATTTCGCGGGCAAAGTCTTTCAGGGTGAACCCTGCCAGCGCCGGATCATTCAAGCGTGACCAGCGAAACGCCTCCCATTGGGCCAGCTCCTCGCCTTCCAGGGTATGCGGATAGCTGCGGGCCCGATAGCGAAACAGCATTTCTTCCAGACGCGGATCCTGAAAGGCAAACCGCTGGCCCACCAGATCCCAGGGAGACAGACTGCGCACACGCTCCATCGCCTGACGATCTGCGGCAGAAAAGAAAGCGCCGCTATACAGCATCAGATCCGGATCATGGGGCTCATCGGCAAACGTCTGCCGAAATACTTCAGCCACCTTACTGGCCACCTGCGTCTTTTGTGCATTAAGCGTTTTCCAATGCTGGCGGCAGGCATCAACATCCAGCCCCAGCCGCTTGACCAGGGTGCCATATTCACCCTGATGCGGCCCTTCCACATCCTTCAGCGCCCCCGCCGGGAACACCACCGGACAACGGTTGATATGAATAACCTTGAGCGGAATGCGCGTCTCGCCTTCAGCCAGATCCTGCTGGCTGACAAACACTCGCTCGCGCACCTGCTCAGCTGACAGGTTCAACAATTCGCCTGGGTCAATGCTCAGGTCATAGACAATCACCCCGTTGGGGTTGGTGGGATGCTCAGCCAACGGCATTACCAGAGCACTACAGGCGCGGCTGGCCGGGTAACGGCGGGAGATATGCACCAGCGGCTTGGCATGGGGGATATCCAGAAGCTTGCTCACCGCTCGCTTGCCACGCAAGCCCAACAGGTAACCAAACAGCTTGGCATTGCATTCGCGCAGCTTTCTTGCCAAGGCGATTGTCGCCCGCACATCGGCCAGAGCATCATGAGCACCGGCATGTTCTATGCCATTAGCCGCCGTCAGGTCTTCAAGCTTAAAACTCGGCGCACCATCTTCCCGCAATGGCCACTCAATGCCTTCCGGGCGCAATGCATAAAAGGCTCGAACTACATCAATCAAATCCCAACGGGAGTTACCGTTCTGCCATTCTCGGGCATAAGGGTCGAGCAGGTTGCGGTAAAAAAGATGACGCGAGATTTCATCATCAAAGCGCAGGCTGTTATACCCCACCACACAGGTGCCTGGCACACTCATGCAGCTTAATACTTCACTGGCAAACTCGGCTTCCGGCAAACCACGTCGCTGGGCTTTTTGCGGCGTAATACCGGTAATCAGACAAGCGGTCGGGTGGGGCAGGTAATCATCCGCCGGTTTACAGTAAAGCTCTATCGGCTCGCCAATTTCATTTAGCGCCCCATCCGTGCGGATGGCGGCAAACTGAGCCGGTCGATCACGCCGGGTATCTGCGCCGAAGGTTTCATAGTCATGCCAGAGAAAACTGCTGGGAACCGTCTGGTTAGGCGCCATGAAAAACCATACTCCGCGTCGATCGTGAATCGTTATTGTGAATTATCTATCTGAATTGTTTATGACTTGGGCAGCGTAACGTTGAGCTCAAGCACTGAACAGTTATCTTCACTGTCCAGGCTAATCTGGACGGCATCATCGTCAATCTGGACATAGCGGCGAATCACTTCAACCAGCTCTTTTTCCAGCATAGGCATATAATCCGGCTGGCCACGCTGGCTGCGCTGATGTGCAACGATGATTTGCAAACGCTCTTTGGCCACTGACGCGGATTTCTTACGTTCGCGTTTCAGAAATTCCAAAAGTTTCATCGACGACTCCCTCCTCCGAACATGCGTGTCAGCAAGCCTTTTTACTGGCCTGGTGGAAACGTAAAGGTACGTCTTCACCGAGCAGACGCGACACAGTATCGAGATAGGCCATTCCTGCATCGCTGGCACTCTCATGAATGACCGGCACTCCCTGATTAGAGGCTCGGAGGACCGCTTCAGACTCGGGAATCAACCCCAAAAGTTCAATCGCCAGGATTTCGCGGATATCTTCAAGAGTCAGCATATCACCACTGGTCACACGATCCGGATTATAACGGGTAATCAGCAGATGCTCGCGAACCGGGTCACTGGCCTGTTCGGCGCGCTGGGTTTTTGATGCCAGCAAACCAAGTATGCGGTCAGAGTCACGTACTGAAGATACTTCCGGATTAGTCACCACAACGGCTTCATCAGCAAAATACATTGCCAATTGGGCACCACGTTCGATCCCCGCTGGGGAATCACAGATAATAAAATCAAACTCCTCCCTGAGCTTTTCCAGTACCTCCTTGACGCCTTCCTGGGTTAACGCCTCTTTATCCCGGGTTTGCGAGGCCGGGAGAATAAACAGGTTTTCAACTCGCTTATCGCGGATCAGTGCCTGATTAAGGCCCGCTTCGCCCTGAATGACATTCACCAGGTCATAGACGACGCGACGCTCGCAGCCCATAATCAAATCCAGATTACGCAGCCCAACATCAAAATCGATGACCACGGTTTTCTTGCCGCGCATCGCAAGGCCTGTCGAAATGGCAGCGGCACTAGTCGTTTTGCCTACACCGCCCTTACCTGAAGTAACTACAATGACTTTGGCCAAGATACCCATCCTTTTTAATATCGTGTGCCGTTGGCGCACTGACGCTATTCCATCATTTGCGTCCATAAACGGCTCGGTAATACTAAGATTGCCTTCCTCTCTGTCACGCGCAAAAAATTGTGGCTTACAGCACCAGAGACCTGAATATTACAGCCTATATTACGTTATAGCCCTCCAGCTGAATACGGTATAACGTGAATCAATACCCAATATAAATCCATATGAAATGCTGTCCATCATACAAGCGGTTTGATTTCAAGCTGCTCGTTGGTGTAATGAACTTGGGCTGGCCCACCCAACAAACGTGAATCAACATCTTCAAGACGCTTGTAATTACCCGCTACTGAGAGCAATTCCGCTTTAAGTTCGCGGCAATAGATACCAGCGGACAAATTACCGTGGATACCCGCCAGCGCACGCCCTCGCAGCGGACCATAGATATGAATACTACCGCCTGCCAACACTTCAGCCCCTGCATTGACGGCCCCAATCACGATCAAGTCACCATCGGCGGCACTGACCTGCTGGCCTGAACGCACCGTGCCGCGATAAAGCCGCGTAGCATCCTGTCCTGCAACAGGATCTTGCGCTACACCCTGTGACTGTTTGGTAGTGGGGTCTTCCGCCTCAGAGTCGTCAGCTGCTTGAGATTCCACTGCTGCGTCCACTTCAACGCTTGCCAGACGCCGAGCGCGTTCACCCTCAACCGGTGCAAACCAGCCAAGCCCCAGCGCCCAAGCTGACTGACGCACAGGGTCTGTACCGCCACGCACAGCCACCGGAAGCAATTTATGTTCGCGGCAAACGGCACAGATACGCTCTAATGCCAGATTGGGGGCACCCAGCTTTTCCACACTAAGCACAACAGGTGTATGCTGAAAAAAGCCGGTGACTGAGCCAGCTTGCCCTGAAGTTGCTGGCGAATTAGCTCGGGATCGGCGCTGCTCAACTCCATAACTGTCATGGGCAGCATACCGCCTTTAAAAGTAAAGGCCACGTCGGCCGTATCCGCTTTAAGGCTCATGGCCGAAACTCCGTAACTTGACCAGATTCGCACCTAGATCAGGTAAAATAGATAGAATGTAATAGATAGTAGAAAACACCCTGACGGTGGCACATCTTCACAAACCCCGTCTACATAATAGATAAAGCTAAGCGACAGTGCAGGCGACTGCAACCGCAAAACGCTTGCGCTAAACTTTTTTAACGCTAGGCACTCGACTCAGGATGATCCATGCACGGACTGTTACGACGCTTTTTGCTCCCCGGTGGCAACACCCCGACCCAGAGATACGCCGCCAGGCGCTTGCTCGCCTGGACCCGACACAGCCCGACCATCAACAGACGCTCAAGGCACTTGCACAAGACACTGACCCAGGTATTCGTCTGGCCGCTTTATGTGCCTTGAATGACCTTGCCGGCCTGCTGGCAGGCTATGCCCAACACAGCGACGAAAGCGCCTGGTTTGAAGCAACCGCCCAACGCCTGAGTGGAGAACGCGGCCAGATTGAACTGAGCGAGCGCCACCACCATCTCGAGCAGGTCGCTGACACTCGGCTCCTGCACGCTGTCGCTCATGCCGGTGACAACCTCGACCTGCGCCTTGCCGCACTCGAGAAGCTACAGGATGAGGATGATATCATCCAACAGGCTTGCCACAATGGCGTTGTTGCCGTCCGTCATCGCGCAGCAGAGCGTGTTGCCAGCGAGCAGGGTTTAAGACGGCTGCTCAAGGAATCCCAGCGCGACCGCCAGGTCATGCGCCTGGCTCGTGATCGGCTTAATGCGCTAAAAGAAGACACTGAATGGGAAAAGAACCAACATCAAAAGCGCGAAGATATTCTCCACGCTCTGGAACAGCAGGCCAAACGCCCTTGGGAGCCACTTTACAGCGGTCGACTACGTCACCTCGAACGTGAATGGCAGCAGGTAGAAAAGGCGCCTGATGCTACTCAGGAAAAGCGCTATCATGATGCCCTGCTCGCCTGCCAGAAGATCCTCCACGACCACGATGCCAAAGAACGCGAGCGGCTTCATCAAGAGCAGCAACAAGCAGAAGCAGAAGAAACCCGCGAACAGTTATTGGAAGGCCTCGAAGAAAGTCTCGAAGGATTGCAACAAAGTGAAGCTCTGAACGAGCAGGATATTGATAGCCTGCGCGCCCAGTATCGCCTGTTTACCCAGCGCTGGCAGACCCTGGCAGACAGCTACCCAAGCAGCGACGGCCTTCGCCTGCGGCATGCCGATGCTATCAAGCATTATGAACAGGTCATCAATGCCTGGGAACGCTGGGAGGCATACGCCCCCTTACTGGAACAGGCGCTGGCAGATAACCAGACGCCCAGCCTGCGCCAGCACCTCAATGCCTGCCGCTGGCCCGAGACGCTACCTTCTCCGGCCTTGATGCAGGAAGCCAAGGCAGCGCTGGCAACTCAGGCAGAAAACCGCACGCCCAAGCATGATCAGGACGCACTGAACGCAGGCTCACTGGAAACGCTGAATAAAGAACTCGATAACCTGGAAAGTCTGCTTGAACGCGGCTCCTTCAAAAGTGCCAGCCGTTTGCACCAGCGGATCAAACCCAGTATCGACGCCCTTGAGCATGCCTCAGCCAAACCGCTTGCATCACGCTTCAAGCATCTTGGTGCGCGCCTGGCGGAACTGCGTGACTGGCGTGGCTTTGTCGCTGGCCCCAAACGCTTACAGTTGTGCGAAAGCATCGAAGCGCTCGCCGATGACCAGCACATGGCGGAAACCGCGCTGGATCAACATCACCGCCAGCTGGTTAAGGAGTGGAAATCACTCGGTGACGCTGCCGCCAACCGCGAACTATCCACCCGCTTTCGTAGCGCCTCAGACCGCATTCACGAGCGGCTCAAACCCTGGCGGGAACAGCTTGCAAAAGAACGTCAGATCAATCTGGCAGCGCGTATCGCCATGTGTGAGCAGCTTGAGGCCTTGCTTGAACAGCCTGCTGATGATGCCGACCCTGACGTATTGCGTGAAATTCGCGATAAAGCACGGCAACAATGGCGGCACTACTCCCCGTTCCCCGTGAAGATGCCGAGCAGATCGGCCGCCGCTTCGGTAAGGTGCGCCACCGGCTGCAGGCGCTGATTGATGACCGCGCACAAGCAATCGCTGACCAGAAGCAGGCGCTGGTAGAGCAGGCTCAAGCGCTCACCCAGCAGGAAGACACGCCGATTGCCGAACGCACCCGCCAAGCCAAAACATTGCAGCAACAGTGGCGTAACCTGGGGAGGGCGCCAAAAGGCCAGGAACAGCTACTGTGGAAAACCTTCCGCCAAGCCTGCGACCAGCTTTTTGCCCAAAGAGACGCCCAAAAAAGCGAGCAGGTTTCCCGCCAACAGCAGCGCCTGGACGACATGCAGGCCCTGGTTGAGCGTATGGATGCCTGGCAGCCCAACCATGCAGACGACCTCACTAAGCTGGAAGCTTTTCTGGCCGAGGCGGCAGCGCTGGAACCGCTCCCCCGCAATAGACGCAGCGATGGCATGCAAAAGCGCCTGAGTGGTATTGTCCGCGCTCGCCGTGAACGCCTGGAACGCCTCAAATTAGCCGCTCGGGTGCAGCAGTGGCAGGCCATTCTGCCGCTCGTTAGCGCACACCTGGACGCTGACCAGGCAGTGCTTGAACACTCAGCGGCTGGCACCGACGTCAATGCCAATGACGTACTGGATACCCCCTGCCTGATGAATTTAAACCTGCGCATCTAAAGCGTAATGAGAAGAGGCGTCAGGCCACAGCAAGCGCTCCCGAAACACAACAGCTGAAAGACGAGCTTGCGCGGTTACGTGTGCATCTTTCACTACTTGCTCTTGGCCGCGTCAAGCAAAGCGATGAGCCGCTAAGATTGGCCATTCAGGTAGAGCGCCTGAATGATGGCCTTCAACAGGAACGCAGCCAGGAAGAAGAACTCATTTCCGTTCTCTCCTCCTTGCTCGCACTAGGCCCCATGCCGCGCTCGCTGTGGCAGGCTGATATCAACGAGCTTGATGATCTGCTAAGCCGCCTGTCGCCGCTCCCACCGCACTGAGAGCACACCGGCATCGGCCCACGCCGTAGATAGCCACGCAAACAATACCATTAAAAACAATGCCATTAAAAACACAGCAGAACGGGAGGCAAAAGCCTCCCGTTCTGTTTGGTTACCGGGTTCGTTCAACGCACCCTGATAACCGACGTTGCCATGGTTATTCTATCAATTAACCCATGAACTGACCGCCGTTGATATCGATGTTGGCACCGGTGATAAAGCCTGACTCCTTATCGGCCAGGAAAGTTACCAGACGACCAATTTCTTCTGGCGTGCCGTAGCGTTTCACCGGAATGGTCTCACGAATAGCTTCGCGCACCTTCTCGGGAATTTTCATTATCATATCGGTTGCGATATAGCCGGGCGAAATGGTGTTGACGGTAATGCCCTTGGTGGCCGTCTCCTGTGCCAGCGACATGGTCAAACCGTGCATGCCTGCTTTTGCTGCGGCATAGTTCGCCTGGCCAAACTGCCCTTTACGGCCATTAACCGACGAAATATTAATAATACGACCGTAGCCTTCACCCAACATGCTTTCAATCACACCACGACACGTGTTGAAAACGCTGTTGAGGTTGGTATCGATTACCTCGCTCCATTGCTCATGAGACATCTTTTTCATGGTGCCATCACGGGTAATACCCGCACAGTTGACCAGCACACTGATAGGGCCGTGTTCTGCTTCAATAGCGCGAGCGCCTTCAATGCACGCATCAAAATCAGCAAGATCAACGCCGGAAAGCGCGATATTCTGATAACCGTTTGCCTGCTGATCTTCCAACCACGTTTTGGCTTTCTCGGGATTATGATACCCGGCAACTACCTGGTAACCAGCATCAGCCAGCGAACGACAGATTGCTGAACCGATACCACCGGTTCCACCAGTTACCCAGGCGACGGGGGCTTGATTGGCCATTGACTACCTCCCTGAAATTACAAATGGCTTGATTTACGTTGCAGCATATATAGCAAGCCATTGTGGGTAAGCGCATATGCGCCAGAATCTGCGGCATGCTCGATTGCAGTTGTTGGTCTAAGGCATGCCGACAGCTATAACCTAACAGGAGCCACGGTGATACCGTCAACTTTATCATGAGGACACCGCACCCGCTTTATTCAACCGTTTAACAATCCAGGCAAAAAATCTGACGTGGCAATACCAGGCTCGAAAACGGACAAATATATTAAGCAGTTTTAACATCGACCATGTTGCAGCACTATGACGAATACGCCTATAAGGCAAAAGTTGGTAATCGCTACTTGACGTGGGCGTATAAATACGTAGAATACGCAACACGTTGATGCGGGGTGGAGCAGTCTGGTAGCTCGTCGGGCTCATAACCCGAAGGTCATCGGTTCAAATCCGGTCCCCGCTACCAATATTTTATAAGGCAGATCAGTCACTTACTGATCTGCCTTTTTTGTGTTTGTTATCAGGCTAACTTCCTGTGACACATCTGTGACATATATGTGCCACTTTTGAAATTCTCGCCTATCAAAAATATTTTGCCTGTGACCGTCAGGCGACTCTAAAAAACGTTTAATTGCCACTTCCCTATCAACGGTCCTCATGAAACTCAAGCAAGTCTCCGACTTCACAGTTGAATAATTTGCATAACTTATCCAGCGCATCCAACTCAATACGCTGAGCAGTTTCTTTATACAGAAGCGTTACTGTATTTCGATTCAGCCCCGTCTCACGGGCAACATCAACAATTTTCATCTTGCGCTCTCCCATCAAGCGCGCCAAGTGACAACGAACCATCAAAACCTCCTGGAAAACTTTTTGTCATCCAGAATGGCAAAAAAGCTTGCAAATGATATTTTGCTGCCTAAAATGCTATTTAGGATGACATTCTGATACTCGGAATGCCTTTTAGCCACGCAGAATACCATTCCTTCTGGAGGTTTTCGATGGAATCATCATATACCTACCTTACGACCGAAGAGCTTGCTCAGCGGATCAAGTACGACTGCCGAACCATTCGCCAACAACTCAAAGATAGCGTTTTGCTTGAGGGTACCCACTACATCAAGCCCTTTGGCCGCCGCAAGATCCTCTTTCTCTGGGAAGCCGTTGAGAAAGAAATGCTGAAGTCAGCACAAAGCAATATTGCCATTCCAATGGCCAATGGAGGTGTCAGCCATGGGTAAGGTTCGTCAACGGAAAGAAACAGGCAAATTATATCTGGATTTTTTTCTACAAAGGCCTGCGATTACGTGAACAGACAGCTCTGAAAGATACACCGGCTAACCGCAAAAAGTGGAAGGTCTGCTTGCCAGGATTGAAGCAAAAATCTTGCTTGATGACCTGGATTACGCTGAATTTTTTCCAAATAGCAAAAACCTGCGCAAGCTGGGGCTGGACGAAGAATCTCAAAAAACGGCAGCACAGCAGCTCTCAGACACACCTGCGCAACCGTTAGTCGACACACCCCTCTTCAGCGAATTCGCCTTACAGTGGCTTGAAGAAAGCAAGATTCAATGGCGGGCATCCCATGTGCGCAATGTCACCTCAATTCTGGATAGCTCTCTGCTGCCTGCGTTTGGAAAAAGCCTATCGGTGAGATCAAAAAGGCAGACATTATGGCCTTTCGCGCCAAGCTGGCAAAACGAAGGGGACGGGGCCCAAATGGCACGTTGTCGCCCAAAACCATCAACAGTCACCTGGCTATCCTGCGCATGATACTGGATGAAGCCGCCGAGCGTTTTGAGTATGAAACGACTTACAAGAACATCAAACCGCTAAAACTGCAGAAAACCCATATCGAGCCTTTTTCGCTACGCGAGGTACACCGCATTATTGACAATGTGCGCCCTGACTATCGGAACTATTACACAGTACGCTTTTTTACTGGCATGCGTACCGGCGAAATTGACGGTCTAAAATGGAAGCACGTTGACTTCGCCAAGCGTGAGATTCTGATCCGCGAAACACTGATCAACGGTCAGACGGAGTACACCAAAACCGATGGCTCTCAACGTGAGATCCCCATGTTCGGCCAGGTGTTCGACGCGCTAAAGACCCAATACAAAGCGACGGGCCACCAAAGCGGTTACGTCTTCTGTAATCAAAAGGGCAACCGCTGGATCACAATAACGTGACCAAGCGAGTGTGGTATCCCCTGCTTAGAGCATTAGGCCTTAACAAACGCCGGCCCTATCAGACACGCCATACAGCAGCGACGCTTTTTCTGGCATCAGGGGAGAATCCGGAATGGGTGGCCAGAATTCTTGGGCATAACTCAACAGAGATGCTTTTTAAAGTGTATTCACGCTACGTACCGAATGCCACGCGCATGGACGGCTCTGCATTTGAGCGTCTGCTGGGCAACCCTGACCCTGTTCAATCTACCGAGGAGTCTGACCATGTCCAAGCATGATCACCTGCCTGCTCATCTGACCCGTTCATTTTCAGGCACCTATCGGCTAACGGGAAGAATGGCTATATTCGATGACGCCAACACTCCTTTCCAGAAAGTGCGGCTGAGTGATTGCCAGGGTGATCATATCGCCTGGCTGAACCTGACCCTGACAGCCCCGCCGGAAGGTATCACTCATCTGGATCACGTGACCGCTACCGGCGTCAAATCAGTCACTGGTCACTTCATGATCCAGGAATTTCGTGCAGCAGCGTCTGATGAAATCCAGGCATTAACACCGCTCCAGTCACTGCCACGGATCTATTGTCCTGTTCCAGAAGCGTTCGATCAGTTAATCGCAACAACACAATCGCTGAACTCCGTACATCTGAAAGAATGTCTAAAACGCGTACTGGAGCAACAGGATCGCCTGGAGTCTTTCTTGAACGCTCCTGCTAGTCTCAACAATCATCATGCCTATGCAGGTGGCTTGTTACAGCATTCGTTGGAAGTTGCGAATAACACCGTCGCGATGTTGCGCCTGAACGATCCAGCTCAGCCGCGTATCCTTCAAGAGACATGTTTTGTCGCAGGGTTACTTCATGACATCGGTAAAACCTTCACCTATGACTCAAAGGGAAAACCGAACGCTGCCTGGAAACTCTGCCATCATGATGACCTGACACTGGAAGCCTGCGCCGAAGGCTTTGCCTATCTTGATAAACAGGCACGGGAACTCTCGTTGACATTACGCCACATGCTGACAGCAGCATCTCCTGGCGCACGTTATGGTAAGCCTGCGGCCATGGCACTAGCCCGCTACCTTCGTGATGCCGATGGTCAAAGCGCCATGGCTGATAACGAACGGCGCGTTTTCAAGCAAGATACTGGTTGGGGGTTCAGGCGCAGCCGTCATCAAGCATTTTGGCGTCCGGACCTGAATGTTTTGCCTCTGTAGCATCGACTGAAAATCTTGAAATGCCGCCAGCAATACCGCTTGGCGGCTTTTTTTATGCTGCAAGTCATATAGATCTTAAGAAGACAAACGCAATGCATTTCCCCATTCAACAGGTGCACGACCGTCCTCAGTCAGGCACCAGATCACGGGATAAGGTGCTGCCTGTGTCGGGGCCGATATGTAGCCATCGGTCAGCACCACCATCAGCTCGGGCGGCGAATCCGTCAGCGCCTCAAATACCGGCCGAATATCACTGCCGCCACCGCCCTGGCAGCGCCAGTTTTGAAGCGCCTGCAACTGGCCTTCATCCAGAAGGCGCCGCTGAGTGATACGGGTATCAAACTCGATGACCTCCAGACTGACCCGATCACAGCTGCCCAGGATTCCGCCCAACTCACTCATGAAATGGGGGAGGTCTCCCTGGCAACTACCGCTGGTATCAATCACCACCACTAGGGAAAGCGACTGGCTGCGCTGGCTGGGCAAATACAATCCGCGATGCACATGCCGTCGTGACGGCGGCAGCCATTGGCGGTTACCACTCAGGGTGGTATGGATGAACTGCGCCAACACCTGCTGCCACGGAATCACCGGCTGACGCAGCCGCGTGACCAGGCGGCCAATATACCCGGGTAAATCACCCTGCTGACGCTCGACCTGCTGCGCCGTGGCCACCAGCCGCTGTTGCCAGGCGCGGGCGTTTTCAGCACTGACAGGGCGAGGCGCAAAGTCTGGATCGTTAACAGACATTGGCGATTCATGAAAAACACCCTGCAAATCGTGAACATCCAACGTTTGACCGCGCAAACGTGCTTGTTGGCTGAGCTGAGCATAGATCTGCTCTGCTGACTGCCCTTTGAAACGGCGCTTGAACAAGGCATCCCGAGGGCAATGCCCCAACGCCTCTTTCAGTAGGGCGTTGACTTCATAATCGCAGGCATGATTCCAGCGCTCGACATCACGCTGTAACTGGCGGCGATGGTGTCCTAACGCACAGTGCCAGACTTCGTGGGCAAGGATAAATCGGCGGTCAGCCTCAGTGCGATTCGCCATAAAAGCCGCATTGAAGAAAATGCTTTCTCCGTCTGTGCCAGCGGTGGGTAAGCGGTCATCGATCACCGCGACTAGCTGCAACTGCATGAGCAGCTTGGCCGTAAAAGGCTGGCTGGTAAGCAACCAGGCACGGTCTGCCTCGCAGACCTGCTGCATGCGCTTTTTCAGTCGGACCTCCTGCGCATCAGGGCGACGAGGACCGCCCAACTGTAAACTACTGGAGCGTTGACGAAGGACATCAGGCATCAAACAGCTCCTTCTCGGCCGTCACTGCGCCAAAGGGCTGATCCTCAAGATGCTGCTGGAATACCTCCCCATGCTGCTCACTCCAGGCATCAAAGGCTGGATGACTGAACAGCGCCAGCGTGCGCGCCTGGGTAGACACTTCATCACTTCCCTGCAGGGCATCAAGCAATGTCAGGGTGGCAAAATCCGAGGTGAGCGCCGCGCTGATAGCAAAAAAACGCTCCAGACGCGCCAGCGCCTGTTCGCTACCCAGGGCATCATCCTCAAGCCCTTTCCATAGTGCGTTTGCCAGACCGGCACAGAAGGCATAGCGCTGATCAGCCCGCTCAGGAATCTGAATCGGCGCCTTGCCCGCCAGCATGGCAGGAATATCCGGAAGTTTCAGCACCCAATCACGGAAGGCCAGGAACTCAGTGGCCACTCCTTTCCCGACCAGGCCGTGGATCATCAGCGCCTGAACGTCTTCGGGCAAGGTACCCGCCTGATCAAGTGAGCGAGCCACTCGTTCCCAACTGCGGGGACTGGGCCAGCCTTGCTCCACTCCCCTTCCATAGAGAAGAAACACTCGGGGCGAAAACGCAGAAAGGCAATCACATCCGGGTGAAGACCCTGGCCACGAGCCCAGCGCGTCCAGCTCTCCAGGTCAGGCTCAAGGTTGAGGTGGCAGAAACGATTGGCCAGGGCGCTGGAAAAGGTCTGAGCCACAGCACGGTCGGTACTGCGATTCCCTGCTGCCACTACTAGCCAACCCGGCGGCAGGCGATAGAGATCTCCCAGGCGGCGATCCAGAATCAGTTCATAGGCTGCCACCTGCAGACTGCGATCTGCGGCAGTCAATTCATCAAAGAGCACGATGCCACGGCTCTCCGGATCACGTGGCCACTCCCCGGCCAGCAGCCAGTCAACCACACCGCGCTCGGTATCCGGCACCGGCAGACCACGCAGATCTACCGGCTCGCGCTGGGCCAGGCGGATATCAATGAAACCGATACCCTCCTGTTCCGTCACCTGACGCACCACGGTGCTCTTGCCCACACCCGGCGCTCCCCACAACATCAAAGGTGGCAGGTGCGCGGCTAACGACGGGTCCTGTGCAAGTTGTTGTACCTGATGGGTCAACAGCGTCATGGTTTGATCGGGTGTCGCGTACATAGAGCGTCTCCTGGCGTCACGATGAATACTCACAGTCTACTTGGCTAATGCGACATTCCATGTCGCTATGGCTTAATACCTCAGCCTTTATGGGGAGGTACGTCGACGACGCGGCGGCATCCGGCGGATGGTATGTAACGGGGCACTGACAATGTCCCCCATGTTTTCCTGACTGTCTGAAGGCTCCACAATATCGTTGAGCACCGCCATGTCCGTGTTGGCAGGCATCAGTGCCTGGCGAGTTAATGCTTGACGCAGATGCGCCATTTTCTCTTGGGAAAACAGCTGATGGGACAGCTTCCAGCGCCACCATTCATCCGGTTGACGACTCAATGTCATGAGTAGAGCGCGTGCCTCGCCGGGATAGGCCGCGCGTAGGGCGCCTAACTGCAGAGGTACCTTCTTCCAGGGCATCAGTTCTACCATGGCATGCATGACGGCCTGGCGTTGCGCCTCCGTCTGCGCTGCATGAAGCAGCCGCGGCAGGTAACGCGTAGCACCTGCCTGCTTGCTGGGCACGTGCATACATGGCCAGGGGTGTTGACGGTAGAGTGCCGTCAGCACATCCAGCATAAGCGTCACCAACGCCTCCGGGGCGTTCTCACGGGTAGCTGCACGCAAAAAATAGCCCAACTGATTCGGTGACTGGCCATCTTTCAGCAGGGTCTTGCGAAAGGCTTGCGCGTGCTCACTTTGCGGTAGACACAATGCCCAGAGATGCAGGTCCGCCATCAGCCCTTCCTCCAGGCGGTCCACCGGCAGATCCCATCCCCAGTGTTTGTCGGCACGTAGATAATCCGCATCGCGCAGCGTGGGATGTTTGCGCTTGCGCCCCTGTTGACGCTGCCAGGCACTCAGGGTACGACGACACTGCCACAGCTCAGCCAAGGCCATGCCTTGCCCCGCCAGGTGATGCAAGGTGGTCAGGCTATGAAACGCCGCCGCCGGCGTATAGCGCTGAGAGAGCACATTCAGCACCCCTTCCAACAGCGATAACTCACCGGCCTCAAGGCGTCGCAGGCTTTGCTTCAAAGTCGCCTCATCGATAAAGAAGCGCGCCTGATTCAACAGCGGAGTGGGCACCTCCCCATGACAGTCCACCGGCAAGCCATCCGGCAGGGCCACCTGATCGAGCCGGCCGCAGTGATACAGGGCCAGATGTTTGGCCCAACCCAACTGCAGATATGTCAACGTCGGCGCATGCAGATGAACGTCGCCCCAGCCGTCAGCTATCGTCAGCGAAGACATCTTGCCGCGCAACGTTAACTGCTTGCTCATATGATGGCGAACATCGTAAGGTGGTGGTTGTGAGGCCTGTTGGCGTACCTGCTGGGTAGGCCCCTGTACATTAGTCAGTGCGTCCGCCCCTTCAACCTCACAGCGCCCCGTTCTCAACTGAGTCAAGGATTCCAGCGCAACGGCTCGGTGAACATGCACGCGCGGCGGGCCATCAATGACCAGCGACGTGACCTGTGATGCATCGGCCAGCCACCACTGCCCCTCACCCGATAGATGCAGCCGTTCCGGCAATGTGTTGCTCGACAGCACAATGGTGAGCGGCCCACTGTGGCGGATTGGGCTGTGAGACGTCAGACGGGGGCATTCCGCAAACTCATGCTGCAAGGCCAGGTCATGCATTCGAGCTTCCTTGCCCAACACCCGTAATGAAGCCCAGGGAGCACCCTCAGCACACAGACGCAGGCTACCGGTCTGCCAGTCCGCATCGAACTCAATGACCCGCCCATGGACTGACAGCGAGCGCGGCAGCGCCAGTGTAAAGCGGTGAATGATCGCGCCGCTACGTAGCACCGGCAGACGTATTTCACGCAAGTTAGGCAACCGATCCAGCTGCAGGTGAAGCACGTCCTGCTCACCACAGTTGGATAGATCCAATACTTCCAGGCGAGGGTCGTCGTGCAGATCCAGAGCGCGCAGATTGGGTTCTACCAGCACCAGACAACGCCCCTCCTGATCGTTCCCGGTAGCGCCCTGCAACGCCGTACCGCCCAGGTTATCCAGTGTCAGTGTGCCCATATCACCTCCCGTCGCTGATCAATAACCATCAGCTTACCCGTCCGATGCGACGTTTCCTGTCGCGTTATCTAACAGTCCACGCGATCTAGACGGAACACGACGGTCTAAAGGACCGCCCTTCTATTGTCTTTCTGTTAATCTTTCGCGTGTCTTTTAACCTTTTGCCTTTGCCGACGGAGATGTTGATGAGCCAACAACTAAAGCGCCACTGGGCCATTTTGCGTTACCTGTCCTCTCAGCGTCGGCCGCTGACCACCGGTGATATCTATCGGCACCTGAACGACGAATTTCCGGCCAGTCAGCGCACCTATGAGCGGGATCTTGTGCTGCTGGAAGACACCTTTCCCCAAGCCATCAAGCGTGAGGAAAGCCAAGGTATTAACCGGCGCACCATTTACTGGTCGCTGCATTCCCGCCGGGGCCTGATTCCGGATGTTTTATTGGATGATGCAGACATTGCCATGGCGCTTGTTGTCCTGGAGGAACAGGCCAATAGCCGTCTACCGCGCAGTGTGATGCAGCGCCTGAACAGTTGGTGGGAACAAGCTCATGGCACGCTGGACAATGTACCTGACCGACGGCTCGCTCATTATCGTCAGCTGATTCGTTACTTGCCGGACTCTCTCCGCCCGGAACCTCCGACAGCCCCAGAAAGCATTCAGCTAACGGTTGAACAAGCACTGCTGGACGGTCAGCGACTGACTTTGACCCGCGACACTCTGGACGGTGAGGTCACACATGAAGACCTTATCCCGCTGCGTTTGTTATTGCTGGAAGAAGTCATGTATTTGTTAGCAGAAGCCCCTGATGCATCGCCACCGGATGAGCGCTTTCTGCAGATACCGCTGCACCGAGTGACACAGGCTGCCTGTACGGGGTTGAACACTCGCACGCCTACCTCCCCGGATGAGGCTCAACAGCGCGTGCTGGGTACCGGCGGACAGCAGCCGATCGAGATGGTGGTCTCAAGAGAGGTGGCCGAGATGCTGTTTGAACGTCCCATGGGGCGCAATCAAACCTTGACGCCGTTAGGTCATCACCGTTACCGCCTGAAGACAACGCTCGACGATAGCCATCAGCTTCAGCATCTACTCGCCCAGAATGGCCACTTTTTCGCCGGTTAAGGTGTGGGCCCTACTCCCGAAAAAGGAGGACACTAGCTGATAGGAACTTCATGTTACGACACAGAATGTCGTACCCTGCGATTATCATGGTGCTGTGCTCATCACGGGAGAAAGCCATGCAGTGGGGACAGTTACTCGACATTAATGCATCCACACACGACGATGAACGACAGGACCCTGAAGAACGCCTGTTGGCGCAGGTAACGACCGTCAAGATGGTGATGTTTCTGGGCAAGGATGCCAACCTTGACAGCGATGAGTGGCGCCGCCTGTTCAGCTGGCTAGGCCAGAAAATCCCGAAAAGCGCCGACGATAGCCACCTTTACCGCGACCATGCCCCCGCCTTGAAACGCTGGTGGCGCCGGCAGATACGTGCACTGGACCTTAGTGCCAAAGTGCAGGGCACGCTCACTCTGCTCTGTGACGAAGTCGCCGACCTGCTTCAGCTCAACGCGCTGGAAACGAAGCTGTTGATGTTGACCTGGCTGCGTTTACGGCACCCGATGATCAACCCGATCCTGCTGTCTGTCGAGGATCAACAAACCAAAAAACTACTGGCGCTGCTCACCGGCCATGGTAGCGATGAAATCCACCTCAGCTTGCAAAACAATGGCCGACTGAAAAGCCTGGGTCTACTTTCTACCAAGTGCAACGGCCATCGGTCGCTTGATTTGGATGACGTGCTGTCGGCTGGCCCCATGCTGCGCAACCTGGCGCCTCTGGTGAATCATGACGTTTGCTTACCCTCTTCTGACGCGCTGCGCACGTTTATCACCGACAACCTGATGAGCCTGTGCCCGGTTCAGGAAGCCGGGCGTTTCTCATTGGCCAGCTTTGGCGCTGTTCCCCTGCGCCAGCTCGCGGTGGATTACCTGCAAAAGGCCATCAACACCCAGCAGGCCGGTGCCAATATCCTGATTTATGGCCGCCCAGGCATTGGCAAGACAGAGCTGGTCAAGACCCTGGCTACTCAGCTGAAGGTGCCACTTTACGGCGTGCCCGTCGTAGACCAAGACGATGACGTGCTCACGCCCAGCAAACGCCTGCACCGTTACCAGGTGGTGCAGAAGCTGATTGATCAGCGCCCCGGCATGGTGATGTTTGATGAGATCGAGGATGTCATCAACAACGAAGACGCCCTGCCCAAAGGCTGGATGAACCAGCTGCTTGAGAACAATCCCAAGCCTGGCCTTTGGGTCAGCAACAGCGTCAACTGGCTGGACCCGGCCTATCTGCGCCGGTTTGACCTGATCATTGAAGTCAAAGCGCAACGCGGTGAGCAGGCCCGTGAGCGCTTCCAGCACTTGCTGCAGACCTTACCCGTAACCGCTCAGGGGCGCGAGCACCTTTCCCGCCAGGACTGGATGACGCCTGCCGCCGCCGAGCAGCTATGTCGTCTTGGGCAGTTGCTGAACCCACGCACCCCACAGCGCAACGAACAGCACCTGAGCACCCTGATGAGCCATCGCCTGAAAGCTCTTGGCCGCCGCAGTATGAACGGCCTCAAGCTCAACACCCCACCGATGGCCCGCAAATGCCGGAATACCGCCTGGAATGGCTCAACACCCGCCCTGGGCTGGACGGCATTGTGCAGCGACTAACCCGTCGTCAGCGCGGCCGCCTCTGTCTGCATGGGTTACCCGGCAGCGGCAAGACAGCCCTGGCTCGTCATCTGGCCGAACGCCTGGGTCGTAAACTCATCACCGCCCACGCCAGCAGCCTGTTGGACAAGTACGTGGGCGGCACCGAAGCCAAGCTGGCAGCCCTGTTCGAGCAGGCCCGCGAACAGAATGCGGTGCTGCTGCTGGATGAAGTGGATACCTTACTGATGCAACGCGATAACGGTATGCAAAGCTGGGAAATCTCCCACACCAATGAGCTGCTGGTTCAGATTGAAAACTTTCGCGGGCATTCTGCTCGCCACCACCAACCGCGTGGACAGCCTGGATCGCGCCGTAATGCGCCGCTTTGATCTCAAGGTGGAATTTTTGCCACTTGCCCCAGAACCACTGCGCGATTTGTTGAAAGCCGTCTTGCCCGAACGTGATCATGCCCGCCTGGCCACCATCCCCACCAACCATCTGGCCAGCCGCCGTGTGACGCCGGGCAATGTACGTACGGCGCTGGATCAGCTCGACCTGCGCGGCCTGCCTCTGCGCCTGAATACCCTGATGGATGCCCTGACATTGGAAGAACGCGAACAGCACGGCCAGCGCCAGCCCATGCCATTCATAGCAGATGAAGATTCAAAGCGGACAAATAGGCAAGCCCAATTCCAGCAAAATGGCGCTGACATTCTGATGCTTGAACTCAATGGAGCCTTCAGAGCGTTGATTAAGTTTAGGCTGTAACCCTCGGCGGTGTTCTGCCTTGCTGTAGGCCACGCCGGCCAGCTGCTTTTCCAGCATGGCCATATAGTCAATTACCAGGCACTCACATTCCAGCCAATCCCAGCCGCTACGCTCGGGGCGCAGTATCTGGCGGCGTATTTGTTCATCCAGGTTTTGTAACAAAGCAGCCTTCAGCAGCTCACGGGCAAACTGATTGCCCAATAGTTCAAACAGCGCTTCATCAAGGTAGGCATAAGCTACATGGGCGGTTAGAACACCCGGTGATGTTGCTGTGGTTAGCCGGTTGTAGCTTTCTCTTTGGCCTGGCAACAGCTGGTGATGCCAGAACCCCTCACTGCGCAGATGAAAAAAGGGTGGTGAGGGTTGAGCTTGCTGTTGGTTGAAGCCAGGGAAGCAAAGTGTGCCTGATAGTGCTGCTTCAGGGTGTTATCGAACTTCAGACGGTTTTCGCTTAATTCCCCCTGCGCGATGAGATCAATCACCGCCAACAACATGGCCACTTTATGCGGGCTTCGATTTCCCTTGGCAGCATGCAAACGCAGCGCTGCAAAGCGGTGTTCGTAATCCAGTAATGTCATGTCGTCACAGACTGCCAGACGAGGCGACAAACCACGGGCTTAACGCACCGTAGCCATACACAAACGCTAGCTTGCGAGCGCGGGTCAGGCTGACATACGCAAGCGCCCGTTCTTCGTTCTCTTTCTGGCGCCGGGTCACCGCATCGGCTGCCGCGTTCACTACAAACGCCAGCGGCAACAGGCCGCGATTAGCCGACGCAATAAAGACAGCATCAAACTCCAGCCCTTTAACTCTATGCATGGTGGCAAGATTCAGAGCACTGTCAGGGGCGTGAGCGCTACGCCCGTCGAGCAGATGGCAGACCTGCCGTTGACTCTCCAGCGCTGTTTTCAGTGCGGCCACTTCCTTACGGGTACGCGCAATCACACAACAGGCTTCCGGTGCCAGCTTATTGACCTCCATTGCTTCCAGAATAGCCGCTGCCTGATCCTCCATAGCATCAAAACAACGAATATCCGGTGCGGGGCCATGCATTAGGGAGTGATAGAAATCCTGGTTATCTTCGCCGCCGTCAAGGTCATCAACGCTGACCCCTTCCAGAATATTCACCGCCAATTTACGGGTTTCATCCGTGGTGCGGTAATTGACTTTCAAGCGCGCGCTGCGCCCGCGGATATTGATCCCACACTGACCCAACACCACTTTGTTCTTGCCGTAAATGCGCTGGTGGCCATCGCCAACAATAAACAGATCGTCAGGGCCTTCCGGCACCAGGGCACGCAGCAGCATAAACGCCTGTGACCCCATATCCTGGGCTTCATCAACAATGATATGCCCAACGGGCGGCCATAGGCCGGGGTTGGTTTCTATCAGCTGGCGCGCATCACGATAGGCATCATCCGCCTCTTTGAGGTAATTGCTCGCCAGTAAATGACGGTAACGCTCGAATACCGGCCATATTTCGACGCGCTGCTGTCGGTTCAGTCGTGTCCCACGCCCTAGCCGTGAGGCTTTTTGTATTCCTCAACGCTGCCAACAGATTGCGGCTGAATCACTCGGGCCCACTCTTCCTGAAAAAACGCCAGGGTCAGGTCGGCACTGGCCGGCTTTTCCGCATAAGCATCTTCCCACAGGCGTTTTTCTTCTGATGCATCCATCAGCAGCCCGTAGTCATAGCCGATTTTTTGAGGAAATTCACCACCCAGGCATCCAGGTTGATTACCTCGATACGCTCAAGGGCTTCCTGACGACAGATCTTGTTAAGGTTCTGCTGGATATCAGTGGCCAGGTTGCGGGTAAAGGTGGTGAATAGAACCTTGCTGTCATCGGTGGCGGCATTTTCTGCCAACCACTTGGCGCGGTGCATGGCCACTACGGTTTTGCCGGTACCTGCCCCGCCCAGCACGCGCACTGGGCCATTCTTTTTACCATTGGCCAGGCGGCGCTGCGCCGGGTGCAGAAAGACCCGCCATTTCTCGATGGACTGATTCAGCACTTCCTGCAACGCAGTTTCATTGTCGGCCACCGCAAAATGCGCCTGAGATTCCGGGCGCGCCAGGGCCGTTGCAAAATCGTTGGTATCAACGCTTGGCGGTGCGGCAGTGACCGTTTCGTTATAAGCCTCTTCAAAGCTGGCGCCCGCCATCAACATGAAAAGCCCTTCATAGGCATCTGGCGGCAGCTGCTCGTTGACCCGTGCGGTTTCCAGATCCGCTTCAATCGCCATGCCACGCACCAGTGCCAAGGCGTCGTCAGGCACGCCAAGCTGTAGCAGTTGGCGGTCACGAATCGCATCAAACAGGCCCGGCTGTTGCTGATGGGAGTTCGTATCAGCGGCCTCCGCTGCCAGCGTGGTTTCCTCAACCGTGAAGACCTGCAGGCTACCCGTGTTCGGGTTGATCTCGACCTTACGCTTGGCCGCCCAGGTGTACGCCTGCTCGTGGTGATCCACATACAGCATCAGGTAGAGGTCTTCTTTTTCTGCCGCTGCCAGAATGATACGGACATCCTGATTCGCGCGTATCGAACGCAGCTTGCTGTCCTTGAAAGCCGTCAGCTTTTCATAGTGAAGCCCTGGATGCTGCGGGTCCTGCTGAAACTGCATCACCGCTTTATTGGCCTGGCTTTGCTCCTTGGGTTCCAACGCCAACAAGCTTTCAAAATATTTATCTGAAAAGGCAACACTGACCATATCAAGCTCCTGCATCCATGTGATTCATTGCCGCTGCCAACGTATCCACCTGGGTGAATACCTGCCAGCCATTTGCCTCAAGATAGGCCCTGGCGGCCAGCTGATCTGGTTCGTTATCGAGTAAAAAAGCGATCTTCTGCGCCTCAAACATCAGCTCCACCTCACCGATGATCTCTTCATCATCGTTCATGACCGGCTCACCCACCATGGCGGTTTCCGGCCACTCAAGGGTGTGTGTTTTCAATACGTCTGCCAGATCCTTATCTACATAATCAAACCAGGCCGGGCTATTTTGCGTGCCACCATCAGAAGCCGTACCGGACACCTGGCCTGCCGTAGGCCAGAGCAAGCCAGCGGCACTACCGTTAGCGTTCATCTGGGGTGTCCAGGCATAAAATACTGGCAGAAACTGCAGAAAATTGACTGCACACCAAAATCGCTGCCATGCATAGAGAGCTGTATCGGTGGCGTCGTTGGCATCATAGCGAAGATTAATCGAAGCTTGTGTCAGGTCGGCAGACGTCAATAATTGACGCGAAGCCAGCAGGTTCAGGGTCATGGATGCTCTGCTCTGGTTATCCGTCAGGGTGACCGCCCCCGCCAGCGCCACGCTTTCAGGCTGAAGATCCGTAAAGGATGCCGGTAAACCGTCCAGGCTTGCCAGTGCCTGCTGCCGGACAGCGGGGTCGCTCAGCGCATGGCCTGGCAAACACTGGAAAGCAAACAGCAGCCCCTGCTTCGCCAGGGCATGCGCGTCCTGTTCCATCAGAAAGTGCATCAGTAATTCAAAGGGCGTTTTAACCAGGTGTTCCGCAACATTGCTCACCTCAGCCACTGCGGCAAGCGCTGTAATAGCCTTATTATTCTGCTCTGACGAAGTCATGCCTGCAGGCAATGGCACCTCCAGCGCCTTATCGCCCATTACCTGGTTGATGTCATACCAGTTTAGCGTCCAGACCACAAAGCCGGCATGCATCAGCGCCTGACGCTTAAGCAGATCGTCTTCCAGGGTATCCGCATGAAAGGCATAGCCATCCAGAAAAATGGCGACAGGCCGCCTACCTTTCTGAACAGGCCACAGCACAAAATCCGGTCGGCTGGCAAACTGCACGCCATCGGTAGCACCGAGGTCGACCTGGGGTACCATTTCATAGCTCAGCTCCCCTATTGTCAGCCGATATCCGTGTTTGCCGCGAACAACATCCTGGGAAACCCGCACCTTCTGACTGCCCACGCAGTCAGCGCCAGAAAAACCGCCCTAGCGCCTCAGGAAAACGGGCTTCCAGTTCACTGTCGACCCATGGGTTACCCCTTAAGGTACTCAGCGAGTCATCGTTTTGCACCCACGAGTGGTCGCCTTCAACAATGTCTTTAAGCATTTCCATCGCCAGCGCTTTACTTGTGCTTTCCATACCATAAGCATTGCGGTATTCCAGCAGGCAGCGATAGCAGCCATCCATGCTATTGTCATAACAGTCGCACTGCGCCATGACCTGATAAGCCTGAAGAAACACTTCCTGCATGTTTTCCGCTCGGCTCAGAAGCTCGTGAAGATAGCCTGTTCCCCCGGCACCGAATCGTAAAGCACCACAAAATGGCGGCGCTCGTCGGTTTCCCCGATGGGTTCGCTTTGGTAGGCCACCCGCAAGTGATCCACCTTACCGCCGAAACGCCGTTTAAGGCCCAGCTGAAGCGCGCCGCCACAAACGAATTCACCTGTTCTTCTGTGCCCCCTGTGGCCAGGCGAGGCAGCAGAATGCGCAACGCCTCGGAAGAAAACCGACGATACAGATAAAGACAGTTTTCAATCCCGGCATCCTCACGCCCACTGGGCAGCTTTTTTGGACCCCGCCCAAAACTGCAACTTTTAAGATGTTTGGCCTCCGCCTTGCCGGCGGCTGCCTGGCGGGACTGCACCGAACCACACTCCCGGCAGAGCGGAAAACCGGCGCGCTGGATATGCTCACCCGCCACATCAAAAAACATCTCCTCGCCTTCGCGGGGGCCGAAGTTCACCTCGAGGAAATTTGCTGAACGGATAAACTCAAAGCCAAAAGGCCGGTGCTTGTCGTCCAGCACCCAGGTAATACGGATATCCGATGGTTTGAAATCGATCAGCATCTGTTTATTGAAGAACACCGGCTCACGGTTATCCGCGCCGTCATCCAACATAGCGTCTTTGGCATTGGTGAAGGCATACACTGCGTCATCTTCAGCATCTTGGTGCGCGCGCTTTCATCACTCCACTGAGGGGTGTGACAACGCGGACAGGTCTTATCGGCAAAGCCTGCCTGGGGGTCATCGGCTGGGGCCGAATAATGACAGCGCGGGCAAAAACGCCAGTCCTGGATATTGCGCCCTTTGGCTGTTTCAACCCGCGTTACGGTGACTTTGCGATTACCGGCATAAAACACCGATTCCGGTGCCAGTTCGGTCAACGCCGCCTGCGCTGGCCGTTGATACTCATACTCGCGCTTCACGAATTCGCGCTCGGGGCTATCAGCACCGCCCATTTTCTTCTCGGAGCGGAAAATCACCGAGTGCAAGGTCGCGCCTTCTTCAGGAAAGGCGTAGTTGGGTAGCATGCCTTCATCGGTAAAGAAGTTGAGCGTTTCACGCTTGTTCAGCCGGATACGCAGGCTACGATAGCCCGCCACTTCGCGCTCTAACTCCAGAATTTCATCCTGGGTGTGCTCATCCTGAGGCTGCTTGCGCAACTTCTTGAGCTGTTTATCCAGCCCCGAGATGGTACTGACCATATTGGCCCGCTCATTCGCCACCACTTTAAGGCGGTTAACCACATATAATTGCAGATGGTCATCGAGGTATTGGGGGCCGCCAAACAGGTATTGCCGCAACAACTCCTGATCCTCTTCTGAAAGCTCAGTGGCCACATAGCTGACAAACCCATCCCAGACGGCTTGCATATTATGTTTGAGAAAATTCAATAGCGTATAAGGGAAGCGGTCTTCCTGCGTTTTCTCAACGGCATCCAGCACCGGCTGCATATTCGGCGGCACCTGATTGGCGCCTTTTGCCTGATATGTCCAGCAATCCAGGGTGTACGCCAGTAACTGGCGGCGCAACACATGGCGGGCTTTCAGGAATACCGCGGGTGGCTCCACCGGTGTATCCAGCATGCGGCCAGGGTCGGCGTAAAACACCAGGTCATGGGGTCGGCCATTGGCGACCGTTAATACAAACGAATTACCATCCTTACGGCCTCCCCGCCCGACACGCTGCAGATAATTGGCCTGGGCCGGCGGTACCGAGCACAGCAGCACGCTGGACAGGTCGCCGATATCGATCCCCATCTCCAGGGTCGGCGTCGCTGACAACAGGTTATATTCCCAGGGCTTTTGCCCACTGATAAAACTGTTTTCCACGCGTACCCGGTCGCTGGTCGCCAGAAGCCCGGTATGCTCGTGGGCAATCACTCGATGAATTTCGCCATGGCGAAACAGGTTGCGGTACAAGGCATCGCGAAACGGCGTTGTATGTTCATACACCAGGGATGGATCGGCCGCTGACTTTAACGGCAGCCCAAGCCAAAAAGACGCCTGCTCTGCTGGTAGATGCATGGGTCGATAGCCCGGGCACTCCACCGCCTGAAGTGCTGTCGTCACTGTCAGCTGCTCAGGGTTCAACATCCACAAACGAGCGCCTTTCTCGCTCACCTCCCGGGTCAAAAGCCCCTGCCCGCACAGCGCTTCCATTGCTTCTGTCAGCACGTCTTCCAGTTGGCGCCTATCTATCAGCGCATACTCAGGGTTTACGCACATCAACCAACGTTCAAACCAGCTCTTGCGGTTGCTGGTATTGAGCAATGGCTGAAAGCCTTCGCCCTTGGCCGTTGAAGGGTACATAGGTTTGGGCGTGGATTGGCCTATCGGCGGCACATACGCCAGCTTATTTAGCAGGAACCGCTTACCCTGGTGGTAGCGGTAAGCTTTCAGGCTCTCCAGACCAATCGCGCCCATATTGGCCAGATGCTGCATCAGGCCGACCATCACGCCCGTCGCCGCTTCAGCATCAATGCGGTAACCCAGGCTGTTATCCACCGTGTCAGCCCAACTCAGCGCCGCTTTTTGCAAGGGTTCCAATGGCCACTGCAGGGCCGCAATGCCCAGCCGGTTCAATGAACGGCCTATCTGTGAGCGCCAGGCTACGTCTTCCAGCAGCTGCCAGCGCATCCGCTGACGAATCAGGCTGAGCAAGAGCGCCGGATCAGCCACCTCGCCCGACTGTTCAAACAGCTCAAAATCAGACCGGAAACGCAGATCCGGCGGCATAAACTCGCGCAGATAGCGGGCCAAGGAGAACTTGCCCTGCTGACCGTCATGATCAAGCCAGAAACGCTCAAACTGCTCGGGAATTTCCGCCACTGGCACCGGCGTTTCCTGGCTTTCCAGCCACTGGGTCAGCGCCATGCGCACATTGTTCTGCCAGGTACGGGCAGCAAAAAAGCCGGCGCGATGGGTGGCATCCTGCACCGAGTCACTAAACGCCAGCAGCTTACGGTCATCGTTATCCCGACTGCTAAACATCTGATGGATGGCCACTGCGCTCAAGCTAGCGGCCCGGGCACCAAACACCACCAGGGCAGCACTCGCCGAACAATAGGGGCAATCATTTTCATGCACGACCTTGTTGACTGTCCCCCGCGTCACTTCTTTAAGCTGATGGGGTTTGCTGACGCGCACCAAGGCGTCATTGCCAGCCTGGCAACCTTTACAGGCGCCGCTGTAGTCAATAGCGGCGGTTTGGCCACATTCCCGACAGACCTTGAAGTTCTCCAGCATGGCGCCAGCCGGTGATACTTTTTCACCCTGCTGCCAGGGCAGTAGCAAGGCCGTTTCGCGGCTGTGGCTGAAAAACGCTGAATAGATGGACTGAAGTTCGGTCTCCAAACGGTCGTCTGAAGCCGAGCACCCTTCCATACGCGATAGCCAGGCCGTGCCATGGCACTCGCGGCACTGCACCAAAGGTAAGCGTACCTGCTGTTGATCTTTCGGGGCCTGATCATCACCAAACGACAACAAGGGTGGCAAGCGGCTGGCTTGCGCCTCACTGCTAATGTCGGTGTCGTCTGGAGCGCCTTTACCGGGTTCACGCAGCGTGCCGACTATGCGGCGCAACTCACGAGACCATAGCTGAAGACGCAACTGAACAAAGGGCTGATTAACCTCATCGCGGGCGTGGGCGATAAGCGCCAGCAAGGCACCCAGCACCCACTCTGGCTGGCGAGCAAAGCGGGGAGGCACCTGGCTGGCCAGTTTGGTGAGCAGCTCGTTAAAGGTTGGCGTGACGGGCATCAGCTTGAGCTGACGCAAAAGATTGGCCAACTGGCCGTGCTGTTTAAGCACTTGCCCCAAGGCAGCCCTGCCTTCGTCTGACATCAGGTCCTGCTCGGGCGCTTGACTGAAATACAGGGCGTACGCCTGTAACAGGTATTCTTTCAGCCCCTGCTGCAAGGCATCTTTCAACGTATCCGGGCCAATGTTCGGGTTCAGGTTTAGAAAGGAAAGGTTATCCAGAAAATCTGTATCCGCCTGACGCTGCTCGGTAATCACCGCACTACGCTGAAACGGGCTGGAAAAAATATCCGCGGCATAGCGCACCAGGCCTTGAACGCTGTCATCGCCGCCCAGAGTGGCCGAGGTGCCCACACAGATCAGCTGATCTGATGCCATATCAAAGCGGGCGCGCAGGCGACGAATCAGCAGCGATAGATCAGTCCCTTGAGCGCCATCAAAGGTATGCAGTTCATCTACCACCAGATACCGCAGTGTCTCTGGCCCATTATGCGCCCAAAGCGACTGATCCTTGGGTCGCATCAGCAGGTAATCGAGCATCTTGTAATTGGTTAGCAGCACATCGGGCGGATCACTGCGCAGCACCTCCTTACTGGTGATCACCTGGTTCTCCCCATGGCCTGGGTGCCCTGGCCATCACCGCCTACAAACAAACCAACGCGTAACCCCTTAAGCACCGGCTGTTGATGAATCTCCTTGGCAAAACGCTTGGCCTGATCGGTGGCCAGGGCATTCATCGGGTAAATGACGATGGCCTTGATGCCCTTGCTTGCCGTGCGCTGGCAATGATCCAGCACCGGGTACATAAAGCACTCCGTCTTACCCGAGCCGGTACCGGTAGCCACCAGGGTGTTCAGCGCCTGGCGGTCAGAACCCAGGCGCTGCCAGGCCTGTTCCTGATGCGCATAAGGAGGGTGTTCCGTCTCAAAGCTAGAAAAGAAATCCCGCCTCGACTGGCCTTTGATAAACGGCAGGCCCACCGACACATAAGGTCCCTTCACAAAGGCTTCACCGCCCTGCTGCTCTTCCACCAGGCGCTGAAACTCGCCCTTGAACGGCGGAGTTTCGGTTTCAAAACCGGTGACAATAAACTCGCGCAGGGCGGTAGAGACTTCGCTTGCAAGCAGGCCGGGTATCATGAGGATTCCATTCAGGTATTAATACGAGTTATTGACAATATCACTTAAATCGATTTTCCAGTGACGGCATTTCAAGGTCGCTGTCATCAGAAAAAACAAAAGTGCCTTCCTCACCTTCAGGATCTTCAACAAAATCAGTTGAATAGCCCCGGATCCAGAATTTGTAATTATCGGCTGATAACCTGTAGCCCTTTGTTCTCTCACTTCCCGATAAGCGGTCAGGGTAGGCCCAGCCACGCTTTTCAAGCTCCGTTACGGCAACAATCAGGTGCGCCAAGGTGTATTGCTCAGGGGCGATCTCTTCATGAAAATACGGGAAGAATACCTGATCATTTGCCTCGCCATCAGAGCTGTCAGAAGCCCGCCAACCTTTGCATTCTATGACTTCATTGAGATTTTTATAGGGGTGGGAGTGGAAGGTGCCGACCAGTTCGATATTGGGCCAATAACTCTGGAAGAACTTCTTTTTAGCCTTTAATGACTCAAAATTGGGTGCAACCCATTCATTATGACGAGTAGCTGAGGTTTCAACTGTGCACATAGTAGCAATAACTTTGGGTGGCGTATTGCCTTTCTTCGGAATAGAGTAGCCCCAGAGCAGACCGAAAGTTTCCAGATTCTTGTAGGCTTTTCCTCTTTCACTGCTCTTGTGATCAAATCTATAGGCTTCCTGGGCGCTGGTAAAAGCTGGGGCACTACGTGATCTTCGATAAAAATCATTTTTTTCATTTGAGAATTCTTCACCCAGTTTAATATTTAGTGATTTTTTGACATGAGAGCATTATCTAAATGGTTAATGAATCAATCGTGGCTGCAATACTGTTCACACGCTCATCATCTTTAATGTGCTGGTCACAGTAATTGGTTATATCTTGGATTTGAGAATCAATCTGAATTAAGGAATTCTCTTTCGCACCAGAAATTACCTTCCTAGTTTCATCAAGAATCGCAGAACTGATTTCACCCGCTATTCCTTCTATAGCTTGATGAACGCCAAGAATTTGCCGACGCTGCTCAGCATTATGCTCATCTTGCTCAGCAGAGGCTGAATAAATTTCATAAGCTGAAACGACAACCGTTACAAACCAGCTAGCCTTATTTGCCCAGCCGCCTAACGTTTTTTCCCACCGACCTTTAATGCCTGGAAATTTTAATTTTCTGAGCATCAAGAGACCATTCTTGATAGTTTCGGAATCTATTGCTCTAGCACCTTCCATTACAGCCTTTTCAATAGTATCACTAACGTGGGAACTATCTCCCTTATTATCTGATTCAAAAGAAATATCCAGCGAAGCATTCAAGTCGTCAATAACTTCATCACAGCGCTGCTGCAAGAAATCTGCGGTAGTCTTGACTACGCCGTCTGACAACTTCATTATCTCGCTTTCAATTTCTAATTTTGAAGACGATTTATTTATTGCTGAAGCAATTTCAGGCTTTAAACGTACCATTTCTGCCCGTACGTGATTAGTCACTTGAGAATCTAAAAGGTCATATTGACGGATTATATCATCACGTTGATATTGAAGTTTTTTCAGTTCAGCTGATTTATCAGTATTATTTTCATTTGATATTGCATTTAATAACGGACTCACCAGACACTGTTGGATATATTTCTTTAGCCGGTCTAAGTAATCGACCTCATTATCAAAGTCACGCAACCATGACATAAAGACGCGTTCAAAATATACAATACCAGAATACTCAGCTAGATGCTCAGAGCCTTTTAGACGAGCTTTCATAGCAGTCTTTACATTTACTGGAATCACTGGAATCTCGCTAACTCTCTGAAGTTCGATTCTATAATCATTTGCATATTTAGCCATGATGTCAGTTAATCGCTCTAGCGCTTCTGGGAGCTGTTCAGGGATCAACTCATGGTTAAATACAATAAAAATATTTTTACCCCTTGATAACATTTTAAACATTCTTTCGTAAACATCTTTTACGTCTTGATCACCTTGACGCACAACAAACAAAATGAGTTCTGATCTATCAATTTCCGATTCAGTAACTTCCTCGTGCTCAATTGGCGCATTAACTCCAGGTGTGTCAAGTAAATAACAACCATTCCAGCTATAAACATCTGCAACTGAAGTTTTTGGAATATCCCCAACCGCTGCTACTTCTTGCACAAGGAGTGCATTAATCAAGCTACTTTTACCTGCGTTATAACTACCAAAAAGCATAGCCTGAAGAATCGATTCACTTTTCTTTGCATAATACTCTTCTTTAAGGATTGCTACTTTTAGCTCCCAAGTAACGCTCAGAAAGCTCGAATAATTCTTCCAGATTTTTATCAATCTTAGCAATAGCGTTCATTTTCATCTAAATATATTCCTTAGCGTCATTTAGACTCTGTTCAAAAATCTGAATTTCAGAGCGAATTTTCCTTGAGCTCCTCTTCATTTCGTTAAGAGCCTCATCCCAAGGTTCAAACGTTCGCTTTACAAAAGATGGAAGCTTCTGATCCAGCTTCTTTAAAGTCTCTTCAATAGCTTGGGTCGCATCGACTCCAACCTTCTCTTTCACAATTTCAGTTTCAACCAAGTATTGCCCACCTGCACCACCAAGAAGGCCACCCAGCGCACCTCCAACAACTGTACCCACAGGGCCAAAAACACTGCCAGCTGCGGCTCCCGCTACAGCGCCTCCGGCTGATGCCGCAGCTTGTTTTGCTCGACCTGACACCTTCGAATACTCGATTTCAATGTCTTCAAAACTCCCAATATCATTCTCTTCAACCTGAACGAGTATCGTATCCACATTCTCCAAAAAGCTCTCAACCGAGTGACGAAGCTCTATGGTCAGTCGGTCTGTGATTAAGGTATTGATACGTGTGGCCAATAGAGCTCTATCCCCTCTATCTTTCAATTCCTCTGCCCAATCTATAACCTTTTCCGACAGTTCCTGCTGCAGCTTTAACAATGCTTCTTTCCGACGCCTAATCGCGTTTTTGCTCTCACTAGCAATCAAATGATCAAGGTCATCTACTGCTGGTAAGAGATTGCTTTCTATGGATTGAAGAACGGAGCGGTCCAAATAATTTACAACCTGCTGTCTAGCCTTGCGCGGCTTATAGTCTGCTGCTTCTGCAACCAAGTCAGCCATTCGATCTTCCAATTCAGCAAGACCGCTTTCCTGCAAACTACGATTAGAATCAGCTGAATTTTTATGTGCGTGCACCGATATAGAGAAGGGGTTTTAACCTCCTTTTGTTTGCCAAGCTTATCGATAGCTCTGCAATATACATCCTGTTCCTGTTCTTTACGGTTTTCTGACGTTTTATTTACAAGGATGCTATACAGAGTTCCCTCTTCGTCAAAGTCCTCCTCTCTAGCATCACTACGGGTAATAACCGGCAGAAGTGGTTTCCCGCTTTCAAGCTCAATTTTAAGATCATCAAGTTCCTGTACTTGTCCAGGAGAGGTAGAGGGCGTTAACCATAAAACCGCATCAGCACTATCTGTAAAAAGGCGAGTTAGCTGGCCGTTTTCATCCGTCACTGAGTGCAGCCCGGGAGAATCCAATAAAACTAGCCTATTCCCCAATTCTACCCCTGAATTCTCGCTGTGGTCTCAGTAACACCCTCTTGAAAGGGTTCATCTGATTTCTCTACTTGACCACCTTCGAGATAAAAGAACTGCACATCGCTAGAGTGGAACAAAGAAGCGACATAGTTGCAAAGCGAGCTTTTGCCAGCATTAACTTTCCCGAACACAAGCAAAATAGCTTTATCGGCAAAACAATCTGATAATTCACGAGTGGTTTGGCTAGCATCCCAGTCTTTGACGGAATTTTCGATAACCGTTCTCATTTGGCTTTCCACAGCCTTACAGGATTCCATTAAAGGATTACTTTGCCGCACATTATCCTGTACCGGCGAAATCCGCATCACTCTACGTGCGAACTCATCACGGATATTCATTAATTCTTCTTCGCCGGCAGAGACTTTTTCAAACGACTGGGCAAAATTTTCGACCGCATTGACTAAATAACTATTTAAATTTTTCATTCAGTATCTCCAGCAGTGACACTCCCTGTTCCAAATCTTCCAGCTCATCTTCCAAAGACTCTATTATTTCATTTTTGTATTGGAAATTATCTGTCAACTCCACTAACTGTGAGACAGGCTTAACTTCTTCCGACAAACCTAAGTTATCCAAGTGAGAAACTTTTAAAAGTGGCTCAAGTTTCTTGTGCATTACGTCTTGATCCACATTTCTGTATTTTTGGACTAAGTTTTTAGCGATTCGGCAAGTATAATTCTTAAGATCTTTCTCTTTGACTGCAGTTTCCTTACGCATCCGCTCCTTTTTCAGCTTACGTTCTTGATCACGTTCCTGATCACTTGTTAAACTAGTCGAGCTTTCGGAAGAATTTTTGTCAGATACGGCAGCAGCTATTACGGTGGCGGCAGCCACAACAGCGCCACCAACTAACCAAGGGATAGGCATACTCTGTCTCCTTTAAACCAAATCCAGTTTTTTAGCTCGCTCCAAAATTTTTTTGCGAGCACCTTCTACATCAGACCAAAACTCTTGAACATGCTTCTCTAAATCATCCGTCTTACTTGCTAGTTCCTGTTTCCGATCCTTAACTAATTCTGAAAGCTCAACACGTGCTTTTTGGACCAATCTTTTTCCTTCCGTTTTTCTTAATCTAGAAATTTCAAGTTTAAGTGAATTCAAATAGCTCTGAAACTCAAGCATGCCACTTGCTTTAATAAAACCATCTTTATTTTCACGGTTGCCGCGGATATAGCGCATAGCCGAAACTTCAACAATTTTTAGATCAGGCAGCTGGGCATTAATCGTGTTGACAACCTTAATTAAATCGTCAGACGTGACCTGATCAATCTGAGTTAACACTAAAACCAACTTACTACGATAGTTACTGTCCTGCCGCATTAACTGTCTATATAACTTCATTTCACTGCGGTCTAACTCACCTGCTTTAACATTGTGCACCAGACACAAAATATCAGCTCTTTCCAATGCTGCTGTCATAGCTCGACGGTCATCTTCGCCCTTCACGTCTGCATCTAACCCAGGAGTGTCTATCCAGGTAACATCATCATGATCGAATTGGCTAACTGAAATCGTCTCGCGTTTATCCGCAACTTTGAATACCTCCTGCCCGATCATGGCGTTAAGGAGCGTACTTTTACCATGATTGTACTTTCCGAAAACAGCAACTTTCGGCTTTTCTCCACTATCCAGCAATACGGATAACCGGCGGATGTTTGCTGCAGAACTCGGAAGCATCGCCTCCAACTCACCTAACCTTTCTGTCACACTCTGGTCTTGATTTAGCGTCATAAGATAACCCTCCAGTTGGGCGAAAAACTCGCTTCCTCTTGCAATTGGTTACATGCTTGAGCGTTAGCACGATAATATTGTTCGAGAGACATTTGATCGCTTGCAAATATCACATATCCCTCATCAATTCGACAAGCTATCGGGCGTTGTCTGTAAATTATGCAACTACCATCTTGCTTGTAATACTTACATACTCCATCTCCACGGTCATATTTTTTCAGCTCAACTACCTTATCGATTTTTTGACAGCAAAGGCCACACCGCGTACATGGATAAGTCATAAATGAATCAGAGCCTCCCCCTGGACGAATAACGAAAGAATGCTCTTGGCCCATTCTTTATAAACAATTGCCAGATTCGGGTTAAGACCAAATTGTTTTACAATCTCATTAACGATCGTTTCTTCTGCATGGTGTAAATGACCATCTGAAAATACAAGCACCATCAGTTCAAGGAGCGCTATTTTCTTATGGCCATCTTCTTGAAAAATGCAAAGCTCAGATGTCAAATCAAACTCATTGGGATCATATTCCACATCATCTATTTGCATTTCCATGCAGTATTTATCAATTATCACTCCCTCTTCCTTGCTAAATTCGTTGTCTATGTGAGCGACATGATGAGCAACTTTCAAAAAAGCTTTTTTTTCCGCCAAAGTCAAACGATTCAAAAACATCTTAGTTTCCTCTTCAATTTACTGCGCTTTATCTCACAGCCTTATTAACTAAATATTTCCCACGCCACCCGATAATCCTCTTCCCTGTCCGGGCGGAAGAACGGCGCTTGGTATTCCACGGTGCGCTCCATAGGTCCACCAGGCAGAGTATCGTCTAAGTAAGTTTTGCTTACCGTGCCTTGGGTCAAGTTCTGGATATCTTCCCAGCCGAGGGCGGCGTTTTGGGTGGTGATCTGGGGGCTTTCGGCGCTGTAGCGTGTGCCTTCTTTCAGTTCGGCGGGTTTGGCTTTGCGCGGTAGGCCGACGCCGACGAGGCCTTTGCTGGGGGTGAAGACGATGCGGCCGGTTTGGTCGTAATACGTTTCGGCTTCGTACTGGCGCATGACCGGGAACTGGACGCGGTAGATCGTCAGCAGTTCTTCCAGGGTGAGGCCGAGGGCCTGGGCGACCAGCACATCTATTTCCACCAGCGCCTGGCGGCGGGCGTAGTCGCTGCGCAGAGCGTTGTGGCGCTGCCAGTGTGGGGTCAGGTTGGCGAAGAAATCCTGGGGCAGCGCGGCGATGGGCGCGCGGGTGGCCCACTGCTGCTGGCGGAAACTATCTTGCCAGTTAGATTGCCAGAGGACCGCGTAGTGGTGGGTAATACTTACTAATGCAAGAGCGCGAACATGAAGCGCTTCTCGAACTCGGTTATCACTTAACACTGGCAATTGGTTAATCAATGACGTGTTGGCGTGACCCATACCTGTACTTTTCACGCGGTAGTCCAGAACAACTGATAACGTCATGCTGTAATAGTCCAGCATGGTTTGATCTGACCTGAAAGCAGTACAAAGACAGGTATTTATATGTGCAGCCCCTTGCGGAATAATTGCTGTCATCAGAGTCCGTTCAGATGAAGGCCCTATCATCTCCCGATTAACCAACCGATAATACTCCGTCACCCGCTTTGGCCGATGCTCGCCTTCTTCCACCCAGGGCACGGTGGGGGTGCGGTCGCAGTAGGTGGCGGGGTCGCAGGCGGGCACGTAGTTGGTGCGCGGCAGGTAGTCGTCCGGCAGGGTGTTCAGGTCGAGGATGTCGTAGTGGCTGTTCTGCGTGCACTTTGACCGCGGGGTCTTATAGAAAGGGCTGCCGACAAAGAAATGCGGGCCGGAGAGTATCCATTCTTCGGCGTTTACTGGAAAACGGGTTTCCCGTTTCATAGTGCCATCTTGTTGGGAATTGACCTCGTTCCAGTGCTGCTGGAATAGTACTGCCCCTGCAGATCGGCCAGCCGCCGGGGCTGGGCGGCGAATTTATCAAGTACCGCCATTAACTGCTTGGCATGCAGGGCGGGCAAACGGGCTTCCAGGGCATCGGTACCGGCTTCATCGTATAACTGGGCAAAAAGCGCCAACTCATGCTGGCCAATTTCGATAATGCGATCACGGTGGCCTTGGGTATTCCAAAGAACCTTACTGCCACCCGCTTCTTCACTAGACTCATGCTTAATTCCAGGAACGTTTCCATAACCTGAGTGAGTAAATGATTCATCAATGGTTTTTGGCAAAAACACATTAGACATGGATGAATAACTAGGCACATCTAATGTCGGACCATAAACATTAATACCAAATCTTGTTTGATCATGTACTTCAGCAAATAGAAAGAAAGCATTTGCAAATTGAAAATGAGCACGAAGACGCTGATACACCTCCCTTCGAAACGCTCCACCCTTGGGGTCGTCGTAAATCCCTTCCGGGTGCAGAAAGCCACTGACGCCCTGCGCGTTACCATTGGCCCAGGCGCGGGGCAGAAAGCATTTATACAGATTGGCTTTTTGCCCGGCGAGCTGCGGGTAGTTCTGGGTGGCGTTTAAAAACGCCTGGGCGCCTTCAGCCTCGGCCAGCTCAGCAAACCAGGCGCTCTGCAGCGCGGGGCTGCGCTCAAAGGCGGCTTCGCGTTCGCGGGTGAGCTGGGTGGCGCTAAGCCGGTGCAGCACAAAGCGCGGGTTGTGGTCGCCGAGGATGCCGCCTTCCTGCCATTCCACCTTGCGCCAGGGCGGGTTGCCCAGGGTGATATCAAAGCCGCCGCGGTGGGCGAAGGTATCGGCAAAGGCCAGCTCCCAGTGGAAGAAGCGGTACTGCTCCGCCAGGGTATTGGCCACTTTCAGGGCGTTGAAGACCGGGTTTCTGAACAGCTTTTCCAGGTTGAGCTCGCCGCGGGGGCTGCTGACCGCCTGGGCGGCTTGTGTTTCGGGCCGGGTTTCTGGGCGGCTTTCCGCTTGAGAGACGGTATTCAGCGTTGGCTGGGGGTCATCGGCGGCAAAGAGGTCGTCCACCGGCTTGGCGAAGGGGCTTTGGTTTTCAGCGCTTTGGGTATCAGCGCTTTCAGCGTTGAGCGCAGCGGCTTCAGCGGGTTCGGGCGCTTCGCCCTCGCCCAGCAGGCTTTCCTGGGTGGGGCCAAAGGTGAAGGTGCCGGCGCTATTGAGCAAGGTATTGAGGTCAAACAGCCACTGTTCGCGGTTGGGCAGTTCATCGACTCTATCCAGCGGCCAGAACCACAGGGCACACCAGTAATCCATGGCCAGCTTGAGCCGCCGATACGGCGAGGCCATGCGGGCGTGGGTGTTGAAAATGCCGCGGGCGTGAATGTCATCTTTCTCACGGGTGCTGGTGTGGTGGGCTTCGGCCCCCGGCTGGCCCCAGAGGGTGTAGGCATCCTGGGTGAGCTTACGGTCGTGGGTGAGCATTCGGGTGTGCTCACGCCATAGGCGGTCTACGGCCGCGCTGAGCAGCTGCAGGGTCTTGATCTCGCTGTTATCCAGCGGGGCGCAAAAAGCTTTTTTCCAGGCGTTGATCTTCTTGAACGCCTCGGGGCGCAGCTTTTTCGCAGTTTTATCGCTGTAGCCCACCATGCCGGGGTCGGGCAGCAGAAAGTGGTAAATCTCGCCTTCTTTTCGCGCGCCCTCTCCCTCCGGCGTTAACAGGGTTTCGGGCGGCAGGCGGCGCGGGGCGGTGTTGTACCAGAGGCCGTCTCTGTGCTGTTTTTTCAGGGCACTGGCCGGGTAGACCTCCCGGCGGGCGCCGATCAGGCTGTTGCCGGTAAACAGCTGGTAGCCAAACCAGGGCACGCTGTGGCCGCCGGTCAGGGCGTTGAGCCACAGCGAGACTTCCGCCAGCTCCACCGCGACCGGGTTAAGATCCACCCCGTAGACGTTGTGGTCGGCAATATGCATCTTGACCCGCTGGAGCTCCCGCGGGTAATCCTCATGGGGAATGCGCTCGTTAAGCTCGCGCTGCTTGCGGGTCAGGTAGGCTTCCGCCAGCTGGTTAACGGCCTCGTTAAGGAAGGCCGCGCTGCCCATGGCTGGCTCACAGACGCTCAGCCCGAGAATCGCATCGGCACTCAGGTCATCGGTCAGGCGCTCTTTGAGGGTGTATTTCACCAGGCTTTTGGTCAGCACTTCCGGGGTGTAGTAACTGGCGGATTTTTCCCGGTCGCGCCCGGCCATGCGGTAGATAAAGCTGCCCTTGGGGTGGCGGCGCAGGCTGAGCTTGCCGTCGATGTGATCAAACACGCGCTCCTGCTCGTCGAATTCCTCCAGCTGTTGGCGGGTGACAAAGTAGCCGGTATCGAGGGCATCGGGGTTGATGTTGTGCCCCTTTGGTGCGACTTCAAAGAGATCCTCGCTGGCAAAAAAGCCCCGGTAGCTCAGCAGCGCCTCATACACGGCGCCCAACTGGTTGATGCCAAGCTGGGTGTAGCTGACCCGGCCACGGCGCTTCTTGCCTTTTGCTGGCCGGGTAAGCGACATGCTCTGGATGACCTGCTGGAGGGTCTCGTTACTGAAGGTGACGCGGTTAAGCAGCGGCGTGCGGGCCGGGTCGAACAGGTGGCTTTCCAGCCCTTGCAGGCTGAAGGCATTGGCGCTGCTTTCATGCAGGGTATCGCCCTGGCGCTCGGCGGCGTAGCCGTTGTAAATCAGCTGGAACATGCGCTGCAGGCTTGCATGGAAGTAGCTGCCGCGGCGGCTCTCTTCGCTGGTCAGGCGCACATTTTCCAGATCACGCAGGGATTCCAGGCTGTAGCCCAGCCGCCAGGTTTCATCATCAGACGGCAGGTAGCCCAATTCCGGGCGCGCCTCGATGTAGAACAGAAACAGAATGCGGTACATGGTGCGCAGGCATTCCCGGGAGAGCTGGTCCGGGTCGAGGGCATTTTGGCCTGAGTAGATGCCCGCCTTGCGCTCCTGGGCCTGGGCAATCAGTTGTTGAGTGGCCTCATTCCCCAGCAGTTCAATGGCGTTGCGCAGGGCGTACTTGAGGTCATCGGAGACGGCAAAGGCGTGCTTGTGGCTGTTTTCGTCCAGGGTATCCAGACGGCACTGGTCGGGCTGGCCATCGGCATCCTGTGGGGCCAGGCTTTCGCGGTGAAGCAGCACGGCGCTGGCCTTGAGGGTCTTGTCATCGCGGCGGCCAAGAATCTCTTCCCAGTCGAAGCGCAGCATGCGGTTCTGGGACCATTTGTAGCGGTCGATCAGAATGCCCTGGCGGTCGCTGAGCAGCAGCACCCAGCGCGGTGGGTGCTCATGGTGCGGCGGGGTCTGGCGGAAGACGCCTTCATTAAGCAAACGGTACCAGTGGCTACCGGCCAGCTTGGGGTGGTGCGGGCCATCGCCAACGAACTGGTTGGCGTGCAGGGTCAGGGAAAGCGGGTCTTCGCCGTCGTTGTCTGGGTCCAGCGCGCCCAGCACCCAGAGCTGGCTGCCCAGAGCGCTGAGCACCGGCAGTTCGGCCTCCGGCGCCAGCAGGCGGTTTTCCGGTTGCCAGGGAATGCCCAGCACGCCCATCAGCTGGCGGAAGAAGTCGCGCTGCAGGCGAATGCGCTCGGCGGCCTGGCGCTCGTTTTTGAGGCGATGACGCAGGGCAAAGTAGGCCTGGTGAAGGTTGCGCAGGCCGCGATGCGGCGTGGGCTGGGTGTCGCCCTGCTCCTTGGCCTGCTCTTCCTGGCTTTCCCAGTGCTTGATGGTCTCGGCGAAATCGCCTTGAAACACATCCGCCAGGTAGTGGGCGCTGAAGAATTCGTTCTCGTTGGTCAAGCCCACGAAGGTGGCGGCAGTATCCTGAATGGCCATGTCGTCTTGCTCCTTTGCACTACGCAGGTGTGCCCTGGGCTGGCGTTTCGTCGTTTTCCCGAGTAAGCACGGCAATGATCTGGATAAAGGGCACCGGCTCGATGGTCAGGGTGTCCTGCACCCAGGTTTCATAGTCGCGGAACACCCGTTCGATGCGTTGCAGGCGTTCTTCCTTGCGTGCGGCCTTGAAGTGCTCGGCCTGGCCGGAGCTTTCCAGCTGCAGGGTCAGCTGGCTTATCTGGCGGCCCTTGAGGGCTTCCAGCGCGGCCAGCTGTTCGGCAAGCTCGGCCTGTTTGGTTTGGGTGTAAGCCTGCTGATGGGCCTGCATCTCGGCGTGGGTAGCATCGATAACCGGTTGGCGCAGGGCTTCCAGCGGCGCCATGTCAACCGGCTGGGCGCGGTTGGGCAGGCGGTTATCCAGGGGTAGCGTGGGCAGCCAGCTTTCTGCGGGCACTACCTCCACCACCCTGCCCTGGCGGGTTTTGACCGCAAACCAGCGCCAGATCACCGGGTGAGCCTTGCGATTAGGGATCAGGCCGCTGACCAGAAAAACGCTTTCCCCCACGGGCATGGCAGCGGCGACCTCAGGGGTATCAGGCAGGGCCAGCACCGGGGCGCTGTGGCGGGCCACCTGGGCCAACAGTTTGTCTTCCAGCCACTGGATGGCCGGGTGCTGGGGCCAGAGGTAATGCAGCTTGGGCCAGGCGTTTTCATCCTGGCGGCTGCGGCGGATCTCTTCTTCAAAGCGGGCTTTATCGGCGGTGAGCACCAGGGTGCCGTGCTCCGGGCGGATTTCCGGCGGCAGAAAGCGAAAGCGGTAATCCAGATCGTCCGGCAGGGTCAGGCTGAGGGTTTGGCGCTCCGGGTTGACGCTGACATCCACCTGGCGGCGCTCGCGGTTCAAGGCCTCCAGTGCCTGGCGGGCAAAGGTAAAGTCGCTTTCGAACAGGCTGTAGCGCTCGGCGGTGCCGGGTGGGCCCTCCTCGGCGCTGGCCGGTTCGGGGGCGGTTCTACGGCTTCCGGGTTGAGAAACAGCGCCAGCAGGTCGTCGCCTTCGTTGCTGTCATCCGGCTGATACTGCTGGTCAAAGCTGGCAGCGGGCGTCGCCTCCGCCATGGCCGCAGCGGTCAAGGCTACTTCGGCCTCTGGGTCGTGCACCTTCATAAAGGTGGCCGGGTCGCCGATGTTCTTGTAGGCCTGCTCGTCCTTTTCCTTGAGGATTTCCAGAATGCGTTGGTCTCCGCGCACCTTGGGGTTGTCGCTCTGATTGATCAGGTAGGTGATGATGGGGATCTCGGTCTGGCCGTAACGGTCAACCCGACCATTGCGCTGCTGGAAGACCATCAGCGACCAGGGCAGATCAAAATGCACCAGGCGATGCGACAGGTAATGCAGGTTGATGCCTTCCGAGGCCACATCGGAACACAGCAGCACCCGCAGCGGGGTGTCGGCCTTGCCGAAAGCTTCCACAATGCCCTGCTGCTCGATATCGCTCATGCCGCCGTGAAGGATGGCAATGGCCTGCTCTTTGAGTTTCAAGTCGTCCATCAGCTGGGTTTGCAGCCAGCGCAGGGTTTCAATGCGCTCACTGAAGATCACCAGGCGGTCTTCGCTGTTGGTCTTTTCTTTCCAGCCGAACTCCTTGCTTTTGAGCAGCGCCAGCAGTTCGCGGTACTTGTTGAAATTCTGCGGGGTGATATTGCCGAGCGCCAGCTGCAGTGAGTGAAGCGACTGGATTTCGTGCTGCTCGTCCTCGGTCAGCTCGCCTTGCTTGCGCTCGCGGCTTTGCAGCTTTTTGAGGCGCTGATCTACCGATACCTGGGCCGCCGCCGGGGAGCTGAACAGGGATTTCTGCAGGCCAATCCGCACCAGCTGGCCGTTTTTGGTCTCGCTGTGCTCTCCGGCGTAGGTAAAGGGTACGTCCAGCAGGGTCTGGTAGGCAGCCTCCTCCTGGGGTGAGGCGTCCAGATACAGATCCTTGACCACGCGCTCCTTGAATTCCTGCTGCACCTGATCGCGGATGTCTTTCTTGAAGCGGCGGATCACCAGGCCCTTGTCGCGGAAATCTTCCCGGGCGTAGTCGTCCGGGTCAGAGATGGCCGTGGGGTCAAGCATGTTCATCAGGCTGGCAAAACTGCGCGCCTTGCCATCGTGGGGCGTGGCGGAGAGCATGATGAGCGTATCCGAGCGCCCTGCCAACAGCTGCGCCAGCTGAGCACGCTGGGAGCTGGAACCGCGTTCGGCCACGTTGTGGGCTTCATCAATCACGATGATATCCCAGTAGGCCTGCTCCAGATGGCGGCGGTATTCGTTATCCTGCTTGAGGGTGTCGATGGAGATAATCGACTTGTCGTAGTAGTAAAAGGGGTTCTGGTTGCCGGGGATGTTGTTGCGTACCCGCTGCAGCCCCGCAGAATCCAGGCGGGTGAGCGGAATGGTGAAGCGGTTCCACATTTCTTTCTGGAACTGGGTCATCATGCTTTTAAGCGTCAGCACCAGGATGCGCTTGCCACGCCCACGGCGCATCAGCTCGGTCATCAGGATGCCGGCTTCCAGGGTCTTGCCCAGCCCTACCGCATCGGCAATCAGGATGCGCTGGCGGTTCTGCTTGAGGGCCTGCAGCGCCGGGTCAAGCTGATACGGCACCGGGTCCATGGCGGCCTTGTGGCCGAGATGGATGCGCTGATCCGCCGAGGTGATCTGGCGCAGCTGGGTCTCGATGAACAGGCGGCTTTTTCAAAGCCGGGGTCAGGTCCTGCTCGAAGCGGGTGTGCGCCGGGTCGAGTAGCTGGATGGCATCCTCGGCTTCTTCAAGCCGGGTGAGAAAGCGCGCGCTTTTACCACTGACCAGCTCGGAAAGGCCATCCACGGTGAGCACATAACCGCCATCATCACTGGCATCGGCGCGGCGCACAATCCATTCGCAATCACGAATGACCACGCGGGCACCGGGGGCGTAACGCGTTTGCATGCTTCTCTCCTTCCTGACGAGACAAGACGACATTCGTGGGTCGGGAAGGCAGGTTAACCCCAGGCTCCGACATCCGGCGTCGCACAGATTCCAATTCTTGAGCTTAAAGATAATTAATAAAAATGAGGTTACCACTCAGATGACAAGGCTGCCAAGGGTTTGTGGTCACGCTAAGTTGATGGAAATAATCAGCAATTCATAAAAGTTTGCAGCCATATAAACGCAATAATTAAATTAGCTATAGAGACTATTCATTACTGAAGAAATTTATCTAGGAGTAAACTAATATATTTCACGATATATAAATGAACTTGTTAGGCAAGTTCAGTGGCAATCAGCGAAATCATGCTAAGTGCCTATTCAAAATTAATCGCGTGCAAAACTCCATAGCCGCCGAGTAGGCGATGAACCTCATTGCAGAGGCGGTCAAACGAAAGATAGGCGCTTAACGGCAACCATGCGTACTTCATCTGCTTCCATAAAATCTCAATGAGATTCAGCTCTGGCGAGTAAGCTGATAGGTAGATCAAATACACACGATGCGACATCCATTCCACTATTTTTCTCCTGAAGGCCATGGAGCGATGCATACTGGCATTATCGAGCACCACAACGGCGAACGTGTCAGGGTCTTTCTGAGCCACAAACGTGTCGAAGGCTTCGATGACCGTCTCGGCCGTCACTGATTCCGTCGTGGTATGGTAGACAAGCTTTCCTGCATGGCTGAGGAACCCTAATACGTTTAGTCTTCGGCTACGAGGGTAGGCGGTCACTTCGCAGGGTTGACCGACAGGGCTCCACGCGTATGGCACTGACGACGATTGTGAAAAGCCTGACTCATCAAAATAGTAAAGCTCGTGCTCGCCTTCGTCTTCCTGCTGCTGAAGCGCCTTAAGGAGGCCCTGAGTATTGCGGAAATCCCTTTCGTTACGCCGTGCCTTCAGTGAATGACGAATGCGCTTGAAGCTGAGATCATTTTTTTTCAACGCCCGGCGAAGGGTCACCGTGCTAACTGTCTTGCCAGTCTCTTCCTGAAACCGAGCCTGTAAGGATCGAATCTGATGAGGCTGCTCAACAACCATTTCTTTCAATCGCTGGTTGTCGTGCTCGTCCAGAATAGGTGTCCGACCACTGCGGGGCTTATCGGCGAGCCCGTCAAGCCCCAACGTTTCCCATTGTTTGAGCCATCGAGAGACGGCATCGCGGCGAACCTGCAGAATGTCACTGATCTGGTTGATGGTATGGCCCTGATCACTCAGCAGGATGGCGTGCGCACGTCGACGTAAAGCCCGCTTCTCGCTTTGGTGATAGGCCTTGGTTAGTGCCTGCTGTTCAGACTTTGTGAGAGGATCAACAAAGCGACGCCTTGCCATAGGTTTATCCGTGTCAGTGATTTTAAAATCGATGTTACACGGAAATTTGTGATCAGGCACTTAATTGCCGCCTAAAATTCAACTACCCTTAGTTCTAATGACTTTTAAATTGTTGTATAATAACTTATAAACTCTTAAACTCTCGATTACCACGCTCTGTGCTTGTACTTCATGATCAAGTGATATGAGAGGCCAGAAATGAAGCAAGCTCGAAAAACTTACTTACTAATCAGGCTCTCAATCATCCATCAAATACCTGTGCAAAATCAAATGGCATAGGTAGCCTGTAATCTATTGATTTTAAGGTACTCATACATACGAAAATTCTGCATAAGCACTCACCTAATAGATATATTACAGAATTACTCTCTGCTGCCTTAAAATATGACTAGATATACATTCAGCACGTAGTTGCCAAAACTTACCCATATCATCGTCCTGCAAACAAGAAAAAGCTTCCATTTCTATAAAAGAGGCTTGCAAAATATTCGCGTGTGCATCCCAGGTAATATTTTTTTGTGTATTGCAGTTGAGGGAGACATGGCTCGCCACTCCCTATTAGTATGAGCTTTCATTGGTATTAAATTCGCAAAATTATTTTCACCATAACTTTCTCGTGCCGAACTTACATCAACATTACCGAGGTTGTCCCTTACCCATCCTTTTGGAAAAATATGATGTATTTGCACTCTATAAGCAGCATCATTCGTATCATAGCCTAAGTTCTCACTATCAACTATATCACGTGTTACAGAAATCATTAATGATAACTTTAACAACTGCTTATGGGCACCACCTATTTCCCCATCAAGGACAGTTCTTTTTATTTCGTCAAAACCAACAAGCGGGGCAATAGAGTCAAGCATTTCATTAGCTTCAGCACAATATCTTGACCCATCATAATGTTCCGTATCGTGAATAATTTTTATAAGCTTTCTCAAGTCACTACTAAACTTCGTTAAATAACCTTGATCATAGCGAGAATTTAAAGTGTTCCTCCAAAAAAATGCTTTAAATAAACTATTAGCTCTAAATATATATTGAGCACGACTTCCTTCATTGATATTGTAGCGAATATACCATCTTATAGAAAGATAAAGTACAACCTGCACCGGATATGGTATTTCATTTATTGATACACGCTTCCCAATTACATTACTAAAGAGATCGCGACAAATCTCTTCCAAGAAGTCACCATTATCTCTTACAAAAATTTCGTTATAAAATTCGAGAGGCGTTATTAATAAATCTTTTCCCTTTAAGGTCTTAGCAAATCCCGTTCCTTGAGTATGAGCATTAACATAGTCTGGCGGCATCGAAAGAAAGCAACCTGTTGCAATCTGGCACATAAACTCTTGACGTTTCTCACTAACCAGGTAACCAACACTTTGCAGCTCAGCTAAATAGTTAAAGGACTCTCTCAGGTTATAGGCGCCATTTGACTTCATAAATAAATTATTATGAATAAGATCAAAAGTTGAAACCTTTGTGCCTGTGGTATTTAATATATCGAATATCTCACATACTGCACCAAGGTCTAAGTTACTACTCAGGAGAGCAACCGGTATATCAAATTGAGCATACCTTTGCTGAAGCAAAGTAATTGATCGTATACGTCTTTGGCAAACCTTGTTATCAGGAACTACACCATCGGGGTAGTTTTCTGGATTGTAAATACCACCGTTATAATCACCAGCTAGATCTAATTGTGATATATTTATCAATCCTCTTCTTATGCAGTTAGAAAGCGAATCCAGCTGCTCTTGTTCATATTCATACTTTTTTTTATAAACTACATACTCTTCATCATCAGCATCACTTTGAATTTTATCTAAATCAAAAAACCAATACCCTGAAAATTTCATATTATTATTTGAATTTCTCAATCCTCCAAAGAGTATAGCTAATGCAGTCAATCGTTGCCTACCATCTAACACCATATTTACTACAGCAGGTGCTTGCTCATAGCTTCCATATTTAGTTGGGTTTGCTGCGGTTCCAATTTCTAGTTTGCCACCAGAGACATGATGTGCTATTTCAGGTTGCTCCCAAGCGGTAATTAGTCCCATTGGATAGTTCTTAACAAACGAAATAGCAAGTTGCTTAATCTGTGCTGGAGACCATACAAAACCACGTTGAAAATCAGGTATTTGAAAATTACCGTTAAAACATTTAGTTAAAATGTTTGATATGTTTATTTGCTCTACTCTCATTAGTTTCTCCTTAGTATATTTAGAATAGCTTTTGCCCGAGATGCCCCCACATACTCCACTTTCGAATTCGCGGCCCAGGCGGTGGCTCCAATATCCACCAGAATAACCACCGACGCTTCAAGGCCTTTCACTGCGGCTACGTTGAACATGCGAGCTTTGTATTGGGGGCTATGCTCTGCCAATGCTTGCAATACATAACTCTTAGCGACCTTAAAGGGCGTCAATAGCAATATATCTTCTGCTGTGAAGCCGTCTTCTTCCAGTTGGGTAATTGCCTTCTGTAATAGTGCCCATTGTTCCTCAGGCTTTTTCCAGGTGTGGATAGTGACAGCGTTCAGGCTGCTGGGCAGGTGTTCACCCGGTTCAGCGGCAGCACTGTGGCGTTCTTTCAACCAGCAGGCAATCTCAAAAGCGTTGCGGTAGTTTCGGTGTAGCGTGAAGGGGTACGGCACCATGCCATCGAAGATATCTACCGGTAGCTGATAGTCGCGTGCATAAAGATTTTGCTCAGGGTCAGCAAACAAGGTAACACATGCGTCTTCTGCCAACATTTCATGAATCGGTAGCCACCAGTCTGAGATATAGTCCTGTGCTTCATCTACCACCAGAGCATCCCACTGCTCAGGAGTCTGTTGCAGAGCTTCGATCAGCAAGTCTGGCGCGGTGTCATTGTAAAAGGCGCCTACATCGTCGGGCGTATCCGGTATGGGCCATCCCAGCCCGGCAGCTTCGGCGCGGCGCTGGCAAAGCTCATGGAAAGTAGCAATTTCAATAGTACCCAAAGATAAGGACGTCATGGCTTTTCGATGCGCTTCAGCAAGCGCGATGTTAAAGCACAGCAGCAGCACCTTTTACCTTCTCGGGCCTGTTGCTCTGCACGCATACGCGCCAGCACGCTTTTGCCGGTACCTGCTCCGCCATAAATTGCCATACGCGGGATATGCTCTAGCAGGCGCAGCACCCACTGCTGCTCTTCACTCAGGCGAAACAAGGCAGCGTCTACATCACGGGCCTGTTCGGCAACGCTGCTCGCTAGTGCACACGCCGGTCGCAAAAGGTGATGCTGAATCAGGGTCGCTTGCTGTTTGCTCAGGGGCAATGCGTTCACAGCGGCCCTACCCGCCCAGGCAGTATTCTTGAATCGTGCGGTCAGTTGAGCCTGACTCAAGCCTTCCAGGTCTCCCTTGAGCAATAGATGGTCGCGGTTCAAGGTCAGTTCAGGAAAGGTGCCCTGCCATTCACGGGTGTCCGGAAAAACCAGCACGGGCGCAATGGGCAGTTTGATACCCGGCAATACCTGGTTAAGGGCCTGCAACAGGCTGCCCGTCTGCTTTTTCAGCTGTTCAAGGGGTGTGGTGGATAATTTGTGTGTGCCACGATGGCCTTCTGTCCACCACTGGCCTTCACCATCGAGCCAGACGCCGCCACCTTTGACTTCCCAAAGCTGGATCCCAAACTGCGGATGAAAAAGCAGAAAATCGATTTCACCCACCCAGGTGCCTTTCTCATTGCGCGTCTGCGTTGCTAGGCTGTGCATGACTTCAAGCCCAGGAAAATCAAGCGCACGTAGCTGACGATAAACTCTGACTTCAGCTCGGGATGGCAAAGCCTCCAGTTCTGAATCGCTCAGGCGGGGATAAATATCGGCCACACTACCTCCCTGTTAGTTACCGAGTTTCATAATTTCAATTAGTTTAAGCCTAACCGAGCCGGGGCCTCTTGGGTACCCTGCCAACTAATAAATCCTTAGGTTACACCTTACTGATCACTGTGTTTTGCCAGCGCCAGCAAGCCATCAGCCATATCGGTCATCATATTGCGCCAGGCCAATGAGGTTAACCAGCGCTCGGGAATGGCCTCCATACCCCAGGCAGCACCGGCCAACTGGCCTGTTACAGCAGCGACGGTATCAGTATCATCACCCAGGTTGGCAGCAAGAATCAGGGCGTCTTCAAAAGAACCTGCTTGCCAGCAACACCACAAAGCCGCTTCCAGGGTATCAATGACATAACCACTGGATGATATTTCATGACGCTCGCAGTGTCGGAACAGACCTGCCTGTATCGCCAGAATGCTATCGCTCTCAGGTGACAAGGTCGGCAAATCTGTCAGTACCTGAACAATGGTCTCCCCTGAAGGAGGCGCCATAATACCTGACCGAATAAAGCAGCCGCATCTAGGCAATCTGGGCTGGCATGGGTCGTGCGGCTACTGGCCACCGCAAATTCAGCGGCCTGTTCAAGGCTGCTGGCCACCATCACAGCGGGGGCTAGGCGCATAATGCCGCCATTACCACTTTGATTAGCATCTGTACTGGCGCCATCCACTTTACGAGTGCGTTCAAACTGGCGCAGCGCCTGCTGTGTCGTCATACCGATATCAATGCACTTTCCCTGGCATGCCATGTAGCTTTCTCGCCACCATCTCAGATAACGGGATAACTGATCATGAGGATCCAACCCCTGACAATGAAGCAAGCTGTCTGCCAAGCACAGCGCCATGGCGGTATCATCTGTCCATTCGCCTGGCGCTACATTGAAAGCTCCGGCGCCGCACATTTCTGTATGTAGCGGATAACGGTCGCGGGCACAAAATTCCAGTGTGGTACCCAAGGCATCGCCGGTAGCCAACCCTAATAAGGCACCACGATAGCGCGCCTGCATCGTGACTGCTTGCGCGTCATGGTGGCTATGTGTGTTGAAACGATGCGACATATCAAGCTCCTTCAGCGTTCAGCAGTAGTGCTTGCATCATTTTAGGTGACCTATACGACGAATAATGTCGCACCGCCCTGCCATCATGGTGTTATCACCTCAGGCAGGAGACATTTATGGCGAACCAACCATGCTTCGATATTATCGGCGACGTACACGGACGTTATCAGACACTCATCAACTTGCTGGAAACACTCGGTTATCAACAGATTGACGATATCTGGCAAAAACCCGGGCACAAAGCGGTGTTTGTAGGCGACCTGATTGACAAGGGCGAGAATCCTGCCGGGGTGCTACGCCTGGTGCACGCCATGGTAGAGGCCGGCCATGCTCAAATGGTGGTGGGTAACCATGAGTTAAACTGGGTTCGCGATGCTCATGCGTTCCAACAGACGCCGAGTCAGTTTGTGCAGGCAACCCGCCAGCACCATGATCGCCGCCGCCTGGTTGAGGCTTTTGCCGCTGAGGAACAGGGTCTTGAGAACCTGTTGGCACACTTTCAATGGCTACGTGAACAACCCCTGTACCTCGAATTGGAGGATTGCCGCGTGGTGCATGCCTGGTGGCATGAGGCGTCGATTCATCACTTGAAGGCCATGGGCCTGCGTTGCCTGGATGATGCCACCATGGCCGCTTATGAAGACACTTATTCAAGCACCTACTTTGCCCTCGACCGTGTCGTCGCTGGTTGTGAACATACCATGCGCGCTCAGGCTTCACGCTCAGCGTTTCGCACCAACCGCCGCCGGGTGCGCTGGTGGCCTAAGGATGTTGCCCTTATCCACTCAGCCGAAATGGTGCCTTCACTGGCTCGGGAAGTTGGCTACTCGCGCAGCTCGGCGCCGGTTTTCTTTGGTCACTATGCCATGATAGGTACGCCGGTGCGCTTGGGGCCAAACGTAGCGTGCCTGGATTATGCCGCCGCCTACCATGGGGTATTGATGGCTTACACCCATACACCGGGTACGCCTTTGCAGTCGTCAAACTTTACGTGGGTTGACGTTCAAGAAACAGCGGCAACGGCCTGAGCTCGCTTTGATCGCATCCACTCCTGGGGAAATTGTTATGAACGAGAAACGTTTGGCGGGTTACTACTGGGTCAGTGTGAACAAGGAATGGGAGCCTGGTTTCTGGTCAGGCGAACACTGGCTACTGATAGGCGAAGAAGACCGCTATCAGGATGACGATATCGACCTGATTGGACCTGCGCTGGTGATGCCTAACCAGGGCGACTTTTTCGAGCCGATAAGCCCTCTCTGATTGAGGGAAAGTCGCCACTCGATGAAGAGACACGTCTGACATTAACCCAGCAGCAGCTGGAACATCATCATTCAATTAGCCCTACTGATGACAGCTGGGGGCTATATTGTACGGGCGATGCCTCACCCGCGGCGGGCGGTGGCGTCGGAGCGTTTTACTGGTTTGCATCGCGGGATGAAATGCTCAGATTCATCGTCCAAGTACTGCCCTTCAATCCCCCAGGCCCTGATCACGATAATCCCCTCGCCAAGCAGCATCAGGTCAGCGTGATTGCCGATGCCATCCGCACGGGTGCCATCAGCGAGGCACAGGGGTTGCTCCAACTTAACAAGGCCTTGGAGCACTATTCCCGTATCGAGTGGTGGGGCACCTTGGAAGCACTAACCGCCGGCCAGGATGATTTTGCCAGGCAAGTCATTAGTGCTTTTGAAACGGAGCAAGGACATCCGCTTTCAGTGCCTGTCAGTGAGCCACAGCGCAGCGCCTGGCTTGCCTTTCTGGGTGATTACGGGCTTTGAGAGTCTCTTATACAAGAATTGATTCAACGAATACCGACTGCCACAACGCACCGACGGTATGCTTCAGGAGCGCATCTCGATGATGGCCTTCTTTTTCAAATTGCCCTTCAAGCTAGCGGTACTTCTCATTGCTGGAGTAGCCGCTGCCACACTATGGAACCAGGCCACGCTGTCGGTGTTGGCATTAACACGAATAGACCCCCTACCGGAAACCCGTTCACTGATAGCGGAAGAACGTTATGCAGAAGCCGCTGATTATCTGGGCTTCTTCATGACCTATGATTATGTGGGAAATTCGCCTGAGGCGCAGATACTTTATCAGCAGATTGAAGAATCGCGCAGCCAATGGCGTTACCAGCTTGGCAAACTGAGTGAAGGCCTGCTGCGAGGAAGCAGTGACGAAACGATTGGCCAGATTGCCAGTGTCGCTACGGATTTCATGGTGATTGGCGATATCCGTGATCTAGCCAATCAAGGCGTCAATCTTGCACAGGGTGAAGACGTCGATGAAGTGATGGTGGCTCTTGCATCGCTGGGCGTGTTGGCAACCGGGGCTCAGGTAGCCAGTGGCGTGGGCACCGCCGCGTCCGGCGGCGCAGCGGCACCTGCGGTAGCAGGCACCACGGTAACCAAAAGCAGCCTGATTACTTTGAAGACGGCCAGGCGTTTGGGGCAACTGCCTGGCTGGCTGGGCAGGTCAATGGTAACGGCGGCGCGTCAGGCGCGCGAAACTCGACGATTGGGCCAGTTGAAAACACTTTTCAGGGACATCAATGTGCTGGCCAGCACCCGAGGTGGCATGCGAATGCTAGCAAAAACCCAAGATGCAGTGGAATTACGCCGAGCGGCACGCTTCGCAGAAACTTTTGGCCATCAGAGCGCCTCTCTGTATCGTGTAGGCGGCCAAGTGGCGATGGATGTCGCTCAGGGAGCCGGCAGACTGGGAAAGGGCACCATCCTGCTGGCCGCCACCTTTGGCCAAAAAGGGCTGGTCGCCTTAGATAAGGTCGGCGCATTGCGCTTTACCAAGCTGATCAGCCGGGGTGGCAAGATGGTATATAAGGGTGACGTGCTGACCTTGATCGCCAAAATGTTGCTAGCCCTGCCTAAATGGTGGCTATACAGCGTTATCGCCCTTGCCATTTGGCTGTGGATGCCACGCCGCCTGATGTCTGTTCTTTGGAAACCCTTCAGGCAACGTCATATCTCCACCTCTTGATAGGCTTAGCGCTTAAGGCACTGCTTATATTGCTCCACGATGGCGATCAGAGTCTCCATATCATGAATGCCCTGATCTTTGAGGGAGCGTGTCATATCGATTGGCCATGCCCCTTGATCCGATGCTGGTAGGGGCTTACGTTTTACCTTGTTTCGCTTAAAGCCGCGCTGGATAGGCTCAAGCATGACAGCCACTTCATCGGTATCGACATCATCAGGATTGAACTCACCTTCCAGCATTTTCAACAATACTGATCTTCCATGCTTGGTCACTCAGGAGAAAATGCGCAATAATGTCTTGTTATGTTATTCCTATAGACGATGTGATGCCTTTTGTGGTGACTATATAAAGATTATCATATAAAATTGTAATTATTGAAACCAGACATGAATATAGATTACCGTTACCGATATAACATGGACATTAAAAGAGATCATTAATAATGCCAACTCGTCAACCTCCAATGACCTATGAGTGCCATGTATGCCATTGGTCGAAAACTGTGGCAATAAGGCGTGCTGCATGCTGAGCACTTTGATTATTGTCTTGCCTTTGGGTATGAAACGCCAGAACGTCACTCAGGTACTTCCACGCTACACGGATTGCTATCTGTTGCGTTAATCATAACTCATCAAAGACAATAACTGTGACAATATCTTCGTAGATAGAAAATCCGTTATTTTTTATAAAGGTTATTACTGATGAAATTTTCAATAAAAAATATTTTTGTTTTTTTATTTTTTGGAATAACTATGGGCTTATCAGGGTGCAGTAATGAAACTCAGGAGTTGAAAAACAGGATAGATGAACTGGCAGAAAAGAACACCAGCTTGATGATTGAAAACACTACTCTGAAGAATGAACTTGAGTCAATATCAAATCGGGAGCAAGATAACAAGGAAAACCTGATGTCAATTTACGCTGATGAATTCAGACAGAGTATCTCTGAAGAAATTCGTACGGAAGCACACTACCAACGAAATGTAGTGGTTGCATCTTCTTTATTTTTTCTAATTGCGCTTTTTTCTTTAGTATATTTTTTTGCAGTACGCCATATTAGAAACGAGGTTATTCATGAAAAAATTAAAATAAAAAACGATAACAATGAACGTGAAATAGCATATCAAGCAGCAATGTCGGATTTTAAAAAAGTGAATGCTGAAATAGAAGCCAGGAGCTTTGTAGGTAGAAAGCTTCAGGATATCAAGAATGAAGTAGAAAGAGAAATAGGCAAGAACTAAATATCAAAACAAAGATGGTAAGGTCATGAAAAAATCATCGAGTGAAAATAACGAATATAACAAGGATGACACTATGAATATTGCTCTTATTGAGAAAGCCATTGATGGAGCAGTAGAGGTAGCAAAATTTATTTCTGGACAAATAAGTGAAAATAAAAAACAGAAAACGGAGGCAGAAAGAGAGAAAGACCGTATCATCAGCGATACTTTTAATAGAAATTTACAGCAACTAGAAAAAGCCAGAGAAGAAAACAGAAACCTGAATAAAGAAGTTAAGGAAAATCTAGAGAAACACAAAAGAGAAGAATCTGAACTTATTGCAAGAATTATGGAGGATCAGAAGAACAAATTTAGGGACTATGTTTCTATGATGAAATCCTCCCAAGAGTATCAAAATAAAATATTTGGTTTGCATATGTCATGGATGAATAACGTTCTGAATTCAAGTCAGTCTTCCATGTCAAAAATGGGTGAGGTATTAAGCTCGGCGCATGATAATGCTGATTTTTCGACTCAGGATAAATTAGACCATATTGGTGAAGTCAGGGAGAAAATAAAAAAATTAAAGATAAAATTGAAGAGGAGATTATTATTCTTAATCATGATATCAAAAACCTAACAAATTCTATCGAGAAAAACTCTGCAATAAAAGATTACATAAATGATAAAAGGGGACCTGATAGCAAGAAAGATAAACTAAAGATAACACTGATGGACATTAGAGCACTTGAAGAGATCAATGAAAAAGAAATTGAATTAATTAACAAGAAAAAAGATAAGGATATTGCTGAAAAACAGATATCTGTTATTGATAGCCAGATTTTATATATGAGAGAAAAAAATATAGAAGCACTCAATAAGATGAGGGAAGGTATGTTTGCTGCTATCAAGATTCATGAGCATGCCATAGAAAGTAAAAATATGTTTGAAATGAATGATCAGAATCATATCAATGAGCCTGCATATGAAGAAAGAGATATTACAATTTTAAGCCATCAAAATTTGATTGATAATAAATAATTATTTTTATTAAGCTTAAACTCGGTGACTTTCAACCCAGCAGTCCAGGTAACTGCATTTAAAGACGTATCGCGCCATAGCGACGCGATACGATAAGCTAAAGCGAAATTACGAGAGCATGGTGGCTTTAGAGTGTGGTTTTTTATGGCTCCCAATGTGAAACGTCAACAGACCCTAGTGGATTATGCGTAATACACGCAACATGTCCGATGTTGGCGTCTGCGCAATATGAGTCTCCCCGCTGGCGCGAAAGGCTAACATGGGGATCACCACGCTCGATCATCGCCAACCGTTGTTGACGGCTTACTGATCGAGCTTGCGCGACAAAAAATCTCGTTCCACCGACAGTCGGCCAATCTCACGATAAAGCTCGTCCGTGCTGGGCTCATCAGATAGTTTGCCCGTTTTCTTCTTGCCCTCGAAGAGAGCCATGGCGTATCCATCTTGTGTTGGTTGTGATCTGGGGTGATCAGCCAATAGGATACGCCACCCGCTCTATCTCCCTCCATACACAAGATCTGAGCTTAATTCGTGCTTTAATCACCCCGGCGACCCTACTTCAATCTTCTACTTTCTTCATTTTTGCGTACTCATCCTGTGCCCATTTTCTTGGGTCCACGCCCCAAATATATTTAAACCCTTTTAGAAACAAAGCCAAAAATATCAGTGGCATGATGAGAGTTTTAAATAAAAACGCAGCCATCAGATTAAGTAACGAAGGAATCACATCTTCCACTGTTGTAACTATCCGCTCCCATCTTGCCATATCACGGAACTCAGACATTTTATTTCTCATACTCGTCAACCAACCTTCATTGACGTTATTACCCTCAATCATATCAGTTGTATTTTTAATATCCTCGTCCAAAGCATTAAGTTGAGCTGTTAGCTCATTATGCTCAGCCTGTGCCTGCTCAACCAGACTAGCAGCTTCCTCTAGCTCTGCACTTGCCTGAACATACTCATCCTCACGAGAAAACACATTTAGCTTTTCGATAGTACCCATCTGTTCTTCAAGCTCCTCTACCCTATCTATAAACGTGCTGAGTTCAGCCTGTAGCTCTTCCAACACTTTTTCACGTGAGTTTATCTGTTCTATGATTTGCGTCCGCTCGCTCTGAAGCTGCTCGCGCATTGCGATAAGACCTTTTATTTCATCCTCATTTAAGTCATTTTCTGTACTTTGACTTTTTTCAAGCTGATTAGCGGCCCCTTCGACTTCTTGCATACTCGGCGTGATATTTCTATCTACAAATGCTTGGTCAACCACTCCATTCATAACAACAACCATTACAATGAGGAATCGTATCATGGCAAAAAAGCAAAAATACGAAATAATAGAAATGAGTAAAATCCATTACGAATATAAAGCGAAACAATGAACACTAAACCTAAAACCGTCAAACTCACCTTAAAGAATAAGGTAGATATTGCTTCGATCACTATTTTCTGAACAACTAGTGACGATATAGCAAACTTCATTGCGGAACTATATTGCTCAACCAAGTCGTTAATTGGGTCTAGTATTTGAAATGGTTGTATATCAAACCCAACACCAAAAGATGCGCTAACACTAATTGAAGAAGCGAGCGAGACAGCGGCATTAATAACCCGAGCTGTCGCATATGCTGCAAGTGCCTGAACGGTCGAAGCATTAACATATTCCTTACTTAAATAGTCGATTACTCCTGACCATGACACAAACAAAACCAATACGACTGCACCAGTAGTAACCAACTTTCTTTTTTGATCGATGTCTTTCAGCTCTATCATATCCCTTACTCCTTGCCATTTTGATTGACTTCACTATCCGAAGGGCCTTTTAAAAACACTGCCATCGCGCCTTCTGGGTTGGCAGCAGAAACCGTGGCGCAGTATTCATACCCCCGTGAAATTAGATTTTTCTCGCACCAGCCATTGCCATTGATCCCGCAGGCGATATAAATACCGAAATTAACGAGCGCGGCGAGCAAACCAATTTCGCTACCTGCCGGGAAAATGGCCAGGATGATCACCGCAATCAACAATACCGTTCCCAGCCCCCACATTTTTTTAATGAACGCCCAAATTGGGCCGAAAAAGAATCCCGGCCAGGACCAGCCCCGCTTCACCGCTTTGCGGTTTCCAGCTGGATTCTCATAGATTTTAAAAGTTTTCATCTCAGCGCTCCTTGCCAGAGTGTTGCGATCAGTGGCTTGAAAAATCGTAGTAACTCAATAGAGCACGGCCATACTCGGCAACGACACAGAATAGAGAAGTATAACGGCAGGACCCGACATCCGGTGTCGCATTACATCCATTTGTTGCGCAGGAAAAAAGCGCAATAAGCTTAGGCTATCATTCTGCCGAGCTTGGGAACAGCAGGTAGACCAGCATTCCCACTCGGTTCAAGCTCAAGCTTGGCGACTATTTGCTTTCCTAAGGTGAAGTTATAATTAATTTCATTTGAGAACCGGTTTTAACGCGATGTCCACTTCATGAAATCGTGTAGCGCTGGAACCTGCAGTCCCATATCGACGGAAAACTGATACGCATTCTCTGAATCATGTTGGTAGCGTAAGCCCGCAACCAAAATTTTCGCTCATCAGCGCTTAGAACATATCCTTTATCGTGCTCGCTGCCTTTTAACCTATCAGGCATTACCTGCCCTGTGAAAGCGAGTCAGGCAACGTGGCGTCCCCACTCTCTGAAGGGTTTAGCGCTTAAGGCACTGCTTATATTGCTCCACGATGGTGATCAGAGTATCCATATCATGAATGCCCTAGTCTTTGAGGGAGCGTGTCATATCGATTGGCCATGCCCCTTGATCCGATGCTGGTAGGGGCTTACGTTTTACCTTGTTTCGCTTAAAGCCGCGCTGGATAGGCTCAAGCATGGCAGCCACTTCATCGGTATCGACATCATCAGGATTGAACTCGCCACCCAGCATTTCCAACAACATCTTTCCGTGCTCGTTTGGCTGCCCGGCGGCGGCCTCCAACAGTGCTTCATAGCCGAGAGTACCGCCAATATCCTCCGGCGGGCAGGCCCTTTCTGCCTCTACTAACCGAGGGCAAGGAGATGTTTCCGCCAGATCTGTGGCTTCAATAGTGATGCGGTGCAGCCAGTCATCACCAAAATCGTAACGGTAGTAGAAGGTGTTTTCCTCGGCACGCGCCGCAATAGCTTTCAACTGGGCATTACGGGCCAGAGCAATCGGACGATCGCTCCACTCATCGGGCAGGCCGTAATAGCGGCCGTTGCATTCGAACTCGAAAAGATGCACCTCTTCCCACCCCATGACGGCCTGAATGACTTCATGCAGGCGCAATAAATTGATCTTTTCAGGTACCACCACACGCCGCCAGACCAGGGGATCAGTATATAAAAGCTCTATTTTCAAACGTATATCCGCCATGCGCCCTCCTCTCGGTTGAGTACCATATTACTAAAGTGGCCAGTGGCAACACAAAAAACGGTGGGAGATGGGTGTCGTCGCTGCAAGCGATGCCCGTAATCCGAAAGACTGCTAGCCGTCAAAAATTTCACTTTCGCCCAGCACTCTGCGCATACGATCAATGAAGACGCGCCGTTTTTGCCAGGCAAACGGACAGAGGCGTAGCCGTGGGGTCAGCTCCAGTTGAAGACCGCGTTGATGCCCCCGGTTACAGATATTGTGGTTCCCACGGCCGTGAAAAATAGGATGCGGCTGACTCTTCACACCAGCGCGTTTCAAGTCAGATTCAACCTGCTGTCGAAGTTCAATGTTGTCACCTCCGGTGTAGACAATGGCGCCACGGCCCATGCAACCATGAATTGTGATCACTAAAGCCGAGCGGCTTGCGAGCGCCAGGGCGGCAGGCTCGTCAAACGCCGTGCTGGTGATGTGTAAATCCCAGTTGTGGCGCTTCTTGTTTCCGCTAAAAATATAATAGTTAAACGTATCGCCTGCGATTCGCTTAGTAAGTGACGATGTACCCGGCTCTATTTTTCCGCCATGAATGGCCATAATGGTGATTGGTGAGCCACGGTCTGCAATTTCAATCGAAAATGCTCCGTGGGGTTGCTCGCTTTTTAACTCGGCAAAGCTGCTGTAGTGGTCGCCACGTTGGCGAATCCAGCCCTTTCTGCGTAGCCACACGGTTGCGCGTCCAAGCATAGACTGTAAACGCATGTTTACCATTCCCCGTTCTCGATAAGTGCCTCGTGCTTAACCTCGGAGTTATAGAGATAACACCATGCTTCGCCGTGCCGGGTGGTGAGAATAACGCGGTTGTATAAACCTTCTTTAGGTGCGTGCGCGTTGTAGCCTTCAAGCTGATCGAGCAACGCTAATTGTTCTGTGTTGATGGTGTAGACCTCAACTACTGAGCCAGCTGATGCCTCCGCTTTGGCCCCAGGGTAATGACCAAGATCATAAAGCGTGATGGCTGTAAGGCAGTCGTTGCCAAGTAAGGGGGCACCATTGAGCCAGTAATGATTGTGTTGGCCTTGTTTAAGCGTGCCGTATACGGCAACGCGTGGGCAGCGCTGTATATCGCGTTGTAGGTGTCCCATTTCTTTATCCTTTTGTGCACCAGTAGGGTGTCTACTTCATCCAACAGCAGTACGGTGGCTGCATTGCCATTCTAGGGCTTAGCCAGCTGAGCCAATAACCGCTATTACGCGTTGGAAAAAAGACGTTGTCGCACATATTCAGGCACATCTATCTTGGAACAGCCTTCCAGAAACGCTGCTTCCAGTGCATACGCCATACGTTCCAGCGGCATCTCATGGTACTCATGCGCGCTCCATTCATGTAAGTAGCGAGAAACAAAGCCCACCGCTCCAAGATGCTGCCACTGAGCGACATGGATCAGTTCATGAAAGTGCACATTCAGTGCGTCAGCAACCGAAGGCAATAGATAATAGGTATTATCCAACGTCAGGCCAGCCACGTGATTAAAGAAGGCTGACTCAATGCCAACGGACTGGAGAAGCGACTCATCAGGCAAGGGGATCTCAGGCACGATGACGTAATGACATTGAGAAAGAAAGCGTTCCGAGAAATACCCCGCTAATGGCGCCTTCCACTTCCGACAACTACGGCGATGAGGGGCAAACGCCTGATTCGTCTTTTCAACCCATTGAGTAATGGCGGCTGACAATGCTGCTGCCTTGGGTATCGTCGGATGAGTCGTGACTGGTTCTACTGGCATTCTCATGGACTCCTTGGCGCGAGGACGATGTTCAGTCACTGGAATAAAAACGACATTGCCCACTTTATCACCAGGTACCGACATATAATGTCGCAACATCGGTCAAAATCTGGCGTATTGACCAGCATGATGATTTTTCTTGTTTGCGGAGCCTGCCATGTTAGCGAATGTTCTTGATAGTGTGACGCGCCATTTTTATCAAATGATACGTGGAGCTGAGCACCCGCAGGCATGCTCTGATGACGGGCGAATCGCGTTCGATTTCCAGGCAGCCGTTGGCTACCCCTGACCCTCTACCTTTCACCGTGGCAATCGCCCACACCCTTTGCCTGGGAAAGCTATTCTTACGGTGAACGGATTGCACAGGGCGAATTTCTTGCGCCCGCTGGCATTCGCTGGGATATGTTGGTGGCCAGCAAGGAAGCGACCCTGTTGGCAGGCATACCAGAGACGGTGCGCCACGTTATTCACGCAGCGCCTTTTCTGGGGTTGGAACTGGCCCAGGTATGTGGCCAGTCCGCCAGCGCCTATGAGCTGGCCGAATCATCCCCCTTGCTGTTGATCTTTCTGGTGGATACCGGTGTGCAAGAGGGTTGGTCGGCTGATCACTTCAATGATTTGCTGGCACAGAAGCAGACCGTGCAATGCGCTGCCGTCGGGCTACCCAACGCATCAGCAGTCGCCCGGCTATTACGCCGCTGCCGTCTGGCCCCCATGGGGCAGCGCGAATTGCAGGAGATCCTACGCACCCTTCAGCGTGCAGAAGACGTTCGGTTGTTGAGCCACCACCCACACCCCAGCGTGGCGCATTTGAGCTTTCTGGCGCGCTATGAAAGAGACCGTTGGCCAGGCTTACCCAGTCTGATTGATGAGGCCCTGTTTGACCCTGATTCAAGGCTCATTCCGGGCAGATCAACCTGGCTGCACCGTATGCTGACGGATACCTTACAGATGCTGCCTGACGGGAACCTGCGAGCACTTCGGTCAGTCACTACTTCTCGCCAATTGCAAACACTGCATGATCGCCTGGTTGAGCGCTTCAATGCACGGCTCAGAGACGGCAAAGACCAGCGCAGTGCCGACCAGCTTCAGAGACGGCACGGTGATTACCCTGCCCCACCCTTAGCGGGTAATGAGCTTATCGTACCGATTACGTCCTGGCAGGGCCTGCTGGATGAAGGCCAGCAGATGTCGCACTGTGTGGGGAGCTACGACCGTCTGGTGGCGCTCGGCCAGGTAGCCATCTACCATATGGGCAGCCCGCATCATGTGACGGTGGCCATCACCCGGCAAGGGCATCGCTGGGTTATCAGCCAGGCGCGTGGGCCACGCAACGCCATTCCTTCTACACAGGCACAGGCCCTGATTCTGGCGTGGCTTGAAAACCAGTGAAAACCTCCCACGGCCATATATCGACAGCCCTGCTATTAGAAACCCCGTCTACGGAAAATCCGTCTGTAGAAACCCTTGAGGTAAGTGATATGAGTAAAAAGAAAAAGCACGCATTGCATAATGCCCAACACGCAGCGCTAAGAACGCCCCTGTTTCACCAGCGCGTTGTTAAGGCCAAAAAAGGTAAAGGCAGTTACTCCCGTAAGGGCAAGTCTTCAAGAGGGCAACCCAAAGCTGCATAAGGTGTTGCTTTGGATTGTCCTCCTGTTGTCGCGCTTTTTCTCACCTGATGACTTTTTCCGACATGGTTTGTCGTACCCGCCCTGTAGGCTTGCCTGACGATCTATCAGGGAGGCGAGATAATGACAGATTCAATGGGCGTTTATTGTTCTTCTTCATTCGCGTCATTGTCACTGCTGGCACAACAGGAGTTGAGCAAGTGGCAGCAAGATCGTGAACGCTGGGAAACCACCTTGCCCGTCATGAGCTGGATGAGCCAGTTTCTGACACTCACACCCACCGCGGAAGATCAGGCGCATTTCGCCAGCACCGATGGGCGCCACCTGTATTTTTCACCGACGTTGAGCGCGACACTCACGGATGAAGAGCGTGTCTTTTTGCAGGCACATCTGATCTGGCATTGTGTCGCTGGCCACCTGGCCGCCCCACTGGTGGCGTCTCCCAAACGCTGGCACCTGGCCTGCGATCACGAAATCAACAGTCTCTTGCTGGAACTGGGGTTATCGCTGCCTTCCAAGGCGTTGATTTTCCCTATCTGCATTGGATTAAAGGCTATCCAGGTCTATGAGTGGTTATCTGCACATCCCAGACTGGATGACGAAGGCTCCATGGATATTCATCCTGCGGCGCTCTGGACGCATGATCTTGCCTGCCTGCCTGACCTAAGCCTGATTGCCCTATGGCGACGTCGGGCTCATGTGGCCGTACGAGAATCGCCTGCCCTGCCTGCCAGGGTCGCCGATTTCTGCGCAACGCGCTAGACTCAGGATACTTCGCCATGTTGCTTTCATTAACACTTTGCCAGGACAGGACGTCCCATGTCTGATCTCCGCGATACCCTCTTTCGTTACCTTGCGTTGTTGCAGCTGATCCCGCGGGCCCCCGGGCGTATTTCAACGCCAGTGCTCAAGGCCAAACTTGAACAACGCGGGTTCCAGATTGATACCCGCTCCTTGCAGCGTGACCTGCGTGATCGTTTATCTCTGCATTTCCCACTGACCTGTGATGACGACCAGAAACCCTACCAATGGTATTTCGACCGTGATTTTCATTGTCACCTGCCCGCGCTGGATACGCCCAGCGCCTTGACGCTGGTGCTCGCTGAAGAATACCTCAAGGGATTATTACCGCCGGTGGTGGTGGGTCAGCTGTCGCCTCAGTTCACTGACGCTCGGCGCCTGCTGGATAGCCTGAGCGCCAATGGTCTGAGCCAGTGGGCGCGCAAGGTCAGGGCCATCCCCAATGGCAAGGCCTTGATACCGGCTGAGTTTGACGAAGCCACCTGGCAAACCGTCGCCCAGGCCTTGCTTGAACAAAAGGCCATTGAGGTGGATTACCTTTCCCGTGCCAGGGAGACCTGTAAGCAGTTCATCTTGCACCCTCAAGGCCTGGTGAGCCGCCATAGCGTGACGTACCTGCTGGCTACCGTGAATGACTATCGCGATCTTCGTCAGTTTGCTCTGCACCGCATTCAGGCCGCTCGTCCGAGCGACGTTGACTGGCGTGCCTTGCCGGACTTTGACCTGGATGCCTATATCGCCGGGGGTGCCTTTGGCTACCTGCAGGGCAAAGCCCCTGTCACTCTGGTGGCCAACGTTGCCCCTCAAGTGGCCTGGTTGTTGAGCGAAACACCTCTGGCCGACGAGCAGACGTTGTCCCCCTTACCGGATAGTCACTGGCAGTGCCTGGAAGCCACGGTGCCGGATGACCAGCAAACCCTATGGTGGTTGATGGGGATGGGCGCCAATGTCGACATCATCGAGCCGCCCCACTGGCGAGCCGAAATTTATGCCACACCGTACTGCTGTTGGATGAAGTAGACACCCTACTGGTGCACAAAGGATAAGAAATGGGACTACAACGCGATATACAGCGCTGCCCACGCGTTGCCGTATACGGCTGCCTTAAACAAGTACTTACAATCATTACTGGCTCAATGGTGCTTATAGCAACGACTGCCTTACAGCCATCACGCTTTATGATCTTGGTCATTACCCTGGGGCCAAAGCGGAGGCATCAATGACTCCGGTTGAGGTCTACACCATCAACACAGAACAAGGCTCCGTCAGCTTGAAGGCTACAACGCGCACGCACCTAAAAATACAGCCGCGTTATTCTCACCACCCGGCACGGCGAAGCATGGTGTTATCTCATAACTCCGAGGTTAAGCACGAGGCTTATCGAGAACGGGGAATGGTAAACATGCGTTTTGCAGTCTAATGCTTGGACGCGCAACCGTGTGGCTACGCAGAAAGGGCTGGATTCGCCAACGTGGCGACCACTACAGCAGCTTTGCCGAGTTAAAAAGCAGCAACCCACGGAGCATTTTCGATTGAAGATTGCAGACCATTGGCTCACCAATCACCATTATGGCCATTCATGGCGGAAAAATAGGGTACATCGTCCTTAAGCGAATCGCAGGCGATACGTTTAGCTATTATATTTTAGCGGAAACGAAGCGTGGCGACCGCTTTACATCACCAGCACGGCGTTTGACGAGCCGCCCTGGCGCTCGCAAGCCGCTCGGCTTTAGTGATCACAATTCATGGTTGCATGGGCCGGTAGCGCCATTGGCACCGGAGGTGACAACATTGAACTTCGACAGCAGGTTGAATCTGACCCGAAACGCGCTGGTGTGAAGATTCAACCGCATCCTATTTTTCACGGCCGTGGGAACCACAATATCTGTAACCGGGGGCATCAACGCGATCTTCAACCCAGGCTGACCCCACGGCTACGCCTCTGTCCGTTGCCTGGCAAAAACGGCGCGTCTTCATTGATCGT